>NZ_ANIJ01000001.1 GCF_000347035.1 Leptospira sp. B5-022
TTTGTTCTATTTGATTAAAGATAACGAACTATTAGTAATATTTGTTGATGTAGATCAAAGAAAAGATAGTTACAAGTAGGTGCGGTCGCATCGCCTAACTTTCGGTGCTTCCGCAGCGCTTCGAGCTTGCTTCGCAACTCTCGCTTGGGCTTCGCCACATTTGCTTCTGTCACTTCGTTTGCAAAGCAAACTCGTGCCATCGCAAACGTCGGAACACCTTGGTCGTTATACGCCATATGCGCAAAAATAGAATGCGAAAACAGTAAATTAAATAGGAAATTATGGGATATTTTCTGGAAGCAATAATCGGAAAAAGAGAAGAGATCGGAAAGAGTTTTAAATCTGAAGAATCTTTTATTATAGAATTACCTCATGAATTCGCAATGATTCCATTAAAGAGAGAGTTTTTAAAGAAAATAAATATCGAAAACAATGAGAATTTCGAGTCAGAAATTATTCGCTGGCTTTCCGTTAGATCAAATGATTCCAAATTCGCACTTATTTCCGCTGAGTTTTTCGGTGGTACGGGTGGTCAAACGGCTCAGTTATTTCGAAATGGTTCGATTGTTGAAGAATTTTCCTTTCAATCAAATGCAATTAATAATGTTTTAAAATTGCTTGGTCTTGAAAGATCAATAGGGCAGGATCAATTTGACTTAGTAGAATTATCAAGATACAGAGATACTGAAGATTGGAAATAGCCCTTAGGTATGCGCATACGGCGTATAACTTTCGCCTCAGCCGCAGCGCTTCGGGATCGCTAAAGCGACCCTTGCTTGGCCTCCGGCACATTTCGCTTTGTCACTCGTCTTGCATGGCAAGCCTCGTGCCAAGTGCTACGCACTCGCGAAACGTCGGCTAGGCTTGGTCGTTAGACGTAATGGTCCGAAAAGGAATGATTAAAATAATAATGAAACTTTTGTATTTTCTGAGTTTATCATTTTCGCTATTTGCGTGTTCAAGTAATAGAATTGATAAAAAACTTTTAGTAACAACAGCTTGGGGACAAGATATTATAACTGGGGAGGGTTGGGTCCTAGAGTTTAAGGAAGATCAAACATATACTGAGTATTATGCAGGAGAAGGATGCGGGGGTTATAGCGGCTCTTTTGAAATTAAAAGCAATCAAGTGTTTTTAGAACCTGAGAAGAATCCAGGGTGCACTCCAGAAAACAAGCCGGTTAAAAGCAAGAAGTGTATTTTAGAAAAGACAGATCAATCCTTATATTATACTCAGCGCTTAAATTGCGGAGAGAATTCCTTTTTTTGGAATTACAGTAGTGAGTTAGGATCTGGAGAAAATAGAAAATATAAAGGTATAGAAATAGTTACTGTTGGGCAGATTAATTCTCAAACGACAGCTAATGTCAAATTCCGTGAGAATCCAAATCAGAATTCCCTTTCATTCAAATGTAGTTATATTGATGAGGATCACCAACAGATGGAAAGTGAATATATTCCGACTGGAAAAGATATCGTTATAATAGGACGCCAGACTCAAAAGGTAAGAATTGGCCAGTGGGAAAATTATTGGTATTTAATAGCGGTGTCTTCAAATGCGTATAATGGTTGTTATTCAGATGTAGGTTGGGTCTTTGGACAGTTTATTAACCCACAATAGATAACGATCGGACCACTACGTCTAACTTCCGCCTCAGCCGCAGCGCTGCGGGATCGCTACGCGACCCTTGCTTGGCCTCCGGCACATTTCGCTTTGTCACTCGTCTTGCTAAGCAAGCCTCGCGCCAAGTGCTTGCGCACTCGCGAAACGTCGGCTAGGCTTGGTCGTTAGACGACATTGTAATAACTTTATTCAAGAAAATATACAACTGGAAAATATGATGTCTAAAGATTTGTTAAAACTTATAAATTCTTTAAAAGATTGGTCATCAGCCCTTTTGCTTCCAATAGCTGTCTTTTTAGTCGGACAGAATTATAACGAGAGAGAGCTTTCTGTCTCACAGTCGACTTTAATTGCTACATACTTACCATATTTGAAAGATGATAAAACTCGAAAGATGGCTATCTCTGGCTTAGCAGTTGGTTTAAAAGATAAGCCTGGAACGATGGATCAGTTAATTTCTTTATTAAATAGTCTTCCAGAGGGTCCTCAGCGTGCTGACATACGTCGTTTGATAGCACTTGTACAGGGCAAAAGGGTTTCGCCAGGTCTCAGCACAAGTGAAACTTTTAATGGCTATTGTCCCGAAGGCACATGTGATGTCGGATTTTATAATGATCAACCAGGGTTTGCTATTTATAATATAGCGATTGGAGAGCAAAGAATACGTGGAGCAACACTAAATATAGTAGGTTGCAAAAATGACGATTATCCGATCACTCTTAGAGTGAGTACTAATAATATAAAATTATTCGAGGAAAAATTAACCATTCCAAAAGGAACAGCTTTGAAGCCATGGTTAAATGCGGGTGTACCTCCTCGAAATAGTGGTCACGAATTTATCAATTGTTCCCCACAATCTTTTAAAATCACCGATACTTCTGCTTTGAATGCTTTACATGAAGGAGATAATACTTTGAAATTTGAGATTATAGGTCACCCAAGTAAAACATGGGTGGTTTTTCTAAGTTCATCGCTTGAAGTATCTGTTAACTAGTTTACTTTACGACTACAACGTCGTCTAACTTTCGCCTCAGCCGCAGCGCTGCGGGATCGCTAAAGCGACCCTTGCTTGGCCTACGGCACATTTCGCTTTGTCACTCGTCTTGCAGGGCAAGCCTCGCGCCAAGTGCTACGCACTCGCGAAACGTCGGCTAGGCTTGGTCGTTATACGCCATGCCCAAAAAATTTATCTATAAAATACATAATGAAAGAAGATATTAGTTCAGAATTTCTATTAACTATTAAAAAATCCAAATCTTTGGATGCGGAAACGGATAGTAAAACGGCTTATGAGATTATTTCTTTCTTAAATTCAGAAGAAGATTATTATAAAAAACTCGAGATTCTCAAGAATATTAATTTAATAAGTGCAGCAATTAGGCAGACAAAGGTATTTATCTCTAAACCTTTAATTGAATTCATTAGTGCTGAAATAGAGAAGTTTAAAAGCATAAGTTTCAATAATCTTGATATAAAAAATGAATATTTGCAGATTATTGTAACGACTTTGCTCAATCTTTTGAGAAAAGAAGACACCTTTGATATTTCTAAAGTTATCAATGAATTCGAATCAAAGGAAATTAGAAGCTTGATAGTGGCTGGTGTTTTTGATAGTAAAAACAAATATATAAAAGATATTATCTCGAATCATTTAGATTTCGGAATAAAATTCTGAATATTTGTTTATAAGTCTTGGGCACATCGCATAACTGTCGGTGCTTCCGCAGCGCTTCGAGCTTGCTTCGCAACTCTCGCTTGGCCTTCGGCACATTTTGCTTTGTCACTCGTCTTGCAGTGGCAAGTCTCGTGCCAAGTGCTTCGCACTCGCAAAACGTCGGAACACCTTGGTCGTTATGCGAAAGCCATTGCTATGACTTTCTTTCTATGAAAAAGATATTTTTTTATATAATACTATTAGTCTTAATGAATTCGTGTGTATCTCCTGATCAAAATGAACAGGCAGTTACTTT
>NZ_ANIJ01000002.1 GCF_000347035.1 Leptospira sp. B5-022
CATAACTTCCGGTGCTTCCGCTGCGCTTCAGGATTGCTTCGCAACCTTCGCTTGGGCTTCGCCACATTCACTTCCGTCACTTCGTTTGCATGAGCAAACTCGTGCCGTCGTGAACGTCGGAGCACCTCGGTCGTTAGGCGAAATGACAAATTGATTGATTCATAAATTTTATGCATCTCTTAATAATAAGAAATTTGTGATAAGGGTCATTGTTTCTTCGCAAAATTCTCTTTTAACTTATTTATAAATATTAGTTTTTCTCAAAAGGTTAAAAACTTGCTAATATTAGGTAATTATTTTTCTTAAATAAACTATGAAGTTTGGTTCGAATAAAAACTCCTTTGGCAATTGTTGCAATGATTTGAAAGAAGCGATGACAGCTCCTCGAAATTCATTATTTGATGTTTCTGATACTAATGTACTTTATTTAGCAGTAGGATATATTCAGACTGAAGATGGTCCAGGCTGGTTCGATCAGGCAGTTTTATTTTGTCCATTTTGTGGAACTGCGCTTCAGACAAAGGAAGAAATTTTACGTAAATCGAAAAGTTGAAAAATATCTCTACGGACATTTATGCAAAAGCTCTTTAGAAATTTAATTCTTTGTCAATTTAAATTTACAACATCTTTTGATATAGCTGTCACTTCGCCTAACTTTCGGTGCTTCCGCAGCGCTTCGAGCTTGCTTCGCAACTCTCGCTTGGCCTTCGGCACATTTCGCTTTGTCACTCGTCTTGCAGAGCAAGTCTCGTGCCAAGTCCTTACGGACTCGCGAAACGTCGGAACACCTTGGTCGTTAGACGCAATGGACAAAATGGTTCCGTAATATTTAATTGGAATGAACGATTTCATGCTGGCTCTGACTTAAAGAAAAAAGGAGTATTCTGTAGTAATACAACCCATAATCGTGTCACATTAATAATTACATTTTTACTCGGTGCTTTATCTGAATACTATTCCTTTTGGGATAAGCTCGGCGCTAGTAAAGGAGTCACACTTCTGAAAGTTTTTGAATTTTTCACCTCAGCAAAGCGGGTATGGATTGGGTTACTGGTATTGATGATGGCCGTAACTTGTCAGCCTAAGAACGATGACAATAATTTAGCCCTCTTGGTAGTTTTGGTAAATGGCAATTCAAATGCGGGTGGTACTTGTGCTACAACTGGACACTGTATGATGTTTGCTACAACAAACGCCGGTGGTATGACGAAAAATGGCGGTATTGCGGGTGTAGATAATAATTGTTCGACAGATGCAAATAAGCCAGCTGGTGGCGGGACATATAAGGCTTTAGTGACTGACGGTGTAAATCGTCGAGCCTGCACCACAGCCTCATGTAGCGGAGGAACCTCTGAGCACTTAGATTGGGTCTTGAAACCAAATAAAGAATATCGACGAAAAGACGGGACTACTGTTATTGGCACGACGACAGCGAACGGGGTATTTACCTTCCCATTAACGAATTCAGTTGAAATTCTTGCTAATCTTGTTGTTACTAACGGAATTGGAACAGGCATGAATGCTGATTGGACTAGTAATGCTAATGACTGTTCAGACTGGAGTACGAACGCAGGTGGCACCAGTTCGACAGTTGGAACCTGGGATTCAACTGGATCGGGCTTAATTGGAGGCGGGGGTACAAGCGGTTGTAGCAATACACATATGGTTGTCTGTGTAGAGCAATAAATAAAATTTCGTAATCTCAATGGTTAGATAAAACAATAATTTTATTCTAACCATTGACTTATCATTACTGCCGAATTCACTAACGAATTGCATTTCAATTAGTTAACTTTCATTGCATACTACGTTATTGTTAATAGTAACGGAAACTATACTTCGCCAGCCTTGTCGATTTCATTTCATGCCCACTACGTCTAACTTTCGCCTCAGCCGCTACGCTTCGAGCTGCTTCGCACTCTCGCTCCGGCCTACGGCACATTCGCTTCCGTCACTGCGCTTGCTTGTGCAAGCTCGCGCCGTTGCGAACGTCGGCTAGGCTTGGTCGTTATACGCAAGGCTGGCAAAATCAACTTTTTAAGAATAATCATATAAAATTCTTGTATGTAATACTAAAGTGTGATACATTGTATTTGTGATCAGTTTAAGAATACCACCAGATTTAGAAAGAAAGTTGGACTCCTTTGCGAAATCTAAAGGCAAAAGTCGTTCTGAGATCGTAAAAGAATCAATTCTTGAATATATAAGGAATCATAGTTCAAGCAAAACTCCTTTTGAATTAGGAGAAGATCTATTTGGTAAATACTCAGCTAATAATCAGAAATTAGCTCAAAATAGAAAAAGTATCTTAAATAAAACATTAAAGGACAAGAATGAAAAACGTCACACTCGTTGATTCTGGTCCAATTATAGCATTATTTAATTCTTCAGATGATTATCATAAGTCAGTCTTCAAATTTCTAAAAGGCTTTAAAGGATCCTTATTTACTACTTGGCCGGTGATAACTGAGGTGGTCTATTTACTTTCATTTTCAATAGATGCTCAATCAGACTTTTTAGAATGGATAGAGCGAGGAAGTCTGCAGATTTTAGATATAACATTAGATGATCTAAAATATATTAAAAGCAGGATGCAAAAATATTCGGATTTACCGATGGACTTGGCAGATGCATCTTTAATGTGCATTGCGGAGCGAGAAGGGATCTATAACATTATCAGTATAGATTCGGACTTTTCTATTTATAAGACATTAAAAGGCAAATATTTAACAAACTTATATAAGAATTAGGCCAGCCCAGCGTATAACTTCCGGTGCCTCCGCTACACTCGGGGTTCGCTTTGCGACCCGCTCGCTCGGGCTTCGCCACATTTGCTTCTGTCACTTCGTTTGCATGAGCAAACTCGTGCCATCGCAAACGTCGGAACACCTTGGTCGTTAGGCGTAATATGGGCTAAAATTTTGTATTGGTAAAAATACTAAAGTGTAAAGAAATATCGATAGACAATTTGTCTTACGATATTA
>NZ_ANIJ01000003.1 GCF_000347035.1 Leptospira sp. B5-022
CGACGTTTGCGATGGCACGAGTTTGCTTTGCAAACGAAGTGACAGAAGCAAATGTGGCGAAGCCCAAGCGAGTGGGTCACGAAGTGAGCCCCGAGCGGCGCGGAGGCACCGAAAGTTAAGCGCCGTTTTTTGTCAATAACTCTGGGAAAGTGTATCGATATTCGCGATAGATGTCTAAATATTGATTATCAAAATGACTTTCCCAAATTTTTTCGTGATTTTCAATTACTTCAATTTTCTCCGCATCAACAAGGAGAAGTCGATACCGATCTTTCATTATCTTTCCTGAATTATTAAACAGCACAATCGCCAAGCAAATCGAACTCTCAGATATACCAAGCAATTCTTCGAATAGGTAGATAAATTTACTTTTACTTTCTTCCTTTCTGACTCGTTTTAAAAAGCCTTTTTCAGTTACTTTATAACTTCTCGCCGAATTTACTTTCTTAAAACGTAAAATTAATGGAAAATCAATATAGCCGACTCCAGAGGTAAATCGATTCTCTATTTCATATGCCTTTTCTGATAATGACATATCCAATAAAGCAATATCTAAATCGTCTCGAATGTGCAAAATAGATCTTATGTTCGAGTCATGTAGCTTTAGTATGAAATTTTCAAATTGTCCTAACTGTTTTCTGCTTTTCTTTAAAAAACTGCTGTAACTGGTGATAATTCCATTATCAATCTCAGTATTCATAAAAGAATCCATTAATAGAGGACAAATATTATTAATTTTATTACTCGAAATCATTTCTCTTCATAAACGTAGAATTTAAAAAATGGCGCTTAACGACCAAGGCTTGACGACGTTTCGCGAGTGCGTAAGCACTTGGCACGAGGCTTGCTCAGCAAGACGAGTGACAAAGCGAAATGTGCCGCAGGCCAAGCAAGGGTGCGAAGCATCCCGCAGCGCTGCGTCAGAGCCGAAAGTTAGACGCAGTTTTTCGAATTTTTCTAATCAACATTGTAAAACGATTCTATTCTACCATCTGGAGCAATATGTATTACGTAATAATCACCATTATAATACGGGCTTTCTGCCCCGTATTTTGAGAATTTCTTCCCTGGTTTCGTTTCAGAATATTCTTTCCATTCAAAATAGATCATTTCGACGATCCGTTTAATCAATATCTGCAAATCCGCGAGGGAATAAGGGATAGTGCTCTTTTTTAAACCTTTGATTTTAACATTATAAAGATGTCTTAGAACTATATGTAAGAGTGACTCTCTATTCCAATAAATTGTTGGTGAGTCTAGATTTAGCCGATCATCCTCAATGAAGGACATCTCTATCAGAATTTCCTTTAAAATTTCTCTTATTTCGGCGCGATCTCTTTTGGTCACAGCAAGTTGCTTAAGTTCACGAACCATCGACAAAACCACTTTCCAAAAAAAATTGCTTCACATTCTTTGAGTCTGATATCTTCGACATCAGTAAGCCCTTCTCGCTTCTTCTTCGTGCTGAGATAGTGATGATGAATTCGCCAGTTTGATTTTAAATCAGATGGATCTAATTGGATCTTTACAAGTATATCTTCGGGGAATGCCCCAAATAGGCCCATATACACTCCGACAAATTTTTCTTTTTCGGATTTAAGAAATTTTATTCCTGACTCCAAATATTTTTGATATAGAAATACAAGCATCCTTTCATTTTCTAATGCATCCTTTTCCGGTGCTAAAGGTATTATTATCTTATTTTTATGACTTTTCGGAATTTCACGTTGAACGTCGTCCTGTGGGGTAACTATAATTTGCTCAATAGAGTGAATTGAAATCCCCTCTTGGATCAGAGATTTTTTAATTTCAGGTGCATATTTTAGATCCAAGGTGTTTAATTTCAAAAAGGAAATGTCTTCCTTAATACCTAATTTTACTTTTTCACCTAAGAAGTATTTTCTTTGATTCTGAGTATAATGCAAAATTCCGCTTAACGGGCTGCCAAATTTTTTAAATTCATCCGAATTGATGTCGAGGCAGATAGTGACAAAGCTATCGTTAGCACCAACGGAATTGAAAATCTTCGAGGGATCTTTACTAATATAATCCATATTGTAGTTTAACTAGTAAGTTTAGTATATTTTTTATTCTACTTATAGTCTTCGAAAAATTGCGTCTAACGACCAAGCCTTGCCGAAGTCCAGCTCTGGCACGAGATTGCGTATGCAATCGCAGTGACAGATAGCTGGATTTGCCGTCAGGCCAAGCGAGGGTTGCGTAGCAAGCCCGAAGCGCTGCGGCTGAGGCGAAAGTTATGCGATGGTGACCAATTTATTAAAAATGGTCCATTGCAAATTTTAAAACAGAAATTTTGAGGTTCAATGAATTAGCATTGAGAACCAAAAATAAAAAGGATATAATGAAAGAAAGATCAGCATCAAAGATGCGACTGAACGAATAAACTGAGGCATTTTCACATAGTTTATTTTGATTGCGTTTTTATTTTCTAAATCAATCTTAAATAAAAAATATATCGCCAAATACAAACAAAGAAAACCAAAAACACTTTTAAACAATGTAAAGAAACTATCTATAGGTTTTTTCCCAAACCCTGAATCTACTAACTCAAAACTTAGCCAAGAAACAGGAATATAGAATAATCCGATAAAAATAGAAGCAATATAGAATTTTGTGCTTTTTGATATTTTCATAAAAAAAGTTTGCTTGGTCACTTTCGCATAACGGCCTAGCCTAGCCGACGTTTCGCGAGTGCGTAGCACTTGGCGCGAGGCTTGCTATGCAAGACGAGTGACAAAGCGAAATGTGCCGTAGGCCAAGCAAGGGTCGC
>NZ_ANIJ01000004.1 GCF_000347035.1 Leptospira sp. B5-022
AAATTTAATACGGCTCTATTTAAAAAATATTTAACCCTAAAGTAAAAAGAAAAAAGTTATCGGATGTGCGCCTAACGACCAAGGTGTTCCGACGTTTCGCGAGTCCGTAAGGACTTGGCACGAGACTTGCTCTGCAAGACGAGTGACAAAGCGAAATGTGCCGTAGGCCAAGCAAGGGTTGCGTAGCAAGCCCGCAGCGCTGCGGAAGCACCGACAGTTAGCCGCTGGTTTTGGGTTCGATCTGCAGTAGATTGAGCCAGGGATGGCGTTTATGCTCTAACCCGTGTTTTAGTAATATTACTTTTGATTTTGTAATCCTTAACCAAAATCTCTGTAGGAATCCCTAAATTCTTATTAATTTTCCTTATCATTTCTAAGGTCAGTTTTCTTTTCTTATTAAGAATCTCAGTCGCCCTACTCCTCCCACCTATCCAATTTCCCAAATCTACATTCTTCAAATTCTTTTCTTCCATTACTGATTTAATGGCTTCGATTGGATCCGGAGTTTCAATTGGAAAATGCTTATTTTCGTAAGAATCAACAAGCGTTATTAAGATGTCCAATTTATCATATTCGGGTGTATTTTTCTTGGCATCCCAAAGTTTTTCGATCTCTTTAAGAGCTAATTCATGATCTTTAGCAGATTTTATTGGCTTAATTTCCATCTAGATTTCCTCTGCATTAATTTTATCGTATTGCTCATGGGTTCCTATAAATCGAATGAAGACAGTTTGTAGATTATAATGTATTTTTACAATCAGCCTATACTTATTTCCATGAATATTAAAGACGATTCGATTATCTTTTAAAAAACTCGCATTTCTATACTTTTCTTTTACTGAACTAGGCGAAGTCCAGATCGATTTTGAAGCATCTTTATACCAGATTTCAATGGAGGTCTTTGAATCTGCATATTTGGGATTTTCATAGAAATCTCTCAAAGTTTTCCTAGAGATAACCCGCACGTTTACTATTATAAAATGTTACCCTTTTGGGAACAATTCTTTTTCTTCCATCACATCACCTTTGAATCGCGAGCACGGACGCTCGCTGTAACAATGGAGAAAATTATACCCAAAACTGGCGGCTAACGACCGAGGTGCTCCGACGTTTGCAATGGCACGAGTTTGCTTTGCAAACGAAGTGACAGAAGCAAATGTGGCGTAGCCCAAGCGAGCGGGTCACGAAGTGAGCCCCGAGCGGCGCGGAGGCACCGGAAGTTAGACGCAGTATAGGCGGAACTTAAGAATCTAACCATGAAATGAAGCCTTTACTAGATATTTCAATATTAGAAGGAGGTTGTATCATAAGCTGAGGGAACACAGTTACCAATTTTCTTCGCATTACCTGTGCATCAGAAAAGTCAATATAATATACTTTCTTTCTGGCTAAGTCATGATATCCTTCTGCAAATTGCCTTAACAAAAATCGAAGTAAAGCGTCTTCTTCTGAAAAGCTATAACCAATTACTATTAAGATATCAGTCTCTTTAAACATTTGAACTGTTTTTTGAAATAATTGTTTAAAGTAATCTTCATTATAATCTTGCTCCTTCGAAGGCAGCATAATTAGTGGAGTATTATTAAACTTGAGATCTGCGACATCTGAATAATCAAGTATATAATTTTCATCGCTCTTAAATATTTCAAATCCGCCATTAATTTTAAATAAGTTGATAAGATACTGGGATCCAATCATACGGGAATATTGGTATTTTCCATTTATAATGGAAGGAGTTATTCCTCGATAAAGCAAATTGAATATTGGACCAGGGTAAATCTTATCCAAAATCAATTCGACAACGGAATCGTAGTTGGTAGTGAAGATATTAAACTTTATATTATTTGCAACTATAGGTTCATCGACCACATGGGACTTTAAAATTTCTTTAAAAAATTTAATTATCTTATTCTGATTTTGTTCAAGAGGCTTTTCATGGTAGAATTTATCATTATTTCCGTGTACTTTATAATACTCTGCTTTCTGTGAAAAATTTCTTCTTACAACATTTTTAATCTCAGACAGTAAAAATGAGGCATTATTTCGATCAATATAACTAGGTCTCGTTTCAGGATAACGTAAATACATGCTTATTTCATAAACAATTTCTCTAAGCTCTTTAAAACTAATACCATCCTTAAATGATTCCCATTTGCTATTTGAAAAAAATAGTGACGGCAAATAAGATAACTCATTAAATAATGTCGAAGGAATAGTAAATAATTCTTCAGAATTAGGAAATGTCTTATCCCACGCCTTCGAAAATCCGGACCCAAGGAAAAAGGTTACTGAACTCCCTGGAACCAAGTTATCAACGTCTGAAATTAGTTTTTCACCCATACTTAAAATTTTAGCCTATATTGCGTCTAACGACCAAGGTGTTCCGACGTTCGCAACGGCACGAGTTTGCCCATGCAAACGAAGTGACGGACGCGAATGTGGCGAAGCCCAAGCAAGGGTTGCGTAGCAAGCCCGCAGCGCTGCGGAAGCACCGAAAGTTAGGCGATGGAGCGCAGATAGGCTGCAAAAAAATAACTAAATCTCTGTTTCCAAAGCCAAATTATTGAGAATTGTCGGACCTACTTTTTCACTTGCTGACGCGTCTTTTTCCGGATATTCAAAGCTAATAATGTAAAAAGTATTAGTTTTCGTATTTGCTAAGAATATTATCTCTTGTCTTACTTTTTCATTTTCGGCTTCATTCAAATCGACGAAGCGAATCCGTACTCCGTCAATAACATCAAGAGTAATTCTATCTGAGCTTAGCAAATTTTGTTTAGACTTATATGATTCATAGTAACTCCCCACTAAGTCTATCGCCTTTTTATCTTTCAAACCTCGGACAACATTAATACTTAAACCTGTCTTGAATCTTCCAAGTTTATCAATATCCTCCTTCGTTACAAAGTACGCTATAGTCCCCCCTTTCACTTCTGTTTTGAAGTAGTAATTTTTTGGTTTTAGTATAAATCCTTTTATTTCCTTCAAGGAAAGCCATTGATAGCCCTCTGGAGGGTTAGGAAGTTGTTTAATCTCTTGAGGAAATAATTCCCCCAGAATTAGTATGCCTAAGACTATATAAACAATTGTAATTTTTCTAAACATGAAATTTCCTTTAAAATATAATTCCTGCGCTCTTTCGCCTAACGGCCAAGCCTAGCCGACGTTTCGCGAGTCCATAAGGACTTGGCGCGAGGCTTGCCCTGCAAGACGAGTGACAAAGCGAAATGTGCCGTCAGGCCAAGCAAGGGTCGCTTTAGCGATCCCGCAGCGCTGCGGCTGAGGCGACAGTTAGACGCTGTAGCCAATACTACATAGACAAAATCTGCTGAAATGCTATATCTAGATTCATTGGATCCGGTTTAAATGCAGGATCAAAGTATTTAACCAATTCTTCAAAATGTTCAATTTGCTTCTCAATAAATTGGTTCAGAATTTCTATTCTATTTTCTTCGCCCAACTCTAATCCACTTCTTTTCTTACGAAGTAGCTCAAGGATTATATCTTTAACTACTCCATCTCTTAAGATTTCGTTCATTAGTGTTTCGAATTCCATAGGAGGAGAAGTTCGCATTTGCTCTACCCAAGCACAAGCTAACAATGGTCTCAGCACATAGAAGTATTTTTTTACCTTAACTTTCTCGCCTTTTAAGTAACCTTTGTAATTACCCATTGCCATTTTTAAATAATGATAAACCGTCCCAATGGGCGAAAAGTATTGTTTAGACAATGCAAAGAATAGATCATAAAACTGATCATTCTTTTTATAAATTATTGGCGATCTAAGCCATTCAAACAAGACCGGATTTGATTTATTCATCAAAAATAACGATTTCTTCAGATCCCAACCGCTATAATCCATTAAATCGAGAATTGGCATTTCTATGACGTCCCTCTTTGGAAGAACATTCAAATACCAATTTTGCGAATGTTTGTAAATGAATCTTACATCATAATCACTATCTAAAGATTCAAAACCCCAGGCCCGTGAACCGGATTCGATAGCAAAG
This sequence comes from Leptospira sp. B5-022, assembly GCF_000347035.1. Classification (GTDB taxonomy): domain Bacteria; phylum Spirochaetota; class Leptospiria; order Leptospirales; family Leptospiraceae; genus Leptospira_B; species Leptospira_B cinconiae. The sequence goes on from NZ_ANIJ01000004.1 coordinate 4,011, forward strand.
AGAACTTCTACGTCAAATTCATTCTCTATTTGAACTAATTTGTTTTCTATTTTGTTTTTAATTTCTTGTATAATCATAATTTTTTGGCTATTGCGTCTAACGACCAAGGTGTTCCGACGTTTCGCGAGTCCGTAAGGACTTGGCACGAGACTTGCTCTGCAAGACGAGTGACAAAGCGAAA
>NZ_ANIJ01000005.1 GCF_000347035.1 Leptospira sp. B5-022
GATGGTGATGATGCCAACGAAGGAATGAGGTGTAGAGATAGGGATGCTTTTGCTGTCAATCCGAGAGCCGGGATGAAGGAGGCGGTTCGGATTGAGAGGAAGGGATTACTACCTCAGCACATCGTTCAGAAGTTTCCCTAACATCTGATCCTGAGTCTGAACGGTCTTCTGATTCGCTTCGTAAGAACGGTTCACTTCGATCATCTCCACCATTTCAGTTACGACACTCACATTAGAAGCTTCTAAATAACCTTGTAGAAGATTCGGTTCTTCTTCCAAAAGAAAAGGTCTTGGCTCGCCCGACTCGGGGGTATCGTTATAAAAAGAGTCGCCTTCTTTATCTAAGTGACGAGGATTTTCCACAGTGCGGATCTTGATACGATCCAAAAGAACAGGAGTTTCGAATCTATTCTTATCGGCTCCAACGGAATTACGAGGATCGTTACCGATTTCTCCGTTGATCCAAACTTCTCCATTTTCTTTGATTAAAAAATTTCCGCGAGCGACTTTGATCGGCCCGTTCTCACCCATCAGAGGAAAACCCTGAGGAGTCACCAAATAGCCGTTCGTATCCAAAACGAAAGCCCCGGAGCGAGAAAGTCTTTCACCTCTATTGGTCAATACGCTAAAAAATGCGGGATGTTCCGTGCCAGGCCTATCTTGCAGCATCATGTCGAAAGGATTGTCCGTCTTCTTCACAGCCCCTTGTTCGAATCTTGTATAAATTTCATTCACTTCGGCGCCTAACCCGAGTTTGCCGACCACGGGAGCCGTATCGAAGGAACCCATAGGCACCTTACCTACTCCGTCCTCATTGAATCGATGGATCAGAAGTTCCGGAAAAGTTTTGAACAACGTTGTGTCCCTTTTGAATGCAGTCTTGTCCACGTTTGCAAGATTGTTGGAGATAACGTCCATGCGCGTCTGCTGCACGATCATCCCGTTGGATCCGGTGTACATTCCTCTTAACATTCTACTTTCTCCTGCTCTATTTAAGGATCGGAGTTTTGCAAAAATCCCATTACGCTTTTGAAGACATAAAAAGAAAAAATAAGAAGGAGTTCCTACCATTCCTAAGATTTAAGGTTTGGCGCCTCCCGCCTTTCGGCGGGACCGGGCTGCTACGGGTTCGGCGAGCCCGCCTCATCCCACCTTCGGTGGGACAAGCCCTTCGCATCCCTGGCGCAGCGACCCGTAGGGAGAGGCAACGATCGTGAAGCGAGTCGGTGGCCGAAGGCCAAACGAGAGGAAAGCTGTAATTCAAGCCATTCGTATGAATCGAAAGCTTAACTAAAATCATCGCGTTGCATTTAAGCGCAGTAACCCGAAGGAAAATTTCAATCAAAACCCGGTCAGGCCGGAATTCAGAATCTACATTCCATCCCAGAGGACTGCAAACTGAACTTGAAAGATTGAAAATTATCTGATATAGAGCCAAGAAGGAACCTCCCACGGGCCCTCCTCCTCCACCCAAAACTCGGGCGGGGGCCTTCTTCCCAAACTCTGTAGGAGGTCCTACAAGAGGCTGTATTTTGTCTCATTCCTAAAAAACCTTTGACATCTACTGTTCTGAGGACTATTTATCCATGGGATGAAGAAAAAAGGGTATTTTCTCTCCTTAGGAGCCGGTAAAAACCAGTTACCCTTGATCTCTGCTGCAAAAGCCCTGGGCTTGGAAGTAGCCGCAGTGGATAAAAACGATAAGGCCCCCGGGTTTGCGATGGCAAGCTTGCGGATCATCGAGTCCACTTTCGAATACAGAAGGATCTTAAGAGCAGTCGCGGAAAATCCTTTACCTACTCCGATCGTCGGTATCGGCACAAGGTCCTTCGGAAAGGCGACGTATAGCACCGCCTATCTTGCGGAAAAACTCAAACTGAGATACGCAAGTACGGAATCCGTATTAAAATTTTCTGATAAACAAATCTTAAAGGAAACTCTAGCCCCAAAAGGGATTAGAGTCCCAAGAGAGATACCGGCATCGGAGATCAAGGCTAAATCCAAATCTTTTCCGTATCCCTGGATCTTAAAACCCAGCCAAGGAAGCGGTAAATCCGGGATCCAACTCGTGGAATCCGATTCCGATCTGAAATCCATTTCTAATCTAATATCTCCCAAAAAACAACCCAAGTCAAAAACTTCTGCGAATTCTCCTCATCCGGAAACCTGGCTTTTGGAAGAATATATTCCAGGTCCTGAATATACCGTTTTAGGATTGGTGGATGAATCCGATTTTCATCTGGTAAATATTTCCTTAAAGGAAACTTCTTCTTTTCCCCCTTTTTTGGAAGCCGCTCATAGACTCCCCTTTCCTAAATCCGAATTGGAAGGCGAGATCAAGATGTTATGTAGGGCGATCGTAAAGGCCACAGGTTTGAAAAATTGTCCATTTGTGGCCGAATTCAGATCGGATGAGAATGGAGATCTCGTTCTGATCGAAGCCGCTCCCGAAGTGGGCGGTGAATATCTGGCGGATGTTCTTGTGCCAGGTTATTCCGGTTACGATTATTTTACCAACCTGGTCAAACTTTTGGTGGGAGAGCCGATTACTCCTCCGCCTTCTAGTTTAGAAATTCCTAAAAAACTAAAATCTCAAGTCCGTTTTGATATTCCACCCAGAGGTATTTCCGTCCTAAAATCCTGGGAAAACTTTCCAACAAATTACGGTGAAACAATTCTTTTGAACCAAAATCTGAAAGAACTTGGTTCTAAACTGGACACCTCTTTAGGAAATGAAACAAGGACCAGAGTCCTTTGTTTAAAGTCGAAGGTGTCTTCTTCGGAAGAGGAATGGAATGGTAGTGTGAAAAACCGTTTGAAGGCGGAATATGAAGCCCGCTGATCATCCTTCTAAAGAAGTTTGGGAAACTCATTATACTAGGCCCAAGGCAAAACTTTCGTATCCGGATGAAAACTTAGTTCGGATGATCTCTAAATTCCCTGCTTCTTCCCCTTCTCCTAAGGCTTTGGATTTCGGAACCGGTTCCGGCAGGCATTGTGTTCTTTTAAAAGATTTCGGATATGAAGTGTATGCTGCGGATTATAGCGAAAATTCCATCCAATCCGTGAAGGAATCTTATCCATGGGCCAAAACGTTTCTTTTAAATTCCCCTCCTTATCCTTTTGAAGAGGAGAACTTCGATCTTATCGTCAGCTGGGGAGTTTTACATTATAATTCTCCGGATCTCGCCAAATCTATGTTAGATGATACCTTCCGTATTCTAAAAAAAGGAGGTTATCTCGCAGCCTCCGTAAGAGCGGAAGGAGACACACATCTTAAAGCGGATAAAGGAAAAATCGGAACAACGGATCTTGCGGGTGGCGCCACTTGGTTCTATTCCAAAGAAGATGTGCAGGCTCTTCTGAAAAATTTTTCTTCCTTTGAGATCGGTTATACGGAAAGAACTCCATTAGGAAAATTGGATGAGAGGATTTGTCATTGGATCTTTCTCGCCCAAAAATAATCCAAGAAGAATGTCCTCTCGCCGGGGACTGCGACTGGGAACCTTTATACAGATCGGAATTTAATAAGTTCGATCTCCCGATACAAATTTGTAAAACCTGCGGCTTCCAAGCCCAATTTCCAAGACCGGAACCCGAGTCGTTATATACGGAAGAATATTATACGGGTAACCAGGAATTCACGTATAGGGACGAAAGACAGACCGAAAAATTCGATCGATATGTTTGGTTTGCCCGCTTAAAAAATATTTCCAAGTTCAAATCTTCCGGGAATTTTTTGGATATCGGTTGTTCTTTCGGAGGTTTTTTAGAATGCGCTAAAGAAAAAGGATTCATACCTTACGGTGTGGAAATTTCTCCTTTTTCCGCCAAACAAGCGGAAGCGAGAGGTTTCAAGATTTGGCAGGGTCAATTCTTAGATGCGGACATTCCGGAAAATTTTTTCGATGTGATCACCTTGATCGAAGTGATCGAACATTTAGAAAACCCAAAGGAAGTTTTTAATAAACTTTCCAAGATCCTAAAACCCGGCGGTTTACTTCTCATCCAAACCGCGAATTTTGACGCCTGGCAGGCCATAGAAGCCGGTAAAAATTATCACTATTATTTGCCGGGTCATGTGTATTATTATTCTGCAAAAATCCTTCGGAAAATTCTTGCCGTACGAGGATTCGAAAGACAGATTACCTACCTCGGAGTGGACTTCCCTCTTTCCGCCAAACTTTTAAAATCCAGGGGAAGTTTTTCCAGATGGACGGATTATTTGAAATGGTTCCGGATCTCTTTTTACCATTTCAAAAGTAAACTTTCCAAAAAAGGAATACCGCTCACTTCGTCTATGGTGCATTACGCGATTAAGAAATGAATTCCCATCCGAATACAAAGTACAGTAGATTTTTCGATTATATTCCGGACGCAGGTTTAGGAAGGAAACTGAACTTTACGGTTCGTGTTCTGGCTGCTTCCGCCTATCGTTTTGCCAAAGACGAATGTCTCATAAAGGCTTCCGGTATTTCTTATACTACGATCGTATCCTTAATCCCGATGCTTGTAGTGGCCCTTTCCCTACTGACGATCACTTCCGGATTGGACAATCGTAAGGAAGAAATATTCGATAAAATTAATGCGTTTTTTCTGGTTAGTAATATCAATTTAGATATAAATCCGTATTTGGACACTCTGGGAGAATTGATCGATGCAGCCAGACAAATAGGCGCCATCGGCTTCATCCTTTTGGTATTTTCCGCAACCACCGTCTTAAGGTCCTTGGAGAATTCGTTTAACTCCATCTGGAGGATAGAAGAAAAAAGATCCGTTCTACAAGAATTCGTATTTTACTTTTTTGTTCTTTCTATCGGTCCTCTTCTATTGGTGATCGGGGATAATCTTGCTAAAAAGGTAACCGATGTATTCCGCCCTCCCCATTATCTGAGCATGGATAAGGATGCGGAAAATCATATCTGGATCTCTGGCGAGAACGGCACACTCTTTCGAATGGATTCCGGCCTCAAACGGGACTATTATTTGGATGAGAAGGATATAGATCTAAAAAATATCCGCTGCGTAGATTCTTTCGGGGTTCGTGTGGATTTTTGCGAAAAACCGGACATCTCTAAGGAAAACTTCGTCCGAGTTTCCGTTAAAGACGGAAAAGTGTATGCTCTTTCCGAAAAAGGATTATTTCTCTCCAAACCCGTAGACGGTTCCGTCTGGAATGCGATCTATTTCGACAATTGCAATTTTAAAGATTTTGAATATATCAACGAAGGGAATTTTTATTTGATCTTCTCCAATGGGGAAGTCCTACATTTTTTCACCCAAGGAAGAAGTTATAAGCCGGTATTCACGAATGTTCTAAAAATCCGAGCAAATCGTGTATATTTTCCCGAACCGTATTTAGGATACATTGTTGATGAAGACGGGAATGTTTGGAAGAGTGAAGACAGCGGTTATACTTGGAATGCCACTAAGATCACAGGTCACGGATTAAAGGATATCCATAGGATCAGGCCGGGAGAACTTTTTGTCACTGGAGAAAGAGGTTCCGTTTTTAAAACGGAAGATGGTGGATACTCTTGGAAAAATCTCAGCCATAAAAGATACACATTTAGCAAAGTTTGGTCCATAGAAAATGAAGAATCAGCGGATATTTTTCTTCTGGACGCTCTTGGAAATATTCTGGTCTCCATAGACGGTGGAGAGCATTGGAATACTTTTTATATTCCCGTAAAAGGTAAGGTATTCGCTTCCGGATTATTGGATAGAAGTGCGAACGGAAGATTCAGATTATTGAATATCGGAGAATATAGAAAAATCAGTCTTTCCGAATACAAGGATGTGAAATACGAGACAGTCATCCTGCAAGGAGGAGAGTCGGTATTCTCACCTTATAATATTCTAAAATTCTTCTTCCCTTTGATCGGGATCTGGCTTTTCTTCTTGGCGTTATTCACGTTGATCCCGAACACAAAAGTCCCGATCCGAGCTTCGTCTTGGGGAGCTGGTTTCACTAGCGTGATCTTTTTGATTTTTCTTTATGGATTCCAAGTATACATCACCTCCTTCTCCGAAACCACGATGATTGTTTATAAGGCCCTCGCCTCGATCCCTATCTTCTTGATCGGCGTGTATTCCTTATCTCTCATTGTTCTATTCGGAGCGGAAGTGACCGCTTGCGTACAATATCCGGAAAGATATTACGCCCCCTTCCAATTGATAGAAGAACATCATACTGCCTTTAGTTACGAATTCAGAAAGTTGATCGGAGTTTTAAAAGCGGTCTACTCGGTCCAAAAAGAAAGTAAGATCGCTCCTCGAAACGGTGACCTTGCCGTCAAATCTGGACTTCATGCGGAAGAAATTCCTAGGCTCACTAAAACATTATCAGAAGTTGGACTTCTGGTTGAAACGAATGAAGGAGGAGCCTGGTTGCCTGTTGTATCGGGTGAAGATCTGACTCTCGGAGATTTTTATCGCAGGATACCGGAACCACTTTTAAAAGAAGATCCGTCTTTCCATATCTATCCTGATAAGGTTCGGGAAAAAATGGATAAAGCGGAATCTTCCCTACAAAAAGACTTAGACTCCGTCTGCTTTAGGGATCTAATCGAATAGTAAAATTAGAGGTTATTATGATATTGGGTCTTTTCTTGGGTAATTTAGGCATCATTGAAATTGTGTTCCTTCTTCCTTTGATCGGGCTTTATTTTGTTCCGACTATCGTAGCAATAATCAAAAAGAAGAACCTAATATTGATCCCGATCCTTAATCTGTTTTTAGGATGGACTATTATCGGTTGGATAGTCGCTTTGATCCTCTGTGTCTTAAAATCCGAAAAAGACCCTATGAAAGAATAAACTTTTTAATCTAGTTTAGAGATCGGCGGGTCCAAAGGAGACCGGGGCCAGGCAACATTCTAGCATCGTCTTCTCCTACTTCCTTTTTAAATAAGGCATTTAACTTTTGGGCCATTTCCCATACCAAAGCCCTGTTTTTCGGCAAATTTGCGATATTCATTCTTTCCAAAGGATCGTTCTTCGTATCATATAATTCTAAATCATGATTTTCTAATAGATCCTTCTCCGTTTTCGGGAGGGAATGGTCCAATGGGCGGAAGTATCTGGCGAATTTATATCTCCCGTCGAATATCCCTCTCATCGAATGCCTCTCCTTCATTCCTTTGATGATAGGAAGATTGAGAAGTTTCCAAACCCGACGATAACCATTCTCCTGAAAAGCTTTCGCAATCTGTTCTGCTGTTTCTACGGAACCGTACACCCTGCTGTCCCATTGATATAACGCCGAATCTCTTCCTGCTGCATTTATATCTTTACGATTTCCTGGAGACATAGCCGGACTCAGGTCCACACCTTTCAGATCTGGGAACTGTTCTTGCCTTTCTTCCAACGAGAGACCGGCAAAACCGAGTAAGGTCGGAACAATGTCTATCTGGCTGGCAAGTGCTTTCGTATCGTTTCCATTTTTGATATCCGGATGATAAATCGCAAAAGGAACGGATGCACTTTCTCTATAAATAGTATTTCCTTTTCCTCTTAATCCGTGTGAGCCTGATAGTTCCCCATGATCCGAACTGAAGACCACTACCGTATTGTCCCAAAAACCGATATCATCTAATACGTCTAAGACGGTCCCGATATGAGAATCTACATCCCTTAAACAATTCAAATAGTAATTTTCGTGATTCCTCCACCCTTCTATATCATCTAACGGTATCCGACCTAAAGTAACGTCCATAACATCCTTAAAGATCTGATGAGCCTTCGGTTTGTCAAAATCCCCTTTCGCTCCGAAATTTAGAGGTAAAGGAAATCCTAAATTTTCGGAATATAAGGAATGGACCGGAGCTTTAGATATACTTTCTCCGATCATAGGATTAAAAACGTACGTTTCCAACTGTAGTTTACTCGCTAGAAAGAACATGATATCGTGAGGATTTAAAAAATTTACTGCGGCAAACCAAGGTTTGTCGGCATTCTTTCTTTTTGAAAGGAATTCGACTGCGGCAAGAGCGGTTTTACGATCCTTCTTATAACCTCCCTGGACCCCTTCTATTTCGGAGTCTTGATCGGTTATTTCAAAACCGTAATCACGGAACAAAGAACTCATCTTTTCTTTTCCCATCGGCCTGTCCCAAGGAAGATGTGTTAGATGCCATTTTCCGAAATATGCGGTCTCATATCCAAGATCCTGGAACATAGTTCCGATAGTAGGAACATGAGAATATAAGCCGTGAGCAAAAGGGATCGGAACGTTTTCGTAAACCCCGTTATACTGATAATGGAGTCCCGTATAAATATTTCCTCTCGCCATCGAACACAAACCGGAAACGTTTTGCATGCCGGAGAAGCGGGTGGCTTTTTCGTACAATCTTTCTCGATGAGTAAGTTTTAAGCCGGAAGGAAGTAACGAAGGATGTCTCTCTTGGTCCGTCAATATGAAGAGTATATTGGGCTGCCTCGATTTTCTTTTCTTAAATCTTCCACGGGTCCTTTTAGCTAGGTAATCGTTTTTCCAACCGTATGTTAAACCGATCCCAGAAAGACCGACTAACCCAGCCGAGATCAAAAAAGTTTTCCGATCAATTCTCTTCATATCAGAAATCCCTCAAACCACTCTTGCTTTTGAGAGTCGATAAGCAAAAATTTTCGGAAAATATTTATGCAGAAAGATCCCGAATTTTTCCTTTAGGCCTGCAATCACTATCTCGTTTTTTTCCAAGGCGATCGCACTCAGGATCTCTTTCGCGCATTCATCCGCTCCGATCCCAGTCCGGATTCCTGGATCTAATTTTCCATGTTTGGTTCCGTTTCCGGAAAAGGCATTTTCCGAAATTTTAGTCCGTACGAATCCGGGATAGACCAGCAGCACTTTCAGATTTTCTTTAGAATTCTCCGCCCTAAGCGCCTCATAAAATCCCGATAAAGCGAATTTTGCCGCTGAGTATCCGGTCCGAAGAGGGACTCCAAACTTTCCAGCAACACTGGAGACGGATACGATCCAACCTTGTTTTCTCTTACGAAAATGAGGAAGTATGGCCAAAGAAAGAGCTATATTTCCGAAAAAGTCGATATTTATAATGGACTTGTAGGTGGACATAGAGGTCTCGTGGGCCAAAGATCGTTGGCTAATCCCTCCGTTATTGATCAGAACGTCTACTTTACCGAATTTGCGGATCGCTCGATCGGGCAAACTTTCGATAGAAGAATACTTTTCCAAATCGAAAGGAAGAACCAAACAGTTTTCATCAGTTTTTCCTAATGCTTCTTTTACTCGTATTAATTCTTCTTTTCTTCTTGCAGAAAGAATTAATTTAGCACCGGTATCTTTCAACTCGGCTGCCAATGCCTCCCCTATTCCGGAAGATGCTCCGGTAATCCAAACCACCTTATCTTTAAAAAAAGAATGGATCCTGCTCACGATTCTTGGACCACCTTTAAGAATTGGTCTCCCAGATCGATCCTACGATCAGCAGTCCGTATGAAAGAACGAATCATATCCCCAGGCTGTAAATACTGGGACCTTTTACTTTGCCCTTTGACGAAAAGTTCCCATTTCTTTCTTTCGGAAAGAAGACCGGCGATCTTTTGCACCATTTTGCCCGGAGCTCTAAGTGCGCATCCGGAAGGAGTGCCGGTCAACAAAACGTCGCCGGGGGATACATTACAAAAACTAGATAGTTCAGTGATAGTTTCCTCCGGTTTGAATACCAAATTGGAAATCGTATCATGTTGCCTGACTCGATCGTTCACAAGCAAGGTCAATTCCAGACTATTCAGTAACTCAAAGTCTCCCGGCTCCAAAACAGCCAACACCGGCCCCGCCGGCAGAAAAGTTCGGTAAGATTTTCCCTTATACCACTGCAATTGGGGAAGTTGTATATCTCTTGCTGATACATCGTTCGCCATAAAGATAGCGGCCACATATTCCGATATATTCCCGGAATTCACTTCCGTATAAGAATTTATGGATTTCCCGAAAACAAGACCGAGTTCAATCTCATAATCCAGAAGTTTGACATGTTTAGGTCGGATCACTTCTCCCATCGGAGAAGTCAAGGATGCGTCCGATTTGGTAAAAAAAAGATTATAACTCTTATCGTCCGGATCAAGTCCGGATTCTATCAGATGTTGTCTATAATTCGCACCTTGGCAGACGATTTGACAAGGTGAAGAAATCGGAGAAAGTAATGTTACTTCCGAAAGTTTATAACTCTTGGATCCCGGATTAGAACTATCCTTCTTGGAGAATTCCAAAAATTTGCGCGTATCCAAGTCCCCTATTTCGAGAGGATACACCTTACCTTCAGTGAATTTTGCCCAATCTATCCGTTCATCTTTTCGGAAACGTACGTAATTCCTAGCCATAGTTCATTCCTTATTCTTAATATTTAATCCAACTTCTCGGAGATAGTTCGGCGACCTTTTTCAATTCCATCAGTCTCTTCAACTCGATCTTTCTCCCCGAGAATATACCTTTTACAAGCTGAATTAACTTATCTACAGAAAGTTCCGTATCCAAAAAGTCCTCGGGCATATCCTGTCCCCATTGGTACAGACTCTCCCTGCTGATAGGATGAAAGCCTACCGGAACCGTATCGTCGAATTTATCTCCGTCCGTATAATGTTCCACGAGCATTCCGCTTGGATCTCTCTGATAATCGAATATCTGGCTTCCCAAAATATGCCTTCCGATTCCCCAAGCAGGCTTCCAACCTCTTCTCAAAAGCCATTCCCGGCCCTTAGCGACTTCATCCAAATCTTCCAACTCGAAAGCACAATGTTCCAATCTATCGTCTATTCCGGAGGCGATCACAATAGTATGATGATCGGTGAGTTTTTCTCCCAAATCGCATCGCAAAAAGGCGATCACCGGTTCCTTGGATTCCGGAAGTATTTGTATATCGGATGGGATCATACCGAATACGTCGCAATACCATTGCGCATTCTTTAAAAATTCCTGTTTTAAAAAAACTGCATGTCCCAAACGATTCACTTTAGCGGGTCCCACGTCATACGGCTGGGGCTGATTTTTACGTGTGACCTTTCCGTCACTATTCCAATTTCTAGATCTTCTATTCCTTTCCATTTCTTCCAAAGAAGAAGGAAGTAATACCGCATCCACTGGAAGGCCGGATGGATCCTGAATCGTCACCGTCGGAAAATGACCGCTGCCGAATCTTCCCAAAGGCCGGACCTCGGCTCCGTCCATTCTTCTTAACCTTTCGAATTCTTCCGCAGAAGATATATATAATCCGAGTCCTAGCAAAAAGTCCCTGTCGGCCTTTTCCAAAGACCAACAGGGCAGATTGGAGCTAAAGCCACGAAACAAAATTCTTTCCTTTGATACTTCAAAGGTAGAAAGCCCAAAATCCTGATAGTATTCGGCGGCCAATTCTAGATTTTTCCTTCCTAGCCTAACGTATGCAATATCTCTCGCCTTACTTACGGGATCCTTCGATCTTACAGGGCATTCGGACGGTAATTGTTTCATGGCGTTTTCCCTTGGTAGATTTCTGCAAATCTCAAAATAGTATCGTCCGCATCCTTTCCATAAAAAACTGCTGCGACAATCTTATCCGGACGAACGATCGCAAATCGATCCGCGCCGCCGAAATATTTCAAAAAAGAAGAAGTAACGTCTTCAACCGAATTAGAGACAATCTCTGAAGCCTGTTGTTGATTCGAAATATATAATATTCTTCCTCCCATTTTTTTCCAAATCTCAACGCAAGATTGGCTTAATATACGGGAAGAATGAACTCCGTAACCGACAAGACAGAGATTTGGGCCTAATATAGAATCCGACAATTCCCAATTCCCTTCTCTTGATCTGAGAGGCGCTTGCGGGAAAATGGATCCTGGAGAAATAGAAGAATTTCTTAATGTATTCTTCTTTAAAAATAGACCTTTGCTGAAAGAATTATCCGGTTTTAATCTCAGATCCGATAAATAGGGACGAGCAGGAGTAAAAGATAGGAACTTCATCAAAAAATCCCTGAAAAAGGCTGCGATCCTACTTCTAGTCATGATAATCGAACCCAAAAACACGGCCAAACGTATCATTTTTTTTGCATGTGGTTTTCTCTCGACATTGTAACTGGAAAGTATATCTTTCGAGGCTTGTTTACGTAAAACGGATGCAATTTTCCAGGAAAGATTGAAGGAGTCCCTCATACCGCTCACCAAACCTTGTCCGGCGAATGGAGGAGTTAAATGAGCGGCATCTCCAAGCAAGAATACCCTTCCCTTCCCCATACATTCCGCAGTCTTTGCTTGGAATCGATAAACTGCTTTTCTCTGAACCTTCATGGAAGAGAGTTCTCCCCAAGGACGAATGAGTTCCGCGACCTTTTCCGGCTTCTCCATCTCTTCTCTGCTTTCCCCGTTCCTAAGGAGAAACTCCCAGCGTTGGGATTTTCCAGGACCAGGCACATGGGCGATAGGTCTTTTAGGATCGCAGATAAATTCGACCTTTTCTAGAGCGTTAGGCAGATCATCTACATCTAAGATCAGCCAATCTTCCTTGTAAGCTGAACCTTTCAGTTTCCATCCTTGTTTTTCACGGACCTGACTATGAGCACCGTCACATCCTAAAAGAAAACCCGTCGAAATTCTATACGTAGTTCCGTTACATTTTACTTTTACGATAACTTCCGAGTCCGATTCTATATGGGTTAAATAAGTACAGTCCGACCAAAGTTTTACGTGATCGAATCTTTCGAGGCCCTTTCTAAGAAGTCTCTCCAAGTCCGGCTGATAAATGGAAACCAAACGCGGATGTCCGTCCATAGATCCCATAGAATTGATTTTAGCTAACGTTCCCACGTACGGAGAGATCATTTCGACCCAGGAAATGGAAGGCATAATTTTAGAAGCTTCTTCTCCCAGCCCGGAAGCCTGGAGAATTCTCAAAGCGTCTTGGTCCAGGGAAATGGCTCGGGGAATTTCCAAAATACCTGGATTCTGATCTATTAGAAGGACTGGAATTCCTTCACTTCCTAACAAGTTCGCAGTAAGAACTCCTACCGGACCCGCACCTACGATCAAAACGTTGGGCTTCTCCAGTTCCTCGATCTCTTTCATAAAATGAAACACTAATCAAAATTGATAAAATCGTCAATTATTTTAAATAAGAAAAAGAAGGAAATGACCATTTTTGATAAATTTATCAAAAATGGTTGTGTCAAATTATAGATCCGCAAGTGATATCTTATGACCTCGCCGCACAAAAAACTACTGCCGAAAAGAGAGCGAACTCGGCTTCAAATCCTGAAAGCCGCTCTCAAACTTTTTGCAAGAAAAGATGCAGGAGAAGCTTCTATCTCGGATGTGATTGCGGAAGCTGAAATTGCAAATGGAACCTTTTATAATCATTTCAAAACCAAAGAAGAACTTTTAGAAGCTTCCTCGTTAACTTTGATAGAATCTCTTGCTTCCGAAGTGGAGACGATCATGGGAGATATGGATGATCCCGCAGAACGAATGGCGCTAGCGGGAATATACTTTTTCAAAAAAGCAAGAATGGATTCGAATTGGGCTTGGGCCCTTATCCGCGTCGCAGCAGTCACACCTAGAATGAGCGATATACTTTTAAGTTATCCGTTGAGGGATCTACAGAGAGGAATAACGTCCGGAAAATTCTCCATTGAATCTACGGAAACCGCACTCGGACTTTTTGTGGGATCCTTACATTACGGGATCAGGAACATATTAGAAGGGAGAGCGAAAAATAAATTACACGATAGAGAAATGATGACCCTGGTACTCAGAGGTTATGGAGTGAAGATCGAGATCGCGAAAAAACTTGCTTCCAAAGGGTTCGAAAGAGCCTGGAAAGAAGAATGATCGATTATACTTTCGAATCCAGTTTAGAGATCGGCGGAAGATTAGAAGATAAAGACTGATAGATCTGCTCCGCAAGTCCCAAAGAAGAATTCGCAGATAGATTCTTGGAATACTCGTCATAGAGCATATCTTCGAAAATTTCTTCCGCATATCCTCCGTCAATGAGTCCGGACTTGTGGACTGTGGATTTCATTTCTTTCAACATCATCTTCACGAAAATGGATTCGAATTCCACGGAAGCATCGAATAATTTTTTACGGTACGGATCTGCGGAAATCTCTTCCTTGATATTATGAGGCATTTTCACCTCGGAAGAAGAAACCTTTCCGGAGAGAATACTATTAAATTCTTCTCTCAATTGGTCCGGAAAACTTTGGCCCGGCTTTATATTCTTCTCTTCACGTAAAAGCCTTTGTACTTCCGGTTTTTCGGTAAGATCCAATTTAGATCGATAGTCTTGGATTTTATCTATCATTATTGTATCTCCAATTCCGCATGAAGTGCACCGGCCGCCTTCAATGCTTCTAAAATTGCGATAATGTCTCTTGTCGAGGCCCCAACCTTGTTCAATGCTTCCACCACATCGGAGACCTGAGTAGCCTCCTCTATCACGAAAGATTCTTTTGTAGGGGGTTTTTCTCCGCTTAGCCTGGTCGGTCTTCTGTTCTTATCCGCAACGGAAAGACTTAGGCCAGATCTGGCAACTGCCACCTCATCTATACTGATATTTCCCCCCATCACAATAACACCGGATCTTTCGTTGATGACTACTTTTGCTTTTGGACTAGATTCCACAGTGATGTTTTCCAGATCGGATAGAAGGTTTAGAAGTCCCGGGGATTTTGCAGAGAAGCCCGCGCCGACTTCGATCACGATCTCGGAAGGTGTCAATGCTTGGATGGACTCCGCTTTTAGTCCGAATTTTTCCGGAACGGTTTCTTTGATTCGATTGACTACATTATTCATCAAGGAGAAGTCTTGGCTATTCAATCGAATGACCACTCTTTGGTTCGAAAAAAAATCTTCTTTGAGTTCCGTTTCTACGATTGCACCCGCGTGGACAATTCCGACGGTTTTTTTAGAAGCTCTTCCTAAACCTCCGGCGTTATTCTCCTTTCCGCCGAAAGAGATCACACCGCTTGCAACCGCATAAATTTTGTCGTTCGCTGTTTTTAAAGGAGACTGGAGAAGAACTCCTCCTTCCAACGATTTTGCATCTCCGATAGAAGAAACAGTCACATCCAACCTGTCTCCTTTGCGGGCATAAGAAGGAATATTAGCGGTGATTAATACGGATGCGATGTTTTTAGTCTGTTCCGGCTTTAGATTCGCATCCACTCCCAGGTTCTTGAGGTAATTTTTCATACTCTCGCTGGTCATCGGAGTTTTAGAATCCCCGGTTCCCGGAAGTCCGACTACGATCCCGTATCCTGTTATCTGATTATCTCTGATCCCTTCTATCTTAGCCAAATCTTTCAAACGGACTTCGGCCGCGGAAAGAGATACCGAGAATATTATAAAAAGTAAAACTACTTTTTTCATCTGGACTCTCCCAATAAACGGTTCAATTGTTCCAGAATATATCTTTGTTTTTCTTCTTCCGAAAGTTCGGCTTTGACAGTCACCGTTCCATCAGGATTATTGATCGTCTTTAAAGTAATAGGAGGCTGTAGATTTTTCGGTTCGATCCTACCGGTAAATTGGATCTGCAAATCCGCAATACGGTCCGCATCCACGGAATTATCTCTCGCAATAAATTCCGGAGACAGTCTTCCGGTCAAAATTACTTGGGAAGGTTCCCCATTGTACGTAGAGGAACGTTGTCCTTGCAAGGTCAAAAGTCCTGTATTCGCATCCACTGCAGTCACAACAGCGGTTAGATTTCCTTTCAATTTTCCGAGTGACTTGATCTTACCTTTATTCTTACGAACGATCGTGCGGTCCGTATTATACGCAGGATTATCAGGGATCACTTTTTTATCGGGAACTGCCTTGATCGTGATATTCTCATCCGCAGTGGATTCGATCTCGAACTCGGCGGTAAAACCTTCTTTCAATTTTACGAATATAGCGGATCCCACTCTCAAATTCTGGCTTCTGGAGTAAGGATTCTTATCCTGCCATTGAGAAAGATCCTGAGCAAAGAGCGCGATCATTCCGGATAAAAATAAAGCGGGAAGTAAAAATTTTAGGCTTCGGATCATATCAATTTTCTAAAAGGACTATGCCCTTCTCCACTACTCTTGCGGAAATTTTCCCTTCTTTGGAATGAGAAAATACGTCCACAATCTCCCCTATATTACCGGAACTTAATGCTTTTGTCTTCGATTTTACGACCAGATTTCCCTTGGTATAAACAAGATTCACATCTCCGCCTCTTTGCACATCGAATAAGAACCTGAATTGTTTTTTGCGGAGAAGTTCCCCTATTTGCAGATCTTTAAGCGCGGTGGAACCTATATCTTTGGAGGAAATCCCATCGGTAAAAGTTTCTTCCATATAGACGGTTCTTTCTTCCAGATCTTCTGCCTGGAGTTTTTGTCCCTTGCGGATCTCTTGTTTAGCGAAGAGTGCGTTTGTTCTTCTCTCCAATTTAAATTTGATCCTTTGGGCATGCACTTTTCTATTTTCGAAATAAAAATCCAAAGAAGCGACTATCTGTCCGGGGTGGATCACTTGTGGAAGTCCCGCCCATTTCAATTCCACACCTTGGCTCGGAACAGTTCTTTCTCCGCTCAAATAGGAGATCTTAAAATCCCCCTCTTTGTCTTGAGGAAGTTTAGATACTTCCTTTTTGAGACTTTCTTCCAGATCCTCCGGATCCAATTCCGAATCCAAAGGTAAAATAAGAGTTTCTTTTCCGGAAACAGGTATGCCTGCCAAAACATCCTTCAAATTTTCAGGACGGATGACCGTCGGTGCATTCAGATTTTTTAATACAACCCGATCTTTCATCCCGTCAGGAAGTTTAGCGATTTCGGAAAGTAGGACTTCTTTTTTTGAGGTAAGAAGTTTCCCCCGAAGATAAACCGCTTCCATACCTTCTACCTTCCCTAAACCGGAGGCAAAAAGTCCGGTTAAGACACAGAATAAGATAAAGAAGCGTAAGCTCATATAAATTAACGTTTCAACCCGATCGCGGTAGATAACATATTGTCCGAAGTTTGGATCGCTTTGGAGTTGGACTCGTAAGCTCTTTGAGCAACGATCATATTCACCATCTCTTCCACGATTTTCACGTTAGACATTTCCAAAAATCCCTGTAGAACATTTCCGAAACCTTCCATACCTGGAGTCCCAGGAATTTCCGGGCCGGAAGCGACAGTCTCTTGGAATAAATTTTTACCGATCGCCTGTAGACCGGCAGGGTTCACAAAACGATACAATTCCACTTGACCGATCACAGTAGGACGGATATCCGCACCGATCTTTACGGTCACTTCTCCCTGCTCGGAGATCATCAAAGTATTTAAGATTGCTCCCTCAGGAAGGATAAGAGGAGGCTCCAACAAATAACCGTTGGATGTAACTACTTGTTGGTTGGAATCTATCTTATAAGAACCGTCACGAGTGAATGCAAAACTACCGTCAGGCATTTGGATCTTAAAAAATCCCATCTCGCTTGTGATCGCAAGATCCAGCTTATTCCCGGTCGCCTGGAACGAACCGATCTCGAATAATTTCTGAGAAGCGGCGGCTCTCACCCCATGACCTACATTCACACCTGTGGGAATTTCACTCACGGAAGTGGCGGGAGTTCCTGCCAGAACCATATGCTGGTAAACGAGGTCCTCAAAATCCGCGCGGTTCTTTTTAAAACCGGTGGTATTCACGTTTGCCAAGTTATTTGAAATAGTATCGATATGAAATTGCTGGGCGGTCATTCCAGTCGCGGCTGTCCAAAGGGAACGCATCATTTGAGTTTATACCTCGATCCCTTTATCTATCGGCCAATCCCAAAAAATCCTCAGGGGGGAATTCGGTATTTTTGAGACAAAATACCGGTTTTTCGGAAGTAGAGACACAGGGGTTTCGCACAGAGGCCACAAAGAACACTGAGGATCTGCTAGCGTAGGAACTCCAACATGCCAACTCTGTGCTCTCAGTGAGCTCCGTGCGAAATAAATTCTTACTTCAGATTACGGAAAACAACACAACGATTGGAATTCGTGCCCTTTTCGTTATTGGAAACATTCCAACAATTGGCGAGTTTCGTGAATTTCTGGTCGTTGATGTAGGTATTTTCCCAAACGAGTCCTGTGGATTCCGCACATTTGATGACGTATTCGTCTAAGTTGAAAACGGTCTTTCCTTTTCTGATTTCCCCCACTTCCATGACCACTGTTCCGCCAGGTTTAACAACTCTGGATAATTCTGCCAAGGTTCCTTGGATAAATTCACACCAACCTGCAAGAGTTGCGAATATACTCGGCTTCTGGTCCTTCTCCAGTTCTATATTTAGGAACCAATAACGAAGCCAATTGTCCTCTTCATAGTTCACCTTGTCTAAAAATGGAGGACTAGTTACAACAAGATCCACAGAATTCTCCTCCAGACCGAAAAGATCCAAGGAAGAATGATTGGTGTATCTGTTGCGGAAAGAAAACTCATGATAAAAAGGTGTAAGAGACTCTTTCAAATCCCTTCTCATCTTTTGCAGGATCCTAGGTTTGATCTCCCTATAATCAGGGACAACACCCCTTTTCTCGTTATTTCTTTTTTGAGCCAAAGGAGGAATAGAGATCTGAGGAAAACTATACACTGAAAAAAATCCGTTACTATGCCCATGAAGCCTGGACAATGCGGTTAGACCCAAATATTGAAACTCCGGAGAATCCGAATCGGAAAGGATCTTTTTTAAGTTCTTGATCTCTTTTAAAGTATCTTTATGATAAAAATGTAAAAGACCCTCGTCTTCCTTTTCTTCTCTAACTTTTGCGCTTAGGTCCAAAGCATGAAGTGCTTTTTCGAGTTTTTCTAGAGAAGGAACAGTTTGTCTGGACTTCGCCAAGAACAAGGACATAGGACTGATATCGTTATGAATGGCAGCATAACCTTCTAAATTGGCTTGGACCGCGGTGGTCCCCCTTCCACCAAAAGGATCGAAGACGATCCCTTTTCGATTCGCCAAATATTTTCCTATGAAGAAGGCGGGTAATTCCGGTTTGAACGAGGCTCTGTAACTGACCACGTAATGGATGGGATGAGATTGCCTTTGTTTGGAGGTCCAAAATTCCCCGGTGAGTATCTTTCTTTCTTTTTTTCGAACGGTACCGTTCATCCGCTCCGCCTTTTCTTTTTTCTTATTTTCGGAAGAAGACGCGATTTTCAGTTTTGCTTTTTAAAATCTGTCGGGACATAAACAAGGAATAGCGGAAGTGAGATCAGAAATACTTGTCTCCCTTGCGAATCCAAAAATCGTAGCATTCAGATCCGGATTTTTCGGGAAGTCCAAGCTCGGATCGATAAGAGAATGAAAACCGTATCCTCTCAACTGTACGAAGAATTTTTAAAAGAGAAAAAAACGAATCGAAGATTCGAACTCGCCGGAATATATATAGGATACGGAGCTTATGTAGTAAGTTTAGGGATCGTTTTCGGGCTCAAGAGAGAAAATCCGCTCTTCTCAGCAATGTTCTTCTTGGGATTATTTACAAGAGTCTCAAGCCTAATGATCGGAAGAGTATTCCTAGTGCCTAAAATTTTTCTGCAACTTCTCTCCCCTAACCTTACAGAAAAGGAAGAAGCCTGGGAAACCATCCAAGCTCATAAAGAAGAGATGATAGGAAGGCTTGCAGGGAACATCTTCGGTTGGAATGATTCAAGCGAACTATACGCTATGGACCGGGGAGAAATGACCGAATTTGTACGTAAATACACTTTGACCGATTGGAGAAAGATCGGAAAAATTTTCCTGATGTTTTATATTCCGCTTTTTATATTCGTTACTTATCTTACGATTTACGCCTGGTTTTTATGAGGCGAATATTACGTTTTTCTTTTGCGGTCCTTCTTCTTTCATGTTCCGTAAAAACGGGAACCGACTCGCCCACACTCCAAAAAGAAGAACTGAATCTTTCCGATAGAAAAGTCTGCCTATTCCTTGCTGAAATGGAAGAAGGTACAGTTTTGAAAGTGGGAGAAGAGAACTGCAAAAAAAGTTCTCCTTCGATGTATGTCTTCCAACCCGTACTCGCATTGGCGGCGCTGGAGCTTGGAACATTAAAAGATCCTCATGGATACTTCCCTTGGGACAAGACCAAATTTCCTTACATCAGATGGCAGAAGGAACAAAATCTCCGGACTTCTCTGGAAAATTCCACAGTCTGGTATTTTCAAAAGATATGGATGGATACGGGAACTTCCAAACTTAGAACCTGGTTGAATTCTGTCGGACTTCCCACATCGGTCCCATTCGATCCCGCTAGAAACTTTTGGATGGATGGAGGATACTCTTGGACTGCCGAAGAATTCTACTTATTCTTATGGAAATTATTTAACGGCGAACTAGGGGTAAGAAAGAAAAACCTTCACTCAATATTAGAAGGTTTGGAAAGAAATCCAGGAGAGATCAAAAATCCGACAGGCACCCATAAATTAGATGGCAACTTCGGGAACTATTCAGGTTTTTATTCTGATTCCGCGACCGGATACGCTCAAGGAAGATCCGTCTCTTGGTATTGGTTCTTTTGGAAGGGACCGAAAAAATCCTATCTATTCTTATCCAGAATTGAAAGTGAATCGGAAACTTTATCTCCTTTAGAAGCTGCAAAGTTCGGCATGGAATATCTAAAGGAAAAAGGGATTTGGGAAAAATATTTCTCCTCTTCCAACTAAGTATTATTCTTTTCTCATTCTTTCCATTTTAATAGTATGGAGGAACTCCAACATTCCGAGGGCTTCCGATTCTAAGGATGAAACGAAACGCGATTTTCTATATCACCCTGTTAATATTTTCTTGCGGGGCCTTTGTCTTCGTAACGAAACAAGGCAAGTCATTAGAAATTGGAAAAGTCACAAATATCCAAACGGATACTTCCACCTCGGTCGAGTCCTCGGAAGATCCGATCCAAACCTGGAAAAATGCAGGAGCAAAACTTTGGAAAGGTTTTCATGAACCTCTTCCCCTTTTATTATTACAAATCGGAGTCGTAATTGCAGCCACTCGAGTGATGGGTAAACTTGCAGTCATCGTAAGACAACCATTCGTAGTGGGTGAGATACTTGCGGGAATACTATTAGGCCCTTCCTTGTTCGGATTATTATTCCCCGAACAGTATCAGTTTTTATTTCCCAAAGTTTCCTTAAGTTCCCTCCAACTTCTAAGCCAGATCGGTCTGGTATTCTTTATGTTCGTAGTAGGAATGGAATTGGATCTTAAGATACTTAGAAACCAAGCCGACTCTGCCATTCTGATCTCTCATGCAAGTATTCTTCTTCCATTCTTAATGGGAGCGATCTTAGCACTTTCCATTTACAAAACAATGGCACCACCGGAGGTCACGTTCCTTTCCTTTTCCTTATTTATGGGGATCGGAATGAGTATCACTGCATTTCCCGTACTTGCAAGGATCGTTCAGGAGAGAGGACTCACCAAAACTAGGCTTGGAGGACTCGCGCTCACTTGCGCCGCTTCGGACGATTTGACTGCCTGGTGTTTACTCGCCGTAGTGATCGCACTTGTGCAAGCGGGCGGATTATTGGCCGCGTTATTCACCATTGTTCTTGCGATCATTTACGTTATTATAATGTGGAAAATTGTTCAACCGGCCATGCATAGAGCGGGAGGCATCTTCACAAACAGAGAAGCGTTCACCAAAATGGCTGTGGCGCTCTTTCTTCTTTTCCCGATCGCATCCGCCTGGATCACGGAATCCATCGGCATACACGCATTATTCGGAGCGTTCTTGGCCGGGGTTGTTATGCCGGACAAACCCAAACTTAGGACACTTTTAGCGGAAAAGGTAGAAGATCTAAGTACTGCGATCTTTCTTCCGTTATTCTTCGCATTAACCGGGATCAGAACGCAGATCGGTCTCTTGAATCAAGGAAACCTTTGGTGGGATTTTACAATGGTTCTTGCAGTCGCGATAATAGGGAAATTTGCCGGAAGTGCGATCGCGGCAAAAGCCTCCGGAAATAATTGGAAGGATTCTTTGTCCTTGGGTGCACTCATGAATACCAGAGGGCTCATGGAGTTGATCGTTCTTAATATAGGTTACGATATCGGGATATTGTCCTCTCAGATCTTCTCCATGATGGTGCTTATGGCGCTGGTTACGACATATATGACCGGGCCAAGCTTGAATTTAATAGAGAGAATTTTCTCCGTTGTCAAAGATAAAAGAGAAGAAGGAATACTACTTGCGTTCGCATTACATTCCAGAGGCGTGGATCTGCTTAGACTCGCTTCCGGCCTTTTCCAAAACGGGAACAAGACTAAAGAAGTAACCGCATTACATCTTACTCCCGACTCCTGGATTTCCGGAAAAACGGCTCAGAAATACGAAAAAAAGAGTTTTGAACCTCTATTCAAAATTTCTAAAGAATTGGGGATCAAATTAAAAACATTATATAAACCTTCTGATAATGTCACAAGAGATATCCTAAAAACGATCCAATCAGGAAATTATAATATATTCCTGACAGGAGGTGCAAAATCCTTATTCAGCGACGATGTATTGGGAGGGAAGATCAGGACTCTCCTTTCCGAATCCGAAACGAATGCAGGGATATTGGTAGCGGAAAAATTAAAGGAATTAAATCGTTTCATCTTAGCGATTTACTCCGATAAAGACGTAAAACTATTAGGTTTTTCTCTTTCAATGGCTAAAAAAATCGGCGCCAAACTTTCCATCTGGGATCCAAGAGGTAGAGTTCCTCAATTCTCTCAAAAGGAAAGAAACCTTCTTAAAAAGGAAAAGATCATCATCTTAAAGGGAGAAAATCCTCAGATTCTCTCGGAAGCGGACCTTGTGATCTGCGATCTGGAGACCTGGGAAGAAGAGACCGAATTTAGGAATTGGGAACTTTCGGACGGTTCCGGACTTTTCCTGGTCCGCTATAAGGATTAGGGAAATGAGCCTAAGGCAAATGCGCTAAGATACGAAGTACTTTAGGAATTTCTAATACAAATCCCCTTTCCTAGTATTCCTCACGTGATCATCCGTCCGTTTTTAAAAAGTAGCCCACACCTGGTTCGGTGATCAAGATCTCAGGATTACTCGGATCTCTTTCTATCTTCTTGCGGATCTGGTTTACATACACTCGCAAGTAACCGGATTCCGCCATTTGGTTCGGACCCCATAATTCTTTTAAGATCTGAGTTTGGGTCACTATCTTTCCGGGATAAGTGGCTAGTAACTTTAGAAAAGAATACTCGGTCGGCGTAAGTCGGACTTCTTTTCCTTCTTTCGAAACTTTTCTAGTTCCGAAATCCAGTTCTAAAGGTCCGATCCTTACCTTCACGTCCGTTTTTTCAGGAGAAGAATGTCTCAATAATACTCTGATCCTTGCAAGTAATTCTCCAATCCCGAAAGGTTTGGTGAGATAATCGTCCGCTCCGCTATCCAATAGCAAGATCTTATCTTTTTCCGAATCTCTCACACTTAAGACCAATACCGGGATCTTAGAGCCGGACTCTCTGATCTTTTTTAGGAATTCTTCTCCTCCTTTTTCTGGCAGACCTAGATCCAAGATGATGGAATCGGGACGAACCATATAAACTTTTGATAATGCATCTTCTACAGAGATCGCTTCTTCCACCTTGTAGCCTTCTTTTTCGAGAGCGACTCGGACCAACCGGCGGATCTGGATCTCATCGTCTATGATCATGATGACTGGACTAGACAATTGCATCCTCCAAAGGTGGGAAAGTCAGCACAGGGATGCGGATGAGAAACCTGGCTCCTCCCTCTTGCCGATTCTCCGCCCAAATCTTTCCACCTTGAGCTTCCACAAGTCCCTTACAGATAGAAAGTCCTAAACCCGTTCCTTGCATGGAACCGGAAACCTTGGTGAATTTTTCAAAAATTTTTTCTTCCTGTCCCGGAGGAATTCCAGGTCCATTATCCTCCACCGTTAATAGAAGATGATCCTTGGGCACGCTTGCTCTTACTATAACTGTACTATTTTTTTCCGTATGTAAAAATGCATTTTGTAATAGATGGATCAATACCTGGATCATCAATCTTCTGTCCATTCTGACTAGGGGCATACTTTCATCCGATTGGACCGACAATATATGTTCGCCTTTTTCGTATTCCGCGATCCGTACGGTTTCATTTACCAAATCCACAGGATCTTCCCATTGGAGGTCCAACATCAATCTTCCGGACTCCAACCTGGACATATCCAATAAGTCCCCGACCAACCTATCCAATTTTTTATAAGCGATCCGGATCTCGGAGAATAAGTCGGACTTCTCCTTTTCATTCTTTCCATCCCCGGACTCCAATAGATCCAAGGAAGCACGGATTACAGTCAAAGGTGTCCTAAAATCATGACTGACCGAATTGAATAATGCCGAATAGAACTTTTCGGACTCTTCTACCATCTTAGCGTTTGCACGAATTCCAAGTAGAAGGATCCGCTCCAATGCCAAAGCAATTTGATTCAGCATAGAAAATAAAAGAGTCTCTTCCTCTAATTCCAAACTGTCCTTAGCTTCCCTATCCAATCCGATAACTCCGAAACAACCGCCAGGAGTAAGTAACGGAAGATACAAACCCTTAGACATCGGAACGGTATCCGTATCTTTTCCAGAAGGCTTTCGATTCTGGAAGGTCCAGGCAGCCAAAGCTGACTCCTTCATATCCGGTTTAAAACCGCTCTTAGGATGAGGCGCGCGAGAAAGAAGAGAATCCTGATCGGCAAGTAAGATCAAAACGGAAGATTGGAACGTATCGCCAATTGTTTCCACTGCCACGGATGCAATCTCATCCAAACTATGAGTTTTCGACAATGCAACCGAAAGTCTGTAAAGGCCGGAAAGAGCTTCTTCTCCCGTTTGTAACGCTTCTTCCCTGTCTCTTAATCTTGTAGTGAGAGCACCTAAAACTAAGGCCAATACGAAATACGTCCCGAACATCATCCAATCTTCCACTTTTTCGATATAGAAAGTGAATTTTGGAGGAATGAATAGAAAGTTCCAAAAGAGAGCGCTCAAAGAAGCAGTGATCAGAACAGGTCCCCTACCTACAAATAGGGAAACAAACATTATAAAAAATAAATACACTAGTCCGATAGACCAATAGCCAGCGAAAATATTCAATAACAGATTAAAGGATGTGACCCCAAGTAATGCTAAAAAAGAAAGAAAATATTGGATGGGCTTGGATCTAGCTCCCTTAGTAAAAAATCCGAATCGTACCTTAAAACTTTCTTTCGTAGCTTCAGTCGGAGCGAGAAGGATCTGAAAATCTCCCGGTTGTTCGCTTAGTCTGTCTACAAAAGAACCTCCTCTTAGTATTCTTGAGAGTTTACTCTTGCCACTTCTTCCTATAACGATGTGTGTCGCTTTGGTGCGATTGATTGCTCTTGTAATACCAAGAACGGAATCTCGATCCGAAAAGTTCAGGATCTCGGCCCCCAACTCTCTGGCGAGGCCCAAGTTCTGTCTTAGCCGTTCTTTCTGATCGAATGATAAAATATTTCCATCGTCCACATGCACGGCTACCCAAGGACATTTTAATCCGAACGCAATCCTCTTCGCATAACGTATCAAATTGGCGGCCTGGGAAGAAGAAGATACCGCAACTAAAATTTTATCGGAAAGTTTGGAATCCTTAGTCGGTTCCAGACGGGAAAGTTCTCGATCTACCAGTTTGGATGTAAAATTTAAAGAAAGCTCCCTAAGAGCAGTCAAATTTGGGACCTTAAAAAAGGAATGTAAGGCCTGAGGGACCTTGTCCGAAGGATATACTTTTCCTTCTTTCAAGCGTTTGATCAGATCGTCCGGGACAAGATCGATCAATTCCACTTCATCAGCAATTTCTAAAATAGAATCCGGAACTCTTTCGGAAACGGGGGCTCCCGAAATTTCTTCCACAATCCCTGCTCTACTTTCCAGATGTTGCACATTCAAAGTCGAATAAACGTTTATCCCTTGGTCCAAAATTTCAATAACGTCTTGGTATCTTTTCGGATGCCTGGAACCTGGAACATTCGTATGAGCGAGCTCATCGATCAAGACCAGATCAGGCTTTTTCTCCAAGATTGCATCGATATCCATTTCCTCCAGATCTACGGATTTATATTTGGATCTTTTCCTAGGAATGATAGGAAGTCCTTCTGCCTGTGCTTCGGTTTCCTTTCTATTATGAGTCTCTAAATAACCGATCCATACATCTAGTCCTTCGGACTTTGCTTTTTGAGCGTCTCGCAACATCTCGAAAGTTTTACCTACGCCTGCGGCCATTCCGAAGAAAATTTTCAACTTTCCTCTAGTCTTAGTCTCTTTTCCTCCGATCCGAGAGAGTAATTCGTCCGGATCCGGTCTGTTTTCTTCCGATGGTCTCACTCTATAATAACTTTATTTTTTTAGAATATTCTATTTTATGTAAATAGATCTCAATTTCAGATTCAATTTCAATATATTCACCTTAGTATGGCCAAATAACCCCCACTCAGGAGATTCCGTAGAACCTTCCATCAATCTAGCTAATTTTTCCTCCGAAATTCCTTTTACTTTTGCTACCAAGGGAATCTGATATTTCACAGCTTCCGGACTCAAGTGAGGATCCAGTCCGCTTCCGGAAGAATACAAAAGTTCTGAAGGCACAGGCTCAGCTCCTCCTCTTGTCACCCAGTATATTTTTCTTTCTTCCACCTTTTTGGAAAGTTGAGCGTTACTCGGCCCAAGATTGGAAGCTCCCGAAGAAGAAGGATCAAAACCGATCGCGGAAGGTCTTGAATGAAAATATTCAGGCGAATCAAAAGTTTGCGCAATCAACTCGGAACCGACTATTTTTCCGTCTATCTCGATCAAGGAACCAGAACTTACTTTCGAAAAAGTGAATTTAGCGAATCCATAAACTATAGCGGGATAAAATATCCCGCAAATAAAAGTCCAAAGTCCGAGTTGTAAAATCGCTCGAATCATCCGAATACTCCCTTAGTAAAACTTAAAACCAGATCGATTCCCTTGATCCCGAAAAAAGGAAGGATAAGTCCGCCAAATCCATAAATAAACACGTTCCGGGCCAGAACGGAATCAGCACCGACAGGCCTATAGCTTACCCCTTTTAATGCAAGAGGTACCAAAAAAACTAAGATCAAGGCGTTAAAGATCACGGCACTCAAAACCGCGGATTCTGGACTTGAAAAACCTAGAATATTCAAAATCGATAAAGCCCCTATTCCAGCTACGGGAAATAGCCCGGCAAACATCGCAGGCAAGATCACAAAATATTTAGATACATCGTTTGCGATACTGAAAGTGGTCAAAGAACCCCTTGTCATCAGAAGTTGTTTTCCAATCTCCACGATCTCGATTAGTTTGGTAGGGTTGCTGTCCAGATCGATCATATTCCCGGCTTCCCTCGCAGTTTGGGTCCCTGTGTTCATCGCAACTCCCACATCCGCTTGTGCCAAGGCGGGAGCATCGTTCGTCCCGTCACCGATCATAGCCACTAGTTTCCCGCCCGCCTGTTCTTCTCGGATACGCTTTAGTTTTGTTTCAGGAGTTGCCTCAGCTATAAAATCATCCACTCCTGCTTCTGCGGCGATTGCTGCAGCAGTCAAAGGATTATCTCCCGTGATCATCACGGTTCGGATCCCCATTTGTCTTAACCTTGCAAATCTTTCCTTGATCCCACCTTTTACTATATCCTTAAGATGGATGACTCCTAAAATTTCTCTTCCTTCTGAGACTACTAAGGGAGTTCCTCCTTCTCTCGCGATCTCATCCACTATATTCGAAATTTCCTGAGGATATTCTCCGCCTAGTCCCGTAATATGATTTCGAATGGATTCGGAGGATCCTTTTCTGATCACGCGTTTTGCTTTTCCGTCTGGATCGGGATCAAAGTCCACACCGCTCATTTTACTTTTAGCAGTGAACGGAACAAATTTACCGCCTAACTCCGATAAGTTCCTTCCTCTTAGATCGAATTTTTCCTTCGCTAAGACTACGATGGATCTTCCTTCAGGTGTTTCGTCGGAAAGAGATGCAAGTTGCGCCGCATCGGCTAGATCCTTTTCCGAAATTCCAGGGGCGGGAACAAACCTGGTAGCCATTCTGTTTCCCAAAGTGATTGTCCCTGTTTTGTCCAATAATAGAACGTCTATATCTCCCGCTGCTTCGATTGCTCTTCCGGACTTTGCAATTACGTTCCTTCTCATAAGTCTATCCATACCGCTGATACCGATCGCTGACAATAATCCTCCGATGGTAGTAGGGATCAAACATACTAAAAGACCAACTAACGCAGGAAAAGAGCCCGCGAGCCCCAAATCTCCACCGCCTTCCTTTTGGCTATAGAATACTGCAGGCACAAGCGATGTAATCGCGACTAAAAACACCAAAGACAATGCTGAAAGAAGAATGGAGAGCGCGATCTCATTCGGTGTCTTCTGCCTGGAAGCTCCTTCTACAAGCGAGATCATTTTATCTATAAAAGTTTTTCCCGGGTCTGTTGTGATCTGCACTACGATCTTATCGCTCAAAACTTTCGTGCCCCCGGTGACTGCGGATCTATCTCCTCCCGATTCTCGGATCACCGGAGCGGATTCTCCCGTAATCGCAGATTCATCCACAGAAGCGATACCTTCCACAACCTCACCGTCTCCCGGGATCAAGTCTCCGGCTTGGCAAACCACCTTGTCACCGGTCCTTAACTCGGAAGAAGGTATTACAACGACCGAACTTCCGTTTAATCTATTTGCTTTGGATTCCTTTCTCGTCTTCTTTAATGATTCCGCTTTCGCTTTCCCTCTACCCTCGGCTAATGCTTCCGCAAAATTCGCAAATAAAACGGTGGCCCATAACCAAATAGAGATCTGCAAACCGAAGCTTAGATTTACGGGATGAAAAATTATATCATAAGAACTTAATATTGCTCCTATATATACGATGAACATTACTGGGTTCTTCCATTGAACTCTCGGATCCAATTTTACGAAAGAATCCAAAATTGCTTTCAACAGAGATTTCGGATCCTGGAAGAAAGAGGAATTTTTGTTTTTCATAATTATAACCTTAAAATTTCGAACCGGAATGCAGAAGAATATGTTCGCTTCCGGGTCCTAAGACCAAAACAGGCAGGAATGTTAGAGCTCCTACCAAGAAGATCACGGAAAGTAGAAGTAACACAAACAAAGGACTCTCCGTGGAGAAAGTACCTTCTCCCTTTGGAGCGATCTTTTTGCCGAATAAGGTTCCTCCCAGCCCCAAAGCCGGAATGATCACCGCAAATCTTCCTACCAACATACAGAAAGAAAGAGACAAATTGTAGAATGGAGTATTCGCATTCAAACCTGCAAATGCAGATCCGTTGTTTCCCGAAGCGGATGCAAATGCGTATAAAATTTCAGTCAAACCGTGAGGGCCCAAATTCGTTCGAGAGGATAGAGCGGATCCGTGAAGAAGGGAAAATGCAGTGAAGAGAAGAATACAAAGTCCAGGAAGCAAAACACCGACGAGAGCGAGTTTTACTTCTTTTGCTTCTATTTTTTTTCCTAAATATTCCGGAGTGCGTCCCACCATAAGTCCTGCAATAAATACAGTCAGAATAACGTAGAATAACATTCCCACAAGTCCGACACCTACTCCTCCGAATACGACCTCTCCCAGAAGAATGTTCCAGACTGCAACCCCTCCTGCAAGAGGAGAAAAACTATCGTGCATCGCATTTACGGAACCGTTAGACGCCGCTGTGGTCGCCATTCCCCAAAGAACGCTCTGGGCCACTCCGAATCTGGTCTCCTTCCCTTCCCAATTTCCTGCAAAATTACTTTCCGACCAAAGGGATACGGAAAGGCTCAAACAGAAGAGCAAAGTCATTCCTAAAAATATAGAAAGACCTGCCTTCCAAGAACCTACCCATCTTCCATAAGCAAAAGGTAATGCTCCAGGAAGAAGTAAGATCAAAATACATTGGATCCAACTAGAAAAGACCGTAGGATTTTCGAAAGGATGAGCGGAGTTTACACCGAAAAAACCTCCTCCATTCGTTCCCAATTGTTTGATCGCAATCTGAGAAGCGGCAGGTCCAAGAGGGATCTTTACGGAACGACCTTCTATCCCGATGGAATCAGCATACTTGGAAAAATCCATAACCACACCTTGGGAAACCAAAACGAAAGCGACTAAGATAGAGATCGGTAAAAGAATATATAATATACTTCTTGTAAGATCCATATAAAAATTTCCGATCCCCGAAGACTCACCTGGTTTGGAGATCATCCCTCTTGCCATAGCCGCAAGAACGGCGATCCCTACCCCTGCGCTTATAAAATTCTGCACTCCTAAAAGTAACATTTGGCTTAAGTAAGAGAGGGACACTTCTCCGGAATAGGCCTGCCAGTTCGTATTCGTTACAAAACTAACGGAAGTATTCCAAGCCAGATCCCAAGCGACTCCGGATTTACCTTCCGGATTTCCGGGAAGAAGTCCTTGAAAATGGAGCCCGAGAGCGACCAAGGCTAAACTCAAAACCGTAAAAATACCGATATCGAATAGATAGCCTTTCCAATCCGAATTCTGGTCCTCCTTTATTCCGGAAATCTTATATAGAAAAGATTCGAATTTAGAAAGAAAGGTAAATCGTTTAGAAACTTCGCCCTTAAGAACGTCCGCTATGTAAATTCCTAAAAAGGGAGAAAGAAGAAATAAAACCGCAAAATATAAAAAAAAGAAGATCGAGTCGTTTCCGTTCATTTCGATCCCCTAAAATTTTTCCGGTTTTAAAATAGAGAAGAATAAATAACCGCATAATGCGATCACTAAAGTAATTAGGAATGTATAGGACAAGAATCCCTCCCATGCGGAAATTTTCCGACTGTTCCAAAAACCTAACCGTTTTTTCGGAATTCGTCAATGCGAACCCGTATGAGGAGGAGGGGTAAACGCGTTAATTTTGCGTTAAGATATCGAGGGATTCCCAGAAAGAATACGGAGTTCACGAAGGATCTATCGCTCTTTGTGAACTCTATGTGCTCCTGTGAAATATTCTATTTATAAAATTTCACTAGATCCGAAACTTCTTCCCTTGGTGTATGAAATTTATTTAATACGGAATCCGGTTTAGGATATCCTAAGCTCAATCCGCAGACCACTTTTTCCGATTCCGCTAAGCCCAATTCTTTTCTGACTACTTCCGGAAAGGCGGATAGCGCTGCTTGAGGAACCGTCCCCAGTCCGTAACTCCGAGCAAGAAGCATAACTGTATTCAAAAAACAGCCGATGTCCAAAGCGATATAAAAATTGAGTTCGAATTCCGTTGTGATAAATACGGCTGTAGGAGCTCCAAAAAACTCGAAATTGCGGAGCATGAATTTATCTCTGGCTTCCTTATCCTTTCTTTCAATTCCGGCAGCTCCGTAGATCTTCATTCCAAGATCGAACATCCTTCGTTTAGCATCCGCCGGAAAACCGGTAGGCCATATCGTATCCGGCACAGGAGTTTCGGACTGTTTTGCCCTCTCTTGTAATAGTTCCGCCATTCTTTCCCGTTTCGCACCGCTTACCACATGTACCTTCCAGGGTTGGCTGTTTTTCCAACTGGGAGCACGCAAGGACTTGGAGAATAATTCCTGTAATACGGAATCCTCCACAGGCTTGGAAAGATAATCCCGGATACTATGACGGGTGAAAACCGCCTCTTCTACACTGGAAGCAATACCCGAAATATCGATGGATTCGGTTTCTGAGGATAAAGAAGACATATAGACCTCCGATTTAGACTTGCATTTTAATAAATTCGGGCCTTTCTGGAAGAAGAAGGACTCGGACAGACAAGTCTGTCTGTTATTTCACCCTCGGAAGAAAAAAATGTCAACCAAAGAAAAAGGGGTAAAAGACAGGATTTTGGAAACCGCAGTCAGACTTTTCCAAACACAAGGGTACGGAAATACCGGGATCAACCAGATTATCCAAGAATCCCAGACTGCAAAGGCCAGCTTTTACGATTATTACCCCTCTAAGGATCTATTAGGAAAGGCATATATAGAATTTTACGGAAAAGAACAAATTATCCTGTTGGAAAAATTACGTTCCAGATCGCAGAATGCTCGGGACTTCATACAAGCCTGGACCCATATACTAAAGAGGCAGACCAGAAATAGCGAATTCGCAGGCTGCCCTATGGCAAACACAGCGGCTCAAATCGCGTCTTCTTCTCCTTCTATCTCCGAAGAAGTCAAAAAATTAGTCCTAAGAACCGTGGAATTTCTATCCATCTATCTAAAAGAAATGCAGAAAAAAGGACAGATCCCTAAGAATGCGGATACCCAATCCTTGGCACGTAAGATTTTTGCTTGTTATGAAGGCGTATTGCAGATCTGGAAACTGACCGGAAAAATTTCCGCGTTAGACGATTTACCGGAGATGGTGGATGCGATCATTAAAAGTTCAGGGAAGAAGTAAATAGACCCGGCGGAAATCCCGCCAGGTTCTGAAAGAATTTATGGGCTTGAAAAGTTAACTGTAGTTGAGATCTCAGTGGTTCCCACGATATATAATAGGAAATAATAAGATCCTGCAACAGTATTGGTCCAAGTAAATGTATCCGGTGCGGGATCATTAAAGTTCGGATTGTTAAACTTAGTAAGTCCATCAACAATCGCGCTTTCTGCGAGAGGACAATCAGCCGCCTCGTATACTGTTGCCTCTCCAGCCGCTTGTGGGTTTTCTACGACGTTTGCACCGGTCAGAACAACTGTATCGTTTACTTGAGCTCCCAAAATTTCTACGATCGCGATTGGGTGATTTACAAATGGAATTCTTCCCCAAGTAACGTTGACGGTTCCGCCGTCTCTGGCAGCGCGAGTACGATTAACTGCGATGGCCGCTTTACCGGGAAAATCCACTAAACAGTCTCCCCCACCGTTAAGAGCGCTTAATATTGCTAAATTATTCAGGTCGTCACCATCGTCCTTTTTACAATCAACGAAAGAAGCCGAAAGTAAAAGCACCAATAATAACCAAATCGCTTTTTGTTTCATTTGATTCTTGTCTCCACAGAACAGTCGTTCCTTATACTCGTTTCCCAAGATCGGGTCTGAGTTTCAATCTCAATATTTTGAGAAAATCAAGAAATTGACATAAATCTCTGTCATTCTGGCTTGATATTTAGAAAAAAGGGAAATTTATCTCCTTTTTTCTTAGGCAATAGATCCTCCACAAGACGAACCCGATCCCGCAGTACATCCGTAACAATGTTGGTGCAATAAGATCTCTCTAGAATCCAATACGGATTTATTGAATTCGGATATTTTACCCGCCTTACCTTCTATCCTCATGTCCAACATTTGGTTAAAATCGCAATCGAACAGGCTTCCATCCCAACCTACACTTAACGTATTGCGGCACATAACGGAGGTTACGGCGACAGGATTAAAGGAAGTTACTAACTTTTCCAAGTATGCGTCTATGTTTCCGCTTTCTAGTAAGGATTCCAAAAAGCGGCTGATAGGCATATTAGTAATTGCGAATAAGGAATTGAATTGTACGCCATGGGCTTGCTTTAATTCCTTTTTAAAATCGTTCTCTAAGGTGGATTGTCCGCCTGTCAGAAAGGCCCCGACTGGATTATAAACTAAATTTAATACAAGTCCCGAACCGGGAACTCCATATCCAATAGAATTCAATTTCCTTAATGCTTCAATCGAACGATCAAATACCCCTTCTCCTCTTTGTGAATCCGTTCTTCTTTTTTGGAAATAAGGAAGGCTAGAAACCACTTCTAACCTGTGTTTTGCAAAAAATTCGGGAAGATCCTTATATTTTTCTCCGGCAAGAAGAATAGTAAGATTGCAACGGATCATGATCTTCTTCCCTAACTTCGAAGCCTCTTCCACGAACCATCTGAAATTGGGATTCATCTCCGGAGCCCCACCTGTGATATCCAAAGTATTCACACCGGGAGTCGCCAAGGCAACCAAACACTCCTGCATGGTCTCTTTGTTCATAATTTCTTTTCGATCCGGACCTGCATCCACATGACAATGTCTACAAGTCTGATTGCAAAGCTTTCCCAGGTTTACTTGTAGTATGTTCACCCCGGTCGGGAGCATAGGATAGAGTCCCACTTCTTTTAACTTGTCCGAAAAACTAGGCAACGCGAGTTTTTCGGAAACTTCCGTAAGAATTTTCAATTGTTCTTTGGAAGAAGCAAGTTCGCTCCCTCTGGCTAATAGGGACTTCATACTTTATAAACTCCTTATACTCCGAGTTCCTTTACTTTATTAAGGGCTTGCACGCTATGAACGAGACTTGCTCCACCTCGGATAGCGGCACCTACATGAATGGCTTCCCACATTTGTTCTTCCGTAGCTCCTTTTTCCAAAGTATCGGTGGTATAGGCATCTATACAGTAAGGACATTGTACTACATGAGAAACAGCAAGGGCAATCAGTGATTTTTCTTTGGCGGATAAAGCCCCATCAGCAAAGACAGCACCGTAATAATCGAAAAATTTTTTTGCGAGATCGGGTCCGAATTCCCCTATATTCCCGAATTTTTTAAGATCTTCCGGTTTGTAGTATGTTGTTTCTTGAGCCACGAAAGGCCTCCGTCGTTTTTATTTATTTTCGCATTCAAAAAGAAGAATATAATATTACTTTAAAAAACAAAAACGCTTTTGCTGATTGTCGGAGGTATTGGATCTATTTTTTATCGGCGAATTGTAGGTTATTACATTTTTCGCAGACTTCCTGCGGGATCCATCCCCATTTTATCAGAAATCCGAAAACAAAACAACCCGCACAAAATCCCAATACGGATTCCAAACTTGCAAAAATGACAAGAACACCGAGTACAGCTTGGAATGCGTATACTTGTCCTAAAAATAATAGAACAAATGCCGTCCCGCTGAAAAGAACTCCTACAAACTGAGCGAATCTTTTAGGGGGACCTGCCACTGTTTTAGAACCAAGACCGAGTAACGGTACGATCCAATGGATGGCAAGTTTCGCAAAGGGGGAAAACTTGGGACCATACAATACTCTAGCGGAAAATCCATAGAATAGCGCTCCCGCTAACCAAAGCGATTGCGTTATTATTGTGGCCAAACCTAAGATGACAACTAGACCCGCAACGGTCCTTGCCGCGTATTCATTGACAGTGTCTGGAAAATTACCGATTCGAATCATTCTTTCTTGCCCAATGCCTTTTCGTCTAGTTAGACCTAATGCCTGGAAAATTCAATAAAAATTTCGCTATATTGAACAGAATGATTAATATACTAAAGGAATATGGAAATAATTGCCGTGGTTTTGTAGGCACTTCGACAATTTTACTCCTTTGGGCAGTTCCAATCGCGCTATTTCCTATATTTTTTGGGAGAGCTGATATCCGGCAACTTTCCCTAACCTTCTTCTTTAGCCTAAGTCTCTATATTGTATTTCTAAAATTCTTTTCAAAAGGAAATGAAAAGCTGGGAATCTGGGCCGGGCTCTTACTCAGGATCTGGTTCTTATTCACCCCGGTATTTTTGTCGGAAGATACGTTTCGGTTTTTGTGGGATGGGCTTTTGGTCTCGGAAGGCCGGTCCCCCTATTCGGAACTCCCCATCGATGTAAACTTCGAATTAGACCAAGGTTTGGAGAAGGAACTTCTCTCTAAAATGAATTCTCCCCGGTATTATTCCGTCTATCCTCCCGTTCTACAAGTCCTGTTTTTGGTTCCTGTATTTTTCTTAAAAAGAGGACTTTCCGTTTTCTGGACGATCTCCGTCTGGAAAACAATTTTAATTTTCTTTGAATTAGGAATTCTTTATATATTTCGCAAATCGAAAAAAGAAGAAGGTTCCGGAAATTTTTTAAAGTACTGGCTCCATCCGCTCGTAATTTGGGAAGGGATCGGAAACGGTCACCCGGAACCGATCTTATTTTTCTTTTTATTTTTAGGAATATTCTTTTGGGAAAAAGGGAAAACTTTCAGTGCGTTCATATTCTATCTTACCTCCATTTTTACCAAAATCCTCCCCTTATTAGCGCTCCCCTTCTTGTTCTTTTATTGGGGTAGAAGGTCCACTATTCGTAATATTCTGCTCTTTTTTGGTATGTGTTTTCTATTATTCGTATCTCTCCTTGTTTGGTTGTTACTCTCAGAAACGGGAGGAACCCTTTTAGAAGAACATTGGAGAAAAGGGATCGGAGTTTATTTTACATTATTCGAATTTCATGGAGGGATCTATTATCTTCTGAAAAATCTGATCCGGCATACATGGTATCCATATTCTAGCGGGATCATACTCGGGATCTTAAACATTTTCGCGATCTGCTTTTATTCTTTTCGAGTTTCTAAGATCCAACCGGACAATAAAACGGTTTTTCTTATGACCGTATGGATCCATTTATGCGGAATTTATTATTTGTTTTCCAGCACCGTACATCCTTGGTATTTTCTTCCCATCTTAGCGGCTTCCATGTTTACAAAAACGATCTGGCCTTTGGTCGCTTCCGGTATCTGGATCTTATCCTATTCCACGTATTCTTCTTCTCCATTTTATGATAGGAACTGGGTCTTAGTTTTAGAACATTCTCTCGTATTAGGAACGTTCCTCTTAGAAACTTTTTATCCGAAAACACACAAGAGAAAAGACTCTCTAAAAGTATTTACAGAATGATCTAAGAATATAATTTTCTCTTGCTTAAACTTGGAAGAAGGCAAATATACTTCGAAACTTCTCACATATATCTTAGGAATCATACATGCTGCCCAAACATTTCGAAACCCTATCCAATACCTTAGAAAAAGAGATCCTGGCCAGCGAACAGATCCGAAGTAAGATACTTCTTGCGGTCTTTGCATTCGCGGGAATTTCTTGGACTATCCTTTTCTTATTTTTAGAAAAAGAATTTAATGCAAGCACAGGGATCGCATTCCCTTTCGAGGTGCTGATCGGCACACTCACTTTCGGTACGATTTACGAATTCGTATTTTTAAAATTACTGAATTATCTCAAGAAAAAAGGATTTAAACTCCCGCTTCTACCCAGATTCGGGAACGCCTTAATCGAAACTTCCCTCCCAGGTGTCATACTATTCATTTTGATACAAAAACATTCTCATCCGGTCGTACCTTTAAATTCCCCTATTTCCAATTTATATTTGATTTTTATAATATTATCCGTCCTCAGAATGGAGTTTGGACTTTCTTTTTTTACAGGAGCTATTGCAGCGTTCCAGTATCTGATCACCGGGTTATTTTTTGTTCCGGATTCTCCGTTAGACGGCGAATCCGCGTACGGTTTCTTCTACTCAAAAATCCCGACATATATGCGTTCCGGATTATTTTTAGCTTCCGGGATCGTAGCAGGACTTGTTGGCGTAAGATTGAAAAAGATCCTGAAAAACTCGGTTGAACGTTTAGAAGAAAGAAACGAAATTTTAGGAATGTTCGGGCAATATGTATCTCCGTCGGTCGTAGATAAACTCATGAGCCAAAAGACGGATACAGCTTCCGAAAACAAGGACGTATGCGTTATGTTCTTGGATATACGGAATTTTACGAAATTTTCGGAAGACAAAAGTCCTTCCGAAGTGATCACATATTTGAATACATTATTCGAGGATATGATAGAGATCGTAAATAAACATAACGGGATCATAAATAAGTTTTTGGGAGACGGTTTTATGGCCGTATTCGGCGCTCCTCTTTCAGACGACGGAAAGGACGCTAAAAACGCTGTTTCTGCCGCTTTAGAAATTCAGAAAAAAGTAATAGAGATGAATCTCTCCGGAAAAATCCCCGAAACCAAGATCGGGATCGGTTTACATTTCGGAGAAGCGATGACAGGAAGTGTAGGTTCTTCCCAAAGAAAAGAATATACCATCATCGGGGACACGGTAAATCTCGCATCCAGAGTGGAACAATTGAACAAGGACTTCGGAAGCGAAATTTTAGCGACGGATACCGTATATGAGCATGTAAAACATTTTTTAGAAGCAGAGTCCCTTCCCCCCGTTAAAGTAAAAGGAAGAGAAAAAGAAGTCCTTATCTATAAATTGACCTGATGCAATCTCCAAAATCGCATTACCAAAACTTTTTGGCGGAAAAATATTCCTGGACTCTAGGAGATCTTTCCCGGAAGGAAAAGGACCAACTGGAATTCTTCAGATCTTTCGAGATCTCTCCCCAAAGAAACGGAGTGGCCTGGGACTTAGGCGCGGGAAGCGGGATACAATCTATTCCATTAGAAAAATTAGGATTTCAAGTTACGGCAATAGACTTCAGCCAGAAATTATTATCCGAGATCATGATTAGAAAACCGGACACGAAGATACGGACCAAGGTTGCGGACATCAGATCCGAAGATTTATACCAAGGAGTTTCTCCCGAAATCCTTTTATGTATGGGAGATACGATCACACATTTGGAATCCGAAAAAGAGTGGGAGAATACCGTAAGTCTTTGGGCAAGTTTTCTTTCTACTGGAAGTAAATTGATTTTAGGTTATAGAGATCTAAGCTATGGGAAACCGGGGGACAAAAATATCTTTGTAGTACGTTCCGAAGAATCCCGAATTTTCACCTGCCAATTACAATTCACTCAGGGCAAGGTAGAAGTCACGGATATATTTCATGAAAAATCCGATAAGGGTTGGACCGTTTCCGCTAGTTCGTATAACAAACTGATCCTTCCTATCGAAGAGGTGATCAGAACAGTATCTCGGAAAAATTTTGAGTTAAAAAGAAGGGATGAGAAAAACGGGATGAAGTTTATTCTTTTTGAAAGGCTTTAATTAGACCCTCGTTCTTCCGATCGGTTCCTTTCTATAGTTTATTTTGAGAAGCCCTTTTTCTCAAAAACCGTTCGACAAGTCCGGACTCATTGGGAACTTGTACGTATCCTTGCCCGGAACCCTTCCATGATAGATAAACTGATACGCATCTCCATCAAGAACAGGATTTTTATCCTGATACTCACTGCCGGCGTGACCATTGTAGGTTTTTATAACGCATATCACCTATCTATCGACGCGATCCCGGATATTACAAACGTCCAGGTTTCCGTAGTTACTCAGTCCCCGGGGCTTTCTCCGGTAGAGGTGGAGCAGTTCATCACTTATCCGATCGAGATGGAGCTTACCGGGGTCCCCAATGTAACGGAGATCCGTTCTATTTCCAGAACGGGTGTGAGCAGCGTTACGGTTATCTTCAAAGACGGAACCGACATTTATTTTGCAAGACAGCTCATCAACGAAAGATTAAGAGCAGCCGAAGCTGTGATCCCGAAAGGTTACGGTAGCCCCGAACTTTCCCCTATCGCAACCGGTCTTGGGGATATTTACGAATTCGTCCTAACAAGCGACCGTCATAATCCGGAAGAACTCAGGACCTATATGGAATGGGAACTTGCGAGAGAGATCAAATCCACGGAAGGGATAATCGACGTAAACATTATCGGCGGAGAAGCAAGGCAATATCAGATCAAGATAGATCCCCAAAGATTAGCAGTTCATAATATTACATTATCCCAACTTTGTGATAAACTGGAGACTGCGAACCAAAACACAGGCGGCGGTTACATTTCCAAAGGTGCTGAACAGATCGTGATCCGCGGAGAAAGCCAATTCAAAACCGTGGAAGAAATACGTAACGTTGCTGTTCAAACCGAAAGAGACGGTGTTCCCCTTCTATTAGGTCAGATCGCAACCGTAGAAACAGGTCCTGCTCTACGTTTCGGGCTCATCACCAAGGATGCTAAGGGAGAAGTTGTAGGCGCCACTGCCATGATGCTCATGGGCCAAAACTCTTTGGAAGTGGTAAAACGGGTCAAAGAAAAGGTAGAAATTTTAAGAGCCAGACTTCCGGAAGGAATGAAGATCGTCACATTTTACGATCGTTCGGAATTTATCGGAAGAACGTTAGGAACTATCTTCACTAACTTAGCGGAAGCAGCGGTACTTGTGATCATCGTTTTGATCTTCGCTCTCGGAACGGTAAAAGGGGCACTTTTAGTCAGCTTATCCATTCCTATCCCGATGCTTGCAGCCACAATCTTTATGAGAATGTTCGGCATCGTCGGTAATTTAATGTCACTTGGTGCATTAGACTTCGGGCTCTTGGTAGATGGAACTATCGTGATGTTAGAATCAGTACTTCACGGTTTTATCTTAAAGCAGGCTTTTTACGAACAGCAGAACTCCCAAGAAGATAGAAAACTCGCGGCAGAAGAAATTATCACGGATTCCTGTGTGAGAGTGGCAAGAGCCGCAGCCTTCTCGGTCGGTATCATTTTATTGGTATACCTACCGCTCATGACCTTAGAAGGTGTGGAAGGTAGAATGTTTAAACCTATGGCGATGACCGTTGCCATTTCCTTGGCTATGGCACTCCTATTTTCTCTCACTACCTTCCCCGCTGCGGCAAGTATCCTTTTTCAAACGCCGGTATTTCACCACAGCAAGTTTTGGGACAGAGCGGAAGAATTTTACATGCGACTGCTCGACTTCGGAATGGCCAATAAAAAGTTATTCTTAAGAGCAGGTTTAGGAGTATTTGCAGTATCTCTAATATTAGGATCCACATTAGGATCGGAGTTCCTTCCACGTATCGACGAGGGAGAATTCGCGATCGATATCAAAAGGCTTCCTTCCACTTCCATCAACTATTCCAGAGACACGAATATAGAAATGGAGAAGGTAATCGCACAGTTCCCGGAAGTAACAAGTGTGGTCAGCAAAATGGGACGAGGCGAATCTGCAGCGGAACCCATCGGAACGGAAGAAGGAGAATCCATGGTAAAACTCATTCCTCCTAAGGAATGGACCAGCGCTTCTTCTCGAGACGAACTAATGGATAAAATGAAGGATGCTATCCTAAAATCGGTTCCTTCGAGTACGATCTCACTTTCTCAGCCGATCGAGAACAGGGTGAATGCACTTCTCTCTGGATCGAAAGCGGACGTAGTGATCAAAATTTACGGAGATGATCTGCAGACATTAAAGGAAACTGCGGCTAAATTCGCAGATAAGATCAAAAAAGTCCCGGGTGCGGCGGACTTAAGAGTACAAAGAGTGCTTGGTCTTCCTTTGATCCAGATCAAAGCCGATAGACAAAAGATGTCGCGTTACGGAGTGGCCGCGGAAGAGATTCTCACTACGGTGGAATCGTTACGGATAGGAAGAAAGGCAGGAAAAGTATTCGAAGGTTTCAAACGATTCGACCTAGTCGTTCGTTTACAATTGGATGTTTCGGATTTGGACAAACTGGAAAATATTCCCGTCATGACCTCGACGGGTGTTACGGTTCCTCTGGGCCAGGTAGCAACAATAGAATTTGTGGAAGGTCCGGCGGCAATTTATAGAGAATCCTTAAAACGTAGGATTATGGTAGAGACCAACGTAAGAGGAAGGGACTTAGTCGGTTTCGTAAACGAGGCCCAAAAGGTCACAGCAGACATTGAAAAAAATCTTCCGGAAGGTTATAGAACGGACTGGGGAGGTCAATTCGAGAACTTCCAAAGAGCAAAGAATAGATTGTTGATGGTTGTACCGATTGCTCTCGGGATTATCTTCGTAATGTTGATCGCTGCCTTCGGAAATATATATTATGCAGCCGGAGTATTTATCGTAGTACCGCTTGCAGTCGCGGGAGGGATCATAGGACTTGTGTTGAGAGGTCTTCCTTTTAGTATTCCTGCCGGGGTAGGATTTATCGCGGTAAGCGGTATCGCAGTACTGAACGGGGTCGTATACGCTTCCACTCTCAAAGAAGAATTAGAAAAAGGGATCACCATTTCCAAGGCGGTATTAACTGCGGGCCTTCATTCACTTCGTCCGGTAATGACAACGGAGATTATCGCGGCAGTGGGATTTATTCCGATGGCGATCTCTACCATGGCCGGGGCAGAAGTACAAAGACCTTTGGCAACGGTTGTCATCTTCGGAGTAATCGTAGCTACCGTTCTTTCTCGTGTGCTTCTTCCTATCGTGATGGAATTCCTTCTAAATATCTACCAAGACCAGGAAAGAAGAAAAGAAGCCCGTAAAAGAAAATTAGAGTCCGAATTCCAAGCTTCCAGAGCCCAAGAAAGAATTCCGGTAACTCTGGAAGAAGTTTCCTGGGATAGCGAAGAGATCCATGAAGAACCGGAAGAAGTTTTACACTCCAAATCCAAACGTTCTAAAAACGGAGCGAAAAAGAGAAAATAAGGGCCTCTTCGAATGAAAATCCGAACTTTTACATATTAGTTCACGCGGAGAGCACAGAGATTCACGGAGTAGACTTCACTTGCTTCCAGCTCTGTGCGCTCAGTGATCTCTGTGTGAAATTTTCTACTTTTTACTCTTCAATCCGGACAAAATCGTAGCTACGACAGATCTTAAAAATTCGACACGATCCTCTTCTATATTATCGAATACCATACGAGGATGATGAAAAGCGGCAGTCCCTTCAAAAATGATCCGTGCACCTTCTTTAGAAGTATTACAAAAAAATAATCCTTTTTGGATACCTTCCTGGACCATCTTCTCCAATTGTTCGTACATTGTCTGGATATGTTTTTTAACGAAGGGTCTTGTTTTCTCTACGGAATTATTGAATGCAGTATAAATTCTCGGATCGGACTGGACCTTCTCCCGTTTCATTTTATGGAGAGTCATTAGCCACTCAAGGATCCTTTCTTCCAACGGGCCGGTCTTTGCGGAAATTTCTGCAAGAGCAATATCGATACGATCCAGCCATCTTTTAGAAATGGAATCGAGTAGAGCCTCTTTGTCTGCGAAATGTTTGTATAAAGCGGCGTGACTTAGATTCAGGTTTCTAGCCACATCCGTAAGTTTCAAACGCTCGACGCCATTTTTTCTGATCTCAATCTCTGCGGCATCGAGCACTTTTTCTTGTAGTTCTTCCGGCTTTAAACCTGTTTTAGGCATCTCTCATTTAACGACGAGCTGCATCAAATGAGAAGGATATCTATCTCCCTGGAAGGTACCTTCCGGAAAAGACTCGTCCAGTGTATCGAGTTCTTCCTTACTTAAGGTAACCGAAAGTGCATCTAAATTTTCCTTCAGACTTACTCTCCTTGTGGAACCGATCAGAGGAATAATATCCTCTCCTCTGTGAAGCACCCAAGCGATAGCAAGTTGGGCTGTAGTGCATCCCTTCTTCTTTGCAAGCGTTTGAAGCAGACTCACATGTTCCAAATTCGCTTCAAGGTTTTTTCCTTGGAAACGAGGAGAATTGGATCTAAAATCGGGAACACCCAAAGCGGTTTCTATTTTTCCGGTCAGAAGCCCTCTTCCCACAATTCCGTACGGAATGATTGCCACTCCGAGTTCTCTTGCCGTTTGTATGAGCTCCTTCTCGATCACACGGGTCGCCAAAGAATATTCCACTTCCACGGCAGTGACCGGATGGACCTTATGCGCCCTTCTTAAATTTTCAGGAGAAGCTTCCGAAAGTCCCAAATAACGCACATATCCTTCCTGGATCAGATCGGCGATCGCCCCTACGGTTTCTTCGATCGGAATTTCAGGATCGACACGAGATGCCTGATAAATATCGATCACCTCCGTTCCGAGACGAGTGAGAGAATGGGCCGCAAAGTTTTTGACTGAATTCGGTCTGAAATCGTATCCGATGAATGCTCCGGATGGACTTCGAAGTCCTCCGAACTTCACGCTG
Source organism: Leptospira sp. B5-022 (assembly GCF_000347035.1). Taxonomy (GTDB): domain Bacteria; phylum Spirochaetota; class Leptospiria; order Leptospirales; family Leptospiraceae; genus Leptospira_B; species Leptospira_B cinconiae. The sequence continues at coordinate 43,623 of NZ_ANIJ01000005.1, forward strand.
ATCATCGGCTTGTTCTTTCTACCTTTCAGCGCTTCCGAGATCAAAAGTTCGTTATGACCGGTCCCATAGAAGTCACCCGTATTCAAAAAATTGATCCCGGAATCAAGGGCCTCGCGGATGGTCGCAATCGACTCTTCCCTACTCCTGGTCTCTTTTGTTCCGTAAAAATCCGACATTCCCATACATCCCAAACCGACTTGGGAAACCTCAGGACCGTTTTTTCCTAATTTTCTCAATTTCATGCGAAATCTCCATTTAGTTACAAATTACTTTTTTTATAATATGTAACTAAATGCAATCTATTTTCTGAACGGTTTTTTGTCGGAGTTCTTACATTTCTTGCTTTTCGCTTTCCGACATAATACCATTCTAGCGTTCCGGAGTAGCAGATCCCATGGAACACCAGAAACCGATTGTCCAACTTTTAGATGCGACTAGAGAACCTTTCAATTTGGCGATCGCGTCCGCTCGGACTTGCTATTCTTCCAAGGGGATTTTGCTTCCCGAGGACATGATCCGCACGGAAAAATCCCTCGAGATCCGAGACAAAGTGGCTAAATCCACAAAAAAAGCGGGGCATCTCACCACAAGACAGCATCCTCATTTTATATTCACCCTGGACAAGGTGTCTCGTCAGTTCGTCTGGTCCTTTTTACATTCTCATCCGTACTATAATTCGGAACAGGTGAGCCAAAGATACGTAGAAGTAAAAAAAGAAAATTATTATATCCCGCCTACTCTGACAGGAAAGCAGAAGGAATTCTACTTGGAGGCGGTTGAATCCGCATCTAACGCATATTTTGAATTTGTAGAACTTCTACATCCGTTCATTCAAGACGAATATTTCCTCGTTTACAAAGCGAGGGCCAATTATCCTGAAAAATGGCAGCAGCCCATTAAGAAGAAGTGCCTGGAAGTAGCACGTTACCTTCTTCCTTTGGGAACTTATACTTATCTGTATCATTCCGTAAACGGACTCACTCTACATAGATACCATCGTTTAATGAATTCTTTCGATGTTCCGGAAGAGCAACGCCTAGTCGTGGAAGAGATGATCGAAAAAGTAAAAGAAATCGATCCTCTGTATGTGGAAGAAATGGATGATCCGATCCCTCTGGAAGAAACTGCCGAGTACAAATTTTTCAAAGAATTCTACCAAGACGGCGCGAACGAATATAGGCCGGAAGCAGCCAAAAATTTCGTAAGAGAATTCGACGAGGATATGGATAACCGTTATTCACGATTGGTTTCCTATTCTTCCAACGGTCCTGAGGTTTTGGCTTCTTCCGTTCGTGCGGTCTTAGGTTTGTCTAAAAATTCTTTGAATAACGAAGAAGCGATCCGACTTGTGATGGACCCTTCCAAGAACAAACATCTGACTTCCACTCTGAACGAGACAACGATGAGCCCTCTTTCTAGAGCGATGTTCAATGTGCATTATTCTTTCAAAAAAAGGATCTCTCATTCCGCGGATAGCCAGGACCAGAGACATAGAATGGTGCCGGGCTCCCGCCCTGTGCTAATGAGTCAATATACGGGTATGCCCGACTATATCGTTCCTAAGGTTGTATTAAAATATCCTCAATTAGAGGAAACTTATAGAAGAAGAATGGACGGGATTTTCAAGAGCCTGAACCGTTTTATCGAGGCAGGTGGATCTCCGGAACATGCTTCTTACCTTCTTCCGAACGCTTTCCCTGTCCGTTTTTATGAAAGTGGGGATCTATTGAATCTGCATCATAAATGGAGAGCGAGAACCTGTTATAATGCTCAGGAAGAAATTTTCCAAGCTTCTATCAATGAACTTGTGGATTTGACGAAGGTGCAACCTGAGATCGCAAAATGGATCAAGGCGCCCTGCTGGATCCGTCTGCAAGGTGATATCAAACCGTATTGCCCGGAAGGGGATCATTATTGCGGGACCCAAGTTTGGAAAAGAGAATTGGATGAGTACGATAGAACTCTGTAATTTTCGTTTTATCTTGTTTCTATTCTGAAAATTTTTCCGCCATAGTCCACTAGGTAAACTTCTCCGTTTGCGTCTTCTCCGAAAGAAGACACATTCGAAAAAAATCCCATTTCAAAAGTATGTTCTATGTGTCCGTTCACTTTAGTCCCATCCCAAAGAATAGACCAGATCCTTCCAGCTATAAAATCACCGTAAAAATATCTTCCGTTCAATCCGGGAAAATTCATTCCTCTATATACATAACCGCCTGTGATGGAACTTCCAACAAAATGATTGTATTCTAATTTTGGAAAACTGATCCCGGAAGTATTACATCCGAACGAAGGATCATAACAATGATTTCCTTCCGTGAGTCTCCAGCCGTAATTTTTAATTCCTGTGCTTACGGCTTCTATATTCAATTCTTCGAAATTGTTTTGCCCCACATCCCCGATATAAAGATCTCCCGTGTTTCGATCCAAACTGAATCTCCAGGGATTCCTAAGACCCCAATCCCAAATATGAGGATTTTCTAATCCAGCCGCAGGCCTATTCCCCGGAGCGGGAGTCGGATAATTGTCTATATCTATTCGTAAAATTTTCCCAAGTGAAGATTCCAGATCCTGGGCATTATTATTCGGGTCTCCCGCGCCCCCTCCGTCTCCCATTCCCACCAAAAGATAACCACCTGTATCGAAGACCATCATTCCTCCATTATGATTACTGAATGGTTGGTCTACGGTAAACAGAATGGAACCGGAACCGGAGTTTGCAAGATCAGGATCGGAAGAAGATCTGGCATATTCCGCAACAACAGTATCTCCGTCCGATTTTCGAGTATAATTTACCCAAAATCTTCCGTTCGAATTATAATTGGGATGGAATGCAAGACCGAGAAGTCCTCTCTCTCCGGAGAAGGAAATTAGATCTAAACCGTCGGACCCCAAATCCAAAAAAGGAGAAGGGAGAAGAATGCCGTCTTTGATCAAGCGGACCTTACCCCCTTGCTCTAAAACGAACATCCGACTCGAATCTCCCGACGGAGAAACAAGAAACAAAGGAGCATCGAACCCGGAAGCAATTTCGGTGAGTTTCAAACAGGGAGGATTTCGATCTTCGCTACATCCGAATAAAAGCGGAAGAAACGGAATATTAGAACCATCCGGTTTAGAACATCCGAGTAAGGATATAAAAAGGTATAAGATCGAATAAACGCAGATCTTCCGGATTTTAAAGATCGGTTCCATCTTTGTTAAATTTATTATCCTTCTTATTTAAAAAAACAAGCTGAAAGCCTGAGCTTCTCTCTTTTCGAAAAAATAAAAAAAGAAAGGACTAAAAACCGATTTCGGAGTAAATCATCCATGAGCAGAGTATGAAAACAGTTTCCCCTTCAAGGGCCGAAGAATTGGTCCGATACCGCAGATTCATTCATAAACATCCCGAACTTAGATACGAGGAAGTCGGGACAGCGGATTTCGTCTCTAAACATCTCGAATCCCTAGGTTATACTTTCCAGTCCGGGATCGCAAAGACAGGGATTGCCTGTCTGATAGATTCGGGAAAACCGGGTAAAACCCTTTTAGTAAGGGCGGATATGGATGCTCTTCCGATCTTTGAGGAAAATAAGACGGATTATACTTCCGTTCACGAAGGAGTTATGCATGCATGCGGTCATGATGCTCATACTTCCGTTTTAATGGGACTTGCCTCCGAACTAAAAGAAAATCCAAGCGCTATCGTACCGAAAGGAAGGGTTTTGTTGGTATTCCAACCTGCGGAAGAAGGTGGACAAGGCGCAGACCGCATGATAGAAGAAGGAATATTAGAAAAATACGATGTATCTGCCGCTTTAGCCCTTCATGTTTGGAATCATATTCCCGTAGGAAAAATAGGGGTTGTAGACGGCCCTATGATGGCCGCAGTGGATGAGTTTAAAATTACTGTCCAAGGGGTCAGTGGCCACGGAGCCATGCCACAACATACTGTGGATCCTATATTAGTAGGATCTCATATAGTTACCGCCCTCCAAAGTATCGTATCCAGAAATACCGATCCTTTAGATTCTTGCGTAGTAACTGTAGGCGCATTCCATGCAGGACATGCATTCAATGTGATTTCCGAGACTGCGGAATTAAAAGGTACGATCCGCACATTCACCAAAGAAATGTTCGATAAAGCTCCGGAATTATTCAAAAAAGTCGTAGAAAATACTGCGTCAGCGTTCGGAGCAAAGGCGATTATCCATTACGAAAGAACGAATGCTCCCACGATCAATCATCCGGAAATGGCAAATATCGTCCGAAAAGCGTCGGAGAATATTTTAGGTCCGAACTCAGTCACGGAAGAACATGCTAAAACCATGGGAGGAGAGGACTTCTCCGCGTTTTTGATGAAGGTCCCTGGATGTTACTTTTTCGTGGGTTCCATGAACGAAAAAAAGGGCTTAGTTCATCCGCATCATAGTTCTAAATTCGATATAGATGAGGCTTCTTTACCGATCGGGCTGTCAGTGATGAAGGAAGCGATCCGACTTTATTTAGAAACTCATTAAGGATCTGAAATAAAATACAAGTGCAGGAATTCCAACATGCGGGATCCGACATTTGTTGAAACTCCTACATGGGAGTGGAGAGCGCCCCCGCCCCTTCGCAGCGATCCTTAGAGAGCGAGAAGGCGACCAGTTTTCCTGAGTCGGTGACGAAAGTCAAACGAGTCGAACTCTAAATCGACACGATTTACTTGATCGAACGCAAATTTGTAAAACCGGCCCCCACCCTGGTTCGGGTGGAGGAGGTGGGCTTGTGGGAGAAGCAATTTCCCCATACACCAAAAAGCCCAAAATTTCAATCCCTATTTTCGCTCATGACCATTGTAGGAATTCCAACATTGCACGACGAAGATCATGCTCCCCAGGGCAGAAATTTCTCCTCGTTTTTCATAGTTGTTTCCTTTTTCAGATCCTTCTCCTTTCTAAACGATTGAAATCCGGAACTTAAGTTCCATTCTATTTTTAAAAGAGAACACAAAAAACTACTAGCGGAAACATTTCTTTCCTTAGCGAAACCCATTGCCTCCCAATAATCGGAGCCGTATACTCTAACTCTTTTTCTGGAATCGCTACTTTTAACTTTTTCAAAATCGAGTTTCGGGATTTTTCCCTTTTGCCTTTTTTCCCTAAAGGATGAAATTAGGCTTTGTAGAATTTCCTTAGGTTCTCCTATATGAAATACTGCATCTCTCCAAATCGATTCCATCTCCAAGGGAATTCTCCAATCGATTTGGATCATTCCCCGATTTTCTAAAATTTGTTTTCTAAAAACTTCTTCCATATTCGCCTCCGAATGCTTGGATCGAATCCATAATATGAAACAAATATCTTCAAATGAAAAACGGAATGAATATTAAAATTTTTGAATTTAGTTCGTCTTAGATAAAATCTTGCAACTAAGACGAAAAGTTTGGAGACGTAAACAAGAATTTGAAACCGTAGTCAATCACAAAACCGCCACAGCTTCCTCTCGCAAAAGAATCCCTGGAACCAATATTCCGCGGGATATACTAAAGGATGTTGGTATTCCAACATCTTACATCTTGTATGAGTAAAGATTCAGAATAGAATGGAAAAAAAGATCAAGCCCTCATCGACTCGATCTCATCCACTTCTTTTGCAATCATAGAAGTTAGAACGATCGGATTATCACCGTTTACAAGAACATCGTCTTCTATTCGAACTCCGATCCCTCTAAAACCTGCCGGGATTGTTTCATCTGTTGGATCAAAATATAATCCGGGTTCCACAGTGACCACAAGTCCGTTCTGCATAGGTTTACTTTTTCCATTCTCAAAATAACGGCCCACATCATGCACATCCATTCCGAGATAATGACCGGTTCTATGCATATAAAATCTGCGGTATTCTCCCTTCTCTATGATCTCAGAAAGTTCGCCCTTCAATAAACCCAGATCGATCAATCCGGTGGTCAAATTTTTGACGGTCTTTTCATGGACTGCATTGAACTCCACGCCTTGTTTTGTATCCAAGATCGCTTGTTTTTGCACATCCAAAACTAATTGGTAAATGGTTCTTTGTTCCGAAGTGAATTTTTTTCCCGAAGGGAAAACGCGAGTAACGTCGGCGGTATAATAATCCTTCTCAGCTCCACTGTCCACTAAAATCAGTTCGTTATCGCCGATCTTCGCACGATTGGTGGTATAATGAAGAATGGTGGCATTTTTTCCTGCGGCTACAATATGCCCGTACCCCCCACCCCAGGCTCCATGTTTTAAATATTCGGATTCCAGAATGGACTCTAATTCGAATTCGTACATCCCGATCTTGGTCTCTCTGAACAATCTTTCGTGGCCAAGAGCGGTGATCCTGGAAGACTCTTTTAATTTTTCGATCTCTTCAGGTGATTTATACATTCTCATTTCATGAAGAAAGTTTGGGATCTCCCATCGTTGCGGGCCGAATTTACCTTCCCTCAGTCTTCTATTCAAAGAACTGATAAGTTCGAGTAACTCCGAATCTCTTTTGGAGTCCTTTCCGAAAAAATGATATAAGGTGAACTGATTGGTAAGAATATCCGAAATTTTAGATTCCCATTCTCCTAGATCGAAACTTTGATCCAGCTCCAATCTTTTTTCGATCTCTTCTTTTCCGAGACGAATGCCTGTCCAAATTTCTTTTTCCTTATCTTTAGGAAGCGCAAAATGAGCGGAGAAGTCCCTACGCAAAACCAAAACACCGTCTTCTTCCTCGATGCCTGTCAGATAATAATAATCCGAATCTTGTCGGAATTTATACTCCACATCTCTATTACGGATCTTTTGAGGGGCTGCAAATATAAGTAATACTTCCGACTCTTTTAAAAGATTCTGAACTTCTCGGATCCGTTTTCGAAAAATGTTTTGGTCCATAATTACCCTTTTATTAGACGAATTCCTTCTTCCAGCATTCTGTCCGTATCCTGTTCCAACATACAACGAAAATGTTTTTTAGGACATACCCTTCCCCCGTGTATTCCACAAGGACGACAGTCTAGACCGTTTACCTCGGATATAAACACACGACTCGCCAAAGGTGTATATCCGAATGCGGGAATGGTGGCGCCAAAAGCAGCCAAGGTCGGAATATTAAACGCGGAAGCAAAATGAATGGGAGAAGAATCATTGGTTACAAGAAGTGCCGCCCCACTCATCAAATAACTCATCTCAGGAAGACTTGTCCTTCCGGCAAGATTGATCCCGAAACCTTCTCCCACTTCTTCGCAAAGTTTAGAATCACCTTTGCCTCCGGTCAGAACGATCTTCAGTCCGGTCCTTTCATGAAGAAGTTTACTGACCGTTTTAAATTTATCCGCCGGCAAACGTTTCGTTTCCCAAACGGAAGAAGGAGAAACCAAAATATAATTCCCCTTTTCTAAACCGTTCTTTTTCATTTCGGATTGGATACCGGTGACGGACTCAGGCTTCCAAAATAGTTCCGGTTGTCTGGAAATTTTTTGCCTTTCTTCTTCGGTGTAAATAAGAGAAAGAAGTTTGTCTACCTCGTGAGGTCCTCTTAAAAGCCGCGGATGTTTTTCATTCAATAAAAAAGAAAATCCTGCCGTCCTATAACCGATCCTTCTTTTGGCTCCGCTTAAAAAAGAAATAATGGATGAACGAAACGAAAAATGAGGAGAAATACAAATCGTAAAATTATATTTTCTTAATTCTTTGCAAAAGTCCCAAAATCCGAAAAGGGAGGATTTAATCTGCTTCTTGTCTAAAGGTATGATCCGGTCGATCCAAGGATTCGCTTCCAGAACGGATTCGGTCCCCTTGTTCACGATCACAGTCATTTTGGAACCGGGAAATTTTCTCTTGATCTCCCTAAAAAGCGGAGTCGTTAAGATCAGGTCTCCTAAAAACGCAGTTTGGATGACTAAAATATTTTCAGACATTTATTTTTTGGCCTCAAGGATGGTCGCAAAATTATTCACACCTAATCCTCCGATGGATAAACCGAGCGCAGTGTCCGAATCATTCTCATTCATAAATGTACAAAGTTCCGCAATTTGGGCGAGACCGGAAACTCCCACAGGATGACCTCTTGTTTTTAATCCCCCTGAAGGATTGATAGGGAGTTTTCCTCTTTTCTCCGTGATCCCTTCCGCTACATTTGCAAGCGCCTTCCCTTGCGGAAATAAACCTGCATCTTCTGAGGCAATGATCTCAAAGATCGTGAATGCATCGTGAAGTTCCGCAACCCGAATATCGGAAGGTTTTTTACCCGATTCCGCATAAGCCTGCTTGAAAGCGGATTTAGATGCAGGAAAACTCAAGCCCCCTGGCACGGAGTTCACTTGGCCTAGTCCATGCCCCGTGCCGGTGATCTCAATTCTTTTACGGTCCTTCTTCAATCTTGCCGGATCCGTTTCCAATAATACGGCGCAGGAACCGTCCGACAAAGGAGATATATCATATAAACATAATGGACTGGAGAATATAGGAGAGGAGAAGTATTCCTCCTCGCTTAAGTTTTTTTGAATATGCGCGATCTTATTTTCGAGGCCGTTATCATGCAGCTTTTTGGATAATTTAAAAAGTTCCTTTCTAGTATATCCAAAATCCCTTAAATATCTGGTAGCAGTCAAGGCGCCGCCCTGGGCCATGGACATAGCCAGATTCCTTTGCTGGGACGAGAGCACTGAACCTAAAAGTAAATTATTCTCTTCTCTCGGAAGTCTACTCATGACCTCTGTTCCGATCACGATCCCTCTTTTAAATTTTCCTGATAGAAGTAGGTAACGGGCCAGATGAAGAGCGGATGCCCCACTGGAAGATGCAGTCTCGGAACGGATCGCAAACAAGGAGGAAAGTCCCAGATCTTCTTTGATCTTTGCCGGTAAAAAAATTTCTCCCGTATAACGTTCCGGGGCCATACATGCAAAAATTAGAAATTCGGGAACAAAGCCTGGGTTCTTTTTAAGTAAGTGATTCGCAGTCTCATACGATAGCGATTGATAGTCGGAATCAATCTTGCCGAATTTACTTAAATGTGAGTCGAGCACATAGGCCGAGGTCATATTCCTACAAATTTTCCCGTTCCTGATTTCGAGCAAAGTCAAAAACTTAAAGATCTACTCTGCCTTTTTTCGAATCTCGCTTTTCAAAATAGGCACTCTCGTTTATAGTGATCTAAGGTAGGAGAAACGACGTGAAAGGAAACCAAGAAGTCCTCGATATCTTAGCGGAAGTGCTCTCCGCCGAACTCACAGCGATTAACCAGTACTTTATTCACGCAAAGTTGAATAAAAACTGGGGTTACGATAAACTTGCTTCTTACATGAAAAAAGAATCCATCGAAGAGATGAATCACGCAGACCAAGTGATCGAGCGCATCCTATTTCTCGACGGAATTCCCGATCTGCAAAGATACATGAAGATCAACGTAGGCAAGGATATCGAAAGTATCCTAAAAAATGATTTAGACGTAGAATACAATGCCGTAGAACGTTTAAATCGTGGGATAGAAATTTCCACCAAAAACAAAGACAACGGCACACGTGAATTGCTCGAGAAGATCCTCGTCTCCGAGGAGGAGCATATCGACTGGCTCGAGGCCCAGCTAGAGATCATCAAAACCATTGGGGTCCAAAATTATTTGGCCCAACAAATCACCTAAGCATTGAATTCCAAAAAACCATCTCCTAAAAAATCCCCTTCTTCCGGTTATGGCAAGAAGGGGCCAGCGAATAAATCAGGTTCTTCTTTTTCCAAACCGACTCGATCAAAAAACTCGAGTGCCGATAAAGATTCCGATCGTAAACCCTATCGCTCTAAAGAAAAAGGCGATTCAGAACGACCTTACCGCTCCAAAGACGGAAATTCCAAATCAGGATATTCCTCCGACAAACCGAAAGAAAGAGGACACTCTAAACCTTCTCGTTCAGGCATTGATAGAAAGCCGCCTGCTCGGTCCGGAAATCGTAAATTTTCCGACGATGACAGAAAACCATATCGTGAAAAGGATTCCAGCAGAGATGATCGGAAACCGTTCACTCGGAATTCGGACCGCGGAGAAAGAAAACCGTTCTCCCGTGACTCCGACCGCAGCGAAAGAAAACCTTTTTCCGGAAACTCAAGAGGAGAAGGTAGAAGTTCCTTCGGTGAAAATTCCAACAGAGGAGAGCGCAAACCGTTCACTCGCAATTCGGACCGCGGAGAACGTAAACCATTCTCCCGTGACTCCGACCGCGGAGACAGAAAGCCGTTCTCCCGTGACACAGGTCGCAGCGAAAGACGTCCTTTTTCTCCACGGGGAAAAGAAGGATTTCGTTCCGAACGTCCAACTCGCCCTTATGAAGAAGATCACTATAGAGAAGGTATCCGAGCCGGTTGGCAATCCGCAAAACTTTCTCTTTCCGAATTCGATAGACCGGAAGCGCTCACCTATCACGCGTCATGCGGAGACGGTCTTGCCTTCCTATTGAAAGAAGAAGTCAAAGAAGCAGGCTTGGAAATTCTTTCCGACAATAGAGGAGGAGTTTTCTTTAAGGGACCTTCTAAAAAAGTCAGGGATTTTTGTTTGAGTTCCGGGATCTCTTCCGGGATCAGTTTCGAATTGTCTTCTTGGCAGGACATTCAAGGACCGGACGATCTATACGAAGTCGCGGCGATGTTCCCTTTCGAAAAATTACTTTCTCCTGGCACCAAGTTCCGAATAGACGCTGCCACAAAGGATAGCCTGCAAGATTCACGTTATGCGACTTATCGTTTAAAAGATGCGATCTTCGACAGATTCAGGGCACAAGGCCTGGAACTTCCGGAAGCGGATCGTGAAGAGCCTGAGGTATTATTCTACCTTCGCTCCAGAATGAACCAGGTAAAATTATTCCTGGCATTACACGCACAACCTTTGCAAAGAAGAGGTCATGGCAGAGAAGGGGGAGAAGCTCCGCTCAGAGAGACCTTGGCCCAGGCGCTTCTCCGCTTTTCCGGTTGGAAACCGGGAGAGGCATTGTACGATCCATTCTGCGGTTCAGGAACTCTATTGATAGAGGCGGCACTCAGAATGAGAAACGGAGGCTGGGTGAATTATAAAAGTTTATCCAGATCTTCTATCTTCACCCGACTTTTCGGACCTTGCAAAGCGAAGGAAGAATGGGACTCCAAAGAGATCCTACTCTTCGGTTCCGATATCTCGGAAGATGCAATCGACCTAGCGAAGAAGAATGCAAAAGAAGCGGGTGTCGCCGACCTGATCCATTGGAAGGTAGCTTCCGCAGAGGACCAGGAGGCAGGCCTTGGCTTCAAAGAAGGAAAGATCGTAACCAATCCTCCATACGGAGTCCGTTTGGGAGATAAGGATTCGGTTTCCGAACTTTATTCAAACTGGGGAGAGACCTTAAAAAAGAATTTTTCAGGTTCCTATGTAGCTTTAGTGGCGGGAGATCCTTCCCTTTTAGGCTTTTTAAAACTGAAGTCCGACAAAGAACAATCCGTCACGATTGCTAAGTTAAAAGGAAAATTAGTTGCCTACCGGATCGACTAAACCAGATTCCAGGGAGAGATGAATCACCAGGAGATCTTACTCAAACTTTTAGAAGTCACAGAAAACTCCAAGGACAGTTTTCAGTTCCTGAAACTCTTCCGGTCCTTGGAGCCTGAAAAATTTGCGGTCATACATGCAAGCTCCGAAACTTTGACCGAGTCCGCGGAAGCATTCTTATACAATTTAAAGTTATTACAAAAATTACAGCTTTTTCCCGTAGTCGTTCTGGAAAAGGATGGAGTCTCTTACGCAAATCTGTTCTATCGTTCTCCCGCTTCCAAGATCAGTTTGGAATCCATCAAGGACTCATTGGAAGAAGGACAAGAACTTCCCGGTTCCCGAAACCTTCCGGCAAAATGGTTTAGAAATCCAAGCCAAGCATTGGAATCCGTCCTCTCTTCTATAAAAGAAAAGAAGATCCCCGTATTCGTTACGGACCAAGGTGGATCCGAAATATATCCTTACCTTTCCAATTTATGCAAGGAGCTGAGGACCAAAAAGTTAATTCTACTTACTACTAGAAGCGGACTTTATAATTCCGAGGATAAAAAGATCTCTATCTTAGATTTCGAATCTTCCGAAAACCTTCAAAAAGAAGATCAGTCCCTATTTAATGAATGCAAACGGATCTTTGAATACACCGGAGATCCGAATCTCCAGATAGCGATCACTTCCGCTCCGGGTTTATTAAAAGAATTATTCACCATCAAAGGTAGCGGAACTCTATTAAGAAAAAAGAATAAAATAGAATTCCATACCGATTTTAGAAATTTAGATCCTAAACGACTGAACTTACTGATAGAGGATTCTTTCGGAAGAGGATTAAAACAAGGTTTTTGGAATAAGGAATTTTCCGGTATCGTTTTGGAATCCGAATACAAAGGATGTGCCCTTCTACAAAACACTCCTTGGGGAACATTTCTTTCCAAATTCGCGGTGAACGAGATCGCGAGAGGAGAAGGAGTAGGAAGAGATATCTGGGACGAGATGTTAAAAAAAACACCTACTCTTTTCTGGAGAGCCAGAGCGGAGAATACAATCTCCAAATGGTATGCAAAAGAATGTAGCGGTCTTCAAAAAGAAGGAATCTGGGTCTATTTTTGGATCGGATTACAAGAGAAAGAAATTCCTTCCGTCTGCGATTTTTTAAGAAACCTTCCGGAGGATCTGGAATCTAAACAAAAGATCGATTCCTGATATGGAAAAGAATATTTTTTTATACGATGGAGACTGCGGTTTTTGTTCCGGTCTCGCCTCCCGCTTGTCTGAAATTTCCTTAGACAAAAACATAAAATTCGTGAGTTTTAGAGGTCTTTCTACCCAGGATCTGAAAGAACTGCATCCAAGTTTAGAGCCTAAATTCGTAGCAGGGAATGTACAATTGATCTCCGGAAACATGAGATATCCCGGATTTTTTGCGGTCCGAAAACTTTCTCATTCTTTAAAAGGTTGGAGATGGATTTCTCCGCTTCTCTATCTTCCCTTGGTCCCTCTGCTCGGGATGATTGTGATGAATCTATTAAAATCGATTCGATCCAAGGTTTAGCGAGAGAGCTGAGACACCGTCTTCTTTAGACCTTCATAAAATACTAAACGTGCATCCAATGCAAGTTTAGATCCTTCTCTTACTTTTTGCATTTTTTCAGGATCCGTTGCCACGGATTCTATCAACCTAAACATTTTTTCAGAATGAGATTCGTCAGCATCCAGATTCACTTGGAAAAATTTTCCTTCGGGAAGTATAATCCTGGACTTCAGATCAGAATAAGACTTATACATTCTGGAATATTCCAATTTTAGAAGATACTCATTTGCCGGTCCAAGCGCTCCCAGGGCGGAATAAAAATCGGTTGTCGTAATTCTTTTCATCAGATCCAGATAAGCTTTTGTTTCCGGAAGTATATCCTCCTGTGTGACTGCCTCTCCCATCTCGTAGAGAAACTTTCTAAGAATAGAAACATGTGAATCTTCTTCTTTTCCTTCCCCCAATTCTTCCCAGATATTTTGTACTAGAACTATCTTAGAAGGCACAAAATTGGTGAGAGCGGCAGTGTTTAAGAACCAGTTCACGAAATCCACCGATACAAAATATTCCTGCTTCAACCAAAGAAGAAGGTCGGACTTTTCCATCCTTTCTTCTTTTTCCTCCAACCATCGATTTGCAGTCAATACGGGGTGGTATCGGACCTGGTCTATCAATTCTTCTCGAAACGTTTTCATCCGTCGATCCCGCTCGTTTGTTTTTCTATTTTCAGTTTGGAATAGAGAAATCTTTCTGTTAAAAATTCTTCTCTCGCGATCTCCAATAATTCTTTCATCAGATCGGAATACGTTCCGAAACTTTTCGAATAACAGATCGGAAAACTGCTGTAATACGAAGATAAGCCGGGAGTCAGATTCCATTCCAAAAACATCGGTTTGCCTTCCGAGTCGGCTTTCCAATCCAATCGGACCGCTCCGGAAGTTTGGAGTAGTTTACATAATTCTAATGAATTCTTTTGGATATACTCCGATCTTTCCTTTTCCAGATCGAAATATAATTTTTCAGGCATACTCAGCTTTGTTTTGGTAATTTCTCCGTATAAACTTTCGCTAGAATTTTCCAACCCAATCCTTGCTACCTGACTTGCCTTGTAACCAAACGTTGGGGAACCGATGACTGCCAATGTCCATTCTTCTCCCGGCAAATAAGATTCACAGATCCAGGAGGAATATTCTTGGAATTTGGTTTGGAAAAATTGGTCCAAGGCTGCTTTGTCATTGATCCGGTTTTCTTCTCCCACTCCTAAGCTAGAGCCTTCGAATCTGGGTTTGAAGAATACTGGGAATTCTGATTCCTTAGGAAGTCTCGCTCCGCGGAATGTGGAATCCAAATTCCGTGGCAAGTTCCGCACCTCTTTCTGATCAGCAAGCGAATCCATATTCCGCGGCCTATTGGAGCGCGATGTAGTATCTTCGACAAATTCCTTCTCCCAGATCATCCAGGGACTGGTAGGAACACCTGCAGATCCACAAAACAGTTTAGAAAGATGTTTGTCCAAGCTCAGACTCTGGGCATAGACATCCGAACCGGTATGCGGAAATCCGAAATATTCCGCAAGCCCCGGAAGTAAAGCCTCTCTATTCCGAGAGCGGAAACCTTCTACCAAATGGAATAGAACAGGTCGATCCCCGGGCTCTAAGGAAGAATAATCGGAGAGTTTTTGTAGTAGCTTCGACGGAAATTCAATGATTTCCACTTTCTCCCCTAACTCTTCGAGAGTCCGTTTGATCTCTTGGACTGAATTTATATCTTCCCATTCTTGCGCATCTTTTGGATTCATATCAGAACTTTGGATATCTGCTACGATCAAAACGGAAGGAGAATGTGAATTCATTTTCCGGATTCTCCTAAAGGACCGAGGCCTTTCCATGCGGAATAGGAATTCTGTAGTAACTTCGACCAGGTTTCCTCGCTGATCTCCGGATAAATTTCCTCATATTCGCTGTCCACCGGCTCGGGACTCAAATGGTAGGTCCCTCTCACAGCAGATCGGAACACATGATTGCGAGTAGGTTTATGAAATCCAAGATACCAATTCGGGCCGAGACTCACCTTTCCACCACCTCCGGGAAGATCGTTTACAAATTGTGGAATCCCCATACCCGCAACTTTCCCGCGCATATATTCAATAATTTGAATCCCTTTTGCAAGAGGAGTCCTGAAACCGCGGGAACCAGGGATCAATTCCGGATCATACATATAATACGCGCGGATCCTAAGTTCTAGAAGTTTTCGATGGAGCCTAAGCATTGTTTCTCCATCATCATTGATCCCTTTTAGGATCACAGATTGGTTTCCTACACTCACTCCCGCTTTTAGGAGTTTGAGGATCGCTTCCTTTGCTTCGGAGGTGCATTCTTTCTCATGATTAAATTGAGTATTACAAAATATGGATAAACGATCCGTATTATGGGATTCTATGATCTTGCATAAATCGTTTGTGATCCTCATAGGAAGTGTGACAGGATTTCTTGTTCCCAATCTGCAAATTTTAACATGAGGGATCTTTTCTAAATTTTCCAAGATCCAATCTATTTTGGAGTCCGAAAGATTGAGAGGATCTCCTCCGGAGATCACAACATCCGAAATTTCCGGATGATTTCGAATATAATCAAAACATAATTCCAGATCCGCAGTTTCCATTCTTTCCGTTGAATCGGAAACCTTTCTCCCTCTCATACAATGCCTGCAATATACGGAACATTCATGATTCGAAAAAAGTAATACTCTGTCCGGATACATATGAGTGAGTCCCTTGACGGGAGAAAGATCCTCTTCATGCAAAGGATCTAATGACTCTTCCGGCGAGAAGAAGGACTCTTCCTTTCTTGGGACGATCATTTTTCGGATAGGACAATTCGGATCTTCCGGGTCGGAGAGAGACAGATAATAAGGAGTAGTTCCAACATTCAGTCGGATGGTTTCTTCGATCCCGATCTTTTCGGATTCGGTTAATTGAAAATATTTGGAAAGGTCTTCCGCCCTCACTCTTTTTTGGAGTTGAGCCTTGTAATCGGTCCAGACAAAAGAAGAATATAAACTCTTTCTAGAATCTGCAGGCGACTCTAGATCCGCTATTCCCCGGTTTTTTCCTAACTTCTCCATCCGGAACTCTTTTCCCATCCTTATGCCCGCGCAGGGAAAATCAAGCGAAGGAAAAAAGGAATGCCTCGAATTCCCCGACCAAAATGATTGTATTGCTAATGGATTGGAATCCCAAACGGATCCGCGCACTTGCCTTCGATGTGGACGGAACCCTATTTTCTTCGGAAGGAATCATTTTAGAAACCTATGCGGAAGCAATCCGCAGATTTTCTACGAACTCTCGGATCCCACTCGAGGTCCCGAATCGGGACAGGATCATGCTAGAGATCGGAAAACCGGTCAAAACCATCTTTTTGAACCTGGTTCCACAACTCAAAGAGTCCGAAAGAGACCAGATCTCCGACTCCGTTCTGGAACTTTTAGTGTCTAAGATCCGACAAGGAGAAGGTGAATTCTACCCTAAGGTCAAAGAAACAGTCACTTCCCTCAAAAATAAGGGCTATCTCATCTTAGCTGCCTCGAATGGCAGAAGGCCCTATGTAGAAACCATCCTGGAAGTCGCAGGGATCCTGCCCTTATTCGATCCGATTGTGGTCCTGGATAATGAGAAGATCAAAACCAAACCGGATATCGTCGCCAAATACATCCGAGATTATTCCTTTTCTCCTGACGAGATCTTGATGATCGGGGACAGAAGTTCCGACCATGAAGCGGCTCGCAAAAACGGAAGCCCATTCGCGTTCTGCGCCTATGGCCACGCTCCTGAGGGAGAAATCCCGGACTGGGAAGTGAGTCTGGCCCAATTGGAAGACCTGGATCGAATATTCTGATCTATTTTCCTCGGAAAAAGAGAGAAGGCGGTTTCCGGATCGGCCGAAAATTGTATTGTGCCCGAATCGGATAAACTTAAATCGCTTCTTTATATCCTGACGGGGGCTCTATTCGTTTTAGTATTATTGGATAAGTCCATGGGGAATAAGAATAACACCCCCGCCGGACAAGAATCCCCATCTTTTTTTTCCAGATTTAATACCATCGGAAAAACAAATCCGTTATCCCCCTCTTCTTCTGAGAATAAAGGCAAACAAACCCATGAACAATTAATGGACCAGGCAGAAGATGAAATTTTGACCGAGTTAATGCAGAATGGAGAAAGTTCTTTCGATGAATCCGCTCAGGCTGACTCCAACGATCCGGAAGAAATGTTTATCCCTATCGTCGAAATGCCTAAACCGGAATTGGCATCCGGTCCTTCTCGCAATATTCGTTTGGATCATTCTCCAGGAGAGATCAAACTGTACTTTCTGAAATTTTACGGAAGAGGGAACAAAAGTCACTCTAGGCTTGTTCAGATCAAAAGGAAATTCGACCAAGGAGATAAGATCCTTTTTATTATGAAAGAACTCACCAAGGGACCCTCTGCGGAGGAAAAAACCCAAGGCGTTTTAAATGCACTTCCGAATCGAATGGAATATTCCAAAGAATATTCCTTGGAGAATGGAGTATTAAAATTGTATCTCGGTCCGGACTTTGAAGCGGGTGCCGGTCCTGAACTTCTAAAAGATCGAGTGGATCAGATCTGCTATAGCATTCTGGAAAACTCGGACCTCAGAGGGATCCGACTTTATATTAACGGAAAGCAGGTTCGTTCTTTAGGCGGTGTAGGACTTCCTATCCCGGAAGTGTTAACTAAGAATCCAAGAAAGATCGCAACTCTCTAAAAAGAAAATCTACAAAGTAAATTTTATTCTTCTATTCGTTGGGTTGTATATCCCTTAATTTTAGTTTCCATAAGTCTTTCCTTTTTCGAATTTTTACTCACATTGGGATCAGCAATTTCCAAAGAAAAAACGGCGGATCAGGAAAAATTCAAAAGTTTATTGTTCTGATTTCTTGCATCTATCTTTCTAGTATTCCTAGGTATACTTTGGCCTTTTTTGCTATTGTAGAAAGACTGTATTTCAGAGGATTATAATGGGAAAGTTTTTTAGCACGGATCTAGGAAGACTTAGGCTTCTAGGATTTTTAGAGGGAAGTTCTTTACTTCTACTGGTTTTCGTCGGAGTACCTCTTAAATACGGGTTAGGAATCCCTGACTTAGTCAAAATAGTCGGTCCAATCCACGGAGGACTTTTTCTATTATTCCTCCTACAAACATTCAATTTCTCCATTGAAAACTCTTGGAGTTTTAAAAAAAGGACCTGGATCGTACTCTTGGCATCAAGTATCCCGTTCGGAACATTCTATGTGGATAAAACCATATTGAAAAATCTATCCGAAAAGGAATAAGTTTTGTCGGTATTCCAATCTTCTGACAAATACGCCAATCTTTTGTCTGGAATTTTTTTGACTAAATTCGGATTCGTCCTTGCCGCAAGATAGGTTCTATTCGAACGCTGGTCTTATTATGGAGGTTTTTATCCAAGAGACCTTCCATGCGGAAATAAAAACAAATGTTCAAGTGGTTCCCAGGCATAGACCGAAGAATTCGCTTACTGTCAAAGCGAATCTTCTTTAATCGATATCCTCAAGGATTTTTAGAGACCAATTGGAGCGAAATTCGCCAATCTTTGGTTGCCCACTATTCTCTCTGTATCGTAATCAGTTTAATCACTTATTTTCTGCCCAATTCGCGAGACTTCGAAGACGAATCTCTCCTTTTTCTTCAATCCAGCAGGATCACGTTAATCGTTCTTTCCCTTGTTTTTTTATGGAGACATGCCCGTAAAAAGGATTGGGTCCCTAAAAAACTGGAATTCTACAAAGTTTGGACCTCATCTACACTTCTCATTTCATTCTTTCCTTTCTTATATTTGGATAAGGTCCACTACAATGTCTATCTACATCAAGCATCTGCGATCTTACTCAGTATGAATCTTCTTCTTTGGTTGACCACTACCACAGCGGTTGCCACAAATTTAGTATTCTGTCTGATGTTCCTAGGTATCTGCTACTTGGGAGATTCTCCTATTGAAGTAATGAAAGAATTTCCGATCCTTCTCACCTATCTTTTCGTAGGTACTTTCGGAAATGTGATCATGAATTATTGGAGAACTATGGATTACCGAGATAAAAGAAAATTATACGGTGCCGTTCTCAGGCTTAAGGCCAAAAATCTGCATATTAGAATGATCTCCAACTTGGACGATCTCACCGATCTTTATAACCGCAGGTATTTGATAGAACAATTCGATATCTTCAAGAAGAGAGCAAGACGCCATCAGTTCCAAATGGCACTTGTGATCTTGGATCTGGATCATTTAAAAGAGATCAATGATAAGTACGGACACATGGTCGGTGACGAGGCTCTGCAAACTCTTTCCGCAGTCATGAAATCCAGAGTCAGGTCCACGGATATTTGTGCACGAATCGGTGGAGATGAGTTCTGTGTTCTTTTGGATTCGGTAGATCCTAAAAGTCTAAAAACTTTATGCGAGTCTTTGCGGAAAGGTGTGGAATCTCATCCACTTTCCATCCAAGATACGAACGGCAAGCCGGTGAATATCACCGTATCCATAGGCGCTGCCATTCTATCTTATGATGAGGATTTTACTTTCGACGATCTATACCAATCCATAGACTCGGGATTATATAAATCCAAATCCGCCGGTAGGAACCGAGTAACGATAGTAGAAGCTACGAAGCTGAATACTAAGGTTGATCTTTCTGTTTCTTGGCCGGAGGAAGTTCGTATATATAAGTAAGCTCGCAGTATTCTCCGTCACCGAAATATTTCTGCTCTTTTTGTTCCAAGAAGAATTGTCTATGCTTCTGGTCCGATTCCAACTCGTCCAGTCTTTGGGTGACTTGCAGTTTTGCAGCTTCGCAGGAAGTTTTTTTCATTTTGAAAAAGTCCTGCTCTTCGACGGAAGGAACAGAGGCTCTTCCGATGGCCACGAATTGGTATTTATGAGGACCTAAGGTTTTTACGCTGACTCCCGTATCCATATGGATCCGATCTCGTTGTGAATCCAAACAATTCGATACAAAGAATAAAAATCCACAAATCGCGGATAACTGTAGTATTTTAGAGCTCAAAAATTTTTTCATTCTTCCCCCGTTCGAATCTATCTATTTAGGAAAGGTAACGGACTGAAGTCACTTGGATTTTTGGAAAAAAATATCATCTTACCAAAAAAGATCATACTGCGGAAAGTTCCCTTCCCTCGTATCTTTCGTAATTATAGAGAAGGTCTCTTCTTTTAGGAGTAAATCCGCCTTCTTTCAGAAATTTGACCGCTTCCTTTTCCGTCTTCAAACCGAAGGAACGTAACACATTTTCCTCGATCACTACGGAAGAAATATCATCCGCGCCGCTCGTAAGAGCCAACTGCCCCACACCTTTTCCAAGCACCATAACGGAAGTTTCAATATGTTTAATATTGTCTAAAAAGATCCTGCAGATCCCGAGTACTTTCAGATACTCTTGTGTGGAAACTGCTCTTACTTTAAATCTTTTGGTTTGTGGTTGGAAGGTCCAAGGAATAAAGGATAAAAATCCGCCTGTCCGATCCTGAAGATTACGCACCACAGTGAGATGTTCTATAACTTCTTCTTTGGTTTCTTCGGAACCGAAAACAATATTGGCGCTTCCCGGGAGTCCCGCTTCATGACAGGTTTCCATCGCACGCACCCATTCTTCTGTGGTCGCTTTTTTAGGAGAGATGATGTTTCTCATTCTATCCGTCAGAATTTCCGCACCTGCTCCCGGAACGGAATCCAAACCGACAGACTTCAAAATTTGCAAAACTTCGAATAAAGATTTACCTGTGATCTTTTCTAAATTGATAATTTCAACAGGAGAGAACGCACGTATATGCATCTCAGGGTATTTGGATTTAACGGTAGAGATCACATCCAAATAATAATCGAAAGGCAGATCCGGATACACACCGCCTTGCAAAAACATTTGGTCCGCTCCTTCCGAAACGGCATAATCCATTTTTTCTAATATTTCTTCTTTAGAAAGAACGTACCCTTTTCCGTTACCGATCTCGTCCATGAAGGAGCAGAAGTTACATTCTACATTACAATAGTTCGTATAATTCACTACTCGAAACATCGTGTAGCTTGCACTCGTATTTGGCAGAATCCTCTCTCTCAAGGTCCTAGCGGTCGCCATAATTTTAAGATGGTCTCCGGATTCATACAGCTCCAATGCCTCCCCGGGAGAAATTCGTTCTCCATCTAAGGCTTTTTCTAATATGGAATCTGTGGGATGATTTGGGAATATTCGGCTCATCTGGATGGAAAGTTCTCTTCTTTAACTTCTTCAAAGTTTTCTCTTTATTCAAAAATGCACGTCCTTTTTACATTGTATTCTCATTTATTGCGATTGAGTCGCAGTTAAAAATGTACACAATTTCAAGTAAGAAGGGACCGGGCCTAAGTCTGCATGTAGGAACTCCAACAGAAAGGCCTAAGTATCTTTTTTCCTGGACAGGCCACCTCCTAATCAGTAGCCTGCTATGAAAGACCATCCAAATACAAAGGGTAACCTGAAAAACTATGGCCATTTCTCAAATCGCCTTCCACGTGATCTTCACGGCTCTGTTTATCGTAGCAAATGTTGTGTTCGTTCGTGCCGTTCTCTACAGATTAAATCTTGTATTTAATGCTAGAAAGGCTAATGGAACCGAAAACTTCCTGGAACACAAAAACTGGGGATTCCGGATCAAAAGTTTCCTACTAAACGTAATCTTACAAAAAAAGAACTTCAAAGAACCATTACGCGGTATCATGCACGCATTCGTATTTTACGGATTCGTCACTTACCTACTGCATACAACCAGTCAGTTCATCTCCGGTGTATTTGGATATGCGTTGGATGATCCATACAAATTCACCTTAGTAGGAAGTGTATTCGGAGAAACTGCGAACCATTATTACGAAGCAGTCCTCCAAGTGGTTTCCATTTTGGTACTAGTTGGGTTAGGCTTCTTCGCATGGAGACGTTGGATCCAAAAAGCAAAAGGGTTAGATGTTCATTCACCTGCTTCTGCAATCGTAATCGGAATGATCTCCCTACTCATGATCTCTACCCTATTGGGAGAAGGAGCAAGAGCAGTCGGTGCAGAATACGCAAACCCATTCCATGATGCGGCTCCAATTGCAGCAGGTATCGGAGCAGTTTGGGAAGCGATCGGTGTGGAATATTCTTCCGCTGACTTGGTTTTCCAAATCATGTGGTGGACCCATATTCTTTCCGTATTCGCGTTCATGTTGTATGTTCCGACATCCAAACACGCACACTTGATCTTCGCTCCATTTAACTATTTCCTGCAATCGGATACTCCTAAAGGCGCTCTTTCCAAATTAAATTTGGAAGATGAGACCGCTGTTTGGGGAGTGAATAGAACGGAAGATTTCCCATGGCCGAACCTTCTAGACGGACTTTCTTGTATCGAGTGTGGTCGTTGTCAGGTGCAATGTCCTGCAAACCGTACAGGAAAAGTTTTGAACCCTAAAGCGATCATCGTGGAATTAAAACATGCGCTTATGGACAAAATGCCGGAAGTAGTCAAGATCAGAGAGACCAATCCGGAAGGCGCTGCCGATGCAGTTGCCGCATTAGATACCGCTGTCATTGGAAAATACGAGGGCCTCTCCGAAGAAGCTCTTTGGGGATGTACTACTTGTTACGCTTGCGTAGAAGCTTGCCCAGTTGGAAACAACCAAGTAAACGCGATCATGGAAATGAGAAGACATTTGGTGCTTGTCGAGTCCAACTTCCCTGCCGAATTACAAGGTGCATTCGTAAACATGGAAAACAACTCCAACCCTTGGGGAGTTGCCGCGCACTCCAGAGCGGATTGGGCGGAAGGTCTTGGTGTAAAAACCATGGCAGAAGATTCCAATGTGGACGTTCTATACTGGGTAGGTTGTGCGGGAGCTTTTGACGATCGTAACAAAAGGATCGCTCAATCTTTCGTAAAAATTATGCAGAAGGCCGACGTTAAGTTCGGTATCTTAGGAACGGAAGAAGGATGTTCCGGAGATTCCGCACGTAGAGGTGGTAACGAATATCTCTACCAGACACTCGCACAGGCAAACGTGGACACAATGAACGGATACAATGTGAAAAAAGTCGTAACCGCTTGTCCTCACTGCTATAACACGATTAAGAACGAATATCCTCAGTTCGGCGGAAACTTCGAAGTGGTTCACCACTCCGAGTTCATCAACGAACTTGCTAAAGACGGAAAGATCGATGTAGGCGTCGCAGAAGATGCAAATGCAGGTAAGTATACCTACCACGACTCTTGTTATATCGGAAGGTATAACGACAACTACGAGAACCCAAGAGACCTGGTCAAAAAGGTATCCGGTGGAAAACTCGCAGAACCTGTCGACCACCACACAAAAGGACTCTGCTGCGGTGCAGGTGGAGCTCAAATGTGGATGGAAGAGCATGGCGAAAGGGTCAACTTCAAAAGATCCAATCAGCTTCTGGATACCGGAGCGACTACGATCGCGACCGCTTGTCCTTTCTGTATCACTATGATCACAGACGGTGTAAAACAAGAAGGAAAGATCGAAGAAGTAAAAGTAAAGGATATCGCGGAGTTAGTCGCGGAAAACTTGAAATAAGAATAAGTCTATCTTCTCTTATAGGAAAAGCCTCGGCGGTAACGTCGGGGCTTTTTTGTTTTAGGAATTTCGCACAGAGAACACGGAGTTCACGGAGAGTTTGTTGGAATTCCAGCAAGGGTCTATGGCCTGCCGTGTTGGAGTTTCTTGATTCAGATGTAACGAATTGAGAAGACAAAAAAAAGCGGAATGTTTCCATCCCGCCCTGAATCATCTGGTGCAAATACAGTATATACGACGTGGGGAATTTACACCACACTACAGGAAATTATTTATTTTCGTTAGAAAGAAATTTTAGGATAAAAAACTAGGCTGAAAGGATTAGAACTCCTTAATGATTGCCTGCATTTTCTTGTAATTTTTCAAAAAAACTCTCATAAAGTCGGTTTTCAATATCTAACAACGTTTGCTGTATCTCTTTCTATGTAGGAACTCCTACAAACAGAGCAAATCGACTTGCGGAAAACTCAGTTCTGTGATAAGCGAATTCCGGAGCTCCCACGGGCCACTCCCCCCTCCCAAAGCCAGGGTGGGGGCGCATTTTACCCATTCCGCTTGCAACTTGGAATCCAGATTCACCGATGGCCGATTACGGTAGGATCTTAACGTTTAATATTCTTGGTTTAACTCAGAGACGTCTTGTGTAGGATAATCCAATAACCTGATCTCAGGATTTTTCTTTTGGAAATACCCTTTCTCCCATTCCGAATCGAATAGAAGAGCTGCCCTTCCTAGGCTATCCGTCACAAGATTGGAACCAGGCGGAACCTTAGGAATATCTTCTTCCGGCAACCAACAAGAGACTTGGTAAGGAAGAATATTGATATTCGTGGGGGCGGAATATTCGTCTTGTAACCTTCTTCTGAAAACCTCGAATTGTAACTGACCCATTGCGCCGATCACCGGTAATCCACCACCCACAGTTTGAGAAGTGAATAAGTGAAGAATACCTTCTTCCGCTAATTGTTCGATCCCTTTTCGGAAACTTTTGAGTGCGCCTGTTTCCACACAGGAAAGTGTTGCAAAAATTTCAGGAGCAAACACAGGAAGAGGTTTTAGATCCGGAACCTTGCCGCTTGCCAATATATCTCCGATGGAATACGTTCCCGGATTTACTAGACCGATGATATCACCCGGATACGCCTCATCCACAGTGTTCCTGTCCTGTCCAAAAAACGCAAAAGAAGAAGAAAGTTTAACAGGTTTTCCTAATCTTCCATGATTCACGTTCAATCCTCTTTCAAACTTACCGGAACAAACGCGCAAGAATGCGATCCTATCTCTGTGAGCCTTATTCATATTGGCTTGGACTTTGAATACGAATCCGCTGAATGGAGTAGTGATCGGATCCAAACGATCTCCATTTTTCAAAGGGAAATACAAAGGTGGAGGAGCGATCTCTAAAAAATGATCTAAGAACAACTGGATCCCGAAATTATTCACTGCGGATCCGAAAAACACGGGAGTGATCTGAGAATTTAAAAACGCATCTAAGGAGAAAGCTGCAATCCCTTCTTCCACCAGTTCCACTTCTTCTCGAAACTGTTTTAAGACCCAGTCTTCGAACATCGTATCCAGATTTTTATCTTCTATCCCGGAACTTTGGAATGCAGACTTTTGGGAACCACCGGGTGTTTTGTCGTAAGTGTAGATCTTTTTATCCACACGATTATATACACCGCTGAAATCCACTCCGGTTCCGATCGGCCATACCATCGGGATAGCAGTGATGCCTAAAACTTTTTCGATCTCGTCTAAAAGTTCGAACATTGTTTTAGTAGGGCGGTCCATCTTGTTTACGAACGTAACGATCGGTATCCCACGATCTCTACAGACTTTAAACAATTTGATCGTTTGAGGCTCCACTCCCTTACCTGCGTCTAATACCATCACTGCGGTGTCTGCGGCAATCAATGTGCGGTAGGTATCTTCGGAGAAGTCTTCGTGACCCGGAGTATCCAATAAATTTAATACATGATTTTTGTACTCGAACTGAAGTGCAGCGGAAGTAATGGAGATTCCCTTCTCCTTTTCCATTTCCATCCAATCGGAAGTTGCCGCCTTACGGTTTTTACGTGCCTTCACCGCTCCCGCAAGTTGGATAGCGCCTCCGTATAAAAGAAGCTTTTCGGTCAGGGTGGTCTTACCCGCGTCCGGATGGGCAATGATTGCGAAGGTTCTCCTACGTTTGGTTTCTTCTTCCACTATATTCTGGCCAATAACGCTTTCCGACACGGTTCCCCTCTCTAATAGGAAACGTTTTTGAAACGATGGCCCTTGTCAGCATGAAAACAGAGCCTAATTCTTCACGGATTCGTATTCCTTCGGTAAAACCGGCGTAACCGAAAGGTCTTACTATTCCGGCCGAATTCATTTCTTGTAAAAAAGATTGGATCACGCTTTTTTCCCCGGAAAACACTTAGGGAGGGAGATTTGCTTCCCTCCCCTTTTTCCTCGCCTATCTCCCAGAGTTTTGAGATTGTCGAATCCAGCAGCGTTGATTTTTTAGACTGTAATAGTTTAGCGGTCTATGGAAAGTCCTAAAATTAAACATCTTATCTCTTGGCTAGATTGGTCTGACGCCGAGGTCCTAGACCTTTTGCAATTTGCCGTACATGTCAAAAATCATAGGGCTAATTATCTTGGGCATATGACAGGTAGGACGCTTGCTATGCTCTTCCAAAAGACGAGCACTCGTACCAGAGTTTCCTTCGAAGTAGCAATGACCGAGATGGGAGGACATGCGATCTATTTGGATTGGATGACCTCTAACTTTCTTCTCTCCGACATCGACCTGGAAGCGGAATATCTTTCCAGAAACGTTTCCGTTATCATGGCCCGGATGAGAAAACACGAAGAACTTTTACAGTTAAAGTCAGGTTCTCAGGTGCCGGTTATCAACGGATGTTGTAATAAATTCCACCCTTGCCAGTCTCTTGCGGATATTCTTACAATCGTAATGGACAATCCTAAACCTCTTAAAGAGTTAAAGCTCACCTATATCGGCGTGCATAATAACGTAGTGAATTCGCTGATTGGGATCACTTCCGCTTTAGGAATGGAACTCACACTTCTCACTCCGATCGCTGAGACGGAAAATATAGACCAAGAGACCGTGGAAAGAGCCAAGAAGAAAGGCACCATCCAATGGGAGACGGACCTGATTCGTTCCGTAAAAAATGCGGATTATATTTATACGGATACCTGGGTGGACATGGAGTTCTTCAATGATCCTGCGTTCGCGGATAAGAAAAAGGAGCGGATGAACCTAATGATGCCTTTTCAAATTAACGAGGCATTATTAAAAGAGACCAAGGCAAAGGTGATGCACGATATGCCTATCCACTCAGGATACGAGATCACTAGAGAAGTGGTCAGAAGTCCTAGATCCATCATCTTCCAACAGGCGGAGAATCGACTGGATGCACAGAAAGCGGTCATTCTACAACTCTTAGAAGCTTGAGCCAACACTTCCAAAAATCCGTTGCCTGGAAGGCCTTTTCTGAAAACCCTGTTCTAAGACAGCCGAGCTAGGCTAAAATCGCAAAAACTCAAAAGGTACTTTTATGTCCAAATTAACACATCCTAAGGATGCATTATTCGAAGGAGAAAAACCTTTCCCCATCATCCCGGCCTGTGAACATTTTGCCGGATCCGATAAACTGATCACAAAAGCTCTGGAGTTACAAAACAAACTCGGCGGTCTTTTCGACATTACAATGGACTGTGAGGACGGAGCGCAAACCGGAAAGGAAAAAGAACACGCGGAAATGATCGTCCGCATCCAAAACTCCGAACTCAATAAACACAATATGAGCGGTGTAAGGATCCACGATTATACCAATTCTTACTGGAAACAAGACGTAGACATTATCGTTCCGGGTGCAGGAAACAAGATCGCATACATCACAATTCCTAAACCTACAAAAGCTTCTCAAGTGGAAGAAATGATCACTTATATCCAAGGGGCTGCTAAAAAAGCAGGGATCACTAGAGAGATCCCAATCCACGTTCTGATCGAAACTCATGGAGCTCTTGCGGATGTGGAAAAGATCGCCGCTCTTCCTTGGATGCAAGTAATCGATTTCGGTCTAATGGACTTTATCTCCGGCCATCACGGAGCAATCCCAGCTTCTTGTATGAAGAGCCCGGGACAATTCGATCACGAATTATTAAGAAGAGCGAAAGCTACTTGTGTGGCTGCCGCATTAGCAAACGGGGTAATCCCAGCTCACAACGTCACTTTGGACCTGAAAAACCAATACCAAACGTATAAAGACGCGAAAAGAGCTCATGACGAATTCGGATTCCTTCGTATGTGGTCCATCTATCCAACCCAGATCCAAGCGATCTTAGACGCGATGGCTCCGGACTATAGCGAAGTCCAAACTTCCGCTGCAATCCTTGTAAAAGCGCAAGATGCGGAATGGGGACCAATCCAACACGACGGAGATCTTCACGACAGAGCGACTTATCGTTATTTCTGGGAAGTTCTTCAAAAAGCAAAACTTACGGGTATCGCAATTCCGGAAGAAGCAGCAAAAAGATTCTTCTAATCTTTTAGATATGCCTACAAACGAAAAAGCCGCAGAGTCCTGCGGCTTTTTTATTTATTAAATTTATCGTTCAGTTTGCCGATCAGTTCCAACAAACTTCTTTCCAGATATTCCCAACCTTTTTTGTTCATTGGCTCCAAAGGCATTTTTTTCTGTAATTGTTTAAAACGATCGAAAGACTCTCTGGCGAACTCTAAAAATCTTCTGGGAGTGATCCCTAATCGATCGAACTGGTTTTCGTTACGATTGAATAAGTCGGCGATCCTGTCTTTGTATTCGCCTTCTAAAAAATAATATCTGAGATCTGCGAGAGCCTCGTCAATGGCCTTGTAAATTTTAGAACCAGGCCCCTCGTCTCTTTTGGGATCGGTTCCCGAATTCCCTTTCTCCGATCCGATTATCTTAGAAGCTTTAGCTTTTTCATTAAGGGCGATCTTTTGTAATTTTTCCCTCATAAGAACCTCGGGAAGAACTGTTTTCTTTTTATCCGCCAATTTTACTGAGGTCCTCAAAGTCGATTGTCCGAATTTTCGGACGGAAACTATTCTATGGACGTATTCAATTTATGTCCAGAAATTTCCGCCCAATACTTGTTATAAGAAGATAGACGAAAAAGTTCGTATAAATTCTTTCAAAGTTCCGGGTGTTCTTTCTTTAATTTTCTCAATTCGCAGTTTTGAAGCCATTCACAACGAAGACAAAATGTATCCTCCGGATTGTAGTCTGATGGAGGACATAGATTCGTATTTTCCGCCTGTATAGGAACCAGTAAATTTTCCTTCTCCCTTGCATTCGAAATTCCATACAGTTGACTTAAGAGTTCTCTATTTTTTCGGATCTGTGTCTCGAATGGGTCTTCTATATTTTTGGGACGAACAACTACTCTCTCCTGATTTTCCTTAGGCTTATCCCACCTTCTTACAAAGATTGGGGTTTTGGTTTTTCCTCCGAATTTTTGGATCCCTAAAAGACTCAGTAGACCGAACACCGCTCCACCTAAATGACCGGAGTTACTCATCATCCCGAAAAAACTTTGGGACATTACCCCGCTGGAATGGAATTGCAGAAGATAATACGCATCAAATGAAAATCCGAAACCGATCAGGACCCAAGGAGCAAATTTCGCTCTTACGGGTGGAAAAACAAATCTTGCTTCGGGGAACATTAAACTGAATGCCGCAAGCACACCGAAAACTCCGCCACTTGCACCTACGGTTGCGGAATGATAACTATCCCAGATGGAATTTTCCGGAACAAGCCCCGTCTTCCAACCTATATAAGAAAAAGACAATACGAAAAGTCCCCCACCTAGTTGGGAGAGAAGATACACGCTTAAAAATTTCCAACCGCCGATATATCTGCAGAGCCAGAATCCGACAGTGAAAAGTCCGAACATATTCATACCGATATGGATGAGAGAAGAGAAGAAGTCGCCGCCTACCACATGTAGGAATCCGTACGTGAACACCTGCCAATACATTTTTTTTTCGATGACCAGGCTTGGGTTGAGTCCGAAAAAGTATGTGATAATTCCTCGTCCACCTTCCATCATCAGAAGCGCCCAGACGAAAATATTGAAGAATAAGACCAGGTTCAACGGGTGAACGAGCGAGAATCCGAAAAGCTTCGGACCTGAGGTCGGATTTCTCTTTGCCATTATGTAAGGATTAAAGGTACTGGTATCCTAGTCAAGTAGGCAAAGCCGGGGCGGGATCGGCCCCGGTTCGTCCTCATCCTCCGGGGAGTCGGTGGATGATTTCAATCACAGTTTTATCATCGAAGAAAGGAAAGGCCTGCTTTAGCCTCGGAGTGTAAAAAAATGAAAAAAGAGAACTTAAGGCCGATTTTTTGGGAGAAAGAAGGACTCAAACTTTTGGACCAAAGACAGATCCCAGGCAAAAAAGAATGGTTTACCGCTCGAAATTCCGAGGACGCAATTTTTGCCATCAAAGAAATGGTGGTTCGTGGAGCTCCTGCGATCGCCATTACCGGGTTATTCGGAGCGGTCTTGGAATTGAAAAAATTTTCTAACAAACCGGATTACCAAGAATTCCAGAGTATACTTTCCAAGATCCTATCTTCGAGACCAACTGCGGTAAATCTACGCAGGGCTTTCGAGGAACTTTCTTCCATTTTTCCAAAAGAAGTGTATGACAAAGTGTCTCTGTCGGAACTCCAACAAAAATCGGAAGAATTCGCCATCCATGTTTTCGATGAAGATATCCGGAACAATTTAGCATTAGCGAAGAATGGCGTAAGTCTTTTTCCTTCCACTCCTTCGAAACTAAAAATTATCACTCATTGTAATACCGGCGCTCTTGCAACTGCAGGTCATGGGACTGCGCTCGGGGTCATCCGTTCTCTCAAAGACGCCGGTCATGATCTTACGGTGTATGCAGACGAGACCCGTCCCTATCTGCAAGGAGCGAGACTCACCGCCTGGGAACTCATGGAAGAAGGGATCGA
Organism: Leptospira sp. B5-022; assembly: GCF_000347035.1. Lineage (GTDB taxonomy): Bacteria > Spirochaetota > Leptospiria > Leptospirales > Leptospiraceae > Leptospira_B > Leptospira_B cinconiae. The sequence continues at coordinate 74,312 of NZ_ANIJ01000005.1, forward strand.
AAACTATCTGATCACGGATAGTATGGCCGGCTGGCTCATGTCCTCCCAAAAAATAGACGCTGTCATCGTAGGTGTGGATAGAGTAGCAGCCAACGGTGATTCGGCGAATAAGATCGGAACCTATCCTTTGGCGGTTTTAGCGAAACACCATGGGATCCCTTTTTATATAGCGGCCACGGAAAAAAGTTTCGACTTTAAAATCGCTGACGGATCCCAAATTCCGATAGAAATGAGGACCCAAGACGAGGTCACTCGTTTGAACTTTTTGAAAAACGAAAAAGGAGAAGCGATCCTTTCCGAGGGAGTGATCGCTCCAGTCGGAGTAAAAGCGCTCAATCCTTCTTTCGATGTGACTCCAGCGAATCTGATCAAAGCATTTATCACGGAGAAAGGAATCGTTCCTCCGGATAAGATCAGAGATTTTTTCAGTTGATTACTTTTGCGGTTTGATTGCGACCATTGCGGCCTTGTCTTGGCCCGGTTGGAAACGCATCATAAAAGCAGATTGGAATTTTTCAACCTTCTCCACCTGCCTTCTATACTTGATGATACTTCCTTTGTACGCGCCCTTTCGCACAACAAGCTGCACTTCCCCTGTATTAAATCTGGAAGATTTTAAGACTTCCAGTTTTTGTTTTACAAGTTCTATGAATTTATTCTGCTTATTGTATTCCTCGAAAACCTTACGATAACCTTCTTTTTTATCCTCAGGTATCTGCCCCCTGGATCTTTGAACCATCTGTTTGATCTGTTGGACCTTAGGAAGGACCTTCTCTATTTCCTTCTCCGCAACTTGGAGACGTTTGGTCAGATCTTGGAAACTTTTTTCGTTCCTAAAATGAAATCCTAACTCCACAGTTACATCTAACTCCGCCTGGGAACCGAGATTTGCGCAGGTCAATCCCATATACGTAGAAACGGTAGAAGATACTAAATTTCCGCTGGAACCGTTCAGGATCACGTTACCTAGAGAATGGATCTTTGAGTTCAGGATAAAACCTTCGACAACAACATCTCCATCCACCTCTATCTCCGCGTTCTCAATGAACTTAGCGTAAAGATGTCCGCCTATTTTAATGATATTCTTTCCGTCACCTTTGATCCCGCCGCTCACTTCTAGGTCTCGGGCGATCACCAAGTCGGAGGTCTCCACATTCCCTTTTACCATCAAATTCCCTTGGGTTTTGATGGAGGTAGCAGCTTCCACATCTCCTTTTACTAAAACGTTTCCGTCATAATTGATATTTCCTGTTGAGAGTCCCACATTGGAATCGATCTGCAATTCTTGGGAAACGGTAATGGAAGACTCGGTGGAAAAGATCGCACCGTTGCAGGTGGCAAAATACTCTACTAAGGGTTTATTATCTTGGACTAACCCCTTTTCCTGAACATTCTTACCGATCGTAATTTTAGGTCTCTTAATAGCAGGTGGAGCAATGGGTTTTCCGAAAACGTCCATACCGGGTTTACCAGGGATCCCTTCGAAAAGGGTCGCAAGTTTTTCCCCCGCCTTTACGTAAATATACCTTTCGATATTCCTATAATCCGCATGTCCATCTTCCCCGATCTTGACCCTTTGGGCCTGGGGATGGTAAAATTTTACCCAACCATCCTCACCTTTAACGGGGGGAAAACCTTGGGCCACAACAAAAGAAATAGGAGAAAAATCCATCCGAGCGGTGGATGATTGCAATTGTTTTAACGCACCATAGATATTGTCCCCAATGATACGATCTTGGGAGATATCCTTATTATGAAGATACTCGATAATGATGCTGGTGGAAAGAGCCCTTCCCTTAATCATACCTGGACGGATCGTCAGATCGGCGCCAAGACTATCCGAACTGATCTTGAGAGAGAATACACTTTCCCAGCTTGTTTCTTGATCCGATATACCCGAAGTTTGCTCTGTACTCACAACCATACTACCTAGCTAACAATTCAAAAAGAAGTTTCCTCCGCCTTTTTTTATCATGGAAGAAATCCTTTTTTCGAATCCTGAAAAGATCCGAAAAAGATCGTATTTGAACCTGCCGGTTATTCCTTTTCGCGTTTTTAACAATAGACCACTATAACCTTTTACCCTGAATATACAAGAGTTTGGAACTCAAAAAAAAGGCGTAAGAGGCCTATCCTTAAGGACGGAATATTTTCGGAAAATATAACGTAAAGAATATTAGAGTCCTGATTTTTTTAGAAAAAAACCCCAGAGCCCGGCAAGTTTCGGGATCTCACCTAACTGGGTATAAAAGGGAAGATGGTCCCCATGAGTGATCAAATTGGACTTTAAGATCACTTTATGCTCCTCTTTTCCGTTCCTTAAAGATCCGAATAACTGCTCCGATTCGTCAGGAGAGATCACAGGATCGTCTGATCCGTGTAATAAGGCGATAGGCGCCTTCCAATCGGAGAGATAGTTTTTAGGAGAATTTCGTAAAATGAAGTTATGCGGGAGTACGGATAGAATAGGCTCTACTAACGCCATCCTAAAGCCGGGATCGGTTTGAAGAGAATGTACGAATTCCCTCTCTTTTTGGTTCAATTTTTTAAGGAGCTTCGGGGCCTTCTCCTCTTCTCCCATTCTTTTCAATCCGTTATCCAAGGCAGCTTCAAAGTAGAACTCTTCTAATTTCGAAAGTTTAGGCTCTAACTTAGAAATATAATTATATAATAAAACGTGAACCGCATACGGGTCCAGGTGATAATTGGACAGACTGAAAGGGAGAGTTTCCGCGAAGTCGGAGTACGTTCCGACAAGTAGAGCGGATTTTAGATTTTTCTGCTCTTCCTTTCCGGATAACGCCACCATTCCCATCCCGGCGGAAAAACTTGCGGATAAGAATGAGATCGCTTGGCCTTCTCTCTTTACGATCTCGTGGAATAAGGATCTGATATTCGGAACTGTATCCTCCGAAATTTCCAACCCTTTGACTTCCGGAAGTTCGGGAAGATACACAGTGGCACCGCTATTTCTTAGATGTTTTGCAAGTGTGAGGATCCTTGGATCGTCTATACCTCGGTTACTCATCCCATGTTGTAAGTAGATCGCAGGAGAATGTTCCGGGCCCGGAAATATTTTGGTCCGGAAGGAAATTTTTTTGGAAACTCTTACATGTTCTTCCCGGACCGCCGACTCGGGAGAATCTATCATGTCTGCGTATTTGAGTAAGAATGGAAGTCCCTGGAAAGAATATCGAATCATGCAAAGGAAGCCTTGTTTATATATTAATATTTTTGCATTAAGAGAATGAGATAGATCCTGCCCAAATATTCTTTAGCGTCCTCGTCTTTCAAAAAATAGATCAGAATATACTGTCTTAAATTTTCCAGATCTATCGGGACCAATTTATTGTTCAGATTTTCCGGAGGAAGAATATCTATTTGGAATCTTCCCAATTTCATTTCGGAGATGAGTTCGGCACAGATCTGGTTGGCAAATTCCAGCATAATGGAAGCAGCATGACTTCGGATAGTAGGATCAATATGGAAGGACCTGGCGATCTTGGGCAAAAGTTTGAGTTTAGTATAACCGTCCATTGCCAGATAAAGTTTCCCTTTTGCTTCACCTTGGAATTCCACAGAAGTACAGTTCTCGTAACATAGACCTTCGTTTTTAGAAGGTCCGAACGCTTCTCGGACCGCATGAACTCCTAGGTTTTTTTCCAAAAACTCCGGGAAGATCTGGGAAATGGTAAGTATGAATTTTTCATCCAATAATGGATCTATGTTCAAAGACATACTAAACGGTTCGGTCCCTCTTCTTTAGAAGAATGTAATGCTTTTTTGGCTCTTGGTTCCCATTCGGAGTCATCTTTTCTAACCCGAACCGAGGCTCCCACATTCAGCCTGGTCTTTTCCGGACCTAAAAATTCCATGAGCCCGGAAAGCGAATTTTGAAATTTCATCCAATCTTCCGCGTAAAAGAAGGTCGCTAATCGGTTTTTTCGGATGCGATATATGGAAAAATTTTCTCCGAATCTAGACTTCCACCAATTTCCTAGACTTCTAAAATCGGAAACCAAATCCCCGTCGGACTCGAATTCCAAAAAGACCAGGATTTTGGTCTCCTCTCCCTCGACCTTTTCCCTTTCTAAATGTTGGGAAAACACCGGGTAGGAACTCCAGCCCGTTTCTCCGTCCTGGGATTCACCGGCGAGGACCAATCCTTCTACAAGTTTATCCAATCTAAAAGAAATTTCATCAAGGGAAAATTCAGATAGGGAGGAAGAAGTTTGTCTGACTTCTCCCAAGGAAAAAGAATCCCATTCCAATTTCCAAACGATTGCGCCTTCCTTTGGTTCGGTGGCTCTTTTTCTTTCGGATGGAAATACGGAAATACTTCCGGTTTTACTCGCTACAGTTTGTAGATCTCCTTTGGAATCATGTAGTAGAACTTCCCAATCTTCCTCTCCCACTCGGATAGAATCCAAAAAGGATCTTACCGCCTCGTAGGTTTTTCCTCTGACAGGAATATAGAAGGATTGGAAGGGAGTTTTTGTCTCCTTGGGAACTTCTTCTTTTAAGAGATATAAGGACTCATCTTGGGAAAAGATCGAAGGAACACCTTCCTCGGAAGGAATTTTTTCGAAGGCGGCTTGTTTTTGGCCTTCGGGAACTTCTTCCTTTAGGATCGATTGGAAGAATGGGACCTCCGACTCGGTGTCCTTCTCTTCTCTTCTATCCATTGTAGTATGTACAACGTATCCGAATAGGGAAAGCAGACAGAAGGAGATCCCACCCAAGGCCAAAACTTCCCCGTCGATCCAGGTCGAAAGAGAAGCGGAAGCCAATGGAAAAACTTCTAAAATGGGAAAAAATTGGGGGAAAAATTGCATTTTGTAAACTTCAGTTCCGTTACTATATGTAACGGGTTTTCCCCGGTCCGGCTCAAACGATTTTTCTATGAAACTCTACTCGGAACTGGCAGAATATTACTTCGATATTGAAAAGAACGCTCGAAAATTCGAGATGGAAACCCAATTTATAGATAGGCTTTTCCGAAAACACAGGGTCCGGAATATTTTAGACCTAGGTTGCGGCACGGGAGAACATGTTACCCATTTCCAAAGCCTTGGATATAAATCCAGAGGTATAGATTCCTCGATCAAAATGATTGAGGTGGCCAAAAAAAGATATTCCCATTGCAAATTCGAAGTGGGAGCCATGCAATCCTATAAATCCCAGGAAAAATGGGACGCAATCATCAGTTTATTCGGTTCTTTTAATTATTTATTATCTAATGAAGAAGTAGAAGCGGCTCTCAAAAATCTGGAGCTGAACCTAAAACCGGCAGGCATCGCAGTTTTAGAAGTTTGGAATGCGGAACCTCTTCGCAAGATCAAAAGAAAAGCGATCGGTCCGGTTGCTCAGATCAAGGCCAAAAACACTACCATACAAAGAAACAGAGGATTTCGCCTAGTCAGAGCGGACCAATCCACTGTCGTCGAAGTAAATTATATCTATAATCTGAACGCAAAAGAGATCAAAGACAAACATTTGATGAGAGCCTATTTCCTAGTGGAACTCCAAAGAATGCTCGCAAAACACAGAATGGAGATCCTACATGTATACTCCAACTACAACGAAGTAAAATTCAAAAGTAATGCGAGTAGAATGATCTTGGTTCTGAAGAAGAAGAGTAATTAGTCTTCATTTCGCACAGAGAGCACTGAGTTCACGGAGGTATTCAATTCGTGAAAAATCGTGACGTAGGAGTTCCAACACGTGCGTCCTAATTTTTTCTCCGTGTTCTCTGTGAGCTCCGTGCGAAAAAACCTAGAAAATCTTCTTCCCAGAGTCGGAATAAAAATCCAAAATTGCCATCCGGAGGAATGAGATGGCGGAGAACTATGACCTTACTGTGATCGGCGGTGGACCGGGAGGATATGTGGCTGCCATTCGAGCAGCCCAACTCGGATTGAACGTATGTCTAGTAGAAAAAGAAAAACTAGGCGGGGTATGTTTAAACTGGGGTTGTATTCCTACAAAAGCACTTTTAGAATCCGCACATTTATTAGAATCCATCCGCAAATCAGAAACCTTCGGCCTAAATGTGGAAAAAGTTTCTCCGGATTTTCCGAACATCATCAAACGGTCCAGGGGTGTCGCAGACACAATGTCTAACGGAGTCGAGTTTTTGATGAAAAAGAATAAAATTTCCGTTAAAAAAGGTAGCGCGGTTTTCAAAGACAAAAATACGATCTGGCTTCCGGACACTTCTAAAGAAGAGATCCAATCCGAATATTTTATCATCGCAACGGGGGCCAGGCCGAAAGAATTTCCGGGACTTCCATTCGATGGGGAGAAAGTTCTCTCCAGTAAACACGCAATGATCCAAAACTCTCCTCCTAAAACTTTGGCAATCATTGGTGCCGGAGCCATCGGAATAGAATTTGCGGACTTCTATTCCAGCATGGGAACTCAAGTGACGGTTGTAGAGATGCAGGATAAAATCCTCCCATTAGAGGATCCTGAAATCTCCAACCTTCTCAATCGTTCCTTCGTTAAACGAGGCATACAGATCCTGACAAGTGTTGGAGTATCCGAACCTAAGTTGGAATCGGATGGAGTATCCATTCTTCTAAAGGGAGAAGGAATCGCTCCGGAAGGAGAAAGAAAAAAGTTCGACAAGGTTCTTGTGGCGATCGGCGTCACTCCGAACACGGAAGGTATCCACCTGGAGGAGATTGGAGTGTTTCTACAAAAAGGATTTATCAAGGTAGATACTAAATTTAGGACCAAAGTTCAAAATATTTATGCGATCGGAGATTGTATCGGAGCACCATTACTCGCTCATGTGGCTTCTACCGAAGGGATTAAAGCAGCGGAAGCGATTTCTATCCAAAAGAAAAATCCTCATGGGCTGGTTTACGAACCATTAGATTATCTTAAAATTCCTGCTTGCACTTATTGCCATCCGGAAGTTGCCTCAGTCGGCTTAAAGGAAGAAGAAGCCAAAAAATCCGGCATAGACGTGGTCGTAGGAAAATTCCCGTTTAGAGCGAACGGTAGAGCCCAAGCCTTAGGCGAAGTGGAAGGAATGGTGAAACTAGTGGCGGATCGCAAAACTGGAGAAGTATTAGGGGCTCACCTTATCGGACCGAATGTTACCGAAATATTAGGTGAGATCAATTTAGGAATGGGATCCGAGCTAACCTTAAAAGAAATTGCGGGAAGGATACATGCCCACCCTACACTTTCCGAATCCGTAATGGAAGCGGCAGGACAGGCATTAGGAGAAGCGATTAATATCTAACGTAACTCATGCAGAAACGTTCGATTCTTCCAAGGATCCGGTGAATAGGATATCCATCTTATTCACTTTAAACTCTTTAGGAAGTTTGGAATCTATGGTAAGAAGGTCCGCGTCTAGATCATGGAATTTACCTGTTTTCTCATCGAAAAAATGGAAATGATCGTCGATATTACTATCGAATACTGATTTTCCCAAACAGGAAAATTTAAATTCTCTTAATAGACCGGCTGATACTAAAACGTTTAAAGTATTGTAAACGGTTGCCAAACTCATCTTCAAAGAACGTTTATCTACCCATTCTTTTACTTCTTCCGCGGTAGGATGATCCGCTTCACAAAGCACGTATTGGCAAATGGAAATCCTTTGCATGGTCGGTTGTATCGAAACCGATTTTAATCTGCTCTCTATTTCGTCCGGAGTCAGGCAGTATTCTTTTTGTTTACCTAAAACAGTCATGGTTGTCGGTTCTCTCTAAGGGCCTATATATCTGACGGTCCGAAAGACCCAAATATAAAGCAAAAAGTCTAGAAGATATGGATTCCTGTTAGGATCCTGCAAAAAAGGAAGGATTTATGCAATCTAAAAAAAGAAGCCCAAAAAAACCCGGAAAATCACCGATTTTCCTTTGAAACAATATCGGAATCTCTATAACCTGACGAAAAATCTTCGAAAAGCAGAGAATGATGAGAAACAAATTTTTTATTACCCTACTCTTTCTCTCCCTTGTCCTGAACGTTTCCGTTTGGGCTGAAACAGGGGCTTCCCCTCAAACGAACGGCTTAGCTCAATCCGAAACGGATACAAGCCACGGGGAACATGGGACCGGAAACGGGCACCAAGAGACTGCATCCGCTCATGGGGAGGCAGGAGATGATCTTCCTCTCTGGTCGGTTATTCCTTTTATCCTAATCCTACTCAGCATTGCACTTCTACCCTTGATCTCTCATACGACTGAGCATTGGTGGGAGAATAATAATAACAAACTTCTTCTTTCTTTGGCATTAGGAGGAGTTTCTTTCGGGATATTAATGGCGCATAGCTGGGGTGGAAAAATTTTCCACACGATGGTATTCGACTATATTCCGTTTATTATTCTGTTAGGTGCACTTTTTTATATTTCCGGCGGTATCGTATTAAACGGGGATATAGAAGCTACTCCCATAAATAACACCATCTTCTTGATCGTGGGGACTTTCTTAGCATCCTTTATCGGAACGACCGGAGCTTCCATGCTTCTGATCCGACCTCTACTCAAGACTAACTCAGAAAGAAAACATGTGGTCCACACAGTGATCTTCTTTATTTTTTTGGTTTCCAATATTGGCGGTTCTTTGACTCCATTGGGGGATCCTCCTTTATTCTTGGGGTATCTGCAGGGAGTCCCTTTCGTATGGACTTTTAAATTATTTCCTGAAATGGTAATTGCTTCCGGTATTCTGCTCGTGATCTACTTTATCTGGGACACGATCATGCACGGAAAGGAAACCAAAAAGGACCTCCGTTACGATCATGCTCACAGACAACCTATCGGTTTAGAAGGCCAGGTAAATTTGATCTGGCTTTTAGGCGTGATCTTATCCGTCGCTTTCCTAAACCAAAACTATATTCCTGCCATTGCAAAATACCCTTTCCTTGGGTTCATCAGAGAAGCAGTTCTAATCGGTTTGATTGCTTTGTCTAAAGTGACTTCCAATCCTAAACTGAGAGAAAAGAACAAATTCACTTTAGGTCCCATCCAAGAAGTGGCTTACCTGTTCATCGGTATTTTCTTAACCATGATCCCTGCATTATTACTCCTGGAACACCATGGAAAAGAATTGGGAATCACAGAAAGATGGCAGTTCTTCTGGGCAACAGGCGCATTCTCGGGGGTTTTGGACAATGCTCCTACCTACCTGACCTTCTTATCCTTGGCTAAAGGATTATTAGGATATTCTAATGTAGGCCAGATCTTAGCGGATCCGGTGGGAGAGGAGTTACTAAAAGCGATTTCCGTGGGTGCGGTATTTATGGGTGCTTTGACCTATATAGGTAATGCGCCGAACTTCATGGTAAAATCCGTAGCAGAAGAGAATAAGATTAAAATGCCGAGTTTCGGAGGATACGTAGTGTATTCCTTCCTACTTTTGGTACCGACCTTCTTACTTTTGACTTGGATCTTCTTCCTCTAAAAGATCCTTTTTCTCTCCGCTTCTTTCCGGAGCGGAGAAGTTTTACTCTTCCTTGATCGGAATAAACACGACCGAATGGATCATCTTTGCTCCGAGAGTTCCTTCTTCGGTCAATTTTTGTGTGTACATCACTTCTGCCTTTGTATTTCGTGCAGGTTTGTACATGATGATCTGATTCACGTAATCGAATACTGAAATGGAATAATCGATCACAGTCAGAGCTGTTTGCAAGGGTAGAAACCTGGATCTGCTCAAGGGTTTCATTTCCGTCTCTTTAGGAAGTGCGAGCCATTTGTACATTCTCGCAGATCTTCCTATACTTTTTACATTCTCCCATTCCAGTTTTGTTTCCGGAAAAGAAGCCTGAACCTGTTTAAAATTTACTCTTACCGGTAGCCCCTTCTCTTTGGATTCCCTGAGTGCAGTGGATAATTGAAGATCGAAAGTATCCTCATCTAGGTATTCGATCTCATTGCAGGAAGAAAATACCGTCTCACAGATATCTCCGTATCTTTTATGCACGAAGAAGATCAGGTTGATCTTTCCGTTTCCCGGATGATATAGGACTTTAGCGTTATAATCTCCCGTCCTCTTAAAATATACGTATCTGTAAATTCTTCTGATAAGCCCCCAACCGATCAAGCCCACGTCCTTTAAAACGGGAGGATCCGTTATCTCCAATCCTCTGACGGCGATATGTAGTTTTTCGACGGCGACCCTTCCGTCTCTTTTAGAAATTTCTAATAGAAAATCACGCAGCTCGTCCAGTTCGTCGTCCGCGAGTTTAAGATTTTTTTCGGAAAGATCCACTAAGACCTTTCCGGCATTCTCTTCTAAAAGTCTTCTGACTTCGGATTTTCCACCTTTGGAATTCAATTCATCCAATGTATAACGAATACAATCCTCTTCATGACAAGAGATCTGCTCTTCGTATCTGTCGATACCGAAATAACCTGTGGAAGGATCGGGCGCTTCGGAAAATAGAAGACCCGGAGTAAAAAATAAGCTTAGGACTAGAAGTTTAGCTAGCTTCGTCCGTATATTCCATGACCAGATACATAAGAGTTTCGGTATCCGTTGGGTTGATATATTCGTGGGGAACATCCGCTCTAAAATATACGGAATCTTTTGCATCCAGTTCTACCACCTTGTCCCCCACACGGAGGCGCAATTTCCCTTGGACCACGACAAGGTTCTCGGTTGTTCCGGCTTTATGAGCTTCTGCAACTTCGATACCTCCCGGTTTCAGGATCAGTTCGTAAAATTCTACCCTTCTGCCTCCGATAAACGGAAACAAGGCACGACTAGAATATACCTTGGAGCTGGAATATAAGACTTTCGTATTCTCCGCTTTTAGGAGAAAAACTCCTTCCGTTCCCTTCTCTTTGAGAAGTTCACTGAAAGGAACATTCAGACCGGTTGCGATCTTCCATAATACCGCGATTGTAGGAACACTTTTACCTTGCTCTATTTGAGAAAGCATGGCTCGGCTCACCCCGCAACGGGATGCCAATTTGTCTAATGAGAGTCCTTTAGTATGGCGAATTAATTTTAGGTTTTCTTTAACGACTTCTGTTATATGTTCGCTGGAGATGAGTTCCTTCCCATCGAGTTCTTCGGCATCGGCCTGTTTCATACCTAATTCGTCCAATATAACGGAAGATGTGTCAATCCAATTTCCATACTTTCCAAAAACGGGAATCAAATTAGAGAAGATACGACAGGAAAAACAATGAGGGAACCGAAACCCAAATTTCCGGCCATTAAGCATCCGATTCGAAAATGGTATGAGAAGGGGTTCCTACTCGCCGTGGAAAAACCGGCAGGAATCCCTGTCCATGCTACATTCGATCCAAATCGTCCAAATCTGGAAGATCTTGTCCGGCAACAAGAGAAGGAACCGGAATTACGACTACTCCATAGACTGGACAAAGACACGAGTGGTATCCTTCTATTTTGCAAAGAGCCATCCAAAAATAAAGAAGCGGATTCGATCTTAGCAGATTCGGAAAAAACCTATTTGGCTATTTGTGCAGGAATTCCAAAAGAGAAAGAATTCAGAGTGGAATGTTTTTTGAAAGATGGAAAAGGAAAAGTAAGTTCAGTTCGTTCCGGTGGCAAAAAAGCGATCACTGATTTTACACTTCTTTCCTATTCAAAAGAAAAAAATATCTCCTTGGTTGCGGCAAAATTAGTTACGGGAAGAAGGCACCAGATCCGATTTCATCTTTCTTCGATCGGAACTCCTATCTTGGGAGATGAAACATACTGTGATTCTTCCTCTAAAAGTTTAGTTCCGAAACCAAAACGATTTTTATTACATTCTTATCTTCTAAAATTCAAAAACGAATTCAACGAAGAAGTAAAACTTATCTCCGAGCTTCCTTCGGATTTTCAACCTTATATGCGCTTTTTTTCTGGTATACGATTTCCGGAATGAGTAAGCTGGTCCTCACTTTTCCGGAGGCGAAAATGAGTGAATCCATAGCATTGATCATAGGCGGATCGGGAGCCGCAGGCCAAAGCGCGATAGAAGGCCTTCGGGAACATTCCAAAAAGTCCGGAGTCAAATGGAATATTATCTCGACTACTTCCGGTGATTCTCAAGTCACCGGAGCAGATAAAACAATTCCACATATCCAATTAGAAGAGCCTGAAGCTGCCGTTCAGAAAGTCCTAAAAGAAATCAATCATCTGAAAGTGGATATTTTTATCTATACTCCTGCGAGAGGGAATTTAGGTTATCCAGTTTCTGAAACTCCGGATGTAGATATCATAAACACCGCTAAATTCTGTCTGGATCCCATGATAGAACTGGAAAGAAAACTGAACCCACGTTTGACCGTCGGATATTCCGCCTTTTATTATCTTCCGCATTTACTTACTTCTTATGGAGCGTTAGCATTCATCAAAAAGAAAATGGAAGAGTGGGCTATCGAAAAACCGGATTCCAGAAAAATGATCCGCGCGGGAAGTTTCATAAGTACAAGTGCAAGGGGGATCGGAGTACTTCTGCAAAAAATCGGCAGGTCTTCTCCTTTTCCGGAATTACAAAACCTAATGAATGAGCATAAGGAATCCGGCAAAAAGTTTTCCGAATTCTTTTGGGACTATGTTCGTGGGTCTGAAAAAAGGATTTTCGAAAAACAATTTCCGAATATTCCATATAGAGCCACCGAACAAAATGATCTAAAGATCGGTTTATTAAAAATTCTAGATGGAGAGAAGGCTCCGATCGTTTCCTTGATCGGAGATTGGATCTGGACCGATGATAAACTTCCGGAAATGCCTGAGTATTTGAAAAAAAGATAATTTCGCACGGAGCTCACAGAGATCACCGAGGTTCGGATTTCGTAGCCTTAAATGGAGAAACCGGAAATTACTCTGTGTTCTCAGTGAACTCTGTGCGAACCCAATTTTTAGAGTGGGATCGTCTTCCAGTTCTTAACGGATTGGACAAACACTCCAGGAGGGGGTGCCTTCTTGCCTCGGTCCAAAAAAATCCCTTTGGACCTTACATGAGAAAGCATAGGGAAATCGTTTTCAGAATCTCCGAATGCGAGATCGAAACCTTGATTTCCATTGGCTAGATTGAGTAATTTTACTTTTCCGATGCCGTAAGTAAAAGGTTCTATCAGCTCGTGGCTTAAGATCCCAATCTTTTCGATCAACCTCATGCCAAGTACATTCTCTTTCGGAATACCCCAACGTTCCGAAACCATTTGGATCACAGGTTCCGGTGAAGCGGTTACGATCCAAATTTTGGTCCCAGCCTTTTCCAACTCTTTTACAAGTTCCAACATAGGATGAAATGCTTGGACCGCTTTGGGACTTGTATCCTTCTGGTTCTTTTCCCAAACAAGATTTGCGGTATTCTGCAACTCCTTCGTGGATCTACCGGAAAAGATCCAAGTAGACCACCTATACCCCGCTTCCAAGCCTTCTTTTTCTATCTTGGATTCGTAATATTTCCAGACCTCGTCCATAAAGGATTGAGTATCCGTTTTACGCAAAATTTCCATTTTTTCGGAGATTGCGGCTTCCGGAAAAAAAGGAGTAAGGGATTGGATCCAAGGAACTCCAGCTAGTAAAAGTTCGCACATGACTTCCTCTCCGAAATCACCTCGGACAAGAGTATTATCAAAATCGAATAAAGCTATATGGATTTTCCGGCCGGTCAGGTTCTCTTCCAAATAGGAAAAGATTTCGGAAGACCAGTCGGAATTAGAGATCAACGGTTTATTGCTGGATGGTTTCTTTTGCGATTGCAACTTGGGATTCTTTATCAGCTAAGAAAGGGGGAAGATAATGTTCAGGGTTCAAAACCACGTTTTGGTAACGGACTTCGAAGTGAACATGTGGCCCGGTGGTATGCCCTGTATTTCCGGAAAGTGCAAGCACCTGTCCTTTTTTCACTTTGTCACCTTGCTTTACGAAAAGAAGGGAATTATGGGCGTATAATGTTTGAATGCCGTTGATTTGAGGATGAGTAAGAACTACTCGTAGTCCGTATCCACCGTCTCTTTTAGAATCGGTTACAACTCCATCAGCGGCTGCAATCACTACGGATCCGTTCGGACAAGCGATGTCCACACCTGCATGTAAGGCGTTCCAACGTCTTCCTAGTCTAGAAGTGACTCTGGAATATTTGAAACTCAAAGGCCAGATCAATTCTCTCGCATCCGAGGTGAAAATCTCTCTTCCTTTGTCTTCTAATAGAAGATTACGGGTATAATTTGCGTTATAGGGGAAGAATACAGGCTCTGAGTTTTGGATCTTTCCGCTGTCATGGATCCCGTTGAGAAGACGAACTTCTCTTTCGGAAGTTCCGAATTTATGGTATAGATCCTCTAGGGATTCTTTTACTTTTCCGGGAACGATCCAGATCCCTTCTCTAGATTGATAGGTTTGGATGAATTGGTTGTCGACCTTAACTTCTTCCAAATATGTATTTGCGAAAGATTTCCAGGAAAGGACGACGAGTGCAGAAGCACCTACTATCGTAAAAATAGTTTTTCTTTTCATTTGGTTCTTTCCTTTTTGCGCCGCCAAAAATTCTCTTAAAAAACGGGTCTTGCTTTTAAGATCGGCGGTAAATTTCCGAAAGTTCAACCTATCCTCCTGGTCCATAATCTCGGGACAAGGATTTTTCTCCACCTAAATCCAGAGGAATTGACGATACTGAATGAATTCGACCGAATTCCAATGAAATTAATTATTTTAAGGGCTATTCTCTCAATTTTTAGCATATTTTGATAGAATTTAAGAGTTTTTATGAGGTACTACGAATAGAGTCCCGAAAAAATGCAAACTTACTGAAAAGTTTTCAGAAATTTAGAGAAACTTTCGTCGTAGTTGAACCCGGAAACCTGGATGGAATAGACATAAGGTAAGGCACTCAAAGGCCAGATTTTGTGCGGTTTTTCCGAGTTTTTGGAGAAAATAACCTTTGCGATAGAACAGGAAGCTTCGCACGGAGAACACTGAGAGCACGGAGTAAACTATCGGAAACTCTACACGCCACGCCCTCAGTGAACTCTGTGCGAATACCCTATCCTAATATCCTTTCTTTTAATTCCGGGGTTGGCATTCTGCAAGATTCTCTCGTACCGAAAAGTTTGTACCTGTTTTTCGCAATCAGATCGTACAGAATGTTTCGGATTGGTCTTGGGATAATATAACCGAATTTGAGGACTTTCCATAAACCACCCAACTTACCGCAAATCTCCAAGATGGCATTCGATTTGATATGGATCTCTTCCCCGTCCCAGAAAAGAATACTGTCTATACCTCGGATCTTTTCTTCCAGGGCCTTAGATTGGATTAGATTTTTTGCATATTCGGACTGTAAGCTTGCAAATTTTAATCTTTTATGTTTATCCAGATCCAAAAGTACATTCACTGCACCGTTACATAAATTGCATACTCCGTCAAATAGCACGATCGGTTCCGTAAATTTTGACAAAGGAGACCTTCTTTTTTTATTTAGACAGTGTAGAAGTCATGTAAGTCTCTATTATTCTGCTCTTCCTGTATGAGAAGTATATAATTTTAAGATCTCTTTAGGACTTGAAGCTTTCCAGGATTTAACATTCAATCCTCTTTCTCCGAATTCTATCGTAATTTCGGAATCTTCTTCAAAATCAAAAACGCAATAAGAGCCGTTTTCAAAGAAGAAGCCCCTGTTTCGAGAAGTGAGAAAAAAAGGACTGGATATATAAGTGCTATATTCGTTTCCACCTGCACCTTCTAATAATTCGGCTCCCCAAGTGATGGGTTGGTCTCCTCTTCCCACTCCTTGTTCTTCGGAGAATAAGAACGGTTTTTTTCCTTTTAGATTCAGATGAGAAAATTGTTCACCTAAACCGTAGATACTTTCGGATTCGTCCGATTTGAATTTTATATATGTGCGGTTTAGTTCCGGATTCGTTATTTCCACCTTCCAATCGAGTCCGGCATTGGAAGAGGAAACGAATCGGATCGTATATCCAGTTTCGCAATTTTTTCCGGTAAGTTTTCCTTTTACTAGTAATGCGCCGGATTCTAATCCAAGACTTTCAATCGTTTGGGATCCACATTCAAATAGGATCTTATCTTTGATCTTAAAAGTTGCCTTTCTGTAATTAACGATCTGCTCTCCTTTTGCGGAGGAAAGAAACGGATCTTTTAGGGAAAATTCCAATATTTTACCTTGGGAAGTGATGAACGATAGTTCATTCGGAAGGAGTACGGCTTTGATCCCGTTTCCAAGATCGAATTCTTGAGGAGGAATGGAAAACGGAGAGATTTTCTCAAATCTGGATCCACAATCCGATAAAAATACAAATAATAGGCCTATAATAAAAAAGAACCTCATCGTTATTCCTCATAGAAACTAACGAGAGGTTCTTTTAGAAGCTTAAGAAGTCTTTCTTTTTTTAACTTTTTCTGTCGATGCCACCGACTCTAGGTGCAGAAGCTCCTGCACCTGACTGACCGTATATATTTGCAGCTTGTTTCGGTAGATTGGATTTTCTCCACTCGAACCAAGAGCCAACATACACGTTCACATCGTTGTATCCCACTTCTTTGAGCATCAATGCAAGCAAGGAGGATCTTGCTCCGTTATAATCGTAGATAACGGTGGTCCTTTCCGGCATAAAAGGAAAACCTCTTAACTTTTTATTGAAGAAAGTTTTGTCCACGAGTTCACCGTTCGCGTCATACAACATTCTCCAATCCCAGAGGAATGCTCCAGGCAATCTTCCGCATAAACTACCCGGCTCGGGAGCGGTCAGACGAGGAAGTTTACCGTCGTATTCTTCCGGTGTGCGAGTGTCGAAAATTTGGAGTCTAGTTAGGTTCTTTTCTAAGAACGCCTTGTCGATCACTCCTTCTAATTTGCGGACTTTTGACGCAGGACCTATATCCAATTCTTTGGAACCTTTTTCCTTGGCTCCATCTACAGGCCAACGTTGTCCGATCAAAAACGCATTTTGAAAACCTGCGGCTCTCAAAAGAAAAACGAGTCTGGATGCGAACATCCCCATTCCCTCGTCGAAAACGAGTATCCTGGATTTCTCCTCTTTTTTAGCCAGAGCAAGTATCTCTTCGATCGGACCCAATAATTTTTTGGAAGAGTCCGGATCGGAAGCAAAAGCTTTTTTGACGAATGGAAAATAATACGCACCCTTTAAGGTGGATTCCTGGTATTGCGCTTGGGAGCGGCAATCGATGAATAAGTCCTGCTTTTCGTTCAGGTCGGTTTTAAGAAAACTCCAGTGAGACAAGATGAATACCGTTATATTTTTTACTCTTAGTTTTAACCATATTCCAGAGTCCCGTTTCAGAGTTTAACTTTTTTTTGGTATTCCTGGAAATTCGGGACATAATCTCAAGAATTCTACGGAAATTCCTCTTCTATTTTCAGATCTGTAAAATCCGCTTTTTCCCGAACCGATAATAATTAGGAATGTTTTCCCCTATGCAGAATATTTTCCAATTAAGAACGAAAAGACTCCTTCTTTCTTTTACAAGCCTAGGAGTTTTATTGTTTTTTTCCGTTTTTATTCCGGATTCGGGAAGTTTCGCAGAAGAACCGCAAACCCAAAAGAAAATTTCCAGGATCGGCGACTTTGCTGAGAAAGAATTTCAAGAAGCTTGGAGAAAATACTCCAAAGAGAAAGATGCAAGGCCGTTGAAAGAATGGTTCAAACAACATGGGACCGTTCATATAGGCGAGTGTAAGTTCAGATCCACTCATGAAATGGAAGAATTACAGGTTCTTTATCTGGATTGCCCCGGAAAAAAACTGTACGGTTTCTTTTATTCAGGTGAAGAAAGATTACGTTCTCCGGAAAGAATAGATTCCTTCCGAGTGAAAGGTCCGGTAAAGTTAGGAAAGACCGTTTATTGGGAATTGGAATTTTCCGCTGAAAATTTGAAGGCCGCAAGTTCCAAACCTATTCCAGGCGGTAAATCCAATCCGGAAACAAAATTAGTGGAAAAAGCTTCCACCGTGAATTTTGGTCTGCAATATTTCTTAAGCATAGCAAAACATCCGATAGATCGTCCGACTCCTAAAGGAAAAGAGATCTTTTTTGATTCTTCCTGCCCTCTTCTTTACTTGGGGAAGGATGCGGATTTTTATTGGGACAAGTCTTTGTATTATTCTTTCCAAGCCAGTTGTTTGCCGGATTCTCCTTATTCCTGGATCAGGATCAAAGCGGATCTGAGCGGAAACGTCTTAGTGGATAACCAACCCACGGAAGAACTCCAAGAAGGAGCCCGTTACCTGGCAAAATTGAAATTAGAATCGGTAGAAAAGGATAAAATTGTATGGTCCGACGCGGAGTTATTTCATGAATAAGTTTTGGATACTTCGCGCAGGTTTTATCCTGATCTTGAGTTTTCCCGTTTTTTCCCAAACGAACGGGAACCCGGATCTTAAAACTTTATTGAACGGTGTTGTCATCGTCAGAAGCGATATTTATCCCGATGCGACAGATCCTTTGGAGTTCGGGGACCAGGATCTTTCTCGCGACGTCGGTTCCGGGTTCATAATTGCAGGAAATAGAATATTAACGAATGCCCATGTGATCTCCGAATCTAAGTATTTGAAAGTTAAACGGTTTAATAGTAGCAAATATTATAGTGCAAAGGTGGAATTTATAGGTTTCGATTGCGATCTGGCCTTGATCTCCGTGGAAGACGAAGAATTTTTCTCCGGAGTAGAACCTTTGGAAATCACCGAAGAATCCCCTTCTCTCGGCAGTAATCTTTTGATGCTCGGTTATCCGGAAGGTGCGGAAAATCTTACTTTGGAAAACGGTTTAGTCAACCGTGTAGAACGATTAAGATATTCTTTCACGGGCTTAGATTATAGAAAGGTAATCCGTGTAGGCGCCAATATTTTACCCGGTTATTCAGGAGGTCCGGCTATTCAAAACGGAAAAGTAGCCGGTATTATTTTCGAAGTCAGTCAGATCCAAGGAAATACGGCGTATCTCATTCCGCCTGAAGTAGTACAACATTTTTTAAAAGATATACAAGACGGACAGTATGACGGATTCCCATTCGTAGGTTTTACATTCCAAAATGGGAACTCCGAATCCGTGAAAAAGTATTTAGGGGTTCCTCAGAATCTGCAAGGAGTGCTTGTGAATAAGGTATATCCGAATTCTTCTTTTTCGGATGTTTTGCAGACGGATGATTTTTTATATAAGGTAGACGAGGCTTATTTGAACAATGAGGGTGGGCTTTTGGAATTTACGGGAAGAACGATCGTAGATCTGATCGAACCGGGCTTTGTGGGTCAAAAGCTCACATTGTATTTTTATAGGAACGGTAAAAATTTTAAGATCCAAGCCGAATTAAAAAAGACGGATTCCTTGGAACTGTATAGAGATCGCCAGATCAAAAGTTTTTTAGGAGCGGGACTTTTATTTCAGCCCGTAAATCGGGCATTATTCGGTAAAGAAAGCCAAAGAGTGGAAACAGCTCTCAGATACCATTACAGTTATTTTATACAAGACGATCTTTTTAAATTTACGGAAAGGGATCTGATCTTGACTACCATCTTTCCGGATCCACTCAACTCCAAATATCTAAATTATCGTTTTAAAATATTAGAATCCATTAATGGAAAAACCCCTTCCAATATCGCCGAATTTAAGGATTATTGGAAAAAATACTCAAATGGGACCATAGTTCTCAAATTCAGAGGTGTTGGTCTTCCTTTGGTTTTGGATGCCAAAACCGTTCGAACCATAGACTTACGGGTCAGAAAAAGATTCGATATCAAGTCGGACGAATCCAAGGAGGGAAAATGAAATTTTATCGATTCGTATTCCTTCTAGTCTTTGCTCTTTTAGGAACTTTAGGAAATCTAGAAGCGAAGGCGGATTCGGAATTTTCACTTCTGGTCCATTTTAGAAAGTATTCTCATCACAATCCTTTCCAAAAAGGGACTCCTTATCAGAAAAAAATTCCTGCGATCCGTTTGGATGAAAGAACCGCACTTGCACTTTTAAAACCCGGAGAAGTGCCGCTATTCGCCGAAATACATCCGGAAGAGTCCGCAGGGAGAAAGGCCTACTTCCAAAAAGTGGATCTGGATACTGGACTTGGTATCGTTCTTCTTCCGGAAAATTTCGGAAGATCCAAAAAGGTCTCTCCTATCGCGATCTTAGAGGAAAACCCCAGGGCGCAAGGAACATGCTCCTCCTTCTTTCAGAATTTTGAATGGGGAAGTTTAGAATTTTCTAAATCGATTTTACCTCTTTCCAAACTTTCCAGAAAGGAAAACCAAGACGGGGCCAGGAGTTTTCTTTTTTCAGGGAAAAAAGTCTGCGGATTTACCGACGGGACTTGGAATGCAGGTGCGGAACTTCTTCGTAGATTTTATCAGAGCAGATTTTCTTCTCTTTCTCCTTTTCCTCACCCGGGTTTTTATGCGGAAGGCTCTTTAACTCCTGCGGAAGAGGATTATTATTTCCCGAAAGGTAGCGTGGGTGCGGTTGTTTCGGAAGTTCTTCCCGGGATCGGTCCGATGCATAATCTATTTCCAGGAGATGCTGTACTTTCCGTAAACGGGATCCCGGTTGCCTCGAAACAAAAACAAGCATTATACGATATCCTACTCAGCAAAGGTGGATCTTATTTGAATTCGGGAGAATGGGTAACTCTTTCTTTGTATCGTGACGGCAGAAAAAGAGAGATACGTTATCAGCTAAAACCTTACAACGAGGATTCATTTTTGATCCCGGAAAGTTCCGATAAGATCGCACCTAAATATTTGATCGCGGGCGGTTTACTTTTCACGGAACTCACTCATACGTATTTGAAAGAATACGGAGAAAAATATAAATCTGCAAGCGACAGAAAGTTAGTATTCTTAGCCGAAAGTTATTCTAAAAAACTTCATCCGGAAAGGAGCCGTATCGTATTACTTTCCAGAGCCTTCCCGGATGAAAAGAACAGGGCCTATCAGGAATTCCAAGACTTGATCTTAGAATCTGTGAATGATAAGGTCGTGGACTCAGTAGAAGGTTTGAAAGCAGCCATATCCGAAAATAAGGATGAGTTTCTGGTCTTCCGATTTTCAGGAAACAAACTGGCGGTTTTCGATAAGTTGGAGTTAAAAAGTTTGGATGAAAGGATAAAATCCTTATATTCTCTTGATTCTCTAGATAATATCCGCTGACAAAATTCTTGACTAGAATACCTTTCCGGGGTTTCCTTTTGTTTCCCGAATAAAACCATTCGGAAGTTCTGAATTAGGAATTTATTATGAAAATCCTTTTCGTTGATGACGAAGAAGTTATCCGAGATCTGTTTCAGGAAATTTTCGGCAGCGAATACGAACTAGTTCTGGCCGGAACCGCGGAACAGGGCTTAACCTTAGCCGAATCGGAAACTTTCGATCTGATCATCACCGATATTCGCCTTCCAAGGATGAACGGAATAGAGTTCATCACTAAATTGAGGGAAAAAGGAGTGGATACTCCTTTTATCGTCATCACAGGAAATCAGGACATCCAAATCTCCATCAATGCCCTTAGATTGGGAGCAGTGGATTTTTTCCTAAAACCTTTCCGGATGGAGGCGATCCGTTACTCTCTCTTAAGATTTAAAAATCTATTTTATGCGGGCAAGGACCTTGTTGACAAAAGGATGTTCCAAGTCCGGGAATCCAGACAGAAGTTCGCACTTCTTCCCAGGCTTGGCAATCTAAACCAATACGTTCATTTGATCCTGAAATCTCTCTCGCATCTTCCCAACCTACATAGCGAGGACCAACTTTCTTTAAAAGTGGCTTTGTATGAATTGATTGGTAACGCAATCGAACATGGCTGCGCCCGTATCAACTATCACCAAAAACAAGAGTTGATGTTCCAAGAGAACGATTACTTCTCTTACGTGGACAAGATCTGCGAATCCAAGGAAGAATGGATTAAGGTAGAAGTGGATTATGACGACACAAGAGTAACTGTGATCTTGGAAGACGGAGGAGACGGTTTCGATCCTGCAAGGGTTCCGGACCCGGTGCAAGATCCGAATGCAAGCCAACTTTCGGGGAGAGGAATCTTTTTAGTCCGTATGAATGTGGATTCTCTTTCTTATAACGATAAGGGAAACTAAGTCACATTCGTAAAGAAACTCCAAAAATCGGAAGTAAAGCAAAAGCAGGCTTAATCGATCCATTGGTAGGATAGAATATTCTTATATTAGAATATTCTATCCTACTTGGCGGATGGTTTGTAATACGCTAAAAAATAACCGCTGAGCAAAAACCAAGAAGGGATTTGTCCCAAAAAAAACGCTCCTGCCGCTCCCATTGTCCCGTATTCAGGGATCAGAAGATTGTCCAAAATTAATCCGAAGATCAATCTCACTAAAGCAAGAATAGCAAGTAATCTAGGTTGTCCTAACGCAAATAAGGCCATACCTAACGGTGAAAACACCAATTGAAAAAGATAATTCGGATACAATAATTGGAATACGGGAACGGATTCGGGATATTTCCCGGAAAATAATGCGGAAAAAACCCAATCTCCCAGAAACACCCAAGGCCCTAATGCCAACGCAAATACTACTGCGACTAAAATGGATTTACCTAAATAATTGGTGAATTCCTTATTTTCCGTCATTCTTGAAAGTTTAGGATAGATCATGGAATTCAAAACGGAAAATAGGATCACAAATCCACTAAAAGGTTGTAAAGCGACACCGTATGCGGCCACTGCCTCGTTCGAATGGTATTTGTTCAGAAAAAAAAGTTCCATTCTATCCGAGACGATAGCAAACAAAGAAGCTAAAAACGCATAACGGTTGAAGGAGATAAGTTCTTTGGTTTGTTGTCGGACATCCTCCTTGTCTCCTGCCCAATGTAGTTTCCCTCTAGGAAATAAAAAGAAAAATAATACGATCGTAAAAACGGGGGCAACGGAGAAGATCCCAAGTATGTCCAAATGCCCTAAGGCATGATCCGAAAATTGATCCGCTAAATAGAGGATCAAAATTCGGATCAAGTTCGGAAGCGGATACCAAATGGATAGTGCATGATATTGTCCGAAAGAAACAAATATACTTTCGAAATAGGAATTGAAAGAAAGAACAAAGCTACCGAATACCAAAAGGAAAGCTGCGAGTGCATTCTCCTTTAAAAAATATACCGCAACGCCGGTAACAAACACCAAAAGGAATAATGCGACCCATTTTACCCAAAGAGAAGAAGCGAGAAGCACTCCGATCTTACGTTTGTCTTCGGTCATAGGAGAAAGAAATCGTACCAAAGCGGTAGGCAATCCGAATTCAGCCACTGCTAAAAGTACAGGCAAAAATCCGGAGTAATATTGGAAGATACCGTTCTCATTCTTACTCAAGATCCGAACGGAATAGACCATGAAGATAAAATTCAGTAGGGAGGCTACAACCTTGGAAAACCCTACTGAAAAAAAGCTGCGTATGAATCCGGAGGTGCGTAATCTTCCAAAACTTTCGGAAATGAATTGTAAAGAGGATCCAAGGCGAAGCATGAAGTTAAGTCAGATAGATGCCTCCGCGTATTCTTTTTAAAAGAATGGGAGCGAGATGGCCAATATAGTAACACACGATCCCATACTTAAAGTATCTGGCAACCGGATTTTCCCCGAATAGAGAAGAGAGAATTTTTCCGAGGACCAAATAAAAGACCAAGATCCCAAGAATAATCACAGCAACTCGGACTAAAAATACGATCCAAGAATCGACTGATTTCCAATCCAACCCTGCCCTCTTGTTGTACAAAATCCCGATCCCGAAACCTGCAAGTGCACCCGCAGAAGAGATCACCTGCTCCCAAGATTTGTTGGTGGATTCCGGTTGGCTTGGGTCATGTAGAAGAACGCTAGGCACGGTGAAAGCTAAAATGAAAAGTACAAGCGACTTTAGTCTTTTTTGGTCCGGAGAAGTTCCGGTAAAACTAGCCTCTAAAATTTCCGGATCTTTTGAGAACCAGAATTCCAATCCCAAAAGTATAAGTATTCCTAAAGTGAAACCGCCTAAGGTATCCCCCAAAAAATGAAGTCCCGCATACATTCTAGAAATCGGCATGAATAAGATCAAAAACACGGTGAGGATCCTCACCCAACGAATTCGTACATGCAAAAATAATGTTCCGTATAAAACCACAGCAGTCTGCACATGTCCGGATGGAAATCCGTATGAACCTTCCATGATCCCAAGCTCGGAGGGAAAAGGTAAACCGATCGGTCTAGGCATTGTAAGAAGGGCCTTAAATACTCCATTCACAATTCCTGCGATGAGCAGCCCCAAAGTCATCCTTAGCCCTATCTTACGATCTACACAAAGATAGATCAAAGAGACCAAGGCCATAAAAAAGAGAGAAGAGCCCAAATAATGGAACAAAATTGTGAAAGGATCCAATACGAATTTTAAAACGGAAATATGAAGAGCCTCTAAAGGCGAGTTAGAGAATAAGATCTCTTTCCAAAGGAAACTATCTGTCATAAAAACGAACATATAAAGTTTCGGTTTTAAACGCAAAATGAATTCTTTTCCGGATTTCTCTCTTCTTTTGGTTTTTAGAACATTCGATTTTTAAAAATTGGAGCCCATTTATAAAATATCTAATGAACAATTTGTGACTATTGTTTGAGTTCCTACATTGGATTTGCTTGAAACGTTGGAATTCCTTAAGACTTCTCCAAACCCCTCTCCAAAAATCAAGGTTGCTAGATTCTGATTCGTATAGCATGATAGATATATAGATGGAATTTATTGAACGATCGTTCTCCCAACTACAAAACAAACAAAGTTCGGTTAAATTTTACCCAGGCTTGAACATTAGGAGAATATAATGGAACCGGAAGTATACATCCCCCGTAATAAATTAAAATTTGTGACCGCTGCATCCCTTTTTGACGGCCATGATGCTTCCATCAATATCATGAGAAGAATACTCCAATCCTCCGGGGCGGAAGTGGTTCATTTAGGTCATAATCGATCCGTCCAAGAGATCGTAGACTGTGCCATACAGGAAGATGTGCAAGGGATCGCCGTAACAAGTTATCAAGGCGGTCATGTAGAATATTTCAAATATATGATAGATCTTTTAAAAGAAAAAGGAAGTTCTCATATCAAAGTATTCGGTGGAGGCGGAGGGACTATTCTTCCTTCCGAGATCCAAGAGCTGGAAGCTTATGGGGTTTCTAAAATATACTCTCCCGACGATGGACGCTCCTTGGGCCTGCAGGGAATGATCAACGATCTATTACAAAAATCTGATTTTATTCCGCCTCATAGATTTAACGGGAATCTGTTCTCAGAGATCCGTAAAAAAAATCCGATCGCGATCGCAGAATCCATTTCCTTAGTGGAATCTTCGGAAAATGATCCGAAAAAAGTTGATCCTAAAAAATTGGATTTTCCGATCTCAAAAAAGACCATCCCGGTTTTAGGGATCACCGGAACCGGAGGAGCAGGAAAGTCTTCTCTTACGGACGAACTTGTAAGAAGGTTCATCCACGATTTCGAAGACAAAACGGTAGCAATCATCTCCGTCGATCCTTCCAAAAGAAAAACGGGGGGTGCACTCTTAGGAGATAGGATCAGAATGAACTCGATCTCGCACCCAAGAGTTTACATGAGATCCTTTGCCACGAGAGAAGCGAATATCGCGCTGAACCGAAATGTTAAAAAAAGTTTGGACGTTCTCAAGAGTTCCGAATTCGACTTAGTTATCGTTGAAACCGCCGGGATCGGACAAAGCGATTCCGAGATCACGGAAGTGTCGGATCTTTCTCTTTATGTTATGACCCCTGAATTCGGTGCCGCTACCCAGCTGGAAAAGATCGACATGATCGATTACGCAGATCTCATTGCAGTCAACAAATGTGATAAAAGAGGAGCGTTAGACGCAATCAGGGACGTTCAAAAACAATTCCAAAGATCCAGAAAATTATTCGACCAGACTCCGGAAAAGATGCCCGTTTTCGGAACGATCGCTTCTCAATTCAACGATCCAGGGACTAACAATCTGTATGTTGCATTGATCGACTCTTTAAATCAAAAATTCGGTCTAGGTTGGAAGTCCAATTTTGCTTCCAGCACGGAAACAAGTCAAAAGATCCATATCATTCCCCCGGACAGACAAAGATATTTAGCAGAGATCGCGGAAGAATGCGAGAAATACGAGAACTTCGTCAAAAAAGAATCCGAAACCGCGGAAGTATTGTACAGGATCAAAGGTACCATAGACGTATTAAAAGAAAGAGGAAAAAAAGTATCCGATCTAGAAGAGGAATATTCCAAAAGAGAAGCGGAACTTCATCCGGACACCAAAAAGATCCTGAAAGAATGGGATTCCAAACTGGAAAAATATTCCGGGGAATTTTTCGCATATAAGGTCCGGGACAAAGAGATCAAGGTAGAAAATTTTACAAAATCGTTAAGTAATCTGAATATCCCGAAGGTTTCCGTTCCGAAATTCCGCAACTGGGGAGAGATCGTAAAATGGTCCTATACGGAGAATTTCCCTGGAGAATTCCCTTTTGCTGCGGGAGTTTTTCCTTTTAAAAGAACGGGAGAAGATCCGACACGTATGTTCGCAGGAGAGGGTGGACCGGAAAGAACAAACGCAAGATTCCATTATGTGAGCCATGGAATGCCCGCCCATCGTTTGAGCACTGCTTTCGATTCTGTCACTTTGTATGGGGAAGACCCCGGGCTTCGTCCCGATATTTACGGCAAGATCGGAAACTCAGGAGTAAGTATCGCAACTCTGGACGACGCTAAAAAACTCTATTCCGGTTTTGATCTTTGTAGTCCGAGCACTTCCGTATCTATGACGATTAACGGACCGGCACCGATGCTTCTATCCTTCTTCTTGAATACCGCAATAGACCAAACCTGCGAGAAGTATATTCGTGCAGAGGGAAAAGTAGAAGAGGCAAAATCCAAACTTGCGGAGATCTATTCCAAAAAAGGAGTTCCGATCCCGCAATATAAAGGAGAGATACCGAAAGGAAACGACGGTTTGGGGCTTCTTCTTTTAGGGACCACCGGCGATAAGATCCTGCCTAAGGAAATTTACGAAAAGATAAAAAAAGAAACTCTTTCTTCCGTGCGTGGAACAGTGCAGGCGGATATTTTAAAAGAAGATCAGGCACAGAATACCTGCATTTTCTCCACCGAGTTTGCGTTAAAACTAATGGGGGATATCCAGGAATATTTTATCTGGAATAAAGTGCGTAATTTCTATTCCGTTTCCATTTCCGGATATCATATTGCCGAAGCGGGAGCCAATCCTATCACTCAGGTTGCATTCACGTTGGCAAACGGATTTACATTCGTAGAATATTATCTCTCCCGAGGAATGAAGATAGACGATTTTGCTCCGAACCTTTCCTTCTTCTTTTCCAATGGGATCGATCCTGAATATGCGGTGATCGGAAGAGTCGCACGTAAGATCTGGGCTAAAAGTATGAAATACAAATACGGCGGATCGGAACGTTCCCAAATGTTGAAATATCATATTCAGACTTCCGGTCGTTCTTTACACGCGCAAGAGATCGCTTTCAACGATATAAGAACCACTTTACAAGCATTATACGCAATCTACGACAACTGCAACAGTTTACATACGAACGCGTATGACGAAGCGATCACCACTCCGACAGAAGAATCCGTGAGAAGAGCGATGGCAATTCAACTTATTATCAATAGAGAATTGGGCCTTGCAAAAAACGAAAATCCTCTCCAAGGCTCCTTTATTATAGATGATCTCTCCGATCTTGTGGAAGAGGCGATCTTGTCCGAGTTCCGACGTATCTCCGAAAGAGGCGGAGTTCTCGGTGCAATGGAAAGAATGTACCAGAGAAATAAGATCCAAGAAGAATCTCTGGAGTATGAACACAGAAAACATGCGGGAGAAATACCGGTTATAGGAGTGAATACTTTTTTGGGCAAAGATGGGTCTCCCACCATTCTTCCGGAAGAAGTGATCCGCTCTACCGAGGAAGAAAAAAAGGCACAGATCAGAGAGTTGGAAGCATTCCAATCCAGGAACCAAGTAGATTCAGCTAACGCCTTAAAGGATCTGCAATCCGCCTGTCTTTCCGGAAAGAACGGTTTTGAGGCCCTCATAGAAGCAGGAAAGGTCTGTTCTTTGGGACAAATGACCCATTCTCTCTACGAAGTTGGCGGCCAATACAGAAGAAGTATGTGACCGACTATGTGATACAAATCAATTCGAAGTATCTTTTTTTGTTTCCCTTAGGATTTCATGGTAGAAAATTTGGTCCAAGACCATGACTTCTTCTGCAATCCAGTTTACAGAGACACATGTATACGCTGAAAAAAAACGATTTAGAGTCGTTTTTGTTCGGAACGTATGTTCTGTCGAAACGGAAGAAATTGGTCTGATCCTACAAAAGATCCAAGAAATACAACCGGTAGTTGTGGAGTTAGATCTGGAAAACGTAGTGGCCATCCCCTCTCTGATCTTGAATCGGATCTTAAAACTATTAGCGGAATTAAAAACGAAAGGAGTCCCGGTGGAAATCAAAACCAGCGAAGGACTCAAAACCGTTCTGAATCGACTGAAAATCTCCCTTCAATGAAAACGATATCCATCATTCTCACCCAATGTTTCCTTTTCCAAAGCCTGGTTTTCGGAAGCGGTTGGTTCTGCGGAATGCTCGCCGGGGAAATCAAACTTTGCCATTGTAATCACGGTAGCCAAAAAGAAAAACACTCCGCTTCCGAGGACCAAAGATTCTCTTCTAAATTGGCGGATGCCGGAGAAGATCATTCCAATTCTAAACCTTCTTCCCTCCCTGACTGTCATTCCGCAAAATCTGGCGAGGCACATAAATGCGCCTGCAAAAAAGCGAAAGATAAGGCTTCTTATTTAAGCGGGACCATCTGCACTCAATTTTTCACTTATTCCAAATTGGAAAACATCGCTCCTCAAACCTTGGACTCAGAACTTTTAGGTCGGATCCAAGAGGATTCCGGAGTTATTGTTTCCTTCGATCTAGAACGACCCCCTCGATTCTCCTAAACTTTTCCTAAACCTCGAACGAGGAAGCAAGGGGAACCTTTATCCTCAAGCTTATAATCCGTCCAAATAATCGCTAATCCGGACGGCTATTATACGAAAAATCGGAAAGTGAAATACTTTCCTCAGGAGAATATTATGAAATATTTATATAGATCCGCTATTGCGGCATTATTTATCATATTCGTCGCTTGCGACGGATCTTCCGGCTCGAACAATACAATGCTCGCCCTTGCAGCGCTGACAGCCCAACAACAAGGGATCCAATTCAGCGCTGTCGTAGGCGATAGCAATGCCGGTTGCGGAGAAGATATTTCCGGCCACGGAGATTCTCAATCCAGTTCCGTCACCATCCAACACGTAGCGGGAGTAATGCCTATCGGTCTAAAAGATCTGAGATTCTACGTTTCGGAATTCGAATTAGTGGATCAAAACGACAATGTGGTCGATTTAGACGTTCCTAATACGGGCATTTGGCAGTATGGTGGGGTTACTCTTTTGGATTTCGAAAATGGTAAAGGAAGCTGTAGTGGAACAGCCGAAACCAATAATTTTGTCCAAACTTCGGTAGAAAATAAAACCTATAAAACCGTACGATTCACCGTCGGAGTTCCGGAAACTCTCAATCATATAGATTATAACAATGCACCTAGCCCTTTGAACATTTCAGGACTCACCTGGGGATGGACTATGGGGTATAGATTTTTCGTAGGAGAATTTTTATCCAACGACGCTGCAACGTTAGGAAACGCAGCGGTTTTGCATATTGGATCGACGGGCTGCTCCGAATCAGGAGGAGTTTATACCTGTACGAATTCGAATCGTTCCGTAATCGAAATAACTCCAACCGAAGGATTTAATCCTTATACACAAAAGATCCAATTCGATCTCAAAAAAGCGGTCGCCGGCTGGGATATCAGCTCAGGAAGCCTATCCTGCCATTCCATGGGAGCGATGGATAGTAACTGTTCCACCGTTTATCCTAATTTCGGTTTGGACTATTCCACCGGAAACGCAGGATCCGTTGCCCAAACCGTATTTGCGGTAGTATCCAAGTAAGAACGATAACGATGGTTTCGGTCATTCATGCCGAAACCGGAGTATTTTATGAATAAATATATTACGTTTTCTTTATTATTTCTTCTCTTTCTCCAATGTACACAATTGGGATTGGAGAAGGAAAAAAGTTCCGGATCGGAAGGTATACTTTTGCTCTTAGGAACTTCTCCATCCGAAGGAACTCCTTATACATGGAATCTTCCCGCCGGTTTTCCCAAGCCGAAAGTTCCGAGTGATAATCCGATCACTGTGGAGAAAGTCGAGTTAGGTAGGTTTTTGTTTTACGATACAAGATTGTCCGAAAACGAAACCCAATCCTGCGGTAGTTGTCACAAGCAGGCGGATGCGTTTACCGACGGATTGGTCGTTTCCGTCGGCTCCACAGGACAATCTCATCCGAGGAATGCCCAACATCTCTCCAACGTTGCATATAACCTCAGGCAAACTTGGGCGAATCCCCTCTTAAAAAAATTGGAAGATCAGGCAAGAGTCCCTATGTTTGGGGACAATCCTGTGGAACTTGGAATGAAAGACAGAGAAGATCTTTTGTTGGAAAGATTACAAAATGATCCTGATTATGTTTCAAAATTTAAGGCGGCATTCCCGAACGACCAGAACCCATTTAGCGTATTAAATATTACGAAAGCATTGTCCAGTTTCCAACGAACGCTTATATCCGGAAACTCCGCTTATGATAAATACCAAGCAGGAGATCTTTCCGCCCTAAGCGCTTCTGCGATCCGAGGGAAAAACCTATTTTTCGGAGAAAGAGCGGAATGTTTCCACTGCCATGGCGGTTTTAATTTTACGGATACCGTCCTTCATACGGGAACAGTATTCGAAGAAGTTACGTTTCATAATAACGGGTTGGATTCTTCCCGATTCGTAAGTCCGAACGGTGGACTCTATGAATTCACCTTCCAGGAGTCGGATCGTGGAAAATTCAGGGCGCCTTCTCTCAGAAATGTGGAACTCACCGCACCTTACATGCATGACGGTTCAATTCCGGACTTATTGTCTGTGATCAACCATTATACAAACGGAGGGACAGGTGACGGAACTACGAATCCGAATCGGGACGTTTTTGTAAGAAACTTTTCATTATCCGAATCCGAAAAACAGGATCTGGTGGAATTCCTAAAAAGCCTGACGGACACGGAATTTATCACCAACCCTAAATTTGAGGATCCATTCTGAAATTTTATAAAAACATGATCCAGAATAAAATAAAATTCGAATATATCTTCCTACTTCTATTCTCTTTTCAGGCTTGCACCTTTGGGACATTAGGGAATTCCGCGAAAGAAGAATCGGAAGAACTTCAAGCTCTGTTCCGAATTTTGGACGAAAGAAGAGCTATTATTTCTCCCTGGTTGTACTACTCGGACGATCAGGGAGATCCCGATATAGGTTCTTTTACATTAAATGGAAGTTCTACTTATCAGATCCAACTCACGAATAATGAAGTTGTCCTAGAAAGTATTTCTATGTTGTTCAAGGCTCCTGAAAATTCTTTCTCGGTTTCTTCTTCTTCGGATGGAGGATATCATATATTCCATTCAGGAGGTTCGGAAACTCCCACAACCGGAACAGGTTCCTACTCTAAAAAATACGGGATCAAGGGAAGTTTTTCTCCGGGAGATATCTCCAGCTCCAATTTTAATTCCTTAACCGGAGCAGTCAGAAGACAAAGTTTATCCCCCTTTCCCCCCGTGCCTTACGGGACTTTGGAACATATTTACGGGGAATTTTCGGACATTCTTCTTACATTCCAAATTTTTAATGGATCAACGACTAAGACGGTCCATTTAGAATTACGAGAAGCCGAATTCCAAGTGGAGGTTTCCTGCGCATTGGAAATACCCTATACGAAAAATATTCCTTTCTCCATAGGTTTAAGAACGGACGGATTACTTTCCCAGAGAGCCGGATCGTCTTTCTCTATTTTGGACGGGATCTTTTCGCTCCCCTCCTCCGAGATCACGATCAACGATTTCCAGAATACGGTTTTACATTCCGAAATCCTGGAGAACCTGAAAACGAACGGCCAAGTTTTGATATTTTATTCATGTTTCTAATTATAAAAAAACGATTTTTGATAACCTTTATCCAAGGGATTGTATCCTTCTCTTTGCTTTTGTTAGGAGGAGAAATTTTCGCTCATCACGCTGCAGAAGGACAAAGTTTGATATCTTCCACAAGATTTGTGGATCCTTTTACGGGAAAAAGGGAAAAACCATCCGATTATTTTTTACTTACACAGGATTTCCAAAAAGGTACGATTGATAACTCCAATTTACATACCACCACTGTTTTCGGTGAATTCAATTTTGCAGGCGGTAAATTCGCTGCAAACTTTAGCGCTCCTTGGACGTATTATGAACAGAAGGATAGAAGTGATGCGGCTCGTTACGGCAAAGCCTTCATAGGAGCCAAATGGAATCCGTTGATAGATACGGGCTGGCCTTTTTTCATTATTTTAGAAGGTAGGCTCGGTTTTCCTTCAGGTGCGGATACCGATAAATTTGCAGGAGGGGATTATTATTCCGGGATCACAAATCTTACGTTAGGAGCTACTTGGAAAGAATTTTTATTCGTACTTCGAGGTTCCGGGATCTTCCCTCTTTCCAAGGATTATCCAAGCATGGATAACCAATCGGGACTTCCTTATTGGGCCCGAAGTTCCGCTACTCAGACATCAGAAGAACGTCAGGAAATCCAAAAAATCACACAGTGGTTTGCATACGTTACCTATTTTTGGACCAAAGATTTTAGCGTTTTTGGAGGATTTTTATATAGGACTCCTTATGTTAACGTGATCGGAGGCGGTAGTCTTTTGGAAGAAGATTCCGAAACCCAAAAAAAATTCCCGAAAGCTTTCAAAGAAGCTAGTTTAGGTTTCAATTATACTCTGACGAAAGGTACTTACCTCACGGTCGCAGGACGTCTTCCTTTGATCCGGGATCCGGAGATCCGTCTTTATGATTATGCGATCACTACTTCCATTTCTTTTGAAATTCCGGAATGGAGAGATTCCGCCAAAAAATCGGAGAAGGAAGCGGAAGAATTCGAATCGGAAGAGGACTTGGAGAAAAAGTAATCTGCGGTTTTCTCACTGAAAGTTTCGCATAGAGTTCACGGAGGGTTTTCTCACGGAAAAGAGCAAAGTCGCGAAGAGTTTGGTCGATAATTTTCAAACTTGGTGATTTTATATTTTTACGATGTTGGAACTCCAGCGTCAAAACTCTCAGTGAACTCTGTATACTCGGTGCGAACCTAAAAGAATTATTAATTAGAATATTCTAATCCCAAAGGGATTGAAAGCAGAGAGCTGAATTTTTTTCAAAACTTTGGAATCCCGGTTTGGCCACACATTCTTCCTCAGTGGAGGGAAAATAATCGATCCCTCCTCCCTCATATTTGATCCGACAACATCCTTGAGTCTGAGAAGGTTTTTCTTTTTTGGGGGAAACCTCTTGGTTCTTAGTATCCTTGGGAGGTTCCGGAGAAACTCCGAAAACGGAAGTCGCGATCCAACAGAGATAACTCAAGATCAAAACCAAGATCCGAGTTCGGAAATTTATCATACTTATTTTATTTCCCGAATTACATTCCAAGGCAAGGAAAAATCCCTGAATTCAAAAAGTGAAGTCAAGTTTTTACGTTGACTCTAAGGCCTTACGAAGGTGACAAAGGGAGAAAAGTGTAAAGGCCGAAAAGGTATTCGAATGAAAAATCTCCGCTCAATTTTACCTGGACCTAAATCCGTATCAATATCCGTGATCTTCCTTACGATCTCATTCAGCCAAGTTTGGGCGGAAACGATCCTTTTAAAGAACGGCGAAAAAACCTACGGAACCGTAATCGATCAATCCACGGATACCGTTACGATCCTGAAAGAAACCAAAAGGCAAACTTTGGCCAAGTCACAGATCTTAAAGATCATCTTCAAAGATATCAAAGATGAGGCGGAACTTGCAA
The DNA here is from genome assembly GCF_000347035.1 of Leptospira sp. B5-022. Classification (GTDB taxonomy): domain Bacteria; phylum Spirochaetota; class Leptospiria; order Leptospirales; family Leptospiraceae; genus Leptospira_B; species Leptospira_B cinconiae. The sequence continues at coordinate 108,321 of NZ_ANIJ01000005.1, forward strand.
AAGTATTCGAAGCTGAAAAAAAGAAACTGAATAAAGACGGAAAGAAGCCCGAAAAAGAAGAACAATTGGACACGATCCTTCTAGAACAAATGATTAAGGAGAACAGTTATAAGGCGGTCCAAAAACGTCTGGCATTGATCGAAAAATACATAGACGAGCAAGATTCCAGCTGGGAAGAATATATTTCCGCCAATAGAAATCCTTGGGAACCAGTTTGGAAATCTGCGATCCTCCCTGGATGGGGACTTTCCACCATGAAACATGAGAACTATGCGAGGGCTTATCAGATAGCGATCGGTCTTTCGTTTATCGTTGCAATCGGCGGAAGCCAAGCTGCAACGGAACAAGGTAATAAAGCGGAAAATCGTCTGAGTAAAATTTTATTCGAAGATCCTGTTACGTATGCGCAGATCCAAGGCTCCGGTATTACGGGCGCCTCAGTTCTTGTGACTAAATTACAATCGGACAGTATTTCAGAATACAATTCCTTCAAAAGCAAGGAAAACCAATATGAAACCTATAGCAGAACAGGACTTTATGCGGGTATCGGGTTATATTTGATCCAATTGGCCCAGAGTTATTTTTTAGGCCAAAAATGGGCGACCCATAATATCATCCAAACGCCTTCCGGAGAAGCAGTCAAAGAAGGATTCAATTTCAAAAGTAATTATATGCCGATCGCTGCCGGTGGCGCGAGCAATCTATGGGAATACCGCACCGACCTAAGATATGTGAGCAGTTTCTAAATTTCCGGAATAGAATGCCCCTTTGATTTCAACCAGTCCTGATCGTATAATCTGGACTGGTATCTTGCTCCGCTGTCTGCCAGAACGGTAACGATAGTATGTCCCGGGCCTAATTCTTTTGCAAGTTTTACGGCGGCCCCTACATTAATCCCGCTGGAACCGCCGACAAACAATCCGTCTTTGCGCAGAAGAGTATAAATAAACTCCAAACATTCCGCATCCGTAACTCGGATCGCATCGTCAAAAGGAGCATCCTTCATATTTTCGGTAATTCTTCCGTTACCTATCCCTTCTGTGAAAGAATTCCCTTCCGAGGAAAGTTCCCCTTTCTTTACAAAATTATAAATTGCTGATCCATAAGGCTCTGCTACGATCGTTTTGATCTTCGGATTTTTTTCCTTTAAGAACATTGCAGTTCCGCTAAATGTTCCTCCAGTTCCGAGCGACGCAAGCCAAGCATCCACTTTCCCATCCGTTTGTCTCCAGATCTCGGGCCCGGTTGTATGATAATGTGCTAAACGGTTTGCCATATTGTCGAATTGGTTGGCCCAGATTGCATTCGGGGTTTCTTCCGCAATTCGAGCGGAAACTTTTACATAATTTCCAGGATCCTTATAGGGAACGGCAGGAACCGTTCTGACCTCAGCCCCAAGTGTCCTAAGTAGATCTATTTTTTCTTTCGATTGTGTATCAGGGATCACGATCAGGCATTTATATCCCTTTGCATTGCAGATATGCACAAGTCCGATCCCCGTGTTTCCGGCGGTGCCTTCGACCACTGTCCCGCCGGGCTTTAAGAGCCCCTTCTTCTCCGCTTCTTCAATAATGAATAATGCGGCCCTGTCCTTAACGGAACCTCCCGGATTTAAGAATTCAGCTTTTCCTAATATTTCACAGCTTGTTTGGTCCGAAAAATAATTCAAACGGATCAAAGGAGTGTTCCCTATCGCATCCGCAAAACCTTTTTTGATCTCCATAAGAGCCTCTTTATTATAATATTTTTATAATCCGCTATGCGATTTTCAAGAGCAAATGGCTCTAATGTATACCGATAAAAAAAGGAAAGCAAATCCACTTTAGTGGACCGGCTTTCCCCTCGAATTTTTCCGATTTTTTTTGTTCCGGAAAAACGATCTATGTTTTTGAACGGCTCTTATCGTTCGTAAAGCAAGCTTCAGGAGCAACGTAACTAAAGTTTCGCCGCGCGAGCTTTAGGAACTACTGGCCTTATGCAATCGTTACGTCTTTGGACAAATAAACGTCTTGGATGGCGTTTAACAATGCAACTCCGTCTTTCATCGGCTTTTGGAATGCCTTTCTTCCCGAGATAAGTCCCATTCCACCTGCTCTTTTGTTAATGACTGCAGCTTTGACTGCGTCGCCTAAATCGTTGGAACCGGAAGGTCCGCCGGAGTTGATCAGACCGATCTTACCCATATAACAGTTGGCTACTTGGTATCTAGCCATATCGATCGGATGCTCGGAAGAAAGATCGGTGTACATCTTATCGTCTTTTTTGCCGAATTTCAGATCTCTAAATCCACCCAAGTTGGTCTCAGGTAATTTTTGTTTTACGATATCCGCTTCGATGGTTGCAGCCAAGTGGTTTGCTTGTCCGGTAAGGTCGGTTGCGATATGATAATCAGCCTTATCGTTTTTGAAAGAGTCGTTTCTGAGATAAGCCCAAAGAATGGTAACAAGTCCAAGTTCATGAGCTCTATGAAAGGCTTCCGAGATCTCTTGGATCTGTCTAGAACTTTCGTCGGAACCGTAATAGATAGTAGCTCCTACGGCTGCAGCTCCCATATCAAATGCCTGCTCCACATTTGCAAAGAGGATCTGGTCGAATTTGTTCGGATAACTTAGAAGTTCGTTATGATTGATCTTAACTACAAAAGGGATTTTGTGCGCGTATTTTCGGGAAACCAATCCTAAAACTCCAAGAGTGGAAGCGACTGCGTTACATCCACCTTCGATTGCAAGTTTTACGATGTTTTCCGGATCGAAATACGCAGGGTTTTTAGCGAAAGATGCCCCAGCGCTATGCTCGATTCCTTGGTCCACAGGAAGGATGGAAAGATATCCCGTTCCGGCAAGACGCCCTGTATTGTAGATGGATTGGAAATTTTTAAGAACAGAGTTGTTTCTGTCGGTCTTAGCAAAAATTTCGTCAATGTAATTCGGACCAGGGATGGTCAGGGTTTCCTTGGGGATGGTTTTAGAGACATGATTTAAGAGAGAATCCGCTTCCGCACCTAATGCGCTCTTGATTTTATCTAACATTCCAGTTATACCTATTGGTTTTATCGATCTGATGACTAGTTTTGGAGCGAAGCCCAAAATTTCCATCGATTTTCGGCAAGAAATCCCAGGCTCGGAGTGAGCTTAAAGCACAGCCCCTATTTTGTCTGCACAGGAAGGCGGATATGGAAATCAGTGCCGGAGCTGGATTTTTGAACATCCAGTTTCCCTTGATTGGATTGTATGATCCCATAACAAACGGAAAGCCCCATCCCTATCCTAGAGTCATCGGATTGAATCCGCTCAAAAGGTTGGAAGGCATTTTCAGGATCTAGTTCTCCGTTCAAGGTCCCGGAAAGCCTTAAGACCAAATCCTTTCCCGGATCTGTTTTATTATCTTCTAACACGGCATTAAAATAGATTGTGCTTCCTTTTAGATCCGAACCGACCCCATCCGCATAAAAATACAAAAGGTAATATAATACTTCTTTAATTTGATTCTGTTTTAAGAAAACATCCGGCAGATCGTCGGAAATATTTTTGGAAATTTCCAGATTTTTAGACTTTAATAATTCGGAGATAATCCCTTCCACCCCGACTAAAATATCGTCCAGCTTACACCAACTAGGTTCTTCATTGTCCGAACGGGAGAATAAGATCAGATTTCGGATTATACCGGAGATCCTTTCTCCTTGTTCTATGATCACTCTGGCATAATTTCGAATATCCGCAGGAAGATCCTTTTTGTTCCGAATAATATTTCCATAATTGATCACCCCCATAAGTGGATTATTGATCTCATGGGCGATACCCGCGGCCAATTTCTGGATGGACTCCAATCTTTTTTCGGATTGGATCACCTTCTCCATTTCCGAGATCCTTTTTTCCGATACGGACAAAAGGTCCAATTCGGAGAAGGTTACGATACTTCCTACAATCCGATTTGCCTCGTCCCGAATAGGAGAAACTCTGAATCCCACTCGGATCTTTTTATCATCCTTTTTTACTAGGACTGCAGGGATATATCTGAGATTATGACCTAAATTATCCGGATGTTCACCAGAACCGATCTGGGTTTGGATAAAAGAAAGGACCAAATCTCCCGGTTTTCCAAGCGCCTCTTCCAAAGTCCAACCTGTCAGTTCCTCTGCGGAATGATTTAGAAAAATGATATTCCCATCTCCATCCAAAGAAACTGCACCTTCCGAAATACTTTGGATCACATTCTTAAATTCTTTACCGCTTTCCTTGACTATACCCAAACGTTTTTGTTGGCGAAGTGCGATCTCAATCGAAGACTTAAGTTGATGATTTTGGAACGGTTTAGTGATATAAGCATAGGTAGAAGCCGCGTCCATCGCCCTCATGAATGTGGAGTCGTCGGTATACGCAGTCATAAAAACGATCGGAACGTCTTTGATCCTTTGGATATGTTGTGCTGTTTGGATCCCGTCCATATCCCCTTCGATAGAGATATCCATAAGGACCAAATCAGGATCGGTTTCCTTAAAAATAGATTGTGCGTCCAGACCGTTTGCGGCAACTCCCGCAACCTTATAACCTAAATTTTGAAGAGTCTTTTGAAGGTTGAAAGATAGAAGCCACTCGTCCTCGACGATTAGAATATTCGGCTGTTCTGAAGAAGAACTCATGTTCGCTAATAATATATTCCAGAGATGGTAAAAACTGCGGCTCTCCCGTTATGCTCCCACGTTAGGAGCGAATTGGGAAATCCTTTTTTAGGAATATGATTGTTTCCGCAGAATTTTCAAAACTTTCGTTTAGATCCATTTTATCATCAATAAATCCGGGAATAAATCGCCGAATTTTCCGGATTTATAAACAGTCCTATTTTATTGTCTTTTTCGAATTTTAGTCCTCATTTTTCCGCTCATTCGACTAAAAGAACCAAAAGCTTGTCATAGTTCCGACCTCTTTTTTCCAAAAAAAGTCCTTGAATCGAAGCTCCCTCAAAACTACACTTTGGGCCTAGAGGTAGCCATGCTGGTAAAAGATATCTTGGAGAAAAAGGACCGAAAGATCCTCTCGGTGGAGCCCAGTACCACCGTTTGGGAAGCGATCCGATTTATGACCAAGTATGATATAGGTTCCGTGATCGTGCTAAAAGAAGGGAAACTCGCCGGTATATTTACAGAAAGGGATTTACTTCATTTCGCCTCGACAGATCGGGAAGCGGTATTCGAGAAGACAGTGGCGGATCTAATGTCCACCACATTGACTACAATGCAGCCGAACGATCAAGTGGATGAAGTACTTTCCATTATGCTAAAAAAAAGGATCCGGCACATGCCAATTTTGGATGGAAACAGATTGGTGGGAATTGTCTCCATTGGGGACGCTGTTAAAGCCAAAATTGCGAAAACGGAAGAAGAGAATAAAAACTTAAAAAATTATATATATAGCGAGTCCGGATTTATCTGATCCAGTTTCTTCCTTCTGACCGGGATTCTCTCGATTACCGAACCTTCTCGAATCGTATAGAAAAATGCCCCGCCTGGACTATATCCAGGGGGCAAGTGGCTCACATTCGGGTATTCCCGTTATTTCCTAAAAAGTAATATCATTACCCAAACCCGCAACTCTGTTTTTTGGAAATCGGGTTGCCGGAATCACTTTTCCGGTAAGTATAGACTTAAAAGGTCGAGCTAAAATCGGACCTAAAGACAGAGATGAAACTCCTTTTAATTATATTATTCGCATATTTAACGTATCGTTTTTTACAAAGACTCATGTTTCCACAAAGGAATGAAGGTTCCGGTTTCAGAGTTGTGTTTCCGGACCGGGAATATTCTCCCAGAGAAAAAGACATTTCCGATAAGGGAAGAGTAGTAGAAAAGGGAGAATGATTCCAGGAATGAATATACGGTTTTCCTATTTTATAATTTTTTTATATTCTTTCTTCTTTTTTTCCTGCTTGGGAATGAGCGGAGAATTCGGCTGGGCCTTGGTTGATGAGACAAAACAAAGTTTATTGGAGAAAAAATTTACCTCCGTCCAGGAATTTACCCTTACGAGAGAAAAGTTGATCTTTCCCACGAACAAAACATTGGTATATCTTTACAAATTTTCCAGAACGCCTAACCCGGAAGCGGAGATCTACGTGAGTCTGAGTAGATTTCAGGTGGGATTTAACGAGATAGAAGTACGACGTAAAAGGCCCGAACTTTCCAGTTCTAGCATCACGGGAAGTTTTCAAGAATTGATCGCAGGTAAATATCTGATCAAAGTCTCCTATGAGGGAGAAGTGATCGATCAAGTAGAATTCAGAGTAATAGAACCGGAAGAAAGGGAAGAAGAAAAAGAATCCGGTATAGACGATGTGGAAAAATACACTAAAGCGAAAAAATCTTTAAACCAATAAATGCCATCGCACGTTGGAGTTCCTACATCGCGACTTAAACCGGTTGTTGCAACTCCAACAAACCGATCCTAATACGTATCTCCCGAAAGCGGATCTCTTGGATACGGATCTCTTTGCATTCCATCCTCTAAAATTTTATTGATCCGTTCTATATTTTTCAGAGCCAAATTGATCTCCGTTTGATTCCCTACTTTCAGAATCTCTTCGTTCATTCTTTTGGATTCCCCGTAATTTTTTTCGAATTCATACAATACGGATAATCTTTGCATCGCTCTCGGTCCGGGAGACGCATCCAACTTGGTTCGGATAATATCCATTTTTTCCTTGGACTCTTCCATCTCCAAACTTTTCAGCCGGTACTGTGCCATGTCCTGGTCGTTTGTTCTTTCCAAGAGACCTTTTTTGATCTGGAGTAATTCCTTTTTTCCTAGGGAATATTTTTCTTCTTCTAATCTTAAATTTTCCCGGAGACGATCGTATGCCTGGACGGATCTGATCAATTCCTCTTTTTCTTTAGGGGGTTTTTTCTCGTATCTATATAATTTAGAAATCCCTAAATAAGCAAGGACCTCCATCCTGATCCTTTCTTGCGAATCAATAAATGATAGATCGGAAGCGGTCGCCTTTTCCTGCTCTCGAATTTGCAGCCAATCCTCGTAATATTTTTTTCCGGATTCTAAATTGCCCAGTTTGCTTTCGAAAAAATTTCCAAGCTCGAATGCATAGATCCCTTTTTTCTTAGGATCAGGTTCCGATTGATAATATTTTTCGTAAAACTCCGCAGCCAAAACATATTGTTTGAGTTCGGTATGAAGAGAAGCAATCGCACGATATACGTAAGCCATCTCCGAGGGAGTTTTATTCTCTTTTAAGGCTAGAGCCAAATATTTTAAGAAAAAATCCAATGACTTGGATTTTTTACCGGACGCCTTTAACTCTTCCGCCAAGGCCAGAACTACCGGCGAATATTCGGGATCTAAACGAAATGCCAACTCGAGTAATGCGGCGTATGCAAAGAAGTCCGTATTTCTTTTATAATCGAATAGAACGAATATCCCCTGCCCGCTCACAGAGGTTTTATTGACTACTTTTAGTCTTTCCTTATTCTCATTCTCCGATTCTTTTACGAACTTCGCTAAGGTAAAAACCGTCTCTGCGTCTTCTCTGGATTTTCTTTTAAAAAACGGATAATAATTATTTTCGAAAGAATCCTTATAGGCGTTTGCCGCTTTTTTGAGCGCCTCGTCCGCATTCTTTAGATCTTGTTTTGCAAGAGTGATATCGTTTGCGGTGACTTTGCGTGCATTCGCAGGCGGATTGGATTCGAAGATCAGGTCCTTCTCCCTTACGGAAGCAGCTTCCAAAAGATGGATCCTATCCTTCGCTTTTTCAAGGTCTAAATTCGCTTTTTCTAATTCTTTTTTTGCATTCGCATGTTCTTTCGCTCTTTCTACTTCGTTCGTATCGTACAATTCACGAAGCCTTTCTTCCTTGGAAAATGCCTCTTCGGTATGCGAAAAATCCCTGTATCTAAGTGCAGCTAACGCTTCTTCCAATGCCTTGAAGTTTTGTTTTTTCTTGGAATATTCTTGGCTCAGCAACCAATGAAGTTCGAATAGAATCGGAGAATCACGAAGTTGTTGGCCCCCCGTGATCTTTCCTAACATTTTTAAGATCAATAAACGTAAACTATTACGATCCGTTTTTTCGGTGAAGATACGGCCGAGCCTTCTTTCTTCTTCCGTTCTTTTTGGATCCACGAATTGAGCGTAGTACGGATCTAAAACCTGGCGAATAGATGTGATCGGATCGGAAGCCGTTTCGGAAGAATTGAGTAAGTTCTCCTTTAATGTGCGAAGGCTCGCAGGAGGAATTATCTCATGAGGAAGTGTATAAATACCTGCAGGATCTAATCTTTGGTCCTGCTCATCCGCTTGCGTTTGGACGCCTCCTACCGACCAAAATAAGGTCAGAAGTACCACGCCCAGTCCGAGGCGGGTTTGTTTCATTTCGCCCCGGCACCCAACTCCGCTAATTCTTCAGATCCTAGGATTTTTTCGATATCGATCAGGATGATGAACCTATCGTCCTTTTTACCGACACCCGTGATATAACGGGAGGAAATTCCCTTGATAGAAGGAGGAGGAGGATTGATTGTTTCCGGAGGAAAAAGAGCTACGTTAGCCACCTTGTCCACTATGATACCGACGGATTCTCCACCGATCTTTACTACGATTGCACGATCGTAACCATGCTCGTGAGTATGAGGAATATTGAGTTTCACACCCAAATCCACCATCTTGACTACCTTACCTCTGATATCCATGATACCTGCAAAGTAGTTTTTGGATCTTGGGACCTTGACCAGGTTATGGATCTTGATGATCTCATCCACAAGAACGATCGGAAGAGCGTATTCTTCCTCTCCCAAGCTAAATAAAATGTACTGGTGTTCGATTTCGGCGGACATTCCCCCTCCTTAGAAACGGGTGAATCCGTAATAATAAAAATACGATCCGGAACCCAGAAAGATTGCAACTTTCGAGAAAAGCGGATCGCGTTTCCTCAGTATCCAGTCCAATCCGCCAAAAAGCAAACCGAAAACAGCGAGCGAAAATCCGAGCAAATAAAAATCCATGTATGCATACCAGATCCCCAGAGCGGATGCAAGCCCTAAGGAATAGTCCTGGAGATCTCCCCAGATCCTTCTTTTGATCCTGGTCCATAAGGGCTCTTTTTTCTCTCTTTGGAAAAATCTTTTCCACGACCTTGGATTTCGATCGATCCCGAAAATATGATCGTACTTGGTAGAAATTTCCCAAGGTTTAGGGCTCCTTCTCTCCGGTCCCCCCAACGGCTCCGGAGAAACTCCGTATGCCCCGCCTAATATCTGTAAAGCATCCTTGTCCGGAAGAGAAGATAATAAGTCTCTAAAAGGTGCAAACCTGGAATAAAGCGGATAAGATCTACCGGTGGTCAGGTCGGTTTCTTTTAAAATCGACCCATCTCGAATGGTGGAAACGTAAATACGTCCATTCTCACCGGAGACCTCCAAAGTGAGCCTGATCTTACGATCATGAAAATGAAAGTCGGCTTGGAGAATATCTCCATCCGGAGTTTTAGCTTGGTAGGATTTAGTATATCCTTTGGCTGGAGGAAACTCAGGTTTCCACCAACGTCTTAAAAGAGAATAGTCCTGGAAGGAGGCCATACAGCAACAAGATCGGCCAATTTCGAATTTTGCTTTAGGCTTTGATAGTTGCTAATTCCGAGTCGGGAGAGTTCCCGAATTAGGAGGGAGGCGAAAAAGACCGGGTCTTCGATTCGATTTCCCGGTCTTTTAGATATCAAAAATATATCTTATTTGCCTTTCTTCTTATGACGATTCTGTCTTCTTTTTTTCTTCCTCTTATGAGTCGCGATCTTTCTTCGCTTTCTTTTTTTACCGGAAGGCATTCGGTTCTCCTGATTCTGTTCCTAACCTGCCAGGAAATTATTCGGTATACTTTTGTAAACCTTTATTTTTACGGATCTCGGCTACCATATTCTTGATATCACCTATTCCTTCTTTAGAAGCGATAAAGAGAACGTCTTCCTCTTCCACCACAACGATATCCTGCACTCCGAGTAGTGCTGTGAATTCTTTTCTAGTTTGAGTGACGTTGTTTCCGGATTTATAAAATAGTATTTCTTTCCCAATATGACGATTGCCTTGGTTGTCTCCAGGCAATACTCTTTCCAAAGAAAGCCAAGAGCCAACATCGTCCCAAGAAAAACTCGCCTCTACCATTCTGATACGAGCGCTTTTTTCCATGATGGCAATATCCACAGGTTCGGAAGGAAGAAGTTTGAATGCTTCTCCCAGATCACCCATCTTTTTAAAAGGAAATCTATCCTTAAGAGGTTTTAATATTTTAGGAGAATGTTTTTCGAACTCATCCAAGATCAGACTTGTCTTCCAAAGAAAGATCCCGGGGTTCCAATAGAAGTTCGGTTTTTTAATATACTTGATCGCGGTTTTTACATCCGGCTTTTCAAAGAATGATTTTACTTCGAACCCATGTTTGGTCGGCTTTCCGGCGGAGATATAACCGTAACCTATTTCCGGACGATTCGGTTTGATCCCTAATAAAACAAGATGTTCATCAGCTTCTTTTAATGCCTTTTGGATACTCTTGGCAAATTCTTTTTCGGAATTCACCCAAGCATCTGCGGAAAGTACCACCTGAACCGGATCTCCGAACTTCTCTTGAAAATATAAAGAAGCAAGAGCGATGATAGGCGCTGTGTTTTTTCCTTCGGGCTCTATGATAAAATTATTCTCCGGGAAACTTCTTTCCTGGGAAAGGATCGCTTTTTTTAAAGTAGCGTTTGTTCCGATAAATACCCGATCCGGACTTGTGATCGTATAAGCTCTATTTAAAGTCTCTTTTAAGAGAGTATTTTTAGAATATACTTTTTGGAGTTGTTTAGGAGTGGAAACCCTGGATCTAGGCCAGAATCTTTCTCCCTTTCCCCCCGCCATAATGAGTACTACGGGTTTATCTTGTATCATTTATTCCACCTCTTTAGGTTTCGGGGCGGACTTTTTCTTACTCAAAGATTTAGGATCTCCAAAAACGGTATCGGAAGGAAGAAGTAGAACATCCACATTCTCCCCGATATTATCGTAAAGTAGGAACTCTTTCATATCGGGATTCTTCTTTAGAAAATCCTTATATTGTTCCCATTTTTTTTTGGAAACTGCAAGTTTTGCTTCCTCTTGAATTGTGTAGATTTCCGCCTTTTTTAAGGCTTCTATTTTTTCTAACTTTTTAGCCAAAATATAGTTAGGATTACGGAATATGTTTGCGATGAGTATCGGATCCGGAATGTCCAGACTGATAATACGCACCGATTCTATCTTCAACCAAGGCACTTCATTCGAAAGAATTCTCAGGATATCGTTTCTTAAGAAGGCGGAAATAGAATCTTTGTTTAAATTGATATTTTTCTCGTCCTCTATCCCTGCCCTCAGTTTGGATTGGAATATATTGGAGAGATATCTTGCTCGTCCTTGGTCCGTTTTTCCTCCGGAGAGAAAAAACTTTTTGGATTCTTCTCCCTCTAAGTGAAAGGATAGATCCAGTTTCGCTCTGATCTTTCCTTCTTCCGATTTTTCGGAGAATAATCCGGAAGAAAGATCGTGATGGATATCCAACTCCAAAGCCAAAGAGTTTAAGGATTCTTTACGAACGGACTTTTCCCAGAACTGGATCACCGCCGGTTCATAGGCAAAGCCCGGACCACGAACAAAGGAAACTAACTTGGAATCCTGTTCCCAGACAAGCAAGGCCTCTCCCTCTTTTATAAAAAAAAGCGGATAGGATACCGTAAGTATCCCCGCTAGTATAAATAGAATGAAAAATACCCGGCCTATCTTTCGGAACATTAGGCGGAAGGAGCTTCTTTAGCGGCTTCTTCTGTATAAAGTTTGATTACTTTGGAAGGAATGATCGTCGAGATCGCGTGTTTGTACACCAAACTCTGCTTGTTTTCCTGCTCAAGGACTATCGTAAAATTATCGAAACTTACCACTTTCCCTTTTAAAGGAACTCCGTTTAAAAGATAGATGGTCAATTCCAGTTTTTCTTTTCTAGCCGTATTGAGTAGTTGGTCCTGTATATTATTTTTAGCAGACATAGATTTTTATCCGTTTATATTTTTTTTATCTTTTCGTACGCTTCTTTCGGATGGATCGGTTCCAATATTTTTTGTTTTCGAAACCAAGTAATCTGACGTTTGGCGTAGTTCCTATGGGACTGGCTTAAATTCCCAAAGAATGTCTCAAGATTGGACGTTCCTTTAATATTTTCAAGCGCGAAATTATAACCTAAGGACTGAAGCCCCGGACAATCTTCCCCGTATTTATCTGCGACCCGTTTCGCTTCTTCCGCCATTCCGGATTCTATCATTTTTTTGGCTCTGGAATCGATCCTTTCGTACAATTCTTTTCGGTCCAGATCCAAGAAGAAGGCCCCGAGTATATTCAAATTTCTGGAAATTAAGGCACCGCTACCCTCCTCCACTTTCAGTTCGGACCAAATGGTTCCCATCCAATTCACTTCCAATGCTCTTCCGTATCTGTAGTTATCGTTCGGAAAGATTTTTTCTAGAGCTTTTGGGTCCAGTTTTCGGAGTTCTTGGATCCGTTCTTCCATGCTTAGGGATTCCACTTTCACTCTTACTTCTTCGGTGATTTTCGGAACGGGAAACATTCCGAACAAAAATGCATTCAAATAGAATCCTGTTCCTGCGGTTAAAACAGGGATTTTCCCCTTGGAAAGGATATCATCCAGAGCTTCTTCTGCCTTTGTTACAAATTTTGCCGCGTCTATGGTTTCGGAAGGAGAAAGAAAGGAAACCAGATGATGGGGGATTTTTTCGCAGTCTTCCGGACTGGGAGCTGCGGTCCCAATACTTAATTCTTTGTAGATCTGTCTAGAATCGAAGGAAATAATTTCAAAACGAGAAGGGTCCAGTTCTCTCACCAGAGCCGTTTTTCCGGCCCCGGTGGGAGCGGTGATGATCAGAATGGGATGAAAAGGGGGAATCTATTCCTCCTCCTCTTCCTCGTCTTCTTCCTCTTCCAGAGGTTCTTCCACAATACCTTCTTCTTCTTCGAAACCTACTTCGGCATCGTAATCTAAGTTTTCTTCCGGAAACTCTTCTTCTTCGACTCTGGCCGCTCGAACCCTTGATTTAGAAGGAGGACGTTTACTTTGATCGGCTCCACATTTAGGGCAGATTTTTACTTCTTTGTTTAGATCGTAGAATTTGGTTCCACAAGTATGACAGGTGAACTTTTTGCCCAGAGGATTGAGGGAAGATTTAGAAGCCGAAGACTTTTTAGTGCCTGCTGGTTTGCTTGCACTAGGGGCTTCCTTCTTTTTTGCCGGAGGAGTTTTCTTCTTAGGGGCGCTTTTTTTCACCGGAGTTTTGGACTTCGGTGCAGCTTTTTTCTTAGCCGTTTTCTTAGCTGTTGCCATCGGAATTGACCATGCTGGAAGACACTTATTCCGATTCAAGCAGAAAAAGCACTCAGAAATCTAGTTTCCGCTAACTTGTACTTTTTAAGAATTGGATTCGGAATACGAGGTTTATGGTCCATCTGAGCGTAAATGTAAACAAAATTGCTACTTTAAGAAACTCCAGAGGGGGAAACCATCCGGACCTGATCTATTTATCTAAACTGATCGTAGAATCCGGCGCTCACGGAATTACGGTCCACCCGAGAGAAGACGAAAGGCATATCAAGAAGAAGGACGTATTCGATCTCAGGGAGTTCCTTGCGCTCTACAATCGGGATAAAAAGAAGAAGATAGAATACAATATGGAAGGAGAACCTTCCTCCCGGTTTTTAGATCTTGTTCTGGAAGCAAAACCGGACCAGGCCACGTTAGTACCGGTAACTCCGGGAGAGATCACTTCCGATCACGGTTTCGATCTCAAAAAGGAATCCTCGGAACTAAAAACATACATCCAAAAGATCCAAAATGCAGGCATCCGGGTTTCTATCTTTATGGAAACGGATTTAGAAAATCTTAAATTAGTAAAAGATACCGGAGCAGACAGGGTAGAATTTTATACGGGGCCTTATGCACATGCATTCGATCATTCTCCGGAACAAGGTAAATTGGTTTTCGAATCTTTCAAAAAAGCCGCCGAGTTCCTACAAAGTGAGAAAATCGGGATCAATGCAGGCCATGACCTGGATCATTTCAATCTTCCTCTTTTCTCTCACCTCCCCGGCCTAGAAGAGGTTTCCATCGGCCACAGACTCATGTCATACGCGCTCGAAGTCGGTTTAGCAGCCTCAGTGAAAGAATATTTAAAGGCTCTGAGTTAAGTATTTCGCACGGAGAACACAGAGTTCATTGAGAGGACGCCAAGAGTTTTCACGCGAAGCCGCCAAGACCGCGAAGGGATTACTTTGGTATCTTCTTTTCTTAGCGCCTTTGCGTGATAAATAAACTCTGTGATCTCAGTGTGCTCTGTGCGAACGCCTATTTTTGCGATTCAGAAAGTTCCTTCGCAAGCTCCTTGAAGGAAGAATAATTCGAATCTTCAGAGAGCAACAAAAACGCTGCTTTTTTTAAATTGGCAGAGAGTAACGAGGCCTCCGAGTTTGTTTTGGCCAATTCTTCCAGATGCGATTTGAAACTTAAGAGGTGTTTTTTGGCGGACATCTGGTCTTTTGCGGAAACCGCTTTTTTAAGCTCTTTCCAGGATTGGGTGGCCTTATTTCCGGAAATGATATCCTTCGGAGCCCTACCGAATTCCCCGCTTAAGTCCCAGACCTTTCTGTATGGATGGTTCTTTTCCAGAAATTTATAATATTCGGAAGAAGGTTTGAAAGTGTTCGGCTTTGCTTTAGAGACGAGTTCCTTATCCAGTCCACCACATTCTGCAAAAATCCCTTTCGTTAAGGATTCTTTGGAAATAGACTGTATCTCTATCAGTTTGGAAATCGCGTCGGAAGCTTCCGCAATATTTCCTTTTTTGCATGCGGAAATTGCAGTTTGATACAAAACTTCTTCCTGATCCAAAAGTGCCGACTTTTCGGACTCCAATTGGAGGGAAGAAGAGAATGCAAGTTCCTGGTAAAGTGGATCATTCGGATCAGCATTCCTTGCTCTGACTGCATATTCCCAAGCGGACTGTTTTTCTCCTAAGGAATCGTATAAAACGGACAAATTATAACAGGAGAGTCCCCTATCTTTTCTCAGGGATCTACAGGAAGATTTTAGTAAATCTAAAGAGGATTTTCTTTCTTCTTCGGTTCCGTAAAAATCTAGGATGGCTTGCTCTTGTATAAGTTCCGAACCGAACCTTCCACCGCCAGGAACGGACACCGAGGTGCAGTAAAAAGTTCCCACAAAACAGAAAAAACCAAAAATACCGAACTTTTCCAAACCTCGATAGAATGAGAGTTTTCGGGGGAATAGATTGACAATGCTTGTTCCAGGTGGAAAATGATCGAAAATCAACCTTGCAAAAAGAGGACCCGATTTGAAAAGCTTGAGATCCTTCTCCTTATCCTTTCTCTCCGTTATCTTATGTACGAGCATCTTCTTCTGCCAACCTTCTTCCGGAAATTCCAAGACCACGGCAGATTTCACTCTCAAAGATTTTGACAGTGTAGTCAAGACCGTTGAGGGAAACTATATAGATAAAAATATAGATAAAAACCGCGCCTACAAGGACGCAGCGGTTTTTGCACTTCTATCTTTGCCTCATGGCCTTTATCTGTATCCGGAAAGTTATTTTACCGATCGAGAAAAATACGAAGAAGCGGATGATATTTTTCCGGGCAAATCTTTCAAACTTTCTCCGGAAGATAAATTCGTTCTATTCGATCCGGACTATAAAGAAGTAGAGAAGATCCGGGATAAAAAACTGAAAGAAGAGGCAAACAAACCTAAACTTTCCAATGACGAGGTCCTTAAGCTTGTAGAAAGGGAGAAGGTCCGCAAAAAAGTGCTCACGGCTAAGTGGGAACAGACTAACTTTTCTAAAAAAGACTTCGATCGTATCCTCGCATACCTAGAAAAAAATTTACAGAACTACACCACTCCTCCGCTTAAAGATCCGTTCGGAGAGGAAGACCCTAAAGAAAAGGAACCTTTCAGCATCAAGGACGTGTATCTAGCTGCTGCAAACGGTTATCTTTCTTCTTTAGATCCTCATAGCCAAGTATTCTTAAAAGCCGCCTGGGAAGAATCCATGGCAAAGATCGAAGACGGAAGTTTCGAAGGGATCGGTGCGATCTTAAGCGGTGGCGGCAATAAGGAAGTGATCGTAGAAAACCCCTTGGAAGGAAGACCTGCAGTTAACGCAGGTGTCCGTGCAGGTGATGTGATCCTAGCTGTGGACGGTAAGTCCACAAAAGGAATGTTACTCGACAAAGTGGTCGAAAGGATCAAAGGAAAAAAAGGATCCAAAGTAGTTTTAACTATTCGCAGAAAAGGGGTGGCAGGAACTCTAACGATCGAAGTCATTCGTGATACGATCGAGATACGAAATATCGCAAGCAAGTTGATCGACAATCATCCTTATATCGGTTACATCAAACTAACAGGTTTCGTAAAATCGGATCCTTCCGTTGATAAGGAATTCGTTCAACATTTCAAAGAATTGGAAAAACAATCCACTGCCAAAGGAACCAAACTGAAAGCTTTGGTTCTAGATCTAAGAAATAACCCGGGAGGTTATTTGGATCTGGCAATCGATCTTGCGGATATGTTTGTAACCAACGGACTCATCGTCTCCGTAAAAAGCCCGAACAGAAGCCCGGAAGATTCGAATGCAGGTAAAAAAGATCTGACCGATCTACCTGTAGCAGTACTGATCAATGCAAAATCCGCTTCCGCTTCCGAGATTGTAGCTTCCGCTTTAAAACACCATGGACGCGGTTTAATTCTGGGAGAAAGATCTTTCGGTAAAGCAACCGTTCAAAAGTTGCAAGAGTTAAGAGGAAACGGAGCTTACTATATCAAACTAACTCAGTCCAGATATTATGCGCCATCCGGAAATACGATCCAAGTTGTCGGAGTCAAACCAGATGTGGAAGTCTCTTCCGAAGAAGACGGCAGTTTCCCATTCCATTATCGCGAAGAGAATATGTGGAATCACCTGCCGGAACTACCTTCTTCCGCAGAGGAAAAAAGCCATTTCGACGTGAAAAAACTGGAGGCTTACGTAAAAGCAAACGGTCAAGCGGAGAAGTTCATCCAAGAACATAAGAACGATCCGATCAAACCTGACTTCCAGCTGATCCGCTCCATAGATTACGTAGAAGCACTTCTAAACACGGGAACAAAACGTAAATGATCTAAAATTTCGGCGGCTTTTTCGCCGCCGAATCTGTACAAATGCCAAGAATTAAAACCGATTTTTTAGTCATCGGGAGCGGTATTACCGGTCTTTTCCAAGCGTTAAAACTTTCTCATGTCGGCCAAACTGTGATCGTGACCAAGAAGTCGGATTACGAGTCAAATACCAATTACGCCCAAGGCGGGATCGCCTCGGTTTTCGATCAGGGAGACAAATTCGAAGACCATGTACAAGACACTTTGGAATCAGGAGCCGGTCTCTGTGATCCGGAAGCAGTCCGGGTTTTGGTAGAAGAAGGTCCGCCTCTGGTAAAAGAACTCTTAGAATATGGGGTCCCATTCAATCTAAACCAAGAGGGAGAATTCGATCTACATAGGGAAGGCGGGCATGGGACAAATCGTATCGTCCACGCACACGATAGGACCGGCCATGAGATCGAAAAGACACTCCTCCAAATCGTAAAACAAAACCAAAACATTAGAATATTAGAATATCATACTGTTGTAGATCTTATCACTCCCCACCATCTCAAAAAAAAAGGTCTGATCTGTTTCGGAGCCTACGTTCTTTCCAGTCATACGGGAGAGATCATCCCTATTCTTGCTAAAAAAACGATCATAGCAAGTGGCGGCTCCGGACAAGTTTATTCTCATACTACAAATCCAAAGATCGCAACCGGAGACGGAGTTGCTTGCGCCTATCGTGCCGGAGCGGAGATCAGGAATATGGAATTTTACCAGTTCCACCCTACTTCTCTTTATCATGAAAAAGGAGATTCATTTCTAATTTCCGAGGCAGTACGGGGAAAAGGTGCCGTATTATTGAGCATGGACGGAGAACCGTTCATGAAAAAATATCACCCCATGGCGGATCTTGCCACGCGAGATATAGTCGCAAGAGCGATAGATGCGGAAATGAAGAAGTCCGGAGATCCTCACGTTTGGTTGGATATCTCGCATAAACCCGCGGCGGAAATTAAAGAAGCCTTCCCTTCCATTTATGCAAAATGTCTTGAGTTAGGAATCGACATCACTACGGATCCGATCCCAGTCGTACCGGCAGCCCACTTCATGTGCGGGGGAATCGCAACGGATCTTTGGGGAAAGACCAGAATAGAAAATCTTTTCGCAGCGGGAGAAGCTGCATGTACGGGAGTTCACGGTGGAAACCGTCTAGCATCCAATAGTTTATTGGAATGTCTTGTATTCTCTAATCGGATCGCAGAAGAGATCCGCAAAAATCCGCCAAACTTCTTAGCGGAACATGATCAGATCCCAGCTTGGGACAAAGAAGGTCTAGTTAATACGGAAGAATGGGTATTAATTTCCCATGATCTTTCGGAGATCAAAAACACGATGTCCAATTATGTTGGAATTGTTCGCTCCAATCTTCGTCTGGAAAGAGCAAAAAGAAGAATGGACCTGATTTATGCGGAAGTCAGAGACTATTACAACCGGACGATAGTTACGAATCCTTTGTTAGAACTTCGCAATTTAGTTTTGGTAGCCGAATTAATTATCCGTTCCGCACTTGCCAGACATGAAAGTAGAGGCCTTCATTATTCGACCGATTATCCAGAGAACCGATCCCCATCCAGACATGATACAATTCTGATCAACGATTTGGTTCATGGAGATCTTCAGGCTCCGTTATGAATATTTTCAAACAGAGGCGCTAAGATTAGAGGGGGACACAGGGATTGCTCACACAGAGCCACAGAGACACGAAGTTTCTTCGAATACTAATACAAAATGACCCTCTGTGACTTTGCGCCTCAGTGCGAAAACTCTCTGTGCCTCACTACGAACTCCGAGTCTCTACCTCACGCAGCGAACGAAATATCTGCTGGTCTTGCTGTAAGACTCGTCTTCACCGAATCTATCTCGTGAAAACGATACCGCCCTAGCTGTTTTACCCGCTACATCCTGCTCGTTCGCTGTGGAACTCCAATAGAAAGACTCTATCGTATCTGGGAATTTTAATAGCATGAAGTTACGGCTATTCGAACTTAAATATTTTAATTCCAAGAAACTAGCTACTCGCCAGTCCGTATGACCTCCCGTGGTATCAGTCGCACACGAATCATACGCTTCCGAACTACCTGATATTCCGATCGGTGATACGTTCGTTAGCGTTTGAGGGATTCCAAGCGTATTACAAGAATGTAGATCTACGCTACAATACTGTAATTCCGTTGCTCCAAAAGAACTAGGATTGGCTAACGTTCCGCTACCTCCTCTACAACCGAAGTTCGTTGCATCTCCGCTGAATACCTGACCTTGGCTACAAGTCTTCCACATCAAACCGCTTGTGCTGTCCGTCGTCGTACCATCACCATTGTTCGTAAAACTTTGGAAAAAAATCGCCCCGGCTATCAGATCGTTATCTTCCTCTTCACTAAATCCGTAAGGACTACGATCCAAGTTTTCCTCACAACCAATCGCGAATATACAAAACGCGAATAAGGTAAATAATGATCTTATTATATAAAATACTCTTCTCATCTCTTCTTTCCTTAAAACGCGTGGTTAAAATTCACGAA
>NZ_ANIJ01000006.1:0-582500 GCF_000347035.1 Leptospira sp. B5-022
GAGTGTAACTTAGTCTTGATGTTAGATGTCTACATTGAGGACATCTAATTAGATCTGTTCTTGTTGAGATTTCTTTATCTAAGATTCTGCCGTTACATTCAGGAGTAGGGCAGTGCTTTGGGTAGAAGTCATTGAGTATCTTCTTGGTTATCTCTGTGAAGTAGACAGTGTTGAGTGCTGGGTTGTAGTGTTTAGGGAGGGGAGTTCGGAAGAGATTTCTATTTTCTGTTTTTCTAATGAATGGAGCGGTTCTGGATTGGAGGAAAGGTGGTCCTCGGTTCGGATTACGTGTGTTAAATAGGTAGTAATTTATCATTGACAATCCGCACATTTTGTGATTTAGCTAAGTGAAAAACGAAATTAGTAGCTTCGCTCTTACTAATTTCGTTTTTCAGGGTTGGAACGAAATTTTTTGCCTTCTCGGTTCTCTCCGATTCGGGACCATCATAGACCTCAACAATTCCAAGCTTCTCCCTTCCTCTCTTAGCTAACGCATCTACTCCAAATACTTTCAGGTTCTTGAAGAAACAATACTCATTGAGATAGAGCTGGGAGAACTCTGGCTTTATATATCCGTAAGAAGAGAATGCTTGTTTGATTACTCTATGGTTTCCTTCTGCGTATTGGATGTGAACTCCGTCCTTACTCCAGCGATTCCTTGCCCAGCGATATCTTTTGTCTTTTGAATGCGCACTGTGATTTACCATTCTATGGTTTTTATATACGGAATTTAACCATGGATATCCGCTATCTGTGAATATTGGTGTGGTACTTGGTATATTCTTTAGGAATAGAGGACCTAAGGTATTCATCTTTTGATCCGGCACAGAATCGAGTATTAATGCTCCATTGCTTGCGGCGATCGTATGCACCATTGTTCCTATCTGTTTTCCACCGAGTTTATCGCTCATATATATGGAAGCTGTACAACCCCCGTGTTTATGCCTTTTACGGCCTTTATTCGCTCTTTGGGATGCAGAGTAGAGGACCATTGTATCTGCGTTTGTTAGGGTCTTTCCTTTGAGGGCTTTCTGGAGTATCTTCTTTGGATTTCTTTTATCCGCGATTTCGGTTGGTATGGGATTCGATTGTATACGGCTCTGAGTTTGTTTGGACTCAGTATCCTTTTCTGGAAGACGGAAGTCTTTATATTCTTCTTCTAACTGTGAGAAGATTAGATCTCTAAATGATTCTTTCTGCTCACTTGCAAACAACTGAATTCTGCGTTTTAGTAGAAGAGCAGATTTATTAGAAATTCCAATTGATCTAACTATCTCAGCTGCTGTTAAAACCTTTGGGCTTCTTTTATATGATTCATCTAATACATATCCGAATACCCAGAGAGGTAATTTGAAATGGTGCAGGGGAGTATATGAAAGTCTTGATGCTTGGTAATGACAGACTTCGCAGCGGATTAAGTAATCTCTTGTGCTGATCTTCTTCTTTAATTGGATCTTACATGTTGGGCAAAATTTCGGGTAAAATGTATCTAAGAAGTATTCAGTTATTTTTTCATAATGTTTAGTTCCAATTGGGGAAGTTGGAGGGTCTTTTATACTTGCGTTGTGCGGATTAGCAGCTGAGAATAGGTAGTAATTTATCATTGACAATCCGCACATTTTGTGATTTAGCTAAGTGAAAAACGAAATTAGTAGCTTCGCTCTTACTAATTTCGTTTTTCAGGGTTGGATCAAAATTTTTTGCCTTCTCGGTTCTCTCCGATTCGAGAACATCATTTACCTCCGAGATCCCAATCTTCTCCCTTCCTCTCTTTGCTAACGCATCTACTCCAAATACTTTCAGGTTCTTGAAGAAACAATACTCATTCAGATAGAGCTGTGAGAATTCCGGCTTTCTTGTATATTCTTGCTTTGGTTGGTATCGGATTGGGGTTAATTTCTTTGGTAGATGATACAACTTTGGGAATCGGGAGCCAACATGACATTGGTTCTGGCACTGGGATTCTTATTTTTACACCCTGCTCCTTGAGGCGTTGTAGTAATGGCGGCAGACGAAAGTAAGAACAGGACGGCTGGAGTAACACAATCCGGAGCTGTGAATGTAAAATGACCTAAGAACTTTATGGTGAAATAAATAGAGGTGATTCTCTTACAAGCTGATTTGTTGGAAAGAGAAGTATGATCGGACTGCGTTTTGTTACACATCAGTTGAGTAGGTTACGACAATGACAGCTGCATTTGCATTGATATAAATGCCTTGGTTAGCGCCTTCGCTAAGTAATGTGTTTCCAATTACTCCAACTCAATTTGGTATTGTGAAAGGAATAGAATATTTCGGATATATAGGAATATTATATGATTTAAGGACTGAGAATTGGGGCAGCGCTGCGGCAGGTATAATTGGTTTACAATTTCCCGGCGTAATTCTAATTTATTCAGTAGCTGATAAAGCACACGATGCTTGTGTCGGTAGTTTATAATATGCGATCTTTGTATTATAAGATATTAATAGTAATTCTTTTTCTTCAAAGTTGCATTGGGATGCGTTATGGCTTTGAAACCTATTATCGACATAAAGATATTGAAAATTTCCAAAATACTTACATCAAATTTGGCTTTATGCCGAAGGTAATAAACGAAAATCGTCTCAATGATGACTTATTTACATATCACTTATTTGTCTTTTTTGGAGATACAAATCCATTATTAGCTTTTCCTTCAGCTGTTAACCCAAACGAGGGTTATTGGAGCGCTTATTATCAAAAACCTGAAGAGTTACCATATTTGATTAGGTCCGATATACGTTTTGTGTTTTTAGAAGGTTGTGAATATAGAATGCCGACAAATGCAGGTAAAACTTTCTATCGGTTTGCATTTGGTAGCGCAAGAACGGAATTTTCTGGAAAATTGGAAAAGGAAATCGACCTTCCGCCAAATCATTCTATTCGCTTAAGCTTTAAGGAAAAAGCGATTCCAAATCCCGAAGGCAAGACCTTTTCGGAAAGGCTTGAGAATTCAAGAAGTGACTATGATAGGTACGAGATTAACTATACAATAGAGCAGAATCCAAGTCTTGATCCGTTCATACTTTTTGATGTTAAAGGAAAATTAATTCGTAGTTTCGAAACAATTTATCAATATGGAGAACAAACCGGAAACACATGTGGAGGTAGTTTGTAATGAAAAGTAAAATAACATTACTCATTTTACTTATATTTTCAAACTGCTACGGGAATATATTTTATTGGAGGCGCCTACCTTATTATCCTATTCAAAACTCAGAAGGAAACTATCTGAAAATATATTTACCGTCAGAACTTAAGAATTCAAGAGAGAGAATGCAGGTAGAAAGTTATTTGATTTATATTTTTCAAGAAGAAAAAGACAATGTCCTTAAAAGAAGGTTATTGATTAATAATGATCGAAAATTAGGATTTAATACTTTATGGACTGGTTTGAAGCAATTTCATTTTAAAACAGACTGCCAATTAATTTTGCCAATTTCGAAAGGAGAATATACATACGAAATCAAAGCAAATAAATATCCAGATGGTTTCTTTTCGAATCTTCTAATAACTCAAAATTTAGAGGAAAATCAATCTATCGTTTTATCGTTTTATATAATAGAACCTCCCTATTCGAAACCTAACGGGATATCGGAAGAGTTGGCAAATAGAATTCATAATAGAGTCGAGCTGAAATATGCAGTGGAGGCTACTTCGAACGAAGACAAATTTCATGATTGTCCGTATGAATAATTGGAAAGATCATTTATACAGTCATCGACTTCTGATTTTTTGTAATACTTTTTAACATCGATGCCTGCAATTACAGAAGAAAAGATTGCGGTTATTGAGATCTGAGGTTGGCCGATAAGTATTGTTGAATTTACTAAGTCGGTCATGATCGCTGCATCTGCTAACTTAGCGGCAACTTCGTCGCCTTTAATCCGATCATAAGATAAACCTAACGTATCCAAAGCGATACAATTTGACACTGCAAAGAAATAAGCAAAATGAATTTTGGCAAATTTTCCTTAATCATACGACTCCAATTTTTACCAATTAAATGAAATGACTATCATTTTTCAAATATTTAATTTACTAATTTAGTACAAACAAAAGGCTTGGGAATTTATTTCCTTTACATATAGTTAGATGCATTTTACTAAAGATTCTTTGTTTTTGGGAATTTATCTTGATAAACGTGATGCATAGAGATATGCAGACTAGCTCCATTGTATTTACCGTTTGAAATATCAGTTAATAATCTCCCTGGATTCAAATTCTTGCCCCAATGATGAGAAACGAAATGGATGTGGTTTCCTTCTGCGTATTGGATGTGAACTCCGTCCTTACTCCATCTACTCCTGGCCCAACGATACCTTCCTTCATTTGCTGAAAATGTAAAATCTTCTGAAATGCAACCGAAAGGTAGTCAGGATGATTCAATTCGAGATAATGAAATGTCTTCCTCGATAAATCGAAACGGCTTTCAGATTACGGAACAAATAGGCTTGGGTTGGGAAAGTCTACCTTTGATTCAGGAAAATTACGAGGCAATGGAAGAGATTCGAAAATTATCAGAATTAGGTTTTAGTGGACAACAAGTGTTGGAAGCAATGAACTCACAGCCTGTCATTCCCAAAGCCCAAAAACGTCAAGAGGCTCGTTATAATTTGAATGGTCGTGTTAAAGCGGAAGTTGATAGAATTCTGAATTCAAAGTCTCTTTCTGCAAACGGTTATGAATTGGATAGAAGTCGTCGCGGTAAGACAAATTACATGATTCTAAAATCTTCGATCGATATGCGGATCAATAATTTTATAAACCGGAAAGCGAATGAGCGGAGCGAGTTGTCTCAAAAGGACTTAGATTTGATCGATGAGAATTTCGAGGAATTAGTGGGATCAGTTTTAGAGAGAGTTTTGTCGGCGGCTTGAGCAATTCTTGCAAACCGATTAATGATTTCTGTTTCGGTCGTATTATACAAATAGGATATTGAAGAAATTTGAACCTAAATAATTTTTCTTTATTCTTTATCCATATAGACCATGTTCTATAATCATAAATGAACTGAAGTTAGCGACTTGTTACGCAACTGTAATATCGAATAACGTTAATTTTCTCTTTTTTCTTTGAATTCCATTGACTCAGTTTTGCAGTATTTTTCCTATATATATTGTAAAAAGACTCCGGAATTCATAGTTCCGCATTTTTTTAGAGAGGAATATGAAAGAAAAATTAAGAAAAGCCATAACTTTAGTTTTCCTACCTGCACTCTTATTAATCATTTTTAGCGGATTTTCCATTAAATCGTTTTTCTTAAACCTTACAGGCTCTTTAGTTCCTCAACCTTTGCCTAAACTTTCTGCAAGTCCAAGTGGAACATTGACTTCAAATGTAGAAATTGTAATTCCTCCTGGAACAAAAGGAATCGTTCCGAATTTATCGCTCACATATTCTTCCGGAGGAAAAAACGGGATTTTGGGAATGGGCTGGGATCTTTCCGGAATCCATTCAATCTCACGAGATCCCAGCTTCGGAATTAATTTCGATGCAAACGATAGATTCCTATCAGATCAAGTCGGTCCTCTAACGGATATTTCGGGTAACAAAACCAAGTATCATAGCCGCAAGGAATCCTTTGTTCGTTTTGTTCCAAGTGGAGTTTGTGGAAGTGGACCTTGTTCATGGACAGCAACAGATAAGGACGGAATTCTTTATAGCTATGGAAAAACAAACGATTCCAGGATAGAAGCTCTTGGAAAAAATGGAGCAGTCCGAACCTGGGCTTTAAATCAAGTTAGAGATCCATTCGGAAACGGTTATGATATCACGTATATAGAAGATTCAGTTACCGGTGAATATTATCCGAATGAAATCAAATACCAGAACCGTAGTATAAAATTCGAATATTCGGACTCACGCACTGATACATCTCCTTCCTACGTTTTCGGATCTTTCGTAAAAACGACAAAAAAGTTGGAAGAAATCGAAATCTATGCGGACGGAAACTTACTTCGGAATTATGAATTTGAATATTCAAGCGGTCCTACTACCGGGAGACAAATTTTAACTTCTCTAAAAAGAAGTGAATCAAATATTTTTGGATCAGAAAGTTACGCGGATTTAGAGTTCAACTACGGAAGTGACGGTTTCTTAGTTCAGCCTTTAGTCGATACGAATCTCAATACTCCTACTTCATCGATTAATTTATTCGTTCCAAGCGCGTTACTGATGTATGCAAACTTTTATTTCGGAAATCCTTTGCCTACCCAGCCTACTGCAACGGAGAAAAGAATAGCGACTTACCTCCAATATGCAATGAAATATCCCGTTCCGGATCGTGATGCTTGCAATAACGGAGCATCCGCTTGTCTTTGTGCAGCTTATGCGCCTTGTTGGGGAGGTAATCCGAACTTCTTTGCAATACTTGCTAGCCTCTGTTTGGATTATAATAATTGGGGCGGTCCGAATTATTGTGCCTCCGGAATTACATCGGGCCTTACCTACTGGACTCCTATGGACCTAGATGGGAACGGTATTCTTGACTTCGCAAGCATAGTAGGTTCCGAGAGTTCGAATAGTATTCGTTTGAGAGCCTGGAAGGTTCAAAATGGAACTGTGGATCCGAATGGAAGTTATTTGAGTCCTGTCCTTCCTCTCCATTATAATACCTTCTTTCAAACGGTAGATTTGGATGGGGATGGAAGAACTGATTTTGCCTATGAGAGTGCTGGAAAGTTAAATGTAATATATTCCCAGTCGAATAGTTTCAGTAACCCAGTTAGTTTTTCGAATGTGTCCATACCCGTTGCAAGCCAGAACATGCAGGCTTTTCGTCCGTATTCCTATTATTATGAATATTCCAGTTTAAATCCAAAGAGAATGATCGCCGACAAGGCCCAGGTTGATTGGTTCGCCGACATGAACTCAGACAATCTTGCGGATTTTATTCATTTCGACGGAACAAAATTTAATATCTACCTGAACCAAAAGGGGAGTCTTTCTAACGCGATACAAATTACCGGAACTTCTAATTATTTTATAAATGAGTTCATAGATTTGGATTCGGACGGAAAGGCCGAACATGTACGCTTAGTACAGTATAGTCAAAATCCTCAATACACTACAGTTAGTAACCAATTGCAGGCTGCAAACGAGCAAGCTGAAACGATTACGAACGATTTTCATACAAAAGAAGATATTTTAAATTCCATTCTTGCTAACGGGGCAAATAGCGTATCCAATTCGGATTTTAATTCTTTGATCGATTATTATTTGAAAGGCTGCGGTTATTACATTGCAAATTCAGGTTCGGGAGGGGTTGTCGTTCCAGTCCCGAATAGTTTAGGGGTGAATGTTGACTGTATACAAACCGATCCGAATTATATAGACATCACTCAATTACAAGCAGCAAAGACTGGAACACCGATCCCGAATCTAAATACACTAGTAAACGACTTGCAATTGGTTTTTGCGAATACGATCGGTCCAGTAAATACTACGATCACTAGTCTACAGAATCAACTGAATACATTAAATGCAAGTACGAATGGAACGATACGATTTAGATTGGATGTTACTACTTTTAATCTTTCTTCTCAAACATCTACCGTAGTACAGTATGATTTAGGCACGAGTGCGGACCGTTTGAGAAGTTTTTTCGGCGACGTAAACGCCGACGGTCTACCGGATTTTATAACTTTGGTGGGTAACCAGATCAAAGTTTCTTTAAACACGAATCACGGTTTTGCAGCCCAAGTTACAAGTACCTTGAATGCAAGCAATGTTTCTAAAACCAGCCAGTTTAATTTTTCGGACGTAAACTCGGATGGATTAGAAGATTTAATTCTATATAATAAAGAAAATAAGAATGTAGAAAGTTATCTGTCGAACGGAGCCGGATCTTTAATTTATAATGCCAACTTCGGTTTTGGTCAGTTCGACCTAAATGAACAAACCAGTGGGGGTGTATATAAAGCTGACCAAGGTCAATTTATCATCCAAGATATGAATGGGGACGGATCGAAAGATGCATTACTCATCAAACTTTGGCAGGATAAGACTCAAGGTCATATATTGGCTAAAACTACTAATCCAAAAATCTCCGATGAAGATGATTTGATATCGGTCACGAACGGAATCCAGACTACAACGGTAGGTTATACTACTAAGCAGTTACATTCTGGGGCAATCCAGGCTGGAACCGGGGACTATCCGAATATTCCGGACACAAGCAATACTCATTTGGTAACCAGTATAACAACCGATTTAGGTTCCGGAGTATCTATCGGAGAGTCGTTCGAATATAAAAATTCCAGATTCTATTTGGGGATTCGGGAAGTTATCAGAAGTCTTGGGTTTGCTAACTTTAAAGAGAAAGACAATGGAACAGGATTTTACAAATTTACGGAATTTAATCAGACCGATTATAGATTAGCAGGAGTCCCGACAACATTTAGCAATTATAATGCTTCCGGCAACTTGATGCAGCAGACTATTTCGAGCGGGTTTCAATTCCCGAATCCGTTTGGGACCGAAATCGCAGTTGCTACGAATATTTCCAAAACTTCTTACCATAACGGAAATTTGGAAATATCGACAAATACAAACTACACTTTAGACCAGTACGGATTTCCAATAAACCAAACCGAGATAGCCGGCTCTCATACGATTTCTACGGATCTTACACTTAGTCACGATCTAAATTCTTGGAGAATCGGAAGAACGACCCGGAATAAGAAATTTACGGATGGTGTTCTTGTGCAGGACCAAAAGGTTGTGTTTGCCGCAGACACAGTTCAAAGCGTAACCAAATTTTTCGGAACCTCTGCTGAACAAATTACAAATTATACTTACGATTCATTCGGAAATCCGATAACGATTACGGATGCTTCAGGAGCTACTTCAACCATCGGATATGATGCAATTATACATTCTTTTCCAGTCACAAAGACAAATGCCTTAGGTCATCAGGAAATAACAAATTACGACTTCAATTCCGGGTTAGAAATTTCAAAAACTGATCCAAACGGTGGATTGATTTCTAAGACTTACGATACATTCGGGAGATTGATCTCAGTAACTTATCCAGGAAATCAAAGTTGGAATGAATCTTACGAATATGCAAATACTGCCAAATTTGATTTAACAAACCTTTCCAACACACAATCGGTTACAAAAACGATCCGAGATACCACAAGCGGAATTGAGACCAAAGTTACGGAATATTCCGATCCATTAGGAAATGTGCTAAGAACTGTTTCAGATACTGCAGTTTCCGGGATTTCATTGATAACGGATTCCTTATATAATTACCAAACAGGTTTGCTTTTCAAAAAGTCGAATCCGTATTTCAGCAATACTTCTCCATTTTGGACAGAGTATAAATACGAAGACCCGGATTTCAGGTCCACTGGAACGATTGCTAGCGATTCAAAAGGCATCACCACAACTACGATATCCTACACCGGATTGACTACGAATACATCAGTTATCACATCCGATGCGGTCGCGAAATCCTTCAGCGAAACAAAGAACGAACTTGGACAGGTGATTTCAAAAACGGACAATGGAAAGACGATCCAAACGAATTATTCCGCTTACGGGCAACCTTCTCAAATTACAGACCCGGCCGGACTCGTTACGAGTTTTACTTACGATATTGCGGGAAGAAGGACAAGCGTAACCGATCCGAGTTCCGGAACGATCGGGTATACGTATGATGCATTAGGTCGGATAGCCAACCAAACTGATGCGAGAAATAAGACGATCACATTTTCCTACGACCCAATCGGTAGGATTCTTTCCACTCAAACAAATGGGACGGAAGCGCCTATCCAAAACGAATACGATAGCGGAAGTTTAGGAAAAGGTCGGATCACAAAAATAACGGACAACTCCGGAATTACAGAGATATCCTATAATATCCAAGGAAAACCGATCCGACAAACCAAGACAATCGACGGATACCAACTCATTACGGAAATGGAATACGATTCCTTGGGAAGAATGATTTCGGTGACGTATCCTGACGGTTCAGTTGTTCATCAAAGTTATTCCTTAAACGGAAATCTAGAAAACGTAAGCTTAGATAGCCCGGATGGGCCAAGTGGAATAATGGTCGCTTCGTATGAAGGTCCGATCTTTGTAGATGGTAGCCCAGTGTTCAGAAGAACGACAGGTAATGGGGTCGTTACAGACCTAAAACTGGATCTTTCCAATTTCCAAACAATATCCCTATCTGCTAAAAAAGACGATGGAAGTATCCTACAATCTCTCTCTTACCAGTACGATGGTTCAGGGAATATCACCCAGCAAACGGACAATCAGAATACGAATCGGAGCCAGACATACACTTACGATTTGCATAACCGTGTTCTTTCCGCAGCCGGAAGTTACGGAACCCAAAGTTATTCTTATAGCACGGGCGGAAACTTAACTCAAAAAGGAGATAGTAACTTTACTTACGGAGATTCCAATCACCCTCATTCTGTGACAAGTGTTGTGTCCGGTCAAAGCTCTTCTACATACACCTATGATGCTTCTGGAAATATGATCTCTCGAAACGGTGATATACTGATCTATGATTCGTTTGGAAAATTAAAAGAATATAATTTATCAAATGGAACAAATCTCAAATACACGTATGATTATTCCGGAAATCGAGTAAAGATAGAGAATCTAACCGCTGCTGTTACAAATTATAACATAGGCGACTATTACGAAATTGAGAAGCCTACGAGTGGGGATGAAAAACATACAATCTATATCAAAGGTTTAGGTGGAGAGATTTTAACCCAGATTACTCGCTCGAATGTAACTTTGGTAACTCGTGACGATAGTTTTACTTTGGCATCTGCATCATCCGGAACTTGGTTCGACCAAACAGGACTTTGCTCGGGTGTGGTTATCGATTGTGGTAAATTTTGGCAAAATAGGCTTCTGTATCCAATCCAGAAGTTCTTTGCTTATTCTGCATACTTTCAGAAAGGAATTCCTACAATTGCATTTAGGATAGGCTATATTCTATTTATCATAGGATTGTTGTACATAGCTTATCCATTCTTATTGAAAGGGAATAAAATCTTAAGGCAAAGGAAAATATCGGGCCTTTCTACTCCAGTTCTCCTAATGTCCATATTCTCAGTCAGTCTATTCCAAGACTGTAATGGACTTTTGAATGGAAATCAGGCACCTTGGTTTACATTAAAATCGAATTTAGAGGAAGCCCATGCTTTTGGAGTAAAGGCTAATAGCTTGGGCTCACCGATTGTCGGTGGATATTTTTATCAAAGAGACCATTTAGGTTCCACAACTATGCTTACTGACGGCTACGGAAATCAAGTAGCAGGACCAGGTCAGAGTGGAGTGAGTTATGTAAGTTATCTTCCATACGGAGAAATCAATCTTTCTGAGACAACTGGACCGGATATTTTTCATTACAAATTCACAGGACAGATATTGGATTCAGATACAGGGTTGTATTATTATAAGTCGAGATATTATGATCCTTATTTAGGAAGATTCATTCAAGCGGATGATCGAACTGACAAAGGAATCAATGGCCTCAATCGTTATATGTATGTTGGCGGAAATCCAATTAATAGGATCGATCCGAATGGGCATAGCTGGTTGAGTAATGCCTTGAAAATTAAATCAGGAAGTTTCTTGCAGAGGGCGTTGTTTGTAAATAAAGCAAGAAGGTTTGCTTTCGAGAGAGCGACGATAACTGCGGCTAAGATTGGATTAGCAATTTCCAGCCCACTGGGGGGATTAATTGTTGATCCTGCTTTTACATCTGGATTTTATATGGCAACTTTTGATTTTACTGTAGGGACTGCCGTGAAAGCGGTTCAGGGTAAACCTTTACCTTCCATGTCCTATAAACATGGTGGTTTTATTGTAAGAAATTCTTTGACTGAGGAGATTTATAGTAAATTGGATCCTTCTGAAGGAGACGCATTTGCTACCGGACCCTTTGTATTTGGACATCAAGGAGTTTCTGCAGCCACTATCCAACATGAACTTGGTCATGTTCGTCAATATTATTCGTATGGCGGCTGGGGAGAAGTTATACAAAGCCAAAGAGCCGGAAAAATTGCTTTCGAAAATGAAGCAGATCAAAGAGCAGGTACAAATAGTTATGGAAATAATCCATGGTACAATATAATTTTTACACCAATTATAAATGAGATCCTAAACAATTCCCCGTATCCAAATAATTATATTACTAGATGGATTTTATCTGGTTTTATTTTTAATAATTTTGTTTCACATATCCCACCAACTTACTGAGGCAGCATGAAAATTTTTCAAATTTTATTTATTTTTCTTTTTCTATATAATTGTGTTACAGACTCATTCATTCCTAAAGGAGATTCAAAGAAAGAATGTTTAGAGACAAACGTAATTTACGGACTCGCTACAATTTCTGATGAGCAAGAGATCAATGATTGGTTAGCATATTCTCTATTGTTTTGTTCCGATCTCCCAAAGTGATTTTAGATTCTTTTTTAAAGTTTTGAAAAAATTTCATTCAAGGAAACTATTTCATTTATTCTACCCACGGAATACAACTTGCCATTTCATAGCTGCAAGAAAAGAGAAACAGCCGCTTCGATTTTAATACTTTAAATCCTCCTGAGAATCGCAAAAGTAAATTATAAAACGCTTCATCCAAGCAGATGATAGATCGGATAAAGGGATTAACGGACTAAATCGTTATATGTATGTTGGCGGGAATCCTGTGAATCGAATCGATCCGAACGGTCATAGCTGGTTGAGTAATGCGCTCAAGATTAAGTCAGGTAGTTTTTTGCAGAGAGCATTATTTGTAAGTAGAGCAAGAGCACACGCAGCAGCTGGTAACTTTGGCGTGAAGTTTGTCGATGCTGGAACCTGGGCAAGACGCTTTTTTACTGATCCTAAATTTATATTAGGTCAGTATATGGGCACAACTGACTACGTTCTTTCAACTTTGGCTGGAAAGAAGCCAACAGTTCATTATGCAAGGGGAGGCTGGGGTATACGTAATTCGATATTTGCAGATTGGCATGATGGGGGACGGTCCTTTGCTGGATATGGAGTCGCGCATATTCAAAGTGGAGAAAGTCAAGATACGATTAAGCATGAAATGGGGCATGTTGATCAATATCTAAATGGAGGAAAAATGGCCAATAGCAGTCACCATCTATTGACGGAAATAGATACAGATTTACGATCCGGAACTATGAATTACGGCGCAACTAAATTTGTTTTGTATAAAATACTGGATCCTCAAACTTTTGCAGCATATTCAGGAATGTTAGCCTATCGAACAATGAATATTAATGATATAAGTATGTTTACCCTAGCTAAGAGCAAAGCGCAGGGTACTATTGATCTCGAAAATTTGATGGCACTCGAGAAGTATCTATTTGATGGATTTATCTCAGATTATTACGAAAGAGAAATAAAAAATGCCCATTCAAACTTTCAAAAAATTATATACTATTAAATATTAGGAATTAAAAGGAATTAGGTATGAAAGTCGGAATTGTAAATATATTAATTTTAGTCGCAATAGCTTTTCCTTTCTGTACAGATTTAACAGGAAAATCAAAGAAGGAAGAGCAAAAAGAAAATTGTTTAATGAGTTATCGCTTATTACAAGCAACTTATGGGGATAAGGCTGAAGAAGCGTTATTACTTTGTATTTCTAAAGCAGAAAGTCAGTATGATTGATTATTTTGGGAGCGATAAGTGCAGGGGGCTTATTAATTACTTTCAACGATAATTGCAATATGTATTAACTCGCTGACATTTGATTTCCTGATTGCTTTGATTGTCGAAGGAATATTGAAAATAATTAGTTGGTAAATTATGAGAAAAGTATTGCCTTTCTTCCTTTTGATGATCTTTCATTTGAATTGTGGAGTCTTTACTCCTGAGGAAGACACTACGGACTGTGGCAATAGCGGCATTGAATAAATTCAATAGTACTGCAAGACCAGGTTCCGATGCTGACCTATTAAATACAGTTCTTGTTTCGGCTGCATGTAAACCTGAATAATTTATCGGGACGTTGAGTTACCAAATTATAGCAATGGGTGATTATAGATTTATTTTTTGTTCTCCTTATAACTTAACATATAATCATGAACTAGTCCATGTTAATCAATGGTATGCAAATTCTACAACAAACCTATCAGGCTTTGGTGATCCAAACGAGCATGAAGCTGACTTATTTTCAGGAACTAATAGCTATTTAACATGGACACTTTTATATCAGAATGGCTATATTAGCAAAACAATTCTTAATCAGATAAATAATATAACCATCATATATAATTTGAAGAGTAGTCTACTCTATTTGTTTATAATAAGGAGAAACAATGATGCGGCGGCCCCTTGAACTCTTAATATCAAAAAAGGGAATTCCCTATATGATTACTACTTTATTTGCAATTCTTAACTGCGTTTCCTGTGGCATAATTTATGGGCCTGAAGATAATGACGATTGCAAAACTGCGATTGCGGCATATTCAATGATCCTTCAGTCAAATCTATCTGAGTCAGCTAAACAAGGACTTGAAAGTGGACTAATTTATGCTTGTTCCCCCAAGGAATAGATTATTATAAATAAATTCAATTCTTGGATTAATTGCGTTGTAGTTTGAATCTGATTTCGTCCCAGCGATAACGAAACTTTGCATACAAAGAGTTTACTTTTTATACGAAGCGACAATAAAATGCCGAACAAACTATAATGAGATTTCAAATTTCTCAGGTAAGCATTGAGATTACGCTGAGCGAATATGAAAAGAATTTGACTTTTATTTTAATATCCATTTTTTCATTTTACTACACCGAAACTGAAAAAATGAGAAGGAATAAGAATGTATTTTAAATTATGAAATATTATTCAAGCAGGTCGATTCTCAAAATGCCGAGCAAGTTTTATTATTATGTTTAACTGATGTAGAAAGGAGTTATGATTGATATTTATTACTAAACTTGATGAGCCTATTCGACGCGTTTAACAATGGAAGTTAATAATATTTATATGAAATTTATATCGATTCTATTGTGCCTTATATTTATAAATTGCGATGGGCTTGGTATTTCCGAAGTCCCCAAAAAGAAAGAACAATGTTACTTAGAATATTACTACTTTTCACAGGCCCCTGAATTAAATCAAAATGATGATTCGGTAAATTTATTGAGTCTATTGGGTTGTCTAGAGGATACGAAGTAGTAAGGATTTTTTGACGAATAATTAGATGATGGATTATGAGAAAAGTGTTTCCGTTTTTCTTTTGATGATCTTTCAGTTGAATTGTGGAGTCTTTGCTCCTGAGGGAGATACTACAGATTGCGCAATAGCGGCATTGAATAAATTCAATAGTACTGCAAGCCCAGGTTCCGATGCTGATCTATTAAATACAGTTCTTGTTTCGGCTGCATGTAAACCTGAATAATTATTATCTTTATCTTTATTATCAAATCAATTATTTATCTAGTTTTGCTAATGTTTAGAGCTCTTGAGAAATGTTAATCGAAAGAATTAAGATTATGAAAACTAAACCATACGGAATTACAATTATTGGAATATTTCTTATTTCAAGTTGTGCCTTATTTAAAGAGGACAAGAAAATCGATGCGACAAAGTGTTTAATTGCCTTTCAGGTGGATGCCAATAGCTCGGCAGCTATTGGTTCGGAAGAGGATACTATGAATAAATGGTTACTTTCTGAAAGCTGTGGGCCTAAATACTGATATATAATATAAGGTTTGACCTTATGCCTGAATAAAGACATCGGTTCTTTGATTTTATGTTGGTGGGGAGCGTTTACTTTCCATAAAGGTAACCTAATTCTTCAATTGCAAATATAACATATTATCCGAATGCAGGTTTCTACATGAAGGACAGGGAAGGTGAGAATGGAGACAGAAAGCAATATACGGAGGGACTAGATTGTCCTTAAGTTCAAATTAAAAATCATGAAACTGTTTATCGGCACTCTTGTTATTATAACTTTTGTAAGTTGTTCTTCTGCATTGAGAGATTATGACTTAATATCTCAAGGAATTAGCAGCCAGTATCAATTATTTAATAATGGAGAAACTGAATATTTTGATTCAATGCTTTCGAATGGGTCGAGTTATTCGGCAACGGCTTTTTTTATTGGCAATGACCAATTGTCTACGATTCTCAATGATCAAAATAATAAAGATCTAACGTTCTATGATGATCCAAAGGCATACGGAAGAGAGGTGGATTATCTTCTATGGGAAATCTGCGGATCACAAGAGAAACATACTAAACGATATTCTTTCAATTTGAATGGAAATCTGCTAAACCTGCTGGCATCATACGATTTTCCTTATCCGTATAGAATGCTAGGGACAGGCAAAAGAAGATTCTTTCCACGTATTCCTGCCGAAGAATACGTTAACAAAGGAAAGGCGGCCGGAGTTATTCCTTGCAGTAGATACGTATCGGTCGTTCCGACTAAGCTAAATGTAGAAGGAAAAAATACGTTTGAAATTCGGCATCAGGTAAATAAAATATATGTTTTTACTTATTTTTATCGGAACGGATTTATTAAATATTATAAAAAGATGTTATGATTATTTTAGACAATTTTCAATGTCCGAGTCTTGCTCGAAAGCGGACATTGAAGAGGTCTTTAATCCCAAGGATGGCGTGATTTGAATGAAATAAGATTTGTAGCGAATTGGTTAATTTGCGTTATGAGAGATTTTGAAAATACGGGTCTTTATTTAGTCTTATCAGATAATGAATACTCCTAATACAAAATGAAACTTGTAATTAGAGTTGAATCGTATCAAAATTTTGGATACAATTTTATTATCTCCATGACATTGCTGATTCTGCCGTTTTTTGGCGATACAAAGCGATTCATTTCGTTCGAGGTAATTGATTTGCAAGGGAATTTAATCGCTAAAGTGGACCGTGAGGGAAAGCAGCGAGTAGTTCTTGAATTATTTTTAATCTTTACAATGCCATTTTATTGGCCATTTTCTGAAAAAAAATCACGTTTTCGCTCGCTTAAATAAGTCTGCTGCGAATGAAATTTATAAGTAGATTCAATCGTATGAAATTGATTTGAATAAATCTAGATAAAAATGACTGATTGCTATAAACCGATTTTAAATTATGAAAAAGCAAACCTATCTGCTATTAGCTCAATTGTCTGTAATTTTGGCTATATCTAACTGTGTCTTTTTTGATACGGAGATTGATCCCATTTATACGCGGCCGGGTATTGATAGAAAGTTAACAAAGAAAATTGCAGTTCAGATTAATGGCCCAAAAGATAACACAAAGTTTGTTAGCCAGGGAGTTAAGAAGGTAAGCTTAGGAGCAGTCACAGCGAATGTTTATACTAAGAAGCCTCCCGCTATAATTCTTAAAGAAATTATAGTCTCCGAACTTACCAATGCTGGCCTTTCCATCGATGAGAAATCGAATAACGATAGAATTCCTAAAATTGAAATTTTTCTTAATGTATTTTTTACCGAACCGGAAATAGGTCTTTTTGCTATTTCATATTTTGGCGTAATTGATACAGATGTAATCGTGACGATTCCCGAAGAAGGTATTTACAAAAAGAAGATCAAAGGAATAGGAGACCAATATACACTTATAATGGGACTATTTACCGAAGGCGGATTGGAGTTAGCCATGCAAGATTACGCGAAAAAATTTGTATACTCTATAGTTGAGCTATTGGGTGAGTCGAGGTATTATAATGAGCTTAAATAAGGTATTTCTATATTTTTGTTTTTTTGTTTTAGCATTCTTAACCGCTAACTGTTTTTATTCTTTATACTATTTGAATACGTCTGAAAAAACAGATAAGAAATGGGAGAAGATTGATTCTGATACAGATAAAGAATACAAAGATAGATGGTACGGTCCTAAAAAGAAGCCAATATGAGAGCTTAATATTTTACTTTGATTCACTTTTTTGAGATGGTTATGCAAGTAGGTATTGTATTAAGCCAAATTTGCGACTGAATTTATTTTTTTTAAATATTATTTTCTTTGTATGGATGCTTACTCCCCGATCGCGATAAGAAATCCAAAGAATTTCATCCGGATACGATCAGGGATGAAGAACTAAATGTTATAAAAGTTTTTAGAATATCGGATCACGATATTAAAGGATAGATAATATATGAAACTCACGACCTCGGTTGACAAGCAGAAAGTAAAAGTCAAACTGAGGAGTAAATTTGGCAACGGAACCCCATAGATGTTTTCAAAAAAAAGATGAAAGCTCTAAATCACGCCAAATTATCACGCAATGTCTCGAAAACATTCAGATATTTTTGGATAACAAGAGAATCCTTTTACCAATGGAAAAATGCCTTTGAAAAATATGGAGAACAAGCAAGGATATAGAGAAAAAAATATTTTAATTACGCCTAACTTTCAACTTCCTGAAATAAAATTACTTTACCAGGCTGAGAGTTCTTGTAACAGCCCGGGATAACTCATAAGCGGCGGTTTTACGTGACGGCACAATACCATTAGTTGAAACCGCTATTGTCTTGGGATAATTGGCTGCTTCTAATTTATCTCGGTCTGCCACAGCTCCGCTGACTACTAAACAGTCTGCACCAACTTTATGGCAGAGGTGAACCACTGCATCTACGAGTTTACCTGTCAGGGTACCTGCGTCGGTCTTACCCTCCCCGGTGAGGACCAAGTCGCCTGGACGGATCATGCTAGCTAATCCGGACTCCTCTAAAAAGAAAGAAGAACCGGAGCTGAGTGTTGCTTTCTTTTTTGTCATTCCGAGGAAAGGAAGTGCAATTCCTCCTCCTGCACCGACACCGGCTGGCCAATTTGTATCATTTTGTACAGCAAACTCTGCCCATAAACGGGAGAGTTGCTCGAGTCCGTCTTCCAATAAAACAATATCGCTCGGCGTAGCACCTTTCTGAGGGCCGAACAATTTGGGGGCGCCTGTCGGACCGAGCAGAGGATTGGTTACATCCGTAAACATTTTGATATCGGCTTCTATCGACGTAAATGTAGCTGGTGGTATGAGCCTTCGAGCATTCGGTAAATATCGTAGAGATTGCACAAGGTTACTTTTGCTGTCCAATAGCTGAAACCCGAATTCATGTAAGATCCCTAGTCCACCGTCACATACTGCAGTTCCTCCTAGAAACAAAATTAACTCCCTTTTTTGCGAGTCCAGCATACCCCGAACCCAGCGACCAAGGCCACAACTCGTGCGATCCAGAAGAGGAAGTCTGCGATTCCCTTGGAAGTTTAAGGAAAGTAATCGTGCCGATTCAAAATAAGCATCGGTATTATTGGTAAGATAACAAACGGAACGGTTGAGCCCGCCTGCGTTGGGAAGGATATCTGCCCGAAGATTCAACTTTGGCCGCAATGTGTGGAGGGCAACAAGACTCCCTTCTCCTCCATCGGCCAGAGGGAGTTCAACCACCTGGATTTTTTCCCCCCAAGCATTGCGAACGCCTGAGTGCATAGCCCTTGCAGCACGGGTTGCGCTAAGAGTTCCTTTGAATTTGTCCGGTGCTATGAGGATTCGGTTGTAGCGCATTCACTAAGGTCCGTTTTTGAATTTAAAAACGGTTTTGGACAAGCAAATTTTAAGATAAAAGTGAGTGTGGTGAAACGCTGGGACTTTTTTCTCACCAATAGCCAAGGACGCTAGTTGAGAAAAAGATTCCGGTAACCTTTCAACAGGAATCGATTGCGGAAAATATTTACTCTATTCTGAATGTTCACTAAAGAGGGGTCGCTTTCCCTGAATCCATTCATTTAGGTTGCGACCCCTTGATTCCCGAAAAGAATCAATTCCGGTAATTTGTTACTATCGATTTTGAATGGTGACATTCTCCGTTTTCACGTAAGAAGTATCAAACCACCAAGCACGAACTTCCATAGGGCGATCCGCTTTGTCCGGTGCGATATGAAAATCTAACGAGAAGTTGGTGTACTGGCCTGGACCTGCAAACTCGTGTCTATAAACATCCCTTCTTGCCAACACATCTTGGCCGTCGAAAACGTCTATTGTAACGACTTTATCGTTATTCGCGTTTGTAACATCCACTAACATACGGAATACCGCTCGCTTGTTGCCCGTTCCCCAACGACCTCTATCGTACGGACCGTAGATGATATGATCCGCCCAATGATCTGCCGTGGTTACAACCCAAGCGTCTCCTTCAGCAAATCCGGTACGGTGAGAAAGATTTTTTGCCTTATAAACTAAAGGTAATTCTCCGCTCAATGGAGAAGAGCAACAAAGTAGTGCGGCTCCTCCTCCGTCTCTTTGAGCAACTCCGGCTACGTATTCACTGTCGGCACATTGGCCTTTGTAAGAACCTGGAGCCCAGTCTCCTCCACGCTGAGAAGAACGGTTATCTCCTCTATCGAACCAAACGGTGCGGCAAGAGTTTGCAAGAGGGACCTTACTATGTGCGCAAAGGACACCGCTTGTTCCCCAAGAATGTTTGGTCGCACCTGCAACATAATAATCGTTTGGACATTCGTATTTTGTAAATCCGCCGGCCCAGTCACCTGTGCCGTGATAACGAGTAGTAGTCTCATACACTGCTTGCACATTGATTGCACGGTCTGCATGCCAAAGTTTTCCGTACTTAGTATCACTACAAAGAGCTCTTTGGTCACGGCTCAAACCTAATAGACGTTCTCCGTCAGGACAGGTCCCTTTGTTTGCTCCTACAAGCCAATCATTGTCAATCGTACTTACGTTATCATCTACACCGTTAAATCCGATCTTGGTCAAATGATCCACATAAGCCACCGACCCTGTTTTACCGGAGGAAGCAAGAAGGCGATCCATATGTTCATCTCTCCAGTTGCCTCTTTTGGTTTGAGACCAATCGGAAGTTACAAGTCCCCATTCATCTTCTCCGTTCAGAGGCCAAAATGCGAAATCGATATCCTTCTCGATTAAATAATCCACCAATCTTTTAAACCATTCTCGATCGGCAGGGTTGGTTTCTCCCGGGGAAGCTCCGAATTCACTCACCCAAACCGGTGCCGTTGTTACTGCATCCGGTTCAACCACGTATCCCCATTCGTCAGTGATCGTGTTTCGGAACGTAGTTGCATCCATATCCTTATATTTGATATTTCCGCCGGATGTACCGTCGTCACCGTTATGTTTCGGTCCGATAAAACCGTAGTTATGGGCTGCATATACAAGTTTATTTACATTACGAATATGGACCTGAAGATCACGAACCGGTTTTAAGTGAGGACGTTCTCCGGAACCTAAAATAGGGATCGCACCCCACCAGTTGATTCCCTCTACTACGATGACCATATCCGGGTTAACACGTAAGATATCATTTCCCGCTTCCTGAGCGGCCTTACGCCAGTCGTCAATATTATTCCAACCCCAGTTCGGACTATTCGGCA
This sequence comes from Leptospira sp. B5-022, assembly GCF_000347035.1. Taxonomy (GTDB): domain Bacteria; phylum Spirochaetota; class Leptospiria; order Leptospirales; family Leptospiraceae; genus Leptospira_B; species Leptospira_B cinconiae. Next base: position 21,408 of record NZ_ANIJ01000006.1, read on the forward strand.
AATGTGTATCGTTAAAACGTTGGGTGCGTACTTCGTTCCTAAGATCCGCAGCAGCGACTAACTTGTTATTCTTATAACGATTCACTAAGAATACCCAATCCGCTTTCCACATTTCGGGAGTTTGATTATATGCGAAGGAAGATCCGGTATGATACCATTGACCGTTATAGTCGAAACCGCAGCACCATTCGGAGAAAGTGGTATGGTTATTCAAGACAACAACGATCCCTGCTGCAGTCAGAGCGGCAACGGTCTCATCGTAGATCTGTAGAGGCGTTTTTCCGAAAAATTGCGGGTTAGCCGCCACAAATTCGTTCGGAACAATATTCGCATCATGGATCATTACATTAGAAAAAGGTAAACGAACCGAATTAAAGCCCCATTCCTGGATCAAAGAAATAATATGAGAAATAGGTTGTTTATCCAGACCCCCCACTACCTGTCGTGTATCACTGGCTCCATACCAGTTCACCGCTTTTAATTTGAAGCGGTTATTGTTCGAGTCTACGATATATCTTCCATTCGTACTTAGAGGAACGACCGGAGGACTGCTTGGCACAGCCAAAGACATCACTGACCGATAAGCGGACTTTGCCGATTTCGGAAGTGAGAAAGGTAAATACGCTTGGTCTGTTTCAGGGGAACAACTTGCTAATATAGCAAAGACCACCGATACAGAACAAAAAATTTTCATTTTCCTTCTGTTAAACATTTTGAATTCTCTCCATTGAATTCCCAATCAATCACGGATACTTTTATATGTGTGTGGGATATTAAACGGTGTGTACTTATAAATCGTTTACTTTTGCCCAAGATTCTTCTAAGTATCTAAAGTTTTTTCTTTTTAAAGCATTTGTTATGATAAAAATATTGAACGAACAGTCCATATATTTAAAATCCGAATATTACAAAATGTTTATTATATTAAATATATGGAATATACTAGATTGGAGTTCTTGGGCGCCTCCTCGCGAACAACTCAAAGTTCCCCCATATAGTCTTTAATCGCTCGGACCGGGCTATCCGCTTGCATCTGCGCCTCACCATGATTATGTTGCGGCGCAGTATGCCGCTACTATCCCTGGCGCGGTGTTTATTCGCCGAGGATCTCCATTACTCTCGGGTAGGCGCACAGTCATTCTGGCGGATAACTTTCGGTTTTTGGAAGATTATTTTCTCAGGGGTGTATTGTCTAGGCTGGACTTATTCTGAGAAAGAAGGAGGAGATTTCCCTCCGGATCTTTGAGTATTGAAGTATTGCCTTGTTCTTCCAATTTGATCCCGCCTTCTTGTAGTATTTTATTCACTGATGAACGTAAATCCAAAACACGGAATCCTATGGCTATTTTTCCTATATCAGATTTACTTAATGGGCCTCTTGCACTGAAAGTATTGTAGGTAAAGATCTCTAAGGTGGGTCCACCTTCATCATATCCGGGTAATGAAAGATGGCGCCCTTTGACTTCTATTCCTCGGAGATCGGTTAGATTTTCTATAAAGTCTCCCTTATAATCCCTTTCGAAACCTGTGGGATTCGCTGCCAATACTTTACTATAAAATGAAAGAGCCTTGGTCCAATCCTTGGAATTAATATTTACATGAAGGAATCGGATCTCGTCCATTTTCGGGGGATCCAGTTTGAAGTAAGTCCGTACGAACGAATTTAGACTTCGAAATATTGTGCTTGGACTAAGGGGAGTCGGAAACGGAATGTGGATCTCGAATATATTCCCATCCGGATCCCTTCCATAGATTGCGGGAACTTTTTGTAAATTTTCGAAACGACTATCTATCCTTCCTCCGTTTTTTTGGATCGTTCGGATAAGACCCGGAACATTATCCGTTTCGAAACAGATATGAGCGTAACCTAGGTCATTTGCGGCGGAGGTTGCTAGATTGGGCTTCTTCGACTTTAATATCGTTAATAATGGGCCTTCGCCCTGATAACTCGGTGTTCTAAGTGTAATCACGGAAGAGAGCGGATCTCCAAGTATCCAACGGGGCGTACTTTTCGCTTCCGTTGCACGAAATATGGTCTTATAAAAATCGGAAAGACGTTTTGGATCCGGGCTCCTGAAAATTACCGTCTCAAAAGAAAAATCCGAATTTGGGATTCTTTTGTATTCATGGGGGGAAGGAGTTACGATCCACCAGAGGGTAATTAATAAAAGTATGGAGGAGAGAACGATCAAAAACTTCTTCATTTATAAACAAGGATAGCATGGACATTCCCTTCTCTGCTTGAACGAATCCGGTATGGATCGAAAAATGAAATGTATTTCGTAGAGTGTATTTTTCCCTACTGCGGAAAGTCTTCTTCATACAATGCGGGGCAATTCCTACTGAAAATCCTTGCGACCCTTCTATTGATACTTATTTCAAAAATCAGATCATCAAATATTTTTTAAATGATACTAGTTCAACTTGTTCCTTAGCCGGAAACGAATGTAATGTCCCGAAGAAAGGAGAAGCTGCTAAGATCGTTTTTGGCCAGGCAGATTTTGTAAGTAATACTTCCGGTACAGGAGATAACCAATTTGGACCGTCCGGTATTGTATTGGATCGCCAAGGAGGAGTCTGGGTTGCAGACTCTACAAATAATAGAGTCCTATTCTTCCTTTAGTTCCTAGTTCAATCCTGCTCTAACGTAATTCCGGATATGAGAACCGACACCTTTCATGTGTTCGGAAATCGTTGAATCTAGATCTCCCAAAAACTTTTGATTGATCGCAGGTAAAAGTTTCCCTTCCGAAAATCCATTCAACAGATTCGATTCGTCAATTAAAGTATCGATCCGATCGGAAAGATCGTAACTTTGTTTGGCTACCATATTAACTAAATAGGAATTGTCGTATTTTCCGTAATTATTATCCAGATCGGTTTGTCTCAAATTTACAATGAATGGATGAGTGAAATTTTTAGTTCGATATGCATTTCGTAATGTACTAAAATGATATTTTTCTATGGTGGTATGTCGGCTGGAGATCCTATCAATTGTTTCGTTTTTAGCGGTTTCGAAACCAAGGATCGCTTTTAGATTGATCCAAAGCATACTGATCGTCCCAAAATTCGGGAGAACTCTGGAGTGATAGGGTTGTGTAAGATCGGCAACATAATGCATCCCCCAACCTAAAAACCTATATCCCCAATAGGAATGTCCCGTTTGAAAAGCAAAACGGGAAAGTGTCATAAACTGAAATACTCTGTATTTTGGATAGGTCCGGGTTAAAAATCCAGCCGCGGCAAAAATGATAGGAGATTCGTGGTAATAACCTATATGAAACGGAACCTGGGTTGCATAATAGATCTTAGGATCACCGAAAGACTGTATTCCAAAACCGTACTCTTTTCCGAAACTTTCTCCATTATCCTCGAATAGGTTTAGATCTAATCCGAAATCCGGTTCGTCACCTGCGGTTGCAAGAACTTCGATAGGACTTACAAGTTCTCCAATTCGAATATCATAAAATTCGTAATCTTCCTTGAGATCCCTTTTTCCGTTGAGACTGACCGTGTTCGGATCTGATTTTTTTCCGGGCATGGGGTTTCCTGGAAGATTTTGCAAAAAATAACCTAACGGTGTTCCGGTGTTCACCCTGAGCGCTCGTAGAAACTGATTTCGGATCGTCTTTCTATCTCCACCTTTGAATCCAAGAGCCTCCGGAAGTGGGGCGTTTGTATCGTAGCTAAGATTCGCTTCCTTCTCCATATCCCTCATAAGAGGGATCAGTTTGTCCTGTTCTTTCAGTAAAAAGTCTTCTAGTGATTCTACTTTTACTTTAGGAGCGGATACCAATTCAGGCATAACTTCGAGAGCCGGTCGATTGAATAGAAAATGATTCCACCATGCTTCTGCGGGTGTGGCGAATAGACAAAGTGAGGCGATGAAAATTAGACTAGAGTAATATTTGAGCACACCAAAGAATTCAGGATCAGCAAGAGAAGTCAACAGCAAACTGCCAAAGAGAAAAATACTAGATTGTAAAGTAGTTGAGTGGATGAAAAGGTTTATGATGATCTGTAAAATCTCTCTCTCAAACAGGAAAAGATGGAAAATATCCTAGTCGAATATGTATATCTGATTTTGATCATTCTTGGATTGGTTGTGATTGCCGATAGACTAGGGCTTGCGTATCCGATCGTTTTATTGATCGGTGGTCTTGTTGTTAGCGCTATTCCATTTTTCCAAAATATTACTATCACGCCCGAACTTGTTTTTCTAATTTTTCTTCCTCCACTACTTTACGAAGCTGCTTGGCAAATTTCTTGGAAAGAATTTTGGAAATGGAGGAGGATCATCGCAGGTTTTGCGTTTCCGATCGTGATCATTACTTCTTGTGCGATTGCATTGATTTCCACTTCTCTCATTCCGGGATTTACTTTAGCGATCGGATTTTTATTAGGAGGGATTATCTCTCCTCCCGATTCTATATCTTCCGTTACTATCATGAAACAAACAAAGGCTCCTAAGTCCGTTGTGAGTATCGCAGAAGGAGAAAGTTTATTGAACGATGCTTCTTCTTTGATCGTTTTCCGTTTTGCATTGGCGGCTGCAGTCACCGGACAATTTTATCTACAAGAAGCTGCAATCAGTTTTATTTGGGTGGTAATCGCCGGTTCATTGATCGGTCTAACGGTAGGACTTGTATTCTATGGGATCCATCGTTGGCTTCCTCTTACGCCGAGTATAGAGATCGTTTTAACTTTTGTGACTCCGTATTGTATGTATTACATGGCGGAACATTTTCATGTTTCCGGAGTTCTTGCTGTGGTCTGTGGCGGGCTACTTCTGTCTAGCAAACGCCAAAGTTTATTGAGTTATGCGAGCCGTATCCAAGGCGTGAATGTTTGGAATAGTATCGTATTCATTCTAAATGGGCTTATCTTCCTATTGATCGGTTTGCAGCTACCTTCTATCGTAAATCAATTGGGAGATATTAGTATTACCAGTGCAATCGTCTACGGACTGGTGATCTCATTCGCTTTGATCGTCACTAGGATCGTCATCACTCTTTGCACCTCCGGTTTTACTCGCATCATGAGCAATTTTATAGAAGTCACGGAAGTAAATCCGGGATGGAAAATCCCTATCGTTTTAGGATGGGCAGGGATCCGAGGGGTTGTTTCTCTTGCGGCAGCGCTTTCTATTCCGATCTATATAAACGGAGAAACTCCTTTTCCTTATCGGAATTTGATCCTATTTATCACATTCTTAGTGATCTTGACAACTATGATCTTTAACGGACTCACTCTTCCTTGGTTGATACGGAAATTGAACGTAATGGATTTTCAAATTCCCGTTCCGGTCCATAAGCAGGAAGTGATGATCCAAAAAAGATTGGCTTCGGAGTCGTTAAGGTATTTGGAAGAAAAAAATAATACCGGTGCAAAAAAGAATAAACATCTCAAAAATCTGATCTCTCGCTTAAAGACGGAATTGGGATATTTCGAGGAAGAGCTCAAGGGAATGTCCGGCATTCATAGGGGAGAAAGAAAAGAATACGGAGACGTATATTTGGAATTATTACAATTCCAAAGAGATGTTCTAAATGACCTCAATCATGATTCTGGATTCGACGAGGAAGTGATCCGCAAATACCATGCGTTGATCGACATAGAAGAGTATAAGACCAGAGAAAGTGATTGATTATACTTTCTCCGGTATAGGTCTCCGATTTGCCCTAAGTTCGATTGTTTATCTAAACTGGGAGCGGTTCAGCACTTTTTTATACGTTTTTACAAGTAACAAGATGCGGATTGAGGAGTACTTGCGACTACGGTATTATAGTGAAGAGAATAATTACCCGTGATGGACTGTGTTCCTTCTTTCCCTGCATGCTCTCCTATGATCCAAGTATCCGCTTTCGGAATGCCGCCTGCAGCATAAGCCGCAATATCAGTAGTCGCATTTCCGTACGCACGGATAATATCCAAGCCTACGGTATTGCGCAAATAGTTGATATAATCCGTTTTATAAGACTGTACATTCTCGCCCCAATATTCCGAATGAGGATGATAATGCCATGATTTTATCCCCTTTATTGGGAACCATTCGCGTGTATCCTTGGTATTCCAGTAAGGGCGACCGGTCAGATAGACAACCTGATAACCTTTGTTACGATATGCATTTACAGTTTCGGGAGCGTAATAATAAGTATCAGCAATTTTGATGCCGGCATAATCGGCAATAGACTCGAAATCATTCTTGGTTAAGGTTCCATCCACATCGAATAAAACCGTTTGGCGACCGGGATCTGCGACGGTCAAATAACCGTCAGCGCTAGAAAGATCACCTTCCACCACCATACGAACGATATAGTCGCCCGTTGCTCGGACCCCTAAGTTTGCGGTGATCTTTCCGTCACCGTTCGTAGTATACCGACCCACATAATTCCAACCGCTCATAGCGGTTCCGTAAATATAAACATGGATGTATTCACCTTCCAAATCCTTGTGGAATACGGCATCATAGTCGAATTTGCCGACCATAGTTGCATTTGATCCGGATTTTACGATGGTATCATAGACCATATGATACGGTACATATAGACCGGCCAATATCGTATTTCCGAAATTACGGAAACTTCTTTTGGTGGGTTTCGAAAAACTAGGCGGGTTGGAAGGTGTGATGTAGTCCGGACAATCCGCCCAAAGACCGATAGAGAACACACTTAAACACAAGACTAACAAAAAGAATCGCATAGGAATCTCCAAATATTTTTTTCATCTGTAAGCTCGTTCGAAAAAAAGTTGTAATCGGATTACAAAAATTTCCCAAACAGCGGCGAATGTATTGGAGCAGTATAGGTAGAGCAAGAAGAAACTAAAAATATGAGCGTAACAAGAAGTGAAAATATAAAATACGAATCAATGAGCAAAGAGAATGTAATTGTTATAAATAACTTATATATAATTCATATATAAGAAACTTCTAAACAATTAAGATGGTTAGTCGATTTTAGTTAGAAGTCAAACTGTTATGCATTCTATTTTTTTTGTTTAAATTCATATCTATAACTTCCCCCGAAATAAGCCCTTGCTCCGTGATACGCGGAACAAGAAATTTCCTCCACCTCTATCCTATTTTGAAAATATTGGAATTCCAATAAGCAGCAGTCCGGATCTTCCGAATTACATCCTGGTGTGGAAGCCCATATCCATTTAGCTTCTTTGGCCGGAGTCCAATTTCCGCTTACTTCTCCCAGATGAGCAGTAGGACCTCTCACAACCTCCAGAGAAAATTGGATTTCGTTACTCGAGGTATCTCGAAAAAGTTTTAAACTTCCACCGAAGCCATCCGTATAAGAACCAAGTCCTTCTTTAGATACCGTGGAGAATTTCCAAACATGATGTAAATATTTGGTTCTTTCTATAGTAGTCCCAGTCTTGCAGATGATCGTTTCAATCCCAGATTCATCCGAAGAATACATAGGACCTTCACAAATCCCGTCTCTGTATCCGATCCAAAGCACTTGCAATTTTTTTAAATCTTCTTTCTCGGGATCGGATAGACCTTCCCTTATTTTTTTATAAGTAAGGTTCAATTGTTTGTCAGCGACTTGGTACTCGTTCATGTAACATTTTTTCTGATCGTTTTTGTTTTTGATCTTGGAACAAGGATCCGCCGGTTCGGATGTTTTGGATAAAAGGGAAAATGCAAGTAGGAGCAGGGAGGCGGAGGAGAGTAGAAAGCGCATGAAAGGATTTTATTATCCAACGGGAGATGACAATAATTTTCCTCGGCAAAGTGTTTCGTTTTTGTTCCTGATGTTCCGATTGTATAAGACATAATGAAGGTAGTGTCCTGAAAAGAATATCATGTTATTTTTATAATATGGAATAACATAAATTTTGTTTTATTTTTCTCTTTTGTTTGCCGTTTTTCTTTAGTTTTCATGCGAAGTCTTTCCCTTTATCTTTTTCTATTGCGGCCCTATAGTTAAATGGATGTTAGCTGAACTCGAGTGAGAATTGTGCAAGGATTTGATTGTCGGTATCGGTCGTAATTCTCCGTTAGATGAATGTCTATTGGATTCCCTGTGAATTTGTCGTTTCTCGGTTACTTACGTTGTTCGACCTTGTGGGTGTTGACGTTAGTGTAGAGTAAATGTATGATCTTTTGTCACAGGAATTCGGATATTAGGAGGCAAAGGATCATGAGAGATGCGAAAATACTCATGATTGGATGGGAATATCCCCCGAATATCACGGGAGGTCTTGGCGTTGCGTGTAAGGAAATTGCAAAAAATATCGCCTCCTTGGGATATAACGTCGATTTTATCGTTCCTAAACTACACGGAAACGAGGAAGAGATAGATGGTATTCGCCTTTTGGACATTCGAAAGGTTTGGGAACTATTGGGATCGAATGAAAAGGCGGAATTAATCAAAGAGAACGAAACGATTTTAGAAAGTCTTCCTGAAAGGCTTATGTTTTCTCCATATTTTTCTCCCGGGAAAAAGCAAGAAAGATCGCCAGGGATAACTTGGTCTTCCCAATATCCTGAAAATATGACACAAGAGTTGTCTGAAAAAATTCCGGAGATTGCAGGTGGATACGGTCCGGATCTATATTACGATATACGAATGTTTTCAAAGATTGTTTCCCTGTTGGGGGAAAAAATAAGACCGAATATCGTCCATGCGCATGACTGGATGACCTTTCTTGCTGCAAATGAGCTGAAGAGGAAAAAAAATATACCTACGATCCTTCATGTCCACGCTACTGAATTCGATCGATGTGGAGAGAGTGGTAATGAGGAAATCAAGCGGATAGAAAGAGAAGGTTTCGAATCCGCTGATCGTATCGTTTCTGTAAGCGAATATACTAAGAATATAATAAGAGATAAATACGGGATCGATGAAAATAAGATAGATGTCGCGCATAACGGTATTTCCCCTACGGCTGAAGGAAGGGAAAATTGGGGAGAGAATAATATTACAGACCCTATCATATTGTTTTTAGGAAGGATTACTCACCAAAAAGGTCCGGATTATTTTGTAAAGGCCGCCGCAAAGATCGTAAGGGAGGTTCCGAATGTGAAATTTGTCATGGCGGGAAGTGGAGACTTACAGAATCGCATGATAGAATTAGCCGCAGATTTGGGCCTGGGAGGTTATTTCCATTATACCGGGTTTTTAAATGCGGAGAAAGCTCATCGCCTCTACAGTATGTGTTCCGTTTATATAATGCCGTCCGTTTCCGAACCTTTCGGTTTAACGGCGTTAGAAGCAATGTCCCACAATCTACCCGTCATTTTATCTAAACAATCCGGAGTGAGTGAGATCGTTCATCAATGTTTAAAATTTGATTTTTGGGATACGGATAGTCTTGCGGAAAAAGCGATCTCGATCCTGAAATACGGTCCTTTGAGGGAAGAGATCGGAAATCAGGCCAAAGCCGAATCTGAAAGGATCAATTGGATGTCTACCGCCAAAAAAATCGCCCAAGTGTATAGGAGCTTTTTATGATATCTGTGTGCTTTTATTTCGAAGTCCATCAACCGTTTCGTCTTAAACCTTATGATTTTTTCGGAATTGGAAAGGATCATACCTATTTCGACGAGGAGAGAAATAGGCAAATACTCCGAAAGGTATCGGACAAATGTTATATCCCTACGACAAATCTTCTTTTGGACCTTATCCGCGAATTTAAAGAGGATTTTCAGGTAACTTTTTCCATTTCAGGAACGGCTATTGAGCAGTTTAAACTTTGGTATCCGGAAGTTCTAGATCAGTTTAAAAAATTAGCGGATACCGGATATGTGGAATTCCTTTCGGAGACATACTATCATTCCTTATCTAGTCTTTATTCGGAAAAGGAATTTTCGCGTCAGGTATTAAAACATAGAAAAACGATGAAGAAAGAGTTAGGAGTTCTTCCGCAAGCCTTTAGAAATACGGAATTGATATATTCCAATAATATTGCGCGCCTTGTTCGAAAAATGGGTTATACGCTCATGTTAATGGAAGGAGTAGATCGCCTTTTGGGATGGAGAAGTCCAAATTTTATGTACCAATCCAAATCGGAACCTGGTTTGAAACTTCTGACTAAAAATTACCGTTTAAGCGATGACATCGCTTTTCGTTTTTCCGAAAAAAATTGGTCCCATTTTCCTCTGAATACGGAAAAGTTTTCCCGTTGGGTTCATTCCCTTGCCGGTAACGGAAATTGTGTGAACTTGTTTATGGATTTCGAGACATTTGGAGAACACCAATGGGCTGAATCTGGAATATTCGAATTCCTTAAATATCTTCCATCAGCTATCCGTAAACATCCTGATTTCAAATTTAGGACCGTTTCTAATGCAGCGGAACGAAGCCATAGTTTAGGAGAAATTGATACGGAAGAAGCCGTTTCCTGGGCGGATATGGAAAGAGATCTGTCGGCTTGGCTTGGAAATTCAATGCAAAGACAAGCAGTCCAAGCGTTATACGCATTGGAAGATAGAGTTCATTCTACCGGAGACGAAAAGATCATAGATACGTTCGGAAGACTTCAGACTTCGGATCATTTCTATTATATGTGTACGAAATATTTCAACGACGGTGACGTTCATAAATATTTTAGTCCGTACGGATCTCCTTACGAAGCTTACGTTTATTTTATGAATGTTCTTCAAGACTTTAAGCAAAGACTTGATGCCCCAAAATTACATTCAGTTCAGTCAAAAGAAGTTCTCCCTTCCGATTTCGTAACAGCGATATAGATTCGTTTCCGTATGAATCAGATCCGTATCGAAAATGAACGTCCATACCGAGATATGGGACTAAGTTTTGCTCCTGGAAAACCGTACCCTTTGGGTGCAAGTTGGGATGGGAGAGGAGTTAATTTCGCGGTTTACTCAGAATACGCTACGAAAGTGGAAGTCTGTCTTTTTGCGGATTTGCTATCTAAAAAGGAAGAAAAGCGTTTTAGCTTAAGTTCAAGATCGGGGCCTGTTTGGCACGGATATTTTTCCGGCCTTAAACCGGGAGTCTTGTACGGTTATAGGGTTCATGGGCCGTTCGAACCTTGGGAAGGCCATTGGTTCAATCCTTACAAGGTTCTTTTGGACCCGTATGCAAGGTCGATCGCTCGTCTTCCGGTTCTGGATCTTTCTTTATACGCGTATCGTCGGGAAAATTTGGAAAAAATCCCGAAAGAAAGTGACATCTCTATAATGAGTGAAGCGGATAACGCGGCATTCTCTCCTCTTGCTAGAGTGATTGATGAAAGTTTCGATTGGTCGAACGAGCATAAGCCTTCCTATTCCTGGCAAGATACGATCCTATATGAAGCTCATATTAAAAGTATGACTATAAATCATCCGGATATTCCGAAAGATTTACGAGGAACATTTTTGGGATTTTGTTCCGAACCGATACTGAACCATTTAAAAAGTATGGGGATTACTTCCGTCGAACTCTTACCGATCCATCAGTCTTATTCCGGCGCTCGTTTACAGACCTCCGGATTATCCGATTATTGGGGTTATAATACTTTGAACTTTTTCTCTCCGGATATACGTTATGCGCGAAAGGGAGCAGAGGTGGAATTACTCCGGGATTTCAAAACGATGGTAAAAACGTTTCATAGCGCAGGGATCGAGATAATACTCGATGTGGTTTATAATCATACCTGCGAGGAAGATCATTTCGGTCCGAATCTTCATTTTCGCGGTCTATGCAACCGATCGTACTATCGATTAGAAGATCATAAAAAGATGATGTATCGGAATTATTCTGGATGCGGCAATACATTAGATGTTTCTAAGCCGGTTGTGTTGGACCTGATCATCAATAGTCTTAGATATTGGGCCTCGGAAACGCATGTGGACGGATTTAGATTCGATTTAGCGGCAAGTTTGATCCGCGGGAGCGATGGACTTCCCGAATCCTTTCCTTCTTTTATCGCCGCATTAAAACGGGATCCGCTTCTTTCGGAACTCAAACTAATTGCGGAACCTTGGGACTTGGAAGGGAATTTTCAGGACCGTTTTCCTTCGCCATGGAGGGAATGGAGCGATACTTTTCGGGATTCCGTTCGTAAATTTTGGAATTCAGGTGATGTTGATTCTAAAGAAATACTTGGTCATTTAGGACAGAGAAGACTTACACCGGAAACTACGAAGGATCTTCCGTTTGAAAAATTAAATTTTATTACCTGTCACGACGGGTTTACACTACAGGATTTGGTATCGTACAACGGAAAACATAACGAAAAAAACGGAGAAAATAACAGGGACGGTGCCGATCAGAATTACTCTTGGAATTGCGGCGAAGAGGGGCCTACACATAACGAAGATATTCTCTCTATGAGAGAAAGACAAAAAAGGAATCTGATCTCTAACCTTTTACTGTCTTCCTCTGTCCCGATGCTTTCGGGAGGAGACGAGCTTTCCAGAACTCAAAAAGGAAATAACAACGCATATTGCCAAGATAATAATATTAATTTTTACGACTGGGAATCGGATGCGGAAAAAGAGGATTTTTTTGCGTTCGTAAACTATTTGATCCGGTATAGAAAATCCAATCCTATATTTGGAAAAATTGATACGTTAATCTCGGATGATAATTCTCTTCTCTGGAAATCGATCGTTAGCGATGAGAATGGAGTCGAAATTTCCGATCCGTCGTTTGCAAGAAGCGGATCTTATCCGATTTCCTGGTATGCCCGTTTTAGAAAGACGGATCTTAAGAATATTATGCGGGAAACCGATTCGGAGATCGGCTTTATCCTTCTTTTGAATCCAACGGACAAGGAAGTGAAGTTCGTCTTTCCGGAGTCCAGCATCGGTTCTCCTTTGTGTAAAGTAATAGATACCTCCGAAAAAACTTTTTCCAACCGGAAGGAAATTCTTCTTTCTTCTTATATAGCACAACCTAAGTCGCTAGTCCTTTTCGAAGAACCTGGATCAGTGCTTAACGGATAATCTATGGAAACGGATCGGGAGAAAATCTGGAATAAATTGGGACTAGTACCTAAATACTATGATCTCGATGGGAAACTTCACGAATTAGATGAAAGATCCGCATTGGGACTGTTGACCGCGTTGGGATGGGAAGAACAAGAGGCAAGAGACCCGAAAAAACTTCTGGCTATGATCCGACTTTCCGACTCATCGCGACTTTTGGATCATATTTATTTTTCAAGCGGAGAAGATAAGGAAAGATGGATCCGATTCCGATGGCCATATCTGCATTTTCCTGAGGATTGTTTTTTGAAGATAGAAAAAGAGAACGGGAAAACGGAAGAGTTCCCTCTTGAGCTATCCGAGCCGGATAACACGGAGGAAGAACTGCCTCGAAAAAAATTTGTATATAAAATAAGGATCAACGATCGGATCGAATTCGGATATCATAAATTATCTATTCATAATGTTCCTGGCAGGTTCGAAGGTCTTTCTTCCGTTTTGGTGGTTCACCCGGAAAAATGTTATTCTGTAGAAGAAAATAGAAAGAAGTTGGGTATTTCAGTCCAATTATATGCAATCCGTTCGGAAATGAACGACGGTATCGGAGATTTTCACGACCTCTATATTTTAGCGGATTATTGTTCCGATTCAGGCTATAAGGTCCTCTCCATCAACCCGCTACATTTTCCATATCCGATCCCCACTCGCGATTTTAGCCCGTATTTTTCCTGGAATAGGTTTTTTAAAGACTATTTATACGTTCATTTGCCTTGGGTGTTCGAAGATCTGGATCTTCCGGATACATCAAAAAGATATTTCGGAGAGAGGGCAAAATTTCACAAAAAAGAAACCTCGGGAAAATACATAAATTTCGAATCGGTCCACGAATTTAAATTAGGATATTTATACCAAGCTTATTTGGAATTTATCTCTTCTTCAGATCCGAAATCAAAAAAAGACAAGAGGGAATTTTCGAATTTCGTTTCTGAACAAGGAGAACTTCTTTTTTCTCACGCATACTGGACCGAAAAATTATCGGGAGCTAGTTTCTACGAAAGGAAATCCCTAAACTCGCATAAGAAATCCGAAACAAACAAAAAGACCCACGACAGAGAGGAGTATATTGATTTCATCTATTTTCTCTCCTGGGTAACCGAGACACAATGGAGAAGGATACAGGAATATTTTAAAAAAAGGAAGGTATTATTATTCGGAGATTTGGCAGTGGGCTCGGATCCGAACGGACCGGAGGTCAGAAGTTTTTCTATGGACTTTGCGTCTTCAACGAAAGTGGGGGCTCCTTCCGATCTATTTTCGCCTACCGGTCAGAATTGGGGGATCCCTCCTTCGATCCCTCGCAGGATGATAGAGACCCGTTTCGATCATTTTATCAAATTGGTCCGAAACAATATGATCGAGAGCGGAATGTTAAGGATCGATCATGCTCTCGGATTGTTCCGTCTATATTGGATTCCTCAAGGTTCCAAAGGGGGGTACGTATCTTATCCGGCAGAACATTTGTTAAAGATCTTAGCTCTCGAGAGCCATAGGAAACGTTGCGTTCTAGTCGCCGAAGATCTGGGAAATGTTCCTTATGAAATTAAGGAAAAACTAATGGATTTCGGATTGTATTCCTTTCGCGTTCTATACTTCGAACAACGTCAGGGAGAAGGATTTATTCCTCCCAACGATTATCCACTCAAATCCGTTTCCGTTCATAATACCCACGACCTTCCCACCTTGAAGGGATATTGGAACGGATTTGATATAGAATTTAGAAAGAGAACTTCGATTTGGGACGAGGAGACTGCGAAAGTTTTTTCCACCAGTAGGGAAAGGGAGAAAAGGGAAATTTTGGACCTCTTAAATAGGGAGAATATCCGGATCGGGGAGGAAAACGGGAAGGATTTCGAAATTTCATTTAGAGACGGTATGTTCGAACTTTTGGGAAGAACGTCGTCGGAATATTCTATATTCTCACTTCATGATATTCTAATGGAAGAAGAACAGACGAATTTCCCCGGGACTAGCGAGGAATATCCGAATTGGAAGATCCGCTATTCGAAGGATCTGAAGGAACTGGTTTTGTATAGGGGATATCCCGCCGATATTTCAAATTTGGGAGTGAAAGGATATGGAAACTACTGAACGTCGGAAAATTTTGGACCTGTTCGAGCGAGATGTGAAGATGGGAGTGGATTCTCTTGGCTCTACCATCGTTAAAAAACTGGAATACGAACTCGGAAAATATAAGAACAATACGTACAAAGAGGATATCTATCGGGCCTTAGCGATGAGCTTAAGGGATATACTTATCAGCAGGTGGAATGAAATTCAGGAACAATATAGGAGTAAGAAGGTTCGAAAAGTATATTATCTTTCGATTGAATATCTGCTCGGAACGTTACTGAGAACCAATCTGGCAAGTCTCCAGATGAAAAATACCGCTGAAAAAGCTTTGCAGAGTCTCGGATATGAACTTTCGGAAGTCGCTGAAAACGAACCTGATGCAGCCTTGGGGAATGGCGGTTTGGGAAGATTGGCCGCTTGCTTTTTGGATTCGCTTGCAACGTTGAATTTTCCCGCTCAAGCGGCAGGTATCCGTTACGAATACGGGATTTTTAGACAAGAGATCCGAAACGGATTCCAGAGAGAGTATCCGGAGAACTGGTTGAACCAGGATAATCCTTGGGAGATTGCAAGAATGGATCTTGTATATCCCGTTCAGTTTTACGGGCAGATCAAGACGGATATCGATCATAAAGGTTGTTCGTTTTGTATTTGGGATCCTAAGGAAGTCGTACTTGCTGAAGCGTATGATGTTTTCATTCCGGGATTTAAGACGAATTCAGTCATCAATCTTAGGCTTTGGAAGGCAAAGTCTAGTAGGGAATTTAACCTAGACTATTTTAATCACGGGGATTATTTGAGAGCCATCGAAGACAAACAAAAGTCTGAGAATATCTCTAAGGTCCTTTATCCCAACGATAGCATAGAACAAGGGAGAGAATTGAGATTAAAGCAGGAATATTTTTTGGTAAGCGCGACTCTACAGGACGCCTTAGCACAATTTATTTCGGAAGAGGGGATCAAATGGGAGAATCTTCCTCGTAGGCTCATCTTTCATCTGAATGATACTCATCCTACCTTAGCGATCCCTGAATTTATGCGTTTGTTAATCGACGGGTATTCCATGGCTTGGGACCAAGCATGGGATTATACGACTCAATGTTTTGCATATACGAATCATACCATCATGCCGGAAGCATTGGAAAGTTGGACGGTGGATTTGATGGAAAATGTGTTACCTAGACATCTTCAGCTTATATACGAGATCAATTTCAATTTTCTGCAAGAACTTAGAAGGAAGAACGTTTCCGAAGATATTGTACGTAAGGTTTCCATTATAGAGGAAGGAAACCCGAAAAGGATCCGAATGTCCCATTTAGCGGTGGTAGCTTCTAAAAGTGTTAACGGGGTAGCAAAATTGCACACCGAAATCCTGAAGACCAATATATTTCCAGAATTCTATTCGTTGTTTCCGGAAAAATTTCATAATATAACTAACGGAGTCGCACATAGACGTTGGCTCCTTACTGCAAATCCTAAACTTTCGGATCTAATAACGGATAATATCGGAGATGGTTGGCAAAAGGATCTTTCTAATATATCGGAATTGGAAAAGTATTCGGGAGATAAGGAATTTAGACAGGAATGGGCTAAGATCAAAAAGGAAAATAAGGAATTTCTATCTAATTTTACTCTGAACACTTTAGGATTAAGGATCGATCCGAATTCCATATTCGATGTCCAGATAAAAAGAATACATGAATATAAACGGCAACTTTTGAATGTTTTGCGTATCGTGTACGACTATCAAAGGATCAAGGAAAATCCTTCCGGCCTTTACGCTCCTAGAACGGTCTTCTTTTCGGGAAAAGCCGCCCCGGGATATCGTAAAGCAAAGTTGATCGTCAAATTGATCCATTCTGTCGGAAATGTCGTGAATTCGGATCCGCAAGTGAATCGGCTTCTTAAAGTCGTATTTCTTCCAAATTTTAATGTGGGTCTGGCTGAGAAAATTATTCCAGCCGCAGATTTGTCCGAACAGATCTCTTGTCCGGGAACCGAAGCTTCCGGAACCGGAAACATGAAGTTCATGTTAAACGGAGCGCTTACCGTGTGTACATTAGATGGAGCTAATTTGGAAATTTTGGAAACTGTGAAGGATGAAAATATCTATGTATTCGGACATACTGTAGATGAGCTGAAAGAACTCAAGAATTCCGGCTACGATCCACTCATGATCTATAATACTGATCCTGCGATCATGAACGTTTTGAACGCAGTTCGAAAAGGTTTCTTTCTGAAGGAAGCTAAAGACCTTTTTAAGGATTTGGTGGACGAACTTCTGTTACGAGGAGATGCGTATTATTTGCTCGCGGATTTCCACTCTTACATAAACGTCCAAGATAGAATTTCAAAGGATTATTTACATTCCGAAGATTGGACAAGACGAACGATCATAAATGCGGCAAGGGCCGGAAATTTTTCCTCCGACAGAACGGTCTTGGAATATGTTCAAAAGATCTGGAAGTTGAAAAAGTATATTCCTTCCGACTGAGGAATTTTTGAGGATAAAAAGAATAAATTCTATATACCCCATAGGGTATTATTACTTTTGAATAGTCTAATCAGTAAGGCCCTGGAACCGGGGATAAATGGAGACAGATTTATGAAATATATCGTTGAGTCGGCCAAGAGTGTGGAGCAAGCTTCTTTGGATTTGCAGAAGAACGTAGCCGAGGCGAAATATGGAGTGTTACATGTTCACGACCTCAAGGAAACTATGAAAAAGAAAGGGGTCGAATTTCCGGAAGAATGCCGAATTTTCGAAGTTTGCAACCCGCTCCGTGCGAGTAAAGTGCTAAGCGAGGATATGGAGATGAATTTCGCGCTACCTTGCCGGATCTCCGTTTACACTGATCATGGGAAAACTAAGATTGGAATGATCAGACCCGAACCCCTTTTGCGGACTTTGTCCGACTCGAAAGTTTTGGCACAAGAGGCAAGAGAGGTCGAATCGGATTTGATTCGAATTATCCAATCTAGTAAGTAAACTTTTAGTTAGATCTTAAATCCGAAAATAGACATCCCTTAAGGAGTTATTGTTCGAGCAAACATCCTAAGAATATAAACTATTCTTGCCAATTCGCTTATCATATCCTGAAATAAGAAATTCGATGCCTAAAACGAGTTTCGATATTCTTTGGATCATTCTTTCTTCCGGATTGGTGTTTTTCATGCAGGCCGGATTTTTATGTTTAGAATCCGGCCTGACTCGAACCAAGAACTCGATCAATGTAGCAATTAAGAATATTACGGATTTCGGAATTGCTACTCTGGTTTTCTACTCGATAGGATTCGGGCTTATGTTCGGAACGACCTTTTACGGTTGGATCGGAAAGGATATGTTCTTTCCTGATTTTTCAAGAACAAGTCCGGAAACTTCCGTTTTCTTTTTATTCCAACTCATGTTCTGCGGAACTGCTGCCACAATTGTTTCCGGAGCCGTCGCGGAAAGAATGAAGTTCGGCGCTTATATCATCGTGACCACCATCATCTCTTCCTTGATCTATCCGATTTTTGGTCATTGGGTTTGGGGAAGAGACCTACAAGACTGGAACCGATTTACTGGTTGGCTTTCTCATCTTGGGTTTATGGACTTCGCAGGTTCCACTGCGGTACACAGTGTAGGCGGATGGGTCGGACTTTCCGCGATGATTCTCATCGGGAATCGAACGGGTAAATACGGTAAGGATGGATCCGTCCGAAAGATCACGGGGCATAATCTGCCTCTCGCGATGCTTGGTACATTGATCCTTTGGTTCGGTTGGATCGGTTTTAATGGGGGAAGCACTCTTGCATTCAACTCGGAAGTGCCAAAGATCATCGCAAATACTATGTTTGCCGCTTCCGGAGGAATGGCTTCCAGTTTGATCTATGGCTGGATCCGTTTAAAATATGCAGAAGCCACACTTCCTTTAAACGGCACCTTGGCGGGGCTTGTGGCAATCACCGCTCCTTGTAACGTTGTCAATTCCGTAGAATCGCTTCTGATCGGACTAATTGCAGGAATTTTAATGTTCGAAGCGGGAGTCGTATTAGATAAGCTTAAATTAGACGATGCGGTAGGGGCCATTCCTGTCCATCTTGTTTCCGGGATCTGGGGCACTTTGGCCGTTGGATTTTTCGGGGATCTTTCTATTTTAGGAACGGGGTTGGATAGAACTACTCAGATCCTTGTGCAGTTGCTTGGAGTGATTTCTTGTGCGATCCTTTCTTTTGGAGTTAGTTATCCGCTTCTTTCTGTAATTCATCGTTTTTATAGCCTGAGAGTTTCTCCCCAAAATGAATACCAAGGTTTGAATTATACGGAGCATAGGGCCACCACGGAGTTGATTGATCTGTTTATGGAAATGGAATACCAAAAGCAGACAGGGGATCTAAGCCAGGATCTTTCTATAGAACCGTTTACGGAAGTGGGACAGATCGCAGAAAGGTATAATTTGGTTCTGGATAAGATCCGAACCAATATTAAAGAAAAGGAAACTTTAGCTATAGAACTGGAGCATAATCTCAGTTTACTCCAAAGCGATCTATCCACCGCCCGAAAGATCCAATCAGGCATCATTTCTCAAGAAGATAAACTCACAGGAGAATTAGAGATTACTGTTAGATACCTTCCTCTGACGGAAGTGGGAGGGGATTTTTTCGATATTATGGAGCTTCGTCCCGGGCTCACTCGGGTGTTTCTTGCGGACGCTACGGGACATGGTGTGCAAGCGGCACTATTGACAATGGCGATCAAAGCGATTTATGAATCCTTAAAGCGTGGGATCTATAGTGTGACCGAAATTTTATATCATTTGAACAATGAGTTCTTGCATACATTCAAAAATTTGAATCAATTCTTTACATGTATCGTGGTCGATATTGATACGAATCTAAATTTGATCCGGTATTCTTCCGCAGGACATGTGCCTCAATATCTGATCCAAGGACAAGAAATACACTCTTTGGAAAAAACAGGAAGGATCATGGGCGTGATCCCGAATACTAAATACACTTCTAACGAGATGAAGTTTACCCAAGATTCTAAACTAATACTTTTTACGGATGGTCTTTTCGAACAATGGAATTCTAATAAAGAGGAATTCGGAGAAGGTAGGGTGGAGGAGATCGTGGGGAATTTGAAAGGAATTCCTATGGGACAAGGGATCGATCAAATATTAAATAAGTTGGATGAATTCTTGTCTGGATCTCCTAAACAAGATGATATTTCCGTTCTAGGAATTAGTAGAAAATCCAAAAAATAGAATTTCACTTTTCATTTATAAACTTGTGAAAAATCCGTAAGTTGTTACTTTGATACTTCTCAAGATCCTATGTTATATCTTATCTTTAAATATGCTGTGACTTCCGCATTGGTGGTATTAATTTCGGAAATCGCTCGAAGGAACGATCGTTTAGGTGCTTTGATCGCTTCTCTTCCTTTGGTAACCATATTGACCTTGCTTTGGCTACAATTCGAAAAAACGGAACCGGAGAAGATCTCCAATCATGCATATTACACTTTTTGGTTTGTGATCCCTACTTTACCTATGTTCTTGGTATTTCCTAAACTGCATTCTACATTCGGTTTTTGGTCTGCGCTTG
Source organism: Leptospira sp. B5-022 (assembly GCF_000347035.1). Classification (GTDB taxonomy): domain Bacteria; phylum Spirochaetota; class Leptospiria; order Leptospirales; family Leptospiraceae; genus Leptospira_B; species Leptospira_B cinconiae. The sequence continues at coordinate 42,022 of NZ_ANIJ01000006.1, forward strand.
GTTCTTCTTTAGTCTTAACCGTTTTACTTTTTATTTCTTTTAATTACGTTCTTGAAAAATTCGGTATCAAACTTATTTAGAGAAGAGAATCATGCCCGCTAAAAAAACAAACAGACCCAGTCCTGGAAATTCATTAGCAATCGGTAGGTCCGCGGAAATTTTGGAATATGGACCAAGCAAGATCCTGAAATTATTTTTTAAGGATACCCCTTCCTCCGAAGTAGACACGGAATATTCTAATTCCAAAATCGCCTTTTCTGCAGGCACTACTTCTATGAAATGTCATGAGAAGGTCAAGATCGGAGATAGGCAAGGATTGGTCTTTGATAGATTGGATGGGATTTCTCTCACTAAACTTCCGGACAAAAAACCTCTGACTTTTTTTAGTCTTTCTACAATACTCGCTGACCTTCATCTGGATTTGCATAATAAAAAAACCAAAAAAATGAAGGATGTAAGATCGGAAGCGGTTAAAACTCTCTCTAGAGAGCCGCTTTCTTTCTTAAGTAAAGAAGAGAAGAAGACTGCAAAACAATTATTGGAGTCTTTGCCCGACGGCTCTTCCGTATTACATCTGGATTTTCATCCGGAAGACGTGGTCGTAACAAAGGAATCCTACGTGATCATAGATTGGATGACCGCTTTAAAAGGAGATCCTGCGGCGGATGTAGCCTCTACCGTTTTTCTATTCCAAGACGCGGAACTTTGGCCTGGGACTCCTTTCTTAAAGATCCTATTCTATACGGTGGTACGAAAGTTCATCTTAAAAGGTTATTTAAAACGGTATCTTTCCGTTTCCGGAATGGATTGGAAGGAAGTGGAAAGATGGAGACTTCCTATATTAATTTTTCGTTTAGGACTTTGGAATATAGAAAGTGAAAGACCTGCTCTTCAGAAAGAGATCAGAGAGATTATTACCTCTTCTAAGGCAGGTAAATGAGTCCTCAAAAATTGGAACGATTTATCGAAAAACTAGGCGAGGAAGCTCTTTTTGACCTATTGATCATAGGTGGTGGGATCACCGGTTCTGCCTTGGCTTATGAAGCGGCCAGCAGAGGACTTTCCGTTGCTTTGGTAGAAAAGGAAGATTTCGGCGGAGCAACATCATCTGCCACAGGGAAGCTGATCCACGGTGGTTTAAGATATTTAAAACGTTTCGATCTGTCCTTAGTCAGAGAGGCGCTTAAGGAAAGAAGGATCTTGTCTAATATCGCTCCGAACTTGGTATATCCTTATCCGATGATCCTTCCGGATCCAGGTCTTTTGGAAAGAGTCGGTCTATTCGTATACGATCTACTTTCTTTTGATCGAAATTGGACCTGGGACAGATCCAAAAAGATCCCTGCGCATAAAATCCTTTCTAAAAAAGAGATCAAAAATCGCGGTTTGGCTATGGACTCCGCGATCTATTTTTACGATTGTATCATGCCGAATCCCGAAAGATTGACTCTTGCATTTCTGAAATCGGCAGTACAAGAAGGCGCATCCGTTTCCAATTATACAAAAGCGGAAGAATTGATCTTCGAAGGGAACCGGGTTATAGGCGCTGTTGTTCAGGACGTCATTCATAATAAAAATGTAAAATTAAAAGCTTCCGTAATTGTGAACGCATCCGGGCCTTGGAGCCAGGATTTTTTGAATGGGACTAAAAAGATAAAAGTCCCTGTCCCTAAAACAAGATCTGAAGGGATTTATCTCATCACTAAAAAATACTTTGATACAATGGTGCTCCATGTGGGGAAAAAAGGCCATTTCAGTTTCGCTCCTTGGAGAGGAAAGAATATGATTGGCCCCACGGAAAAAGCCTATTATGGTCCTGTGGAAGATTGGAAACTTTCTTCTGAAAGTATTTTAGAATTTTTGGAATATATCAATTCTTCCGGTTTACTTTCCGAAAAGCTGGAATTAAAGGACGTTGAGTTTGCTTACGGCGGGCTTAGGCCGCTTGCGGAAACTGGAGGAGAAGATAAGGAAACGTATTCTGCTTCCAGAAAATCCGAATTACAAGATCATTCTAAGGACAGGATAGAGGGACTGATCAGTGCAGGCGGTGGAAAATATACTACCAGCAGACATTTTGCGGAGAAAATATTCAAACTCATCCGAAAGAAATCCTCTAAAAAAGTAGGGCCGAACGTTTCTAAGAAGAAATTCCTAAAAGGTTGCGAGATTCCTGATATACAATCTTATTTAGAAAAAGCTAAAACTTCTCATCCTGATTTTCCTAAAAATACAATAGAGTATCTGGTCCGTCATTATGGAACGGAATACGAGTCCATTCTGGAGTTAGCGGATTCTTCCGGACAATTATCGGAAGTATTGGACGAAGACGGAGAATTGGCAGCCCAGGTTCTGTATGCGATCCGTTTCGAAATGGCGATGAACTTGCAGGATATTTTTTTGAGAAGGACCGGACTTGGTACTGTTGGACTTCCAACCGACGAGGTGATTTCTAAAGTAGTAGAGATCGCAGGTAAAGAGTGGAGATGGACTAATGAAAAAAAATCGGAAGAGATCCAAAAACTAAAAAGAAGACTGAAAGTCCCTGTTTCATTTTAAGCTCGGATCTCCTCCGATCTAAGCGGGCTATTTTCTAGATTCGTAATTTTCTAATACGATTGCGATACCTTGTCCTCCTCCTATACAAAGAGAGGCCACTCCGTATCTTAGATTTCTACGTTTGAGTTCATAAGCAAGCGCCAATGTCACTCTGGTCCCGCTTGCTCCGAGTGGATGGCCGATCGCGATTGCTCCTCCGTTTACGTTTGTTCTTTCCGGATCTAATCCCAATTCTCCGATCACTGCCAAGGTTTGGGAAGCATATGCCTCGTTGATCTCGAATAGATCTATATCTTTCAAATTCAGTCCCGCATTTTGGAGAGCCTTCGGGATGGCAAACACAGGACCAAGGCCCATCATTTTAGGATCGCAACCGACATTCGAATAACCTAATATAGACGCTAAAGGTTTGGTCCCATTCGTTTTTGCCCAATCTTCCGAGGCAAGTAGAATCGAGGCGGCTCCATCGTTGATCCCGGAAGCATTTCCCGCAGTGACAGTTCCATCTTTCAAAAATGCTGTGGGTAGATTTTTCAATTGGACCACACATTCTTCTCCTCGGATCTGTTCGTCTTTTTCGAGTAATACGGATTTTTTGCCTCCGGTTTGGACGGATATCATTTCGGAGGAGAAGGTTCCGCTCTTTGTGGCCTTCTCCGCTCGCACTTGAGAAATTCCAGCCCATTCGTCTTGTTCCGCTCTGGAAATTTTAAAATGTTGGGAAATATTCTCGGCAGTCATTCCCATGGTCAGGTCCACAAAACAATCCGTGAGACTTTGGGCTAATCTATCTTCTGCGATGGCATCCCCATACTTGTTTCCCCATCTGGCTCCTTTTAATACGAATGGAGCGTTGCTCATGGACTCTGTCCCTCCGGCGAGGATAAGGCTGTTTTCTTTGGAGAGAATTTTACGCGCGCCTATCAGGATACTTTCTAATCCGGAACCGCAAAGTCGATTTACGGTGAGTGCGCTGGATTGTTCTGAAAGTCCCGATCTGAGAGAGATATGTCTGGAAAGATATGCGGAGTCCTTATTATCCTGTATTACATTTCCATAAATAGATTCCTCTATTTTAGTAGGGTCCACTCCTGTTTTACGTACGGTCTCTTTGGCTGTGATCACCGCCAAGTCGGAGGAACTATATTCTTTTAATCCTCCGCCGAACTTTCCAAAAGGGGTCCTTGCCCCGTCTACTATGACTACCATTTTGTCTCCTTATATATTGTATATACACTATTATGCCGATAAAATATTCAAATTCGTTCTACATTCTTAGACTTGGTTATAGGTTTCCAATACCGGGATTTTTCTGACTTCAGAGAGTATCCTTAAGGTTTCTTGGAATTTAGGTTTTCCTAATGATTTAGTTATCTCTGTTTGCGCTTCCTGCCAAAGTAGAATTGCTTCCGATAATTTGGATTCTCCCTTTTTAGTGAGGGAAAGATTTCGGATATTCCCGGCCTCTTTTTTTTCGATCTTGATCAGACCATCCCGTTTTAAGATCTCTAAACTTCTTTGCAGGGTGGTCCTGTCTATGTCGGTGAGCCTGGAAAGATCCGTGATACTACATTCTTCTTCGTGTCCTATTCCTACTAATATGCTGAATTGTGTGATCCTTAGCCCGGAAGGTTTGAGTATGGAATCATAATAGGAAGTAATTAATCTTGCAGTCCTTCTTAAACTTACGTTCAAGCAGGATAGTCCTATTTTTTTGAGTTCGGAAGTGGAAGGTCTGTTTTTCATGTCTTCTGTCCAAATGGTGTGTATGCACTATTGTCGGGTCAAGCCGAAAAATGACCCTAAGCCGAGAGGTTATTGCCTCAAAGCCGGGAATTCATGGGGTAGTTTGGATCGATTCTCTTTTAGTATCCGATAAGAAGAATCTTTTTCCTCCAGAATACACTCGTCCAAAAGGGATCTAAACGCCCTGCTTACCGATTCGGGGGTGGTGCCGATCAACGAGGCCAATTGATTTTTAGTGATGGGAAGTGTGATAAATTTCTGAGAGGCCCCGCATTCTTTTAAAAAATTTAAGATCCTGTCTTTTACGGAGAGGTGAAGATTCTCTACCAATTTTTTTCTGAAATAATTCAGATGCTGGATGGTAACCGCTGAAAATAAATAAAGCGCTTTATTATTTTCGAATAAGAAGGAGGTGAATTCTCTTTTAGGATAATAGATCAATTCTCCATCCTTTAAGGCCTCGCAGAATGCGGGATAAAAACATGGCTCTTGCGGTTGAAAGATCGGATGAGAAGCGATCAATTCTCCCGGATAAAATACTTTTAAGATGGCTTCTTTTCCGTCCTGGGACAAGGAATACACTTTAAAGATACCTGATACGATCTCAAAAAATCCGTCGTAAGGATCTCTTTCTCCGAAAACCACTTCGCCTTTTAGGATCTTTTTTCTGATGCCGATAGATGAAAGTTCATATGTGAATTCTCTTTGAATTTCGGCCCAATAATCACCTGTTTGAACGCTTAACATTTTAGCCATAACGATTGTTTTATGTAAGTTTTCGTAAATAATTCAAGCCAAAAGATCTAAAAATTTTTCTAAACTCGCTTGATCTATATCAAGGAAATTTTTTGAACCATCAACCAGAATACTCCCGATTTCTAAATCACTGTTTCCCGCGAGCTCGCGGTTTTTTTGAGATAAGGATTAAGGCATGCTTACAAAATTTCAGGCGAAATTATTTTTCCTGGTCGGGACTTTTTTATTCTCCGCGGTTTTTCTGTTACTAACTTACGATTCCTTAAAGTACGTTTATTCTGCTCCTTCTTCTAAAACTTTAAGCGAAGAAGTGATCCGAGGCAAAGAGCTTTGGGAAAAGAATAATTGTATGGGATGTCATACGATCTTGGGAGAAGGAGCGTATTACGCGCCTGAATTGACAAAGGTGTATGAGAGAAGAGGGCCAGAATGGATCCGCGTTTTCCTGAAAGATCCTCAGGCGATGTATCCTGGAGAAAGAAAAATGGTGAAGTACGATTTTTCGGACTCTCAGATCTCGGATATTATCGCGTTTTTGAAATGGAACGGTGAGTTGGATCTAAAAGGTTTTCCTCCTAAACCGGAATATAGATCTTCTACCCAGATCGTAAACGCCGATTCCGCCACAGTCGCCCAACCGGAAAAGTTCAAACAGATCTGCACTGCATGCCATTCCGTTGCAGGTTCAGGAGGGAATGTGGGGCCTGCTTTGGACTCTGTCGGAAAAAAATACGATATCGCTTATCTTCAAAATTGGCTAAAAGACCCGCAAAAGATCAAACCGGGAACCGCAATGCCTAAACTTCCGCTAAGCGATAGCGAGATCAAGGATCTGTCCTCATATCTCTCCCAGTTGAAATAAACAAATAGGATTAGAATATAACGGTTTCATTATGAAGTATAAGTCTCAAAAAATTGCGTATTGGTTCTTTGCTACCTGTATGCTCTTATTGTCCTTGCAAATAGTTTATGGATTCGTGATGGGATTCGCGAGAATGGGCTTCGATGTTCTGCATGATTGGATACCGTTCAATGCCGCCAGGGCTACACATACGAATCTATTGGTAGTTTGGTTACTGACAGGTTTTATGGGTGCAGCCCATTATATTATTCCTGACGAATCCGACAGAGAGATCTATTCCGTAAAACTTGCTTATATCCAGCTCATCTCACTCATCATCGTGGGAGTAGTGTCTATCATCGGATTCCATTTGAATTTCTGGGAAGGAAGAAAGTTTTTAGAGATCCCTCGTCCTTTGGATTATCTGGTGGTAGTTAACGTTCTATTATTCCTTTTTAATATAGGAATGACTGTTTGGAAAGGGAAAAGATATACTACAACTTCTCTCGTATTGTATTTTGGTCTTTTTTCCGCGGCGCTTTTGTATCTTCCCGGAATGATCCAATTCAATAGCCAAACTCTAGACTCCTATTTCCGTTGGTGGGTAGTCCATCTTTGGGTAGAAGGGGTTTGGGAATTGATCATGGGAGGTATTCTTTCTTTCCTTCTGATCAAACTTACGGGAGTGGACAGGGAAGTTATAGAAAAATGGTTGTATGTGATTGTGGGTTTGACTTTCCTTTCAGGGATCTTGGGAACAGGACACCATTATTATTATATTGGAGTTCCTGAATATTGGAAATGGGTAGGCGGATTTTTCTCTATGTTGGAGCCTCTTGCATTTCTTGCTATGGCAATGTTTGCAATCTCCATGTATAGAAAAAGCGGAAGGAACCATCCGAATACGATCGCTCTTTTCTGGACCATCGGAAGTGCAGTCATGTCTTTCGTGGGAGCGGGCTTTTTAGGATTTGCTCATACTCTTCCTCAGGTAAACTTATACACTCATGGAACGTTGATCACCGCTATGCACGGCCACCTCGCATTCTGGGGGGCTTATGCGATGATCGTGTTTGCGATCTTAACATATGCAATGCCTTTACTTACGGGCAGAAAACTTTGGAATAATCCTACAGGGCTTTTCGCGTTCTGGGCTTCTAATATAGGAATGCTTGGAATGACCGGGGCATTTGCGGTTGCGGGTATCGCGCAGGTTTATTTGGAAAGAAAACTAGGGCTAGACTTTTTGACCGTACAAAAAGAGATCCAAGTCCACTTCTTAGGTTTGGTACTTGCAGCGCTCGTATTTACCTCGGGAATTATTGCTTTTATCATAAACTTCGTACGTTTTGGAACTCCTACAGACGAGGCCTTGGGTGCGGAGCAGGCTTCCGGAGAGATTTCTCTTGCTCGTAGATCCTAAAACAGATCATAAAAATGGAATGTATCCGAAAGAAGGCGAACTTCCTTATTATAGGCCGATCGGTCGGGAAATAGAAATATTCGAGCACGCTTATAAGAATAAACTTCCGATTCTGCTAAAGGGTCCTACAGGTTGCGGTAAGACCCGTTTTGTGGAATATATGGCTTCTAAATTGGGACTTCCTATGACGAGTGTTTCTTGTCATGAGGAAACCTCCGCAGTGGATCTACTCGGAAGGTTTTTGATCCAAGGTTCGGAAACTGTTTGGCAGGACGGGCCCTTGACAAGGAGCGTTCGGTCCGGAGGAATATTATATATAGATGAAATAGCCGAGGCAAGACCGGATACGATCGTTTCCATCCATCCTTTGACGGATCATAGACGGGAAATTTTTATAGATAGAAAGAATGAAAATCTGAAAGCTCCGGATTCTTTCGTTCTGGTCGCTTCTTATAACCCGGGTTACCAAAGAGGTTGGAAGGAATTAAAACCTTCCACAAGACAAAGATTTATCTCCATCCAATTCGATTATCCGGATCCGGAAACTGAAAGCGAGATCTTGTGTCGGGAAACTGGAATTTCCTCTTCTATCTCTTCTAAACTTGTAAAGTTAGCGGAGAAGATCCGAAATCTGACTGAGTTAGGATTATTGGAATCTTGTTCTACAAGACTACTTGTGGACGCCGCAAAATTGATCTCGACCGGTTTACCTTCTCGTTTGTCCTGCGAAGTTGCGATAGTGCAACCATTAAGCGACGATCCGGATACGATACGTTCCTTAAAAGATCTGGTCTCTTTGATGATCTGATATGGGTTGGGAAGAATTCATATTCAAAAAAACCTATAATACGGTCCGAGAAATTTTCTCTTCCGAAAAAGATCCATCCTTAAATCATAAAATTGTAAAACTCTCCGAATTTAAGCCCAGACTTTCTGTTTTGGCTAAGTCTTTGACTGGGGAAAATATAGAAATATCTCCCGCAGAAAAAGAAGGTGGGTTCCAGGATCAGGTCTTCTTTTTGCCTGGGTCCTATTCTCATGGACCGGATATATCTTCCAATCTTCAATTTTATATATTCAGAATACTTTATATTTCGGAACAAAGAAAATTAGGATTTTATTGGAAGAAGGGAGAAAATAAGAATAGAGAAGAATCCTTAAAAGCGGCTTCCCGAACATACCCGCAGGTACTTGCAAGTTTAGAAAAAAATTATCCGGAAGCAAAATCACTGATTGAGTCCGTAGAAAACACAGAGAAAGAATTCCAGAGATCCGTAATAAAAAATAAGGATTTGGCAGAAGATCTTTCCTTACTGCATGGGATTTGGATGTCTTCTTCTATCTCTAAATTAGAAAATCGGATCTCTTCTCAAGAATTACTCGCTCAGAAAGCAGAAAACGATAAGATCGAAACGGAAATAGAAGGTGTAGCGAGAGAAAGAATAGAGACCATCCAGGCGGATCTGAGATCCCAAGAAGATTATACTTTAATGCACCAATTCGAAAAGGTGGAGACCGCAGAGGAGTTCCAAGGAAATTGGCGGGACTTTGACGGATCTGATACTTTATCGGAACAAGAAGAAGCCATCCGAGAACTGGATCTTAGGCATACGGTCCGTTCTAACGAACCCACACATTCCGTTTTTAGGACTGATCTTTTCTCGGGACTATTTGCAGGAGAAGTGGAGAATGATCGCTCTGAAGAAAATCCGATCTCTTACGATGAATGGGACTTTAAAAAAAGGAAATATAGAAAAGATCATTGTAAGGTATTTCCTAAAAAATTCCCGGATGGGAACCGCGGCTTTGCACAAAAAATTTTCCAAGAGAATCACAGCACATTAAATTCGCTTCGTTCCAGAATGAATCGATTCTATAATCTCAAAACTTCTCTAAAAAGACAACCTTACGGAGAGGATTTGGATCTGGATGCCGCTCTCCAATATTTTTCGGATCTGTCTTGTGGACAGACTCCTAGCGAAAATGTATATTTATCGGATCGAAAAAAATTGAGAGAAGTTTCTATCCTTCTACTTGCGGATATGAGTTTATCCACGGATTCTTATGTGGCTAACCAAAGGATCTTGGATGTGGAAAAGACTTCTTTGGTATTATTCGGACAGATCTGTTCCGAATTCGGGGACCGTTTTAGAATAGATTCGTTTTATTCCAATACCAGAAATCATTGCGATTATTCTAATATAAAAAGTTTCGATGAACCTTGGGAGAGATCCAGAGAAAGGATCGGGCTTATGGAAGCCAAAGGTTATACCAGGATTGGACCTGCAATACGACATTCACTCTCATTGATCCAAACGGAAAAAACCCAAAAACGTTGGATCCTTCTTTTGACGGACGGTAAGCCGAATGATTACGATCGTTACGAAGGAAAATACGGAATAGAAGACGTAAAAAAAGCGATCCAAGAATGTGAAAGATCGAATGTGGGAGTTTTTGCACTTGCTATTGATAAAAGTGCGAAACAATACCTTCCTGCAATGCTCGGAAAAGAATCCTATAGGATCTTGCCGAACCCGAAAGAATTGCCGGAAGCTCTAACCGATTTTTTTATAAAACTGGTCCGCTGAACCTGAATCTCGTAAAGTGTATTAGTAATAATTAATATTTATGGAATGGAGTAAATTGTGAAAAAAATTCCCTTAGGGTTGATCTCTTTAGTATTATGGGGGATCTCCGCTTCTATCTTTTTGTATTTTTTCTTTTCAGGAAATGTGTCCGAATCCATAGACGGAAGGGTTGCGATCCACCTGAATCCGCAAGAGAGAAATTTAGTCCTAACAGAGATGAGAGGATTACTTGCTTCCGTGAATGGGATCGTTTCCGCGTTGGCTGAAGATGATTATAAAAGGGCGGAATTGGCTGCTTCTGCCAGTGGAATGGAAATGGTAAAAAAACTGGAAGACGAGGAAAAAACGATCCTTCTGAAATTACCGATCGAATTCAAACAATTAGGATTCGGAACTCATGATCAATTCGATAAGATCGCAGAAGATCTAAGACAAAAGAAAGAACCTAAAATGATCCTGAAAGAATTGGATAAACTCACCCAAAATTGTGTCCGATGTCATGCAACGTATAAAATAGCGCTTTAGATTAATATAAAGATCAACTAAAACCGAAAGAATGTTCTCGATCTTAGTTGATCTTCCGCAATTTATAATCTTAGTGAACCGCTTTCATGAGTTCTACTAATTGGTCAAGAGCCGCGTTCCATCCCTCGTGGAAGCCCATTTCTTCGTGTTTTTTTCTAGTTTCTTCGTCTTTATGACGGGCAAGAACATGATACTTGGTTCCATTACCATGTTTTTCTAATGTAAGGATCGCGGTAAAAAATCCGCCGCTGGCTGTAGGTTTAAAACCCGGTTCGAAAATATCCGTGAATACAAGCTTTTCGTTTTCAACTATATCCAAAAAACAACCGTTATTCGGGAATTCTTGTCCTTCCGGAGACAACATAGTAGTGCGGAAGATCCCGCCCGGTCTAAGATCGATCTCACAATCGATCGTTTTCCATGGGGCAGGGGTAAACCATTTCAGGATATGTTCCGGAGTGGTCCATGCTTTCCAAACCAGTTCTCTTGGAACGTCTACGATCCTCTCCAGAACTAGATCTGTTTTTGGGTCCGGTTGGTAATAATTAGTCTTTGCCATTTTTTTTCTCCTTCATTTCAAGTAAGTAACTGTCCAGTTGGTTTAGCCTTCTGTCCCAGAGAGTGCGTTGTCTAACGAACCATTCTTCTCCCGCTTTCATGGTTTCTTGAGTAAGTTTATAAGTTCTTACACGACCCACTTTTTCGGAACGAACAAGAGAACAATCTTCCAACACACCCAAATGTTGCATCAAAGAAGGAAGAGCCATTTTGAAGGGTTCCGCCAATTCTCCGACTGTCGCAGGCCCCATGCTCAAACGTTCTAAAATGGACCTTCTTGTAGGGTCCCCCAGAGCGTGAAACATATGATCCAGACTGTTACTATACTTAGGCACTTGCCTAACTATAGCATAGAAATAAACTTAGGTAAATACCTAAGTATGAAAAAAGTAAGAATTTGAGAAAAAAAATTCAGTTTCTGCCCAAGCGGTTTTCAACCATTCGACTCGTAAGTTTACTTCGGATTTTGTTTGAAGGAAAGAACATTTGTTGTAATTTGATTTTCCCCGTTTGAAATTTTTTATCTTGGTGAAATATAATAAATATCTAATGTTTACGATCTTAGGAAATTAAGGAATAAAGGTGTCCCAAGTCGAAAAGGAAAACCGGATAATTTTCGAAGATCCCTCGAATGAGGGAGAAGAGTTTTTCAAAAATTTCAATTTGATTTTTAAAATATTAGAAATGAGTTGTAATACATCCTACGATTAAATGTAAATATTTTTTGGTGCGAATATTTCTGAAACTAACTACCGGTAATTTTCTTTTTTATAAAAGACTTACGGAAAATCTTAACTCGCCTGTTTTATTTTTGCAAAAAAAAATTCGCTACGGGGCTTCAGCTTTTCTCTTTTTCGTTTTTGGATCCTGCTCGTTTCAATCCATAAATCTTGCCTTCGAAGCAATGCTTGAAGCCCAGATCGCTTGTTTAGTTGCCGGTGATACCTGTGTAGATGCAAGTATCTCTCCTCCGCCTACCGATATAACGGCTCCTACCGTCACAATCACAAATCTTCCTAGTTCCGGAAGGCCGACAGTAGAAACTGGATTTCTAAAAGGAACTTCTTCAGATGATATCTTGGTCTCCGTCGTGCAGATTAGTATCGATGGAGGGACTTATACTGCCGCGACAGGAACGACTAGTTGGAGTTTTGCGTTGCCTACCGGTTCCTCCACCTGGAGACATGGTTCTTTACATTCGATCAATATTAGAAGTGTGGATTCGAGTGCAAATGTTTCCACAGTCTTAAGCCTGAATATTAGAAAAGGATATAATCGAGATCTTAACGGGGACGGTTATGCCGACGTAGTCGTCATGGCTCCTGGAGCTGCTTCCGGAATGGGAGTGGCTTATATTTTTAACGGTGGAGCTTCCGGGGTTGCAGCGACAACCACGAGCGCGGCGGACCATTCTATCACAGGACAAGGAAGAATGGGATACACTTCCGCGATGGGAGATGTAAACGGAGACGGTTTCGGAGATCTGGCGATCGGAGCTTCCGATTATTCAGGATTACAAGGGATCACTTATATATTTCACGGAAGTACTTCCGGTATTGTTGCGAATACGGCCGCGGGTGCAAACCGGATCTTAACTTACACAGGTTCAAACGAATTCGGTTATGCGATCTCATTCGGGGATGTGAATGGGGATGGATACGATGATCTAGCCAATGGCGCGTATCGTGTTTCCGGTTTTTCCGGACTCGCATTTATTTATTATAGTACCGGATCCGGAGGGATCTCCTCCACCGCAGGGACTACTATTTCAGGTCCAGGCGGAAGTAATTTTGCCTGTGGGATCGGCCTTGGAGATATTAATGGAGACGGCTTTTCGGATCTGATCGTCGGAGGAAATGCTTACTCGGCTTCCGCCGGAGGAGTTTGGATCTTCCATAGTAGTGGATCCGCGGGAGTTACGGTAAATTCATATACATTAGCAAATACTGTTATAGTTGGAGAGACTACGAGTAATTTTGGGATTCGTATCTATACGGGAGATGTAAACGGAGATGGATATGCGGATCTGGCTGTAGGCGCTCCTCAGTACAGCGGTTTTTTTGGAAGAAGTTATGTATTCAATAGCACAGGAACTACAAGTGGGATTACTGTCGCTGCGGCAACGAGTGCAAATACTATAGTCAGCGGTTTCTCTTTCAGCGCTGTGGGAATGTCGATAGCGATGGGAGATGTAAACGGAGATGGATATGACGACTTTGCTACAGGCGCCACTAGTTATTCCGCTACGCAAGGAAGAGTTTATATAAATTTAAGCGATGGGACCCAGGTTTCAAACGGTTCCGTAAATCTAATTGATGGGCAATCTTCTAATCATGCTTTCGGTAATGCCGTAATGATCTCGGATATAAATGGAGACGGGCTGGGAGATCTATTGGCGGGAGCATATTTCTATCCGGATGGAGTTGCGTTGTCTGGGCGCACTTATATTTTTCATAGTTTCGGTTCCGGGTATCTTGCGACAAGCACAAGTTCCGCAAATACGATTATCTCGGGGAGCACAGGAAGCGAATTCGGAAGTAATCTGGTGGATGCAAATTTTCCGAAGGACCTATTCCCTAAATTTTTAGGGGTTTGGACCTTCGGAAGTTTAGAAACGTATAGGATCCAAATTTAAGAAAATCGAATATTCAAGTAAGTTTCGGCCTTCTTTTTTCCTTTAAAGCGCTCATTGCTTCCAACAAATTCGCCACTACTTTAGGATCTTCAAAACTACTTTTGGTAAATTCCAATTGGGATTCGAATTTGTCGTTGATCTCTTTATTGATTGCGGCCTTGGTCCTTCTATAAGCGCTGGGAGCGATCGCCATAACTTCATCCAATTTTTTTAGCACAAGTTTACGCAAATCTTCCTTATTTTCGGCAGTTTCATTGATCAAAGAAATTTCCTTCGCTTCTCCCGCCTTATAAGCGGTTCCTAAAAGACAAACTTCATTCAAATATTCCGATTTAACGGTGATCTTTAATTTATCAACGAAACTGATCGGAAGAGGAAGTCCAACAAGCACCTCGGTAAATGCGATCCTTGCCTTACCTTCTAACATAAATTTGAAATCGCAAGCAAGAGTCATAACAGCGCCGCCCCCCATCGCATAACCGGTAACTTCTGCAATCAACGGTTTTCCGAAACTCAAAAGTTTACCGAATAGGATCACGATCTGGCCCATCTCTGCTGTGAGTTTTTCTCTGGGGGTATTTAGAATATTCTCCGCATCGATTCCATTGGAAAAAAATTTAGGATTGTCGGAACTCAAAAGGACGGCACGGATATTATCGTCCTTGTCGATCTCGGCCAAGATATTTTCCAATTCTATCATATTCTCTCTTGTCAAAGAATTCTGATCGTTAGTTTGTATTTTGATACATTCGGCTCTGCCGTTTTTTAATTGGATAGGTTCCCGCAAATAGTTCATAAGGCATGATTAGGAACTCCAACATAAGTGATCCACTCGAATTTTATGGTTTAAATCACAAACTAATCGTCTAAAGGAAGGCTTTGGCGCCTCCCACCTTTGGCGGGACCGGGCTTTCCGCTTCGGTCCTTGGACTTTTTAAATATACTATATCAAAAAAAAGGAATATATAATAAAAAGTCCAAGTCCCCCGCTTCAATCCCTGGCGCGTTTCTATTTCGGGATATTACCTATAACCTCCGGATGCGCTGATCCTTTCTCCGGTAAGCCAATAAGAATCTTCCGAAGCTAAGAACAATGCGACTTTCGCGATATCTTCAGGTTGCCCCAGCCTTCCTAAAGGAGTTTTGGAAACGATCTGTTTTTCCATCTCGCTTCCTATCATTCCGAGTCTATGAGCACCTTCCGTTTCCACACCCCCCGGTGCGATCGTATTCACTCTGATCTTTTTAGAACTGAGTTCCATAGCCAATACTTGGGAAACCGTATCCAACGCACCTTTGGTAGAAGCATACACGACCGAATTCGGAACAGGGATCTCGCTCACAATGGAACTGATATTGATCACGGAGCCGCCTTCCGGAGCAAAGTGATTTAAAGATTCTTGAGTGGCGAGGATCGGACCCAGAACATTCGTATTCATTTGTCTATGGAATTCATCTTCTGTTACCGCCTCCAAAGGAGCGAACTCGAATACACCTGCGTTATTCACTAAAATATTTACTGAACCGAAAGCTTTTTTCGTTTCGGAAAACAAACGTTTAACGTCTGCGGACTTGGACATATCGCCTTGTACTGCGATCGCTTTTCCACCGTTCTTTTCTATTTCCGCCACAACCTTATCCGCACCTTCTTTACTGGAAGAATAGTTTACCACTACCGAAGCGCCTGCGGAACCCAATGTTTTAGCGATACTTGCTCCAATCCCTTTGGAAGCTCCCGTTACTACTGCGACTTTACCTTTCAACTGACTCATAAGATCACTCCTGAATATTCGGATCAAATAATTTTATAGTTAGACAAGTATCGAAGTGTTTGTTTTGAAAATATTTAGATATTTCGATAATTATAAAATTAACGAAGTTAGGATGAGCGTCGGTCGGTTCGATCTAGATCTGGGAAAGTTTGTCCAAGTATGCTTTGAATACATCCCTTCTTAGGACGATATTCACGAATTTGCCATCCTTCGAGGTTTCTATCAGGCCTGCATTTTCTAATTCTTTAATATGATGGGAAAGGGTAGCGGCGCTTATATCTTGGGACTTGTTTAGAGTACTGCACGCGGTAGGTTTTTCGTTAGCTCCGATACACTGTAAGAGTTGAAATCTCCGCGGCTCAGCTAGGGCCCTGGAAATTTTAGTAAATTCCTTTTCCGTGAGTTTAACGGGCTTAGGGGTCGGCACTCTCTCCATGTTTGATTGTTTAGACTTCGTTGTCTAAACATTCTCCGAAAAACTAAGGTAGGAACTCCTAATCTTATCTACTTCGGCGTTTCATCGTATTTTAATTGATATTGAGACTTAGTATCTTATTGTGGATGGATCGATGAAAACTTGGATCCTTCTAAAATGAGCCGAAAAAGACTCTATCAATTGCATTCTTCTTTAGGTATTTTCAGTTCCGTATTTCTGATCCTGGTAGGATTATCCGGTTCCTTTTTGATTTTCGGAAGGGAAATCGATCAATTATTAGATCCTACAGAGTTCAAGATCCAATCTCTTGGAACTAGAAGATCGATAGATTCTCTCAGGGCTGAGCTGAGAAAACAGATCCCTTCTCATATCTTGGCCGGTTGGTTGGTCCCGGAATATCCCGACCAACCGGATCAGGTTTGGGTCCATTTTGAGAATTCTGGAACTAAGAATGAGTCCGTCATTCTATTGGACCCTTATAGGGGAGAAGTAAAAGGAAAGCTGAAGGAAGATCGTTCCGATTCGTTTTACGGCTGGATGTTGAATCTTCATTATACCTTGTTTTTAGGAAATACCGGATATGTGATGATCGGTATTTTAGGACTTATCTTTTTTTTCCAAGGGATCAGCGGTATCATTCTATACCGAAATATTTGGGCTAATCTTTTCAGGCTAAGGACTTTTGAATCCGTTCGCAGTTTTTTTTCGGACCTTCATAAGCTAGCGGGAGTATTTACTTTGGTCTTTCATCTAATGTTGGGTTTTACCGGGGCTTGGTGGAGTTTAAGTACGACCGTAAATACTATGATCAACGGATTTCCACCCCAAGGGTTGGGAAAATTTATGGAAGATTCGATTTCCATCGATTACATGATAGAAGGAGCAGACTCCAAGGTCTCCGGATTCAAACTTGGATTTATTTCTTTTCCTCACCATCAAGAAGGAGACCCGGTGATATTGTACGGAACGGAGAACGAAGATCATCCTCTTCGGAGTAGATTCGGTTCTTATTTGGTTTTCGATTCCCGTTCTTCCGAATTATTGAAAGTTTGGGACCTTCGGAAAGAGAATTTTATACATTCTATTTTGGATTCTTTTCGACCCTTACATTTTGGGACCTTTGGAGGGTTATTTACGAAAATACTATGGGTGATCTTAGGATTGGCTCCGGGGATATTATCTCTTACCGGGATCGGGATATTGATCTCCAAAGAAAGAATGAAATCTTCTCGGAAAAAAGAAAAGGTTATTCGTTAAAATTTTTCGAGTATTTAGGGCTGGTATCAAGAAACGCCGGAGATCCCGGCGTATAATTTAAAGAATAAAAGAAATCTTATATATCTTTATTCCCAACACTGACCTTCCACGTAACATTTATATATGGAACCGATACCGGATGCCGTTGCGGCTTCCTGGCAGGCCCCCTTTGCCGTTGTGGAAGTAAATCCGTAATACTGCATTGCAGGGACTAAATATTCACGTTCTCCGATATAGGAATATGCGTAAGGGATCGGGTCGTTGATGCCGTCTACACCTTCATAAATACAAGCGCTTATTTTATTCGGTACCACACAAGGACCGTCGATTAGGTCTATCTTAAGGTCCAGATCGATCCCTGTTTTCATTTCCGCGATAAAATCGTCCAGGCCTTCTTCCCATTCCGCTTTTTTTTCCAAATATGCGGTGGAATATTCTCTACAGAAAAATATCTCTCCGTTCGGTCTTGTGAACCTATGGCTATACGCAATCGTAAGCCCCAGGTTTTCCCCTTCGCTTCCGGAATTTTTTTTGGAAAGGAGCACCTGCAGGATCCCGTTCGTATCCAATTTTTCTTCTCCCTCAAGTTCTTTACAAAAATTTAAAGTGTGAATCGTTAGAACGATCAGCACCAATTTTATTATCCTTTTCATTTTGAATCTCCTGGATTTGATCCTTATATTTTATAGTTTATAATGAATCCGTAGGTTCTAGGCGCTCCCGGAACTGCCTGGAAGGTTCCGTCTAAGTAGGAAGTGAAATAATACTTATCATATACGTTATTACAGTATATATAGGCTGAGACGGTCTCTCCTTCATAACCCGCTTTCAGATTGGTAACCGCGTAAGGGCTGCTATAGATGGTATTATCCGCAGCAAAGAACATTTTTCCGACGGCTTGGAATTCCCAACGAAAGAATAGGCCCCAATTGGAACGGAATTGTAAGTAACTTACGATATCGTATTTGGGTATGAAATGGACTTGTTTTCCGTCGAAGTCCTTGTCCAAGATACGATCATAAAATTTATTGAATATACCTTCGGTGTAACCTGCGGAGAATCCTAACCGAAGGGGTTTCCAGGGTTTTGCATAAGCTTCTATCTCCGCACCTCTAATGGTGACTCTTTCCGCGTTTAAGTTCACGGATTGTGCGATGGAAATTGCTCTTACTACTTGAAAATCCTGCGTTTCCGTATAAAAATGAGTGAAATTCAAACCTAAGGTACGTTTGAAATATTCGGATTTTATTCCCGCTTCTATCGTATCATTAATTTCAGGTTTAAAATCCGCTTGAGAAGATTGGTTTACTACAGTACTGTAACCTGCATTTTTATATCCCCTGCTCAATCCGATAAAGATCATAAAAGAATCGTTAGGTTTATAATCGAATATTAATCTTGATACGTTGTATTGGTAGGAATCGTCCCTTCTGTATTCCGGAGAAAGAATACGTATATCTCCGTACGGATTATTCGGTAAAAATCCGGTTGCATCCTGGCTATGATCCAATTTTATCTTTTGGGTCTCTATTCTGGATCCTAAGGTGATCGTAAACTTTTCCAAGAATGTATAACTATTATGAGTGAACAAACTGATAGTTTGATCTTCTATTCTGGCATGATGTGTTTGTCTTGTAGGCGCATACAACCCGGAGAACGTCCGATAAGTATATGTGTTTTTCAGATATTCCCTTGTATTGGTACTGTCAGAGATCCTATGGTAAAAGAAAGTGCCTAACTTGAACTGAAGAGGGTCCTTTTTATCCGTAGATTCAATAGTAGCTTCGTGGGTCTGAGTAGTCGTATGTTCCACATATGCGCCCTTACTTTGTGCGTTCTTAGTGAAATCGGAATCGACCGTCAAAGGGTCTATGGCCATTTTTCTCAAACTGGAAACGGTCCTAAATACTGCCGAAGGTAGTTTGTAGCTGATATTACTGGAGTACGTATTTCCGGTAACGTTGGATGTTCCTTCATAGTCCCAATAAACCTTTCGGGCTCCGTTGCTTCTATTTATGAAAATTCTAATATTCTCGTCACAGTTTTCCGGACTTACGGCACATCCTTTATAAACACTTTTTAATCTTTCCGATTTGGATCCCAGATAATTGACTATGTTCAAAGAACCGTCGTTAAAACTTTCCGCACTGGCTTGCAGATCGATTTCCAAGTTCTCGTTCGGAGTCCAGAAAA
This sequence comes from Leptospira sp. B5-022, assembly GCF_000347035.1. Taxonomy (GTDB): domain Bacteria; phylum Spirochaetota; class Leptospiria; order Leptospirales; family Leptospiraceae; genus Leptospira_B; species Leptospira_B cinconiae. The sequence continues at coordinate 61,311 of NZ_ANIJ01000006.1, forward strand.
TCCTGAATCTTCCCGCTTTTCCGCTCCTGCCGTCCGGATGTGTCGCATAAAATTCTATAGGAATATCGGAGAGGAGGTTATTCGGGTAATTGAATCCCGTAATATTATTCAGATATCCGTCCCTTTCGGTGGATTTACCTGACACTCCTATATAAAGTTTATCTTTGACGATCGGAGTATTGTAAAAGAAGGAAAATTCTCTTTTATTATAATTTCCTAAATCAGCTGTAAATCTGCCTTGAGGAAGATTATTGGGCTTTTTGGTTTTAATTTCCACCACGCCGCCTTGGAAATTTTTGCCGAAGACAGTGGCTTGCGAACCTCTGTGGACCTCTATACTGTCCAAACCGAAAAGTTCCGTATTCAAAGCTACGTTATCCGCTAGCGGAACGCCATCCACGATCATACCGACGGCAGGTTCGCTGAAGGCGATACTTCTCATTCCTCTAATATTAAAATAAGTGAAATTTCTGGATCCTGAATCTATGATCGCAAAATTCGGTACCTGCTTGTCTATATCGTTGGTCCTTGAGATCCCGGTGTCCTGGATATCCTGATCATTGAATCTGGAGATACTCCCGGGAGTTTTGAAAATTTCCCGGTCCCTTTGGTCTCTCTTACCCTGCACGACAATCCCTCCTTCGGAGGTGATAGGCCTTTTAACGAGAGGTTCTTCTTTCGAGTTTTTAGGTACTACGTTCTTAGGTTCTTGGGCGAATAAAACGGTCCCGGTAAAAAAAAGGATTCTTACGCAAAATCGGGAAAGAAAGGGGAGAAGGTTCCGAACTCTGCTCTTTTTTGGGGACTTAGACCTTTGTCTACGCATGAAAGCCAATAAAAGGAAGAGTGTAGAACTGGTAAAGGACTAAATTGATTCTAGGACTCAAAATCATATATAGGTCGCTCTGAAAAATGTCAAATTAAGTAGAAAAAGAGAATAAATGGGGGAAAATAAGCGAATTATAATAAATTTACTTAGAAAGATGGAGAGAAATGGGAGCCGATTTTTTGTAGGCACTTCTACAAAAATCGGCCTTGAAAGAACTGGGTTGGGAAAGTAAAAGTCTTCTTCCTATTATTGGATACAGAAGAACTTCCATTTCCAGAACTGATAGAGTTGAGGGCTAATTTTTTACGGTGACGAAAGGCATCTATTGGTTTATCACGTTTTTTCATCCGAGTATTGCCTCGGATCCATGAAGATTAATTTTGTTTTTTCGATTTTCCCATCCAGCGTAAGGGGCCGCTACCGTATCGTCCCAATTTGTCTTGTGGGTTGGCTAATTTACAAGTAAAAAGGGAAAGGCAACCGCATCCTATACAAACAGAAAGACCGTTCTTTAATCTATGCAATTCCGCGATCTTTTCTTCGATACGTAAACTCCAGGTTCGGGAAAGTTTGGACCAGTCCTGTCCGTTTGGAGTATGATCTTCGGGAAGTTTTGCGATTTCTGCGGCGATCTCCTCTAAGGAAAGTCCTACTCTTTGGGCAAATACGATGAATGCGATCCTTCTCAAAACATGTCTAGGATATTGTCTGTGACCGGAACCTGCTCTCACGGAACGGATCAGTCCTCTTTCTTCGTAAAAACGTAAAGCGGAGGAGGCGACCCCGCTTCTTTTGGATACCTGTCCGATACTTAAATACTCGTCCTTATCCACTACATTCTCCTTAATTTAAACTTAAAGTGAACTTTAGTATTAGATTTTATTCAAACGAGGTCTAAACACAAACATTTTCAGTTTTTTTTTCGAAAAAATGAGAAAAAAACAGATCTTGGGTATTTACTTAAAGTTCACTTTAACTTGTAGAATATAATTACCAAAAAGAAGAAGGGTATCCTATAATGTTATTAGAAAAGATCAATACCGGTACGAACTTACGATTAGGAATTATATTAGGCAGTACTAGAAAGGGGAGATTTGGAGAGACCGTCGCAAAATGGTTTGAAGAGATTGCAAGACAAGATAACCGATTTGAGACGGATCTAATCGATCTTTCCGAATTTTCTCTTCCTTGGGACATGTCAAAGGATATGGATTCGGATCTTTCCTTATTTTCGGATAAAATAGCGGAAACCGATACTTTTGTAGTAATTACACCGGAGTATAATCACGGATATCCTGCTTATTTAAAGTTGGCAATTGATTCGCTTCATGAGGAATGGAGTGCAAAACCTCTTGGATTCGTTTCCTACGGGGGAAGTTCGGGCGGTTTGAGAGCGGTGGAGCAGCTTCGCAATGTATTTGCCGAGTTGAGAATGACCACCATTCGGGATTGCGTCAGTTTTCATTGGGCTCATGCCAGGTTCCATAACGGAAGACCTACTGAGGAATTTCGTTACGCTTCTTCGGCGGAGAAATTATTGAATGAATTGTACTGGTGGGGAAACGTTTTAAAACAAGCTAGAATGAATTTCCCCGGGTCCGTTCTGAGATCATGATCTTAAGGAATAAATATGAAATTTACGTTTAGTAAATACCAAATCTTCGTAGTCGCATTATTGGCATTTATCCAATTTACCGTAGTTCTTGATTTTATGATCTTATCTCCATTAGGAGTTCAGGTCATGGAACAACTGAAAATTTCCACGTCCAAGTTCGGCCTAGTGGTTTCCGCTTATGCATTTAGCGCGGGGATTTCCGGGATATTGGCGGCGGGTTTTGCGGACAGATTCGATCGTAAGAAGATGCTTCTATTTTTTTACGGAGGTTTTGTTTTAGGGACCGTTCTTTGCGGAATTGCGCCGAATTATGAATTTTTACTTTTTGCAAGAATAGTAACGGGACTTTTCGGCGGCGTCATAGCTTCTATCAGCTTTGCGATCATTGCGGATCTATTTCCTCTGGAAGTGAGAGGAAGAGTGATGGGGCTTGTGATGACGGCGTTTGCAGCCAGCCAAGTTTTCGGTCTTCCGATCGGTGTATTTTTCTCTAATATTTGGGGATGGCAATCTCCTTTTTGGATGATCGCACTTATCAGCGGCCTTGTAGGAATTGCGGCAATTTTTAATCTGCAACCTATCGTTTCTCATTTGAGCGAAAAAACGGAAAATAAGGCGATCAAACATTTGGTCGTAACCGCCGGGAATCCAAATTATCTTCCGGGATTTTTGGCGATAATGCTTTTGGCAACTGGCGGATATATGCTTATGCCTTTCGGTTCCGCATTCAGTGTTCATAATTTAGGGATTTCTTTAGAAGATCTTCCTTTAGTATATTTTGTAACGGGAATCGTAAGTATGGCGGCCGGACCTTTGATCGGTAGGGCGGCGGATAAATTCGGAAAGTATTCTGTATTTTTATACTCTTCGTTAATCACCTGCATGATCCTATTCTATTATACGTCAATGGGGATCTCTCCTCTCTGGTTTGTGATACTGATCAATTCCGCATTATTCATCGTGATAACGGGAAGGGTAATTTCTGCTAATGCGTTGAATTCCGCCATGCCTGAGCTGAGAGATAGGGGAGCCTATATGGCGATCAGTTCTTCTTTACAACAATTATCCGGAGGAATTGCTTCTTACGCGGCTGGACTGATCGTCATCCAGACACCGAGCGGATATATCCAAGGTTATCCGAACCTGGGTTACGTAGTGATTACTGCCATTTTGGTAACTGCAGCCATCATGTATAAGGTGAATGAATACGTTCAATCCAAACAATCTGCTCCTGTAAAAAACGAACCGGAAGCGGCTCTCGTTTCGGAAATCTGAGTGAAATTTTTCTCAGAGAAGAAGGGTGAATTCTTCTCTGAGAAATTCCAGAACCACTAGCGGTGATCTTCTATATTCGGATTGCTTTTAAAAGCGGATCTCCTATCCTTCTTACCTTATGAGCGATATAGAAGTTACGGTTCTTAGTACCCCAGAAAATTACAAAACAATCCTTCGAAGTAAAAACCACGAAGTACTCGCGGATGAATCCAAGGAAGATGGTGGAGGGGATCTCGGACCTTCTCCTCATGAATACCTTCTTCTTTCCTTGGGAGCTTGTACTGATATTACTATTCGAATGTATGCACAAAGAAAAAAAATGGCTCTGAAAGAAGTGATTGTGGAACTGAATCTCACAAAATGGACAGATCATACAGAGATCCAAAGGATCGTAAAACTGGAAGGAAATTTGAGCGAACAGGAAAGAGAAAGGCTTTTGCAGGTTGCAAACGCTTGTCCTGTTCACAAAACGCTGACTCATCCGATCCAGATCGAGACCAAACTGGGCTAAATACTAATTTTCCAAGCCTTCCTATAATTCTTTAGGAAACGAAGATGCTGGAAACGGGTCCAATTTTTCGAAATATCTCTTTGATCGTATGAAATTCCATATCTTTAACCCTGTTTCCTTCTTCTTTCTAGTATCCTGCACTTTTTCGATTTCCTGCCTCTCCTCCGTAAAAGATCCAAAAGAAGAGTTCGTATATGTGCAGAACGTCCAAGGACGAAATGAGGAAGAGGCGGAATTGAACGCGAAACGGAAAATTTTGGAAAACGGTCTCGGGGAATTAATACAAGGATCCGCTCAAGTTGTCGGTGGAAAATTAAAGGAAAGTATCGTTAATTCTTCCGTGGAAGGTTTTGTATTAGAATATTCTAAAATAGGTGCGACTCGAAGGTCGGCGAGCGGACTTTTGGAAATCGATGCCAAAGGAAAAGTGAACCAAAAAGCGGTCCAAGACGCTTTGAAAGAAAGATACAAAGAGCTTGGGAAACCCAAGTTTTTAGTGTTCATAGAAGAAAGAATATTAGGAAAACCGAACATAAAAGGGAAAGTTGGGGTCACGGAAAACGAGCTTATTCGGATCTTTACGGATTTCGACTTTTTGGATAAAAAACAATTCTATCGTGTTCTTTTTAAAGAGGGGAAGATGGACTCTGCGGCTTTTTCGGAACATTCTTTTGAGGAAAAAATATTATCCTTAGCTAATGAGTCCGAGGCTCAGATATTACTCGTGGGTCAAACCGATGTCACCGACCTGGGTAGGATAGAAGACACTAGGCTTCATTCTTATCAATCCGTACTTAGATTCAAAATTTTTGATGTAAATACCGCCCGGATCATAGCAGCGGATAATTCTTCCGGAGTTTCTCCTCATATTAATCCGGACACCGGTGTTCAGGAATCCATCAAAAGATCAGTCGAAAAAGCCTATCCTAAGATCAAGGAACAGATCTCCAATAAATGGAAACCTGGAAATCTGATCCGGATCAAAATAGAAGGACTGAGCTACGACGAATACTTGGATAAGGATGTGCAAGGGATCATTCGGACCATTCAAGGAGTCAATCGGGTGAGCGAAATACTAGGCTCCGATCCGAATAAAGGGATTGTTTTGGAAATAGAAGCGTTGTATAACGGCGGAATTTTATATCAAAAACTTAGGGAAAGAAAAGAGGATCTTGGTTTGAAGTTCTCTCAACAAGAGGTAAAGCCCTCTTATATCCATTTAATCTTTAAAAAATAAGAATATTATACCTATCTATCTCGTTACAATATTCGATTTAATACATTACTATTTTCTTTTTCTTCGTTGTTAGGCGAAAAAACGGATTGAAAGATAAAAATTTTAATCGGATAATCGCGGGGTGCAAGGCTTTTCGAATATCGACCAAGAGCCGAGTTATGGCTCCTTCTCCGAACCTCTCTCCTACGAATCCGAAGGATTTTCCAAGGAAGCTCCTCATGATAGGTCCGATTCGGAAGATCAAAATACAAAAGAGGAACTCTTAAAAAAGATCTCCGTACTGAATCTTTTACAACAAGTGGCCACTGCAGCGAACGAAGCAAATGATGTGGAATCGGTACTTCAGTTTTCCGTGGACAGGATCTGCCTTATCGCAAAATGGAAATTAGGTCTCGTATTTTTAACGTCGGAAGATTCGGAAAGACCGGAATATTCTTCCATCTCCTTCTCTCGAGAAGAGACTTTCTTAAAAGAGTTTAGAAATTTAATAAAGACCAGATCCAGAAAAGAAGGATCCATTCTTTCCGAAAGAGTCAGAAGATCTAGAAAACCGATCCTGCTCGAAAATTTTCCTTCTTATCTAAAAGGAGAATTAAAAGAGCTATCAATTAGGGCGGGAATTGAAGCGGCGATCGGGATTCCTATTTTAGTTAAAGAGAACTTGGTCGGAGTTTTGGAATTTTATTCAGGCAATAAATCCGCCGATCCTTCTTTTTTTGAAGCTGTTTCCCATATCAGTTCTCAGATTGGGAGGGTATTCGAGAGAAGGGACTCGGAAAATTATCTAAAAACCTCGGGAGAACAATTAAGAGCTTTGTCAGCTAGGCTGCAAGAAGTAAGGGAAGAAGAAAGACTCCTGGTCGCAAGAGAGATACATGACGAGTTAGGCCAATTATTGACCGTTCTTAAAATAGATCTTACATTATTAAAAAATAATTTTCAAAAATCGAACGGTTCCGATTCCAAATTAGTATCCGAACTTCTATCCATGATCAAGGTGGCGGACTCGGGTATAGAGTCCGTACAAAGGATCGCCACGGAACTCAGACCTTTAATTTTAGAGGATTTAGGATTATTGGAAGGGATAGAATGGTATGCAAAGGACTTTGAAAAAAGGACGGGGATTCGCTGCGAAATTATGATCCCTGCGGGAATTCTATCCTTAGGAAAGGAAGCATCCATTGCGTTATTCCGTATTTTCCAGGAAGCATTGACTAACACAGCCAGGCATTCCGAGGCGAGTTTCATTCAAGTTTCCTGCTTGGAAGAAGGCGCTTTTCTCATTCTAAAGATCCGAGATAACGGGATCGGCATCGATCCTAAAAAGATGAACCAGTCCAAATCATTAGGATTGATCGGCATGAGAGAAAGAGCGGTTGTTTTAGGTGGGGAAGTTTCCGTTTCGGGAGAAGCGGAGAAAGGCACAAGTGTGATCGTAAAAATTCCAATCTCAAATCGAAATACGGAGGAGTTCCGATGATTTCCACATTGATCGCTGATGATCATTTATTGATCCGAGAAGGTTTAAGAAAGATCCTTTCCGAAGAGGAAGATATAGAGATCGTATACGAGGCGGAAAATGGACAGCAGGTTTTGGATTACCTTGCAGGCAGGTCTGTGCAAGTGTTGATCTTGGATATAAATATGCCTATGATGAGCGGTCTGGATATATTAAAATATGTTCATAAACTTTCTCCTGATACTAGGGTATTGATCTTAAGCATGTATCCGGAAGATAGGTTTGCGGTTCGGGCTTTAAAAGCGGGCGCATCCGGTTATATCACTAAAGCCAGTGCGGGAGATGAACTTATCTCAGCAGTGCGTAAGGTCATTGAAGGAGCCAGATATATCAGTCCTGAGGCGACTGAGATGCTGGTGAGAGAACTTTCTAAACCGACGGACCGACTTCCTCATGAAACTCTTTCCGAAAGAGAGTTTCAGATCCTTATGCTTTTGGTAAAAGGTAAGAACGTTCGATCTATTTCGGGAGATCTGGGTTTAAGTGTAAATACGGTAAACACATATAGAGCCAGGATTTTTGAAAAGATGAGTTTGAAATCCACACAAGAGTTGGTTCGTTACGCCTACGATCATAAACTTTTGGAATAAATTTCCAAGTCTGAGAATAACTCTTTTTTGTAATATTTGTAATCCCCTGTCACAAGAAATGTGACAGGGGATTATTCGTTTAAGGTAAGCCTTACGATCTATTTTTTGAAATAATTTTTGTTGTTATTCCCGGCTTTTTACGTCATCATTCTCCCTTGCGTGCATTAACCTTTTATTATAGGTTTAGGTCCTGCCATGAAGAATGCCCCGACATTAGATCCAAAACAAGACAAAGACTCTTTAAGCCCAAAACAATTATTGGAAGTGCTGACTGCATTTAAGAGAGGAGACTTCTCTAAAAGAATGCCTTTAGACCAAGTAGGGGTTGCAGGGAAAATTTCCGACTTATTGAACGATATCATGGACCAGAACGATAGAATGGTCAAAGAGTTCGAAAGGATCAGCAATGAAGTAGGACAAGAAGGTAAAATTTCACAAAGGGTTAGCGGCATTTCTTCCGCCGGTTCTTGGGGTACTTGTATGAATTCTATCAATTCTTTGATTGGAAATCTTGTACAGCCGAATACCGAAGTGATGAGGGTGATCGGTGCAGTGGCAGGCGGCGATCTTTCTCAGAACATGTCTCTGGAGATAGACGGAAGACCTCTCAAAGGTGAATTTTTTAGGACTGCCAAGATCGTTAACATCATGGTGGATCAGTTGAATTCATTCGCCTCCGAGGTGACCCGGGTTGCCAAAGAAGTAGGAACGGAAGGTAAACTGGGTGGGCAAGCCGATGTTCGCGGAGTTGCCGGAACCTGGAAAGATTTAACGGATAGTGTGAACTCCATGGCATCTAACTTAACCGGTCAGGTGCGTGATATTGCCGAAGTTACAAAGGCCGTTGCAACCGGTGACTTATCCAAGAAGATCACAGTGGATGTTAAGGGAGAGATCCTAGAGCTTAAGAATACGATCAACACAATGGTAGATCAGTTGAATTCATTCGCCTCCGAGGTGACCCGGGTTGCCAAAGAAGTAGGAACGGAAGGTAAACTGGGTGGACAAGCCGATGTTCGCGGAGTTGCGGGAACCTGGAAGGACTTAACGGATAGTGTGAATTCTATGGCATCGAACCTGACAGGTCAGGTTCGTAATATTGCCGAAGTTACTACAGCGGTAGCTCGAGGGGACCTTTCCAAGAAGATCACAGTGGATGTTAAGGGAGAGATCCTCGAATTGAAAGATACGATCAACACGATGGTAGACCAGTTGAATTCATTCGCTTCCGAGGTAACCCGGGTGGCAAAAGAGGTAGGAACGGAAGGAGAGTTAGGTGGCCAGGCGGATGTTCGCGGAGTTGCCGGGACTTGGAAGGATTTAACGGATAGTGTGAACTCCATGGCATCGAACCTAACCGGTCAGGTTCGTAATATTGCCGAAGTTACTACAGCGGTAGCAACCGGTGACTTATCCAAAAAGATCACAGTGGATGTTAAGGGAGAGATCCTCGAATTGAAGGATACCATCAACACGATGGTAGACCAGTTGAACTCGTTTGCTTCCGAGGTAACCCGGGTGGCAAGAGAGGTGGGAACGGAAGGTAAACTGGGCGGACAGGCGGATGTGCAGGGAGTTGCCGGGACTTGGAAGGATTTAACGGATAGTGTGAATTCGATGGCATCGAACCTAACCGGTCAGGTGCGAAATATTGCCGAAGTTACTACAGCGGTAGCTCGAGGTGACCTTTCCAAGAAGATCACAGTGGATGTTAAAGGAGAGATCTTAGAGCTCAAGAACACGATCAACACGATGGTGGATCAGTTGAACTCGTTTGCCTCCGAGGTGACCCGTGTGGCCAGAGAGGTGGGGGCAGAAGGTAAACTGGGTGGACAAGCGGATGTTCGCGGAGTTGCCGGAACCTGGAAGGATTTAACGGATAGCGTGAATTTTATGGCCGGAAACTTAACCGGTCAGGTGCGTGATATTGCCGAAGTTACAAAGGCCGTTGCAACCGGTGATTTATCCAAGAAGATCACAGTGGATGTTAAAGGAGAGATCTTAGAACTTAAGAATACGATCAATACGATGGTGGATCAGTTGAATTCATTCGCTTCCGAGGTAACCCGTGTGGCAAGAGAGGTGGGAACGGAAGGTAAACTGGGCGGACAGGCAAATGTGCAAGGGGTTGCCGGTATCTGGAAAGATTTAACGGATAGTGTGAATTTTATGGCAAATAACCTGACCACTCAGGTAAGGGGCATCGCCAAGGTGGTGACCTCCGTTGCAAACGGGGACTTAAAGAAAAAATTATATTTGGAAGCAAAAGGGGAGATCGCAGAACTCTCGGATACGATCAATGATATGATCGATACCCTGGGACTATTCGGGGACCAGGTGACCACGGTTGCAAGAGAGGTAGGTATAGAAGGAAGATTAGGAGGTCAAGCGAGTGTGCCGGGGGCCGCAGGTCTTTGGAGAAACCTTACGGATAACGTGAACCAGCTTGCTTCTAACCTGACCGCTCAGGTGAGAGCGATCGCGGAAGTGGCAACAGGGGTGACCAAAGGAGATCTTTCTCGAACGGTCACCATCCAAGCGGCCGGAGAGGTAGCGGCCTTATCCGATAACATCAACGAAATGATCCGTAACCTAAGAGAAACCACTCGGATCAACACGGAACAAGACTGGTTAAAAACAAACCTTGCAAAATTCACCAGGTTATTACAAGGGCAAAGGAACTTAGTCAACGTTAGTAAACTCATTTTGTCCGAACTTGCACCTCTTGTCTCCGCACAACATGGAGCATTCTTCATAACGGAGAATGTGGAAGAAGGACCGGTTCTCAAACTACTTGTCAGTTATGCCTATCAAGAAAGGAAGAATGTATCCAATCGTTTTTATCCGGGAGAAGGTCTGATCGGCCAATGTTTTCTGGAAAAAGAAAGGATCCTTGTTACTCAAGTACCTTCCAGTTATATCAAGATCAATTCGGCTTTAGGAGAAGCCCCTCCAATCAATATAGTCGTCTTACCTGTGTTATTCGAAGGTGAAGTAAAAGCGGTGATAGAACTTGCCTCCTTCTCCAGTTTCACTCCGATCCATTTGAATTTTTTGGATCAGTTGACCGAAAGTATCGGGATCGTATTGAACACGATCGCCGCAGGTATGAGAACGGAAGAACTTCTGATCCAATCCCAAACTCTGACGGAAGAGTTGCAAGGAAGACAGGAAGAGTTGACGAGCACCAACCAACGATTGGAAGAACAGGCAAAATCGCTCAAAGCATCCGAAGATATGCTCAAGGACCAAAGGGAAGAGCTACAGGAAAAGAACGAAGAGTTGGAAGAAAAAGCGAGATTACTCGCTAAAAAGAACAGTGAGGTAGAAAGAAAAAACAGGGAAGTAGAACAAGCCAGACATTCCTTGGAAGAAAAAGCAAGACAACTTGCGCTTACTTCCAGATACAAATCCGAGTTCTTGGCGAACATGTCCCACGAACTTAGGACTCCTTTGAATAATATGCTGATCTTATCTCGCTTATTATATGACAATGAGAGTAAAAACCTGTCTGAAAAACAGACGGAATATGCAAAAACGATCCATAGCTCCGGAAATGATCTTTTACAGTTGATCAACGATATATTAGATCTTTCTAAAATTGAATCCGGTAAGATGAGTGTGGATCTGGATTCCGTTTCAATCGAGGAACTGGGAGGATATTTGGATCGTTCTTTTAGGGAAACTGCAAGGAATAAGGACCTGAAGTTCCAAGTGGAAATAGATCCGGATCTTCCTTCTAGGATCACTACCGATTTGCAAAGATTACAGCAGGTCCTACAGAACCTTCTCTCGAATGCATTCAAATTTACTCATAAAGGTGGTGTGAAACTGAGGATAGAATCTTCTCTTTCCGGTTGGAGCGCGGATCATAAAATCCTAAACCAAGCCGGCGGTGTGATCTCATTTTCAGTGATAGATACGGGTATAGGTATCTCACCGGAAAAACAAGGCTTGATCTTCGAAGCATTCCGACAGGCGGACGGTAGTACGAGCCGAAAATACGGAGGAACGGGACTCGGGCTTTCCATAAGTAAAGAGATTACTCGTATTCTAGGCGGAGAATTGAAACTGGAAAGTGAACCGGAAGTGGGAAGTAAGTTTACCTTATATCTTCCTTTGGATTATATTCAAGTGGAAGATAATCCTATCGAGCCAGGCTCCATTAAATGGTCCGAAGATCCTGAGAATGATTCTTACGTCTCCGATCCTTACGTAAGAAGTAAGATCAAATCAACTAGGAGAGTTTTAGAGGATGAAACCCAGAACGAATCGAATGAAAAAGTTTTGATCATAGAAGAGGATGAGGCATTCGCGAAATCCCTCTTGGAGGTTGCTAAGAGTAACGGGTTCAAGGGGACCGTCGCGCTGGATGGAAAAAGCGGCATCTCGGTGTTACAAGAATCTTCATTTAATGCCGTCTTGTTGGATGTCCAACTTTCGGACATGGATGGAAATTTGATCCTGAATTGGCTAAAACGAAATCCTAAACTCAGACAGATCCCGGTCCATGTCCTCTCGGGAGAAAATGATTGGAAAAGAAGTTTGGAGATAGGCGCGATTTCTCATCTGAGAAAGCCGGTTGGGATCGAGTCGTTGAATGAAGCATTCGAGAAGATCAAAACATATCTGCATAAGACAGATAAAACACTTTATGTTTGTGGAATAGAGAGGGAACATTCGGAATTTCTAAAGGAAAAACTGACCACCAAGGACTTAATTATGAAGAATATAGAGTCGGGGCAGGAGCTTTTGGAGATTCTGAAAAAAGAAATCCCGGACTGTATTTTAATAGGGAGAGAATTTAAGGATATGTCCGTTCCGGATCTGATTTCGAAGATCAGCTTATTGGACCCTGAAAGGACGTTGATTATATTCTATTCGGATGAGAAGAATGGACCGGAAAGTTTTCGGAAACTTCTATCCTTTAACGATTCGAATATCCTAAAATTCGTAAATTCTTATGCAACATCGCTGGACGAGATCAAGATCCATTTTCATGAACCTGAATCCGTTTCTAAATCGGGAGATACATATTCTCTGGAAGGGCATAAAGTATTGATCGTGGATGACGATGTACGGAATATATTCGCTCTAACCAGTATGTTAGAATTACATAAAATGAAAATACATTATGCTGAAAACGCAATAGATGGAATTCAAATATTGGAAAAAAATCCGGACATAGAGATCGTTCTAATGGATGTGATGATGCCGGATATGGACGGATACGAGGCCATGAAGGTCATTCGTTCCAAAGCGGAATTTGTGAATCTTCCTATTTTGGCGCTTACGGCAAAAGCGATGAAAGGAGATCGGGAAAAATGTATAGAAGCAGGGGCGACCGAATATATCACTAAGCCGGTAAGTGTGGACCATTTGCTTTCTTTACTTCGCGTATTGTTGTGCAGGTAAATATGGAACAAACAATGAAAGTAAGTATCTTACTTGTGGACGATCATGCTGATAATCTGCAAGTAATGGAGCATATTCTCAAAAGTCCCGAATTAAATTTGATCAAAGCAGGCTCGGGAGAAGAAGCTTTGAAAGCACTTTTGGACGAACCGGAGGAAGTCGCATTGATCTTCATGGACGTAAGAATGCCCGGAATGGACGGCTTCGAAGCGGCTGCTTTGATCCGACAGAGAGAAAAATGCGCCAAGATTCCGATCATCTTCCTTACGGCTTATGCAAATAACGAAACAGGAATGTTCAAAGGTTATTCTTTGGGAGCGGTGGATTTTTTGGTGAAACCTATGGCGCCGGAGATTCTCCGATCCAAGGCTGCCGTCTTCGTAGATCTGCATAAGAAAAACAAAATATTACGGATACAAGAGGAACTTCTAAGACAAAGTCATGACGAATTGGAAATCCGTGTAGAGGAAAGGACTTTCGAATTACATCGGGTGAATAACGAATTAATGAACGAGATCGCAGAAAGAAAGAGAGTCGAAGAAGCATTAACGGCCTCATTAAAGGAGAAGGAAGTTTTACTCAGAGAAATTCACCATAGGGTAAAAAATAATCTTCAGATCGTTTCTAGTATCCTGAGTCTGCAAGGAAACTACATAACGGATCGTAAGTCTTTGGAAATGTTCCAAGACTGCCAATCTAGGATAAAATCTATTGCTTTGATCCATGAGTTATTGTACCAAAATGAGGACCTGGCACATACCGACTTCCAGGAATATCTGAACAGTTTGGTTACCAACCTTCTGAGGACCTATCGGGTAAATTCGAAAATACGATTTGAAATACACGCAGAAACGATTCATTTAACTTTGGATACAGCGATCCATTGCGGATTGATCGTAACGGAGCTTGTTACCAACTCCTTAAAATACGGATTTAAGGATAGGAGCGACGGAACGATCAAAATCTCAATTATATCTAAATACGACGAGTATTCTTTGACTGTGGAAGACGACGGTGTCGGTTTTCCCGAAGAAATTGACTATCGACAAACCGATTCTTTAGGTTTACAATTAGTTAATACTTTGACCAATCAAATAGACGGAAGTCTGATCCTGGATCGGAGCAAAGGGACTAAGTTCACCTTAGTCTTTCGGGAAAGGAGCCGAGTTCGAAAATGATCTCCAGCGAAGCAAAAATATTGATCGTAGAAGACGAGAGTATAGTCGCTAAGGACATACTCAGTAAATTGTCCGATCTCGGTTATGATTTCGTAAGTATCGCTTCCACCGGAAACGAAGCATTAAGAAAAGTTTATTTAGATAAACCGGACCTTCTTCTTATGGATATTATGTTATCCAGAGGGAATTACGATGGGATAGAGACGGTCCAGGAGATTTTGGACAAGATGGATCTTCCTGTGATCTATCTGACCGCTTATGCGGATGAATCCACACTTTTGCGCAGTAAACCCACTCGACCGTACGGATATCTGCTTAAACCTTTTCAGACCAAGGAATTACAGATAGCGATTGAGATAGCTCTGAATAAATACGGTCTAGATAAAAAGAGAAAAAGGGAAAGAAGAAATATGTCGGCCATATTGCACGGTGTAAAGGACCTCATTAAACCTTCTTCCGAAGAAGCCGGTATTTGAAACATTATAATAAAAAATAATATTCTAATTTATTAAAGTTAGATATTTTCGGAGACGAAATGAAAGCTGCTAGGATTTTGATCGTAGAGGACGAGGGTCTTGTCGCCCAGGATATTCGGCATAGATTGGTAAGGATGGGATATCCGGAACCAAGTATCGCCAATACCGGTGAAACTGCGGTCAAACAGGCAATTGCACTACAGCCTGATTTGATCTTGATCGATATTGTTCTTGCAAACGGATATTTGGATGGAATAGACGCTGCTAAAAGGATCCGAAAGTTTTTAGACGTTCCTATCGTTTATATTACTGCTTCTTCGGATTCTCAGACATTGACCAGAGCAAAATTAACGGAACCGAATGCGTATATTCTAAAACCGTTTCAAACCAGGGAATTGCAGATAGTGATCGAACTGATACTCTACAAGCACCAAGTGGAGAAGGAGTTGATGGAAAAGGCGAGACTTGTTTCTGCAGAGCTTCGTAATATGCAGGAAGGAGTGATCGCTTTCGATTCTAAGGGACAGATCTCGTTTATGAATTTATCTGCGGAGAAGCTCACCGGTTGGTTGGAATCGGATGCTATCGGAAAACCGCTCGGAGATGTGCTGAGTATGAAAAATCTTCCGGATATGGAAAGTTTCGAATTGGATAACCATCTTTCGGAAAAAATCCCCATTGAGTCGGTTCCTTCTCACGGGCTCTTACTGTCAAAGAACGGACTTAGTACCGAAGTGTTTACATTTACTAAATCCGTTCCTAAAAATAAGGAAGTGGACGTGGACCGTATTTTGGTCATACGAGACTACATCAAAAAATAGACCTTAAAAAGAAGCCCGCACTGAAATTCGTATCGATCTAGGCAGAGCGGGGTGGGTATGTATATCATTGTATCCACCTTCATTCGGACCTACCGGTTCGTTCTTTAATCTGGAAGCGTAATAATAATCTATATCGCTCACATGAGCGTTCAATAAATTAAATACTTCGAAAACGATACTTAGATCTTCGCCGATATTCCTTCCGAATTGGAAATTTACAGTCGTGGACGCGGGAGATCGAACCGTATTGTCTTCGATCAAGGATCGATTCCCGAAATATCTCACCCTTAGAGACCCGAAAAATCCATCAGGATTTTTTAATGTGATCCCGGAAGCCAATGTATGGCGGATGGAACCTGGGATATAATTCCCTGAAGGATCATCATCTCTGAACCTTGATTTGGAAGTTGCAAAATCCGCATCTATCATGAGCCAAGAATTATAAGAATAATAATTGGCCCATTCGATTCCTTTTCGAGTGCTTGGTCTGCTTGCTTCCGTGGTGCCGTTATCGCCGGTGAACAAGAGTTCTGAATTCATATCCAATTGCCAAACGGAGAAAGTGGATTGCCAACCGTGGACCGGTTCGGTCCGAATTCCAACTTCTCCACCCCTTGTTTGGACCAAAGGATTTGCTGGATCCGTTTTTTGGACCACACCTCTTGCATCATTACTATGGAATCCGTATCCACCGCTTATATAAAGTTCAATTTTACACCAAGGTCCTATAATGATACTTCCTTTCGGGCTATAGATTCTTGCGTTCCTATCGGCTCTTTCTTTCGTTCCCCAATCATCGACGTTAAATGTATAATAGTCTCCTCTTATCCCGAATACCGTTCTGAATTTATTCGCCCATTGCATCTTGTTTTCATAATATAATCCGGAGCTGAGTTGTGTGATCCCATCTTCTCTTACCGTTTCTAATCTGGCTCTTTTTTCGGTATGGAAGAGTCCGTTTTGGATATAATCTCTTCTGATCTGAAGTCCGATGGTGTTCTCCATTCGGATCCCCCAGAATTCGCTGATATCCTTATAACTGGATTTACTGCCTGCAATCGTTCTTCGATCCGCTTGTTCGTGTTGGTCTCCTCTTTCGGGATCGTCCAAGTAATATGTGAAGTTGGAGAATAATCGTAAATCGTAATATATACCGTAAAATTGGGTTTTTGCCTCGTATCCCTTTTCGGAACGATGAGCTTCAAAGTTGATACTGGCTCTGTTTGACCATCCGCCGTCGTTATGGTCCACACTTTCGAATCTGCTTAAACCCGAATCCGGTTCCAACCATGAGTCGCCTAGTCTAAGCGCCCTTTTAGGAGCCTGCCCTGTAGAATGCCAGCTACCTTTATAACCCATGAGACCGATGCTAAATCCTTTTTGTTTATTTCCAACGGAATAACTAGTGACACCATTCACTCTTCTGAAGTTATCCGAAATTACCCAAGGACCGTCATTATGGGAGGCTTCGAACGCATACAAAAGATCTCCCGGGCCTAACTTATGGGATTTTGCGATCAAAGTCCTTGCATAACCAAGGGTTCCACCTTCCACATTCGCAATCCCTTTTACAAGACTCTTAAAATAAGAAATATTGAATGCACCTGCCGATGCGAAGTCCCCTTGGTCGGCATAATAGACACCCTTCTTATATTGTATTTGTTCCACAAGTTCAGGTATAAGAAAGTTCAGATCCGTATAACCTTGACCGTGAGCGTGACTAACGTTATTTACCGGCATTCCGTCCACATTGGAAGAAAGATCCGTTCCGTGATCCAAGTTGAAACCTCTTAGAAAGAACTGGTTCGCTTTACCCCCTCCGCTATGTTGGGTTACGATCGCACCCGGAATTAATTCCGCGACTTCTCCCTGCCTCATAATAGGTCTAGTCTTGATCTGATCGGAACCTACCACACCTTCGCTTGCCGAAGATGCGATCCCGATTAGATTGGACCTTCTATCCCGGATTACGATCGTATCCGGCTTATATTCCGAGATCCTTTTTTTGAACTCCGATTTTTCGGTATCCGTCTTTTCTTTTCCGTTAGTCGGTTTTGTTTCCTGATCCTGGGAAAGGATAGGGGATAAGCTCGCACATACAAAGTACGATAAGGATATGCCTAAGCCGACAATCCGAAGGATATTTTGTTTCATGGTTTCGTCCGTTTTTTGGAAAACTTTCGAAACAAAGATAAACTAACGAATGTTAGACTAATTTACGTCAAAATACGAATACGTAAATTGGGTAAATATATTTAATGATGAATTTATCTTGGTTCCGAGAGCCCCGATTTTTAACTTCCGGGGCCCTTCGCGGATGCACGGACGTGCTTGGCGAGAATGCTAACATACCTAACCTCGAGGTTTTAGTCTGCAGGGAGATCTGGCTTGCGGAATAAAATAGAAAGAGAATATCTTTCCGATCTAATATCCGATCACAGTTGCGGGTCAGCGTGGGAATTACACCCAACTTCATCCTGAAAGTTAAGACGATCTTTTGAAGAGACACGGTTAACTCAATCAAAAAAGTTTTATCAGCGGTAAAAAAAGAATATTCTAATTATTTATAATAGTCTGCGTAAAGGTAGGTCATCGATAGGTATCTAGTCTCGAGTTGTATTATTCTCGATCTTCGAGGGAAGATCTTTCGTATAAGTTTTTTCTATATTCTCGGAAAAGAGAAATAATTCCAGGATCTCACAATTCCCAAGTTTAGAATAGTGGGACATTTTAAGTGAATAACGTTCAAAAAATCTCGAAAGTACGAATCCGTGACTACAAATTGCCACTTTCTTTTTGTCATAAATTTTCAATAAATTTAATATAGTTTCAACGACCCGAGACTCCGCTTCGGATTTGCTTTCTCCTCCCGGGAATCTAAACTGATCGTAAACGTTATCCGAACTTTTCCAGGCGGAATAGGACGTTTCTCCGAATAGCCTCGAAATCTCCGATTCTAAGACCCCTTGTGCTTCTCCTAAGTGGATCTCTCTGAGCCCCGGATGATATATAATCTCTATTCCTAACTTTTGAGAGATCGGTTTTGCAGTTTCTTTCGTCCTTTTTAAATCACTGCTAAAGATCAGTTCTATTCCTGTATCTTTTAACTGATCCGCTAAATTGATCGCTTGTTCTTGCCCATGTTCGGAAAGCGGCGTATCGATTTGTCCTTGCAACCTTCTCTCTCTGTTCCATTCCGTTTCTCCATGCCTAATTAGGAAAAGGTGATATTCTTCTTTTTTCATCGGATTAATTTAGGATTGGAAGAACTTGCCGTATAATAATTGAGCCGCCAGTCCCAGACAAAGAAACAAACCGGAGGAAAAAATAGAGGTTAAAAATATAATTTTATTCGCATCTAAGATCAGGTTTGGGACTAATTTTCGATCCGGATCCCCTAATTTTGGCTTATCACTCGGAACTCCAGAGTAATAATTTCTTCCTCCGAGTTGGATCTTTAGAGCACCCGCTAAGGCTGCTTCACAAAGTCCTGAATTGGGGCTAGGGTGTTTTCTTCCGTCTCGGATTAATATTTTAAAGGAACGTAATGGGTAAAAACCTAAAATTGCGGATGAAATACAAAGTATAGGGGCAGTCAATCGAGCCGGTATATAATTAGCCAAATCATCCATTCTTGCGGAAATCCATCCGAAGTTCAGATAGGCCTGATTCTTATAACCGAATAGTGAATCCAAGGTATTTATGGAACGATAAAGCATCGCAAGACTTGGCCCCCCTATAGCTGCAAAAAAGAGCGGGGCAGTGATCCCATCCACCAGACTTTCTCCCACACTTTCCAGGCCCGCCCTAACTATTTCAGGTTCTTCTAAATTTTCAGTGTCCCTTCCTACGATTCTAGCAACCATAAATCTCGCTTTGTCCAAATCTTTTTCGCACAATGCCGAATATACGTCCTTGCTATGATCCAAAAGATCCTTTAAGGCTATGCTAGTGTAAATGATAAATGCGGATGCCAATTCCGCTAAAAAGGGATGAATATACCGAAAAATAAATATAATGATCCACGGAAATATAAAAGAAATAGAATATACTGAAAACGCAGTCATTATACCTGCAATTTTTTCGGATACGATATACTTTCTTGTGACCTTCTCCATATACCTTGCGAATTTTCCGATAAGTCGGACCGGATGAGGAGAACCTTGAGGATCTCCAAGACCTAGATCCAGAAGTAAGGAAGCAGGAATGATCCAAATTGAAGTCATGTAAGTCCCAAGATCCTATAAATTTCCGGCATATTCACCGAGTTTCTGACCTCTTCCGCTAGACGATCTAAATTAGTTTCCAGCTCGTATCTGGCTTGGACTTTACCCAAGGGCCTCATTCCTTTTTTGAGCCTGATCTTATCTATGAACCATCTTCTGAATTCGTCTTCGTCGAATACTCCGTGTAAATAGGTTCCCCAGATTCTTTCCGAGATCCCTTGATGACCTAAACATTCTCCGGAGTAATTATGAAAAATTGGTTTTGCGAAAATCTCTTTTGTATTTCCATGATGGATTTCGTAACCAGATACTTTTTTTCCGGATAGAAGGTGAATACCTTCCGTTTGTTTGAGTAATTTCTCTTTTTCTAATACTGTTCTGACACCTATCAGATTTAAACCTTCTGCGGAGCCTAAATTGCTTTCTATTTGGAAAGGATCATGGACGGATTGTCCCAACATCTGGTAGCCTCCACAAATCCCGATAATTTCAGTTTTTCCTTCTTTATGAAAATGTAAAATAATTTCAGAGATACCGGAATCTTTCAGATAGTTCAGGTCGGTGATCACATTTTTGCTTCCTGGGAGTATTAATACATCCGGATTCCCTATCTCTTCTTTTCTTTGAACGATCCTGACTCTGACGTCGGGTTCTATTCTCAAAGAATCCAGATCCGTATGATTGGAGATCCTAGGCGTATCGATTAAAACAATATCTATCCTGTCTCCCAAAGGGGAGGTATCGTTTAAACTTCCTGATTTGAATTCTAAGGAATCTTCTTCCGGTAGTCTTAGGTCGTTTAAGAATGGAATAATTCCGAATACATTTTTACGGGTGGTTTCTTCCAAATATTTGATCCCTGGATCGAGTAGGTTCTTTATTCCCCTGAATCGGTTGATTAGAAATCCTGAAACTAGTTTTCTTTCCCATTCCGACATAGTCTCCATTGCGCCTACGAAGGATCCGAATACCCCTCCATGATCTATATTTCCGACTAATAATACTTTTGCCTTGGCATACTCCGCCATTCTCATATTTACTATGTCTTTGTCTTTTAAGTTGACTTCCGAAACTCCACCGGCTCCTTCTAGGACAAGCAAATCGAACTCCTCCGAAAGTGAATCGTAGGATTTTTTCACCTCATCGAAAGCGACTGACTTGAATTTCATGTAATCCCTGAAATCCATCGCCTCTACCGGCTTACCGTTTAATATAACTTGAGAATCTTTTTCGCTGGAAGGTTTGAGAAGGATGGGATTCATCCTATAGTCGGCTCTGATCTTAGAAGCCTGGGCTTGCAACGCTTGCGCTCTTCCGATCTCCGCTCCCTCATACGTTACAAAAGAATTTAATGCCATGTTTTGGGATTTGAATGGTGCTACTTTGAAACCGTCTTGTGTAAAGATCCTACAGAATGCGGTTGCCAAGATACTTTTTCCCACATTGGAAGCTGTTCCTTGCAGCATTAAGGCAGGTTTTGCTCTTTTTAGTTTGGATGGTTTCGGCTCTTTTTTAAATATAGAACGAAACGATTGTATGAGTCTTTCGTTTTCTTCCGAAGTTTTGATCGCAATTCTTATATAATTATTTTCTAATCCTTTAAAATTGCAGCAGTTCCGGACTCCAATTTTGTATTCTTTAAGAAGAAGATATTCTAATTCCGGAATATTTTTTTTTGGATCTAAAAACTCCAGCAGAAGGAAATTCGCATTCGTATCATAAACCCGAAAAATTTTTAGAGCTTCGAGATCCTTTTGGAATCCATTCTTCCATTCACGAATTTTATCCTTGGTCCTAAGGATAAAGTCACGATCCTCTCCGAATTTTTCTAATATGGAAGCGCTTAAACTATTCAGGGACCATGCAGGAAGAATTTCTGAAATTTTGGAGGCAATTTTTGGATTCGTTAATAAAAGCCCCATTCTAAGTCCGGGAAGAGCCAAAATTTTTGTCAAGGACCAGAGAACGGCCAGGTTTTCGGACCTATCATTTCGAAATGAAATATCATCCGAACAAAAATCTATAAAAGATTCATCTATTACAAAAAACGCATTTTTATATTCTGAACGGATCTCTAGGATTTTCTCTTTATCTAATATTCTTCCTGTGGGGTTATTCGGATGGCCTAATAGAACTAAGATTTGTTTTTCGGGATTTTTCCGGAAAATTTCGATTAGTTCCTTATAGTCCAATTCAAAATCCGATTCTTTTTGAAGATGGACTTCATGGATTTGCAATCCTGCTAATTCAATACTCTTTCGATAATCGATGTATGAGGGTTGGGCAATCACTGCCAAATCGAATTTTTTGATCCTTGGAAGAATATGAATGAGTTCTGAGGCGCCATTTCCGAATACGATTTCATCTTTTGGAATATTCCAATATTTTTGTAAAGAAATTCTGGCCTTAGTATAATTCGGGTCCGGATAATGGATCAGATCGCTGATCTTGGAGTTAATCAGTGGACGGACCCAATCCGGAAAACCCAAAGGATTTAGGTTCGACGAAAAATCTAAAATTTCAGAAGGGTCCGCTCCGGCAATCTCCGACATCCTGGATAAATTTCCTCCATGTGAACTTACACTTTCCGATCTCATAAATTCGTTTCCGAATGCGGTTTGATCCGGATCGAGATCCCGCTGACTAATAAATACACTTCGTTTGCCATCAAAGCGAATGTTTGATTACAGATCCCTAATAGGTCTCTGTATAGTCTGCCTTCTTTATTTTCGGGAACAAGGCCCATCCCGACTTCATTCGTTACTAAAAATACGGTTTTCAGATTTGAATTCAAAATATGTTCCCCCAATTTTCTGCATAGATCTTTGATATGGTCTTGGGTAAGTTCCGAATTTTTGTTTTTTGCAGCATACATTAAGTTATTGATCCAAAGACTTAAACAGTCCAATAATACTACGGCTCCTGACGGAATCGAATCGAATACGGAAGAAAGGTCTAATTCTTCTTCGATCGTATCCCAGCCCGTTCTTTCTTGTTTATGCCTTTGTATCCTTTCATCGATTTCGGAGTCTATATGCGGGCAGGTGGCTAAAAAGAATTTTTTTCCTTCTACAGAATTCGCTTTTTCTAATGCAAATCTGCTTTTTCCGCTTCTACATCCTCCGGTGACCAAAATTATCCCGGCCATTCTGATCTCCTTGTGGAAGAGACTCGGATCAGATCGGTTAGAACTGCCTGACCATTTCGGAATATATCTAAATAAACAAGAGTAGAAGGAGATATTCTGAATTTTGTATAAAACGAAAAAGGAAGATCTAAAAATGAACAGAGTAGAATAGAGAGAATTCCGCCAGGACTTAAAATAAAAACGGAACGATCGGGAGAAGATAGAATATGATCCTTAAATCCTTTCGCTCTTATTTGGAATTCATTTAAACTTTCTCCTTTAGGGAATCGAAAAGAAGGGGAGAAGTCCGCGAATTTTTTTAAATCTTCCGGATTTAATTCTGCAAGCTCCGAAAAAGATCTACCTTCCCATTCTCCGAAATCCAATTCTTGTAATTCTTCTCTGAATCCTGCCTGGATCTCTTTAGGGAATTCTAATGTTTCAAGAGTTTCCTTACATTGTTTTGTAGGGCTTGAATATACTATTCCTTTTCGGAATTTCTCTTGGATCTTTTCCTTTATCCTTTCTGCTTCTTGGATCCCTTTTTCGGATAGGGAGACTTCTTTTCTGCCTAAATATCTTCCACCATATTCCGCAGGAAGACTGGGGTGTCTTAGTAAACATAATGATTTTTTCATATATGTAACGATCTTAAATAAGAGAGATTTTTTCCTATTTTCCATTTTAGGATACCTTGAGTGACCGCTTCGTAGGAACTGGCCCCGATCAAATGTCCAAAGACCGTATGTTTTCCTACATAGTCTATACCGTTTGGTCCAATAGGAGAAATGACGCCGATACAGTCGGTTCCTGTGCCGGTCGCAAGATCGTTTTCGTTTTGCAAACGGATCTCTGATTCTAAAACCGCTAAGGTCCTTGCTTCGGACGCAATTGAGACTGCTTCTATGCTTGCGGAGAAGGTGAGAGCTTCGGAAGTTTGAACGAGAATGTTGATTGTCCCAATTTTTTTGTTTTGTTTGAGGAAATGTCCGACTCTAACTGCATTTCCTAGGCCTACCGTTGCAATGGATCTAACGTGCAAACCATCCATACTTTTTTCGGATACGGAGTAGTCGAAGAGAGATGCGCTTGTCATAAAGCCTAAAATTTCCTCTTTTTCTCCCTTCTCGATTAATCGATTTCTATAATATTCTTCCGGAATAATTTCAGGGCTTAGATCCGCATTGGAGACTTTTAACCAATAGACCTTGTTTGTGGTTAAGTATCCTCCTCCCACGACTGCCCAGCTTAAAGAAGAATGAGGTTTTGAAAGTTGGAGTTCCAACCAGGTTTCGGAGACTCCGATCTGATCTTCTTGAAATAAGCTCAAATTTTAAATCTCCTGCAAGAATCTATAAAGTTTTTAGGGATTTCAGGATTAGAGGCCCAATGCGCATGCACATAACTTGCTAAAACGTTTAAAACCGTATAACCTTCTTTAGTAGTCTTTTCTGATTTACGTTTTCTGATATGATAGGAGAATAATGAATCATCTTCATTTTCTAAAATCAGATCCGAATACCTGAATTGGTGTCCTCTGAAACGAATTCCGGCTTCTCCCAAGATGGTTCTTTTCTCCGTATGGACTTCTACATAACCTAAACTTTTAAGTTTCGGGCTCATGATCGCCTTTCCTGGGATAAGACCTACCATAGAAAAACTTTGTCCCTCTATATTTTGGATCTCGGAAGATAGATACATCAATCCGCCGCATTCGGCATAGATAGGCCTTTCCGAATTTGCAAAATTCCTGATCTCTTCTATTAGATTTTTATTCTTTTCTAAACTATCCGCGAATAGTTCCGGATATCCCCCGCCGATATACAATCCGTCTACTTCCGGAAGTTTGGCGTCTTTTAGGGGAGAGAAGAAGATTAATTCGGCTCCATAGTCCTTTAATTTTTTGAAATTATCTTCATAATAAAAATGAAATGTTTCGTCATAGGCCACTCCAATCTTGCAGTCTTTGGCTTTAGTTTGGATCTCCTTCGGTCCTTCCTCCGGAAGAGGAGGCGCTGAATTTGCGATTTCTAAGATCTTCTCTATATCAATCCATTCTTCCGATAGATTTTTCCAGAAAGAAAGTTTTTCTTCCGTTAGAATATCGGGGCCGGCGGAATGAAGTCCCAAATGTCTTTCCGGAAAGGAATGTTCGTATGACTTAGGAAATCCTCCTAAGATCTGCAACGGGATACTTGCATTTTCTATAATAGAAAGATGGCTTTTACTCCCTATATAATTCGCAACAAAACCTCGGATAGGAATTTGAGGATTGTAATTTTTGATACCGGAGGCGATCGCGGAGAAGGTCGCTGCCATCCCCGACGCATCGATCATAACGATAGTTGGGACCTGTAGCCATTTTGCGATTTCCGCAGTGGAACCTGCTTCTGAATTCGGAGAATGTCCATCGAATAATCCCATCACTCCTTCTATGATGGAAATGTCCGACCCTTGGCTTGCGCTTATAAAACTGGAAATGACGGATCCTTTTCCCATCAACCATCCATCCAGATTTTGGCATGTTTTACCGGTAACAAAAGAATGATAACCGGGATCTAAATAATCGGGCCCACATTTGAATACGGAAACCTTTAGACCTTTTGCTTGTAGCGCCTTGGTAAGAGCGATCGTAAGCGTGGTCTTTCCTGTTCCACTTCCTGTTCCGGAAACAAGTATTCTCGGTATTTTGATCTCTTGTATCATAAAAATTTAATAGTCGATCCCGATCTGTGCCGATATCCCGCTCTTATAAGGATGTTTAGGGGATTCTATCTGAGTGACCAGGTCGGCCATATCTGTTAAAAGATTCGGACAATTTCTTCCGGTAAGTATAATATGCAGATCTTCCGGTTTTTTAGACAGGACTTCGAAAACTTCTTCCGGTGTAAGCCATCCGTAATGGAACGCGTATGTGATCTCGTCTAGTATGAGTATTTTATAATTTTCTGAAAATATCATTTCGCAGGATCTATCCCAGGCAGATCTTGCCGCTTTCTTATCTCGGTCTAGATCATCACTTTCCCATGTGAAGCCTAGTCCCATTACATGGAAGTCCAGATCCGGGATGGTTTTTGCAAATTTTCTTTCTCCTGTTTCCCATTTTCCTTTTAAGAATTGGACGACCCCGCATTTCATTCCTCTTCCTAATGCCCTGAATAGAATTCCGAGCGCAGCAGTAGTTTTTCCTTTTCCAGGACCGGTGAATACTAAGATCAGTCCTTTTTTATCCGGTGGAGAATTCATACGATTTCGGAGGCGGCTCGTTTCTTGTTTGCTTTTCTGAATTTATGGGAGAAGTCGGATGCGTACAGTCTGGAGTCCGCAAAATCATGACAGTCCAATACTTTTCCCACGAATATGATCGCAGTAGCTGTGATCTTTTCTTCTTTTACCTTAGCCGTTATGTTTTCTAAGGTACCGGTTACTATTTTTTGCTCCGGCCAAGTAGCCTTCTGCACAACAGAGACCGGACAATCCTCGCCATAGTGGGGAATCAATTCCTCCACAATTTTACGAATATGTAAAACACTTAAAAAGAATACCAACGTGGCGCCGGTGGATGCAAAAGTTTCCAGTTTCTCTTTTTCAGGCATTGGAGTTCTTCCTTCCGCCCGAGTTATGACCACGGATTGAGAAACTTCCGGAAGTGTTAATTCCTTACCTAACATCGCCGCTGCAGCGGTAAATGAGGAAACTCCGGGGACGATCTCATAAGGAATTCCTAATTCATCCATTTTTCTCATTTGTTCCGCAGTGGAACCGAATATAGACGGATCTCCCGTATGGACTCTTGCAACATCCTGGTCCTTCTTCTTAGCTTCTTCTAAGATAGAAATAATGTCTTCCAATGTCATTTTAGAAGAATCTAATACGGTAGCTGTCGGAGCGGCCCTTTCTATCACTCTTTGGGGAACAAGGGAGCCGGTATAAAGAACGATAGGGCAGGTCTCCACGAGTCTTGCACCTTTGATTGTGATCAGATCCGGATCTCCAGGACCGGCTCCAATGATAAATACTTTCATAATGATTCTCTTAATCGCATTTTAAAATAGTATCCCTGAAAGAGGACCAAACCTGTTTGGGAGAATGTCCCAACCATCTTGCATCCGTGTATTTTCTGTTTTCCCAGAGCGTCTTTCGGCTATTATCTAAAACGTAGTCCCAAAGCCTTTCGCTGATGGATGAATTTCTATAAATTGCAAACCGATCATAAACTTCTTCGGGAAAACCTTCCGAAGGAAAAGAGATCAAAATATCAAATTGATTTTGGGAAACGATTTCCTGATCTTTAACTTTCAGTTTTGTCCATTTTTGGTCTTGTTCGATTATATTATGGAATCCGAATGTTTCTAAGTCGGTTGGTCGTTTTAGTTTTCCGATCAAATAATAATTCTCATCCCTTTGATAAAGGATGGCTCCGCCGATACGACCTAAATACCGGATTTTTTCATCCGATCGTAATTCGGAGATCTGAACTTCCTTTTTTTGCGGAGAAGATCCCAAAAATTGTAATACTTTTATTGCGGTGGAAACGGAAGAATCTTGGCTTTCGACTGTTTCTTCTTTTTCTTGCTCGAATACGGTAGTACTTGTTCGTACGAACGCACCTTGTATTTTAGTAATATTTAAATTAGGGAAAGGTGATTCTTTCGGTATTCTACTTGCCAGATCGTTTTCCGTTCTTAAGGAAACGGCTCTGTTTTGTCCTGGTTTCAGTGACCCGTCTTCTAAAGAGTATTTATTTCCGTAACCTCTCGGAGTTACAAAAAATCCTTCATAAACGAATGATTGAGAAGATCCGATGATCACGGTCGTATTCATCCCGATCTCGAATTCCAAAAAATGATCCAGATCGGAAAATTGAATATTCTCCTGTCTGCGATATGCGCTCTTTACGAGTGCTACAGGTGTGGTTCCTGGTCTGTATTTTTTTATGATACGAGCTGCTTCAACAATTTGTCTTTGCCTTCTGCCGGAGGCCGGATTGTATAGATTGATCACGAAATCTCCTTTAGCAGCCGACTCGATCCTGTTTTCGATCACAGTCCAAGGAGTCAAAAGATCCGAGAGTGAGATCCTTGCGGAGTCGTGAATCATCGGAGCTCCTACAAGAGATCCACAAGAGCTGTCCGCGCTGATCCCAGGGATCATTTTTATCTCGGGAGAGTCTCCTTTCTTCCAACCTGTTTTTTTTAAAACTTCGAAGACGAGACCTGCCATTCCATATACGCCTGCGTCTCCAGAAGAGATCAATGTTACCGTTTGTCCCGATTTCGCGGACTCCACTGCAGTTTGCGCACGAGCGATCTCTTCCGTCATACCTGTGCGAGTGACTTGTTTTCCGCTCAAATGATGTTTTACTAGATTGATATAAGTAGTGTATCCTATTATGGAGTCCGCTTCCTTGATGGCGGATAATGCAGCAGGAGTAATATGAGAATCGTTTCCTGGGCCGATCCCTACGATATTCAATTTTCCTTTTGGAGTTTCGTTCATATTTTCTCCAAAATTACGGGGTGGTGTTCCGATCTCGCTGCAAATGGGATCCTTGCAATTGCGACCGTTAGGTTTTTTCCACCTTCCGTTTCTTTGTATTTTTGTTTTGTTACGAGTAATTTTTCGGATCCGGAGAGAAGAAGGGCGGCAGCCTCGCTTACGGAGCGAGTCCCCACATATTCGGAAGCAGCTTTAGAAATTTCTGAAATTCCCTCCACCTGGTCCAATTTTTCGGGAGAGAAGGTTCTGAATTCCCATCCATACTTTTCCGAAATTTCTAAGAATGCCGGTTCTTCTTTTTTGGCATCTACGCTTGCAATTGCCTTTATACTATCCAATGATAAATTATATTCTTTTAATACTTTTACGATCCCATTTTCTACAATATCAGTCGGAATTCCTTTATCGCAACCTAATCCTAAAACCAACGATTTAGGTCTGTATATCACCGAATTGGAATATATTTCCGGCGTTTCGATTTTGATATCCGTTCTATCGCTTGCGATCAGGAGGATCTCATAATCTTTCGGATCAACATATTCTAAACTGGAAGAATATTCTATTCCCTTGGGTAAATCTTTTTCCAAGGGCCAAAAATTCGGCTCACCTGTTTCCTGTACGAACATTACTTTAGTTTCATTTACTACTGCGGCACAAGCCCTAGTAACGTTTCTGTCTTGGTCTTCCAAACTCCAACCTAGTTCTCTTCCTAAAATATCCACAGTCAAAGTCCCTGAAACATCCGAAGCGGTTGTGATTACCGGAATATTCTCCAATAGACCGGAAATTTTCTGGGTAAAAAAATTGCCTCTTCCTACATGACCCGACAAAACACAGATCGTAAACTTTGCTTGGTCATCTATACAAAGAACAGCAGGGTCCGTTTTTTTACTGACCAAAAGAGGGGAGATCATTCGCACTACTGCACCCACACTGATCGCAAAAATATGGCAATCGTATTCCATAAAAGTTTCTCTCAACGTGGGTTCCATCGGGAGACTCAAAAGTTTGGATCCCTTAGGAGCTTCCGAGATAAATTTGGGAGAAACGAATAGATCCGCTCCCTTTAAGGAATGGAATAGTTCTTTCCCGGTTTTCATACCGTGTTTTGTGATTACATAGATCGCATAAGGTTTTCTACTCTGAATCATCCAAAATACCCCTTAAGACGCCTTTCCTTCTTCGGATAGAAATGATAACCATGGAGAAATAATCGCAGTTTTCGTTCTTGATGGACTCTAGATCTTTTACGATCCTCTGGCGATCTGTGGTTCCATAAGAAACATAAGTTGCATTTTCTAGAATATTCTGCTCTTTTAATATTCTTATCAGTTCTGGGACCACCTGTCCTACTTTTGTCAGTACGATCGTATCAAAATCTTGGATCAGTTTCTCCAGATCCTCCAACCCATAGGTCGCAGGAAGAACGCAGAATCTTTCTCTACCGTCTGCAAGCGGAGTGAGTAAACTCGCGGGGATCGCAGTAATGGAAGAAACCGCCGGAACAATTTCCATTTCTATTCCTGGCCATCTTTCCGGAGCTTCTTCTAACAGGTAACTCCAAGAACTGTATACGGAAGGATCTCCTTGCGTGATGAAAGCAACATCCAAACCTTTTTCCAGTCGAACGCCTATTTCCTTGAACGCTTTATCCCAAGCCGGAACTAAGATGCTCGGATCTTTGGTCATCGGAAAATGTAAGAATAACTTTTCTTGAGATTCATTTTCTTGAACGATAGGAGAGCATACTCTCCAAGAGAAAGACGGCAGAGATTCGCTGCTTTTTGGAATGGCAAGCACTGCTACACTGTTCAGGACATGGACCGCCCTAAGAGTGATTAAGTCGGTCGCGCCGGGACCGACTCCGACTCCGTATAATTTCCCGTATGTAGTTTTTACAGTCATAAAATGTATTAAGATTTCCTAATTTTAAAAATATGGATCGGATTTAATGCCTCATATCTGAGATAATCCGCGAGTTTTTGACCTCGGGATATATTGATGAGGGTCACCTCCGGGATCAGGTCCATATCCCTGAATGTTTTGTAAGCCTCGGAAACATTGTCTAAGGTGATTGCATTCGCCACCAAACATCCGCCGGGATTTAATCTTTCCCAAGAAAGTTCCAGGATCTCTTTCATATTACCCTTGGAACCTCCCACAAAAACGCAGTCGGGGGAGGGAAGATCTTGTAATGCTTGAGGAGCTTTTCCATGTATTAAGAAAACATTATCTGTTTTATGGCTGAGAATATTCTGTTCGCAGATCTCTATTCCTTCCGGATCTACTTCGATCGCGTACACTTTTCCTTCTCTGGCGATCCTGGCTGCTTCGATCGAAACCGCTCCTGAGCCCGCTCCAATATCCCAAACTAAGGAATCCGGGCGGATCTCTAATGCGGAAAGAGAAAGGATCCTGACTTCTTTTTTGGTGATCAGTCCTTTTTTAGGAAGACGTTTCGCATATTCTTCTTCTCCTAAAAAAGGAAGAAGTGGGGAAGGTTTCCAATTCGGATCTTTTCTGAGAAGGATCAACACGTTTAAGTCGGAAATATCGGAGGTCCCAGCCAAAGTTTCTAATTCGAATTCACGGACCTTCTCCTCTTTTCCACCCAGGTTCTCACATACGAACGCTTTCCAGTCTGTTTCAGAATAATGTAATAGATACTCTGCGATCTTGGAAGGAGAGTTGGTCTCGTCAGTGAGACAGGCAACCTTGGAAATACTTTGCAATTTCGTAATGAATCCGTAGAACGACCTACCGTGAAGAGAAAGAAAGGAGGCATCGTCCCATTTGACCCCGATCTTAGAAAAAGCGTTTTGGACGGAACTTGGTGCCGGGATAAATTCCACATGATCCTTTCCTACTTTTTTTAAGATCAGATTTCCGATCCCGAAAAATAGCGGATCTCCAGAGGCAAGAACGCATATCGTATGCTCCGCGGAAAGTTCAGCAATCTTCTCCGCTGTGCGAGCAACGTCATTTTTGATGACGATCCTTTCTCCGTCAAATTGAGGGAAAAAATCCAGATGTCTTTCTCCTCCTGCAAGTACTCTTGCTCTTGCTACTGCACCCATTGCTTTGCTGGACAGTCCGACACAACCGTCGTCGCCTATCCCTATAACGGTTACCGCTTTCAAAATTTTTTCTCCGTTGAAAGAAGTAAAAGTGCATGTATGATGGATACCGCGATCGTACTTCCTCCTTTTCTTCCTCTTGTAAGTATGTATGGTATGGAATAATCGGATTGGAATTTGATATCCAATAACGCTTCTTTGGATTCTGCTGCGGAAACAAATCCTACAGGAACTCCTATCACGAGAGCGGGGCGGATATCTTCTTCTTGCACGAGTCTTACGATCTCCAAAAGAGCAGTGGGAGCATTTCCGATCGCAATCACACATCCATTCAAAAGTCCTAAACTAGAAGCCTTGCGCATAGACTCGATTGCTCTTGTGGAATTATTTTCTTTAGCTCTTTGGATCACCTCCGGATCGCTAATAAAACTATATGTTTTACAACCGTAAGCATCCAAACGTTCACTGTTTAAACCCGCAATGATCATCTGAACATCACAAATGATCGGGCATCCGTTCTTCAGGGCTTGGATGCCGTGACGGATCGCGTTTTCATGGATCTTCGTTAGATCCTTGTATTCAAAATCGGCGGTAGCATGTATGATCCTTCTGACAACTTCCCAATCTCCCGGTGGATGTGAATGATGTCCTGCTTCTTCATCGATGATCGCAAAAGAATTATTTTCGATCTCCCTTCCCAAGGAAGTCATTTGCCGCATATCATTCATTTGTCGCTTCTCCTTTGATTCCCCAGCCTTCCGGAGCCTCGAATTTTCCTAAAAGAGTTCCATCAAAATCCACCATATAAGTGGAAACTCGTAAGCCTAATCCGTGTTTGGAACAATTTTGCGAAACGATCTCGCAGATCCTAGTGGTGATATAAAAATGTCCGGATTCTTTACAAATATCTAATACATGTCTTGCTGTATTCGCCGCTTCTATACTGGAACAAATAGTCTCCGGGATCTCCAAGGATCTTGCTATATTTGCGAGCATCTTCGTGTTTACGGAGGAGCCGCCTCTATGTGTCATCATGACGCCGTCAGCCATCTTGGAAAGTTTTCCGATCATACCTACAATGACCACATGATGGATATCTTCTTTGATCGCGGTCTTGATCCCAGTTCCTATAAAGTCTCCAACTTGTATAAATGCGATCTCGTTCATATTAGGAAGAAGGTCCATTGCGAATTTTTCTGACTTTCCTCCGGTAGTTAAAACGATAGATTGTTCTCCATATTCTCTCGCGACCTGTATCGCCTGTATTACGCTTGCCTTATATGCCGCGGTGGAATACGGTTTTACGATCCCGGTAGTACCTAATATTGAGATACCGCCGATCAATCCAAGACGTTCGTTCATCGTTTTTTTGGCCATCTCTTGGCCGCCAGGAACGCTGATGGTCACTTCTGCGCCTGAAAATGCGGAACCTATCAGTTCTTCTAATATCATTTCCGTAATATTCTTTCTAGGAACGGGATTGATTGCAGGTTCTCCGATCTCCAATCCGAGTCCCGCTTTTGTGACGACCGCTACTCCTTCTCCACCTTTTAATACGATCTTGTTCTCTTGATTTAGTTTTACTTCTGCAGTTAACTCCGCTCCGTGAGTACAATCCGGATCATCTCCTGCGTCCTTGATGATACTACAAACAGCAGTATTTTCCGAGATCTCGCAACGTTTCAGTTCGAAGGTGACTTTTCTTTTGTTTGGAAGAGTAGTTTCAATTTCTCTAATGGCCTGGCCTAAGATAAGGACCCGAGTCGCCGCTTTTGCAGCTGCAGCGGAGCAAGCGCCGGTAGTAAATCCTTCTCTTAGCTCCTTGGTTGCCATTTAAACTCCGAGACTTGCGACCGGTGAAGGATTTCTTTGAGTGTTAAAGAATGCTTCCATTCCGATCCTGGATTCTAATGTCCCTAAACGAATTAGTTCGGATCTTACTTCCCTTAAAATATTTCCATCCCCGCTTAAAAATGCGTTCTCCGGGACAGTACAGTCTCCCAAAATCGATTTCAAAATTTCTAATACAGCGGAAATCCGATCCGGATCGGAAATAGAAGGGATCTGGAATATATTCGGAAAATTGGAAATACCCGAGAGGAGATTCTTTAATACTTTTTCAGAAAGAAAGTCCTCCTCTTTAGTTTTGAACCAGACTGTTATTGTGCTATCCAAACGGTCCGAGAATTTTTTGGAAAGAAGAAGTCCCGCAAGAGAAGTGATGCCGGTATCCGTTGCCAGAATGAGAGAAAAACCCGGAGTAGGCCATGTCGGATCTCCTACAAATTTTCCCCAAGGACCTGAATATTCCAGTTCTGCTCCTAATTCTAATTTCGGTAAAATACTGGAAGCCTTTCCGGTCCCTAAACGTTTCAGGCAGATCTGGAAAGAACCCGTTTTAGAATCGGAAGATAAAATGGAATAAGCCCTTTTGATGGATTTTCCATCGGCATCGTTACCTAGATTTAGGATAACGTATTGTCCGCCTACAAACTCAAAAGCGGAACCGTCCGATCTTTCAAAACGGTATAAATCCGAAGAAGCACTTATATTTTCTTTATGAACTAATTTGAGAAATTTTTGGCCCAAGGTTTCCTCCTAAGAAGGGTAGATCTCATGCACAAAATCATGCATTTCTTCCAGATCTAGGTATAAGGTTTGAAAGGCTTTGGCGGAATTTTTCAGATCCAATTCCACTTTTTTAGTAAGAATGAGTAGAGAGGTATAATATCCCGATTTAGGATCTACTGTAGAAAGTCCCGAAATTTTTTGTTCTAACTCTACCAAACTCGCTT
This sequence comes from Leptospira sp. B5-022, assembly GCF_000347035.1. GTDB lineage: Bacteria > Spirochaetota > Leptospiria > Leptospirales > Leptospiraceae > Leptospira_B > Leptospira_B cinconiae. The sequence goes on from NZ_ANIJ01000006.1 coordinate 95,501, forward strand.
CGAAAAATCGGATCAAGTCCTCAAAGTTATTCGCATTCGTCAAAGATTGGATCGGCCCGGGAGAAAAAAGGGCCTCCGGTCCTATTTCATTTTTTTCATGTTGGATAACGGATTCGTCCTTGATACCGAGAACATTCATCATTCCTAATCTTAAAGCCGCAATTTCATGACACGCCATACTCTATTCCTATTGCATAATATTATCAACTAAACGAGAAACCAATCGATCCTGCAAAAGATGTTCCGAAACAAGATCCTCTGCATCCTCTACACTTACTTTTTGATACCAAACTCCGTCCGGATAGACAACCACTACGGGACCTTCTCCGCATCTTCCCATACAGGAAGAGCGGGATATTTTAAAATCCAAATGCCTGTCGTTTGATTTTAAAATGGATCTCATACGAGCGACTAAGGCGGAACTTCCTTTGCTTGCGCAGTCTATATTCTCACAAACAAATATATGTTTTTGTAAATTACGATGAGGGAATAAATGAGGAGCCGCTTGGTTATGAGTTTCCAGATGACGGATACTCCAAAGAAGAGCCTTCAATCCTCCCACTTTTTTGGAAAGACCCGGAAGCTGAGCTCTATATTCGCATGTATCGCATGGAAGGGAAAATTTTCCGGATATACAATCTTGTATTCTTTCATCCATGACGGAGAATAGTTCCGGATCGGGACCTAGATAAGAAGAGAGTTCCGTTTTGATCCATGGAAATTTTTCCGAAAAATTTTGTACCAAGGAAGAGATCTTTTGGATCAGTTTTCCTCCGAATAAAAAGTAGGGGACCACCAGAAGTTTTTCCGGTCTTAATTTGGAAGCCATCTCCAAAGTTTCCGGAAGTAGGGGGCTGGTGATCCCTATGAAGGAAGGAAGAACAAAGGAGAAATAATTTCCTTCTTGGAATAAACGAACTGTTTTATAAAAATCACCGTTTGCATCCGGATCGGAGGAACCCCTATTAACGATGATCACTCCGGTTTTAGAGGATTGTTCTTGGCTTAGAGGTATACATTCTTCCGCACGTTTTCTCAGTAAGGATACCATTTTAGAATGGATGCCTAAACTATTCGCAATTTTAAAAATATGGCCCGGAAACTCGGATTTGATCTTATCCAGAACGATCGGAATATCGTTTTTGATATGACCGGAAGTGTATAAAAATAAGGGAAATATTATAATATTAGAATATTCTTCGCCAAGATCCCTAAGAGCGGTTTCTATATCCGGTTTTGCAAGTTCCACATAGGCATGGGAAATTTTCAGGTCCGGACGAGTGAGCGAATAGGCCTCCACTAAGGAAACGAATTCCAAATTGGAATTTTCCTCCCTGCTTCCATGACCAAGTACCAGAACCGCAATTTTAGGTTTCATTTGAATCCCAATACCTGCCTTGGTTTCAAAAATAGGAAAAATAAAGAGGATAATAGAAACCAGAAGATCAGATTTGAGAAGAAGGTCACATATTCGAATTGGATCCTTAATTCTTTTGGAGCCGTAAAATTTTCGGAAATTTTAGGTGCGCCTAGATAGAATGGAAGTCCTACAAAAAATACGAATATTGCTAGAACGAAGGTCCATTTTAATAGATTATGGATTTTTAAATAAGATAGTATGGTCTGGGATCCTAAAACTCCGATTAAACTTGAACCAACACATAGAAACCACCAAGCTTGTCTCTCCGGATAATCGTATGCACTTGAAACTCTGCCAGGTAATTCCGGAGGAAGTCCAAGAAATGGGATCCCAAAGAAGATCAGAAATCCGCCGATCGTACTTAAAATACTTGGAAGGACTGCCTTGGATAGGGAAGGGCTTTCTAAAAATCCGTTCGGAGGGAATAATGCCATCCAAACAGAGATCAAAACTCCAAAAGAAATTCCTAATAGAATAGATCCAATGAAAGTCCCAAAATTTCTTTTTTGCCAAAGCTCGTCATCAATAGTAGTTTCTTTAGCAGAATTAGATGCCTGTTTTGTATGAGAATGAGATTCTCCATGTGCGTGATAATGGACATGTGTTGAACCGGTATTCGATTTTTCTGATATAGATTTGGATTCGAACTTCTCCGCTTCTAAGATCAGAGGAAGATTCCATACACAAACCAAAATCCCTAAAATAAGACCTGATACTAGACCGGAAAATATCCCGGTCCGTAATAGGTGATAAAATCCGGATCTTAGTGGCATGGAAAGCCCGTAGAATGTCTTATATCATGGAAAGTATCGTGCAAATACACCATCGGTTCCAAGCCTACGGTATAGATCGTAGAAATAGCAAGCAACGCAACCAAAGCTAGAACGGAACCTCTAAGCCATAACTTGGCTCCCGAAAAATCCTTCGAAACGGAGATCGAGCGCATAAAAATCCCTCCTAAGAGATCTTCACCTAACAAGATATAAACGATATTCGGGCATAAAAGAGTACACCTTAGTATCGTATGAACAAAAATGTTGAGTTTAGTTACGTAACCGTCTTACATCCGAGATCGGATCACGTAGCTTCAGGATTTTTGTAAGGTCGTTTTCTGACTCGAGATCGTCCTACTCGGCACGTCTTCCCAGGTTTTACACCCAGTGACATCTTGTGCCTTTTGTCCCTCTTACAGCGGCGGGTACCGTGACGGAATTGCACCGTCTTCCCATAGATGAGGCCATCTATGTTCCTACAAAAATAGACTGAGATTCCAAGATCTATTTAGCTGAATGATTTTGTATAGTATTTTATTTTTGAACGAATAAAATTCTTTAAACCGCACCCCTCCCTTTTTGGCTCGCGAGATACACATGTTTTCTCGCTCTCATCACGTCTCCTAAAGGGCGATGCTCCATTAAAGCTTCCCAAGGATCAAAAATTGTATCTTCGATCTTTTTCTGTAAAGAAAGACCATGCTCCGATGCAAAATCCTGAGTTGGGATCGTAAGAGTTGCGAGAGTTACGTAAGGCGCTTCCGATTCAGGCCAATTCACGGAAGCGTCTTCGATCGGTGTTGTTTTTTCATCCGTAAAAAATTGGACTTGGAATGTATATACCAATTGGCCTTCGGAAAGTTTTGCTCCCATATCACCGGCCCAATCTTTAGAGGCATCTTTGCTCGGTGTCCTATCGGTAGGGGGAAGTAGCCTGACTCTACATGCATAAGGTCCGAATGCGATAGGCGCCGCACTATAAAAAGGCTCCGTTGCAAATCCGCTAAAAGGTTTATTAAAACTTTTTGATACTTTTTTGATCCTTGCGAATGCTCCGAAAAATCCGTAAGTGGAAAAAAGATATTTTAGTAAAGGACCGCCACCTTTTGCGGCTGCGGTAACCACACCCACAAACTCGTCACTTTTAGGAGAAGAGAACGCTTCCAAATTAATGAGAAGAAAATCCTGAGCGGAAGTATTACCGTTTTGTAATGCGCTCGGGCCGTTCACTCCTAAGATCTTTAACGCAAATCCCCTGATATCTCCCGTGGTATCCGGCTGTATTTTCATACTTCCGCTGGAAAGACGGATCCAAACGTCTTTTGTTCCGGGGGTTGCAAACAGACCTTGTTTTGTATAATCCGGAATATTCGATAAAACTTCGAACTTTGCCTCTAGTCCTAAGATCTGCTTTCTATGTAATGTGCGGCCTTTTCCGAATTTGGAGGAATTCACTTTTTGGATCTTTTGGAACGCTTTTACATATTCTGCAAAACGAATCTCTTCGTCCGGGGCGATATCTTCTTTCCAATCCTTGCTAATCGGTTTCATAAAGTCTCCTTAAGAATGAATCCTTAGTTTATACTTCTTTTTTCTTATTCAGTCTGGACTGAGCGGATTTTAATTCGGAATCCGTCAGTTTAATACTGAATTCCGGAAAATGTCTAAATAGAAAATATTGCAGCCAAGAATCCCAACCGGTATATCCGATGAACTTTTTGTTCGGTATCCATTTTAAGATTGCCTTTGCTACCGAATCGATCGCATGTATTCTGTTCAATGCGGAACCCATTTCTATTTCCTTGCTCAATTCGGGTTTATCCGTGTTTTCTTTTTCCAACCCCGGAGTATCCGTCGTAGGTGGAAGGAATAATTTTACCTTTACTCCATGAAGCATCATTTCTTGGCGAAATCCCTGAGCAAAACCTACGATAGCAAACTTACTGGCGGAATAAGCTCCGTAACCGTAGATAGAAAAGAAGGCTAATGTAGACGCTAAGAATACGATCTCCCCGTTTTTTTGTTTGGCAAAATGGTCCCTGAATGCAAGAGCTCCGTTTACATGACCGAAATAGTTCACATCCATTAGATTTCTGTAAACTTCTTCATCTAGGTCAGAAGCTTCTCCCGCTTTTGCAAATCCGCTACTACAAATTAGAAGGTCTAATCCTCCTAAGGTTTGGATTGCCTTTTTGGCTTCTTTTTCTAAGGCTTTTTTATCCGAAACATCCAAAACTGCGTATCCGAAAACTGCTGTTGGAGCTCCTACGGCCTTCAATTCTTCGACCGTTTTTTCTAAGTTGGATTTTCCTCTGGCGGAAACGATTACACTTGCTCCTGCTTTGGCTAATTCTATCGCAATTCCCTTACCTATACCTGCGGATCCGCCTGTGATAAATACTTTTTTACCTTTGTATCTGCTGAATGACATGTTGAAAAATTCTCATCGATGCGGGCAAGATTTCCTTTTTTAGGAAACTATTCAATCTAATTCGAAACTTTTTACGGAAAGAATTAGAGAACTTGTTCCAAAATCTTAAATTCCCGGTTTGATCCCAAAACAAATCTTGCCTTTTCTTTCCTATGATACTGAATACGGGAGAATTCAAGGCATCACGATGCAGGATATACCTCTTCTGGAAAATATAAAAAAGAAGATCCCAAGTTTGGAGAAAAATTGGGACCGTTATTCTTCCATGTTAAAGGAAAGGAAGGTTCCGCCAAAAACCGTACTTATCAAAAGAGGGGCTTATACCAAAAACATATTCATCGTTAAAAAAGGATGTCTACGGTTGAAATTCGAGGATAGAGGAAGGGATATCACGATCGCATTTTTTCCTGAGAATCGAGCAATCACTTCCATTCATAGTTATAGAGGAACTTATAAGGATAGCTTACTTAGTGTGGAAAGTATCGAACCCACGGAATTACTGATCCTGAGCGGGGAAGATGCGGCGATCATTTATAAAGAGAACGAAGGGGTCCGGGATTTTTTACTGGAATATGTAGCCGAAAGATTCGATACCTATATGAATTTATTTTTATCAAGGATCAGGGATAGTCCGGAACAAAGGTATTTGAATCTGATTAAGGAGCAGCCCGATATTGCAAATCGTATTCCTCAACATTATATCGCTTCTTTTTTGGGGATTACCCCCGTGTCCCTAAGTAGGATCAGAAATCGGATCTGGAAGGAACAAAAATAAACTTATCATAAACCGAAAAATTTGCCGAGGCCTCTTCTATTCCAAAACCGGTAGGAAAACTGAAAATTTCGTTCCGGATCCAAGTTCACTTTCTACCTTGATCTTACCTTTATGATTTTCTAAAATTCCATAAGCGATAGAAAGCCCTAAACCTGTTCCTTTGCCTGGCTCTTTAGTGGTAAAGAAAGGGTCGAAAATTTTACGGATCGTTTTTCTGTCTATCCCTGTTCCGCTATCTAGAATTTCTATCACCGCGGTCTTTTGGGTCTTTTCCGGAGAAATAAATTTTCCTTCTTCCATTCTTAATCGTATGGAAAGTAATCCGCCGTTAGGCATGGCGTCTTTTGCATTTAAGAATAAGTTTAGAAAAACCTGATGGATTTGGTTATGATCTGCCTGTACAAGGATTGGATCCTGAGGTAGGTCGGAAATCACCCGAATAGATTTAGGAAAAGTGGAAGATGCGATATGGATCGTTTCTAAGAGTAGATCATTTGCGATGGAAGGTTTAAGATCCGACTCTACCTTTCTTGCCAAGGTCAAAAGTTGTTTGATCAGGGAAGAACCTCTTTCCGCAGTCTTTTTTATGATTTCAGAATATTGTAAAATTTTTTCCGGATGCTCCGAATTTTTCTCCAGGAGGGTCGTGTAACCCAAGACTACCGTCAGGATATTATTAAAATCATGGGCCACTCCTCCCGCCAAGGAGCCAATCGATTCCATTCTTTGAGAATGTATGAGTTGCTTTTCTAGTTCATGATGTTTAGTAATATCTTGAAATTGAATGGCGAAATAATTCGGGTTACCCGTTTGGTTCCGTATTAAGGTTACATCGATTTGGACCCAAAGAAGGTGTCCATCTTTATGAATGTATCTTTTTTTTCTTTTGAAACTAGGGGTTGGTCCGTTCGAAAATTGATCGATGGAACGTATATCTTCCTCGGTTTCATCCGCGTGGGTGATCGAATCAAGGCTAATTCCGATCAATTCATTTTCTGAATATCCTAAAATTTGAGAAAGCGCAGGATTTGAACTGATAAATTTTCCATCCAATGATACGATCGCAAATCCATTCGGAGAATGATATAGTATATTCTTAAATTGAGCCGCCTGACAAAACCATTCGTCCAAACCTATTTCTTTGGGCAAAAAGTCCTTTTCTAAAAAATCGGAAGGCTGGTTTATTTTTGGAGGAATTTCATCGCAGTGTTGCATATCCTTTCTCTTCCATATTCTTTATGACAGAGAAAGGTAGAGTTTTCATCTTAACTATTGTTAATAAATTATGTAACAATTTTAAGACCCATTGGACAGCTAATCATAGTCTAACTTACCCTAGTTGATGATACTATTCGAGACTTTTCAATAAAAAAGAAAGGAGAGGCCGAAACTTTCGGCCCCTCCTAGGGAAAGGATTGCCTTATAGGGAGGCGGAGACCATGAGATAAAAGAATTTAGAAGTATCGTCGAACGTATATCTGTTGTCTGGATTTGAGGCAAACGGATTCGTTCTTTCATTTCCGATCGCTTCTTTCGCTTTTACGACGGAAATTCCCATCCAGATGGAGACGGATTCCGTGTAATTATAGATCCAAGTAAAATCATATTGATAGAATAACCTTCTACCCAATCTCGAATTCTCGTAAGAGAATTTGTCATTGGAATAATTTTCCGTACTTGCTCCGGTATTCGGAACTCCCGAGACCTTATACCAAGCATCTTGCAGATTCGCTTTTTGAGTGTCGTAAATAGCAAAGATGAACATTCCATAATCCGTTTTGAGATTCGCTCTGATTGAATATGACTTTATATTTTCGAATCCGACCATTAGGGATTGCCCGTTCATAGTGTTCCAATTTGGGAAAGAACCTGCAATCTGAGGGAATAAACTCTGCCAAGTCCCGACCTTTGAATCGGATCGATTCGGGTCCCCCGAAGCGTAAGTATAACCTATACCGAGTCGGATCCAATCGTTAACCTTGATCCCGGTATCCAAAGAAAGAAGTCTTGTGTCATATTGCACTTTCTCCGTGTAAATGTTTTTACCATTAGCCGCTTTTTGATCCAGAATATCCCAGTCGGCTTTGACCCTATCCCCGGTCATTCCGGACTGCCATGCTGATTCTATGGTCCAATCCCAGATCTTTCCAGCAGGTAAAAGATTGTTATTCGTTCTGTTGGTAAATCGAAAGCCCGTTGTTAATAGATCGTCTCTTTGTTTTAGGCGATCATCAAAGTCGGTAGGATTCGGATTTGGAATCCACTTTTTAGAAACTTCCAATACGTATAGGTCTAGATGGGCTTCTTCACCGAGTTTGATCGTATTATAAGCACCGAAAAAGTAAGCCTGGTCTATAGAACCTTTCGATCTTCCATTACTCGTGGTCAAACCGTAGGGAGCGTCGTATTGATTGGAAAGGATGGTTCCGAATACATGCGATCTAAACCATTGTGAGTCATGTACGAATCGAACCCCATCGAATGCAAAACCGGTGTGAAGCCAATTTAACGGGCCTACAATTTTCAGATCACCAAAAGCGAAAACCTGTCTGCCTACAAAAACGGAAACGGGAAGTTTATCAGATTTTTTGAATACTATATAAGCCTCCCTAATATCCGTATTATTTCTAATATTCGTATTGGTAGAAGTCCCCGGGGTCAATGTGGTTCCGGTGCCTGTACTTAACCCGTAAGCCCAATTACCCGAGTTCTGAGGAGTTTGGCTTCCTCCCCAAAGCCTGCTGTCTTGCACGGTGACTTTGATCGCATAATGTGGAGAAGGATCGAATAAGAACCAAAGTTGAGTGTTTTGTCCTACGAAAGAACTATAATCATCCGTCTTTTTGTTGAAATCGGGATTTTCTCTCGCTTCAAATCTAGGCCTAAGAGAAGCTCCTAACTTTAAATTATCCAGCCAAAACAAATCTGATTTTTGGGTATCCTTCATTTGTTCGGGAGTGACTAGAAGAGTTCTGAGATGATCTACAGGAATATTTCCTTTCCATGGAGAATTGTATTTAGGTTCTTGTTTTTTGGCCTTTGATTCGGGACTTTCCGTTTTGTTCGTATCCGAAGAAGGGGTATGGTTCGGACTTACTTCCTTAACATTCTTATTCGGGTCCTCTTCCGAATAAGAGTTTGTGCTCATAATAATGATTATTAAGAGAAATAAGGAAAAAAACTTCAGTTTTGAGATTATCTTCATTCGAGAGCAGCCCACAGTAAAAGTATCTTTCTTAAGGATTAGCAATTAGTGTGCCAATATGTTAAAAATATATTAATGTTGAATGAACTGGCGAATCAGGTCCGTTTGTTAAGATGTAAGTCGAGTGTCCGCTTTAGGGTACGATGGATAAATTTACGTATTGTATAAAAAATGTACGTTTTCTAGGAGAAAACTTTTTGTAGTAACTTCGACTTGCTTGGATAAGTGAAAAGTTTAGCGCTTTTTCGAAGAAATTGATAAATAATTAATGAATGGCACGAAATTTGCTATTTATGAGATGATATCTATATTTAATTTTTTACGAAAGTTGAATCCATAATGTTCTATCAATTCCAGTTCGAGTTCGTTATTGAAGCGAATGATACTCTTGGCGGTTTCTTCCAATGAGACTAATAAGGGTCCTTTTCTTCCCTCCAGAATCTCCTTTTGTAGATTCCAGAAGTATTTACTATTTTGTGGGGACTTCTTCTTATCCGTTTGTTTACTTTCGGAAACTCTTTTGTAGATCGAAATTAATTCGCTCGGAGTTTTTACATTTATGTCCACCTTTTTTAATTCATAGGAAAAGTCGGGATTGTTCCCGTTGTCGGAAATGGTTTTCGTTTTTGAGATCACGGAGGGGAGAAGTTTAGAAATGTCTTCATAGATAGGAAAGGCGGCAAAGATCCAATTCACTAGATTTAAGCTGGAAAGTTTTGCGGGAGACCTTTTATATTCCGCCCAGACTTCTTCTAAAAAATCCGCTTGGGAATAGAAAAAAAACAAAATTTCATGCTCGTTCTTCTCTTTCATCTTTTGGGTTCGAGCCTAGAGGACCTTCGGGATCCCAGGGGACCTTTTTCTTTCTATGCAGGATAAATGCCAGATCTAAAAAAGAAAGCCAATTCGTTTCTGATCGTTCTGAATCTGAATTCCAGTGTATATTCTGCATTTCTTTGCCAGATCCTCCCGTTCGGTATGCCAATATTGACTTTGTCGAAGATACTACATTGCAGAGATTCTATACAAACTGCCTCAGAACTGAAGAGGAAAGTGTCTTCTCTTCTCGAAACCAGACTCGGAAAGCATCTAATTGGCCTGTTTTCTAAATAATACAGTATATGGCGTGATAATTGCATGAATACAAGTATGCAAAACCTGGAGACCTTTCAAACAACTTGCCCTTACTGTGGGGTAGGTTGCGGCCTGAAGGTGGAAAAAAGCGGACCCCAGGATATTTCTGTGAGTGGGGATCCCGATCATCCTACAAACAGAGGTGTCCTTTGCTCAAAGGGGATGAATTTGCACTATTCCGTCATGGACAGGTCAGATCGAATTCTGTACCCGATGATGAGGGAGGATCGTTTTTCTCCTCTAAAAAGAACCGGTTGGGATAAGGCATTGGATCTCGCTGCGGAAAAATTTAAGAGTTATATCCGGGATTTCGGCCCGGATTCGGTGGGGTTTTACGTTTCGGGACAACTTCTGACAGAAGAATACTATATTATAAATAAGTTAACTAAGGGATTTTTAGGGACAAACAATATAGACACAAATTCCAGACTTTGTATGAGTTCTGCCGTCACTGGATATAAGATGGCATTCGGAGAAGATGCCGTTCCGGTCGGATACGAAGATCTGGACCTTGCGGATTGTTTTTTAGTAGCTGGGGCAAACCCTGCCTGGTGCCATCCGATCGTGTTCAGAAGAATAGAAGCTAGAAAAAGAGAAAATCCGAATATTAAACTCATAGTAGTGGATCCTCGTAGGACGGAGTCCTGCGAACATGCGGACATTCATCTGCAGATAAATCCCGGAACTGATATTTATTTATTTCATGCAATTGCAAGAATTCTAATAGAGAAAAATTGGATAGATACTGAATTCATAAGGACGCATACCGAAGGATTCGAGGAACTAAAAACGAAAGTTTTCGAAATTTCGGTTCAAAAAGCCGCTGAGACCTGCGGGATCTCTTTCGAACTAATTTATAAAACCGCGGAATACATTTCTAAGGCGAATGGATTTATTAGCTTATGGGCTATGGGGTTGAACCAAAGTGTTGTCGGAGTGAACAAAAATTTGGCCCTGATCAATCTTTCTCTTCTCACTGGGCATATTGGAAAACCAGGATCCGGTCCATTCTCCTTAACCGGTCAATCTAATGCCATGGGTGGAAGGGAAGTTGGAGGACTTTGTAATCTTCTTCCTGCGCATAGAGACCTGGAGAATCCGGAACATAGAAAGGAAGTCGCAAAATTTTGGGGAGTGGCTTCTATCTCAGATTCTCCCGGTTACAGTGCGACTGAAATTTTTGAAAAGCTTGCCTCCGGAAAAATGAAAGCTATATGGATCATTTGTACGAATCCTGCCGTCAGTCTTCCGGATGTAAGAGCCGCCGAATCCGGTCTTCGTTCGGCTGAGTTTGTAGTTGTCCAGGATATTTCCTCCGAATCTAGCGTGATCCCTTTCGCGGACCTTGTACTGCCTGCTGCCGGTTGGGCGGAGAAGACGGGTACAATGACAAGTTCCGATCGTAGTATTTCTGTTCTCCCGAAAATTTTAGAACCTCCAGGGGAAGCAAAAGCTGATTCTTGGATCATACAAGATTTCGCTAAAAAAATGGGATTCGGTCCTTCGTTCGATTATTCCGATGAAGAAGAAATTTTTTTGGAACATTGTAGATTAACGGAAGGGACTAAGATCGATATATTAGGTTTAGATTATCAAGAAATCCGTAAACACAGAGCGATTAGATGGCCTTATCCCCGGAAGGGGCATTCGGATAACGTGCGATTATTTAGCGACGGAAAATTTTACAGAAAGAATGAGAAAGCAAAGATCCACTCCGTAAGATCCGAAGACGACTCCGAAAAAACGGACGATGATTTTCCTTTGGTGCTTACCACCGGAAGGATCAGGGATCAATGGCATACAATGACCAGGACAGGTAAGGTCAAAAAATTGAAAGAACATAGGCCTGAACCTTTTTTGGAGATCCATCCGGACGACGCTTATAAATACGATATCAAAGACGGTATGCTGGTGACCATTTCGAGCAAGAGAGGATCCGTTCGTGCAAAAGCCCTCCTAACAGATTCCATAAAACGTGGTGTCGTATTTTTGCCGATGCATTGGGGAAGAAAGAATGGAACTGATATGTTCAGGTCCAATAATCTTACTAGTTCCGTTTCTGATCCATTGTCCAAACAACCAGGTTTTAAAATTTCTGCAGTCCGGATCGCTCCTTATAAAAAACCTAAGGAGAAAATTTTAATCGTCGGTGGCGGAACTGCCGCATACGCATTCTTAAAACAATACAGGGACCTTGCACCGGGTGATGATATCACAGTGATGTGTAGGGAAGAAAATCCGTTTTATAATAGGGTACTTCTTCCGGATTATATCGGAGGGGAAAAGGAATTCGACGATCTTATGCCGACTGATCCCGAGGAGGTAAAGTCCTGGAATTTGGACCTTTTTCCAAATAAATCCGTTCAGATGATCTATACAGAAGGGAAGAAGGTCCGTGATACGGAAGGAACATTATATTCCTATAATAAACTTGTGCTTGCGATGGGAAGTTCTCCGGTCTGGCCTGCAAAGGTCCGCCCCGAAATGCAAGGGGTGTTTAGTTTAAGAAGTAAATCGGATGCGGATCGGATCAAAGGTTTTTTTGTCCCGAAGTCCCATGCGCTTATAGTGGGTGGCGGACTTCTCGGATTGGAACTTGCAGCGGCATTAAAAGGTGTCGGCGTAAAAGTGACTGTTCTTGTTCGATCGGATCGTTTGATGTCCCAAAAATTGGATGTTGTGGGCTCGGATATCTTAAAAGAAGAGATACTTGCAAGAGGGATCGAGTTAATATTCGAATGTGAAATTTCTAAGATAGAAGGAACGGAAAGAGTTTCGAAAGTTCAACTCTCGAACGGGAATTTTGTCGAGCCCGATGGGATTATTTTTGCGATCGGGACGAAACCGAATTTCGAGATTGCGGTCAAGGGTGGATTGGATTGTAATAACGGAGTGGTGGTGGATTCTTTTTTAAGATCTAGCGATCCGGACGTGTATTGTATCGGGGAGATTGCAGAACATAAAACCGGAAGTTACGGGAATATTTCGGCCGTGGATGACCAAGCAAAGATCGCGGCTCAACATCTATTCGGTTACGCATTCAACGAATATACCGGTTCGTTACATGCTCATATTCTAAAGATCCCGGGATTGGAATTGGCTACGATCCGGCTTCCGGATATTCCTATGGAAATCCCTAGGGATAAACGGGAAGAATTCGAAGAGATCATATTCTTAGATCGTAAAAAACGTTTTTATAAAAAATGTATCATCCGGAACGACCGGTTGGTTGCCGCTATTTTGATCGGTGATAAGTCTTCCTTTAGCAGAATGAAAGATTGGGTTTCTTCCGGTATTGAATTGGGGGATCGTAGGAAACATCTTCTGTATGACGACGAAATGATGAAACCTCTTCAGGGAAAGGTTGTCTGTTCCTGCAACGGAGTAGGAGAAGGAAATATCAGAGAAGCCATCCAGGATGGAGAAAGAACCCTGGAGGCAATCGGTAGACGGACAGGTGCAGGAACAGGATGTGGAAGCTGCCGTTTGGAAGTGACTACCATCCTAAAAAGTATGTCCAAGGAAGCCTAAAGAGGTTCTAATCCGATTTAGACTTCGATGCGGCTAATAGGGCTTCCGCTCGGACCTTATTTCCATTTTTATAATGTAGTTTACTTAGATGTTCTAGGTTTTTGGAATGACCGGGATCTCTCATGAGAAGAACTTCTCCGAAATCGATCGCTTTGTCGTAATTTCCAAGTCTTGCGAGTGCGTATGAAACCCAGAGATAAACCGGGCTGTCATCCGGATATTTTTCCAAATATTTTTGGCCTTCCGACCCGACAAAGATATAATCTTTCTCTTCGATCGCACTTCTTAACGCCTTTCTACGATTTGCTTTTTCGGAAATTGTATCGGTGAGTTGTTGGTTCTGGAAAGGATCGTCCAGAATATCCGCGACCGAGGTCATTTCTTCCTTATAGGAAATCCTTACAAGACTCAAATCGTCTATGATATCCCCTCTGGAGCGGATGAGAGCTTCTATTTGTAGTAGTTCCGCTTTTGCCTCTTCTACGTCCTTTAAGAATGCTCTTTCGTCTTCGTTGATGATCTGGTTCCCATCTTCGTTGATCCCGAGTTGTACGTCGTCTCTTCCGTCGGATCCGATCAGGATCACATCGTTCGGTTTGAGTTGAAGTGTTTGGACTACGAATACTTCGTCCGGATCCTCTACTCCTACCTTTCTGAGCATTCCGTTTTCGGAAAGGAAGTCCGCTCTTCCGTCCCTGTACATCACTACTTGTGGATGCTCTGCGTTTACAAAATACATCAGTCCCGATTCTTCATCCACAATGCCTACTACCATGGAGATCAACATTCTTCCGTCAAAGGAAACGAATACGCTCTTTAATTCATGATAACATCTTCTGAGCCAATGTTCAGGGAAGATCTCCTGCATCTCTAATGTGTTTTGGGTTCTTGTGACTATTGTTTTAAATACGGTCCCCATGATGAGAGCGCCTCCCGCTCCCTGCATGGATTTTCCCATTGCATCCCCATTAAAGAAAACTAATACAGGTCTTCCTTTCAATTTTAAGGAATAAACCGCACATAAGTCTCCACCCAATTCCCCTTGCCAATTCCTGAATTGGAACCTTTTCTTTTGGCGGCAAAGTATTTCCGCTCGTACTATATCGCTATGTCCATAGTTTCCGGCCAAAGGTTGCATTAACTGGGAGGTTAGGAAATAATCCCCGTCTTGTTGATGTTTGAGTTCCTTGATCTCGGTTAGGCTTTTTTGCAGATCGTTGGTTCGTTGGCGGACCTTTTCCTCCAGGCTTGCGTTTAATTCTTCCACTTCATTATGGACCCGAACGAAACGGTTTGCCAATATGAATGCTATCCCTAATATGAATGCCAAAAAAGTGAAAGGCATGATCAATGCGGAATTGATGAGCCTGTTTGTGACCGCATAGTCGTGCACGCCTCCTAAAACGATCAATGCAACTCCACCTAAAAGTAGTCTTGCATCGGAATTACCCTTCCAAGCGGATCTTCCTGTGATGAAAGAAATATATGGAAAAACAATTACTACTGTGAGGCCTGCGACGATTGTAAGTAATAAATCTCGAATATACTGATTTACGAATATATCTAAAAAGGCTACAAGTCCGTAAAGTGTAGCGGAATAGACGGCGAACTTCGGATGTTTTCCCTGGAAGAACCTAGCAATGAATAAAAGAAGGCTTCCGATAAACATCATCAGCGAAAATTGGTCCACCTTGGATTGTAATTGTCTATGAGAGCCGAAAAGTATCTCCGCAGTGGAATTATTCGTAAGGTGAAATATGGAAAAGAAGATCGCAAACAATCCGAAATATAAATTGAATATATCGTTTGGTCTTCTGACAGCCAGAAGAAGATGGTAAAGTCCTACGCTGATATAAACCGCAGCAAGTAGAAATGCAACGCTTAGTTCTAATCCGAATTTTTTAAAAATGGATTCCGAAATTCCCAGGGCAACTTTAGGTCCGCTCCAATGGAAGGGTTTTCCGGGAATTGTGCAGATCTTTGCGTAGATAAAATTTTCTCCACCTGGACGAAATGCTGCCGCAGGAAGTACGGAAATGATCCTTCCGTCTTGTCCGGAAAGATAGGGATCTCTTCTTCCTGTTTTTCCGATCAGTCCAAGTTTAGAAGTTTCGTTCAGATAAAATTCAGCGAAGTCAGAACTATGACCGGAATCGATTGCAACCGAAGTCTGCTGATTCATCCAGGCGCGGGCCTTCTCCGGTAGCGCATGACGGATGGAAATACATCCGTCAAAATTCTGATAAACATCGTCGGAACTAAAATCGAATGGAACCGTTATTTTCGTTCCTTTTTTGAAATCCGGATTCGTGTTATTGTCGGAGATAAATTCCCACTCTCCATCTAAGGAGAGGATTGAGTCTTCCGCGATCCAGGAGGCTCTCTCACAATTGCCAAGGGAAAAAACTAGGCAGAATATAAGAAGTTTTTGTGAGACAAATCTGTGTAAATTAGATGGAATGATAAATTTCAGTTTGGTCATTAGGAGTTCTAACAAAAAGTCAGCTGCAGGGTATAATACCCCAATTTATTGGCAAGAGCTAAATCCTAAGACGTAGTATGATTGTAATTTTCGACCCGCGAATGTCGGAAAATTATTGAAAACCGAAAATATCTCTAACGTGCAAATTTTTCTGTAAGTAATGCGACTCTTTTATGTAGTACTTTTGTTTTGGGTAGGTCTGCGGAAAGTCCTTCCAAAGCCAGAAAAAACACTTTTGCGCTTTCTTTGTCCCCCAATATTCGCTCGGCGAATTTGATAATTTGTCTTTCGTATTTTTGCGTGCTTTTAGGAGATAATTTAGAACAGGTTTCATAAAACTCTGAGGTTTTAGGTTTTCCTTCTATTTTGGCCCAGGGCTCGATCAATATCAGCTCGCAGATTCGCAGAAGTTTTTGTTTGGCGGAAGTATTTTGGTCCAAAACTTTCTCCGCTTCTTCGTAACTCCCTTCCAAGGTGTAATCAAAGATCCCTTCAAATAGATCCTCTTTGTTCTTAAATTTTAAATATAGGAGAGGGCGGGATAATTTCGCCTGTTTCGCTATATCGTCCATGGAAGTTTTGGAATATCCGAATTGAAGAAAACAATATAGCGCAGCGTCTAAAATTTCCCTTTTTCTTGCCTCATCCCCTAGGCTTACCTTTCCGGTCATAAGATTATTTGACAAATTAATAAAAAAATGTCAACTTTATTAAACTTTGCAGGTCTGAGATGTTGACAACTTAGATAAAAATTGTCAAAATGTAAGGATGATATCTACCGGTTGTTCCGGTGGGTCGTTTCTAAATTAGGAAATAAAACGAATGAAAAACATAAATCGATCCGGAAAATGGTTGGTTCCGATATTGATCTCTATCTTGGCCGGTTCCTTTTTTTATACCTGCCAAGCGCTGGGTAAACAAGCGGAAGGAGAAAGGTTTATTCGAATGCAAGGATCTCCCCAATGGAAAGAAGGGCAATTCGTAAATCCTCAACCTCTGATCAACGATTTCTGGAGAGCTATAGGCAGTATGTTCCACCCAAGCGCCGATGTAACTCCCAAAGATCCTGTGCCTGTAGTTTTTGTGGAAAAATCGAGATTTTCAAAATTTCCAGAGTCCGGTTTAAGGGTTACCTGGTTTGGACATTCCTCTTCTTTGGTAGAATTGGATGGAGTTAGGATCTTAACCGATCCTGTTTGGTCGGACAGAACTTCTCCTTCTTCTTGGATCGGACCAAAAAGATGGTATCCTCCTTTAATCTCTTTGGAAGATCTCCCGGAAATAGATTTGGTATTAATTTCACACGATCATTACGATCATATGGATTTCGGGACGATTTCCAAATTGAAAGATCGAAACACGTTATTTGTCGTTCCCTTAGGTTTAGGAGCCAATCTTTCTCACTGGGGTGTTCCTGAGGAAAAGATTGTGGAATTGGACTGGTGGGAAAGTAAAAAGATCAAGGACCTGGAAATAGTAAGCACTCCGGCTAGGCATGCTTCCGGTAGATATCTTTTGGACAACGACGAAAAACTTTGGTCCAGTTACGCTTTGCTCGGGCCTAAACATCGGGTTTATTTTTCGGGAGATACGGGTTTGTTTCCAAAAATGAAAGAGATCGGTGCAAAATACGGTCCTTTCGATCTGACTATGATAGAGACGGGGCAATACAACCAGGCATGGCCAGATTGGCATATCGGTCCTGAACAAGCGGTGATCGCTCATGCCCAGCTTAGAGGAAAGGTATTACTCCCGATCCATTGGGGACTGTTTGCTCTTGCATCACACGGTTGGACGGAGCCTGTGGAAAGAGTTTTAGAAAAATCTAAAGAACTTGGGGTTACTGTGATCACTCCTAAACCAGGAGAAAGTTTGGAACCTGATTTACAAAAAGATTATATTGCTTGGTGGCCTAAACTGCCGTTTAATTCCTCCAAAGAAGATCCGATCGTATCTAGCCAGTTGGAAGAAGATACTGCGAGTAGCGGGGTGATTAAATGAAATTAAGAGTAATAATTACCGGCTCCACCGGAATGGTGGGCGAAGGTGTATAATTTCCGTCCCGGTTATATACATCCAACTCCCGGAGCAAAAAATACTTTGTCTGCCTATAAATATTTCGGCTGGACTTTTTCTCTGTTAAGGATCATTTTTCCGAAGCGTGTTTCTACCTTGAAACAACTTGGGATCGCTATGATCCATGCGAATGCGAAAGATTATGGTAAGAATACTTTAGAAGTGGCGGATATATTAGAATTAGCTAATTTCTATAAGTAGGTATCGGTTTTTATTGACAATTTTTCAAAAGACGGACCGGGAGCAATCCAGGAATTACTCCCGGGGTTCTGAACGAAAAATACGATAAAATTATTTTCTAGATCTTTCTATCTTGAACTCTTTCCAACCTAAGTATAAATTTCCCATCCCAGAGATGAAAAACCCGATTCCGGTCCAAAAAATAATCGTAAATATCCCGATCAAAGGAAAGAATAATACGAATATTGCGAAAAGTAGAGTGGAAATCCCTAGAATAAGGACATATCCCCAATGAGAGTTCCTTAGTCTTCGAATTTCTATAGAAAAAGATATTAGGGAAATTGAACGAAAAATCAGCAAAAATCCGAATACAAAGGGAAGTGTGACAGCAGTGATCTCCGGATGAATGAATAATAAGGAGCCGATCAGAACGTCTAAGATACCGACCACTAAATTCCAAATGAATATTTCAGTATATTTTCTATTGTATAAGGAAAATAGGATATGGCTAACTCCGGTTGCGGCCAGAATGATTGAGAATGCAAGTGCCAATACTAAAAAACTTTGTCCGGGAAATAGAATCGTCACCGTTCCCGTTAGAAGCCAAAGGGCACCGACTAATATTTGAAGCCACCAATGTTTTGATTCTTGAGTTATTAAAGTTGTCATAAGGTTTTATTTTTATTTACTCCGAAAAAAATCGGCGAATTTGAAACGAACTCGCCGAGTATTCAGCTTTTGTAATCGATGGTATTAATTTACTCCGATCTTAACAGCTTTTTTGGGCGCTTCTAGTTCCTTTCTAGGAATAGTGAGCTTTAATACTCCGTTATCGTATTTAGCGCTGATTTGATCCTTAATAACATTATCCGGAAGAGTGAATGTCCTGCTAAAGGAAGAATAATTGTATTCTCGCTTGCTATAGGTTTTGTCCTCTTGTTTGGATTCGGATTTTTTTTCCGCGCTTACGGTAAGCTGGTCGCCTTCTAGATCGATTTTAAAATCCCCTTTTTCCAAGCCGGGAGCCGCGAAATCCATTTCATATCCTTCCTTCGTCTTTACCACGTTAACTGCCGGGATATGTTGGAAGGGGCTTCTATTCAATAACTCGTTCCAGGATTGGAAGAAATGATCCAAATTGGAAAGATTCAAAAAATGATCCGTTGGTTTGGTTATACTATTCATCGCGAATACTCCTGAGGAAGTTTTAAACTAGTATTAACGATCAGTCAACGGCCAACGGGGAGAACGGCACGATCCAAAAGGAAAAAGCAAACCTACAGGGTTTTCCGCATAATTTTGATTGCAGAGGAATCGAGAGTATGTAATCTAATGATGACTTACGTTAATATACCGCAATTATAGGCATTTATGGGCAATGAAAGAAGGTTGAAAGATGTTTTGGATAATATGCCTATTCTTTTCTTTTCCTTGGACGAGAATCTTAGACCTGTTTCTTGGAACCATGAATGCGAAAAAGTTTTGGGATATTCTTTTATCGAGATCTTAAACGATCCCAGTTTTTCATTTCGAAATTTGATCCCAGATAGAGGGGAATCTGCCGGATTCAATCCCGGACTTCTGGATTCGGATTTTAAGAATTGGGAATTGGATCTGGTTTCCAAAGGAGGAAAGTCCAAATTAGTCTCCCTTTCTAATATCTCCTCGGAATTTCCGCTTTTCGGTTCCATGAAATGGTTCGTCGGTGTGGATATTACTAGAACCAAAGAGATAGAACGAGAATTAAAAAGTTCTTTAAAGGAACTGTCTGATTTTCAGAAAGCGCTGAATGCCGTATCTATCGTTGCGATTACCGATAAGGCTGGAACGATCATCTACGTGAACCAAAACTTCTGCGATATTAGCGGATATTCCAGAGACGAATTGTTAGGACATACTCATAGGGTAGTCAATTCCGGATACCATCCGAAGGAGTTTTTCGCAGATCTTTGGAAGACGATTTCCAAAGGAAAAATTTGGAAGGGAGAAATTAAAAACAGAGCTAAAGACGGAAAATATTACTGGGTGGATACCACCATTTCCCCAATTTTGGACGGCAATGGAAAGCCGTATCAATATCTGGCGATCCGCAACGATATCACAGAAAGAAAAGAAACGGAAGAGAAGGCGAGGCATGCCGAGAACAATCTAAAGATCCTTCAAGATCGGATGAGTCCTCATTTCCTATTTAATACGTTGAGCATCATTCATTCCTATCTCCAGACAAACCCAGGGCTTGCGGATTCCGCCATTTTAATGCTCGCAGATAATTACAGATTTTTAATGGATCAGGCAAACCAACAGCTTGTCCCTTTCGATATAGAATGGGAATTTATGGAAAATTATCTACAACTTTTGAAACTTAGGTTTTCCGACTTTTTAGAAGTGGAGTTCGAAAAATCGGGTAATTTTAAACAATGCCAGATCCCGCCCTTGACCTTACAACCTTTAGTGGAAAATTCCTATATTCACGGTTTAAGAGATAGAAAAGGAAAAGGAAAGATCAGCGTTAAAGCTTTGATGAAGGATGACAAGACCATGGTAACGATAAGGGATAATGGAAAGGGATTAAAGGATTCCAATATTCTTTCCAGGAGCATTGTGAACATTTCCGAACGTCTGAAATTTTATCTTTACGATTCGGAAGTGAAGATCGAAAATCACCCCGAGGGCGGGGCGATCGTCACGATCGGTTTTAAATCCGCGAAAAATTAATAATAAAAATGGCTGAATGGAGAACACTGATCGTTGAAGACGAGGCCCCTACTAGGGAATTACTCGTAAATTACTGTATTGCTCGCCCTGAATTAAAACTAGTAAAAATAGCTAAAGATGGGGAAGAAGCGCTGGAATATCTTCAGAACGAAGAATTCCATCTGGCTTTTTTGGATATTAATCTTCCCATCCTTTCCGGCTTGGATATTCTAGAAAGATTGGAAAATCCTCCGTATATTATTTTTATCACTGCGCTTAGAGACAAGGCGATCGAGGCATTCGAATTCGGTGTCATCGATTACCTTCTCAAACCGTTTTCTAAAGAAAGATTTTTTAAAGCGGTGGATCGTGCCGTGGAAATTTTAGGGAACGAATCAGGCAAACCTTCCAAGAACGTTTTTAACGAGCATGGACTTTTCATTTTAGAAAAGGAAAATCATTTTTTAATTCCTTACGGAGAGATCATTTATATTTCGTCCAGGGATAATTTTAGCGTGGTTCATACCGAAAAAAGGCAGTACGTGACTTACAAATCCTTAAAAAGTCTGGAGCATAAACTTCCTCCGAATAAATTTATGAGGGTATATAAACAATACATAATTAATTTGGAAAAGTTGTCTCATTTACAAAGTGATAATATGGGAAATTATTCCGTTCACTTGAAAGATGAGGACGAGACACAACTTCCCGTCGGAAGAAAGTATATCTCCAAGATCAAAGAACTTCTTTAATTTCTCCCTGTGATTTTGCCGGTTAAGAACCGATTTCACCGTATATCTCGCGAAGTATTGACTTAAGCGAGATTTTTGCTTATTCTTGCTTCTTTCCGGCTTATCCGGAACGAGTGCAATTAAAGGAGAAATCAAATTGGAGAATCAGAACGGAAGTCTTGTTAGTTTACAATTTTTGGGAGGAGTGGGCACCGTTACTGGTTCTAAATACCTTTTAAAAGCCTTTGGAAAAACGATTCTGATCGACTGCGGTCTTTTCCAAGGGGAAAAAAAACTCAGACTTTTGAACTGGGATGCAGATCAATTCTTTCCGACGGAAATAGATCATATTCTTCTTACTCACGGACATTTGGACCATTGCGGATATTTACCTAGAGTTGTAAAAAAAGGTTTTCGAGGGAAAATATTCGGCACCAAACCTACATTAGATGTATCTAATATAGTTTTGAAAGATAGCGCAAAATTACAGGAAGAAGACGCAGAACTTGCGAATTTGGGCGGATATTCCAAACATAAACCCGCCTTTCCATTGTATGATAGCGACGATGCCGAAAAGACAATCAAACTATTTTATGCCGTAGAGATCGGGGAATGGTTCGATCTGGAACCGAATATTCGGTTTTGTTTCCGATACAACGGTCATATTCTCGGAGCAAGCTTTATCGAGTTCAAGGTTGGGAACAAGACTCTAATCTTCTCCGGGGATATAGGTCGTGATAACGATCCTCTTTTATATCCGCCGGAAAAGCCGGAGGAAGGGGATATTGTCCTAATCGAATCCACCTATGGGAATCGGATCCACAGGGGAAATCCGGTCAAACGTTTAGCTCAATTGATCCATGAATTCTCCACTTCTAAGGGAACCATTATCGTTCCCTGCTTCGCGGTGGAGAGAATTCAGGCAGTCATGTATCTGATTTGGAAATTGATGAAGGACGGAGAGATCCCGAATATCCCCGTATATATGGATTCTCCTATGGGATCTAAAGTTTTAGATTTATTTAATACTTATGGAAGCGAATGGCATAAGTTGAAGGAGGACGAATTATCCGAATTAAAAGAGGATATATTCTGCATCACCGAATCTTCGGAGACCAAAAAGATAGTGAATAAAAGGGGACCGAAAATTGTGATCGCCGGAAGCGGGATGGCCACGGGAGGAAGGGTGCTTTCCTATCTAGAACATTCCTTAGGCGATCCTAATTCTCTAGTATTATTCGTAGGATACCAAGCGAGAGAGACCAGGGGTAATAAATTGCTGAGGGGAGATACTGAGATCAAGATCCGGGGTAAATATTATGAGGTGAGATGTGATGTTCAGAATATAGACGGATTGTCCGCTCATGCAGACCAATCGGAACTTATCTCTTGGTTATCCAAGATCAAAACGCAACCCAAGGAGGTCTTCATTGTACACGGTGAAGAGGACGCAAGTAGGATCTTAGGGAATCGTATCCGAAGTATATACGGCTGGGAGACAAAGATCCCGGAAAGAGGAGAAGTTTTCGAATTCGAAGTGTAATAATGCAATCCGCGGTTTTATTACCGCGGAATTTCACCCTGGAAATCCGCCGGAAACCGTCCGAATCGGTAGGATCTCTCACCGGGCCTTGACCTTTACTTTTTCTTCCCGTATGGTTATGACCATCGAGATATAAAGGGACTTAAAAACATGACCAGCGCAGTAAAAATCGCAACCGAGACAAACCGAGTTTTACCAAGGGAAATTTTTCCAAAAGAAAACCTTCTCCATCACCATGAAGTTAATTTCACTCGTAAGAAGATTTCCAAAAACGAGATCTTATTCTCTCAAGGAGAGCAGGCTAACGGGTTTTATATAGTCGAGACCGGCTCCATCCGATCCTATAGAACTTCCTGGTCGGGGGAAAAACAGCATACATTCAAAATTTATCATCCTGGAAATTGGGTCGGGATCAGAGACGCCGCCATCGGAGGAAATTTCCTGCACCATGCTGTGGCGCTCGTGGAATCCACGGTTCTTTTTGTGGAGGAAGAGGAACTTCGCAGACTTTTAAATTCCGATTCAGAATTCCAAAATTCAGTGTTCAGACATGTGACAATCGAAGCTGTCGAGTCGGAGAATAAGATCTATTCTTTGGGAACTCGCCAAGTTCATGCAAAACTTTCAGAATTTCTGTTACAATTATCAGAATCACAAGACTCGGACGAAGATCTTCCTTTCACTCGTGAGATCATGGCATCTATGATCGGCGTGACTACTGAAACTTTGGTCCGGGCATTGGCTGATTTTAAGAGCAGAGGTTGGGTGGAAATAGACAAAAGAAAAATAGTGATTAAAAATGAAGAGGCTCTCCTTCGTTTGTTAGATTGAATCCTCGAACATTTTATATTCGCTACTTAAAGTTTTATAAAATGGTCCTGTATGATATCCAGAACATTCTAAACTTCAAAGTAAATCGGATCCACCTTAAAGGAGAACTTTTTATCCCGAGGCAGGCTGAATTTTTAGCTATCTTGATCTTAGATGAGAAGGATGATAAATTCGCGGATCGATTTTCTAAGATGAGGATTTCACTGAATGAATGGGGAGTGGCCACTTTTTTTCTGAAAGGCCTTTTGACCCGGGAGGAAAGAGAGATCCACGCAAATCGTTCCGATATTGCTCTTCTGTCGGATCGACTTTTAGAGATCACCAAACAGATCAAAAATATCAAGGGCGCTGATTCTTTAAAAATTTCTTATATAGGATCTTCCTCGATATCGGATAGAATATTCCGGGCTGCAGAAAGTTCGGAATCGCCGGTCGAAAGTTTGGTATTAATCGGGAACGGTCTTCAGGAATATACTGGAAAGTTGTTAAACGCTTCCATCTTGAATATTTTAGGTGAGCTTGATTTTACGGGCAGAATAGTGAACCGTTCCGTTCTTTCCAAGATAGAAACTTCTGTTAAAAGAATGTATTTTGTACCAGGTTCTCCGAGTCATTTCGAGGACAGTGCCAAATGGATTATGGTTTCGGAAGCGATACTAAGATGGTATCGCTTCCCGGAAAAAAGGTCCAAGGAATTCTCCCATTTATAAGACCTAATGATGGTGGTGATGGCTACCTTCTTCTATTTTTTCTCCCGGTTCGGAATGATGATGTGTATGATTCATTCTGAATAATATCAGCGAAATAGAAAGGAGAATGATCGCAAAACCTGCTAGTTTAAGTTTATCTTTTCCGAATTTTGCTAAGATCATTCTAAATCCTAAACCGAATCCGAAAAGTAGGGGAAAGGTCCCTAAAAAAAAGAAGAACATACTTAACGCACCGAATACAGGCGAACCTGTCGCAAATGCCATCACGAATGCGGGATATAAGATGCCGCAGGGTAAAAACCCGGTCAACATTCCGAACATAAATCCGATAGTGAGCCTGGAAACCGGGCTTTTATTCTCTTTGAATTTTAAAAGTTTAGAACCTACTTTGGAAAAAATTTTAGAGAAAAATCGATTTTGTGTCCAATCTTTTTGGAATAAAATGGATACTCCGAAAAGTAGAATAAAAAACGCTCCGAACCACGCTGCAAATTCTTGAGCAGGAAGTAATAAGGATAAACTTTGGTTTGTAACCTTTCCTAAAAAACCGAAACCCAACCCTATCGAAGAATAAGAAACTAATCTTCCCAGATTATACAAAATTTGTAATAGGACCGGATTTGTTTTTTTGTCGGTCGGCGATACTGTCAGGTTTAGGCTTCCCGCTAGGGGGCCACACATTCCTAAACAATGGAAAGAACCGGTTAGGCCGTTTAAAAAAGATCCGAATAAGATCGCAGAAGTAAGTTCCATGATAAATTCCTAATTCGATTTTTCCTGTTTATCTTCTTCAAATAACATCCTGTATTTAGGACCTTCGATATCTTCATATTGACCGGACCTAAAATTGAGTAAAAATACGTAAAATGCTCCGAAAGAGATCACGAGTGCGATCGGAATTGTCAGATACAAAGCGTTCATGTAAATACCCTATGTTTTAAAGAAATGGAATTTAATACGACAGTTAAAGAACTCAATGTCATAAAGCCCGCACAGATCACAGGGAGCATTAACCCGCCTGCCGCTAAAGGGATCATTATGGAATTATAAACTAATGAAAGACAGATATTTTGAAGAATTACTCTTCTTGTTTTTCTGGCGATCAGAACGGATTTAGGAAGGGAATCCAATCTGTCTTTTACGAGTATAATATCCGATTTATCCAAGGAAAGATCGGAACCCATCCCCATTGAGATCCCCAAGTCTGCCTGAGCTATACATGCGGAATCATTGACCCCATCCCCCACCATAAGGACCACTTCTCCCGAAGATTGTGCCTCTAAGATCCTTTCTTTCTTTTGGATGGGCGTTAGATTGGCTTTATAATTTTGGATCCCGAGTTCCTTGGAAAGTGTTTCCACCTTCGACGGAATATCTCCGGACAATATTTCCATATTAGAAAAAAATGATTTTAGTTCCTGTATGGAACCTTTTGCTTCCGGTCTGGCTTTATCCCTGAATTCCCAGGCGACCAATGGAATACCATTTTCGGAAAGATGGATCCATCCGTCGTTTTCGGGTTTATTTTCCCATACGAAGTTCTTTTTACCGATCCTATATGTTTTTTCTCGGAATTTGGCCTCCATTCCTTCTCCTGGAATTTCTTTGTAGGAGCTCCAACCCGAAATATTCCCGGAGGATTCGTTTGCGGATAGTTCCTCAAAAAACTGAGGTGAGTCCGAAGAAAATGTTTCTATGATGGATTTAGCGATTGGATGAGAAGAATGGGATTCTAGTCGGATTGCGATCTCCCTGAATTTGGATGGCTTTTCATCTATAGTGAAATACTTTTCCGCGTTTAATTCCAGTTTGCCTGTGGTAAGCGTTCCGGTTTTATCGAAGAAGATCCGATTTGCTTTTGCTAAAATTTCCACTGACTCAGGATTTTTGACGAGTACACCTTCCTTGGATTGGAGTAAATGACTGATCACGAGTGCGGCCGGGACACTTAAACCTAAGGCACAAGGACAGGCTACGATCAAGACGCTGATCGTATTTAGGATTGCTTCTTCCGTGGAATAAAAATTAAACCAATAAATAAAGGTTCCGATCGCGACGAATAATACCACCTTTATGAAAATCGCGGCCAGCTTATCCGTACTTCTTTGGATTTTCGGCTTCGTTAATAAAGAATCTTCTAATATTCTACCGATCTGTGCGAGAGAACTTTCGTTTGTGTTTCCTTTTGCTTGGAATTTTATATCAGTGGAAAGCGAAACGGAACCGGCCTTGATCTCGGCTCCTTTAGATTTTCGGATCGGTTTACTTTCTCCCGTTAAAACGGATTCGTCGAAAAATGCTATTTCGGATTCCAAAATCCCGTCCACAGGGGCCTTACTTCCTAAAGACAATCTGACTAAGTCCCCTTTTTCAATGGTGGAGGCGGAATGTTTGGACCAGATCCCTTTTTTAGATACCTCGTATTCTTCCGGAAGAAGGGAGAGTAATTCTCCTATTTTTGCTCCCGCTTTATAACGTATCATCGCCTCGAAATATTTTCCGAGTAGAATAAAAAAGTAGATGGTACAAACGGAGTCGAAGTAAACTTCTCCTCTGCCGGAAATCGTTACATAAATACTGTAGAAGTAGGCGAGACTGACTCCTGCAAATAATAACGTATCCATTCCGAGAAGTTTTCGTTTCCAGGATTCGTATGCTCCTTTCCAGAAAGGGTAGCCGGAATAAAAATAAACGGGAGTCGCAAATATCCAGGAAATATAATGAAATAAATTTTTAATATTTAATTCCATCCCTTCGAAATAGCCTGCGTATAGACTTGCGGAGAATAACATGATATTTCCCCAACAAAAACCGGCGACTATCATCCGGATACTAAGCTCTTGGAAGGGTTTCTCTACTTTGGATTCCGCTTTTAAGGGAGAGTATAATCGGGCCTTGTATCCCAAACTTTCGATGGTTTTGATAATTTTTCCGAGTGTTAGCTTTGAGAGATCGAATCCTACTTTGAGCCTTCCCGTCCCGAAATTGATCCTTGCGTCATGGACTCCTTCTGTTTTAGTCAGAACGGTTTCAATGAGCCATACACATGCCGAGCAATGTAGGTTAGTAACAGTTATGTATACGTTTGAATCCGGGCCATTCTTCTTTTCTAAATATTCCGAATATACGCTTTCATTATCCAATTCTTCCGGAGAAATTTTAAGAACTTCCGTATCAACAGGTTCTAAGGACTGGGTCCCCCTGATCTGATAAAATTGGTCCAGTCCGTTCTCTAATAATAAATGGGAGATCTCTGCACATCCATTGCAGCAATATTCCCTTTCTATTCCCTGTTCGGTCCTACGTATGGATACTCCGTCGATCTCCGTATTACAATGAAAACATAATGTTTTTTTTTCTAATACTTTCAATCGGCTACCTTAACGGATACGCTCTTTTCCAGAATACCTTCCGGGATCTTAGCGGAGATTGAAATTCTCCATTCTCCAGGGAAAGGAATTGTAAGTGCGCCCTGATATTTTCCCGGACTAGTTTCCTTTAAGGTGATGTTCTCGTTGAATTTTTCGGTCGCAGTTTTATCCAATTGTACTTGGATTTGAGCCCCTTTGATCTTTTGGACACCTTGTTTGAACTCTAACTGGATTTCTTGCTTTCCTGATCGGAAAAGATTCGGATTTTGGATCCATTCCGCATGGAAGCCGTATCCGTTTTCTACCATTTTCCTTTGAGAGAGGATAGACTGTTCGTATTTCAGCCCTTTTTCGTAATAATTAGAGTCGATAGTCGGAGTGTGCCCAGCTAAAGCTAATTTTACCGTGTAGAAAGTAGCAACAAATAATGCTAGGAATGCGATCTTGATCGCCCAAAAGGCTCTTTTTAAACTAACGTCCATGGACTATCCTCTCCTCATTTTGTATTTTCCATCCGGTAATTGAGACCGGAAGCAAGAACGGGATTGTTTTCGATTTAGAATATTCGAAATCTTGAATATCTATTACTTTCAATTTAATATCATGACTTCTTTTTTTTGTGTCTTGTTCGGCTATTTTGAGTTCGATGAACAGTCTGTATCTTTCTTCCGAGTTACCTTTCAATTCTACGACGGCTTCTTCCGTACCGCCGACGAGTATTTTTCTTTCTCCCTGTAAATCCGAACTTTCTATTTCAAACTTTAAGGTCCTATCCTTAGGAGTCAGATTTTGCATTTGTACTTCGTAAAAATTTCTTACCACGCCGTTTTGGACCATCATCGGTTGAATATTTCTATCCGGTATAACCGACAGATAGAGCGGGACCCGGCTGGATAATAGGATCCCGATTGCCGAAATTGTAAACATTAAGGAAAGTGCATAGACAACGGTTCTGGGTCGGATCCAGCGGATAGGGGACCCTTTTTGGGAAATTTGATTTTCCGACCAGTAACCGATCAAGGTTTTCTTGTTTTCCTTTTCCATTTGTTTTGTACAGGCGTCGGAACATTTTCCGCAAGCGATACACCAAGGATTTGCTCCTTCCCTGATATCGATTCCAGTGGGACAAACTACGAGGCACATATTACAAGCTGTGCAGTCTCCGATCTTTGTTTGTCCCTTTCTTCTGGGTTCTCCCCTGGAGTAATCATAAGTGATATTAACAGAATGATTATCCATCATTACCGTTTGGAAACGAGCATACGGACAGGCATACTTACAAAATTGTTCCCGTATAAATGCGATATCCGCATACATTGCAAAAGTAAAAAATCCCAAAAATAAAGACCAGGTGGGAAGGTTTGAATTAGGATTTTTTAAAAAACCGATCATTTGGTATGGGTCTGAAAAATACGAGATCCAAGCGAAAGATGCTGCAAAACTAACTAAGATCCAGGTGATATGAGTTAAAACTACTAATGCAAAGTTTGCGTCTTTCTTTCCGTATTTCGAATCTTGTATCTTTCTTCCGATCCAATCGAAAATATCGGAATAGATGGTTTGGGGACAGGCCCATCCGCACCAAACCCGACCGATCAGAGTGGTAAAAAAGAAAAGGCAAAGCCCCGAAGCGATCAGGAATAAATGGAGAAAGTAACCTTCTTGTGGAATAAAAATATGACCGAATAGAAAGAATTTTCTATCCGGTATATCCAATCGGATAACTTGAAATCCTTCCCAGCGGATCCAAGGAGTTATAAAAAAGAGAAGAACCAAAAGAACCTGGACGTAATTTCTCGCAGTTCTTATCTTTCCCTGCATTGGTCTTGAAATGATCATTGCCCCTCCTTATGATCCACTGAGACGGTTTGAGCTTATTTGGAAGATTTTAGCTCCGGATTTCGAGAAGCTAACCAAGCAAGCACTTGATAAACTTTCTCGGAACCTAAGGAGTTTTCATGTGCGGGCATTGGCCCCCTGCCTAGTTTGGCTCTTTCGATGGAAATCCCCTTCATAACAGTTTCATAAAGTTCTAGATCCGTGCTGCCGTGCAGCCATTCTTTATCCATTAGATTTGGGCCGACTAGACCTTCTCCAGTCGGTCCATGGCAAGCGACACAGTATGTCTGGAACGTTTTTTGTCCTGCATTGATCGCGTCTTGATTTCCTCTTAATGGATTGGATCCGTCTTTGGATTCTACCGCAACGTTACGATTTGGAAATTCCTTTTCGTATTCTTGGATCTGAGAGGCGTAATAGGCGCTTGTTCCCCAATCCGAAAAAACATGGAAGTAAACCGCATAAACTCCGGCAAATAGGATACATCCTAAGAATACCCATTTCCACCATTCCGGAAGAGGATTATCAGCCTGTCTGATCCCGTCGAATTCTTTGTTTGGATCACTCATATTAATCCTCCTCCAGCATTCTGAATTTAGGTTTTTCCATTCTTTCCTTTCTGGAGCTTCTATATACGTACAGTATAATCGTAAATATAGAAAGTACCAGAATAGGGAGTCGTAATGATTTATAAATTTGTAATGTATCTAGGTCCACATTGCACCTCACTGTAAACTTTTGGACAATTCGGCGGTATCTCTTCCTAATTTAAGCAGGTATGCTATCAGAGCGTCCCCGGCAGTTTTTCCGGCTAACAAATTAGGAGCGGATGAGATATCTTCTTCCGTATAAGGAACTCCGACCTTCTGGAGACCTCTCATATGGTCAGCGATCTTAGAAGCATCAATGGTTGCGGACTCTTCGAATAACCATGGATAGGCAGGCATAATGGAACCTTTTGCCGTATCTCTCGGGTTAATCAAATGTGTCTTATGCCATTCCGCAGAAGGTTGTATTTGGGACTCGTGGGCCAGATCCGGTCCTGTTCTTTTGGATCCCCATAAGAAAGGATGATCGTAAACATATTCTCCCGCTTTGGAATACCCGTCCTTACCGTAGGAATGCTGAGGATCGAAACGGTCCACTTCCCATTTGAAAGGACGTATCATCTGGGTATGACAGTTATTACATCCTTCCTTCTGATAAACATCCCTTCCCGCTAATTCCAACGCGTTATACGGTTTTACGTTCTGGATAGGTTCCGCCGTCTTCGTGAGAAAGAATGGCGGGATTAATTCGAACATTCCTCCGATCAAGATAGCGATCGTTGTATATAGGGTGAACTTAACTCCGTGTTTTTCCCACTGATCGGTGAAACCGGAGAACCAATCCAATAATTTGTCGAACCAATTCATACAACTTTCTCCTCTTTTGATCCGATCCTCAGATCGATTTCTTTGAATCCGGAGCCGGAGTTCATGATAGTGCGGACCACATTATAGATCATGATGATCAGTCCGATGAAATAGAGTCCTCCTCCGATTCCACGGAATAACCTATACGGTTTTAAGGTTTCCGTGATCTGTACCCAGTTCGGGAATTTTAAGGCTCCTGTTTCGTCTATCGCTCTCCACATGGATCCTTCGCTGATACCGGAAACCCACATGGATACGATATACAATAAGATCCCGAGTGTAGCGACCCAGAAGTGAACGTTAGCCAGCCTTTCGGAGAACAGGTTGGTATTCCATAACCTAGGCACTAAATAATAGATGACTGCAAAAGACATCATACCTACCCAGCCTAAGGTCCCTCCGTGAACATGTCCTATGATCCAATCCGTGTTATGGCCTAAACCGCTGACAGCTCTAATGGAAAGAAGTGGTCCTTCGAATGTCGACATACCGTAGAATGTGAGTCCTACTAAGAGCATTTTTAAGGTAGCATCCGTTTTGATCTTCTCCTTGGCTTGAGTGAGTGTTAAAAATCCGTTTAACATACCTCCCCAGGAAGGCATCCATAACATGATACTAAATACCATTCCTGTGGTTTGTAACCAGTCAGGAAGAGGGGAATATAGTAGATGGTGAGGACCTGCCCAAATATACAGAAAGATCAAACTCCAGAAGTGAATAATGGAGAGTCTGTGGCTATAGATAGGTTGTTTGATGTGTTTGGGAAGATAATAGTACATCAATCCCAAAAATGGAGTGGTAAGAACGAACGCTACTGCGTTGTGTCCATACCACCATTGGATGTTAGCATCGTACACACCGGAGTATACAGAATAGGATTTGATCCAACTTACCGGAATTGAAAGGTTATTTACGATGAATAGGATCGGGATAGTAACCCAGGAGGCGATATAGAACCAGATCGCCGAGTACAGTTGCTTTTCTTCGCGAGTAAAGATCGTAGCGAAGTAATTGATCAGGAAGATCACAAACCAGATCACGATTGAAAGGTCCAAAGGCCATTCCAATTCCGCGTATTCCTTAGATTGATTTAAACCTAAAGGCAGAGTGATCGCAGCCGCAATTATCGTAAGATTATATAAGAATAAGTGTAAGTATGCGAGTTTATCGCTCCAAATCCTTACTCTGCATAGCCTTTGTACAGTGTGGTAACCGGTTGCGAATATAATACTCAATGCGAACCCGAAAATCGCCGCATTCGTATGTAAGGGTCTCAACCTGCCGAAAGTGAAGTAGGGTCCGAAATTTAATTCAGGATATACCATTTGGAAAGCGATCCACACTCCCACAAGCATGGAAGCCACACCCCAAACCAATCCCGATATCAAAAATCCTTTGACGATCTTGTCGTTATATTTTTGTTCTAAAGAACTCATTCTTGATCTCTCCGGTTTTTTCCGTGAAGGATAATTCCACTTTTAGATTGGAATGTCGAAACGCAAGGAATCCGACTTCTTCTTCCTTCAAAACGGTCTTGATAATTGTCAACCGGAGGATGACAGGTTAATCTTAGTTGTCAATAAATAAGTGTTTAACGAAATTGTAATGTACTATAGAGTTTAGTATATTTTCGATTTTGAGAATTAAAATCCTTTAAACCTTTCAAAGGCTTCTCTTTCCAAAGATTCTCTGTGGTTGGGATGGGCAATTTGTGTAAGAAGTTTTGCTCTTTGTTTCAGATTTTTGCCGTAAAGATCCGCTATACCGTATTCCGTGATTACATAGTGAACGTTTGCTCTGGTAGTGGTCACACTTGCCCCGGGTTGGAGAATCGGAACGATCCTAGATTTTCCATGAGAAGTAACGGAAGGAAGAGCAATGATCGGTTTTCCCCCTTCCGAGAGAGAAGCTCCTCGAATAAAATCCATTTGTCCGCCCACACCTGAATATTGTCTAGTTCCGATAGAATCCGCGCATACCTGTCCTGTCAGATCCACTTCGATTGCAGAATTGATTGCGGTTACTTTAGGATTTTTGCGGATATTTGCCGTGTCATTGATATAACCTATATCTAAAAATACGACTTCCGGATTATCATCCACGAAATCGTAAAGTTTTCTGGTTCCCATCACGAATCCGGTTACTATTTTTCCAGGATGGTTCTTTTTGTTTTTTCCAGTGATAATCCCTTTTTCCACCAAAGAGATGACGCCGTCGGAAAACATTTCGGTATGGATCCCTAGATCTTTATGATTTTGTAAACAAGAGAGAACGGCATCCGGAATGGCGCCAATTCCCATCTGTAAGGTTGCCCCATCATCAACAAGACCTGCGATATATTCACCGATCTTCGATTCTATTTGGTTGGGTATGCTGTGTTTTGCCTCTAATAATGGAATATTACCTTCTATTAATTTATGGATTTTATTTATATGAATGATCCCATCCCCATGTGTCCTCGGCATATACTGGTTTACCTGAGCGATTACCATATCGGCAGAATCCACCGCAGCCTTGCTTATATCCACGGATACTCCCAATGAACAAAAACCATGTTTGTCAGGAGAAGAAACCGTGATAAGAGCCGCGTCCAAGGGTAGGATTTTTTTTCTGAATAGAGAAGGACATTCGCTTAAAAAGA
This sequence comes from Leptospira sp. B5-022, assembly GCF_000347035.1. GTDB lineage: Bacteria > Spirochaetota > Leptospiria > Leptospirales > Leptospiraceae > Leptospira_B > Leptospira_B cinconiae. The sequence goes on from NZ_ANIJ01000006.1 coordinate 129,283, forward strand.
CCGGAAGATAATCCGCTCTTCCTTCCTTTACCGCTTCTCTCATATTCGCGCCTACGAATAGGGCGTTTGTATGAAAAGAAGGCTCCATTCCTTTTTGGGCATAGGGAGCTTCTCCTTCCGTATGAATATGGACTAGCTCTATATTTTGTAATTCCGAAGCTCTGGCACTCAGGGCTTCGATCAGAAGTTTAGGAGAAGCGAATACACTGTGGATGAAAACTCTTTGGTCGTTTTTGATCTCGGAAACCGCATCTTTCGGGGAAACAAAATGTAAATCCATATCGGAATATTTTTTAGATTTTTACCGAGTAGAAGTCAAGGGACAAAATTTCTTATAACATATTGATTTTTCCCAAGTTTCGCCGTTCCAAAACAATAAAAGTAGAAGGACCGCCGGATCCGAAAGATCCCTAGAACAAGGGAGAAGTTTACTCTTTTTATTTATTTACCGGATACTCATCCGAAACATTAAAAAGGTTTATAATTCTGGAATGGTCTGAAGAATCAGTGCAGATGGTTTCCGCTTTCTCTCAAAAATTCCAGGGAATCCTATTGATCTCGATCTTACTTTTTAGCCTGGGGTGTGAGTCCGGATCTTTTTCGAAGAATAAACCGAGAGTAGAAAATGGAATACTGGATCTGAACAATCGTTGGGACTTCGGAAAGGAAGAACCTTTAAGTATCGAAGGCGATTGGGCATTTTATTGGTCCCAATTATTTTCTGAGATCAAAAATCCTTTAAAATTTGATCTGGATCCTTCTCAAAGAATGAAAGGACAAATCGAATTCGGCGACGTTCCTAACGTTTGGAATGAATACCAAGATCAAGGCAGAAATTATCCGGGTTTCGGATACGCTACTTATAAGATACTTCTTCGTTTGGATAAAGCTGAAAGCGATATGGCAATCAAGATGCTGGAAGCCTCCACATCTTATAGTCTTTACGTAAACGGTAAAAAAGTGATCTCAAGCGGCGTCGTCGGAAAGACAGCTGAGACAAGCAAACCTTTGTATAGACCTGGAGTGAGCGATCTGTTCGATCTTGGAACGGAAAATGAAATTGCCATAGAGATCTCGAATTTTTCCCATTTTAAAGGAGGACCATGGGCCAAGATCATTTTAGGAAAAAGAAAGGATCTGGTTTCCGTTCGCCAAAGTAATATTCGATTGGATCTATTCATAGGCGGTGGCCTTTTCGTTTTAGGTCTTTACCACCTAAGCTTATTCGCATTTCTAAGAAGAGAGGCTTCCACATTATATTACGGAATTATAACGATCTGTTCCACCATTCGTATTTTGATCACGGGAGAACGAGTATTATATTCCATTTTACCGAATTTCGATTTTGAATGGGGATATAGATTGGAACTGATGTCCGGTTTTATGACCAGTATCTTCTTTCCCTTATTCATTAGGACATTGTATCCTGATGAGCTGAACAAAAGGGTGGTTCAATTTTTTATCAGCATCATTGTCGGACTTTCTTTTATCGTATTACTCTTTCCTTTAGTGATATTTTCCAAGACCATTTCGATCTTCGGGATCTTAGTTACTACCGCTTGTATTTACCTAGTATACGTTTTTTGGAAAGCGATCCGAAATAAAAAGTTAGGAGCGGAAGTCGGCTTATTTTTCTTTCTTCTGTTTTTTGCCGTTGTGACTAACGATGTATTGTATGCGAATATGATCATCAACACTGCATACTTCGCCTCTTACGGAGTAGCTTCTTTTTTCGTAGCCCAGGCTTTTATGGTCTCTCAGAGATTTACAAGCGCCTACAAACTTTCGGAAAGATTGGCTCATGATCTACAGGAATCCAACCAAAGATTGATCTCTTTGGATAGACTAAAGGACGAATTTTTGGCGAATACTTCCCACGAATTAAGAACTCCTTTGCAAGGGATTATCGGTATTGCCGACTCCTTAAGAAGGGGAGTGGGCGGTTCCTTATCGGAATCCATTACAAGGCAGTTGGGGATGATTGTCACCAGCGGTCGGAGACTTTCTAGTTTAGTAAATGATATTTTAGATTTTTCTAAACTAAAACATAAGGACTTAAACTTAAATCTGAGATCCGTGGACTTATATCAAGCCGTGAATTTTACTCTTGAACTGAATCGGATCTCAGCGGACGAAACTAAGATCAAATTAGTGAACGCGGTCCTCCCTGAGTTCCCGGATCTACTGGCGGATGAAAATAGACTACAACAAATCCTGCAGAACCTAGTGAGTAATGCGATCAAATTTACGGAAAAAGGGGAGATTGTGGTCAGCGCACGTATTAAGGCGCTTGGGATCGCAGAGATCAGCGTAAAGGATACGGGGATCGGAATTGATCCCGCAGAACACCAGAAAGTATTCGAATTTTTCGAGCAAGTAGAAAGGGGAGATTCTAAAAATAGTTCCGGTGCAGGGCTCGGACTTGCGATTAGCAGAGCATTGGTGGTATTACATGGAGGAGAGATCGGAGTAGAATCTAACCCGGGCTCGGGATCTCGCTTTTATTTTACGATTCCGCTTGTATCGGGAAAAATCCCTAGATCCGATGGAAAAGAATTAAAAAATTATAAAGAAGGAAATCATCCGAGTTCTGCTGTGGCTCTTCAGAACGAGCCCATTGGTTCCGAAAAAATTGCAAGGATCTTGGTCGTAGACGACGAACCTGTGAACTTGCAAGTAATACAAAACTATCTTTCTTTAAGGAATATCTCCTCCATCACCGCGAAAAGTGGGATTGAAGCTTTGGAAATATTACAAAAAGATAAGGAATTCGATGTTGTTATTTTGGATGTGATGATGCCGAAGATGTCCGGTTTAGAGACTGCCCGAGAGATCCGTAAAACGTTTAGTACATTGGAGCTTCCCATTTTGATGTTGACTGCAAAAAATCAGGACAAGGATCTAATGGCCGCCTTAAATAACGGTGCAAACGATTATCTACTTAAACCTTTCGATTTCGAGGAACTGATCTTAAGGATCAATAATTTACTCGCCTTAGCTGACGGTCACAAGAGCCGCTTAAATCAGGAGAATGAAAAGAGAGAAGCGGTAAATAACGTAAGACAAAGGATCAATATCGACTTACACGATCATTTGGGCGGAAAACTGACCGACTTAAAGTTTTTGTCGGAAGAGTTGCTTGCCCAAAACCGGGAAGACAAACCGATTTTCAAAAAGATCAACGAGGCAGTGAACCAATCCATTCATATCCTAAGGGAACAGATGTTAAAGATAGAAGACCTGGGATTGTTGTCCGAAAATTTTATTACGGGTATCAACTTAGTTCTACTCAGGAGATATTCGGATGTGGAAAGGGACTTGGAATTCGAATGCCAAGAGGAATTGCTCCAATTTTTTGAGGAAGAAAGGAATGAAACTTCTATCATAGAACTTTATAGTATCGTAAACGAGATCACGAATAACGATCTGAAATACGGACAAGGTGTTGCTAAATGGGATTTCTATTTGGAAAACGGTAGCCTGATCACCGAAATGAATACGGAATCTTCTTATCACCTAAAAAAACATAAAACAGGAAGAGGAACCGAAAATCTGATCTATAGGATTTCCGGACTGGGTGGAAAAGTCGAAATGTCATTAGTCGAAAATATATATAAAATAAAAATAAACATCCCCATCGGAATTTTTTCCGCAAACTAAGTAAGGTGAGAATACAGTCATGAAAAGTTCGGATATCAAAGTCGGAATCGTAGAAAACGACGAAAGTTTTAAGAATCAGATCCTGAAAACGTTGGAATCGATTCCGGAGATTGGCGGAGTATTTCATTGGGAATCCGCAGAGTCATTCTGGGAGGATGAAAAAGGAAGATCTTTGGATATACTTTTTCTGGATATAATGTTGTCCGGAATGAACGGAGTGGAACTTGCGGGAAAAATTTCCGCAAGAGATCCGGAAATCCCTAAAATTATGCTATCGAATATGAATTCGGACGAACTAATTTATGAATCTTTAAAGAACGGTGCCATAGGATATATCTTAAAATCCGAATTAAAGGATCTCGCAGACGTAGTGGATACGGTCTTAAAAGGAGGAGCGATCATTACTCCTACGATCGCTTTTCGTGTCCTGAATAGTTTTAAACAAAAGGATTATTCGGGAGAATTTAAACTGACGCCGAAAGAGAAACAGATCCTGGACGAAATGGTAAAAGGAAAAACGATCGGAAGAGTGGCGGAATTCCTGAAAGTCAGCAAGTATACGGTCCAGCACCATGTGAAGAATATATACAAAAAATTGAATGTACATAACAGGGCTGAATTGGTAAGGAAGGCCAGTGATATCGGGCTATTGCCTTGATATTTTTTGGTCTTCGGAAGGTCGGTTCCCGAGCGAACTAAGTTCATCCAGAAATGCCACGGCAAAACTTCCCGTGCCTGAGGACTTTTTGGCGGCTTCGGAGCCTGCAATCGCAAAAATGGCCGATGCGGAAACTGCGGCACGTAATGTGTCTTTTTGAACACCAAGGATTGCAGCGATCATTGCTCCTAAAGAACATCCCACACCTGTGACCTTAGTCATTAGGATATGCCCTCCGGGAACAGCAATGGTCTTTTTTCCGTCAGTGATATAATCGACTTCTCCGCTGATCGCAACTACCGCTCCAGTGCCGGTCGCTAATTCTTTACCAAGAGGAAGTGCATCCGAAGAAGAAGCGGTTGAATCCACACCTTTCCCTCCGCCAACTGCACCGGCAAGAGCTAAGATTTCGGAAGCGTTTCCTCGGATTACGGTTGGTTTATATCGTAGAAGATCTTTTGCAATCTCCGTTCTGTATCTAAGAGCGCCTACCGCAACCGGATCTAAAACCCAAGGTGTTCCTTTTTTTTGCGCAGAAATAGCTGCCGCCTTCATTGCCTTCGCATCGAAACTATTGATCGTACCAACGTTAATCAGCACTCCGCTTGCAATTGCTGCGAAATCGGAAACTTCTTCTTCCGCGATGACCATTGCGGGGGATGCTCCGATCGCAAGCAGAACATTCGCAGTCCAGTTCGTGACCACTATATTGGTAAGCACATGCGTAAGAGGTGCGTGTTTACGTATTTCTGCAAGATCCGAAACGATATCACTATGCGGCCATATTATTTGGGGTATATCAAAAGCGGTCATATCTTACTAGGTATATTAGTCTAGATCGGCCTAAAAAGTCGATCTATTACTTAAGAGATTGTGGGGTTTAGATCGGATACTTAACAGTCATCTAATTTTTTTTTGCGGATTTTTTTGAAACCGTACGACATAGTGTAGGGATTTTTTATAAGATCCGTCTATATTTGTAATCACTTGTATCTAGTTTCATTAGGGAGGAATAATGAAAGGAAGGATTGCCGGCATCAATGGGAAGTCGAATAAAATGATCATACTCACCGACCACGGATATACATTCGGTATCGGTAATGTAGAATACATGCAATTGGATCATGTAATCACCGGTGAATTAAGAAGTAGTGGAACGGAGATCTTAACAAACATAACTTCCGGAGACGACTTTATACTGGATATTGAGGCATACGATTGTTCTAAAGAGATTGCGCTCACTTTATTAAATTCGGAGTGACTTTCAGGACCTTTCGTGTTTTTTCAGTAATAGCGAATAACGTATGAATTCCGAAGCCGGGAATTCCCGGCTTCGAAGAAAAAATTATCTTCCGTATTTTGCGGTCAATTTTCCTTCCGCAAGTTTTAAGGAATTGATATAAAACCCAACTAACGCACCGGACGCCTCGCCGTCCAAGTCAATCTTATCCTTTAAAGCAAATACTTTAAAGATATAACGATGCGGTTTATCTCCTTTTGGAGGGCAGGGACCGCCATAACCAGGTTTACCGAAATCGGTTCTTCCTTGAACTGCACCTGCAGGAAGAGGTCCCTTATCATTACCGGCTTTTGCCGGAAGATTTGTGACGGTTGCAGGGATATTGATCACAGTCCAGTGCCACCATCCGCTGCCGGTAGGGGCGTCCGGATCGTATACGGTTACGGCAAAAAACTTGGTTTCCTTAGGAGCGCCTGACCATTGTAAATCGGGAGAGTCATTCTCTCCGGAACATCCGAATCCTGAAAACACATGAGCGTTGGCGATTGTTCCTCCTTCTTTGAGAGCGGAGCTAGTGACTTTCAGGTCCCCTGCAAACGTGGAACCGGCAAAGAATAAAACACAAATTAGTAAACCGTTCTGAAACGTTAGGAATCTCTTCATAAAACCTCCGAGTTCTTAATGCTACAGAATAATACCGGAGGTTAGATTATGCATTCCAAATTTATGAAAAAAGTGCTCTTATGTCCGGACCCGATCAAGGATTGTGCCGTTCCCGACCCCTTCTCTGGAAAAAATGGAACGTTTCATAGGCTTTCTCGGGTTTTAAATTACACTCACTATTTCGAAAGGTTTGGCAAGATTTTTGTTTTTTGCTTTTCGTATTTTCCGAGCGAGATACTTTATAACTTGGATATGAAATTAAATATAGTTCCTTATTTGATCGTATTAAGTTTTTGTTATTGCGCAAGCCTAGAGTATCGGGATCCAAACGATGTCCAAGGCACTAAACAATGGGGAGTAATGGAAGTTAGAGAGACGGTGCAGAATATGAGTGCCTCGCTTTCCGAATTTTATAAAAAGGATCCGGTTAAGGGTTACATAGAGCTTCGAAAATTCAAGAACAATACTTCCGAACATATTGATACAAAAATTTTAGCCAATGAGATCGTTACAAATCTAACCTCTAATAAGGTTCCTTTCGTCGATATTTCTCAAAGAAAAGAATCTTTGGACGAGATCAGTTTGAATAAGTCCGGGATCACCTCTTCCGATACCAAATTGGAATTCGGAAAACTAAAATCGCCAAGTTATCGTCTGAGTGGAGAGCTAAACGATCTTGTAAATTACGAAAAGGGAAAAAAGATCCAATATATTTTGATCACTCTTCGATTAACTAGCGTTGAATCGAATGAGATTGTCTGGCAGGCTGATAAAAAATTCCTCAAAATAAGCGATACCGAAGGTTACGGCCTTTAATCCTCCTTTTTTATATCCGGATAATAACCCAAAGTTACGGGAATTTTTCCGAAAGAGGGAATTTGTAAAACTTCTTTTCCGGATTGTTTGTCTCTAATTTTAGGAAATCTTAAATTAGTTTTGGAAGAACCGAACCAAAGATACTCCGGTAGAAAACGGACGTATCTATAATTAGAAGAGACATCGATATCCTCGGCGAATTCCTTTTTAGAAGTTTGGATCGAGCTGTCTATCATTTGAGCCGCTAATTTGATCCCGGAGATTGCAATGAGGATTCCCGCCCCTCCTAACTCAGACGAATTTGCCTGAGCACCTAAATATGTGACTCCTGCTCCTAAGGCGACTATGACGGTTCCTACTAAGATACTTCCTGTGACTTTGGCGGCTAAGATAGAGGCTTGTTTCGTTGTGCTAAAAGTAACTAATTGAAAATATTTGGAATCGTCAATGATCTCATGAATGGAATTATCCCGATCCAAATGTCGCTGATACCAATTTTGGGTGGATGGACCTAAATACAATTTGTCCAGATTGCCGTCCAAGTCAGTCCAACCAAGTTCACTCCTTTCTCCCATAAATTTGAAATTTAATTTTCTAAGGCCTCTTACAAAATTTAAATTTGTCTCCGGGTCCATGAAGGGTTCCGGTCCTGGACCCCCAAAGACCAAAAAAATATTTTTGGGTGCTTGATCCAAATACGCATACTGCCTAAGCCAAGCTGATTTTGGCGAAAGTTTTAAGGCTGCCTTCAAATCGATTTTCGCTTCTTGCCAATCGCCGCATGCAGTCCAAAGGGTAGCCAGTAGTATCCTTAAGTTAGGATCGTCAAATTGCCCTTCTGCACTCCATTCTCCGCTTAACAAGTTAGAAGCGTATCTCGCCTCCACTAAAGCTTCTTCATATTGTTCTTTTTTGGCATAATATAAGCCTAAAAGTATATGCAGGAAGATTACTTCCGCTTCGGACGCGTAATAACCTTCCGGCGTTTCTAAATAGAAGAAGGAACGTAATTCCCTACTTGCACTGAATCTAAGCCTGGATTTATTCTCTTCCGCTATATCTTGTAATTTGGAAAAATCGTTTTCTTGTATGAAAAGTCCTATAATAGCTTTCTCAAGAACCGTAATAAGAGTTCCTCTTTCTCCGGATGGAAAATTTTCCAAGGCAGATTTGGTATTTCCGTTGGACCATTCTTTTTTAGCAGGAGCATAATCTTCTCTTTTTAACAGGGAAGAGCAGGAAACACATAGAGAGATGATAAGAAGTAAAACAGTGTTTAATTTTCTGAAATTTAACGTCATAGGGAAGTTACGATGTAATAAATTATGAATAGAGAATGAATGGGAACTAAAAAAATTTACGAAAAATCCCATTTTCTCGTTTTTATTTTCCGGAAAAGGATCGGATTGGGATCCCATCCTTCAATATTGGAGCAGTAAAAACTTTCGATTGATATGATAAGTCGATAGGGCCGGTTTTACCGGCTTTTAAAAAGAAAGGTAGAGTCGTTTCAGACTTATTTATTCTTTCAAAAAAGAATGTAAGTCCGTGTCCGTTTTTTAGACTTAGTAGACGAAATTTCTAAGCTGTTGGAATACGGAACCGGAGTGAGCCCGTATATAAAGAGCATAACTGCTAATTAATATACTCAGAACAAGCGGTAGAAATTTAAAAAACTTATTTTTCGCAAACGAGAACAGAATAAACGCAGGGAATACTCCTATGATCGGGATTAAGGATCCTACAAATAGGAAAAGATAAAATAACCAAAAGGAGGCGATCTCTTCCTCTTCGGGTTTTCCTGTTCTGTATCTGGTCGGTTTTTGGGGCTGAGCTCGTGAATGAATCACGACGCCGCCCGGTTGGGTTTTCATTCGGTATTTTTGATCCGACTTCTGGCTTCTATTTTCCATTCCTTAAGTGTAGATCTTTTTGGCTAAAGGAGCAATCCGATTCGACTTATTTTAAAAATAAATGGAATATTCCAAAAAATGAAATTTGCGCTAAATGAATGAAATCGGATAAAAACGGGCATATAATCGTTAAATAGGATTCATAACCTTTTAAAGGATTGAAATTCCTGCAAAAACGTAAGTTTTCGCGCTTTATCAATTTAGATGGGATAAAGGCTGCAATTCTATGATCATTTTAGTTCCATGATCCAATTCACTTTCCGCATAAATCCTTCCATTTAATGCCTCCACTTGGGACTTGGTGAGAAAAAGTCCAACACCCCTTGCGTCCGGGTGTCTATGGAACGTTTTATGTAAACCGAACAATTTGTTTTGGTATTTTTTAAGATCTATCCCTAATCCGTTATCTTCCACGATCAATAAATATTTTCCTTCCGAAATTTCCGTCCGAATATCTATTTTAGGGGTCCTGTGCGGAGATCGATACTTAATGGAATTTGAAATTAGATTTAATAAAATACTTTCTAAGTATGTCTTATCATATTCCAATTCTTCCAATGGAGAAAAATCGGAATGTATCTCTGCGGAAGTTTCCAAGATCTGGCCTTCTAAAATCCTTAGGATCTTTTTTAGAACTGAATCGAATCTTACTGTTTCGATCTTTCTTCTGGTCCCTTCCTGTATTTTTAACACTTCCACCAGGCTGTCTAATGTCTCTTGTAGATAATCCACTGAGATCTTGAATTTCCCTAGTAAAGACTGGATTTCTTCTTCCGATTTGGCCTCTTCCACCAATTCCACTAAGGAGATTAGGTTGCTAGTAGGGGCTCTTAGATTATGAGAAGTTATATGTGCATAGTTTAAGAGCTGCGCATTCTTTCTGCCTAATTGATCGGCTAAAATTTCCAACTGTTGTTTCGTATCTTCTAATCTTTCTAAATATTCTTGGGCGCCTGATACGTCCGTGCCTATTCCTAAAAATCCGGAAAGTTTAGAATCGAAACCCTTAACTGCCGTAATGATCATTTGTGCCGGGAAAACCGTTCCGTCCTTTCTTCTGTATTTCCAGATCCTGGAGTCGTAGGATTCCCTTTTGGCAACCTCGCTGAATATATCGAAACCTTTAATTTCCTTTTTATAAAGTTCGCTTAGTTCCTTACCTCTTTTGTACGTATCTTCCTTATCATGGAGGATCTCAGGCGTGTATTTCCCCACCAATTCCTCTTCGGAATATCCGAAAAGGTTTTCCGCTCCCTTACTAAATACCGTGATCACTCCTTGCAGATCCGTTTTGATAATAGCGACTTGAGTGGCGGAATCAAAAATCTGTTTCATTTCGTGGTTGATCGTTATCAGTGATTGTTCTGCCGCTTTTTTTTCGGTAATATCCTCTATTTGAGATACGAAATATAAAAAGTTATCGAACTTATCTCTTACAGAGGATACGCTTAGATTGATCCAGATAATAGAGCCGTCCTTTTTGAAGTATCGTTTTTCCATCTTATAGGATTCGATTTCTTTATTCAGGATCTGATTTACATAACTTAAGTCCTTTTCCAGATCTTCCGGGTGAGTGATGTCTTGGAAGGTGAGAGAGTAGAATTCACTTTCGGCATATCCGAGCATTTCGCAAAGTTTTCTGTTTACCTTTAACCATTTTCCTTCGGAAGAAACAAGAGCCATTCCGATGCCGTTATTTTCGAATGCTCCCCTAAACATGAGTTCGCTTAGTACAAGGTTGTTTTCTATTTTTCTTCTTTCCTCAATATCTTGGAAGATACCGAATAAACGTACACATTTCCCGTCGGTGAATTCAGCATGTCCGATGGTGCGGACCCATTTTTTTCTTCCCGATACCGTTCGGATCTGAAGATCCATATCATAATCCGTTCCGGAATGTAATGCACTTTCAATGGCAAGTATCATTCTTGCCTTATCTTCTCCCTCTTCTGCGAAACGAATAAAGTCTTGTAGTTTAGGAGAATGGTCTTCCGGGATCTCGAAAATTTCTTTGGTCTTTTTACTCCAATAAGTTTTGTCGGATATAAAATCGATATCCCAGGTTCCTATCTTTGCTATCTCGTTGACTCTGGCCAGATTTTCCTGAGTCTTTCTGGATTCCTGGTCTGCCAGTTTGATACGAGTTATATCCCAATTCGTTCCAATCATCTGGATCGGATTTCCTTCCGAATCGCGGAATACCGCAGCGATTGCTTTGATATAATGTACGGATCCGTCCGGCCAGAGTATCCTGAATTCCGTATCGAATTCCTTTCTTCCCGCAACGGCATTATAAAAATCTTCTATAGCTCTGGTCTTATCCTCCGGGTGAAGGGATTTCTCCCAAGCCTCATAGGCACCTGAAAATTCCGTTTTATGGATACCATAAAGATTGTACATTTCTTCGTCCCAAACTAATACGTTTTTGGTGAGATCAAGGTCCCAAATTCCTACGTTAGCTACTTTTGTAGCGAGCTTTAATCTTCTATTACTTTGTCTAAGGGATTCTCTGTCAGCCTTCGGTTTTGTGATCTCTTGGAATAAAAATGTATATTTGCCGGGAGTTTCCACGGAATATTTCGAATATCGGATCCCGACCTTGAAATGTAAAAAATTCCCATCTGCGCCGGTAATCTTTAATTCGAATGGTTCGGGATTTTGTCCGTTTTTTGCGGAATCGATCTCAGATTCTAATTTTGTTCTGTCTGCCGGATGGATCTTTGTGAAAAGAAAGTAGAGAGAAATTTCGGATTCGGTTAATCCTAAACGTTTAGAGAGTTGGGGAGGGATCTTGCAGTCGCTTATATTTTCCGTCTCCCAGACGTATGTGTCCAGAAGTTCGGTTAAAAAATCAAGGATTTGCTTTGTACCGAGTTCTTCTTTCTGTGGCATACCGGTTAAACTCGGGGTCGCAGGAAATTTTAGTGCTATGATTTAAGATGTCAACACCAAACAAAAAAAGTTCTTTCTGTATTCCGGATCTAATTTCCCATTTAGGGATGTCAGATCTTCCATTAATAACAAAAGTTCACGATATTGCAGGCGCTAAAATTTTTCAGATCACTATGAATCGTCCAGAGGTTCATAACGCCATAAATAAAGAGATGGCGGACCTGTTCTTGGAAGCTTGGAAAACCTTCCATAAAGATCCGGAACTGACCGTAGCGATTTTACATGGAGCAGGGGATAAGGCATTCTGTTCCGGAGCGGATCTTTCCGGTTTGGATAAAATGGCAAATTTGTATCTAAACAAGGATGAAAGAGAAGAATATGCTAAGAATGATCCCGGTCCTTTAGGAGGTTCTAGGATCGTTCAGAAAAAACCGGTGATTACTGTTTCTCACGGTTACACGTATGCCGGCGGTTTGGAATTATTTTGTCACGGCCATATTCGGATCGCGGAGCCTCAGGCAATCTTCTCCGTAGCATGTAGGAGATGGGGTGTTCCACTTATAGATGGAGGCACCGTGTATCTCCCTAGATTGCTCGGTTGGGGATCTGCTTTGCCTTTGATACTGACAGGACAAAGGATCAGAGCGGAGAGAGCCTATCAGCTCGGTCTAGTATGGGAACTTGTAAAAAAAGGAAAAGGTTTAGAAAGAGCATTCTCTTACGCTACTCAGCTTTGTCGGCAGCCAAGGGATGCAATGTTCGCGGACCTACATTCCGCATTAGAAGGTTGGAATCTTCCTTTGCAAGAAGCATTAACATTAGAAGCCAGAAATACTTTTCCTGTGATGGAAAGCGAAAGTACCAAAGAAGGGGTAAAACGTTTCTTGGATGGTGACCGTTTTTGGTTTCGTTAAAGTAAAATTAGTTTAAAACGTTCTCATTTCCAAAATTGTATTGTTGGTTCCGGAGAAGAGTGATCCAATCCTAAAACTATTGCGGAACCTTATCAATCATTTATTGTTTGAAAAAATTATCTGCTATAATATGGAGAATGTTTATGCGAACAAAAAAAAGGATCTTGATCTTACTCTTGGTTCTATCTTCCCTTGGTTTCGTAAATTGTGATACGTTTAATGATCTATACGGGACCGGAGACGATGATAAAAATGATAAACAAAACTGCAGTGCAGCAGCGGCATTGTATTTAAGTTGTTCTAACGAAAACCCCGGTTATGCGAATACTGCGTGCTCTTCCCAGTATTTATTAGCCGTTGCCGCTTGCGGCTACGGTGGGGGAAGTGGAGGAGGCGGGGGAGGATACTAAACCTCCTCTCAGACGGAAAAGAGCGGATCAGGCTGTATGCTTGATCCGCAATCTCTTTTATTTTTGTTCGGATAGGATTTCTACATTCCATTCTTTTAAATTTGTTAATACATAATTCAAGAGTGTTTCTTGTGCCTTTCTGGAGTCCTTAGGATCTATCTGTGGGCCGAATTTCATGTGGATCTTTCTGTCTCTGTACAGTGTGCCTAGGTCCTTCCAGATCTTACCATTTTCCCAGAAGTCGGTCTTGATCGCGAATGGGACGACGGGAACTCCCGCTCTGGCCGCAAGTTTAACGGCGATTGAGTTGAATTCCGCCGGATTGAAAGTCCGAGTCCTTGTACTTTGAGGGAAAACTACGATAGAAACCCCTTTTTTCAGGAGATTCACTCCTTCTTCCAATACCTTAACTAGATCCTCTCTTGGGTTATCCCTGCCTACTGCGATCGGGTCCCTACTTCTCATGATAGGACCGAAATATCCTTTTATTAAACTTTCTTTAACTACATAGGTAAGCCTTCTGTGAGGGACCAAAAAATATGAAAAGACGAAAGTTTCCAAGACGCTCATATGATTGCCGGCAAAAACTACAGGGCCCTTCGGAGAGATAACATTCTCAAGATTCTCTATTTGGAATTTTCCCTCACAACCTTCGATCAAGTCTAAGATCCCGCCTGATAATTCTATCCAACGAGGATCGAAAAATTTCCCTTTTAAGGCATCCTTTCTTGCGATCATGATCTGACGGAAGTATCCGTACAAAAAAGTAAGATCGGAACGGAATAAAAACCGATCTAATAACCATCTTTTGCGATCCGGGGGAGTGATATATCTCAAAGTCACTCCTTCTCTTAGCTCTATCCTGCGTCCTAATTCTTCCTTGGTTAAGTCGTAAATCCCCGTGATCAGCGCTGAATCGGGGATTTTAACTATAGGCGTTGTGATCTTATCATGAATGGATTCTATTAAACTCACTCTAGGTTCCTTTTAGAAGCGTAAAGAATGACGAACATATTAATTTTCCCCGAATTCTTTTCCAGCGAATAAAAGGTTTTTTAAGATCTATTGTGCAGAGCACCCTTACCATTGAACTTCTAAAAACGGCCTTTCTATTCTGCGTTTTTGTTCGAAATCCAGGATCTCTTTTGCATTTTTTAATGTGATATCAATATCGTCCCATCCGTTTCGGATCCGATTTACGGAAGCAGTATCCAAATGAAAGAAGAATGTTCTATCTCCCGCCTGCACTTCCGAATTTTCCAGATTGATACGGATTTGTGATCCGGGATTTTTAGAGATCCATTCGTTTAAATATTGGATCTCCTCTTCTTTCAAACGGATTAATGCGATCCCATTCTTCGCGGAATTAATGGAGAATATATCCGCAAAAGAAGGAGCCAGAATTGCCCTGAATCCGAAATCTGAGAGCGCCCAAGGTGCATGTTCACGACTAGAACCGCAGCCGAAATTTTTTCCCGCCACAAGCACGCTTGCATTCTTAGATCTCTCCCTGTTCAAAATAAATTCTGGATTTGGAATATTCCCTTCCGGGTCAGAATATCTCCAATCATGGAATAGATGTTTTCCAAATCCTTTCTTATTTATCAGTTTCATAAACTGTTTGGGAAGGATCTGGTCCGTATCAATATCGTCTCTTGGAATAGAGACTGCAACACCTGTGTGTATTGTCCAAATTTTCGGGCTCATACTAATTTCCTCACATCTGAAAATTTACCTGTAATTGCAGCGGCCGCTGCCATTGAAGGACTGACAAGATGTGTCCTTCCGCCTCTACCTTGTCTTCCTTCAAAGTTTCGATTCGAAGTGGAAGCACATCTTTCTCCCGGTTTTAATACGTCGTCATTCATCGCAAGGCAAAGAGAACAACCGGGTTCTCTCCATTCGAATCCTGCTTCTTTGAAAATTTTATCCAATCCTTCCGATTCCGCCTGACGTTTTACGGAACCGGAGCCGGGCACGACTAACGCCTGCACACCTGGATATACTTTTTTTCCTTTGGCGACTTCTGCTGCGGATCTCAGATCTTCTATCCTGGAATTTGTGCAGGAACCTATGAATACCTTATCGATCCTGATCTCTGAGATGGGAGTTCCCGGTTTTAAGCCCATATACTCCAACGCGTTTTGAGCGGTTTCCTTGTTGTGAACGTCTACGAAATCTTTCGGATCCGGAACAAAACCTCCGATCGGCAACGACTGAGAAGGATTGGTTCCCCAAGTGACCTGAGGCTCTATTTTAGAAATATCTAATTCAACGATCTTATCATATACAGCGTCTTGATCGGTGAAGAACGTTTTCCAATATTCCACCGCTTGTTCAAAACTTTCTCCTTTCGAGATGAGTTTTTTGTCTTTAAGATAGTCGAATGTGATTTGGTCCGGCGCTATTAAACTTGCCCTTGCTCCTGCTTCTATGCTCATATTGCAGAGAGTCATTCTTCCTTCCATGGAAAGAGATTTTATCCAGTCTCCCGAATATTCTATGGTAAAACCTCGTCCTCCTGAAGTGCCAATCTTTGAGATCAATTCCAAGACCACATCTTTGGCAGTGATCCCAAAACCCGGTCTGCCGATAAAACGAACTAACATGAATTTCGTTTTGGCCTGTTTTAAAGTTTGGGTAGCGAGCACATGTTCCACTTCGCTTGTTCCTATTCCGAATGCCAAAGCACCGAACGCTCCATGAGTTGCGGTATGAGAATCGCCGCAAACGATGACTGAACCAGGGATGGTAAATCCTAATTCGGGTCCCAAAACATGCACGATCCCTTGGTCGGGATCTTCCGGTCCGAATAAACGTATCCCGAAGTCCTTGCAGTTTTTTTCCATCGTATCTATCTGCAATTTTGAGACTGGTCCTGCAGCATCTCTATTTTTACGATCCCTTGTAGAAACATTATGGTCCACTACTCCGAAGGTAAGATCCGTTCTTCTTATGGTCCTATTTTTTTCCCTTAACCCTTCGAACGCTTGGGCGGAAGTCACTTCATGAAGAATATGACGGTCCACATATAAAATGGATTCGTTGTCGGAATTCTCCGAAATTCTATGGCTTTCCCAAATTTTGTCATATAAAGTTCGTCCCATATTTTCCTCTCGGTAAGGAAGGTATCAAATTTACTGATATAATGCAAATAAATTGGTTTTATAAAATATATAACTAAAAGTTATATGTAGTTATGGAATTCAGGCAGATCGTTTATTTTTTGGAAATTTCGGAATCAGGAACGTTCCAAAAAGCGGCCTCCCGTTTGGGATTAACCCAACCAGCACTCTCCAAACAGATCTATCTTTTGGAAAAAGAATTAGGAGTTAGCGTTTTGGAAAGAGGAGGGAGGTCCGTTAGGCTAACTCATGAGGGGGAAAAATTTTACCAGTATTCGATCCGATTAAAAGAGATTTGGGAAGAGATCCGGGAAGGTTTTAGAAAAGAGAATGAACTGAAAGGGAATTATTCCATATCCGCAGGCGGCACGGTTTCAGCTTGGATATTACCGCATATCCTAAAGGAAATCCTGAAAAAAAGACCGGGACTTTCTCTTTCCGTTAGAGAGGGTGATGCCCATCAAACCAAGGAAGCAGTATTAAAGGGAGAAGCGGATCTTGGGATACTGACGGGACCGATTGCTGAACCTAGTTTGAATGTTTTGGAATTTCTTTCGGATCGGATCTTTCCGGTTGCTGCGAAAGATCATCCCATTTTTCTAAAAAAGAAAATACGAATAGAAGATCTGAAAAAACAATCTTTTGTGTTATTTCATCAAGGGTCTGCACTTAGAAAAGCGGTAGAGAAGAAGATCAAATCTTTCTCCAAAGAATTCGGTCCTAAAATAACGATGGAGCTTAGAAGTGTAGAGTCGGTAGTGAAATCTTTGGAAGCTGGATTAGGGATCGGTTTTTTGTCCGAATATTCCATCGGTCCTAAACTTAAAAAAATACAATTCCTAGAATGGAATGCCGAACGGAAATTTTACCTTTGTTACCGCAAAAAATCGGGACCGGGACTCGCTTTATTAGCGGATGAGATCCTAAGATCCGTTCGAAAATGGGGAATGGAAAGGTAACCTTCTTCCCTTGAAAGGAAGAAGGTGATAAATTCTATTTAACTCCTGTTTTATGTAAGAAGTCTAAAACTCCTTTTTGGACCTTCTCTTTATCGGAGAATACATGTTTGGAAGTTAATACGTGGCTTCCTATTTCTATTTGGACCTTAGTATTGAGAGGATTGGGAGTATCTCCTCCGATCTTATCAAAAATTTTTAACATTGCATCCACGCTAGCTGTCTTGTCCTGATGATCCTTGTCCTTATAATAATATACTAATAGAGTAGGGACTTTGATCTTCTCCAGGCTGTTTTGGCTAAGCACGAACTTGGTCGCATTACTTACGTGTTGTATCGCCGATAAATATTGGTCTTTATACCAATGCTCGTAATAATGTTCTCCGACTCCGTCGTCCGGTTGTTTAGGCGGGGATTTTCTGATCTTTCCTTGAATGGTTTCACCGAAGGTCATTCCTCCCGGATAGAAGAATATTTTTGCCAAAGGGACCGCAAAATCGAAAAATGGAGAGAATAATACCAGATCCTTTATTTTATCCGGATATTTTCCCGCTAGATAAACGGAGATCAAGCCGCCCATACTGGTGCCCATAAGTATAGTATGATTTCCTAATTTATCCATCATTAACAGACTTTCCTCGGCGACACGAATATATTCGGTAAAAGGAGTGTCTCTATGATCTTCGTTATTTGTTCCGTGACCCGGTAACCTTAAATAATAGGTATTTGCCTTGAGAGAAGCGGCAATTTTATCCACCGTCTCTTCTCCTTCTGCGCGGGACGCGCCAAAACCGTGTATATAAAGAATTGCGTATTCGGTTTTACCAGGTGAATACCGGATCAGTTTTTCTTCCGAACCGGCTCTTCCATTAAGCGATTTGGTCTCTTCCAATTTAGTTTTATAAAACGAATCGAAACTTTGGGTTAGGTCCGCCTTTGGATGGAATTCGTATTTGGGAAATGTGGCGTAATATATCCCCAAATAGGCGATAAGCAAGGCTCCTAGGCCGATCGAAACCCGTTTCAATATTTTTTTCATCCTTCTCTCCGATTGTTTTGCGAGTTGATTATGAGCGACGAAAAGGATATTAGGACCCCTTTATTTTGAGGCAAGGACTTTTGTTGGAGGAAATTTCAGGAATATAGATCGAGTTCTTAAAAGTTAGGCCCTTTTTTTCTTTTCGGAATCCAGTTGGAAAAGAACATCCGAAAGATGAAATTCGCCTAATTTTGCTTCCAAAGCGGATTGGGCCTCTTGGAAAATCCCTGTCAAAGTGGTTTGTATCTTTTTACCCACAGGACATTTCGGGTTCGGTTTATCATGGATCGAGAAGAGCGGAGCTTCGGTTTCCACCGCCTTATAGATCTGTAAAAGTTGGATCTCCTCCGGGGATTTGGCGAGTTTTGCACCGGCCACTCCCTGTTTGGAAACCACAAGACCTGCTTTTTTTAATTTTCCCAGGATATTTCGGACCACCACAGGATTGGTTCCTATACTATCCGCCATAATTTGAGAAGAACTGGCTTCTTCTCCGTCCCGATCGATTAAGGAAAGAATATGGATCGCTATGGAATATCTGCTAGGAATCGACATCTTTCCCTCTTGAATGGATACTTGGGCGATCTTTCGGATTCGCCAATCATATTTTCATACGACTGGAACATCTTGGAACTCTCCGAATAGGGAATAAAAAACAAATAAGGGCCTATTTTTTCGTTTTCCCCTGGTTTAAGAAATATATTTCTGATCTCTGCAATTTCTCGGAGGCATCCTATGTTCGCCAAATATTCGACTCTGTTAATAGGGGCATTGTTCTTTTTTCACTGCGGTAAAAAATTGCCCGTTTCCATGATCACGGCTACATCCATGGATAGCGGGCTTCCGTTCGAGATCTTGGATGGGAAAAAGTGGAGGCCGGAAGAAGGAGCCAAATTCGTGAAACTTCATTTTTATCCGGATGAGACCTTCTTATTATCCAAAATAGAAGTGGAATCCTGTAACGGGGACTTCTCCGATCCGATCACGGCTTATATTAACTTTGATGAATATAGTCAGGAACTTTCCACCGGTTCCACCGCAGCTGTTTCTTTCGACGCGCCTAAAAGTACTCGCTCGGTCACTTTTAACTTTCACAAAAACGCGAATTTATGCGTCCAAAAGGTGAATTTTTACGACGATAAGGGTTCTAAGATGAAATGGAAGGGACCAAAAGTTGTAGAAGCAACTGTCACCGCATCCGAAACTGCAAAGCCGAATCTTTCCTATGATGTGATGAACTTATTCGATTCCAGATACGAATACGCTTGGGCCTCGGATAAAAAAGGTCCAGGAGTCACTTTGGATTTCGATTTTAAGGAAACTCAGAAGATAAAATCCATTAAGATCTGGAACGGTTACCAAAGATCCGACAGACATTGCCAGACAAACGGCAGACTAAAGACCGCAACTATCACAGGTGACAACGGATTCGAAGAAAAGATCGAAGTAGGAGATATCATGGGACCTCAGACCATACAATTCTCCAAAACTTTCGAAGGTACAAAATTAAAACTTAAAGTGGATTCAATTTATACGGGAAAAGATTATAAAGGACTCGTCATCAGCGAGATCCGTTTTTCGGACGGAGACGATTGGATCTTACCGAATCCGATGGAGCAAGTTAAGAAGATCGCGAAAAATAATTTTTTCCAATTTACTGCGGCAAATATAGACAATGTTCTGAATTGGAGTTACGTGGGAGGAGAATATAGCGGATCATTACCGGCTGCAAACGTAAGTGTAGAAAAACCGGCTGGACAATCTGCGGAAAATCCCGCAGGCGAAACGACGGGGGAAGAAGGTCCGACGCCTGAAACCGGTCTTATTTCCTCCAACTGGACTTTACGTTTGAGGTCCGACGGAAGTCTTTTCTTCGAAGGAAATACTACGGAAGCGGATGGAGATAGCCAAATAAATAAAAGTTTTTTTGCATTAGGAAATTATGAAGTAAAAGAGGCAAAACCCGACGGTTTGAAACTTCGTATATTCGGACTCGTTCGGAAAATGACCCAAAAAGAATATAACGAAGATTATTACGGCGGGGACTGTAATGGATGCGGAAGAGACTGTAATAATAGCCAGGATTCCGAAAATGGAGAGAAAATTTTCCAAGAACAGATCCTTCTTCGCAAGTCGGGAAATAAACTTTTCATAAAGAACGAAAATCCCGGCAAGGTATTCCAATTCTCTACTTTGGAATTGGTTCAGGAATAAGTTTTGTTTAGGAATATTCTCTTCCTTCTTCTTTTCGTATTGAGCGTAAACTATTGCGAAAAGGATAAAAGTTCCGATCCTTCTTTTTCCTTGAATTTATCCGGGAAAAAGGGGGGAGTTCCCGTTCATATCGATTGGATCTATAAAGGTTTTCCGGGAGAGATGAAAATTTACGAACTGGCTTCTCAAAGGCCGGTGCAACTTTGGGAAACAAAAACGGTTTTAGATCTGCATCTGGCTCCGATTTCCGGTCCGATAGAAGATTCTAAATTAGTTTTGGGTCCGGGTGAAACCCGCAAATTTGCCTTAGTGTATAAGAACGAAACAAAGGAGAAATTATACTTCTTTGCGGCGCCTCACTCAGTGAACCCGCCCGAATTCGGTTTCGGTTTTAAATTCAAATGCCTTTGTGTGAATCATCTATTCCAAGTGGAACCCGGTTCCGTTTGGTACAGGATCGTAGAAATTCGCACTATGCCGAACTGGGCAAGCGATCCGTTCCGGATCACTCATACCTTAGTGAGAGTGGATCCAAGCCAGGCAAAAGAATGGAGCAACTCAGGGACACATTCTCATTCGGATGAATGAGAATGGTTCGTTTTTAAGGATAGAATATTAGAATATTCTTATATTTCCGGAGAGCTGTTTGTGAAGTTTATTGTTCCGGTTTAGGTTCTGCGTTCGGATCTTGTTTTACACAAACTAAAACTTTGTTTTGGAGATAACATTCGGTTTCCGTTCCGTCTTTCTTTCGATAAGGTCCTGGATTGGAATTGCTGGAATCCGTGAATTCGGTCACTAAAACACTTCCGTCGGTAAATGTAACTTTTCCGGAACCTTTAATGATCCCTTTTGCAAAGTTTCCTCGGATCACCGTTCCGTTGGAGTAGAAATACATTCCGTCTCCTTCTTTCAGATCGTTTACATAAATTCCTTCGAATTTGTCGCCGTTTTTGTAAAGGAACTTACCTTTACCTTCTCTGTGACCGCTACTGAATCCGCCTGTATAGATATCTCCCGTAGAATATACATAGGTGCCAGTCCCGTTTTCACAATCGCCGGATTCACAACGACCATCTTCGGTTTCTTGATCCGGATTGAAGGCTCTATTGGAAGCGGAATTTGCCGTTTCCGATTTGGTGGAGCTTGCAGCGGCATTATCGGAAGGTTCGGTCGACCCTTTGGTTTCCGCGGAAGAACAGTTGAATATTATAAAAAATGCAAAAATGGAACAGGTAACTGTGAAAATTCGAGCCATAGTAAAATTTTTAACCCTAAACTTAGATCCGTCAATTAAGATTTCACTGTAATAATTCTCGGACAGGCATTCCCTGGCGGTTGATAAAATCGGGAAGTTTGTTTTTGATCCCTAAAAATACCATATAGTAGATCTTACGTAAGACCGGATGAAATAAAATTTTGTCACGGACCCTATAGCTGCTTCTGTTCCTTAAAAAGAATTTTAATATAAAGCCTAAGAACCGAGAAGGTTTGGACTGGGAAGCCTGGAACTGGAATCGGAAAGTTTTAGGGTATTTCTTATGATATTCTTTTGCGAGCCTTTTGGATTCCGCTAATAATACCGGATTTTCGAAATACAGTAGTTTTCTTGCATTTAGAATGAGCCTAAATGTCTTTTTCTGGAATTGGGAATCGTAAGGCAGATGCAATGTTTCGGCAATTTTTTTCATTCTGTAAAGTTTAGAGAATGCTTCTTCTCCTAGTCTTACAGATTCTTTCGGATTCGGATTTAGAATGGAATACAAGAACCGAAACGGATCCGAAACTGTGATCTTGTCCCAGGTGATATGAAGAATGGGCGGGATCCGAACACGATGCAAATAGAAACTTTGACCGGCAAATCCGGGATCATACAGAAGATTCAGGATCAATTCTTCGCTTAATTGCAAAAATTCTATAAATAGATCTGCATTTTTCTTACCGTAAAATTTGCGAAGAATTTCCTCTGAATTTTTTTCCGGTTTGGTGAATAACTGAACGGAAACAAACGTATTCAACTCGTTCCAATAAGAAGATCCTTTTAAAAACGTGATATTCTTAAAAGAGGACCAGCCACCCGTTTGGGTCCAGACGCTAATCCCTGCGATATTCGTTTTACCTAAAAGTTCGGATCTATATTTTTCATACATCCACCCTACAAAGCTGGGATATTCTCCAAAACCTTCGTATTCCCTTCTGGCCTGTAATTCCAAAAGTTTGGGTCTATCATCTTCAAAAAATAGCGGATTGATCGGAAGATATCGGAAGAAGTCGCCTTCTCCATACTTTAAGGAAATGATAAGCGATCTACTTTTTATATCTTGGAACACTTTACGATATGTTTTTGGATTCCAGATCAGGTCTCCGATCTCGTAGGCTCCTAAGGTCCAGGTCCTAAATATTAATATTTTATTATATTTTTCGAAAACGGGTAGGATTTCCTTCAAAAATGAATTTGCCTGTTTCGGGTTTTTGAGTAGAAGTTTACTTCTAAAATCCCCTGTAACATCCACTCCGTCGGACTCTCCGATCCGAAGTACAACTCCTGAAATTTCTGAAAAACTGGAAAATAGATCTTCCAATGATCCAATAAAAAGTTGGACGATCTTGTCCAAATTTCCGCCCGTATGTTGCAAGATGGAATCGTTAACGGAAAAAAAATCGCTGGTTATAAAAACTTTTAGATCTTGGGAGGAAGCGATCTTAAATAATTTTTTGTATTTTTTACGGTACGATGAGATCTTCCGTTTGAGATCTTCCGGATAAAAATGCCTTTCGGAAAGATAACAAAGTTCATCCAGGGTGATCGCATTAAATCCTAATTTAGAAATTCTTTTCGTATATCTAGAAAAGGATTCTCTGACTCTTTTATGTTTTTTCTTTGAAGGAAGGGAAAACTTTTCCAAATGTACAAGAGGAGCCTTGGACCAATTTTGGTGTTTTTTTTTGGATTCCAGGAAAAAAGGAGCAGATCCGTCTACTAGAGTGAGCATTCTTCTATTCCGTTTTTTTTCCGTATCGAAACGATTCAAGTGCAGCGGCGAATAAGATCAGAATTCCTCCTATAAATTCTTCCTTTCTCGGAACTTCTTGCAAGATTGCCCAGGCGAGTATGGCGGAATATACGGGTTGAATTGTGGATAATAATCCTGCGGTTTTAACCTTCATCTTGAAAACGGATTTGATGTAGAATGTATGTCCGACGGCAGTGAAGAAAACTCCCAAAAGAAATACCAAGCCCCAATCTTTGGGAGTTACGAATAAGTTTTCGAAGAATAAAATAGGGCTTAAGACTAAACATGTAACTGACGTCTGGTGGAACATCACTTGTGTGGATCCGTGACCCGAAAGATATTTTTTGGTGAGAATATTTCGGAATGCCATTGCCCAGGAAGAGGTCAGTCCGAATACTACTCCCAAAAGATATTTGCCTTCCGGATCAAAACTTGGCACTAAGATCCACATACCGAAAAGCACGAGCGCAGCGAGTCCCAAGTCTAAACTTCGGATCTTAGAAGGAAAAAACAAAGGTTCGAGTAAAACAGTCCAGACAGGATGTGTAAATAGTGTTAGCACGGCCACTGCGATAGACGCTTCTTGCGCGGAAGCAAAAAAAGTCACCCAATGAAATGCGAGAAGAATTCCTAAAGAAAAGGAGATCCAATTTTCTTTTTGACTTGGAAAGAAGAAGGGTCTTTTTCTAAACCAAAGGACTGAGGCAAGAAGACTTGCCGCGAATAATGTCCTTCCCCAAGTGATTAGGGAAGGGGAATAGGAGAGTACCTGGGCAAACAAAACGTTCCCGCTGATCAAAATTTGGGAAACTTGGAATTCAAGATAGGTTCTAAGTCTATTTTCCTGCATCTGGCAGGACTAACTTCCGATCTGTATACGGCAGGAAAAGGAATAACTTTCGCGCTTTAAACGATTTCTATGATTTGTAATAAAGTGAGAAGATCGGAAGGACCCGGGCCTTCGCCCGAATCCCCATACCAAAGAATAAAGTTTTTACTCTAAGCCGTTGCTAATGTTTGTCCTTTCCCCAAACGATTCGCTCTGAAAATACTTCCGAAATCGTTAAATCTGATCCCGTAACGTTTCATTGCAGGATGAACGAAAGGTGCTACCGCTTGTCTGAGATAAAAAGGTTGGTTCACTACGAAATGATGGATCCCGTGTGTACTTCCGAAATTAAAACAGAATAGATGAAGAGGAAATAAGAACCAACGATTTAAAACCTGGGTCTGGTCATGAAGTCCTTTTACGTCTCCATAATAATGCATATTAGAAGAAACTACCTGAATGCTTGTTTGTCTGATCCAATTCGGAATGGTATACACCACTGCTGAAATATTTAAGAAGTAACGAACCGTATCTAACCAAGCCGGAATTTCCACGGGTTTTCCGAGTAATTCGTTTCCGATATAGAAAAGATTGATGAAGAGGAAATTATACCAGAGATGAAAATAGATCACTAGGTAAGGCCAACTAGAGCGAGTGATCTCACTTCTTTTAAATTTAGGAGCCTCTCTGCGCAAGATATGGGATTGAAATAAGAAGGACATATTTCCGTCCATCATGGTGATTAAACGTTTTAATCCGAATTTCATACCGTTTCCGATCAGACGTTCTTCTATATCTTCTTTATGTCCGGATACTTTGTGATGAAGAGTGTGGATCATTCTTCTATACCAAGGACTGACAGTATTACCTCTAAAGATCCAAACCGTCCAAAACATGAAGTTTTGGATCTTTAGATTATCCTTATAGTATAAATTATGAATTAAGTCGTGTTCGACTTCATGAAGAATGGACGCAAGCACACCGTTTGCAACGATACATGCCCATGCAGGAATAAACCCTGCGATATAAAGTCCTGCAAATAGGATCATCCCGGCAGCGGAACTTAAGGTAATCGCTAAACCCAATTCGTCTTGGTATTTTAAGAATTCGAATTTACCCCGCAGTTTTTTATCCCTAAATCGGATCCATTTCATGATCTTCTTACTTTTTTCCTTTTGGGACATTCTCTCATAAAGTTTGGTTGGAACCTGAATGGTCGGTCTTTCTGTAATAGTGATCATCGGTTTCCTCCGTTTTTGTTTTCGGTTGTCCATATCTTACGGAAATTTTCGAGAACAGTCGTCTCAATTGATCGAATGCAACTGCCGATTTGGTCCCAATCTATAAATTTTTACCAATTTGCAACGTCGAGCAGTGATTGGTTTGGTATCAAATGGATTAACTTCCTCTAAATTCGGAAGGAGTTTTACCCGTATATTTTTGGAAGGCTCGATGAAAAGACGATTTCGTGGCAAATCCAACTTCGAATGCGATATCTAAAACGGATCTGTTCGGTTCTTTTATGAGAAGTTCACAGGCCTCTTTGATCCTGTAATCGTTTACAAACGCGGAGAAATTTTTTCCCAGTTCCTGATTGATCAATTCCGAGACCTGGTGGGTGGAAAGTGCAAGCTCATCCGCGAGATCTGCTAACCCCAACTTTTCATCCCTATATAATTTTTCCTTTTCCATGAGTTGTGTTAGGCTATCTCTAAGTGCATGACGATTCACACCGGAGAGTAGGGATCTTGCATATTTCTGCCTGGTGGCCTGGCTTACTTCCTGGAGCACTTGGAAGAATTCAGGCCGTTTGTGTCCGATCAGATAGGCAAGACAAAGGCTTATGCCCATCATTGCGGAGCAAGCAAGAAGGAAAATCGGCGATTTATTGGATAAGTACATAGCACCGAAACCAAGATTCACGAAGGTAGAAATCACCATGAATGCCAGAATTCTTGCGGTCCATTCTTCTTGTAGTACCTCCCAACGAAGAAGGTCCGAACTTCCTCTTAGGATAAGACCTATATAAAACACCAGGATCAGAAGCGGGGAAGAAAGTAGGAACTCCCCCTCATTCCAACCGGTTTCTTTTAAAAAGAGTGAGATCTTATCCACAATCCGGTCTTGGGGAAGAAGCAGAATCGCCAGCAAATATAAAATCCAGACGAGCACGGGAAGAAGGAGATGTTTTTTTTCTAATCCCAAATAAGAGATTTCTTCCGAGTCTCTGTCTTGACTAACGCTGTGGATACCGAAAAGGATCGGACCTACAGAAGCGATCAAGGGGAATTGGATAAGCGATAGCCTGGGAAATTCTAAATATAAACCGGAAACTAATAGCAGAAAGCTACCCTGTATTAAGCCCAAAATCAGGAAAATCAGGGCCAAAAGCCTGTTTAGGGCCGTTTTTTTCTCTAAAACCAATTGCCCAAGAAACATGAGAATTCCAAGTGCGGTACCGAATTGGGTGATGGCCCATAGGATTTGGAACCAAATTCCTGGATTGTAGTAGCTATGACTTCCTATTCCCTCTGTAGGCATTGGCTCTAAGAGAGTTCAAAACTCTGAGCAGGTTGTCAAGGATTCCCTAGTCGATTCTGAGCCCTCTAGGTCGGGTGAATTTTGTAGGCGCTTCGACGAGTTAGAACGAAATCTAGAATTAATTATACAAAACACTCGTTATTTATAATTTATCTCCCAAGGGATAGGGGAGTAGTTTCCTTTTTTATAATATACTTTTAATTCGAATAGACAAAATCAAAGTCTCAAAAGATAGATTGAGACTCCCAATTGAAAATTCCTATATTGAATAACAATTGTTATTTTAAAAAGAACCCAAAATCACCCGGAAACTTTTTATAGAGTCTCGCTTATTTTTTTTCAAATGCATCGGAAATATAAGCCTGATATAAGCCCGCTTTATGTAGCGATCGCTATGCTGTGCACACTTGGAAAGAAACTGTTAGGATAAGCTAATAGATATGAATATAAAGAAAGCACACATTCTTTTCTCGCTATGTTTGGCTCTGGGGATGGGCTGTCAGGCAGGCGGTGAGAAATCAAGCGCGGATACTTTTTACGATAATATCGATTATAAAGGTATTCGTCTTTTTAATCTGTTCGATGATTATCCTTCCATCAAATCAGGTTTCCAAAGTTTGGAACCTATTAACTTCAATCTTAAGTTAGAATCCTCGATGACCATTCCTTATAGAGAGGATATCGTGGGATTTTTACGAGTCTCAGGAGATCTTCTTCTTAAGCCGGAAGCTCATGTGAGACAATCTCTTCTCCGAGTCCATTCCCTTTTAGATCGTATAGAAAAGGCACCGAATAACGCATTCGATATTCTTCAGCCTTGGTTGGAATCTTTACGCACATATCGTAAACCTGTGCTTCGTAATTTGGCACCTTTGAGCCAAACCGCTTTGAAGTATCTGTACACAAACTATTCTAAAGAAACTATGGAAACCAAGTTTAGAGAGGTTTCCGCAGTATTAAAAGATCCTGAAATTCGAATCCTTTTCGTGGAATTGGAGGACGTATTAGACAAAGCGATTAACCAAAACGCGAATGCGAAGCAGGCGATCTCCGGTCTTTTACAAGGTATGGTGGATCCTTCTCTCATTTCCGACAGAGTGATGAAAGAAAAAATGATCCAAATGATCTCCGCCATCGGAAAATCTTTTCGTCAAAGAGCTGGATTTAGCGACGCAAAATCTTCTGAGACTGTACTAAAGAACTTAGTGGTTAATTTAGAACATTATTATACGGCGTCCGCTCCGACCGGGGATAATGAGAACTTATATTCTGATCCGACTTTTGCGGATTATAGGGATGCTACGTATCCTGCCGAACTCGGTGCTATTTTAACCGAGTCTTTCCGTTATTTAAGACCCATGCTCGGGAAAGGTGGGGATTATACCGCTAATCCAGACGTTCTTCTTTCCTTGGAAATGGCGAAAAATTTCGCTAAGTTCGACTTCTCCTCTAATGTGACGGGAGTGGATAATTCCCTCAGAGAACTGATCCGCATGGATGCATCCGGTCTCGATCGGGCAGATCCGGTGAATATCACCAGCAGTCCTATCACCGCATTAGAATCTTTAATGTTTATCCTGACTTTATCCGACACATACGGATTCCGTTGGGAGAATCCAGCAGACACTTCCATTATGAGATTGGAACCTAACGGTTCCGGAAACGGAGGACCTATGACGGGTGGGGTCCTTACGGTTGGAGATAGCATTTACTCCATGAGATCCGCAATGACAGGAAGTATTGGGATTAAATCTTTTATGAACCAAAGTTCCGTAGATGGTGCGGTCTTTAAGAACGGGGATGCAAGCACTCCGACAGCACTTTCTATCGGGATCAATACTCCCACTTTAACTTTATTGGAAGCTCCGGATCCGAGTATTATTCCGGCGGCGACTGATCCTGTTTATACCAAAACGATCCCGTTTATTATGAAATTGATCCGTACTGTTTTGATCTCAGGGGGCGGGCCTTACTATAATAAAAATCGCGTAGATTCGAACGGGAATGTCCTCACTTTGGATGGAAAACTTTATAGAGATTCCAACGGTGTGGACCTTATCTATAAAGATTCCTGGAATACCTCGGAATATAGAATTAAAGTTTCGAACACTGCAAACGGTTCCTGCACAGGCGGAACTATTTGTAAGTGGGTAGGTCCTGGCGGGCGCGAAACGGATGCGGTAGTAGCTAATAATTCTTTCACTCCAGTGGCTGCCGGAGCGAATGCTTCCGGTGCCAGAGGCTGGAGTATCCCTGTTTGGGAAATTGCAAAAGACAATTTAAGCGAAAGAGCGGTAGATACGGACGAAGAAGCGATCTATAAGAATTTCCAATGGCTTCTTCATGAAAAACGAATGGTGGCTGTAATTCCGCTTCGAGCTTCCTTAGGCGCCGGAGTTCCGTACAAGATGGCCGCTTTTGTGACTCTGATCGCAAACGGTCTTACCGGTCTAATGAATGCAAGGCCCGTTTTGCAGGATGGAGCTATGTGTGCGGATCGTATCAACGCGATCTGGAGAATTAAAAATACCTTTATAAAGCCCGGTTGTGCGAGTTCCACCCAACCTAATTTCAGACAACCTGGGATCCCGATCCTACAAGAGAATTACTCGGATATTCCAGGCGATAGTATGTTCTATTTGGAAGCTTGGGACTATGGCACCAGCGGTACCGGCTCTTTAACCTTCAACAGTTTAGGAGATGCTTCCGTTTACAGTATTTTTTATCCAAGTCCGGATGACTCCTATGGAGTAATTCCTCAGGTGATTGCGGCTAACTTTGCCGTTATGGAAAGACTTTCTTTTTTAACTCCGGATAAGGTTCTACCTTCCGGTCCGAATGTAACTTATGGAAAATCAGTAGAGGAAGCTTGGGGACAGAGAAATAAACTTCTTCCTTTAATCCTCTCTCTTGCATGGACCTTGGACGACCAAGCAAGTCCAAGCTTGAACAAAAATCCATTCCAGATACTAACGGGACTCAGTGCCGCTTTAACAAGACCACTTTTAGCAAGGATCACGGATCCAGAACCGAATAGTGGTGGAAGGACAATCGACGTTGTAAAAATCGTCAACTCCGACTCCAGCGTGAGAAGTAACTCTGCAACCGAATCCGAGTATTTCTTCCGGTATCTGGATCCGATTTCCAATAAGCCTGTACGTTCTCCACTTTCTATTCTCGCGGAAAATGAAAGAAGATACCAAGACGGGCTGCTAAACTTGATGTCTAGGACGGACCTTCTATCCACATTCGTGCAAATGCTTGCCGAAATGGGAAGACCGGAAAGAGCAAGCGGAGCACAACTTACCTTCCAAGCAATCGCGGATTTGATGGGGGAAATAAAACTTTCAAATGAAAGTCCCACACCGATCCAGTTCAATTTGGAGGCATATCTGGGAGAGATCCGCGATATGGCGGCCGCTTTCCCTGATTCAAGAGTTGCAAATAT
Organism: Leptospira sp. B5-022; assembly: GCF_000347035.1. Lineage (GTDB taxonomy): Bacteria > Spirochaetota > Leptospiria > Leptospirales > Leptospiraceae > Leptospira_B > Leptospira_B cinconiae. The sequence goes on from NZ_ANIJ01000006.1 coordinate 159,615, forward strand.
CTATGATCCTGAATGGGATCGGTTGGGAAATTGGGCTGTCCGTATCCGCGATTATTTCGATCCGGATTCTGTCTATAGTCTGATCCCTACCTTGGAATTTTCCATGGACATGATCATAGACAATATCCCTACGAACGCACAGCTTACGGCTATCGTGGATCTTCTGGGTGGACTCACTCGTGGCGTCTCCAACACCCAGGATTACTTAATTACGAATTTATTAAGTGTGGATACGGCGGATCTTGCAGAAGTCTCCGCTCCTTACGGAAGAAGCACCGTTGGAGTGTTGATGGGTATCGTAAAGACCGGCGAATTCTACTCTTATTTGGAAGCGGATATGAGAAGTTCATATTCGCTTAAATCGATATTCAAAGACGCTAAAAAACTTTTGGTGTCGGATATGATCCAAACACAAAGAGAAGACGAAAGCTCACTGATCTATACGGCAGGAGTGTTGATGGGTATTTTTGCGGATCTTGCTTCCACGGGTAAAAAACAATTCCCGGATGGATTCGTATTCTACGACAGATTTAACGAAGATGAAAACTCGGACACCTATTGGGATAGGTTCGTTACGGTATTCACCCGGTGAGAATAATGAAGAGAATTTTTTTGGGAAAAATAAGTCGAGGGCTGGAAATGAATCTGAAAAATATAAAAGTTTCTAATGTCGATAAGGGAATCAAACTCGCGATCCTTTCCATTTTAGGGGTAGGCATTTTAGGATGTAGCCCGGAAAAAATGAAAGGATTTGCAATGTCGGATATTTTCGACCTAGGATTCTTTTCTGGAGGAAGAATATTCGGAGCGAATCCGAACCTTCAACCTCCATATAACAGCGTGGACAATGATACCGCCGTCCTTCCTGTAGATTTCGGTTCAACCAATCCTCAGGCAACCTTATTCATTAACTCCACCGAGAATGTGGATCGATACAAAGAGTTGGAAATCCGTTTTTCCCACCCTATGAACAAAAGTACAGTCGAAGCGAATTTTACTATTACGGGTACTTCCGGAAATCTTACCGGTCCAAATCCCGGCGGGGAATTCTACTGGATGAGCGGTCAAAAACTTCGTTTCAATCCGTACAGGGAATTAAAACCGGCGGAGTCTTATACGATAACGATCACTCCTGACGCGGCGACCATTGGCGGCGTGGCTTTGGAAAATTATACGGTCACGTTTAGAACAGGATTGGATTATAGCCTTACAAATAGGATCACGCAAGGAAGCCAATACACTTTGAACGGCGCGAATGATATGACATTCGACCAGTCGGCAGCATTAACATTAGCTTCTAATTACGTAAATCCGGTGGTAGGTGAAAACTATATCCAATCGGTCCTTCTGAAAAAAATAGGTTCTAATAATTCTCAGGAAATTTGTGCAGCTTCTCCTTGTTCTATGAGCGGCACTATCTCATTGAACCTGAACACATCTCAAGTTCCTCCTACTATCGGTGGGAATACCTACTTTTACGAGATCGCTACTACGAACGGAAAAACGTTCCGTAAGTATTTCAGTTTCAACTACGGTAGATTGGAGAATGCGAATAATGTTCTTCCTTACGTAGCTAACGGTGTGATGGACGAAGCGCAAATGCTTCCGTTTTTAGGAAAAGCCATCCAGAAATATACGACCGGCGCATTTAAAGTGAAGGATGCGAACGGAACTCCTCGTACTTTCCAAGAATTTTTATTGGGAATGCCTGATTTTCCTAAGAGAAGGTTTTTCGAGAACGGGGCTTGGACTATCGGCGAAGCTTGTATGAGACAGGATGGGCAGATGTCCGGTAACGCGAACGAAGCTGCCTTTAAGGATTTCGAATATATTCCCGTGTTCGGAGCTAAATCCAACGGTGCGGGTAGGGGATATTGCTGGGTGAGGCACCCGGACTGTGTTACGGATAACGGGCCTCCTTATCACCCTAAAAAAAGGGCAAGCGGCGTAAGCAGAGCGGATTGGTGGAATATTTATACTACCAACAACTGTGGACAAAACCAAAACAATCCGAATTATCCGCAAGCGTGTAAAAACCTGTTCCATTGGGGAGAAGCTGCTTGGAGTCTTTGTCATTATCCTACTGATGTAAAATCTTACAGAAACAACGGATATACTTCCACAGTGTTCTCTCCTTTCGGTAGGCCTGACGGAAATATTGGATCTGCCGGAGACGATACGGTTGACTGTGCGTTCCCTGCATGTTTCTTCGATTCGTATCAAATCGAAAGAATAGCTCCGGGACCATTCTCAAAATACAGCGCTACCTTAAACGTTTCTTCCGGTGGAATTGCGGACGGAAGTGCTGCGATAACCTTAGACGTTTATGTAACCGACATGAGACTCCCTAAGTTCGTTCGTTGTGGATCGAATAACGCGACTCATGGTTGTGCTGCCGGAGCCGGAACCCAATTAGGGAACGTAGTCGCCGACTTAAAGGTTAACCCTGGTTCCGGAGCGGTGGCTCCCGGATTGGGCCTGGATCTGAAATCCAGATATACGGAAGTAGATCTTTTGGTTGTTTCTCGATTCGAAGACTGGTATGGAGCATTTAACGGACCCGGTGCCTTACTCGTATTCAGAACAACGGCTAAGTTGAACTGGGACCCTGCTGTGGAAGGAGTTTTAAATCCGACCGGTTACGATTGGAATAACGTTCAACTTTCCAAACCTCGTTTAGCATTGGCACGCGCTCGAAATAATATGACCGTGACTTCCGAAGGTTTGATCAATATGACCGTAAGGACTCCTTTTACGGTAAACGACGATTACTTCCCGGATAATCCGAGTGTAGCCAATATTCTGTCTAATACGAATAACTTCTTCATTCGTCCTTGGGCCAACCCATTGGGCCTATCTTTGGCGGGTTTGTATCCTGGCGAAGATAATTCCGACTTCATGTATACGGAACCGATGACTTACATTCACGGAAGTGAAGGTTTCAACACGATCATCGAAGCTCTTGTAGGTAGAGCGGAATTGAGTAATATGGCGAACCTGACTGTGGACCAAGTGAAACAGATCATCACCCAATACATGCTCAGAGATATCGTCCAAAGGATCGCTCCTAACGTTCTGAATTCGGTGATTGCCGACTTGAGAGATACGGGAGTAACGATCACATTACCAAGTTATCTACCGGCACCTCTTGGAAACTTCCCGTTAACGGTGAAGTTCAAATTGAATACGGATGCTACTATCAAACATGACGGAACTAATAAAGGGTTAGTCACGTCTTTGGATTTCGCATTTACCAGCGGTTTCAACCCTGTGGGAGGTCTTAGGACCCAATCCGGAAAAACCGGGATGGTGACTACTCGTACTTGGAATGCAGGAAATCCTCCTCCTTCTACTTATCAGTTCAGTCAATCCGCTGCGAATCCTGGATTCTTGATCTCTATGCATACGGATACGATCTCTCAAGCTGCCTTCCATTTATGGCAGAGAAGGGGATTGGATATCGTTCTGAATAAAGCATTCATCGACGGAATGAACGCGTTTGCAGGTGCAGATCCTTTGTTCGCTTTGACAACTTCTTTCTTAAAAGCTTCTCCTTTGGTTACGATCCTTGTGCCGGGAAGGAACAAGCTACAAGGACTGAACGGTTCGAATATGATCGCCCCTCCGGTAAAATCGTATGATGATATCGACATGGTAATGTCGCCGATCCACGCACCTAATGTGAAGTTCAAGCCTATGACTTCCGCAGGAGTGCCTAAGATGAGATTGTATTTTACCGAAATGCAATTGCAGATCATCGCTAAAAAACCTACCTCTTGTGCAGGACTTGTGGACGACGAACTCACGGATTGCCAAGCGGATACAAGAGCGAACGGATACCAACAAACTCTTGGAACAGTCAGGATCAGTTTCGCTGCGGATGCCGATTTCCGTTTCAAAATGTTCTCTAATCCGACCAATAATCCTGCGTTCGCTAACTTGAATGCACTACAAGTGATCTTGGATCCGGTCAGTAACTTGGATTATGCGGTAGAAGTTTTGGAAGGACAAACTTACAATCCATTCGGTCTGGATCCTGACGGTATCAAGTCGGTGATTTCTCCGTTAGTCACCACTCTTGTGATCCCGATGGTAAACAGTATTATGAAAGAGATCCCAATGCCTCCTGATATCACCTTCCCTAAATTGCTGAACCCTGCAGGAACTCAATCTTGTGCGATCAGTGCGAAGAGTGATAAGGTACAATTCTTCACGATGGATACTCCTCAAGTTGCGGATCCGTATCTGTTAGGAGGAATGAGATTTGTAGGACAAGCCGTAACGGATCCTGCGTCTCTGATTGTCTGCCCTTAAAACACTCCTAGCTATTTCGAAAAACTAAATGTCGAAATGACCGAAAGGGAAAAAACCCTTTCGGTTTTTTTTTATCGGAGGGGCGGAGATCTAAATTAGAAAAATCTATAGGACTAAAATGTAAAATTCATATACACGTTGATCGAATGTAAGAAAAAACTTATGAGTGAGCCTTCACTCGATCGGTATTGTGCAATTTTGATTTTCTTTTGCTACAGTTTCGCAAAAGTTTTCGTTCGATTTTAGTCGAAAGTCAAATTATTTCATAACAATCGTTAGAACGTGCTACATATTCTTTTAAAAAAAGGAAGGAAAACGATTCAAATACTTGCATTTAAAAATAGTGAGCATTTAGTCACAATTTTTGTCCCGTTTTCATAAATGGGTTGCAGGAATCCGGATAAGATAGGAAACGAAAAGTGGATATGACGTATTACCAGCTTTCATGTTACTTGGTGGTGACTGTATTAGTCTACCGTACGATTCATAATTTGGTTTTATATTTTAGAAATCGTAAACAAGCATACCTACTTTACTTTGCCTTATTACAAGTGGCGTATGGCTGGTATCTATTCTGTTTTATCCAAACCATTAACGTAGAAATTCCGGAAAAAGCCTTAATCTGGGAAAGAATGGAGAATGCGACAGCGGCTATATTCGCCACGTTTATCGCATTATTCGTGAATAATTATAAAAAACTGTTTAGCAGGGATTTCATCCTACTCTACGTGTTTATGAACTTGATCCTTGCCGGAATACTCTTACAGGATCCTAACGCTTATACCATGAGCGTTGCTCATCCGAAACATTTTCCATCTTTGGGAATAGTTATTTATGAAACGGATCAACCTACCATCATGCAGTTTATCTTCCTTTCAGGGATACTGATGATCGTATGGACTGTGATCAAAGTAATGAATCAATTCAGAAAGAACAGATTCAGAAACCATTTCCTATTTTACGGATTGGTATTATTTTTCGCGAGTTTGATCGCGGACATCTTGGTTGCCAGTGATTTATTAGGTATTCCGTATACTTCTCACTTTAGCTTTTTGATTCTGATGTTCTGTGTGGACAGCTTCCTGACAGTGAATAAATCCGAAAGGGAAGTTAGGATGGAATTCAAGGAATCCGTTTCCAAATGGATGTCCAAGTCGGAGGCTTCCTCTTTTGGAGTACAAGCCAAGGGCGCAGGTGGGGAAGGTCCCGAATCCAAGTCGATCAAAGAGAAAGACCGCAATCCTAAAAAATTGAGCGTAAGAGCTCTTGGTCCATTGGAATTGGATCTGGATGGAAAGAAAATCCCTGCAGCCGAATATTCCAGTAAGAAAAAATTACTTAAACTCATTAAACTACTGTTAGTTCGTTTTGGTAAAGGTGTTCATAAAGAGGAACTTTTAGAGAATCTTTGGCCTGGAATGTCCGAAAAAAACGCTCTTAATAGTTTGCATGCTCTACTTTTCCGTCTTCGTAAAATTTTAGGAAATCCGGAAGCTGTCGTATTTGCGGAGGATAGATTATTCTTCCATCCAGATCTGGTAGAAGCCGATTTTGTGGAATTCGAGAAAAAGTTCGAAACGGCAGGGAAGTTACTTCGAAATAAAAAAGAAGAAGAAGCCGTGCAGTCCTATAGGGAAGCCCAAGAGTTGTATACGGGAGACTTTTTCGAATTCGATCTTTATTTCCCTGAATCGGAGTTAAAACGTGAATATCTACGCAAGAACCTGATCGAAATTTATAGGATCCTATGCGAATATTCCCAAAAAGCGGGGGACGCAAATTCTCTACTTTCCGATTCCGAGAGCTGGATCCGTCTGGATGATCTGGACGAAAGAGCTTGGAGATTTCATTTTGAGTCTTTACAATCGTTGGATCGTAAGAATGAGGCTTTGCGTAAATTTGAAGACATGAAGAAAATCCTGAAAAAGGAATTAGGTGTGGAACCTGACCAAGAGACGGTATCACTCATCGAAAAGATTCGGGTTACTTCTCCAGTAGGTTGATTGTTTTTAGGAAACACTGCACCATAAAATAAAACGCTCATTAGAAAAAAAAATATTGGACGAAGTAAAACCCTTCTGTACGTTCTTCCAGAATCCCCCATATTTCTAAGTAAAAATAACCCCCGAAATAAAATGAATAAACGAATCCTTTTTTTTGTAACGATTGTTACAATTACCCTGGCAAACTGTTCCATCGTATATAGAGTTACCGGTAAAACTTTAAACTCGTATGCCCAAGACCATTTGGTTCCCCATTATCTTGCTTCCGATGATTTGGACGCGATCTGCAACGGAGGAACGGCGCTCGGACCTCTAGTGTCTTCATTCGAAAGAACCGGAGCGTCTGTAGAACTTGCAACGATGGTTGCCCAGATGGGAGCGGGAATGTGTGCGGAAAAACAGGCACAAGAAGCGGAACTTCTGTATATAGCTGCAGTTCGTAAAGGTAAGGGGGACGAAGCTCTGGACAACCAGGCTAGACAGATCCGTTACCATGGAATAGCTGCAAAAAGATACGGTGACGCGCATAATCGATTCCTGCAATACTTCGGCGAATGGAACGGGAAATGTCCTTCCATTAGCGAAGACGAAGAGTTATATTATTTAGTGGGACTTTCTTCCGGATTACTCGCAATCCTTCATGATTTTGCTTCTCAAGGGTATGCCGGGATCACTCGAGAAGTGCCAAGCGTAGTTGCTGGAGGATCCAAATGTTTGGATCCTAAAAAATGGTGGGGAACTCCATTGGCTCTCGAAGCTGTTGTGTGGCTTTCCGTTCCGGGCGCGACTCCGGAAGGAAAGGATGCTTCCAAACAAATGGAGGAAGCAGTTAAATTGGGAGACCAGGCGGGGGTCCGGCTTTCTCGAGCTTTCCAGATCCAGGCTGCCGCCGGAAAAGGCGACGCTGAAAAGATCAAAAAACTTATATTAGAACATTCTAAAGTTCTAAGCCAAATACCTGCTAAGAAAGAATATCTTTTCTTGGAAGCGTTTGCGGAGAATTTATCACGTCATGAATCCGATAAAATTTGGATGAAAGAGACCGGACATAGAGGGCCGATTAACTTCTCCTCTTTTCCGGGAAAAAAGAAAAACAATAAAGAAGAAGACGATCTGTTAAAAGATCTATGAGCGGGTTCTTGGGTGGAAAACGAAAAAAAGGGACCTTTAAGGAAAAAAACTATATGAAGAAGTTTCTCATTCTATCGGTAATTATTCTTGGGACTTGGATGTCCGTAGGTGTGGGAGCAGCGGAGACTGTGGATCGATCCATGTGTGTATTCGATCCTTCCGGCGCACATGGAGACCTGTTCAAAGCCGCGCAAAGATACCAAGCGCAAGCTTTAACATGGGGAATTCGTCTGGACCTGAAAGCTTATACGGACGAAGTGGTAGCAAATTCCGACTTCAAAGCTGGAAAATGTCATATGGCATTATTAACTTCGCTTAGGGTAAGGAGTTATGTACATGAATCCGGATCCATCGAAGCGATCGGTGCACTACCAAGTTATGACCTTCTCCGCAAAACGATCGAAGCATTATCAAATCCTAAAGTAAGGGAACTGAACACGGACGGCGACTATGAGACGATGGCTATGTTCCCAGGCGGTGCGGTTTATCTTTTACTCAGAGATAAAAATCTGAAAGATATTAAGGATCTGGCCGGAAAGAAGATCGCAACTTTAACGTACGATCAGGCTGCCACTACAATGGTGGATATCGTAGGAGCTTCTATGGTTCCCGCAGAGATCGCAACTTTCGCAGGTATCTTTAATAACGGAAGAGCGGATGCTTGTTATTCTCCCGCGATCGGGATCAAACCTTTGGAACTTATGAAGGGAATTTCTCCGAATGGAGGTATCGTTCGTTTTCCGATCGGCCAATTGACCTTCCAGATCGTGGCTCGTCATAAGGATTTTGCGGAAGGATTCGGAAACACTTCCAGAGCGTGGGCGGCGACTCAGTTCGACTCTATGCTTTCCCTTACCAAAAAGGCAGAGCAGGAAATTCCGGCCAAATATTGGTTAGAAGTTCCGAAAGACCTTCAAAAGAACTATTTCGAAAAATTTAGAGAAGTCCGGATCAGGCTGAGAGACAAAAAAGTATATCATCCTACCATTCTGAAATTAATGAAAAGGGTTCGTTGCAGTGCGGATAAAGAAGCCGTAGAGTGCTCGGATAACCTGGAATAATTTCCAAAACTAACATAAAAAAGGCGGGAAAAATCTTTCCCGCTTATCTTATATCAATCAATCGCAGATTCCAGAGGATATTCTATGTGGAGAAAAATCGTTTCCTGGGCGGTATTATTCTTTTTATTCGTCCCCCTTGTTCAAAGTGGAAGCCAGCTAGTCCAAGCTAGGCTATTAGGCTTAGGCGGCAGTATTTGGCCGAACTATGCAATGATCCGAAATGTTTGTATCGTGGATCCGAGTGCGGAAACCGAGACAAAAGCGGAAGTCAGCCAAGCCGATATGGACGCCTTGGATGATATCGGTCTAGGGGATACGAGCGGCGGGAAGAATCTAGGAGTTCCTACCGGGCCTACCGAAACCCAATTGGAGTTGGAGAAACTTGCAGGCTCTCTTACTACCGGACAAAAATTATACTGCGGATTCGAGCGCAGGCTTTCCTGGCTAACAATCTCAGCCATTGATTATATTCCTATGACGATGGTATTTTTATTGATCGTAGCTGGAACCGTTTCCACTACCAGAAGATATCATATCGCTCTTCGAAATCCGGAGAACTCCAAAGAAGAGAAGATTACGGAATGGAGTCAGATCGTAGCAAATACGATTATAATGGTATCTGCTGCATTCATGTATCCTCTCCAAAAAGGTGTGGAGGCTCAGATCCAAGTACTTTGGGTTGCAGGTCTCATACTTTTGGCAGGATTAAACTTTTATAATTTAAGAAATCCTCTCTTTAAAAATGGAGAAGGTAAACAGAATACCAAACTTTCGAATGCCTTATTATGCGTTCCTTTGTACGCATGGATGGCGATCGTCTGCGGTTTGTATTTTTTCTTATTGGAACATCATCCCGCGGGACTTGCGATCTATCTTCAGAAATTGACCGCACATGCTTCCTTGTATATACAGATCGGTTTGTACGTATGGACCGGTATTCTTTTAAGAGATACGTCCTTAGGTAGAAGATTTTTCGATCTTTTGAATCCTTGGAAATTCCCTTCGGAACTAATGGCGGTGATCGTTGTTGTGGTCGCGGCTCTTCCTACCGCTTATAGCGGGGCTTCCGGGATTGTTGTGCTTGCATTAGGAGCAACCATTTTTAAGGAATTGAGAAGAGCAGGCGCGAGCCAAGAAAGAGCGCTCGCTGCTACCGCAATGTCCGGTAGTTTGGGAGTGGTTTTACCTCCTTGTCTACTTGTGGTAATTGTGGCCTCTTTAAATTTGGAAGTTACTACGGATGAATTGTTCTATTGGGGTTGGAGAGTTTTTGCTTTATCAACTTCCTTCTTCTTGATCGTAAGTTGGTTTAGCAGAACGGAAACCTGGAAGATCCGTCCTGAAAAAGATGCTTTAGGTAAATCTTTAAAAGCTCTCAAATCGTTATCGGTTTATTTGGTGATTTCAGTTGCGATCGTTCTCACGATAGTGCTTGCTCTTGGTACTCATTTCGACGAAAGAACGGCTCCTTATATTCTTCCGATTGCGATGCTTGCTTTATTGTTCATCGACTATCGTATTTCCAAAAAGGAAAAATTAGAGAATGGAGAGATCCATACGGAGGAAGTGGAACTTGCTAGAACTTCGTATGATGCGGGTTCTCACTTGGGAGCTCTTCTACTTTTGATGGGAATGTCCGCTTCTATGGGCGGGGTTTTTGAAAGATCGGAAGTGATCAATCTGTTCCCGACCCAACTTGGTTCTCCATTGTCCGCGATGCTTATCCTGACATTCGCTCTTGTGATCATCGGTATGTTAATGGACCCGTACGGCGCAGTGATCCTGGTTTCGGTGACCTTGTATCCTATCGCTAAGGCAAACGGGATCCATCCTTTGAACTTCTGGATGACTGCGCTTGTTTCCTTCGAACTTGGATATTTGACCCCACCGGTGGCACTCAATCACTTGTTGACCAAACACGTAGTGAGAGAGCAGTTGATCGAGGATAAAAGTTTAGAAGGTAAGAGCTTCTTTGTAAGACACGAACATATCATAATTCCGATTATCGTTCTGACACTTACTCTACTTTTGACCGCTTTCGGGCCGATCCTGTATTCAAAATACGCTGGGTAAGAGAGACACAGAGTTCAAAAGAGACTTTGAGGGATTTTCACACAGAGACACAGAGACACGGAGTCACCGAGGGTTTATGTATCCGATGTAGGAGTTCCTACATCGGATATTACGGAAGATTTTTGGGCCTGCTTGCGCGTGTTGGAGCTCCTACAACATTAATATCCTCTTCCTGAACCGCTCGTTGGAATTCCAACACCGTCTAATTAGCTCTGCGCGTCCTCTCTGAACTCCGTGCGAGATTCCTTCTAATTATTTCTTCTTTTTCTTCTTGTCTTTGATTTTTGGGAATTCCGCAGAAGGACCGATATTCCCTTTTGCGAATTGTTTCTTTTTAGTTTCTATCCAAGGTAAGACCCAAACCAGTTCTTCTGCAAGAGCGAATAAGTTTTCGTTAATATCCACAAGTTCTTCAATCACTAAGAAGTAAGCTACACTGGATTTTAATTTGCTATCCCCTTTGCGGATACGTTTCATCTGGTTTTTGTAAATCCGGATCTTAATATCCGAAAGTTCTTTCACCTTTTTACCCGACCTTGCCTTTTCTAACAAACCAGGCACCTTATCGGATTGCGCCAGAAGTTCGAAAAGATCTTCTGCGAGTTTACGCAATTCTTTTAGATCTTCTCTTTCGTCTTTGGTGAGTCCGGTTTGAAAACGATCTATTTTTTCCGAAGTGTTCCTATGTATATTTGTAAGATTCTCCGCGATTCTATCTATATAACCGAGTGCACTTGTGAATGGATGGATGGATTGGAAGTCTGACTCGTCGAAATGTCTGTCCACCAAACTTAAAATAGCGGAGATGGAAGATTCGTAATTTTTTTTCAGGTTCTTTAATATTTTAGAAGCCTGTTTGAAATCCTTCTTCTTTCCGCCGATATATCCGGAAGAAAGAGTATTCATGGCTTTTTTCGCTAATAACAAATTTCCTAATAAAGAAGAAAGAGATTTAGAAAGCGCCTTTTCGGGGTGTTTGGTCAAGAGCAGAAGTTTTTCGAGGTTCTCATCGTATTCTGCCTTTCTTTTTTTGTGGACACGATTAAAGGCAAACACTAAAAAAAATGTCAATACTAAAACTATTAGCACTGCTGTGAAACCGAAAGAGTAAAATAAGGCTGCTATAAATCCTCCTGTAAAGGAAGCAAAGACGGCAGTCATAAACCATCCGCCCACAACCGTTAGGACTCCGCTGACTCGATTGACCGCATTTTCTTTTTGCCAAGCTCCGTCTGCGAGTGAGCTTCCCATTGCCACCATGAAAGTGACAAATGTGGTAGAGAGCGGGAGTTTTTCTATCGTCCCGATCAGGATCAAAGCGGAAGCAATGAGAATATTAACGGAAGCTCTTAAGAGATCGAAAGCATCACTTTCATGCATTCGGACCAGCTCCAAAGTCCCGGTTTGTTTGAATCTGGAAGAGATCCCAGGTACGGATGATGGAAGGTAAAAATCTTTTGATAGGGTAATAGATCCCGACCGCAATCTGTATGAAAACTCTCGCTACCATGCTGGATTGGTATGCTTCTATGGTTTCTCCTTGGGAACCTAAACTTACTTCGGTCCTAGTTACCGTTTCCGCCTTCTTGGATTTGAATAATGCGAAGATCATGATCAATGCGGCGCCGAGCAAAAGTCTATTGTCGGTAAATACTTCTTTTCCCAAACCGATTGCCATGGAATTTGCATCCCAATTGGCTGCTTTGATCAGTTGGTGTGTCTGTAAACTTGCAATCGGAACTCCGATAAAGTTCACTAAGTCGTTACTTGCAAATGCCATTGCAAGTGCGGCGGTTCCGAATAATACGACGATCTTTAGAACGTTTACTTTGGAGAAGATCAGTATCTGGAATAGGATGGAAAAACCTATAAAACTTAAGGTCAGAATGGTCTTAAAATTGGTTTGGATCCATCCCAAAGTTTCCTTACTCAAGAATGTGGATCCTTTCATTGCGGTTAGAAGAATGAAAAAGATCACAACTGTGATAGCCAGTCCGGAAAAAATCCCGCCGAACCACAAAAGAGTTTTTTCTAAACGAAAACTGAAGATGAGTCGGAAAAAGAACATCAGGATCAGTCCAGCAAAAAAAGCGAGTATCACGGACAAAGCGATCCCAAAGATGATCTTTAAAGCGGACTCGGAGTTTATGATCTTAAATGCGTCGTTTAAGGTATCCGTTTTGAGAATTGCAAGGACCAAGGAGGCTCCTAATAATTCGAAGACCAAGGAGACGGTGGTGGAAGTGGGAAGTCCAAGGGTATTATATAAGTCCAGAAGGATGATATCGGAAACCATCACCGCCAAAAATAAGAACATCAACTCGGCTAAACTGAAAAATTCCGGATGAAAGATCCCTTTTCTGGCAACCTCCATCATTCCGCTGGAGCTTAAGGCCCCCAGTAATATGCCGAATGCGGAAACGATCAGGATGATTTTTCTGGAAGCCGCTCTAGAGCCGACTGCCGAATTCGTAAAGTTCACTGCGTCATTGGAAACTCCGACGAGTAAGTCCATTACCCCGAGTACAGCCATAACAACTACGATGATTAAGAAGATATCCATGTATCCTATTCCTGGAAAATTTGAAGGGAGAATACCCGAACCGGGTCTTTTGGGTAGTATTTACGGCAAAGTAGGAGCCTCAACCTAAATTTCCGCCGGTTTCTTTTTCAAAATGGTGATTATGAAATGCGCTTTCGATTTCCCCCCGACCTGAAAGAATGGGTGATCTAACCGGTTTTTTTTAAGAAAGTAGAAGGCCGGTATCAATCGTCGCGATATACAAAAGGAGGCGGTATGAAGATTTCAGTGGGCAATCTTCCTCAAGAATGGAAGGAAGAAGATTTGGAAAAATTATTTTCTAAATATGGAAAGGCAGAACATATTTCTATCAAAAAGGACAAACTCACAGGACGTTCTCTGGGATACGGTTCTTTGGAAATGGAAGATGCAGCGGCCAAAAAAGCCCTGGAAGCTTTAAACAAGTACGAGGTTTCCGGAAAAGTTTTGACGGTGGTGGACGCCGAAGAATGGAAAAAAGAATTCGATAAAAAACAAACCGTAAAAGGTGGGCCAAGTCACAATAAGGTGCATGGAAGCCAAACCACGGGAGGATTCGGAAGCTCCGTCAGACGTACTGGAGGTAGAGGAAAATGAATTTAAAAAGAATCTATATACTAACTGCAATTTTAATCTCAGCATTCGTTTTAAGCCTAGGTGTATTTGCTCAAGGGCAGAACGGTCTTGTGATTAAGGACATCAAAAAGGGTACAGGAAAAGAGGCCTTCAATGGGTCTAACGTAACCGTTCATTATACTGGGTGGCTTACCAACGGAAAAAAATTTGATAGCTCCAAAGATAGAGGGACTCCCTTTCGTTTTGATTTGGGTGCTGGACAGGTGATCCGAGGTTGGGACAAAGGAGTCCAAGGTATGAAAGAAGGTGGGATCCGTAAATTGACCATCCCTCCTGAAATGGGCTATGGAAGTTCCGGAGCTGGTACAATCCCTCCGAATTCTACGCTGATTTTCGAAGTAGAATTGATCAAAGTTTACTGACATTTCTGTGTTAATTCTGTTGCTTCTATTCTAACGGATCGGAAGCAACAGATGAAAATATCACGATTTCACTGCAATTCACGACAAACCAGCATCTCGACTTATCCTGCTTATTCTTTTTTTTCCAAATTTGTAATATTTAAACAAGCTCTCTCTTCCCATTAACTATAAGAGCCTGATCGGAAGATCTAGGATTCTTGAAACCCGAAATCGAATACTATTCAATCACTTAGTTTTGGTACGGATGATAAAAAGAAAGAAGGAGGAGGAAGGTCTTGGATCAAAAAAACACACTAGCCGCTGCGTCTTCTTCCGAATATCGTACCCTATTCGAACACCAACCGTTAGCCGCCTTTTTGGTGGAACGAGATGGAACCATCACACTAGTAAACCAGAAGTTCGAGGATATTTCCGGAAAGAAAAAATCAGAGATCGAAGGAAGAATGAGATGGTGCCATTTTGCGCATCCCGATGATAAGGAAAGCCTTCTGGACGCATTCTTAGACAAATCTAAACATGAAATTCCTAGAGTGTTTTCCGCAAGGACAAGACTTCTTTCTGCAAACGGATACAAAAAGGTATTTGTAAGAGCAAACCGGATCCCAACGGAAGAAGGCAGAGTTCTTGTTCAATTTCAAGAATTGGATGAGGAAGGTCTTCTCAAAGATTATTCATTGGAAGACTCGGACTATCGCTGGCGTTCCTTTTTGCTGGAAGGAATGGATTTTGTGGTCATTATGGACCTGAACGGCAATGTATTATTCATAAATAGGACATTTACCGGAGTTCCCACGGAAGAGATCCAGGGAAAAAATTTTTTTGAAGTATTAAAAACTTCTGATGCTTTAAAACTACAAGCAGTCATTACCCGAGTATTGAATACGGGAAATCCGGAAGCATTCGAAGAATGGAGCAGCTTCACAGGTAAACGAAGTCATTATTATATCAGGATCTCTCCGGTTACAAAACAAGGAGAGATCAGTGCGATCCTACTTGCGATCTCAGACACCACCCAACAAAAGGAATCCGATTCGGATCGTTTGAGAAGAATGGAATCCCAAAGGCATAGACAAAAATTGGAAGCGCTTGGTACCTTGGCGGCTGGAGTTGCCCACGAGATCAATAATCCCCTTACCGGCATTCTGAATTATGCCGAGCTGGTTCGTACTCAGGTGGAAGAAAACGAATCTCTCTCCAAAAATATGGAAGTGATCATCCGCGAAAGCGAAAGAATTTCCGGCATCGTAAGAAGTTTATTAGGTTTCGCTCATAAAGAAGAAGGTATCAAGGCGTTTGTTTCTACCGGAGAAATTATGTATTCTTCCATTCAACTTTTGTTGCCATTCTTAGTCCGAGACGGGATCCGAATTGAAGGAATGGATCGTTTAGTGGATGCTGATAGCGAAATTCCTTTGGTAGTAGGTGAGCCTCAAAAGTTAAAACAGGTTTTTCTAAATTTGATCACTAATGCAAGGGATTCTCTGAATGATAAGTATCCTTTTGAAACGGATCAAAAAAAGATCGAAGTGTCTCAGTCGATAATCGAAAGAGGAGATACCCGCTTCGTCAAGATCACGGTCAAGGATTGGGGAATCGGAATCAGTGAAGAGAATATTAATCGTATTTTCGATCCATTTTTCACTACAAAGCCAACTACGGTCGGAACTGGGCTTGGGCTATCCGTTAGTTATGAAATCGTTCGTGAAATGGGTGGAGAGATAGAGGTTGAAAGTTCCGAGGAAGAATACGCTACATTTCATATCATGATCCCAGCTTCGGAAAAGATTTCTTGACCTTGCTTTAGCTAAGGAGATACTTTTGATCTCCTATGTCAGAAGCAGAGGAAAAATCTTCCGGATCGCGCACCCCCTTCCAATCCGCTTCTAGAAAAGACGTAATTCGGATCTTAGAAAGAATTACGGACGCATTTTTGTCCCTGGACAGGGAACTTAAGATTTTATACGCCAATTTCGAAGCCGAAAAACTTCTGGATATTATCCGCGAGAATTTAGTAGGCAGAAGATTACCCGAAATACTTCCTCAATTTAATTATAGCGCATTGTTCCCTGCGATGATCGAATCCATGCATACGGGACTCCCCAAGGACTTAGAGATCTTAGATCCGAAAGAAAATATTTGGTACGAGGTCCGTATCTTTCCTTCCGTCGAGGAGATTGCTGTATATCTGCGTGATGTGACTTCCAGAAAAGAAGGAGAGGTAAAACTCAAAGAATCCGAAGAAAGACTTTCGGAACTTGTGAGAACTTCTTTGGATTCTATTCTTTCCGTGAACGAATCCATGGAAATCGTAATGATGAATCCGGCAGCCGAAAAATTGTTCGGATATTCTTCTTGGGAAGTGAACGGAAAGTCTTTGGAATTTTTACTCCCGAAAAGACGTAATAAACTTTTTTCTAAAGTGTTACGGAAGATAGGAGAAAGTTCCGACAGGGGAATTTTCGGTCCGTTTAGAGCCAAACGTAAGAACGGATCGGAACCAATTTTAGAAGCTTCCGTTTCCAAAGTAAATACTTCCTCCGGAAAAGGATATACTCTGATACTTAGGGATATAACAGACAGGATTTCCATCCAAAAGAAGCTGAGAGGAACCGTAGAAGAACTAAAAACCGTGGATAGAGAAAGGTTGGACCTCCTACAAAATCTGGAAGCGGAAGTGGAATCGCGCTCCAAAGAGCTTACCAGATTTTATCGTTTGATGAAGGAAGAATTGAATCTGGCAAAAAAGGTCCAGAACAGTTTACTTCCACCGATCGATTATTCCATTCCGGGAGTTCAAACTTTCGTAAATTATCTTCCGGTAATGGAGGTAGGAGGGGATTGGTTCGATATATTCGAATTTCGTCCCGGTGTACTTAGGGTAATCTTGGCGGATGCTACCGGGCACGGGGTACAGGCTGCGCTAGTCACGATGACAATCAAAGGTGTTTACGAACCGCTAAAATATCTGGCGGATTCTCCCTTGGAACTGATCAAGGGGATCAATACGGATTATTGTCGGAACTTTAAGAATTTACAGATGTACTTTTCCTGTTTTATCCTGGATGTGGATACGATCGAAAGAAAGATCCGATTCGCATCCGGAGGTCATCCCGCACTCTTATGGAAATCCAAATCGGGAATTAACCTTCTGGAAAGAACAGGCTCTCTTCTGGGTTTGAACGCGAAAATGGAATATTTGGAAGAAGAATTCGAATACTCGGAAGGAGATTCCATACTCATGTTAACCGATGGGATATTTGAAGAATTCGATTCGGAACAAAATCCATTCGGAGAAGAAAGAATAGAAAAAATTTTCAGAGAGTCCGGGCTAAGCGGGTTGGAATTACATTCTCAGATCATACGCGAAATGAAAGCCCATTTGGGAGATAAAGAACCCCAAGACGATATCACATTGATTTCTTTGAACTTAAGCTAATCTCAGTTGACCTAAGGACTTGTTTGGAAACACATTCTTTACGTGTCCGAATTGCTAATATTATTTCCATTACTTCTAATTCTGTTAGGATTCGGATTTGCAGAATATATTCTTCATATTTATAGAAGGAATAAGATCCCGATCCGAATTCATGTGAATGGTACTCGAGGAAAAAGTTCCGTCACTAGACTGATTGCATCCGGCTTGAAAAAGGGTGGATATCGGGTGCTTGCCAAAACAACAGGAACTGTTCCGAGACTTATATTACCGGACGGTTCCGAAAAAAATATTATCCGATACGGAGCCCCCAACATTTTAGAACAGAAGTTTGCGATCAAAGAAGCTGAAAAACAAGGTGTGGATGCGATCGTTTTAGAATGTATGGCCCTTGTTCCATTCAACCAGAAAGTTTCGGAAGAAAAATTAATAAGGGCCACGCATGCAGTCATTACAAACATAAGAGAAGATCATTTGGAAATTATGGGTCCTGAAAAGAAGGACGTAGCCTTGGCTCTAAGCGGATCCATTCCGGAATCGAAGGTCTTATTTACTTCCGAAAAAGAATTTTTTCCTTTTTTCCAAGAAATAACAAAAAGGAAAAAGACTGAAATCATTCCCACTCATCCCGGAAAATATTCACATCTAAACTATATGCAAGGTTTTGCATATTATGAACATCCTGAAAATGTGATCCTTGCGCTGGAAGTCTGCGAGTTTTTAGGGGTAAAACCTGAGATTGCAATCCAAGGAATGTGGTCTCACTCTCCCGATTTAGGCGCTAGTTTTTTTGCAGAATACGATCTGGGAGAAAAAAAGATCGCATTTGCAAACGGTTTTGCGGCAAACGATCCCAGATCTGCTGCTAGTATTTGGGAGAATGCCATCTTACGCTTCCCGGCATATTCATATAAAGTGGCTCTTGTCAATTGTAGAAAGGATAGACCGGAAAGATCCGAACAAATGGCAAAAGAAATCCTATCTTGGAAGAAAAATTCTCCCGACCTAATTTTGATTGCCGGAGAAGAAACAGAAGTATTCCAAAAGACCTGTTTGAAATTAAGTTCAGGAAATCCTAAAATGGAAAATCTGAAATCTATGAATGCGGGTGAAGTATTGGGATTTTTCAAAATATTTTTACCTTCTAATTCGATGATAGTCGGATTGGGGAACATAGGCGGTCTAGGCTTAGAACTTCTGGAACATTTAAAACAAACAGGAATGATGAAAGGATGATATGGACTTATTAAGTATTTCCATAGGTATAGGACTAGGCATCAGTCTATTCTTTTCCGAATTTTTCGGGATCGCCGGTGGGTTGGTCGTTCCCGGCTACTTTGCTTTACAGCTCCAGAATCCGGTCAATATTCTTCTTACATTATCGGTAAGTTTGGGAGTTTTTGGCCTAGGGAAATTCATTTCAAAATTTGTAATATTGTACGGAAAAAGAAGGACGGCAATCTTACTTTTACTTGGATTCGTTTTAGATGCGGTCGGCAACGAATGGATATTTCCTCGGATCTTTACGGAGGTTGTCCAGTTAGAATCGGAAGTAAGGGCGGTTGGCCATATTATTCCCGGTCTGATCGCCGTTTGGATGGATAGGCAAGGTTGGTTGGAAACTTTGGCGTCTTTACTCACGGCATCCGTGATCGTTCGTTTGATATTGATCCTATTTCTTGGAAAGGAGTTATTACCTTGAAGGGAATGTATTGGAATTCTTCTAATAAGTCCGTTCTATATTATTTGCTCTTAGTCGTATTTTCACTTTTTGGAATATTCTTAGTGGAATATTTTCTTTCCGAGAAAATTCAGCCCCACTATTCGGAAAAAATCGAAGCGGCAAAACTGACTGCTAAAGCGTTTCAAGAAATCAGGGAATACAAAGTATCGATAAACAAAAAGATAGATCCGGTTTCCGACCCATCCGATTCGGGATTGATCGGTGAATTTTTTACAGTTGTTACGAGCAATTTGGGATCGCTTAGGGCCAAACAAACTTCCATCAATCCCAACTTTGGAGCCTTAGTTTTGGAGTATCTCATCCAAGCCGGGGTCCAAAAGGGCGATACTGTCGCCGTTTCTCTGTCCGGATCTTTTCCCGCTTTGAATATAGCGGTATATTCCGCTGCGAAAGTTTTGGATCTGAAACTTGTGATCATCTCCAGTTTAACTTCTTCCCAATGGGGCGCGAATGATCCTGATCTTTTATGGCCGGATATGGAGAAGAGACTCTATACCCGAGGAATTTTTCCCTACATCTCTTTGGCTTATAGTTGGGGAGGGATTGAGGACCAGGCGTTCGGGATCCCGAAAGAAGGGTCGAAGCTACTACAAAATTCCGCTTCCAAACATTCTCTCCCCATGCTCCAATCTAGGAATTACTCGGAAAGTCTGGAAGAACGGATGAATCTGTATTCCGCAGGGAGCCCCATTTCAGAATATAAAGCTTATATCAATGTAGGTGGGGGAACAGTTTCCGTGGGAACTAAAAAAAACGAGGGAGAATTTTCAGCCGGATTGAATTTGAAACATCCCATCTCTCGACAGGGAAAAGATTCCGTCATGAGGCGTTTTGCGAATGCGGGGATACCGGTCATTCATTTGGTCCGAGTGGAAGAACTTGCGACCCAAAACGGATTTACGATCCAACCGAAAAAAATGCCGGAGCCCGGAGAGGGGAAAATATTTAAAAGATACGAATATGATCCTCGATTAGCCGCTGCGGTTTTAGTCGGAATATTCGTTTTACTTTATATATTTTTTAAAAGAGATCATTTTATAGAAGAAGATCGGGACGAATCTCTTTAAAATTGCAGAAATTTTAGTATTTCTCGGTCTCTTTCCGTATCTTCCAAAAGTACGGATTCATAATGGTTTTTGTCTTTTAATTCGTAAATTTTCAGATTTTGGATCTTTTCTTTCATCCTCTCTATTGCGGAAGATGGTAATAGTTCGTCTCCCGGTTTGAAATTCGGTTTTAGGGCTCGGATCACAAGCACGGGACAATGTAATGAGGAGTAGGGCATGACCTTATTATCTTGGACGGTTTTGAAAAATTCTTTTGGATTTTTCAAAAGTCTGGCAAAAATACCCGTCGGCTTCATGGCACCCCCCATGTTCTTTAGCTCGCTATCGATCACAAAGGGAGGAATAGAACAAAGCACAGGTCCGTACAAAGTATCTCCTGGCATCAAGGAAGAAGAAAGTATTCCGACCGGTTCCAGTTCATACATTAAGAAATTTTGAATATTCTTATTCCAGGCGGAAAGTAATGGGGACTTTTTAGCCTCTTGTAGATAAATTTCCTTACTAGGGATCCTTCTGCCTAAACGGGCTAAGGAACCTTGTATCATAAGAAGATTGGAAATTTTACGTTTGATGGAAAGTTCTCCGCCTCCGTCTATCAAAACCGCTTTTTCCAAAAAATCGGAGTATTTTTCCGCAAATCTGAGAGTGATCCAGGCGCCTAAAGAATGGGAGAGAATGGAAATTTTAGAATATCCTAATATTGATGAAAGATCTTTTAGGTCCTGAGCATGTACTCTTGCGGAATATTCCTCTTTGGGCTTGTCCGAATTTCCTCTTCCGCGTAGATCATATACGATTACGGTGATCCCTTTTTTAGAAAGCCCTTCCGCGATCGGTTCGAAGTTTTTTAAATTTCCGGTCAGACCATGAACGCAGAAGAGCGGGACTTTTGATTTGCCGGGAAAGACCCGATAGGCGATTCGGATTCCGGAAGGTAGAGTCGCTATTTTGGAATCCGAACCGAATTGTAACATTCTGTAATATTTAAGAGACTTCCGCTCCGAGTCGGATCAGAATATTCTCCAAATTTTTTTCCATTTCTTGCCGGAATGCTATATGTAGTAAAGCAATCTTTTCCCTTTTTTTGACGGCTGAAAATCCTTCCGCTTCCCTCTGCAATTTGAACCAGATCCTGGATTCACCTAATCCCGAAAATTTAATACAAAAATCGTCTTCTTTCAGATCGAATTTAGTGATCGCACCTAATTCTCCTCCGGAGATTGCTTTTGTCAATTTCCGGAGGAAAGATTCTGGATCGGAACCTTCTACCTTAATCAGCTCCATATTATACCGCGATCATGTAGATCCCTTGCACAAGACCTACGATCGCTCCTAAAACGGAACCGATCAGGATAAGAACGTACTCGTCTTCTTGGAAAGCGGATCTTAAGATAGGTTCGAATTCTTCCGGTGGGAGATCTTTCATACGTTTGAACATATTATTCTCTATGCTCATCGCTCTTCCCATATACGTTTCGAGTTTCGTAGAACTTCCTGCTAAGGAATCGCTTACTTTGCGGATGACTTCTTTTTTGGTATTTTCGAAATCGGAATCTTCTCCCTTATTCTCCGCATCCAGTTGTCCGGATAAGTTCAGCCTGGCAGCGGCGGATTCCGTTTCCGCTTGGATAGTCTCTACCAAAGTCCTTGCGGCTCTTTTGTATAAGATCTCTTCTAATACGTTTCTTGCTGTGAGAACTTGGGTTGCGAATACGTTCGAATATTTTTTGGAAACTTCTTCCTGTCTTGCGATGAATAAACCTCTATATTTGATCGGTCCCAATCTTTTTTCGTAAAGAGGACGGAATATCATCGTGAGCGCCACCCAGTTGGTGATATATCCTACGATCACTCCTTGGATGGGAAGCGTCCACCAGATAGGAAGATAATTCCAAAGCACTGCCTGGGCGATACCGAGTGCACCGCCGAGGGCCCAACCGCAATGTTCTATAAATTTGAATTCTTTAGAACCTACTTCCTCGAAGATGTTTACGATCCTTTCTACATTCGGTCCTGTAAGTTTACGCAAAACCAGGGATCTGAAATTGAAAACGGAGGATACGTTCTCCTTTACCTGGGTCATGATATTTTTCACCGTATGAGCGCATTTTTCTTGGACAGCTCTTACGATCTCTTCCCCATGCCCGTTCTCTAAATGTTTTCTTAAGACGGGATTGATATGATGAACGATTTCATGGGTTGCCGAAGGGATCAGATCATTTAATACAGGTTGGAATTCGGTCTCTAATTGATCCGGATCTACTTTGGAGAAAAAATCCTCTACCTTGATCAGCCTTTCGGTCATGATATTCACCGATTTTAGGGCCAATTTCTGGGCCTTTTTCGGAACGATCCCTTGCCATCCTAAATAAGGTGGAATCCCTACAAATTCCAACGGGTAGAAGGTCATTTTTAAGGCTACCACGTTGGTAAACCAACCTACGAATCCGTAGGTAAGGGGCATCATGAAGACCCCGATCAATTCTTTGGTTATAGTGATATTGAGGAAGGGCAAATCCATATTTTCAATTCCTGTAGCGTGCGCTATACTATTCGGTTCTATTGCAAAGTCCTTTTCGACCCAATGCACTGCAAGTTATTTTTCCCAACTTTCTGGGAACTTTCCCGAAGGTTTTGAAAAAAGATTTTTCAGAGTCGAATAACTCTTGGAAATAGTGCTCTCCAGTTTTTAAATTATGAAATCCTCCTTCTTCCCTTATTGGTGTATTCTAATGGATCCGTCCGGTTTGATCCTTGAGACAAATCTTCCTCTGGAATCCTGGAGACAAAATCCACTCTCCTATTTTTTGAACGGAACGGACAAGATCCAAGGGGAAAACGGAAGCGCTGTACTTTTTTGGCAACCGGGAAAAAGTCCCGTGTCATTTCCGGGAAACAAAGGTCTTCTTGCGAGTTGGTCTCTCACTCATGGGATGTTTTGGGTCAAAATGGAACCGCTGGAGGAAGATTCCGCTTCTCTAATGGAAAATTCCTTTTGGAAAGAATTTTTATCCAGCGACAGGCCCTTCCGACAGATTTTTGAGACAAACCAAGCAATTAAATGGATACTCGATCCTGACTCGGGCGATATTTTGTACGCGAATCAGGCTGCGAGCCAATTTTACGGTTACAGCCAAGAAGAACTTCTGCAGATGAAGGTCACCGATATCAATACTCTCACGAAAGAACAAATTTTCGAAGAGATGAGAATGGCTGCGATTGAAGCCAGACAATATTTCCGTTTCAGACATAGATTAAAGAACGGAGAAGTCCGCGATATGGAGGTTTACAGCGGGCCGTTGCAGTTCGGTGGAAAAAGGGTATTATTCTCCATTTTATACGATGTGACTGAAAGAGTAAGAGCGGTCTCTTTATTGGAAGAAAATGAACGAAGGTATCGCTCTTTGGTGGAGAACGCGTCCGATTCGATCATTATTACAAATTTTGAAACTAAAATTTTAGAAGTGAACAGGAGAATGTGCGAACTTTTAGAATATACCAAAGAAGAACTCCAAACATTTACATTAGAGAATATTCTCGATGAAGAAAGTTTTAGGCAGTCTTTGCATAGAATTCCTGCATTAGAGATCGGCAAACCTGTGATCCTAAGCAGAAAATTTAAAAGTAAATCCGGTAGAATTATAGAAGCGGACGTGAATGCCGTGCGAATAGACGAGTCCCGATATATGGGAGTTGCCAGAGACGTGACGGAAAGAAATTGTATGACGAGGACTTTGGAGAGATCCTTAAGGGAAAAAGAATCCATGCTCCAAGAGATCCACCATCGGGTTAAAAATAATCTGCAAGTGATCTCTAGTCTTCTTGGACTTCAATATGAGAATACGGAAGATCCTAACCTAAAACGAATCTTAAAAGAGTGTGAGAATCGGGTAAAGTCGATGGGATTTGTTCATGCGGAATTATATAGGTCGGAAAATTTCGCGGCAGTAGACTTAGAAAATTATTTTACCACGGTTTCTTCTAATCTGATCCGAGCGTATGGCGGACTTCCGCGAATACAACTGCATCTGGACCTCAGTTCTCTGGAGGTGAGTATTGAAAGAGCGATCCCTCTCGGACTGATCCTAAACGAACTTCTTACCAACTCCTTAAAATACGCATTTCCGAAAGATCGTTCCGGAAAAATACAAGTGCGGATCTTTAAAGAAGAATTGAATATCGTCTTCTCATATTCGGACGATGGGGTCGGATTTAGAAAAGAAAATCATATCGGTTCTGGGACTATCGGCATTCAGCTCATTGAGATCTTGTCCAGGCAGCTGAAAGGAAGTTCCGAATTTACTTCGGAAAATGGAGTTGTTTTTCGTCTTAGAATTCCGGACTGGAATCCAGGAAAGTAGCTTGATGGTTTTTTTCTAGGCTTAATACTCGGTCTTTGGTAAGGAACACATGCAACACACTACAGAAGAAATCCTACACCAGATTTATTTATTTTCCAGCTTCTCAATGGACGAGCTGGCTAAAATAGCCGAGAAGACCAAATACAAGGTGCTTGAACAAGGAGAAGCGGTTTACCAAGAAGGGAACGAAGCCAAGGCGTTCTATGTGGTAATGTACGGAACTCTGAAAATTTTGACTTCCACCGAAAAAGGGGACGATGTGAGCGTAACTACGATCGCTACCGGTGACCATTTCGGAGAATTCCCGTTTCTGGATCAGGGAAAACGAGCCGGAACGGTAGAAGCGATGGAACGTTGCGAACTCTTGGAAATCCCGTTCGATCATCTACAGCATATTTTGGATTCCGATAAGGAACTTGCTCTGAAATTTTATAAAGGGATCACCACCTATTTGGTGAAAAGAATGAGACTACTTACTCATGACTTGGCCTATGCTAGGGAATTAAAGAAACGTTATTCGTAATTTGACTATGCATAGGAAATTTTCCCCAATCTACTTATTGTTTATTTTTTTCGGGCTGACCTATTGTTCCGAGACTCTGGTTAAAACCGGTATCGGTTATGAAAGATGGAAAGCAGGACTCGAAAAAAAACAAACCAAGATAGAACCTTGGAACTGGGTATATTTAGAAGGGGGGCAAGGTAGCGAAAAGATCCTGATGGTCCACGGATTCGGCGGAGATAAGGATAATTGGACTAGATTTTCCAAGTGGATCACTCCTCAATACACAGTGGTGGCTGTGGATCTCCCCGGTTTTGGTGAAAACGATAGAATCGCAGGTCAGGATTATAATATCGTCGAGCAAGTAAAACGCTTGGACGAGTTTGTCGTTAAACTTGGCTGGGAAAAATTCCATATTGTAGGAAATTCTATGGGGGGAGCGATCTCGGGAGTGTATGCTGCGACGTATCCGCAAAAAATCTTGTCTCTCGGATTATTTGCACCCTCCGGAATTAATAGTCCTGAAAAAAGTGAATTGTCTAAAAACTTGGAAAAGGGAAAGAATAATTTAGTTGCGACTAACGCGGAAGAATTTAATGAATTGATGAAATTCATTTTTGTAACACCGCCTCCGGTTCCTTCTTTTTTGGCATCCTATTTTGCGGAACGAGCCGTCAAAAATTCCGAGTTTAATAAATATATATTTAAACAGATCCGATCTACCGGTTTTCCCTTGCAGGAAAATATGAATAAGATCCGGACAAAAACTCTTATCTTATGGGGAGATACGGACAGGGTGCTGAGCGTTTCCGGCGCCGGGGTGTTAGAAAAGGGGATTGCGGGATCTAAAAAGGTGATCTTGAAGGATATGGGTCACGTTCCCATGTTAGAAAGACCCGAAGAAGTTGCGAATACTTACAAAGAATTTTTAGTGAAGTAAGCTCTCGAAAACCACGGTTTTTAGGAGTTATTCGGAGTTGCGATGGCTTTTGCCAAACTTCTAAAATGGTTTCAAAATCGGAATCTTCGAAAAAAAATTGATAAAGAGATCCGCGCGCTTGCACCCGAGGTGTTTAACGATTATCTTTACCGGGTAGACGTATTAGATAACGGAAATCTAATATTAAGCTGGGCAAACGACGGTTTTTTGAAATTCTGCGGGATAACCATCGACGACTTAAATAGCCCCTGGGCAGCCGCAGATCCCAAATATTTTCATCCCGACGATCTGGAACTGATCAGACAAAGAATAAGATCATTATTATCCGGAGCTTCTCGTACGGATGAATATCGAGTGTACGGTCCGGACGGTGCGATCCGTTGGCTTCGGGACCACGCACATCCTATTTGGGATCCGATCAAAAAAAGGGTAACCGAGATCTACGGTTCCATCCAAGACTTAACTCCATTACGAAAAAGTGAAATAATTCTACAAGACCAACTTTCTTATATCGGCATTCTTTTGGATAGTACGGAAGAATGGGTCATTAGAGTTAACCAAGCGGGAAAGATACAATATGTGAATTCTTCCGGGAGGTCCGAGGTCAGAAAACAATTTGGGATCGAATTGGCCCAAGATTCCAAGATACTTTCGTTGATCTCGGAAACACATCGGGAAATTTTCCAGGCACAATTGAATAAGGCATTTTCCGGTGCGAAGGTTAAATGGCATTTTTCCAAATTATTTCCAGTACAACCCAATTCGGAATTGGAAGTTTCGTTCGCTCCATTGTCCAAGGAAGGAGCAATTAAAGAAGTCGTAATATTCGTAAAAGACGTGACTCTTAGGACCGTTTGGGAAACCGCCCTACTTGCAAGTGAGGAAAAATACAGAAAACTAGTGGAAGTTTCTCCCGACGCAATAGGTTTACATGCGGACGGAAAAGTAATATATATAAACCAAGCCGGGCTAAAAATGCTCGGATACGATACTGTGGAAGAGGTGGAAGAAAAGCCGATTATAGAATTCGTACATCCTGATTCGAGGCAAATCGTTGCCGAAAGAGTGCTGAGAGCAATGCTCAAGTCCGAACCTCTCGAACCTATCGAGGAAAAATTTATTCGAAAAGACGGAACAGAGATCTCTGTTGAAGTTTCCGGTGTTGCTTTCGAGCAAAGAGGGCAAAAGTTAATGCAGGTGATCGTCCGAGACATCACGGAAAGAAAAAAGGCCGAACATGAGTTAAGTGAACTGAGAAAGAAGATATTACAAACGAACGATAGACTCCAAGCGATCATTGAAGGTGTGAAAGACTCGATATGTGCGGTGGATATGGATTTAAGAGTTATCTCCTGTAATACCGCATTTGAACTTATGGTCTGGAAACTGTATGGAAAAAGGGTTACTGTCGGCCAAAGGATCTGGGATATCGCTATAGATAATGCGGAAGAAAAAGAAAGGATTATCCAGAACTGGAGTAGGGCACTTACCGGTGAAGTTTTTAAATTAGAGAGAAAAATTTCCGGACTGATTAAGGACTCCGTAGTACTCGAGATCAATTATAGTTCTATCCGGGATGAAAGTCATAATATGATAGGGGCTACTCAGATCATTAGGGATGTAACGGATCGATACCAATATGAAGAAACGTTACGGAAATCTTTGGACGAAAAAGAAGTGATGTTAAAGGAGATTCATCATAGGGTCAAAAATAATCTGCAAGTGGTTTCCAGTTTGTTAAGTTTACAAACTGATTTTACGGATGATCCAAAACTGGTTTCTATTCTGAAAGAATGTGAAAGAAGGATCCAGTCCATGGCTTTGGTACACAAGGAACTTTACCAAAACGATACGATTGCTGATGCGGACTTCACCGAGTATCTGAACAATTTACTTGTGGCGCTCGTTCAGTCTTACGGTGCGAACAAAAAAGTGGGTTATTCGATAGAATCTCAGGATATACGTTTAAATTTGGATTTTGCGATCCCGCTCGCATTGGTTTTTAACGAACTAGTTTCAAATTCCTTAAAGTATGCTTTTCCCGGTGAGCAAAAAGGGGAAATATTCATCTCTATTTCCAAAAAAGAAAACGGGCTTTCCATTTCTATAGGAGATAACGGTGTGGGACTACCTAAAACGGTGGATGTCAGGAATTCCGAAGGATTGGGGCTACAATTAGTCGGAATGTTATTGGAGAAGCTGAAGGCAAAATGGGGACTTGAAACCGTAGAAGTAGGCACCAGATTTAAAATAGAACTTCCTATTCCTAAATAGATCTTTATAATCCGTTCCGAAATTTTGTTTTTCTTAACGTGTGTAGTCTCGAGTTAAACGCCCGGGGCAGGCTCTTAAAAGAATTGCTTCTAAGCCGGATTCATAAAGGCTGGAAGCGATGAATCTAATCTCCGTAGATAAGGTCGGAAAATCCATCGGCGAAAAACAGCTCTTTCAAAACCTAAGCTTTGGGATAGATGAGGGAGAAAAAACAGGATTGCTTGGGATCAACGGATCCGGAAAATCCACTCTACTTAGGATCTTACTCGGAATGGAAGAACCGGACACAGGTAAAGTTGTCCGCAATAGAGAACTTAAAATTTCATTCTTATCCCAATTCCCGGAATTCGATCCGAATAAAACGGTATTAGAACATATACTTTCGGGTTCCGGGATACTTTTGGATACGGTAAGAAGGTACGAAAAAGCTTGTATCGAATTGGAAAACGGCGGAGATGAAGCCGAAAAAGAATACCATCTTGCAATGGAAGAAATGGATTCTAAGCAAGCTTGGGAATTGGAATCCAAACTCAAAAATATATTAAGAGAACTGAATATACCGGATCTATCCCGAAGGATGGGAGAACTTTCCGGGGGAATGGCCAAAAAAGTGTCACTTGCACAGGCCTTAACGGATGAGTCCAATTTTTTAGTGTTAGACGAGCCAACCAACCACCTGGATATAGACGCGATTCTTTGGCTCCAAGAATTTTTAAAAAATACGGATAAAGCGGTTTTGCTCGTTACACACGACAGATACTTTCTGGAAGAGATCGCAAATCGTATCTTAGAAATTGATAGAGGGAACTTCAGGATCTATCCGGGAAATTACGATCTTTATTTGGAAAAAAAAGTAGAGATACAGGCGATAGAAGAAAAGGAAGAAGCAAAACGAAAATCCTTTCTTAGAACGGAGCTGGAATGGCTTAAGCGTCAGCCTAAAGCAAGAGGGACGAAACAAAAGGCAAGAACGGACCGTGTTATCGAAGTTCTGGAAAGAAAAAAGGCAGGTAAGGATATCGTCCTCGATATTTCCGTTTCCGGCAGAAGGCTTGGCGGAAAAATATTAGAATTAAAGAATATTAAAAAATCTTACACAAACATGGAACTGATCTCCGGATTTTCCTACGTATTTAAGAGTAAGGAAAGGATCGGAGTTGTAGGCCCTAACGGTGCCGGGAAAACGACACTTCTAAATTTGATCACCGGGAGAGAGAAGGTTGACTCCGGAGATGTGGCAACGGGTGTGAATACAAGTTTCGGATATTTCGATCAACTTAGCAAAGAACTCCCAGGGTCCAAAAAGGTATTGGAATACGTAAAGGAAGAGATCGCGCCGACGATCAAAATGAATGATGGGACTTCTTGGACAGCGTCCCAGTTTTTGGAAAGGTTTTTGTTTCCTCCTCAATTACAACAAACCAAGATAGAAAGACTGTCAGGCGGTGAAAAGAAAAGGTTATATCTCATTCTACTTCTTATGAAAAATCCGAACTTCTTGGTTTTGGACGAACCTACAAACGATCTGGACATTCCCACACTCTCAGTGCTCGAAGAATTCCTGGATGATTTTCCCGGTGTCGTGCTCGTAGTTTCTCACGATCGTTACTTCATGGACCGTGTTACCGATTACTTATTTGTGTTTAAAGGAGAAGGTAAGATAGACAGGTTCCCGGGAAATTATTCCGAGTATTTGGAGTATAGGGAATTCGAGGAAAAGGAAGCGAAGAGCGGGGTTCCTAAGCCCAATGAAAAACAAGCAGATAATAAGAAGAAGGGACTAAGCTACCAAGATAAAAGAAAACTGGAAATATTGGAAAAAGAGATCCACTCTTTGGAAACGGAAGAGAAGGAGCTCGTCCAACGCTTGCAATCATCGGACCCTGAGCTGGCCAGAAAATCAGGGGAACGTTTGACTCAGTTACAAGATGAATTGCACCTGAAGGTAATAGAATGGGAAGGGCTTGCTTCCAAAGAATAGAATCTGCTCTAATCAGCCAATGCCGTGGTGTTCCAGAATAAGAACCTAAATCCTGCTAGCTAAATTAGACACTGTTAAACGAACTAATCCAAAGTGATTAGTTTTCATTACGGAATATTCCGAATTTTATGATTTTTGTTCCTTTGTCTCGCTCGTTGCTTGACTAAAAAAAGAACAAGAAAGATCTTCCATCCTATGAAACGTCTGACGGTGCTTTTTCTATTTTCTTCTCTTTCTTTTACTAATTGCGGCAGTGGACCAAGCCAAGATCTAAGCGGCTTACTATTATTATTGGCCGGAGGAGGAGGGGGAAATTCTACTTTTCATTGTGGTCAGACAGTTGCGAATCCGGTTTCAGTCTCATTCGGTGCCTCGAGCGGAAATTTTGTGACTGAATCAGACTTACTTACAGCTCTAGGCGGAGATAATTGCAGTACTCCTAGTCTTACAGATAATAATAATGGAACGGTTACAGATTCAGAGAATCGTTTCATTTGGACACTTTGTGTACTCGATAATGCTTCAGACGCTCCGAATACCTTTACCTCTCCAAATTGCAGTGACTTCGATGCAAATGATTCTAGTTTTAATCAGACTAACGCTTTGACTACTTGTTCCAATTTGACATTCGCAAGCCGATCTGATTGGATTTTGCCAGATGCAATCCAATTGCATTCCCTTCGAAGTACAAGTTCTCCCTATGTACTCGGAGCTTTTGGAACTGCAAATAATTCTTTAGGGGATTCTCAGACTGCTTGGTCCAGCACCATTATTAACGGTACAACAGAAACTCTAGGGATCACTGCACTTTATGAGGCTACAAATGTGTTTCGGGCATTTACACCTAACAGCGTAAGCGTAACAACTGTAGTTTGTGTCGCAAAATATTAATAATATTTAAAATTCTTAAACCTTGTTAATGGTTGTTAATTTAAAAACAACCGGCATCGTCTAACTCGAAAGCTCCGATCGTATAACCTGCCGAGCCGCTCGGAGTAGTTCCGCCAAACGAGGTCGTTCTAGTTACCGGAGTTCCGATGACTGCATCTAATTTATAAAATGGATCGAAACTATTCAGATAGCCGGAAGTTTCCACTCCACCGAATGCAATCGCGCATGGTCCGCCGTTGGAGGGGGTCATCGCTAACCAAGGTTGCGTCAGAGGATATCCGTTGAAGGTTGGCGTTGAAATAAAGTTTTGATTGGATCGATTTGCTGTGAGCACATCGTTCATGAATGCTGTTGTTACGAGGCAAAGTCCGCTAGAGTTAAACGTTCCGTCTCCGCAAAAAATGGAAAAGTTTGTGGAACCCGCTGCCACAAATATTTTTGTACCAGCTGCACAAGATAGATTATTTCCTCGGAATGTTGCATTAATTGAAGGGGTATTATCAAAAGTAGCACATACTCCGTTAGGCCCCTGAGCCATGATCAAATTATTCGTCATTTGTGCATTTGTTCCTGAACCTGACATGAAGATCCCGTAATTTGATCCGCCGGATGCACCTGCAGAATAGATCGTATTCCCTGCAATATAGTATTTTGTATTCGGAGAATCTTCATAACTATAAATTCCGTAAGTATAAGTGGAAGTTACTGTACCATCCGAATATTGACGAAAGTTCATCGTATTGTTAATGATTGCGACAGCGGGATCATTATAACTTGTAAGGCCGATTGCTGCCGAAGTGAATCCTTTATCCCCACTAATTCTATTTCGGAATAAAAACGCAGTGGAGTCATAGTTATAAACTCCATAAGAAGTATCTGCTCCGAAACCACCCTTAAGCACGTTTGTATCTATCTGATTATTCGATTTTGAATTTAGTAGATAGATAGCTCCACGGATACCTCCCGCTGCGGAATTTTCCAATCCGAGCCCGCCTTGTCCTCCGGTAATATAATTTCCGAAGATAAAAGAATAACTATTTGCATCTCCATTTATGATACGGATACCGAATGAGAATTTTTTTGTCTCATCCGCAAAAATACTGAATCCTTGTACCACATGCGCTTTAGAGGTATCCCCACTCATTCCGTTTGGTGAGATCATGATTGGAGCACATTCATTCGTGCCTAAGGTGCTTCCTGCACATTGTGCCAGAGTTCGGTTATCAATAATGCGGGTTGGCGTTATATCCATATTTTGTATGGAATACGAAGGATCGAAACTTCCTAAAAGTCGTACTCCCCCTGTAGAAGTGAGAGAGATGGGTGACGTTGTACCTGAAATGATATAATCGCCGCCTTCAACAAATACCGAACAAACGCCGGAAGCAGAACATTGATTAACCCCCGTTTGTATCGTTTTACATGAATCGCTAGGGTCTGCACAGCTATTGCTATCATCGCCGTTCGTATCACTTACGAAATAAACATCACCGTCCATCATTCTGACCGTCACCGACAGTGCGGCCCCATTGTTCGCCGCAGCCACTGCATCCGCACAACCTGTCAGAGT
Source organism: Leptospira sp. B5-022 (assembly GCF_000347035.1). Taxonomy (GTDB): domain Bacteria; phylum Spirochaetota; class Leptospiria; order Leptospirales; family Leptospiraceae; genus Leptospira_B; species Leptospira_B cinconiae. The sequence goes on from NZ_ANIJ01000006.1 coordinate 192,518, forward strand.
AAAGTTCACTTGTAGAGGGAAAGTTAGAGCTCCAAAAGACCAAGGTAAAGGGGTCGGAGCTATCCTGGCATTATTTCCAACATAAGTCACACCAGGGCCTCCGCTAGCCGTTCCTGCGGAATAAGGAGGACCTCCTCCGGTTGAATCTAACACACAACCGGTAACAGGGCCAGAGAAAGTAAATGTCATCATCTTGGTGGAAGGCATAAATCCGCCTGCAGCCACACTTGTTTTCATTAGACTTAAACAGCTAACCTGTAGGTTTACATCCGCTCCACTGATCGTCCCATTTGCAGGGGAGGTAACAACCTGACAGGTATGTGTAGAAGGAACTGTAGGAACCGCACCTATAGTGATATTATAAGGAAGACCGTCTCCGACATCGAAACTGACGGTTCCGTTGGAGGTCCTAGTTTTTAGGTCCGTGCCATTATTATAAATTTGTAAATTTGTATTGTTTGTGCTGTCTATTCCCGTGACGCTTACGTTGGCCTTATACCAATTCTCCGCGCAGTTTACGACGAATGTAGTGCTCGCAAAAGTAAGATTGAGGTTAGGATTGCTAATGATGCAGGTTTGTGTGGGAAGTGTTGCAGGCTGTGATACAATGGTTAAAGTGTAAACGATATTCGGATCAAAAACCCCGGTAAACGTATCGGAACCGGCTGCAGTGAACGTCAGCTGTTCTCCTGTGAGGGCTAACTCCACAACAAGCGTTCCGGAGTTGGTTAAGCCGTTTACCTGTACGTTCAACGGAAAGGAAGTCCCTGTTAAATAGGATACAAAATTAGATATGTTCATAAAATCTAAAAGACCCGATTTTTTAGGACGGCTATAACAGCCCATCGTATTCAAAGTAAAAACGATCAAAAGAAGCGAATATACTTTTGGGAGAAAATTCTTCAAAGTTACCATGCGAATTCCACTCCTAATTCCATTCTCTGTTGTAGAAGATAAGAATTTCCGGAAGCGTACGTAGCCGCTTTCTCCGATTCTATTGCGTTCCTTAGGATCGGAGAAACTGTTACGGGGGCGTCGGTGCCTTCCACTTTTACTTGTTTAGGTCCCGGGAAAAATCCGGCGTCTACCACGTTGATTATATAAAAAAATCCTAATATTCCTAACGCGATTCCTAACTGGTTATATTCCCCTACGGCGCTGGAGTATTTCGGTGAGATTTGTGTATAATTGTACAATGCCAAATTGAATAATGCAGGATCCCCTGATTGTAAGAATGCGGAGTTGTATAAAATGTTACTTTGTCTTGCGGCATCCAATTCATTAATGGAGCTCATATAAGAACTTCCTCTTGCTGCAGCGTAACCGCCGGCGACTAAAACCAAACTGGGGAAAATAGCGGTCCTAAATGCGGATTTTTTTTGGTAATACTGTCCCCATCCTGGAAGGACTGCGGATCTTGCCGCTGCCCCGAGATCGAAAGTTCCCGAGGCTCCTGAATAAGAGGATTTGGATTCTAACGCCGCCAATTCGTCTTCAGTCTCCGCGACGAAGAAATAATTTTCCTTTTCCGTAGATTTATTCCGCGGATTTTCCAAACGTAAGGAAACTGCACCTTCCGGAGCCTTTTTCTTATCTATGGTAACTACCATAGTTTCCGAATTTTTAATATCAATGGACTTAACGGGGATCTCATTCCCTTTAGAATCTTTTAATATTACTTTTGTAGCTTCAGTGAAATGTTTTCCCTTGATTTCGAAACTTTCGGGCATGTCCTTGGTTAAGAATTTATTTTTTTCTGCGGCGATCACTTCGGGTTTTTGGGAAAGAATAACTTCGAAAGGGATCCAAGCGGAAAAGACGGACACTCTACCGTACTTGTTTAATACGCCTATTCTGTGTTCGTAAGCGCCTGGAGGTAATTCCAATTGGATCTGAGATGCATTCGTTTTTTCTCTGGTAATCTTTCCACGAGAATCTTTGATCTCTACTTGGTAACCGCCTGCGTCCGGAATAGGTCTCCATTCCAGTTTTACACCTTCTTCCTTTGCACCAAGTGAAAGAGAGAAAAAAAGGAAACCGACTAAAAGAGCCGCAATCGTATTAGATTTTTGGAATCTTTTATTCAACATAAAATTCCTTAGGAGTCAAGATCTCCGGCGCTTTGAAAGTGGCGGACATGATGACTTCGAAATCCCGGGTCAAAGGAAGGGTGGTACGGAGTTGTCCGGAGCTGTCCCTGTATTTTGCGCTCAATCTCCACTGGTATTTTCCTTCCCTTAACCTATACAACTCTCGATAGTCGTAGGATTCTCCCTTAATTTCCTTTTTGAATACGGTTTTTAGGGTTTTTTGATCCGCCTCTAATAGCTCCAATATGTATGCCTCGGATTCGCCTTCAATTTCCCAATAAAATGACAAACTTGCTTTCTCATCCAGATCTATCTTATCTCTATCCCGTGGATATACAGGAGATACAAACGGAGCAGAGTCCGAGGTCCTAAACCCGGAGGAAGGACTGCTTGTCAAAACCTCTCCCTCCGGCGAAAGAAGAGTAACTTTCCAATAATAGTCCCCCGGACCCGCAAGGGGCACTGAATTTTGTCCAGATCGCACGGAGGTTTCGTATATCCTAGAAACGAAATTAGGATCTTTAGAAACTTCTAATTTATAAGTTCCGCTTGGATCCGGTCTATCCCATCTAAATTGTAATTTACCGTCCATCGGATGTCCTAACTCGGATCCATCCTTAGGAAAAGAGAGTCTGATAACACCTAGAGGTTTTAAAGTGAACTTACCAATCGAAGAAGAAATCTCTCCTTCAGAATTAGAACTTGCTTTAATTCTCCAGAAGAATATACCTTCCTTCCAATCCAGATCCGGTTTCATAAAATTCGCGTTAGTCGATTTGGAGAAAAGAATATTTTTGAAATCGGAATCGGCGGCTATTTCCAGGGAATAAGATTTGAATTCCTTGTTGGAGCTCCAACTGAAGAAGGAGCCTGCTTTGAATATACGGATCCCTATCTCTTCTCCTTGCAGAGGTTTTAGAAGTTTAGGAGGTTCTGCCTGTTCCGATTTACGTAAAACGAAGGAGATCGCATCCGAGCTCATTTCGCTGAATCCCTGTTTATCGGAACTCATTTTGACACGAGCGAAAAATTGTCCTTCCGATCTAGGTTCCCATTTCAAAAAACCTGCGGCAGAATCTCCGGAATAAACGATTTGTTTAAAGTTCGCGTCCGAAGATACTTCCAGTTTATATTTGGTCTGGGAATCGAAAGTATTCCATTGGAATCGGACCGGAGGTGCGGTTTCCGTATACGAGAATACTTCCTTATTGTTAGGTGAGAGCAGTTTGGGTTTATTCCAAGAAACTAATTTAAAGTTTTTGGAAGAACTAAATTCGTCTTTTCCCGACTGAGGATTATTTCCCGCAACTCTCCAATAATAAGAACCGTTCGGAAGAGAGATGGAGGCGTTCGTTCCGATTGTATTCAATTTTTTTAAACCGGTTCTAAAGCCTGAATCTCTGGCGATTTCCAATCTGAACGTTTTAACACCTGGAGAATTCTTCCATTCGAACTTGATGGGGAGAGTTTCCCCCGATATAGGAAAGTAGGTCTTATCGGGAGGTAATACTGTTTCCAGATTTAATGAATGGACTTCTACTTTTCCGTCTTTTAGTTCCGCGGATTGATTTTTGCCTACGGTATTCTCTCCGGAAGAGGAGACCACTTTGGCTTCTCCTTTTTTTACTTCTAGATTTAGGCCTTTATTCTCATCCTTGGAAATTTTCAAATCCGAATTTCCGAGGGAGATCTTTGTATCACCGGAACTAATCTGTAAATTGCCCGATCCTCCGCCGGTCGCGGAAAGTGAGCCGGACACAAAACTGATCTTGTCCGTATCTTCCACTAGGATCATACTTCTTTCGTCCATTCGGATCTCTGCGGAATTTTCTCCATCAGTAAAAAGTAGTACTGCTTCGGAGCCTTCTTCCGTGCGGATTGTGTCCCTGTATCGGATCGGATCGGATCGGACTCGTCCAATTCCTCCCAGATGACTTCCGAATCAAGTTTTCTTAATATTTTGAGTTGTTTTGTCTTAAGTTGGCCAACGACCTTATTGGTCCCAGTTTTAGGTCCGGCGTTGGCATAAAGATATAAAAGCCCCGAAAAAAAGAGCAGTAGTAGAATCAAAGCAGTGACGACGACACGTCCGTCAGTCAAGTATTTCATACTTTAATTCCTCTTCCTCATCTCCTGTTTTAGTTTTTTTCTTGGATTCGTATTCTATTCCGAGCTTTTTTCTTAGCTCGCTTAGGTCCTTCGGACGATCCACATCGTCTTTTCTTCCTAGGACCGCATAAATGGTTTGCGGTTCTTCCTTTCCCTTCACCTTGATGGATTGCATTTTTTCGACCGCAAAAATATCCCTTACATGATCGAGTAGATCTTGTGTGATCAGAATATCCGTACCGAAAGGTTTGTTTAAAGCTTCCACACGAGAGGCGAGGTTCACTGCATCTCCGATCACTGTATATTCCAATCTTTCCTCGGAACCGATCTGACCTGCGATCACCGGTCCGAAATTGATACCACAACCGATCCGAATAATCGGCTTTTTATCTCCACCCCGTCCTTCATTGAACTTGATTAGCGCGGCTCTCATGAGAAGTGCTCCGTTTACTGCATTCTCCGCGTCCTGGTCGGAGGAACGGACGGCTCCCCAAGTTGCCATGATCGCATCTCCGATAAACTTATCCACAATACCGTGTGTATCGTTCACACAACGTACCATCTCGGTCATGTACTCGTTTAAAAATTCAACCACTTCTTCCGGTTGTAGTTTTTCCGATATGGAGGTAAAAGATCGTATATCCGAGAAGAAGATCGCACACATCTTTCTTTCTCCACCTAAGGTAAGTTCCTTGTTTAAAACCATTTCGGCGATCTCTTTGTTTACGAAACGGCCGAGTGCGTCTTTTACCTTCTCCCTTTCTTCCAGACCTTTTCCCATACTCACGAAATAATCGGTTAAAACGCCGATCTCGTCCTTTGTACTGGACTTGATCCCGATCCTGAAATTTCCTTTTGCGATCTCTACCGTAGCGGTCAGAAGTTTTAAAACAGGAATGGTAATTGTTCTCGCTAAGAAGAATACGATGATAAGTGCGATACAAAGTGCGATCGCCATGATAAGAAGGTTTTTGGTCTGGATCCGGTACACCATTTCGAAAACTTTTTCTTCAGGGACCGAGACGATCACTCCGGCCCCGCCAAAGCCTAATTTTTGGTAGGAACCGTAATATCTAGTTTTGGTGGAATCCTCGTACCTTGTCTGTTGGCTATCCTCTCTTACGGAAGAAAGCATTGTTTCGAAAATAGGCAAGTCCGCCCAATTCGTCTGAGAGGCAAGAAGTTGGAGATCATGATGTGCGATCAGGTCCCCGTCTCCATTGACTAAGAATGGGACGTTAATATCTTGTTTCTGGAATACGGCTAAAAGTCTTTCCGCTCGGATGATATAAAGTAGGATCGACTTACTCTGCGAATCATAGACTGAAATGGAAAACGTAGGTTCCTTAAAATTAGGAGTGAGATTGTCTATCCTTCCTCCCGACTGGATGGTTTTTAAAAAATAAGATTCTTTTTGGGAAACCGCCGCATCCAATTCTTCCCTATTGGAAGAGATCCCTTCTAAATATGAATCGTTGTACAATATCGTTCTTTTTTTGAGTTTGTCTCCTTCTGCGGAATAAATCCCGGCCAAAAGAAAATCCGGTTCGTTCCGAAAGAAAAGATCGGCATAAGCGCCAGGACCCTTCGGGTCCAAAAGTTTTTCCGTAAGAGTTTTACCTTTGTCACGAATATCCTTAAGATCCGATTTTACTTTGATCCCTAAAATATTTACCAAAGAAAAATTGGTCTCTAATACTCTTATCTCGTAGTTCTTTTTAAATTCACTGGACGCGTATAAAATGACGGTGGAAACCGTAACGGTGAGGAGCAGTGATATAACTGCCATTAATTTTAATTGAAGAGGGAATTTCGCACTCGTTGCCAGATCCGCACTCTCAGGAGATGGGGTAGGAGTGGATTCCTTTTTTGGAATATTCTTTTTTTCTGATGTTACTGCGGTAACTTTCGGCTCTTCCGATACGGGTGATTTTGTCCCTGATTCCTGTTTTTCATCCGAGAATACGGTGTCGAATGAAATAACCGGTTTACTTTCCAAGGTGCGGAAATTCTCCGCTTCTTGGAATTTTGGGACCTTCTTCTTTCCGTTGGAGTCCTTATGGCCGTTTTTGAAAACCCCAAGTTCGATTCCGGAAATAGCCAAAGGAAGTTCCTTTAAAAATATGGAAAATTCCCCTCTTGTAGGATCAGGGATCTCTTTGGGTGCCTTTTTGCGGGTAGCATAGGATTTGAATTCTCCTAAAAATCGAGTTTCCGCTTCTCCTTGTAGGCTTGGGAACCATGCGCCTAACTCTCCTGAGGCGATATGAGGATAGGAAGAAATTACCATTTTGGAAAGTATAACTTCCCATCTTTCTTCCACTTCTTCCGGGATCAAAAATAAGATATTGGATTTTCCCGCAGCAGAAATTAATTTCCACGCGGAGAAAAATACGGACTCGTTCGTTTTCGGTCCGGGAGGGATCTCTAAAGCAAAAAGTTTCCACTCTCCCGCATGTAGGACTTCTTCCAACTCTGTAACGAGAGAAGAACCTTTTTCCGAGAATACACAGACTACAGTTTTGATCCCTAGGTCCGCCCAGGCGCGAATTTCGTCCTGGTTCTGGATCTTATCAGTTGCTTTGGCCCAGAAGGCGACGGCACCGTTTGGTCCGAAGGGAATATATTTTGTAGATGATGGCATTTCGTTCCTAAGGAAAGTTCCAGAATAAAAATTCTCTTTTTAGAAAGCTAAAAAATCGATCCGTCTAGCGGAAAGTAGATTCTGGAAATCCTCCGTTAAATTATCGGAACAACAGCATTCTATATTGAAAGCAACTAGAATAGGTTCTCTCCCAATAAGGATACCTATTTAGTTGATTATACGGACATCGGTAAGAATCTGGATTTTGAGGATATTTATGGCAACTGCTAAGTTTACCACCAATCGGGGGACATTCTCCGTTTTATTGGAAGATGAGAAGGCTCCGATCACAGCCGGGAATTTCATCCAACTCGCCCAAAAAGGCTTTTATAATGGTTTGGTCTTTCACAGAATTATTGCAAATTTTATGATCCAAGGCGGTTGCCCACAGGGAACCGGAACTGGTGGACCGGGGTATAAGATCCAAGATGAGTTTCATCCGGATCTCAAGAATAAGAAGTATACTATCTCTATGGCCAATGCCGGTCCAAATACCGGAGGTTCTCAGTTTTTCATCAATGTGAGAGACAACCTTTATCTGGACAATCGTCATGCTGTTTTCGGACATGTGTCGGAGGGAGAAGATATTGTCCAAAGTATCTCCGAAACTCCTACAGCACCGGGGGATCGTCCTCTCCAGCCTGTGGTGATTGAGAAGATAGAGATCATCTGACGTATCCCTTATGGGATGCTTATTTCATAGACTCCACAAAAAAACGAAATATGCTTGAAAATATCCATATTTCGCCATAATTAAAACCCCCTGCCCGGAATTCCTGTTCCGGGTGGATCTATATATGGGTTTACCTTCTCCTATTTTTTCAGACTCAAGCCCGGAAAATCACAAATCCTTATTAGATTATATCCTTTCCAATTCTCCTATCGTATTGTTTTCCGCGGATGAAACCGGGCTTATGAATTTTGCCTCAGGCAAAGCCTTAGACATGCTTGGTCTGGATTCGAGCGCATTCATAGGAACTAACTTCGTACAACATCAATGGAACGCGGAAATCAGGGAAGAAGACGGTACCGTTCGTAGCCTGGAACAGACAGAGGCATTAAAACTTGTACTTTCCGGAAGAGAGATCAGTGCGGAGACCGTTTTTTTAGGAAGGCATTTTGCCGTACGGATCTCTCCTGCAATGGGGGAGGACGGAAAAGTGAAAGGGCTGGTCGGAGTTTCCCTGGACATAACGGATCGAAAGATTGCCGAAGATATATTAGAAAAACGTACTGTAGATTTTCAGACTTTGATAGGAGTTTTACCCGTAGTCGTATTTTCCATCTCTCCGGAAGGAAGGATCATACTCGCGGATGGAAAGGGTTTGGAGAGGTTGAAGATCAATCCGAAGGAAGTGGTTGGAAAGACCATTTTTGAAAGGGCTCAAAATCAACCGGAAGTTTTAGAAGCATTCTCCCAGGCATTGAAAGGGGAAGAAAGTATCTATCATACTGAAATTAACGGCCTTCTTCTGGAAACGAGGATGTATCCTCGGTTATCAAGAAGCGGTCGGATTCAGGAAATATTAGGAATTGTTTATGATATTTCGGATAGGATGGAATACGAGAAGAAGATCAAACAGAATGAAGAAAAATACAGGAGTTTATTCCAGAACAATCCCCAGATCATGTTCGTATTCGATAGATCCTCTCTTCAGATCCTTGCCGTGAATCGTACGGCTATACTTGCCTACGGATATTCCGAAGAGGAGTTTATCGGTAAATCGATAGCGGATCTTAGACCGGAGGAAGATCGTCCCCATTTATTCGAAGCGATCCGAAATCTAAAGGAAGGTCTTAATTCTTTTCCGGAAATGAGACATTTAAAAAAAGACGGCGACATGATGTATCTTGATATCGTCTCTTCTCCCATCCGTTTTCAGAATACGGATGCGGTTTTGGTTTCGGGTACCGATGTTTCCGAAAGGGTCAGGGTCACTAGAGAAAACCGGTTTAATTTGGAAGTCATCTCCCAGGTTAACGATGCGATCATCGCCCTAGACGGCGATATGAACGTCACTTATTGTAATGATTATGCGGCTAAAATGTACGAAGTGGATGCGGGGGAATGTTTAGGAAAACATTATACTACTCTTTTTAAGGAAGATTGGATCTCCGAAGAAAACTACCAGGCCGCTATGCAGGATTGGGAAAATTTAGGAGCCTCTAAAAGGGAACTGATCCATACTTTAAGATCCGGTAAAAAGATCACGATCGAAAGTAATTTCAAAAAAATTAATGCGGAAGGTTATTTGGTCCCGGGTCTCATTATGGTTAATCGGGACATTTCTGAAAAAATAGAATCCAGAAGATCTTTGGAAGAAGCGCTACAAGGTCTCGCAAAAACCAACAAAGAACTGGAACAATTCGCTTATATCGCTTCTCACGATCTACAGGAGCCTCTTCGGACAATCGCTAGTTATCTGCAACTGTTGGAGAGAAAATTCTCGGAAGAGATCAAACCGGAGATGAGAGAATTTATCCAAGTATCGGTGGAAGCCGCTAAAAGGCAACAAGGGTTGATCGAAAGTCTTTTGAGTTACTCCAGGATCGGTTCCGATTCCGTAAAAAAATCCAAAGGAGATGCGAACCGGATCCTGGACGAGGTTAGAAAGGATCTTTCTTCGGTTATACAAGAAACCAATACGGATCTGGTTTTGGAAGGTCCGTTTCCGGAAGTGTATGCGGATCAGGATCAGATCAGACGTTTGTTCAGCAATCTTATCTCAAACGGGATCAAATTCCGTTCCCCGAATAGGGATCCGGAGATCCATATTAAGGTAAAACATGTTCCAGGCGCAAACGTGTTTTCGGTTTCGGACAACGGAATAGGCATGGATTCCAAATACTTTGATCGTATTTTTATTATATTCCAAAAATTACATACTAGATCCGAATATCCGGGAACAGGGATCGGTTTGTCCATTTGTAAAAAGATCGTGGAAAATCACGGTGGAAAAATTTGGGTCCAGTCTTCCCCGGGACATGGATCCGAATTCTTTTTTACCCTGCCAGAGGTTTGATCATGAATTCTTCTTCTAAACAATATTTTGATATTCTACTTGTAGAGGACAATCCGGCGGATGTTCGGCTCACGATAGAGGCTTTAAACGACTTGAAATCGGATAAAAGATTATTCGTCGCAAAAGACGGAGAGGAAGCGATCGATTTCGTAAGGGGAGAGGGGGATTTCGTGGGAGCAAAACGCCCAGATCTCATCCTACTAGATCTGAACCTTCCTAAAAAGAACGGCTTGGAAGTTTTGGAAGAACTCAAATCGGATCCTGAATATAAAAGTATACCCGTTGTCGTTTTGACTACTTCAGGATCGGAAAGGGACATTATTGCCACATACAATTTACATGCGAACTCATATATACAGAAACCGGTGGAATACGATAATTTTTTGGAAGCAATGGATACATTACGTATCTATTGGTTCAAAACTTCAAGGTTGCCTCCGAGATGAATGCAAAAGTTATGTCCGTCAGGATGAAACAAATATTAATAGTGGAGGACAACGAAGACGATTCTCGTTTGTTCGAAATTTTCTTAAAAGAAGCGGATCCTTCCGGAATTCGTTTGAAACATTCTCCGACAGTGGCGGACGCATTAGAGATACTAAATGAATCGGGAGAAGAGATAGATTGTATTCTTCTGGATCTTACCCTGCCTGATAGTTTTGGTTTAGACGGTTTCGAGGCTATTAAAAAATCCTTTCCAAAGATTCCTATCGTGATCTGTTCCGGGACCCAAGACGAAACTGTCGCCATGGAAGCATTACAATCGGGAGGTCAGGATTATCTCATTAAGGGAAAATTCGATTCTTATCTTCTTTTTAGATCCATCATATACGCGATCGAAAGACAGGACATGTTGACCAAGCTGGAAGAGCAGGCATTCCTCATTAAAGAGAATGAAAAAAAATACAGACTGATCTTCGAACATAATCCGCATCCAATCGTTTTATACAGTTATGATTGTGAAAGTATTTTGGATCTAAACCAGGAAGCGGAAAGAATTTACGGATTTGATCGGGAAGAACTACTTCGTATGAAATTTTCGGATCTATTTATGGGTACTTCTTCCGGTGAACAAAGACAATATCTCGCCTTGCATAACGGTAAAAATATTCCGGAAACACATATTCATAGATCCAAGGAAGGAACTCCACTCCTAATGGAGATCACTTCCTATAAATTCCGATTAGAGGGAAAAGAATCTGTTCTCGCGATCCTTGTGGACATGACAAAATGGAAACAGTCGGAAGATAATCTAATACAATCTCTGAGAGATAAGGAAGCGCTTCTTCAGGAGATCCATCATAGGGTCAAAAATAATCTACAGATCATGGCGAGTCTTCTAAATTTGCAGGCAAATTATGCTAAGAACAAGGAAGTCACCAGGGAACTTAGGGATACGGAGAGTAGGATATACTCCATGTCCTTGGTTCATAATGAACTTTATAATTCCAAAAACCTGGCAGAGATCGGTCTCGGTTCTTATGTGGATAAGTTATTGGATAATCTTTGGAATGTATACGGGATAGGTTCGGAGATCGGTAGGATCGTTGACGTAGGGAACTTAAGTTTAGCAGTCGAAAAGGCGCTTCCCATCGGAATGATAATCAATGAGATCGCTACAAATTCCATTAAGTATGCCTATTCTGAAAAAAAACAGGGACAGTTTTATATTACAGCGAAATCCCGAAATGGGATTTTCTATTTGGAAGTGGGGGACGATGGAAAGGGGATCCCGGATTATCCACAGATAGAAGCCAAAGAAACCTTAGGATTACAATTGATACGGATCTTATCCAAACAGTTGAAGGCAAAATTGGACATCAATACTGCAGCTCCGGGAACCCGATTCCAGATCGAGTTTGCGTATTAAGCGGCCAGTAGTTTTTTGAATTCGGAAATACAAGCCTTGCAAGCTTCCGAACATGATTTACATTCATCGTGGTGATCCGCGTGTTTATCACATTGAGCGGCACATCTTTCACAGGACTCCAAACAGATAGACGCTAATTTTTTGGTAGAAGAGGAACCCAAAGAAGACAACACAACAAACGCATCGCATAACGCAACGGTCTCTTCGACCGATCTGAGGCAATCCGCCATTTCTTTATGGCCTTCAGCCAGCATATCCACACACATATTGATGCAGACTCTACCTTTTAATATACAGGCGGAGGAAGCTTCGATCGCGGAGCCGGGAACGGAAATTTTTTCGGCCTTCTTCTTTTTAGAAGTTTTTTTATCGCCGTGGTCATGTCCTAACATGGAAGAACTTGCGAGTAAGGCCATAGTTGTCGCGCCCAGACCAAGGATTTGTTTTCTAGATATTTTCTGTTCCAATGGAACCTCCCTTGGCTCTCTAAATTATCTAAGAATCCGGTTTTCGTCGCCTAAAATAGGTTGAAATCCGCAAAAAAAACCGCTTTCTTTTCGGAACTTTTGGAATAGGTTTGGAAAATTCTTCCCGCTAAAGTTGCTCAAACTGAAATGACTCGTCGGATGAATTAAACCGGTTAAAATGTTCGGACCCGCGAAAGAAAAAAGCGACTTATCTGCAGCGATCGGAGAATCGGATACAATTCTTATTCTGGACGATGCTCCCGAAAACTGCTTTTTGGTGGAGAGGATCCTTAAAAAAGCAGGATACGGAAATGTGATTTCCACTCAATCTCCTGAGACCGCATTGGAATGGTTAGGTCTGCAAGGAAACCCGGAAAACAAAAAAGAGATCTCACTTTTGCTTTTAGACATTCTTCTTCCGGGAGGAATGAACGGCTTGGACATTCTTCGCAGCTTAGGTTCTAAAGAAGAATTTTCGGATCTACCCGTTATTATCATCACTGCGATCCACGATACCCAAACTTTAGAATCAGCATTTGAATTAGGTGCAATCGATTACGTTACGAAACCTTTTGATGCTCATGAGCTTAGAGCAAGGGTCCGTTCTACTCTGAGACTTCGGCATGAGATGCTTCAAAGAAAACAACGAGAAAGAGATCTGGAAGAGATCACGGATAAACTTTCGGAAGCGTACCGAACTTTGCTCAGGGTTTCTAGGACGGATGGTCTTTCCGGAATTTGGAACAGAAGATTTTTTGACGAGATATTGGAAGTCGAGTGGAAAAGAGCCTGCCGTTCCGAAAAACCTATCTCGTTACTTTTACTGGATATAGATTATTTTAAAAAGTTTAACGATACCTACGGCCACCAAGCGGGTGATGAATGTATTCGTCAGGTTGCGGGGGTCCTAAAAAATACTGCGAGGCGAGCGGGAGATTTTCCTGCTCGTTACGGCGGAGAAGAGTTTGCCGTGATCTTGCCGGAAACGGATTCTGAAAAGGCTCTTATCGTTGCTGAAAATATTCGGACTCGCGTGCAAGAATTGAAGATCCCCCATGAAGGTTCCCCAACTTCCGAGTTCGTGTCCGTAAGTATCGGGATCAGCACTCGTATGTCCGGAAAAGATAAAGAAAGTAAAAAGTTTTTAGAAGAGGCGGATAAGGCTCTCTATAAATCCAAAGAAGGCGGACGAAATAGAAGTACTGTCTATAAAGAATAAACCCTTGGGTTTAGGCCGGATTGGGGTCTTATTTCCTCTTTTTTTCCCGAATTGTAATGAATCTCCTGCATTTTTTTTCCAAAATTGGAAATTTGTTTGCATCGCACTAAGTCTTATAACTTACTAAACGATATATAGAGATAGAAATGGTTATATTGGATAAAATAGTACAGGAATTCAAAAACAGGTTTTTTGAAACCGTGAAGGTTCCGGTGCAGGTGCATTCTTCTTCCGGGGACTTCCAAGCAACTTGGGAGGGCATCGAAGGCACGGCGCTTAGCTTTACCTTAGATCGTTTTCATCCCGATCCTGAGGGTAGCAACGCTGTAATCGAGATCCGCGTTCCGTTTTGGAAGGAACCCTTATTGTTTTCTGGAAAACTTTTGGATAAGAGAGTTGTGAAATCTAAATCTTCCGAAAGGATCACGGATACTGTTTTGGTATTCGAATCGGAACTTTCAGAATTTTTAAAGAAAAATCTTCCAAAGATAGATCTAACTCTTCCTAAAAAAAAGTGATCCTTATTTTTTAGGAAGATCCACTTCTAAGATCATCGCTGCATGATCGGAAAGGATCGGATCTTTTTTGACTGTAAGGTTTTTCAGTTTGGATTTGAGTTCCGGAGTCACGAAAAAGTAATCGATTCTCCATCCTTTGTTATTCCCTCTTGCTCCCGCTCGAAATGTCCACCAAGTGTATTCCTGCTTACTCGGATATAATTCCCTAAAACTGTCCACCCAACCCGTGGAAAGAAATTTAGTCACCCAGGCCCTTTCTTCCGGAAGAAAGCCGCTATTTTTTGCATTTCCTTTCGGATCGTGTATATCCATTTCGGTATGAGCGATATTCACATCCCCGCAAAGGATCAGGTTAGAATGTTTCTTTTTTAACTTTGCGGAAATTTTTAGGAATTCATCCAAGAATCTCATCTTCGCAGCTTGTCTCACATCACCCGTGGTTCCGGATGGAAAGTAAACGGTCCAGATGGCGTAGGAATCGAATTCCGCTAGGACACTTCTTCCTTCTTTATCAAATTCATCGAGGCCTAGTCCATACGTTACTTTTTTAGGTTCCTGTTTCGTCCAAAGGGAAACTCCGGAATATCCCTTCTTTTCCGCAGAATGGAAGTATGCCTTGTATCCCAGTTTTTCCCAAATTTCAGAACTGAGTTGGTCCGGTTGTGCTTTTGTTTCTTGGAAGCAGACAAAATCTGGTTTTTCGGTGGTGATGACATCCCCAAGGCCTTTGCCCCAGGCGGATCGGATTCCATTGCAGTTCAGACAGAAAACTTTCATATATGTTCAGGAGTTCCCAGGATTTTCGGGATGCTAAGTCCGGGCAAAGAAAAAAAATGTCCGTATGAGCATTCGTATCAGGGAAGTAGGGTTGGATTTTTCCTTAGAACCCATTCTCCAGAGAGCAAAGCAGGACTTAAACGATACTTTGGCCCTGGTACGTCCCATTTTGGATCAGGTGAGAGTGGGCGGGGATAAGGCAGTCTATGAGCTCACCCAAAAATTCGACGGGTTAAAACCTGAAAAATTGGTATATCCTGTTTCAGAATGGAAAGGAAAAGCGGACCCGGAGTTGGTTTCCGCATTGGAAAAAGCTAAGGAGAATATTGAAACATTCCATAAGGCCCAAATACCTGCCGACCTGGATGTGAATGTCTCCGGAAATACATTAGGAATTCGTTATACTCCAATCGAGTCGGTGACCGTATACGCTCCCGGTGGAAAAGCATTATATCCTTCCACCATTCTGATGGGAGTCATCCCTGCAAAGATCGCCGGTGTAAAACATATTCAGATCGTCACACCTCCCCAAAAAGAAGGGATTCCGGACGGATTGTATGCTGCCGCTAAAATTGCCGGGGCCGATGCGATCGTAACCGTAGGCGGCGCCCAAGGAATTGCAGCCGCCTCGTACGGGACCGAAACCATTCCTCGTTCCGAATTTGTGATTGGGCCTGGCAACAAATATGTGACCGCTGCTAAAGTTCTGTTGAGCGGACAAGGTGTGATTGGGATCGATAGTCCTGCAGGTCCGAGTGAAGTTCTTGTGATCGCGGATATTTTCGCAAATCCGAATTGGGTAGCGGCAGATCTACTATCCCAAGCAGAACATGGAGAAGATTCGGCGGCTATACTATGTACCGATTCCATGGAATTTGCCAAAAAAGTTTCGGAAGAAATCGATAAGGCATTAAAAGAAAGACCGAAAAGGGAATCTATCAAAAGAGCCTCTATAGAGAACGAAAGTTGGATATTAGTTTTTTCGAATTTAGAGGAATGTGTAAACTTCTCCAATTTATATGCTCCGGAACATTTGGAGATCCAAACCAGAAATTATCGGGAATTATTCAAAAAGGTCAAACATGCCGGTTCCGTCTTCTTGGGCCCTTATTCTCCTGTGGCTATGGGGGATTATATCAGCGGCACAAATCATATCCTTCCGACGGCAGGGGGGAGTAGGATCTTTTCTTCCTTAGGAGTTCTTACGTTTTTAAAAAGAGTGACCTATCAGGAAGTGACTAGGGACTCTTTGGAAAGTTTATATCCGTATGTAAAAGCCCTCTCCGAATTCGAAGGTTTGGATGAGGAACATGGAAATTCAGTGAAGGTAAGACTTTCTCAAAACGGCAAACCATGATCGTATCCAAAGATCCAAACGAGGTCAGAGACCAAATACTCTCCTGGAAGTCCGAAAAACTTTCCGTGGGTTATGCTCCTACCATGGGTTTTTTACATGAGGGGCATGCAAATCTATTCGTCCGCTCTTCCGGCGAAAATTCCAAAACAGTCGTTTCTATTTTTGTAAATCCCGCACAATTTAACGATCCGGAAGATTATGTAAAATATCCGGTCAATACCGAAGGTGATTTAGAAATTTGTAAATCATCCGGAGTCGATCTTGTTTATTTGCCGGACAAGGATACCATGTATCCGGGCGGAATTCCGAAAGTCGAATTACGCATTCCTCATTTGATGAAAAATCTGGATGCGACAACTCGACCCGGTCATTTTGAAGGTGTACTTCTGGTACTTTCCCGTTTATTCCATACAATTCCTGCGGATCGTTCTTATTTCGGTAAGAAGGACTACCAGCAATATTTGATCGTAAAAGATTTTGTAAAAGCCCTCGGTTTTCCAATGGAGATTATTGGAGTGGATACGGTTCGCTCTGCGGAAGGTTTGGCATTAAGTTCTAGAAATGCACGTTTGATCGATTCGGAAAAAGAAGAAGCGTTATTACTCATCCGCGCATTACGTTTGGGAGAGAGCCTGATCAAACAGGGAGAAAAAGATCCTTCCGAAGTTCTGACTGTTATGAGGGATGTTCTGGATTCTTCTTCTAAAATACAAACGGATTATTTGGAAGTTTTGGACGCAAATACATTAGAAGAACTTCCTATTCTAAAAGGGGAAGTGCTTCTTGCCGTTGCCGCCTTTTTGGGTCAGGTTAGATTGATCGATAATCTTACCGTTAAGGTATCTTAATAGAATATGGCTAAATCGGTTTCCATTCAGGGCGATTGGAAAAAATCTTTGGAAGATCTTTTTTCTTCCGCAAAGGAGAATATTAAAGTTTCTTCCGTTCCTGGTTCGGTGCATTCTCTTCTTTCTTCCGTTATTTTCCAGTCTCAAAAGAATTCTAAGATCGTAATCTCTCCTACAAATACCGAATCCGAGTTTTTATTTAGAGAAAGTTTAAGTTATCTAGAGCCGGATCAGGTTTGTTATCTTCCGGGCCAGGAAGTTTTGCCTTACGAATACATGCGTTATCCTCAGGAAATGAAAAGAGAGAGGATACAGGCTCTCGCTCGTATATTGTCGGGGGAAAAAGTTTTAGTATTCACGTCCGTTTCCGGTTTTTTAAAAACTATTCCGGAACCTTCCGCTCTGAAAGAAAGATCCTTGTCGGTAAAAATAAACCAAGAGATCGAACCCGAAAACTTAATGAGAGAACTTGTCCGTTTAGGCTATCATCGAGTGGACATGTGCCAGGCATTCGGCGAGTTCAGTTTGAAGGGCGGGATCCTGGATGTGTTTTCCTCCTTTTCCGCGGATCCGATCCGGATCGATTTTTTCGGGGACGAGGTGGAATCCATTCGCACATTCGATCCGGAAACGCAAAGGTCGTTGGAAAATTTGGAAGAGGCGTTTTTACTTCCTGCAGACGAGTTTATTCTAACGGATTCCCAAAAAGAACAATATCGAAATCTTATTACGAATGCGGATAAGTCTTTGCATTTACCTGAGATCCCGGACGATTCAGGCGGGACCTATTACGAGGAACTTATTCCTATGGTCCGGGAGAATAAGGGAATATTATCTTTTTTTAAATCAAAACCCGGATTGATCTTTCCCGATCCGAACGGAGTAAAAGAAAGATATTCCCATCTTTTGAGAGAATACGATGCACTTTACGAAAAAAGAAGTAAAGAGATCTTATGTGCTCCTCCTTCTTTTCTTTTAAGAGATAAGGAAGAATCCGAACTTTTAGAAAATGTAAGCGGTATTAAATTTACTCAACTTCCACCAGGTAAACCGGAAGATCTGGTTTGTCCTTTACATCAGGCACCTTCTTTTAAGGGGAAGATTAGAGAGGTCCGGGAAAAAATCGGGGAATTAAAAACGGAAGGCGGGTGGAAGATCATTCTTACTTCTTCATTCGAGGCCCAAACACAAAGACTTTTAGGACTTTTTGAATCGGAAGGAATTCGTTTATTAAATCCGGAAGCAACCGAGCCCGAGCCGATCCTTCTTCCTAATAAATCCAAGGAAGAAGTCTATCTTGCAGTTTCCGAAATACGGAACGGTTTTGTATGGGAAGAGGAGAAACTTCTGTTCTTATCGGAGAACGACGTATTCGGTAGGGAATACAAACGTAAGACAAGATTCAAAAAACAAAGTAGCAAGGCCATCCAAAGTTTCCTGGATCTGAAGGAAGGGGACTTCGTGGTGCATGTAAATCATGGAGTCGGAAAATTCCTCAAAATAGAAAGGGTCAATGCCGGCGGAAAAGAGAGGGATTTTTTAAAATTAGAATATTACGGCGGTGACACGTTATTCGTTCCTTTGGACCAGATCTCTCTCGTCCAAAGATTCGTAGGCGGAACCGAAAGGCCAAGACTAGATAGCTTAGGGAAAAGCACCTGGAAAAAAACAAAAGATCGTGTTCAAAAAGCGGTCGAGGGTCTCGCGGAAGATCTGGTTCATATGTATTCCAACAGGATCAAACTTCAGGGATATGCTTTCCCTCCGGATACGATCTACCAGGAGGAGTTCGAAGCGGAATTCGAATACGAGGAAACTCCGGATCAAATAGAAGCGATAGAAGCCGTTAAAAAAGATCTAGAGTCCGCAAGACCTATGGATCGATTGATCTGCGGAGATGTGGGTTACGGAAAAACGGAAGTTGCCATCCGGGCGGCATTCAAGGTGGCAATGGCAGGCAAACAGATCCTGATGCTTGCACCTACCACGATCCTCGCTTTACAACATTATAATAATATGAAGAAAAGATTCGAGAACTATCCGATCACTGTGGAATTAGTCTCTCGGCTTAGGACTGCTGCGGAAACTCGCGATGTTCTGAAACGTTTTTCCTCCGGAAAAGTGGATATGCTGATAGGAACCCATGCGGTCCTTGCAAATTCCGTCCAACCTAAAAATCTGGGACTTCTAATCATAGACGAAGAACAAAGGTTCGGAGTGAACCATAAGGAATCCATTAAGAAAATCAAAAATCTTGTGGATGTTCTGACCTTGACCGCGACTCCGATACCGCGAACTCTTCATATGGCTTTAACCGGGATCCGGGAACTTTCTATCATAGCGACCCCTCCTAAAAACAGACAAAGTGTGGAAACCTATGTGATCGAAGAGGACGAGGATGTCTTAAGAGATGCGATCCGCACGGAACTTGCCAGAGAGGGACAAGTATTCTATCTTTATAATAGAGTAGAATCCATCGAACAAGAGACTAAAAAATTAAACGAGATCGTGCCGGAGGCTTCCATCGGGGTGCTTCACGGACAAATGACCGAGGATGAGATCGAAGAAACTCTCGTGGATTTTTACGCTCGTAAATTCGATATTTTGGTCACAACTACCATTATTGAATCCGGAATTGATATCCCGAATGTGAATACTCTGATCGTAAAAAGAGCGGATCTGTTCGGACTTTCCCAATTGTATCAGATCCGAGGCAGAGTGGGAAGAAGCGACAGAAAAGCATTCGCCTACCTTCTTCTTCCTAAGGATAGAGTGGTGACGGAAGATGCGGAAAAACGTCTGAACACGATCTACGAATACCAAGAACTCGGTTCCGGATTCAAGGTCGCAATGAGAGACTTGGAGATCCGAGGTGCGGGAAACCTTTTAGGCAAAGAACAGTCCGGCGATATTATGGAAGTGGGCTTCGATCTGTATGTGCAGATGTTGGAAGAAGCAATTGCGAGGATCAAAGGAGAAGAAGTTAAGATCGAAGTGCGGACCGCTATCAATTTGGATTCCAACTTCTTCATTCCTGAGTCATACATTCCGGACACAAGACAGAAAATAGAATTTTATAAACGATTTGAAGGCGCAAGAGATCTGGATGAAATTGAAGAAGTCACCAGGGAAATGACCGACCGTTTCGGTGAACCTCCGGAAGAGGCAAAAACTTTTCTTATGTTGGAAAAAATCCGTACCCTCGCTTCGGTTTTAGGTTTCGAATCCGTATCCGAGTTAGGGGAGGAAATCCGCCTAAAATTAGGAACACATTTCCTCGGCAGTTATGACAAAATCGTAAACTTGATTTCCGCGCGGATGGGTCTTACTATGAATCCTAGAGAACCGAATGTTCTTATATATGTTCCCGGGAAAGCCAACCAAAAGGACAAACTTGTGAAACTTGTTTACTTCTTAACGGAAATGTTGCCAGACAAAAAGTAATGGACGCCAGGCCCGGTTCTCCTATTTTTTGCGTAGGAATTCCAACACAGATGAAACGGCTATATTTCTCCCTCACTTTACTCTTATCTTTTTTCTCTTTCGCATATTGCGGGGACGGGACTCCTGTCATCGAGTCCATCGACGGTAATAAGATCACTACTGCAGGTTTTGAAAGCGCTTTTGACACGGCTTTGGATACTTTAAGCCGCACTCAAAATATCGAAAAAAAGAACGTAATCAAATTTTTGACCGAAGAAGAAAGTAAAGTTCCACAAAGCTTTCTGCAGCTTAGGAACGAGTTCAGAAAAAGAAAGTTTTTCGATCGTTATCACGAGATGATGGTAGTAAAAGCCGCCGCAGACAAAAGTGGTTTCAGCAAAAGATCCGATATTAAAGAAATCTTAAAGTTCCAAGAGATGCAGTTGATCTACGGAATGTATATAGCCGAGCAGATCGAGTCCAGAATTAAGATCACCGAGCAGGAATTGAACGAAGGTTGCCAAGAACTTCGTGCTAAATACAAACAAGCAGAGTCCTTAACTTTGGAACAATGTTACGATGCTGCAAGAGCTCAGATCAAGGGAAGAAAATCCGAAGAAGTTTACAAGTCCGTTCTGGATAGAATTAAGGAAACTGTCGCGATCAAACATAACGATAAGTTCGATCTGGAAAAATACCTGGATAAAGAGTTCAGCTTTCCTGAACTGAACAAGGAAGAAGGTTCTAAAGCTGAGGAGACCAAGGCACCGGAGGCTAGTGCTCCTACACCGGCGCCGGAATCTACTAAGTAAAAAAGAATTTTTTCAACGATTTGAATTCATATCTAAACGCAATCTTCCGTAGCGTAATTGAAGCGATTACGGAATTTTTACCGGTGTCCTCCACAGGGCACCTTTTCTTATTCTCGAACTTCTATCCTTTTTCGGAGGGAGCGGATTTCGACGACTTATTCGATATATTCATCCAGAGTGGTGCTATCCTTTCGGTTCTTGTTATATACCGTGTGAAGTTTTTAGAACAGGGAAGATTGGCAGTACGTTACCTTCTCCGCAAAGAAGATAACAAGGAAGGATTCCTTTTTTTAACCAAAGTTACGATCGGATTTTTACCGATTATGGCTGCGGGATTCTTGTTCAGAGGGTTTTTGGATAAGATCAAGGGTAGAGAAGACATCTTGGCGATTTTAGGATGGGCTTGGTTTATAGGAGGAATCCTGATCTTAGCCTCAGAGTTTTGGTTCAAAAAAAGAGAAAAGATAAAAACAAGCGAGCCTATCGGGATACAGGACGCAGTAGTGATCGGTATCTTCCAATGTTTAGCTTTGATCCCGGGTGTTTCTAGATCCGGAGCGACTATCGTTACCGCCAGATTTTTAGGAAAGGATACCAGAAGTTCCGCGGAGTTTTCCTTCTTCGTAGCGGTTCCGGTTTTGTTCTTAGCGGGTGCCTATAAATTATTCAAACATAGGGCGGTGTTAAATTGGGAGAATCTACCGATCCTAAGCTTGGGTTTTGTTCTTTCCTTCCTACTTTGTTTTTTAGTGATCAAATGGTTTTTAAGATATTTGCGGACTCATTCCTTTAACGGGTTCGGCTGGTATCGGATACTTCTTGGGATCTCAGTGCTTACCTTCTATAAAATAGTGATGCAGGGCTGACCCAACACGATAGTGTGGCTTAGATCGGAATGCGCCCCTGGATCCGAAATTGTCTAATTTTACTTTTTTTGCCTAACCTAATATGGGGGCAACCGGTCGACCTAGGGCCTAGGGGGCAGGCGGGTGATACGAACTCGGAAGACGATACCCAAAGATCAGTCGTTAAGACTAGAAACCGCCTTTTAAATAGATCCATCGAAGTCCTAAGTGAAAGGGAAGTTGACGAGCAGTTGGAAAACCTAGGTCTTTCCAGGGAAGGTTCCATCTATACCAGACGTAAAAGATTAAAAGCCGCTTTAGGGGAAAAGGAAGACAATAAGCCCGATTTTTCCGCGTTAGCCGGAACTGCTAAAAAAGATCTACCTATGGTAATCGAGAACGCCGCAGAAGGCGAACTTATGCGAGTGGATCAGACCAAGGGCGGGGTTTTGGTCTTACGAGGTCGGGTTCGTATTAAATTGAAGAGCGGAAGTTTGGAAGCGGAGACAATTTCCGTGGATTCGGACCGCCAAGAGGTCTATGCGGAAGGCGGGATCAAATACGAGGATGGAAGGGCAAAGATCACCGGAGATAAATTCATTTATGACTATAGATTGGATAAGGGTGTGGTCTATAATACCAAAGGAACGGTTGCTCCCGCCTACTTTTTCGGGGAGAAGGTAAAAAAATTAGATGATAAACGTTACATGTTGGAAATGGGATACTTCACATCATGTAACGCGGAGAAGCCTCATTATTCTTTTAAAGTGGATAAGGTGGTGCTATACCAGGATCGGACGGTTATAGGAACTAACGTTAAATTCCAAGTCGGAGGTACTACGGTATTCTGGCTTCCATTCTTCTATAATAATAATTTAGGCAACGGTTGGACTACTCAAGCGGGTAAAAATAATACCCAAGGATTATTCATTCAGAACTCTTTACAATGGTCTACGATCCCAACTTGGTCCTGGACTCCTATGGGATATAAATTCCGAGCGGACTTTTATGAAAAAACGGGGCAAGCCTTTCAAATGGAGATGTGGAAGCAAAGCACACATCTCAACTATTTAATAGATATCGGTTATGCAAACCATAAAGCTTACCAGATCACTTCCGGTTTCGAGGATAGATTTGCCAATTACGGTCTCGGCACAAGCGCAGTCACAAACCAGGTGGATAAGGGGAATTATTGGGGAACCAATATCCCGAATATAGGAGAAGATAAAGATCCATGGTGGAAGGGTAGAATATTCTTAAATTCTAAAATGAATAACACGGAGAAGGACGTTACTAGAAACTTATCCGTTCAATATGAGAATTTTACGAACCGTTTATTCGAATACGAATACGGAAATAGATACCAGCCAAGCAATAGTTTGCAGTCATTGTATACTTTTCGAGACGTTCGTTACGGTTATATTCGCAATAATTTGGAATGGAAATTGGACTATACCGAGAATAGGGGAGATCTTTCGGTAAATATCAATATGAAGAGAAATATGCTCTTCTATAACCTTTCTCCTTTGAACAAATCCGGCTATTTTCCTACGGTGGACGTTCTTCCATCCGTTACGATCAAGAATAGTTCCGAGATTACAAGGCTTCCTTATTTTGAGACTCCCGTGTATTGGGATGTGTATTTAACGAATACATTGATGAGATTTTACGGAGTTCCGACGCAGGAAAAATTGAAGATTCCTACTTCCGATGGAAATTACGAAAATCCGAACGGAGATTATAGGGAAAATCTTCTCAGGACCCAGAACTATTTACAGGGGGAAACCGGTTTTAGGACTTCTATGAACTTTGGAAGTTATGTGTCCTTGGCCCCGAGTGTTTATTATGGAGCTAAAAAACAATCCGCTCAGTTGCCGGCGGGAAATACCGATACCGTTTCCACGAATTTTACTTCCTTGGAAAGAAGTTTAGCCAGGGACAGTTACCAATATTTCAGGACAAATACCAATCTAAGAATCGGTGCTCCGATCCTATTCTTTAATACTACGTATCGTAAGTTAGAAGCGGAGAAGCCGGACTTACAAGATCCAATTCTCATGAAAAACCGACAACATGAGATGGAATTTTCTTTAGAAAGTTATGCTTTGGAAAATTTTGAAATCTCTCTAAGGACGATAAGAGACCTTCGGACATTTTCGGACGAATACCAACCTCAGCCTACAAGTCAGGAAAGGTGGTATTATACCGTTTTTCGTTTTGCAGGATACATCGATTTCTTGGAAGGATTCAGCAAAAGAAAGAGAACTCTTTTGGAAAGAAAAAGAAGTTTTTACACCGGCTTGTTCTTTAATAACGATTTTGTGTATCATACTCCTTTGCATCGTCCTTTGTCCAATAATTTCACTCTTTCTTATAAGATGGGGGGATTTCGCCTTCCTTTCCTAAGATATATCCGTGAATTGGAAGTAGGTGGGACATGGTACCATATCTATTACGCTTCTATGATGGATAATTATAGGATCTATGCCAAGGCAAGTATAGATATTACTAGAGAATTCGGGTTTGAGGCGGAGATAGATTCTAGAGTCACGGAACCTTGGAGATATACAAATCAAACCGATAATTATTATTATCAACGATATATTTTGAATACGGACCCTACTTCGCCGTTCACTTCTATGAATATGAATCCTACAAATTTAGGTCAGGATATTATCAACGGTTCCGGAATAAACGGTACCCAAGCGAGACAAACAACCGCTATGAACGTCAATCGTGCGATGGCAGTCTTAAAATACAATCTGCATACAATGAATTTTAGATTGGGTCTAAGTAGTGATCTAAGGTCCGTGCCTGGCGGTACAACCGGAGCGAGTCAGGTGACTTTCTATGATCAATCCATATTTTTTTCCATATCTTTAACGGATTTCAGTTTGGGTCAGGAAGATTCTTCCCAGCTTTCCAGAATACGTCTATTCAGGTTTAGAAAACGTCCGTTTAGGGCAGGTTATACGGAAGGAGTCGATTCGGAATAGTATGTTGAAAGAGAGAAGCCAAACTTTTAAATTATTATTCGTCTTCTTGGACCTGATCTTCTCCTTGGGAAGTTGTGTATTTGCATTCCTTCTCCGTTTCTATGTTGGAGATCCAACGGGAGTGGATAGATCTTATATAGATCTGGAAAGTTATTTTATATTGGGTTCCGTTCTTTCCGTTTCTCAAGTAATCGTTTTTTTATTTATAGATCTGTATCATCCGAGACGTGGACTCTCCTTTTTGGATGAGTTCCTAGCGATCTTCGGGGGTGTGTTCTTAAATTTACTATTCGTATTGTCTATGTTATTCTTCTTCCGAGGAGATTTCGGTAGCGAAAGATTTTCTCGTTCTTTCATTTTAGTTTTTGCCGGGACCAATATTTTTTCTATCGGGCTTCTTCACCTTCTCGCCCGCCAATTCTTACGATATCTTAGAAGTAAAGGTTACAATTTACGCAGGGTTCTTGTGATTGGAACTAGAGAAACTGCGCTACGTTTTGCTGATTCTGTACAAAGGCATCAGATCTATGGATATCAAATCGTCGGTTATGTAAGTTCCGGAAACACGAAGGCCATTCGAAAGGATATGAAGTTAGTCGGAAAAACCGATAAGATAGAAAAGGTTTTATCCGAGGTTAAACCGGACCTAGTTGTCTATGCATTGAATAATGCGGAAGGGGATTGTCTGGAAGCGGTATTGGATGCTTGCGATACGGAAGGTATCGATTTAAAAGTAATTCCCGGCTTCCAAGAGTTTATCAAGGCAAAGGGAAGAGTGGATGAGATGGACGGTCTTCCGGTCATTTCTATTCGAAACATTCCCGTACGATTAGGTTATAATCGGTTCATCAAAAGAAGTTTCGATATTCTATTTTCTCTTTTCTTTATTATACTTTTTTCACCCGTATTTTTGATCATTGCTCTTCTCATCAAATTAAGCTCAAAAGGCCCCGTCTTTTATTATCAGGAGAGGGTCGGCTTAGACAATAAAAGTTTTAAGATGATCAAGTTCAGAAGTATGGTCGTTCAAACCAAGTCACAATCCGAGACTACATGGACGGTCCAAAATGATCCACGGGTGACCGGGATTGGTAAGATACTGCGCAAGACCTCCCTTGACGAAATACCTCAGTTTTTTAATGTGCTTTTAGGAGATATGTCTGTAGTGGGTCCAAGACCCGAAAGACCTCATTTTGTCGAAAAATTCAAAACGGATCATAGGCATTATATGAGAAGGCATGCGGTTAAAGCAGGTATTACCGGTCTTGCGCAAGTCAAAGGTCTGAGAGGAGACACTTCCATCGATGAAAGGATCGATGCAGATATCTACTATATAGAAAACTGGTCTCTTTGGTTGGATATTAAAATCATCCTTCTCACACCTTTAAAAGGTGTGATGGATAAAAATGCCTATTAAGGGAAAAAAAGGAGAACGAAGGCCGTGAACCTAAACGAAGAATCCCTTCAAAAAATCGCAGAGTTATCTAGGCTCAAAATAGATCCGAAGGATATCCAAAACTTCCTTACGGATTTTAATAAGGTGCTGAATTATGTGGATACGATCACTGAGTTAAATGTGAGTTCCGTATCCGACGAGGACTTATATCCGAACGAAGGAAATTCTCTTCGTGTAGATAAAGCGCAAGAGGGCCTAAGCCGCTCTCAGATAGAATCCTTCGCGCCGAGTTTCCAAAACGGATACTTCGTGGTCCCAAAGGTGATCGAAACATGAAAGAACTTTGGAAATTAAAATATTCCGATATTAAAAAAGGTTTAAATTCCGGGGAATTTACTCCTATGGAATTGATCGAGTCTCTTGTCGCTCGTATAGAAGCGGAAGACTCTAAAATTAAGGCATTTCTTTCTTGGGAAAAAGAAAGTATCTTGAAGGCCGCAGCTGAAAGCACCGAAAGAAGAAAATTAGGTAAACCTCTTTCCGAATTCGACGGTATTCCGATCGGAGTGAAGGACAATATCTGTATAGAGAACACGATCACTTCTTGTGCTTCTAAAATTTTGGAAAACTATCGCTCTCCTTTTCATGCGACTGCGATCGAAAAACTTTTAGCAAAAGGGTTTGTTCTCATTCCAAGGGCCAATATGGACGAGTTTGCGATGGGTTCCTCCACGGAAAACTCCGCGTATCAAATTACTAAAAATCCTTTCGATACAACAAGGATCCCTGGGGGATCTTCCGGCGGGTCTGCTGCTGCCGTTGCGGCTTCCTTCGTTCCGGTAGCATTGGGTTCGGATACCGGTGGATCCGTTAGACAGCCTGCATCTCTTTGCGGGATCTACGGTTTAAAACCGACTTATGGAACAGTTTCCAGATATGGGCTTGTAGCTTATGCATCTAGCTTAGATCAGATCGGTCCTTTGTCAAAGGACATAGACGGGATCATCGATGTATATTCTGTGATTTCCGGAAAAGATCAGCGGGACGCTACTTCTAAAAATATTCCAGCATTCGATCCTTCTAATGTGAAAGAACTTCCTTGGAAAGGATTGAAAATAGGTAAGATGAAGATCACTTCTGAGATTGAGCCGGATGTTGCAAAGGCTTACGAATCTCTTTTGTCTGAGTTGGAGTCCAAGGGAGCTCAGCTTGTAGAGCTGGATTTTTCTCTTCTTTCCAATTCCATTCCTATCTATTATATCATTGCAACTGCGGAATGTTCTTCCAATCTCTCCAGATTCGATGGAATCCGTTTCGGACAAAGAAAGGACCCGAACGGTAAACTGGAAGATCTATACGTCACAACTAGAAGCGAAGGTTTTGGTAAAGAAGTCCAGAGAAGGATTTTACTCGGAACATTCTCCTTATCCGCCGGATACTACGATGCCTATTATGGAAGAGCTCAGAAAGCCAGAGTTTTGATCAAAAAAGAATACGAAGGTTATTTTTCGAAAGTGGATCTGATCCTTCAGCCTACTTCTCCTACGACTGCTTTCAAAGTGGGAGAAAAAACTTCCGATCCGATCCAAATGTATAAGGCGGATATTCTTACAACTTCCGTGAACTTGGCCGGAGTTCCTGCTATGTCTGTCCCTATCGGTACGGATTCAAAAGGACTTCCGATCGGTTTACAGATCACCGCTCCTGCTTTACATGAAAATAAAATATTCGGTTTTGCTAAAATGATCTCCGACTGGGCTTCTAAAGTAGAATTGCCCGAAAAGATCAAATGAGTGAACTTACCGCGAGAATTATTCCCTGCCTGGATATAAAAGACGGTAGGGTAGTCAAAGGAGTGAATTTTGTAAACCTGGTAGACGCGGGAGATCCTGTCGAATCTGCCGTGGTTTACGAAAAAAATCTCGCTGACGAGTTATGTTTCTTAGACATCACTGCTTCCAGCGATAAAAGAGACATCTTAATTCATTTAGTAGAAGCAGTTGCGGAAAGGATATTTATCCCATTCACAGTGGGCGGAGGAATTCGCACCTTAGATGATGTGAAAGCGGTTTTGGAAAAGGGCGCCGACAAAGTTTCCATAAATACTGCCGCATTCCAAAATCCGGATCTACTTCGAGCAGCCGCGGAAATTTACGGTTCCCAATGTATCGTATGCGCAGTAGATGTAAAATTTCATCCTGATAGACAAAGATACGAAGTATTCCTGCACGGTGGAAGAACAGAGACGGGAAGAGACGCCTTAGACTGGGGACAAGAAGCCCAGGATAGAGGTGCAGGAGAAATATTGCTCACTTCCATGGATAGGGACGGGACTAAAAAAGGATTCGATATCCAATTACTAAAATTATTTTCTTCTAATTTAGAAATTCCTATTATAGCAAGCGGTGGTGCCGGAAATCCGGAACATATGGTGGAAGCGATACTCAGAGGAAAGGCTGACGCAGTTCTTGCGGCATCCATTTTTCATTTTGGGGAATTTACTATCCAAGAAACAAAAGAAAATATGAGAGAAATGGGGATCAAGGTCAGACTCTGAAGATCAATAGGCGAAGAGGAATTCAGAATCTACATTCCTCTCATTGAACATGCGAAACTGACTTGCTAATTTAAGAATATTTTGATATAGAGGCGGATGTGCAATCTTCCCACGAGCCACTCCCCGCCACCCAAAGTTCGGGTGGGGGCCGTCGACTCCACACGCGTTGGAATTCCAACATGCACAAGAAGTTACCTCGCAGCACTTAAAAAATTCGAACTTAGGAATCGATCTTTCCTTCGGTTTTTTACAGTCCGTTCACAATTGTAAGCACTTCAGCGAATACATTATTAAAATGTGTTTTTACTTTTGTGAGTCCGCCTCCTGTTCCACCTTCATTCCTAAATGACATTTGGGAATGATCCATATCGGTTACAGTGTGTTCTGTTCCGGCCCTATTATTCAACAATGCGGAGGCTAAAGGTACAATCCCGTCTGAGCTAGCAAAGACCGGATTCCCATTTGTGATCACTGTACAAGCAGCTTGATATGTACCTGCATGATCGGCACCACCGCAATTTCCAGCACCCATATCCCCGCCGTAAACGGTTGTAATGGAGTCTCTGGAAGTATTTGCGATCATACTTTCTAAGAAGAAGTTAAATGCTTGGTTCGTTCCGTCTACAATCGTAGGAGAGATTGGATCCACGCCTGCACTAATCCCGTTGGTATACGCAAGTCCTTGTCCGCCGGGAGTGTCCGTCATAAATTTAATAATTGTTCCGATGGCGGTTAAATCTCCCGTGTATTGAGGTGAAGAATACGGAGATCCGTAATATGGAGTTCCTAAAGTGACTATATGATCTATCACATTCTTAGTATTATTTGCATGTTGGACTGCCGCTCTCGAAACAAGACCTCCCATTGAGTGAGCCACAACTACCACTTTGTCGGAAGATGTGAATGCTGCATTTAGAGAGTCGATGAATCTTCTTCCGTTCACTTGAATATAATCGGAAGTTCTATACGTAAAAACATAAATTTCGAATGTATCATACACACTACTGCTATAACCGCCGGGTAGATCGGTGGTCTGAGTGATGAACGCGAGGCCTTGGTTCCAAGTGCCAAGTAGGTTTGCCACTTTTTTATTAAAATCGGTAGGAAGATCCGTTTGCCTTTCCGCAAAATCCCAACCATGGATAAGTATGATTTTTGCTTTAGAATTATCTCGCTGAAAATAAGGATCTTGAAAATACAGGGGAGAAAGGCTTCCCACTGCCATATCCGGGAAGACCGTAGAAAATTTATATAATGCGTGGTTCTGTTCCGCAAAATATGCAGAAATGATATAATCTTTAATTTGATCCGCTAATGATTTGTTATCGGGAGGAGTAAGCCTGTCCTGTAAATAATCGCAATTTCCGAAAGATAGAAGTGTAAAAAATAAGAACAGAGTTCAGAAAGATAAAAATCTTTTCATTCGATATAATCCAAATTTCCGGAAAACGTCATGTTGGAGTTCCTTCAAGACATCGCAGAAGATATTATAGAAAGTCTGTTACTGATCCTCAAAAATCGCAAGCTAGAATTTGATCTAAACTTTCTCTTTCCATCGTAACAAAAAGGAAATAAATGTTTGAGTAAGATTTACTTTGGTCGGTTTTTCAAACGATCGAGTACAATCCCGGTGGCGACTGTCACATTTAAAGAGGAAATATGACCGTGAAGGGGAATACGGACCGTAAAGTCGGATTTTTCCATTAAGATCCTTTTTAGACCTTCTCCTTCATTTCCCATCAGGATCACGAGTTCTTCCCAAGCGGGGATCTTGGACCAATCTTCCGTACCTTTATCGGAAGTGGAAACCACCCAGAAATTTCGTTTTTGCAGTTTTTCTAATATTTGTGCCAGGTTCCCGACTTTAAAAACGTTAAGATAGGCGAGGGCACCTGACGCTACTTTTTCCACCGCAGGAGTGATTCCGGAGGAATCCCTTTCAGGTATAAGGACTGTTTCTACTCCGAAACATTCTGCCGTTCTCAAAATATTTCCCAGGTTGCCCGGATCTTGGATCCGGTCCAAAACCAGGATCGGTCCCTTGCAGTTTTCCAGATGTGAATCGAACGATTTTTTATCTCCGGAGTGGAGTTGGATCCGGAGTGCAAGTACTCCTTGGTGATTCACACCTGGAGCCATTTTGTCTAACTTACTGGGAGAAGCTTCTTTGATAAGAAGTTTCTCCCCTAAATCGGAGAAAATATCTTCTAGTTCTTTTTTGGCTCCGGAAGTCAGCCAAATTTCTTGGAAGGGGAGTTCGGAACCTCTTTCAATATGTCGCTCCAGAATTTCTCGGATATTTCTTCTTCCGTAGATATAATCCTGGCGGCTCATTTTCTCTTCCAGCGAAGACCTTCTTTTGTGTCTTCGATTACAATTCCTAATTCGTTCAGTTTGTCTCTGAGTCTATCGGCTTCCGCAAAGTTTTTGTTTTTGCGTGCTTCCTGTCTTTGTCTAACAAGTTCGTCTATCTCGGAGTCCAAAACTTCCACTTTTCTCTCGAAACTAAGAACCCCTAAGATGGAATCTATTTTATAGAATAATTCTAGTCTTTTGAGGATATCATTCTCGTTCGGAGAATTTTGATCCAAGTATTGGTTGGAATCTTTTACTAATTCAAAAACGGATGCTAAAAATTTGGAAATATTCAGATCGTCTGCGAGGCTATCTAAAAATTCCTCCCAGGAAGCGACTTCGGCTTTTC
The DNA here is from genome assembly GCF_000347035.1 of Leptospira sp. B5-022. Classification (GTDB taxonomy): domain Bacteria; phylum Spirochaetota; class Leptospiria; order Leptospirales; family Leptospiraceae; genus Leptospira_B; species Leptospira_B cinconiae. The sequence continues at coordinate 224,173 of NZ_ANIJ01000006.1, forward strand.
CCTGAGGTTGGAATACTTTTCCTAATTTAGATAATTCTTCTAATAATCGATTGATACAGTTTTGGATCTTTGAAACGGACCCGGCCGCTTCTTCTAATCTTTCTTTTGTGAAGTTTAATTTGCTTCTATAATGTGCGGAGAGTAGAAGGAAGCGGATATTACGCGGTTCCGCACCTTCTTTTATCAAATCCCTTAGGGTGAAAAAGTTGCCCTTGGACTTGGCCATCTTTTCTCCGTTTACGAGTAGATGTTCGGAGTGAAGCCAATATTTTACGAAAGATTCTTCCGGATAAGCTCCTTCGCTCTGAGCGATCTCATTTTCATGATGAGGGAAGGTGAGATCCACACCTCCGGTATGGATATCCACTCCGGAGCCGTAAACATCACGCACCATGGCAGAACATTCCAAATGCCAGCCTGGTCTTCCGGAGCCTATCTCGGTCTCCCAAGAAGGTTCTCCCTTTTGTTTCGGGAATTTCCAAAGAACGAAATCTCTTACATCGTCTTTGTCATATTCGTCGGTATCGTAACGTGTCCCCGTTTTCATACCGCTTACGTCTATTTTGGAAAGTTTTCCGTAATTTTTGAACTTGGAGATGGAATAATACAAACTTCCGTCTTTTTCGTACACAAGTCCTTGGGCCTGAAGATGTTTTATGATCTCCACCATGGAAGGGATAGAATCGGTGGCTCTAGGGTAATGTTCCAACTTTTGAATATTCAAAGATTCTAAATCTTCTTGGAACGCTTTGACCCATGGTTCGGTGAATTCTCTGATACCTTTCCCTTGGGCTAAAGATTCACGAATGATTTTGTCGTCGATATCGGTGATATTCATGGTCATATCCGGCTTATAACCGAATGCAACTAAGGCTCTTCTAAGAAGATCCACGAATAGGAATGCTCGCAAATTTCCCAAATGTGCGAAGTTATAAACCGTAGGTCCGCAGGAATATACTCTAACTCTGTCCGGAAATTCCGGGCGGAATACTTCTTTGTTTCCGCTGAGAGAGTTATGGAAACGGATCTCTTTCATTCAGGGAACAGGATCTCTTTCGCAAATTCCAGATTGGCCAAATTCTGTTTGTCCCCCGCGATCCCCGCTTCGTTTCCTTCCGTAGGATAAACCTGCATTCTTTTATCGCAAACCAGGTGATTGAATAATGCAAAAACGGATTTAGGGTGAGAGACTTTATCTTCCATTCCGACGGAAACTAAAGTTGGAATCTTGATCTTTTTGGAAAAATTCAAACTATCAAAGTAAGAAAGATTTTTTTTAAGTTGGGCCTTTTTGGATTTAGAGTTGGAGATCTGTTCCGAAATTTCTTTGGACCAGCTTGTTCCTAATTTCAGTTGAGTGTCGTCCACGTGGCAAAAATTAGGAGTTTCTAATATAAGAGCTTTGACTCTAGGTGAATTTGCGGCCCCGAACAAAGCCATTGAAGCTCCGATCCCTTTTCCGGCCAAAATGATCTTATCGCCATCTATACCGTCTGTGAGCCTTAAAAATTCGATCGTGCGGATCACATCCAAGTAATTTGCTTTTAGAAAGAAGGATTCCTTGGCTTCTAATCCTTTTCTATAATATCCTGGAGTCCAATCCGGATCCGGGATCTCGCCTTCCTTCAAAACTGGACGGATTAGTTGAGTTCCGTGACCTCGGAGGTCCAGGATCAGTTGGGCCACTCCTGCTTCCGTCAGTCCCTTAATGATCTGGGGTCTGTCTTTTGCATAATCGTGGAAATAGACGAGAACGGGAAGATCCCCTCGCTTTCGGGGGATCACCAAACTGCCTGTAAGCGTTGCGTTCCCGTAAGATTGGAAAGAAATATCGTAAATGGTTTCTTTTAAAATGGTCCCTTTGAGAAGAGCCTTGGTTTGGTTTTTAACAGGAAACCCTTTAAGTTCACGGATCGACTCCGCCCAAAAATCGTCCAAATCTGCGGGAGGAGAGAACGGAGGATATGTCTGGAAGCACTCGTCGAAACTGATAGCCATCAGAGTTACATCGTTTTCATTTCAACGGGGGTGTAAAGTGATCTTTTGCGGAATACAAAGTCTGGAGTAGAAGGACTGAAATTGTCATAGGTCCTACACCACCCGGAACAGGAGTGTAATAAGAGGATTTTTCCCATGCTCTGGAAATTTCGATGTCTCCTACGTTTCCTGGATTATAGCCTGCATCCAATAATACTGCGCCCGGTTTGATCCAATCCGCTTTGATAAACTCAGGCTTTCCTACCGCGCCAACAACGATATCCGCCTGGGATACGATCTCAGGCAAATTTTTGGTTTTGGAATGGCAAAGAGTAACGGTCGCGTTCATTTCTGTTAGAAGCATCGCCATCGGTTTTCCCAAAATAGGAGAACGACCGACCACCACGGCTCTTTTTCCTGCGGGGTCAATCCCGTATTCTTTTAGTAAAAGGACCATACCGTAGGGCGTGCACGGAAGATAGGTTTCCACTCCCATGGACAATTTGCCGAATGACAATGTAGTAACCCCGTCTACATCCTTATGTAAAGCGATCCGATCGAATGCTGCTCTTTCATCTATCTGAGGCGGAGAAGGGTGTTGTAAAAGAATTCCGTGAGTGTTGGGATCCGCGTTCAATCTATCTATGACAGCAAGTAATTCCTCGGTTGTAGTAGTTTCCGGAAGTTCGATCTTTTCGGAGATCATCCCTACCGCATGGCAGGACTTGACTTTCATATTCACATACGTTTCAGAAGCCGGATCATTCCCGACCAGGATCGTTGCGAGTTTCGGGGGCTTTTTTCCGGAAGCCGTGAGAGTTTTGATCTCTTCGGCGATTGAATCTTTTATTTTTTGGGAAAGTTTTTTGCCATCCAGTAAAATCGCGGTCATGGGTTCAGGATTTAGCTTCCGGTCCCGATGTCATCCGAAAATAATCCTTTTCAGTCGGGTAGAATGCTTAAAATAGGATCATGTCCGAAGTTTCCACCATTGATCTAAATCGTTTGCCGGAACATGTAAATCAAACCGTACGGATCCAAGGTTGGGTCCACGGTTTGAGAGGATCTAACGCCAGACAATTTTTAAGTCTGAGAAATTCCGGAAAGATACTGCAAGTACTCGCAGAAAAAGAGATTTTGGGAGAAGATCTGTTCTCCGAGATCAAACACCTAAAGCAGGAAACTTCCGTCGAGGTAGTCGGCAAATTAGTGGAGAATGAAAAGTCTCCCATCGGGTACGAACTTGTACTTTCTTCCTTCAAGAAGGTGGGGGAATCGGAAAATTATCCGATTACACCCAAAGAACATGGGATCGACTTCCTACTTTCCCAAAGACATCTATGGTTACGTTCCAGTAAGCAGCTTGCCATTATAAAAGTAAGAAGCGAACTTTCTTACCAGATCCGGAAGTATTTTCATGATAATCAATTTACCTTAATCGATACTCCCATATTAACAGGTTCGATCGGAGAATCGGCCGGTACGTTATTCTCCACCGAATACTTCGATCTTGGAAATGCCTATCTCGCTCAAACGGGACAATTATACTTGGAAACTGCCATATTCGCCCATAACAAAGTGTACTGTTACGGACCTACATTCCGAGCGGAGAAGAGTAAGACCAGACGACATTTGACGGAATTCTGGATGGTGGAAGCTGAAACCGCATTTTTAACACATGCAGAAAACTTAAAATTACAGGAAAATTTTGTAAAAACAGTGATCCGAGAAACTGTAGCCGCCTGTGGTCCGGAACTGAAAGTTTTGGAAAGGGATCCTTCTTCTTTACTAGATTATATTTCCAAACCTTTCGCATTGATAGATTACACGGAAGCCTTGGAATACCTACAATCCCAGAAAGAAGATATAGTTTGGGGGGACGATATCAATTCCGAAAGAGAACAGATGCTTTGCCAAAAATTCGGCGGCCCCGTTTTTATCCAAAAATATCCTAGAGAAGCGAAAGCGTTCTATATGAAAGTCAACCCGGAGGATCCAAGAACGGTGCTTAACGCGGATCTGATCGCTCCAGACGGAGTAGGGGAGATCATCGGCGGTTCGGAAAGAGAAGAAAGTTACGAAAATATCACTAAAAGGTTAGAAGAAGAAAACCTTCCTGTGGAATCTTATGAATGGTACTTGGAATTGAGAAAATACGGCTCCGTTCCCCATTCAGGTTTCGGGCTCGGGACGGAAAGATTGATCGCTTGGATCTGCGGACTACAGCATGTCCGGGAATGTATCCCTTTCCCTCGAATGATGGAAAGGTTGTATCCTTAAGGACTAATTTCGCATAGAGCTTACAAAGAACAAAGAGCTTACTTTTTTAACTCCGTGAACTCTGTGTCTCCATGCGAAACATCTTTGGGCTAAAAAAAATCGCAGGAAAAAGTGCGATTGGCCGATACCAAAAATAGAGGTATCGTATGGCTAAAAGTTCCGCCCTTTCCACACAGCTTTCTTTGGAAGAGTCCGCTTGGGAACTCTTTGAAACAGGAGCTTACGAGGAAGTAACCAAACTAGCGGAGAAGAATGCGAAGAACGTGTTCTTAAATCATTTAAGAGCGGTTTGTGAATTCGAAACGGAAACAAATACTGCCAATAATTTTCCTTTAGAAGGAAAAACGGTCCTCACACCTTTACTCGGTGCATATTTGCATAGAGCTAAAGGAAATTCAAAAGAGGCTGCGTTATTATTCCACGAATACTTCAAGGCATCCTCCAGCCCTGTATCCTATTCTATTCTAACCACAGGGATCAAGGCATGCGAAGAAGTGGGAGCCCACAAAGCCTGCGCGGATCTCATCCAAAGATATAAGGCACTTTGGTCCGATGGATATTTTGCCAGACTCGAATTTTTTTCCCTCTATCATTTAAGAAAATTCGAAGAAGCATTAAAAGTATTTAGAGAAAATTCTGAAAATTTAAAAGAAGACAGAGATGTTCTGGCATCTTTAGGATTATGTTTTGTTCATATAGGAAAATTCGAAGAAGCGTGTAATATCCTGGAAAAACTTCCTGGTGCAGGCGAGATCCCTTCTTACGAAGAGAAAGTGACCGAATATTCCGACAGGATCAAAAATATTCCGAAATATGAAGCCAGAAAAAAAGAACTCTCTAGGACGGAACTTTTGGATTTGGGATATGCGTATTTATTCTCGGAGTCGTATAAAAAGGCGGAAGAGGTATTTACTTCTCTTGTTTCCTTAGGATCACGATAACTTTTCCTTTCAAAAGTGCCTCCCTGGATTTGGGGGAGGCTAGGATCTTTTCCGCATCTTCGTTCGAGATCACAAGATCCGCTCCTAATTTTCCAAAAACACCCAAGGCGGTAGTCAAAAGCGGCTTTGATCCTGCTACCTCTTCCTTCATTGCATCCTGAACTCTAGAAAAGTAACGAATATAACCGTAATTCACTATGGAACTTTTTTTGACGAATAAGGGAGAATAGATCCCGATCCCATCCTCGTCCCTGATCTCCGAGAACAAAGCTGGCACAACTTCCAAATGTCTTGCATCTACTATGAGCCCTGTATAAGGGTCCGCTGGATTATGGATCGGATGAGCTTCCGGAAAATTTTCGGAAGAATAAGGGAGAGTAATATGGGAAAGGATCCCTTTTTTCCCTTTTAAAGAAAGAATGCCGGTCGCGATTAGCTGATTTCCTTTGAATTGATTATGGATCTCGATCGGCTCCTTCTCGTAGATCTCTTGGAAAATTTCGCGAAAGGACTCGTCTTGTTCGATCTTTTCACGCAAGAGAAGATTGGAATCCAACTTAAGATTTTCCATACTTCTATATAAGTATTTTTTAATTTCTTCCTTTGCTGTCTCTTTGGCGATGTTTCGAGCTTCCGTGATATTTTTTGCGGTTCCGATCTTATTATAATCGGGATCGTCGGGATGAAACGAGATTTTCGGAAGTTTAACTTCCACAGTTTTACGGATCTCACCCGTTCTCCAATTTACGATCGTTTCCGTTTTGTCTTTGGATTCCCAGGAATAAAGGGAAAGACCTGAGATCAAAAAGAATACAAGCGTCTTACATTTCATACCGCTTCTCCGGAAGAATAATTGGGAAGTTTAGAATATTCTAATTTTAGTTGGTTCCATTCGGAGATCCGTTTTGCAGGGGGAAGTGAATCGATCAGATCCTTGCCGTATGATTTGGTCCAAATCCTAGAATCTAATAGACTCACAATGCCGGTATCCCTTTCGGAACGGATCAACCTTCCAAAACCTTGTTTTAGTACCGTAGTTGCATAAGGAAGTTGTAGATCCTTGAATGGATTTCCACCTTTTTCCTTTAACTTCTCACTTTTTGCTTCCAGCACCGGATCGTTCGGAGGTTGGAAAGGAAGTTTTGTGAGGATCACGGATCTAAGTTTATCACCTCTAATATCCACTCCCTGCCAGAAGGAAGCTACTCCAAAAAGTACCGCGTCCTTTTCCGCTAAAAACCGATTCTTAGCCGCTTCGGGGCCCATTTCCAATTGAGAGATCACCGGAAGATCCGTAAGAGGGCGGATCGTTTCTATAATTTCGTTTAAGGATTTGTTCGAGGTAAATAGAACGAATGCTCCACCTTTAGTAAGCTCGATCAATTTTAAAATATAACGAGAAAGGTCCGCCGCATTTCTTTCCGGAGATTCGGTTGCATCCTTGATATCTTTCGGCAAAAAGAGCAATGCATTCTTTTCATACGGAAAAGGAGAAGCCACCAATTTAGAACGAGAAGGTAATCTTCCGATCCGATCCGCAAAATAGCCAAGGTCGCCCTTATTTGTGGAAAGTGTTGCAGAAGTGAAAATTATACTTTCCGTTCTTGGCTCCAACACTTCCCGCAATATTGTTTCCGATTTTAAAGGTTGGGTCAGAAGTTTCGGGAACATCTCTTTCGTTTTCGTATTCGGGGGATCCGCCCAATAAACTCTTTCTCCTTCGTCCATTGTGCGGAAAAGATGTAAACCTTCTGCGATCTGACCGATCCTTCCGGAAGACATTTCTATTTCCATTGCGATCTCTTTCTCTTCCAACTCGTCGCTTTCTTTAGAATATTTTTTTAATTCTATAAGAAGCGCTTCTTGCAAAGAATCTAATGCTGCTTCTAATTCTCCTCCGTCCATTTTTAACGGTCTGCGGATCCGTTGGGAACCGTAAAAGTTGAGCGGAAGTTCTCCTACTACCTTATTGAAACAAAGGAAAAGTTTTTCTCCCGCAAGATTGGCTAGATCATTGATCTTAGGAGAATTAAGCCTTGCTCCGAGTCCCGATTTTTTCTGGGAATTCCAAACACCTTGTAAAAGTTTTTGGATCTCCAAAGATGATAATTCTATTCTGAACGCATTTCCTAAAACTTCCGGAAAATTATGAGCCTCATCGATTACGATCTTTTTAAAGTCCGGAAGTATATTAAAATCCGACGCTATATGCGCCGCGAGTAGGGAATGATTTACGATTAGAAGATTGGACTTCTGCCATTTGGCCCTTTCTAAAAAATAAAATGAATGAGAAAAATTCGGGCAACTTCTTCCTAAGCAAGAGTCCGCCTCTCTGGTTACCTTGGACCAAAAATCAGGGGACGCATATCCATCGTATTCTTGCCTTCTTCCCGATTCGGATTGGTTTACCCAATCCTTAAATGAATTCAGATGTTCCATCATCTCGGGACCAAAGGTCCCTTGTGTGAGAACATTTCCTAATTTTCTTTTGCAGACGTAATTGGAAGCTCCCATTGCGATCTCTGCTTTTACTTCCTGTCCCAAAATTTGGGAAACAAGAGGGATGTCTTTTCGAATGAGCTGGTCTTGTAGAGCTTTTGTTTCCGTAGAGATGACTACGATCTCTTCTCTTTCTATCGCGTTCATTGCCGCAGGGATCAAATATGCTAAGGATTTTCCCACACCTGTTCCCGCTTCCACGATCAAATGTTCCGAACCGGCAAACGCTTGTTCCACACTATTTGCCATTTGGATCTGGCCCGATCTAGATTCGAAATCAGGCCAAAGTTTGGAAAGTTTTTTGAATTGTTCTTCGACTTTACTCAAAGGTACTTACGCTTCCCTGGTCCGGAAAAGTTTGATCACACAATATAAGGATAGAAGGGACACTAATCCCAAAGAAACCCACATGATCACCGCTCCATCGAAAGTTAATTCGGGAGAAACGGAACCGAATGCAGCCGCTATCGAGGAAGTTTCTTTATACGGAAAGAAGTTCATAAAGAATGCCAGGATCAGTATAAAACTTCCCAAAAAGATTGGTAGCATTTTGTTCGTGGATCTATCCTTGGATTCTTCCTTACCTTTTAGGCTGAAATGTACTAAAACGTAAATGAGCCCGAATACTGCGAGGATTGATAGAAATACATAACGGGAGATCAATGCCTGGAATTTCGCTTCTTCCGCGCTTGTTCCAGCCGAGGCATTTGCGATCATCCAATCCACATCCATTTTATTAAAATAAGATCCAAGATTTTGGTAGAGGAACATTCCGAATACGACAAGTAAGAATGCCGGAGTGATATATTGGATGACCCACCAGAAAAATTTAGGTAGGTGAGCGTGTGCACCTTTATGACCTTCTTCCAAACCTTTTTTGGCCCCTATTACCCAGCCGAAAATTAAGATCTGTAAGGTAGCTAAAATATAGATGAGAACCGTTCCGACCCAGAAATCCGCTTGGTCCAGCGCATTGAAGTTTTTGTTAAAATACAAGATAGGAAAGGAAAGCCCGAATGTGAAAAGAAAAAGAATAAAACTAGAAATCCTTCTTCTAATATGAAAAGCTTCTTCCAAAAACACGATCACTGGTTGCAACATCGTAACGGAAGAAGTGAGCGCCGCTAAGAATAAAACAAAGTACCAGATCGCTCCGAAAAAGGAACCTCCCGGCATTAATGCAAATACGGATGGAAGTGCGATAAATCCCATCCCAAACGTTCCGAAGGAAGTCGCCGATACTCCTAAAAATAAAAATGCCACAGGAATCGTGATCATTCCGCCGAATCCGACTTCTATAAACTCGTTTAGGGAAGCTGCGGAAACGGAAGATAAGATCACATCGTTCTCTTTTTTAAGATAACTGGAAAATACCAAAGCGATCCCGAAACCTGCAGACAAAGTAAAAAAGATCTGACCCGCAGCGGAGATCCAAACCTTAGCCTCTCCTAAAGCGGACCAATTCGGATTCCACATCTTGGCAAGCCCTAACTCTATATTATCCAAAGTTAATACTCGAACAAGTACGATCACGGAACAGATGAGCATGGAAGGGACCGCGATCTTAGCGAATATTTCGATCCCTTTCGCGATCCCTCTATACACTAAGATGAAATTCATTAAAAAACAGGCAAGTGTGGCGTAAAAAATTTTACCTTCTATGGCCATCCCATTTTCTTTAGCGCCTACTAGGGTATGAAAATGATCGGAAGAATTCTGGATGAGGGAATTCAGGTCCCCGTTCCCTGGGTTCAAGCTGATATTTCCTGTAATAAAATCGAATGCGTAAGCTAAACACCAGGCTTCCACAAAAACATAATATACATAAATGAGCAAAGGAATGGTAACACCGATTGCTCCGAGCAGTCTAAGAGGTACACCAGAAAGATAGGCTCGGAACAGATTCGGAAAACTATGACCATGTTCTCCTCCCATTCTTCCCATCACCCATTCGGTGATACAAACCGGGATCCCGACCAGGATAAAACTAATGATGTAGGGGAGAAGGAAAGCTCCTCCTCCATTCTGTACTGCTTGTCCCGGAAAGCGGAGGAAATTTCCGAGTCCGATCGCTCCCGAGGCAACGGTTAATATGAGTCCAGTACGGGATTTCCAACTTTCCTTGGGCGGTTCTTTAGTCATCTAGGGTTGTTCCGGCTTTTAGGGATTTTCGGACTTACCACCTGTCCGAAAAGGGAATGGACTATAATCCCAGCGGAACATATCCCCTTGTCAAAACGAATTCAGTTTGAGAAACGGAAAAAAAAGAGACATAAGCAATTGAGAATTGTCTCTGACTTTCTGGCAGAAATTAGTGAAAAAAATCTTTAAAGCCAGTCTAAGGTATAAGTCGAATCCATAATAGATCCGGTAAAAAAATGAAACTAGATAAGATTACATTAAAATTGAATGAGGCTCTTTCAGGTGCACAAAGCTCCTATGATAAGAACCCCGAGATACAAGAGGAACATATCATCGCTCAAATCCTAGGACAAGGAGATGGGTTTGCTCCTCCTTTGTTTTCCAAGCTGGGTTTGAATTTACCTGCGTTCCTAGATAAAACGGAAGAAGCGATCACTAGGCTTCCTAGAGTAGAAGGTCATTCCGAAAAGGGATTTTCGCGAGCCGCAATCTCTCTTTTACAATCTTCCGACAAGATCAGGATCGAATTGAAGGATGAATATCTTTCCACAGATCATGTTCTCTTGGCATTTCTGAAGAACGGGACTTCTTCCCTTCGCCAGGAATTCAATCGATTAGGACTCGATTATCCTAAATTATTAAAAGTCGTATTAGAACTTAGAAAAGGACAACCCATCATGGATGATACTCCGGAAAACAAGGCGGACGCCTTAAAGAAATATGCAAAAAATCTAAACGAGCTTGCAAAACTAGGCAAGCTGGACCCGGTCATCGGAAGGGATGAGGAGATCAGAAGGACCATCCAAGTTTTGACCCGCAGGACCAAGAACAATCCTGTGCTCATCGGGGAGCCGGGAGTAGGTAAGACCGCGATCGTAGAAGGTCTAGCCGGTAAGATCATCCAAGGAGAAGTTCCGGAAGGAATTAAGACCAAGACAATCTATGCCTTGGATCTAGGTGCGATGATTGCCGGTGCAAAGTATCGGGGAGAATTCGAGGAAAGACTAAAAGCGACACTCGACGAAGTAAAACATAGCGAAGGGAATATCATCCTATTCATAGACGAGATCCATACACTCGTGGGAGCAGGAGCGCAAGAAGGAGCAATGGATGCTTCTAATATGCTGAAACCTATGCTTGCCAGAGGGGAACTTCGCTGTATTGGAGCTACAACCTTAAAGGAATACCAAAAGTATATCGAAAAGGATGCCGCCTTAGAGAGAAGGTTCCAACCCGTTTACGTTAAGGAACCGACTGTGGAGGAAACAGTTACCATTCTTAGGGGATTAAAAGACAGATACGAACTTCATCATGGAATTAAAATTTTGGATTCCGCGATCGTGGCTGCAGCTAGTTTATCGAATCGTTATATAGCGGATCGTTTTCTTCCGGATAAGGCAGTAGACCTGATCGACGAGGCAAGCTCCAAGATGAGGATAGAAATGGACTCTATGCCGGAAGAATTGGACAAGCTGAGTAAGAAGATCCAGTCCTTAAAGATCGAAAAAGAAGCCTTAAAAAGAGAAACGGATCCGGCTTCCAAACAAAGAGTGGAGAATATCGCGAAAGAACTTTCGGAACAGGAAGAACTTTTCCGAAATCTAAAAGCTCGTTGGGATCTGGAAAAATCCAAAATTGCTAAAATTAAGGAAATCAAGGAAGAAACGGATAAATATAAGGTTTTGGAGGCGGAAGCAGAGCGTAGGGGAGAGATCAATAGAGTCGCAGAAATTCGTTACGGAAAACTAATCGAACTTTCCAAAGAAATGGAGAAAGCGAACGCGGAACTCAAAAAAATTTCCGGATCGGGAAGACTTCTAAAAGAAGAAGTGGATGAGGAAGATATCGCGAACATAGTTTCTCGTTGGACCGGAATTCCCGTCTCTAAAATGCTCCAAGGGGAGAAGGCAAAACTTCTCAAAATGGAAGATTCTTTAAAGATCAAGGTGATCGGTCAGGACCATGCTTTGGAATTATTATCGGAAGCGATCCGTAGATCCAGAGCAGGGATAGCGGATCCGAATCGTCCGATCGGTACATTCTTATTCTTAGGACCGACCGGTGTGGGTAAAACGGAAACTGCTAAGGCATTGTCCGAATTCCTTTTCGATGATGTGAATGCAATGCTTCGAATCGATATGAGCGAGTATATGGAGGCTCATTCAGTTTCCAGATTAATAGGAGCTCCTCCGGGTTATATAGGACATGATGAAGGCGGGCAATTGACTGAAGCTGTAAGACGTAGACCTTATTCCGTGATCTTGTTCGACGAGGTGGAAAAGGCTCATCCGGAAGTGTTCAATATTTTCTTACAGATACTGGACGAGGGTAGGTTGACCGATTCCAAGGGAAGAAATGTGGACTTTAAGAACACAGTTATCATTCTTACTTCTAACCTAGGTTCGGATGTTTTAGGTTCGACGGAGTATTCACAAGAAGAAAAAGAAAGAATGGTGGAGCAAAGGTTGAAAAAACATTTTAAACCTGAGTTCTTAAACCGCTTGGACGAAGTGATCCTATTCAAATCCGTGGACGAGGCAATGATCGCTAAGATCGCAGAATTACAATTGCAGATCATGGCTAAAAAGGCAGAGGAAAACGGATTAAAGGTAAGTTTCACTCCTGCATTAAAGAAACACGTTGTACAAGCGGGTTTCGATCCTGAATACGGAGCAAGACCTTTGAAAAGACTGATCCAAAGAGAGATCGGGAACGCTCTCAGTAGTTTTATCCTGAAAGGCGAATTCAAAGAAGGACAAAGTATCGTTCTGGATTATTCCGGCGGGACTGTGCTTGTTAAGTAAGAAGAAAATAAAAAACCCCGGGTTTGTTACAACCTGGGGTTTCAACAACGGCACATAGTAAGGGAAAAGAATGTGCAGTATTGCTTTACGGGAGTTATAACCTCCCGTATTCGATTTAGAATTCTACTTTATGTAGAAATAATTCCTCTTTTTTCATTTTTAAAACTTTAGATGCCATGCTCTTGAAATCTTCAGGCGGCTCTAATAGTCCTAACTCCACTTTGGAAAGGAAAGGAGTCGAGACCTTTAATTTTTTAGCCATATCGTATTGTTTGATACCCAATTCTCTGCGTTTTGCCCAGAGTTTATTGGTAAGTCCTTGGCTGAATTCAGGATAAACCTCTTCTACCGGACTGTCGTTAAACAGCTTATCTAATGTCGTTTTCAAATATTTAGCGCAAGCTTGTCTGAATTTTTCAGTAGGAGCTTGGCTTCCGGTTTCAATTTTGGAAAGGTAGCTAGGGGATACACCCAGAGCCCTTGCCATATCATATTGCTTGATTCCCCGTTTTTTACGGAGCATATAGATGTGGTTGTTCATTCTTTTCCCCTTTTTAACCGTTTTAAAACGACCTTACTTTGTCTCGAGAATAAATTTCCATTGGGTCAAACAAGCACTTAAGTATAGAAATTTTTTCCAAAGTCGGCTTATACTAAAAGAGAAAAGAATAAGAATCAAGCATTTGAATTCTTATTCGATAAAAAAAGGCCGCTACACTTTCACTGATTGTAGAACACGGTCAGTAGTCCGAAGTATAAAGGTATATAACCTTTTCGGACTACTGATATAAGGGATTTCTAAGCTATCGTAAGCGAAGAATATACGATCAGATCTTACCTTCTTTCAATCTACTGGAATCCAGAATGAATTGATAATCCGTTTTAAGCTTTTGGGTTAGCTCTCTTACGAAGTTTTGCTTTTTAGCCCGGATCAAATCCTCTTTAATTCTCTCTCTAACTTCTCCGTAAGGCATAGGGATCCTGTCTTGAGGATTGTTAGGATTTGATTTAGCGTAAGAGAACATTTTGGCAGCCTCATATTGTTCTCTCATCTCCGCTTCCGAAACGGTTACATCGCTTGGAAGTTCTCTTTTAAATACCAATGGTTGCACAATGTATAATTTCATTACATTGAACATATCTTGGAAATCCTTGGATTCCAAAGCTTCTTTCAATTCGGTAGAGTGGTCCGCTATCTTAAACCAAACATATTGTTGTCTAAAAAATTGGAGCACATTCGCCTTATCGTCTAATTTGGAAGAATCCAGTCCGCTTTGTTTGGCCAATTGTTCCAACTCGTTCAAAACGTCTTTAAATTTAACGGTTTCTCCGGTTTTAGTATTGGTTAATAGAACGGAGTCATGATTGAAAGTATTCAGATTGTCTTGGGTAATCGTTACCTTTTCGAAACCTGCATTTTTCACTAATTGTTCCTCTTGTTCGCTGACTGCGCTGAACAAGAATCTTTTTTTCATGAAGTCCTCATAACGTGGAGCGATATCATCCACCTTCAGATCCAAATAATTACGTTTTACTTCCGCTTTGATCTGTTCGGAAACATCGGGCGTCTCGATATATTTTTTAGCGAGAACTTTCAATTTACCGAATTCTTTTGCGAAAAACTTTCCAACTCTGGAAGCGTAGATGGTTTCCACCCTTTCTACTCTTAAGATCAGGAATTTTTTCTTTCTAGGAGCCTTAGGGTCCGCGCCAGGTTGAATTTGGTCATCGATCTCTTTTAAGATCCATTTTCCTTCGTTTGCTGCGGCTTCTTGGTAATAGGGAAGGTTCGGATCATTTCCACAATTTAAACATTGCGGCTCCAGTAATCCGCCTACCGCTTTGTAAGCAGGTTGGTCCGTATGATCCACAACATATTGGATAATTTCTTTTTTAGAGGAAAGTTTTTGAATTCCTTCGAAAATACTTTGGGCTCTCTGTCTGGTAACTTCCTCGTCTTTAGGATCGAAGGAAAAAACTGCGATCACACGTACGAAAGCGAATTTTAATTTACCGACTTGCTCCAACTTCTCCGCTAAATTCCTTTGAAGAAAAGAAGCCGCCATCTGAGGTTTGGAATATTTTAGAAAAACAGCTAATTCGTCTTCGGTAACAAGTTTCTTTTCGGTATTGTACAAAGAGATCAATTTGAAAAGACCTAAAGTTTCCAGAAGTTGTGTTTGTTCTTCTTTGGTCGGATGATTCGGCTCCGGCTTGCGTCCGCCTGTATTGAGTTGGTAGAAGTTCCTGAGTTCTTTTCTGGTTACAGTGCCTCCTTTGAATGAGGCTAATACATCCGAGTCCGAATTACACTGAAAGAGTAAAGCAGCCAGGAAGGTGAGTGCGATTATTTTTTTGTTCATGTCGTTTTATATAACCTGTTCTTTTCGGATCTCGAAAAGACTAGTATTTATGAATGGTCTTTCGGGCAGGTTGCTGCTTCTTACCTTGGATTTCAACGGATATTTCGCGAGTTAGGCGTTTTTCGTTGTCTTGGTAAAGTCCTTCGGCTGCCCTCGCGCCTGAAGGTGGGCCGGAAGAATTCCAATCGGAAGGAGTTTCTTTTGTCTTCAAAGAAAGCATCTCTTGTTTCTGAGAGGAGAGTTTATCCATCTCCGCTCCAATCGATACTTTTAGAGATTCGGAATAATCCCGGTCTGCTGCAATTCTATCCTTGATCTTGCCTAGTTCGGTCAGGTCCCGATCTATTTCTTCCGTTTTTCGTAAAAGATGAGCCACTTTGATTTTCATGGATAAGACCTGGAACCTTAAACTTCAGTTCCTGAATCTAGTCCCCAGGCTGCTTCTTGCAAGTAGGAAAAAAAGAGTCCGCAGGCAAGGATCATCAACTCTTCTCCCGGTTTGGATAGGCATATAAGAAGGAAGAAGGTGGAAAATAAGAGTCCGCTAAGAAAATCCTTCTTTCCCTTCCAGAGGACCCAAACCATTCCTAAAAACAAGAGTACCGATTTGAATAGAGACGGTCCTAAACTAGGATGAGGAGGCTCATATAAGATCCAAGCTCCGGAAACCAAAACACAAATTCCTAAAATTAGAATACGAACTTGTTTCGGAACGGAGAAAATTAGAAATAAGGAAAGTGCTGGGATCAAAAAAGGAGAAAGTTCCCTTCTGGAAAAGGAAAGGATACAGGATCCTGCCAATATTAGAATTCCTAAAGTTTCTCTAAAAGCTGGAGAGCGGCTTCCTAAAAAAGAAAATCCTCCGGAAGAGATCATACCGGCAAGGCTTAATGACACCAGATCCAAAATGAATTCCGCGGAGGTGCCGTCCCAAAAGGAAAGAACACATAGTGAAGCGGGAAAAAGTAAAAAACTGAGATTGGGTCTAAGGGTTTTGGAAGAATGGAACTGGGAAAATGCGATCGTAAGACAGAGTACCAAGGAACCGGAAAAAGGAAACCCATAGGTTTTGAAAAACAGATAAGCTGAGGTGAAGAATAGAAAAACCATTTGTATCTATTATGAAATTCCAGTATTCTGACGAATCAAACCGTTATGATCCTGAACGAGATTATCATCCAGACGGAAAAGATAGACGGCGTTCAAGTTCTGAAATTGCAGGGTTCTATCAACTCCTTTACGGAGAAAAAATTTAAGGATGTACTATCCTTGGCGGTACGTCAGGGACCGGTCATCATGGATATGGAAGACGTTCATTTGGTATCCTCCACCGGGGTCCAGGCCTTAAAGGAAGTTAGTCAATCCAGTTTCGCAACTAAGAACAAACTGGTTCTTGTAAATATTTCCAAAGCGGTGATCAATGTTTTTAAGATGGCCGGCTTAAGCGGATTTTTCCTAATTGCAAACGACGAAGAGGCAGCATTAAAGATGGCCTCTAAAAGATGATAATCTAAGATCTAAGATGAAATCTCGGAAATAAAAAATGAAATCTGAAAAAACTTCTTCCTTTAATTATTTTAGAAAGGCTTGGCACTTACTAGGACTGATCATTCCCGCCTTTTATTATTTCGATGTATTTCACGGACAATTTTCGTTAATGTATGCCACCAGGGCCATTCTGACCGTTTTACTCGTTCTATGTCTGGGGCTTTTGGTCCTATTAGAATGGGCGCGGTTCCATATTCCTGTCGTCCAGACAGTATTCGTAAAGTTAGCCGGTCCTTTATTGAAGGAAGAGGAGAAATCCAGGATCAACGGGACCTTTCCTTATTTTCTTTCCATCACGCTTGTGGTATTTTTTTTTCCTCCAGATATTGCGATCCTTTCTTTATTATTCTTAGTCATTGGAGATCCGATGGCTGCTTGGGTTGGGACCCATTTCGGAAAGAACAGATTTTCGAACGGAAAATCTAAGGAAGGGATTTTAGCGTTTATTTTATCTTCCGCCGTCGTAGGACTTTGGTTTCTCTCTGTGATTCAGTCGGGCTCCAGAGAATTCGGGATCTATCAATTTTCTTCCGGAGAATTTTGGCAGAATGTAATTTTGATCCTGCCTGCAGTAATCGCTGCCGCCGTAACCGAATTGTATAGTGGAACGTATTGGAACGGGATCGTAGATGATAATCTTCTGATCCCGGTAGTGTCTGCGGTTGTATTAGGACTTTTCTCGTATTTTACTCTGGATCTGAGCGTAGATCAGATCTTTTTAAATCCGATGCAGATCTTCGAGATGTATTAGGAAATCGAATTTTCTTTTCTGCGGGGGTTCAATTTAAGGAGTTTTTTCCGCAGGAAGGACATGATACACAAAATCGATCCTGGTTTTTGTGCTGCCTTTGATCCCTTTTGCAGACCAGGTAAATTCTAAGTCGGTTGGAAAAATCGAAGTCTCATACGGATATTGTCCTAAACGATTTTCCTTTTTTTGTTTTTCTTTCACCATAGAACCTAGATAATTAAAAGAACCGATCCAATCTTCTCCGATCTCGAAACCTTCCATCTTACCTTTTACGCCTGCAAATTCGTACATCGCAAAGTAGGTTTCTTGGATCTGTTTTCTTTCTTCCGGACTCATTCTGCGGTTCATTCGAAGCACGAACCCTGGAGTTTCTCTGGCATGGAAATAAAGATAGTTGCCAAGCTCCTCCCAAGTATTCGGCTTTTTGGCATTCGGAATATCCACCGAATATTTTTTATTCAAGGGAGAAGGTTCCCTGCACACTCCATCTCTCGTGAAATAGTCGCAAAGTTCCACATTGTTCACGGAAAGAACGGAAGGTTCGCAGGCCATAAAGGCAAATAAGAATAGATAAGTTGGTTTAACGTTTTTCCAAAGAGCTAACATAAGATTCTCGTAAATTAGTAAAAAAGTATAAAACTTCAGGGTGTTTGAAAAATTCCGATGCGGAAGTTTGCGGGATCCATTTTTGTCCCTGGTAGGTATATATGATCTCTGCGAATACACCATGGAACAGATAGATCCTATGTAGATCCTCTTCCAATGAGGCTAAAACCAAATTATAAGGAGTCAGATACCCAGGCAATACCCTGATAGACTCATCCGATTTGCGTAAGTAAGTCTGGAATTTCATACATTCCTTTTGGAGACTTGGAAGTTCTTCCCTGGAAATTCTACGCTTCAAAGAAAGAATTCTAGTAAATCTACCGATAGGAGAATCCAAAAAATTTTCAAACTGATGGGTCCATTTTGGAAGAGCTTTGGACTCGTATAAGGTTTGAGAAAATGAATCTTCCGCTTTTTCTTTTAAACGATAATAAGCCTCTTCATTTTCGTAAGAAACCACAATAAAGAAGGATGCAGGAAGAGGTTTTTTGGGTTTGGAAGAGTTCTGTTTGGAATTCACTTGTTTAAGCGGCTTTCAGGCAGCAGATTATAATTTGGAATCGAAATAATCCAGCAGAATTTTAGTAAGCCAACGACCGTCCGGAAGATCCGGTTTGGAATCCGTCACAAATCCAACATGGCCTCCTTGTTTGGTCAGAATGGTTTTTAAGTTCGGAAGTCTGTTCCAATCGATCGAATTCCATTCGAATAGAGGGACCACTGGATCATCTTCCGCATGGATAAGAATTCCATGATGAGTGATGGATTGGATATATCCTATGCAGGAGTTTTTTTTATAATATTCCATAGCACTCGGATACCCGAAAGAAGGAGCTGTGATCATATCGTCGAAATCAAAGAACGTTTTTATTTTTTTGGAATTTTCCAATTGCAAAGGAGTCAGATCCAATATCCCTTCTTTGATCTTCTTTTTAAAACTGCTGATAAAATGATTTCTGTAAAATCTTCCGGAAAGTGAATCGATAAATTCGCAATTTTTGGCCAGATCCAGGGGAGGGGAGACCGCCGAAAAAGCGAGTGATTTATGATTTCTGGATTCTCCGAAAAATTTTAGGACCAAGTTCGCGGAGAGTGAAAATCCTGATACGAAGATCTTTTGACTCAAATATTCATAGATATAATCCAGAACATCCTGTAAATCTTCCGACTGACCCGCGTAATATGATTTTCTGGAAAATCCTCTTCCTCTTCCACAATTGCGGAGATTCATTCGGATCACACCGTATCCTCTTTCCAGAGCGGAGGAAGCAAGAGATATTAAATAAGAACTTTCCGAATCACCTTCCATTCCATGGATCATGAGTATATAACTCCCGTTAGACGGAATGGAGCTCTTACGATACGAGGAAACAGGAGGATTATGTTCTAACCAGAGTTTATCCCCGGATTCTCCGCTTACCGTAAGAAGGATATCTTCGCAGTAATAAGAGGTCCTAAGAGGATTTTCAGGAGGAAAAAGTGTGCTGTAAATAGTTTGAGCGTGTTTGCCCGAGACGAATCTTTTAGGTCGAAAATGAGAGGCTTCCATGGATCAACGGATCTCGTTTTCCTTAAAGAACTCTTTCCACTCTTCTTCTTGTTCTTTTTTTAAAAGGGACCGTTTCTCTAAGAATTTCTTAAATTTTTTAAGGAATACTTTTCCCTTCTCTCTGATCTTTGCATCCTCAGGGAACATATCTTCCAAATAAAAGTTCAAAAATTCGTCCAATTCGAATGCGCTTAGATCGGAGACTAAAATTTTTTCGGAGGGATCTTCCGGATCCTCGAATAATAAAGCCGAGAACTCCAAAAGTAGATTAGCTATTTCTTTTTCGGAAAGATGTTGTGCTCCTTCCGGAATAGTTTCCAGATAGGAGCGAACGGTTTCTTCTAAGGAAGAGGGACCAGACAACAGAAAAACCTTAATTTTGTTTCGGGAATTCGATCTTGGTCGCAAGAGTATCTACGATCCCGTATTTGATCGCTTCTTCCGCGTCCATATAATAATCTCTATCCGTGTCTTCTTCCAATTTTTCGACAGGGTGACCGCAAGCGTCTGCAAGAATTTGGTTCAATCTTGCTCTGGTTTTTAAGATCTCTTCTGCTTGGATCTTAAGATCGGATGCAGGAGCAACGATCTGTCCTCCGATACTCGGCTGATGGATCATCACTTTCCCGTTAGGCCAAATGGCTCTTTTACCTTTTACGCCTGCAGCTAAAAGAACGGATCCCATAGAAGCAGCCAGTCCCATACAAACGGTATGAACCGGAGAAGTGATCATTTTCATTGTGTCGTAGATGGTAAGTCCGGAAGTCACAACGCCTCCGGGACTATTGATATAAAATGTGATTTCCTTTCCCGGATCAGCCATTTCCAGATAGAGTAGTTTGCCTACGATATCTTTTGCGGATTCATCGGTAACCGCTCCCCATAAGAAAATTTTTCTATGGTCGATGAACTTTTTGGAAATTTTGCTACCGGCTAATTCTTCGATTACTTCGGTGATTTTTTCAGTCTCGGACATTATGGCTCCCTTAAGCAGCGGTTCGTTCTTCCAGTTTCTTCCTCCGTAATTTCCTGAAAACTCCAATAAATACGAAAGCAACAAAGGAAACGTAAAAAAAGCGAAGTAACTGGATCGGAGGGACCGGCATATCACGGTCCGCTCTTAAAGCAATTAGACGGGAGGCGAGGACCGGACGATTCTCCGCTTTCGGCTCCGGCTCCCTAAATTTGATAATTTGTGCGTTTTCGGAGAGAAGATAATACTTTCTAGCTTCTTTCTCCAAAGCTAATCTATCATCTCTGAGAAGTTTTTGCCTTTCTTCTAACTGTCTATTCTCATACTCCAGTCTTTCCACATCCAAACGAAGGCTGGAAAGACTGGTTTCTAGGGTAGACCGTACGACCAGACCGGACTCTCCCAATACCGTGAAGTAAAACATTCCGGAAAGAAAGAGTAGAAGTAAAAACAGTTTGTTCGCCAAGCCAATTCCCATAAGTAGTTTAGAGATTATAGAATGTATTTCTCCCTTTGTAAACCGCAGAAGAACCTAATTCTTCTTCGATCCTCAAAAGTTCGTTATATTTAGCGATCCTATCGGTCCTGGATAGGGAACCAGTTTTGATCTGGCCCGCGTTCGTACCCACCGCGATATGCGAAATAGTTACGTCCTCCGTTTCTCCGGATCTATGGCTGATCACATTCGTATATTTGGCTTTTTTCGCCATATCGATGGACGCCAAAGTTTCGGATAAACTTCCGATTTGGTTCACCTTGATCAGGATGGAATTGCCCACCTTTTGGGAAATTCCCTGGGAAAGTTTTTCTATATTGGTAACGAACAAATCGTCTCCAACCAGTTGGATCTTCTTACCCAATTTCTCGCTTAGAAGTTTCCAACCTTCCCAGTCGTTCTCATCCAGACCGTCTTCAATAGTAATGATCGGATACTTTGAGACTAGATCTGAATAGTATTCCACTAATTCCGCGCTAGAGAACTCTTTATTTCCTTCTCCGCCCAAAACGTATTTTTTCTTGGATTTGTCGAAAAACTCGGAAGAAGCGGCATCTAAACCCAATAATACGTCTTTTTCCGGCTTATAACCCGCTTTTTCAATGGCTTGGAGGATCACTTCTAATCCTTCTAAGTTGCTTGCAAGATCCGGTGCAAATCCTCCCTCATCTCCTACCGCAGTATTCAGTTTTTTGGATTTGAGAACGGACTTAAGGCTATGGAAAACTTCTGCTCCCACTCTTAATGCTTCGCGGAAGCTATTCACTCCCACAGGTAGGATCATAAATTCTTGGAAGTCCACATTATTATCCGCATGGGCCCCACCGTTGATGATATTCATCATTGGTACGGGAAGTTCATTTGCGAAATTCCCGCCGACGTATCTGTAAAGCGGAAGTCTAGTATGGGATGCCGCCGCCTTTGCTACCGCAAGAGAGGTTCCGAGTATCGCGTTTGCACCTAATTTTGATTTGTTTTTGGTCCCGTCCCGATCCAGCATCAAGAAATCAATTCTGTTTTGGTCTAAAGCGTCTTCGCCGATCAATATGTCTTTGATCTTGACGTTTACGTTTTCTACGGCTTTTAGGACACCTTTGCCTAAATAACGGGATTTATCTCCGTCTCTTAATTCTACCGCTTCGTATTCTCCTGTGGAGGCTCCGGAGGGAACTGCAGCTCTACCGAAAGAGCCGTCTTCCAGTGTTATATCTACTTCAACCGTAGGATTTCCTCTGGAATCCATGATTTCGCGGGCACGGATCGCCGAAATTTTGGAGCTTTTGGACATGTGATTTCCTTATAATACCTATCTCTTATAGATTTTTCCTGAAATCCTTTTGTTACGCGGAAATAAATCAAGCGGGAAAAGCAGGAAAAAGATTGCCTGGACCGGCTATAAAGATACAAATCCGTCGATGAAGACCACTGAAAAACATTCACTATTCTTTCATATCTCCTTCACGATACTATGTATCATAGTTCTATTACTTCCAATTCCAGCGACTAACGGTTGGAGATTGTTTTTTCTGGTTTTAGTCTATAATATCTCTCTGCCAATCGTTGCCCAGGTTTGGGAACATGACCGTTGGATGGATATTTTTCTTTTTGTTTTACCTGTAAGTATTCTACAAGTGATCCCTGATTGGTTCTTATCCAAAGTGCTTGGGGTTTTGGTGTTCCCTCCGGACGGATTTTATAAGATCGGAACAGTATCCGCATATATGGCCGGCCTTTGGACCATTCCACTTTTTATCATAGTGTATGTGGCCACTCGATTTGAAAAAAGATATCCTGAGGCAAATCCGCTCAGCAAATATCTGTTAGCCGGAGGAACCGCATTTTTGATCTTCTTCTTATCCGAAGAATTAATGAGACTAATACCGGTCTGGTATGCGCAGAATGTTTCCATGATCGGACATACTGCGATCTATGTTTTATTTCCTGAATTCGTCTTGGGAATATTTGCCACATTCGCATATTTTCATACCGAGCATAAACCTTTTAGGACAAAATTGCTTTGGGCAATTCCGACTATGTTCGTGTATTTGGGAACTCTCTCTTTCAGTTATTTATTTGTAGAAGGTGTTTGGAAAGTCTAAAAAAGAATGAAGGTCCTGACCCAAATTTCTGAAATTAAGGACTTAGTCTCGGATCGAAATCCGGAAATCCTTTCTCTTCCTGAGGAATTTTCGCAGGAAACGGAAGTGGATCCGGAATATTCTTATACCATCCAGAAGGAATTCCAAGTCCAGGGTAAAGCCACCTTCGAGAACAAAGAATCGATCATTAAAGTGAGTCCCATCCAAAATGGAAGATCCGGATTTAGTTGGAATGGGATCAGATACGATTTAGATAGTAGGAAATGTATTAAAGGAAATCATAATATACAATTAGGAGAAGTAAAGGTGATAGAACATCCTCTTGCTTGGATGTTGGCATTCGGAATATATGCTGATTTTACCTTGACCGAATCCAGTTTTCCCACCTTCGATTTTTGCGATCGAGTCTATATGGTCCATTCGAAGGGAAATTTAAAGAAATTAGGGGAAAGAAAAAAGATCTCTGTATCTTCTCCATTCGCTCTAGTTTGGGAAAAGGGTTACTGCGTTTTGGAGCCTTCGGTCCAGGAGTCGCAAGGTCTCGTGATCGATCACCAAGTAGAATATCCGGGTACTACCGTTGGAAAATCGAGGATTGTGACCGAACTCACTGCGGAGAATTTTTCTTATTTCGGGGACGCAAGGACCACCGCCTTCCGTAACAAAAAGGATGCGGAAAGTTTTTATCAGATCGGGCTTGCCGGTGGATTGAAAGATTATCCTTTTACCTTGGAAAACGTATTACTTTTAGATGAAGATAAAATCTATAATATTCGGGACAAGTTTCAGGACTCGAGGTCCGGTTACAATTACGAATTCATCTGTCATGAATTGATAGATATCATTTCTTGGTTACGTTTTGTGGAAGAAAAATATGAAGGAAAATTTTTCGGAAAGATGACAACTTTTCTTTTTGATCATCACAAACAGATAGATATCGCCCAGTTTTCCTGTGATCCGGAAGAATTGGAAAAATACGGGATTCGGATAGAAAATTAATTTCGGGTAAAGGATTTCCAAAAACCTAAAACTACTTGAAATAGAAACGGTTTCGTTTTAAAAAATCAAAACGAAGTCCATTTTCCCTAAAGAGGTTACCAATGCGGATCGGAATATTACCGCTATTATTTATCCTAATGATCGCAGTAAATTGTGTAGCGTTAAACACTACCGGTTTAACGAATCGTTATAAAGGAAGTGAAGCAAAGGATAAAATAGAAGAGGCGGCAACCCTTGCGGCTCAATTGTATGCGATCGGGAGCGGAGATTTTTCCGGCTCTACGTATTTGAATAATATATTTCTTCCGCCGATCCTGGCAGGGATCAAGCCCAGCGAATATTACGCTAAAGAAGATGTGCATGCTTGTGTGGACGAGATTAAATTGTTCGGAGCCTTAGGACTTCAACCGTCTATCGCAGTTCTGTTTGGGCAATGCTCGAATTTACAGCCTGACAATAATATCTACGGAAGTGTAGACTAAATTTCCTTTTCAACAATGCCCCCGGCTTCACTGAAGCTGGGGGCAAATTTCCCCAAGTAAAAGACTTTTCACCGGGTCCCTCTCGCTGGACTTTGTTTATAGCAATGTCCGATCGCCAACAATACATCCGCAATTTTTCGATTATCGCCCATATTGACCACGGTAAGTCCACCTTAGCGGACAGACTCTTGGAAATAGGCCGGATCACTGATGATCGGACCAAAAAAGACCAGATCCTGGACTCCATGGATATAGAGAGGGAGAGAGGGATCACGATCAAGGCAAACAACGCCACCTTTAATTATACCGCTGCTGACGGACATACTTATACGATGAACCTGATCGATACTCCAGGCCACGTGGATTTTACTTACGAAGTTTCCAGATCCTTAAAAGCATGCGAGGGAGTTCTACTCATAGTGGATGCAAGCCAAGGAGTAGAAGCCCAAACCTTAGCAAACTTGTATCTTGCTATGGAGCAAGACCTGGCAATCATACCTGTCATGAATAAGGTGGATCTTCCCGCGGCTGATGTGGAGAAGACCAAACTTCAGATCGAAGACAGTTTAGGTTTGGATGCTGAGAATGCGGTCGCGATTTCCGCGAAAACGGGACTGAACGTGCAGGCGGTCTTGGAAGAGATCACAAAACAAATTCCTCCACCGAAGGGAGATCCTAAGGCTCCTCTCAAAGCGTTAATTTATGATTCATACTTCGATCCATATATGGGCGTTGTGATCAAAATCAGAGTATTCGACGGAAGTGTAAAAAAAGGGGACCGAATCCTTTTGATGAGTAGCCAAAAGGATTTTACAGTCAATGAAGTAGGGATCAAAGGAATTACTTTAACGCCTACAGATTCTCTCACTGCGGGAGAAGTAGGATATATCATCGCAGGTATCAAAAAAGTTTCCGATGCAAGAACGGGGGATACCGTTACCTTATACTCCAATCCGAGTGCGGAAGCGGTTCCAGGATACAAAGATGCAAAACCGATGGTGTTTGCAGGACTATTTCCGATCGCAGGAGAACAATTCGAAGAATTAGTAGATGCGATCGAAAAGATGAAACTGAATGATGCAGCGCTAGTATATGAGAAAGAAAGTTCCGCGGCATTGGGATTCGGATTTCGAGTTGGGTATCTGGGACTTCTCCACATGGAAATCGTACAGGAAAGATTAGAAAGAGAATTCAATCTCGATCTGATCACTACTGCTCCTTCCGTAAAATATACCATCAAAATGAAGAATGGAGAGGTTTTCGATATTGATAACCCTTCTAAATTCCCGGATCCCGTTTTTATAGAATCTACGGAAGAACCTTATGTTAAGGCCTCAATCATTACTCCAAACGAATATGTGGGAAATATTATGACCTTAGCGATCGAAAAAAGAGGGGTACAATTGGATACCGTATATCTTTCGCAAGACAAGGTCCAGTTAACCTACGAGATCCCGCTCGCCGAACTTATTTTCGAATTTTATGATAAACTAAAGTCTTTGACCAGAGGTTACGCTTCTTTGGATTACGAGCCTTGCGGTTATAAGGCTTCCAAGTTGGTTAAAATGGATATCCTTGTGAACGGGGAATCTGTGGACGCTCTCTCTATGATCGTTCACAATTCCAAGGCGGAATCTCGCGGTAGAGAGATTATCGAAAAACTGAAAGAAATAATCCCTCGTCACCAATTTATGATCCCGATCCAAGCCGCAGTCGGAGGGAAGATCCTCGCCAGAGAAAGTATTTCCGCCCTTCGTAAGAACGTAACCGCTAAATGTTACGGTGGAGATATCACTCGTAAGAAAAAACTTTTAGAGAAACAGAAGGAAGGGAAAAAACGAATGAAACAGATCGGAAATGTGGAAATCCCTCAAGAAGCGTTCCTAGCAGTCTTAAAAACAGGGGATTAATTTTTGAAAGACTCCGTTTTGCGTTTCAGCAGAACCGGAGAAGATTTCGTTCTCAAAATACATTCTTCAGAACTTTTCATCAAAAGAGAAGATCGGATCTTCTTTTCTCAAGGGACCAAGATCCGTAAACTACTTGGAATTTATAAAAGTTTAGAATCGGAATTCCGGTCAGGGAAGATCCGAAAGGTCATCTTACAAGGGAATTTGCATTCAAATGCGGTCCTTGCTGGGAGTTTGTTTTTTCGATTTGTTGAAGTGCCTACAAAAATCCTGGGATATTCCAGGGATCCAAAGCTCATTTCTCCTGCTTCGATCATTGTAAAACGGTTTTCGGAGCTGGAATTGTATCCGACACGGAAGGAATGGGAGAGAATTGTCGAAGATACTACAAATTCTCTCCCTTCCAGCCAAATCCTGATCCCGGAATATCTATTCACACCAGAGGCTCTGCAGGGACTTGCTTCTCTTTGGAATGAAATAGATCCGACAAGATACGATCGGATCGTTTTAGACGTAGGTTCAGGGCTTACGTGGATCTCTGCTATTTTATGGGGAAAACTCCCGGTCACCGGGATTTGTCTAGGTATACAAAAGGAGAAGTTTCTTCCTTGGATACGATCACGTCTGTCCTCACTTCTACTTTCGAATGTAAATCTTCCTTTGGAAACTCTCATCGATCCAAAAGAAAAAGGAAAAGCGGATTTCTCCTATGGTAAAAAAGGGAATTTCTGGTTGGACAGATCTAAGGAATACCAAAGAAGATTCGGAATTTATTTAGAGCCTATCTATGCTGCAAAGTCTATTCGCATTATTGAATCTATGATGGAGAATAGAGAATTGGAAGGAAGGATTTTGTATATTTATCAAGGAGGTATCTTACAAGGCGGAATAACTTCGATTTCTCCCTAAGGGATTCGGCGCATAGCATAACTTATATATCGAGTCTGAAGTTCCTTTCAAAAAGAAAAAAGGCCATCTTTCGAAGGCCTTTTTCTCAATTGGTAGTAACCAGAAGTCTTAAGAAAGAATATATTCTTTATTCAAAACTCGGATAAAATCCCGTTTGATTTCTTTCGGACAAGCCGCCTCGCATTCATACTGATTCGTACAATTTCCGAAACCTTCTTTGTCCATAGCGTTTACCATGTTTTTTACACGTTCTTTTTTCTCTACTTGCCCCTGAGGCAGTAGTGCAAGGTGAGAAATTTTTGCCGAAACAAAAAGCATAGCGGAAGCATTTTTACAAGAAGCAACACAAGCACCACAACCGATACAAGTGGCTGCATCCATTGCAACGTCTGCATCCTTTTTTGGGATCGGCAATGCGTTTGCGTCGGGAGCTCCTCCCGTATTGACACTGACGAATCCCCCTGCTTGGATGATCCTGTCAAAACCGCTACGATCTACGACTAGGTCTTTTACGACCGGGAATGCTTTCGCTCT
This sequence comes from Leptospira sp. B5-022, assembly GCF_000347035.1. Classification (GTDB taxonomy): domain Bacteria; phylum Spirochaetota; class Leptospiria; order Leptospirales; family Leptospiraceae; genus Leptospira_B; species Leptospira_B cinconiae. The sequence continues at coordinate 252,035 of NZ_ANIJ01000006.1, forward strand.
CCATGGTTCTAAATAGATCGTGTCTCCATCTTTAAAACTTCTCATATGAAGTTGGCAAGTGGTCACACCAGGGAGAGGGCCGTGTGCCTCTCCGTTGATCATAATATTACAAGAACCGCAAATACCTTCTCTACAATCATGCTCGAACGCAATCGGGTCATCTCCCTTTACGATCAGATCCTCGTTAACTACGTCCAACATTTCTAAAAAAGACATATCGGGAGAGATCCCTTTTGCATCGTAATTTACGATTTTGCCTTTCTCTTTTGCGTTTTTTTGTCTCCAGACTTTTAGTTTGAGGTCCATTATTTGTAGCTCCTCGTTGCGAGTTTAATATTCTCGAATTCCAGTTTTTCTCTGTGCTCTGTAGGTTTTGCACCTACACCTTTCCATTCCCAAGCGGTGGCATGACAGAATTTTTCGTCGTCACGTTTTGCCTCCCCGTCGTCCATCTGGTGTTCCGTACGGAAATGTCCTCCACAAGATTCTTCCCTTGTGAGAGCGTCCAAGCAGAGAAGTTCTCCGAATTCCAAGAAGTCGGCAACTCTACCGGCTTTTTCCAAAGATTGATTTAGCTCAAGTCCGGAACCTGGAACGTTTACGTTCTGCCAGAATTCTTCTCTGATCTGAGGGATTTTCACAAGAGCTTCTTTTAAACTCTTATCGTCCCTTGCCATTCCGCAATTATTCCACATGATCTTTCCGAGTTCTTTATGGAAAGAATCAACGGTCCTTTTCCCTTTGATAGAGAGAAGTTTGTTGATTTGAGAATTAGCGTCGGTCTCTGCTTTTTTGAATTCGGCATGATCCGTAGAAGGAGTTTTTCCGAACCCAACTTCTGCCAAATAATTTCCAATGGTGTAAGGAAGAACGAAATAACCGTCTGCCAGTCCTTGCATTAGTGCAGAAGCCCCGAGTCTGTTTGCTCCGTGATCTGAGAAGTTTGCCTCACCGATCACAAATAGTCCAGGAAGATTGCTCATCAGATTATAATCCACCCAGAGTCCACCCATTGTATAGTGAACTGCCGGATAAATTCTCATCGGAACTTTGTAAGGGTTTTCTCCGGTAATCTGTTCATACATCTGGAATAAGTTCCCGTATCTTTCCGCGATTGTATGCTCTCCTAGACGTTTGATCGCAGAGGAGAAGTCCAGATATACACCTTGTCCACCTGGCCCAACACCGAAGCCCGCGTCACAAACTTCTTTTGCAGACCGGGAAGCGATGTCACGAGGACAGAGGTTTCCGTAACTTGGATACTTTCTTTCTAAGTAATAATCTCTTTCGCTCTCAGGGATATCCGCAGGGTTACGAGTATCTCCTTGTTTTTTAGGGACCCAAATACGTCCGTCGTTTCGAAGAGACTCGGACATCAAAGTCAGTTTGGACTGATGATCTCCGGACACCGGGATACAAGTAGGGTGGATCTGAGTGTAACAAGGGTTCGCGAAAAAGGCTCCCTTCTTGTAAGCTCTAAATGTTGCAGTAACGTTAGAACCTTTCGCATTTGTGGAGAGATAGAATACGTTACCGTATCCACCGGAAGCAAGCACCACTGCATCTGCAGAATGAACACTCACTTGTCCAGTGACTAGATCTCGGATCACCACACCTTTTGCATGACCGTCGATTACAACTAAGTCCAACATCTCCGTTCTAGGATACATCTTCACATTTCCTAAACCGATCTGTCTGGAAAGTGCGGAATAAGCTCCCAATAGAAGCTGTTGTCCGGTTTGTCCTTTCGCATAGAAAGTACGGGAAACTTGCGCACCACCGAAGGATCTATTGTCCAAATGTCCGCCGTATTCTCTGGCGAACGGAACACCCTGAGCCACACATTGGTCGATGATATTTGCAGAAACTTGGGCTAAACGATATACGTTTGCTTCTCTTGCTCTGAAGTCCCCACCTTTGATGGTATCGTAAAACAAACGATACACTGAGTCACCGTCGTTTTGGTAGTTCTTCGCTGCGTTGATACCACCTTGAGCTGCGATGGAGTGAGCCCTACGCGGGCTGTCTTGGAAGCAGAATGTTTTCACATTATATCCCAATTCAGCCAAAGTAGCGGAAGCGGAACCACCTGCGAGTCCTGTCCCGATCACGATAACGGTATATTTTCTTTTGTTAGCCGGGTTAACTAATTTGATATGGGATTTATAATCGTCCCATTTCTTTTCCAAGGGACCCGATGGGATTTTGGAATCTAAACTCATATTATTGCGCTCCTGGAACTTTCACGAAGTTGAGAAGAATAGCAACCGGCATGGAAGTATTGCCGATGAAGATGGTCAAAGCGTAGAGGATCGCAAATGCGTTCGTCTTCGGCGCCCAGAACGGAGTGTTCAAACCGAGAGTTTGGAAAACACTCGTAACTCCGTGACGAAGATGGAATGCAAGCAAAGTCATCGCTACGATATAGGAAATAGAAACATAGATGTTCTTAAATCCTAAGATCACCATGGAGTAAACATCATGTCTTTGTTTGTCACCAATGGTTTCTTGGAGAGCGAAGTTTTCCGGCTGGATCTTACCTAGGGTAAAATGAAGCAAATGGTATATTACGAAAGCTAATAATACGGAACCTGTCAAAGCCATATAACGGGAAGACACGGTTGCTTGGATCGTACTTTCTTTTACATAACCTACAGGCCTTGCCTTCTTATTTTCCAAAGACAGTTTGAGGGCGTAGTAAACGTGTAATACGAACGCTACCAAAAGAATTCCGCGGGCAAGCCATAGTAGTCCGCCTAAACTTTGTAAGAACTCAGCATAGGTGTTAATCTTATCCGGTTCTTGGAAGATCTGGAGGTTCCCCAGCATGTGTATAAATACAAAGCCGAAGAGAATGATTCCGGTAATCGCAACGATAGTTTTTCTACCGATGGACGACCTTAGATATCCAGCTTGAAAATCCATTCAAAATCTCCTGTGAGGATCATGGGAAGAAGTCATCGATTTGTTTGAGGAAGGGATCGAAAAAGCGAAAGATCGAATTTAGAATCCCTCTACAAAGTAGGATAAAAAATAAGGTCTAGACGAAAAGCACTTTTAAACCAAAAGACAAAAAATGGACATTCGCGGAGGAATTTTTAGACTTGGTCTCATTTAGTGCGGCGCGAAAATTCAAAAAAACGCAAATGATTTCGAAGGATCCATTTCAGTCTTTATATAGGGAGCCCATTTACGAGGGCCGAAAGGAAAAATTCTCCCCGGGAAAAAAGGGAGAAGGGACTGGCTATTTTCTCTTCCGAGAACTCAAACTTTCCCGAATTGCGTTCGGCGGATATCGGATTGGACTGGAAGATCCGGAGCATAAGGAAGCTCTTCAGCTTGCCCTACATTCCGGAGTCAATGTGATCGATATATCGGCCAACTACGGAGATGGAGAGGCAGAAAGTTTAGTCGGTAAGGTCCTGGATGAAAATTTCAAAAAAAGGCATCTGCACCGAAAGGAAATTTTTTTAGTCACCAAAGCCGGGTATATCCAAGGAAGGAATGTGAAACTTGTGGAGTCCAGAGAAAAGGAGAAGGATCCTTTTCCGGAAATCACCTATTACCAACCCGGCTGCTATCATTGTATCTCTCCGGAATTTTTAGAAGACCAATTGGAAAGATCCAGAAAGCGTCTGGGAGTTTCCACCATCGATGCATTCCTATTACATAATCCGGAATATTTTCTAAGCCACTCCGAAAAGAACAAAGTTCTCAAGGAAGAAGCGCATGCGGAATACTATCGCAGGATCAAAGAGGCCTTTCGGTTTTTAGAGAAGGCCAGAAAAGAAGGAAAAATCCAATTTTATGGAATTTCCAGTAATACCTTTCCTGTGCCGGAATCGGAATATACGCATACGTCTTTGTCGAAGTGCCTACAAATTGCTGAGAAGGTTGCTGGGAAACAAAACGGATTCGCAGTGGTCCAGTTCCCTGGGAATTGGTACGAAGACGGATTCCTTCGTAATCGGTCGGAAGGCCGGACTCTACTCGAAATCTGTAGGTACTTCGACCTTCTACCGCTCATCAACCGACCTCTCAACTCCTTCCGAGCAGGAAAAGGGATGGTCCGACTTTCTTATACTCCCCAGAACCAAGCTCCGGACCTGTCGAAGTTACTACAAATCCTAGAACTCGAATCCTCTCTTTTGGAATCACTTTCTCCAAATCCGAACCGGAATTCACTTTCCAAGCTCTGGCAAACCTATGGGGAGAAGGTTCGCTCCGAAGAACAATTCCAAGTCCTTCTCCAAAAATCCTGGATCCCTAGCTTGCGAGTAGTCATTGACGAAATATATTCAGAAAAAGGAAAAGAATCCGCGGAAGAATATTTAAGAGTCTTAAACACCGCACTTCCATTATTAGAAGAACAAATACAGATCCGCTCTTCTGAAAACCTTTCCGGACTATACGAAAGTTTGGTTTCAAAATATCATCCAAACGGAGATGCTCCGGAAAGTTTGTCTTCACTCATGGTATTCCATTTGGCTTCCCTTTTGGAAAAAGGAACCGTGTTACTCGGAATGCGAAAAAGAAAATACGTACGGGATATTCTTCCCATCTTCAAAAAACAACTACCGAAGATCCCAGGATCCGAATGGGGAGAAAATGGAATTCGATCCTGAAATACTTTCCATATTAGAAAAAGTGAAACAAGGAGACCCAGATTCCAGTTTCGAATACGCATGGACAGAAGGAAGAAAGCTCTATTTAAAAGGACGATATTTCGAATTACATGAGGTATTCGAATTCCAATGGAAAAAGGAAACGGGAGGAAGAAGGCTTTTTCTGCACGGATGGATCCAGCTTGCAATTTCTCTGAACAAAATATTCGTAAAACCGAATATACGCGGATCTAAAATGCAGGCCGAGAAATCCAAAGAGAAATTCATAAAACTTTCCGAAGCGGGAGAACTTTCCCTAAACGGAGAAATACAAATTGCCGGTATAATCTCCTACTTGGAAACACTTTTGAATTTATTTGAAAGTGAAGAAAGTTGGGACCTCGAACAAATTAAGGAACTTTCTCTTCCGGAAATGCAGGAAAACGTAAAGGAATTGTTTTCAAGTTCCGTTTTCCCGGCATCATGACCTAATGGAAGTTTCGGATCTTCAGAACAAAAACCAAGAAAGCGGATTTTTCGAATCCGGCGGATATAAACTTCATTATACAAAAAGAGACAATGGAAAGGGGAGAGCATTACTTCTTCTTCATGGATTTATGGATTCTTCTCAAACCTTTTTGTTTCAGGAAGAATATTTATCCAAACATTTCGACTTATACCGTTTCGACTATAGGGGGCATGGGGATTCAGAATGGTTACGAGAAGGTTTTTATCATTTTATGCTTCCTTTGGTGGATACAAAAACGTTCATCCAAAAATTTCTTCCTGAAAAATTCCATATACTCGGCCATTCCATGGGAGGAGGCCTTGGATCAAGGATTGCCGGTCTATACCCGGAAAGAGTCGAAAGTCTTGTGTGTCTGGAGGGATTTAGTTCCCTCCAAGATCCGGAAAAAGAAAGAAGAAGATTCCTCGGCTGGCTGGAAAATTGGGAATTAAGCCTCGCTGGAAAAGATAGGAAACGCCAAAAAAATTTCAGATCGGTGGAAGATGCGGCAGCCCGACTCGCACCCATCTATCCGAGACTTCCTAAAGAAAGACTTTTAAAAATTACGGAAACTTTAACGAGACCCGCAGAAGAGGGAGGTTATATGTGGAAGAGCGATCCTTCTTACAAAAACGGTCCTCCTGTTTTTTTAAGTCCCCAATTTACTCGACATCTCTGGGAAACCATATCATGTAATGTTCTGGTAGTTTATGGACAAAAGACACATCTTGCCTTGGACGATAGTAAGGAAGTATTCTCGCATATTAGAAATTTAAAATATATTGAAATGGAAGATGCGGGCCACAATATGCATCATGATCGTCCCGAACTTCTCGAGACGATGCTCGAGGAATTCTACGTAACAAATTTGAAGTAAACAGGCCTTGCGTACGAATCTGTGTCGGATAACGTATTATCCACTCACGTATGTTTAGTACGAAAAATCGCGTGACATAAAAAAATTTCCTGGGTATTTTCAAAAAAAACTTGTACTTTTATCATACCGGAATAGTTTTCCTCCAACGTTTTGTAGTTAGGGGCGAACATGGTAAGCAGCAAATTTAAAGAGCAGATGGAAAGATACGTAAATTACAGAGGGATAGACATTATTCTACATTTAAAAGACGGTTCTATCATCGAATTGGATAAAAACAGAAGACTTGTAGGCGAAGAGATCGTCTATTTTCCACAAAAAACAAATCCAAGTAAAATTTCTCTTACCATGATCCAAAAAGCGGATCTGTTCGTCGCCTAACCAAAGTGACGAATCCCTTCAAGATGATCAAAACGACACCGGGGATACCCGGTGTTTGTTTATAAGGCCTTAAGCTAAGGTCTGGATCAGTTCCTCGATCTCCTTGATCTTATCAAAATCCTTTTCCGTGTAATTCAAGAACACATCGTATTCCGCATCGGAAACACGGTCGCATTTGATCACTTTCATCGGGATATCGATGGAACCGGAGATACTAATCGTTCCAACTTTTAGAGCCAGGTTGGTCCCAGGCTCTAAGGGGACTTCCGTTCTATGCACGATTCCTACTAGTACGTTTTCAGCAATTCTCAGCTTAGAACTTTCCAAGACCTGAAAGCCTACATTAAGTGTGGAGGGGATTCTATTATATCTCATGGCGGTTTTCCTCCCTGTTTCTGAAAGAATATAGATTCAGTCGCTTACGTTCCGATTAAGATCCTTTTACGATCTGAAAAAATCGGTCAGAGCGGCGATTTTACTATTTAAAGCAAATTCTATACCAGTAATCCTATATTTGGCCCCGGACAAAAAGAAAATCGTGCATTGCACTAAAATATTACGTCACTTTCTAATATAGCGAACGCGCTGCAAGATATAGCAGAGGGGGAGTGGGATCTTTTGAGGATTCCGGCTTCGGATCCTTCTGTTTTGTCGAAGCTACTACATGGCAGATCTTAGAGCCGTATCCTGAATATTCTTCTATCTTGCTAATTTATTAAGCGAATTGGAAATTTATTGCTCCGGATGAAGAGAATATTATTCGTATTGACGTATTTTCAAAAGCGGATTGGATCTTAAGCGGAGATTCCGATCTTCTGAAATTAAAACAGTTTCAGAAAATCGAAATCATTTCTCCTAGAGAATATAAACTGAAGTTTTTAGTCTGATCAAAAGCTTTAGTAAAGAATTCTGGTCTTGATAGAACCTGGATGTTTTTCTATTCTTTCTTTTAGCTCGTCTCCAACACTCATATTGATTACCATGGAGAGGTAGCCGATTTCCGCACTGGTTCCTAAATGTTGGGAACTGATATTTGCTCCGATCTCCGAAACCATACTGTTGATATCCTTCAAGAATCCAGGTTGATTTTTGTGAACATTTAGAATTCTATACATTCCCTGAGGGATCGGATTCAATTCAAGATTCGGGAAATTGACCGCAAAAGTAGTGGAACCATTGTTTACAAACTTCAAAAGTTTAGAAGCAACTTCCGTTCCAATATTCCTCTGAGCCTCTTCCGTAGAACCTCCGATATGAGGGGTCAATATTACATTTTGCAGATTTTGTAAAGGAGTGATGAATGGGTCGCTATTGGATTCGGGCTCTTGTGGAAAAACATCCACTCCGGCGCCAGCGATATGGCCTGACTGGATCGCCTCAGCCAAAGCTTCCAGATCCACAACCTTTCCTCTGGAAAGATTGATGATATAAGCTCCTTTTTTTGTTGCCTTGATTTCCTTCGCTGCATATAAATTCATCGTTTCGGGAAGTTCAGGAACATGGAAGGTAACAAAATCGGAAACGGAAAGGAGTTCTTCATAAGAATTTAGAGGGGTAGCATTTCCCAAAGGAAGAACAGTTTGTGTATCGTAATAGACCACTTTTAGACCCATTGCTTCTGCGAGCACAGAGACTTGGCTACCGATATGACCGTAGCCTACGATCCCCAGGGTCTTTCCACGGACCTCAAAACAGTTCTTAGAAATTTTATTCCAGATACCTGCGTGAGTATTTCGAATATGGTCGGGAACCCTTCTCGCTAACATTACGATTTCTGCAATTACAAGCTCCGCAACGGATCGGGTATTAGAATAAGGTGCGTTGAAAACTGGAATTCCTTTCTTCTCCGCTTCCGCCAAATCCACTTGGTTTGTCCCGATACAGAAACAACCCACGGTCAGAAGTCGTTTCGCCTTAGCTAAAACTGGCGCGGTTAGATTGGTTTTACTTCGGATCCCCAGAACATGAATGTTCTCGATTTCTTTCGAAAGTTCGTCTTCGCCCAGAGCTTGGGGGAGAAGGCGGACATTAAAACCGTCTTTTTGAAAGAGTTGGAATGCGTCTTGGTGAACATTCTCTAAAAGGAGGACGTTTATCTTTTCTTTCGGGTAGGAAATCATAGTTCTATTGCCATAGAACGTATCCTTGGCTTCTCTGAAAACGGATTTTTTACTTCACCTTTGGGGGATCGTGAGAAGAATGGAATGGAAACCCACCCGGAGACCAATTTTTAATGATCCGTAGCAATTTCTCTTTTTTACAAGTTTCTTCCATCATCGTATTTTTTGCCGTTGTTCTGAATTCCTGCTCCGCTCGGGTCCAAGTCCTTCCGGAACCGGTGGTCGAGCAGACTCTTTTCAGAAGTGGTCCCGTCTGCCCGGGAGCAATTTTTTGCAGCGTGGGAAAACCCGGTTCTTTGAATTTTAAAGGGATCTTGGTGAATAAGACGGGAGAGAAACCGATCTTCTTGGAATATTATATGAGCTCTTTTGAGGAAAGTTTTCCGATCGGGATCTCTGTGAAGTTGGACCAAACATGGCATAATCTCAGAAAAACTTCTACCGATTACGGGGATACGGTTCGTGTAGTGTCCATTCTTCCTACTGATGTGGCCGACAAATTGCTCTCTGCAAAAGAAATTCAATTCAGCTTCTCTTCTCGGGAGAATACAAGCACATATACTTTAAGTTCTTCCAATACGGAAAGTTTGAAATCCTTATTGAAGGACCTAAAGGAAAAGTTGGATACACAGGCGAAATTAACGATCACAAATCATTAAGATCTATCACCCGAAAATAGCTTGGGTGAATAATCCTCCAAGCAGGAATAGGGATCGTTCAGCCTGAGAAAGTTATATTCGGGCTTTGGGATGGAGGATATTTTATTCCGGTCTCATAAGAGGGAATAAAATGGTATCTCGGATAGAATGAGAATTCGTGAGTAACATCACCAAACGATCTATTCCGATCCCGAGACCTCCCGTCGGCGGCATTCCATATTCAAGCGCTCGGATATAATCCTCGTCCATCATGAATGCCTCGTCGTCTCCTGCTTCTCTTTGTTTTACCTGATCTTCGAATCTTTCCTTCTGATCGAATGGATCGTTTAACTCGGAGAATGCATTCCCGATCTCTCTTCCTACGATATAAGGCTCGAATCTTTCCACATAATCCGGATTGGACGGATTCGATTTTGCCAACGGAGAAAGTTCTTTTGGATAATCCGTCACGAATACAGGCTGGATCAGATTTGCTTCCGCTTTTTCGGAGAATACTTCATCGGCAACTCTCCAGATAGAAGTACATTTGCTTGCGTCCACTTTTACCGAGCTTGCTTTTTCTTTTGCTTCTTCTAGAGTTTTTACCTGAGAGAAATCGATCCCTGAATATTCTTTGATAATATCCACGTATTTTACTCTTCTCCAAGGCGGACTAAGATCGACTAGATCGTTTCCGTATTTAATTTTAAGAGTTCCGCAGATCTTTTGGGCAACAGTAATGATGAGTTTTTCGGTCAATTCCAACATTTTCCCCATATCCCCATAAGCCATATACGCCTCGAGCATGGTGAATTCAGGATTATGTTTGGTTGAAATTCCTTCGTTCCTAAAGTTTCGGTTCAATTCGAAAACTCTATCTAATCCGCCTACGATCAGACGTTTTAGATATAATTCAGGTGCGATCCTTAAGAATAATTGCATATCCAAAGTATTGTGGTGGGTGACAAACGGTCTAGCTGCCGCACCTCCCGCGATCGGTTGCATCATCGGAGTTTCCACTTCCAGAAATCCTTCTGAAGTTAGAAAATTACGAATCTCGGATACGATCCTACTGCGAGTTATAAAGGTATCCCTTACATGATCGTTTACTACCAAGTCCACATAACGCATTCTGTATCTTTGTTCGACGTCGGCGAATGCGTCGTAAATCACTCCGTCTTTCTCCTTAACAACGGGAAGAGGGCGAACACATTTTGCAAGTAAGGTAACGGAAGTTAAATGAAGAGTGGTCTCGCCCTTTTGTGTTTGGAAAAGATAACCTTCTATCCCGATCAGATCCCCCAAGTCCAAACTTTTGAAAAGAGTATAGTTCTCTTCTCCCAGATCGTCTCTGGTTGCATAAAGTTGGATGACTCCGGATTTATCTTTTAAATGAGCGAAACTCGCTTTTCCCATCACACGTTTGGAATGAAGACGTCCACCTAAGAGAAATTTTTTCTCCGGACCTGTAGGAGTTTTAGAATACAGATCGATCAAAGCCGCGGAATCCGAATCAGGAAAAAATCGGATCGGGTAGGGATCTACACCCTTCTCCTTTAGGTGCTTGATCTTCTCGATTCTTTGTTGGATGAGTTCGTTTGTTTCTTTTAAGTCTTGGGACATTCTAATTTCCTAATAGTATCAGATATAAATGTTTCGAGAGTCTTCCTAGGATGGATTCCAGGCTTTTCGGTTTTGTAAACCAATCCCAGGATCCGATCCCTTCACTCACTTTGGAGACCGCGATATAAATTCCCGCCGGTTCCAACACGTTCCTATATAATTTTAACAAGGTTGCGGAATCGTATTCTTTTCCTATCAAAAGAAAAGTTTTCCACTGACGATCCAATGCGATCTTTAACAGAGTTTTAGGGAATTCCTGAGGACCTGCGTCTACGGTATAAACTAAGATCTTTGTCTCTTCTACCCCCAAGGAAACCAGATAAGTTTGCAGAGAAGCAGTAGGATCTCCTACTAACCCCAAATCGGAATCTTGGTTGGGAGGAGAATGAAGGATCAGGATCACAGGAGCCAAGCCCTTCTTCCATAAGGCAGCCGCTTGTTTGAATTTATCTTTTTTACCGGTTTCTATGGCTTCTAAAATAATTGCGTCCGATTTTTTGGGATCCGCTTTTGAAATTAAAAGAAAAGGAGCGGAGAAGAACAAGATCAGAAAAAGGATCAATAATCCGAAAAAGCCGTAAGAAACAAGTTTGGCTTTGTCTAAGAAATCTTTAACGGAGAGAGCACCCGATGTCATAATTTTACCGAGGGTTGGTTTTTCGAAATGGAGGAATGTGAGCCAGGTAGGACGATGCTCGAGAGGGGACTCGAACCCCTACACCGAACCGGCACAAGCACCTCAAGCTTGCGTGTCTACCAATTCCACCACCCGAGCGGTCGCGATTGACAGGATGGGTGAGGAGGCTCCGGTGTCAAGGAAATTCAAACTGGACTAGGGATCAGACCAGTTCGTACTTTTTTTTCTGTTTTTTATCTTCTGGATCCAGGATGAATCTTTCCGGATGGAACACTATATTCCAATATCTCTTGGAATAAGCTATGACTCCAATACTTAAGATCAAAACCAAAACGTAACCTGAATATTCCGGATGTTGAAAGAAATGATTTTCTGGTAATGTGGGACCGATGAGAGGTAAGGTCATATACCATAAGACTGCGGCCGCAACAAGACCCACTCCAATCTTACCCCACCAATTCGGTTTTCCTTGGATCCCTCTTTTTAAATATAGGAATCCACCCAACCAAACTCCTAAAATTTCTCTCAGGATGTAAATGATAAGTATCCATAGAGGAAACTGATAATAATGAACGATGACCGAAAGTCCGCCGATCGTAACGAACTTATCACAGATCGGATCCAGATATTTTCCCAAGACGGATTCTTGGGAGAGTAGGCGGGCAAGAAACCCGTCTAGAAAATCTGTGAGTACTGCGAGAATACAGGTCCCAATTGCTAAAAATAAATATTCGCTATTTCGAGGAGACTCGATATGTTTTCGGGTGAATTGAATAAAAAAAGGAAGTAGTAAAACTCTGGAGACTGATAAAAAATTAGAAAGAGTAAATACTCTCTCTTCGAGTAGATCCTTTGGTCTTTTTTCGTGAAGCATTTAATAAAGCCGTAAGTCGGAAAAACTCCGCTATTGGAAAGCCTATGGAAGGGACTTAAAAATTCATCCCTTTTTCAGATAAACGAATTGACCCCCAGGCTCACTCAGAAATTATGTTCTTCATAAAAGGAGCTGTAGCTCAGCTGGTTAGAGTGCCTGCCTGTCACGCAGGATGTCGCGGGTTCGAGTCCCGTCAGCTCCGGAATTTCCCCTTTATTCTATAACTTGACTCGAAGCTTTTGCGGGATAGCAATTGTAGCGACCCATAGGGAGCGTAAACAATTGCGACGCGAGACAGGATGTCGAAGCGAGCGCAAAAGACGCCGTGGAGCCAAGTTTGCCAGGAAGGCAAACTGCGTAACGGCGAGTCCCGTCAGCTCCCGTACGTGAAATTTCGTGAGAAATTTCCAAACTCCAAATTCACACTTACTGAAGACCAACCTCATAAAGCGATCGAAGATCGCGCTGAAGCTAGGCCCGAAGGTCGCAAATAATCACAGAAAAAATAAAAACAACTGACTCTCTTTGGTCTTAAATAAACTCTTCCGAGTCTTTTTTAATTATAATTTCTCCGATCTCTTCCAAATCACGCAATGCGGTAAGAATGCTGTTTCTTGCGTCAGTGATCTCTTTTAGGGTCACTTTTCCTCGGATATCCATACTTTCCAAAATATCGTTGGCTCGATTTTTTGACATTGCTTCGAAGAAATGAGACTTGATCTGGTCGGAAGCTCCTCTGAGTGCGATCGCGATCAGATCGTCGTCTCCTATCCGGTTGATGATTAACCTCATTTCCTTGGAGTTGAGTAGAAGTACATCTTCGAAAGTGTATAACTTCTCCCGGACCTGAGAAGCGAGTTCGGGAGACTGCTCTTCCAGTTCTTTAAGGATGGTCTCTTCTAAAGATTTATCCATATGATTCAGAATATTGGCGAGAGCTTCCGCTCCTCCTGCTTCGCTGAATTCGGATTTGTCTCTTTGTTCGTACTTTTTCTTCAGGACTTTTGCGATCTGACGGATCGCATCCGGATGGGTTTTAGTAGTATTTGCAAGCCTAAGAGCGACCTTACTCTGGAGTTCTTTAGGTAAAAACTTAAGTGTTTCTGCGGCTTTTTTGGGATGTAAAAATGCAAGTGTGACTGCGATCGTTTGTGTATGTTCCGGAGCGAGAAGGTGAGCGAGCGTCTGGGGTTCTGCATCGTTTAAGAAGGAAAAATCTTCCTCTGTGTCCTTTCTATCCAGTTTTCCTAATATGTTTTCGGATTTTTCTTTACCTAAGGACTTTTGCAATAATTCTCTGGCAGTTTCGATCCCGCCTCTGGATTCTGCCGCAAGATCTTTTAAGGAACCTTGAAAATCTAAGAGAACTTCTTCTTTTTCGGACTTGCTGATCGTTTTGATCTTTGCCATTTCCTGGACGATCTCTTCAATTAATTTTTCATCCAGTTGGGCTAATGCTTTGGCGGCCGCCTCCTTGTCTAAGGACAGAAGTAGCATCGCAGCTTTTTTTACTTTTAGGTCTCTTGTTTTAAGATTGGAATCTTGATCCACTGCTTCTTAGCCCACAAAGAAATCAGGCAAGTAACCGAAGAGGATGTTCCAGAAAATTCCGAAACACTTCCAACCAACCGGCTCCCACCGCACCGTCTACCACTCTATGATCGCAGGAAAGGCAGACTGAAAGAGTTTTTCCGGGGACAATGTTTCCGTTTTTGATTACCGGTTTGGATACCACGTTTCCAACTGCGAGGATTGCTGCCTCAGGTTCGTTGATTACCGCCGCAAACCGATTCACTCCGAACATTCCTAAATTGGAAACAGTAAAGGTTCCGTCCGAAAACTCTTCCGGTTTGAGTTTTCGTTCCCTTGCACGGGAAGCAAGCTCTTTTACCGTTCTTCCGATTTCCAATACCGACCTTTTGTCTGCGTTTCTCACGTAAGGAGTGATGAGCCCTCCTTCGATAGAAACCGCAACTCCCACATCCACTCTTCCGTGTTTTAAGATATGATCTTCTCTCCAGGAGGAATTTACTTCCGGAACTTTTAAGAGAGCAAGTGCAGAAGCTTTTATGATAAAGTCGTTTATGCTAACTTTGATCTCTTCTCCCGATTGTATTAAGTCGGAGTTAAAATTTTCTCTCAATTGTACGAGTGCGTCGGCATCAATTTCCATATCCAAATAGAAATGAGGTTGGTGCGTTTTAGAATGGACTAAGCGAGAAGCGATCGTCTTTCTCATTCCGGAGATAGGAAGTTTCTCTTCTTGTAATATTTCTCCGGTAAATGGAGAAGTTACACTCTTTGTGAATGCAGAGATCCCGTTTTCAATATCCCGTTTGATAATCCGTCCATCCGGCCCTGTCCCTCTGATCTTGGAAAGATCGATCCCGCTTTCCTCAGCCATTCGTTTCGCTAGAGGAGAAGCCTTTATTCTTCCTTCTAATGCAGAAGGAGAAAGTCCCCTGGAGATTGGACTTTCCTTAGGAGAAGGAGCTTCTTCTTCCAGTTCGGACTCGGAAATCGTCGAAGAACCTACATTTTCCTGTTTTTTCGGCGCTGGACTTGGAGAAGGCGAGCTAGAGCTGGCTTGCACAGGCTCGGATGCAGGGGGCGGAGTGGCCGGGGTAGAAGTCCCGGAGGCGGCTGATCTGGATTTTGCCTCCGAAAGTAGGGAAGTGATATCTTCACCCGCTTTTCCAATGATAGCGACAGGGGCACCGACCGGGAGTTTGGCGCCTTCCTGGGCTAAAATTTCCAAAATTACCCCGGAATCGAACGCTTCCATTTCCATGACCGCTTTATCGGTTTCCACCTCGGCTAATATTTCCCCCGGAGCGACGGAATCCCCCTTCTTCTTTAGCCATTTTACCAAAACACCTTCCGACATGGTCGGGGATAGCTGGGTCATTTCGGAAATTTTTGCCATTTATTTTTCCTATTTATAATATAATAATATACGAATATTATGATTTACTTAATCATTTCTCTGACTTTTTTGATAATTTTCTCTTCACTCGGGAGGGAGGATTTTTCCAGGTTGGCCGCATAAGGCATTGGTACGTCTTCCTGAGTGATCCGTTCGATCGGAGAATCCAGATAATCGAACGCTTCTTTTTGGATAAGATACGCCACTTGCGCGCCGAATCCCGCCACATTCCAACCTTCTTCCACTATGAGAGCCTTGTTTGTTTTTCTAACAGAAGCTAGAATTCCTTCCTCGTCCAAAGGTCTTATACTTCTTAGATCCAAAACTTCGACGGAAATTCCTTCTTTTGCCAGTTTTTCCGCCGCAGGAAGGACGTACATGAGTGCTCTGGACCAACTGATGATCGTAAGTTGTGTTCCTTCTCTTTTGATATCCGATTTTCCCATCGGTATCAAGAATTCTCCTTCCGGCACTTCTCCTTTGGAACCGTACAATACCTCGCTTTCTATAAAGATAGTCGGGTTATTGTCTCGGATGGAAGTTTTTAGTAGGCCGTACGCATCCGAAGGAGTGTAGGGGGCGAGGACTTTAAGTCCTGGGATATGTGCATACCAACTCTCGAAGGATTGGGAATGTTGAGCGGCAAGTCTTCCACCCGCACCTCCGGCTCCTCTGAAAACGATCGGGATCGGAAATTGCCCCGCACTCATATAATTCATTTTGGCAGCGGAGTTGATGATCTGATCGATTGCAACTAGAGAGAAGTTCCAGGTCATAAATTCTATGATAGGCCTAAGTCCTACCATAGCGGCTCCTATTCCGACTCCTGCAAAACCGTTCTCGGAAATTGGAGTGTCTATCACTCTTCTTTCCCCGAACTTAGCGAGCATACCTTGGGAAACTTTATAGGCTCCTTCGTAATGTCCTACTTCTTCTCCCATGAGAAAGATATTCGGATCCTTCTCCATTTCTTCCGTCATGGCTCGATTGAGGGCTTCTCTATAAGTCAGTACTGCCATTAAACGTTCTCCGCATAAACATGCTTGTACAGCCAACCTAGAGGAGGTTCTTCGCTCTTTTCCGCGAAGTCCACCGATTCTTCGACCGTTTTGAGGATGATCTCATCCATTTTTGTGAGTTCTTCTTGGGCCCAGCCCGCCGCGAGTAGATCCTTTTCCGCTTTGATGAGAGGATCACCTTGTTTATATTTTTCTAATTCTTCTTTGGTCCTATACTTAGCAGGGTCCGACATAGAGTGACCTCTGAATCTGTAGGTGGAAATTTCCATAAGGGTAGGGCCTTCTCCTCGTCTTGCTCTTTCCACCGCGACTCGTACGTGTTCTCTGACTTTACGGACCTCGTCCCCTTCTATATGATCTCTTGCGATATCATAGGCGACCGCTCTTACGGAAACGTCTTTGACGGAAAGCGCTCTATATTCCGGAGTTCCCATCGCGTAGTGATTGTTCTCGCAGATCATGACTAAAGGAAGTTTCCAGATCGCCGCTAAGTTCATCCCTTCGTGAAAGGAGCCGATGTTTGCAGCACCTTCTCCGAAAAAACATAACGTCACAGCGCCGTCTCCGCGATACTTGGAAGCGTATGCGATCCCGGCCGCCAGAGAAATATGCCCTCCTACGATGCCGTGTCCCCCCATGAAGTTTTTACTCTTATCGAAAAAGTGCATGGAGCCGCCATTGCCCGATACGATCCCTGTTTTTTTGCCGAATAATTCCGCCATAAGCGCTTTTGGTTCTAGACCTCTGGCAAGCGCATGGCCATGATCTCGATAGGTCGAGACTATATAATCTTTTTGTTCTAGAGCAGAGATGGCTCCCACGCCCACAGCCTCTTGACCGATGTATAAATGGCAGAAGCCGCCGATTTTGCCCATGCTATAGGCCTTTGCGGAAGCTTCTTCGAAGCGGCGGATGAGAAGCATTTGTCTGTATAATTCTAATAGGTCTTCGGTTTCTTTTTTTGTTTTAGGTTGGCTCATAATTCAATGGTTTGGAGAAACAATCGCAAAGTATCGCTGCGGAACTGGGATATGCAAACCGATTTCGAAAATTTTTGAAAAAAAGGAAAAGCTCCGGCAAGAAAAAATTTTCCTTTCCTTAGGAGAAGTTTCGGTTTTCCTTTTTATGAATGGACTCTGCTCGAACGATTCTCGTAACGGAAGATGAACCAGGGATCATTGATACGATCCGAATGGTCCTTGAGTCGGAAGGATTTCGGGCTTTGGCTGCAATGACTAGCAAAGAATGTTTTGCCCTCATGTCCGAATCGCCGGATTTACTAGTCTTGGACGTAGGCCTCCCTGATTCGAATGGGTTTGAGGTTTTAAAGGAACTTCGTAGGAAATATTCTATCCCAGTAATATTGCTTACCGCTAGGGAATCCGAATTGGATCGGGTTCTTGGACTTGAACTAGGTGCCGACGATTATATGGTAAAACCGTTTAGTCCGAGAGAATTGGTCGCTCGGATCCGAGCCGTGCTTCGAAGATACGACGGAAATTCGGAAGAAAAGTTTACGGATTTCGTAATGGACGATGAGCGAAAGATCATTTACTACCACGGAAAATCCTTAAGCTTAACGCCTTACGAATATAAAACTCTGGTATTATTTATCAAACGAAGAGGCAAAATTTTTAGCAGAGATGAAATTATGGATTTAGTCTGGACGGAGCCGGAAGATAGTTTTGATCGAGCTGTGGATACGGTAATCAAGAATTTGAGAGCTAGGTTAAAGGAGGTTCGTCCCGATTTGGATCCAATTGAAACCAGAAGGGGACAAGGATACGGTTTAAAAGAGCACTTATGAGTCTTTGGATCCGGATCATCATCGGTTTTTTTTTGCGTTCTCGATTGGATTTTATTATCTTGTAGATAAGATCGAAGAATCGATTCGACCGCGTTATATGGAAACGGTGGAAGAATCCATGAACGATACTGTGTATGTTCTTTCTTCCCTCATAGAGCAAGAGCTTCTGAAACATCCTGAGGCTTCATTTCAATCCAATATCAGCCACGTATTAGGTGCTTCCTTTCGGAAGGCTAAGGAGAAAATTTTTGAAGCAAAGATCTATAACCATACAAAACGAAAGATCGACCTCGAGTTCTATGTGACCGACTCGAAAGGAGTCGTAATATACGATTCTTCCGGAAAGAGAACGGGAGAAGATTATTCGCGGTATAACGACGTATTTCTCACTTTACAAGGTAGATACGGAGTAAGGTCCAGCAAATTAGTGAAGAATGATACGGAAAGTGCGATATTCATCGCGGCTCCCATTTATTTTAAGGGAAAGATTGCGGGGGTTCTTACACTCATTAAACCGAAAGCAAGTATATTACCTTTTATTGATTTTGCAAAGGAGAAGTTTTATCGGATTAGCCTTCTCGTAGCTGTCTTCATTTCGCTAGTTTTTTGCGTTGCGGTTTATCTTATTTTTTCTCCCATCCGAAAATTATCCGCTTATGTTTCCGCTTTGCGATCCAAAAAACGTCCTAGTCTTCCGAAGATCGGCGTTCCTGAAATCCGAGAACTGGGGGAACAAATGGATCATCTTGTCCGCGAGATCGCGGGAAAGGAGTATGTGGAAAATTATGTACAGGTTTTGACTCACGAGATCAAAAGCCCGCTTTCCTCTATACTTGCCTCCGTAGAATTATTGTCCGAGGATCCGAATCGACTAGGGATTCTTCTCCAAAATATCCAATTAGAAAGTAAAAGGATCCAGGCGGTAATCGAGAAATTATTGGAACTTAGCTCTTTGGAGAATGTTTCCAGCTTAGAGATCCAAACAGGTTTGTATAGCCAGGAGATCATTGGCGAAGTTTTAAATTCCTTTTCTTCGGAAGCTTATCGAAAGAAGATCAACGTGAATGTTTCGGGACAAAATACGAATTTGGATGGAAATCGGTTCTTTCTAACGACCGCATTTAGAAATCTTCTGCAGAATGCTTTAGATTTTTCTTATGTAAATACGGAGATTCTGATCCGTACTGGAATTTCCGAAAAGCAAGAATGGTTTCTCGAAGTGCAAAACGAGGGCCCAAATATTCCTGATTACGCACTTACTAGGATTTTTGAACGTTTTTATTCATTGCCTCGTCCCGATACCGGTAGAAAAAGCTCCGGCCTTGGGCTTGCTTTCGTTCAGGAAGTTGCGGAGTTACATTCCGGGAAGATCGAAGTATACAATTGTGATAAGGGAGTCATTTCCAGGTTCTCAATTGCGATCCGTCCGTAATTTTTCTTTCCTCACATAATGTACACAATTCCCTCATAATCCACTCACGTTATTCGCAGATACTTTCTGCTCAAGGAGCGGAAATATGAGTAAATTAAAAACTTCAGTCGGCATTCGAGTTTTAATTTTAGGAGGGATGCTTATCGGATTTGTGGTCCCACTATTTATGATGGGAGCCTTAGTCAGCGAAAGGCAAGAACGGTCAAGAGAAGCCATGCAAGAAATGAATTCCAAATGGGGTGCGAGCCAAACGATCGCAGGCCCGTTTTTAGTAATCCCGTATAAATTGGAGAAAGTAAAAAAGACTTCCAACGAGCGTGATGAAGAAGAAGTGGATAGCGAAAGTGGAGAGATCTACATTCTGCCGGAAACTCTAACGGTAAATTCGGACCTGAAGGCGGAGAAGAGAAAGAGATCCATTTATGAAACGGTTCTCTTTTCCGGGGATTTTAAGATGGAAGGAAGTTTTAAATCTCCTACTCTGGCGGATTTTCCCGCTAGAACCAAGAATATCCTATGGTCGCAGGCACGGATCATTCTCTCCGTTTCGGATCCGAAAGGAATAGGGAAGGATGTAAAATTCAATTTAGCCGGAAAGGATACTGTCTTACAACCGGGATCCTCTTCCTATTTTTTCCCGGCAGGACTTCATACGAAATTAATGTCGAAAGTGGAAAGTGGCAACTTTGCTTTTTCCTTGGAAGTTCCGCTAAAGGGTTCGGATTCAATTTATATTGTCCCAGTCGGGAAAACGAGTTCTATCAAAATGAGTTCGGATTGGAAAGATCCTTCTTTCGAAGGTTCCATTTTGCCGAATGAAAGGTCAGTGACCGAAAATGGTTTTCAAGCCGTATGGGAATCCACTTACTTTGCAAGAAATTATCCTCAAGTCATACAGGATATGAACGGTTCCTTTATGGATTCTATTATAAATTCTGCATATGGGGTCCGTTTGATCATTCCCGCCGATCATTATCTGAAATCGGAGCGTTCCTTGAAATATGCGATTTTGTTTTTGACTGCTAGTTTTACCCTATTCTTCTTGCTCGAAATTTTCGGAAGAAGGAGCTTGCATCCTTTGCAATATTTGATGATCGGTGCAGCGATGCTCGTCTTCTATGTTTTGAATCTTTCTCTTTCGGAACATATAGGATTTAATTGGGCATATGTATGCGCCTCTATCTCGGTATCGGCATTAATTTCATATTATGCGGGTTCCGTATTAAAAGATAAAAAGAGGGGATATCTGGCTGGGGGATATTTTACTATTCTTTATACCTTCTTATATGTGATCCTTGCGTCGGAAGAGAACGCGTTACTTTTAGGTTCTTTAGCTGTATTCTTTGTTTTAGCGGGGCTTATGCATCTGACTAGAAATGTAGATTGGTATTCTTTTGGGACCAAAGAGGAACGGATCCCTGCGTAATTCCATTGTCTTCCTTTTAGGGGATTTGATTTTCCCTAAAAGGATCTTTGTGGGGCTTAATAGTATGAAATTAATTTTTAATATACCTTTCATCCGACAATTATTCGTTCTCTCTTTAAGCAGTTTCGTGAGCGTTTTCTTGATTTGCACACGTATTTCGGTCTCTAAAGAGAAAGCATTCTCTTTTTTAATCTGGAATTTGTTTCTTGCGATTGTTCCATTAGTGTTTTCGTATTTTGCCTACGTATATTATGAATTACGAAATCGTAGGATGGATTTATTCGTCTTATCCTTGTTGATCGTTTGGTTTATATTTTTTCCGAATGCTCCTTATATCGTTACAGACTTCGTACATTTGCGGGCCAGGAATTCCGTTCCGATCTGGTTTGATATATTGATGATCTTTTCTTTTACATGGTGTGGCTTATTTGCGGGCTTTATTTCTTTAAGAATCGTACAATTACTGCTGAACGATCGGATCAATTCTTGGTTTGGGTGGATATTTATCGTTTGTATTTCTCCGCTGACGGTTTTTGGCATCTGTATCGGTAGATTCTATCGTTGGAATTCTTGGGATCTATTAAAAGATCCTGTTTCTCTATTTTCAGATTCTTGGGATTTTTTACGGATAGTTTATGGGAATTGGAAATTGTCTCTGGCACTGGGATTTTTATCGATTGGGATGTTACTTGCCTACCTTCTCGCTTTATCTTTGGGAGATATGAATATCCGCTCGGTTCCTTCCGGATTGAAAGTGAAGTCACGGTAATGCTTGAAGTAGGGAAGTGATGAACCGCGCGAAAAATTGTAAAATATTCGGAAATAAGCCTCTATGATTGCTTTTTCTCTTAAAAGCAATCATAGGTGAAGTCTCGACTTCCTGCGAGAAACCTCCTCGATTTTCCAAAAAAATGCTTATGGAAATTTCCGATTCGTTCGAACTTTTAGATGAGCCCAAAAAAGGAAAATTTTTTCTAAAATTTCTCCAAATCTATTTCCTTCATTTCTTTAAAAATCGCTAAAAAACAATAAAAAACCGTTAATTTTAACGAAAAGCTTCATTTTCGTTAAAATTAATCTAGGACATCTGCTTCACCGAAGATATATCTGAAGGAAACCCTGAATTCTAGGTCTTTCCCGGAATTCAGCCTTCATTTAAATAGATAGAAAAAAAGACCAAAACCAAACCAGCACAAGATCCCGGCACGGATGCCGGGCTCATGATCAGTTTCAAGGAGGAAACAAATGATCATTAACCATAACTTAGCCGCGATTAACTCCCACCGCGTTCTGAAGTTCCAGAACAACGAAGTGGCGAAAAACATGGAGGCTCTTTCTTCCGGTATGCGTATCAACCGCGCCGGGGATGATGCATCCGGTCTAGCCGTTTCCGAAAAAATGAGAACTCAGGTGAAAGGACTTCGCCAAGCGGAGAGAAACACTGAGGACGGCATGTCCCTGATCCAAACAACGGAAGGATATCTTCAAGAAACGAATGATATCATCCAAAGGATCCGTGTACTTGCAATCCAATCTTCCAACGGTATCTACGGTGCAGAAGACCGTCAGATGATCCAAGTAGAAGTTTCTCAGCTTATAGACGAAATTGATCGCATTTCCTCCCAAGCAGAGTTTAACAAGATGGCATTGCTCCAAGGCGATTTCGCTCGTGGATCAAGAACTGCTTCTATGTGGTTCCACATCGGACCGAACCAGCACCAGAGGGAACGTGTCTATATCGCAACTATGACCGCTAAGGCTCTGAATTTGATCAAGTCTGATGGAACACTTTTGACTCTTTCTACTGCTGAACTTTCAAACGAAGCAATCGGCTTTCTTGACGATGCTTTAATGAAAATCAACAAACAAAGAGCAAATCTTGGAGCTTACTATAACAGACTAGAGCATGCCTCTAAAGGTCTGATGGTAGCTTACGAGAACATCCAAGCTTCAGAGTCGAGAATCAGGGACGCGGATATGGCAGAGGAAACTGTATCGTTCACTAAGAACCAGATCTTGGTTCAGTCCGGTACTGCAATGTTAGCACAAGCTAACGTAAGACCTCAGTCTGTCCTCCAGTTACTTAGGTAATTAGGACTTTCCGGCAGCGGGAGCAGTGATGCTCCCGCACCGGGAACTTCTTTTCTGTAGAACTCCGAAGCCGCAGATGCGGCTATCGTCGTCTAGGGACCTAATTGCCGTCGCAAGCTCCGGCTTATAAAGCCCGCTTTGCGGACTATAACGAAAAGGTACAGGAAAAACGTCGGGTCTAGTCTTCTTCTTTCCCCAATTTTTTTCCGGTTCCTTTTCCAAGGAGGAATTCCGAGGAAACGAAAACCGGGTTAGTAATAACCTAAAGCTTATTGTACTTTTGTAAGATCACTGACGTTAGTCGGCGTTCTTGCCGTGATTGAAAAATATCCTAAATCTCCAAGGGAGAATGACCTGTCGGGTGGTCCGACCGGGTCCATCCCGGAGCACCGGACAGGTCATGTCCGATCGGAGGATAGGGAGATCCTCCGGAAACTCTCTACAAGGAGTGTAGGATGATTATCAATCACAACCTGAGTGCGGTGAATTCACACCGCTCTCTGAAGTTCAACGAGCTAGCTGTGGATAAAACCATGAAAGCTTTGTCGTCCGGGATGCGGATCAATTCTGCCGGCGATGATGCTTCGGGTTTGGCTGTCTCCGAAAAACTCAGAACGCAGATCAACGGACTGAGACAAGCGGAGAGAAATACGGAAGACGGGATGAGTTTCATCCAGACTGCGGAAGGATTCCTTCAACAGTCTTCGGATATCATCCAAAGGATCCGGGTTTTGGCCATCCAAACCTCGAATGGGATCTACAGCCCCGAAGATAGACAATTGGTTCAGGTGGAAGTTTCCGCCTTAGTCGACGAAGTGGATCGAATTGCTTCTCAAGCCGAGTTCAATCGATTCAAATTGTTCGAAGGAGACTTCGCTAGAGGTTCCAAAAGGGCTTCTATGTGGTTCCATATGGGACCGAACCAGAACCAAAGGGAAAGGTTCTTCATTGGAACTATGACTTCCCGAGCTTTAAAGCTGACCAAGGCAGACGGAAGACCGATTGCGGTTTCTTCTCCTGGGGAAGCGAACGAAGTGATCGGCCTAGCCGATGCTGCGCTCGGAAAGATCATGAAGCAGAGGGCGGATATGGGAGCTTATTTTAATAGGCTGGAACATTCCGCAAAAGGTCTCATGGCGGCATACGAAAATATGCAGGCCTCCGAGTCCAGAATTCGTGACGCCGATATGGCGGAGGAGATGGTTGCTCTAACTACTAAACAAATACTCGTGCAGAGTGGTACGGCGATGTTAGTGCAAGCAAATCTTAAACCGAATTCGGTCCTCAAACTTCTTCAAATGTAGTTTTCGGGAACAGGCACCACCGGACGGGAAATCCTCCGGTGGTTTTTTTCTTTTAAATCCGTAAATTCGCGAGTTTGTCAGGAATTTATAATATTCATTCTTCATTTCCCGAAAAACCGTCGGTTAATTCTATATTCGTCTTTTCCTTTTTTTTCTAAACGTTTCGTTCCTAAAAAAATTCTCGGTTTTTTATCGCTTACTTTTGATTTTCGGACCTCGACTTTTCGGGGAAAAGATATAATTAAGTGTTGACTTAATTAAGTTTATACTTAAATATATGCTTATGAAGGCTTTAGATGCGATTGCGGACCCAACCAGGCGCAAAATTTTAGAACTCTTGTTCGATGGGGAAATGGGAGCCGGAGAAATTGCAGGACATTTTGATATAAGTTCCGCCGCGATTTCCCAACATTTTAAGGTTTTGAGAGAATGTAATCTAATCCAAACAAGAGTGGATGGGCAAAGAAGGATCCACTCATTGGATTACAAAGGTTGGAAAGAGATCCAAGACTGGCTGGATAGAGCGAAATCTTTCTGGGAAGGAAGACTCGATCTTCTGGAAAAGGAATTAAAAGCCAATAAAATGAGAAAGGGGAGAAGATCGTAATGAAAGATCTAACTGTAAACAAAACGTATGGGACCTTTACTTCCGAGTCAGAAGTTCGTTTCCAAAGGTTACTACCGGGTCCGATCGAGACTGTTTGGGAATATCTTGTCGATTCCGAAAAGCGAGGCACCTGGCTTGCAAAGGGAACTATGGAGCTGAAGGTGGGTGGAAAAGTAGAACTGAATTTTTTACATTCCTCTCTTTCGGAGGAAAAAACATATCCGGATCGATTCAAGGCGATGGAAAACGGTATTAGCGGAGTAGAAACGATCACAGCAATCGAAGCTCCTCGTCTTTTAAGTTTTACTTGGCATCCTAATTCGGAAGTTCGTTTCGAGCTAGAAGAAAAGGGAGAAGATGTTCTTCTTACCTTGAGACATTACAAACTGACGGATGAATTCGGTAAACTTATGGTTTCTTCAGGCTGGCATACTCATTTGGATATTCTTGTCTCTAAACTTTATAGGGAATCGGTCCCTAAATTCTGGCAGACATTCGCAAAACATGAAACTGCGTACGGTGAAAAACTGAAAATTACCGCTAAGAAGTAAGCCTTAAAAGTAAAAAGCCGACGAGCAATTCGCCGGCTTTTCTTTTAGATCGATCGGTAAATCGATTATTTATTCGGACTGAACTCCAAAGTGACGACACCTCTTGCAGCGGATTTAACGTTCATTTTCTTAGTAGCTAAGAAAGAAAATCCTCTGTCCTTTTTATAGACTAATTCGTCCATAAACAGTGCGTCTTTTCCTGGGTAAGTAACTTCCCACTCGGAACCGCTTACGTTGCTAGTTCTAACATTGATGTCTTTTGCAGCGGTCAATTCTGCCAGATCATCTTTGAACTTAGTGGATTCGTCCGCATCCAATCCGGTAAACTTGAGAATGATGGTATTGTTCTCGGTGAGATTAAACCACTCTTCTTTGAGTTGTTTGTTTACTTTTTTGGTAACGTCTTCCGCCCAACCTGCAAGCGCTTTTTCTCTGGAAACTTTTTGTGTGATATCCGCTCCACGAGCGTCTCCGTTTCCGGATGCTACAATTTTTCCATCTCCCCAAAGCAGGATCACTTTATAAGGACCGGTGGCAGCAGTATTGAATAAAGGTCTATCCAATTGTTTTCCGCCGATTGCAGTTACAGGCGCTTGGTCTTCTGTCTCTACGGAACCAACTACCAGCACTTCTGCTCCGGAAGCTTGAGCTTGGATGAGTATCGCAGCTCCGGCATCCAGAGAGTTGACTGCATCCGCATTCAAACCGGAAGGTTTAACCGTTTTAGAAGCAGTTCCCGGATCTACGATCTTGTTGCCTGCTTTTTTTAAACCTTTGATGATCTCAGCTTCCGCAATATTACCATTGCTTAAAGGAGCAACCGGTGCCCCTCCAACTTTAGAAGGAACTAAAACTACAATTCTTGGATTTCCAACATCTGCAAGAAGACCTTCGACCGCGGTGGAAAGTTTAGATTCTTCGATGGTGCATCGAACTGTAAGTTTTAAGATCGGTTGAGTATCGATCTTACCTTGGTCTTCCGAAACGATATCGTACGATTTTACGAATGCATCCGTTTTGGAAAGTAGACTAGAGCCTAAACTTTCTCCATCGGAAGCTTGGCTTTTGTTGGAAATTTCTTCACCAACTACTTTACGTACCGCATTAACTTTTGCGTCTTTGATCGCTCTTTGTTTTGCGTTCGCTATATCTCCGTTATAGATCGGAGCCTCTCCGATCACGGTGATGGTATTTCCTTCTCTAGTGAATTCTTCTTTTTTCTTGCGTCGGGATCCGTCACCCGTTGCGCATGCAAAAGCGAAACCTAAAATCAGTGTGAGAGCGGTAATCCGCAGGATGGGCAGCTTTGCCATATCGCTTCCTTTTTCTCCTTGATGTATTGAATTCTGTCTATTTACTGAACAAATAAGGTATCTTACATGCGGTTCAAAGAAAGAAACAAAAAAATCCTAACTTTACTCATTTTTTTTCTGACAATTTCCTCAGGCTCCTGCGTAGAAGCGTCATCCCGAAGTCATATTTCTAAATCCAAAATTATTCCAGCCGAAGTTTCCTTCTACGAGCAAGTACTTCCTAGTCTTTCCGGTAAATCCGTTGTGCTCGTTACCAATCCATCCGGTATAGGAAGATATCCTGAGAAGATTATAAAAGAGTTTAAGGATAAAAAAGTAAAGATCAAACATCTGATCGGGCTTGAACACGGGTTTTTAGGATTGGAAGAGGACTTCAGTAAGTCTCCTGTCACAATGGATGAAACTTTTCAACTCCCTATCTATCATATTTATAAAGTTAAAAACTCAGAGATCCCTGCGATCTTAAAGGGTGCGGATGCAGTAGTCTTCGACGTAGTCGACATGGGGATGCGTTGTTATACCTACCTAAGCGTTTTGAAACGTTTGATGGATAATTTGCCCGATCCAAACACGAAGTTTATCCTCTTAGATCATCCAAACCCGGCATTATATTTAGGCGCAAGGGGAGAAGGTATCCAAAAGAAGTTCCTTAACTTCGCGGGAGAATTTCCCTCTCTATTTTTCACAGGGATGACTCTGGGAGAAGCGGCTGCATTCTATAACGGAGAATATTTGGGTGGGAGAGTAAAACTAAATATTATCTCTCCCGAAAATCTAAAAAGAGGATTCGATTGGGAAAAAGAAGGTATCCCTTGGTCCACACCTTCTCCGAATCTACCGATGCTCGATTCTGCGCGGAATTATCTTGGTCTGGTATTATTAGAAGGAGTGAATGTTTCCGTAGGAAGAGGTACCCAGGCTCCATTCGTATATTTCGGCGCTCCTTGGATGAATGAACCGGAAGAAATTATCTCCGAATTGAACGAGGACAGTAAGGGAGATTATTATTACCAAAGTGTATTTTTTAAACCTACCTTCGGACCGTTTAAGGGAGAGATCTGCAGAGGTCTGCGTTTAACGGTAGTCAACCGAAAATACGATCCGATCAGAATGGCGTATAACCTGACGTCCATTATGAAAAAGAAATATAAGGATTTCAAATGGAGACAATACGCGGACGGATCGCATAATATAGATTTTCTTTGGGGTACCGAAAAATTCAGAGAGTCTGTGGATGCGGGTAAGACCTACGATGAATTTAAGGCTTCTTACGCGGAATCGGAATCTTCCGCAAATAAGCTGATCCAAAAATATCTGATCTACTAATGTTTTGTTACAGGATTTCGAAAGAGATATTATGAGAACCCGATTCGCTGCCATATTCGTAATTTTATTTTCCTTTTCCCTTTTTGCGGAAAACCAAAGCGGAGAATGGAAAGAATACGGACTAAAAGAAGTTTTGGGCCGTTTGAAATTTTATGCGTTTGCAAAGATCGCACAAAGTGTTCGCACAGGTGCTTCCTTTGATCAGGAATTATATGTAAAAGAGGCTCCCTGCAACCAAAACTTTCCTAAATTAGAGGGAAATTTCCAATGCGCATTACTTAGGGTTTCTAGTTTAGAAGACAAGTTGGCGGAAGGTTCGGATCCGGAACCTAAAACTCCGGACGCTGCCTCTGCAAGCAGCGGTTTGACTCCCGCGAGGACGATACCTTCTATCCCTATGAAAGCGAAATGGTACGAGGGAAGGACCCTCGCAGGAAAGGGAGTTCTTTCTGTTCCCGGAAAAGAAGGGGAGAGCGATCTGAAATTTTTCTATCATACGGATGGAAGGTTGAGCCATTATTCCTACGAAGATAAAATCGTTGTTTTTGACTGGAAAGGGCAGGAGTTAAGCACTATTTTAACCGTAAAAGTGGA
Organism: Leptospira sp. B5-022; assembly: GCF_000347035.1. Taxonomy (GTDB): domain Bacteria; phylum Spirochaetota; class Leptospiria; order Leptospirales; family Leptospiraceae; genus Leptospira_B; species Leptospira_B cinconiae. The sequence continues at coordinate 280,690 of NZ_ANIJ01000006.1, forward strand.
TGCAAAGTTACGACCACTCGGCGGTAAGGAATATTTTTTTCCATGAAAGAATTGTCTTCCGGATTTTTAAGAATGATGGACCATGAAGGTGTAAACCCGGTAGAATATATCTGGGTGGTAGCTACTTATCCGTCTTCCGAATCCGGAAAACAAGAGGCCCAACTTGTTCCCGAAGGTTTTCGGATCGGTAATCTTGTAGGCAAAAGGGTAAAACTGGAATTTACCGGAAAAATCCGCTGCGTGAATTGTGGAAAAATAACAAGCAAAAGTTTCAACCAGGGAAGTTGTTTCCAATGTTTTCAAACATTAGCGGAAAATGATCTATGTATTCTTCGTCCTGAAACCTGTCATTTTCATTTGGGAACCTGTAGGGAACCTGAATGGGGAGAAGGTTACTGCTTCCAAAAACATACCGTATATCTTGCAAATACAAGCGGATTAAAAGTGGGGATCACTCGAGAAAAACCTGTCTCCAATCGTTGGGTGGACCAGGGAGCCCAAGAAGCAATCCCACTTTTGGAAGTTTCCTCCAGAAGAGACGCAGGTCTCATCGAAAAACAATTTACGACCGTTATCGATGATAAAACCAAATGGCAGAAGATGGTGACGGAAGATTCGGGAACCTTCGATCTGATTTCCAAAAAGAAAGAATTACTGGAAATCTTGGATTCCTGGGACCTAGGGGTTCCTTATACGGAATCAGAAGAACGAAATATCACAAAATTAAGTTATCCTATTTTAGAATATCCAAAAAAATCCAAATCTTTTTCCCCCGATAAAGAGAAGGAGATAGATTCCAAATTACTCGGCATTAAAGGACAATACCTTTTGTTCGAGGATGGAGTCATCAATATCCGCGCCTATGGCGGATACGAAATCCGTTTGTATTCGGAGTAACACCAAATGAAGAAAACCTCAATTCGCAAATATTTCCTGGTACTATTTTTGCTTTTTAGCCTCCAAGGTTGTGGCTGGATGGTCGATCTCGTTTTTCCATTGGACGTCGATCGTTTTTTAGGAGAACAATTTTATAAAGCTGCCGTTACGGGTGATGCCCACGGTGAAATTTACAAAGACAAACCTTTGGAAAAATATCTACAATCCATTGTAGACCGTATCTTAAAGTCCAAATCCATCCAATACAAGGATGAGTTCAAATATAAGGTAACCATAATAGACGACGATAAGGTGATCAATGCGATCTGCGCCCCCGGAGGTTATATTTTCGTCTATACGGGACTTCTTCATTTCGTAAAGAATGAAGCGACTCTTGCCGGTATCCTTTCTCACGAGATTGCTCATGCGGAGAGAAGACATTCCACCAAACAATTATCCACAAATATCACTTTATATTTTGCCTTGTATTTTGTTCTGTCTTATGTGCTCGGTCCCGATCTGGCACAACATTCGGCGGACATAGCAGGACTTTCCACAAATCTATTAGGTCTTGTAAATTCCCGCTCCATGGAAGAAGAAGCGGACGAATACGGCTTTGACTATATGAGGTCCACTCCTTATTATCCTGGAGCAATCGCGGATTTTTTTAAAGATCTCCAACAAGAGAAAAAGAAAAATCCTGAGTTGAGCGGCGCCGATATTCCTTTGGAAAAATATTTGAGCACTCACCCTTTGGACGAGGATCGAATTTCGGCAAACGAAAGAAGGTTGAAAGAAGCCGGGATCGGTGCGCCGAATCAAAAGTCATTCTTTAAAGAAAGATACCGTAATCATATAGAAAAATCTTTGGGAACAAAGGAAGAAGACTGATTTAGCTCTACGGATATCGGCTTGTAACTGCCGGTTCTATTTCTAAATTATTGAAAGAAAGGTTGACTGAATTCCATTCCGTCCGGATAACCTTTGCGTCATGAATTGGAAGAAAAAATTAAAAACTTGGGTGGATTCAGGACTCATTAGCCAGGCTCAGGCAGAGTCCATTCTCAAATTCGAAGATTCTAAAAAAATTCCTTATGTATTCTATTCCTTTTTAGCCTTAGGAATCGTGGTCATCGGTCTTGGAGTTATCGCTATGGTGGCGGCTAACTGGGACAAGATTCATTATTCGATAAAACTGGGCACTAGTTTTACGATACTTTTCGGGATAGGGATCGCGATCCTATATTCACAAAGGAAAGAGATCTGGAACGATACGATCCGTTATCTTTTGGTTTTACTTCTGGGTGTATTATTTTTTGCGAATATTGGTCTAATCTCCCAGGTTTACCATACACAGGGGAAATTATACCAGGCTTTGCTCTTATGGTCGGGGATCACTATTTTACTTGTGATCATGTATCCTGGCAGGGTGCTGCAACATCTTTGGATCGCGGTATTCAGTTCCTCCATTTTAAGTTGGATCGACAATAATTCGAATATCGACTGGAGAGAAAGAAGTCATTATTACTCTTTATTCTTTTTTGTTGCCTCCTGGGTGTTTGCAGGGGTTGCGATCTTTGCAGAGAGAAGGCTGGAAACAAAGGAGAGTAAAACTTCTATTCTAGTGAATCCGTTCTTACTTTGGGCCTTCGGTTTTTTTATCACTTCTTCCATTTGGGGAAGTTTTGAGACACGCGATATCCCGAATTTAGATCCGAACCCCGAGTTTTACAGAAAATACGACGTTCCTTTTCCATGGTACTGGCCCCTAATTATTCCAGTCACGTTAATCGCTATTTCTCAAATTTTTCGAAACCGTTTTTCAAGAAGAAAGATCATCTTACTTTCGATTTCCGGAATATTCTTAGGATTTCTGAATTATCCGCAACTGTTTCATTGGTATGGAAAATTTCCGGCTATGATATTCTTCTTTTTGGCCTGGATCCCGTTTACATTTTTATTTTTCGAATCCAGAAGATGGTTTGATCTATCTTTATTAGTCTTAGGCGTCCGTTTCGTTTATATTTATCTGGAAGTGTTCGGAAGTTTACTCGCCACAGGGATCGGTCTCGTCGTCTCGGGAATATTCATACTAGGATTCAGTATTTTAATATTTAAGATGAGGGAAAGGATCCGAAATGCAGCGAACCAACTCTTTCAATCGGAGGAATTAGGAATATGAAAAAGTTAACCATTTCGGTTCTTGCGGTATTTTTGCCCATTCTTGTTTTAGCCTCCATAGCTCTAGAAAGAGAATTCGATCTTAGGAATGGAAAAGTATTAATCCTTCCGATCACGGGTTATGATCCTAGAGATCTACTTTCCGGGCATTATCTCAGATTTCAGATAGATCGTAAATATTCGAACGACGTTTGCCAAGGAGAGGGGACCGTCTTTTCCTTTTCTTCCAATTCTTTCGAGGCGGACCCTAAGATCCCGAGAAAGAATATAAAGGAAGCTTGTGTATGTTTCAATTCCAGAGAACCTTCCGTTTATGACTTAGGTTTTTACTCCGATTGTAACGAGGCAAAGAATGATCCAACTTGCTGGAATTATATCAGAGGGGAGTGTAATTACGGAAACTTTCATTATCCTTTCAGCAAATACTATATCCCGGAAGAAGGCGCGAAAGAACTAGAGGAAAAATTAAGAAAGCCGGGAGCCAAAATCCAATTACGAATGGATAAGAACGGGAATGGCCTCATCGAAAAGATCATTTGGCCGGAGGTATCTTCGCAGTAACTTCGTTCAAGCTGCAATAATCCTTCTCTCCTAAACCCGCTTCCATCCCGTAGCGATAGATCTCATCCAATCCGGAACAGAGTGGCAACTTTGTTCCGGATGTTTTCCCTAATGTGAGGGCATGTTTCAGATCTTTGTACATATTCTTCAATGCAAAATGAGTTTCGTAGTTTCCGGAAAATACGAACGGAAACTTAAATTCTGAAATTCCGGACTTGGCAGCGGATTGTTCTAAAATAGATTTCAAGACAGAAGGATCTATACCTTGAGCCTTTGCCAATGAAAAACCTTCCATATAGACTTGGAAGATCCCTGCTTGCACCATATTTAATGCGATCTTTGCTTTCTGTCCATCTCCGACTTCTCCGCAATAGACCGTGTTTTTCCCGCAGGCCTCAAAAATGAAAGAGATATCTTCGATCTCTTCCTTGGACTTTGCTCCTACCATAAATAGGATCTGACCGTCCCTGGCTGCATTCTTGGAACCCGTCATCGGAGCATCTAAGAAATGAATATTCATTTTATGGAATGTATCTTTTAACTTGAGAGTGAGAGAAGGGGAGGTTGTGCCTACGTCGATCACATAATTTGCATTCGTTTCCAAAAGTCCGGAGGAGAATACGGACTCTTCCACAACATGATCTTCGGTCAGACAAAGTATTATAATTTCCGAATCTTTTACCGTTTCTTTGATATTTCCATGAACGGAGACCAGATCGGACTGTAGGTCTTGGATCTTTTCAGGATTACGGGCGAATAATTGGAGAGAATGACCTAACTTAGAAAGATTATTTGCGATCCCTCTACCCATGATCCCTATACCGATGATTGCGATTTTACGAGAAGACATAGGAAAAGTCTTTCGTAGGAAACCCAGTTTGGCAAGAAAAAGGTTTTAAAAAGAGCTGAGTGCCGCGCGGATAAAGCTTGTGACCGGTGCCTGTTCGCGTGTATCTTCCAAACCTTCTCTTAGTTCTCGCAGAACGATCTGTGCATCCGTCAGAACGGTATTTACATTGGTATGAAGATCGTCACGATTGATCAGTCTTCCCAAAGTCCCATCTCCACTATTGATCTTTGTGGTGATATCGGCTACGTTGGAGAAAGTTTTTCGGATATCTCCTCTATTCTCGGCGATTAGTTCGGAAAGAGATACGAGCGGATCTTGTAATACTCTCCCTTTTAAGGAGGCCCCTGCCGTTTTATAATCCACAACTTGGAAGGTCCTCGGTGCTCCTTTGCTTTCTTCCGCGGATTCGGAAGTTCCAGGATCTATGGAAATTACTCGGCCTGAAAGTAAACTTTCGTTACGTATTGCAATATCATAATTTTCATATATACGGACCGGTTCTTTCAGAAGAATTGTGACTTCTACTCTAGTGGCGACTCCCACTTCTCCCGCAGGAAGAACGGCTCCACTTTCGTCTATCTGGATCAGTCTAATGTTAGAAACGTATCCGAACGGAACACCTTGTACAGTGACCTTGTTTCCTACCTTGATCCCCTCCGAGTTTTTGAAATTGATTTTTAGGAATTCTCCCCGTTTTTGAATGGGTCCACCTTCCGTCATTACGGTAAAATAACCTACTATGACTAAGGCGACCGAGAAGATAGCACCTACTAAAAGATAACGGATTGATTTCATTTAGGATCCAGAACTCTTACCATATTTATATCGGACTTTTTATCCAGAATATTCTCTTTGGACCTAGGTTTCAATTCTTAGTTTCCAGGATCATTGGGCCCTTTGTGTGCCCATGAATAAACTGACGGATGAATTCGTTCGGAGAATTCTGCACTTCTTGTGGAGTTCCGGTAAATAAAACCTGGCCCCCGTAAAAAAATGAAATGCGGTCGGCTATCATATACGCACTGGACATATCATGGGTAACCACGACCTGAGCGGCGCCTGTTTCTTTTTTGATACGGATAATCAATTCGTTGATCACGTTTGACATAACGGGGTCTAGACCGGATGTGGGTTCATCATATAGAATGATCGCCGGATTAGAAGCGATCGCTCTAGCAAGTCCCGCTCTTTTTTTCATTCCGCCGGAGATATCGTTCGGAAAATTGTCCTTTGCCACGGTCATATCCACTAACCTGAGTTTTTCGGCGACAATACGTTGGATCTCCTCTTCGGGATATAATTTGTGTTCTCGTAAGGGGAGTGCAACATTATCGAAAACGGTCATCCAGTTGATGAGTGCCCCCGATTGGAATAAAACCCCCATTTTAGAACGTAATTTTTCTCTTTCTGGTAAGGTAGCTCCAGAAATATTTTCGCCGAAGATCCTACATTCCCCTGCGTCCGGTTCCAAAAGACCTGTGATATGTTTTAAGGTGACGGATTTTCCTGTTCCGGACGGTCCGAGCACTACCATGGTCTCTCCTTTTTTTACCTGGAGATTCATTCCTTTTAAGATCTTTCTCTGCCCGAAAGCTTTGTGCAGATTTATAATTTCTATTGCGTATTCTTCCATTTTATTCCCTGTAGAAGATCGCCGTGATCACATAACCGAAAAAGATCACCATTAAAAAAGACGTCACCACTGATTCTCTTGTGGCTCTACCGACACCGATTGCTCCGCCACTCGTTCTTAAACCGTGAGAACAGGAAATGGAGGAAATGATCAGGCCGAAAACATACCCTTTGAATAAGCCCGTATATAAATCTTTGAGACCGGGGATAGAAGTGATCCTTTCGTTCACATCTTGGAAATAGACGATATATTCTATCCCTAATTGAAAATGCCCGACTAACGCTCCGCCTAAAATTCCCAAAATACTGGAATACACGCAGAGAACCGGAACCATTAAAGAAAAACCTAATACTCTTGGAAAAACCAGAAATCGTATAGGGTCTATAGACATCACTTCAAGAGCGTCGATTTCCTCGGAAACTTTCATTGTACCTATCTCCGCGGCAATGGCGGAACCGATGGAAGCGGCCAAGATAAGCGCCGTCATAAATGGGGACATTTCGCGAGTAAGGGTAATCGTGAGAAGAAGTCCGATCTGTCCCTCGGCTCCAAAATCTTTCAGACCCAATCCTGTGTTTAAAGTGAGAAGCATTCCGGTAAAAACTGCAACCACAGATACCACGAACAAACTCCCGACGCCCGCAATAAACATTTGGTCTAAAATTTCTTTCCGCTTTTCAATCGTGAATCTTAGATTTAAAAAAGTTTCCGCGATCAAAACGATCGTATAACCTGCCGCGTAAAGAGTATCGTTTGCTTTTTCTTTAAAGGATCCCAACATTTCGATTAGAGCCTAATCCACCAAAAAATCTGCACCGTGGTCTTATCCTTACTTCTTTCCAATCCGAATAGACCGTATAAAAATTGATAAGAAGTTTTTTCCGGAGTAGAGCTGTATTCTACGAGCAAAGGTACGTGAATATGCAGTTCTTCTTCGTTCCATCTCTGGGTATAAAGTCTCATTAAAAAAGAGAGCCTTTTTTCTCCATTGGACAATTTTTGATATTCAACGATGGACCAGACCGGATCCCAGATCCTTTCCACAAGTTCCGATTTTATCGGAAATAAAGAAAGAAAATTCCAGGTCAGGTTACCTTCTCTGTCCTCATGCCATCGGAAGAGAGGCCAGAGTTTATAATAATTTTCTTCTCTTCCCCACTGCACGTATGTTCTGTTGGTTCTCCACCAAAACGGGATAAAATAGGTTTCGGAAGATTTGAGATGATGACTGTCAGTGCTCAAGCGAAAATAGAACGGAGTAAAAAATCTGGTCTCCTTATACGCAAATCTGTAATAGCCGTAAAAAGGAAATAAAATTAATTTTCTGTAATCTTCGTCGTCATTATAACCGTATTGAAACAGAAAAAATAGGACATTCAGGTCTTTTTCATGAGTTCTTTTATCGTACCCATACGAGAATAAAGATCCTATAATGGGAAACCAAAAAAAAGCCCGAGCTTTCATATTCCCGAATTCCGAATCCTTGGAAAGGTAAAAAGGCCAGAACATTTTATAAGTAAAAGGTTCCCTTTTATCCTCGTTGATATTTCCCCATTGAAAAAACGGCCAAAGCACAGAATAACGTTCATATTTTCCCTTATGGATCTTGTGAGAATAAAAAGGGAAGATCCTGAGATCATTCCTAACTTCGGAACCTCCCCACATAACGAAGGGCCATAAAATCCCATGAGCGTTATAATTCTTATACTTCCAATTGGAATAAAGAGGGAAGAGTGCAAAATTCAACTCCGAATAACTTGCCTTACCTCTAAGTTTTCCGTATAAGGGAAAAAAACCGAAATAGGATTCTCTAGCCGTTTCACCTTTTCCCCATATCAGAAGTGGGGAAAGAGTGTCCTCGTCCCAACCGATATCGTCGTGGTAGGTTTCCGTTCCACTGAAAAAGAATAAAAAACTCCAAACCCTCCAGTAATCCGTTTTTTCCGAATAGTAGATTGGGAATAAAAAAGTATTATAACGATAATTGGATTTGGTTTCCTTATATGTAGAGAAGAATGGTCTAAAGATCTGTTCTTCTTCTCCCAATCTTTTTTCGGATTGGTATAAGAACCAAAATTGTTTGTATTCGGACGGAAAAGGAGAAACCGGTTTAAAAGGGTATTCCGAAAATAGGCTTTCCGTACAAACTAGGAAGAAAAGGATCAGTATTAGATTCTTATTTATCATTCTTCCCGGAAAATCCTAAAAGCAACAGGGGATAGATCATTGAAAATTGCAGTTTTATTTGGCGGAACTTCCACAGAACACGAAATTTCCCTGCGCACAGGCACTTTCATAAGTAAAACTTTGTCTTCCATGGGACATTCGGTCAAACCCATTCTGATTTCCAGAGACGGCAGATGGGTGATCCCTAAAGAATATCGACCTGAGTTCCCGGAAGGAAATTCCAAAAATCCGGAAGAGTATTTAAAAGAATTCGAAGAACTTCATTCGACTAACGCCGGAGCGTTCAGCTCTTTGGATTGTGATGTAGTTTTTTTAGGATTACATGGAACCAGCGGAGAAGACGGTTCTATGCAAGGTTTTTTAAAAGTTCTCGGCATTCCATTCACCGGTTCCGATGTAAAAGCCTCCGCTTTGGCAATGGACAAGATTAGAGCAAACCGATTATTCCAACTTGCAGGAATGTCCGTTGCACCCTTTTGGGAATTGAGAAAAAAAGAATATTCTGAAAATCCGACTTTGGTCGAAAACTTCGGTTTAGAATATCCGCTTTTTCTAAAACCGGTGGAAGGAGGCTCTAGTTTTCATACATTTAGGATAGAAGGACCCGAAGATCTACGTCATAGATTACCGGAATTTTTCGATGCGGAAGAGCACGCGATCTTACAGAAATTCTTAAAAGGAACGGAAGTTTCCTGCGGGGTTTGGGAAAAGAAAGAAGGTTCCAGAAAAATATTAGAGGCGCTTCCTCCTACGGAGATCATTCCAGGGGGAGAATTTTTCGACGTTGAATCCAAATATAAACCTGGACTTTCTCAAGAAATCACTCCGGCTCGTTTACCGGAAAAGGTCATCTCTAAGATCCAGGAAGAGTCCATCCTTGCTCACAAAACACTTGGATGCGAAGGATATTCTAGAACTGATTTTATCGTCGTTGGGGAAATACCGTTCGTTCTGGAAACAAACACGTTACCCGGAATGACGGAAACAAGTCTAATTCCTCAACAAGCAAAAGCTGCCGGAATACCCATCCAGACATTGTATCAATCTTTGATCGACCAGGCCTTGGAAAGAGCCGGGAAGATTCCAGTAGGTTAATAAAGATAAGAGGTTCGCACGGAGGCCACTGAGTTCACGGAGTAATTATATTTGTTGGAATTCCAATATGCGACTTTCATTGTCTTGTAGGAACTCCTACATTTCCACTCTCTGCCTGAAAAAAAACCTTTGCGTCTTCGCGTCTCTGCGTGAAAAAAACTCTCTGTGTTCTCCGTGCGCTCTGTGCGAGAAAATCTCAGTATTCTCCGTGTTCTCTGCGTGAAAAAATCTTTTAGATTTCTGACTTGATTTTAGATTCACTTCAGTGTATTAATAATTAAGACAATGAATATTCTTCCTAAAATAACCATAGGCGAGATTCAAAATATGCAAATCGAAGAGCAGTTGGATGCTCTTTCCAGTATTTGGGACCAGATTGCTTTAAAAAATCCTGCTATTGAAGTCTCTCAAGACGACAAGCAATTATTGGACGAAAGATTTGCAAATGAACAAAATTCAACCGGAACATCTTGGACAGAGCTTAAAAAACGGATACTAAATTCTAAAAAGTGACAAGTTTAGAAGTCAGAATTAAGCCTAGCGCCCAAGAAGATATTCTTCATTCAGTAAATTATTATAATAGTAAAAAAGAAAATTTAGGTTTCGAACTTATTTTAGAAATCGATTCTTCCTTAGAACGGATCAAGTATTTTCCAGAAATTGCTCCGGTTGTTTATAAAGATTTTAGACAGATATTGACGCGTCGATTTCCATTTCGGATCTTTTATGAGATTTCAGAAAACTATATTGATGTTTATGCCGTTTTACACCAAAGCAGGGAGTTTAGAAGGTTACTTGAGTTAAGTTCGCACGGAGGCCACTGAGTTCACGAAGTAATTATATTTGTTGGAATTCCAACTTGCGACTTTCATTGCGGTGTAGGAACTCCAACATACCTCTGAGGCTTTGTGACTCTGTGTGGGAAAATCTCAGTGTTCTCAGTGAGCTCTGTGCGAAAAAAAAAACTATCTAATCTGAAACAAAGCCAGCTTCGCAAAAAAGTTCGGACTGAATTTTACCTGTTTTAGATCGGTGAAGAATGCTCTATCCTCTACGGTAAAACCTCGAATATCGCAGAACTCCTGAAAATCCAGAACGGAAAGAAAATGTAAGTTAGGAGTATTGAACCAACGATAGGGAAGAAGATCCGTGACCGGAGTTTTCCCTTGGAAAAGGATCCGAAAACGAACTTCCCAATAACCGAAATTCGGGAACACAATAATAACACGTTTACCGATCCTCAAACATTCCTTGATGATATCGCCCGGATGTCTAGTCTCTTGGATTGTCTGGTTTAAGATCACATAATCAAAACGTTTGTCTTCATGGTGACTTAAGCCCTCGTCAATATCCCCATGGTGAACGTAAACACCTTTGCGGATACATTCTACGATTGCATCTTCGTCCTTCTCTATCCCTTGGCCTCGGATCCCTTTTTGTTTTAAAAGATACAGAAGGTCCCCGTTCCCGCAACCAAGGTCCAAAACTCTGGAACCTGGTGAGATCGTATCCAGAATATAAGCGAAGTCCGGTCTTTCTCTTAGAGTAGTGCTACTTAAGATTTTGGAATCTATCATTCGTTCACCGGCATGTTTAAAAAACCTCGGATCACATCCTCTTGTCTTTGGTTGGGAAGAAGAAAACTATCATGACCTTCGTTCGTGGTTAGTTCCACATAAAAAACTCTTTTATCGGAAGCTTCTAAACTTTTAACGATCTCTCTGGATTGAGATGGAGGGTAAAGCCAATCCGAACTATATGAGACCACTAAAAATCTACATTGAGCCGGGCTTAATGCCTTAGTAAGTTCTTGGCCCTTCCCCAGACTGAAATGATCTAGGGCTTTGGTCACATAGATATAAGAATTCGCGTCAAAACGATCTACAAAACTTTCTCCCTGATAGATGAGATAACTTCCCACTGCAAAGTCCGAGTTTAATAGGTTTCCTCTTGGCGGGTTCCTACCGAATTTCTCTCTCATCTTATGGTCGGAAAGGTAAGTGATATGGCCCATCATTCTCGCTAAAGCAAGACCCTTTCTGGGAGTCGCATTCTCATCATACAATCCGTTATTCCAATTCGGATCGGAAAGGATTGCTTGTCTTCCGACTTCATTAAAAGCGATTTGCATCGCTGAATGTTCCGGAGCAGAAGCTAAAATAATACAGTTCTCTAGAACATCCGGATACGATATGCTCCACTGTAAAGCCTGCATTCCGCCCATCGAGCCGCCTGCCACACAGAGTAATCTTTGTATCCCGAAAGATTCCACTAAAAGTTTTTGGGCAGCCACCATATCTTTGATGGAAACGAAAGGAAAACTGGAACCGTAAGGTTTACCGCTGATAGGATTGATACTCATAGGTCCGGAAGAACCCTTACATCCGCCGATCACATTGGAAGATATTACAAAATATTGATTTGTATCAAATGCTTTGCCTGGACCAATATACTCATCCCACCATCCGGGACGTTTTTCTCCCTCGGAATGAAAACCTGCCGCATGAGCGTCTCCTGAAAGAGCGTGGCAGATCAGGATCGCATTATCTTTATTCGGAGAAAGTGTTCCGTAAGTTTCATAAGCAACTACGGTAGGGGAAAGAACTGATCCGTTGTCCAGACGTAGATCACCCAACACTGCGGTTTTAGGTTCTACTATGCCGACGGATTGTTTTGATCCCATGATTTACGTTCCAAATAACTAAGCCACTTTCCTTTTTCAGACGATCCTAAGCAAGCTTAGGAAACTAAAAAGAGAAAGTGGCTGATTTTTAGACGATTTTTTAGACGGAGTCGGAAGTCACACCTTTTTCAGGGCTTCGTCCAGGTCCGTAATAATATCGTCTATATGCTCCAGACCAACCGAGAGTCTGATAAACTCAGGAGTTACACCCGCTGCCAATTGTTCTTCCGGACTCAACTGTTGGTGTGTTGTAGAAGCCGGATGGATTGCTAGGGATTTTGCATCTCCTACATTTGCGAGCAAGGAGAATAATTCCAGACCGTCTATCAACTTCTTCGCTTCCGGAATTCCACCTTTTACGCCGAAACCGATGATCGCTCCGAACAATCCTCTAGTATGGTATTTTTTCGCCAGAGTATAGTTCTTGTCAGTTGAAAGACCAGGGTAGTTCACCCAAGACACTTTCGGATGTTTAGAAAGATATTCCGCCACCTTTTGTGCATTCTGAGAATGTTGGGTCAACCGCAGCGGAAGGGTTTCAATACCTTGGAGGATATTAAATGCATTAAAAGGAGAGATTGCAGGTCCTAAATCTCTTAAACCTTGGACACGGGCCTTTATAATGAACGCAATATTTACTCCTCCAAAAGGTTCAAATTTGCCGAAAACATCCCAGAATTTCAGGCCATGGTAACTTGGATCGGGCTCTGTGAAGTTCTTAAACTTACCGTTCCCCCAATTGAATTTCCCTGAATCCACAATGATCCCGCCGATAGAAGTTCCGTGACCTCCCAAAAACTTGGTCAAAGAGTGAACGACCACGTCCGCCCCAAAATCGATAGGGCGAACTAGATAAGGAGAAGGGAGGGTATTGTCAATCACCAGTGGAACCCCTGCATCGTGAGCCACTTTCGCAACCGCTTCAATGTCCAGAGTATCCAACTTAGGATTTCCTAAGGTTTCGGCAAAGACGGCTCTGGTCTTGTCATTGATCGCTTTTTTGAAATTTTCCGGATTGGACTGGTCCACAAAATGGACTTTGATCCCAAGTTTCGGAAAAGTATAATGAAGAAGGTTATAAGTCCCTCCATAAAGGGAAGAAGATGCTACAATTTCCTGTCCAGCTTCTACTATATTCAAAAGAGCTAATGTTTCTGCGGATTGCCCGGACGCTGTTGCGAGTGCCGCCACTCCGCCTTCTAATGCGGCAACTCTTTGTTCTAAAACGTCGGTGGTAGGGTTACCGATCCTTGTATAAATATTACCGAATTCCTGGAGACCGAATAATCTCGCAGCATGGTCCGTGTCCTTGAAAACGTAGGATGTAGTTTGATAGATAGGCACTGCCCTGGATGTGGTAGTAGGATCCGGAGTTTGCCCTCCATGAAGAACGATTGTTTCTGGTTTATAATTTCTTGCCATCTCTAGGACTCCTTTGTACAAATAGTGGAAATATTTCCTATAATGTCTATCAAAAATTTAATAAATAGGATAGAAAATTCGTTATAGCGAATAGATGCGAGAATCGGAGGAACTCGAAATATTTTACCAAAATTCATCCCTTAAGAAATGAAAATTCAGGTTTTTTGGAAAATATTTTCTGAAATACGAGAAATATTCCTGTTTTATTGGTTTTTCAACGGAAGGTTCTGATAGAATCGGATAGTCATTTAGATTCCACGTAGACGATACGATACTAGTGGTACTATTTTTTGGATGAATTGAAATACAATCCGCGGAGAAATTCCGGCTTAAATATGAAATTAAACTTTTTGAATTTGTGTAAAAGATCTCTTATACTTCCGGGGATTTTACTTCTTTCTTTTTATCTTCTTCCTAGCGAAGAACTTCAGGCCCAACTCTGGATGCCACCTGGAAGACAGTTTATGCAACCTCCTGATCCATTCACATTCGATGCAGGGGTAAATAAGTTTAATAACGACTATTATCTGTATTTTGCTCCAACCTTAAATTTGAATTTTGGGGGAGAATTCGGACTCTCTCTTACTGCTCCAATGAACTTTCTTGCTTACGACCAGGATCCGAAAGATCCAACCTTAAAGGTGGGGAGCATTCGGAAGATAGATTACGACCAAAAAAGCGATTATCTTAGGTTGATTAATAATATTTGGTACGGGACTTACGGACTTTATAAACCCGGGGAGACAACTTTCTCTTTTTATGCCGGAAAACTTTTCGATGGATATATAGGTCACGGAACCATAGTGAACCGTTATGTGAATAACCAAAGGATAGACATTTACAATGTAGGTCTGATGGCGGATTTTAATAACGATTACGGAGGAGTACAGGTATTTACAAATTCCGTTTATACTCACGAGATTGGTGCCGCAAGAGGGTATGTTCGTCCATTTGCAATTGCATTTAAATTATTCGATCTGTTCACCGGAAGATCTCAGTTATTCGGAATGTTACAACTTGGACAAGGAAACGTAGCGGACGAAGCCGGAAGAAAAAAGGTCTACGAAGAAGCCGGAGTGGACCCGGAAGATAGAGAGAAATATAGGGCATTGGTTGAAGACCAAAAGACTCATCAGATGAGAGAAGAAATGATCCCGATCGAGAAAAAGCCGGAATCTCGTAAGGAAAAATTAAAAGAATTCTTTAATCAGGACAATTTTGCAAATAGATTCTCGATCGGATACACAACCGCATTCGACACTAAGGCTCCTACCCAGCTTTCATTCGATACAACGGGACGTTTACGATTGGATTCAAATAATAACCCGTTAGTAGAGCAATCGGAAAGATTGATCATCCAGGGTATGGATGCAGAATACAAACTCATCAGTACCAAATATGTGGAGATCACTCCTTACTATGATGTGAACACCATCAAACTTTTAAATTCCAAGGGAACTCACACCGGAGCAATCTTCCGTTTCGGCGGAAAAGACATCTACGCTAAGATCAAACCGGAATACAGGAATATGGATGCGAATTATATTCCTATGTATTTCGATAGCTTTTACGAGTTGGAAAGATACCAATCTAATGTGAACTCCCAACTTCCTCTGACCAAATTGGAAGCTGCCAAACTTATGGATCCGGATGCCGCAAAGCTGAAAGGTTATTTCACTTCCGTAGTATTCAGTTTTTATAGAATTTCCTTGGAAGCAAACTATGAGAATTATTCGGGCCCGAATAACTCCAGGATCTTTGTTGGTTTGTATTTCCCGATCGGTTCCTTATTTATGATCTCCGGATATTATACGCGTAAGAATTTCGATCAGAATAAAGATGCATTCAAGGTGGATGATAATTCCGTCGGAGCGATAGAAGCCGCTTTGAATTTAGGGTTTATTTCCATCCGAGTGCAAGATATCCGCAGATGGGTGTATGATAGCACCTCGAATAGTTTTGTAGCACAAGACGAACAAAAGATATTGTTTTCTAACTCTTTGTCCTTCTAAAAAGAACCGCTCTATCTTAATGATCTTTATAAAATATTTTATTGTAATGAAGAGTCTTTACCTGAGAGCGAAGCCAGGATTGTGAAGCGCCCCGGAGGTTTGCACAGGACGTGCAAGCGAAGAGGAAGGTAAAGACTCTTTATTACAGGCTATTTAAAAAAAAATTTTGAGATAGCGGTTCTTATGAAAGGACGGAGCTTTCCCATTGAGAAAGGAAGAATGACACTGCCTGTTCGGATCTCAAAATGGAAGAAGAAAGTCTAATTGATGGAATATTTAATTTTTTGAATATTTCCAATTCTGTTTTTGTCCAACCCGGTTCCGGTCCTACTAAAATTGAATATTCTTTTTCCTGAAAGGGAAAAAACTCTCGGATGGCTTTTCCTTTTTTATCCAGATAATAGAACCTATGGGAAGAAGAACGTACTATTTCGGAAATAGAACCTTTCTTCTCAAAACTTGCCTTTTTGCCCGGAGGAACAAAACCGAGTGTTAACTTTGGAAAAAAAATATTCCCACCTTGTTCCATCCCCAGGAGCAGTTTTGCTTTCATATTCTCCTCTTTCCAAACAGGGGAGGTAAGATATTCCGTTCTGGAAAGTGCAGCGAGTCGGAATTCTAAACCGGAAACTCCCCAGACTCCTGATAATTCTAAGATCTTTTCTACCGTCGGGGGTCTTTGGACGGAGACGATCAGTTGGATGCCGGGATTTCTTCTTTTAGGTTTAAGTATGGGAGTGTAAGTTCCCAAAAGTTCCGCTGCGTTTACTTTTAGAATTTTAAAAATCCCTAAACTACTATTTAGGAGGCCGGCTTTGATCTTATCACCTTCCTTCTTTTGTAAAACTTTTAGAATATGAGTGACTCGAACTTGGTTTGAGATCTTGAATTTCCCAGGATCTGTTTCCTGAGAAGGATCCAGTAGAAGATAATTCATAAAAGCCTAAATTTCTACTTGGGGAGCTTTGTCTTCTTCTTCGTGAGGATTTGGACCGGAGGGTTCCTGGGTTTCCGGAGAATCCCAATGCGGAACCGAGTCATTCCAGTTTTGGGAGGAAAAGAAACAGGCTCTTGCGATACCGATCAGGATCAGAATGAATAGAATATATTTTGCGAGTAGGGGACCGAATCCGGTTCGGTGAAGATCACCGTAATTTTCGAAGGATTGTGAAGGTTCTCCGGGGTTTTGCCATCCGTACGTTCGATTCTTTCGGAACTTGGCTTTAAACGATTCGAATTTATCTTCTAAAAAACGAAAAAATCCCCGTACAGAACGAGGATTTTTGAGACCGGAGTTTCCTCCTGGGAGATCGTATCTTCCGCCTCTAAAACTGGCCGGGTCTTCCGGATCAAAGACGAAAGAATGATAACATCTAGGACACCGAACTGTCAGTTTTCCCAAATCTATGGGAATCCTGAGTTCGGTGCCGCAGGAAGAACAAGGAAGAATATACCGCACTTAGTATTTCAGGGATTCCTTGAGCGTGTCTACGTTCTCTTTGTAGTTCTCATTACCCAATTGGTCGTTGTAATCGAAAATTTTGGTAAACAATCTGTCGAATGCATCCAAGTGTTTAATGTAGAACGTCTTTTTGAAAGAGTTGCGGATCGGGTGAGTTTTGGTATTTTCCACGTTTGCAAGAACGTATTTACCGACTCCTTTTTCGCTAGGAGTTTCGGGACGATTCCACTCAGGATAATTGTTCTTTTGGTAGAAAAGTTCAATCTTATCATTGTGTCCTGGCTGGTCGTTTGGGGCCCTGTCAATGATCTCGGAAACCGATTTATCTTCGATCAGGAAGTTATTCTTATAAACTCGGCTGATAATTTTAGCGATTTTACGAGGAGGTTCCATTCTTGGATCCGGATCGTTGGTATTCGGTCCTTCGAAGTAAATCTCCATATACTTGGAAAGTCCGCCTTGAACGACTTTACCTTGTCCTCTTTCCTCATCCTTAATGAAATCGTAAACTTCTACTCGGATACAGTTGTTTGCCGCATCTTCTTGCGCGTTGCTATTAGCAGGCACACATTCGTCGTTGTTTGCTTTTCCTTTAAACAGAACCGTACGGAAAGGAAGAATACGTACTTTCATTTTCATGAGTACTGTATGACGTTTCAGTCTTTCATTTAGAGAGGTAACTCTCTGATCCAGACCTTTTTCAGTTTCGAGAATAGCCGCGCCGACCTGGCCGTCTTCCTTCTTTTGGGCTTGGTTGTCTTGAGCGTTGAGTATGCCTGCGATTGAAAAAATTGCCAGGCAAAATGCGATTTTGCGTTTCATTGTACCCTATTTCCTTGGTCTCTTCTGCGTTTGGATTCCCCGAAAAGTCGAGAATACCCTGTCTCTAGTATCGGTAAAATAGACTCCCGATTAAATCCAAGACTTACATTTTCGCACGGAAAACGTTTATTTTCCGGATTTTGAACTCGTTTCCAAATACAGTTCATAGGGGGGAGGAGTCGGTTTCAATCCTTTTTCGATCAGATTGGCCGCCCATCTCCTTTCTACAAAATCGCAGAAATCCCGTAAATCCCGCCCTGAATAAGAGTCCAGTCGTTGTGAAATTGTTAAACGTTCGCTTTCCTGTAAATGTTTAGCATAATTTCCTAATATCGCAGCCCTTTCTTTTTCATTCGGAAGAGGGAAGAATACCGATCTGTCAAATCTGGAAACCAATGCCTTATCCAGGTCCTGTTTTCTGTTTGTGGCACCCAGGGTAATTGATTTTTGTCCCCCTTCGAAACCATCCAGTTTTCGTAATAATACGGACAGAATATTTCGGGTTGCCTCGAATAGACCATCGTCCCTGGACCCGGCCAAGGAATCTATTTCATCTAAAAACAAAAGACAAGAAGGGAATAGGGAGGCCACGTCGAAGACATAAGCCATGTTCTGCGCGCTTTCCCCATAATATTTACTTAAAATCGATTCCACAGGGACATAGATGAGAGGGATCTCGGTCATACAGGAGATCACCTTTGCCATGCTAGTTTTTCCTACTCCTGGTTCTCCTTCTAAAAGGATCGCCCTTGGTTTTGTCCTGCCGGGGAATTTTCGAGTCAGTTTGGAAAGTTCCTCAAGGGTTTCAGGAGATTTGAGCGGAAGTATAATGGATTCTAAAATTTGCCTTTTGACATCCTCATAACCGGCAATGGTCTCGAACGTCATCCAATCTCCTTTCTTCTTTGCCTCGATCGGATCGAATACGTCTATTCCTAGTCGTAATAATAGTTCTTTGGGATTCTGAACGGATTCTTGTTTGGAAAGTCTGAGATATTTGAATAGATCGATCGCGGAAAAAATTTCCTCTCGATGGAAATCTCCCTTTTTCGTGATCTCAATTTTGCTTTGGTTCCTTCCTGAATAAAATCGGAATTTGGCGTTATCTAAAATGTTTTTAGTTTCGAATAAATTTTCATTCAATGCTTGTAGGCAAACGTATCCAGGTTCAAAAGTATGGATTCGCAGATTTTCTACATGATTCCGAACGATTTGGATACAATCCAGAAGCTGGCTTTTATCCGCACCTGGGATGGGAAATTCGATCCGAAGATCCTTTTTGTCGGGAACAAATGCGGGAAGTTCGACATCCTTGACACCCAGACCTTTTAGTTCCGAATAAAGCAGGTTTTTTGCCTGGGTAAAATCCAGAATATTTCCGGAATTTCGGGTGGATAGCGGGGTCAAATCTTCAGATTTCATTCTTTCTTCCCTAGAATTTCTCTTGTATAATCTTTCGGTTCTGTCGAAGAATTTAGAAAGAACCTTTGGAGGCAAGTCCTAATGGGTGAAGGCTCCCTTTCACAAGACGATATAGACGCATTACTAACCGGGTCCAGTCCGGGAGGGGGGGGCGGCGGCTCTGCTGATTTTAATCTAAGCGGAGAATTGGATTCCCTCTTAGGAGATGCCGGTGGTGGGGCTGGTGCTTCTACCTCTCCTGCTTCCGGAGGAACCCCTTCCTTCGCGGATATTGCTGCCGCTTTGGGACCTTCTTCCACACCTGCTCCGCCAAAGGCAAGTCCTCGCTCTAGCTCCGTTTCTTCCAATACTGCAAACTTAAATCTATTACTAGATGTTAACGTGGCTCTTACTGTGGAATTAGGTAGGACCAATATGTACATTAAAGATGTTCTCGGTTTGAACGAGGGCGCTGTTGTGGAATTAGACAATGCCGTCGGAGAGGATTTGGATATTTTGGCAAACGGTAAACTGGTTGGGAAGGGAAAACTGGTTCTATTGGA
This sequence comes from Leptospira sp. B5-022, assembly GCF_000347035.1. GTDB lineage: Bacteria > Spirochaetota > Leptospiria > Leptospirales > Leptospiraceae > Leptospira_B > Leptospira_B cinconiae. The sequence goes on from NZ_ANIJ01000006.1 coordinate 300,438, forward strand.
CGATTATTACGGAATTCGAATTACCGAGATAGTAGATCCTTCCAGAAGAATGATCTAAACAGGATCTACGTATCCGGAAAGAGATTTCCGGATACGATCAGAACGTTTACGCCTTTTTGTCCTCGCTTCCGAGTACTGACTTCATTACGGATTTAAAATTAGATAGGTTTAACGGAAGAACAAGCTCCGTTCCATCCTGCCCGATTTTTTCTACCTCTTTGATAAATCTCTGAGCGATCCTGAGTTTTACCGCTTCTTTTCCACCTTTTGTTTTGATGGAAGAGGCAAGTAGTTGGATCCCTTTTGCGGTTGCAGTTGCAATAGATTCAATTTCCACTGCTAGGCCTTCCGCCTCATTGATCCTTTTCTGCTTTTCTCCCTCGGATTTATTGATCGCTTCTTCTTTAACACCCAAGGACCGATTGATCCTGGAATCTCTATCTCCTTCGGAAAGAGAGATCTGCGCCTTCTTTGTGATCTGCGCTTTTTTCTCTCTTTCCATTGCTTCGATAATGGATTTAGGAGGAGCGATATTTACTATTTCGTAACGATTCACTCGGACACCCCAAGGTTCTGCCGCTTGGTCCAGCACTTCAAGGATCTTGCTATTAATGACTTCTCTTGTTTCGAATGTAGTGTCCAGGTCCATGGTTCCTATGATCGCTCTCATTGTAGTTTGTACAAGCTGAGTGACTGCGAATCTGTAATCTTCTATCCCGTAACTCGCCTTCTGAGGATCAAGAACTCTCAAATAAAGGATCCCGTCCATTTCCACTTTAACATTGTCTTTCGTAATGCAGGTTTGGGGAGGAACGTCGATAGCCTGCTCTTTTAGGGTATGATAGTATGCATCATAATCTATAAACGGGATGAGAATATGAAATCCGGCGTGGAGTGTCCTGCTATACTTTCCGAGCCTTTCTACGATGATACATTCCTGAGCCGACACAATTCTCAAGGAACGATATAGTTTATAGGCAAAGTAGAGTAAAAACCCGAGCCAAAATATCCATAAAAATAATGAAACAAACATATTGAATATTACTCCTTCTCTCCGTCCAGTCCTGGAAATTTATTGGTTACCTTGGAAATCCCTTCGAAAAAACCGACAATGTTTGCCATTTCCGTAGGAAGAACCGTGGTTTTTGCTTTTTCTAAAATGAGTCCAAGGCCTGACAGATAGTCTTCCGTGATTTGAAGATTGACCGCTTCCGGTCCGCCTTCGTTACCGGTGGCTTCTGCGATCATTTGGATCCCTTTTGCTTTGGCTTTTGCAATGAATTCGATCTCTTTTGCTTTACCTTCGGCTTCGTTTACCTTTTTGATCTTTTCCCCTTCGGAAAGATTGATCGCTTCTTGTCTTTCTCCCATGGAACGGTTGATACGAGAAAGTTTTTCACCTTCTGAAATGGTGATCTCTGCACGTTTGACTCGTTCCGCTTTTACTTGTTCTTCCATCTCATGAAGGATTTCTTTAGGAGGAGAAATGTTTTTGATCTCGTACCGAGTCACTTTAATTCCCCAGGGATCCGTTGCCTCGTCTAAAGCTCTCACCACATTCGCATTGATAACGTCCCTTTCGGAGAATGTATGATCCAATATCAGTTTACCTATCTCCGACCGAAGAGTGGTTTGAGCCAACTGAATGGTCGCGTTCCGGAAGTTTTCGATCTCGTAAGATGCTTTGTAAGGATCCATGACTCTGATATACAGGATACCATCCACCAAAATGGAAACGTTGTCCTTGGTAATACATGTCTGGGGAGGAATATCGATCGCGATCTCTTTTAAGAGCTGCTTGTATCGGATCTGGTCCATGATCGGGATAAGAAAATGAAAACCTGCACCAAGCGCTCCTCGGAACACTCCCAGTCTTTCCACGACGAAACTATATGTTTGTGGAACTACGATACAGGTCTTCATAATCAGATAGATCGCTGCGATAACGATTAGCGTAAAAAATAGAAATGGGTCCATTTGTAAATTTCTAACTCCTATTCAATTATGATTATATTTCCGGAAGCTCTATAGGCTCCACAACGAAGGTCAGATTTTCTCTTTCTAAGATCCTCGCTCTTTTACCTGCTTGGATCCGTTTAGATTTACTGATCGCATCCCATTCCGTTCCTTGGAATACGACCCTTCCACCTTTCCTTTCCACAAGAATATCCTTGGAAACTAGAACAATTCTTCCGGGACCTTCCTCAGGAATGAGAGTGGCTTTTTCAGACGAAGAAGGAAAGAATTTTCTTAGGAAACTTCCTCCCAACCAGATCAAAATTCCCGAAAGAGCAGCCCAAAGGATCGCTTGGGTCCAAAATCCAATTTCATAAAAATAGGAAATACTTCCTATGATCGAGGCAGAAAGTCCTAAAAAGAATACGAAGGTTCCCGGAACAAAAAGTTCCGCCACCATTAGAATCACTCCGGAGGCAATCCAAAGATAAGAAAGGTTATGTCCGTCTTGTAAAAAGTCCATGGTTTTAGGTAGAAGAAGGGAGAAAAATTCTATTTTCAAAAACATTCCCGTCCGTATTCTTAGCGGGAGTGATGAGAAAATTTTGGATTCGTCTGGGAATCGGACTATTGATCTTATTCCTTGCTCTTCAGTTAATCCCCGTCCAACCTCCGTTAGGAAAGAATGCTAATGAAATCAAAACGGAAGAACGCGTCAAAAAGATTTTTCGAAAGTCTTGCTATGACTGCCATTCCGATTTGGTGCAATGGCCTTGGTATTCTAAGGTTTTTCCGGTTTCTTTATATATCTCTCATCATATAGAAGAAGGCAGGGAAGAATTGAATTTTTCCGAATGGGAGACCCTAAAACCGGAAAAAAAGGCGGATCTAGCGGAAGAAATTCTAGAAGAAGTGGAAGAAGGCCGTATGCCTCCTAAGGATTATATTTTCTTACATTCTAACTCGAAACTGGATCAGGAAGAGATAGAGGTCCTAAAAGACTGGCTCCAAACGTTTGCGGAAAATCAATAAGGCATCAAAATCATTTTAATGAAAACACCTGAGGACAAAAACTCTAAACTCTGGGGAGGAAGATTTAAAGAAAAAGCTTCTTCTATTATGGAAAGGATAGGAGAATCCATTTCCTTCGACCAAAAATTGTACAAAGAAGATCTAGAAGGAAGTAGGGCTCATGCCAAGATGCTTTCTAGAATGGGTATCTTAAACTCTCAAGAATTGAAAGACATACTAGACGGATTAAATCAGGTAGAAGAAGAAATAGAATCCGGAAATTTCAAATTCAGTTCGGAGCTGGAAGATATTCACATGCATGTGGAATCCAGACTTACGGAATTGAAAGGAGAAGTTGGGAAAAAATTACATACTGCAAGATCCAGAAACGATCAGGTCGCTCAAGACACAAGGCTCTATGTTAGAAACCGGATCCAAGAAATTTTATTTCGTTTGGATTCTTTGAGAGAAGCACTCTACGAACAAGCTTCCAAGAATATAGACACAATCATTCCGGGATATACTCATCTTCAAGTCGCTCAACCGATCCGCGCCTCTCATTTTTTATTGGCATATTTTTGGATGTTTACCCGCGATTTAGAATTTTTTGAATTCGCGGGTAAGACTGCAAACATTCTAGTACTTGGCTCCGGCGCAATGGCTGGGGTGAATTACCAAAACGATAGAGAGTTTTTAGCGTCCGAATTAAAAGCGGATTCGGTTTCTCCGAACAGTATGGATGGTGTTTCGAATCGGGACCATCTGCTTCAGTTCTTATTCGCTGCGGTCCAAACAATGTCTCATGCTTCCCGTTTTTGCGAGGATATCGTTCTATATTCTTCTCAGGAATTCGGCCTTGTAAAGCTGCCTGATTCTTTAACTACCGGATCTTCTATTATGCCCCAGAAAAAGAATCCGGATATTGCGGAGCTTATCCGTGGAAAGTCCGCAAGGGTGGCGGGTAACTTAAATCATCTGATCGGGCTCTTAAAGGGATTGCCTCTTACCTACAATCGTGATTTACAAGAAGACAAGTTAGCCGTTTTTGATGCTGTGGAAACAGTTCTTTTGAGTCTGGAAGGATTAGAGGCAATGGTTTCCGAAATGCAATTCCGACCCGAAAGGGGAGAAAGATCCTTGAAGGAAGGGTTCGCCACCGCGACAGATTTGGCCGACTTCCTGGTAGGAGAAAAAAAAGTCCCATTCAGAACGGCGCATGAACTTGTAGGAAGACTTGTCTCCGAATGTGTGGAAAGAAAGGAGAATTTGTTCACGATCTCCGAAGAGGTCAGAAAGGAAATTTCTCCTTATTTTGTTGGAGAAGAATATTCCAAGGCGGTGAGTCTGGAACTTTCCACGGACAAAAAATCGAGTTACGGTGGAACTTCCAAAACTCGACAGTTGGAACAATTGGAACTCGCGAAACAATCTATTAAATCAATCCAAAGGAATATGAAATGAATTATTGGAATATAAAATCGAGATCAAAGTTAAGGATTACCGGATCTCTAACATGGTTTACGATTTTATTATTTTCTTTTGCCTGTAAGGCAAACCCTTATGCGGAGCAAAGATATGTACCGGAAGCGTATAGTCCGGTCGAAGTTGTCGTTAGAAAAGAAGAAAAACCTCGTACAGCTCTACCTGAAAAACCTGCAATTTATGCTCTAATAGAAACTACACAAGGAAACATGCTTTTCGAACTCTACGATAAGGATGCTTCTAAAACTGTCCAAAACTTCATCGATCTTGCCCAAGGAGAGAAGGAATTTACACTACGAAATGGACAACCTCAAAAAAGACCGTTCTATGATGGATTGGCCTTCCATCGAGTGATCGAAGGTTTTATGATCCAAGGCGGATGTCCTTATGGTGACGGTTCCGGAACTCCGGGGTACAGATTTGCAGATGAGATCAATGCAGCGAGTCTGGGCTTAGACCAGATGAAAATCGGACAATCCCAATATTATACAGGATATTTGTACAGATATATCGGTGGAGAGCTTGGAATTCGTAGCCAAAGAGAAGCGGACGAGAGAAGAGAAGAGCTAGAAAGCAATTTGGAGAAGGCCAAAAATCTTTCCGTCATGGAGATACTCTACAGGTTAGGGTATCGTTATAATAATGTAGTTAAAAGTAAGAAGGCAATCAAAGGCGCATTGGCAATGGCAAATGCAGGACCGAATACGAACGGTTCTCAATTTTTTATCAACCAAGTAGACACTCCTCATTTGGACGGATTGCATACGGTTTTTGGACAGATCGTTCAAGGCTCCGAAGTGGTAGATAAAATTATCGCTTCCGGAAACGGTAAAACTACCATCCGTAAAGTGTCCATCTACGATAAGAGGACAAAATAATGAGTACTTCCCTGGACCAAAATCCACTTTTTCTTTCGGTGGCCCGAGAGATACAGGGCGCCGGGTCCACGGGAAAAATATTAGAAAAACTTTCCGGATTGCAGGTGGATGATTCTCGAGGCGGAGAAATGTTCCCCGAACTCCGGAATAAAAAGGACACTGCTTGGGATTTCCGCTCCGTAATTTCCCTAGTTCGTCTGATACAGCAAAACAGGCAATCTGTCAGCCATTCTTACGAAGAAGCAATGGCCCGTTATAGCAAAGTAAACAACTTAACCGCAAAACGAAAAGCAAACGAGGAAGAGGTTAGGCTCAAACAAACTCTTACCGACTATATCCTAAAAATCGAATCCAATTTTGAAAAGAACGATAGAGCGGATGAATCCATCGTAAAAGAGATGACCCGCTTTTTCGATAGTCTGGAATCAGCGGAAAAACTCTCCGAATCCAATATCGCCAGTTTGAACTTATCTCCCAAATCCGTGGCCCAAATCGGACCAATTCTGGAAAGATATGAGGAATGCTACCAGGAATATAGTAAGCTCAAACCTGTGCTTGGGCGACTGATCCGGATCGCGGACTATATTATAGAAGATGCCGAAGGCTAAAGCCTCTCGTTTACTACATAATTTCTTCGTATTTTTTAGTAGGTTTTGTCTTTTTTTGCCGAAATCTAAAATGTAGAGCTGAAAGCTCCTTCTCTAGGCCCGAGATATCGACGCCTAGAATAGTGGGATTGAAATTTTAGAATGAAACGAATTCTGATCATACCGATTCTTCTGAGTGCATTTGGCCTCGGATCCTATCCGAACAGAAATGCAAGGGGAGAAGTTTCCGAAAATTATATCCAAGCCCAAGGGATTGTGGATATCAAACTTCCTAAAATGCAATTCCGAGAAAAGGAACCGATCTCTGCCGTACTTTCCGTTCGAAATACCGGAAACGAGGTCCTCCGAATTTTCCCTTATGGAAAAGATCTTCGTTCCTTCCAAGTAATCGTAAGAGATGAAGACGGAAGAACCGTCACAAGAATGGAAGAAGAAAGAAAACAAGATCCAGTTTTAAGAAGAAGGAACAAAGTCGAAAATCTTGTCGGAGACGAGGTGAAAGAGATCATTCTTCATAAGGACGAAACATTCTCCAAAGAGATCCGGATCGATCATTTATACGAGTTAGAGCCCGGAAAAAAATATTTCGTAACGGCTTACTTCTATCCTAATATCACCGAATACGGGGACCATTTTGTACGATCGGAAAGCCATCCCTATTTCAGCGTAGAAGAACGTAAAAAAGATTGGGTTGTTCCGGGAGTTCCTTACCAAGATCCAGCAACGGACGGACTAGAACCGGAAGAAGTGATCCATCTATTCTTAGGCGCTGAAAAGAAGAAAAACTGGAAACTCCATTTTAAATGGATCCATTTTCCGGAATACATTCAAGCTTATGACAGATTTGCCAGGGATTGGCAACAATCGGAAGAAGCCGAAAAAGATTTCGTTCTAGAAGAATTTAGAAATTATCTAACGGAAAACAGATCGGGTATGTTACAATACTATAAGATCCTGGGAACGGAAAAGGTGAATTCCAATCTTTCCAAAGTTAGAGTTGCCGTGGAAAGAAGAGTGAATAAGGTTCCTGTTCGATACGAATACGAATTTACTTTGAGAAGAATGCCGGAAGAAACCGGAATGTTTTGGAAAGTAGCTAATCTATTAGCAAAGGTAAGAAAATGACCGAGATATTATCCCAAGACGAGATAGACGCATTATTAAACGCGATCTCCAGCGGAGAAGTGGCCGAAGATGAGTATTCATCCGTAGGGGAACAAAAAAAGGTCAAAATTTACGACTTCAAACGTCCCGACAAATTTTCAAAAGACCAAATCCGCACTCTGCAGATGATGCACGAGACATTCGCTCGTTTGGCAACTACCGGACTTTCCGCTCAGTTACGAGCCTTAGTTCACGTTCACGTGGCTGCTGTGGATCAGTTGACTTACGAAGAATTCATTCGTTCTATTCCGAATCCAACCACACTTGCTGTGATCAATATGGACCCGCTCAGAGGTTCCGCAATTTTAGAAATAGATCCTTCTATTTCATTTACGATCATCGACCGTCTTTTCGGCGGTAAGGGAGAGACTGCAAAGATCTCCCGAGAACTTTCCGAAATTGAGATGAGCGTAATGGAAGGGATTATCGTTCGTATTCTCGGGAACATGAGAGAGGCTTGGTCCACGGTAATCGATCTTCGACCTCGTTTGGGTAACATCGAAACAAACCCTCAGTTCGCACAGGTTGTACCTCCGAACGACATGGTGGTTTTGATCAATTTAGAGACCAAAATCGGAGAGGTAGAAGGTTTAACCAACCTTTGTATCCCGTACATCACGATCGAACCTATCATTAACAAACTTTCCGCTCAGTATTGGTATTCCTCCATCCGTAAAGGTGAATTGGACGAAAACCGAGCGATCATCCAAGAACGTTTGGATCAGGTCCAAATCCCTGTGATCGCAGAAGTAGGTTCGGTAGATATTTCGATTCTAGATTTTATGAACTTAACTGTGGGCGATGTGGTTAAATTGGAAAACACCACAACTAGATCCGATATGCTCGTAAAAGTAGGGGAACGTAAGAAGTTCAAATGTCTTCCCGGACGTGTGGGAAATCGACTCGCTATCCAAATCGGAGATAGGGTAGAAGATATTCCGGACGAATTACTCGGTTCTACCAGGTCGGAACAAGAATACTGATCGAATATTTGTTAATCTGATTTTTTGATCAGGATTAAGGATTCTCACAAAATACAAAAAAAGCGGGAATCATCCCGCTTTTGCTTTTTATAGAATATAGAAATCGGAAAACGATTACTTTCTCCAGTGAATACATTCACCGGGACATTCATCCATCTCTTTCTGAACAGTTTTCCAATCCTCTTCCGGGATCGGAGCTTGGTTTACATTCTCTCCTCCGATATGAGTTTCGGAAGTATCGTTATCGTCCATCTGAAAGTACTTAGGTAGATTGTCTGCACACTGGTTGCAAGAAGTACAGTTGTCCTTATCTACATAGGCTATTTTGGTCATTCTGTCACTCCTTTGGAACTTTTAGTTCGGCTATTTGGCGGTCTAGGGCTACAATTTCTAGACTGGGGCTATGGCGCAATACCTTTTCAATCCGGATTCCCCCATTGATTACCAGTCTCAGCAGGATTTAAGGTATTCTATAAATTAGACAAGTTCCTTCCCGAATAATTCAATCGATCGGTGTAAAAATGTGGACGGAAATTTCTTTCGTCGATATTCTTCCCAAACCTAATCCAAGGGAGAATCAGAACTAAATGAAACGGATTGCCATAACCTTCTTTCTGGCCCTCAGCATTGTATTTGTAGATTGTAAGAAAGCCAAAGAAGATCTCCAAGGTGGAGTAATCACATTCACTAAGGGAACAGTAAAAATTTACGATAATGCCGGGAAAGAAAAACCCGTATCCATAGATACTTTCCTTTTGCCGGAAGACAAGATAGAGACAGGAAAGGATTCTTATGCGGACCTTCAATTGACGGAAGGTGTCCTAGTTAGGATCAAAGAAAACACAAGTCTTACTCTAAAGAAAATTTTTATCGATTCTGCAAACGGAGAAACCTTCGCGGATATGGGACTGACTAAGGGGAAAATTTTCACCAAGGTTGCGGGAAAGCTTAGTAAAACTTCCAAGTTCACAGTTTCCACCCCTACGGTTGTTGCTTCCGTTCGAGGAACCGAGTTCATCGTAGAAGAATCCGGCAAAGGTTCAAGTACCAGAGTCTCCGACGGTTCTGTAGAAGTTGCGGACGCGGATAATCCGGAAAACCAAGCAGTGGCGGATGCAGGAGAAAATGTTAGCTCTAACGGAGATACATTCAAAGAACAACCTTTAACAGAGGATGAAGCCCAAGAGTTAAAGGATGATTCCGCTACCATTCAGTCCATTACGGAAGAACAAAGAGCGCGTATCCAAGAGATCCTGAAAGATTTCCAGGAAAATAAGGCTCGTATCCTCCAAGGATTGGAAGAGCAAAAACAAAGAAATAGAGAACTCATCGAAGGCGCAAAAGAAGAAAATCGAAAACTTTTAGAAGAAGCTAAGAGCGCCGGCAAAGAAGAAAAAGAAGCCATCCAAAAAGCAGGCAAAGAAGAGAAAGAAAAAGTAAAATCTTCTATGGACGATGCCAAAAAGGAATTGGAGAACCAGCGTAAGTCTTTAAAAGACCAGGCAGCTCCTAAATAATTTGGATTTCCATTCTAAAACACAAAGGGCCGTTTTCGAAAGAAAGCGGCTTTTTTTATTCTTCTTCTTTGGAACGAAGTTTGTACCAGAGTATGGTAGTGGTGAAAAGTAAGGTGAATGAGTTTGCCAGAATGATCGGAAAATCATTTTTTAAGACACCGTAACAAAGCCAAAAAAACACTCCCACAGAAAGGACCAGATACATATTCCTGGAAATATCCCTAGTCCTTTTTTCCAAGATCACTTTGATTAACTGCGGAAGAAATGCCAGAGTAGTCAGAGTACAAGCTATAAATCCAAGTAAAGAGATCGGATCCATCATTTGTTTGTATACTCTCTTGTGACGATTGTCTTAATCCCACCTCTCAGGTTATAGTCTCCTTTAACCTTGATATATTTAGGATCCACGGATTGGACCAGATCTTCTAAGATCCGATTTACCACATTCTCATGGAAAATTCCCAGGTTCCTATAGGCGAGAATATACTCTTTCAAGGATTTCAGCTCTATACATTTTGCCTTTGGTATATAGCTGATCTCGATCACTCCGAAATCCGGCAATCCGGTTTTAGGACAAACCGCGGTGAATTCCGGAATGGTAAAATCGATTGTGTAATCCTTACCTTCGTAAACATTGGCGAAAGATTCTATCTCGGGAAGTTTCAGACTGGGGATATGGTCCTGTCTTCCCTCATAAGCGGAAATTCCGATCGACTCTTGTTGATGGCTCATGATTCCCTCTTTAAAACCAGAGTTTTCCGGACTTTGTCTCTGGGAATCTTTTTACATCTCACATAAAGGAAACGTTAAGGATACCTTGGAATGAAGCACCAAAATGTAATTGGGATCGTGGATTTTGGAGGGCAGTACGCCCATTTGATCGCGTCCAGAATTCGTCGTTTGGGGGCTTATTCCGAAATTTTAGGTAACGACGAACCCTTAGAAACGTATTCCAAACTTTCAGGTATTATTCTGTCCGGAGGACCGGAAAGTGTATACGAACCGGATTCTCCCTCTCTGCCTGTCGAAGTCCTAAAACTTGGAATTCCAGTTTTAGGGATTTGTTACGGCCACCAACTCATGATGAAACTACTGGGTGGAGAAGTGAAAAAAGCAGGTATTGCAGAATATGGAAGAGCCGCTTTAGATTTTATCGATACTTCCAAAACGAAATTACTCCAGGGTTTTGCAGGAGGAGAAGTAGTGTGGATGAGCCATGGGGACGAGGTGACTCGTTTGCCATCCGGTTTTACTCGCACAGCATCCAGCCAAGACTGCGAATATGCCGTAGTGGAAAATCCCACCCAAAAATGGTTCGGAATCCAACTCCACCCGGAAGTGACTCATACGGAAAAAGGTTCCGTTCTTCTCGAAAACTTCGTAAAAATTTCGGGAGCGGAAGGCACCTGGGATCTTAAACAATTTTTAGACCTAAAAGAGAAAGAATTACATTCCATCGTTCCTCCTGATAAAAAGATCTTCTTACTCGTCTCCGGAGGAGTGGATTCCACTGTTTCGTACCTTCTTCTTTCCAGAGCTTTAGGAAAAGACAGAGTCAAGGGAGTTCTGATCGATACGGGATTTATGAGAAAAAACGAGGTTTCCGATCTCCAAGCAAAACTTGCTCCGCAAGGAATCCAATTGCATGTGCACGATTCTTCCGAACTTTTTTATTCCGCTCTAAAAGGAAAAAAAGATCCGGAAGAAAAACGTAAGATTGTAGGAAATCTATTCTTACAAGCGCAAGCAGACTGTGCGAAAAGTTTAGGACTGAACGCGGACGAATGGTTGCTCGGACAAGGAACCATCTATCCGGATACGATAGAAAGCGGCGGAACAAAACATTCTCATACGATCAAGACCCATCATAACAGGGTAGAAGCCATCCAGAAATTAATGGAAGAAGGTAAGGTCGTAGAACCGATCAAGGATCTATACAAAGACGAAGTAAGAGAACTTGGAAATTACCTAGGACTTCCGAAAGAATGGACCGGAAGACATCCTTTCCCAGGCCCGGGACTTGTGGTCCGAATGATCGCCCAAGAAAAACCGATCGAGACTTCTGTTCAAAAACAATTGGATGAGCTAGTCGGAAAGGAATCTTCTTTGAGCGCAAAACTTCTTCCTGTAGCCTCCGTGGGAGTGAAGGGAGACCAAAGATCTTACGCACATTGTGCTGCCATTTCAGGCGACAAGACCTGGGACGAGTTGGATAAAATTTCCACAGCGATCACTAACCAAATTTCTTCCGTAAATCGAGTCGTACTATTTTTAGGAAAGTCCGAAGACTTCTCCAAAGCAAATTTCCAATTCCAGGCAATCGACTTGGACCAGAAAGATTCTGATATCTTGAGAGAAGCGGACGCAGCAGTGGAGAAGATACTACAAAAAAGAAAGATCTACGATCAGATCTGGCAAATGCCTGTGGTACTTCTTCCTTTGGGCTCCGAAACAGGAAAAAGAAGTATCGTTCTTAGGCCGGTGGATTCTCAGGAAGCAATGACTGCGAGTTTCTTCCGACTGGAAAAAGATGTTTTGGATGAACTTGTTTCCGAAGTCCTGAAAATTCCGGGGATCGAATATTTGTTTTTCGATCTGACAAACAAACCTCCCGGCACCATAGAGTGGGAATAGTTCGGCTAAGAGATCCCGCTTTTAAAGTTCGGATCGAATTTTGGGATAAGGAACTTTTTACCGTTCCAGATCAGATCCCAATTTTCAGAATTTTCTCTCCATTCCAGTTCCGGATCTAAAAGGATTTCGGTGGAGAGCCTTCCCCAGATCTCACTCCGAAAAGGGTGAAGTAGATTTCCAAATGGATCGAATTTCAAATTTTCCGGCTGGAATTGGATCCCTTTTTCTCCTCCATAATACAGTCGATCTCCGACTCTATGTTTGAACAGAACCGGATAATGTTCCGTTTGCACAAAATTCATTTCGTTGCCGCAAGGAGAGATATAGGAGCATTCTGGGTATTTGCCGGTCCGGTTTTTTTCTAGATGAGTGAAAAAGAAGTCTAAAAACTTTTTGTCCGTAAGTTCGGAATCCTCGTGGAAAAGTCTAGCATTCGAGTCGATTCGATAGAAATAGATCCTCAAAGTCTTTCCTCCACTTTTCTATTGACACCTTGCCCATCCGCAAAATCATACCTCATATCGGCGTCGTGGCCAAGTGGTAAGGCATGGCTCTGCAAAAGCTTGATCCCCGGTTCGAATCCGGGCGACGCCTGGCAGAGTCTCTCAAACGCCTGGATGGTGGAATCGGTAGACACCCAGGACTTAAAATCCTGTGAGTTCACGCTCGTGCGGGTTCAAGTCCCGCTCCAGGTACCAAACTTACTCTAATCTAAAATCGCAAAGATCTCCTAAATCTAAAATTGGCAGATCCATTGTGTTTTCCGGATCGAAACCTCCAAAACGGATCTTAAAACTCCTAAAAAATACGATATCCGGAAAGATCGTAATTTTTGAAAGTTCCATGGTCTCTTTCCAGACAAAGGAATTCCAACCGGGTTTCAGACCCATTTCACGAGTTCCCAAATCATATTTTCTATGAGACCAATAGAGTTTGTCCTCATCAAAAGATTCTTCCGAAAATACAGTGACTTCCATCTTAGTCGGCGGATTTTTCCATTCGGGAGAGATATAGATCCCGAACGAATAATCTTCTTCTCTGCGTTTGGATGGATTTGGGTATTTATGGGTAAGACATCCTTCTACAGAAAATTCAGAATTTCCTTCCGAGGCAGAGACTTGGATCGTTTCTGAAATTCTTTTTTCTCTTTCCTCGGTTTGGTTCCTAAAAGGAAGGATACGCCTTTCTATCTTTTTAGCAAGTGGAGAAGACGAGGCAAAAACCTGTCTTCCATACGCGAGTTCCGCCGGAATAGAAAGTCTCCAGATCCAAAAGGAAGTATTTAAAAGAAATGTAAAACTTAAGAAGATTACAGAAGCTTTGGAAAATTGAGAGGTGGTTTCCTTCTCTCTTCCCCATAAAATCCCGGTCAATGCGAAAAAGGGAAGCGCAACCTCATCGTCCAAAAGATAACATTGGAAAAACCCAGCCACCCAGATGAAGCCAACACCGATCAAAGGAAAATTTCCTTCTTCCAAACTGGATGTTGCGATCTTTCTAAAGAAAAGATAGAAAAAGCCGATCCATAAAATTCCGGAAAGCCATCCGCCCACGATCGCAAATTCTAATATATCATTATGAGCGTGTTTATTCGGAGTAATATACAACTCGTACCAAAGTTGTTCATTCTTTTGGATAAATGTTTTGGAAACCTCTGAACTGGTTTCCTTAAATCTTCCTCCTCCGGTTCCCAAAATCGGATTTTCTGCGAGTAGAGGAAAGCTGAGTTTATAGATCCAATATCTTTGGTTTTCGGGTGTTTGGATCTCTGTGAGTTGGGCGAGAGTTCTTTGTAATAACCAATTTTTTTGATAAAAGAATCGAACTGCTGCTCCGAGTGAGACCAAAACGGAAATTAGAATAAGGACTCGCACCGGTGTGATCTTTGGAAATTTACCTGAGAGATCTTTCCATTTGCTTAGAATAAAATACACAGTGACCGCTAAAACTCCAAGCCATGCGGACTTACTTTGGTTGAGTAAAAACACCCAGGATGCTAATAGGAGAAGGACCCCGAATCCAAAGCTACGTTTTAGATCCTTCTTCTTGATCTTTTGCAAAACAAGAAGTACAAGTCCTGGAATATAAAAAGAAATTAATCCGCCATAGGTTAAATGAGTGTTCATCAAACCGATCGGAAGATACGTTTCTAAACCGAAAAGTGGTCCTGCCGGATGTTGCCTTCTATCTCCGGGCGCAGGTGTAAAACCGTTGGAGATAAATTTTCCGAGTCTATATTCGCTGAATACGGAAGCGATCCCTGAGATCAAAACCAGTAAAAACGAGATCCATAAATATTTATAGATCAGCTTTCTATTTTTTTCGTCGGAGGAATGTACTGCCGCTATCGGGAATAGGATCGAAAGCCAAAAGTCTCCCGCCTCCGATTGTCTTGTGAACGTTTTCCAGAAATGGGAATATTCTTCGAAGTGTACCAGAGAGGAAATGAATACTAAAGTATAAGCACCTAAGATAAACGCCCAGGGCAGAAGATACACTCTGATCTTTTGGAAATTTTCCTTAGGTGAGAATATAAAACAGAAAATGCTCAATCCCGCCAGGATTTGAGAGGCGGAAACGGAAAGTGGAAAAGCTAGTAAGAATAATAATAAGGAATATAAAGAGACTTTTCCGGAGGTCTCGGATATTTGAGAAAAGAAGATACGTTTCACCGGTCCCCAGAGTTTCCTTTTCCTCTCAGATTTCCAGAAAAAACCGCTGACAAAGAAGGAAAACCTCCTATTTTAGGAATTCATTCGCCCCGGCGATATTCATGTATGGCAGAATCCGTTAAAACAAAGGAATCTTCTTCCCCTAAAAAAAAGAAATCCAAACCTAAGACGCCTCTCAGTAGAAACGAGGTCCGGGATAGATTTCTAAAAAAACTTTCCGTTGCGATCATCACCTATAATGAAGAAGCGAATATCGGAGATTGTATCAAATCCTGTAGGGATATCGCGGACGAGATCATAGTTTTAGATTCCAATAGCACTGATAAGACCAAAGAGATCAGCGAGTCTTTTCCTGAGGTGCGTTTTTCCTCTCAGAATTTTAAGGGACATGTAGAACAGAAGAATGATGCGATCTCTCTCTGTAAGAATGAATGGATCCTGTCTTTAGATGCGGACGAACGTCTGAGTGAGGAACTTAAGAGATCCCTTCGTACATTTTTAGAAAGCCCGGAAGATCCGTCTTTGAACGGACTCAAAGTTTCCAGACTTACCTTTCATATGGGAAGGTTTATCCGTTTTTCGGGATGGTATCCTCAGACCAAATATCGTGTTATCCGAAAGTCCAAGTCGACATGGACAGGGGAAAATCCACATGATTACTTGGTGGTGGAAGGTAAGGGCAAAAAGATAAAAGGGGATATCCTACATTATAGTTTTGCGGACCTTGCCCAACAAGTGGATACGATCAATAAATTTTCCTCTATCGTTTCTTGGACTCGTTGGAAGAAAAATAAAAAATTCTCATTAGCCCGAACGATCGTCAAACCGTTCGGCAAATTTGTGGAGATCTACTTTTTCAAACTCGGATTCCTGGATGGTTTCCCTGGATTTACGATCGCGATCTCTTCCGCATATTCCACTTTTTTAAAGGAAGCAAAGATCTACGAATTGGGGAAAAATTTGATAGAACGCCCTTCAAATCTACGAAAAGATTACGGGAAATAAAGATGGCTAAGGGCAAACAAAAATCTGGGTTTTGGAATAAGCTCTTTTTCTGGAGAAAGAAAAAGACAGTCTCTGCCGAAACGGAAAAGGAAGTCGTTAGAGATAGTAGGGGTTATACCTGGGAATTAAAAGACCTAAGAGAAAAGGCGGAGCGCTTTTTTGTGACCCGTAAAAAACTTTCCGGAACTATTTTTGAGAGTCCCTCCCTAAGGCTGACTAAAAATAACCGCAATCTATTTCGTTTAGAAGGGAAAGAAAAATCAGGCAGAGAATATTCTTTAGTAATCTCTACCGGAAACTATCTAACGGAACAAGCAGGAAAGATCAGCGGTGTGATTTTTTTAGGAGAAGCGGAACTAAACCGTTTATTGAGCGGAGACCATAAGAGTCTAAAAAGTATCTTATCCGGGATCAATACTCCGAACTGGGACGAGGAATCATGGGCCGTTCTCCAGGAAGAACCGGACCTAAAACGCTCTGCCGATTCTTGGAAAGAAATTTTAACTTGGGAGCCGATCTGGAAACAACAGATACTCATCAATTTACGCCCAAGTACGATCGCGGTGTTACTGGTATTTTTAGGTAAAGAATTCGAAGATATGTTCCAGGCAAATTCTTCCGAAAGAGTGAAACAAATCGTTTCCAAAGAGCTGTATTTTTTAAACGTAAGCGGGATTAGGAATTCTCCGCATTCCGAAAATTTGACACTGTACGAATTCGATTCCGCTAAAAGGGAATTTGAGTCGGTGCTTTCAAAAATTCGGTCTAAAAAGGATAAATGAGAATGAACTTAAAAGAGATCGCATCCAAACAGATCCAGGACTCGATTGAAACCAAAAAAGCGGTATTGGATACACTTCTTCCGGAGATCGAAGAAGCGGGAAAGATCGCTTCCGAAGTATTAAAAAAAGGGAATACGATCCTTTTTTGTGGGAACGGTGGGTCTTCTTGTGATGCGTCTCATATAGCAGCGGAACTTGTGGTACGTTACAAATCCGGGAACGAAAGAAGAGCTCTTCCTGCATTGGCATTGAACGCAGATTCTGCGGTGCTTACCGCTTGTTCCAACGATTATGGATATGAGTTCGTATTTTCTCGCCAGGTAGAAGCATTCGGAAAACCGGGTGATTTATTGGTTGGACTTTCCACCAGTGGAAATTCCAAAAACGTGATCGCAGCTCTCGAGTCCGCTAAAAAGATCGGAATGAAAACGATTTCTCTTTTAGGAGGAGATGGCGGAAAGATGAAAGGAATGGCGGATCTGGATCTGATTATTCCTAGGAAAGAAACGGCGCGTATCCAAGAATCTCATATTCTGATCGGTCATATTCTTTGTTCCATTGTGGAATACGAACTCTTTCAGTTAGGATAAAACTTGGAAGGTAACCACCAAGCCGAATTAATTCTTTCAATCCAAGACCTGGACGTAAAGATCGGGTCTTCTTATATTCTTAAACACTTCGATTTCCAAATTTCTAAAAAAGAAATCCATGCACTCGTGGGGGAATCCGGAAGCGGAAAATCCACATTTGCAAGTACAGTTCTCGGACTCCTAAATGAAGAAGCTTCCATAACCTGGAAAAATTTTTCGATCTTCTCGCAAAACATACCAAGCGGAGATTTCTCTCTTTGGAAAAATTGGCGAGGAAAACGGATTAGTTTGATCCCACAAACCGCGGCAATCGGACTTCATCCTTTTTTAAGTATCGGTTCTCAGATCCTGGAATATTTTTCACTGATCCACCCTGAGTTTGCGAATGAAGAAACTTGCCTCCGATTATTAAAAGAATTCGGGCTTTCCGATCCCAAAGCTGCATGGAAGGCGAGGCCTCACCAACTTTCCGGTGGAGAAAGACAGAGAATTTTAATCCTATTTTCGGTATATTCCGGAGCGGAACTCATTTTGGCAGATGAACCTACCTCGGCTTTGGACCCGATTACCGGGAAGGCCATCCTAGAACTTTTAAAAACCAGGGTGAAAGATCTGGGAGCGGGACTTCTATTTATTAGCCACGATCTTAGTTCTGCGAGAGAATTGGCCGATACTATAACTGTGATGAAATCCGGAGAAAAACTAGAAACCCTAAAAAGACAAAACGGTCCCTGGGAACCAAGTTTAGAGTATTCCAGAAAACTGTTTACTTTGGATGAAAATCCCGCTTAAATTGCAAAACTTATGATCCGGTCCTTCTACTTATACATTCTGATCGTAGTGGCAAGCGTTTATCCGTCGTTTGTCGGGGCAGAAAGTATCCATTTAGAAGAATATGATATTTCCAGGTATCCTAAAGTAGAATTAAGACTGAGAGCAGGAAAGGGAGTATCCCTAGATCAGGAAATCCTTACCGTTTCGGAACAAAAAGAAAATCGTTCCAGGAGAGTGGGACCGCTCAAGATCCAAAGACCGGATGGCACAAGGCCCATCCATGTATACCTGATCACTCAGATGACGAACTCATTCGATCATAATGTACAAGCCACTGAGATCTTAAAAACAATCGTGGAAAGAGCGGATTCTGCAGACAGATTCAGTTTTGTTTTTTTTACGGACGATGTATTTTTCTCCAAAGACGATTTAAGTAAATCGGATGCCTTGAAAGAAGCCAAGGTTCCGGGTGGGAAGTCTAACAGGAATACTTCCGCCAATCTGGACTATGTTTTCCAAAAGATCTCTCCTCGTTTGAAAGAGACGGATTATATTCTGACAATCTTTTACGATAATGATCTGATCCCATCCAACGAGGCTCAGAACGGGGAATACACTCCGAATATTCCGATCAACGTTCTTACTTTTCCGTCCAACGGGGGGAAGTTTTTAGCCAAAAGATATGGGGGAACATTCTACTCTTTGAACTCTCCTGATTTCAGGACCCAAGTGTTCGGGGACCTGGATTATTTCAGAAAAGAACCTTGGTCCTTAATTTACGAGTCTCCTTTTCAGGACGAGTGGCAATTCCAAGGAAGTGGAAATCTGGAAGTAGAACTGGAGACTAAAAATTCCAGGCGATTGAGTTTTTCGTATGACCTTCCGTTTCGGACAAGGCTTGCGGTTTTCTTATTACATCCTTCTATTTTTCTTCCTAGCTTTACTTTCTTACTCGTTCTCACCTTGGTTGCTCTGATCGTAGTATTAAAAAAGGGCAAAAAGCAGAATCCGGAAGGAACTGTGAGTGCGGAAGAGAGACTTCATACGATTGAATTCGAACAAGACGCGTACCGGAAAATGTACGGTAATCAATACCAGCTTGTTTACTCGGAGGAAGATAGGATCGAGACCGAAAGGGCTGCCCCCGTTGCTTTAAAGGAATTCGAACAAGGTGAATCTTACGAAAAAGCGACCCTAGTTTTTAAAGAAGGAAGAAATCCAGGGAAACAATACTCTCTTGCAAGAGCGGAGACCAATATCGGAAATTCGGATCTTTGCGATTTGGTCTTATACGAACAATCCGTCAGTAAAAATCATGCAAGGATCAGAAAGGTCCGTAACCGCTACATTTTATACGATCTGGTTTCGGAAACAGGGACCTTCTTAAATGGTAAAAAAATTCTGAGACCGAGGATCTTATACGATTTTGACGAGATTGGAATCGGCAAGGCTCTACTCGTTTTCCGAGGCAAGTAATAGATTCGGGGCCTTCTTCCCGGAACCTTCTTTACGAAAAACCCCTGATTTTTAGCATGGAAGAGAACTTCCGTCAGGAAGTCTAATCTTTACTCTTGAATTATCCCCTGGGGGATTTACACACCATGAAAACGATGTTCGAAAAAATCTGGGAAGACCATTTGGTCGGTGAAATGGACGGAGGGTCTTATCTTCTTTATATAGACCGACATCTGATCCATGAGGTAACAAGTCCCCAGGCTTTCGAAGGTATTCGTATGGCCGGAAGAAAGGTTCGTCGCCCGGAAGCTACTTTCGCCACCATGGACCATAACGTTTCCACTCGGATCCGCGATCTGGAATTGGCTGATCCAATCTCCGCTAACCAGATGAAAACTCTGATCAAAAATTGTAATGAGAACGGTATTACTCTTTATGATCTAAACCATCCGGACCAAGGGATCATCCATGTGATCGCACCCGAAATGGGTCTTACTCATCCTGGTATGACGATCGTTTGCGGAGATTCCCATACTTCTACTCATGGCGCATTCGGTGCCTTAGCTTTCGGGATCGGAACTTCCGAAGTAGAACATGTGCTTGCTACCCAAACTCTTTTGCAAAGAAGAGCGAAGACCATGGAGATTAGAGTCGATGGTCAACTTTCTCCTCATGTTACCGCAAAAGATATCGTTCTTGCGATCATTGGAAAGATCGGTACTGGCGGAGCGACCGGATACGTGATCGAATATAGAGGTTCCGCAATTTCTTCCTTAAGTATGGAAGCTCGTATGACTGTTTGTAATATGTCCATCGAGGCGGGAGCAAGAGCAGGACTTATCGCTCCGGACCAAATTACTTTCGATTATCTGAAAGGAAAGGATTTCGCTCCAAAAGGTACGGAATGGGATCTGGCTGTCCAAAAATGGAAACGTTATGTGACAGATGAGGGCGCAAAATTCGACACTAGTATCGTATTAAAAGCGGAAGAGATCGCTCCCCAAGTGACTTGGGGAACTTCTCCTGGGCAGGTAGTTCCTGTGACCGGTATTGTTCCGGATCCGAAAGATGCACCGGATGCAGTAGAAAAGATCAGTATCGAAAACGCATTGAAATATATGGACCTGAAGCCTGGCCAAAAGATGGAAGATGTTTTTGTGAATAAGGTATTTATCGGTTCCTGCACAAATTCCAGGATTGAAGATCTAAGAGTGGCCGCGGCAACCGTAAAAGGAAAGAAGGTTTCCAATAAGGTCCAAGCAATCGTAGTCCCAGGCTCCGGAAGAGTGAAACGCCAAGCGGAAGCGGAAGGTCTGGATAAAATTTTCATAGAAGCAGGCTTTGAATGGAGGCAACCGGGTTGTTCCATGTGTCTTGCTATGAACGACGACGTTTTAGAACCGGGAGACAGATGTGCTTCTACTTCCAATCGTAACTTCGAAGGAAGACAAGGAAAAGGCGGAAGAACTCACCTAGTAGGTCCTGCAATGGCCGCCGCAGCCGCAGTTGAAGGACATTTTGTAGATATTCGGAATTGGAAATAAGGATACTAACTCATGAAACCCTTTACACAACACGAAGGTTTAGCGGTCCTAATTGATCGCCCTAATATAGATACGGACGCAATCATTCCGAAACAATTTTTAAAGAAGATAGAACGTACTGGTTTTGGGACCCATCTCTTCCATGATTGGAGATACCTGGACAACGAGGGAACCAAACCGAATCCTGAGTTCTCTTTGAATTTTGATAGATACAAGGGGGCTTCCATCCTTGTCGCCAGAGACAATTTCGGATGCGGCTCTTCCAGAGAACACGCTCCTTGGGCACTGGAAGATTACGGATTTAGAGCGATTATTGCTCCGTCTTTCGCCGATATTTTTTATAATAATTGTTTCAAAAACGGTATGCTTCCGGTTGTTTTAAAAGCGGAAGAAGTGGACGAAATTTTCAAGATTGTGGATAAGACTCCGGGAGCCAAAATTAAGATCGATCTGGACAAACAGAATGTGATCAGTCCTTCCGGGAACGTCTATAATTTCGAAGTGGACTCTTTCCGTAAATATTGTTTATTTAACGGATTGGACGATATCGGTTTAACTCTACAGCATGCGGCAGAGATCTCTTCCTATGAGGAGAAAAACCGAAAAGATCTTCCTTGGTTGTACGCTCCTCATCAGTAATTTTCTAAATACAATAAGGACCCTAGAAGACTATGTTCGACGAAATTTCCCGTTCCATAGATGAATTCGGCAATAGCCTTCTGGGGGCTTTGAATAATGTACAAAACGCTTTCGGAAGAGAGTTAAGCGTAGCTAAACCCATCAAGGAGAACGTTCTCCAGATGATCGGTAATACTCCACTTATCCGGCTCAACCAGATCGGTTCCCATATTCCGAATGTGGAAATTTATCTAAAAGCGGAGTTTTGTAATCCAACGGGAAGTGTAAAGGATAGGACCGCACTTTCTATGGTGCTTGCCGCAGAAAGAAGAGGGGAACTGAAGCCGGGCGGTTCTATTTTCCAAGCAGGATACAATACTACCGCAATTTCTCTGGCTTGGATCTCTACGCTTCGCCAATACAAATTTAAAGTATTTTTAGCTCCCGATACGGACCAGGAAAAGATCAAAGAATTAAAATCCTATGGGGCCGCTGTGGAAGTGGTCCAGCTTGCAAAAGGGAATTGGGACGATTCTCTTTTAGAAACCGCAAAGGCAGCAAAAGACAAAGAGAAAAACAGCGTGATCCTGAACGAGTTCAAGGATATGGCAAATACGAATGCTCATTTTCTGTTTACCGGTCCTGAGATCTGGAGAGATCTCGCTGGGAATGTCGATGCGTTCGTTGCAGGAGGAGGCTCCGGAGGAACTCTTTCCGGTGTAGGAAGATATTTAAAGAGTAAAAAACCTTCTCTTAGAGTTATCATGGGAGTAAGTAAAAATTCTCGCTTCATCCGTAAGATGGTAAACGGAGATTCCAGTATACGACTTCCTGAATCCTTCGATCCAAAAGTTACGGACCAATATATCGGTGTCGATAGAGACGAGGCGCTTCGTTATCAATCCGAGTTGTACCAAAAAGAAGGGATTTTTGCAGGACTAACTACGGGAACTACACTCGCATCCGCAATTCATTATGCGGAAAGTCTTCCTACTCGTGAGGACCAAAAAACTCCAAGTTATAAGATCGTTGTACTTTCTCCGGACCGACTCTAATTGGAATGGAAGAATCTTATTATTCCGCCTTACGTGAATCTTTAAAAAAAGAAAGAAAAGCGGAGCTGGATAAGTATAAAGAAAAAATTTCTTCCTCCGATCTCAATCAAAGAGTCCAAGACGGTTTCACCGTATTTCCATTAGTATTCGAAGACGCAGAGCTCAGTGCAGACGGAAATTGGAAGGTTTTACTAAAACCGACTAAGTCCAAAAGTATTCCCGAACTATTCAGACCCGGAACTCCCGTACGCATCGTAAAAGAAGCTGAGGAATATATCTCCGTCTTACTAAAAGCGAACGAAGACTCTTACCAGGTCTATATGGAAGAAGTCCCGGACTGGGTAGAAGAAGGTAAACTCGCTTTGGAAATCCTTCCGGATGAAACGAGTTTTAAAGAATGGGATCGCGCATTAGAAAAAGTGATCTCCGCCAAAAAAGGTTCCAGAGAGAAATACTTTGCGGATCTATTCTCCAATCAATTACAAGTTTCTAAACCGAATTTTAAACCTCTTTCTAATCTATCGGAACATCTAAACGATTCCCAAAAAAAAGCTGTATCTGCAATTTTACAAACGGAAGATTTTATTTTAATTCACGGTCCTCCAGGCACTGGGAAGACTAAAACGATCGTAGAAGCGATCCGCATCTTAGCCTCCGAAGGGAAAAGGATATTAGCTTCCGCGCCTACAAACTCCGCATCGGATCTGCTTGTTGAATCATTAGAAAAACTGAAAGTACCTGTTTTGAGGATCGGTCATCCCGCTAGGATGCATCCGGACATTCTTCAGAACTCATTGGAGATGAAATTAAATCGTTCTTCGGAAGCGAAACTGATCGAAAGGGATAGAAAAGAAGTCCAGGAATTATTGAAGAAGGCCCGTAAATACAAAAGAAGTTTCGGAAAGGAAGAGGCGGAGGAAAGAAAAAGTCTTTATAAAGAAGCGGATACATTGCGAAAAAGTATCAAAGAAAGACAGAAGGTGCTGATCCGATATTTATTAGAGTCCCATCCGGTGATCGTATGTACTCATACGGGGGCTTCTTCTTACCAACTTCATAATTTACATTTTGATTATGCGATTTTGGATGAAGGAAGCCAGGCAATCGAACCATCTTCTTGGATCCCCATCTTAAAAGCTGAGAAGTTTGTAATAGCAGGAGATCCGTTTCAGCTTCCTCCTACCGTTATCTCGGAAGATCCATTGCTTAAAGTTTCTTTAATGGAGAGACTTCTTCCCGTTTTCGAAGATAAGGAAAGAGTATTTCTTTTAGACACACAGTATAGAATGACCGATCCGATCCAGGCTTTCCCGAACCGTATGTTCTATCAGAATAAACTAAAATCAGGATTGGAACCAAGTCTTAGGAAAAATATTCCTTTTGATTCCGGAGAGCCGCTCGGCTCTAGCCTCATTTTTTTAGATAGTTCCGGAACGGATACCGCCGAAGAAAATTCGGAAGGTAGTTTGGGGAATCCTTGGGAAGCGAAGTTCACGGTAAATATGGTGAAAAAAATTTTGGATGCGGGATGGTCTCCTAAAAATTTGATCTTACTTTCTCCTTATAGATACCAAAGATATCTTCTGAAACAAAAATTGGAGGAAATACTTCCGGAGTATTCTTCTCAATTGGAAGTGGAGACTGTGGATTCTTTCCAAGGAAGGGAATCGGATGCAGTGGTTTTTAGTTTGGTTCGTTCCAATCCGGAAGGTCAGATCGGATTTTTAGCCGAAACCAGAAGATGGAATGTAGGAATGACCAGAGCTAAAAATCTTTTAGTGATGGTGGGTGACGGTTCCACCCTAGGGCAAAACGAATTTTTTAAAGACTTACTCGAAACTGTAGAATCGGAAGGAGAACTTAGAACAGCCTGGGAGTTTATGGACTAAAACTTACCAACTGAATTTTTTTCGGATGGGAATGTATAATGCCCCGATCCAGATCAATGTAAAGATTACATGCGAAAGTAGAATATGGGAAGGATCTTGAACCGAACATATAAATTTTAAGGATAGATTGGAAGTTGCTAATAAAAGGTTTAAGAATAAAAATCCGGAAAGCCCTGGTCGAGAACTCGCCATTTTTTTTAGGAGAAACCAAGCCCCGGCTCCGAATAGAATGGAAGTCATTGCTAAAGTTCCCGAGCAAAATCCTAAATGAATATGGGCTGAAGTTTCTTCCGTTAAAATTCGGTTTATAATATAAATAGCCCAACCTGCAAGAAAGAGCCCTGAAACCCAAAAAACCCAGACGGAGGTTTCCTCCGGGAAAGCAAGTTTGCTGAAAAGATAAGCGGAGAAGATTCCCCAAACTAATATTAATGCAGGTTCAGGCCACCAACCCGGGAAAGCATGGCTACGGCCAATTACGTTGGAAGCGGACCATCCCAAGGCAATTCCCAAAAAAATTAGACCCAAACAGGAAAGAAAAAGGTTGGTTCTATTCAGACTCCCTTTTTCCAGGTTGGAACTCAATGTTTGAATCAGTTTGTTAGTCTTGTCCGTTTCTGAATTTGACATGCTTCCTCCCGATTTAGATTTTCCGTATGAAAGTAAGAAAGATTGGACATCCTTAAAAAATCCAGTCCAATAGCTTTCTTTATACGACTCACAAATTGATTCGAGTCAAACTGCATAAGGTTACATGGCGGAAAAGCAAGATATCTGGCAAATTCTTTCGGAAAGAATGCGCATGTCCCAAGAAGGCGATTCCAAGGCGTATGAACTCCTACTATCCAAATGCAGGGAAATATTAAACAATCATTTAAGCTCCAAGGTACGTGACAAGGAAGATAGAGAGGATCTGATCCAGGATATTCTAATCGGTATCCACAAGGCTAGGGCTACCTATAGAAGGGAGAAACCGTTTGCACCTTGGTTTTTCTCCATTGCCAGATACAAGACCATAGACTATATCCGCAGAAAAGGGACCAGAGATAGAATAGTCTCTACGGAAATGGAAGGTTTTGCGCAAGAGGAAAAAACCTCCATAGAGGACAGGTGGGAGGTCCTTCAAGGACTGGAATCTTGGCTGAATGTTCTAGACCCTAGACAAAAAAAGATTCTGACTATGGCAAAGCTGGAAGGGAAATCGGTGCGAGAAATCTCCGAATCCACAGGTCTTTCCGAATCCAATATAAAAGTGATCGTCCATCGTTCTCTCGAAAAGTTGAAACGTTTTTTTTCGGAGTCAGAGAGAACGATAGAAGGCTCCAAAACGTCCAAGAAATAGCAAATGCCCGATAAAATCAAGATCGCCAGGATATCCTCTCTCCAAGAAATTTCGGCAGAGGACTGGAATCTTTTAGGAGATCCAGAAAATCCTTTTTCCAATCATGAATTTTTCCATTCTCTGGAACTTTCTTCTTGCGTAGGTAAAAAGACAAGTTGGCATCCGGAGTATTGGATGGCAGAAGACGAGATAGGAATTCACTCCGCTCTTCCTTTTTACCGTAAGTTTGATTCGTATGGTGAGTATATTTTCGATCATTCTTGGGCAAATTTTTTCTCCCAAAACGGGCTTTCTTATTATCCCAAAGGTCTTGTAGCCTATCCATTTACTCCTGTGAACGGTAAAAAAATATTAAGAAGAAATAATGTATCTGCGGAAGAAGCGTTAAATGTATTACTTCCTCCCTTATTAGAAAATGCGAAACAAGAAGGACTCTCCGGTATTCATTTCCTATTTTTAGAGGAAGAAGAGGCTAGAGCTTTAGAAAAACAGGGATTTTCCACTCGGATCACTCATCAATTTCATTGGAAGAACCGGGGTTATACCAGTTTCGAAAATTTTTTAGGGGATTTTAGATCGAAAAAAAGGATCCAGATCAAAAAGGAAAGAGAGACCATCAAAGAATCGGGAATTCGGATCTTATGTAAAGAAGGGAAAGAAATCTCCGAGAAAGATATGGACTCTATCTATACTTTTTATACGGAGACTTATTCCCGAAAATGGGGATCTCCTTACCTGAACCGAAAATTCTTTAAGATCATTTTAGATAAATTTTCACAAAATCTGGTATTATTTTTAGCGGAGAAGGACGGGGATACGATTGGCGGAACATTCAATCTGAAAAAAGGAAAGAAGTTGTATGGAAGATATTGGGGCTCTTCTTCCCATTATCCTTTTCTACATTTCGAATGTTGTTATTACGCTCCTATTGAATATGCAATCAAGAACGGATTTGAGATTTTTGAAGCCGGGGCACAGGGGGAGCAGAAATTTTTAAGAGGATTTCCTGCCGTTCCTACTTATAGCTCCCATTTTATTTTCCATGACCAGGCTCGAAATGCGATTGAACGTTTTTTAGAAAGCGAAAGAATGCATATGCAGGAAATGATAAGGGAAACCAATCTTTCTTCCCCATTGAAAGAAGAGGCCTTGAGGGGAGAATCCGAATACCAATGAGCGATTTAAAAACCGAAGAACAGGTTCTCACAAAGGAGAAACTGAAACTTAAAAAACCGGCAAAGTATAGGGTAGTGATCTTAAACGACGATTATACTCCTATGGAGTTTGTGGTTTGGATCCTCCGCGTGGTATTTTATCGGACTGAAGTCGAGAGCGAACAAATTATGCTGCAGGCGCATACGACCGGAAAGGCTCTTTGTGGAGTCTATTCTCATGACGTGGCTAGAACTAAAGTGAACGAGACACATTTGCTTGCAGAGGAACATGGACATCCGTTGCATTGCCAGATGGAAATTGAAGAAGGGGAAGAATCATGACCTTATCCGAAGAACTGGAAAAATCTCTGGGCCAAGCGAGAACGGAAGCCCTTAGAAGAAGAAACGAATATATAACTCTTGAACATATTCTTCTTTCATTAACCTACGATCCTGTTGCAGCGGAAGTCCTTCTTGCCTGCGGGGCGGACTTAGACCAGTTACGTTCCGAGCTGAAAGAATATTTAGATACCGAAATGGAATCGGTTCCGGAAAGTTTCGGAGAAATAGAGCCCGAATATACGATAGGAGCACAGAGAGTTCTTCAGTTAGCTGCATTTCATGTACAATCCACTCAAAAGAAAAAATTGGATGGAGGTTATGTTCTCGCTTCTCTATTCAGAGAGGATCAGTCCCACGCGGTTTTTTTCTTAGCAAGACAGGATATTTCCCGTTTCGATGTGGTTCGTTATATTTCTCATGGAATTAAAAAATCCGGCGAGAAGGTAGGAGAAGGAGCTCCCGCAGACGAGACTTCCAAAAAACAAAGCGGAGATCCTTTGTCTGATTTCTGTGTAAATTTGACGGAAAAAGCGAGTTTAGGTAAATTGGATCCGCTTGTCGGAAGAGCCGAGGAGATTGAAAGAACCATTCATATTCTCGCGAGACGTCGCAAAAACAATCCGATATTTGTGGGAGATGCCGGAGTCGGAAAGACCGCAATCGTAGAAGGACTTGCACTCCAGATCGTAAACGGAAAGGTCCCGGATGTATTAAAAAATACGAAAGTATATTCTTTGGACATGGGACTTCTACTCGCGGGAACCAAGTTCAGAGGAGAATTCGAGGAAAGACTGAAAAATGTTGTGCAGGCGATTTCCTCCGACCCGGACAATGTACTATTTGTGGATGAGATCCATACGATCATAGGTGCGGGAGCTGTTTCCGGCGGATCCTTGGATGCTTCCAACCTTTTGAAGCCTGCACTTTCTAACGGGGAACTTCGTTGTATCGGAACTACAACATACAAGGAATATAAGGCGATCTTCGAGAAGGACCATGCTTTGTCTAGGAGATTCCAGAAATTAGAAGTAAACGAACCGAGTGTAGAAGAGACCATCCAGATATTAAAAGGACTTTTGCCGAAATACGAACAATTTCACTCCGTAAAATATTCTCACCAAGCGGTAGAAGAAGCGGCAAGACTTGCGGAACGTTACATCTTAGATCGTAAACTTCCCGATAAAGCGATCGATCTCATAGATGAGGCAGGTGCAAAAGTTAAACTAAGGGAAAGTTCCAAGTCTAAGATCGTGAGCGTAAAAGAGATAGAGGAACTTGTATCCAGAATTTCTAAAATTCCTCCTAGAACGGTAAAAGCCGATGATAGGGAAAAACTAAAAGCTTTAGATGAAGAATTAAAACGTAAAATTTACGGACAGGACCAAGCAGTGATAGAGCTAGTCCAAGCGATCCGACTTTCCAGAAGCGGGTTGTCTGAGCCGGGAAAACCCGTGGGTTCTTTTTTGTTCGCGGGTCCTACAGGTGTAGGGAAAACCGAATTATCAAAACAACTCGCGGCAATTTTGGGTGTGGAATTCATTCGATTCGATATGAGTGAATACATGGAGAAACATACCGTTTCTAGACTGATCGGTTCTCCTCCCGGTTATGTTGGCTTCGAACAAGGTGGTCAGTTGACGGATGCAATCGTTCGCACTCCGCATTGTGTTCTTCTATTAGATGAGATCGAAAAGGCGCATGAGGATATTTATAATATTCTTCTGCAGATCATGGATCACGCTACCCTCACGGACAATAATGGTCGGAAAGCGGATTTCAAACAGGTTATTCTGATCATGACGACAAATACGGGTGCCAGAGAAAGGGCTTCCAATCCATTAGGATTCGATAATACAGCTTTGACTGATAGAGGGCTAAAAGCGATCGAAAAGCAGTTTTCTCCTGAGTTCAGAAATAGGCTTACCGCTATTATTGAATTCTCCGCTTTGGAAGAAGGCACCGTTTCTAAAGTGGTTCGCAAACAGCTAGAACTTCTGGAAACTAGACTTAAAGAAAAAAGTATCCAAATCCATTATGGAGAGGAAGTCCTGCATTGGATTGCCAGAAAATCCTATGATCCTCTTTTCGGGGCAAGGCCTGTACAGCGGTGGATAGATTCCAATATTTCCAAAAAACTCTCGGAAGAGATCCTGTTCGGAGAATTAAAAAACGGCGGCGTTGTGAATTTGGAAATACAAAACGAGGAACTAAAATTAGTCTTCCGTTCTAGAGAAAAATAATGTCTTTTAGAACCGTTAGACCTATTCCCAAAAGTTTCCTTCTATTTTTAATTCTACTTCTTTTTACTTCCGTATCTTGCAAGAAGAACGTTCTATTCATCGAGGGAAGGGAAGTTTCCACACAAAATCTTGTTGCTCCCAAGTTCGGCATAGATCCGAACACTTTGTTTGCCCAGTCCAAAAAAATCATGATCTCCACCGATTCCGTAGACGCCTCCAAGGTTGGATTGGAGATCTATAAAAAGGGTGGGAATACGATCGATGTGGCCGTCGCTTCTTCTTTTGCGGTTTCCGTTACACGTCCCTCATCTACAGGAATAGGGGGAGGCGGATTTTTAGTTTATCATCATGCGAAAACCGGAAAATCGTACGCTTTCGATTTTAGAGAAAGGGCGCCTTCTTTAGCGAATCGTAATATGTATAAGGGACGTCCCAAGGAAGAATCCTTGCTCGGATACAAATCCGTAGGAGTTCCCGGAATGGTGGCCGGACTTGTGCAGATCCATAAGAAGTTCGGAAAACTGCCTTTAAGGGAGGTTTTAGCGCCGGCAATTCGATTGGCGGAAGAAGGATTTGTGGTATATCCGGATCTTTCGGAAGCAATCCAAGAATCGGAACAGGACATGAGCCCTGGAATGAAAAAGATTTTTATACCTGGAGGAAAAATCCCGGAATCCGGAGATGTACTCGTCCAGAAAGATCTTGCAAAAACTCTAAGGATCATTTCGGAAACGGGAGACAAGGATTTTTATACCGGAGCAATAGCGAAAGCCTTCGCAGAAGAAGTTTCTGCTAATGGGGGCTCCATTCATTTTACCGATCTGAAAAATTATATGGTAAAGGAGGAAAGACCGTTAGAGATTACTTATAGAAATTATCATATTCTCACTATGTTTCCTCCTTCTTCCGGTGTTCATCTTTTTACAATGCTAAAGATGTTGGAAACGAAAGAACTTCATTCTATGTTCGATTTTTCCACAAGTGATTATTATCACTTCCTAGCGGAAGTTATGAGAAGAGGATATTCAGATCGAGCGGTCCTCGGAGGAGATCCAGGATTTACTAAGATCCCGGTAGACACATTGATTTCTTCCGAGTATGCCAAAGAAAAAATTTCGGATTTCAATCCAGTGAAGGCGACGCCTAGCTCCACATATTTAAACAGACTGAACTTAAAAGCGGAATCTCCCGAAACCACTCATATTTCAGTAGTGGATGCCGAAGGAAATGCGGTCTCAACCACACATTCTATCAATTATCGATTTGGCGCGGCTGTTGTATTGGATGGATACGGATTTGTTCTAAATGACACAATGGACGATTTCAGCCGTTCCCCGGGAGAACCGAACGTCTACGGTCTCATCGGTGCGGAAGCAAATTCCATCCAACCGGGAAAAACACCTCTCAGCTCCATGTCTCCTACCATCGTTCTTAAAAATGGGGAGACATTTTTGGTCACGGGTGCACCGGGGGGGTCGTACATAGTAAATGCGGTTTTACAATCCATATTATTTAATTTAGACTTAAATCTTACATTATATGAATCCGTTGCCAGGGGAAGGATACATCACCAATTCTTTCCGGATGCACTTTCTATCGAAGGGCCCGCGACTGATACTGCAACTTTTAACCAGTTAAAAGCGAAAAAACATGAAGTCCGTCTTGGAAATAATATGGCAAAATTGTTCTGCGTAAAGAGAGAGAATGGTACATTGTATGGTGCGGCAGACCCAAGGGGAGACGGGATCCCTCTGGGGGATTAATATTAAAAAAAAGAAATATAGGAATATAAAATGAATCGATCCGCCAAAACTCCGGTATTTCCGAATCTGCGTCATGCTGTAAAAGCAAAACACGGTTTGGAAAAGGAAAGTATGCGTATATTTTTCGACGGAAGGATTGCTACTACTCCTCATCCGGAATCCTTGGGTTCCAGCTTGACAAACCATTTTATCAAGACGGATTTTTCGGAACCTCAACTTGAATTCGCTACGAACCCTAGACCTAGGATTGAGGCGATCGTAAGAGAATTACAAGATCTGCATATATTCACTTCCAGACATTTGAAAGATGAATGGATCTGGCCTTTTAGTATGCCTCCGATTCTTCCTAAAGAAGATAAGGATATTCCTCTCGGACAATACGGTCATTCTTTTTCCGGAGAATGGAAAACCGTCTATCGGAACGGATTAGGTCTGCGATATGGAAGAAGGATGCAAACCATCTCGGGAGTTCATTATAATTTTTCCTTCTCAAATCTGTTTTTAAAACAAATTTTAGGAAAAGAGATCCATGCATTCACCAAGGAAGAGATTTCGGAATTATATCTTTCCGTTACCCGGAATTTTATGCGAAGGGTTCCTGAAATTTTATATCTAACCGGAGCTACTCCTGTTTTTGACGAAACCTTTCTGCCTGTGAATAGCGATTTCCCTTTTGTAAAACATAAGGAACATACTTATTATGCTCCTTATGCTACTTCGTTGAGAATGAGCGAGATCGGATATACAAGCAAAGTTCAGGATGAACTTCCTATTAATTACAATTCTTTAAAAGAATATATAGACGGGATGTGTTACGCAGTCAGCACTCCCTATTCAAAATACCAGGGATTTGGCGGAATTCCGAACCAACTGAACGACCATTATCTGCAGATAGAAAACGAATTTTATTCTCCGATCCGTCCTAAACAGATTCCTAAAAACGAAGAAAGACCCCTCGACGCTCTCCAAAGCAGAGGAATCCAATACATTGAGATCCGTTGTTTGGATCTCCAACCTGAATCGCCTACGGGAATCCACAAACCAAGTCTTGGTTATATACAAATGGTATTGTTGGATGGTTTGTTAAAGGAAAGTAAATCTATAGACCAAAAGGAAAAACTAAGGATCAGAGAAAATACAAAAAGGATCATTTGGGAAGGGAGAAAACCTGGGCTAAAAGTTTTAGATGATGACGGGCAAGAAGAAGATTTTATATCCCGTGGAAAGGAATTTACCCAAAGTCTTTTACCTATTGCGGAAGAATTGGATCGTCATACGGGAAAAAGATTCTACCAAGAAATTTTAAACATTATGAATAGACGTTGGGAAGACGCTTCGTGTACTCCTTCCGGAAAACTAATGGATCGTATCTTGAACGAAAACTGGGAATTTAGGGATCTTGGGATCCATCTGGCTAAAGAAAATTATAGAAACCAATCACAGATGGAGCTAACTCCGGGCAAATTTAATATGTTTATTAAAGAAGTCCAAAAGTCATTGGCGGAAAAAATAAAAATAGAGGAATCCGAAAAAGTAAAGAAGAACCCGACCGCAAGGATCTGCAACCATTGAAATACAAACTGGAACCGGGACAAAAACTAGATCCGAATGAATTCATCCTGAAAGGATTTGAGGATCTGGAGATTTCCACTCAGATTGTGATCCGAGATGCACTCAACCGGGGATTGGAAGTAGAGATCTTAGATCGTCCTAGCCATTTTATCCGACTTTCAGGAAAAGGGAACACAAGGCTCGTAAAGGAAGCCTCCAAAACGGAGCTGGATTCCTATATGACCTTCCTGGTGATGGAAAATAAGACCATCACGAAACGTATTTTAGAAGAATCGAATATACTTGTGCCCAAGGGAACTGCAGTCTCCGACCTGAATTCCGGACTCGAATTTTTAAACAAAAATTCGGATAGAAAGATGGTGGTAAAACCGGTGACTACAAATTTCGGGATCGGGATCAGTATTCTTCCACCTTCTTCATCAGCGGAAGATAAGAAGAAGGCCTTGGAAATAGCGCTCGGATTTTCAGAAACCGCTATCGTAGAGGAGTTTGCGGAAGGAAACGAATATCGGTTTTTAGTGATCGGGGACGAATGTGTCGCAGTATGTAATCGTATTCCAGCGAACGTTACCGGTGACGGTAAAAAAAACATCCGAGAACTGATCGAGGAAAAAAATTCAGATCCAAGAAGAGGAGTGGGGCATGTGACCCCTCTGGAAAAAATACGATTGGATGAAACTGAACTAAATGTTCTAAACGAGTCCGGCAGAAAACCCGAATCCGTCCCGAAAGCCGGAGAGATCGTATTTGTTCGTAAAAACTCCAATATCAGCACAGGTGGAGATTCAGTGGATGTGACTGATAACGCACATTCTTCCTATAAAAAACTAGCGGTAGAAGCTGCAAAAGCTGTCAAAGCGAAGATCTGCGGTGTGGATATTATAGTAAAGGATCTGGAGTCTGAGGGGGATTATAGGATCTTAGAGTTGAATTTCAATCCTGTATTATATATTCATAATTATCCCTATTTGGGCAAGAATAGAAAGGTAGGAGAAAAAATTTTGGATGTATTAGGTTACGGTCCTTAATTTCTGGATCTTACTTTTTACATAGTCTACGATGTCTCTTGACTCGTACATTTTGATATCGCCGTCTACCAGAAAAGGAACCTGAGAGAGTCCTCCTAAACGTAGGACCTCCTCTCTGCCTGGGGTTCCTCTGCTGGCCTCAACCAATTCGTAGTCCTTACCTTCTTTCAGGCCCATTTCCGAAAAATGACCGCGAACAAAAGCGCAGTAAGGACAAGTATCGTATTGGAAGAGTTTCATCATATTAGGCACCGATCTTTTTTTGGAGTTCTCCGCTTCTTGCCATTTCTACAACGATATCGTGACCGCCGATAAATTCTCCGTCAATATATAACTGAGGAATAGTAGGCCAGTTTGCGAATTCTTTGATCCCTTCTCTGATGGACATATCGGAAAGAACGTTAAACGAGTTATAATCAGCACCCAGGCTTCTTAGAACGTTGGTCACTCCGGCGGAAAAACCGCACATAGGAGCGTCAGGGGTCCCTTTCATAAACAGAAATATTTTTTTAGAAGCGATCAATCCTTCGATCTTATCTTGTAATTCTTTATCCATGATACTTGTTCCTATCTGTTAATAATTATGATACTTTAGTTTCCAGACCTAAGGCATGGACTTCGGCTTTCAGCTCGTCCTTTAACGTGGCGTATACCATTCTGTGTTGTTCCACGACGGACTTTCCGGCAAATCCGGAAAACTTTACGATCGCTTTGATATGTACTCCGTCGTTGTACGGATCTTGGATCTCTACTTCCGAGCCCGGAAGTCCTGCTTGGATTTTTTCCCGAATTTCTTGGACAGTCATCTGTTATATCTTAGACTCTTTTACTATCAGCACTTTTTAGAATCTCTTCCCGGACAATCTTTTTTCTAAGGGGTAGAAGTCTTTAATTCCAAAGCATGGACTCCCCATTCTTTTAGGAATGGATCCATGATCCGGTAAACGGACCTATGCTGTTCCAAAAGGGATTTTCCCCGGAACTCGGGACTCGTGATAAAGATCCGGATATGAGTCCCACTTGTTTTTCCGGTCGGGTTTCCGGAATGACCTGCATGTTGTTCCGAAAAATCCTCTATCCGCAGTTCGGAAGGAGAGAGTCCGTTTCTCAAAAGTTTTTCCATTTCTATAAATATATCTTGCATACCTTTAGGTCCTCGTACCGTATCCACGGCTTAGTAAAAATACGGAGATGGAATAAAGTAGAATGGTCCCTACCACTAAAAGTCCGATAGCTTCTAACGGATCTATATCGCTTACTCCTAAAAATCCATAACGGAATGCGTTTACCATATACAGAATAGGATTGAACTTAGAAATGATCTGCCAAGTGTCCGGAAGCATTTTGATAGAATAGAATACTCCGCCCAAATAGGTTAAAGGAGTCAGTATGAATGTGGGAATGATGGTTACGTCGTCGAATTTTTTGGCATATAAAGCATTCAAAAATCCTCCCATAGAGAACATCAAAGCGGAAAGTGCAACTGTGATCACTACTATTCCCGCGTCGTACAGTTTTAATTCGGTGAAAAATAAGGACACTAACGTTACGATAAATCCTACTAAAACTCCGCGGATCACTCCGCCTATAGAATAGCCAAGCACGATCAAATAAGCCGGAGTAGGGGAAACTAGAAGTTCCTCTATATTCTTTCCGAATTTCGCTCCGAAAAAGGAAGATACCACATTATTGTATGCGTTCAGTATGACCGACATCATTACTAGTCCGGGAACGATAAACTGGATATAGGTATGACCTCCTACATCTCCGATCTGAGAACCCACCAATTTTCCGAAGATCAGGAAGTATAAGGAAATTGTAATACCCGGCGGGATCAATGTTTGGATCCAGATCCTTAGGATGCGGACCGTTTCTTTTCGAACGATTGTGGAGAATGCGTTGAATTTTTCTTGGAAGTTCACAGTTTTTTCTCCACGAGTTTCAAAAATAGTTCCTCCAATCGATTCGACTTATTTCTCATACTTGTGATTTGGATCCCACTTTTGTCTAAAAGTCGAAATAGTTCGTTTAATGAATTGTTCTTTCCGACGTCCACTTCCAAGGTGAGATCATCCACTTTATTCAAATGGAATCCGTTCAGATCTATCGCGGACGAGAGCGGTTGTTGTAGATCCAATACGAATGTTTGAGTATCCAGTTTTACCAAAAGTTCTTTCATGGAAGTATTCTCCACGATCTTTCCTTGGTCTATGATCGCTATCTTCTTACAAAGATTTTCGGCTTCTTCTAAGTAATGTGTGGTAAGAATGATCGTGATCCCGGATTCGTTCAGTTTTACTAAGAAGTCCCAAAGAGAACGTCTGAATTCGATATCAACACCGGCGGTTGGCTCATCCAAGATCAAAACTTTCGGATTATGCACTAAGGCTCTTGCGATCATAAGCCTTCTTTTCATTCCACCGGACAGTCTACCTGCACCTTCTCTTCTTTTGTCGTAGAGTCCAAGTTGTCTTAAATAATTACGGGTTCTTTCTACCGCCACTTTTCTGGAAAGTCCGTAATATCCCCCTTGGTTGATAACTATATCTTCTACTTTCTCGAATATATTAAAATTGAATTCTTGGGGTACCACACCGATATAAGATTTTGCTAATGTAAGGTCCGTGTCTATATCCGCTCCGTAAATTTTCACTTTTCCGGAAGTTTTGTTCACTAAGGAACTTAAGATACCGATCGTAGTGGATTTACCCGCACCGTTCGGACCTAAAAGGGCAAAAAAGTCCCCTTCGTCCACAGTCAGATCGATCCCTTTTAAGGCCTGCACTCCCCCGGCGTAGGTCTTCACCAAATTT
Organism: Leptospira sp. B5-022; assembly: GCF_000347035.1. Classification (GTDB taxonomy): domain Bacteria; phylum Spirochaetota; class Leptospiria; order Leptospirales; family Leptospiraceae; genus Leptospira_B; species Leptospira_B cinconiae. The sequence continues at coordinate 337,309 of NZ_ANIJ01000006.1, forward strand.
TTTATTTCTAAGGCTTTATTCATCCGCGAAAAAACGCTCCAATTCTATGATTTTGAACAAGCCCTGTTTCGACAATCTTTTGGCTTTAGGAAGAGCTTAAGATTTCTTTGGCTTTCCTGGCAGCGTTTCTTGCGATTTCAGGCAAAGCGGGATGAACATAAATCATCTTTAGCAAGTCCTCTAGAGTCCCACCCATAGTCATCAGGAGTATAAAAAGATGAATGAGATTTGACGCCTCTTCTCCTAATATATGGGCTCCGAGTATTTTTCTGGATTTAGGACTTACCAATATTTTGACGAATTGGTCTTCGGATAGTCTAGCCATTCCGGTGGCGCTACTGGAATAAGGATTGATTGCAGAGATATATTCGATCCCTTCTTCCTTTAATTGTTGCTCCGTTTTTCCCACGGCTGCCACTTGAGGGTGTGTGAAGACGGAGTGAGGAACGGGAGGATATTCGACCGGAGTTCTATGTTTTTCTACGTATAAGGAGTTAAATAGAAACTCTCCTTCAAAATTAACGGAGTGGCGGAAGAAATACTTTCCGTTGATATCCCCCATAGCATAAACTCCGTCCGCAGTAGTTTCCAGATATTCGTTGGTTTTGATATATCCTTTTTCATCGGTTTGGATATCCGTATTTTGGAGGTCTAACCAATCCGTATTCGGTTTGATGCCGGTAGCAATAAGAAGTGCATCTCCTTCTAAAGTATACGTTTCTTTAGAATTTTTGCATTCTAAACGGAAGATCCCGTTTTGGTAGTCTACCTTCTTTACTTCCGTTCCTAAACGAACATCTTCTCTTTTAGAAAATGCTTTTTCGAAACCGTCGATGATATCCTTGTCTTCATGAGAGAGCATTCTTTTACGAACAATAAAAGTGGTTTTAGATCCGAAGGCAGAATATGCAAATCCAAGTTCAAGACCGATATAACCTCCGCCAAGGACTAAAAGTTTTTTTGGAAGTTCCGTTCTTCTAAGCGCTTCTCTACTAGTCATATAAGGAGTTCCCGCGAGGCCTGGAAGATCCGGGATAGAAGGCCTACATCCCGCAGCGATAAAAATACGATCAGCTGTGAGTAACTCGCCGTTTACTTTTACTACCTTATTTTCCACGAACCTTCCTTCGTAGGGATAAAAGTCTATGTTCGGATTTTTTTCATAAGCGGGTATGATACTGTCGGAGTCGGCATCCACTGTGGCGGAGATCCTTTCCACCAAAGTTTTAAAATCTACGGTGAATGGACCGGGGATCCCTAACTGGAATTTAGAAGCTTCCTTTGCCTGGGCTAAAATTTCCGCAGGATGGATGAGCATCTTAGAAGGGATACAACCCCTGTTCAAGCAAGTTCCTCCCAAACGATCTTTTTCTAAAATGGCTACCTTATAACCAAGTTTAGAAGGAGGTGTGACTAGTTTTGTTCCTCCTCCTGAGCCTATTACGAGAATATCATACTTTTTCATGGGGTTAATTCAATGGAGAAGGAGAAGCTTTTAAACGAAAAGGATTCTTTTAAAGAGAACCACAGATAATTCCTAAAAATTTACCGGAGTATTCTCTCTTATTTATAGTCCGCTGCGCTGGCTTCGATAGCCTGGTCCCTTGTCTGGGACAGGCTATTATATAGTATTAGATATTGTTTGTACCGAATTCGGAAAAATAAAAAAGAAGTTCTTTTACCATTTATCCCGCAAAGTTCGAAGTGCAATGAATAATGTTTTAGGATCCGAAGCTAAGGATGGGTCTTGCATTTTATTACGTATTCCTGAGACTAAATTTTCTTTCGGGTCAAATACAAGGAAGAAGGGATTGAATGTTCTTTCTTCCGAGAAATTTGTGGTCCAAAATTCTTGGTCTTCCTTTAATTTTTCCGCCTTGGACAATGCCTTTGAAGCCGCTTCATTATAAGGATCAATCGAAAGACTGAATTTCAGATTGTTTTTAAGATAATCATGACCTGGATATAATCTAACGTGTCCGGGAAGATCTTTAAATTCTTTCAGAACAGTTTTGTATAGAGTTTTAGGATCACCGCCTCTAGTACAATTTCCTACCCCTGAATTAAAGATCGTATCTCCTGTAAATGCCGCATATGGGGAGCCGTTCTGTATCTGCAAAAGGCAAACATGCGCGAAAGTATGTCCGGGAGTGTACATAACTTTTAGATACGAATTTCCGTCCGGACTTTCTAAAATTTTTTCTCCTTCTTTTAACGAGTAAGAAGCATGAGGGATTTTTCCAAGTCCAGCGGGGTGAGCCAAAACTTGGGCTCCATATTTGGAAACAAGCCCGTCGTTTCCACAAGTATGATCATTATGTTCGTGAGTGTTTAGAATATAATCCAGACCCCAGGACTTGTTTTCCAGAACTTGGGTGATCTGATCCGGATCATAGGGATCAATAGAAAGTGTTTTTTTGGAATTCGGTTCTCTGACTAGATACGTAAAATTTCGGAGAGGACTATCCGTATAGATCCTTAGAACTTCCAACATGGGTTTTAGACAAGAGTAGAAAAGTGATTATTGGATAATGTCCAGGTGTTTGTCTAGATTCGCGATCCTTAAGATAGTCATCACGTCTCTACTCAGGTTTCTGAGTTTGAGATGCCCGTGCCTTTCTGTGACGTATTTTTGGGTATTGAAGATGGCGCCGATCCCGGAAGAGTCCAAGTAAACATCCCCTTCGAAGTCTAAGATGATATCTTTATGCCCCTCGTCAAACTGGCGGATGATGAGTTCCTTTAACGCAAATGCGTTCTTTAGGCTTACATTCCCTTGGATCTTGACTACACAAGACCCTTGTTCCAGGGATACGTCTGTTTGAAAACCTTCCAATGAGTGGCTCCGATCTCTATTTCTCTGACTATCCTCGGGCTAAGAAAACAACGGATCTTCTCAGAAAACTGAGAATAAATTTCCAAACCGGGAGGGAACCCGATCCATTAGACTAAATTGTGGCAAAGCGGAGGTAAACTCTTTTTTAGAGCAAAATCCGATCTAAATCTATTTCAAATAAAATAAGAAATCGCTCGCAAAAACTACTGATTCGGGAAAACTAAGTGCTCGATTTTGTAGCGAAACTAGAGGTTTCGGACGATATTTAAAACTGTATGCGGATCAAATTCTGGGGAGTGCGGGGCTCCATTTCTTCCCCCGTTCAGGGAGACCTGATTCGATCGAAAATTTTGAGGATACTAAGTCTAGCATCTCCGTCCGACCTGCAAAGTCCGGAAGCGATCGAGGATTTTTTGGATTCCTTGGCGCTTTCCAACTGGAGCACCTACGGTGGAAATACTACCTGTATCGAGATCCGGGATAAGGAAGATAAACTTGTTATCATAGACGGAGGAACAGGACTCAGAGAACTGGGAAACTCCATCTTACATGAGGGTTACGGCTCCGGAAGAGGGAAAGCGATTTGGATCTTCACACACACTCATTGGGACCATATCCAAGGTATTCCATTCTTCGTTCCTTTGTATACTCCAGGCAATAAATTTGAGTTTGTAAGTTCCGTAGAAAATCTGGAAGAAAGATTGAGATACCAACATACATTCACTCATTTCCCTGTTCCTTTCGACGGTTTCCAAGCAGAAAAGACGTTTCGTCATGTACCCGAGGGAAGGGCCTTTCGAGTAACGGATTCAGTCACTGCAATTTCCAAAGCGGTGCGCCATCCGGGAGGGAGTTTTTCCTATCGATTTGAAGAAGACGGTAAGGCACTGATCTTCGCATCCGATGCCGAATTCAATTTGGACGAAATGGAAAATATAGAAGATTATCTGAATTATTTCAGAGGTGCGGACGTTCTGGTATTCGATACTCAGTATACTTTCGAAGAGTCTTTACAAAAGATCGATTGGGGGCATAGCACGGCTTCCATGGCGACGGACATCGCGCTTAGGGCGAATGTTAAAAAATTAGTAATGTTCCATCATGATCCTTCTTACGATGACGAAAAATTGGATGCAGTATATCTGCGCGCGATTAAATACAAAGAAATGTTTGATCCGGATAACCAATTGGAGATCATCATGGCGAGAGAAGGTCTGGAAATCCAAATTTAATCTTTAATTCAATCGATCAGGGAGATATCGAATGAGTGAATATATTATCGGTATAGATGCCGGAACCACCGGTATACGTACTTTTTGTTTTAATAAATCCGGAACAGTGATCTCAAGTGCGTATTCCGAATTTAAACAATACTTTCCAAAACCGGGTTGGGTGGAACATGATCCTGAAGAGATCTGGGCTAAAACGGAAAAGCTCATTCTGAAGGCGATCCGCAACGGGAAGTTAAAACCGGAAAAAGCGGTCGCTATCGGGATCACCAACCAAAGAGAGACCACCGTATTATTCGATAAGGAAACTGGCGTTCCGGTTTACAATGCGATTGTATGGCAATGTCGTAGGACCTCCGACTTCTGCTCCGGATTAAAAAAAGGAGGTTTAGAACCCATCTTCCGAAGAAAGACAGGCCTTGTCGTCGACGCTTATTTCAGCGGTACAAAGATCCGATGGATCTTGGACAATGTAAAAGGTGTTCGTGCAAAAGCGGAAAAAGGAAAGGTTCTATTCGGGACCATTGACACTTATTTATTGTATCGTTTGACGGCGGGTAAAGCGCATAAAACGGATCATACAAACGCGAGTAGAACTCTCATCTTCAATATTGAAAAGAAAGAATGGGATAAGGAACTATTAAAGATCCTGCAAATACCGGAAGCGATCTTGCCGGAAACTCATAATTCCTCAAGCCTATTCGGAAGAACGGAAGGTGTAAAAGGTCTGCCGGATGGAATTCCGATTTCTTCTCTCGTAGGAGACCAACAGGGAGCGCTATTCGGCCAATTATGTACAGAGCCCGGAGAAGCAAAGAATACGTACGGAACGGGATGTTTCCTACTTTTCAACACGGGAAACAAATTACAAATTTCTAAAAATAATCTGATCACAACTCTTGCCTGCGGGCCGGAAGGAAAAACGGTCTATTGTTTAGAAGGTTCCATCTTTATCGGTGGGGCAGTGATCCAGTATCTCCGGGATAATCTCAGATTCTTTAAGGAATCCAAACTTTCCGAAAAGATGGCTGCTTCCGTGACCAAGGAGGATGAGGTAGTATTTGTGCCTGCATTCTCCGGTTTAGGAGCGCCTTATTGGGATATGAACGCTCGAGGTGCGATCTTAGGGCTGACAAGAGATACCACCCAAGAGCAGATCACCAGAGCGGCCTTAAAATCCATCGCATTACAATCTTATGAATTAGTGGAAGCGATGGAGAATGATACCGGTTCCAAATTGAAAGTCCTAAAAGTGGATGGGGGAGCTACTGCCAATAACTGGCTCATGCAGTACCAAGCGGACATTTTAGGAAAGAAGATCGTAAGACCTTCTAATCTTGACACAACCGTTTTGGGTGCGGCGTATCTTGCCGGACTGGAAAGAGGTTTTTATTCCTCCGTAAACGATCTGAAAAAGACCCAAAAAACGAGTAAGGAATTTTCTCCAAAGTTAAGCGCTAGTTTGAGAGAAAAAGAGATCCGAATTTGGAAAAATGCCGTAAAAAGGATTCTTACTTCCGAAACCTAATTAGTATGAAAAAGAGAGCAGGCTAAACTCCAAGGGCTTTCTTTCGGAGTTGATGCCTGCTCCTACGATCAATTTCGCCTGATCGTACCTTGGGATTTCCAAAATTGAATCCGCAGATATTTTAAAAAACTCATACTGGACTCTTTCCTTTTTGGAAAGATAAATATCGATCCGGATCACTTCCATATATTTTAGGAAGCGCAGTAGGATCTTGTCATTTGTAATTGTATAGAGTTCTATTTGGTTAGAACTGCGATTCAGATTGTATTTTTCTCCGGAGATTGCCTTGAATTCTATTTCTATTTTAGAAGTTTCCTCTTCGGCGGAATGTTTATAATCCGCGACGTTGATTTCAAGGGCCTCTACTTTTGGGGAAGGACTCTTATACACGGGGAATGTCCCTTCTTCATAATAGATCCTTCTGGAAAAACGACGGAAAATCTCTTTTTCCACGATTTCCGGAAAAGATTCTCCCGGTTCCGGTTTTTTACTCGGACTTTCTAAGATCTGTTTCCATTTGTTTTTAGAAACATTTTTCTCTACGATTTTTCGGACAGGAGGGGAAAGTTTTGGAACCGAATATTTTAAGATCCTTTCATCCAATTTATTTAAAATAGAATTTAAGAATGGTCCGTGAATAAGCGGAAGTATTTCAATGGAGAAGATCCTATCCCTTAAAAATTTTGCGAATTCTATTTCGTACGTGAAAAGATTGGAGACTAAACTTTGTTCTTCCGTTGGAGTTCCTGCATACAAGATCTTTACCAAACGAAATAGATAGGTTTTACTTTCCCGATCAAAATACAAATCTTCTATTTTTTGGATTACTTTCTCTTCGTTCAGTTCAGGATTCACTATATCTCTGAGAGAAAGATATTTGGTGGAGAACATTCTTTTTCGGAACATTCTGTAGAGTGTAAACGTTCCTGTCTGAACGCTTCCTATTTGGGTTTGTTGATTTTCCCTCAGGATTAGAATAGGAGTTGTTGGAGTTCCTACAACCCTGTAGGGATTGGAACGAATGGGATATCGATCTCCTTCAAAAACTTCCTCCGACTCTTTCGGAAATTTCGAATCTTCAGAATAAAGTAGCCCATTCGTTAACTTCAAATAGGGAGGTGTTTGTATCGCAGAGCTTGGAGTTGTTTTACGATCATACTCCAGCTCATATAAAAATTTAGGAATAATTGCAGGTTGGGAATATAAATAAGGAAGTTCTTCGATCTCGGCGACTGGAAAGTCGTAAAAAGGAGAAATTTTAGAATGGACCCTTGCTACCGAATCCGGATTACAAAATAGAAAATGATAATTCTCTCCCTCGAAATAAATCATGGGAACTTACGAAAAGGTTAATCTTCTTCTATTAATAGGTCCGGATGTAAAACGGAAAGACCTGGTGCCTTCGTTTCTCTTTTGGAAAGTTTGGAAACCAGTTGTTTTTTAAAATTTGTCCAGTCGTAGGTTTCTTTTAAGGAATCCAATTCTTCTTCGAAACCGTACTGTAAAAAGTCCAGTGTTTCTTCTTCCGTGAGTCCTGTGACAAGACTGCTGTCGGAAACCACCCTTAAAATTTTACGAATATCTCTCTCGTTCCAGAGTAGGATTCCGGAAAGTCTTACGACCCAATATTCATGGTCCATTCTTACAGGATCGCGGATTTATTGACTTTCTTCAAGAGTAAATTAGGATCTTAAAATTTTCTGATCACCAAAAGACTCATATCGTCCTGAATCCTTCCACCAGTATGTTTCACCACGTCTAAAAACAGATCGTCTATCAATTTGCGAATATTCTTCTTCGGAGCGGTTTCCAGAAACTTATACAAATTTTCTCCATAATATCCGCCGATACTTCGATTCTTTTGTTCAAATAGACCGTCCGTAAAACAGAATAAGATATCGTCTCTATCCATTTTGAAACTTTGAGAAAGTTTCGGTTTTTTCAAAGGAGAATTCATTACAGTGGAAAGGAATTTTCCGTCCGTACCTACTACCTGAGTTTTATCTTCTTTTCTCTTATATAGAACGAGACTTGGGTGGATCCCTGAATGAGTAAAATTTCCCTTATGATCCGCCTTCATCAATAAGAAAGTAGCGTATAGGCTTCGGTGGATATGGGGATAGGTATTCGTCCTTTCTTCCAGATGTTCCAGTATCTGGTCTATGATCTCATGAGGGGTCTCGAACTTATGGACGAGATGGCTCATTTGGTTCATGATCATTAGGCTGAATAGACCGGCGACATAGCCGTGACCGGAAGTATCTCCGATCCCCATCCAATAATTTCCTTCTTTGTCCTTTAAGAAATTATAGAAGTCGCCGCCGATCGGGTTATAGGTCATACATCTTCCGCGGATCTCGTAATTTTCATCGACGTAGTCCAAAGGTAGAACGTAGTTTTGCATTCTACTATCCCCTCTGCGAAAACGTTTGATGATCTTACCGAATTCCTGTTCTCTTGGAAGGATCTTCTCGGTTAGAAACAAAACGAATGCGGAAAAATTAATGAATATGGTAAAACAACATACTAAGATCAGAACGATCGGTATTTTGACAGGCGGCGTATAAAATTTCAGTCCTATTCCTAAACAGCCAAGAATGGAAAGATTTAGGACGATCAAAACCGGCCAGGCATCTTTCACGTATTGTTTGATCGTAGTGGAACTTCTCATTTTACCTTAAAATAAGCGTGGCCTTGGTATTCCTTCTTGGAATAATTCCTGCGAGCAATCCGGAAAAACTCGTCTTCCGCATACGGAGAATTTGTACCTTCTACAACTCCGAAAGGTTTTTCCCTATATCCGGATTCATAGATCATAGGTATCAATGAATCGTTTGAAGGATCGTAATGATATAATAGTTTGTGAGAAGTTTCCAGGAAATTTATTTCCGGACCCGAGATTTGTTTTCCATCTTTCCAAACGGATTCTTCTTTTTTGATCTTTCGTGTCTCCAGAAGAAGCCAATTTCCTCTGGACTCGTATTGTCCGGTACCTTCTATTTTTATCCGACGGATTTCTCCCTTTTCTTCGATCTCCCTAAAGTAGTATTTTTGGAAAGTTTTTTCCGAATGCGAAAATTCCAATCTTTCCGTTTGGTTTTCCTTATAAGTGACCGAGGTCAAAGGGGAGAAGGGAGGGAGGTTTTTGTTATAGATACCTTTTAATACTATATCGTTAGAAGATTCGGGCCTTTCCGGTAGTTCTCGGATCCAGGAAGGAGGAAAACATCCGATGATATGTGAAAGAAGTACAATTATTCCGAGGAGTCGAAGTCTATCTTTCATAGGAAAATCCGAGAAAAAGAAAATTACATTATTTGAAAGTTTCCTTTTCCGCTTCTACTTCCAAATTCCTTCCAATGCCGGAGAAAGGCAAACCGGAAATTATTCTCCTTCCTCATCGGACTAGGAAACTTGGAGATTTAGGAACAAATTTTAAAACTGGAAGTAAATAAATTCTCCGCCTCCATCCCCGAATATACCCATTAATAAAAGTATAATGATGGAGAAAGAAGGTAATAACCAGCGGAATCTGATCTGTATTTTCTCTTTGATGTTCGGGTAATATTGAACGGTATTCCAGAGAAACGTGAATAGAATGAATGCAGCCAATTCTTCCCAGCGTACCAATGCTTTTCCGCCTATGATATTTAAAAATCCTGTAAAATAGTCCCAAGCTAAATTCAGGGAATTTTTACCGGCTGCTGCCGTTCGGAAGAAGATACCTGAGATCGCAAATAAATGAACGATCAATGCAACTTTCCAGAACCGTTTCCAGCCTTTCGGTTCTTCTTCTTTTTTAGGATCTCCTGGTGAGAAAAATCTTTCCACTCCCAAGATTAGACCTAAATAGGCACCCCAAATTATATAACCGAAATTCGCTCCATGCCATAGACCTCCCAAAGTCATAGTGATCATGGAATTCATTTGGGTTCGCCAAAAACCGCCTCTGCTTCCACCTAACGGAATATAAAGATAGTCTCTTAGCCAAGTGGATAAGGTAACATGCCAGCGTCCCCAGAATTCCCTAAAACTTGGAGAAAGGAAAGGCCCTCTGAAATTTTCCGGGATCTCATAACCTAGAAGGTATGCTGATCCTCTTGCGATATCCGTATACCCGCTGAAATCGCAATAAACTTGGCAGATAAATCCCAATGTGGAAATATATAAACTGAAAAAATTATATTCTCCCGGGTGCTGATAAATCCCGGAAATGATACCTGCGATATTATCCGCAATCACTACCTTCTTAAACAGACCCGACAGAATGAGAAAGATCCCCCATTGTACTCGACTGAAATCGATAGCCGGTTTGTCCAGTTTCGGAAGGAAGTCCGTGGTTCTCATGATCGGGCCAGCGATCAATTGTGGGAAGAATAGAATGAATAAGAAATAATCTAAAGCGGAGATCCTTTCCGGAACATGATCCCTGTGAATATCCACCTGAAGAGCGATCAACTGGAATGTATAAAAACTAATCGCGAGTGGAAGAGGAATATGGATCCCTTTTCCGAATTCGGAAAACTGCAAAGAACCTGTAAAGAAATCCAGAGTGTCCAGGAAAAAGTAAAAATATTTAAAGAAGGCTAGGTTAATAAAATTAAGAATTATGATCCAAACCAGAGGTTTTGTCGTGGATTTTCCTTCTCTTTTATACTTCCAAAGTATGAGTGAAAAATAAAAGTTTAGCGCGATCACTATCAAGAAGTGAATGGAAAAAGCAGGCCCCGAGTAAAAATAGAAAAGAAGAGAAGAAACTAAAAGTAGGGGTTTTCTTGCTTTTTGAGGAAGAGACCAATACAATAAGAAAGTGAGCGAAAATAAAGCTAGATAGGGTAGGGAGTTAAAAAGCATTTTAGATTTTTTTTATGAGAACCTTATTCGGGTGAGAATAGATAATGCAATTTATGGTCCGGAGAGATCCGGAAAGGTAATAATGATTCCAATATCGTAGGACCGGTGTCGGTATCGCTATCTATCTGGTAGAAGTTTTCCGGCTGAGCTCCTTTATAAGAATAGAAAACGATCCTTGGAGTTTGCGAAGATGAAGCTCTATAACCCGGAAGTTTGGTCACTTGCACTACCGCGTCTTCGAAATAACCGATAGAATCTATGAGTCCGGTTTCCAACGCTTGGTTTGCAGAGTAAATTCTTCCATCGGCTAGTTTTCTAAGTTCCGATTCCTTTAATTTAGGTCTTCCTTTTTTGATAATACTCAAAAACCTTTCGTAATTCTCCATGATAATGTCTTGGAAAACTTTCTTTTGTTCCGGAGTAAATTCTTCTACAGGATTTCCGGTGGCCTTGTTCGGACCGGAACGGATCGTGCTGCTTTTAATTCCTAATTTATCCAATGCTTCCTTCGCATTGATCCCGAATCTAAGAACCCCGATGGATCCGGTGATCGTAGTCGGATGGGCCTGGATATGATCCGTGGCCATACTTAAATAATATGCACCGGAAGCTGCCGTGTCCATGAATAGGGAAAGAACAGGGACATTTTTCTTCTTTTTGAATTCTAAAATTTCATGATGGATTAGATCGCTTGCAGTTACGGATCCGCCGGGAGAATCTATTTTTAGGATCACTCCTTTGATCTCAGGATCTCTAGATGCCATGGACAAATAGGTTTTGACCCTGCTGACAATACTGTCCTTTTCTCCGGATAAAAGTCCGCCTGAGGATTTTTTATCGGAAATTTCGCCTTCGATCGGAATAAGTAGAATTTTATCAGGGCTATCCGTAGAAGAACCGGTGACTAATTTTTCTTTCGGGATAGGTGAAGTTTGGTTCGGAAACGAAAGGAACAAACATTGGCTTAAGAACAAGATTCCTAATACAAATAGTAGGGATTTGCGCAATAGGAATTTCATCTGAGAGCCTCGGGCCCATTCTGGGAGGCCTAGGTATCGCTTCAATTCCTTTCCATTTTGTTTGGCGCCCAAAAAAAAGTCTCAGATCCGTTTTTTACTTTCCCTCTCAGCTAGTTTTCCCAACCTCCTTCCCGCAATGTATGAATTTCGGACGGAGAACTCTCGTTTTTTGACCGACGGTACCCAATGGCTTTCCTGGGACTGGACCCATCCGATTACCAAGGAAAGTTTTCCCATCATTCTCCCGTATGATAAAAGTTTAAGTATATTCGAATCCGGTAATTTTCTCATGTTCCCTTGGGTGAACCGCCATGCATCCTCCGAATTCGTTCTAAACGGAAAAGAGTGGCATGCAAAGGAATTGATCCGTGATTCCAACGGCTTTCCGGTTCACGGTTTAGTACATTCTTTAGAAAGAAAAGTTTTGAAACTCAAGAATAACCAGAAGGGTGCGGAGTTCAGAGTGATCTTCCCGGAAGAATGGAAGGATTCTCCGCTTTCCGGAGTTGCCATCCGAGAAGAATATTCAGTCGAAGAGACTTCTTCCGGGACTCTTCTAAGTGTGAAGACTCGATTTAATAATTTAAGATCCGATTCTATCCGATTTGCATACGGTTATCACCCGTACCTAAATTTAGGAAAAAATGATGAAGATTGGAAACTACATATACAGTTGGATAAAAATTTGGAATTAGGGGAGAACTTAGTTCCGATCCAACCTTTGCTTTCCAATCCAATTTCTTCCATTTTGGATGGAGAAAAGATCCCGAACCTAGATCATTTATTCTACGGGAAAGAACCGAGAGTAATTTTGGAAAACCGTATCAAAAAGTACTCTATCACAGTTTTAAGTCCTCCACCGGAAGAAGGACAAATACCATTAAAGTATTATCAAATTTATACAAAACCGGATCGTTCCGCGATCGCTGTCGAACCTTGTAGCTCGCCGGGTAATGCACTTTTGTCCGGACAGGATCTGAAAGAGCTAAAAGGTCACTCCGAGGCATTCGGAGAATTCAGGATTTTGGTGAGATCGTTATGATTCGGCCTTATAATCGCTTTCTTCTTGACAAGGAAGGGGTCATTTTCAGTCTAAGTTTTAGGGGAGATTCCACGCCGTGAGTAAACCGTTAATCGTTCAAAGTGATAAGACTATGCTTTTAGAGGTGGACAATCCTGAATTCGAAGCCTGCCAGTTAGTCGTAGCTAAATTTGCGGAATTGGAAAAAAGTCCCGAATATCTACACACTTATAGAATTTCTCCTCTTTCCTTGTGGAACGCCGCATCGATTAAGATGAGCGCAGACGAGATCGTAGAATGTTTGGAAAAATATTCTAGATACTCCGTTCCGAAAAACGTAGTCAACGAGATCAAAGAACAGATCGGAAGATACGGAAAAGTAAAACTAGTCAAGGAAGAGAACGGAGATCTTTGTATCATCTCCAATGAAAAAGGTTTTTTACAAGAGATCTCCAATCATAGAGCGGTCCAGCCCTATATTGAGAAGACAGAAAACGAAAAGATCTATATCAAAAAAGAATTTAGAGGCCATATCAAACAAGCCTTGATCAAGATCGGTTTCCCTGTAGAGGATCTCGCAGGTTACGACGAAGGAAACAAATACGGATTCAACCTGAGACCTACTACCAAATCGGGTAGAAAATTCGGTATGAGAGACTACCAAAGAGCCTCTGTGGAAGTATTCCATGCGGGTGGAGGGAACGAGGGTGGTTCCGGAGTGGTGGTTCTTCCTTGCGGTGCAGGTAAAACGATCGTAGGGATCGGTGTGATGCAGATCGTGGGAGCGGAAACGTTGATCCTTGTTACAAACACACTTTCGATCCGCCAGTGGAAAAACGAAATTTTGGACAAAACGGATATTCCTGAATCGGATATCGGGGAATACTCCGGAGAAGTGAAGGAGATCAAACCGATCACCATCGCGACTTATAATATTCTCACACATAGAAAGAAAAAAGGCGGGGATTTCACTCACTTCCATCTATTCAGTGCGAATAACTGGGGACTCATCGTTTATGACGAGGTTCACTTACTTCCTGCTCCTGTGTTCAGAATGACTTCCGAATTGCAGGCGAAAAGGAGATTGGGACTCACAGCAACCCTAGTCCGAGAAGACGGGTTGGAAGAAGATGTATTCAGTTTGATCGGACCTAAAAAATACGATGTGCCTTGGAAGGAACTGGAAAGTAAATCCTGGATCGCCGAAGCAAAGTGTAAAGAGATCCGTGTTTCTATGGAAGACGATCTTCGTATGAGATATTCTATCGCAGATGATAGAGAAAAATTCCGTCTCGCCTCCGAAAATCCGGAGAAGCTGAAAGCGATCGGAATGATCATGAAAAAACACTCTGAATCTCATCTACTCGTGATCGGGCAGTACATCAATCAGTTGGAAGAGATCTCCAAGACATTCAAAATTCCTCTGATCACAGGAAAAACTCCTTTGGGTGAAAGACAGGAATTGTACGATGCGTTCAGATCGGGAAGGATCAAGTCCCTAGTCGTGAGTAAGGTTGCAAACTTCTCCATCGACCTACCGGATGCGAATATCGCCATCCAGGTTTCCGGAACTTTCGGTTCTCGTCAGGAAGAGGCACAGCGTCTTGGCCGGATCTTAAGACCGAAAGGTGAGGACAATACTGCGGTTTTCTATTCTTTGATCTCGAGAGATACGAACGAAGAAAGATTCGGTCAGAACAGACAACTTTTCCTTACGGAACAAGGTTACGAATACGAAATATACACTCTAGACCAATTCAGAGAATCCCTCGAAGAAAAAGTCGGAGCATAAATAAAAAGAGAGGACCAAATGGAATGGAACGCAAGAAGGCTAGATGTGATCGAGCCTTCACCCACCCTAGCTATCAGCGCTAAGGCGGCAGAACTAAAAAAGAAAGGCGAAGACATCGTTAGTTTCGGCGCGGGAGAGCCCGACTTCGAGACACCGGCCCATATTAAAGAAGCTGCTAAAAAGGCGATCGATAAGGGTCAGACCCGATACACTGCCGTTTCCGGTACGGTGGAACTCCGAGACGCAATCATCACTAAATTCAAAAGAGATAATGGACTGGAATATACCAGAAACCAGATCATTGTAGGAACCGGCGGTAAGCAGGTTATCTATAATTTCTTCTTAGCTACCTTAAACCCAGGAGACGAGGTCGTGATCCCGGCTCCCTATTGGGTAAGCTATGCGGATATTGTACGCCTTGCGGAAGGTAAGGCAGTCATAGTTCCTACCAGCAAAGAAGATAATTTCCGTATTTCTCCAGCCCAATTAGAAAAAGCGATCACACCTAAAACAAAGGTAGTGGTAATCAATTCTCCTTCTAACCCGACCGGCTCCGCATATTCGAGAAAGGAATTGGAAGCCATCGGAGAAGTGATCTTAAAGCATAAGGTCATGGTTTTAAGCGACGATATTTATGAGAGTATCGTTTTTGACGGATTCCAATTTTCGAATCTGGCAATGCTTTCTCCCGAACTAAAGGAACTTACATTCGTTGCGAACGGTGTATCCAAAGCATACTCTATGACAGGTTGGAGGATCGGTTACGGTGCAGGACCTTTGCATATTATCCAGAACATGGATACCATCCAAAGCCAGTCCACATCCAATCCTTCTTCTATCTCTCAAGCTGCCGCAGAAGCTGCACTTACAGGAGACCAGGCTTGTGTAGGCGAGATGGCAAAAGCATTCCAAAAGAGAAGGGATTTGATCGTAGGACTTTTAAACGTAATCCCGGGTGTGGAAGTAAATATGCCTCAAGGTGCATTTTATGTATTCCCTTACCTCACAGGAGTTTACGAAACGGAAGGTTTTAAAAAATTGCAGGCTACTAGTTCGGAGAAAAGCAAGAGTAAATTATTCTGCGCTCATCTTTTAGATAAGTATAAAGTGGCCGCAGTTCCGGGAATCGCATTCGGGGACGATAATGCACTTCGTCTATCTTATGCCATGGGAGAAGAAGATATCAAAAAAGGTGTCTCTCGTATCTCCGAAATGGTAAAGGACTTGTCCCGTTAAAAGAATGTATTTGCGACGGTTAGTAGTTCTTATACTGATCGTAAGCTGTACATACTCCATTTTTGCGCAAGGCAGAAAGCAGTACATCGTTTTGGATCCGGGAACCGAGCTCTATCTGTTCCCGGAAAAAAAATCGGAAGTATTACGCAAACTTTCCTTCGGAGAGATACTCTCTTCTGAAAATCAAAAAGAAGCAGACTCTAAATTCCAATTACTTACGGACAAGGATGGACTCACCGGTTGGGTGGATTCCCGTGCTTTATTTAGAATGGGAAGTAAAGGAAGTTATCCTGTCATCACTAAGGCAATTGAAAAACTACTTTACCAAGATTCAGGACCGAACGAATTAGAATCCGTTTTTACCTATTTAACAAAAATAGAAGAAGGTCCTATCTTCCAAGGAAACGAGTATTTGTTCCTGAAGATCCGTAGGTTAGTGGTTCTACAAAGATACGCGGAAGTTTTACAATCCCCTGAATACAGATCTAAAGCCAGACAAAAGCTGGAAGATCTTTTAAAGAACAATCCCGCGGAACTCGGGGTATATTCCAAAACAGGAAACTGGACGGATACACTTTCCAATGCACCGGAAGGATCTAAATTAAAAGTCAGACCGGAAACCTTTTGGAAAGTAGCGGAAGCGTATCCGAATTCCAAACCGGGAGACTTTGCAGCATACCTGGCCGTAAAATACACACCCGAGGTCAGATGTGGAAGAGACCCGATCTGCGTTTTGCAAGACGAAGAAAACCGCAGACTAAAATATCTACTTTTACAACCGAACGGGAACTATGCTCCTATCTTCTCTTCCCATTTGGAAAAGAGACTCCTTCATTTTTCCAAGGATAGGGAAACCTTGGTTTGTGATACCAAACTTCCTAAAGAAGCAGTGCTCAAAAATTTCAGGAATAAAGTGCAAGAACTCCCTGCAAGATATGGAAAAAAGTTCTATTCCAAACTCAGAGTGATAGAAGAGGAATGTTTAAAGAAGTGAAACTTTTCTTTAAAGAATATCCACCCAAAGAAACGGCAACTCTTACCACTCCTATCTTAATTTTACACGGGTTATTCGGTTCTTCCAAAAACTGGGTCAGTGTTTCCGATTTTTTAAGCCAGTATTCCAAAGTGTACAGCCTAGATCTTAGAAACCACGGAGATTCTCCACATTCTTCGGAACATTCTTTGAGTGTAATGGCGGAAGATATAAAAGAATTTTTAGAGGATCACGGACTTGAGAAAGTGATTCTACTTGGGCATTCCATGGGCGGCCTAGTCGCCATGACATTCACACTCAGGTATCCTGAAAAAGTAGAAGATCTGATCATCCAGGATATCGCTCCCAGAGATTATGATTTCAAGTATGAAGGGGAACTTACACTTTTAAGAACCGATCTTTCTTCTTTTAAGAATAGACAGGAAATAGATTCGGCTACTTCTCAGTTCGTTACAAATCCGTTTATCCGGAATTTTCTACTCATGAACCTGGACCGAGCCGAATCCGGACAGTATCGTTGGAAATTGAATGTGGATGCCATCTCTCGCTCCAAAAATATGTTCCGTTCGGAGTTTTCCGGAAGACTCAATCAATATTCCGGAAAAGTAATATTTATTATAGGGGGGGATTCCGAATATTTCCATACAAGCGATAAGATCGTATGTTTGGAATATTTTCCAAACGCTATGTTTGAGACGATTCCCGGCGGGGATCATTATATCCATTTTACGAAGGCGGAAGAATTTCGAAAGATACTCGCTTCCTTTATGGATTCTATCGTTTCCGGTTCGGAAAAATAAATCCTGCGAGTAACGCGAAAGTCCAGAATAAGACCATTCCCAGCGGAACAAGAACCGTAAAATTATAGTTTTTTACCGTTCCTGAAATCCCGGTCACCAAGATAGAGCCTGCTAACGCAATCGCCAAACCCAGATCCGAAACGATGACCCTTTTTCTTAAGAACGGGATTACTTCCGTTAAAAATACGGCAACCATAGAACCTACAGTAAATGAGGAAATTTTTAATCCTAACTCTAGGAGTCCTTTTGTATAATTTTCTGGTAGGGAAAAAAAGAAGAAGGAACTAAAAAAAAGTAAGATCCCGAAGAATAGAGAAGAGAGCTTTTGTCCTCCTAGATTCCAACCGAAATCCGCTTTTGCAGTAAGTGAAAGGGAATTTATCGAACTGGATAATGTTGACATAGTAGATGCCAATATCCCGGAAAGTAGAAGTCCTAAAAACGGGGTAGGAACTTCTTCTATTAGAAATTTGGAAAATACCTTGTCTTGAACGATTGTTTGTCCGTTAAATTTGTAGAATAAGAATGTCCCGATTCCTAAAAATAAGATCATCTGAAAAAATACCGCGATACCCGAGCTAATCATCGCCTTTTGGGCATCTTTTACGTTTCTTGCAGCAAGCGATCTTTGGATAAACATCTGGTCCGCACCGTGAGTTCCTAAGCTGAGTAATGCACCGCCCAAAACAGCCCAAGGCAGGAAGTAAGTCGCGGAAGGATTTTCCCATTCTAGAACTTTCAGTTTGTTTCCTTCCCAAGCGGAAGTGAGGACCGTTACAGGGTCGGGACTTGATTGGTAGAGTAGAAGTAATGCGAATACTCCTCCGAATACATAAACAAAATATTGTAATGTATCCACCCATACGACCGATCTGAATCCACCTTGCATCGTGTATAAAACGGTGATCAAGGTTACGATCGCTAAGGTCCAAACTCCGATCGAGTATTGATTGAATGTATACGATAGAATTTTAGGAAGTCCTAATTCTAATAACATTGCCACTGGAAGTGTAGACGCGTAAAGTCTGACCCCATCGCCTAAGATCCGGGTGATGGAAAAAAGCCCCGACATTGTTTTTTGGGATCTTCTTCCGAATCTGGTCCCCACCCACTCATACACGGAAAGAAAATTATGATGATAGGTAAGTGGAATGAGAACTAAGGCGACAACCGTTCTTCCTAAAATATATCCGAAGACAACTTGCAAAAATGTGAAGTTTCCCGCATAAGCAATTCCTGGTACGGAAAGAAAGGTCAATGCAGAGGTTTCCGTCGCTACAATGGAAAGTGAAAGCGGAACCCAAGAAAGAGATCTGTTCGCTAAGAAGAATTCCTTGGATTCGGAACTTTTACGTCCGGATTTGAAACCGGAGTAGAGAATGATCCCAAAATAGAAAAATAAAACCAAAGCGTCTGACCAAGCAAAATGCATACGCGAGCATTCTTTCTTCCGGGAGACTAAGCGCAAATCAGAATTCTTTTTGTTTTAGAAAAGCAAATGACGATCGGACAATTTCCCAAAAGATGGCAGAAAATCCGGATACTCGGTTATGAGCGCGCCAAAGTACAAATTCCAGATCAAGGTCCCGGGAACTTCCGCTAATTTAGGTTCCGGTTTCGATCTATTGGGATTGGCCTTCCAGATTTACAATGAGTTCAGTTTTGAATTCGGAAAAACTTCCGAGTTTAAAAGAAAGATCAAAGGTTCTTCCGCTCCTGTATTTACCGATGAGGAGGACCTAGTTTTACAATCTTATAAAACGTATTTTTCCATATTTGTTTCTCCGCAAACCGTGTCCGCTGCTTCTCCTATTCCTTATTCCGTGACTATGGAGCTTGGACTTCCTTTAAAGGGCGGTTTGGGTTCGAGTGCAAGCGCCGTGGTTGCGGGATTTTCTGCCGCAAGGTTTGCGCAAAGTGTGTATTTTCCGGATACAAAACTTCCGAGTGAGTCTGAGTTCTTGTATCAGCTTGCATTATTAGAGGGTCATCCGGATAATACAACTCCCGCATATTTAGGCGGATTCGTTTTCTCTTATTTTGCCGAGGAGAAACTATATTATTTTAAAAGAAAGTTCCCTAAAAATATACATTGTTTCTTTCTCATTCCCGAATTAGAGATCGCGACCAATCATTCTAGGAAATGCCTTCCGGATACGTATCCGGTTTCCGATATCATTTTTAATATGAGTAGAATTTCCACTTGGTGGGAGTTCTTAGAATCCGGAGAACCTGGACTTCTCAAAAGAGCTTTGGAAGATAAGATCCATACTCCGTATAGAATGAATTCCGAATTTCCACTTTTACCGTTGGTAGAAGAGATCCAGAAATTTTCGATCGGTGTTTCTCTTTCCGGGAGTGGTCCTGCCGTTCTAATTTATACCAGAAGAAAGGATTCCAAAAGGCTGGAGAAAAAATTCTCAGAGATTACGAAACAATTTACTGAAAAATCGGGGATTTCTTGCAGATTAGTGCGACTTTCTCCGGATACAACCGGCGCGAAGAGAACTTTTAAAAAAATATCTTAATCTTCTTCCGAAGCTCTTTCTTTTCCGAAGGAATACAGACCTTTTTTATCTCTGGATCTGGTGGCAAGCCCAGGATGGATCTTTGCGACGGAGAATACGAATCTCATTCTTTCTTTACCTAACTTATTCATAAAGAAGTTGGAAGTGAGTCCTATCTCGAAGTATTGGGTCATACGATCTTTGATGATCTTGTCCGAGATCCTGAAAGACGCGGTTTGTCCTATGATCTCATGACTTTCCAGTTTTTCCTGGGATTCCATTTTGGCGAAATGTTGCATACGAGGAGGTTTCATAATCGCAGGGCCTGAGCGATTGATTAGAATATCGTAATCTTCCGTATCTTTCCCTTTTTTTAAAACGAATACTAGATGTTCGTCCTGTATGGACTTGCAGAGGGTAGGGATATCTCCGTAAACTTGGCCTACCGAAAATTTATAAATTCTTGTACTTTCCGGAACTACGATCTCGTAGATGTCTCCTTCTTCAGGAGGGTCCATTTGGCCTGGACGTGTTTTGGCGGCGTAAGGACGTAGTACTTCCCAATAAAAAAAGAATCCCATTCCTGAAACTGCAATGAGTGTCAGGACACCTAAGGCTAAATCCAGTTTAGGTGAAAATACAAGGCCTAACTCGAAAGCCAATTTTTATCCTTTTAGATCTATTTTACCGCGACCGGTTTTCGTTTCGGAGAAGGAGCTAAATCTGGAACTTACGATCATAGATAAAAGATCTTTCATTTGTTCCGGGCTGATCACTTGGCTCATTCTTTCCTCTGCACTTACTGGGCTCGGTTTCATTACCAATTCATCCGCTCCAAGCTCATTTTTGAGTTTGATTCCTTTCCAATCGGCGCCTTGGATCTCCAGGACGTCGCCGACAGGTTCTAGTTCGGGTTTCGTTTCTTTCTGCACCGGAGACCAAGTCGCCGGATACTGTCCCGAATGTATCCCATTTATGTTCATAAACCTAAACCTCCGTTTTCAGGTCCCTATTAATTCCTATCGGAAATCCAATCGCTTGCTTAATTTTTTTTCGAAATAATTCCTTTATAAGAGTGAATTTGAACTGTTTTTTTCTCCGGGATTCGAATGGATTTCGGCCTGTTTCAGCCCCTGAATTATTCGTTTGCCTCCATTACTCAGCTTTCTAAATTGGCAGCTAGGGGAACTTTTCTCCCCTTGGAAAGGATATTATGTCTGAAGAAACTTCTTCCGCTCAGTTCGATCGACTTTTCGGTCAGAAATTCAAGGATATAATTCCTTGGATCTTTTTAGCTTACGTTCTATTATCGATTTATCCTATTGTGAAGTTCTTTCTCCCGGAACATTATATGAGGATCGGAACATTCGGATTTTATACTCTTTCGGATGTAAAAAGGGAGAACCCGGCTGCTTATCGTAAGTATTTGCAAGAAAACAACCAGCAGATGTACAGACTTTTCTCCCAACTTGCTTCCCAGGAGATCCTAAAAAAAGAAGCGGCCGATAGAGGAGTTCCTGTGGAAGAACTGACTAAGTTCGGAAGAGGTTACGAGCCTGTGCAGGACGAAATTATTGCAGCTTATAATCAATTTAAGAATGAGCCTAGCTTAAAAGGTAAACCTTTAGCTGCTGTTCAAGACGAGATCGTAAAATATTTAAAAGCGGTTCAGGCTGATAGAGAAAGACAATCCTTCTTCGGAAGAATGAGAGAACAATACAATACCGAGATTATCGGACCGGAACTTCCTCCTCCTACCCGTGTTGTGATCGAGCCTAGTGAAAATCCAACCATTGGGCCTTCGGATGCAAAAGTTACAATCGTGGAATTTTCGGATTTCGAATGTCCTTACTGTGCTATGAGCCAAACCACAACTAAGGCTCTTAGAGAACAATATAAGGATAAAATAAAATGGGTCTTTAGGGATTTTCCTATGGATTTCCATAGAAATGCAATGTTTGCTCACGTTGCTGCAAACTGTTCTATTCCTCAGGGAAAATACTGGCAATACAATAGTCTCCTTTTCGAAAACGGAAGAAAATTAGAAAAAGCGAATGTGATCCGATTAGCACAACAAGTCGGTTTGGACATGGGAGCGTTCAATCGTTGTATCGCAGACGAAGACAAGATCAAAAGCGAGATCGAAGCGGATATGGAGGCAGGACAAAGTTACGGTGTGAATGGAACACCTGCATTCTTCATTAACGGTATTTTAGTGGAAGGCAATATGCCGATCCAAAATTTCACGAAAATCATCGACGAAG
The DNA here is from genome assembly GCF_000347035.1 of Leptospira sp. B5-022. Taxonomy (GTDB): domain Bacteria; phylum Spirochaetota; class Leptospiria; order Leptospirales; family Leptospiraceae; genus Leptospira_B; species Leptospira_B cinconiae. The sequence goes on from NZ_ANIJ01000006.1 coordinate 359,389, forward strand.
AGCTGAAAAACAACTAAGCTCAAGTATATAAAAAGTTAGGAGTTTCAAATGGCAAAAACAGTTAAGGTAGCAGTTACGGGTGCCGCAGGGCAGATCGGATATTCTCTATTATTCAGGATCGCATCCGGTCAAATGTTCGGAGCGGATACTCCCGTAGAGATCCAAATGTTGGAACTGGAGGCTGCTCTTCCTGCAGCTAAAGGTGTGATCATGGAACTGGAAGACTGCGCCTTTCCTCTTTTGCAAAAAGTAAGTGTTTCCGCGGATCTAGATGTCGCTTTTAAAGATATCAATTGGGCCTTGTTAGTAGGTTCTGTTCCAAGAAAAGCGGGAATGGAAAGAAGCGACCTTCTCAAAATTAACGGAGGGATTTTCGTAAACCAAGGAAAAGCAATCGAAAAGAACGCCGCCTCCGATGTAAGGGTTTTAGTAGTAGGTAATCCTTGTAATACGAACTGCCTTATCGCTATGAATAACGCGAAAGGAGTTCCTACTGAACGTTGGTTTGCAATGACCAAGTTGGATGAAAACCGTGCAAAATCCCAACTTGCGATCAAATCGGGAAATTTAGTTAAAGACGTTACAAATGTTGCAATCTGGGGAAACCACTCTTCCACTCAGTACCCTGATTTCTATAACGCAAAAATCGGCGGGAAAGTAGCAACAGACGTGATCAAAGACCATGATTGGTTAAAAGGTGATTTTATTAAGAACGTTCAACAACGTGGAGCGGAGATCATCAAAGCTAGAGGAGCTTCTTCCGCTGCATCTGCTGCAAATGGAGTTGTGGATACTGTTCGCCAGATCATCACTCCTACTCCTGCAGGAGATTGGTTCAGCGTAGCTGTGGCTTCCGACGGCTCTTACGGCGCGGACAAGGGACTCATTTTCGGATACCCTGTGAAATCCGATGGAACGAAAATTGAGATCGTTAAGGGATTGGAATTGAACGACTTTGCAAAAGAGAAGTTCAATATCACTCATGACGAACTTAAATCGGAAAGAGACGAAGTTAAAGGGATGTTATAATCCCTCGGAAATCCCGTGCAGGAATCTCCATCCACGAAACTTCCTTTCTTTTCGGAGCTTCCTGCCTTCTTTTCCAGGTTAGAATCTCATAATAGGATCCGAGTTTTGGATCCTCCTTCCGGCCTAGACCTATGCTCCAATGATTATTTGGGGCTTTCAAATCATCCTGAGATCATCCAAGCTTTAAAAGAAGGTATCGATATCTACGGTGCGGGTTCCACTGCAAGCCGTTTAGTTCGAGGTCATAGAAAGGTATTCGAGGAATTGGAAAACGATTTTTCTAATTGGATACATTCGGAAGATTCTCTCTTTTTTGCGAACGGATATGCCGCGAATTTAGGAGCGATTTCCTGTGTTGCCGATCCTTCTTATACGATCTTTTGTGATCGAAAAAATCATGCTTCTCTAATGGATGGGGTTCGGCTTTCAGGAGCAAAAAAAGTATATTATAAACATTCCGACCTAAATGATCTGGAAAACTCCTTAAAAAAATATTCCGGAAACAAACATAAAATGATCGTGACCGAGTCCGTATTCAGTATGGACGGTGACAAAACCGATATAAATGCACTCATTGATCTGAAAGAAAAATACGGTGCTATTCTCTACATTGATGAAGCACATGCAATCGGGCTTTTCGGGAAAGAAGGCGCGGGAGTTTCTTTAGAAGAAAAAATTTCCAGAGTTTCCGAAATAGATTTTAGAATGTCTACTTTTGGAAAAGCATTAGGGTTAGAAGGAGCAGTGATCTCCACAACTAAGGATGCTAGAAAGTATTTACTTCATTCCGCTCGGACTTTCGTGTTTTCGACCGGCCCACTTCCTGCGATCGCTCATGCGGGAAGGGTTGCAATACGTTTGGCAAAACGGATGGAGAATGAGAGAAGAATATTGGCGGAAAATTCCGAATTCTTTAGAACTTCTCTCCACCGGATAGGATATAATACAGGAAATTCTAATACTCAAATTGTACCGATACTTTTGGGTTCGGAAGAAGGAGCATTGGAACTTTCTTCTATTCTAGCGCGGAACGGATTCCAGGCCAAGGCAATCCGTCCTCCAACGGTTGAAATTTCCAGGATCAGAGTCTCTCTCAATTCAAAGATCCAAAGAAATGATCTGGAAAAGTTTGTACAATTGATTCGGGAGAATTAGGTTTGTCCATTTTTGTAACCGGAACCGGGACCGACATCGGTAAAACTTTTTTCTGCTCTCTTATGATGGCGAAATATGCGGAAGAGCTTGGACTTAAATATCTAAAGCCGATCCAAACCGGTACTGATTCCGACCGTGTGAAGATCATGAATCTTACCGGACTAAACGAGTCGTATTTTTTAAAAAATTATTATACCTTCGAGTTACCGGCTTCTCCTCATCTTGCCGCCGAAATGGAAAATACGACTGTGGAGACCGACGAGCTCTCCAGGCATCTTTTCAGCATCAAGGACGCTAAAATATTGGTGGAAGGCGCCGGAGGTGTATACGTTCCGATCAAACGTTATTTTTTTACTGCGGATTTAGTGGAACAGGCAAAACTACCATTGGTATTGGTGGCATCCACTGAGCTCGGAACGATCAATCACACGTTATTATCTTTAGAGGCGCTTCGAAAAAGGGAGATCAAGGTTTTGGGTGTATATTTTATCGGTCCTGAAAACCCTCTTAGGTCTGACAATATCCGGACCATAATAGAAGCAGCTGAAATCGGACTTTTAGGGACATTTCTTCTTCCGGATAGGATATTGTCTCGAAAGCAATTCTTGGATAAGGTTGCAAAAGAATTCGATCCGGATAGAATCCTCCCGGAATTACTTTTCCCTTGATCTGGCATCCGTATACAATCCAACTAGATTCCGATCCTCCTTTAAAGATCGTTTCCGCAAAGGGAGAATTTCTATATGATGAAAACGGTAAAGAATATATAGATGCGATCTCTTCTTGGTGGGTAAGCATCCACGGTCATAACCATCCAAAACTTGTGGACGCAGTTAAAAAACAATTGGAGTCTTTGGACCATGTACTTCTCGCAGGTTTTACCCATCCTCCCGCCCTGGAGCTCGCCCATGAACTTTTAGAATTCACGGGTTGGAATTTTCATAAGGTAGTCTATTCGGACAACGGTTCCACTGCACTCGAGATCATGCTTAAGATCGCTCTTCAGTATTTTAGGAATCAAGGTAGAGAAAAGAAAAAAATATTCATCAACTTCTCCTATTCGTACCACGGGGACACGATCGGAGCGATGAGCGTAGGAGGAGACTCCGTATTTAATAGAGTTTTCCAGAGCCTTTTATTCCAGACTAAAAATTTTCCTTCTCCCGCCTGCCATGATTGTCCCGTTTCCAAATCTCCGCATTCCTGTGCGGAAGATTGTTTGGACGAATTAGAGGCATATTTATCCGCTCACTCGGAGGAAGTAGTGGGTGTGGTGATGGAACCTTTGATCGCAGGAGCCGGTGGAATGTTATTTCATAAGCCGAGCGTTCTGGCAAGACTGAGAGAGATCACGGAACGTTACGATGTACTTCTTCTTCTGGACGAAGTATTTACCGGTTTTGGAAGGACCGGGACCGATTTTGCCTACCAAAAAGCGGGGATCCGACCTGACATGATTGCTCTTGCAAAAGGACTTACAGCCGGAATTTTACCCTTAGCAGTCACTCTTGTTCGGGAAGAAATTTACAAAGAATTCTTATCCTCGGAACCTATGAAGGCATTCTATCATGGACATACTATGACGGGATATCCTCCGGGTTGCGCTTCCGCGCTTGCATCATTACGGATTTATAAAGAAGAAAATAGGTTAGCCGACGTAAAACGATTGGAGTCCTATTTGGAAGAAGGTTGGGCCAGACTAAGGGCGGAATTTCCCGACAAGATCAAAAATACAAGGGTCCTTGGTTCCGTAGGAGTGGGAGAGGTTTTTACCGGTAAATTGAAACCAGGTTACGTGAACCCGTTCGCTAGAGAGTTCCGAAGGATCTGCCAAGAAAGAGGAGTGATCGTCCGACCGCTTGGGAATGTAATATATATAACCCCTCCATACAATATTTCTAAATCGTCTTTAGATCGGGTATTCCAGGCGATCCGAGAAGGTCTTTCCGCTTATAAAATCTTAGATTGACGAACGCCCGTTTTTTAGCCTGAATATAGATTGCCAAGAAAAACACTGCCTCGGAAGCTATCGGCAGAATGAAACTTAGTCTAGAAACTCCCCCAGTTACCGAAGAAAAAGTATTTTCGGAGGTCCCGAGTATAATCGACCGGGAGGAAACGTATGCTATTCTAAGCGGTCAGATCCCGTTGACTGAGGCATTGGACAAGGCATTCAAGGTCCGTGAAAAATACTTCGGTAAAACGGTCCGTATCCACGTTCTAGACAATATTAAGAACGGACATTGTCCGGAAGATTGCGGTTACTGCGCTCAAAGAAAGAACGCGGGCTCCGGCGTTCAGGAATATTCCATGAAGTCTCCTGAGGAAATCTTCCAAGACGCGGTCCAAGCCAAGGAGAACGGTGCATATCGTTTTTGTATGGTCACTGCGGGGACCGGGCCAAATTCCTTAGCGACTGAAAAATTGGCATTCACAATAGAAAAGATCAGCAAAGAGTTAGGCTTAAAAGTATGTTTGTCCGCGGGTCTCTTGGACAGAGAAAAGGCCGAACGTTTAAAGGCTGCCGGTCTAGACAGATACAATCATAATCTGAATACTTCTAAGGCACACTATCCCGAAATCTGTGACACCCACACCTACGAACAAAGAGTGGAGACCATTACCCATTTGATGAAAGCAGGAGTGGGAATGTGTTCCGGCGTGATCGTAGGGATGGGAGAATCTCTTTGGGATCTAACGGATGTTATATACGAGATCAAAAGCTTAAAAGTGATCTCTATTCCTGTGAATTTTTTCATACCGGTGGCAGGGCATGCGATCAAAAATCCTCAAAGTTTAACTCCTGAATTTTGTCTCAGAACTCTAATCGCTTTTCGGTTAGTGAATCCCGATTCAGAGGTTCGAATTGCTGCCGGGAGAGAAGGGCATCTCAGAGGCTTACAAGGAATGGCTTTATATGCCGCGAATTCTTTGTTTGCAAGCGGCTATTTGAACGTAAAAGGTTCCGATGCAGCAGACACGATCCGAATGATCTTAGACTCGGGCTTTTATCCTGAATTTTCTTCCGGGGTAGGAGAAGAAATCGATTGGGAATCCGCTCTTGGAAAAGACCATCCATATGCGCCTGAAAATTTCCCGGAACTTTATAAATATCGGAAATCCTTGAAATAGTTTTTTTGAATTGAGAGCCAAAAATCGTATAGCATTTTCGGACCGAGTATGGGAAGATTCCCAAGCTTGGTGGTTTTCCAATATTAATTTCGGAATAGATTGAAACTCTGGTAGGGATGAAAATCCTGGATATAACGGAGATTGTCGGATGAAATATAAAATAGAGATCAATAAACTAAAAAACGGCTACATAGAAGCCAAATTGATCGATACAGTTTCCAACAACCCAATTGAATTTCGTATTTGTGACACGGAAGAATATCTGCAGGCTCAGATCGCCGACTGGCATAAACGATTTCACATGAAAGAATCCGAGAACTGAGAATTTTAGAGGGACCTAAAATTAAATGAAAGTATTAGGGATTTGTTTTTTTCTCCTTTCCCTAATCTCTTGTTCCGTTTTCCAAACCCGGACAGTATACGATTATTACAATCCTTCTTTCAAATGTGTGGATAAGGTTGGGATCAGGGATTCGGAAGAATGGGAATCCTACCAGAAATTGTATCAGGAAGCGGTTCTGATCTATACGAATGAGAACGAAAAATTAAAAAAGGCGAATATAGTTTTCGTGGGTAATAGTCTGATCGCCGCAATTCCGCCCGATCTGATCCAGACCGACTTTCCAGGTTCCGTGAATCGTGGGATTGCAGGTGATATGACCGAACTTCTCTTGAATCGCCTGGACTCGACTGTACTAAATCTAAAACCTTCTACCATTATCCTAGAGATTGGCGGAAATGATATCCGGGACGGGAAATGTCTGGATTATATAGAAGGGGTCCATAAGCAGTTGGTCCAAACGATCAGGACCAGTCTGCCGAATACAAAACTGCTTATACTCGGGATTCCGCCGGTTTTGAGTCGAAATGTGAACTCCGTATCTCCTATCGTCAATTCCTGGCTGTTGAGGATCGCAAACGAGAACCAGAACGTCCAGTTTTTGGATATCTGGCCGGAGTTCCGACAAAAAGAGATCCCATTCATCCGAGAAGAATTGGCATTTTCTTATGATGGAAAAAAAGACCCGATCCATATCAATAGAGATGCCTATATCATCTGGCTTCGCAAAATTAAATCTCTCGTTCGATAATTTCCGTGATTTTATTTTTTAGTCCTAAAAAAGATTCGGATCCCCAAAGATTATCCGAAGCACTTTCCGATAGATTCGGACAGGCTGTTTTTATAGAAAGAAGGTCCGAAGTTTCCAAAGATTTCGTATGCGATGTCTGGAAAACGGATCGTACATTTCCAAGAGAAGAACTAGTCTATCTAAGACAAGAACTACAAAGATTTAGAAAAATTGATCTCATCCAGATCTCTTCTTTTTTAAAAGATGCTGCCTTATTTTGTTTCGATATGGATTCCACTTTGATAAAGGAAGAAGTCATTGACGAATTAGCAAGATACGCAGGCGTTTATGAAGAAGTAGCACAAGTGACCAAGGAAGCTATGGAAGGAAATCTAAACTTCCATGAAGCTCTCCATAAAAGGTGTTCTTATCTGAAAGATCTTCCTGTTTCCATTTTCGACGACTTGTATTTTAAATTACATCCGAATTATGGAGTTCCTGAATTATTCCAGGAACTTAGGAAGAAGAATGCGAAAACCGCGGTCTTTAGCGGAGGTTTCTCCGACATATTAGAAAGATTTAAACAAGAATATTCCATAGACGAGGTCCGAGCAAATTATCTGGATAGAGCAGGGGATAAACTGCTGGGTACTGTTTCCGGAACTGTGGTGGATAAAAATATCAAAAGGGATTCTCTTTTAGAACTACAATCTCGTTTCCAAATGAGGAAGGAAAATATTGTCGCTGTAGGTGACGGTGCAAACGACCAACTTATGTTAGAGGCTGCCGGGATTGGGATCGGATTTCATGCGAAAGATGGTCTTAAAGCCAATATTTCCAATTGGATCGACTTTGCGTCTATGGATGTTCTTTTGTATTTATTTGAAGAGTAAGATGTTTGAACACATCAAGGAATTCCAACAAGTATCTGTAAAATGTATGTAGGAACTTCAGCACGATATTTGAAATAAACGTTGCAATTCCCACAACGAAGTCTTAAATACGCGAGCTGACTCTCTTCTTCCAATCGTCCAAAAGTTTCAGCGCTTCTATCGGAGTCATCGAATCGATCGGAAGATCCGTAATCTCCTTTTTAAAGTCCTGCCAGAATTGATTGTCCGAATTTGGAGAACCTATATCCTGAAATAGAGAAGGTTCTCTGGTTTGGATGCGGATTTCCTTCTTCCTGGATTCCATGTCTGTGAGAATTTCCGCTGCACGTTTAACAACGGAGTCTGGAACTCCCGCAAGTTGTGCCACATAAATTCCGAAGGATTTTTTAGCCTTACCCGGTTTTACCTTTCGTAAGAAAATTACCTTATCATCCTTCTCCACCGTTTCCATATGAAGGTTCCAAACACCTGGGAGCCTGGAAAGTTCCGTAAGTTCGTGATAGTGGGTTGCAAATACCGTTTTAGGCCTTGGATGCATTTCGGAAAGAGATTCCAAGATCGCCCAGGCAATGCTCATCCCGTCGTACGTGGAAGTTCCTCTTCCTACTTCATCAAAGAGTAATAATGATTGAGAGGTGCAGTTCTTTAGAATATTCGCAGTTTCTTTCATTTCCACGTAGAATGTAGACTCTCCCGCATTCAGATTATCTCCCGCTCCGATTCGAGTGAATAATTTGTCCAAAATCGGGAGTTTAGCGGTTTCAGCGGCCACACTCCCGCCGATCTGGAATAAGATCTGGTTGATCGCAATCTGCCTCATGAATGTGGACTTACCGGCCATATTCGGACCCGTCAAGATGGCGATTGAGTTTTCCTTTCCATCCAAACCTACATCATTCGGAGTGAATTTTGCGCCTACCGGTAGACTTGCTTCTACAACCGGGTGTCTGGAAGATTTCATTTCCAAAGTGGAATCTTCGCTTAGTTCGGGGCGGATCCAACCGAATTTCTCCTCCGCTTTTAAGAGGGAGATTTGGAAATCCAGATCTCCGAATTCTTCGGAGACGATTAACAGTTCGGAAGAATATTCCAAAACGGTTTGGACCATTTTTTCGAATTCCGCTTTCTCCACTTTTTGGATGATCTCGTCCGCTTCTAAAATAGTTCTTTCTATCTCTTCTAATCGGGCAGTGGTAAATCTTTCCGAGGTAACTAGAGTTTGTTTTTTGAGATATTCTTTAGGTGCCTGTTCCGCCTGTACACGGGAGATCTCTATAAAATACCCGACGATCTTATTGTATTTGATCTTAAGAGTAGAAAGCCCTGTTTTCTTTTTCTCTTCCGTTTCCAATTCTAAGATCCAATCCGCACCTTTGGAACCGGCTTCTCTGGCTCTATCTAAGTTTTTATCGAATCCGTCTTTTAAAAATTTACCGTTTCCTAATATAACAGGCAGTTCGTCTGTATGGATCCTTTCTTCTATGTAACTCTTCAGTTTTTCCAATTTATCCGGTTTAGAGATCGGATAGCCAAGAGGGGAAAGGTAACCGATTAAAGAATCCAGGGTTTGGATAGAAGAAAGAATGGTTTTAAAATCACGAGGATAAGCTTTGTTTCCTCTAAATCTGCCAAGGATCCGTTCTAAATCTCCTAAATCTTTGAGTGCCTGGGTTAGATGAGCAAAAGGGATCTTTTTGATAATATCTTGTTTTTCCCATCTGGATTTTAGGATGGCTGGATCCGTTTCCGGAAATAAGATCCTTTGTTTTAATACCCGCTTTCCCTTGGCGGTACTGCAAAAATTCAGAACTGAAAATAGGGTATGGCCTTTTTCTTCTTTTTCGTTTTCGATGAGTTCCAGGTTTAAGATGGTCTCTCTATCCATCTCCAGGTAAGAACCTGTTTGCAAAATACGCGGCTCTCTTAAGGTGAGAGTTCCATCCCTGTAGTTTTCTCTAATATAATATTCTAATGTTTTAGTAACCGTTTGGAATGGATCGTTAGAGTTTTCCGATCCGATTTTAGATGCGTCTAAAACGGTTAGTTCTCTTTCTCCGAAGTTCTGCCAGGCCCTGATCCTTTCTAGGTCTTGGGAGAATACACAGATCTCACTGGGCCTAAATTTTACGAACTCCGACTCCAATACTTGTGTCCTGGAGATCGGAACGGCAAAATGTAAAACTTCTCCCGTGGAAACGTCGGCCATTCCCACAAAGATCAAAGCGGCTTTCGGGACCAAGACGCATAAATAATTGTTTTGGAAACCGGAGAGTAAATGTTCTTCGATGACTGTGCCGGGAGTGATGATTCTCACCACATCTCTCGTCATGAGCTTTGTGTTCCCATCTTCCGGTCTGGATTGTTCACAAACCGCTATCTTCTTTCCAGCAGTTAGTAATCTAGAAATATAACCATCCTTGCTATGGAATGGGATACCGCACATCGGAACGGAGTTTTGTCTTTTGGTTAGCGCTATATCCAGGATTGCGGAAGCAATTTTAGCATCTTCCAAAAACATCTCATAAAAATCGCCCATCCGGAAGAATAGGATAGAATCAGGAAACTTGGCTTTGATCTCCAGATACTGCCTCATCATAGGAGTATCTAGGGCCTCTGTCAGGTCTGGAGAATTAGTTTCCGTTGTAAGAGAATCTTTTTGCATTTCTAATAAAATTCCGAATGAGTTCTTGGTCCTTAATTCCGGGAGAAGATTCCACACCGCTTGCCACATCCACTCCGTAAGCCTTTGTTTGAGCAAGAGCTTGTGCCACATTCTCCGGAGTTAAGCCCCCTGCGAGTAGATAAGGCCTGCGAACTTCGGAGACTTGTTCCCAAGGAAAACTTTCCCCTGTTCCGCCGCCTGCATCCGATTTATAACTATCTAATATCAATAAATCTGAATTTAGGAAATGGAGAGAATCATCGTTTACTTTTCCCCGAACACGATAGGAAATTATTCTTGTGTCTTTACTTTGATACAGTGGAGAAGTTTCCCCGGGAGCCAAAGAGTCGTCGCTAACGTATTGGACATAGTCGTGTTGCAAATTTTTTAAAATCGATTCTATATAATGGGTTGAAGATTTATAAAAAAGGAATACGATCTTTGGACGTAAAAAAGTAGGAACGGAAGTATACAAATAGGTAATCAGTATCTCCGCTTCATTTGGAGAAACAAGTCTTGGACTGGAAGAAACAAAATTGATGCCGATTAGGTCGGCTCCTTCTTCCACACATACCTTCAGATCGTCTACTTTTCGTATACCGCAGATTTTTACTTTAGGGGTTTGGGACATGGGACTTTTTTTCCGGGATTATATTTTGGTTCCGTTTCCGGCTCGAAATATTTCCTCTCTTTTCTATACAAGACCAGGACTTCCCCAAGTCAAGTATGATCGACCATAGATTTTTTCTAGAAGACAAAAGAAGCCTGAGACTTTTGATCCTCGGAAACAAAGACGCTTCCGGAGATCCAAACGATCCCAATTTTATCCGGGAAAGGGTTGCCCAGGCCTCCGGAGTTGCGGGCGCAGATATATTCTTTATGAATCAGGAGCATGGAACTACTGTCCTGGAGGCAAACGGATCACCGAGCGCCGAAATTCCCACTGGGGACGCACTCTTTACCACGGAACCTAAGAAGATCTTAGTCGTAAAAACGGCTGATTGTATGCCTATCTTCTTTTGGACAGGAAGGCCTGCACTAGTCGGAGTGATCCATTCCGGTTGGAAAGGCACTCTTGCAGGAATTACGGAAAAAACCCTGGCCCATGTGCAAAAACGATATGGAGTGGATCCTGAATTGGTCCATTTCTATTTAGGACCGTATGCGACCGGCAAACATTACGAAGTCGGAGAAGATGTAGCTTCTCTATTTAGAAAAGAAGTCCCAAACTCGCTGAAAGTTTTGGAAGAGCCTGGAAAGTTTTTACTGGAACAAAAAACTTTCTTACTTCATAGGATTAAAAGTCTAGGGATCCAACCTTTTTTGGAAACTGCCGGTGTTTGCACCATGTCTCCTAATTCTAAGTTTTTCAGTCATAGAAGGGGGGATACCGGTAGGAATTTGAATTGTATCTGGTTGGAATAAGATCGGACGAATTGTATCAGGATCAGATCTTGATCGTTTTTCGGACGGTAGCGTTTGCTTTTTCTAGAACCTTCTCCCTTTTGATCGGTTTTACTAGATAGTCCATAATACCGTCTTCCGTTAGGGCCTTGATGACTGCAGGTGTGTTTTCATCAGTGATCACGATCACTCGGGGAAGAACTCCCATATCTTTCATTTCGTAAAAAGCCGCAAAGCCGTCTATTACAGGGAGGTGAAGGTCTAAGGTAATCAAATCTACCTTTCGGTTTTCCTTGTACATGTTTAGGAGTTCTTTGCCCGTTTCCGCAAAACCGACCACTTCGTAACCTTCGGATTCCAGGATCTGAGCCAATTGTTTGGCTTGGAATTTAGAATTTTCCGCAATGATTACCTGATAAGGTCTTCCCGATGGAGCTACTCCGCCTTTCATCCAGTCACCGTCCCCGTTAATTCAAGAAATTTCCAGAAAGTTTCGCATATTTAGTATTTATATACGTAAAAATATGAAATTTTCCAAGCATGGAATTCAATTCCAGGCTTTATAAAACCTTCTCAATTTCTATTCCGATTTCTTCCGTTCCCAAAATTTCGGCACCTTTCTCGGCGATATCTCTGGTACGTTTTCCTGCGGAAATCACTTTACGGACTGCCGATTCTATCTTTTGTGCTTCTTCTTCCATAGAGAATGAATAACGTAAGAGTAGGGCACCACTCAAGATCTGAGCGATCGGATTCGCAATTCCTTTGCCTGCGATGTCCGGAGCGGAACCGCCGGAAGGCTCATACAAACCGAAACCGGATTCCGAAAGGGAAGCGGAAGGAAGCATTCCGATGGAACCTGTGATAATAGAAGCCTCGTCGGAAAGAATGTCCCCGAACATATTCTCGCAAAGTATCACGTCGAATTGTTTCGGATTTACGATCAGCTGCATCGCCGCATTGTCTACATAAAGATGGGATAATTGGACGTCTGAAAATTCCCTTTTGTGCAGATCGATCACCACTTCTTTCCAAAAAACGGAAGTGGTTAATACGTTTGCCTTATCGATACTTGTGACCTTATTATTTCTTTTTCTTGCGGCTTCGAAAGCGACTCTTGCCGCTCTTTCGATCTCTCTGCGGGAATATCTCATCGTATCGTATGCGAATTCTTCCGCTCCGCTTCCTTCTCTACCTTTAGGCTGACCGAAATAGATCCCGGAGGTTAATTCTCTTAGGATAAGAATGTCCAAACCTTCTCCAATGATTTCCGGTTTGATCGGAGAAGCTCCCCTGAGTTCCGGATAAATGATTGCAGGTCGTAAATTTGCGAATAGATCGAAATGTTTACGTAAGGGAAGAAGTGCTCCTCTTTCCGGTTGTTTTTCCGGGGGAAGAGATTCCCATTTAGGACCACCAACGGATCCGAACAGGATCGCATCCGATTCTTCACAAAGTTTTAATGTTTCCGGAGGAAGAGGGCTACCGGTTTTATCGATTGCAATTCCTCCTACTAAGCTTTCCGTAAATTGGAAGTCGGAAGCTTTGGAGCCGAGCGCTTTTTTCAGAACGGATAGGGCTACCTTCATGACCTCGGGGCCGATTCCGTCCCCTGCTAATACGGCTACTTTTTTCATAGAGAATATGTTTTCCTTTTTATTTCTGTGATTCGAGGACGGATTCTAAAATATCCAATCCCTCATTCAAATATTGAGTGGAGATCGTAAGCGGAGGCATGATCCGAATGACGGTATCTCCCGTTGCATTTACGATCAGTCCTTTTTCCAGACACAGTTCCGCGATCGGTCTAGACGGAACGGTTAATTCGATTCCGATATGCAGACCCTTTCCTCTGATCTCTTTTATGATCTTATTTTTTTGTTTCATCTGGTTCAGGCGGCTGAACGCGATCTCAGAACAAGAGTTCACATTCGCAAGAACATCTCTGGTTTGAATAACTCTAATCGTTTCATAAGCGATCGCTGCAGCTAAATGGTTCCCGCCAAATGTACTGCCATGAGTGCCTTTCGCTAAAACGTTTTCGTATTTTTCCGCAACGATCAAGGCGCCGATCGGAAATCCGGAACCAAGGCCTTTTGCAAGAGTCATTACATCCGGAGAAAAGCCGAAAGTTTCGAAAGCGAACATGGTACCAGTTCTTCCGAAACCGGTTTGGATCTCGTCTAGAATGAGAAGAGCCTCATTCTCCAAGGTTAATTCCCTCACTAGGTTCATATAACCGTGGGTGAGTGGAATGATCCCGCTTTCTCCAATAATGGGCTCTGCGATGAATGCCACCACTCTACCGGCAAATCTTTCGAAAGCTTCCACCAATTCTTCTTCACTGTTCGGGCTGACGAATTCTATTCCATCCAATAACTTTCCGAAACCTGTATGCATTTTTTTCTGACCGGTCAAACTGATACCGGAAACGGATCTTCCGTGAAAACTTTTGTGGAGAGAAATAATGATCGGATCATGGATCTGTTTCTGTTCCGCATAAGCCCTTGCCAGTTTGAATGCGGCTTCGGTTGCTTCCGTTCCGGAATTACATAGGAATACTTTTCCAGGAAAGGTATTTAGGATGAGAAGTTCCGCTAAACGAGATGCCTCTTCCGAATAGAACCAATTGGAAGTATGCATCAGTTTGTCTATTTGGTTGCGGATCACTTCTATAATATCCGGATCGCTATGACCCAGATTTGTAACTGCGACTCCCGCTAAAAAGTCTATGTATTGTTTATTGTTTTGATCGAATAATAATTCGTTCACTCCGTAACGGAATGCCACAGGGTAACGATTGAATAAGTCTAGAAGATACTTGTCTGTAAGTTCTTTTGTCTTTTGGAATTCGGATGCAGTTTCGTTCATGATAAACCCGCCAATTGTAAAAATAAGGACTCCGTTTCTTTCAATTCTTCTAGTAAACCTTCCGTGAGTTTAGGGAGCTCAGCTTTGGTCTTAGGAGAAGTCCTACTCTTGAAAGAAGAATAAATTTTGATCTTAGGCTCAGTCCCGGAGGGACGGATGGTCAACTTTGCCTGGTTTTCTAATTCTAATTGGATCACATCGGAAGAAGGAAGTCCAGAAAAGGCCGATTTAGAAGCGCTACCTTTTGCGGTCTTATTCTTAAAATCCAAAAATCCGGTGACCTTTCTTTTTCCGATCGATTTCCCGATCAGATCGTTGTCTCGGAGAGATTGGAGCGAGTCTTGGATCTTTTTTTTGCCTGCTAGTCCCTCTAATGTTAAAGACTTTAGACTTTCTTGATACAACCCATATTTTAAATATATATCGTCCATATAGGAAAGAAGGTCTTTTTTTTCGGAAAGAACTTCCATGAGTAGAAGTGCAGAAGACAAGCTGTCCTTGTCTCTAACGAAATCCACTGGTAGATATCCGTAGGATTCCTCTCCGCCGAATAGGAAATACTGGGTTTTATTCTTGTCCAGTTTTCCCATCACTTCCGCGATAAACTTGAAACCGGTTAAAACGTTTTTCAGTGCGATCTTGTTTTTCTTTGCAATCTCGGCTTGTAGGTCTGTAGTTACAACGGTTTTTACAAGGACTGGTTTTTTTCCCTTTTTAGGTTTGGAGCCGACCTTCTCCGCTAAGTACGCTGCAAGAATAGAACCGATCTGGTTTCCATTCAGAAGTGTATATCCGCCTTTTGGATTTTTGACACCGATACCGAGTCTATCCGCATCCGGATCAGTCGCGATGAACGCATCTGCTCCTATCTTTTCGGAAAGTTTTCTACTTAGTTCCAAGGCTTCCGGTTCTTCCGGGTTGGGGAATTTCACTGTTGGAAATTCTCCATCCGGATCTTTTTGTTCCGGGACCAGGGTTACGTTTTTGTATCCGAAGTTTTGTAATAACTTCTTCATATATTTTCCTCCGGTTCCATGGAGGGGAGAATATACTAGTTTAGTTTGGGATCTTTCTTTTGGAGTCACCTTTGTGGATACGATCCCGGATTTTTTAAGAGCTTTTAGATAAGAAGAAAAACAATCTTCTCCCGCTTTTTGGACGAGCTTCTTGTATTTAGGATCTTTGGAAGAAAGAAACGGGATCTCATTCCAATCTTGCACCTTATCGATCAAGGAAATGATCTTTTTATCGTCGGGAGGAGCAAGTTGCTCTCCTTTGGAAAGGTAAGCCTTGAAGCCGTTGTATTCCGGGGGGTTATGAGAAGCGGTTAGGACCACACCTCCCGTTGCCTTATAATAACGGACCGCGTACGATAGTAACGGTGTAGGAGCTACTTCGGAAAATAAGATGACCTTGATCCCGAAAGAGGCAGCCACACCGGCGGTAACCTCTGCGAATTCTCTAGATCTCCTTCTGGAGTCGTATGCGATGACTAAGATCGGCTTTTTGGATTTTTGGACCAGGTATCTGGAAAAGCCGAGGGCCGCTTTTCCAACGGTGAATTCGTTCATTCTGCCGATCCCGTTACCGATCCTTCCCCGCATTCCTCCGGTCCCGAATTCTAAGGGGACGGTAAATGCTTCGATCTCTAAACCGATTGTTTCTCCCTTTTTGTATCTTTCCAGGATCTCTTCTGCTTCTTTTTGCACCTGGGGGGAAAACGGGGCTTTGGTCCAGGATTCTATGTGGGATTCTGTGCTCATATATTTCTCTAGTTCACCCTATACTTGGAATAAAAAATCTAGTTCTTCCTGGTTCAAGACGTTTTTTCGCCGATTCTATTAGTATGGAATCTAATGAAATTTCCCGAGAACAACATAGAGAACTGGACTCACTGAGAGCGGTTTTAAGAAACATTTCCTTTCTTCTCTTTTTACTTTCCGGAATTTTAACATTCGGAGCCTTTTTGAAAGAAGCCCCTGGAAAGATTGTAATCCAAGCTGTGTCGGCGGTTTTGTTTTTTATCTTGGGGATTTTGGGATACGGAGCTTCACTTTCTTTCCGTAAATCCTTGGTTTTGGAGGAGAAGGACCCGGAGCAGATCTTATTCGCTCTCAAGGATCTACGATTTTTCTTAAGTGGGTTAGGTTGGATCTTACTCGGTCTCTTTTTACTTTCCTTTTTTGGAGCTTTTGCATTGCTTCTTTCCTGAGTTAGAAGGGGGAGGATGAAGAAGAAGACCTTTTTCATTCGTCTCTCCTTTCAAACTATGCACGTAATTCAAATACTTTCAATTTTTCGCACAGAGGCACGGAGCACACAGAGTTAAAACGCCAATACCTCTTAAGTCTTTGTGTCTCTGAGTGAAAAAAAAACTTCGCGACTTTAGATAATAACTGAATCAAGATCGAAAATTAGGTATCGCGTGGATTTAAGAGATTTTTTCATAGAAGATCGTCTGGAAAAATTTAGGACGGAAGCGCCCTGTAATCTGGGAGAAAGTGGAATCCGGAATTTGGACCTGGGTGTGCTCTCGGAATATCTGGATTTGGATCTAAAAGAATTGGGGAAACTCTCCCTAGCCGATTCACCCAATTCAGGTAGAAAGGATCTCCGGGAAGAAATTTCAAAATTATATCATCATGTTTCTCCGGATCAGGTTTTGGTAACTACCGGAACCGGAGAAGCGCTATTCATCGCATTTCATTTACTTTTAGAAAAAGGGGACACTACTTCCTTATTTTGGCCAGCCTTTCAGGCATTGTATGAAGTCCCAAGATCACTCGGTGCCAATCTCCAAAAAGTGGATCTTCTGCCAAGATTAGAAAATGAGAAATTAGGATTTGGACAAGAGAACCTAATCAAACTCTTTCAAAATTCTCCTAAGCTAATCGTATTCAATCATCCTCATAATCCGACCGGGATCATAGCGGAAGAAGAGGATAAAAAAGAAATCCAGAGACTCGCCGTAAATTTTCCGAATTGGATCTTATTCGATGAACATTACAGATTTCTTTCGGAAGAAGAAGACCTGGGTTGGAGCGGTTTTGGAATTTGCGAAAATTCAATCTCTACCGGCTCGATCACAAAATGTTTTGGTGTGATGGGACTAAGGATCGGTTGGCTCATCGGTCCAAAAGATTGGATACAAAAAGCAAGATCCATGAAGGATTATTTGACCCATACCGTTTCTCCCATTTCCGAATTTCTGACCTTGAAACTTTTGCAGAATCGTAAAGTGCTACAAAGTAAGATTAGAGAAACATTGCGGGCCAATTTGCGAAGCTTCGCCCATGCAGTCGAAGGCAGACTCCCCGGAATTGCAAGTTTTAAAGAGCCCAGAGGTGGAGTGGTCGGATTTGCTAAATTGCAGTCAGGTTTAGAGTCTAGAAAATTTGCAGACCTTCTGTATGAAAAGGCAGGAGTATTCGTTTTACCTTCCGCTGATTTTGAAACGGAAGGTTATATCCGACTGGGATTCGGGGAAACGGAAGAAAGATTTCGTCTAGGCCTTGCACGTTGGAGTAATTTAGGATCCGAACTGATCGCTCTTTTGAATAAGTAGGCGATCTGTCTGTCCCGGGTAAAAGTTTCGGACTCCAGAGTAAAATAGGATTTTCCTAAGAATATATGAGGACTTTCTAATATACTTTCGAACTGAGAATTTTCTCTGGCAGGTTTCCAGCTCCATTCCAAACCTCGGATCCCTATTTTTAAGATTTCTCCTTGGATTTTCCAATAAGTCTCGCCTGTTCTAAAAGGCAAACCCTGTCTAACTCTAGGATCTTCTCCTTTTAAAAGTTCCGGAGAGATCCAAACTCCTAACGGAAATAGTAAGGGTCTTTCCGGATCGGTTTCTTCTTCTTTTGTGTGTCCATAGACCCAGACTTCCGTTCTATAAACTCTGTTTGGACTTGGATAAGTGTCCTCGTATAAATTTCCCAATTGGTGAGAAAGAACTCTCATGGATTGGATCCGGACCTTCCATTTTCCGGGTTCGCCTACAGGAAGAACGGATTCAGGCAAACAATCTTGGAACAGATCGGAACCAACGGAGGTCTCCCAAATTACGAATGGAGAAAGTGTAAGAGTGCTTGTTTGGGGAAACCAAACTTCCCAGAAATAGGGCTTGTTTCGGAGGTGAAAGTTTTCTTTTTTGCGGACCTTCTTCTTTGGTTCTTCTTGGAATAAATTTTCTCCCGGATGAAACGCTCTAAAAGATGGTTCGGATTCCTGGATCTTAGATTTCCAAGGAAGAAAAAAGAGCAAGGACCAAAGAGATACCCTATGTTTTCGGACTCTATGGAATTTTCTTTTTGCGTTCGGAAATACCTCTTCTGTTTCGGTTTCCGTGAAGGAGAAGGGTGGTAGGTTTTCGGACCAGTCCTCGGTCGTTGCAGAGTCCCTTCCGTTTACATTGCGAAAAAACCAGGATTGAGATTCTCTGGTAACGTAAGGATCGAGTCTTTTTTGGAGTCTGATCCATCCCGCTTCCCATTTGATGGAAAAGTGGAAAAACAAGGACCGGAACCAGGAGAAAATTTTTTCTTTTAAACTTCTTAGTCCGATCATTCTTGGAGATAGGTTAGTAGATAGAGTTGGGAAAGGCAAGCCTAACTTCCCCTAAAAAAAAGGAAAGAAATATGGGAAGAACGTCCTTAGAACATGAAGAGTTTTTAAAATCCATAGATGCGTTCCATCTAAGGGTGCTCGCGGAAATTGATTATCCCCAATCCCTTTTTAGAGAAGGTAAGATCAAGGATACGATCTGTATATTCGGGTCCGCTCGGATCTTAAGTCCCGAAGAATGTAGAGAAAAAGAAACTAGAAATCTCTCCGAATCGGAAAAGAAATTATTCCAAAAACAAAAAGAGATGTCGGTTTATTACGAGGATGCCAGAAAAACGGCAAGCCTCATCACCGAATGGGGAAAAGAAATTTCGAAAGATACCAGAAGAATGGCAGTCTGCACAGGTGGTGGGCCGGGGATCATGGAAGCGGCGAACCGTGGAGCCAAAGAAGCGGGAGGCCCAAGCCTTGGATTGAATATCAGACTTCCTTTCGAACAATTCGTAAACCCGTATGTGGATCCGGAAGTAAGTGTGGAATTTCATTATTTTTTCATGAGAAAACTTTGGTTCCTACGATTATCCATGGGAGTGGTGGCCTTCCCCGGAGGATTCGGAACTGTGGATGAATTATTCGAGACCTTAACTCTCATCCAAACCGGTCGGAATAATCGTAAAATCCCTGTGATCTTTTACGGGACCGAATATTGGAAAGGATTACTCCATCTGGAAAGTATGTTAGAATACGGACTCGTAGATGCCGAAGACTTGGACCTAATCACCTACTGTGATACTCCTGAAGATGTCCTAGAAACATTAAAGAGAAAGGTCCCATTGGATCTGGATTAGATCCAAAAATGGGAGAAATTCGAGGATTTTTCTCGAATCTTTTTCGATTCCTTGACAGACCCGGCTTAGAGAAAATTATGGTCGCGTATGGCCAGAAAATGTGTTGTGACAGGGAAAGGAACGATATCCGGAAACAATGTTTCCCACTCTCACCTTAAAACCCGTAGAACCTGGAAAATCAACCTGATCAAAAAACGTATCTTCTTAGAAGATGAGAATCGTTGGGTAACCGTTCGTATCTCCACTCGCGCTTTAAGAACCCTGAAAAAGAAAGGGATCAAGGCTGCGATCAAAGATAACGGCGAATCACTAAAAGCACTTGCCCCCAAAAAGTACGTCGGAATCCAGAAAAAGGCAGTCTAGTCCTTCTTTTTCTCCGACCCCTGAATATGTATCCCGAATTTACTTCCTACTCAGGAAGGAATTCGGGGACGTAAATTCTCCTCTCCAATATTCCAAAGACTACGAATTTGCGATCTCTGTAATCCTTTCCGCTCAATGTACTGACGAAAGGGTAAACCAGGTAAGCCCTCTTCTTTTTGCCGAGTTTCCCACTCTGGAATCTCTTGCTTCTGCTCCTTTAAAGAAGATAGAAAAGCTTATTTATTCTACCGGTTTTTATAAGAATAAGGCAAAGTCGGTTTCCGGTTTTGCGAACCTTCTTCTCAAAGAATACGACGGCAAATTGCCGAAGAGTATCAAGGAATTGACCAAACTTCCAGGCATAGGAAGAAAAACTGCAAACGTCGTATTAAACGAGATCCATCATATTTCGGAAGGATTCGTAGTAGACACTCATGTAAAAAGGGTTTCTAAAAAGTTAGGTCTTACCAAACAAACCGATCCGGTAAAAGTGGAGAAGGACCTAATACAAAATGTACAACCTGAATACTGGACGGATCTGTCCTTGTATTTTATATTTTTAGGAAGAAAATACTGTAAGGCGCATAGGACATTCTGCGAGACATGTATTCTTAGAAAAGAATGTCCTTCTTCCACTTCACCCAAAGATTAGAGAGGCCAAAATGAGCGTAGAAGTCTTTTTAGATGAAAAACTCCAAGGGATGGAATTAAGCACACAACATATAGTCATGTCCAGGGACTTAAACCAACACGGTTTCCTTTTCGGAGGTCAGATGCTTGCCTGGATCGACGAGGGTTGTGCGATGTTCGTCATCGAAAAAATCGGATATTCAAATCTTGTTACGGTAACGATGGATAACGTGATCTTTAAAAGTCCCGGTTTGCTTGGTGAGATCATTCAAATTTTTTCTAAAATAGAAAAAGTAGGAAAAAGTTCCATTACCATTCGAAGTGCCGCCATTGCCAAAAACCAAATGAAAAAAGAGATAAGAGAAATTATAGATTGTAGGGTAACCTACGTCTGTTTGGACGATTCCGGAAAACCATTTCCTTATTTCAGTCAATTCGATCCGGAAGAATTTTTGAACAAATAAAATGGCTTTCCAATTCCCTGTCTCTCCGGAAAAAGCAAACCTTCTTCTTTCCAGAATGAAAAAGCTGGGCATCCAAGAATCCGATTTGGAAGAAACTTTTGTAAGAAGCGGCGGCAAGGGTGGACAAAACGTAAACAAGGTTTCGACTGCTGTCCGATTAGTGTATAAAAAAACAGGTCTCGAAATTAAATGTTCCATTCATCGCACCCAAGGATTAAACAGATATAAGGCGAGAATCCTTCTCTGCGAAAAATTGGAGGCAGAACTTTTAGAAGCTTCCAAAATAGAAGATCCAAAACTTGCAAAGATCAGAAAGGCCAAAGCCGATAAGGCGAGAAAAGCCAAAAGAAAGGCTGCTTCCAAAACTTTGGCAGGTCTAAAAAGAAAAACCTCTCCAAAAATAGATTGGGGCGAAGAATAGTCCAAGATGCCGGAAGTAGTCAATCATACTCTGATAGTAGAAAAACTCAAAAACCTTACGGGTTCTCCAGGTTGTTATCTCTGGAAAAATTCGGAAGGAGAGGTGATCTATGTAGGCAAGGCCAAAAATCTAGATAAAAGGATCCGTAATTACCTAAAAGAAAAACAGACGGATCTAAAGACCAGATATCTTCAAAGAGAAATTTTCGATCTGGATTGGTTTGCCACCTCTACCGAAAAAGAAGCTTTAATTTTAGAAGCTACACTGATCAAAAAACATAATCCACGTTACAACGTTCGTTTAAAGGACGATAAAAAATATCCGTATATCTGTGTTTCTCTTTCCGAACCCTATCCAATGGTGTTTATCACTCGCAAAATAAAGGATAATGGGGATAGATATTTCGGACCTTATA
Organism: Leptospira sp. B5-022; assembly: GCF_000347035.1. Taxonomy (GTDB): domain Bacteria; phylum Spirochaetota; class Leptospiria; order Leptospirales; family Leptospiraceae; genus Leptospira_B; species Leptospira_B cinconiae. Next base: position 381,315 of record NZ_ANIJ01000006.1, read on the forward strand.
CGGACGTAAGGACCACTCGAGAAATTTTAGACGTGATCCTTCGTATTTTCCCGATCCGAAAAGTCAGACAAAAACTCCCACTTCCTAAACCGAAACGCCCTTGTTTGAATTTCCAAATGGGACGATGCCTAGGGCCCTGCCAAGGAACGGTTCCGGAAGAAGAATATGCAGTTATTGTAAATCAGATCATTCAATTTTTAGAAGGCAAAAAGGAGATCCTAGCAAGCGAGCTCACGAAACGTATGGACGAATATTCCGGAAAACTGGAATTCGAGATCGCTGCCAGATACAGAGATATGCTTGGAAGACTCCAGACTTTCCGGCAAAAACAAACCGTGGTGAGTATGGACGGCGGGGACGAGGATGTGATTGCGTTCGCTCGTAAAGAGGACGAAGGCCAGGTCGTTCTTATGGAAGTTCGGGGCGGACTTCTGGATAATAAAAAATCTTTTCCTCTGCAAGGTGTGCAGAATTCCACGGAAGAGGAAATATTATCCTCCTTCTTCCGGGATTATTATATGGGTGCAGGATTGATCCCTGCCAGTATCGTAGTTCCTTTCGGTTTAAAAGAAGAAGGGGAAACGGTGTTGGACTTCTTACAGGAAAAAACGGGATTTAGACCTAAATTAAGATTTCCTAAAGCAGGAGAGAAAAAATCCCTTTTAAAGATCGCGGAAAAAAATGCGGAACTCGGGCTTACGGAAAGACTTCTCGCAACTCATTATAAGGACCAAACCGTCGCTTTAAAAGAAATACAGGAAATGTTCCAATTGAAGGAACCTCCTCATATTATAGAATGTTATGATATTTCCCATTTCCAGGGATCTTTTCCTGTGGCAAGCGGTGTGATGTTTGTGGAAGGAAAACCTTTCAAACAAGGATATAGAAAGTATAATATTCGAGGATATGAAGGGATTAACGATCCTGGAATGATGCACGAGGTGATTTCCCGAAGACTGCAAAGGATTATTAACGAAGACGGGGTAATGCCCGATCTGATCGTGATTGATGGAGGGCCTACACAGCTCGGGAAAGCTTGCGAGGCTGCTGTGGAAGCAGGTGCAGCGAATCTACCTATGGTAGGGCTTGCCAAAAAAAGAGAAGAGATCTATTTCCCGGGAGAAAATTCTCCTTATAGTTTCGATATGAATTCACCTGGGATGAGATTATTACGCCATCTTAGGGACGAGGCTCATAGATTCGGGGTGGAGCATCATCGTTCCCGTAGAAATCGAGAAGCATTGACCGGTCTCATCCGAGAAGTCCCGGACATTGGTTTAAAAAGAAGTAAACTACTTCTACAATCATTTTCCGGGCAGAAAAAGATAGAAGATGCAAATATTGCAGAACTCATGAAAGTCCCTGGTATAGGGGAGGCGCTCGCTGAAAAAATTTATAATTATTTCCAATCTTCTGCTATCCGAAGCTCCGACACCGGTGCTGACGGAACCATAATTCCGGAAAATTCTCCAACTAATTCCTAAAAATCGCGAGTGATTCGTTTTTCTCCAGACAAGTAGCTCTGGAGGAAAAAATGCGAACAACAATTTACAGTTTCGGCTTAGCCGTTCTTTTCATTTCGGTTTCCTGTACGCAGGACTCCGGTTCCGAATACCTTTGGGTAGACGCAGAAAAATCTATCCAATTCCAATACGATCCATTCTTTAAGAAAAACCCGAAACCGCTTTCAGATCTGGTCCAAAAAAATGGTAATACTTGTTTTGTCTCGGGAGAAGATCCAAATTTTCAAATTCAGCTCTGCATTTCTAAAGAGAGAATTTCCGATTTTTTGCAAATTTTTTCCGCTTGGAAAGACGGTTCATTAGTCTCCGAGTTCGGTTCCGTTCTTTCGGACGGATCAGAATATAGGATCGGAACCTATCCATTTTCCGAAATCAAGAAGAAGGTAGAAGGTTCCAAATTTGCCCTGATTGGGGACAGGCAACTTAAATCCTTGATCGCTCGAGAAGTCGTTTGGGATAGGGCTCGATTCAATCTCAAAAATCATTTTAAAACTTTTAGTATATTCTTTCTTTCTAATGGAACCTCCATCTTGGTGGTTTCTCCATCGGAAGGATCTGAAATTTACTTAGGAATTTCTTTCAAGGCAACCAACTTACAAAAAGAGATCCAAATTCTGATCCGAGCCAAAAACCAAATCGGATCGGAAAACTGTTTAACTTCTCTACCGATCATTACGGAAATTTTCGGAGAAACGAATTCGAGTATTGGCAGATGGATTGAGATCTATAATCCGAATACTTTTTCGATCTGTGAAGAAGGTTTGGAATTAAGTTTATCCGAAAACAAGGTTTCCCTTCCAATAACGACCGGCTTTATTTCACCTTATGAGACTAGGATCTATGCGGAGGATTCTGCTTCTTTAGAAAGGATATCTCTTAGCGGACTGAAATGGGGGGATCTGAAGAAGTCTGGAAAAATTTACCTTGCCCGAGTAGATCAATCCTTTGAGTTCCATCTTCCTGGAGCGGGATATTTATTCGGAGAAACATACTATTCTTGGAAGGGGACTTCTTTCTCTCCCTGTGAAACGACTTCTAAATTCTGTATGGATCCGGGAGAGAATGGTACCTCTACCTCTGCGAGTGATTTTGCGTGCGATCCAAACGATTTCGAAATCGAAGAGCTCAACCCGAACGGATTATTGTATAAAGGAATTTTGCAGGATGATTGGAAGTATTTAGATCTGATCCATAAAGGAAGGAAAATTTGTGATCCTTCTTCTTTAAGAATGCGTTGGGGAAAAAATATTTTCCCGATCAAAAGTTCGAATCGAATTGCAGAAGGTGAGATTCTTAGCGTTGGGAACCTTCCTTTTCTTCTAGGAAATCCTTTATATTCTTTTTCCAATATTAAATCAGTCGCCGTTATCGATATTGTTTCTCTATCGAATTCTAACGGAAAAGAGAAGGTTCTCTGGGACGGGATCTTTAGGACTTCCAAAGGAATTCCGACTAAAATCATACTCGAAAAAACAAATGGGGAAACCGTAAGTATCTGTTTTCGGAATGGAAAGCCGTTTTTGCATCCATATACGGCAGCCGATCCAGATACGAACCTAACTTCTTATTCCGGTATAGAAATTTTTTCCGAAAACCCTAGGACTTCTATCGGGCGAACATTTTGTTCCAAAACAGAGATCCCAAACAAGGTATATTTTTCAGAAGTGTCGTGGATGGGTTCTTACCAAGGGATCGAACCTATCTCAAAAGATCGATTTATAGAGTTTGCATCCGTTACGGAAAATTCTCCCGATTCCGCGTATTTAGAGATCATCCAAGGCAACGGAAGTATAGTCTCTATCCTTCTACCGTTAGAAAAAGAAGGTTTGACCTTACTTTCCTCCGGGAAAGCGATTTGTTTTCCACAAACTGAGTTTTGGCAGGATACAAGTTTTAGTTTACCTTCTTCCGGATCAAATCTTCTCAGAGTGTTTGATCCGTATACCGGAGAATTTTGGGACGAGTTTTCTTATAGTTCTTCCGGTCCGGGGATCAACGATACAAGGAATAAAATTCGAAAATCTGCATATTCTAAATTAGTATCGGACGTTCGAGTTTGGTCGGTAAGTTCCTATGCGGGGCGCCCCGTCAGAGACCCGAATTGCGCTTTGACGGCTGCCCATCCGGGAATTCTGGAATAAGAAGTTCGTTTATGAAAAAATTGGTCTTCTTATTTCTATTTTTATACGCACAAATCGTATCTTCCCAAGAAGTTCGGGATCCCTCTTTGGAGCTTTATTTCCAATGGGTCTTGTTTCGAACCCAAGGACGGATCTCTGAAGAAAAGGAAAATTCTCGTATCGCTGCTTTGGCGTCTCCAGCAGTCCTTGGTTTTAAATTCGAGAAGTATAACGAAAAATTCATTACAAATTTAGAATGGACAATGATAACCACTTCGACCTCGGGAGTGGTGTTTTTACCGGGAAAAAACTCTTATTTTGGGATCCTTTATAAGGGATTTTTATGGGGAGCGGGAAGAAAATCCGACTCGGAAGAATTTCCAGCATGGTCTTCTTGGAAAGACGGGGTGGAAGGTCTGTTTGCGGAGACCGAATCGGATCGGATCAAGATCAGGTTCGATGCTTTGGATCTATACAGAGGATTTCCTTTATTCGAAAATCAATGGTTGAAACTACAAGGAAGAGAGTCATTTCTTCCGAAACAAGCAAGAGATGATCTGATTTCCGAAAAAAATCCTGCGTTTTCTTCCCAGGCAAGGTATAGAGCCGGAATTAGCTTAACCGGAAACATCGAAGATCGTTTTGTATATCGATGTAGGGTGCGTTATCTTTCTTTGGGAGACTGGGGAAGGTTCGGTTCCGATACGAAAGAATCCAAGTCCGAAAGTATAGAAGGGGACAAAGACTATTTAGTTGAATGGAGGCTCGGATTTGGATTTCTCTGGAAGTTCCTTTATATTTCCGGGGATCTTTTCCTTTCCAGAGGATTGGACAAAACCGGTTATCATCCTTCTCGAACGGAACGATCCATCCCGATCAGTGGAGAAGCCCTTCGGATCGATTTAGGTTTTTATAATACGTACGGGAAAATTTCCATTTTTGGATTTGTACCGGATCGAGAAAAAAGATCCTCTCAGGGCGAAATTTTGGAAACGGGTTTTATAGGAATGGGGGCTTCTCCCGTTTCGAATCCGATCTTACAGCAGGTCTGGGGATTTTACCCTTCTGCTTGGATTACGGAACGAGGATTAGAAAGGGAAGAAACCGATTTTCCTGGTAAACGGCCTGCAAATCTATTCGGTTGGAAAGCGGAAGGTACGTTTTTCGGAATTTCTCCAGGGATCCATTTTACTTATATCGGATTTTTAAAAGAGGAGAATTCTTCCTCCGGTCTTTGGTCAATTTCCGGAAACATGAAAAACAAATTTATAAGAGAGGCGGGTGTAAGTATCGCCTGGTCACCCTTGGAAGATGGATCCGCTAAGATCGAATTGGATCTAGGAGGATTTGAGTCGGACCAAACAACCGGACTGAAACAATGGTATATGCTCTTTCGAATCGGAGGAGTTTGGAAATGAAGAAGTTCCTTTTACTCTTATTTACGGTCCTTTATTTCGTCCGTTGCGAAAGAACGGATGAAGAGGTTTCTCTTTTCTGGGAGGAGGAATTCTATCCTAAGGTCTTCTTTTCCTATCCCGGCAGATTTGTTCCGGTCGGCAAAAAGAGAAATGTAAAAGAAGAGATCTTACGTATTATCCGAGAAGCGAAAGATTCAATCTACATGCATATCTATTCTTTCGATGAACCCGAGATAGAATCGGAACTCGTCCAAGCAAACCACAGAGGGGTCCGTCTGGAGCTCATGGGAGAATGGGGAAAAGTATATCCGGATTCAATTCTTCCTTTTTTGAAATATTGGAAAGGAACCGGATTGCAGCATACTAAGGTTTTAATTGCAGATCAGTCCTTAGTGTTTATCGGAACAGGTAATTTTACCTATTATGGTTTGGAACAGGATCATAACGCATATTTGGAATTCAAATTGGATTCCAGAGACTGGGAGAAATTTTATTCTTTTCTCAAAGAAGAATATCCATTTCCTGTTTTGAGAATTGCCGGATTAGAATTTTGGAATTCTCCTTTAGAAGGAGACCTCATCCAGAATCGACTTTTGGATTCCGTTTTGTCTTCTCGGCATTCTATCCGGTATCTGATTTTCGATCATTATGATCCGATTTTAAGTTCGGGACTTACTCGAATAAATCATGGATCTATTAGCGGAATCTATAATCGTCCAGTGGATCCGGAAGGAAATGTTCTATCGAGCTTTCCTGAGATCGAAATATTGGAAGATGGGAATGAAGATATTTTAGACGATCCTACAATCGGTAAAGGAGGACTCCTACATCATAAAACTATGATCATTGATAATCTGGAAGTTTTGACAGGATCTTATAATTATTCTTTAAATGCCAGGGATTCCAATCGGGAGATATTACTCCGAATAAAAGATGCGCGTATTGCAAACGAATTTATAAAAGAATGGGAGAATATACGGAGTAAATCCAAACGAATCGAAGCCTCGGCAGTCGATTTGTTATCGAACACTTTTACTTTTGATCCGGAGAATGATCAGATTTGTAGATTGGAAAGACGACAGGAGGATACTTTCTTAGAGATCGGGTTTGCCTGGTTTCGGTGGAATCATCTCTATAAATGGAAAGAAGAAGTTTGTAAACCTATGGGAGATTATGAATCCATTAGTTCCCGTTATTTTGGAGGCAAAAACGAGTTTCCTGGCTCGCAGGCAGAAGACCTTGGAATACGGCATTTTTCCCGAAAGGGAAAGATCGGATTTTCTATCCAAAGATCGGATTTGATGTCCGAGTTCCGTACTGCTATCTTAAAACCTTCTCATTTTTTAAGACCATTCCAATTTTTAGCGGCGGAAGGAGCCTGGGTTTTTCCGGAAAACTCGGAACTAACGGACCTTCTTCATTTTGAAAATTCTCCGAAACAAGTTTGGCTCTTAGAAAGGGGAAAACTCCCTAAGAAATTGGGGATCTCGGTAGAAGATCGTGTTTTTTATCTTTCGGAAAGTATAAGTTCAAATTCGGGTGTGGTTCTGGTCGAATATGAGAACTTCGGTTTGTATTTTTGTTATAAATCTATTAATTATTCTTTGAACTGGCCGGAGCAGATCTTATTTGCAGCTTATAATTTCCATGGGGGTTCCGGCCTTCTGGAAAAATACTCTAAATCCAATTTGGAATTTTTTGCCGAACCTGGGCTTTCGAACCAAAGAAAGGAAAATTTATGCGTTATCTCTCTTTGATAAAAGGATCTCTCCCTTGACGAAAAGTCCAAGTAAGATCCAGAACAGGATGACTACTTCGTCATCCTGGAAATAACATTGGAATAATCCCGAGACAAAAAATCCGATCAGTCCATAAAAGAATATTATAACCTGAAAGTCTTGCCGGGATTGAAATAGATACCCGAGTAGAATGGCACCCAATCCCAGGTAGATCAATACAGCCGGGAGCCCAAATACGGATGCTAAATGAAAATAATCGTTATGGGCATGTCCTCTTTGGGTGACTTCGTAAAAGTAAGAGAGTTCCGGATATTTTTCGGAATGAGCAATTCGTACTTTTTCGATCTCCTTATTATAATTTCCAGGACCGACCCCGATGATCGGGTGTTCTTGGATCAACGGAAAACTTGAATCCCAGATAAAAGTCCTACCTGAGTCCGTATGTTTTTCTTTTCCGAAGAGTGGGCCTATTATCTTTTTACCGGCGGGACTGAATGCCAACACGAGCCCGATCAAAAACAAAAGTCCTAAAAAAAACGAGGCACCTTTGATCAAAAAGGATTTCGAAAATTCTTTTCGGATAAAGAATAAATGAATGCCTGCAAAGAAGATACTCACTCCGGCTCCGATCATACTGGACCTGGCCTGGTTCAATAAGAATACGAGGCAGTATAAAAAGAGTAACAATCCCGCGATGAGTATCTTCTTTTTATCTCCTTGGATAAGTGTTCGTAAAAAACCGAATACCGCAAACGCGGAGAAAAATTGGAGCAAACCTCCGAAGGTCAAATGTGTGTTCATCAAACCTATGGAAATATACAGAGGGATAGAAGAAATAGACCCTAACGGATGAGTGAATCTATAACTTGTGGAAGTTTTGTATAGATCTGTGATGAGCCTGGAAAGTCGGACTGGGGTAAAACCTCCCACCACTCCAGTGAAAACCAGGAGTAAAAATAGCCAAAAGAGTGCACGATATACTTTGGGTAGATCCTCTTTTGTAGTAAATCCTACGGAGAGTAATCCGAAAAATAAAAAGAAGTCTTTAAGTTCTCCGTTCCAAGCAGACTTTGTGTATTCCGGTCCGGAATTACCAAAGACAAGGTGGATCAGAAATACGATCCCATACCAAAAAAAAAGGGAAATGGAAATTTTAGAAACAGGATGATTCGGTAGGATCTCCTTCCAATTCCCAACTTTGAGTTGATCCGCTAGTCCGAAAAAAAAGGAAAGAACTAAAAACCCCTGGCTGAGGCTGACTGAAATTCCGATCGAAGGAAGGGTAGCGAGTAAACAGAATAGATGTGCCTTTTTCAAAAACTCTTTCATCCGGTTTCTGGAAAGAATCTCACCGATCTATTCTTTGTAAATTCGATTATTTTTCACATAGATTTCTGGAATGGAGTAGCAAAATCCATATTATAAACGAGATTGGTTCCGCATTAGGAACCTAGATGAAGATTCTTTATTTTTCGGACACCTTTTTACCCAAAATTGACGGGGTCGCTATTTCGATGAAAAATTTTGCGGAAGCCCTCGCCGAAAGGGGACATGAATTTTTGATTTGTTGTCCACGTTATGGAGAAGGTGATTTCGACAGGATGGGGGATCGTATCCGATTGGAAAGATTCAGAAGCGGATATCTACCGAGTTACCCTGATATCAAGGTAGTTTTACCATCTCCTTCCAAGATTAAAAGGGCAATCAAGGAATTCCAACCGGATCTGGTGCATATTCACACTCCCGGGCTTATGGGAGTTTATGGGATCAATGCTACCGAAAAATACGGGATCCCAAGCATAGGGACTTATCATACTTTGATGTCCGAACAGGATATGTATCTTTCTTTTTATCGCCTTCTCAAGCTGGACAAACTTTTCATGAGGATCGGAAAGTTAAATAAGAAGATCAAAATAAAGGACTTAGTGAAGTTCGAAAAATTCGACAAGTTCAACATACGCAAAAAAATCATTTTGAAAATTACGAATAATTTATACGATCGTTGCGATTTGATCATTTCTCCTTCTCATCTGATCAAAAAACAATTAGAGGAGTTCGGATTAAAGAAGCCAGTCGCTGTAATTTCAAACGGTCTGGACCTTTCTCAATTTAAGGGAAGTCCTAAAACTCTTACGGAAAGTCCTAAACTTCTACACGTCGGTAGGATTTCTTACGAGAAAAATTGCGATGTGATCATTAATTCTTTCAAATTGATCTTAGAAAAGATCCCGACCGCAACTCTTACGATCATCGGGGATGGGCCCGCTTTACCTTCTCTAAAGGTCCAGGCCCAAAAGCTTGGGATCGACCATGCGATTACTTTTACCGGATTTATAGATAGGGCCGAACTTCCTAAACATTATCCGAAATACGATTTGTTCTTAACGGCTTCTACTATGGAAACCCAAGGACTTGTGATCCTAGAATCCGTGGCCTGCGGTCTTCCAGCGGTTGGTGTGGATTCATTTGCGATCCCGGAATTAGTCCATGATGGAGTAAACGGATTTATCGCAAAACCGTTCGACGTAAAGGATATCGCCGAGAAAACCATTCGTATTTTGCACGATCCCGAGATGTATGCTTCTTTCTCTAAGGAATCCCTTAAAATTTCCCAAAGTCATGAAATGAAGGCTTGCGTGGATAGAATGGAAGAAGTTTATAAATCGGTCGCAGAACAAAAAAATAAGAAGAAAAAGAGATCTTTACTGAATACGATCTTCTCTTTGGATCCTTTCGGGATCATGGGCTGATTCAGAAAAGTGTATTGATATTCTTAATGACGTTGATCCGTTTGATTACGTCTTCCGGAGTAATTCTTTCCATACAGGCAAAATCTTTTCGGTAACATGTCGTATTTCCGTAAATACTACATGGCCTGCAAGGTAGATCTTCTATCTGCAGCACTCCGGTATCTTCCTGACCGAAAGGTGCAAATCCGGAAAGCGGGTGAGTGGTCCCGAATAATGCGATCACGGGGCGTTTGAGAAGCGCTGCGATATGTATATTGGAAGAATCCATTCCGATGATCACATCCATTCTTTCCATAATGCCCAATTCGCCTCGTATTCCCAGTTTACCTCCGGAAACGATCGTCATGGACTGGTCTCCGTTTCTCCATTCTTCCATTTGAACGGCTTCTTGGGAGGAACCGAATAAGAAAATCCGAATATTAGGAAATTCTTCTTTTAGCAGTTTGAGTAGTTCTAAGCTTTTTTCCAACGGCCATTCTTTCAATTTATGGCCTGCAAAAGGTGCGTATCCCACCCAAAGACCTTCTTTTTTGTCTATCTTTCTCGCAAGGAGGAAGTCCTTGGCGTAAATTTTGGATTCAGGGTCTACATTGATCCAAGGACCTTTTCGCACGACCGCAGGAAATCCCGCTTTTTCAAAAACTTTTAGGTATCTGTCCACCGTATGGGGAAGTTTACGCAAAACCTTACGGGTCCTGCGAATTTGGCGCATTTTCTCCCTTCTCCCCTTAATGATCCTAAAAACGGAAACTCCTCTGACCCAAAAGAAAAAACTGATAAAACGGGATCTAACGCTAGAATGTAAGTCCACGATCTTTTCGTACGGACCTAACTTATTCAATTCTTTGAATAAACGATATAAGCCCGAAAGACCTTTGTATTTTTTAAGATTGATCCCGATCACATGAACGTTCGGGATATTATAGAAGAAGGGAGCGTAATTCCCTCTGGTTACTACGGTAAGTTGTATATTCGTATACTTGGCGGCCACGGCGATCAATGCCGGAGCCATCAAGGCGACATCTCCCATCGCTGAGAATCTTAGCACCAAAAGATTCATGCTTGTTTTGTATATAAGGATGGGTTCAGATTTTTGTCGTTATACATTTTCATCTGTCTATACACCTTATAGAATTTATCTCCTTTGGCAAGATCGTCCAACAATTCATCCAAACAATTGGAAAGATCGGCCCTCTGTTCCAGCAAAACATTCAATTTGTTTTGGCAGGTTTGGATATGTTCGGGGCTTACATCCTTTCTTTCCGTTTGTTCTTTCATGTGATAAATTTTAAGTTCCAGGATACTCATCCTATCGATCAACCAAGCCGGGGTTTCCGAGTTCATTCTGGCGTTCGGTTTTTTCTCCACGGACTTGAACATAGCGGAGATCTGATCGTCAATCTGCTCAACTAGGTCGGTTCTTTCCTGGTTCAGAGCGTCGATTCTTCTTTTGAACTGTACGAGGTCCTTATCGGGAAGATCCGGTCTTCTGATCTCGTCCTCCACATGCCATTGAATAGTATCTATCTGGTTTTTTTGGTAAAAAAGGAATTCTAGGGAGGATGGAGGGAAAGGATTAGCAGAAGGAGATTCCTCTTTATGCCAATCCGAGACGGAATTTTTGAATATCTCAACCACTTTGGCCGATTCTAACTTCATCGGAGCTAGAATTTACGCGATAGACCAAAAATCAAGAGGATTTCCTACTGGAAGTCCGTCGGCTAATACCAGAGTTCGATCTAGTTCCGCTTTACAAAATAAATTTCCCAGGTTAGGATTTTGCCCGCATGAAAAAAATAGTTCCTCCGGAAGCGTTGCAATTTTTAGCGTCTATCCCCTTGTTCAAGGGTCTCCCGAGAAAATTACTAGTCTTACTTTATGGTCACATAGAAGAACGAAATATCCATAATCACACTGTCCTTTATTATAAGGGAGAGATCTCCAAGGAACTCTACCTAATCCGACATGGCGAGGTGATGATTACCTTAGGAGAGGCAGGCAAAACGGTTCGATATCTGGGAGAAGGCGACGTATTCGCAGAGAATAGTGTTCTTACAAGGACGGCTCATACAGGTTCGGCAACCGCGATACTGGATACATTATTGTATGTTTTGGATGGTGAATATTTTCTAAAATTAGCCGCTAAAGAAAGAATACTTTCCCAAAACTTAATGAGGCTGATGGGAATGAGAATGAGAGAGGTTATGGAAGATTCTTCCAGCCCCGTCCATACTTCCAGAAGACTTGTATGCCATATCCCTATAGAAGAAGTAGAAGATTTTAAGATCCATTTGGAATCCATAGTCGATAACGGGAGAAAATCCCACGAAGGTCATGTTTCTCTTTTGAGAATGGATACGTTTAAAGGAAAATCGGTTTCCGACATGATCCGAACAATCGCAGGACTTAGAAAAAAGTCTTCCATACTACATCTTTATTTTAAGAACCCGGTGATCCAACCGGAGCTAGATAAGTTAGTACAACAATGCGATCAGATCGTCTTCTGGGAAGAAAAACCGGAAAGAAATCTAAAGCAGAAAAACGAAATCCTCGGTTATTGGGAACCACGCATCCGAAACTTTTCCGGAAGGACTTCTCGTATCATTGTTTCCGAAAACGGATTAAGAAAACATGAAGAATCCGCGAATCAAAAGATATTTTATAAGGGGGAAACATTCGCCAGATATTTGGTGTCTAGGACCCGCGGGCTTGCATTGGGCGGAGGAGGTGCGAGAGCGCTTGCTCATGTAGGTCTTTTGAAAGTTTTGGAGAGAGAGGGGATCCGTTTCGATTTTGTGAGCGGTTCTTCTTTCGGTGCTGTGATCGGAGCGCTTTATGCGAGGGGAGAAAGCACCGACTCCATCTTCAAAATGATCGGGAAGTTTTTCGGCGGAATAGAAAAACCTTTCGATCCTACTATACCGCTTATCTCATTCTTTAAAGGAAAAAGAATGCTTCGAATGTTAAAGGATGCATTCGGAACCCAATTGATAGAAGATCTAAAGATCCCGTTTGCGACCTCCGCAGTGGATCTTCATAGCGGACAAGAATATGTTATGGACCAAGGACCCATTTGGGAAGCGCTTGCTGCTGCAATGAGTTTGCCTGGGATGTTTCCTCCCGTATTCAAAGGAGATCATCTTTTGATAGACGGAGGCGTGATTAATAATGTTCCCGAAAACCTGATCCGAAAAAAAGGAGCCGATGTCATCCTATCCGTGAATGTTTCCCCACTTAGAGACGAGGGCATTGTTCGACTTTTGGAGGATAGAAAAGTAACCGGAAAATCCTTCTTCAAAAATCTTTGGGAAGATATTACGTATCCTCCGATCCTGAAGATCATGGCAAGAGCCATCACACTAGAAGGTAGAGAGATCACTAAATTGAGAAAGGAAAAGATGGATCTTTTTATCAATTTACATATAGAAGAATTCGCTTTTACAGATTTCGGAAAATACAAGGAAATTATAAAGAAGGGGGAATTGGAAACGGAAGCAGCAATCGGGGATATTCGTAAACTATTCTTCCCTTCCGAAAAATAGTCAGAGATAGCTAAGTATCTTTTCCTGGAGCTTATCGGAATGTTTTCTCCAGGAAAGTTTCCATTCTTCGCTTCCTTTTGGGCCAACTTTATTCGTAAGTGCAAATACGGTCCCGAAAGGAATATTAAAAAGATTGCAAACTTTTGCCAGACCGAAAGCTTCCATATTCTCGAAACCTAAACCTTCTACCTTGATCCTCTCCATAGCGCGAGGACTCAAATCTTCCAAAGTAACGGAACCGGTTCCGTTGGTAGCGGATTCTACAAAATCGTTACCATCGAACGGGAATTTTAGGTCGGGGAACTCGTATTTAAAAGTCATACTTTCAGGAAGTCTGATCTTTTTATCAAGGAAGGCGATCTGATAGTTTGCGAATACTTTTGAAATTCCGAATTTACCTTCCCAATCTTTTCGTGGGATCCAGGTATAAACTCCTGCGGATCCTATCCCGAAAATCGCTTTAGGTTTCCAGTTAGAAGGATCCGAGAGATATTTCTGGAGATTAATGGCGGCTTCCAATTCTCCAATGCCTGCCTCGAAGGTGTGGATCCGAGGATCCGATTTTAATTTGTCTATTTCTCCTGCGAAAGCCGCGCAGAAAAGGATGTCCTGGATTTTAAGGTCGCTCATCTGGTTAAAGAAAGATCGTTTTTATCAGATCTGCATAGAGTTCTGCAACCTTATTTCTTTTCACTTTCATGGTTTCGGTCAGTTCTTTTCCTTTTTCGAACTCCTTGTCTAAAAGGCGAAACTCGACTATTTTTTCGAAATTTTTAAATCCGTTCTTTTCGGAGATCGTCTTTTTGATCAGTTCCTTGTAAAACTTAATCACCCTCTGGTCTTTCACGAGTGTCGAATTATCATTCGGCAAAAGGATTCCTTGGTCGGAAAAATGATCCCTGAGTTTAGAAAAATCAGGCACAAGTAAAACCGCCAAAAACTTTTGGTCTTGGCCAAGAACAACTGCAGTCAGGGCCCAACCGGTTTCTAAAATTTTTCCTTCGATAGGTTCCGGTTCCACATTCTCTCCTGACGAAAGAACGATTGTGTCTTTTGCTCTCCCAGCAAATTTTAATTCGCCGGTTTTGGTCCAAACAAATAAGTCACCCGAGTTAAACCATCCATCCGAAAAATTGGATTGGGTCAGTTCCATATTTTTGTAGTAGCCTGCGGTCACATGAGGACCCTTATGCCAAGCGATCCCTTTGTCTCCCGGTGTGGAAACCACTACGTTTTGTTCATTGACTAATTTGATATGTGCACCTGGAAATACGGGTCCAATCGAGCCGGTTTTAGGGATTGGGAAACTTCCTAAGGCTCCCATACCGGTAGTCTCAGTCATCCCATAAGTTTCTATAATCGGAATTCCCATGGAGCGAAAGAAAAATTGGATCTTAGGAGGCATTGCTCCGGCTCCGCAGAATGCGTATCTCAATTGTCCGCCGAATAGGGCTCGGACCGGTGCGAGAACTTTTTGAGCTACAAGATTCAGGGAATAAAAGATAGGAAGAAGGAGGGTAGCAACCAATGTGTCGGTTAACTTCTCTTCTTTATTCTCCTCTTCCGTTTCCGAATAATTACCGGTGATAGTATCCAAAAGAGAATTATAGGTCTCAGCGATCCGAACTGCTTGTTTAAAAATGGTTAGTTTTATAGGAGAGGATTTGGAAACCTTGTCCCAGATCCTCCGGTATAAAGCCTCCCAGACTCTAGGAACTGAAACAAGAACCGTAGGTTTGATGATCTCGAAATCTCTGGTTAGTTGAGAAACATTAGAGCAGGCGAGGGAGGCCCCCCAAGAAAGAAGTGCGGTTTCTAAAATTCTTTCCGCGATATGCCATGGTGGAAGGAACACTACCACTCGATCCGAATAATTTGCAGGCACGAATTGTTGCAGCTGGTCAATCGTCCAGGTAAAAGACCTGTGTTTTAAGACCACACCCTTTGGAACTCCTGTGGTTCCGGAAGTATAGATAATCGTGGCAATATCGTTCTCGCTTAAGGATTCCCCGATTGAATGAAGAAGTGACTTTCCTTTTTTTTCGACCCAGGTTCTTCCCTGAGCGATCGCAGTTTCCAAATCTATAAATTCGATTTTAGGATAGGCTGATTTCAATTTTGGCAATGAAGCAAAATTTTCCTCGGTTTCGATAAGAATTACGGTTTCAAGATGTTTTAATCTGTTTAGGATTTTTCCAAGTTTAACTAAGGTTTGTTCTTTTTCTATGAACGTGATCTTAGATTCGGTATGATCTAGGATGTAAAATATCTCTTCTTCGCTTGCGTCACATCCTCTGGGGACATCCGCGCCGCCGGAACACATTACGGAGAAGGAGCATAATGCCCATTCTGTTCGGTTATCGCAAAATAAGCCTACCTTATCCCCTTTGCCTAGATTTTTTTGTCTGAAAAACCCCGAAAGATTTTCTAGATTCAAAAACCATTCCGAATAAGAGATTCCGGAGAAACTTTTTACTTTTTCATCCCAGATCCATTGGAAGGGTCTATCCTTGTAATGGATGCAAGAGTCTCTGACAAGATGATAGATACTTCTTTTTTCCATTGAGAATTAGGGAAGTAAACCCAGAGCTTCCGGCTCGTTCAACATTAAATTTATATTTTGTAACGCTTGGCTCGCCGCTCCCTTCATTAGGTTGTCTAAGGCCGAAACGATTGTGACATTCTTTCCTCTTTGCCTCAGGCTTATATCCAGGAAATTGGTATGTTGCACTTTTGCGAGATCAATCTCTTCCGGAGTTTTTCTGATCCGGATAAAAGGCTCCGATTTAGAATTTTCCGCAAGAGTCTCTAAAAAAGGCAGATTTTCCGAATTAGCCTCTAGATAGATCGTGGATAGAATTCCTCGATACACAGGAAGTAAATGAGGCACGAATAAAATTTCGGGTTCTAAGAGTCCGGATCCGGTAAAACAATACTCTTGGATTTCCGGTTCATGCTGGTGGGTTAAAATTTTGTAAGCCCTGAAGTTTTCGTATACACCATTGAAGGAAAATCCTCCGTCTTCTACTCTTCCTCCGGCGCCGCTGATCCCCGATTTACAATCAGCGACAATCCTTGGTTTGATCTCTTTTCTAAGCTTACCCAAAAAATACAATGCTAAGATTACGGAAGTGGAGAAACAGCCAGGATTGGAAACGAAGTCCGCACCTTTTAGTCTATCTCTAAATATCTCCGGAATTCCGAAAACCGCTTTGGCAGTGAGAGAAAAACTCGTATGTTTTAACTTATAGTTCGTTTCGAATTTTTCTTGGTTATGAAGCCGGTATACTCCGGAAAGATCGATTACTTTATGGCCTTTGTCCAGGAATTTGGGAGTAAGCTCTAAGGAAGCATCGTTAGGAACTGCAAGAACTACTAGCGAACCTTTCGGAACCTCATCCTCATGTTTTTTAAAAATGAGATCTTTTGGAGCAATTAGATCCGGAAAAACTTCTGAAAGAGATTTGCCTGCAAGTTTATCACTAGTCACATGCACCGCTTTGTATTTTGGATGGCGGGCGAGTAGTCCTAATAATTCTTTTCCCGTAAATCCGCCTGCTCCGATGATGCTGATCTCTGACATGAGTTTTCCTTTTGACTAACGTTTGAAACAATCCTAAAAATCGGGACTAGGCTTGGAATAAAAAAACGCCGGATGAGGTTTCATCCGGCGGTCAATGGTTTCTAAAAAGAAAGCCAGTAGTAATTAGCCTGCTGCTTTTTGGACTTCTTCTGACGGTTGAGCAGGTGGTAATTTTCCGTCAGGTGCTAAAGGAGGTAATCCGTTCAGATCTCTTACCATATTTTCTATTTGGAAGGCGATTTCAGGATTCGATTTTAGATATTCTTTAGCAGCTTCTTTTCCTTGGCCTATCTTTTCCGTATTATAGGAATACCAGGCCCCGGATTTGCTAATAATGTCGTGTTTTACGCCCAAGTCAACGAGAGAACTTTCTCGACTAATTCCGGTGTTAAAGATTATGTCGAATTCCGCCTGACGGAAAGGAGGTGCCATTTTGTTTTTTACAACTTTTACACGTACCCTGTTTCCTGTGGCTTCTTCCTTCTCTTTTAAGGTTTCAATCTTACGAATATCCAAACGGATCGTACTATAAAACTTTAATGCGTTTCCACCGGTGGTAGTTTCAGGAGAACCGAACATAACTCCGATCTTCATACGGATCTGGTTGATGAATACCACAACCGTTTTGGACTTAGAAATGGTTCCGGTCAGTTTACGAAGCGCTTGAGACATAAGTCTTGCTTGCAGACCCATATGGGAATCTCCCATATCGCCTTCGATCTCTGCCTTTGGAACCAATGCTGCAACCGAATCTAGCACCACGATATCGATCGCGTTACTTCGAACTAACGACTCACAGATTTCTAATGCTTCTTCTCCGTTATCCGGTTGAGAAACAAGTAACTCTTCGAGATTCACTCCTAGTTTTTTTGCATAAGCAGGGTCTAGGGCATGTTCTGCGTCTATAAATGCGGCGACGCCGCCTCTTTTTTGGCATTCGGCAATTGCAGAAAGGGTTAGGGTAGTTTTACCGGAAGACTCTGGACCATAGATTTCAACGATCCTTCCTAATGGATATCCACCCACACCTAGGGCGATATCCAAATCTAAGGATCCGGTAGGGATCACAGGGGCAACTATGCTTGCGGATGCGGCTCCTAAACGCATAATAGAGCCCTTACCGAATTGTTTTTCGATTTGGGTCATTGCCTGATCAATTGCTTGGCGTTTGGAATCGTCCAAACCCTGTGCTTCTTCTTTTTGCTTTTTCATGGATTCTTTAGCTCCTTCTCTTGCCAAGACCCGGTTCCCCCTCAGATAAAACTGCGTGTACTTTTTTTATGGGAATCCAATCTTTTCTAATAGGAAGAATACTCTTAGTCCCGGACAAATTCCAGGTCAGATCTAAAAAACCTTCCGATTCCCTGGGAAAAGTTTCCGTTAAAATCTCTCTTATGTCACCCAAAAAATTCGGTCAGGCGTGAAAAAAATACAAATATATGTATAGCAAATGGAGTTGTAGTGAAATTAGCCCGAAAAATCTAGGCTTAATCGGACAAAAATCCCTTCTCGCTCTTCTCCTTATCGGTCAAAAACGTGATTTCCGCCTTATGGCTTCTTCTCGTTTGCTCTAAAAGGAATTTCCAGAACCTTCTGGCATATAATATAAATATAATAAAAGAAGCCAATACTAGGAGTATTTTAGAGAGAAGTAATATATAGAATGCTGAAAGATTATGATTGGGGAAATAGAAGAGTTCCGTTTTGTTTTCGGAAAAGTTTTTTACATTTCCACCGCGTTTTTTGTCTTCTTCGAAATATGTATGCATCTCTCCGATATCCAAATCCTTGATGGGAAAATCAGGGATCGTTTTGTATAATAAAAGTGCCCCCGATTCGGAATAGAGTAGAAAGCTTCCTTGTAGTTTTAATTCTCCCCATTTAGGTAAAGGGCGATAGGGTAAACTTCGGAAAATATATCTAATTGAGACCTGGCCTGTCTCGAATTCATAATAAGAATCCGGGAAATTTCCCTTATCGTAAAATAGGGTCTCCCATTCTTTTCCAGGGAATCGGATTTGAACTCCTTCGAATCTGTCTAGGCTTTCTAGATCTTTTTTTAGTTTTTCCAATCCAAGTTTTTGTTTTTTGTCCGGTTTTAGATCGGTTTTGAGAAACAAATCCAAACTTTGCTCGGAGTCTTTTTTCAATTCGGCAATATATTCGGCACTTAGATTGCGAATGATCCTTTCTTCGGCTAAAATTGGATGTCCGGCCCATATTAAGAATGAATTCCAAAACTCATCCGTGGATTTTTCGGAAGCACTAAGGCTTAAGGGATAGGGAAGAAAGAAAAGCAAAAAGAAGAATCGGAAAACCTTTGACATGGATGGCTTTTATCCTGTAATACTCAAACCATAATCGAAAACCCTGAGCTGAAAAGCTTTAAAAATATGAGCCTCCAAGAACTACACAAAATCCAAACCACTAAATCTTCCTGGCAGGATTTTGTGGAATACAGCATTCATACTCCGTTTTATACCGAAACAAAGGCGAAAACCCAATCCTTAGTAGAGGCGATTCAACTCACATTATTCCATGATTATCTTTCCACTTTTTCTCCGGAGGAAAGATCCGAATTTCTTTCTTCTCCGAATGCGCTCCAAGCATCTGCTGAAAAATTCGTGAATATTTTAGAAGGTGTGCGTTATTCCCAAGATGGATACAATCAAAAGGAAAGGTCCATGTTTTTGGGAATGTTAAAGTCCTTATTGAAAGAATATAAGGTGGATGAGAATGGGGAAAGAAAGGATTTGGAAAGATATCATTTCTATCGTTGTATCATTCGTTTTTGTTCGGATAAGGATTATATCCTTAGAGTGTACGAAAAATACAAATCTTATCTTTCTCAAGGCAGTGGGGTATAATGGCCCATAGGACATTGGTCGTTTCTCCGGATTGTCCTATTTGTTCCGTATTGCGTGGGACAAAGATCCCAGGTTTCATTCACCAAAATTCTTCCTTTATCATCCGACATGCTCCTGAAGATAAAAAAATCCCGGGCTATCTATACATCGAACCGATTTCCCATAGAGAAAAATATTCGGACTGGGACTCTAAAGAGTTCCAGGACTTAGGAGAAACATTTTCTTTTGCGACCGATTGGATCCAAAAGAAATATTCTCCTCCCAAAATTTATACCGTCTTGATCGCGGAAAAAGTGGCACATATGCATTTTCATCTTGTTCCGAGATATGAAGATATCAAAGGACCGGAGTATATCCGATTAGCGTTGGAAGGTTTGGCTTCGGCTCCGGTCGGGATACCATTCCCTACATTCGAATGAGCCTTTTTCCTTCCGTCATTATCAAAAAATTTCTGTCTAAAGTAAAAGGTTATGAATCAATCCAATATAGAAACTCTGATCGACGCCGGTAAAAAAAGAAAAGCGGACTTTGTCGAAATTTATGAAGAAGAATCCAGAAATTCTTCCATAGCACTCAGAGACCAAAAAATAGAACAATCACTTGCCGCAACCGATTATGGGATCGGGATCCGATTGGTGTACGGAACAGACGTATTATATGCATATACAAGCAATGACGACCAACAACATTTACTTTCTTTAATACACTTGCTCGCGGATTCTCGCGGAGAAGTAACCGATGGCTCGGGAGTATTTACACTTCCGGGAGATATTTCCAAATATTCTTTTTCTAAGAATATTCATGATCCAAGAAAGGTTCCTCCTTTCAGAAGGTTGGAACTTCTACAAACTGCGGATTCAGTCGCAAGAAAAGTTTCCTCTAAGATCATACAAGTAGGGGTGAGCGCTTCCGATATAGTTACGAATGTTCTGATTGCTAACTCGGAAGGGCTTTGGGTAGAAGACCTAAGAGTCAGAAGTAGATTTTTTCTCTCTGTCACGGCCGAAAATAAGGGAGAAAGATTCGTAGCAAGCGAATCTCCGGGGGCTCTTAAGGGATTCGAATTTTTCGAAGGATTACCTGTAGAAGATCTAGCTAGGAAAGCGGGAGAAAGAGCTCTCTTTATGTTGGATGCCGGTTATATAGAAGGTAAAAAAATGCCTGTTGTAATGGGCAACGGTTTTGGTGGAGTAATCTTCCACGAAGCATGCGGTCATCCTTTGGAGACGGAAGCAATACGGAAAAAATCTTCTCCCTTCGTTGGAAAACTGGGAGAACAAATCGCAGGATCCTGTCTGACTGCGTATGACGATGGTACGTTAGAAGAACAGTATGGTTCCTTGAAAGTAGACGACGAGGGAATGCCTACACAAAAAACACTTCTGATCGAAAACGGAATTTTAAAGGCTTATCTAGCAGATAAGATCGGATCCATGGAAACAGGTTCACCAAGAACCGCAAGCGGTAGAAGAGAATCATACCAGTATGCACCTGTTTCCAGAATGAGAAACACGTATATCGAAGCAGGAAATGATTCCTTGGAGGAAATGTTTGCCTCCGTGGATTTCGGACTTTATGCAAAAAGAATGGGCGGAGGTTCCGTAAACCCGGCCACAGGAGAATTCAATTTTGCGGTGGAAGAAGGTTATGTGATCCGAAAAGGAAAGATCTCCGAGCCTGTAAGAGGAGCCACCCTGATCGGAAAAGGTCATGAAATTCTTCCTAAAATTTCCATGGTAGGAAAAGACTTGGAATTGGCCGCGGGGACCTGTGGTGCTTCTTCCGGATCAATTCCTGTTACCGTTGGACAACCTTCACTCAAAGTGGATGAGATCCTAGTGGGGGGAAGATAATGGATTTGGAACAAGCAGCCGGATTCGTATTGGAGGAAGGAAAAAGATACGGAATCGATTCCTTCGATCTGATTGCCACAGACTCGGAAGATATCGGGATCGAAGTTTTCAAAGGAAGGATTGTTTCCACGGAAACCTCTCGCTCTCGAGGAGTAGGTATTCGGGTTCTCAATAATTCTCGCCCGGGATATTCTTACAGTGAACGTTTTAGTAAAGAAGCTCTTTCCCGGATGATAAGAGATGCCATGGACCAGACAGAGATCACGGATCCTCTGGACATGGAATTGCCGGGACCAAAACCTTTGGCGGAAGTGGATCTAAAACATTATAATTCCGAATTAGAAAAATTGGATTTTTCCTGGATGAGAGAATTAGGCCAGGCTTTGGACCATGCCTCTTGGGAGTCCGATAAAAGAGTGGAGAATGTTCCGCATGTAGGTGTCGGAAAAAGTTCCACCCAAAGTTTGATTGCAAATTCGAACGGTGTATTCGTTAAAAAAGAATCGAATGTGGCCTATTGTGGGACCGGGCTTGTAGTTGCGGAAGGTGATATCAAGAAGATGGGAAGTTATTATCGCTCCGGCAGAGATATTTCTAAGTTCGATCCATCGTTTATCGCAAAGGAAGCAGCAAATAGAGGGACTGAACTCTTAGGGGCAAAACCTCTTTCCAGTGGTGTGTATACTATCCTTTTAGGAAATCGTATCAGTCCCCAGATATTCGGGATGTTCTCCTCTCCTTATTTTGCGGACGCGGTCCAAAAAGGTTCCTCTCGTTTGGTCGGAAAACTGGGTAGCGAAGTTGCTTCTCCTATATTAAGTCTTTATTGTGAAGCTCATACTCCCGATTATCCGGGTTCCCGTTTGGTGGATGCGGAAGGAATTCCTACCTCGGCTCGCACCAAAGTTTTGGAAAACGGGATACTCAAGTCCTATCTGTATAATCTAGAATCCGCCAAAAAGGACAATGTGTCTCCTACGGGTCATGGTGTTCGTTCTTATTCAGGAAGAGCAGGCACTTCTTTTTCCAATATGATCGTTCCTTTGGGAAATAAGACAAGGGAAGAATTATTAGCATCCGATTCTCATTGTATTTTAGTGACTAAGTTGGAAGGTGGAGCAGGTTGCAGCGCGGTTTCCGGAGAAATTTCCATCGGGATCCAAGGGATCTATTATAAAAACGGAAAGCCGGAACATGCAGTGGACCGTATCACGATGAATACGAATTATTTCGATTTACTTCATAAGATCCAAGGGATATCAAACGAATATTCTGACAGTTACTCTTCTATCAAGATCCCTGATATTTTGATCTCGGAAATTCACATAGCAGGTTAATCATGTCGGAAGAAAGAAATAAACCCGAAACATACTTACTTTCCAGAGAATTAGAGGAAGCGGTCCAAGTTGCCGAGATCACAGCAAGACCCCTATTATTAAAAGGGGAACCCGGAACTGGAAAATCCCTTTTAGCGGATTATCTTTCGTTCAAAACCAAAAAAAAATTATATTCTTGGCATGTAAAATCCACCTCGCTTGCCAAAGAAGGTTTATATTTTTATGATGCCGTTTCTCGGTTGAACGATTCCAGATTTACGGAAGACAAGGAGAAGGTCCGCAATATCGAAAATTATATCCGATTGGGGGCCTTAGGCGAGGCATTTTCCGCGAACGAACCTTCCGTAGTATTAATCGATGAGATAGATAAGGCGGATATAGAATTCCCGAACGATCTACTTTTAGAATTGGACAGAATGGAGTTTGTAATCCAAGAAACGGGTCGTAAGATCAAAGCGGTCCATAGACCTTTAACGCTCATCACTTCCAATAATGAAAAAGAACTTCCGGCGGCATTCTTGCGAAGATGTATCTTTCATTATATCGATTTTCCGGAACCTGCTTTTATGGCGGATATTGTATCGTCTCATTTTCCGAAGATCGAATCCTCCCTTTTGAAAAGGGCGCTCGAATCCTTCTATGTGATCCGAACCATGGATGATATGAAAAAAAAGCCTGGCACAAGCGAACTACTGGATTGGATCCAAATTCTAATTCACATGGGTGCAAAACCTCCGGAAGACGGAAGGATACCTTATATAGGCGCTCTTGTAAAGAATGAAGAGGATCTGAAATTGTTCAGATAAATGTTTTGTTTTTCCCGTTTTTCTACAGACTGAAATCTTCAGGAGTCCCGATCTCAACTGTGGAACTCCTGGATTTTCTCAAAGCGACTGAGGCACTTACCCGAAACAAAACATTTCTCTCTTTAAACGAATTCTATAGAGTTTCCAGACTTTGTCTCGTAAAAGACGTTAAATACTACGACGCGTTCGATCTTGTATTCACCGAACTCTTCGGAGAAAGAGGAGTTCTAAAAGAATCTTTCCGTAAGGAAATGATGGATTGGCTATCTAATATATTCGAAAATCCGAATAAACTTCCACCAGGCATGGTCTCTCCGGAAGAACTCTGGAAAGAGTTTTTGGATAGGCTCCGGAACCAAAAAGGGGAACATCATGGCGGAAATAAATGGATCGGCACAGGAGGAAGTTCTCCTTTCGGTCATTCCGGTGTAAACCCTGGCGGGGTCCGCATTGGCGGAGAAGGTGGGGGTAAATCCGCGATTTTCCAGGCGATGGAAAGAAAATACAAGGACTACAGAACGGACGAGCAGTTGGATGTTCGACAGATCAAGATCGCACTTAAAAAACTCCGGAATTTAAGGAAGGAAGGAATTCCTGAATTTCATCTCCCTAAAACCGTGGATGCTACCTGTAAGAATGCGGGAGATCCAGAACTTGTATTCGATCGTACTAGAAAAAACGGGATCAAAGTACTACTTTTAATGGATACAGGCGGGAGTATGACTCCTTATGCGGAACGAGTGAGTAAACTTTTTTCGGCAGCCCACCAAATGAATCATTTTAAGGAATTCGGACATTATTATTTTCATAATTCCGTTTACGATTCCGTGTATCCGAAGGGAGATTTGAGATATCCGATTCCTCTGAAAAATCTTTTTAAAAAACATAAGGATGATACAAAGCTCATCATAGTGGGAGATGCATACATGGCTCCCTACGAACTCTTGGATCCGGCTTACGGCTTTTATCATTCCAGATTTAGACAAGAAACCAGACTTCCTGAACATCCCGAATCGGGACTAGACAGTTTTAAAAGGATAAAATCGCATTTTAGCAACACGATCTGGATGAATCCCGAGCCGAAACGATACTGGGATGCACCAACAATTTATGAACTGAAAAAAATTTTCCCCATGTTCTTTCTAAGCGTAGACGGACTAGAAGAAGGGATCCGAGAACTTCTCGGAAAAAGATAATTAAAGTTTTGAATAGTCGCTATGCTCCTGTAGCCCGACTCGGTTATTTATAATGAGTCTATTTTTTAAAGTCGGACTATAGTCGCTTTGCTCCTGAAGCCCAACATCGGTTATTATTAATGAGTCTATTTTTTAAAGTCGGACTATAGTCGCTATGCTCCTGTAGCCCGACATCTGTTATTATTAATGAGTCTATCTTTAAGGTCGGACTATAGTCGCTTTGCTCCTGAAGCCCAACATCGGTTATTATTAATGAGTCTATCTTTAAGGTCGGACTATAGTCGCTTTGCTCCTGAAGTCCGACATCTATTACTTTTAATGATCAAGGTCGGACTTTAAACTTATATTCAATAGTAACCTCGTCCTTTGCGGTTGCAAATAATAGACTGGGTCTTTCCACATCAAAATCGCTCATCAAGACCTGGAATGTTCCGGAAAAAATCATCTCTTGCCCTTCTTTTTGAATTGTTGCCGCTGATTTAACGGTTTTGGTTTTTCCTTTGACGGTCAAGTTTCCGGTGATCGTCCATTCGTTTTCTTTCGCAGTGATAGAGGTGCTTGTAAAACTAATATTTGTGATAGTCGGATATCCTAAAGATTCGATAATATGCTCGTCACGGTCCGAGTCTCCGGATTTGATCTCCTTTAGCGGTATCTCGATTTTTATAAGTTTAGGGATTTGTAAACCACTAGGCCCTTGGGTCAAAGTTGTAGGACGTATCGTAGTCCCCGAACATTTTCCATAAACGGTTTTAAACGGATGGATTGCTATAAAATTGATCTGGGATTCCTGTAGTTTTAATTCTTCCGAAAACATGGAAGAAACACTTAAGAAAAATAAAACTAAAAAAAGAAATAGATTAGGCATGTAGATTGCTCCTAAAAATAAACCTGCGATAGAAATATGAAAATCCGCAATATTCTACCCGAGTCTTAAGGCAGATTTCAGAAAAGAAAATCATTAATTTGAAAGAAAAATATAAAGGAATGAATCACTTATATTGAGGAATAAAAAAAGATCCAAAAGAAGGTCGTTTGTTCCCGGATTTTAAGAATGCGGATCTTTCCTATCGTTCTTCGCAAAACTTAGGCGCTTCGAACTATCTTTTACTTTGGACTTTTTTTAATACTTCCGTTACAGCCTGCGTATATCCGTCAAAAACTCCCTTATCATAGTCGGAAAGGGACTTGTATGTTAACCCTGAAAATTCTTTTAGAAGTTTGGAAAGTTCTTCTTCTATTACGTTTTTGCGAATATATACAGTTTCGAAATGGTTCGGATGCATAAAGATTATCCGTAAAATTCTGATTTAAGCCTAAAGCCGATCTCTTTCTGGTATTTCATTAGAAACTTGGGATATTCTGTTTTCAACCAATTTATTGCCTCTCTGTATCTAACGTATTCTTTTTCCTTACGTTTAAATTCGGGACTATGAATGGAGTTCTGCCCGTTTTTGATCCGAGTGGGGAGAATATGATGTAGGATTTCGTGATGTACTACATGCTCCAGAACAAAGATCGGGACTTCCTTATGGTCCAGAATGGGACTGATCCTTATATTCATATTTCGTTTTTCGTAACTACCCAGTCTCCTTTTGCCTAAACGATCCGCCCAGCCTATTGAAAGCAGCTTTGTATCCATTTTAGGAAAGTAAGAAGAAGAAATTTCCTCTAAAATTATCTTAAGATCGTAAACAACTCCGTTTTCCCTCAACTTTTTGAATTTTCCAGGTCCGGATTCGGGGATTGAATTTAAGAAATCCGCAACTTCTTCCTTCCAGATCTGTTTTGGTTTGAGTCCCAATAATTTGGAAATGAGTAAATGTACAAAAGAGAAAATCGTTTTTTCTCCTGCATCCATTAAGGAAGTATGAAATTTGGCGTTTAAGATCCCATTACGATAGGATACAGAGTGATTTCCGTTTTTGTACGGATAAAATTTAAGTTCCACGGATCGGATATTGCTGTCTTTGAAACGTCTGGACCTTACTTTCAAAGAATCCCAACTGGAAATCAAAAGTTCATCCCAGTTCCTGTCGGGAATAAGATTAGGAACCGAAAAACTCTCTAATTCTTTTTCTGGCATCGGAATCATTTGGTTTTTGGTCGTTTTTAGAGGAAGAAGGGCCGCTCGTTTCCTCTTTTTTACTAATAAAACTTTTATCTAATACGTTCTCAGGTTCCTTGATCTCTTCTATAAATCTGGAAACCCGATTGAAATATTGTGAATTTTTCTGTTGAGAGACCTGAGGGTAGGTGAGGACTAATTTTTTCTTGGCTCTGGTTATCCCCACGTAAAATAATCTTCTTTCTTCCTCTAAGTTTTTTTCTCCTCGTCCGGAAGGAAAGGAACCTTCGGAGACATTTAATAATACGACCGTATCGAATTCTAATCCTTTGGAAGAATGGACTGTGGATAATACCAATCGTTCGTCCTCTTCTTCCGGAGAAATTTTATCCAGACTTCGACTAGGACCTTCTAAACTTATATCCACCAAAAACTCGTGGAGAGTCTCATATTTTTGAGAAAGAGTTAAAAATGCATTCAGGTCTTCTAATCTTCTTTTGAAATCATCATATTTTTTTTCGAGTAAAGGAGAATAATAATCTATGAATTTCCCTAAGAGTTTTTTTAGATCTTTTTCGGGTTCATTGATTAAATTGTATAATTCTTTTAGATATGATGCATTGGAGCCTTTCGATTCGGAAACGATCCGGTCCAAATTTCCACCCGATTTTTCCAGGTCCGTCAGAATGGATCTGGCTTTTGCGGCGCCGATCCCGGGCAAAAGAAGTAAAACTCTTAGCCAAGATACCGAATCCGTCTTATTCTCCCTAATTTTTAGAAGAGAAAGATAATCCTTTGCATGTGCGCTTTCTACGAACTTCTTCCCGCCGAATTTTAAGAACGGGATATTTCTTTGAGATAAGACTAACTCCAATTGGTTCGAATTCCACCCGGATCTAAAAAGAACCGCCATGTCTTTTAGCGGGATCCCATCTTCTCTTCTTTCCAAAATGAGATCGGCAATTCCTTCCGCTTCATCCAATTCGTCCGAAAAACCGACTAGCATGGGCTTTTGAAAGTCTTCGTTTTTGGTATAAAGATATTTCTCGTATTTTTCCCTAAAATTAGACAACACCACGTTTGCCAGATTTAAAATGGATGGGGTGCTTCTATAATTTCTTTCCAGATAAATCGTTTTGGTCTTTGGGAATAGTTTCGGAAAATTGAATATTCCGTTAACATCCGCTCCCCGAAAAGAGTATACACTTTGTGCATCGTCTCCTACTACCAAAATGTTTTCGTGATCCAACGCGAGTAGGCAAGCGATATGGGCTTGGATCTGGTTCGTATCTTGGAACTCATCCACCATAATGTATTTGTATTGTTCCGAAACTTTTTTGCGAACCGTTTCGTTTTTATTCAACAGGTCCCTTGTGTAGATTAAAAGATCATCATAATCTAATAAGGATCTTTGTTTTTTATAGGTTGAGAACTCCTGGAAAATTTTGCGAATAGCGGATTCTTGGTCTAAAAATTTAGGATATTCCGCTTCTAATAGTTCTTCCAAAACTTTTCCGCGATTGATAATGGCAGAATGGAGTGAGATTAAAGTATCGTTCGATGGGAATCTGGACCTCTGTTTTGTATATTCTCCTTCAGTTCTCAAAAGTTGGAAAATATCAGAAACATCCGACTCATCCAGAACGGAAAACTGAGAGGAAAATCCAAGCACAGGCGCATATTTTCTGAGGATATGACTTCCGAAAGAATGGAAGGTTCCCCCGTGAACTCTAGCACAACGTTTGTCTAAGAGAGAAACCGCTCTGGAGAGCATTTCTTTTGCCGCTTTTCGAGTGAATGTGAGAAGTAAGATATTTTCGGCTGGAATGCCGGATTCGACCAATTGGGAGAGTCTGTGAACGATCGTTTTTGTTTTACCCGTTCCGGCTCCGGCTATTACTAAAACCGGGCCGTTAAGGGTCTCGATAGCTTCCTTTTGTTTTTCGTTAAGTGACTCTAAGGAGGCAGCCATCGAAGATCAGTGGTGGTGATGTCCCCCCTCACCATGAACGTGTCCATGACTCACTTCCTCGTCGGTTGCAGTCCTGATATTAATGATCTGAACATCAAAGATCAGATCCACGCCGGCTAAAGGATGGTTTCCATCCACAATCACCGATTCTCCCTTGATATCTGTAATCGTATAAACCGTATCCGGTTCGTCGGTTTGGAACATCATTCCAATACTCAATTCTTCGCCTTCCGGGAATTGACTTTTCGGTACGTCGAAAACTAATTCCGGATTTTTTTGCCCGTAAGCATTATCAGCGGAAACAGAAATTACTTTTTTGTCTCCTGCATTCATACTTTTGATTTCATCTTCTAAGCCGGAAATGATCTGTCCGGTTCCTTCCAGATAAGAAAGAGGATGGCTTCCTTGGGAAGAATCGATCTCGTTTCCTTCTTTATCTGTTAATTTATAGTGAAAAGTCACTACTCTTGGGTTCATTTATTGCTCCAACCGGGGTTAAGCCCTTGACGGGTAAGGGAGGAAAGTTCCGGCACGTGATTTAAGTTAGTATATTCTTGGAAGATCCCAGGACAATCAGATTTTTGAGGATCGGTTAAAAGTCGTAGGAAATTTCGACTCCGAAATTCTCCACATCCTTAATAAACTGTTCTACACGATTTGCTAAAAAGAACCACGAATCCCGGTGAACGATATCACTTAGAAAATTCAAAAATCGATTGGTATTCCTAAGAGCAAATTCCCTGTCCTGAGTATAATTTAGAAGAACTGTATATGCCAAAGACTTTAGTACTTTATCATTTGCAGCTAATTCGAAATACCCAGGAATATCAGGCTCGAATAAACTAAGCCTGGTTTTGGCATTGCCTTCCGTTACATATAGATTATAATCTGATGAGTTTGGAACTCTGTCGGCTGAGTATACTTTCATTTTAGGCAACTCCTCGTCCAAAACCAGAGGAAAACTTGGTTTCCATTTATAAACATACCCACAAAAAGTCAACGGGAAAGAATAGTTTTGGCATTTCTTCGCCACAAACAAATCGGATGTTTCGTAACATTTAGAGAATGTTTTACGAAACCTTTCTGGAATTATCTGTTGGACGGAACATTCTTTGCACGTCCAATCCGTAGCTCTCCAGTAAGTCCAAAATTATAACATCCGAAATCCCTAGTCGAAAATAAATTTTTGCTAATAGTACAAGATTCTGATGGTTTTCAGGATCTCTATATAAAAGCTTTTCGGAATATGTTTTAGCTTTCTCCAATTTTCCCGTTTTCCAAAACGCCCAAGCCGTTATATAAGCCAGATCGGTATCGGTAGGATCGTCTATACTTAGTTCGGCGAATAAACCACAAGCGATTTTCTTGTCTCCTTTTTTCCATAAAAGGATCCCTTTTTGGAGTTTTTTCCTCTTGGAAGTCTCTTTCCATATATCTCTGGATTTTTTATTAGGATCTTCTTTTCTAATAATACGGACTAAACTTAGATCATCCATATAATCACCGTACACATTCATTTTGGTCTTTAAAAGGGAAAGATCCGCTTTTGTTTTTGATACTTCCAATAAGAACGGTTCTGAAAAAGAACGTATTTCTTTTGTTCCTGTTTTTAGTCTCAGATCTTCTCTTCCATCTGAGCCGAAAATGAGAGAATCGTTCTCCTTTAAAGAAATACAATATACTTTTGGGATCTCTTTTACGAATGGGATCCCCATTTTGTAAGAGGTCTCTTTTTCTATACATCCTGAAATATTGTTCCTTAGAAGAATGGAAGGCGGATGTTGGGCGTTCAGAAAGAAGATACACGAATTTTCCGAATCTAAAAGGGCCAGGATACCGGTTGCAAATAGGTTTCCATCAAAAATTTGAAATAACCCGTGGATCTTTTCATATAAGGAGACGATCCAAGTTTCAGGAGTATAATATCCGGATGATGAGGCCTCGATATGAGATTTAAACATGGAGTAGGCGAGTAGTGCGCCCGTTGCTCCTTGTAGCGATTTTCCCATAGCATCTGCATTTAGAATAGCTAAGAATGTTCTCGTTCCAATTCGGATCTCTTCTAGACACACTATGTCCCCGCCAATTTCTCCCGGTTTAGATTTGAATTCGAATGTTTTGAATTGAGAGATCAAGGTTTCGATTTTAAAGTCTCCAAAGATCTCGATCTTACTTTTAAAACAAGATTGTAGGATACTACTCATTAGGAAATAATCCCCGTCTTGTTTTTCCTTCAAGCTACTCACATAAGTAAGGCTTTCGAGTAATTCTTTTGTTTTTACTTTCACTTCTTCCTGTAATTTTACGTTCCAACTTTGAAGTTCCTTTTTCATTTCCACAAATCTACTGGAAATCCGAAAAGAGCAGAATAATAAAAATCCCAGAATAGAATATTCCGAACTTCTGGGAAATGTGATCCAGGCCCGAGCGGAAGCAATATCCAAAAGAATAGAAATGACTAAAATACAGACGGCTCCCCAAAATCCGGCACCATCTTGATGTACGGATCTTGCTCTTAAGTTTTTAAAAATGATCCAGATGTATAGGATCCAAGAGGGTTGGAGGAGGGAACGATTTAGTTGGTCTAATTCCAATGGACTGGAGCAATATCCGAATAAAAAGGATAAAAATACACTCCATAAAGCCAATGGAAATTCGAATGGATAATGGCGACCCCGGCAAAAGTCAGAAAAGAAGAACGTAAAAAAAGGAAATAAAAAGCTTAAAGAAATATATTCCACTTTTTTACAAACGAGAAAGTCCCAATCTAATTCGTATTTCCATTCCGACCCGAAAAAGGAAAACTGAAAGAAAAGGATCAGAAATATCCCGAAGTTGAAATGGGTTCCTAGTTTTTTTTCCTGTATGGAGAGAAATACCAAATAGATCCCGAGTATTAGAAATGTAGAGATGAGAATTAGATAGTAGATCTGAAATGTATAATGTTTCCGGAGGACCACCTTTAGATTTCCAATATTTGGGACTACTTCTAAAATTCCGAGTTCGTTCTCAAAATATTCCGAAACTAAAATTTCTAGTCTGTTTTCCGTTTTAGCTTGGTGGATCTTGTAAATTTTCTTCTTATCATAACTAAAATTAAACTGCTTGTTTTCCTCGCTTCTTTCGGTAAGAAGGACTCCATTCCAAAAAACTTTTGTACCTTCGGAAGTTTTTCCAAGAAGTAGAGCGATATCGCAGCTAGGAATTTCTGAGAAATGGATCGTTTTGGAAATGTGAAGAACGGAATATCCTAAACCGGAAAAATTACCGGGCAAAAAAAAGGTACCGATCTTCTTGCCGGAAAGATCTGCAACTTGCCAACCGGATTCCAAAAAAACGGAAGATTTACAGGGATCCGTTCCTTTATTTGATGGGAATAGACTTGAATGGATCCATTCTCCGTATTCCAAAGAATGAAATAATAGGTTTGTTCCGATACTGATCAGAACGGAAAATACGCAGATGCCTATTTTTGATTTCATACCTGCCTCCAAGAAGACCGGTATGAAATCGATTGTACTGATCGTACTTTTTTAGTTTTGTTCCGTTCCGATCCTGGTGGCCGCTAAATAACCTTCTAACATGGCTCTTTTGGCGTCTATTCCGGAAGCGTCTTTTGCACCGCCGATCAGGTACGAAGGAATATTATTTCTTTCCTTTCTGAACGTTTCGTATAAGGAAGCGTCACTTGTTTGTCCGGCGCAAAGAATGATGGAATCACATTCTAAAGTTTTGGCTCCTTCTTTTTTGGTCTCGATCACAAGACCTTTTTCGGTTACTTCCTTATAGGTGAGCGAGGAAAGGAAATCCACTCCCTTGGATTGTAATTCTTGCAGAAGTGCCCAAGAGGTTGTCGCTCCAAGGCCTGCTCCCACTTTGCCATTCCTTCTTAAGATGGAAACTTTTCTGTGAGCGGTTTCCGGTTGGATCGCAGCCTGTGTATAAGAGTTCACATTGTACTTATCAAAGTAGGTGGAAATATCCGGATCCTTCTCTTCGGTAAGTTTATGAGCTACGTCTACACCGATCCCACCGCCACCAATGATGGCAACCTTGGAACCGGGTTTGAATGTTCCGTTTAAGAACTCCACATAACTTGCATGCGGTTTTTTTTCCAAACCGGGAAGATTTAAATTCCTTGGAAGAACACCGGTCGCAAAGATTACCGCATCCGGTTTTAACTCATCCAATAATTTAAGATCCGCTTTTGTACTCAGACGGATATCCACTTTTAAACGAGGAAGTTCGTTTTTGAAATAGCGGATGGTTTCAAAAAATTCGAATTTACCAGGAATCGCAGCCGCAAGATTGAGCTGACCTCCTAGTTTTTCGGAAGCTTCTAAAAGAATGACCTCATGACCACGTAATGCTGCCACTCTTGCGGATTCCATTCCACCCGGACCGGAACCGACAACTACCACTCTTTGTCTTTTTGCCTGAGGAAGAGATTTCCATTCCAGCTCCCTATTTGCGGAAGGGTTTACTAAACAAGAAACCATTTCTTCTTTGAACGTATGATCCAAACAAGCTTGGTTACAAGCAACACAAGTATTCACTCTTTCTGTTTGGTTTTCTTTGATCTTATTTACGATATCTGCATCCGCTAAGAATGGTCTTGCCATACTCACAATATCCGCTTCACCTGCATTCAATACTTGGATGATCGTCTCCGGCATATTGATCCTGTTGGAAGCGATGATCGGAATTCCTGGAACTGCATTTTTTATTTTTCCGGCGATCTTTGCCCAAGCACCTCTTGGAACAAGCTGAGAGATGGTAGGAATACGAGACTCATGCCAACCGATCCCGATATTGAGCGCGTCCGCTCCTGCTTCTTTTAACTCGGTGGCAAGTGCGATCACTTCTTCAAAGCTAGGATTGCCTGGGATGAGATCGATGCCTGACATTCTTACGATAACCGGGAAACCTGGTCCTACTTGTTTACGGACTTCCTTCATTGTTTCGATCGCAAATTTTCTGCGGTTTTCAGACGAACCACCGAACTCGTCGGTTCTTTTGTTGGTTACTTCGGAGAAGAATTGGTTTACCAGATATCCTTCGGAAGCCATCACTTCCACCGCTCTAAAACCAACTTGTTTTGCGCGTAATGCAGACGATCCG
Organism: Leptospira sp. B5-022; assembly: GCF_000347035.1. Lineage (GTDB taxonomy): Bacteria > Spirochaetota > Leptospiria > Leptospirales > Leptospiraceae > Leptospira_B > Leptospira_B cinconiae. The sequence continues at coordinate 415,210 of NZ_ANIJ01000006.1, forward strand.
AAATCGCGGATGGTTCTCCATGCATCGTCCGTAGAAAGTTCTTTTGGTATGAAACGATTGATAGGGGCGCGTAACGCAGAAGGAGCCACGAGTTCTCTGTGATAAGCGTACCTTCCCGCGTGGAATAACTGAGCGCAGAAAATTCCCATCGGTTTTAGAACGGAAGCGACTCTTTCAAGCTCTACACAATCTTCTTCCTTCTGGAAATCGAAAAATATATTGGAGCCTTTGCCTTCCGCATTCACCGAAATTCCTCCGGTGGTGATCAGTCCTACTCCGCCTTCAAACCTTTTGCCATAGAAGGCAGCCATTCTATCTGCGGTTTGGGGCATCCCCTCTAAACCCAAGTGCATGGATCCCATGATAATACGATTCGGTATAGTTTCGGCTCCGATGGAGATCGGGCGAAAGATTGGAGAAATATCTAAAGAAGACATTCACAGTCCGCCTTTCTTTTTATTTGAGTAGAACAGTCGTTCTACTAAGAAAGATTTTTAACTGAATTTGGAAATGGCAACGGTTTTTCTCGGAAATTTGAAAATAGATACCGAACATGATTCGGCAAATCGATTTCAATTTATGGAAAAACGATTTAACGCGGAGATATACGCTTGAGAACAAGCCTCAATAATATCGGTAGAGCTTGCTTTTCCTACGACTCTTTCTCCATGTTTTTCTAAAGTAACGGAAGCTTCTGCCAAAGCGTCTTGACCTTCCGTTACCGGAGAGATCACGAGTTTAATGAGTTCCACATCGGAGATAGTTGCCTTTTGGATCGCTTTAAAGATAGAATCCACAGGACCGTCACCCGTTGCCGATTCTTCTTTTATATTTCCTTCAATAGACAGTCGGATACTTGCGGTAGGTGTACTTTTCGTTCCCGTAGTTACATGAAAACTTTCTAATACGTATTTGTCGTTGGAGGACTTTCTGGATTCGTCCGCGAATAACGCACGGATATCCTCGTCGAAAATTTCCTTTTTGCGGTCCGCGATCTCTAAAAATCTTTGGTAAGCCGCTTCCAATTCTTCCGGATGAGGACTAAATCCCAAACGAACGATCCTGTCTTTGAAACCGGCTCTTCCACTATGTCTGCCGAGTACCATTCTGTTAGAATGGATCCCCACACTTTCCGGCGTCATGATCTCATAGGTTTCTCTATTTTTCAAAACACCGTCTTGGTGGATCCCGGACTCATGGGCAAATGCGTTCGCTCCTACAATCGCTTTATTAGGTTGAACCACCATCCCGGTGATCGTTTTGACCAAATAAGAAGCCTTAGCGATCTCTTCTGTTTGAATCCTAGTTTGTATCCCGAATTTGTCCTTCCGCGTACGAAGAGCCATTACGACTTCTTCCATAGCGGTATTGCCGGCTCTTTCTCCGATCCCGTTTACGGTACATTCTACTTGCCTTGCTCCATTCTGGATCGCAGCGAGACTATTGGAAGTGGCAAGTCCTAAATCGTTATGGCAATGTGCAGAGAAGATCGCTTTCTCACTTCCTTTCACATTTTGGATCAGGAATTTGAATAATTCTCCGTATTCATACGGTGTTGTATATCCTACGGTATCGGGAATATTGATCGTAGTCGCACCGGCTTCTATCACTGCCTCGCAGAGTTCTCTTAAAAACGCAGGCTCGGAACGAGTCGCGTCTTCGGGGGAAAATTCCACATCGTCCACATGATCTCTGCAAATCTTGACCGCTTCCACAGCCATTTTCAAAACCTCGGAAGGATCTTTTCCCAGCTTGAATTTCATGTGAATGGGAGAAGATGCGATAAAAGTATGAATTCTTCTTTTTTTGGCGGGGATGATTGCTTTGGCAGCTGCCTCTAAGTCGGGACGAACGGCTCTTGCGAGTGCCGCGATAATCGGACCTTCTACCTCTCTGGAAATTCTTTGCACTGCCTGCAATTGGACCGGGGAAGAAACCGGGAAGCCTGCTTCGATCACGTCCACATTCATTTTGGCGAGTTGGAGTGCGATCTCTATCTTCTCATTCTCGCTCATTGCCGCACCTGGGCATTGTTCTCCGTCCCGGAGAGTGGTATCGAAAATCCGAACAAAATCCAAATTTGAGTTCATATGCTTGGAAAACTTCCCTAACTCCAAAATTATAGTCTGAATTAGGCCGTAAACCGAATAATAAACGGTTTTTGGCTTTCGGAGATTAGACTCAAGATCATGTCTCAAAACTTTCTCAGTTTCTATGGGGCTAGCTTACAAGCGGATGATTGTGCGGAAGCAGCAAGGCTTTACTTGGATCTTTTTGGCGGGGAAGTCCAGGTATCAACTCCAGGCCATGCGGAACTTCTTTTTGCAGAAAAGCAAAGAGTGATCTTTATTAGAGAAACGGAAGAATGTCCCGTGTCTCCTGGAACCTTAGTTTGGAAAATCCGAAAGGAGAAGGTCCCAGCTTTCGAAACTCGACTGTTTGGCTCTGGATTTCAGAAGGAATCTACATCCGAGAAATACTCATCTTACTTGGACCCTTGGGAAAATCGAATCTGGTTGTATTACTAAAGCGAATGAGCTAATCTCCGTGTCCTCGGTGATCTCCGTGTGCACCCTAAAAATATTAAGAAGGTTTTTCGCACAGAGGACACAGAGTTCACTGAGGGGTGAAACAAAACTCAACCCGGATAAGGCTGGACTTCTTCTTTACCTTCTTTGAGAGCCGCTTCTGCCATTTTATGGGCATCTTCTCCTAAATACCTTTCGATCAGGTAATGGGCGAGGTAGATCAAAGGTGTGATCCCTATCGCTATGAAGATCTTGTATCCGAAGTTGGTATAAGAGATGGAATTTAGAGTTTGGAAATCGTACGTTCCCCAATACGCCACAAAGATCACGACATAAGAATCCAAAAGCTGGGAGAAGATGGTAGAACCGGTCGCTCTCAGCCAAAGAAATTTGTTTTTAGTCCTCTTACGGATCAAATGAAAAACTTGGATGTCTACAAGCTGGCCGATCAAGTAGGCCACGATCGAACCTGTGATCACTTGCCCGGTATTAAAGAATACTACCTGAAAGGAATGGTCGTCCACGGGGGAATTCCCTGCTGCCGGAATGGCCATGTCTAATTGAAGAAGAAAAAAAGCTAAAACGATCATTACCATTCCGACTAAAGTTAGGTATCTAACACCTCTTCTTCCATAATACTCATTCAAAAGGTCCGTTACGATAAACGTAATGGGGAAGGGAATCACACCCAAAGTCATGGTCAACGCCTTGTTCCCGATCAAAACTTGAAACCATTTGGAACCAGTCACCTCCGCCATCAAAAGGAAGGTAATGAAGATGGAACCTAAAACGAAAAATAGTTTGAAGGGTCGGTGAAACTGCATCTGTGGAAAAATCTTGCGATTTCGGTGTCTGTCAATCAAAGAACAGGAGGGATTCCCACAAACGTTTGACAGACTGATTCATTATAAATCATTGGAAGACAGTCGGTGCTTTACTTTTAGCCCCCGCGATTCGATAAATATATAGAGATCAAATGAATCCAAACGATGAACCTTACACCCCAGAGGACCTAATCCGTCCTGTGCCATACCAACCTAAAAAACAACCTCTCTGGCAAACAAGCCTAGTGAGCCTGACCTGGTTTGTACTTTCCGGAATTTCTTTTTATCTAGGACTCCAGGCCTTAAAGGCGGATTCTAAACCTGTATCGGTCCAATCCGGGACGGAACAGGTGGCATTCCAAAATACTACACTAAAATCGGACCTGGCCCCTTCGGAGGGGGTCTGGGAATCTTGGAAGAAATGGTGGAACTCCGACAATCCTTCTTCCGAGTCGGATGGAACTTCTAACCCAGTCAGTATTTCTGAGCCTGAATCCGAAGACGATCCTGCTTTTAGGGCTTCTACTTGGTTTTCCGACTATGAAGCGATGAAACGTACTGTTCATCTGTACAATGAGATCCATCCGTTTATTTATGGATTCAAAGGAAGAGAGACGAATAACGGAGATCTATATTCTCTTTGGGGATCCGCTCAAAAACATGCGCGTGTTGCGGAACTCAAATCTCTAAATCCAAAAGTTAAGATCATTCCTACGATCTTCCGTTGGGAAAATAAGAACGAGAAGATCTCCGAGAATATAGGCCTAAACGGACGTAACGATATCAGAGACAAACATATCCAGAACATACTGTACGAAGTAGACACGTACGGTTTCGACGGTATCGATATCGATTACGAAGGAATGAGCTGCGAAAAAAAAGAGAAGTTTGAGGAGTTCATCGTTCTTCTTTCCAAAGAGATCCACAAACGTGGTAAACTTCTTTCCGTTGCAGTTCATCCTAAAACTGCCGCTAAAAGGTCTGGCCTAAAAGTATGTAAGGGTTTAAAAGAAAAAATTAATATGGACTTTGCCGAGAATTGGAGAGGTCCGATGACCCACGATTACGCTTTTTTGGCAAAACACGCGGACCGTGTAAAAGTGATGGCTTACGAACTTCATCCTCGTAAGTATAGAAACCCGGGACCTGGACCTCAGGCTCCGAATGTTTGGATCAGAAATATCATCACTTATGCAAAAGAAAGAGTTCCTGCCAAAAAATTGTATATGGCAATCCCAACGTACGGATACGATTGGGCTCTGAATTGTAATGCAAAGATCAAGTCCGTCTATTGGTCGGATGCTTTAAAGCGCCAACAATTAGGTGTGACAAAACAGCCTACGAATATCAGCCAAGTTTTAGCGGATAATAAAAACTCCGGTTCTTGGACGAATCTTTCCAAGTTTAGCTGGGTTCACGAAGGTAAAACTTACGAGGATCCAAGTATTTGGTACAAATCCGAAGGTTGTGACCGAGTAGCATTCTTCATGAACAGAAAAGCTTTCGAAGAGAAAATGACCTTATTACGATCTTATGATATAGGCGGATTTTCTTTCTGGCAATTATTGTCCGATAACGATCCGGGTATCAATGATTATCTAGAGTTACTTGTGACAAATAAACTTCCTCCCGTTCCAAAGGCGAAACAACCTGTGGTTCCGAATCCTGACGTAAAACAAACTCCTCCGGAGGAAAGTCAGGAAGAGGCCAAAAATACAGAGGATCTTGTCAAAAAATAAACCGACAATCATCACGGATGATCCTTCCCTTGCCGCAAAAGTATTAAAAGAGGGAGGGATCGTTTTATTCCCCACAGAGACTGTATACGGTCTTGGTGCAGACTCAAGAAATCTTCCTGCTTGTTTAGAAATTTATAAAATAAAAAACCGCCCTGCGGATAATCCTCTCATCGTTCATTTAGGAAATCCGGCTCTCATTCCCGATATTGGAGAAGTTCCGGAAACTGCAAAAATCCTCATCAGGCAATGTATGCCCGGACCTTTAAGTTTGGTATTAAAGAAGAAGGATAAGTCCGTTTTTTCTACCGGACTGACTACGATTGCGGTTAGAGTTCCTTCTCATCCAAAAGTTTTGGAAATGCTTTCTTATTTTGGAGGACCGGTGTCCGCTCCTTCTGCCAATCTTTCGGGACAACCTTCTATCACTAGGTTGGATGATGCGATCTCCGAGTTTGACGGAAAGGTAGATCTGATCTTAAAAGGTACGGATCCCGAAATAGGTTTAGAATCGACAGTTGTGGATTTTTCCGTTTCTCCGCCGAAACTCCTTCGACCGGGATATTTTGGCTGGGAAGAATTACACAAATATGTTCCGGATCTAGAAAACTACAGCGAGTTAAAGGAAGGGGAATCTCCTTCTAGTCCCGGGATGAAATACAAACATTATTCTCCTAAGGCAAAGGTGATCTTTACGGAAAACCAAACTCCTGATAGAGAATCGGCGGCGATCGGGATCGGTTTGACCCGCGGTTGGAAATTCGCTTTGGATTTAAGGAATAACACGGAGTATATGAAAAATTTATACTCCTTCTTTCGAGACTGCGATCGACTAGGAGTTTCTACAATTTATTGTTTTCCTCCTGCAAATTCCTCCGGTAAAGAAGCACTCTTAAACAGAATTCTGAAGGCACAAGAGTAGCGCAGGTTCACACAGAGCCCACTAAGTTCACGGAGAATTTTATAAAGGTTGCAACTCTGTGATCTTCGTGTTCTCCGTGCGAAACAAATTAAATATTAGATAATTGTTGAGCGATTTCGGATAGATGTAAGACTTCCAACGGGTTTTGCTTCTTCTCCGCATTTAACTTAGAGAAAAAAGAAAACTTGGAAAACTGCATTCCGGGTTTTAAGTCTTGGACCAAGTCCTTCCAATTATAAGTTCCAGGCAGATAACGCACATCTATCTTTTTGGATTTGAGTTCTTCTTTCAGATTTTGTAATGTATCTAAGAAAGAATCGCAGGAGTCCAAAAATCCTGATTTACGGAAAGTTTCTCCGGAAAAGATGCGGCCTTCTCCATAATTTTTTTCTAATTCTTGAAAGGTTGTTTTTCTGGACTCGATGACTCGGTTATAAAATAGATCCCTGGATCTTAAAACTTCTTTTTTTAAGAACTGTTCCGACTTGGGAGAAAGTTTACCGTATTCGGAAAGAATATCTCTGTGAGGGTAAAATCCGATCCTTTCCTTTTGGACCCCGAATTTATCGTACAATTTCTTTAATTCGAATCTCATCATTACCGCGCCTATGGAGCCTACGATGGAATAAGGTGTACCATGGATTTTTTGGGTGGCGCAGGAGAGATAGTATCCGCCGGAAGCGGCAACATTCAATACGTAAGTGATGACCGGTTTTTTCTCGGAAAGTTTTTTGATCTCTCTATATAAAAGTTCGGAAACAAGTGCGCTTCCGCCGGGAGAGTTCATTTCCAGGACAACAGCAGCTATCTTCGGATCTTCCTTTAAGTCCTTAATAATTTCCTGATAGTATCGGAAGGAGACTTGCCTGGAACTGAAATCTTCTTCTCTTCCTAAATCCGGTAGAATATTTCCTTGGACAGGAAGAACGGCAACGATCGGAACCGGTTTAGAGATCAAAGTGAAATTGGATTTTTTATGGTAAACTCTGAAACCTTTGGGGCTTAGTTTTTTGTATTTAGGTTTATCCGTTTCCTTCTCTTTTTTATAGTCCTCGAATAAATAGTTTTCTTCAAAATCGTCTTCTTCTACGAATTCAGTGAGAAATCCAATTTTTTTAAGTTTTTCCGCGCTTAAAATCGGCTCTTCTAAAACTTTTAGATCTAAATTGGAGGACTTCTTAAACTCCTGCGAAAGTATGTCTTTATAATCTCCGAGCAAAGCTTCTAAATTTTTTCGAGCAGGAGCGGAGAAGGATGTCCTTTGGAAAGTTTCTCCGAATGATTTAAATGCTCCGCTTGCATACGTTTCGACAGCCACACCGAACTTTTTAGCTGACCCACCGAAGAAGTAGGGTTCTGCGGAAGGAAGTATGGGAAAGAATTCGGATGCGGAAGAAGAATATCTGTATTTACATTGAGAGAGTAAAAGTAATGCTTTTGTTCCTCCACCTAAACAGAAACCGGAAGTCTCAATTCCTTTTTCGTTTAATGTTTGGATCGACTTACAGATATTCCAAACTTCTCCAAATCCGTATTCGGGATTAGAAATATGGAAAGAGACTTTTTTTAAACCCGGGACCTTAGTTAAAGCCTTCAGTCCTAATAAAAAATCCACTAAGAAGGGAGCTTCTTCTTTCGAGACCAACAGTTTTACGAAAAACGATTTTTTATCAAAGGAGAAAGAAGGGGGAATTTCCATATAGAAATGATCTCCCTTGCGAATGGTCCAGGATAAGATCCTAATTCCTTGGAACAAAATCCGGATCGGTAAAAAAACAAGAGAGAATAGAATTCTAAACATTGGGAAATCCTTTTGGCGACCAAAGTAAAACGGACATTTATTCCGGAAAACGTAAAATTACGGAAGGAAAACCGCTTTTCAGCCTGGCTTTCCGGAAATTATCTGAAACCTAAGAGAGGGTTAATCGTTTGGATCATATCCGCATCCGAGGAGCTCGGGAGCATAATCTTAAAAATATCAATGTGGATATTCCGCGGGACAAACTCGTGGTTATCACCGGACTTTCCGGTTCCGGTAAATCTTCTCTTGCATTCGATACGATCTATGCGGAAGGACAGAGAAGATATGTCGAAAGTCTCTCCGCGTATGCCAGACAATTTTTGGGCCAGATGGAAAAACCGGATTTGGACCTGATCGAAGGTCTTTCTCCTGCGATTTCTATTGAGCAAAAGACCACTCATCGAAACCCTAGATCCACTGTAGGAACTGTAACGGAGATCTACGATTACCTGCGTCTTCTTTACGCGAGGGTAGGAAAGCCCCATTGTCCGATTTGTGGAACCCCCATCCAATCTCTCTCCATTGATCAAATCACCGAAAGGATCCTCAATTTTCCGGAAGGAACTAAGATCCAGATTTTAGCTCCTATCGTTTCCGGCAAGAAGGGGGAGCATAAGGATGTTCTGGAGAAGATTAGAAAGGACGGATTTAACAGAATACGATTAAATGGTGAGATCAAAACTTTGGACGAAGAGATCGTTCTGAAAAAAAGTTTTAAGGCAACGATTGAGATCGTAGTGGATCGTCTTGTGATCAAGGACGGAATCCGTTCTCGTTTGACCGATTCGGTGGAGACCGCTCTCAAACAATCGGAAGGGATCCTTCTCATGGACGACGGAAAGAAGGACCATACATTCTCCCAGAAACTTTCCTGTCCGAATCACCCGGAAGAATCTTTGCCGGAACTCTCTCCTAGATTATTTTCCTTCAACTCACCGTTCGGCGCCTGCGAAACCTGCGACGGACTTGGGAGCCTTTTGGAATTCGACGAGGATCTTTTAATTACGGATTCTGAACTTTCTCTCGTAGAAGGTTGTATAGAAGCCTGGGCAGGTGCAAAAAGTAATAGTTACTGGTTTTTAACAACCGTACATTCTTTGGCTAAAAAATTAAAATTCGATTATAATACCGCATGGAAGGATCTTCCTAAAAAGGTGAGAGACACCATTCTGTATGGAGACAAAAATCTCAAAATAGATTACGATTTTAGAAATGAAAAATCGCATTATGAATTCAGTAGAGAATTCGAAGGTGTGATCCCGAACTTAAAAAGAAGATATAAAGAAGGTTCGGAAGCAAGACGCCAGCAGTTGGAAGGATATATGACAAATCATCATTGTCCTGCCTGCGAAGGAAAACGTTTGAAACCCGTTAGCCTTCATGTGGAAGTAAACGGTCTGACCATTGACAAGTTCTCCGCTTTCAGTGTGGAAAAGGGATTAGAATTCGTAAAATCCATGAAGCCTAAGGGAAGCGAAGAAGTGATCGCAAGACCGATCTTGAAGGAAATCCAACAAAGACTTACCTTTTTGAACGATGTGGGTGTCGGGTATTTAAGTTTGGAACGTGCTGCTGGAACTCTTTCCGGCGGAGAGGCGCAAAGGATCAGGCTTGCTACTCAGATCGGATCTAGACTACAAGGTGTATTATATATTTTAGATGAACCTTCGATCGGTCTTCACCAAAGAGATAATACAAAATTGGTCAATACTCTCAAAGAACTGAGAGATCTTGGAAACACAGTTTTAGTCGTTGAGCACGATCAGGAAACAATGGAAGAGGCGGACTGGTTGATCGACATGGGACCTGGCGCGGGGGTTCATGGTGGAACAATCGTTTGTTCCGGAACTCCGGAAGAAGTTGCCAAAAACAAAAATTCGCTTACGGGTAAGTTTTTATCCGGCAAAGAATTTATCCCGATCCCTAAGACTGTGAGACCGGGGAATGGGAAAAAGCTCAAGATCGTAAACGCAAAAGAAAATAATCTGAAAAACGTAAGTGTCGAGATCCCTCTTGGAAAATTGATCGTGGTGACCGGTGTATCCGGTTCAGGAAAGTCCACTCTGATCAACGATATCTTATATAACGCAGCGGCTCATAAAGTAATGAAGATGAGAACCGTTTGGGGAAAACATGAGAAGATCACTGGATTGGAAGACATAGATAAGATCATCAATATTGACCAATCACCGATCGGACGAACTCCTAGATCTAACCCGGCTACTTATACGGGACTTTTTACCGTGGTTCGCGACATGTTTGCTCAGTTGGAAGAATCCAAACTCCGAGGCTATTCTCCGGGAAGATTCAGCTTTAATGTGAGCGGGGGAAGATGCGAGACTTGCGAGGGAGACGGTATCCTAAAAATAGAGATGCATTTCCTTCCGGATGTGTACGTTACCTGCGATGTTTGTAAGGGGAAACGGTACAACCAAGAAACTTTAGAAGTTCGTTATAAAGGCAAAAATATCTATGAGATCTTGGAGATGACTGTCGAGAATTCGATCCCATTCTTCGAAAATATTCCCGCATTAAAACGAAAACTGGAAACCTTGGACGAAGTTGGATTAGGTTATATCAAACTAGGGCAGCCGGCCACAACATTCTCCGGCGGTGAAGCACAAAGGATCAAATTGGCTTCCGAATTATCCAAAAGACCTACCGGAAAAACATTATATATTTTGGACGAACCCACGACCGGACTTCATTTCGAAGATGTTCGGCATTTGATGAGTGTTTTACATACGCTTGTGGATCGCGGAAATTCGATGATCGTGATCGAACATAATCTGGATGTGATCAAACAGGCGGATTGGATCATAGATTTGGGGCCCGAAGGAGGGGATGGAGGCGGCAAAATTATCGCAGAAGGAACTCCCGCAGAGGTCGCAAAGATCAAAGAATCATTCACCGGACAATATCTGAAAAAAGTTTTAGGAAATTCTGGAAAGAAGGCTGGTTAAATTTTCCTAAGATGAAAGAACTAAGAGAGAAACTTTCTTCCTTTCCTCCGGGAGAATTTAGATCCGTTTATAAATCCGTTTTGCCTATTATTGCGAAGGCAGGATTACTCAATGCCTTAAAAGACGGCGGATTCAGAGCATTTCACGAAAAGTTAATATTTCTTCCTTCTTTCCCTCACGGGATCGGGGTGGGGGTAGGGCTCATGGCCCAAACCAATGTGGCCGGAAAGATCTTGAAACTCGTACTCGGTTCCGAAGAGGGAGCTTCTATCAATGAAAAAGCCAGAAATTTAGCCTTAGAACTTCAGGATCGATTAGTAAACGGTCTTGGGATCATAGGACTTGGTGTAAGCGAACCAGGCTGGATGGGAAAACTCACCAATCTTAAATCTTCAGCAAAAATACTGCCTAACGGCGAAATTGAATTAAATTTTCATAAAGGTTTCGTGACTAACGGAGCCGACGCAGAAGGTTACTTGGTCGTTGCCAAGGAAGAGGAGAAAAATCGGTTCGGAGTATTTTTTATCCCCAGAGATTTTCCCGGTTTAAAGATCGAGGAAGTGTATCTAGATGTCGCACGAGAAGCCACTCATTGTAAGATCACGGGCGAAAATTTCAAACTACCGTCTCATTATCATTTTATAGAGGATTATACCAAATTAGGGGCCGATATCCATCTTTCCGAAATGTTGTCCGCTGCCGTTCTATTCTGTGGTGCGATTCGTAAAATTGTTTCCGATTTAAGTCAGGGAAGCGAATCCAGAGAAAGATTTTCAGTTTTAGGGAAACTCTGGGACCTAAGCGGACTTCTCTACGGAAAATGCCTAGAAATTTCCGACAAGAAGGACAAGGACCCGAATTATAAAATAGAAGAAGATCATCCGTACGGGTACGAAGCGATCTTGGATGAATGTATTTCCATTTTGGAATCCATTCCTAACTTCGATCATAAAAAAGAATATCCTGACCTGGGTCTTTTTTGCACTATCCACCCTGCCAGAAGCCCGGTTTATATTAAGAACAGGCTCAAGCAGTCTAAAAGTTGGAGAAAATTCGGGAATCTTTAATGATGATGAGCCGGATGGTCATGAGTATGGTGGTGATGTCCCCATTCTTCCGAATTAATGTCATGTAAGGTTTTTGCAATGATCCCATCAATTGTATGAGTGGTAGTCGGGTCTTCCAATTGCAAATAGATCTGTTCGAACTTCCATTCGCTTCTCAATAGTTCGTAGGCTTCCTTTAGGATCTTTTTATGATCGGATCCGTTTATAATTTGTATTCTAAATGCACAAGCATGGATCCCTTTTGTTAACGTCCAGGTGTGAGCAGAAAGAATTGAATCCACTCCTTTGATATGCAACAGATCCTTTTTCAAATGATCCCATTCATCAAAGGTGGGAGAAGATTCCAAAAGGATCAAAAGACTTTCCTTCAAGATGACAATGGCAGCCCTTAAGATAAAGATAGAAAGCGCCAGACTGAGCAGTGGATCGATCCATGTCCAATCAAAGAGTCGGATCAAAATTGCTCCCACTAAAACAGCAATCGTTCCGAATAGATCATTCAAAACATGAAGATAAGCCGTCCTTAAATTGATATTATCTGCGGATATCCTTTTTAATAGCCAAACAGAGATCAGATTAAGGCCGATGGTTCCTAAACTGAAAATCAGCATCGATTCGGTGCCAATTTCTTCCTGATGACGGAATCTTTGGATAGCTTCGTATATGATAAAAATAGAAATTCCTGAGATCAAAATGGAATTTAGAAATGCTGCAAATACTTCCACTCTGAAAAATCCGAAGTTCATCTTTGCATTCGGTTTTTTGTCTGAGACTAAAACTGCAAATATACTCAATAAAAAGGCGAATGAATCCGAGATCACATGACCAGCATCCGCTAGAAGCGCCAAACTTTTACTTTGAGCGGAACCGAATATTTCCCAGGAAAAGATCCCAATGGAAAGTAAGAATGCAAAAACTAAACTACGTAAGGTATTCTTACTTTTGGGACGAAGGATTGCTTGTCTCCCAAAAGGTTCGAAATTAGAAGATGAAGGATTGTTTTTTTCCAAGAAATAGAAGCCTATTTAGTGACTCTTTCCGCTCTGCGGTTCTAGAACGATATCCACTCTTCTATTCAAGGAACGGTTTTCAGGAGTATCATTGGAAACGATCGGTTGGTGTTCTCCATATCCTGCTACGGAGAAGTTCCTTGCGTCTAAATTTTTACTCTCTAATAAAAATCGAACTACGGAAAGCGCTCTCTCCGTTGATAACTGCCAGTTATCGTTAAATTTTTTATTACGTATCGGAATATTATCCGTATGGCCTTCTACTATGATCAGGTTACCCGGATATTTTACTAGGATCTCTTTGATCTTGTCCAAAGCTGGAAAGATCTGTTTTTTCAATTCGGCTGAGCCTGAATCAAAAGAGATCTGATCGTCTATATTGATGACTAGTCTATTATGAAAACGTTTTACTCGGATCTGGCCCTTGGCAATCTCACCGGATAGTTTGGATTCTAGTTCGGTTGCTTGTTCTGCCAGACGATTTAATTCTCTTTTTTGATCTTCATTTAGATTTTTGAGTTTGGAAAGATTATCTTCTAATTCTTTGATCCTTGCTTCCAGACCTGCAATTTTGGACTCATATTCTCTTTTGAGTTCATCCATTTTCCGGATACAACCCAGTCTTTCTTTTTCAAGTTCGGACTTTAATTCGGAGAGGAGTTCCTGGTATTTTTTGGACTGCTTTTCGTTCTCTTCTATCAGTTCTTTTTCTTTATTTCCACTTTTGGCTTTTAGAAGAGCAATCTGGTTTTCCAAAGCACGGATCTGCTCAGCTGAAATTTCTTTGTCTCTTTCTCTGAAGGATTTTTCGCCTGCGAGCTGCTCTTCCAAATTTTGGATCCTGGCATCTAGGCTTAGTTTTTCCTTTTTAGAGTTTTCGGTCTCGTTTCTATAACGAAGTCTAAGAGAATCCAACTCAATTCTCAAGGTGGCGTTCTCATTAAAGAGTTTGTTGTATTCCCAAGGGAAATAAAATGCGTCTGAAAACAGCGGCAAAGAAAATAAGAATAGAAGAACGGGAGTAAGTCGTAAAAGAGAAGGTTTCATAGTCGGATAGGGGGAACTAGGTTCTATTCTAAGGCTGCAAGCCCCCAGTCAAATGAAAAACTCTTGTACCAAAAAGCAGGAAATTCATTGAACCGATGAATTCTATCAGGATTCTGTCATAGGGGGAGGTTGCCTATATGGACGAAACAAATAGCACGAAGGAAATTTCTTCCCTGAAGGCAAATCCGCAATCCGCAGACTGGATGGATTTTTTCCTCGAAAAGATAGAAAAAAAGGACAATAAGTTCTTACTCGACTTCACTTCTTCCAATCACCCGGCGGATATAGCCGAGGTCCTGGAAAAGCTGGATATTAACGAAGCATTCTACGTATTTAAACTTTGTGATTCCGAACAGCAGTCCGAAATTTTAGTCGAGTTCGACGAGGATAGGCAGGCGGATCTGATCTCCCGCCTGAATATGAAGGAGATCTCTCCTATCGTCGAAAATCTGGAACCGGACGACGTTACAAATCTGATCTCTGAGATCCCCAAGGCAAAAGCCGAGGAAATCCTGAACTCTTTGGATCGGGAAGATTCTTCTCAGATCCGAAAACAGCTGAATTTTAGGGAATATACTGCCGGTCGTTTGATGACGACCGAATTTGCATCCGCGTATGAGACCGACACGGTCAGAAAAGCGATCATCAAATTAAGAAGGATCGCCAAAGAGACGGACGATATCTACCTTCTTTATGTTACCGACGCGGAAAATCACCTAAAAGGTTTTATCAGACTCAAAGACCTATTTCTTGCACCTCTTAACCAGAAAGTGAGTCGGCTTGTAAAAGAGGAAGTATTCTCCATACATTATGATACGGACCAGGAGGAAGTTGCCCGAATATTCAGGAAATACGACTTAGTTTCCGCGGCAGTGGTTGACGATCTGGATAGGATCATAGGCAGGATCACGGTAGACGATATCTTGGATATCGTTCAGGAAGAAGCGTCCGAGGACATTTTGCGGATGGGGGGTGTTTCAGAGGAAGAACGGTTGAATACTTCCATCTGGGATTCCATTCGAAGGAGATTGACCTGGCTTGTGATCAATCTAGGAACCGCCGTGGTAGCTGCGTCTACAGTCGCTCTTTTTGAAGACACAATCCAATCCTTTGTATTACTTGCGAGCCTAATGCCGATCGTAGCCGGGATGGGTGGAAATGCCGGTACCCAATCTATTACTGTAGTCGTACGAAATATCGCTACGGGCGATTTGAGCCAATCCAACTGGACGGTTGGTTTTCGAAAAGAAGGGATCATAGGTTTAATCAACGGTCTCACGATCGGTTCGATC
This sequence comes from Leptospira sp. B5-022, assembly GCF_000347035.1. Lineage (GTDB taxonomy): Bacteria > Spirochaetota > Leptospiria > Leptospirales > Leptospiraceae > Leptospira_B > Leptospira_B cinconiae. The sequence continues at coordinate 430,400 of NZ_ANIJ01000006.1, forward strand.
ACAGGACTTGCCGTATTTTTTTATACGGGAAAACTTGCCTTGGCGATTGTTATCTTTTTGGCGATGCTCGCAAATCTGATCGTAGCAGCCATTGTAGGAGCTTGTATCCCTATGTTACTAAAAGTAGTCGGGATCGATCCTGCAATTGCATCTTCCATATTTGTAACAACTACCACGGATGTGTTCGGCTTCTTTTGTTTCTTGGGGCTTGCCACACTATTCTTGCAATATTTGGTATAGTTGGAATATTCGCATAAAATCATAGATTTCCTCGTATAGGAGAGGCCAATGTTTCGCGTTTCGGTTTTCCGAATTTTTTTAGCCGGTTTTGCGGTTCTGTTTTGTTTATACTTTATTTCCTGCATTAGCACCGGAGGACCAAGCACCCAAACTCCGGAAACTCCTAAGGGAGAGATCCTCCCCAATCCAGCCGGAGAAAACGAGGAGATCATAGACGAAGACGGTAAAGAAGTGAAGATCACCTCCACTGATCCTATTTCTTTCCAGAGCCAGTCCAAAGACAGTGCGGAATATTTTCGAGTGTATATTACAAGCGATTCTTACCAGGTTCGCCAGATTAGAGGTTCCAAATATATCCGCAGAAAAGTGGATAAGGGAGGAGATGCACTCATCAGTGAAGAATTAGTAAAATATAATAGGATCAATTTCAGCGACGATGGGATTATATTAGTGATCCTGAACGGAAACACGGGTGCCGTCGAAACGATCCGTTTTAATACAAGAGTTCCGAGAATAAACAATTTAGCCAAGATCATCCAGAATGATGTGACCCGTTGGTCTATGGAACATTCGGAGGAAAAGCCGGTGGTAACTAAATACCAGATCCACTATACGATCAAATTGGAAAATAAATCCAATACCACCAGAGACACGGTTAAGGAAGAACTGAAGGGAGAGGTAAAGAAGAGATAATTTTTTCCCTTCAACTTCTTATACTGTACAGATAGATACGTAGTTTAGGTATAAAAATGAAAGCAATCGTATATGAAAATTATGGGTCCCCGGATGTTCTTCAAATTAAAGAAGTAGAAAAGCCTAATCCTAAAGAAAACGAGATCTTAATAAAGGTTCGGACTGCTTCCGTAAATGCGGCTGATTGGCGAATGATGAGGGCTGATCCTTTTTTAGTACGCTTATATGCCGGGCTTTTTAAACCTAAAAAAATCTCCATATTAGGTGCAGATGTTGCCGGGACTGTCGAGGCAGTCGGCAGGAATATTACGAAATTCCGCCCAGGTGACGACGTATTCGGAGATGTTTCTGCAAGCGGCTTCGGCGCGTTCGCAGAATACAAATGTAGTAAAGAGGATGAGTTCGTTTTAAAACCGTCTAACTTGTCCTTCGAGGATGTAGCGGCTTTACCTTTGGCTGGAATGACTGCTTTGCACTCTATACGAGATTTCGGTAAGGTCCAATCCGGGCAAAAAGTTCTGATTAACGGTGCTTCCGGAGGAGTAGGAACTTTTGCGATACAGCTCGCGAAATATTTCGGGGCCGAAGTGACGGCAGTTTGTAGTACTTCTAAAAAGGATACCGCTGTATCTTTAGGAGCAGATCACGTTATCGACTACACGAAGGAAGATTTCACTCGGAACGGAAAAAAATACGATCTAATACTTGGTGTAAATGGGTTTCATTCCATTTTCGAATACAAAACTAGTTTAACTCCCAAAGGGCGATACGTTATGGCTGGAGGAGGGACGGCTCAACTCTTCCAAGCTTTACTTCTGGGACCGTTTCTTTCACTCTTTAGTGATCGTAAGATCGTGACTGCTTCTTCTCAGCCGAATCAAAAGGACCTTATTTTTCTGTCAGAACTTCTGCAATCCGGAAAGATCAAATCCGTGATCGATAGACGATATACGTTGGACGAAGTTCCGGAAGCGGTACGTTATGTTGAAGCAGGCCATGCAGGCGGTAAAGTAATCATTCAAGTGAGTTCCTAACTTTCCGCCGATTCGAAAATTCCTCTTTCGATAGAAATTCCAAGTCTTTCTAGCATTCCCGGCATATCGAATCCTTCTTTTTGGTAGGATGCTAAAACTTCCTTTTTAGCGTTGGAAATTGCGTCTTCATTTTCCCAAACGGCTACAGTCACAAATTGGATCTCATCTACGCTTTTTTCACGGATGTAAGCCGAATCTTGCAGAAAACCGGGAAGATTTTTGATCAAGCTTCGATTCACCTTGACTCGGCTGAAAAATTCTTCCTCGGCTTTTTTAGGAACGATAAACGTATCGATCAGGACTTTTTGCATTCTTATTCTCCTTCTGGAAAAAGAATACTCCATCCAGGAAATCTAAAATTGTAAAAATTCAGAATTTTACCAGTAGGGAGTCGAAAGTTTAAAAAACCGTTTCGGAGTCTCGTCAGTAAAAGTTTTAAAATCCTTAATAAAATGGGCCTGGTCAAAATATCCGGATTCCTGAGCGAGATCTGTAAAACTGATCTTAGAAGAGTAAGAATCTATAATATTTCGCATTCTTACGAGGTTTGATAATTGTTTAGGACTGGTCCCGATCACTTCTCTAAATCTTTTTTCATACGAATCTCTACTGATTGGCATTCCTTTTAGCAAATCAGCGATCTTTAGATTTCCATTCGATTTTCTGATCCTATGGACAGAATCCAGAATTAGTTTGTCTTCTTTCGACCCGACCCATTCAGAAATTAGGAATTTTTCGATTATGGAGATTTTTTCAAGATTCGTTCTTGTGTGAAAAAGTCTCTGTTCCGTTTCCCGAACCTTCTTTGCAGAGATCAAATAATCCAAAGATAGATTCAATTCGAATAAATTGTGAAGTGGTTCTTTGAGAAAATTGACAGCTCCACCTTCTTTAAAAATTACAAGTAGAGTAGACGTGTTTTTGGAATATTCGATCAACCTAGGATTACGTCTTAGTCCCGCAATTCCGGAATTAGGAAGAATACTCTCTCGATCTCCTTCTTTGGGACTGATTTTACCCTTAATCCTGAAGGAGATCACTAAGGAAGACCCGGGTAAAATTTTATTCCGCATTCCGGTATCACTTCCTATGATCAGGTACTGGCGGATATACGGTTGTAAATTTTTACTCGGTAAAAATGTCTCAACATTCACACAAATATGCTCCTTCTACATCGAAAACTCTCAAGCAAAAAATCGGATCTTTCTAATTTCCCAAATTAATCCGGAGGCAAGTCCCAACACGATGGAAAGAAGCACCCAGTCGGAAGATATTTTTTGAAAACCGAATAACCGAAGGCTAAATTCGAACTGAAAACTTGCGATCAACGCGGAAGCCGCTAAAAAGAAAACCCAGAATACGCTAGAATGTAAAGATCTCAAAATGGAGATGAATCCTCCTTTATGAGTTAAATTCGTAAGCATCAGACTGAAATTAGATACAACAAGAAAAATAAAACCGAAAGATCGGATCTCATTCTCGTTATAACCTTTTTGTTTCATCCAGAAATATAAGGTTAATAATAAAATTAGGACCATTATCCCTTGCAAAAAGGAGAGGGAGAATTTGGAAATAGTAAGTAAATCCGAATTTTTTCTCCTTGGACTGGAATAACGATCCCCTTTTTCCAGCTCCAACGACTCAAAAACGATGGAACAAATTGGATCTACTATCAACTCCAAGACCATAATATGTGCCGGAAAAAAGAAAAGCGGATCTCCAGTGAAAGCCGGTAATAGAGACATTCCTATGATAGGCACGTGAACCGAAAGAATATAAGAGATACTTTTTTGTATATTCTCGTAGATCCTTCTTCCTAAAAATACGGATTTCACAATAGAGGAAAAATTATCATCCAATAGTACCAGATCGGAAGCTTCTCTTGCTACGTCGGTTCCCCTTTTTCCCATAGAGACCCCAATATGAGCCGCTTGCAATGCAAGAGCGTCATTTACTCCATCTCCCGTCATTGCGACGATCTCTCCCTTTTTTTGAAATCCTCTGACTATCTTTAATTTTTGTGCAGGTTTGATCCGCGAAAATATCCCAACGGTATCTAATTTAGAATCCAATTCTTCTTCAGTGAGTTTTTCCAGTTCGTCTCCGGTTATACTTTCAGTATGTCCTTCTAATCCAATTTTAGAAGCTACGGCTTTAGCAGTTCCCGCATGATCTCCCGTAATAATAATGATCCTTATCCCTGCTTTAATACATTCTGAGACTGAAGCAGGGACAGTTTCTCGGACCGGATCCTCGAGTAAGATCAAACCTAAAAATTCAAATTCCAGATCATGTTGGTTTTCAGGAAGAGAAGAATTTGAAATTTTCGATCTTGCCACTCCGATCGCTCTATATCCTTGGAGGGAATAAGTTTCCGTGACCTTCTCCCAGTGTTCTGTTCTTTCCATAGAAAAATGGCAAAGATCAAAGATCGCTTCCGGTGCTCCTTTCGTACCGATCACGAATGTGCCCGGATCTTCCGAATTCCAGGCGTAACTAAGTGCAAGTAATTTGGGGGAAAGTGGATATTCCTTTTCTAACGTCCAATTTGCATGAAGATGTTCGGTATCGTATAGAAGATTGATCCCTAATTCTTGGATCGCTTTCTCCATAGGGTCGAAAGGATCTTTTTTGGAGGCAAGAATGGAGAATTCCAATAGAAGATGAAATTCTTCCTCGACTTCCGGAGTATTAAATTCAAATAAACTATTTTCAGCGGAAGAAATTAAACCTTTCACCTTCATTTGGTTTTCGGTCAAGGTCCCTGTTTTATCCACGCACAGTACAGTCGCCGCCCCAAGTGATTCTATAGAGCTCAGGTTCCTTGCCAAAACTCCGCTTTTGGAAATTCTCCAAGCTCCTAAGGAAAAAAATATGCTTAGTACTACTGGAATTTCTTCCGGCATTACCGCCATTAAGAACGTAAGCGCCGCTAAAAAGGCCTGCATCCAATTTCCGTTCCGTATTCCGAGACCATATATTAGAAAAACGGAAAATACCAAAGCTCCTAAAAAAAAGAATGTGGTAAATCTTTTGGCTTCCTTTTGGAGAGGGCTTTCCGATTCGGAAATTTCACCCATTTCTTTTCCGATAGAACCGAGAGATGTGGAGTCTCCCGTGAATAATACTTTAATGATACCTTCTCCGGAGACAACCTTGGTTCCCGAAAACAATTTTTGGAATTCGGAAAAAGGTCCGGGACTGTAGAAATCCGTTTCTTCTTTTAAGACCGGAACAGATTCTCCGGTCAAAAGAGATTCGTCGGCATGCAGATTTAATCCATCTACCAAATACCCGTCGGCCGGAACTTTATCTCCTTCGGATAAAAATATAAGATCTCCTGGAACGATTAGGGACGAATCTATCTCAATTTTTTTCCCCTCTCTTATCACCTTCGCCTTTTGAGGGGAAAGTTTTCTAAGAGATTCCAAGGCCCGTTCCGATTTATTCCTCTGGTAGATGGTTAGAGAAATAACTGCAATCACACCGATAGAGAGTGCGGCTGCTTCATCTAAGTCCCCGAGTAAGGCGTAAATAAAACCGCATGCCAGTAGTAAGGATAGCATCGGTTCGGAAAGAATAGAAAGACTGATCCTCCAAAAGGAGGTTTTTTTTAACTTGGACTCATTTGGTCCAAACTTTTGGAGAAGTTTGGAGGCTTCCGAAAAACTTAAACCTTGATAAACAATCTCCTGGGTTGGGGGCATAGAATAGAAATTGCTATAATCTACTCCACTTTGGCAAGACCTTTCTTAGCAAAGTGGAGTAACGAGAAGTCTATGATCTTTTGGAATGGGTCCTGGTATTCCAGCCGAACAGGGAATAAATTGGACACCAACCCACAATTCCCGTTGCAAGTATAACGAAACCCACCGCGAAAATCGCAAGCTTGTACAGATCCTCTATATAAAAAGCCCAGGTAATTAAGGAAGTACCTAATACCACTCTGAAAGCTCTATCCCAAAAGTTTGAATTTATAAATTTCATATGGAACACCTATTGATCGTATCTCGACTAGAAATATTCTTACTTTCTTAAATCCTTGTCAATGATTGGACAGATACAAATCCGTTCTGAATGGCTGATAATTATCAGGTATAAATTCCCTTTTACAATTTCGATCCATCTGAAATACATGTAAAAGATTTATGAAAAAAATCCTGATCACCGGTGGAGCCGGATATATCGGCTCTCATATGAATAAATATCTCCACAAACTAGGCGTGGACACGGTTGTATTCGATAATCTTTCCAACGGTCATGAAAAAGCGGTCAAATGGGGAAAGTTTTTCAAGGGAGATCTATTAGAAAAAGCCGACCTGGATCGAGTATTTTCGGAACACGAGTTTGAAGCGGTCATTCATTTTGCCGCGCTTGCCTACGTGGGAGAATCGGTCACCGATCCTCAAAAATATTATATCAATAATGTTGTGGGAACTCTCCAACTATTGGAAGTAATGAAAAAATATGGAGTCAAATACTTCATATTTTCTTCTACATGCGCTACGTACGGAGCCGTGACAGAAGTTCCGATCTTGGAGACCACACCCCAAGATCCGATCAACCCATACGGACAATCCAAGTTGATGATCGAAAAAATTTTGGCCGACTATTCGCGCGCGTACGATCTGAAATTTGTTGCTCTTCGCTATTTTAATGCTTCCGGCTCCGACTTGGATATCGGAGAAGAACATGACCCAGAGACTCATCTTCTTCCGATCGTAATTGAAAAAGCATTAGGAAAAAGAGATTCACTTACTGTGAACGGAAATGATTACGATACACAGGACGGAACGGCGGTCCGAGATTATATCCATGTAATGGATTTAGCCCAGGCACATTATCTTGGTTTGGAATATCTAAAAAAAGGAGGGTTATCCGACTTTTTCAATTTAGGGACAGGGCAAGGGTTTTCCATTTTGGAAATTATTAAAACAGTGGAAAAGGTCTCGGGAGTGCAGATCCCGTACAAGATCGGACCAAGAAGAGAAGGGGATCCTGCAAAATTGATCGCAGACAATACGAAAGCTAAAAAGGTTTTGGGTTGGGATCCTAAATTCGCAAAGATAGAGGATATAGTTTCGAGCGCCTGGGAATTTCACAAAAACCATTCTCATTAAAAAGAAAAGGCTTCTTCCCTGTTGGGAGAAGAAGCCGGAAAGATCGGTTAATAGTGATTAAAATTCCGCCGTTTCGTTCTCTTCAATGACGGACCACGCACCCGTAATCTTATTCAATTTATATTTGTAAGTTAACTGTTTTCCACAGGTGCTTACACTTCTATTTAGATTACGTGTTCTTAATACGGTTCCATTCAATTTCAGATCGAAATCCAACGCTGTCCCAAAACAATTCGAGTTATACAATTCCACTGTGAACTCATGTTCTGAACCGACACTCATTGCATTATTCAGATTGATCTCAGGTCCCGTATAAATATCCGCCTCCGGATTTGTGGAGAAGAACTCCTGCCCATCCATTAGGAAACGGACCTTATCATCCACTTTTCCGAGTTTTGCAGTGAATACCTGAGGATTTTCGGAATAAGTAGCTTCACAATCCCGTTGGTCATACACGGTTGTATAACTCATTTTAGCAACAGATCTGTCCTTCAGATAGTTTAATGTATAAGCGATAGGAACTCCAGGGTTTGCAGCGGAATAATTTGCCGCTTCCGGATTCGCTAAGAAATTACGGATTGCTTGGTACATACTTCCTGGAGTAGCGGAATCAGCCGCGCTGATCGGGGCAAGGGCCAGACCTGCATTCCCGCCTCTTACGAAATACGCGATCCTAGTCCTGTCTAAGACCTGTTCATGAGTGACGGAAACTTCTCCACCGATCGGAGGAACGGGAGAAACCGCGGAAAGAATCCCAGGATCCCAAGCGACTTCCAATGCGGTTTTGACTTGGAGTGCGGTATATTCGGATTCCAAAAGGAAATACACCACTCTTCCGTAAGATACTTTAGAAACATATAATGGAGGATTATTTGCAGCGATCTGTCCTTCCGGATCTTGGAAATTCGCTCCGTCCTTAAATACGGAAGTAGAAAGTGTAGGATCTTCGAAGTTTACGTCGTAGAACTTCTGGGTAAACTTCATCAGTATATAATTCTTTTTACCCAGATTGTCGATCCCAAGGTTGACTTTTAGGCCCACATCGGAGAAACGTGCGTCCAATCCAAGATTGAATAGTAAATGATTTTCGTTATACACCTGCTCTACACTGAAGGAAGCGTCCGCCGCAGTTCCGACAACATCCGTGGATAGAATATCTTGGATCCCTTGTTGTATATTAGAAGCACTTACTTGTGCTAATTCTTTAGAGTAGATCGCGTTCGGGCTAAGTTTCAGACCGGTAAGGAAAATTTTACCTCCGGATCTTGGGATGGTAACCGGAGTATAACCTCCCGCTTCTAAAAATTTACCTTGTAATAAGGACCCAGGGTAGATCACTTCGGAGCCTTGGTTTAGAATGGCCCGATCCACAAGGCTTCTCACCTCGGAGGCTCCCCACTTCGTAGTGGTGCAAGCGTAATGGCCTGTCTTTGATTCCGGAACAGGAATCCCTGCAGGGAAAGGAGTAATCGCTTCCCTACTGGAAGAAGAAAGAGCCTGCCCGTAGGAGGGTTCCGTATACAATTCGCCTGCATCCGCGATCTTAAGTGCTCCTGGACCGGTTTCTTCCACTTGTTTGGAAGAGCCCGAGCCCGCTAAAAACCCGAGCAAACCGCTTAAGTTAGATTGATTCGGGGAACAGCTCGCTAAGTAACCGGCAGTTAAAGCCACTGCTACAGAAGGTTTGATCCAATTTTTCACTATCTTCATTCTTTCAAAATACCTTGTATTCTATTTCAAACTCCCACAGATTTATCTGCCCAAATTTTTGTAGCAAGCGCTAAAATAAAATCATGAGATTTTTATTTATTATTAAATTATAATATATAAGAAGAATGAAAAACGATATGTAAGTCTTCTTGATATAAAGTAAGAGAAGGTTTAAAATATAAGTAGGATTTAAGTGCTTATTTTTAGGGGGATTTTTGAATGAAAAATTCGATTAAAGAGAGGTTAAGGAAAGAAGAATTCGGGAAACTGCGGACCTTCGATCCGGGAGACAGAATAAGAAGATCCGCAGATATATATTATTTTTTTATAAAGGTCAAAAAATGTTCCACTTCTTTTTTTGATCCTACTACGAATGTTGTCCTTTCGTGAAGTTCTTCCGGTTCCAGATCAAGGATCCTTTTACCTTCCACTGTCACAGCCATTCCGCCCGCTTGTTCGGCGATTAGCGCCATGGGTGCAACTTCGTATAAAAGTCTAAGCTTTCCTTTCGGATATTTGGAAGATTTGGTATCGTTCGGGTATAAGAAGATCCCACCTTTCAATAAGTTTCTATGGAAGTCGGCTACAAGCGAACCTATATAACGTAAAGATTGAGGTTTACGTCCCCCTTCGATGGACTTGATGTTTCGGATATAATTTTTCACTTCATCCGACCAGTAGTCGTAGTTCCCTTCATTGATGGAATAGATCCCTCCCGATTCGGGCATTTTCATTTCGGGATGAGAAAGAATAAATTCTCCACAGGATGGATCTAATGTAAATCCGGAGACTCCTTTTCCTACACAAAGTACAAGCATGGTAGAAGATCCGTAAACGATGTAACCTGCTGCTCTTTGTTTAGATCCTTTTTGTAAAAGATCTTCCTTAGTTCCCGGAGTTCCTTGGGGAGAAATTCTCAAGTGAACCGAAAAAATAGTACCAATGGAAACGTTTGCATCAATATTGGAAGAACCATCCAAGGGATCGATTGCGATCGTATATTTTCCGATCTTGTATCCCGTCGGGATATTGATGATCTCTTCCTGTTCTTCGCTTCCCATCACACATAAATGCCCGCAACGAGTGAGTGTATGCGTAAAGATCTTGTCCGCGTATTCATCCAGTTTCATGACTGTTTCACCCTGGACATTGGTTTGGTCGGTGGAGCCCAGAATATTTTCCAAAAGACCGGCTTTTCGAACTTCTCTAGAAACAATTTTTGCGGCGTATACGAGATGGCTCATGAGTGCCGTAAAATCCCCTGTTGCTTGGGGAAGTTTGAGTTGTTCCTCGATTAAATATTGGGAAAGACTCATTAATTGGGTAGGGTGGGCGCTCACGATGGGTTCTCCTTTTTGCTTTTTAGCTATACCGGATATAAAATCGCTCCTGAGCAGGTTGACAAGCCTGAAAAAATCGGTTTTTCGCAGGGTATCCGGTCGATATTTCTAAAAGAGATGGAAACAACGAATCAAAGGCCGCCGATCCCGGATGTATTCGAAGAATTTACGAATCAGTTCTTACGAGACGTTAAAAATTCACTCAGCACGGAAATGGTGCTGACCCATTTTTATTTCCAGGACTTGTCCCAGTATTTCAAACTATTGGGAGAACAAAAATCGGGAGAAATTTTAGAAGAATTAAAATCTGTGATCCAAGCCCATCTTCGGCCGTATGATAAATTGTACGTTCTGAATTCCAGGTCTTTCTTAACCTTTTGTCCCGATTGTAGATTGGATATCGTAAAAAGTAGATTCGACGAAGTTATCTTCCAAGTGAATCATCTCATCATAGACTATGAGATTAAATTTTTAGAATTCACAGAACCTTTGGATTCCTTCCAACCTGTTTACGAAAAATTACTCAAAGCCCATTTCTAAAATTTCCGTAAGGACCGTTTCGCACAGAGAACACTGAGTTCACGAAGAATTGTACGTATCAAATGTGTACCTAACTCGGTGCTCTCTGTGGGCTCCGTGCGAAAATAAATTAAATCTCTCCTAAAAAAACTCTATCGAGAAAATGAACGGTTGTACCGTAAATGAAAACGTATGGGAGGAGAAGATGAAAGACAGGGCAAAACGATTTAAGGATACCTTGGAACGTTATATTAACTACCGTGGAATAGATATCATTCTCACTCTAAAAGACGGAACCGTGATCGAGCTGGATAAAAATAGAAAAATGAACGGTGACGTGGTGATCAAAAACGGCGACTTCGGAATAGAAGCAGAAATCGAGATTTCTTCGATCCAAAAAGCGGATTTTTTTGCAGCTTAAATCATTCTTTAGTTCTTGTCCGACCTAATTTTATAGACTACAATTTTTCCCTTCGAGCGGGAGGAATTATGGAAGCGATAGGATTGATCTTCTTGGCCGGCTTTGTCGGAACCGTTTGTATGTTTCTTTCGATGTGGTCCATTCACTATGCAGGCTCCGTCAACGCGGATATGATCCGAGCCGTAGGAAGTTTTTTCACAAAGGATATGAATAGGGCCTTAGTCCCTGGGATAGTGACTCATATTCTCGTCGGGATCATATTTGCATTTCCCTATGCTTTCTTGATCAATCTAGCCCCTCATATTTTAATCGCTTCTATTGTAACAGGAGGGGCAGTGGGATTCTTCCATGGATATTTGGTAGGATTTCTTTTGGTGGTATTAGTCGCGAGAAATCACCCATTAGAACAATTTAGAGAAGCAGGGATCAGTGTAGCTGCAGCTCACGTTTTCGGCCATTTGATTTATGGAGTTGGGCTTGGAGTCATACTTGGTTTATACGGATACGGTTGGACCTCCATTTTGGCCATATAAGGTCATTTCGTGGATTTCTAAGTTTCGGACCTGAAAATCGGCCAAATGGCCTTGACTTCCCACCCAGTCAACAGAAATTAGTAAATACGGGGACTTTTGTCCTCAGACTCCGGACCTCTGTTCTTGCAGTGGGTCGGTATCGTTTTTTTTGCGATATTGTTTATCCGGTCCTAAAACAATCCAAACAGGAGAAATCCACCGAATGGTAGGAATCATTGTAAAGGAAGGCGAGTCCATCGAATCCGCTCTCAAACGTTTTAAGAGAGATTGTGCTAACGCCGGAATCATGAGCGAGATCAAAAGACGTGAATTCTACGAAAAGCCTAGTATCAAAAAGAAAAAGGCTTTAGAATCCGCAAAACGCAAATTAGAAAAGAAAAAACGTCTCTTCTCCCGCAAAGACCGCGGTTAATCCTCGGTCTTAGGTTCCTAAGAGATAGGGGAACGGGCATGTCCCTGCAATTAAAAATAAATACCGACCTGAAAGAGGCTATGAAAGCAAAACAAGAGCCTCTTCTCTCCACCTTACGCCTACTCAAGGCCGATATTCAATACGAGCTTACGAAAAACGGAGCCCAGGAATTAAGCGATGAGCAGATCATCGTCCTGATCAAACGTGGGTATGCAAAACGTACTGATGCAATCCAAATGTACGAAAAAGCGAATCGTACCGATCTTGCAGAAAAAGAAAAGGGTGAAGCTGAAATCTTAAAATCATATCTTCCGCCAGACGTACCCGAAGATCAAATCATCGCCGCCGTAGAAAAATTTGTTATAGAACTCGGAGCATCCGGACGCAAAGACATAGGAAAGGTTATGGGAAAAGTAATGGCTGAGTTTAAAGGCGCGAACATAGACGGATCAAAGGTTTCTGCGATCGTAAAATCTAAACTTTCCTAAGCTGGTATACCTTGCAGTTCCAAAGGGAATTTATCGACCGTATTCGTAGGGAAGTTCCCATCGAAAGTTATATCAGTCGATTTGTACCCTTACAAAAAAGAGGGAGAAACATGGTGGGTCTTTGTCCATTCCACCAAGAAAAATCTCCGTCTTTTAACGTTTCCTTAGATAAACAATTCTATCATTGTTTCGGATGTAAGGCCTCCGGAGATCTATTCCAATTCGTGATGAGTTACGAAAGAGTGGATTTCCAAAGAGCGAAAGAGATCCTTTCCGAGTATGCAGGTATCCCGATCCAGGAAAAAGCGAAAGAAGAAGTAGAAAGAACCGAACTCCTTTATAAAGTAAATAAGAAGGCTCTACTTTTTTTCCAAGAAAATCTGCGGGGACCTCAAGGTCTTGCAGCAAGAGAATATTTAAATTCCAGAGGTCTCGGAGAAGAGATCCAAAAATCATTTCAACTCGGTTATGCTCCCGGCGGGTTTAATCATTTAACCGGAAAAGTTTTTAATACAAAAGAAGAGATCAAGGCAGCTTTGGAAGTGGGCCTCATCCGCGAATCCGAAAAGGGAAAAGAACCTTATGATTTTTTTAGAGATCGGATCATGTTCCCTGTTTTCGATCTTTCCGGAAGAGTCATCGCATTTTCCGGACGAATTTTAGGCCCAGGAAAAGAGTCTAAATATGTGAACAGTCCTGCTTCTTCCATATTCGATAAAGGAAGAACGTTTTATCACCTTCACCAAGCAAAAGAATCCATCCAAAAGTCCAGGACTTCGATTTTAGTGGAGGGATATTTGGATGTGATCGGTCTCGTTGATAAGGGGCTAGAAAATACGGTCGCTTGTATGGGAACCGCTGTGACTGAAAATCATATCCGGACCATGAAAAAGTTCTCCGACAAATTCCTTCTCGTTTTGGATGGGGATTCGGCAGGCAGAAAGGGTGCGTTACATGCTGCGGAACTTTGCCTCAAGGAAGGCCTGGATTGTTTTGTTATATTATTACCGGAAGGAAAGGATCCTTTCGATATTTCCAAGGAATTGAATCGCCAAGAATTGCATAAACTATTGGAAAACCAGATCCCAGCTTCCTCTTTTGTAGTGGAAGAACTTTTGGATAAGGCGGATTCCCGCGCTCTTCCGGAAAAGAAAAGAAGGGCATTGGACAATCTTTACCAATTTTTGAAAGGATTCAATCGGGACTCCGATAGGGAGTTTTTTTTAGGGTTAGGGGCAAGAAGGCTCGGGATCAGCATGGATGCAGTTTTACGGGATTATAAGGGCGGAGGAGCCAAGTTTGCCTCTCCAGGGTCCGATAATAATAAGGATAAATCCGCCAAACGAGTATCAGGCCCGAACCCCGCCGAAAAATGCGAAAGAGAGATCATTGCCTTACTTGTGAAGGCGAATCATTTATTTCGTTTTTCCGAAGAATTATCCGGACTGGAATTCTTAGACTCTAAAAGTGCGTTTTTATGGGACTTTATATATACGAGATACGCAAGCGAAGAAGAAGTTTCTCCCGCTTCCGTGATTTCTTCCGAGATCCCGAACGAATTTAAGGAATCTATAGCGCCGTTCCTGATATCGGAAGCGGATATGAGTCCGGAAGATTCCGTGAAGGTATTTAAAGGATTATTAAATCAACAGAAACTTTTCGTGATCGATAAGAGAATGGAAGAGTTGGACTCGGGCTCACCTTTGGATGATCCCGAACATTTTACAAAACTGGCATATTATAAGACCGAGAAAGCAAAATTATTGGAATTTATCCGTAGTGAAAACTCGGGCGTAAGATAGGGGACCGCAGAATGGAAAATCTACAAAGCATGCCGGAAGTGCAGAAGATCATCGCGATAGGAAAGGCGAATAGCGAAATTTCCTACGACGAGATCAACGAAATTCTTCCGGATAAGATCTTAAACTCGGAGAAGATTGACGATGTATTCACGCTTCTTCACGAGATGGGAATAGAGATCGTAGAAGAATATACTAGAAAATCTTTGGAGCCGGCTTCTTCTATCCTGCCTAAAGACGATCCAGCTCTTCCGGTAAAACCTGCCCGCAAAAAGAAAGAAACGGCATCTTCAGCCGGCGGCTCGGAAGATCCGATCCGTTTGTATTTGAAAGAGATCGGAAAGGTAAATTTGATCTCCGGAGAAACGGAAGTATTTCTCGCTAAAAAAATTGAAAAGGGCGAGAAGATCATAGAGGAAACTATTTTAGGTTCTTCTATTTTAAGAGCGAACTTCATCAAACTTCTTCCTAAGATCCGTAGTAAAAAGACAAAAGTATATGATCTTGTTCGAGTAGACAAGATGTACGCGATGAACGCGGAAGAAGCGAAGAAGTTGGAAGAACTTTTCTTCAAAAACATCTCCGTCATCCAAGAACAGGAAAAAGTTTTACAAGAAGCTCAGTCTAGGATCCGCAAATATTCCGAAAACTCCAAAAAGTATAAAGAGTTCAAAGAGAAAATCGATATCTCGAAAGGTATCATCGACACTGCCGTTAGGGAACTTGAAGTTTCTCAAAAAGAGATTCAAAAAATTTCCCAAAAGATCAAATCCATGGTCTTCCGAATCAAGGAGATAGATCGTCATTTCTTAAAGATCAAAGCCCAATACGGTTACGACGTTAAGGACATCAAAGCGTTCAACCGTTTCATCGAGAAAAATGAAAAGTTAGAAGATATCGAAAAGATGATGGGAGTCTCTATCGACGAGGTTCGCGAGGTCATTAAGGATATCCGAAACAATGAGCGTAAACTTCGCCGTATGGAACAGGAAGCGGGTTCTTCCGTCCAAGAGATCAAGGACTGGGGCGAAAAGATCATCAAAGGTGAAAGAGAGATCGCTCAGGCCAAAAAAGAACTCGTTAAAGCAAACCTTAGACTTGTGGTTTCCATTGCAAAACGTTATGCAAACCGAGGAATGCATTTTTTCGACCTGATCCAAGAGGGAAATATCGGTCTCATCAAAGCTGTGGACAAATTCGAGTATAAGAAAGGATATAAATTCTCCACGTATGCTACTTGGTGGATCCGTCAGGCAATCACCCGTGCGATTTCCGACCAGGCGAGAACGATCCGTGTTCCGGTTCACATGATCGAACAAGTGAATAAAGTCATCCGTGAGACTCGTTTGTTCGTGCAGGAATTCGGTCGCGATCCGTCCAATGAAGAAATTGCGGAACGTTTAGGCTGGCCTGTCCAAAAAGTAAAAGCGGTTAAGAACGTAGCAAGAGAACCTATCTCTCTCGAGATCCCGGTCGGTTCCGAAGAAGATTCGGAATTAGGAGACTTTATCGAGGACAAAGATGTGGAATCTCCAGTGAATTCCGCAGCTTCCAGTATCTTAGCGGAACAAATCCGACAAGTCCTTCATACTCTTCCTGCAAGGGAACAGAAAGTGATCCGTATGCGTTTCGGTCTGGACGACGGTTATCCTCAAACTTTGGAAGAGGTCGGTTATCAGTTCAAGGTAACCAGGGAAAGGATCCGTCAGATCGAAGCAAAAGCTCTTCGAAGACTACGTCACCCATCTCGTTCTAAAAAATTAAGAGACTATATCGATTAAGATAGTTTCGCACGGAGTTCACTGAGGGTTTGTTTTAAGTGAAACTCAGTGTTCTTTGTGGGCTCCGTGCGAAATGATATCTTCTTTTCTTTGCGCCTTCGCGTGAGACTTTATTACTTACCTTTACCTTCGTAGGTAGATCTCAAAGACTCAATGAGTGCGATTGCCTCTGATTCTTTTTCTTTTCTCTGCGCGTCTTTCCAACCAAGTTGTTTCGCCAAGATCTGGGAAACAGGTGTTGCGAGTTTTGCCGCAAATTTTAGATCTAAGAACTGGACTCTAAATCGTCTTGCAAGAACGTCCGTCACTGTAAGTGCAAATTCTTCTTTTACGAACCACTCCACTTCTTCTTGGAAATATTCCGCACCTTTTAAAAGGGGAGTCGGCTTTTTACCGAGTATGATGAACACTTCTCCGCCATAAAAATTTTGGAGACGTTTAGCGGATACTTCACTTACCTTATACATTTTTTGAATCTCTTTGTAAAGATCTTCGGAATATCCAACTTTTCCTGGGAAGGCGTATTTTGCGGTTCTGCTCGAGCCGAATTCTTCTAAGGAAGCTTCTTTCAAAACTCGATCGATGAGATCCTCGGCCATCTTTCTATACGTAGACCATTTTCCTCCTCCCATTGTGATGAGTCCGGAAGGAGAAACAAGGATCACTTCTTCTCTGGAAATACTTTTTGTGTCTTGGTTTCCTTCCGGAGAGATGAGAGGTCGGATACCTGAGAAGGCGGAGATAATATCTTTTCTTTGAAGAGGTGAGGCTAAATATTCGGAACCTGTCTGCAATAGGAACTCCACTTCAGACTCCAAAGGTAGAGGATCTTGGCTAACTTCATGAATCGGTGTGTCTGTGGTTCCCAAAATTACATGGTCTTCCCAAGGAATGATAAATACGACTCGCCCGTCTTTCGTTTTAGGAATGATGAGCGCTGTATTACAAGGGATGATTTCTTTTTTGAAAACCAGATGGATACCTTGGCTAGGAGAAAGCACACGATAGGTTCTTGGATCGTCCTTTAGGCGCACATCATCCACCCAAGGACCTGTTGCGTTTACCACCACTTTTGCTTTTACGTTATAGGTTTCCCCGCTGATCAGATCTTTTACCTTTCCTCCCACAATTTTGCCGTCCTTCTTCTGGAAGGATAGAAGTTCCGTTTGGTTGAGTACCAGAGCGCCTTCCTTAGAAGCTGCGCGTGCCAGATTTACGTTCAATCTCGCATCGTTGAACTGAGAGTCGTAGTATAAGATCCCGCCGGTTAAACCCTTTGTTTGGAGAGCCGGAAAATCTTTTTCTACTTCTTCTTTCGAAACTCTTTTGTGAGACGGTAGATTTCCCTTCCAAGCCAGGATATCGTACATAGTCATTCCGATACTGTAATACGGTTTTTCATACAGTTTGTATGTAGGAAGAATGAACGGAAGAGGTTTGACTAGGTGAGGTGCGTTTTCCAAAAGTCTTTGTCTTTCCGTGAGTGCCTCATGTATCAATTTAAAATGGAATTGTGCGAGATACCGCACACCTCCGTGAATGAGTTTCGTGGAACGCGAAGATGTCCCGGCGGAAAAATCCGATTTTTCTAAAAGTGCTACTTTCAGTCCTCGAAGGCTTGCATCCAGCGCAGCCCCGGCTCCGGTGGCTCCCCCCCCTAAAATCAGGAGGTCAAATTGTTCTTCCTTTAATTTTTCAAAGCGGCTTTTGCGATCGTGTTTTTGCATCTACAAGGTCTTCCTGCTTTACAGGCTGATTTCGCCGGGTGAAATTGCAATAAAAGAGCCAAATGGAACCTAAAAAACAAATCGAATTGATACGACGCGGGACGGTCGACCTAATCAGCGAGGAGGAACTTACCTCCAAACTTACCAAAAAAAAGTCCTTAAAAATCAAAGCCGGTTTCGATCCGACAGCCCCAGACCTTCATTTGGGGCATTTCGTTTTGCTTAGAAAATTAAAACATTTCCAGGATCTGGGTCACGAGGTGAATTTTCTACTCGGGGATTTTACCGCGATGATCGGAGATCCTACAGGCAAATCCGAAACCAGAAAAAGACTCTCTAAAGAAGAAGTCCAAAAAAATTCAGAAACCTACCAAAGCCAAGTTTTTAAGGTTTTGGAAAAGGAGAAGACCAAGATTGTCTATAATTCCCGTTGGTGTTCCGGGATGAATTTTGAAGATGTTCTCGTCCTGACCTCAAAATACAGCGTTGCCCAGATTTTGGAAAGGGACGATTTTAGCAAAAGGTATAAGGGCGGACAACCTATCTCTCTTATCGAATTCCTATATCCTTTAGTCCAAGGTTACGACTCCGTAGAAATGGAAGCCGACGTGGAATTGGGAGGGACGGACCAAAAATTCAATCTGCTTGTTGGTCGGGAATTACAAAGAGAATACGGAAAAGAAGCACAATGTGTGATCACTCTTCCGCTTCTTGTCGGTCTGGACGGGGTTAAAAAAATGTCCAAGTCTCTCGGTAATTACGTTGGGATTACTGAGGAACCGATAGATATGTTCGGAAAACTCATGTCCATTTCGGACGATTTGATGTGGAATTATTTCGAATTGTTAACGGATCTTCCTCTAGAATCCGTTACGGAACGTAAAAAAGGGATCCAATCCGGAGAACTTCACCCGAAAGAAGTCAAAACGGAACTTGCAAAATTAATAATGGACCAGTTCTCTTCCCCGGAGGCAAATTCCGAAGCGATCGAAGAATGGAATAAGGTCCATAATCCGAAAGCAAGAGCTATCCCGGAAAATATTCCGGAAACAAAACTTGGTCCCGAATTTTTCCAAGAATCCGAGACTCCGCAGTTGATCTGGGTCCTCGCCAAACTAGGATTTGTTCCATCAACCTCGGAAGCGAGACGGCTCATCAAGTCCGGGGGGATTTATGTCGACGAAGAGAAACTTTCGGATGAAAAATTTACCGTTAGCAAAAACGCAGAATACTTGATTCGCCAAGGCAAAAAAGGAAAATTCATCCGTCTGGTCAGTTGACCGAAATCAGAACATGCTCAGCGAAGAAGAATCCACAGTACTTTCCAAGACGATCAAAGAGATCCAGGACAACGAAGTAGAGTCGGAAGTCCTGGAAAAAAAGTTTCGTCAGATCCGGATCGGTTCCTCCGTTTTCTTCTTCCTAACCTTAAGTATCACCACCGTTTTTGCTTTGGCAAGAAGGTTGGATTCTCTCCAAAACACGGTTCAAAAACAAAACGAAGTTATCTCCGTTCTCTCGGAAGATATTACAAGTTTACGATTGGAAGAACAACAAAGGGAAGAAGAGGTGCTTCGTTTTAAGTCCTCCATTCTGGACGATGTTCCTGACGGGGATCTAAGTGAAGAAGTTAATAAAAACCTAAATTCTTTACAAGCAGTCATCCCGAAACCCGGGACGGGAAAAAATATCAGCAGAGGAAATCCGAATTTTAAGGAAATTTCCCTTACATTCGATTTGGGTACCGGCGAGGATCTGCAAATACTTTATGAATTTATGATGAGGTTCCCGATCAAGGTGACCTTATTCGTTTCCAACGAGAATCCCGCTAAAAAAGGAGGATCTTTATTCTCCAAAACTAATATAGTATATCTGAAAAAATTAGCAGCCTTAGACGGAAGAGTGGTCTTCGGAAATCATACCTGGAGCCATTTTAATTTACCTAGAAGTTTAAAAGAATCCTCTCTTAGAAAAAGAGCACTTTTAAGCTATGTGGCTGACGAGATCCCTGATTTTAACCTTCTTTTGGAAGAACTTACGTCCGTAGAGGATAAATTCAGGACCATTACCGGACTTACACTTACCAAGTATTACAGGTTACCGTACGGTGCGGTTGATCAGATCATCTTGGATGTATACGCCACCCAAGGTTACGAAAATCATATTTTCTGGAGTAATAATACGGTAGGTTCCTTGGATGTTCCCGACTTCGTATATAAAAAATATATTACTAAAAAAGATACCGCTACCGGAAAAACAAAACTAGTACAAAATCCTCATTATAAAACCAAAGAGGAGATGTTGGATTTTTTATATCGCTGGGAAACTTCGGACAAAAATGGAATGAACGGTGCGATCATTTTGATGCACTTGGGTTCGCCTAGACAATCCGAAAAATTGATCTATATACTTCCCGATTTTATCCAGGCGATGTTAAACAAGGGTTATAAATTCGTAACCGTTCCGGAAGTATTGAACGAAAAGCAGGATTAAAACGCCACTTTTCGTTTTTAATTTACTTCTTTCTTTTACCTCTAGTATTCGTTACGATCTTCTCAGGTTCGCTTGCAAATTCCGGGCTTGGGAAATATACCGTTCCCCGTTGAGAACTCTTTTTTCCTGCAAAAATCCGATCCAACCAGGCTCTTAAATTTTCCATTCTTTTGGAAAACCAACTCTGGAAATTATACAGGTGAAGATAAAAGACGGGAACCATGATCAATGTGATGATACTTGCGAAAGCAAGTCCCCAGCCGAAGGCCAAAGCCATTGGAACTAGGAATGGATCGTAACCTCCGATTCCGTACGCGGTAGGCAAAAGTCCAAGAACTGTAGTTACGGTAGTTAAGGTAACTGCTCTTAGTCTTAAATTACCCGTATCTACTAGGATTTCCTTAATGTCCTTATTCGGATTTTCTTTTCGAAGAGTGTTTGCAAAGTCAACAAGAACGATGGAATCATTAACCACAACTCCCGCAAGTCCCACAATTCCGAGCATCGCTAAGAATCCGAAAGATTCTCCGTGGCTTACAAATGCTAAGATTACTCCGATAAAGGAGAAGGGGATGGCGCTTCCTATCACGAGCGGTTGCATCAAAGATCCGAATTGAGACGCAATGATGATGTACATGATTAGTAAAGCCATGAAGAATAAAAATCCTAAGGAACCCATGGATTCTTCCGTGTCTTTATTCTCTCCGCCGAAACGGACCATATAACCCGGGTATTTTTCGATAATCTTTTCTTGGTCCGCTAATTTTTTAGCGAAAGCATTTGCCTCGCTGGAATTGGCCTGTTTTCCACCAGCTAAGTTTGCTGTGACTGTGACTAAACGTTTTCCATCCAAGTGATTGATATTGGAAACCCCGGGAAGTCTTTGCATCGTGACGAGTCGGGATACCGGGATCATTTTGCCGATGGAATTCGAAACATATACATGATTTAAACTATCCACTGACTTCCGGTAAGATTCGGGAAAACGTACCTTTACTTCTACTTCTTCGTCCGTTCTTTTGATCTTAGTGGCGACAGTCCCTTGGAATGCGGTATTGATCGCTTGCGCGACCCTGGCTACCGAAACTCCAGCGGTGGAAGCAAGCGATTCGCTCACCCGGATACGGACTTCGTCCTTACCCTCGTTGAAGTCGTCTGCAATATCTGTGACTCCTTTTACTTTTCCGAGTACACCTTTGTATTCGGAAGCGATCTTCAGGAGAGTATCATAACTATCTCCTCTGATCTCGATCGCCACAGGTTTTCCGACCGGAGGGCCTCCGGACACTTTTTCATATTCTAAGGCGACCAATTTCCCTCTAAGAGATTCAAACTCTTCGGGAATAACAACAGGTTCAGGAACATCGCAAGGATTTTTAGCTTCCAGTGCTTCTTTTTGGATTTTATCCTCTTCTATTTTGCGAGAAGTTTCGTTGAGTAACCAGAGAGTTTTTCTTCTAATTTTCTGGATGATATCGTCCGTTTTGTGACATTTTTTACGGTTTTCTTCCGCAGTTAAATATGCCATTACCATTCCGTAATGTTTTCCTCTTTTGGTAAAAGGATCATTCGGATTAGCTTGGATGATCCCTACACGAGTCGCATAATTTTCCAGATCTTCCTGAGGGACTTTTGCGATCTCTTTTTCGATCACCTCTAAATAACGATACGTCTCATTTAGACTTGCACCGGTTTTTGCGGTGACCTTTACGTAGAACTGATCCACGGAACCGGGGAATAATTTAAACTTAGAGAATAATATCTGGATGATAAAACTAACGATCAACAAGAAAACAATCCCTATCGTCATTTTCCAAGGATTGTTCAATGCGAAACGAAGTGCAGGAACATATTTCGTATTTCTAAACTTAGAGAACCATCCGGATTCTTCCTTAATTTCTCCAGCTTTTACTCCGCCTTTATTGATATCGTATAAGTGATTCGGCAGAATGAAGAACGCCTCTGCAAGCGAGGCACAAAGTGCAATGATCACAACAAGCGGAATACTGAATACGAACTTACCGAAAATACCAGGCATGAATAGAAGTGGGGCAAATGCAGCGATAGTCGTAGTAACGGTTGCTGTTACCGGAGAAACCACTTCCAAGGTTCCCTTTAGAGTCGCTTCATAAGGAGGAAGTCCTTCTTCTATATATCGATATACGTTTTCACAGATGATGATCGCATCATCCACCAGGATCCCGACTACAAGGACCAAACCGAACATCGAGATTAAATTTAGGGTGAGCCCGAATTGGTCCATGATGAAGAATGTAGCGCCGAATGATACCGGGATCCCAAGAGCGGTCATCAAAGCCACTCTCCAGCCTAAAAAGAAGAATAAAGATCCTGTAACTAAGATCATCCCGAATGTAGCGTTGGAAATAAGAACGTTCAACCTGCGTCGAATGTATTTAGAAAGGTCGTTTACGAATGCGTATTGGAATTCAGGAGAACCTTGGCGAAATTTTTCTACGGTGGCTTTTACATTGTCCACTACCTTGATCGCATCCGCACTTTGTCTTTTTAAGACTGTAAGAGCTACGGTTTTGGTTCCGTTTACATTTTCAATATAATCCGCCTCCCGCAAACCTTCCGTTACTCGGGCAACATCCTGGACTTGGATCGCATTACCGATCTCGTTTCCTCGAACATGTACTCTGGAAATTTCATCCGGAGTATCGAATTCGCCGATCGTCCTAAGAATGATCTCCTTATCCAGACCGGTCACATTTCCGCCAGGAACGTTAACGTTACGATTTCTTAATGCGTTAATTACGTCTTGGCCCGTAAGATAAAATCCGGACAAACGATTCGGAAGAATATCCACTTGCATTTCGGTCTCTCTCCAACCCCTACGAGAAACCTTTGCTACACCCGAAATATCCAAAAGCGCCTGCTCTACGATCTTTGCCTGGGCACGTAATTTTTTCTCAGCCTCGACAGATCCATCATCCTCTTTTAATGTGATAGAAACCTCGATCACCGGTGTTCTTGCGGTCGTGATCTCCGTTACAATTGGATCTTCGGCTTCTTCCGGAAGGTCTTCTACCCGGTCAATGGCGGATTTGATATCATCCACCACCTTTTGGGTATCTTTTGTATCAGGATCCAAAGTAATCACTATACCGGATCTACCTTCGATAGAAGCGGATCTATATTCTTTGATCCCATCCACTTCTTTGATCGCTTTTTCCAGAGGATTTGTGACTAGTTTTTCTACCTCTTGGGGAGAGGCTCCCAGATATAATGTGGAGATGGAAACTATGTCGAAGTTGATATTCGGGAATGCTTCTCTATTCATCTTAACGGCCAGGAAACTTCCGGAAAGAATAATGAGTACTGTGAGTAAATTTACGAAGATACTTTTCGAGAGGAAATATTCGATGATACTTTTCATAGGGGCTTCCGCTTGAGGATTTAGGGGAGAAGTTATTTTAGTCCAGGATAGGACCGCTTAATTCCATGGAGTCGTTGAATCCGAACATTTTTGTACTTTTTAATCTATCTACGTACAAAACTCCGTTTAGATGATCGCATTCATGTTGGTATACGATCGCGGAATATCCTTCGATCGTTTCTTCGTGGGAGTTTCCTTTTTCATCCATCCATTTCATTTGGATCTTATTAGGTCTTTCTACAAAACCCCTCATTCCGGGAACGGAAAGACAACCTTCCCAATTACCGTCTACCGAATCCGTGATCGGTTTGATCTCCGGATTGATGATAATCCTTTCCGGCACCCTAGATGGACTATCATCTTCAGGATCGGAACCCACAACCACGATCTTTTTCATGATACCGATTTGAGGAGCAGCCAAGCCCACACCGTCCGCATGTCTCATCGTATCGAACATGTCTCGGATCAACTTTTTGAACTCTTTGGTTCCCAGTTCGTCGGGATGGACATCTTCGCTTGTCTTTCTGAGGAGGGGATCGCCGATTTTGAGAATTTTACGTACTGACATTTTCAGAACCTTGTCCTAGAGCTATCCTTCACCG
This sequence comes from Leptospira sp. B5-022, assembly GCF_000347035.1. GTDB lineage: Bacteria > Spirochaetota > Leptospiria > Leptospirales > Leptospiraceae > Leptospira_B > Leptospira_B cinconiae. The sequence goes on from NZ_ANIJ01000006.1 coordinate 454,712, forward strand.
GTTTTTGCCCACCAGATTTTAAGAACTGTTCTAGGATTTTAGACAGCATTCCAGCGGTCGGTTCCGAAAATTTGGGATTTTGAGCTTCCCATCTGAACACCGAGGTTGCCACAGAAAGGTTTTGTAAAATTTCGGCTTGGTCAGCTAAGGGGCCTACGGTTCTGGGAAGAAGTAATCCTACAGGACATTTTGCTTTTTGGGAATAGAGATCTTCCTTCTCCAAACCGTTCCAGAGTTTTTCCAATCCAAAAGGATCCCAAAAGAACTTAGGGATCTGGGTTAAATTCCGCAGAAACCAATCCGTTTTTTCCAAAAGGGACGTGGAGTATCCGGACGCCGGCATAGGATTCGGGAAGATCAGAAATGTAGAAAATATTTTATCATTCGGCTGGGTGAGAAGGGGCCATACCAGTCTCGTAGAAAATCCTTCCGCAACGAGAATCTGTTTCTTCTTTCGTTTTTTCAGAAAATCCAGAATATCGTCGTTGGTAAATCCGGAGAATTTTTCCGGACCCTCCGCCACAGTAAGATAATATTCGGAGGAAAGTTCCGGGCTAAAAGAACGATCGAAAGAATGTAAGGGGTCCCGAAGCCAAAGCACCTCGTCTTTTTTGGGATTTCCCCGGCTGGTAAAAGTCCAATGATTCTCTCGCATTAGTCTTGACAGTGATTAGGAATGGAAACTATCTATTAGGTTCGGCTTGAGGTGGTGGAGACGAGGGGAATCGAACCCCCGACCTTTTGAATGCCATTCAAATGCTCTCCCAACTGAGCTACGTCCCCTTTGATTCCAGCTTGGTGTCCTTGGGCATGCTGTCAATATATATTATTTTAGGAGCAATCGGATGAGCGATTCCGTCGATGAGCTACAAAAAAAAATAAAAATCCAAAACGATATCATCAAAGGTTATGAAAAAGTTTTAAGATTGAACGAGCAAGAATTGGAAAATGCGGACGAGATCATTCGTATGTACGAGACTATTATCCAGTATTCCGGACAAGAATTGAAGGATGTTAAAGAAGCTTTCGATGCGACTTCAATCGTGACTAACTTATCCCGGGATGAATTAATATCCGCAATGAATCGGATCAAAGAACTTGAACACGCTAATAAAAAATTAAGGGAAGAATCCCTTAAATTCCAATCCTAATTTTTTAGACCTTGACCCAGATCAAAAAACAGGAGACCCTTCTCAGAAGTCGAAGTGACGGTTCCTTCTTTTTAGAAGAAGGTTTAGGGGTCTCCTCTATCTTTGATAGTTTTTTGAGAGAGGCAATTGCCCTCACTCATGCAGAATTAGGCGGTATATTTTCGACAACAGAGTCTGCCAATATTCGACAAATTTCGGGTCGTAACGAAAAGGAGCTGGTAGAAGCCGCACATTGGGCATTCTCTCAATCCGGAAAAGACCTACTTTTAGAAAGAGGTAAAACACCACCTTGGGCTAAAGTACCAAGCAGCTTTCCACTTTTAGTGGTCCGATTGAAAGTAGATGACCTCGATTCCAGTCTTAAAACAAATCGTGCCAGTTACGCAGTCTTAGTCTTACAAGGAAAAACGACAGCGGATCGTTTTTCGAAGACCGATTTTGAACTTCTCCGTACTACTTGTAAAACGGTAGGAAGACTATTAAAGGAATCTCATGTATCCGGGGACGCTTCCTTAGTCACTCTTTCCTTACTTGCGACCACTCAGTTGGTATTGGAAGCGGCACAGGCGAAAAGACAGTCGGAACGTTTCGACTTCCTACTTACCGAAGTGATCCGTGTTTCCGGACTGATCAATTCTTCTTTAGATCTTTCCCAATTATTAGAAGCGATTATGCTTTCTTCAAAGACGGTGTTTAGGACCGAAGCTTGTAGCGTTCTTCTTCTGGATGAATCCAAGGAATATCTCTACTTCCACACTGTGCTTGGAGAAAAAAGTGAAGCTGTCACAAAGATGCAAGTTCCTGTAGGAAAGGGCGTGGCAGGTTTAGTCGTTCGAGAACGTAAACCGATGATCATTAACGACGCTCAAAATGATGATCGAGTTTATAAAGAAGTGGATAAAGCGTCACAATTCACTACTCGCAATATCATGGCAGCACCCTTAGTCGCCAACGACGAAGTTATCGGTGTGATCGAAGCGATCAATACCGTGGACAGAGAAACGTTTACAGGAGAAGATCTGGAACTTTTTTTAAGTTTTTCCGGGACTTCCGCACTTGCCATTCAGAAGACGGGACTCTTACAGAACTTAGAGAATGCAAATAAGGACCTTCGCAAAAAAGTCTCCGAATTGGAATCCTTATTCGAACTCTCACAAGCAGTCAGTCTTTCTACAAATCGGTTAGGTCTAGTTCGAAAATCCATCCGGTTGATCATCCGAGAGCTGGATGCGAGTGTTGCGGGTATCTTCTTATACAGTCTTACTAAAGAAAATTTTATCAACTGTGCTTATTACGACGGGGAAACGGAAAAAATAGACAGGGTACAGGAAGAAGAAATTTCCGGAACCCAAGTATTATCCAGCATCAAGGAAGGTCTTCCTGTTTTAAAAAGGGATATTTTGGACCAACCTTTCCCTCATGAGTTGGACAGAAGATATTTAAAAGGTTCTTATATTATCGTGCCCTTATTCCTTTCCAGTGGAGAACCTTACGGGGCCTTGACTGTTGCAGATAGAAAGGATAAACTTTCTTATCAGGATTCGGACTTCCGATTATTACAAACCATGGCTTCCCAGTTTACCAAGGGATTCGAAGCATTCCGTCTCAGAACGGAGATGTTGGAGAAAAAAGCGATCCAACAAGAAATGGAAATTACCCGGAAGATCCAGCAGAATATTCTTCCCTCCGAAAAAGTATTTCATTCCAACTTTGACCTAGGTATTTTTTCCGTTCCAGCAAAAGATGTTTCCGGGGACTTTTACGATTATTACCAGTACAGCGACGGGCAATATTCCTTTCTGATCGCTGATGTTTCCGGGAAAAGTCTTCCGGCAGCACTTTTTATGGCGATGAGTTCTTCTATCATCCGAACCCTTGCGAGAAATCACGATCTCAGTCCCGAAGAAATTTTAAGACAGGGAAATGAACTTATCTTCGAAGATTCCCATTTCGGAATGTTCGTCACCGCATTCTTCATTCATTATAACCCTTCCTTGTTTACGATTGAATACGCCTCCGCAGGTCATAACGATCAGGTCTGGATCAAGGAAGACGGCTCTTACGAGTTACTAAAAGGACAGGGGCCTCCGCTCGGTGTGATCCCGACCGCTAAATACAAGGGCGGAAATTTTACGGTCAAACCGGGAGATATTTTCGTTCTTTATACGGACGGTGCGGTAGAGGAAAAAGACGCCCAAGGAAATGAGTTCGGTCTGGAAAGAATGATAGAAGAGATCAAATCCAGAAGACATCTTCCCGCCCAGAAAATTGTGGAAGAATTGTACGCTACCATTCGAAAATTTTCCGCCGGAAAAGAACCTTTCGACGATTTCACCGTGCTTCTATTGAAGTACAATAATGATTTCCAATTTTTCAGGACATTCGATGCAAATACCGCGCAAATTCCGATCTTTAGAGAATTTATATACGATGCGATCAAGGTCAGAAATTTACCTGATTTTTTAAGAGACGATATTCTTTTAGCGGGGGACGAGGCAGCCACAAATATTGTGATCCACGGATATAAAGATACTCTGCTCAGAAATCCGAAATTCGATTGTAAAATTCGGTTCACTGAAGATTCTATCACGATCGTGCTGACCGATTCCGGAAAAGGATTCGACAGAACGAACGTGAAAGACCCGTCCATCGAGGAGAACCTCTCCGGAAAAAGAAAAGGCGGATTCGGTGTGTATCTGATAGAGACATTGATGGACGTGGTGGATTATAAAATGGAAGAGGGAAGAAACATACTCACTCTCCAAAAATTTTTCCGCTAACGATGGGGGCAAAATGGAACTGACGGTAGAAATCAAAGGAAACTCAAGAGTGATCCATCTAATTGGAAATATGGACGTTCACAATACCCATAAGGTGGAACAGGCGTTCATGGATCATATCCGAAAAGCCACTGAGTCCAATATCGTCCTGGATATGTCCAATGTAGAGTTTGTTTCCTCCGCCGGTTTAAGAGTTATCGTAGGTTCCTTAAGAGTTTGTAAGGAAAGGGAGATACAACTTAAGCTAGCGGCATTGCGTCCCGCAGTTCGTAAGGTTTTTGAGATCATAGATATGGATTCCCTTTTTCGGATCTATGATACTGTGGATTCTAGCCTCCAATAAATCGGTCTACCGAACCGCGGTTTTTAGCTTTCCTCCCTGGCCTTTCTCTAAAAACTGTGTACCGTATGTCGGAACAAGCGTACTCTTTAGATAATCCGTTTCACACTTCTGAATCATCGGAATCCCAACCCGTCTCCAGTATTTACGACGATGCCAATGCAATGGGCAAAGAATTATTGGAAAAACCTCTGCAAGGAGGAGGAACGGATAGGATCCTAGTACAACATTCCAAAGGAAGAATGACCGTTTGGGAAAGGATCAAGGTGCTTACCAATTCGGAACCCAATATTCTCTACCAAAACTGGGGAAAAAATTTAGACGGGGCTTCCTTAATCACAGGTATTTTAAATATTAACGGAAGGGACGTAGCAATTTACGGACATGACTTCACTCTTAGAGCTGGGTCCATGGACGCTACGAACGGAAATAAACTCGCAAGACTTATCTATATGGCAGGGGAACATGGAATTCCCCTGATCGGAATGAACGATTCGGCAGGTGCATATGTTCCTGCAGGAGTAGGTGGTCTGGACGGATATTCGGAAGCATTTACCGCACTCCGAAAGATCAGCGGTGTGGTTCCTAGCTTAATGCTTATGTTCGGATTTAACGCGGGTGGTGGAGCTTATCTTCCAAGACAAGGTTCCTTTATGATCCAACCGGAGAATACATTCTTCGGATTGACCGGACCTGGAGTCGTTAAATCGGTTTTAGGCGAGGATATCAGCGCGGACGATTTGGGAGGACCAAAAGTCCATGGACAAAGCGGGGTAGTGGACCTAGTTACGAACGACGAATTAGGAGCATTGAGGACAGCACTTAGACTTCTATCTTATATTCCCGATAATAGCTCTAGTGCAGCACCTTTCCATCCGACTTCGGATCCTACGGACCGATTTATCTACGAAGAAGAAATATTATTCAAAAAGACATTCAATTCTCCGACCGGGATGAACACTCCTTTCGATATCACATTGTATATTCAGAACATTTGTGACCATGGACAATACTTCGAGATCCAGCCTCAAAGATCCAGAAACCTGGTCACCGCATTCGGTAGATTGGGTGGGCATGTAGTAGGATTCGTAGCGAATAATTCCGCCGTTTCTTCAGGTCAGATCGATATCGGTGCGGCAAGAAAAGGTACAAGATTTATCCGCTTTTGCAATGTATATAATATTCCTTTAATATTCTTAGAGGACACCACCGGATTTTTGCCCGGAAAAGAGCAAGAGCAGAACGGTATCGTTTTGGAAGGAAGAAAACTTTTGGATTCGATCATTGATATTCGTACTCCAAGATTGACTCTGATCATCCGAAACGCATTCGGTGGAGCTTACGCAAGTTTTAACTCTTATCATACGGGCGCAGACATGGTGTTTGCACTTCCGACCGCAAGGATTGCGGTAATGGGACCTGCAGGTAAGGATTACGTCTATAAGGACGAGATTACCGCAATCCAAAAAGAATATAAGGAAAATCTGAAGAATGGCGTTTCTGAAAAGGATGCCGCAGCGACCAGGGATAAAAAACTGCAAATTCTCTCTCTAAAATATGAGAAAGATCTCATGAACCCTAAGGAAGCTTTATCTTTAGGCTCCGTTTCTAGGATCGTTCTTCCGGGAACCACGAGAAACATCCTATTCCAAAATCTAGATTATTTAATCCGACACTATAAACCCGGACCAATGTCCGGACCTCAAAGGGAATTCGAGTAAACAAAGATGATCGACTACCAAAATCGGCGCATTACATTTCGCGAATCTACTTCTCCTTGGATCCATTCATTCTCATTGCAAACGATCAAATGTTTGATCGTTTGCCGAGGCCCAGTCCGAAAAGAGGCAATGGAAATTTTCGACCAAATAGGGATCAGAGAATACGGTATCTTGCTTTCCGAAAAAGACTCAGTCGTCTATCCGATGGCGCTTGCTCCGGAGCTGAGGGACTTCAGATTTCCTTCCAATATTCACAGAGTTCCAGATTATATGGGAGCCGGTGCGGAAGAAAAAGCAGCTAGGATCAAACAAATCATCCAGATCGCAAAAGAGAACGATTACACTCATATTTTTGCCGGTTACGGATTTATGGCGGAAGATTCCGAGTTCATAGAGGCGATCGAGGAGAGCGGAATTACATTCATGGGACCTTCTTCCCATGTTGCCCACCAGGCGGGCTCAAAGGACGAGGCAAAAAAGCTCGCTCGTAAGCTGAATGTTTCCGTGACTCCGGGTGTTGATACGATCTCCGCTACTTGTCTTCTCAAAAAAGCAAAAGATGAAAAGGCGTTAACCGCTCTTGCGAAAGAAAAAGGATTGGACTTTACTTATAATCCTTCCGTCTCCTTAGAAGAAAATGCGGAAACCTTATTATATGCCGGATACGAAAAGATCGTAGAATTAGTTACCATTCCCGAATTACAGGCTCAGGCTGAAATTGAAGCTTCGGAGATCTGGAAAAAATATCCAAGTAACCGAATTCGTTTTAAATACGTGGGCGGAGGCGGCGGAAAGGGCCAAAGGGTAGTTTCCAAACCGGAAGAAGTAAAAACGGCAGTACAGGAAATTTTATCGGAATCTAAAGTAACCGCTCCCGGTTCCAATCGGAACTTTTTGATAGAATTAAATATCGAAAAGACCAGACACAACGAGATCCAGTTGATCGGTAACGGAGAGTGGTGTCTTGCTCTCGGAGGAAGGGACTGTTCCGTTCAAATGCATGAGCAGAAACTTTTGGAGATATCTCTTACCCAGGAACTTCTGCAAAACGAGATCGCAGTACTTGAAAAAACATCTCCTAAAAAAGCGGAGATCATAAAAGCCGATCTTCAAGTCCTGAAAGAAATGGAAGAACAATCCGAGAGGTTTGGACAAGCTGTGGCTTTAAATAGTGTGTCCACCTTCGAGTTGATCGTAGAAGGAACAAACCACTTCTTCATGGAAATGAACACCAGGATCCAGGTAGAGCACAGGGTCACAGAGATGGTGTATTCATTAAAGTTCACAAATCCTGAAAACAAATCCGAATTTTTTATCGTAGATAGTTTGATCGAAGCAATGGCACTTATTTCGCTTCACGGGAAAAGACTTCCGAAACCGGAACGTATCGTAAGAAATATTTCCGGCGCGGAAGTTCGTATCAATGCTACTAATAAGGCGATCCAGCCGCACGCTGGTGGAGTTATTTTAGGTTGGTCTAAACCTCTACCGGAAGAGATCAGGGACGACCAAGGCATCTCCGTTAGAAACCCCGATACAGGCTTATTCGTACACTATAAAGTGGCCGGAGCTTACGATTCCAACATAGCACTTTTGATAACTTATGGTACAAGTAGGGAAGATAACCTTCGCAGACTTGGTAATATTCTCAGAAAGACGGAACTTAGAGGCCAAGATCTACAGACTAACTTACTTGTTCATTATGGTTTGATCCATTGGATCTTAGGAAAAGACCCTTTATTCAAACCTTCTACAGCATTTATGATCTCTTATCTGGCGGCAGTCGGTGCATTAGAGAGCCTAGGCAAAGATGTGGATCTGGAAGTAGCTTGGACAAAAATCCTTTCGAATGCTCCCGCGGAAGGAAAGAAGGTTCTTTCCCGTAAGCTCACCTTGATCACAAGGCCGATCAGTGAGTTGCTTGCAGATGCGCATGTATTAGCCGGATTCTTAGGATATCATGAGAATACTTCCTGGAAGATCGAAAAAGACCAAGTAGTTTGGCTTAGAAACCCGGTCCATATTCTTTCCGATCTATACTATTATCTGCACATGGAAGGAGAATTACACCAATCACCTTCCGAACAGATTTGGGATCATGACCAGAAAGTTTTGCAATCTGCATTATCTTTTTATAAAGAACTAGAAAAACTGACCGGTAAGAAAGCCGATTCTCCGGATTGGGATTCTATCCTAGAAGGAAAGGCTCCGGCCGGAGTGGATGCATCCGTTTGGACAAAAGCAATTTCCTCTCATAAAGGTTTCCAGATCGGATTGGAATTGTTGAAACTTATTCCGAATCTTGGAAACAAATCCGGTTTCTATAAACTGGGAGTGGATGAGAACTTAGAGCCTGTGATCCCTGAGGAATTTAGAAAAGCGGAAACAAGAGACGCATATATTAAATTTTTGGCGCCTGCTCCGAAAGCAAGTTCCGACGAGATCGTTTCACCAATGGGTGGAATGTTCTATTCGAAAGAAGCTCCGGATCTACCTCCTATGGTTAAAGAAGGCGAGCATTTTAAAGCTGGCCAACCTTTATTTATCGTAGAAGTTATGAAAATGTTCAATAAGATCACCGCTCCATTCTCTGGGACCATTAAAGAAGTGATCCTGAAGGATAGCGACGGAAAGATCATACAAAAAGGACAGACCATCTTCAAGATCGTTCCGGACGAGGTCTTAAAGGTAGAAACTCCGGAAGAGATCCAAGACAGAAAGAATAAAGTGACTTTCTCCCTTCTTTAAGTTACTAATATCCGAGATTCTTGCGGGAATTTTAACCTGTGAGAATCTCGGCAGGTATATCGTTTAAGGAAAGTATCTTTTCCGCAGCCCCTCTTTCTATCGCTTCCTTTGGCATACCGAATACGACAGAACTTGTTTCGTCTTGAGCAATCGTTCTTCCTCCGGCTTTTCTGATCTCTAAGAGACCTGCAGCACCGTCGGCTCCCATACCGGTAAGTAGAAATGCCTTTGCGTTTCTCCCCACATTTTTTGCAACAGAATGGAATAATACATCCACGGAAGGTCTATGACGATTTACTAATGGACCATCCGAAATCCTTACGATAAATTGCGCTCCACTTCCAATAACTTCCATATGTTTGTTCCCCGGTGCAATGAGTGCGACTCCTTCTTGGACCCTGTCCCTGTCCCGTGCTTCTTTTACCGTAATTTTACACATCTTATCTAACCGATTCGCAAATGCCTCCGTAAATTTTTCAGGCATATGTTGTACAATGACTATTCCGGGACTATTAGCAGGAAGGGAAGTGAGAATTTCCTCTAAAGCGATCGTTCCGCCCGTGGAAGTTCCTATTGCCACTATCTTGTCGGTAGTTGCAATTTTCGTAAAATCAAGTCCATCCGTTCTGGCAGGAGGAGAAAAAATTTGATGTTTCAGCTTGGAAATGGAAGCAGAGCGTACACATTCTCCCAGATAGATCGCAGAATCTTCTAAAAAATCTTTAAGACCAATTTTCGGTTTCGTAACAATTCCTACAGCTCCTTCTTTTAATGCGATCCAAGCCGTTTCGGAAGCTTCTTCCGCAAGAGAAGAGCAGATCAATACGGGAGTAGGGTGGGTATGCATGATCTTTTTTAAAAAACTGATCCCATCCATTCTTGGCATTTCGATATCCAAAACAATTACGTCCGGCCATCTCTCCGACTTTCCGAGTTTTTCCAAAGCAAATACCGGATCGGGAGAAGATCCGATCACTTTTATATCCGAATTCATTTCCAGAACCTGTTTGAGTACGGATCGGACCACTGCGGAATCGTCGATAATATATACGTATATCATGTTTTACTAACTTTTTGGATTTTCCATGTATACTTCTCCGTCCCAAAGGGAGAAATATATTTTTCGGTGAGATTTACCTCCGATATTGGAAGCTGTTAGATCTATATTCGCTTTGCGGACTAAATCCAATACGGATTCCACATTCTTTTCGCCGATTTCCACGATCCTCTTTACTTCCTCAAGTTTATCTTCTTCTGGGGAGAACATGGACGCACCTCCGAAAACTTTGCAAACGAATCTGCCGGGTCTTTCTCCTAATTTTTGGAATTGTTTTAGGAAAGTTTCCAGCGCATCGTCCGCATATTTCGGATGGGGCTCCGTAATATGGGAGGGTCTTTTCGGTAACATAATATGAGCCATTCCGCCCACTTTGGAATAAGGATGCCAAAAACATAATGCTACGCAGGAACCTAAAAGTGTGCGGATCCTTGTACCATTTTCCCCCCAATAGAAACCTCCCGGTTGTAGGAAAATATCCCGTACGATCTCAGGTTCCATTTTTTAGCCGGCAGATACTACGTTAGCCGCTTCTTCCCTTGTCTCTTCTAATGCGGTCAGTTCTTCTACGGTCAATAAGCGGAGAAGGTTCAATAAAAGAATAAATCCGGTTGGCTGCCTCGCCATTCCGGATAGAAAATCAACACGTATCCTGGAGCCGAACGTGGGAGGCGGTTCGATTTCGTTGGAAGGTATCCCCAATACTTCGTAAACGGATTCGACGATTAGACCTATATCCATACCGGCTCCGTTTATCGATTCAGGAACTTCCACGATCACGATACAGGTCCTTTTGTCCGGAGAATGTTTTTTCCTGAAAAACTTATCGCATACATCCAAAACAGGGACCACATTTCCTCTTAGATTGATTACCCCCGGTATAAAAGTAGGCATCATAGGAACGGTGGTCACATGAGTGTATTCTAGGATCTCTTTTACGTTCAAAAGCCCTATTCCGAAAGTTTCTTCTCCGATCTTAAAGGTCAAATACTGGTTATCTTCGAAAGTGCTCAAGCGTTACTACCTCAATATTTCTCAAACTTAGGCTTATCAGGGATACTTACAGTCCTCACGGCCGCAATACTCTTGGCACCGTTTCCAGCAGTCTCCTTTCCTAACGATTCCTTGTTCAATCGGAAGAATAATACGGACTCCCTCAAGGATTCAGCCTGACTATTCATTTCTTCCGCAATGGCGGCTAACTCTTCCGATGCGGAAGCATTTTGTTGAGAAACTTGATCCAATTGACCCATTGCTTTATTGATCTCGACCACTCCGGAAGCCTGTTCTTCGCTGGAAGCCGTGATCTCTTGCACCAAGTCTGCCGTTTTCCTAATATTCGGAACAATCTCACTTATGAGTTTTCCCGCTTTTTCGGCGATTGCTACCGACGAGACCGCAAGACTAGAGATCTCATTTGCCGATTTTTGGCTTCTTTCCGCTAATTTTCTAACCTCCGAAGCAACGACTGCAAATCCTCGTCCGTGTTCGCCCGCTCTCGCAGCTTCGATAGCGGCGTTCAATGCGAGTAGATTTGTCTGGTACGCAATATCCTCAATGATGGAAATTTTCTCAGCGATCTGTTTCATTGCAGTCACAGTTTCCGTTACTGATTTTCCACCTTCTTCCGCATCCTTAGAAGATTGACTAGCAATCTGTTCCGTTTGTTTGGAATTACTCGCATTTTGGTCGATAGAAGCTGTCATTTCTTCCAACGAAGATGTTGTTTCTTCGACGGAGGCGGCTTGTTCGGAAGCTCCTTGGCTAAGAGAATTCGCTGTGGATGAAACCTCCGTAGCAGAACCGACTAAACTTCCGGCTTTCATAACGATATCGCCCATGATCTCGTTCAATTTATCCACGGTAGTATTTCCGTATTCTTTTAGTTTGCCGAAAGTTCCGTAGTATTCGTTCTCTATTTTGGAAGTCAGATCTCCGTTGGCCAATCTTCCCAAAGCTTCTACCACTTCATTAAGTCCGGTCTCGCTGACCTGTAAGAATGAATTAATCCCTTCCCCCAAGGTCCTAAAGAATCCTTCTTTACCTTCTAATTTTACTCTAGTTTTAAAATCTCCTTTTGCGGCGGCACCTACGATCTCCTCTATTTCTTTTTGGACCGCAAGCTCCGCAGTGACATCGTACCATTCCACCACAGCTCCCAATCTTTGTCCTTCGGAACTTAAAATAGGATTTGCGATCAGATTGAATGACCTTCCTCCGATGGTTATGGAAGACTCATACGTGCTATTCAAATTCGCGAGCAGGTTTCTTTGATGAGCAGGGTTTTTATGGAAAGTATCGATATTAGTTCCAAGCAAACTTTGCAAGTTAAATGCGCTTAATTGTTTTCTAATATCCCCCTCGCTATTTTGGAACATCTTATATACTGCCTTATTCATATACTTGATGTTAAATTCGTTATCCGCGATCATCACATTCGTGGAAGCGTTGTCCAATGCTACCTTGATCCGAGTAAGCTCGTCATTTTCTAGTTTCCTAGCTGCGGTCAACTTTTTCTGCTCGGTTACATCCGACCATTCCACCACGGCTCCTAATCTATCTCCGTTTTCAGTAAGAATAGGGTTTGCAATGAGATCGAATGTCCTTCCTCCAATTTCTATGCTGGATTTGAAAGTATTCGTAAAGGAAGCAAGTATTCCTCTTTGATGCGATGGATTTTTGTGATAAGAATCTATATTCGATCCGAGAAGTTTATTCAGATGGAAATTGTTGAGTTGTTTTCTAATATCGGTTTCACCTATTTCAAACATTTTCATTATCGCTTTATTCATATATTTTATATTCAGATGGGTATCCGCGATCATGATGTTCGTACTGGTATTATCTAATGCCACTTTGATACGGGTCAGTTCTTCATTTTCCTGGCGTCGGACTTCCAACAATTTTTTCTGTTCCGTTACGTCCGCCCATTCCACAACCGCTCCCAGTCTATCCCCGGATTCGGTCAGGATCGGATTTGCTATAAGATCAAAACTTCTCCCTCCGATCTCGATACTGGAACGGAATGTTTGGTTCAGATCCTTTAAGATGTTTCTTTGGTGAGCGGGGTTTTTATGGTAGCTATCAATATTAGAACCCATCAAAGATTCCAATCGGAACTGGCTAAGTTGTTTTTTGATATCATCTTCCGCATTTCCGAACATCTTTCGTATGGACTTATTCATGTATGTGACCTTTAAGTTTTGGTCGGCCATCATGATATTTGTAGTCACATTGTCCAAAGCTGTCCTGATTCGAATGAATTCTTCCGAGTCGGACTTACCGTTGGAAATAATAGTTCCGGAAGAGAAAGGTTTTAGGTAAATCACCAGTGCAGGTAGCAGAAGGGTCCCGAATATTGCGAACAGGAAATGAAAATAGAAGGGGCCTTCTTGCCGAACAGGGGTAGGAACGGAGACTGAAAATTTTTCCCAATCGGATTTCAACTTTTCGAATTTAGGCAGGGAATTATCCGTAATCTGGTTTAAAAACATCTCTTTAGTATCCTTTGCCTGGATCCCTAAAATCCCTTTTGCAGTTAGGATACTTTCCTGAAGGGACTCGAGATCCTTCTGGAATTGTTGCAGGTCTTTCGGATCCGTCGTACCCGATGAATATTCATTTATATCCGACAAGATCGTTGCTTGGATCGATTTCAGATTTTCTAATTTAAAAAAAAGGGATTCTCTAGTTTGGTCGGGGAGAAATAGAGAATATAGACCTGATTGATAATCCTTTAATTCCGAGTGTATTGTTTCGGAAGATACCGAAATTTTATTCGAAGATCCCGTTTCAAAACCGTGATCATATAAATAACTCCAACCGGATGATCCGAATGTGAGAAATATTCCCAACAGCAAAGACCAAACAAGCACACTTAGTTTTAATTTACCCTGTTCCATACGATTTACCCACGCTATAAATTAATTATTTCCTTATCGATCGCAGTTTTTTCAACGTGCGAATGTTCTATCTCTTAGATTAGTTCTTTGGATTTTTAAAAGGGAATGAAGACCAGGTACGTCCAGAATGAACGCGATCTTTCCGGTCCCTAAAACGGATGTTCCGCTGATACATTGGATCCCTTTGAAAATTTCATTCAAAGGTTTGATTACGGATTGAATTTCACCAAGTAAGTCATTGACTAGTATCCCGAAATTCCTGCCGTCATGTTCGAGAATGAGTACGTTTTTTCTTCCTTCATCCGGATCGGGGAGTCCTAAAAATCTTCCCAAATGTAGAATAGGGAGAACTTCCCCTCTTAAATTAATAGAACCTGAAATCTCGTCAGGAAGAAGTAGGAGCTCCGACTCCATGGTCTCTCTTACCCAATCCATCGGTACTACAAAATATGAATCACAAGATCTGACTAAGAACCCATCGATGATCGCAAGTGTAAGCGGAAGACGAATGGAGAATACACAACCTTTTCCGAATTCCGACTGTACGTTCACGGATCCTCTTAAGGATTCGATATTTCTAAGTACCACATCCATTCCAACACCTCTGCCTGAAAGGCTAGTAACGGATTCCGCCGTTGAAAATCCGGGCTGGAAGATTAAATTAAAAATTTCTTGTTCGTTTAATACTTGGGTTGATTCTATTAAACCTTTTTCGATCGCTTTCTCTCTGATTTTTTCATGGTTGATCCCTTTTCCGTCATCCGAGATCTCTATCGAAATACTTCCTGTCGAGTGGGAGGCTTGTATCTTTAATTTTCCTCTTTTTGACTTTCCTAGATTCGTTCTCTCTTGGCTGGGTTCTATTCCATGGTCCAATGCGTTCCTCAATATATGAACGATCGGATCGTTTATTTTTTCGATCACGGACCTGTCGAGTTCCGTTTCTCCGCCTAAAATTTCGAAGTCGACTTCCTTTCCGAGCTCCAAAGAAATATCTCTAACGGTCCTTCGATATTTTTCAAAAAGTTCGCCGATAGGAACCATCCGAAGTGCCATCGCTGTTTCTCGGATCTCTCCCACAAGCCTGGATAATAATTCAGCCGATTCGTTTAAGTCTGAGTCTTCTTTTTCAGCAAGTAAACGACCAAGGCTTGCCTCGGAGATGATCAATTCTCCGACAAGGTTTACTAATTGGTCCACTTTCGCGGAGTCGATACGGATCAGCTTAGGAACGATCTGCGTAGTTTGTGATTTTTCACCTTCCGACTTTTTAGAAGAAGTTTGTTCTTTCGGAATTTCCGAAGAATGTACGGAAATTGGCGCTTGGATGTGAAGCCCTTGTAATTCCAATGCCTTAAAATATTCTTCTTTTTTGCAAGGTATCTCGTTTGCGATCGAATAAAATATCTCTTCCGAAGAATGCGGAGATACAATCTTTAAAAAGGAAGAATCCTTTACGAAAGAAAAAATCGATTCCAGATCCTTCCGCTCTGAGTTAGAATCAAGCTGAACCTCGTAACCTATGTAACAATTTTCAGGATCCCAACTATTCCAATCCGGCAGTTTTGTCTTATAAACGTATAAGTTTTTGATCTCACCGATCTTTCTCAGGTATTTCAAAAAAGAGAACGGATCCATTCCGTCTTTAAAGATATTTGCACCTGGAAAAAATGTGACTTGCCAGTAAGAGTTAACCGCTCCTTTTTTCTCCGAATTCTCTCCAGTTGGATGTTCTACCGGATCGTTTGTTTTCTTTTTGTCTGAGTTTTTTCCCGTAAATCCTTGAGCTTCTCTTAGAATTTTTATCTGTTCCGCATCCAATTCAGGAGGTAAATTATTACCCGGGGTTGGATCTCCTACAATTCGTTTTAAATGATCTATTGCCCTTAACAAAAAATCTATCTTAGTCGGGTCTAATTCGGTTTTTCCCGACCTGGCAAGATCTAATAGAGTTTCCAACTCATGAGAACATTCTTCTATGGATTCATATCCGAACATTCCAGCGGTTCCTTTTACGGTATGGACAGACCGGAACATAGAATGAATTGCTTCTTCGTCGAAATCTCCTTTTTCCATACGCAAAAGAAACAATTCGGCTCCGGATAATAATTCGAGAGATTCCTGTATAAATGCTTCTTTGATTTCGGAAAGGTCCATCACACTTTCTCCAATCCGTAAGAGAACTTAAATTCAGAAGAATCTTTTTTGGATATTCTTATACGATCCTGAAAGAAGCCGATCAAACCGTATAGATCATAAAATTCTAATAGACACTTCGGATGATTTAATATGGCGAGATCCCAAGATCTATCCAGGGAATCCTTTTTTAGCAAAATTAAAGATTGAACAAAACTGGAGTCTACCTTTTCCAAAGAAGAAGTATC
Source organism: Leptospira sp. B5-022 (assembly GCF_000347035.1). Classification (GTDB taxonomy): domain Bacteria; phylum Spirochaetota; class Leptospiria; order Leptospirales; family Leptospiraceae; genus Leptospira_B; species Leptospira_B cinconiae. The sequence goes on from NZ_ANIJ01000006.1 coordinate 470,795, forward strand.
GATCTCGATCCGGATCGGATTTTTATCCAAAAGAGATTGTATTTTGGATTTCCAATCTAATACAAAATAAATAGAAGCCTCTCCTGAAAGTTCCAAATGAAAGATTGGTCTGGAGTTTTTTTGGCCGAGTTCTGATACTTTTATTTCCAAAGACATAACATTTTCCCGTGATTATACGAGTAAAACCTGTATGGTTTTTAAAAGTTCTTCGGGAGAAAAAGGTTTAGTAAGCCAAGCTTTTGCACCGGCTTTTAAACCTTCATTTTTCAGCTCATCTTGTGATTCGGTGGTCAGCATGATGATCGGAACAAATTTATGGTTTGAGTCTTCCTTGATCGCCTTTACAAACGATATACCGTTCATATTAGGCATATTCATATCGCTAACTACGAGATCCACTTTGCCTTCTTTCAACTTTTCAAGACCTTGTAATCCGTCTTCCGCTTCAATAACGGAAAAGGAAGCCTGAGAAAGATGGAGGGTAAGTATCTTTCGGAATACGGCCGAATCATCAACGATTAAGATTTTTTTCATATTCTCCTTCTTATCATTTTCATTGAATGGGTAATAATAGTTCACTCATTACACATAACCTTACCTGTTCTCCGGTGTGGTCTTTTGCATTATGAATAAAAAATAGACCGTTATGTTTTCTGAGGATTTGATCTACCGCAGTTAGCCCCAGACCTAGACCGAACCTTTCCAAATGGGAAACACTTTCTACGGGAGGATGAATTCGGAAGAACGGTTGTAAAACCAGGTTCTCATATTTTTCGTCCACACCTCCGTAAGGTTTTTCATCCACTATATTCTTTACAACGACGCAGAAATATCCTTGATTGATGCTCGTGAACACCTCTAAAGAAGTTTTTGGAGCACAATACTTATAAGCGTTTAAGATCACTTCCTCTAAGGCTAATAGGAATAGATCGATCTCTATTTCCAACTCGACTTCCTTTTTTAAAATGGGTAGAGCAAGTCTGAGTCCTTTTTTTTCCAAATAAGGTTGGATGAACTCGCCGGAATGTTTTATTCTATCCACTAGTTCGGATGCCTTGATCTTTTTCTTATCAAGATTCCGATTGATAATTTCTAATAACTGAGTGAGTCCTTTTAATAAATTTTTGGTGATTTCCTGATTTTCCATCACCATATTCATCATATTTTTATTAATTAGATAATTTTCACCTTCCTCTTTCATTTCGGTCTTGATCATATCCAATAAACTAATAATCGCTCCGATCCCGGAACCTTGGGATAGGGATGTCTGCAAGGAATGAATGGAGGATTTTTCCCAGGATTCGTCTCCGGCTTTTCTTCTAGTTTCCTTATAAGTCAACCATTCCAACTGGTTCCTAAGTTTCAGACTTTCCGCTTCTATGATCGCGGCTTCGCTAGCCTTCAGAAAACGATAGTCTACTGCCTTATTTAAAGCCTTATGAAATTGATCCGGAAGGATAGGTTTGATTATATAATCGAATACTCCGAGTTTCATCACTTCGATCACCGTATCCGTTGAATCGAGTGCTGTTTGTACCAGTACAGTGGCATCGGGTTGGAATTCCTTTAGTCTTTGGATGAAAGTGGGCCCATCCATCACAGGCATCATAAGGTCCACTATATAAAAAGAATATTTATTGGCCTTGGCCATCTCCAAGGCCTCTTCTCCGTTGGTAGCGGAGTGATACTGGATCCCGAACTCATCGCAAAGAGCTTCAAGCATGAGAGTATTCTCTAACTTGTCCTCAACTAGAAGTATAGGATCTCGTACTACACTCTTTCTCTCCTGCTTACTTTTAATTACGGAACTTGTTGCGTTAGTCATTGATCTGCTCCGCCAATTCTTCTAATACTAATTTTAATTCATCCAAGGAAATAGGTTGGGAGAGAACGAAGTCGTAATTCTCCTTGGAAAATTTTTTTTCAAAATCCTGCATTTCTTCGGGGAGAATAAAAACTGTTTTCCAAATTTCCGATATTCTATCCTTTACGGAAGAATTAGAATCTTGGAATAAAACGATTTTTTTGTCCTTTCTAAGTTCCCGGAGTAACGGTTGGTTTTGTTTCTTAAAAAAATGAGTGAGTAGTTCTGCGTTCTTCTGATTGGATAATTCCAATTGGATAAAGCAGAAATTTTTTAATTTATCAGGATAGGCTCCCGCAAAATTTTTTCTCGGCTTGGATTCTTTAGAAGTTTGTTCCAGCCTGGGAAGGTTTAGATAAAAAGTGGTCCCGGTCCCATGCTGGCTTTTTACCCGAATACTTCCCCCGTGCGCCTCTACTAATTTTTGAACGATAGAAAGGCCAAGCCCTGTTCCTTCCGTCTCCCTGGATCCGGAATTTCGAACCTGGTAGAACGTATCGAAAATTTTTTTCTGTTCCGATTCCGGAATTCCGATCCCCGTATCCGTAATCTCCACTACCCAATCTTTTCCTTCCGTATGTGTAGAAAGATAGATTGAACCTTGCTCAGCGGTAAATTTGACAGCGTTCCCAACTAGGTTCAAAAATATCTGACGGATCCGCTTGGGATCTCCCCAGATCATAAAAGAAATATCTTCCGGATCATTCCAGACTAGGTGGATATGCTTTCTTAGAAGTTCCGGCTCTAAAAATTCTACGACTTGTTCCAATTCCTTTCTAAAATCCAATTCTGAAAAATAGAATGAGGACTTTCCTGCATTCAGTTTTGAAAGTTCAAGAATATCATTAATTAAACCTAATAAATGTAATCCTGATTTATGGATGAGATCCAAGTATCTTTTATCGTTGGAATTTTCGTCCTGTATCTTGATCAGCTTAGAAAGCCCGATGATCGCGTTCAAAGGAGTACGGAGTTCGTGGCTCATGTTCGCAAGAAAATCGCTTTTAGCCGTGCTTGCCGCTTCCGCCTTTTCCTTTTGGACGGAAAGTTCTTTGGTTCTTTTGATAACAGTTTCTTCTAAATTTTCCTTATGGAGCTTCAATTCCTCTAATATGGATTTTCTTTCTAAATAAAATCCGATCAGATCTGCGAAAGTGCGAAATGTAAATTGTTCTTCCGGACCGGATTCATGTTGGAAGAATTCCATTCCCAAAAATCCGAACCAGTCTCCGGACATTCGTATCGGAAAGAGAAAAATTGTATCCGTTCTCCTTCCCTGACAAAAGGCCATTTCCGATCCGGAAAGATCTGAAGTCCGAAACTCCACTATATCATTTTTAAGTAGGTATTGTTTCCATCCGGCAAATTTGGTGGAGAGTGAAATTTCGGGATGAGTTTCAGCAAGAGTCGCGCTGGAGTAGGGGCTTTTGATCTCCGCTTGTAATGCTAACACGTCCGGATTAGCTGTTTTTTTATATAAGTAGATCCTTTCGGCTTCCACCAATACCAAAAAATGTTCGATCGCTCTTTCTATCGTAAAACTTTCATGGGTCGTATTCAGTAAGATCTGAGAAGCCGCCGTAAGGCCCATTTCGGATCTTAGTCTTTTGGCCGCGAATTCCTCTCGGATGATTTTTTCACTGCTATCTCGCTGAATAGATAATAAATTTGTAATATTACCGTTCTGATCTTTTACGGGAGAAACTTTCCATTCGGAATAATATTTAGTGCCGTCCTTTTTGTAGTTAATTGTAGAGGAAGAATAGGAATCTCCCCGCAATAAGCAATCTTTAAGATTTTGTAATATTCTTTTGTCCGTTTCTTTACCGAACAAAATTTTTGGAGATCTGCCAATCAGCTCTTCCGGGTTATATCCGGTTAATTCACAGAATGCGGGATTTGCAAAAACGATAGAAGGTCCGTTCTCATTTAGAACGGCGTCTGTAACAAGAATTGCGTCGGAAGTTTGGGAAACAATAATTTGAAATAGTTCGGTTTCTATATCGAACTGCAGCTCTTCCCCAACCATATAGGCCAGAAAATTTACGCGAAAATAAACTTAATTCAACCATTTTAGGAGAAAATTCCACAAAAATGACTTACTCTGATGTAAATCGTTCATTTTTGCGAGATCCGAGACATAACTTAAATGTCGAAGTGACTACATGAGGAGATTTGCAGGCAATTTAAAGCTCATGGAGTCCTCCCTCGAACCGGGGAAAAGATCCAGAACAGCTTCCGGATAGAATTGTATGAGCTTGGAAATGATCTCATCCACTAAGATCTGGGGAGTAGAAGCTCCCGCTGTGATCCCCAGGATCTTGATCCCGGAGTCGGCTATATAATCCTTATTTAATTCTTCTAAAGAACTGACCTTGAAAGAGGAAGGTTTGGATTTTTTGGCCAATTGTAGGAGCCTAAGTGAGTTGGAACTATTATCGGCCCCGATCACCATCATTGCGTCTATCGTTTCCATCATAGAAGAAACAGCTTCTTGCCTTTCCGTAGTAGCGTAGCAGATATCGTCTTTCGCTGGATGCTCAACACTTGGGAATAATTCCGCAATCTTTTCCACTACCAATTTTGTATCCGCTACGGACAAAGTAGTCTGCATCAGATACGTAATCGGTTTGCTTGTGTCCAATTTTCCGACTAGTTTTTGGACATCTTCCGGGGATTCCACTAAGAACATCCTGGCTTCTCCCATAGTTCCTATTGCTTCGTCATGACCCTGGTGGCCTATATAAATGATCTGGTGAGAATCCTTATATCTACGTGCTTTTCTGTGAACTCTAGTCACCAGGGGGCAGGTGGCGTCCCCAATCTTCATTCCTCTACGCTTCGCTTCTTCTACCACTTCTGGAGAAACTCCATGAGCGGAGAAAACCACTGTGGAGCCGTCCGGTGCTTCCCCCAGTTCGTTAATAAATTTGATCCCTCTTTTTTTCATATCTTCCACGACTCTTCGGTTATGGACGATCTCTTTGCGGACATAGATCTGTTCCTTGGAATTGGATTGGACCTGTTCCACATAAGAAATTGCGTACTTAACTCCGGCACAGAAACCGCGGGGATTCGCGAGATAGATTTTTTCGAGCATCTACTTTCAGGCTGTTGCCTGGTCCCGTCGGAGGCAAGCATTTTCGTGCCGGTATCCGCAATAGAGATGCAAAAGGCGACATATACACTTACAAAAGGAAGGTATCTTTTATCCAACTTTGGCAGAAAAAAGTATCTCTTCCAATTCCCAAATCTTCCCGATTTTCAAGGGGAAGAGGTCAAGGAAGACCTCTAGGAAAATCAAATTCTCTTTTCGGAGAGATTCGGATTCAAGGAGGAACCGAATGATTATTAACCACAATATCAGTGCCATCTTCGCTCATAGAACTTTGAAGTTCAATAGCGAAAGCATGAACAAAGACATCGAAAAGTTGTCTTCCGGTATGAGAATCAACCGTGCAGGTGATGATGCATCCGGTTTGGCTGTGTCTGAAAAAATGAGAACACAGGTCGGAGGTTTACGCAGGGCGGAACAAAACACTGAAGACGGTATGTCTTTGATCCAAACAGCGGAAGGGTATCTGCAAGAAACCCATGAAGTTGTTCAAAGGATCCGCGTGCTTGCAGTACAAGCAGCGAACGGTATCTACACCGAAGAAGACCGTCAACAAATACAAGTAGAAGTATCTCAGTTGGTCGACGAGATCGACAGGATTGCTTCTCAGGCCGAGTTCAACAAAATGAAACTCCTTACGGGAGCTTTCGCTCGTTTGAACCCGACCGCAAGTATGTGGTTCCACATGGGTGCTAACATGCACCAAAGAGAAAGAGTGTATATCGAAACGATGAACACTGCGGCTCTGGGATTAAGAAACCCGACCGTTCTGACTTTCATCTCTCTTTCTACGGCGGGAAAAGCGAACTCCGTAATCGGTCTTGCTGACGACGCTCTTAGATTAATTTCTAAACAAAGAGCCGACTTGGGAGCTTATTACAACCGTCTGGAACATGCTGCTAAGGGTTTAATGAACGCTTACGAGAATATCCAAGCGGCTGAATCAAGAATTCGTGATACTGATATGGCTGAGCAAATGACCAGCTTTACCAGATATCAAATTCTGACTCAAGCTGCCACTGCGATGCTCGCTCAGGCGAACATGAAACCGCAAACCGTGCTCCAGCTACTGAAGTAATTCAGGTAGCTAACTTGCCGGTTTGACTTAAGTAGTATTCCGGCAGGGGAGCTGGCTCTAAGCTAATGTTGGTTCTTTCGACGGGACCACGGATTTATATTTATTATAAATCGCCGTACGACTCTGAAGCCTAACTTCTCGTAAGCGAAAGTTAGGCTTTTTTTTTGTCTTCATCCTTTTTTTTATAAATAAAGATCGTTAGATCATTTACCGGAGTTACAAGTAAAACGCAAAATTCATATCGTTCTCGCGAAACATATAGATTGAAATGTAATTTTAACCCGCAAGCTTCGTACCAAATCCTAATTTTTATCCGATTTGTAACCGAACACCAATTCTAAATTTTAGTTTTAGAATGCAGAGCTGTATTTGTTTCTTTTTTTGGAATTGGAAAGTGATTCTTTCCAAGGAAGATTCGTTTGTTGCTGCGAAATTGGTTTTTACCTCTGACAATTCCTGTGTATCTGGGCTTATTACTTTTCGGTTTAGGAAGTTTCTCTCTCATCGATTGGGACGAGAATATTTACGGTGCGGCTTCCAAATCCATGTTGGAAACCGGAGAATATTTTAGGATCCAAATCAACGGGCAACCGTTCAGTGAAAAACCTCCATTTTACTTTTGGCTCGCAAATCTTTTTTACAAAGTTTTCGGACTCTCCGAATTTTCCACAAGGCTTCCGTCCGTTTTTAGCGGGATCTTATCCTTTTGGATCTTAGTTCGATTCGGAACAATCTTACATTCTAAAAAATTCGGTTTCCTGTGGGCGTTTTTATATTCCGCTTCCTTTTTACCACTTTTACTTTCCAGAACCGCATATATAGACCATCTATTCAATACATTCATCTTCGCATCCGTCCTTTCTTTGTATTTATATGAAACAAAGGAGAAGGGAGACTTTCGTTCTAGGGCGATCTGGATCTTCTCCGCTGCTTTCTTTGGTGGAATTGCCGTTTTAACAAAGGGTCCTTTAGGTTTAGCAATCCCGCTTTTTATTTTTGGGGTAAATAGGGTTTTTGAAAGAAACTTTAGGATCAGGATCTTGGATTTGATCCTATTTGCGATCGTTTCGATCTTCGTATTAAGTACCTATTATCTCACAAATTTTATACTGTATGGAAACGAGTTCTTAACACAGTTCTTCGATTTTCAGAAAAAACTTTTGACTAAATCCTTAGAATCACATACTGGACCTTGGTTCTATCATTTTATCGTAATGTTTCTCGGATTCTTTCCGTGGACAGCGCTTCTATTTCCGATTATTAAGAACTGGAGAAGGTTTACTGCTCCTAAAATTTCCAGGATCTCCCGCTACTTTCTGCTTTGGTTGGGGATTGTTCTACTCATCTTTTCTATCGTTCAAACCAAATTGCCTCATTATTCTTCTTCTATCTATTTCCCGTTATCCTTTTTTGGGTCCTACTTACTCTTAGAAAAGCCGGAAGTGTTAAAATCCAATATATTCTCATCTTCTTTTTTAGGATTAGGTTTTGTCATTGGAGCGATCTTCCTGCTTTTGCCGTTTATTTTAGAATATTCCATTCATTCACTAGGACTTGGGAAGGAGCAATTGCCATCCTTCTCCCTCTCGGATTCGTTACCTGGGATACTTCTTCTTTTAGGAATTTTGGTCGGATTTATAAGTTTGCAATTTTTCAAAAAGGGGACCGAAGAAGGAAAAGATTTTTTCCTAGTTTCAACCTGGGCATCCATGTTGATCTTTGTAGGAGTTCTATCATTTACGATCACTCCTAAGATCATTTCTTTTTTGCAAGATGGAAATCTTCGTCTTTTCGATAAGGCCGCAAAGTTTGAAAATAAAATCGTATATTATAAATATTTATCCTTCTATCCAATGTTCTATCGAGACAAGAAGATCCATATAATCGGAAGTTATAAATTCAAAGACGAAACATCCCTTTTACAGTCTAAAGAAAGACTTTCCGTCATATCCAATAAAAACAGCTTATTGGAGTTAGTCTTAACCTATCCGCAAAGAACGTTTCAGGAAGTTTCTTCTGAAAACGGGGTAATTCTTCTGGATACTTCTCCGAAGTAGAGGAAATAGGAAAACAAGAAGGAAACGATAGATTCAGAACTTAAAAGTGGAATCCGGAATCTCCATTCCATTTTTATAAAGCAGAATTTGGATTGAAAGAATACCTTTTTTGTGATTTATGAATGCCGACTCTCGCCCACGGGCCACACCCCTCCACCCAAAATTCGGGCGGGGGCGAACAATTGCTGTAGGAATTCCAACAAGAGTGAATGATTTGGGCGGCTCACTCGCTATCGCTCGGATCGCGCTGCTTCGATTTCGCGCATTCGCGCTCATCCGGGCTCTGCCCGGACTAAAGATCTACGCATCGCTGCCGCGGGAGTAGTCGAAGTTATTTGCTTCCAGATCGGAACTTCCATTCCGTATTGAATTAATCTTAATTCAAAATTGGTTCTTTGGATTTTAGAAACCGTATGCAGAATAAGTCCGATCGAAATTTGGATCCAGGAAAACAGCATCAATCCAGTGGCTAAAATTGCTAAAGGAACATGATATACATATTTATATTCGATATAATCTATTACGGGCGGAATACCGGCAGCTATAGACAAAGCCGCTGAAAGGACGGAAAAAAATCCGAAAAAATGCATCGGTTTATAATCTTTAAAGATCCATAATATGTTTTGAACGACTTTGTAACCGTCTCGGATGGTATTCAATTTGGAAAAACTTCCGGCTGGTCTATCTTTGTAAGGAACAGAGATCTCTTCCAATCTGAATCTTTTATCCAATGCATGTAAGGTCATTTCTATCTCTATCTCAAAGCCGGACGTAAGCACCGGATAGTTTTTTATGAACTTTCGAGAAAATACTCTATATCCGCTCATCGGATCTTTTAGCTTGGCGGCGAATAGAAAATTGATCAAAGTAAGAACAAGTTTATTCCCTGTGGAATGGAATCTTCTTTTATTCTCCCTTCCATAATCTCCCTCGCTCAAACGATCCCCCACCACCATATCTAAATCTTTATCCTTTAGAGCTTGGATCATAGTGTGTATCTTGAAAGCGGGGTAGGTCAGATCCGCATCGCACATGATATATATTTCCGCATCTATCTTAGTAAATGCAGATCGGATCGCATTTGCTTTTCCTTGCCTCGGTTCAAAGATCACCTCTCCGGAGATCGTATGTTCTGCTAGGACGTTTTTCGAGATCTCAGAAGTTCTGTCCTTGGAATTGTTATCAACGATCACAAAATATGCGTTTGGGATCTCTTTATAAAATTCCAAGATTGTTTTTTCAATCGTTAACTCTTCGTTATATGCCGGGAGAACCAAAACAAGCGGGATCGGTTTCATTCTAAATTAGAGTTCGTCCAAGAAGGGCCGAAGAATCATCCAGAATTCGGATCTTCTCTGTTACAGATCAGTGAATCTACAAGATCCCTCATTCGAAATCGTATACAAGTTGTAACATTCTAAACAACGAATTCTAGTTTTCGGTTAAACCCCGAAATTTTGTACTAGCGATAGAATGAAAAGAAGTACACTATTCTTCTTAGTTTCTATCTTTTTAGGAATACTTTTACTCGGAAATCTGTTCACTTGGGCGATTTTCAGAGCGGATACTTTTAGGTCATCGATTGATTGGGAAAAATATTCCAATCCTTATAAAAGAAATACCACACTCAAACTCCAAAAGACGGGGATTCATTTACATACCAACCGTACTTGGTTTACTCCCGGTAGGAACACCCCGGAAGAGATTGAGACTATTTATGCGGCAAACGGATATAAAATTTTAGGCTTCACCGATTACGAAAGGATCACTAGTCCGGATTCTCCGAAACTTGCTCAGATCAAAGGATTCGAATGGGGAACGAATCTTAGAAAAAGACATATGAGCGTCTTAGGTTTGGAAGAAGCGAGTTACGATCTATTTCCTCTCTATGCGGATCCTGAAAATTTACAGTGGGTGATCGATAAATTACGATCCAAAGACGGCTTCGTAGTGATCAATCATCCACTTTTGAATGAATCTTTTCCCTTACGACTACTTTCCCAGCTGAAAGAATACGATGCATTAGAAGTAATGAGCCCATTCGGTGATATTCCTAAATTTTGGGACAAACTATTAAGCGAGAAACGTCCTTCTTTCTGTATGGCATCCGATGATCTACATTACCTTCCCAGAGAAGAATATTTAAGAGTCAGGACTTCCGGGATCCCGAATTGGAGAGACCTAAGTTCCGAAATTTACAAACAGGAAGGAGAATCTTTGATGAGATATCTTCTTGTGAATACCGACAGTCTAGATGAAAGGGAAGTCCTTAGATCCTTGAAAGAAGGAAACTATCTTTGTGTTCGCAAAATGGAAAGAAGTTTAGAAGAACCTAAATTAGGACCCATAGGATTAAATTCGGAAAATGAGATCCATTTCGATTTCGAGGATACTCCGATCAGCGTTGACTTTATCGGCCAAAATTCTGAAATTCTATCTCATACTTCCTATCAGAACAAAGGTTCTTATAGATTAAAACCTACGGATCTATATGTAAGAGTCCAGGTGGTTTATCCAACGGCGGTCATTTTGAGTAATCCTTTTTTCCAGAAGCCGTAAATTTGTTTTTTGGGAATTCCAATAATAATCTTATACGATCGCCTGTATCCGTCGGTTCTATGAAGAAATATATCCTCTTTCTTTTTTTCTTGACTTTTCTTGAAAATCTAGAGTCAGATAGAAAAGGCTTATGAGTTTGGGATCTAAAAAGGCGATCGGCTTTATACTCGCGCTTGGATTTTTTCTCCAAATCGCCTGCGTATCCATTTATAGCCTAACCGGAAATTGTCCGGTGAGCATGTCCAATCTTGCAGAACAAAAGCAGACTTCTCAAACTCCTCCCTGCCATCGATCAGAAAAGCCGGAAAAAAAGAGCGAATCCTCCACCAACGAATGTTGTCCTAAAGAGAGTAGCCTCGTATCTCTGGATCTTTCCAAACTTTTGGATTGGGAAAAGTTGGGATTACATAAGGTTCTGATCTTTTTGTTTATTTCAGAACTGAATTCTCCTCAGATCGTATTAGAAAACGTCATTTTAAACGATTCTTATATTCCGATCCCGTCCTCAAATTCTCTTAGTTTAAGCACTCTCCAAGTTTTCCTGATCTAATCCATATTTTCTCTCATTTAATCTTTAGGAGGAAATATGAACGCAAGACTTATTGTCTTAATATTAATTTATACATTATTTTCATCCGCATTATACGCGGACAAAAAGAACTTAGAAGAGATCTTGGATGTTTTAGTAAAGGAACATCCTGAATCCAAGTCTTTGGCCGGACTTTCGCAGGCCCACAAATCCCATTCGGAAGGTACAGGAATATTACCGGATCCTAAAATAGGAGTTGCTTTCCGAAATTATCCCACCCGAGGAGGATACTCTACCTCCGATCGGGCATTGGACACTCCTACAATGACAGGGATAGAATTGTCCGTGTCCCAAGAGTTTCCTTTCCCGGGAAAATTGAGCACCGAAAAAAAGATCTCCAAACTCATGCAAACCGAGTCCAACTTTGCTTATATAGCAGGTGTAAATAGGATCTTAGGGGATTTTTTTGTTCGATTAAACAAATACAAATATTCTGAAAAGAAGAAGGTGATCAATGAGAGAATATTAACTCTCCTTGGCGCTCAAAAGTCCATTAGTGAAAGTTCATATTCATACGGTGAGAACACTTTATCCGGCGTATTAAAGGCGACGGTTGCAAAAACGGAAGCGATCGAAAAAGAAACGGAATACTCGACTCAATTGAAAGATCTGAAGTCTCAACTCGAGTATTATCAGATCTCCAACAAGATTACCTTCTCCGATCTATATTCAATAGATCTGGATTCTTTTTTAGAAAATAAAAATGAGGAGCTCTTAGCCTTAGTCGCTGCACAAACTTCATTGATCGAGGATTCGCCGGAATATAAAATACAAATGGAAGAAGAAAAACGATTAAAGGAGCAGGCAAAACTAACCAAGTATTCTCTGGCACCTCAAACCGAAGTCTTTTTTTCCTATATGAAACGTAGATCCCAAACTTTCGCTTTGGACCAAGGTCCCTTAAATTATGGGCTTATGGACACCACGGAATATAGGGGAGATCTTTTCAGTTTTGGAGTGAATATGAGAGTTCCGGTTTGGTCGGCTCTCAAATGGAATTCCATAACGGGAGAGACGGAACATCTTGCAGAAGTAGGAAAAGACTCCGTCGAAAAAACAAGGGTCCAAATGATGTCGGAATTAAATCGGAATCTCGCCTATATCAAAGGTGTTTCCGACCAAATACGGTTGGTAGAAAAAAGACTCATCCCTGAATTGGAAAAATCCGCAAGGGCCGGCTCCTTCCAATATACTTCCGGAAAAGTCAACTTGCAGGACACTCTTCTTGCCCAAACGGAAATACTAAATGCAAAAATACGTTTAGAAGATCTGAAAGAACGTAAGAACGAATCCATTCTCAATACTTTAAAACTTTTAAGTTTTATCTATAAAGACAATAAAACTCCGGAACATGACAAACATAACTGAGGACAACCCAATGAATAAATTACATTATATATTACTAATATTCGTCCTGATCGCAGGTAATCTTTTCGCTCATGAAGGAAAAGAAACTTTCGTCCTAAGAGAAGTCGCCAAGATCCATTCTTCCATTTATTCGGAAACCGCAGGAAATTTGGATGTGCGAACATTAGTTAAACTTTTGAAAGAGGATGCAGACCATAAGAAGGATTCTGAAAAATTCAGAAAGGCGTTACCGATTGCCGAAGAACTCGGAAAAACAACCGATCTATCCAAAAAAAGAGATCTATTCGAACGTTTATCCAAAGAGTTGGAATCCGTTGTGGGACATCATGATAAATCCGGCGTTTCCGTTTTCTATTGTCCAATGCTTAAGAAAAAATGGTTGGCATCCGGAAAAGAGATCAAAAATCCATACGACTCTAAGATGAAAAAATGCGGAGAGATTATCTATGAAGCCAAATGATCTTCTCGCAAAACATTCTTTTTGGTTGGGACGGATCGGAATACTTCTAGCCGTTCTGATGATAGCAGCTTTGGTAGCAAACTGTTCTTCTAAAAAAGACATCTATTATTGTCCGATGCATCCTCACTATACTTCGGATCGTCCAGGAACCTGTCCTATCTGCAATATGGATCTGGTCAAAAAGGAAGATCCATCCGAGCATAAGGATCATTCGAATTCGAACATTTCTTCGGAGGTAGTAGCCGGATCTAAAGAAGAAGATCATACTTCTCATCTGCCCGAAACTTCTTCCGATAAAAATTCAAAAGATTTAATTCTTTCTTTCGAAAAACAACAATCGATCGGGATCAAAACCGAATTAGCGAGTAGAAGGAACCTGATTAAAAAGATCAGCGCTTATTCTAGCGTTGCGTATGATCCGGAATTGTATTCTGCGCTGAGCGAATACAAAGAGGCGGTTCGTTCTTCCGAATTTCTTTCTGCTGAGATCATTCGAAATCTACAGCTAAGACTCAAACAATTGGGCTTAAGTCAGGATCAGATCCGAGTTTGGACATCCGGTGCTAGAGATCCGTCCGAGTTGATCTTGGGAGGAAAATCGGGTAGGGCACATATCTATTCTCAGATCTATGAATCCGATTTCACTACTGCCAAAGTTGGACTCCCTATCAAATTTAAAACGGATGTATATCCTGAGAAAGAATTTATAGGAAAGATCAAAAGTATAGATGTAATCTTGGATAAAAACAATCGCACTCTTAGGCTTCGCAGTGAGGTTTCGGATCCAAGCCAACTTTTAAAACCGCAGATGTTCGGAGATGCAATGATAGAAGTTTCACTTCCGAAAGTTTTATCCGTTCCGACTTCTGCGATTTTGGATACCGGGAAACAAAAGATCGCTTATGTGCAAACTGCTCCAGATAAATTCCAAGCGGTTTCCGTCCAAACAGGTAAAAATATAGAACCCTGGGTGGAAATTTTATCCGGCGTCCAAGAAGGCCAAAGAGTGGTGACTGAGTCTACCTTCCTAATCGATTCGGAAGCGAAAATCAGATTCGGCTCCGAATCTCACGCTCATTAAGGAAAGCTCTATATGATCCAATCTATCATTCGATTTTCCGCAGAAAATAAGTTTTTAGTTCTTCTGGTCACCCTTGCGATACTCATCGCATCTTATGTGTCTATGAAAACCATTCCTTTGGATGCGATCCCGGATCTATCCGATACCCAAGTGATCGTATATTCTCGTTGGGACAGAAGTCCGGATATCATGGAGGACCAGGTCACTTATCCGATCATCACGTCACTCTTAGGCGCTCCTAAGATCAAAGTGGTTCGTGGATTTTCGGATTTCGGTTTTTCCTATGTTTATGTGATTTTCCAGGATGGCACGGATATCTATTGGGCCAGATCCAGGGTTTTGGAATACCTTTCACGAATACAACCTTTACTTCCTTCAGGCGTAAAAACGGAATTGGGTCCGGACGCAAGTGCAGTCGGATGGGTGTACCAATATGCATTGATAGACCAAACGGGAAACAATTCCTTGGTCGATTTAAGGACGTATCAGGATTTTCATCTGCGATATTTATTAAATTCGGTTCCTGGAGTTTCGGAAGTAGCAGGGATCGGAGGTTTCAAAAAACAATACCAAATCACGATCCATCCAAACGCTTTAAGATCATATAATGTGGATTTTGAAACGGTTATACAAAAGGTCCGAGAAAGTAACCAGGAAACCGGAGGACGCCTACTGGAAATCTCCGGCGCAGAGTATATGGTGAGAGGGAGAGGTTATCTTTCTTCTTTGACTGATATAGAAAATATTCCTCTTTCCACGGACATAAACGGAACTCCGGTGCTTCTAAAAAACGTGGCTTCCGTCCAATTCGGACCTGATATTCGTAGAGGGATTGTGGATCTAAACGGAGAAGGGGATGTAGTCGCAGGCACTATCGTCATGCGTCATGGAGAAAACGCATTATCGGTTATCGAAAGGGTCAAAATAAAGTTAGAAGAAATTAAAAAAAATCTACCGAAAGGTGCGGAGCTAATCACCACTTATGATCGATCCGAACTGATTGAACACGCAATCAGTAATTTGAAATTCAAATTGGTCGAAGAGATGATCATTGTCTCGATCGTGATCCTCATTTTTTTATGGCATTTCCCTTCTGCCATTATTCCGATCCTAACCATACCGATCTCGGTCATCATCGCGTTTATTCCGATGAATCTACTGGATATAAACGCCAATATAATGTCTTTAGCCGGTATGGCAATTTCTATCGGGGTATTAGTGGATGGGGCGATCGTAGAAGTAGAAAACGCATACAAAAAATTGGAAGAATGGGAATCAGGCGGGAGAATAGGAGATTATCACAAAGTCAGATTGGAAGCACTACTCGAAGTGGGTCCTTCCGTATTTTTCTCCCTACTTGTGATCGCTGTCGCCTTCTTCCCGATCTTCACACTTGTAGACCAAGAAGGAAGATTATTTCGTCCGTTGGCTTATTCTAAAAATATTGCGATGGCTGTTGCTGCATTCTTGGCAATCACGTTGGATCCCGCAGTTAGAATGTTATTCACGAGAATGGAGCCTTTCCAATTTAAGAACGCTCTTCTTTCCAAGATTGCAACTACTATGTTTGTCGGAAAATATTATCCGGAAGAAAAACATCCGGTTAGTAAGATCCTATTCAGATTTTACGAACCAGCTTGCCGTTATGTTCTTCATAGACCGAAAACGATCATAGCTTCCGCGTTCACTTTGGTGATCCTGACCATTCCTGTATATTTTAGTTTGGGCTCGGAATTTATGCCCCAGCTATATGAGGAATCCTTTCTATACATGCCGACTACCTTGCCAGGGATATCGGTAGCGGAAGCGGAAAAACTCATGATCGCTATGGATAAAAAACTGAAAAGTTTTCCAGAAGTGAAACGAGTTTTTGGAAAAGCGGGACGTTCCGATACAGCTACAGATCCCGCACCATTCTCCATGATGGAAACTGTGATCCTTTTGAAACCGCAAGATGAATGGAGAAAGGCAGACAGATTCTATTCCAATTGGCCAAGGATCTTCCAATATCCGTTTCTTCCTTTTGTATCGGAAAGACTGACCAAGGATGAGTTAGTAGAGAAGATGAACAAGGAAATGCAATTTCCGGGGGCCACAAATGCCTGGACCATGCCGATCAAAACTCGGATCGATATGCTCAGTACCGGAATGAGGACACCGATCGGAATTAAGATTTTAGGTTCTTCTCTGGAGGAAATAGAATCCATAGGGATCAAAATAGAAGCACTTCTAAAAACGGATAAAAACGTCAGAAGCGTATTTGCGGAAAGAACCGCTGGAGGTTATTTCCTAGATCTAAATTTAAGAAGAGAAAAATTAGCAAGATATAATATTTCCGTAGAGACCGCTCAACAGATCATTGTGGCGGCTATCGGAGGAGAACCGATCACCCAAACGGTAGAAGGAAGAGAGCGTTTTTCGGTAAATGTGCGCTATCCCAGAGAACTTAGGGATTCTCTGGACAAGATCAAAACAATACTCGTTCCCACAAAAGAATTCGGCCATATTCCTATCTCTGAAATAGCAAGTATAGGTGCCAAAACAGGTCCTTCAATGATCCGGGATGAGAACGGGTTTTTGGCAGGTTACGTGTATGTGGATCCTTCAACTTCCGATATCGGTGGTTTTGTGGATAAAGCCAAGAAGAAGGTTTCAGAATCGATTCTTCTTCCTCCCGGGTATTCCATAGTTTGGAGCGGCCAATACGAGAATATGATACGAGTGCGGGAAAGAATGATGTACATCCTGCCTTTAACGATCTTTATTATATTTTTGTTATTGTACTTCAATACAAAATCCTATATAAAGACATCGATAGTACTTCTTGCAGTTCCATTCTCCTTGATAGGTGCAGTCGGACTTTTGTACATCCTGGATTACCAGATCTCAGTTGCCGTATGGGTGGGAATGATCGCACTCATGGGGTTGGACGCGGAAACGGGAGTATTTATGCTTTTGTATCTAGATCTTTCTTATGAGGACGCTAAGAAGAAGGGAAGACTACATACCAAGGAAGATCTGATAGAAGCGATCATACATGGGGCAGTGCATAGGATCCGCCCTAAGATCATGACCGTTCTTGCCGCAATGATGGGGCTTTTACCGATTATGTGGTCCGCAAGCACAGGTTCGGATGTGATGAAAAGGATCGCAGCTCCTATGGTTGGCGGATTAGTAACCAGTTTTATTCTGGAACTTTTAGTATATCCGCCTATATACATGCTTTGGAAAGAAGGAAAACTGCAAAATATAATCCCGATACTTCCTTCCATTAAGAAAAAACGAACGAAATCAATTTAAATAAAAGGAAACAAGTAATGAACAACACCACCAAAAAACTCATCATAGGAGCGGCAATCTCCGGGTTATTTTTATCGGGAGAAGTATTTTCCGAAAAACAGGAAGCCGGTTCCGATAACGTAAAAGGAGAATGTCATGGGGTCAATTCCTGCAAGGGAAAAAGCGACTGCCATTCGAACGGAAATTCCTGCTCAGGACAAAACTCCTGCAAAGGGAAGGGATGGATCTCCTTAACGAAAAAAGAATGCGATGCTAAAAAGGGGGATTTTAAAAAATCATGACATGGATTAGTTGATTAAAATCACTTCGTATTCCATAGATTGTTAAGACAATTCTATCAATTTAATATTGACTGTAAGAGCGTATGCCCATAAAATTAGTGGGCGCATATAATAGGAGTTCGTATGAAAAAAACTTTAGCAACCATTCTTTTTTCCCTGATCCTGGCAGGTAATATTTCCGCATTTACCGAACTGGACAATCTGCTCATCGCGGAGGCTACTACCCCGGATCTGAAAAAGATCGCGAAAGAGTATTTTTCCAAAAAGGCAAAAGACCATAAGGAATTAGCGGAAAAATATAAATCTTTGGCTAGCCAATCTCATGGTGGAAAGGCTACCACAGACGCGGCAGAAAAGAAGAAGTATGAAAAACTCGTAGATCATTGCGAAAAAGAAGCGGCTGCTTACAAGGCACAAGCTGATAAATTCTGATCTTTGATTGCTCCCATCGAATAAAAAACCCGTCCTCTCGGACGGGTCTCGTCTAATTTTCAGAAAATTAAATATCCTTTTATAGTCTGTCCCAAACCTAGATTATCGTTAGGTATCTAACCTATGACTTCAAGAGCCTGGGACAGGCCCTTATCCGAATCTTTCGCTCAGAAGTTTTACCACCTGCTCCGGTCTCATGTTTGCCTGGGCAAGCATTGCGACCCCGCTTTTGGTCAAGATCTGATTTTTGGTATAGTCGACGATATGTTCCGCCATATCCGCGTCCCTTACTCGGCTTTCTGCAGAAACCATATTGATATAATTTGACTGCAGTCCTTCTGCTGTAATTTCCAAACGGTTATAATAAGCTCCTAAATCGGATCTTTGTTTATTCACCCTTTGGATCGCATTATCAAGAATACCGATCATGGCATTGGAAGAAGCGGGAGTAGACAAAGTCTGCTTTTTCCCGTTAGTCTCCAATTGAAGCGCACCTGCATTCATAGCATCTACGAAAATTTCCAGCTTCTCGTTTTGATTCGGTCCCACATGCAACTGGATCGGATTTTTGGAATCCTTAGAGTAGGCTCCGCTCAATGGACGGATCTTATTGAACTCGGCAGTTTTACCTAGCCTGTCCACTTCGTCTATGAGTTGGTCTACTTCCAGTTGAACGAGTTTACGATCATCGTCCGAGTATATCCCGTTGGAAGTTTGGATGGATAATTCTCGGAGTCTTTGGAGAATATTATTCACTTGTTCCAAGTTACCTTCCGTAACCTGAATAAATGAGACTCCATCCATTACGTTTCTTTCAGCTTGAGCAAGACCACGGATCTGGGTGCGCATCCTTTCGGAGACCGCAAATCCCAATGCATCATCTCCGGCACGATTGATCCTCATACCGGTAGATAATTTTTCTGTAGTTTTGTCTAGCTCGTTATTGACTGTCTTCAGTACGTTGTTCGCACGAAGAGCACTGATGTTGTGATTGATAATCATCAACAACCTCCCTGTAGCTAGAGTTCGGATCCGTCCGAACTATTAGGCCGGGCTTTTAGGAGGAGAGAGCCTCCCGGGCAACCCGGATATCCACTGCGAATTTCACTCCCTTATTTTTATGGGGAGATTTTTTTTACGATTTTCCCTAAAGACTAAAGTCGTAAACGACGATAATCCAAAAGAGGGAGAATCTGCCCTTATTCTACCATCCACTTTGGCCATTTCGCAACTTTTTTTCAGTTAAAACCGCTTTTCTTGCGGGAATTTTCCGAAGTTTTTCGAATTCTGTCCCCTAAATTCAGGCTGAATCATGAAAATTTACACCAAAAAGGGCGACTCCGGCACCACATCCTTGGCTTCCGGAACCAGGGTTTCTAAAGCTGATCCTAGGGTAGAGTTGTATGGGACCGCAGACGAATTGAATTCCGCAATCGGAGTCTCAATTTCTTTCCTAACAAAAAATTCCAAACTAAAGGACTCACTCGAAAGGATCCAAAATTTACTGTTTGAATTGGGTTCAGAACTCGCAGGTTATAAGAAGAAGGACGATTCTTCCTGTATCTTAGAAGAGGATATTTCCCAACTAGAAAAAGAAATAGATCTCTGGCAAGATTCACTTCTTCCTTTGAAAAATTTTATCCTACCTGGCGGATCTTCCGCTTCTTCTTTTTTACATGTGGCCAGGACCTTGGCCAGAAGATTAGAAAGAGACCTAGTACGGTATAAAGAAGAAGGCCACGAGATCTTTGCAGAAAATCTTACATTCATGAATAGACTTTCTGACCATCTATTCGTTGCCGCAAGATACGCTAATTTTGAATCCAAGATCCCGGAACCGGAATGGAAATCCAGAGCCAAAGGCAAATAACTCATCCTAAAGGTTTGTACGTTCTCTTCTTCGTGGAAATGTGGGAGAGATTTTCTTTTTACGGAATGAGAGCGCTTCTTGTTCTATTTCTTACCAAAGAACTTTTGATGCAAGACGCTCAGGCGGGGAGAATATACGGATTTTATAATGGATTCGTGTATCTGACCCCCATTTTGGGAGGTTTACTAGCGGATCGAGTTTTAGGATACAAACGTTCCATCTTTTTGGGCGGAATCCTTATGATGTTCGGCCATCTTTCCTTGGCGTTTAACGGTCTTTGGACTTTTTACTTGGGACTTGGACTTTTGATCGCAGGAAACGGTTTTTTCAAACCTTGTATTTCCACCGTTGTAGGAAGAATTTACGAATTAGAAGGGAAACCGGAGTTAAAAGATTCCGGTTTTACGATATTCTATTTTGGGATCAATTTAGGAGCGATCCTGGGAACCTGGGCCTGCGCCAATCTTGCGGAATACAAAGGTTGGCATTACGGTTTCGGGATCGCAGCAGCAGGAATGCTCATTGGTCTTATTATCTTCGGAGTTTTAGGAAGAAGAGTCAATCCGGACGCATTCCTAGCGAATGGAAATCAGTCGATTTCCGATCCGAAAAAAGAAGATCCAAAACAAAACAGAGAAAGGATTTTTGCGATCCTGGTTTTTTCAGCAGTTACGATCACATTCTGGGCTTCTTACGAACAGATCGGTTCTTCTTTAAGCCTGATCATAGACAGATATGTGGATAGGAATATTTTAGGTTGGGAAATCCCAGCAGCAAATTATCAATCTCTCAACCCACTTTTTGTGGTGAGTTTAGCTTTGGTCATTTCTTGGATCTGGAAAAAATTCGAGGAATCGGGCAGGCATATTTCGACAGTGACCAAGTTTTGTTTAGGACTAATCGTTTTAGGATTCGGTTACCTTCTTCTTTCTTTGGTAACTTTCGGATCGACTGAAAAATTTTCTTCCATTTGGATCATTCTTTCGATTCTACTTTTAACGATCGGAGAATTATTCCTCTCGCCTGTAGGTCTTTCTTTGGTTACAAAATTAGCGCCGGTCAAAGTCGCTTCGATGATGATGGGATTTTGGTTCTTGGCAAACTTCTTCGCGCATGTTCTTGCGGGTGAATTGACTCGTTATATGGGAGGAAGGGAATCCTTATCCGGTTTTTTTCTGATCTTTTTCTTTCTTCCGATGATCACTGCGATCGGTTTATTTTTATTCCGTAAAAAATTAGAATCTTGGATGCATGGTGTAAAATGAGAGTTCGGATCTTCGTAGTTACTATTCTTCTTTTTTTCTCCTGTTCCGTATTTGCAGATCCTTTCGAGGATCTATTAAAAGCGGATTGGGATCGTTCTCAGACACTTCTTATCAAAAACTCCGTTTTTCAAAAATTAGGACAAAGAGCCGGAAGTAAGGAAGTGCTGAAGATCACGAAAAATGTGATCCCTTGGGCGATCTTAGAAGGTGTAAGTCCGGAAAAAACGGCGGAACTGATAGTGAACCTGGACTACGCAGTCAAAGAAGGACTCACTTTCGAGGAAGCGGAAGACGCAATTCCTGTCGTTTCCAAAAGGGAAATCTCCAAAGAAGATTTCAGTTATATAGGTTTGTATTTTAAAGAAACCAAAAAAGCCGGAATTAGAGAAGAAGTCAGAAACCGTTTTGTAGAAGCCGCCATGGAAAAAAAATGGGACGGTTTTTCGGTACTTGCAGGTGGAAGGGCACTTATCGCAGGAAAGTTAGTGGATTTTCCGGAAAACCGTTTGGCATCCAAAATCCTTACCCAATTCCCCGCTAAAGGGAGAAGTATTGCTTTTGCAAAAACGGAAAACTCTTTCAAATCCGTGCTGGATTCAAAATTGGACGGTGCCTCTTATATCCTTCTTTCTAATTTAAAAAAATTGCATGAAGGAGAGAAGGTCGCTTCTCCTCAAAAATTCGCTTCCGCTCGTGCGGTAGAAACTTCGTTAGAGGAAGTGGGTGGGATCGTAATCGGGGACAGACCAAGAATCGAACCGTTGCCGGATCCGCCCTTGGTCCCAAATTTACCGGAACCGGGAGAACCGACAGAACCTGATAAGCCAAGCAAAGAAGGTTGGGAGACTTTATCTTCCAACGTGCTACAAAAGGTTGCAAAAGAATGGATAGGAACTCCTTATAAATGGGCGAATGCGGCTAAAACTGGAACCGACTGTTCCGGTTTTACGTATAGAGTTTTAACGGATGGTCGTATCGGCGTTCCAGAAAAAATGGTATCTCGCGCTTCTAGTGCACAAACCAAAATAGGTATCGGAGTTTCTCATAATGAAATGAGATCAGGAGACCTCATTTTCTTTTCCGCTTCTCCCAATCAGTCCAAAGTGACTCATGTAGGTATGGTCTTAAACGGAGAGGAATTTGCGCATGCTTCTTCCACTCGTGGAGTAGTAATAGATAAGATCCGGATGAAATGGTGGTTAGACCGTTTTGTGTTATCACGCAGAGTATTTAAGAAAGTTGTGAATTAGTTTTTTATTTCGCACAGAGCCCACGGAGATCACAGAGATGGGGCTCACGCGAAGCCGTGAAGTTTAGAAGAGATTTTTAGAATTTCGAAACCTATCTTTTTATCTTTGCGCCGTGGCGTGAAAAACTCTGTGTTCTCTGTGAACTCAGTGCGAAAATACCTGCGAAACTATTCCCCTAAATTCATCTCTTCCACAATGCCGACAAGCAGTTGTGCTTTCAGGATTTGATCCGTGCTGGAAAGGATCTCCTGCTTCTTCTTAAAATTGAAATTTAAAATAGAAGAAATAAAATCCACCGGGAAAGGATGAGACCAGAGATCGTTCATTCGGAGGATCAGTTCTTCCTTAGCGCCTTCTGAAAGTAGAATTCGTTTAGTAAGATACAGGATCCGATCGAAAATCTCTACAAAAAGTTTGTCTTCGATGTATTTGGAATCAGCTTCTATCTTTTCTACTAGGCCGATCCGGAAAGGCTCCATGGTATCGTAAGATTCTAATTTTGCGATACCTTTGCCTTCAAGTAGAATATTGGATCTTCCGTCGGGAAGTGGGTCTCTTCTGACAATCGTACCCCAACCGAAAATAGTTTCTATTTCCGGCTGAGGATTTTTTAAATTATCGGGATCCATTTTGATCGGCGCGATCGCCATTTCTTCGCCGGACTCGGAACAATAGTCCAACATCATCCTGTATCGAGGCTCGAAAATATGAAGGGGAAGAAATGTGCCTGGAAATAAGATGACTTCGGGAAGAGGAAAGATCGGAATTGTAGTTCTTGACACCTAGGATTTATCCTAACCTGTTGAAGTGAAAACGCAAATCAAATTGTAAGACCGGTTTAAAATTGTATTACTTAGATAAAAAGCGATATTTGGAAGCGGCTTCTAAATTAAAAACCACTAAAATAATCGTGATCGGAGATCTCATCCTGGACGAGTATCTGATCGGAGAAGTGAACCGAATTTCTCCGGAGGCTCCCGTTCCGGTGGTCTGGGTTCGTAATGAAAAAACCACTTTGGGTGGTGCTGGGAATGTGGTAAAAAATCTTTCCAGTTTAGGCGTTCAATCTTTTGTATTGGGCAGAGCGGGTAACGACCCTGCCGCAAAAACTTTGGATGATCTTCTTTCCACCGAAAACACAAACTCTTCCAAGAACACAATTATTCGTTCCGAAATCGTACCTACCATTCTAAAAACTAGAGTGATCGCAGGTCACCAGCAAGTTTGTCGTATCGATAGGGAAGAAACATTTCCACTCAGTGATTCGGAAGAAAAACAATTACTGGAAAGTTTTTCCAAGATCATCCAAGAAGCGGATGCAGTTATTCTTTCCGATTATGATAAAGGAACTCTGACTGCAAGTCTCATCCGCAAAACAATCGATCTGGCCGTCCAACATAAAAAGATCGTAACAGTGGATCCGCAAGTGTCTCATTTTTTCCAATATGAAAAAGCTACCGTCATGACCCCGAACCACCACGAAGCAGGAAAGGCTCTCGGGAAAAAATTAGAGACGAATGCGGAAGTGGAAGAAGCAGCGGGGAAGATCGCGGAAAATCTACATTCACCTTCTATGATGATTACTCGGGGAGAAAAGGGAATGAGCCTTTACATTTCTTCTGAATCCAAGACGTATCATATTCCAACAGTCGCTAAGGAAGTATTCGACGTAACCGGAGCAGGGGATACTGTGATCTCCGTTTATACTTCCTTTTTAGCAGCAGGTTTGGGAGAATTAGAAGCGGCAATCGTTTCGAACGCGGCAGCAGGTGTGGTTGTCGGAAAATTGGGTGCAGAAACCGTTTCTTTAGAAGAACTTTTGGAAGCTTTAGAGAAAAGAGGAAGTTTTCTGTGAAGTCTTCTTTCTCTTCCTGTATCGAGAAAATTATTCCTTTTACGGAGGTAAAGAATGTTTCGGAGAAGATTCGCTCTCACCAAAAAATCGTTTTTACAAACGGTGTATTCGATCTAGTTCATAAAGGCCATTTAACGTATCTTTCGCAAGCAAAAGATTTGGGAGACGTTCTTTGGGTAGGGATCAATTCCGATTCTTCTGTCAAAAGACTGAAAGGACCGGAACGTCCTGTCAATCCGGAAGAGGACCGGGCATTTCTTCTTTCCTGTCTTTCTTTCGTAGACTATATTAGTGTGTTTTCCGAAGACACTCCCTTAGAGCTGATCTCAGAGGTAGCACCTCATATTCACGTAAAAGGGGGAGATTACGATCTAGAAGCTCTTCCGGAAACTCCCCTTGTTCGCAAATTAGGCGGAGAAGTGAAAATTCTACCATTTGTTCCTGGATTTTCCAGCACGGATCTGATCCGGCGCATTCGCCAAAAACCCTAGAATTCCTTCTCAATTCCGCGAAATTCCGAGTTGGATTTTCCGAGACTGAAGAAAACTCTGTTCAGCAGGTAGGAGATCGGTTTGTCCAAAACTAAATTTATTTTCGTGACCGGAGGTGTTTGTTCCTCCCTTGGAAAGGGTGTATCCGCAGCAGCCCTTGGATGCCTTCTGGAAAGTAGGGGTTATTCCGTTTCCCTGCAAAAAATGGATCCTTATATCAATATAGATCCTGGAACCATGAGTCCGTACCAGCACGGAGAAGTGTATGTGACCGAAGACGGAGCAGAAACAGATTTGGATCTCGGGTATTACGAAAGATTTACCAAATCCAAGTTTACACGTAAAAATTCCGTCTCCACCGGACAAATTTATAATACCGTAATCCAAAGAGAAAGAAAAGGGGATTATCTGGGAAGAACAGTTCAGGTAGTTCCTCATATCACGAACGAGATCCGAAATAGGATCTATACTCTTGCCAGAGAAAATGCGACCGACTTTGTGATCGTTGAGATCGGCGGAACAGTGGGTGACATCGAGTCTATTCCATTCTTGGAAGCGATCCGTCAGATGAGATACGAGCATGGACCTTCTCAAGTTTTATTTATCCATGTTACTTTAGTTCCAACCATCACAGTAGCCGGGGAAGCAAAAACAAAACCTACCCAACACTCCGTGAAAGAACTTTTAGCGCTCGGGATCCAACCTGATATTTTGATCTGCCGTGTGAACCAACCGATGCCAAAGGAGATGAAAGGAAAAATTTCCTCCTTCTGTAACGTAAAAGAAGAAAATGTGATCTCCGCTTCCGATATCAGCACTTCCATTTACGAAATCCCTAAAATGTACAAGGAAGAAAAATTGGACCAAGTAGTTCTAAAAACATTAGGACTTGAACTTGGAAAATCCAATTTTACGGAATGGGAGAAGATCATAAAAAGTCTTCAATCCGCAAAACAAACCGTCCAGATCGCAGTAGTCGGTAAGTACATCTCCCTTCATGATGCGTATCGTTCCGTTTACGAAAGTTTATCTCATGGCGGGATTGCAAACGAAGCAAACGTGGAATTTATCAAAGTAGATCCTGAAAAACTGGATAAAACGAATGTGAAGGATGTTTTAAAATCCGCTCATGGTGTTTTAGTTCCGGGTGGATTCGGGGACAGAGGGATAGAAGGTAAGATCGCCGCAATCCAATACGCAAGAACCAAAGGAATTCCATTCTTCGGGATCTGTCTTGGAATGCAATGTGCAGTGATTGAATACGCAAGGAATGTGCTCGGTCTTAAAGATGCAAACTCCACTGAATTTAGGCCGGACTCTCCGGACCCGGTGATCTCTCTTATCGAAGAGCAGATGGATATCGATCAGATGGGTGGGACCATGCGTTTAGGATCTTATCCTTGTAAGATCAAAAAGAACACCTTAGCATTTAACGAATACAAACAAGAGCTGATCTATGAGCGACATAGACATAGATTCGAGTTTACCAACAAATACAAACAAAGATTCGAAGAGAAAGGAATGATCCTTTCCGGTATTTCTCCGGATGAAAACCTGATTGAAATCGTAGAAATTCCGGATCATCCTTGGTTTATTGGAGTTCAATTCCATCCTGAATTCACTGGAAAACCTACAAAACCGCATCCGTTATTCGCCGGATTCATCCGTGCTGCGGTCAAATTTGCAAGGAAGGCGTAATGAGCGATAAAACTGCCCAAGAAAGGGATTTTTTAAGCGGCAAAAAGATCGGAGGAAAAAATCCATTCTTCTTGATTGCCGGTCCTTGCGTCATGGAAAACAGGGACCTACTCGAAAAAGTCTGTGCGGAGATGTTAGAGATCACCACCGAACTTGGCATCCCTTATGTTTTCAAAAGTAGTTTCGACAAGGCAAATCGTTCCTCCGTTACTTCGTATAGAGGTCCCGGACTTACGGAAGGGATCAAACATTTAGAACATATTAAGACAAAATTTAACGTCCCGGTGTTAACCGATATCCATGAGACTTCTCAAGTTGGTCCGCTGAAAGATGTGATCGATATGTATCAGATCCCGGCATTCTTGAGTAGACAAACGGATCTAATCGCAGAATCCGCTAAAACCGGAAAATGGGTGAATGTCAAAAAAGGACAGTTCTTAGCTCCTTCCGATTGTAGACATATCAAAACAAAAATCCAAGAATCCGGCTCCGAAAAGTATATGGTTACCGAAAGAGGGACCACATTCGGTTACGGGAATTTGGTATTCGACGGAAGAACCGTCCCTATATTACATAGTTATGATATTCCGGTAGTATTCGACGCCACTCACTCCGCACAATTGCCTGGAGCGGCGGGTAATATCACCGGAGGGCAGAGAGAATATATTCCGAGTATGACAAGGAGTGCAGTGGCGCTCGGGATAGAAGGTATCTTTATGGAGGTGCATCCAGACCCTGCCAAAGCGCTTTCCGATGCTACCACTCAATATCCTCTCTCAGAAATTAAATCCTTATTAAAGGAATTGGTCGGTTTAGATCGTTACGTAAAACAGGAAATCCTAAACCGCTAATCGATAGAACCTTGTATTCCCGCATACTCACTCTACTCAAATTAGACCCGGAAACCGTTAGAAAATATGGTCCGGGCCTAGGAGTAGGACTCGGAATTTTATTCTTAGTTCTTTTCTTTTATTCCGGCGGAAAATCGGACGCTAAATACACTCGTGTAGAAGAAGAAAAAGAAAAAGGTTCCACAGTTTCTTTCAAAAATTTTGCAAAGGATCAGTACGACGGAAACGGAACTATATTATGGAAATTGAAAGCGGAAGAGGCCTATCTTTACGCAGACGAAAAAAGATACGTTCTGTATGGGATCAATTTCGACCAATATGAGAACGGAAAGTTTAAGTCCAAACTCACGGGTGATAAGGGAGAGATCAACCAGGTCAAAAAACTGATGAAAATTACCGGGAACATTCTTCTGAAAACGGAAGAAAATCGGACTCTTAGAGCAAGATCATTGGATTACAACGACGAGACTAAGGAATTAACTTCCAACGAGGAAGTGATCATTGACGCAAATGGAACACATATCAGAGGAGTGGGGCTCAGAGCTGACAAGGATCTGAATAAGTTTACTATTTTAAAACCGACTGCTATTACCCAAGGTGGTTCCAATCCACTTTCTTCTTCCCCTAAAGAAAAATGAAACGTATCCTGGTCTCATTCTATCTATTTTTTTTATTTTATTCTCCTGCAGGATCTCACTCCAGGCCTCCGCTTTTATTTTCTGCGGAAACATTGGACCCGAAAAGTTTCCAAGGGATCGGAGAAGTCGATCCGAAACGTAAGGAAAGTTTTCCCACATATTGGGGAGCAAGTGCGCTTACCCAAGAAGATAGAGAAATCCAGGGATTAAAAGTCACAATATTCAGTTTGGAAGGTGGTGCCTGGATCCAACATAAAAAAGTAAAATTGGGCGCAAACAGGATCGAGGTCTATGGAAAAGAAGCATATAAGGCTTTTTTAAAGAACGGAGTCCATATAGAAGACCAGGAGAACGGGACCGTGATGAGAGCGGGAGTAGGGGAATACGATAAATACTCCGAAATGGTCTATATCAAAGAAAGACCTAGGCTTAGCTTTCGGGATAAAACAGGTAAAACGACGGTCATCTCCGCAAAACAAATAGACCGAGAATTAAGCACGAAAATTACAAAGCTGCATGGAGGAGTGATCGTAAATCATCCGGAAGTTACGATCTTCTGCTCGGAAGCAGTTTTTAAAGAATCGGAACATCTAATCACTACCGATCCGAACCCGATCCTGATCTCCAAGAACAGATATTTGAGCGGAAAAAAATTATCCTTCTACACAAATGAAAGTAGGATACTTTTAGAAGATAACACTGTACTATTTCAATCCTCGGAAGAGACTAAAAAAGATCCGGAAGGAAACGAGAAAAAACAGACAATTCTCACCATCCTAAAAGGGGATAAAATAGAAAGTCGTCCCAATGAAGAGAACGATCGCACTGTACTCATCAGCGGGAATGCAACAGTACTACGAAAAGACCTGAAGATCACATCCGATACAATCGAGTCCGTAGGAAAAGATTCACGTATCATCAAAGCAAGAAAGAATATTAAGGTACATGATCGAGAAAATCATCTACTTCTTTCGGGTAACGTATTCGATTACTTTCGAAACGAAAACTATCTCCACCTGACGGACGAAGGTAAAATGGAATTTTTAGAAAAAAATTCCGATCGAGTGACAAGCACAATCACCGCACAAGAATTCGAACGTTTTTTGGATCAAAAAGAAACGGTGATCCGAGGAAATATTTGGATCAAATCCAAGTCGACAGAAGCGCAAGGCGAATACGCCACTTATTTTGAAAACGAAGAATCGGTTACTTTAGAAGGAAATCCAAGGATTAACCGAAGCGGTAAGATCCTAAGGGCGGGAAAAATCGTCTTTTATCCAAGAGAAGGAAGATCAATTCTGACAGAAGGAGTCCATTTAGGAAATTAGGCTTGCATAATGGGACAAAGGATCCGGTGCCAAAACTTAATCAAAATATACAATAAGCGTAAGGTTGTAGACGGAGTCAGTTTCGATGTTCGTAAAGGAGAAGTCGTAGGTCTCCTTGGTCCGAACGGAGCCGGAAAAACCACTTCCTTCTATATGTCCGTCGGTTTCGTAAAACCCGATTCAGGTCATGTATTCATAGACGACCAAGACGTAACGGACGCTCCTATGCATACTAGAGCCAAATTAGGAGTAGGATATCTTGCGCAAGAAGCTTCCATCTTTAGAAAACTCACCGTTGCTGAAAATCTGGAAGCTATCCTTGAAACTCTAAACATTCCTAGATCCGAAATCATTCGCAGAAGAGACGAACTACTGTTAGAATTGCAGATTATGCGAGTCGCCAACCAAAAAGGTTTTACTCTTTCCGGTGGGGAAAGAAGAAGATGCGAAATTGCTAGAGCATTAGTCACAAATCCGGATTTTATCCTTCTTGACGAGCCCTTCGCAGGGGTCGACCCTATAGCAGTTAAAGATATTCAAACTGTTATAAATAGTTTAAAGAAAAAGGGACTGGGTATATTAATCACCGACCATAATGTTCGAGAAACACTAAAGATCACTGACAGAGCGTATATCATGCATAGCGGTCGGATCTTAATCGCGGGAACTCCGAAAGAACTCGTGAATGATAAAGAAGCTAAGAGAATGTATCTAGGAGAGGACTTCAAGCTGTGAATCTGAACCACCAGTTAGTACAGAAGCAGACACAAAAGCTTGTCATGACGCAGGATTTGCGTCAGTCCATAGAGCTTTTGCCTTTGTCAACTCTGGAATTAGCGGATAGGATCAGCGCAGAACTGGTGGAAAATCCTATGCTGGAAGAAGAGCCAGGCTCGGAACGAAGTAAAAGTCCGGAACTCTATTCGGTAGACGATCTGAAAAGAAAAGAGAAGAACGACTTTCTCAAAAATTCGGATCCGGGTTGGCAGGATTCTTTCAGCTTAGACAAACCTCAGTATCGAGGCACCGATGCTTCCGATAGAAACCAAAAATATATCGAATCCTCTCCCAACACACAATCCCTTTCGGAACATTTACTTTGGCAACTCAGGATCTCTTCTTTAAAGGGAAAAGAAATGGAGATCGCGGAAATTCTGATTTCCATGCTGGACGATAGAGGATTTATTTCGCAAACTCAAAGCGAACTTGCCGCGGAGATAGGAGTTTCTGTCAAAACGATCAAAAAGGTTTTGGAACAAATCCATCAATTGGATCCACTCGGAATAGGCGCCGGAAGCATTCAAGAAACATTATATATCCAGGCAAAGATCGTTAAACCGGAAGATAAAAACCTTCATGATCTTATCTTAAATTACCTAAAAGACCTCGAAAAACTGGATTATAAGGGAATTTCCAAAAAAATGGGTCTTCCTGTGGAAGCGATCGAAGCAATGGCGGCTGAGATCAAAAAACTGGAACCTTTCCCCGCAACATTATACACTCCCCAAAAACCGGATTATATAGTTCCCGATGTAATCATCAGGGAAATAGAAGGCGAGTTCAGCATATTGCTGAACGACGAATGGCTTCCTAAATTAAAAATTAATAAAGAATATAAGGGTATGCTCAAAAAAGGGGCCGGGGCTAAGGATTCAGATAAAGAATATATTTCCACAAAGCTGAATTCAGCAGAGTGGCTCATCCGCTCCGTAAACCAACGAAGACAGACCCTCTATAGAGTTGTATCTGCGATCATCGAACTCCAAACAGAATTTTTCCGAAAAGGTGTGAGATTTTTAAAACCTCTCACCTTAAAAGATATCGCAGAAAGATTGGACCTACATGAATCCACAGTCTCGCGGATCACTTCGAATAAGTATGTCCAAACTTCTTGGGGGATTTTAGAATTAAAATGGTTCTTCTCTTCCGGATTAAAATCCAAAAGTTCCGAAGGTGGAATGGAATCTTCCAAAACCATTCATGACATTATACGTATTCTAGTAAAAGAAGAAGATCCGGAAAATCCCCTCTCCGACCAAGATATAGTCGAAAAAATAGAAAGTAAAGGGATAGAGATCGCCAGAAGAACCGTTGCAAAGTACCGTAAAATCCTAAAAATTTTACCATCCAACCAAAGAAAAAAAGTAAAATCTCTGGAAGCAAGGTAACTCATGTCCGTTCCCGGAATTAATGTTTCTAATATTCTAAAAGATCATCCGGAGTTAGGTTTAAAACTCATTGCAGGAGAAAATGGGCTCCAAAACCGGATCCATAGTTCTGAGATCAACCGTCCCGGTCTTTCACTTACTGGTTTTTACGAAAGTTTCGCCCATGATCGTATCCAAATTTTTGGAAAAGGAGAATGGGCCTATATCACTTCTAAAGAAGGTGAGGAAATGGAAAAACTCGCCGCAGACTTTTTCCATTTTCATTTGAACTGTATCATATTCACTCACGGGAATGTTCCTCCTCCTATCTTTATAGAATACTGCGATCGTCTGAATATTCCACTATTGGGTTCCGATGTTTCTACTCATAAGTTCATCACACTCATTTCTCAAATTTTGGACAGAAGTCTTGCACCTAGGACCATGAGACACGGAGTTCTGATCGAAGTATTCGGGATCGGGATACTTCTGTCCGGTAAAAGTGGTGTGGGAAAAAGTGAAACCGCACTCGAACTTATAGAAAGAGGACACCGATTGGTCGCAGACGATATGGTGGAGATCAGAAGACTTTCCGAAAGTTATTTGATCGGGACTTGTTCGGACCTTCTACGACACCACATGGAGATCAGAGGATTAGGAATTTTGAATATAAAAGATATATTCGGGATCGGATCCGTTAGAGACCATAAACTTATTGAACTTATCATCCATCTGGAAGAATGGACCGAAGAAAAGGAATTCGACAGAACCGGACTTGAAAATAGAACGGAAGAAGTTCTCGGAGTCAATATTCCATTGATCAAACTTCCGGTCCGACCGGGAAGAAATATACCGATCATCGTGGAGACCGCTGCAATGAACCAAAGATTAAAAAAGTTGGGAAAAAATGCGGCGGCGGAATTCAGCCAAAAATTAAATATTTATCTACAGCAAGGAAAAGTTGAAAGAAATCCACCTCAAAATTAACGAAAACGGCGCAGGGATGCATGCTCGTCCCGCCTCTGTCTTTGTGAATTGCGCGGCAAAATACTCCTGCGAAGTTCTAGTCTCAAAAGACGGTGTGGAAGTAAACGGTAAAAGTATCATGGGACTTATGATGTTGGCATTAGCCCCCGGCGCTGAATTTTCCATCAAAACCGAAGGTCCACAGGAAGAAGAAGCGGCGGATGCTTTGGCAAAATTAGTGGAAGGCGATTTTGCCGTATGAAATGGTTTCCATTTCGGATAGAGGAGGAAAATCGATATTATCTTCGAGATCTTCTGATTTTATCCGGAGTGATCTTTATAGCAGTTCTCGCTGCTGAACTCATTCATTTTAGAAATTCGGAAAGTATAGATATAGTAGATCGAATATTGATCTACGTATATTATACGGTTCCATTAGTCGTACTATTTTTAATCCTTTCCTATTTTTATAGGAATCGCAGGAATTTGGAGACTGGAAGGCTCAAAAGTTCCATCCGATACAGGCTTTCTCTATCCTTTTTGTTCATCGCGATGCTTCCCTCTTTTCCGGTATTTCTTCTCACTTCTAATGTGATAGGAAGAGTATTCGAAGGATTTTACGGTTTGGATATCGCGCAAGCTCTGGAAGCGGGGGATCACTTCGTTCGAAAGGAACTGGAACCGGAAAAGAATAATCTATTAGAAAAGGCTAAACTATTTAGAAATCTTGTCAAAAGGGAAAATCCAAACCCGAATCTACTCACAAATCGTGCGAACGAATTAGATCTGATCTCGAACCCGAATTATTATGTGGGTTGGTACGATAATAATGTACCCGCACTCGAAAACAGATCATTAAAACTGACAATCTCTCCGGAAGAATTTACCTCTTTCGGAACGGAAGGAATCTCGGAAAAATTAATATTGAGCCAAAGTTTAAGCTTTTATCTGCTCAAAATAGAATCCTTAAATCCTTCAAAGTTCTTAATATTAGGAAAACGTGTTTTTCACGGAGAAGAATCCAAAGCATATTCTTTTATAAATACCAGGAAAAATTATATCACTGCCGATCTGACAAAAGAAAAACTTCCGTACGAGGTCAGGCTTACGATCACTTTATTGACCGTATTCGCATTTTTACTTTCCATTTTTTTCTCCCTTGTATTCGCACGAAAAATCTCCAGACCGATCATTGATCTTGCCAACGCCACTCAAAAAGTCTCATTAGGAGATACCGACATCAATCTTCCGCTTACGGAAGGAGGAGAGATAGGAGCCTTGGTAGAATCCTTCAACCAGATGGTGAAGGACCTAAAATCCAAGAACGAGGAATTGATGCATTCTCAAAGGATCGCCGCCTGGAAAGAAGTGGCTCAAAGAATGGCGCACGAGATCAAAAATCCTCTGACCCCAATCCAACTTTCGGCGGAAAGAATACGTAGGAAACTGAACTCTGAAGTTCCGGAAGAATTCCAAGAAATCGTAACAAAAGGTAGTGAAACAATTGTCGGTCAGGTAAAAATTCTGGAACATCTGGTAAATGAATTCTCGGAATTTGCGAGAATGCCCGCACCTAGGCTGATCAACCAACATTTGGAACCGGTCGTGTTAGAAAGTGCAAAACTTTTCGAACACACTCCAGGAATCCAAATAGAACTAAACTTCGCTAAAAATTTACCCGAAATCTTTTTGGACAAAAAACTGTTTTTAGGGATCATGAACAATCTTTTTAAAAATGCGGTGGAAGCCATCGAAAAAAGAAGACAAAGAGGCGATTCCAGTTTTTTCCAAGGAAAAGTCCGTATCTCCACCGTATTAGAAAAAAGGATCATGAGACGTTCAGTGGTTTTACTTGTGGAAGATAACGGGATCGGTATCACTCCAGAATACAGATCCAAAGTTTTTGAACCGTATTATTCCACCAAGGACGAACATGTATCAGGGATAGGACTTGCAATCGTACAAAAAACGGTGATCGATCATAACGGTCATATTTCTGTAGACTCTTCCGAATTAGGCGGATGTAAATTCAGGATAGAACTTCCGGTAGCTTAAGATGAGAATATTTATAGTAGATGATGAACCGGAAATCCGCAAATCCCTCCAAGATATTTTGGAGGACGAAAATTACGAAGCGGAACAATTCTCTTCCGGAAAAAACTTCTTAAAACACCTTAAGATAGAAAGACCAAGTCTTGTTTTGCTGGATGTTTGGCTCGGAAAAGAGGACGGACTAAGCATCCTAGATGAGATCAAAAAAATTTATCCGACTGTCCCAGTGGTCATGATCTCAGGACATGGAACGATAGAACTTGCAGTACAAGCCACCAAAAAGGGTGCATTAAACTTTTTAGAAAAACCATTATCGATAGCAAAAGTTTTAGAAGCGGTAGAAGAAGCTTTAGTATATTCCGGAAAGTCGGAAGTTCCTGAAATTAAACTGGAATCGGATGAAATTTTAGGAAATTCTCCCGCCATCCAAAAAGTTAAATTTTCCATAGCTCAGGCGGCAGCCACAAACGCAAGGGTGTTCATTTACGGAGAGAATGGAACGGGAAAGGAATTGGTCGCCAAAACTATATTCAAAAATTCTAAAAGAAAAGATCAACCCTTCGTAGAGGTCAACTGTGCCGCTCTCCCAGAGGAATTGATAGAGTCGGAATTGTTCGGATATGTAAAAGGTGCATTCACAGGGGCTACGGACACAAGGATCGGAAAATTCGAGGCTGCCAACGGAGGCACATTATTCCTGGACGAGATCTGCGATATGTCCCTATCCACCCAGGCAAAGGTACTTCGTATCCTCCAAGAACAAAGATTCGAAAAGTTGGGAAGTACGGAACAAGTATCCGTAGATGTTCGAATTATCGCAGCGACTAATATACCGGTGGAAGAAGCGATCAAAGACGGAAAGTTCAGAGAAGATCTATATTACAGATTAAATGTGATCCCGATTACGATCCCTCCGTTACGCGATCGAAAATCCGATATTCCACTTTTAGTGGATCATTACGTAAGACAAACGATCGCGGAAAATAATCTTTCTCCTAAAATTATAGAGAAAGAAGCGGTCGCCATCCTAGAAAACCATTTTTGGCCTGGAAATATCAGAGAATTAAAGAACGTGATTGAAAGACTTTGTATCATGACCGTAAGCGATATTATCCGGGCCCAAGATGTGAAAGATTCCATGACCGGATTCGTGAAGGCAAACGATCTGGTGGAAAAAGGGGACTTCAAAAAGGCAAAAGAAGAATTTGAAAAACAGTATATTCTAAAAACCTTACAGACGAATGAAGGAAACGTCTCCAAAACCTCCAAGGCGCTCGGAATCGAAAGATCCCATTTATACAGAAAAATGAAATCTTTAGGAATACAGGCGGAGGATATCCATGACTAAGCCTGGAATTTTTACAGAGCTGAAAGGGATCCTGCAGGACTTTAAATTTTTAGTCCAAAACGGAGAATTCCCAATCATAAGAAAACAGGGAGAAAAAGATCCCCAGGATCTGGACTTAGAATGGAAAGATTCCTGGAATTGGTCCTCCATCGGATCGAAAAAAGAAAAAGAGACTTCCATTCCCGGGATCCAAATGAGGATCCCTCCGAAAAAAGAGGACAGAAACTTCTCCTGCAAATTATGCCCTGACCGTTTGAGCGCAGTTCGTCATTTTATCATCCGGGGTAGAAAAAAAATATTAGTATTACATTATACTGGCGAAACGATCTCGGGAAAACAATCGTACGTAAAAACATCTCCCTTAAAAATTTTCAGGACCAGCGAAGCGGAGGATGTATTCGATAGAATGATCCAAAAAGTATTCGGATTTACGATGAAGGAGTTCTATTTCCAAGAATTTCCGGGATGTTTATTTTCCCAAGACAGATCGAATGAAGAAGATTGGAAAAGAAGGACCCAGAACTGTAAGGTCCAAGTGCAGGAAACCATCCAAGAAGAAAATATACAAGGAATTATACTGTTAGGCGCCGCAGCCACTCTATATTTCGGAAAAGAAGAGGCCCTCAAACAAATGGGCAAAACTTTAGAGTTCCAACCAGGTATCCCGATGGTGGTGCTTCGTTCTCCGGAAGCGATCTTAGCGGCGGAACAAAAAAGAAAATCCAGTAAAGCCGATTCTATCGAATTCCAAGAAGCCAAGAAGAAGGAAATAGAAGTCAAAGAAAGTATCCTCTCCCAACTCGGGATCTTTCATCAGGAGATTAAAGAGAAAATTTGATCCAATATGCAGAACTAGCCTTCGATCTTCCGATCTTAGAAGATACATTCACCTACGAGGTCCCTTCTGGCACACAAATCGGAATGAGGGTAGAAGCCAAACTCAGAGGAAGAAAAGAAGAAGGGATCGTATTATCCTTACATCATAATGAACCCAGCTACGCAGTCTTACAAGTAGATCGGGTCATAGACAAAATTCCTGTCATCAACGATGAGCAGATCCAACTTGCCTATTGGGTAAAAGAACAATACCTCGCATCTCTCGGGGAATGTATCCACAAGATGATCCCGTCGGGGAGAAGGCATTCCAAAGTAAAACTAACCGAGGGACTCTCGGCTTCGGAACCGTTTCCATTAAACGAAGAACAGGAAGCGGCATACCGAAATATCAAAGCGGATTTTGGAAAAGACTCCATACATCTTCTATTCGGAATAACGGGAAGCGGAAAAACCGAAGTGTATCTGCATTTGATCCGGGACATTCTACAAAACTCAAACAAGGGAGTTTTACTTTTAGTTCCGGAGATAGGTTTGACCTATCATATCATCCGCAAATTAGAAGCGGTATTTCCGGGAGAGATCGCATTATTACATTCCGCATTAAAAGTTTCGGAAAGATTCAAAGCATATACGGACCTAATTCAAGGGAAAAAAAGGATCGCAGTAGGAACAAGATCCGCCGTATTCGCACCCGTTTCAAACTTGGGACTCGTCATCATAGACGAAGAACATGACGGTTCTTTTAAAGAACATTCTACACCTAGATACCATGCAAGACAGATTGCGCTACAACGTTGCAGAACAAACAAAGCGGTATTGGTCTTAGGATCGGCAACTCCTTCTTTAGAAGTATATCATTTGGCAAAAACGGGAAAAATCGGTCTACAAACTCTGACCAAAAGACCGGGAACCGCAAAACCTCCGACAGTTCGGATCGAAGAAAATAAAAAAGATGCAAGGCTTCTCGGTTCGGAACTTACATTTGCGATCAAGCAGAGGTTGGATAAAAAAGAACAGATCATTCTTCTTTTAAACAGAAGAGGATATAGTCCTTTACTCTATTCCGAAAAGGAAAAAACGTACATCCCTTGCCCGAACTGCACATCTCATCTATGTTATCATAAAAAAGGTACCGTTATCTGTCACCTCTGCGGATTTTCGGATTCTCTCCAAAGATTGGAATCCAAATTGGGAGAAAAACTCGTCATGATGGGAACAGGCACCCAAAAACTAGAAGAATTCCTTTTAGAAACTTTTCCGGGTGCGAAAGTAGAACGTTTAGACCAGGATTCCATCCAGGACAAAAGTGTTCTCACAGATGTGATCGGAAGATTGGTAGACGGAGAGATCGATATTCTCACCGGAACACAAATGATCTCCAAGGGTTTAGATGCGGCAAGGGTCACTCTCGTTGGAGTGTTAAATGCAGGGATCGGCCTCGGACTTCCGGATTTTCGAGCAGGGGAAAGAGTATTTTCTCTTTTGACACAAGTTGCGGGAAGAGCAGGACGATCGGATCTTGCCGGAGAGGTTTTGATCGAAACAAACACAGTCGATCATCCGATCATTCGAATGGCATTGGACCAAGACTATATTCGATTTTATGAATCCGAGATCAAAACCAGAGAAGAACTTTTTTACCCGCCATTCTCTCGACTTGTACGTATCTTATCCAGATCCAAGGATGAAAGTCTTTCCCTCAAAACGATTGAAGAAGTTCACCAAGTTTTAAAAAAACATCTGCCCGAACCGAACACAGTCGTACTAGGTCCAGCTCCTTGTCCTTTCTATAAGATAGATGCGAATTTCAGAAATCATATACTCATCAAAACGACTGTACAGAACAAATGGAGAGAGATCCTAAAAAAAGAGATCCGGCCGCTTAAAATTTCTAAAAACGTTTACCTGGAATTGGATTTTGATCCATTGGATCTTGTCTGATGAAAATCGCATTTTTTGGAACCCCGGAACCTTCTGCCAAACTTTTGCAGGCGTTACTACAAGAGCCTGAGATCCAAGTACAATTCGTGGTCACAAATCCCGATCGTCCCAAAGGAAGAAGTAAAACCCCTGTTCCAAGCCCGGTAAAAGATATTGCATTATCTGCAAATCTTCCGGTCTTCCAATACGAATCCATAAAGAGGGAAAAAGAAGATGCGCTCCAAAATTTTTCCAAGTTCGATGCGGAACTCTACGTGGTATTCGCTTACGGTTCTATTCTACCTAAAGAAATTTTCTCTCATCCTAAATTTGGTTCCATTAATCTACACGGATCCATTCTGCCTGACTTAAGAGGTGCTTCTCCAGTCCAAACCTCTCTTTGGAAAGGGTATACGAAAACAGGGATCAGTATCCAATACCTGGGAGAAAAAATGGACGAAGGAGATATCATCTCCATCCAAGAAGTGGATGTGGATCTGGAGGACGATACCGGAACCCTGATGGAAAAGATCACCCAAGCTGGGATCCAAAGCCTAATCCCGCTTTTAAAAGGTCCAAGAACTTCTCCCTTTGAAGCTTCTCCGCAAGACCATTCCAAAGCCACTTATTGTACGAAAATCCAGGCCGAGGACAGGGTCTTAGATCTAAAACTTTCCGCCATGGAAGTGCATAATCGAATCCGAGCCTTAAGTCCGGATCTAGGCGGCTACTGCCGTTTTCGAGACAAACGTTTGGTTTTGTGGAAAACAAGACCGGTAGATTTTTCCGAATCGCCGATAGAGCCGGGCAAATTGAAACGAATGGACAAAAAGGCCCTTATTTTCCAGTGTGGAGATGGCCGTTTCTTAGAGATCCTTTCCGTGCAACCGGAAAATAAAAACAGAATGACTGTGGCAGATTTCATGAACGGTTTCCGTATTTCGGACGAGGATCGTTTCGAGTGACCAAGGAAGAACTCCGCTCTAAATATCTCCCTATCGGGGGTTACTTTTTTTTCATCGCATTCGGCTTAGTAGTCTTCTTCATAGCCGCATTCTTAGTAGTATTTGTTCGTACCAAAAGTGCAAGCATGGTGGTCATGCCTGATGTGGTAGGTAAACCGTACAACGAAGTCCATAACGAGTTAATGCGTCTCCAGTTAAAAGTCAGATTGGAGTCCAAACGATATCCGGATAAAACGGACGGTATCATCATCTACCAATCCATTCGTCCCGGAAGAGAAGTGGAAGCAGGTTCCAAAGTTTCTCTTACGGTCAATATCGGTTTAGACAGGATCGATATGCCCAACCTAAAAGGTCAAAGTTTAGTCTCCGCTAAAAACTCCATGGAAAAAGTCCTCTCCGGAGAGACCTATGTTTCTCTGACCTTAGGCGGGATCACCTACGTCGAAGTGAAAGAAGGAGAACAACCTGATACCGTAGTGGACCAAATCCCGGAAGCAGGTAAAAACATCACCGCGGGCGAAAAAGTATTCTTACTTGTTACAAAACCTTCTACCAAGAAAAAAGAAGGGGAGCCCCAGGCAGGATTAGATTTTAAACCGGGCGATTCTTTCGCTTTCGCGCAAAGAGCGTTGGTAAGAGCAAAAATTTCCTCCAAGGCGGAAGTGGTAGTCACCAAATTTCGACCCGACAACGGAAAGATTGAATCCGTCCAAAAAGTAGGAAACGAATACAAGTTTAAGGTATTTTATTTCGAGCCGGAAGACAGGGTAGAAAGCGGATACGAAAGTTTCGTGTACGAGGCTCCTGAAAACGGAACGTATTCCTTAATCGTAAAAGACCAAAAAGACGAAACGAAACAAATCGAGATCAGCGCTCCCACAACCTACCAAGAGGGAGAAAAAATCCAGACCGTCTTTTACAGAACGGGAGACGTGACACTGGTTCTTTTGGACGAGAAAGGTTCGAAAGTAAAATCCAAAGACTACGAGAACGAATTTTGAAAATCTCCGCTTCTATTCTTGCCACCCAACTTACAGCACTCGCGAATACTGTTCCCAACTTTAAAAAGGAAGGAATAGACCTAGTCCATATGGACGTGA
This sequence comes from Leptospira sp. B5-022, assembly GCF_000347035.1. GTDB lineage: Bacteria > Spirochaetota > Leptospiria > Leptospirales > Leptospiraceae > Leptospira_B > Leptospira_B cinconiae. Next base: position 511,560 of record NZ_ANIJ01000006.1, read on the forward strand.
TGGACGGAAACTTTGTACCTCAGATTAGCTTCGGCGAAGCGGTCAATAAAGAGATCAAGGCAATGACCCAGATCCCTTTAGATGTTCACCTTATGGTGGAGAAGCCTGAAAATCATGTTCACAAATATTATGAACTAAATCCCTACTGCATTACATTTCATGCGGAAACTACCCATTTCCCGATCCGTCTCGCTCAGGAAATTAAGAAGAATGGACCGAAAGTTGGAGTTTCCCTGAATCCCGGAACGCCTGTTTCCGCGTTAGAAACACTTCTACCTTATATTGATCTAGTACTTATCATGACTGTAGAGCCTGGCTTCTATGGACAGAAGTTCGTGGATGGGGGAATGGACAAAATCAGAAAAGTGAAGTCTTTGATTTCTCCATATCCGATCGAGTTGGAAGTAGATGGGGGAGTCAATGATACAAATATCAAAGAACTCGCTCAGGCGGGAGTGGATATCTGTGTTGTAGGAGCCGGTTTATTCAAATCCGGAGACCCAAGCGAGAACGGAATCCGCTTAAAAAGCCTCGTAAAGTAATAATATTATTAAATATTGACAGCCCGGCTTTCCGGCAAATTATGGCGTATTAGGGCGAGCCGTACGGTGAGCCATCCTTATTTATTCGAAGGAATTTTACTTTGGTTAAGATCAGACTACAAAGAACCGGAGCCAAAAACAACCCTCACTATCGGGTCGTGGCTGCAGATGCCCGTTCCCCTAGAGACGGTAAATTTATCGATATTCTCGGACACTATCACCCAGCAGAGGTGAAAAGCCAAACAGTCCTGGATAAAGAGAAAATTTTAGGCTGGCTCAGCAAAGGTGCTCAACCTACCGGAACCGTTCTAAACCTCATTAAACACGAGGGAATCTGGGCGGAATATAAACAATCCCTGAAGAAGTAATGGAAGAGCTGATCCGCTATATCGTTACTTCTCTAGTAGATCATCCGGAGGAGATTTCCGTTAAGGAAATCGAGGGCGACGAACAAACCGTCCTTGAACTCCGGGTTTCCCCGAAGGATGTGGGGAAAGTGATCGGCAAAAACGGAAGGATCGCAAAGTCCTTAAGAGCGATCTTAACCGCAGCATCCATCAAAGCCGGAAAAAATTTCTCCTTAGAAATTATTGACTGAGACTCGTATCCTAACCGGACATTTAGGAAAACCCTTCGGACTGAAGGGTTTTGTCAGACTGGTTGCAGAGGACAGTTCCGTTCCGGAACTAAAATTTCCCATCCAAGCCACCTTAGAATTTCCCTCTCGGGAACCTGTACCCGTTAAGATCCTGAAATCGACCATACAATCGGGTAAGATCCTTTTACAATTGGAAGGGATCAATTCTCCGGAAGAAGCATCTTCCTTAACAGGCGGGAAACTTTATATCGATCGCTCCTATTTTCCCAAATCCAAAAACGAAGAATATTATCTCTTCGAGTTAAAAGGTCTAAAAGCCGTCAGTGAAGACGGAAAAGAACTTGGCTGGGAATTGGTGGACATTCTAGAAAATCCGGCACATTCTATCTTAGTCTTTCAAACCCAAGATTCTGAGGTCTTAATTCCCTATGTGGAAAAACATGTAGGCAAAGTACTCTTGAAAGAAGGTAAGATCGTTTTAAAAAACCCTGAGGATTGGAATGAAATTTAATTTTATTACCTTATTCCCGTCCAAGATCCAAGCGTATTTTTCAGAAGGGCTACAAGAGAAGGCAATCCAAAAGGGAGTATTCTCCGTAAACATTGTACATCTGCGGGACTTCTCCAATAATAAACATCTAAAGGTAGACGACACTCCTTATGGTGGAGGTCCAGGAATGCTCTTAAAAGTAGAGCCGATTGACCTGGCATTAAAATCATTGGGAGAAGATAGAGGACTCGTAATTCTTACCACTCCATCCGGAATTCCATTCGACCAGAACGTTGCGGAGAAATTATCCAAGCTCCAAAAACCGATCACTCTCATATCAGGATACTATGAAGGAGTGGATCATCGGGTTACAGAGCATCTTGTTGACATAGAACTGTCCCTTGGAAATTATGTAATTTCAGCCGGAGATTTGGCTAGCCTCTGCATAACGGATGCTGTGTCCAGGCTTTTGCCCGGCTTTTTAGGCGACCGAGAGAGCCTGGAAGAAGAATCTCATAACGAAAGGGATATTTTAGAATATCCACAATATACGAAACCTTCCGAGTATAATGGCTGGAAGGTTCCCGAAGTTCTCTTGGGCGGAAACCACGCGGCGATAGAATCTTGGCGCAAAGCCAATCGAAAGAAAGTCGACCCTGATATTACGAGGAATTTATGAAAGAACTTTTAAAAGGCGGACTTCCAACAGAAGCGAATCGTACCCTAAATTTCAATGTTGGGGACACTGTAAAGGTCCATTATAAAATCCAAGAATCCGGTAAGGAAAGGGTCCAGGTTTACGAAGGAGTTGTGATCTCCATCTCTAACGGCGGAAACGGAAAATCCTTCACCGTTCGTAGGATTTCTTACGATGTAGGTGTAGAAAGAGTATTCCCACTGTATTCTCCTCGTATCGCTAAAATTGAACTAGTACGTAAAGGTAAGGTTCGTCGTTCTAAGCTCTTCTTCTTAAGAGAACGTTCCGGAAAATCAGCTCGTATTCGCGAGTTGAAAGGCGGAAAAGTTTTAGTAGCAGAGGACAGAAAACGCCAAACAGCAGAAGAAGCAAAAGCAGCTGCTCCTGCACCTGCTGCCGAATAAGAATCTTTTTCATTGCGGCGGAATTCTCTGCCGCAAGTATCTCTTTCCTTCTTCTCCTTTTTCCCACCTTAAAATCCAATGCCTCTCGCAAATTTCGAACCGGAAGAATTGAAATTTTTTCCAGAACATCTTCCTTGCGGGATAGACGAAGCAGGGCGAGGTCCCTATGCAGGTCCTTTGTCCGTAGCAATGGTTTTATTCACCCCCGAGGTCCTGGAAAAAATCTATTCGGGACAGATCTTAAAAGGACTAAACGATTCTAAAAAACTCTCCGAGTCCAAACGTGAGTCTCTATTCCAAGAAATTATGGAATCCGCCCATAAAACCGCCCACAGTTTCTTATCTCATACCTATATAGATCATTATGGGATCAATAGAGCGGTTTTAGAAGGTATATTGAAATGTTATAGAAAGGGTTCCCAAGGTCCGATAGAAAATACGGGAAGAAAACTTCTGCTCTTAATCGACGGAAACTATAATTTTTCCAAATACAAGGAATCGGAAGAGGTAAAACGCCAGTCTTATTATTATAAAAAAGGAGATTCCAGGATCGCAAGTATCGCGGCCGCATCCATAATCGCAAAAGTAAAACGGGATCGTTTTATGAAAGCAATCGCTTCCAAGTTCCCCGGTTACGGATTCGAAACGCATAAAGGATACGGCAGCGCGGGACATGAACAAGCAATCCGGGATCTGGGACTAGCAAGAATCCACAGAAGATCTTTTACGAAAAAATTCCATGTTTCCCATCCCTCCCCCCAATCCGATTGATAAAAACCAAAATCCTCAGGTCCGTAAAACGGATCGAGTCCCGGAATCCCATAAAATATCCTTTTTTATAGATTCTTCCAACAAGATCCAAAACCCGGAACTATTCGAAGGGGAATCCAAGGATGCTCCATTTTTTAGGGTTTGGGTAAAAGAAGGTACGAGGGATGGAAAGGCAAAACTTGTTTGGAACGGAGAAACATTCGAAGCGGAAACTAAAACCAGCCTTCTCACAGGGGAACAATTACTTTTATCTCGAACCTTATCCGGTACTAACTCCGAATGGAAAATACAGGAAAGGAAACTAACGTTAGAAGAAGGTGATTCCAAAATATTCTCTCCCTTGGAAAAAGGACTCACAGGGGTTTTGGAGAAAGTACTACATAAAGAAGAAGGTCCCATCTCGGAAGATAGTATTCTGGCTTTCTTGAAGAGTTATTTTCCACATTTCGAATGGAAATCCGAGACTCCTTATTTCGAGTGGGAATGGGAGGGAGGAAATGCGGAAGGGTATTTGGGTGGAACCGATCCGGGGCGAATATTTGTGCTCTTTATGGAGACTAAAGAAGACGGCCCGAGTCTTTACAGATTCCATTGGAAAAAAGAAGACGCGTCGGACCTGATTCTAACCGCTATTTATACTAGTTCTAAATTGTACTTGCATATAGGTCGGAATCGTAAAAAATTTATGCAGTTCTTAGAAGAATCGGGAGTTAGATTCCAAGAACTCAGGATACAATATAAGCCCTCTTTACAGAGAAGGGAATGGACTGCGTGAAATTCGGAATCGCCCTTAAGTTTACACCGGAAGAAAATAAAGGCCCCAAAATCCTAGCCAAAGGAGAAGGTCTTTTAGGTGAAAAGATCAAGGGTGTGGCAAAGAGACACGGGGTTCCTATAGTGGAGGATGCTCCTTTGGCCGAGGCACTTTCTCCGATACCGGTAGGTCAGGAAATACCGGAAAATTTATACAGAGCGGTTGCGGGTGTTTTTGCTTTCGTACTAAACCAAAAAGCGGAAGCAACAAGGGAATTTGAAAAATGAAAAAATTGAACGTGTCCGAATTGAAGCCGGGTATGAGATTCACAAAACCCGTTTATCTGGACAAAGAAAATCTGTTCATCACTTCCAATACTCCGATCACTGATTCGGATCTGGAACGTTTGAAAAGATTCGGGATTACCGAGGTATTGACCCACGGAGACATCCTAGTGATAGATGTGGATCCGGAAAGATTGGAAACCCAATTGGAGGATTTTATCATCAGTACCATCGTAGACGAGGATCTTCTTCCTTTAAAAGGGATCTACGATAACCTAAATCGAATTAAGGTACAATTTTCCAACCTATACAAAAACACATTCGCACTTGTTCAGGATGTTTATAGAAAAGTTGCAGACGATAAGGTATTCGATTTCGGTCCTGTGAGAGAACAAGGCGAGACATTGGCGGACTTTGTTAGAACCCATAATAATCTTTCTTACCTGATCCTCGGAATGAATAATCCGGGGTATTATCTATATAATCAGATCACTACATCCACATTCTATGCTTTGATTATAGGAAAACTTCTGGACTTCTCCCGTCCTAAGATGGTGGATCTTGCGATCTCTTGTTTGGTAGCGGATGTGGGAATGACAAAGGTTCCCGCAACCATCTCCGAAAAAACGGACCAACTCACGGACGAAGAATATAAATCCATCTTAAAACATACGATCATAGGGTATCAAGTCCTTACCCAGAGAATCAAAATTAAGAATAGTTTGGCGGTAGTAGCACTCCAACATCACGAACGTTTCGATGGAAAAGGTTACCCTCAAAAGATTGCGGCAACTGCAATCGAGGAAAATGCGAGGATCTATGCGATTGCGGATAATTTTTCAGCTCTTATCACAAACAGACCCCATAGGCAGAGAGTCCTTCCACACGAAGCAATCAAGTCTATGATCAGTATGGATGTGGGTAAGTTCGATCTCAAGATCGTAAGAACATTCTTAAACCAGGTTTCCTTATATCCGGTAGGTTCCTGCGTGGAACTTTCCGACAAAAGAGTAGGGATCGTTCTTGCCGCCAACGCGGACAAACCCTTACGTCCTTCGATCCGTATTATAAAAGACGAATATGGGACTTTCGTGCGAAATCTTATCCTAGTGGATCTGGTAAAAGAAAATCATTTATTTATCGTGAAGGCATTAGATCTACAAGAAGCCACTGCAAATTCCTAATTTTTTCGGATTTATCTTTTTAGATCCAAAAACTTTTCTCCATTCTTCTTTTTCGAAACATGTCTCCGTATGGGACCCGTCTCCAAATATAAAGTACGAAAAGGAAAAGAAGGAGAGAATCTCGCCGTCGAATTACTTCTTAAGCAAGGTCATAGAATTTTAGAAAGGAATTTCCGGATCAAAAAGGGAGAAATCGACATAATTAGTGAGAAAGAAAACGTCCTATATTTTACGGAAGTGAAGTACTGGGCCAAAATTTCGCCGATTCATCCTTTGGAAATATTCCACCCGGCTAAGATGAAAAAAATGAAAACGGCAGCCGAGTATTATTTGAGTAAAAACGTTTCGTTTAGAGATCATTTTGTCTCCTTCTCCTTGGCCCTTATTACCGAAAAAAGGGAACTGAAATATTATCTTAATCTATTCTAAAACCATCGTTAAGCGATTTCAAAAACGAGTCGATTTTCGAATTGTCTGCGGGTTCTCAAGGATGAGGACCTTAAATCGTTACAAGGAAGTAACTATGAAAAGCATCCAAATTCTCGGCAACTTGGCCGGGTCCGACCCGTTCGGACCGGACCCAGTGATCCTGAGAAAACGAGGAGTTCCGATCAAAAAGCGGAAATTCGAGGACTATAAGAAGAAGATCGAGGACGAAAACTACATTGATTTCGCAATCGATAAGATCGCTATGGAACTCTCGCATTTCCTGTCAAAGTAACCACAAAAATAAAACCGTCGAAAGAACAAGTTAGGTTACGGCCCTGTTTTCCGGAGACCATCCGGAATTCAGGAAAACAAGGGCCTCCTCCAAATTCCTCAAAAGTACTTCTTTAGAACCTTCCAAATCCGCAATCGTCCTTGCCACTTTTCTAAAATGGGCCACCTTACGAATGCTGAATTTATGTATATCGACAGCTTTCCAAAAATAAACTTCGCACTCCTTGGAAAGAGGGATCATTCTTTCTACTTCTTCCCCTCTTAATTTTCCGTTGTAGAGTTTCCCTGTTTCTCTGAATAGTCTACTACGTTGTATGTCCGAAGCGGTTTGGATGGAGTCCCGGATGGATTTTAAATTAATAGAAACCTTCTTCTCATCCGTACGGATCGCAAAACCCAAATGGTAAAAAATTTCGATCCGATCCAAAAACGGTCCGTTAAAAGGAGATTGATAATTTCGGATACTGGAAACACTGCAGTTACATTCCTTTATTAAGCTTTGGTAATATCCGCAAGGACAAGGATTGGTCGCTCCTATAAATAAAAAAGAAGCAGGGTAGGTGATCGATCCTTTTATTCGTGAGATCGTAATTTTACCTTCTTCCATCGGTTCCCGTAACGCCTGTAAGTTTCGAGAATTGAATTCAGAAAGTTCATCTAAGAATAAGATCCCATTTCCAGCTAGGGAAACTTCACCCATTCTCAGGCTGCTTGATCCTCCGACCAAAGCAATATCGGATGTAGTATGATGTGGCGTCCTAAAAGGTCTTTCCACTTCCGTATCGGACAAGTTCTCTTGTAAAGATCGAATGCCTAATAGTTCAATTCCTTCCTTCTCCTGAATCTTGGGAAGAAATCCATACGCCAATTTTGCTAGCATTGTTTTTCCTGCACCCGGAGGGCCTGACAATAAACAATGATGAAATCCGGCACTTGCAATTTGAATCGCTCGTATGGCAGGCAATTGGCTTTTATGAAATTCTGATTTCCAAGCAAGGACTTCGGATCTGATCTTTATACTTCCTCTTGGTTCCGGCTTGATCTCTCCTTTGGCTAAAGAGACTAAATCTTTCAGATGAGAGATCGTATAGATCGGAAATGTTCCGATTAGGGAAGCTTCCTTTCGATTTTCAAAAGGTACAACTGCCGCGGAAAAACCTAAATTTTCCAATCCGGAAAGTATAGGAAGGATCCCTTTTAGAGGTTTAACGGTTCCATCCAGTCCTAATTCTCCCAAGAAAAGGAATTGTTCTAGTTTTTCGGAAGGTGGCAATTGTTCCGTTAGGTGTAAGATCCCTGCTGCAATCGGAAGATCTAAGTATGTCCCTTCTTTTTTTCTGCCGGCAGGCGCTAAATGAACCAGAATATTCTGTAGAGTGTATTCGAATCCACTATTCTCTATAGCGATCCTGATCCTATCGGTGGATTCTTTGATAGAAGGGCTCGGAAGTCCAGTGATCTGGAACCTGGGTATCCCTCTTTTTATGTTGATCTCAACAGAAACCGGAAAGGGAAGAATTCCTTCAAGGGAAGCTCCCCAAAATTTGGTCAGTTTGTATGTCTCCATAACCTGGACAGGTGCGGAAAAATTCGGGCCTCGCGCTTTTTTTCTAAAAACTAGTTTATCACTTCCGGACCTTCAGTAAGTTATGCATGAAATGGTGCGATTCTTCGCTTTTTTATTGGCTCTATTTACCTTACAGTGCGGGGCCAGACTGATCAAAAAAGAGAAGTTATCCGAGATCAACGAGCATTACCAGGATAAGATATATAGTCTCAAAAAAGACACAAAAGTCTCCGCAACCGAAACTTTTAAGAAGGGAATGTTGGTCCGAATCTACATCGAATCGACTCCGTCCCTAATAAAAGTGAAATGTTTCCCCGCTGACCAAAAAAGGGAACATGCTATCGGCAGGCTGATCGCTTATCAGGTAAACGAAGATCTAGAGAAAAAAACCATCAGTATAGAGGATTTGGATAAGATCGTTGCAAATGAGCTCACGGAATATAAAAAGAAAAAGTAGCCGTCGTTCCCCCCTAGGTTCAAGAAGGCATCCCGATGCGGCCGATATTAAATATGTGAAACGGACGATTCTTTACCTTCCCATTCTATCCGCCATACTTACCTCGTCTTTATCGGCCGATCCGCTCAAGAATTACGAAAACGCGATCAACGATTACGCGAATAAAGACTCCTCCTTCTTTACGGACAAGGAAGAACGTAAGATCAAACAATTATTCTCTCAATCACCTCAAGAATGGGAAGAGGATAAGTATTCTTCGCTTAGTTATCATAAGGACAAATCCAATCTGGAACTTCCTTCTTTTATCAGTATCAATCCTATCGTTTCTTCCAAGATCGTTAGCCAAAGCGGCTTTATTATAAAATCCTATATCGTAAAACCTAAGGATACTTTATTCCGGATCGCTAAATCCTTAAAGACCACTGCGGCTAAAATTTCTGAGGCAAACGGTTTAAATAAGGGTTCCGTTCTAAAAGTAGGACAAAGTTTAAGTGTTCCTGTTAAAGTGGGAAATGCTTCCCGCCAAAAAATAGAATACAAAAGAGTATTCATCACCCCTGTCTTAGGCGCTAGATTTTCGTCCAGATATGGTAAAAGAAAAGATCCATTCCACACAGGAGGAGGCGGTTTCCATACCGGCATAGATATGGCTGGCCCTCAAGGAGCACCCATTTTAGCTTCTGCAGAAGGTGTGGTAAGTTTTGCCGGAGTCAACGGCGGTTACGGGAATTCCGTCATCATAGATCATCCAAACGGTTATAGGACCATGTATGCACATTGTGCTAAAATTACGGTGGAAGAGGGAACGAAAGTGAGAGCAGGGACGGTCATAGGTGCCGTAGGTCGTACAGGCTCTGCCACAGGTTCCCATCTCCATTTTGAGGTGTTCTATAACGGAAAAAGGATTAATCCTGAGGTGGCACTTAGGAAGACCTTAAAAATTGTTACCAACCTGGACCCAGGTAAAGTAGCAAAACTTTAAGCGATCATCTTTCAAAAAGCCGGTCCATTTTTTTTGGATCCGGCTTTTTTAGAATGATTCCGTGAAAATATCCGAAGGGCGCAATGAACGCAATTTTTATCGAATTCAGAAAACATACATTCTATGTTCTGATCCCCGTTGTGATATTTTTTTCCTTCTCTCTGGCATATCTTTGTAGAGGGATACTTCTACTTTTTCTGACCCCGAATGTGCAGACAAGTTCCTCCACCGCCGCTCCGAGAAGACCCGTAGCTGAAAATTCTATTACTATTGAGATGTCCAAGGAAATGGTAACAGGTTCCTTGTTTAGGGGAAGTTTAGCACCTCCTCCCGGAGAAGTTGCTGCAGGTGCAGATGGAACTCCTGGAGCCCCTCCAGATTCCGGAGAAGGTGAAGAAATGAGAGTCACCGGAACCCTAAGCGGCCACTGGAGTTTTGCCCGAGTCACTATTTTAGAAAAAGGGAAACAAAACGCGGAAGAATTCGCAATGGGGGAAGCGGTAGGTGGATACAAAGTAAAATCCATTCTACTGAACCATGTAGTTTTGGAAAAAGGAGGCCAATCTCTCAAAGTGGAGATCGGTCAAACACCGGGAGAAGCCAGAGCCAAACTGGGAGCCCAGGCAGATATTCCGGGAGGACCGCCTGCCGCGGATACAGTCCGTAAAATTCTGTCCAGACAGGACGTGAATCGGAAATTAGCGAACGTAGCCGAACTTTATAAGGGAAAATTCGGTCCTTATTTGGAAAATAACACGATCGCCGGTTACAAAATTTACAGTATAGGCAGCGATCATATTTTTTATTCTCTTGGTGCTAGGACCGGAGACGTGGTGCGGCGGGTAAACGGAATGCCTTTAAACGATACGGTAAAAATGATGGAGATATGGAATTCCTTAAAAACGGCCGATAAAGTATCCGTAGACGTAGAGAGAATGGGCAAGATATTGTCCTATGAATTCATCATCCGGAATTAAAGATTAAATGCGCAAAACAGATTTACGATCCAGATATTTGAGAAACGCGGCATTCGCGTTCTTACTTCTTCTTTCGGTGAACGAAGGTTTACTCTCCCAAGCTTCCAAAAAGGGAAGTAAAAGAAATACTGCCCCGGTAGCTGAGGATACAAAGGAAAAGACCTTTTTCGCCAACTGGAGAGATACCGAACTGAATGATTTTCTAAAAGGGATGAGCGCGATCCTTAAGAAAAACATTCTTTTGGATGAAAGTTTAAAAGGTAAGAAGATCACGATCATCTCCCAAAAAGAGATCCCTGTCAAAAACGCATTTCCGTTTATGAAGGCAGTTTTGGAATCTATGGGATTTGCGATCGTAGAAGAAGTAGATCTGATCACAATCGTAAAACTAAAGGATGCACTTGCCAGATCTCCTTACGTTCGTGTGGGTAAGGAACCGATCCCGGAAACGGAAGCTCTGGATAACCGGATCATCACCCAGATCATTCCGGTGGAAAATGTAAAACCGGAAGAATTGGAACCGATCTTAAAAAGATTAACTTCTCCTAATACCGATATTATCGTTTATAGAAATACGAATACAATCGTACTTTCCGGTTCTACTGCCGACATCAATAAACTACTCACTTTAGTAAACGAGTTGGATGTAAGACCGGATGAAACCGCTCCCGGAGCAGTAGCCTCTGCCGGTGATGTTCATATTTATACATTAGAATTCAGTGAAGCGGAGAAAATTGCTGCGACTCTGATCAAGTTGGATAATCCTATGGTAGGAGATCTCCCTGTAGCGAGCGGCGCTCCCGGCGCACCACCTCCTCCTGCTCCTAAGGTGGAAAAGATCAAAGCTGTCGCTCATAAGGAATCCAACTCGGTCATCGTTACAGCAACCGAAGCGGAATGGAATGAGATCCGCAAAATTATCCGAGTTCTGGATTCCGCAAGAAAGCAAGTGTTGTTGGAAGTATTGATCGTGGAACTTTCTTCCACGGATACCAACGACTTCGGCATCGACTGGAGATTCCAGGGACAAGGTCCTTATAGCCAGTTCAACTCCGGACTTGCCAAAGAAGGAAATATCATCAACTCCAGCGGTAGGATCAACCCGAACCTGAACACGTTATCCGGCTTCTCTCTTGGTTTCGTACAAGCGGGAGCACAACAGATCTTAGGTATCTTAAGCGCCAATCAAGGAAACGAGAACTTTAACGTATTATCCGCACCTCAAGTATTGACCTTGGACAACCAAGAAGCGGAGATCAACGTTGGGCAGGACGTTCCGGTCCGGACCCAAAGCCGTAACGCAGGATTGGGTGGAGCAAACGCAGTAACTGTGGATAACTACGAATATCGTCCAACCGGTATTAAGTTAAAGTTCACCCCCCATGTGAACAAGAACAACCGTATCACTTTGGATCTTTTACAAGAGATCAAAAACATTGCCTCCATCGCACTTGCAGGGGGAAACCCTACCTTCAACAGAAGGGAAGTGAAAACAACGATCACTATCGACAATAGACAAACCATCGTGATCGGGGGTTTGATCTCCAATGATAAACAAAAACGTCTGATCAAGATCCCTCTCCTCGGAGATATTCCTTATCTGGGTTGGATCTTCCGCAGAACTACTGAGCAGTTAAAAAAGACCAATTTGATGGTTTTTATCACTCCACATATCTTGGACAATCGTGAACTTGCTGATAAGATGACTGTTAAGAAAAAACTACAGCAAGAAAGATATGAAATTGAAAGGGAAAGGGTCCTAAACAAGGAAGCCACCATCAAGGAACGCGGAGAATAAACAGTGAAAACTCTAGGTGATATTCTCGTAGAAGACGGGGTCATATCCGCCAAGGATCTGGAAGACTCTCTCAAACTACAAAAAAAGAATCATTTACCCCTAGGACATATTCTTCAGAAAAAAGGGATCGCCGGAGAAGTAGACGTTCTCAAGGCGATGGCTAGGCTTTACAAAATGGAATTCCGGGAAAAACTGGAATTCAAGGGAATGGAGGAAGTTTACGACCGTATTCCTCTTAAGCTCATCCAAAAAAGTAAAATAGTCCCTTTCGAACTAAATAAAAAAAACGTAAAAGTAGCGGTGTCCGATCCTACGGATCTTCACCCAATGGACGACGTACGTACTGCATTAAGAGAATTTAAAGTAGAATTCATACTTGCCCCTGAACCCGAGGTGATGAGACTCATCCACTCTCAGTTCGACAATACCTCCGCAGCCGCGAAAGATATGTTGAATGAAATGGAAGGCAGCTTCTCGGAACTCGCGGAAGGTTTCGATAACGAAACGATAGATCTTTCTGACGATGCGCCTATCATAAAAATGGTGAACGTCATCCTATCCCAAGCGGTAAACGAAAGAGCTTCGGATATTCACGTAGAACCTTATGAAAAAAGTCTAGTAGTTCGATACAGGATAGACGGTATTCTTCATAACGTATTGACCCCTCCGAAGTCTTATCATGCAGGGATCACATCCCGTATTAAGATCATGTCCAACTTGAACATTGCGGAGAACAGATTACCTCAGGACGGTAGGATCAAACTTAGACTTGCGGGAAAGGACGTGGATATCCGGGTTTCCACAATTCCTTGTCAGTTCGGAGAACGTATCGTTATGCGTCTCTTAAATAAAACGGATCAGAAATATTCTTTGGAAACCATGGGTTTTTATCCGGAACTGATCAAAACTCTGCGAACTCTGATTTATGAACCCCACGGTATTATCTTAGTAACAGGTCCTACGGGATCGGGAAAATCCACCACATTATATTCCGCTTTGACCGAGCTGAATACGGAAGAAAGAAACATCATTACTTGTGAAGACCCGGTGGAATATCAGATAGACGGGGTTTCCCAAATGCAAATGCAGGAAAAAATCGGGCTTACATTTGCAACGGGACTTAGAGCGATACTACGTCAGGACCCGGACGTAATTATGGTGGGGGAGATCCGGGACGAAGAAACTGCAAGGATTGCCATCCAAGCCTCCTTAACAGGTCACTTGGTATTCTCTACTTTACACACCAATGATGCGGCATCTGCGGCGACTAGACTAGTGGATATGGGCATCGAGCCTTATCTAATCACATCCACTGTTTTAGGATTTATGGCCCAAAGGCTTGTAAGAACTATATGCAAAGAATGTAAAACTTCCTATAAACCTACTCCTCAAGAATTGGAGTCTATCGGTATTTCCAAAAAGGATCTAAAGGGTGGAGTTTTGTATAAAGGGAAAGGTTGTTCTCATTGTATGAACACCGGATTTAAAGGAAGAACAGGAGTTTACGAACTTCTGATCATAGATAGTAAGATCAAAAATGCTATCTTGGCCGGATCTGATACGAATAGGATCAACGATGTTGCCTTAGAGAGCGGATTCGCTACAATGAGAGATTACGGCATCCGAAAAGTATTGGATGGGATCACCACCCCGGATGAAGTTCTAAGGGTTACTTAAGTTTTCCTTCGATGGCTCTTTATACTTATACCGCATTTAACAAAAAGGGAAAGGAAGAGAAGGGGATTATCGACGCCCCAAGTATCCTTTCGGCGAGAGCTAAACTCAAAAGTAAAGGTTTCTATGTTCGTCAAATTTCCGAGGACGCGGAAAGAAAGGATAGAGAACTTTTTCCATTCTTAGCTAGACTTCTTTATAGAGTCCCGAAAAAGATCATAGGTCTTTTTTCAAGACAGCTCGGAACTCTATTGGGTGCGGGGATTCCTCTAGATAAATCTCTCTCTAGTATCATTGAACAAACTGATCACGAAGTTTTTAGAAAAGTAGTGATCGCAATGCAGGCGGATATCACAGAAGGAAGTTCCTTATCTGATTCGATGAGAAAACATCCGGACGTATTCCCAAATCAGTATCCTTCTCTTGTTTCCGTGGGAGAAAGAACAGGTGATTACGAAACTGCACTCATTCGTCTCGCAGAGATGGAAGACAAAAATCTTCAGTTAAAAGCCAAGGTCACCACTGCGCTCGTTTATCCCGGAATTATTTTCTGCCTTTTACAGATCGTGATCATCTTCCTACTCACCACAGTTGTCCCTCAAATCGAACATCTATTCGTGGAGTTTAACGCAACTCTTCCTATGATCACTCAGATCGTGATCGGAAGTTCAAAGATCCTAACCGGATATTGGTTTCTTATCTTTCCTGCAATCGGTGCTGCAGTAATCGGATTTTTCTTTTATAAATCCACTCCGGAAGGTAAGGAAAAATGGGAGAAATTCGTTCTTAGAATACCCATTATCCGAACCCTGAATAAAAAAGTCCTTATATCCAATTTCGCCAGGAATCTTGGGATCCTTCTCACAAACAGGGTTCCCTTGATCATTTCTCTCCAAATTGTGGAACAAATCGTAAATCATTCCGTTTTCGGACAAGAAATACGGAATGCATGCGAAAGAATCCGAGAAGGAGAGAAACTTTCCGCAGCATTCACAGGGTCAGAGATATTACCACAACTAGTCTTAGGTATGATGTCCGCCGGAGAAGTTTCGGATAGAGTCCCCGAGATGTTGAATAAGCTCGCGGAAATTTATGACCAGGAAGTGGATTCCGCTTTAAAAAATGCAACCCAGGCAATCGAACCTTTGATGCTTGTTTTTATGGGATTTGCGATCGGTATCATTATGGCGGCGATCATCGTTCCGATGTTCAGCTTGACCCAGAACTTACAAGGTATATAACAATAGAAATAGGAGAACCGACTTTGAAAACGGGAAACAAACGGAGAAAAGGATTCACTCTTATCGAATTGGCGATCGTAGTCGCCATCTTAGGTGCTTTGATGACTATCATTCTTGTCAGTGTGGATTTCGGTGGAGTGAGTATCGAAACCGCAAAGATGAAGATCAAAAAAGACAAACAGGAACTTAGACTACATCTAGAAAGATACGCTTCCAAATTCGGAAGTTATCCAACCGAAGAGCAAGGACTAGACGCGTTAGTGGAAAGACCGACTACCGGAGAAATTCCTGAGACCTGGATCCCGATGGTAAGCAGCAAGGATTCCATCAACGATCCATGGAAAAACCCATACAAACTCCGATACGATGGAGCGGGCGAAATCCAGATCATTACGTTTGGTCAGGATAAAGTAGAAGGTGGAGAAGGTTTAAATTCAGACTTCGATATCACTAAAGAAGAGCAATATCCTCCTCAATTCACTTCCTCATCCGGTTCTAAAAAATAAACTAAGATGGGCCCAAGAGCGAAAGGCCGGATCCGTTCCGGCTTCACATTGATCGAATTGGGAGTCGCAGTATTCCTGATCGGTGTAATGTTCGCTCTTGTGCTTCCTTCCTTAGTCAATTTACTCACGCCAGGTGCCCAAGAAGAAGCGATGTTACTACATGACGTTGTGAACTTCTGCTTTCGTAGGGCAAAAATCAACCAACGGACAGTCTACCTAGAGCTTAACGTGGATACGGAAACGTATACCATCATCGATATAGAAAGGGACGAGACCGGCTTGAAAGAAGTCCCGGTATTCCAGGACAGGGAACTTCCAAGTTCTTCCGCGATCGTGGACGTAATGGATGGACGAGGTTACAGATACAATACCGGAAAGATCCGCATTCCGTTCTCTCCTATGGCGGTGGCGGAAGATTTTTATATCCATTTAGGTCCCGATCCGGAGATCACAAGGACACTGATCGTCAAACGTTACGGCGGGAAATCGGAAATAGAGGACGGGGAAGTCGTAATCTCCAAGGAACAATTGGAAGAATACAAACGTAGTGAACAATATGGCACGAGTAAGTTTTAAAAAAAGGAATCCTCTTAAAAAGAGACAGGGTTTTACTATTTTAGAAATGACCTTGGCGTTTGCACTCGCCGCAGGTTGGCTTCTCTATGTGCTAATGGTGGTTTCGGAAGGTATACGTCTTAAAAAAGTAGCGGCGCTCCAAATGGAAGCCACTCATTTAGCGAAAATTAAAATGGCTCAGATTGATTCTGCCACCATTTTGCAAGCCGACACTAGTTCAGGAGAGATTCCCGGATACCAAGACTGGAAATTTACTACGATCATTAAAGAAGAGAATCTAGATCTTCTGAAAATGGCAGGAAAGGAAAGCGGGAAAAAACCGGAGGATCTATTAGGTGGTGCAAACTCCAGTATGAATCAGCTCATCGCGAAACGTACGGGTAATAACCAGGGATCCGCAACGGGTGGACTCATCGCTGTCTTCCATATATATGTAACGATAGAATACCCCACAGGCGGAAGAGACAACCAGGGAATACCGGTTAAGGAACAGTACACCATCGAGACCTATAAGGCGAGGATGAACTGATTTGGAACATTCTTCTTACCATTCTACTTTTCTTAAGTTTTTTCGAAAAAGAAAAAGGTCCGGATTTACATTAATCGAACTAACCATCGTAGCCGCCTTATTGGGTGTTTTACTCGGAATGGTATTCGGGACTTACGCAACCATTTTAAAAGTCACTCGTCCTACGTCAGGCTCGGAAGGTGTGGATCGAGAAAAAGCGATCTCGGTCATAGAGAATATTAGAAGCACTTTGACTATGGCATTCTATTTCCAAACGGAAAAAAATCTGGTATTTGTAAGTAGAAGAGGACGCAAATCGGAAGATGGACCAAGACATCCCGGAGAAAGTACTAAAGATCATTTTATCGTATTCGCTGCGGTCCATCCAAACTCGGAAGAAGTCGCTCTTCCGGAAGTAAGAGAAGTGGAATATTATCTAAAACAAAAGGACGGCACAGATTATTATAAATTAATGAGAAGAGAAGATGAGATCGTGGATCGTTATCCTTTCGTAGGCGGACAAGAATACGAATTATTGGATAACGTAAAATCTCTCTCTTTTAAATTTTCCAAAACGGGAAAAGAATGGGAAGAAGAGTGGGATTCTTTCCAAAGAAAAAGTATCCCTCGTCTTATACGAATTGAGATCATCGCGAATATGGGAAATAAGGAAAGACGTTTTGAAACTCTTGCCTTTCCGGGAATGCTTCTGAAATGAATTCAGGACTTGGGTTAAAGGGCAGAAGATTCTCCAGAAGAAGGGGAGCAATAGTCATGCTCCTAGTCGGAGGTATAGGTGTAGCCGCCTTAACTACCACCTTGGACTTTGCGGAAAGATCCATGGCAGAATATAAAATTTCCCAAGGAGAAATGTCGGGCTTCAAGGCTTCTCTTTTAGCTAAAGCCGGGTTCCAAGGAGCTTTGGCAGCACTTAGAAAAATCCCGGAAGAACAATTATACCAATCCGGGATCGGCCTAAATCCACCTCCGGTTCCCATGGGAGGTGGATGGATCTATTATAAGATCCAAGGAGAAGATGGAAAAATTAACCTGAATTCAATCTTCAATGCGGACACAAAAGAACTAAATTTAAGAAACCAAGAAATGGCTCAGAGACTTCTGGAACGTTTAGGAATGAAAAGGGATCTTTTCAATCCAGTCGTAGATTGGCTGGATGACGACAGCCAGGGAAATTTTGAAATTTCCTATTATGAAAAACTGAACCCGCCGAGAAAAATCAAAAATGGGTACATGTACTCTCTTTCCGAGCTTACTTCAGTAAAAGGATTCAATCCTAAAATTGTATATGGATCCCAAAAACCGCCTGACTATGAACAAAAATATTCCAAGGACTTTATGTCCGACGAGGAAAAAAGCCTGATCGGTGAGTCCGATTTCGTTTTGGCAAATAATTTAACCGCATTTGTCCCATTCCAGAGGAACTATGATGATAGAATCAACTTGAACGCCGCACCGTACTTCGTTTTAATGTCTCTATCCGATTTTATGAACCGCCAATCCGTTCTTCAGATCATGAAAATGAAAATTAAAAAGGGCGGTTACTTAAAGGAAATTAAGGACCTGGAGACTATTCCGGAATTCCAGATACCTTCCGTAGGCGGACTTTCCCTTTACAAAGAATTAGCTGGAGAAGGAACCGATGTTTCCGGTGGTAGGATCAAAACTAAGGGCGAAATATTCAGGATCAGCGCGGTCGGGGAAGTAGAAAGAAACTACAATAGTAAAAAAAGTTCCGATGTTATGAAAGGGCCTAAGATCGTTCGTAGGATCACGGGAATTTTCGACCTGACCAATAACCTGATGTTATATTATAGAGAAGATTAATGTTCTTATACGAAAAGTTTTTAACCGTAGATTACGGTACGAATTCCGTCAAAGGTGTACTATTCCAGAGAGTGGCAGGGAACTTGACTATGCTGAGAGCCGAGTCCATGCCTATTTCCAAAATGGAAGAAAAGGAATACGAAACCAATGTACTTCGATTTATAAACACCTATTTTGCGGAAGAACATGCGATCGTACTTTCTCTTTCTTTAGACAGACTTTTTGTGAGAGAGATCTCCATTCCGTTGACCACCGAAAAAGCGGTCCGAGAAGTGATCCCTTTCGAGATAGAAAGTAGGGTCCCTTTTCCAATGGAAACCGTAGAAGTATTAGGTTCCGTATGGAGAATCGACCAGGAAAAGTCGGATGTAATCACTTATACTTCCCATCATTCAGAATTCGACACATTAGCTTCTCCATTTCTAGATTCCAGTCTTGTATTTCGCGGGATCTTTGTGGATTCGGTATGTCTGGGCTCGATCATCTCAAAACATTTACACAAAGAGATCCAATTTACAAATGTCGCTCAGTTGGATATCGGCGGTAAAAAGTCCATCCTGAATGTGACCAAGGATGGAAAGATCGCACATACCCGTTTTCTTTCCGTGGGCGGAGACACTCTTACGGAAGAGATCTCCAAAACATTAAAGATCCCTAAAGATAAGGCGGAAGCATTAAAGACTAGTATCCAATTCGAGCCGTTCCATTCTCCGGAGGACGGTTTGAACTTATTCGCAAAAGAATACAAACTCAAAGTTGCGGATATTAAAAAAGCATTCTCTATCTGTCAGGAATTTTTCACTTCTTTAAGCGAAGAAGTTCGCAGAAGTTTTCTCTCATTAGAAGAAACCGAAAGACCGGAAGCTATTTATCTTTCCGGAGAGGGAAGTAAGGTCCGAGACCTGGAATCCTTCTTAGGAGAGAATTTAGGGATCCAAGCTAGAAGGTACGATTTTTTAGGTACTGATCCGGACAGATTTGCCACTTGTTACGGAATGGCCTACCATCTGATCCAATCCAAAAAATCTAAAATAGATTTTTTGGAAACCCCTTATGTAAAAAGGTTAAACAAGAACTTATTCGATATCAGCATATTCAAACCTCATATCATCCTCAGTTCGGTTTCTTTAGTATTATTGATCGGAGTATTTTTTTTAGGGATCATATCCGATAAGAGAACTCTCGCAGCCGCAAACAAAGTTTTGGCGGAAAAAGTAAAATCCAGCACAGGTTCTAGCGTTCCTTCCAACAGGGACCCTTTAGAGTTCGCAAAAAGTTTAAGGGACGGGGCGGAAAGAAAAACCGAACTTTATCGAAAGTATCTTTCTAAACCGAGTGTATTAGACGTACTACATGAGATTTCCTTAAAATTTCCGGACCCTGGAATGCAGCCCTTCCTATTTCAAAGTATCACTTATGACAACGGTTCCGTATCCATCCAAGGTGCGGTAAACGAAATCTCGGAAATAGGAAAAGTGCAGGATTCCTTGGCTCGTTCTCCCATGTTTAAAAACGTAAAATTAGACAGTAACCGTCCGAATTTCGGACTTAAAACATTTAAAGTCTCCTTTGTGATCAAAATGGAGGTGACCTCTAAAATCGAAGAGAGCGATTAAGAGGGATCGTCTATGTGGCAAAAATTACAACCTAGGGAAAAACTTTTATTACTTATAGCCGCCAGTTTGATCCTTTTCTTACTGGTCTTTCTAGTTGTACGTAAAGTCTACAGACTAAGGAAAGATCTTTCTGAGACAGTAAATAATACACCAGGTCTGGCCGTACAATTGGATACATATATCTCCGATTATTTATTCTTCCGATCATTGGAGAATGTGAACACTGGGGAGAACGACCAAAGCGCTTTCGCGGCGAAATTAGAAAGGATCTTTTCCGATAATGGGGTAAAGGACAGAATTTCCACGATGAGGCCTATCCCTGCAAAAGCGATCGATAAAGGAAAATATCAGGTAATCGTTTTCGAAGTGAATTTAAGAGGTGTCCCTCTGGAAGACGTTATGTCCGTATTGTATGATATTGATAAGGGCAATAAGGTGAACGCAAGGGTGGAATATTTCCAGACCAATAAACCCTACCAAGATAAAAATACCTACGACGTGAATCTGAAAATCGCGGCCTATAGTGTCGCTCCCGGAAAATAAGATGGCCCGCCCAAAAAAAATTGAATTAGAAGAAGAGGAAGAACTTATTTCCAACGAGGAAGAAGAATTTCTCACAATGGAATTGGAGGAATTACCTCCTGAAGGATTAGAGGAGGAAGAAACTCCTAGATTTTCCCTCAAACAAAAACTCATCTTGATCGGAAGCGGCACAGTTTCCTTTCTTCTTTTTCTGATCCTATTATTCCCTTACGAAAATATAGTCCGTCAGTTCATGAACTCCTCTTCCGGACAACCGAGCAGCGTATTTTTTAACGAATTATCCGTCTCCGTTCTACTCGGAAAGGTTTCCGTAAAATCCATGGAGATCATGGGCCAATCATTCAAGATCAGATCAAAAGACGCTCAGATCAAGGCGGGACTTTTTTCCCTACTGAGAAAAAGGGTTAACGGTGATTTCGAAATTGAGGAATTGGAACTAGACTACGACGGTCAAACTCTCGGCAACATAGGAGAGTTGGAAGGCCATTTGCGGTTGGATTCACTGAGTGTGCCTGCAAGCAGATTTGGCGGAGCATTCTCGCTCAAAATGCCGGAAGGAAAATTCGGATCCTTTCCCAATCTTCCGGAAATTCCTTTTATCGGAAAAATTGAGAACTTTTTCGTAAATAAGATACTCATCACTTCCAAAATCGACCAAGGAATGGTGGAATTCGAAGAATTTATCATAGATACTTCTGTCGCGAGATTGGATTTACACGGAAATATTCGGCTTTCCGATTCTTTCTCCAATTCCCAATTGAACCTAAGAGCCTGTTTCGAGTTAGAAAGAAATTTTGCCTCAGCGGCAGAAAACCAGATTATAGTAGGTGCATTGGATCTTCTGGAAAAAAGCGGTAATGGAAAATGTATCCCTGTTACCGGATCTTTCCAAAGACCTGAATTTAAGATCCCAGGCCTGAATGCTCCGGCTGGTTTGCCAGGGGCTGGTCCTATTCCGTAATAATGCTAGTTTTTTGAACTTCTCCTGAACAGTTTAGAAGAGATAGAAGAGAATATTCAGTTTTTTTAAAGATATTAAAAAACCTCGGGTGAAATTATTCACTCGAGGTTTTTTAATTTTAGAGCTTAAGCAAAGGCCTTCAGATCGGCTCTTAGATCAAGAACATCCTGTAGTTGCCCCGCAGGACATACATTTCAAACAGGAACCGTTTCTTACCATTTCGAAAGATCCGCATTCTGTGCAAGAATCTCCGGTATAACCTTTGATCCTTGCCATTTTGATCTCTTCCATCAAAGCAATCCCTGAACTTGGTTTTTCCGTCCTCATCATCTGTGAATAGGAAATCGTTTCCGGCTCGGAAGAAGGAACAGTTTCCACTACTGTGGAAGTTGGCGGCTGCTCCGTCTGCTTAGTCTGAATGGACTCGGAAGATTTCCTGGAACCTATCTCGTCTCCTCTTAGGTCTTCCGGAGCAACTTGGCCCAGGTCGTATCTTCCCAAATAAGTGATCGCAAGTTCTCTGAAGATAAAATCGATCACGGAAGTACTCATTTTGATATGTTTGTTTCCGGTCACGATACCGTTCGGCTCGAATTTGAAGAATGTGAATGCATCCACAAACTCTTCTAAAGGGACCCCGTGTTGCAGACCTAAAGATACGGAAATAGCGAATGCATTCATCAAACTTCTGAATGCAGCACCTTCTTTGTGCATATCCACGAAGATCTCTCCGATCTGTCCGTCTTCGTATTCGCCGGTTCTCAAATAAACTTTGTGACCGCCCACAACCGCTTTTTGTGTATAACCCGCACGTCTATTCGGAAGTTTACGTCTATGAGAGATATACTTATAAACGATCTTTTCCGCAAATTGAGAAGGATCTTTAGCAACCGCAGCCTCTGCGATCTCTTCTTGTTCTTCTAACTCGATCCCGTTTAGAAGTTCCAATACAGAGTTCAAAGGCTGAGAAAGTTTAGATCCGTCACGATAAAGAGCATTCGCTTTTACCATCATCTTCCAAGAGATATAGTATGCGTTTTTGATATCTTCGATCGTTGCATCTTCCGGAAGGTTGATGGTTTTCGAGATCGCACCGCTGATAAACGGCTGAGCGGCAGCCATTGTGCGGATATGAGACTCGTAAGAAAGATAACGTTTCCCGTATTTTCCACATTTGTTCGCGCAATCGAATACCGGATAATCTTTCTCTTTTAAATAAGGAGCGTTCTCAATAGTCATTGTCCCGCAAACATAATCGTTCGCTTTATTGATATCGTCCTTAGAGAAACCTAAATACTCGAGCAGATTGAATGTGAAAGAATCGTATGTTTCTTTTGCGATACCAAGATTCTTTTGTAAAAAATTCTCGCCCAAGTTGAACTTGTTGAATGCAAAATTGATATCGAAAGCATAAGGAAGAGAAGATTCTACTTTTTCCAAGATCTCGTTCGTGAAACCTTTCTCTTTTAGGCTTTGGGTATTGATCACAGGAGCTCCGTTTAAGGTAGCATGCCCTTTGCAATAGTTCACGATGGACTCGATTTCGGAAGGGGAGTATCCCAATTTACGAAGAGCCAGAGGAACGGATTGGTTGATAATTTTGAAATAACCGCCACCCGCTAATTTTTTGAATTTTACCAGAGCGAAATCAGGCTCGATCCCTGTAGTATCGCAGTCCATTACAAGACCGATCGTTCCGGTTGGAGCGATCACGGTTACCTGTGCATTTCTGTATCCATGAGCTTCTCCCAAAGAAACCGCATTATCGGAATCTTCTTGAGCCGCTTTCAAAAGGTAAGAAGGGCAGTAGGCAGGATCAATTCCCACAGGAGTGATTGTCAGTCCTTCGTAGTCTTCGGAAGGAACATTATAAGCCGCTCTTTTATGGTTTCTCAGAACTCTAAGCATGTGCTTTTTGTTCTTTTCATAACCAGGGAATGGTCCTAGTTCCTTTGCCATTTCCGCAGAAGTAGCATAAGCGGTCATATGCATGATAGAAGTAATGGCGCCGGTAATTGCCATAGCCTCCTTGGAATCATAAGGAATTCCCATGATCATCAATGCGGAACCAAGGTTTGCGTAACCAAGTCCGAGAGTTCTGAACTTATAGGAAAGTTCTGCGATCTCTCTGGAAGGGAACTGAGCCATGGTCACGGAAATCTCGAGGATGATTGTCCAAAGACGGCAAAGATAACGGAAACTTTCTACGTCGAAAACAAGAGTTTCCGGATCGATAAATTTCTGTAAGTTCGCAGAAGCCAGGTTACATGCAGTATTGTCCAAGAACATGTATTCTGAACATGGGTTGGAAGCGTTGATATTCCCGTCTTCCGGACAAGTATGCCATTCGTTAATGGTAGTATGGTATTGAGTTCCTGGGTCGGCAGAAGACCAAGCTGCAAAAGAAATTCTATCCCAAAGGTCTCTTGCTCGGATCGTTTTTGCAGGTTTAGCGGCTCTTTTTTCTTTGAGTGCTTTTTCTTTTTCCGTTCTATTATATAAATGCCAAGGAAGGTCTTGCTCTACGGCATTCATGAATTCGTTCGGAAGACGAACAGAGTTATTGCTGTTCTGTCCGGAAACGGTATTGTACGCTTCGGATTGCCAGTCGGTGGTCAACTCTTCGAAAAGGATCTCTTTGTATCCTTGTCTTGCAAGATCGATCACTCTTTTGATATAATTATCCGGAATTAAAACTCTCTTAGCTTCTACAATGGCTTTCTTAAGAGCGGAGTTCTTTTTAGGTTCGAAACGATCCTCTCCCTCCATCTCGTAACAAGCTTTCATGATCGCATTTAGATGTCTGTTGTTCAGAATGGATCCGGTTACAAGAGAAGCTACTTTCTTCTCTTCTTCCACTTTCCAGTCTACGAAACGATCGATATCCGGATGATCTACATCCAAACATACCATCTTAGCAGCACGACGAGTGGTTCCTCCGGACTTGATCGCACCGGCAGCACGGTCTCCGATTTTTAAGAAACTCATCAAACCGGAACTTTTTCCCCCGCCGGAAAGGGATTCATTTTCCGCTCTCAAGTTGGAGAAGTTGGTTCCTGTTCCGGAACCATATTTGAATAAGCGAGCCTCACGGACCCAAAGATCCATGATCCCGCCTTCATTGACTAGATCGTCGTCTACACTTTGGATAAAACATGCATGAGGTTGCGGATGTTCGTAGGCAGAAGAGGATTTTACCAATTTTCCACTGGTAGGATCCACATAGAAATGTCCTTGGGATTTGCCGTCGATCCCGTAAGCCCAATGTAATCCGGTGTTAAACCATTGAGGGGAGTTGGGAGCAGCCATTTGAGAAGCCAGCATGAAAGAGACTTCTTCATAGAAAGTTCTAGCACTTTCTTCGTCGGAAAAATAACCGTATTTGTATCCCCAATAGGTCCAACAACCCGCTAAACGGTGAAAAACTTCCTGCGCTGAACTCTCACCACCGAAACGATCTTCTGCTTTTAAGGAAGAAAGTTTTTCAGTGTCCGGTTCAGAGCGCTGTAACCATTCCGGAATGCCTTTTTCATCTACTTTTTTTAAGTATTTCGGCACTCCTTTACGTCTGAAATATTTCTGGGCAAGAATATCGACGGCAACTTGAGACCATTGGTCCGGAACAAGTATGTCCTTAGCTTCGAAAACAACGGATCCGTCAGGGTTAGAGATCTTAGAATTCCTTTTAACCCAATTTAAGTCTTTAGAAAATCCCTTCTCAGGTGAAGTGAAATGTTTATTTAGCTTCATAGCATGCTCCTTATGAAACTCCAGCAAAAAATAGTGCGTTTTTGGATTATGTCACGCTACTATAGCTTTCAAATTTCCTGGTAGTACTTTTTCCAAAAGCTGTTCGGTTTTTGCCGGAAAATTGTCCGTAGATCTGATCAGAAAATACCTATGTCTCGAAGATTTTTCATTGCCAGCCTGCCTCATTTCTAAAAACTGGATTCTGCTACCAGACACTCCCCTTTAGCTCAGTCGGTAGAGCAAGTGACTGTTAATCACTGGGTCGCAGGTTCGAGCCCTGCAGGGGGAGCCAATCTTTCCTTTCCTTCCAATCTTAGCAAATTTCGGTTTATTTACGATCTTCTTTATAGACCCTTTAGATCCACATTTGTTTAGTCTTTTTGGTATAATTTACGTTATATTTTAAAAAAATTGATACGAAAAACCTAGAGTGGCTGCAATCACACACTCCCGTTAAGTAACATACGATCGATTAGGGCAACGCTCATATTGTAACGTATTCTTATAGAAAAAATCAATGTGACAAACGAAGGTAAATTTTTTGTAGACGACTAACTCAAAAAAACTCATATTGATATATTTAGATATGTCAAAATATACACAGATGGATCGGGAACTGCAAATTTTTTTAGATGCCGTTTCCGGTGAGAGTAGACAAAAAATTTTGATGTCCTTCCACAATGGGAAAGAACGCGCAATGAGTGATTTAATCAAGGATTCAGATCTTGGACAATCGACCATTTCCATTCAATTAACCACTCTTTGCCGGGCAGGCCTGCTATTACGTCGAAAACAAGGGAAGGAAGTGTATTATCGTCCCGATAAGGTTCGTATCATTGCCATGATCGACAAGCTCAGTTCGTTCTTGAAAGGATGTTGCTGACAAAGAATGGAGCGCTAACGCTGGCCCGATATATTGATATATTTAAATATATAAAATTATCTAGGAAATAAAGTATGAAATCAAAGAAAAAATATCACAACGAATTCCGGCGGATAATGAGGAAATTTGGCTTCCCGTTTCTTCTGCTCGCTTACTCGATCGGCTTATCGCTTTATCCGTCGGAAGGAACACTCATCCTTCTTGGATTTGCGATCATCGGCATACTAATGGAAAATTGGATGCCTTACCACAAGGATTGGAGAGGAATTAAGAATGATTCAAAATTAGACGGAGTCTTCAGCATTCTTACGATGATCGTTTCTGTGATTGTGAAGGGTGGGCTAACGGTATTGTTCTCGCAATTGAGTTTTGGTTCCCATCTCTGGCCGACGATCCCGTTACCGCTTTCGATTCTTCTTGCGCTCCTGATTTCAGGATTTGGACCGTATATACTTCATCGCGCTGCACATGAATGGAACGATTTCCTATGGCAGATTCACGCGGTACATCATGCGCCAAATAGGGTGTATTCGCTGAATGCAATGCGTGCTCATCCCCTGAATGCAGCCTGGAACGTAGTCACGGGGCTTGGTCCATTACTGCTGCTCGGCGCGGATTCGGAAACAATTCTCATTGCCGGTGGCCTAAACAATTTTTTTTCCATTTTCAATCATATGAACATCGATTTTAAAAACGTTCAGCTATCAATCTTTTTGAATACTGCGGAATTACACCGCTGGCATCACTCAGCCAAGAAAGACTTTGGCGATCGAAATTACAGCTCCGGTGCGATTACACTATGGGATCACGTTTTTGGTTCATGGAAACTTCCAAGAACAAAGTTCAACCGACAGGATGCAGGGTTGTATGCGACGAACGATTTTCCAATCCTCTCCCTCTCAAGGCAGTTAATTGGTCCTCTTTGCCGGTGTTTATAGCCGAGAATCCGCTATTTTTTCCGATAAATCAGATCTCCGATTTATTTCGCATAACAATAATACTGTTATGCGAAATCGGGACATTTAGCCGAAATCTCTTTATATAACGATCGATTGAAAATAAAGCCGACTTATTTCGTTCCCTTATATAAGGGATTAATAAGAATTTTTCCATTCATCATACTTTGATCCACTTTCACCCCAAACTCATTGCAGAGTAGCTTTAAACCTAGTAATTTCCTATATATGTCTTTTAGGAAAATAACCATCCTTGTTTCATCACTTTTTGTAGGAGGTGTTTTGCTCTTATTGCTTGTACCTTCTTCTTCCAAGAATGCTGCCGTTCCTAATTCCGGAAAAAACGTTTTTTCCGAAGGTTTCTCCGCATTTTCGAATATTTTAAACCTGGGTTCCTTCTCCTCCGCTCAGGAAGAAGAAGGACTTATACCTGCTTCTCTCTTAAGAAACGAAACTCCTGACAATTTATATTGGATAGCGGTCGCAACTCCACGAGATGCCGCGGAAACGAAGGCCCAAAATGAACTCAGAGAGGACTGGGCGGCTCTTTATGGAAAGATCTACTCGGGAAAAGCCACTCGCGAAGAGATAGTCGAATATTTTACGACACAAATCAAACTACATGAAGATCAATTGGAACTATTGAAGATCATGGAGGATCGGTATCCGGAACGTTTGAACGACGATTCGAGAAGAATGATCCTGGCAGGAAAGGAACTATATGCTAAAAAGCTAAAAAACGTAAAAGATGAATATGAAAAACACATAAACCAAAAATAGATTCGGAGAGAATTATGAATTATCGGTCAATACGAAGGTCCGCATTCGGCTTCGTAGTATGTACGATGTTTTTCGCAGGAAGTGTATCCGTGTTCGCGGATCCTTATTGGGGATCATTCAAGAAGGACAGCTGCACATCGATTTTCCCAGGGAAACGTCAATATTCGGCAATCTTATACGGGATTCCCTCGGGCCAAAGCTGGGAAACTACATGCGCGAATATGGGAGCAACCATTAACGGCCAAGTATTTACGAAACCTAGTCGTTGTAAAAATACGGGTTTTAATATGTGGGGAGAATTCGATCTGATCGACGATTCTTGCGAGGCAAACTGGTCTGCAACTGACGACGGTGGAGGGTATAACTGGACTCATAAGAACGACGGCTGCCAAACTTCCGGAACGTACGCGGGTAAAAGAAAATATTCTTCCCGTATCTGGAACGTGGTAGGTGTATCCTGGGAAGAAGCATGCGCTAAATTACCTCTTACCATCGCAGGTAAAACGTATACAACTCCTACTCGTTGTGTAAATACCGGAACTACAGGAATGTGGGGTGAATGGTATGTTGCAGATTCCAGTTGTGAGTCATCTCCCCGAGCGTATACAAGAGGTGCTCAGGATTCTCTCAAAAGAACAGGAACTCTTTCAGGTTATGTGGATCTTCATACTCACCCTATGGCACATCTAGGTTTTGGAGGTGTGATCTTCCATGGATCTCCATATGGAGAACCGGCAACCGCACTAGCGGATTGTCCAAGTATGTCTAATGAAGGTCATTCTGCAGGACACTCTAGAGTAGAAGCAATCGTAAAAGACGATATTATCGGAGCTCTACTTTCTACGGCAAAACATGATAATCGAGGATATGCAAGTTTCCCATATTGGCCGGCAAACAATAGTTATACTCACCAAACCATGTATTATGAGTGGGTAAAACGTGCCTATGAAGGGGGACTCCGAACTATGGTGGTCCTTGCGGTAAACGGTGATTATATGTTCGGGGCGACGGATAACGGCCTTCCGGATATTATCAAAGGTATCGCAATCGCAACGGATCCTATCTACGACCTAAACGACATGAACACTTTGCGCCGTCAAACCCAAGCGGTATACGATATGCAGACTTGGATCGACCAGAAGAGCGGAGGAGCGGGTCTTGGATGGTTCCGGATCGTTAAAACTCCTGCAGAAGCTCAAACTGTGATCGCAGCAGGTAAGCTTGCGGTCGTATTAGGTGCAGAGATAGATTATCTAGTAGATTGTACTACTACGACCTGTACTGACGCAATGATCACTCAAGGCGTTCAAGAAATGTATGACGCAGGTTTACGTTATATCTTCCCGATCCACTTGAAAACGAACGGATTCGGCGGAGCAGGTCTTTACAATATCCTGGGAAGCGGGACAAAGTATGACTGTAAACATTACGGACAGGATTGTAACGTCGCAGGTTTAACCTCTTACGGACCTAAGATCATGAAAGCCCTGATGAAAAAAGGAATGATCATAGACGTGGGTCACATGTCCGCAAGATCCTTGGACGGAGCCTTGACTTACGCGGAACAACAGGCTTATCCGGGTATCGTTACCGGTCACACAGGCTTATACGATATGGCGAATAAGGGAAATCGCCATGAGGCAAATCCAACTGGAACAGCTATCAAACGTATTGTCGCTTTAGGTGGAATGATCGGACTGATCGCAGGACAAGGAAATCTAGATGAAGTAGGGGAATGGAGACAAAACTCCGATGGATCCTATATTCCACATGCCTGCGGAGGAACCACACAGACATTCGCTCAATCCTATCAGTATCTCCGAAATTTGATCGGTGACCAAGCGTATGATGGGAGGATCACTGTCGGAACCGACTTTAACGGATTTGCGCATATGCCTGGACCTCGTTACGGAACCCGCGCATGTCCAGGAGGAGTTTCTACCATCGTTCAACCGGATTCGGCAAAAGTAGGATATCCTTTCTCACCGGATGCTTCCATTAGAAAAGCTGCAACTCTTTCGGCTCTTCCTTCTCTTGGAAAATACTCCTTTGGGAATCGGACTTTCGACTTCAATACTGAAGGTGCATCCCATATCGGGCTTATGCCGGACTTCTTTGAAGATTTACGACAGCAAGGTTTAAAACGTTCCGATTTGGAACCTGTGTATCGTTCGGCCGACTACTTCACTACTATGTGGCAGAACGCCGTCACAAGAGGTGCGAGCATCCAATAAAGATATCTAAAACGTAATAAATTTTACCGGCCCGCCAACAACCCTGCGGGCTTTTTTTTTTACTCTTAAGCAGATAAAAAATTCGCTGATTTGAAATAATTTTTAAGTCTTTCAACCCAACATTTCTTTCAAGGTATTATAATTCGATCTGGATAGGGCAACTTCTGCAGATTCGCCTAGAAGTACTTTGAAATGGTTTCCTTTTCCGTGTAATATCTTCTTCACTTCCGAAAGATTGATTATAAAGGATCGATGGGAACGGAAAAAATCGGAATTCAGTTCCGAAAGAACGGACTCCATGGTTCTGCGTATAAGTTCTTTACGTCCCGACTTGAGATGGATCTCGGTAAAATTGCCGGAAGCTTCCAAATATAGAATGTCCTGGAAACGGATTACTTCTATCATTCCGTCTTTCTTCAAGGAAATACTATTTTTTCGCGTAGAATCCGCTTTAGAAGCGGAGGCCGATTTCATACGATCAATCGCCGCTATAAATCTTTCTCTTGTGAACGGTTTTGCTACAAAATCCAAAACGCCAAAATCAAACGCGGTCACCGCATTTTGTTTATCCGATGAGATCACGATCGTATAAAAGGAATCTTTTTCAGGAAGTTTTAGGATCTCGTAGCCGGATTGCCCTTTTAGATTGATATCCAAAAGTAGAAGGTCGATCGGGTTTTCACGAATACTATAAAGAGCAGGAGTTAATTCATCGAAGGTCTTGAGAGAGACTAGATTTTTTCCGAATGCCTCTCTGCAATAGTGCTGGATGGTCCTTGCCATCAGTTTGTCGTCTTCGACTAGAACAGCTCTCACCATGCTTAGCGATTTCTATAAAAAATTGTCAAAAGGTCAATCTGAAATTTTGGTTTTGGCAAATAGAAGTGTAAAGGTCGCACCTTGTCCCGGTTTACTTTCCAAACTGATCTTGGCTCCGAGTAGTTCCACTAGTCTATGAACTGCATAGAGACCTACACCTGTAGAAGGTTCGTTCCCGGTAGGTTTGGCGGAAAGACGAGTGAACCTGGAGAACAAAAGTTTTTTATCCTCGTCCGTGAATCCCTTTCCTTCATCTCTGATTTGGATCTGAACAAAGTCACCATTATCTTTTAACAGTTTAGAATGAATGAATATGGAACCGCCAATGGGAGAATATTTCACCGCATTCGAGACCAAATTATCCAAGATACTCGCGACCGCTTTTCTATCGGAACGGATTTTTAGGTCTTCTTTCTCGAACTGCGTGTGGAACCGGATCCGTTTTAAAGAAGCCTGGTAATCGAAGTTCTGGATCGTAGATCTTATATAAGAATTAATATTCAAAATATTATCATCTATTTTTATATTTTCGAAACCGGAAGCTGCAATCCCGACAAGATCATCGATATGACCTAATATTTTCCGAGAAGAACTTTCAATATCCGTAAGGATCTCTTTTTTTTCCTTCTCCGAAAACGATTTTAGATTTTTGCGCAGGATCGTACTGATGCTCATGATACCGGAAAGTGGACTTTTCAGATCATGGACTGCGATACTGATCATATCACTTTTATTCGTATCTTCTTCCCGTAATCTTTCATTCAAACGAATGATTCTCTGGGTTTTCAAATAGGTATTCGCCAAAGTTAAGAAAGACACACGATCGAAAATAAGGATCAAAAATAGCGTTACCAAAGGGTTTTGCAGAAGTACAGGCTCCCTATTCCCGCTGTAATAGATAAAAATATATAAGATCGCAAAATTGACGGCATACACGAAATACTTTGTTTGGTCCGGGAATCTAAACATGATTGCCACGCTGAACATGGCAGCGGAGAAAAGTGAGATCTCAGGAAGCCTAGGAAAAACCACGACTGTGATACAGGTCCCGGTTAGGGAAAGAAGAAATACTCCAATCCTACAAAGTAGTTTGATCCGACCCAAATCTGCCCTATGCAGACGACCCGAATTTAAAAGGACGTTCATTGTCAGAAACACGAAATAAAATACCAGATCGAATAGAACGAAAGAATTGTCCTTTGCATCCGAAAACGCATCTACCAGATCATACAACGCAAAGGGAAGAATGATGATAGGCAGAATGAGATAAACGTATCTGAGTACGATTAAAATTTCCAGGTATGCGTTTCGGGTAAAGATCGGAGCAAAATTTACGGAAGAAAGTATCTTTGCCTTTCTATACTGTCTGAGTGCAAAACGATAATTGAGCCCGAAAAAAAACCGAAATAGCGCCTGCATAATCCCAGATTGGATCTTTTCCTTTTTAAAAAACTCCCTTTTTTGCTTGGTCATTCGATTTAAGAAAACAAGTGAAAAAACTTTGTCAAAAAGATGAACAAAAAAAGCCATAAATTCCAGAAAAAAGAATGAACTCTTCTCCAAGAATACAAGCAATTATCATAGTACTGCGTGTTCTAGTTTATAATTTTATGACTTAAGTACCGATTTCTATTCTACTTTTGCTTTGCAAAAAATCCTAGAGCATGTTTCCAATTATTTATAATATTTTTCTAATAAATCATTACAAAGAATTTGCATAACGGAGCGAAATGTAATATACTGTTCGGCCGATGCCATCTAAGAAAAACGCATTACTGATCTCTTCCGCTTTTATTATAGTCGTTCTTATATTTATTTTTACTAAAAGCCAGACAGGAGCGACCCAATCCTCTTCCAAAAATGTTTTCTCGGAAGGGTTCTCTATGTTCTCCGGATTTATCGGTTTGGGAACTTCTTCTTCTCCTTATAACGAAGATAACGCGGTCGTATCTGCTTCTCTATTAAAGAGTGAAACTCCCGATAATCTATATTGGGTGGCCGTTGCTACTCCCCAAGACGCTGGAGAAAAAAAAGCACAGGAAGAACTTTTAGAACATTGGGCCACATTGTACGGAAAAATATACTCCGGAAAAGCGACCCGTAAAGAAATCGATGAATATTATACCTCCCAGATAAAACTCCAGGAGGACCAACTGGAACTATTGCGCTTAATGGAAGAAAGATATCCGGAGCGCCTTGATGATGAAAAACGCAGAATGATCCTTGCCGGTAAAGAACTATACGGCACAAAGCTGAAAAACGTAACCGAAGAATACAAAAGACAAATAAACAAGTAAGTAGGGAGAGATACGTATGAAAAGTCGGTCTTTTTTACGAGGGCCTGCGTTAGGCGTCGTATTCCTGGCTGTTTTTGCTACGAGTACGTCCGTTTTCGGCGATCCATATTGGGGAACATTTAAAAAGGATGGATGCAAATCCATTTTTCCGGGCAAACGCCAGTATTCCGCGATCCTTTACGGGATCCCATCAGGACAGAGTTGGGAAACAACCTGTGCGAATATGGGGGCGACCATTCTTGGCCAAACATTTACCAAACCTTCTCGTTGCGTAAATACGGGATTCAATATGTGGGGAGAATTCGATCTGATCGACGATTCTTGCGAAGCGAACTGGGCTGCACCGGACGAAGGCGGAATCTATAACTATACTCACAAGAATGACGGTTGTCAATCTTCCGGTACTTACGCAGGCAAAAGAAAGTATTCATCACGTTTATGGAATATAGTCGGTGTGAGTTGGGAAGAAGCCTGCTCTAAAATGCCGATTACCATCGCAGGGAAAACTTATACAACTCCTCATCGTTGTGTAAACACCGGGGGTGCCACAGGAATGTGGGGTGAATGGTATGTTGCGGATTCTAGTTGTGAAACTGCTCCACAAACTTATTCCAGAGGAGCGAACGATTCTCTCAAGAGAACCGGAACTCTGTCGGGCTACGTAGATCTTCATACTCACCCAATGGCACATTTAGGTTTTGGAGGAGTGATCTTCCACGGCTCTCCATTCGGAGCACCTGCAACCGCACTAGCGGATTGCCCTAGCGTTTCCGACGAAGGACATTCGGCCGGACACTCTAGGGTAGAGGCTATCGTAAAAGACGATATTATCGGAGCTTTACTAGGAACGGTTCGTCACGATAACCGAGGTTATAGCAGTTTCCCATATTGGCCGGCTAATAATAGTTACACTCACCAAACCATGTATTATGAATGGATCAAACGCGCTTATGAAGGCGGGATGAGAGCCATGGTAGTACTCGCAGTAAACGGCGACTATATGTTCGGAGCAACGGATAACGGACTCCCGGACATCATCAAAGGGATAGCGATAGCTACCGATCCGGTCTATGACTTGAACGATATGAACACCTTGCGCCGCCAGACCCAAGCTGTGTATGATATGCAAGCTTGGATCGATGAACAAAGTGGTGGTCCAGGACAAGGTTGGTTCCGTATCGTAAAAACCCCAGCGGAAGCGCAAACTGTGATCTCCGGCGGTAAACTCGCCGTGGTCTTAGGTGCAGAAGTAGATTATCTGGTAGATTGTACCGGAAGCAACTGTAACGATTCCATGATCATACAAGGTGTTCAGGAACTTTACGATCTCGGACTACGTTATGTGTTCCCGATCCACTTGAAAACAAACGGATTTGGCGGGGCGGGACTATATAATATCTTGGGAAGCGGGACAAAGTATGACTGTAAACATTACGGTCAAGATTGTAATACTGCTGGTCTAACCACTTACGGACAGAAGGTACTCAGAGAGTTGATGAAAAAAGGAATGATCATCGACGTGGGTCATATGTCCGCAAAATCCTTGGATGGAGCTCTTACCTTTGCCGAGCAACAGTCTTATCCCGGTATCGTAACGGGTCACACCGGTGTATACGATATGGCAAATAAGGGAAATCGACATGAGGCCAACCCGACAGGGGCAGCACTCAAACGTATCAGTACCTTGGGTGGAATGATCGGGCTAATTGTAGGACAAGGAAACCTGGAAGAGGTCAGTGAGTGGAGACAGAATAGCGACGGTTCTTATATCGCACACGCTTGCGGGGGAACTAGCCAGACATTCGCTCAGTCCTACCAATATCTCAAAAATCTAATAGGTGATCCTTCTTATGACGGTCGGATCGCTATCGGAACAGATTTTAACGGATTTGCTCATATGCCTGGCCCTCGTTATGGAACCCGTGCTTGCCCTGGCGGAACCTCCGTCATTGCACAACCGGAGGCTTCCAAAGTAGGATATCCATTCTCTCCGGATTCTTCCCTTAGATTAGCGGCAACTCTTGCTGCGAATCCTTCTATGGGAAAATACTCCTTCGGGAATCGTACATTCGACTTCAATACAGAAGGTGCGTCCCATATAGGGCTTATGCCTGACTTCTTTGAAGACTTGAGACAACAGGGCTTAAAACGTTCCGATCTGGAACCTGTCTATAGATCCGCCGACTTCTTCACTACTATGTGGCAGAATGCGGTCAATAGGAGCGGAAGTATCCAGTAATTAAAGAAAGGCCCGCCACCAAAGCGGGCCTTTTTGTATCTGTAGGTCCAAAATAAAAAGTTGGGTCCTTGGAACGAATAAAGAAGAATAGGTTCTAAGATACGAAGAGTTTATTTTTCATGCGGTTATTATTGGGCCCAAAAACTCTATTTTTTTCCTTCTTCCTCGTCTTTATTGTAGCTTGTTCCAATGGAGACACGGATTCCACAGATGACACTGCAGCAAGCCTTTTGTATTCCGCTTATGGAGCCAGTTTTACTCCTGTACCTATCGGCGGTTGTGCGGATTCCGCGGTCCCTTCTATCGTTACGGGAGGGTCGAATACTTTCTCCGGGGCCAGTTATTACTATTATTTCTATTCTTTTACCGGAAACGGCGCAACAAATACCTTCAACGTTAGTTTTACAAGTGGGGAAGCCGATCTATGGATCGGTGCGGAGAATGCTGTACTAATCCCAACGGATTTTAGTCAGGTAGAAGTTAGAAGTGAAAATATCGGAACCGAATCGTATTCCGCATTAAGTACCACAAACGGTTCTACCCGTTGTTTGGTCATTCCAGTCACGGATGCTGGGACAATTACCTTGTCCGTTCAATGAATTTGGGATCACAGTTTAATAAATAATTGACAATCGCTTTTGCAGCCTTATCTTTCCGTTCCCAGATCCATTAAGGAGCAAAACGGATGTCGACAGGCGAACCACTAAGTATAGTAGGTATCATTAAAAACAGCATTGAATTGGGCTTAAAAAACTTCATACCCCTATTTATTGCGTTTATTCTTTGGGTATTAACGGTTTGGATACCGTATTTGAACGTTGGAACATCGATCGGATTATTTGTCCTAATCCCGATCAAAATAGGAAAAGGAGAGTCCTTTTCACCTATGGATATCTTTAATAAAGAAAATAGAAAGTATATAGGTGAATTTTTTCTAACCGTGGGTTTTGTGATGCTTGGTTTTTATGCCGGAATACTTTTCTTTATTATTCCTGCATTTGTAATCGGCGTGGCATGGGGACAAGCTACTTTTCTACTTTTCGATAAGGGTCTCGATCCGATCCAAGCGATCAAAAAGAGCAATGAGATCACTTACGGTAAAAAATGGATTATCTTCTTAGGTTCATTAGCATTGGTGATCTGCTTAATTATAGCGGCTTTCATTCTTGGTTTTATCTCTGGACTTATAAGCGAATACTTAACGTATTTAATACTTTTCGTGATCTATGTAACCTTCTTTCCGATCGTTATTGCGTCTCACGGATACATTTATAATACTCTTATAAAAGAAGCAGGATTATAATTTATACAAAAAAGGCGCCGAACTTAGGCGCCTTTTTTTCTTATAAAAAATTCCAAGATCTTAAAACAATTCATCATCGTCCGACGGAGGAGACGCCGCTCTGGAAGAAGATTCCGATTTAGGACTTGCGGTCTTTTTTTGGGTTTCTCCGCTTCCCGATTTGGAAAGATATTCTATTTTTCCTTCCGCTTCCGCGAGAATGGCCTGGCAAAGGATCTTAAGTTCCATTCCTCTTTCATAAGATTTGATGGATTCTTCCAGGGTCAATTGTCCTCTTTCCAAATTCTCCGCAATCTGCTCTAATTCGGTTAGGGCCTGTTCAAAACTGATTTCCGTTTTTTTGCTCATTTTATTTCACCTTGGTAAGAAACCCGAATCCTACCTTCCGCCAATATGACCTCTAGTTCTTCCTCTTTCTCCAATTGAACCGGAGATGTAACGACTTTTTTTCCTTTCTTACGAACCACGGAATATCCTCTTTTTAAGGTTCCCAAAGGAGAAAATCCATCCAGCTTTCCGGATAATAGTTGGAACTCCTTCTTCTTTCTTTCCAACTGGGATTTAAAGGAAGTAAGAAGTCCATTCGATACCGGACTAAATTTATTCTGGGCGCCCATCAAATAGTTTTTTCCCAATAGATGGATCCTGGAATTGATCTCATCCAATTGAAGGATTCGATCGTTCAGCATGGATCTAGGATCTAAAAATGCCTTTTTATTCGTAAGTATTCGAAGCTTTTCTTTCAAATTGCCCGCCTGATTTTTTAAAGCGGTTTTGAGTCGAACTTCGAATTCTGCAAGTCCCGACTCCACTAGTTCCATTTCGGGCACAGCCATTTCTGCAGCCGCTGTAGGGGTAGGTGCAAAATGGTCCGCTGCCAGATCGGAAAGAACGGAATCTATCTGGTGACCCACTGCGGAAATAATAGGAACTCTACTCCCGGCAAATGTAAGTACCACTTTTTCGTCGTTAAACGCCATTAAGTCTTCCGTACTTCCGCCGCCCCGACCTGCAATGATCAAATCCACATCCCACTTAGGATCGTTTAAAAGATTGATCGCGGAAATAATGGACTCAGGTGCTCCGTCTCCTTGCACAAGACAAGGAGAGATTAGAATATCTATATTAGGAAATCTTTGTTTAGATATACGGATAATATCTTCGATTGCCGCCCCAGTCGGAGAGGTAGCCACTCCGATCCTCCAAGGAAATGCGGGAAGTTTTCGTTTTCTTTCCGGATCGAATACACCCTGGGCGGCGAGTTTTCTTTTTAATTCTTCTATCTGGAGGAGAAGATCGCCTTGACCCAATTCTTCTACTTTAGAAATATTTAAATTATACTGACCCCTAGGTTCGTAAACGGAAATTCCTCCGAACGCTTTGATCTCCATTCCGTTCTCTAGAGGTTTCCCTTTATATCTTCCGTTGCTATAAGAAAAAAACGTACAAGCGATCAGGGACTTAGCGTCTTTTAAGTTAAAATAAATATGACCTTGGTGGGACTTAGAATAATTTGAGATCTCTCCTTGGATCCAGATATTTCGGAGAATATCCGGCCCCGTCAGAAGTTGTTTAACGATAGAATTAATCTCTGAAACTGAGTATGTTTTTGTTTCTTCCATCAGAAATTAACTGGCGAAAAAGTCTTTTCTATATAATTTCCAGAAATCCCAAAGGATCACAACCATAGTAACCGCAACCGGTCCAAGAACCAATCCCATGATCCCAAACTCTTGGATCCCTCCAATCAAGGACAAAAATATCAACAAAGGATGTATCCTAAGTTTTTTGTCCAGCATCTTAGGTTTTACAACATTTTCCAGAACGATATACAAGGTTAGACCCATTACCATAAATAAGCTAGCACCTATGATATTATTCTCTATGAACATTAAATAAAGTCCGATCGGCAACCAAACCACCGAAGTTCCGATCACAGGGATCAAAGAGAAAAATGCCGCAAGACTCGCATATAAGAATGGGTTGGAAATTTTTGCGAATAAAAGAAGAATATAAACGCCTGCACCTTGCATAATGGAGACAATTAGATTTCCTTTAAATACGGTCTGTACAGCCGAAGCGACCTTCCTTCCCACTTGTTCTTCCACCTCGGTGGAGAAAGGCAGATTGTCCAAAATGAATCTTTCGATCTTTCTTCCGTCTTGGTAAAAAAAGAACAAAAGTAAAAGTGAGAAGAATAGATTCATGATGATCCCGGCGGGAAGATCGATGGAACCTAGAATAAAAGAAGAAGCGTTACTTAAAACTGCATATAAACTATCCAAGTTTAGGATATCGATATAATTCTTAGCAAACTCTCCGTAAATTTCAGGAAGTTTTACCCAAAAAAAAGGATTATCCGTAAAAAGATCGGTGAGAATATTCAAGCTCATGATCGTATCTATGATCTTATCTTCCGAAAGAGAGATACGGATCTTAAATAGAATGGAGAGAGATTCTTCGATCAGAGTACGGATCATAAAATAAGAAGGTAAAATTACGATCATACAAACCGAGCCGATCATGATCCAAGGAGCCAATGGTTCGAACCTGGGACCTACTAATCTTCTTAATTGTTTGTATTGTTTTCGTGTGGCTAAGTATAAGATCAAAGCGACAAGAGCGGAATAAAAATAGGGCCTTAAAACGACAAAAAGTAACATTCCAGTCCCTATGCAGAATATTCCGAGGACCAGATTAAAAAGTTTTCGGTTGGTTTCCTGTCCTTCTTTCGGGGACATCAAAATCCTCCGTTCGTGGTTTTCTGGAATAATTTTACGATACTTCCTTTTTCGTCCGAATGGATGGTGATCGCTAAAATTTTATGCCGAAGAACATCCACCAAATATAAACTTTTCTCCTCCGATTTTTGGCTCTGTAAAATTTTATGACCGAAACTGGAGATCAAATATTCGTAATATCTCTCCATCGTAGTTTTTGGAAGAGTAGTTTTAAAAACTACAACTGCTTCCTTATTTTCCAGGAGACGATCCGCTTTCAATTCGGTAAAAAACAATACTTCCGAATCGTCCGGAACAAAATTGCTCGGAATGGAAGAAGGGGCCTTGTAAGGTTTTTCTACGATAGTGAGTTGATTATGCCTAAAAATTTTAGGTCTGTCCCTGACCTTTTTGACCTTTACCGGGTCCGGACTCATCAAATCGGGCAATTTTGGTTCCTGAGAAAAAAGAGAAACATTCCCGATCAGTAAAAAGATCAGAACCGAACCGAGGACTTGCGAGAAACTACGGCCTTCCACGAAATTTAGTTGAATCTAACGCTTCCCCCTTGACAATCCTTTTCTAGATGCAATTCGCCGGATTCGATTTTTATATCCAAACACTATTGGATTGGGTATCCGGTCTGCCAAGTGCCTTGGTCTGGTTTTTTTTCGCATTTTCCAATTTTACCGAAAACGTTTTCCCTCCTTGGCCGGGAGATACTGTGACTGCATTCGGAGGATTTTTACTCGCGAGAGGTGCTTTAAGTTTTTGGGAGTTGGTTTCAAGCACTTTGGTTGGAAACCTTGCAGGCGCCTGGGTCATGTATGCATTCGGCCACAAACTATTGGAATGGCTGAAGAATAAAAATTTCCCGTTCAAATCGGAACTCTACAACGAAGAATCTATTCAAAAGACCTTGGATTGGTTTTCCAGGAATGGGGTAGTCGTAGTTCTCTTTTCCAGATTCTCCGCAGGAATTCGATTTTTTGTTTCTATCGTAGCAGGGATGGTGGATATGAAACCGATTTGGTTTTTTTCCGCATTTACCTTAGCAGTTACGATATGGTGCGGGATACTGATCTATGGCGGATTTTATTTAGGTTCTCATTGGGAGAAGGTGCTGGAATTTTTAGCTCTGTATAATAAAATTTTTACCACATTCTTCGTAACCGCGGTTCTTGGCTTTATCATCTACAAAAAGGTTTTTGAAAAACGAAAACAAGCCTAGGCTTCCAAAACTTCTTTTAAAGTTTTGACGAACTTTTTATGAATTGGACCCGTTTCCTTAGGAAGTTCCAATTTTTTAGCGAGTTCCAATAGAACATTCGGTTCTATCACTTTTCCTTCGAACCATTGTCCGGCCATATCTCCCGAAATTTTTAGAACGGAAGATAGATCTAAAATTTCCCTTTCCACCATCACAAGTGCAAAACCTAAGGCCCCGTCCGTAGGGATATAAGGTGCAATCCCTTCCATTTTCCAAGGATCTATTCCTGTTGGAAGAGCGCTTCTCACATTCCATTTCATTTCTTCGGAAGGAGGTCCAAGTTCCGTTTTATTGATCAGTACTAATTGTACAGGATTAATAAATCCATGTATTCTATGATTTTCTTCTGCGAGTTCTCTGATGAGCTTAGCGTTATCTCTTGTAATTGCATCTCTTCCTAAAAAATTCAATTTATAGAGATAATCTTCCAGCTCTTTCCCTTGTAGGGCTCCCGTCAAAATGAACTGATATAAAATAAAGATCAAATAGTCGCTTTCCGTATTGTCCCCAAGTAAGATCTCCTTGGAGTTTGTCGGAAGATAGATCCTGTCTCGAAGAAGGATCGTAAGCTTATACGCCAATTGATCGAATAAACTTTGGAAAGAAGAGCCTGCAAATTTACGGACCCTCTCCAAAGCACCCCAAAGGCCTTCCGTTAAAAATCTAGTAGGGTGGGAAAGAGTATCCCAAAATTTATCCACCATTCCTTTCAAAGTACCTTCTAGATACTTTAAGTGAAGCGATTCCGTTTTAACACCTTGTGTTCTGAATGTGGAAAGTAGGGTCCTTCTAAAAAAATGGGGACTCGCAGAAATAAAACAAAGAGGAGAATCCGATGTGGCCTCTCTCAATTCTTTGAATAAGGTAGGCATCCCCGGTAAAGGTAACTTCTGCTCCGGTGTTTCGAATAATGTGGAAATTTTTCCCTTATTGGAATGAATATCCGTAGCCAGATAGGTCTGGTCGATATCGGAAGTCGTTACGATCCCCGTGTATTCTTCCGCTAAAATACGCAATGCTCCCATTCCTATCAGGCTTTGAGAGACTAATTCGTGTTTGCCGGGAGTGTTTAAATAAGCCAGATCTTTTCCGAATTGTCTATAAGAGTCCGGTTTTAAGAAATGAATATGAAAGATATAGTTTCCTGGAGCTAATGGAAACGTAAATTCATGGAAAAAAAATCCACTTTCATCCCCTCTGATCTCAGGAGAACGATGTAAAACTTTACCGGACCCATCCACAATTTCCGCTACAAGGATAGGTTTACGCACTGATTCGAGTCCGTAGTCTAAAAACGGGGTGATCTCTTTTTCTTGTCCTTGGAATAAGCCGGTAAGAAGGTCCCATTTTTTAGGATCCGTCATTTCTTCGCTGATAGCGATATCTACCACTTGGCCTCGGATATAATAACGGTTCTCTCTTCCGAGAGTTCCTCCGCAGATTGCTGCCCTACGTTTTTCCGTATTCTTGGAAATTTTGCGTTCTGTTTCTTCCGTCACAAGCTTTGCAGGATTCCTTTTTTACATTTCGGGAAAGGAAAACTCTACCATGGGGGTTCTAAAGGGAAAGCAAAAATCCAATTTCTTTGTTTTCGAGAGAAAAGGTCCGCCTAGGATGGTCCTCAAGATGTCGAGGGGGAAACATTCGGATCAGAGCC
Organism: Leptospira sp. B5-022; assembly: GCF_000347035.1. Lineage (GTDB taxonomy): Bacteria > Spirochaetota > Leptospiria > Leptospirales > Leptospiraceae > Leptospira_B > Leptospira_B cinconiae. The sequence continues at coordinate 554,163 of NZ_ANIJ01000006.1, forward strand.
GGAAAGGTCCCAAGTCGATTTATATCCGGAAAATGAGATATGAAGAGGCATATCGGCTCTTGGACCGGGAAATCCAAGCCGCATTCATGAAGGGAGAAACCCTGGTAGAAGTTGTACATGGGATAGGCGAGGGAGTTTTGAAAAAAATGACCGAAGATTATATCCGAGAACATTCTTTTCTAAAAATTTTAGAGGATGGCGGCCTTCACCTGGCAAATAATCCGGGTTCCACACTTGTGGAGATTATGGGTCCATCTTCGGAAGATCTAAAAAAATACTTAAAATAATGGGAACTACAAGACCTAAAGTCCAAATCCTGGATGTGACTCTCAGAGACGGAGAGCAGACCAGAGGTGTAAGTTTCTCAGCTTCTGAAAAACTCAATATCGCAAAATTTCTATTACAAAATCTGAAAGTAGATAGAGTCGAGATCGCATCCGCTCGGGTCTCTCAAGGAGAATTGGAAAGTGTCCGCGGGATCATGTCCTGGGCAGCTTCCGAAGGTTTGGAAAAACGGATCGAAATTCTAGGATTTGTGGATTCCCACAAAAGTGTGGATTGGATCCTGGCTTCCGGGGCCAAAACCTTAAATCTGCTCACAAAAGGTTCTCTAAAACATCTCCAAGGGCAGCTCAAAAAAACTCCCAAAGAACATTTTGAAGAAGTATCCGAAACCATCCAGTACGCCAAGAAGAACGGACTGGAAGTGAATGTTTATTTGGAAGATTGGTCCAACGGATATTTAAATAGTAAAGAATATGTTTTGGATTTTGTTTCTCATCTTTCCAAAGAACCTTTAGGCAAAATTTTCCTGCCGGATACATTGGGAGTTCTTTCGCCGGACGAAACATTCTCCGGTATTTCTCTTCTTACCCAAAAACACCCCGAATTACATTTCGAATTCCACGGACATAACGATTACGATCTTTCCGTAGCAAACTGTTTGTTTGCAGTCAAAGCGGGAGCAAAAGGTGTACACGTTAGCGTAAACGGCTTGGGAGAAAGAGCCGGAAATTCCCCACTCGAGGCGGTAATCACCGCACTCCATGACAAGGCTGGCGTTCTCACAGATGTGGATGAAAAAGCGATCTCCGAAGCAAGCCGCCTTGTGGAAGTATTCAGCGGCAAAAGGATCTCTGCCAATCGCCCGGTAGTGGGAGAAGATGTATTCACTCAAACGGCAGGAGTTCATGCAGACGGAGATAAAAAAGGCAATCTATACGCAAATCCAATTCTACCGGAACGTTTTGGCAGAAAAAGAAGTTACGCCCTAGGCAAACTCGCAGGAAAAGCAAGCATCTCGGAAAACCTAAAACAACTTGGACTTGTACTTTCTCCCGAGATCGAAAAGAAGGTCCTAGAAAAAGTAATAGAGCTCGGAGACCAAAACAAGAACATCACGCCGGAAGATCTTCCGTTTATTATCGCGGACGTCTCCGGAAATTCCAGCGTGCAAGCGATCAAGATTACGGGATGTAAGATCAATTCCGGTATCGGGATCCGGCCGAAGGCGATCGTAGAATTAGAACTTCATGGTAACAGATATTCGGAAGAAGGAGAAGGCGACGGAGGTTACGACGCTTTCATGTCCGCGCTGACAAGCATCGCTTCCAAAGCAGGACTTTCTATTCCTAGACTTGTCGACTATGAGGTCCGTATTCCTCCGGGAGGAAAAACGGATGCGCTCGTGGAAACAATGATTACCTGGAACAAAACCCAAGAAAATCATGAAGAAGAAAATTTCAAGACTATGGGGATCCATTGCGACCAAACAGTAGCTGCAGTTTTAGCTACAGAAAAAATGCTGAACTTAATTCTTCCTGCATGGCAAACTTAAAACTGATGATCGTCGGCCTGGGCAACCCCGGTCCAAAATACGAAAAAAACCGTCATAATATCGGCTTTCTGGTCTTGGACGATCTTGTCAAAGATTGGGGAGTGGAGTTGAACCATTCTTCCAAAGAAGCAAAAGGGAAATTGGACAGGGACGGAGTCTCTTTCTATTTCCTAAAACCGCTTGAATATATGAATCTTTCCGGAAGAGCAGTCTCGGAACTTTCCCGCAAAAACGGGATCCCCCCCGAAAATATTCTTGTGATTCATGACGAAGTAGATTTTCCGTTCTCCAAACTCAAATTTAAACAGAGCGGTGGAAATGGTGGTCATAACGGGATCAAGGATATCTCCGAAAAACTAGGCTCGCCCGATTTTTTTCGACTCAGATTCGGAGTGGGAAAACCCGGAGACAGCGCTCTTACGCCTGGACATGTTCTATCCAATTTCAACCAGGAAGAAATGAGTAAATTACCCGAATTATTCGACCAGGCTAAACAAAAAATCAAAGATTGGGTCCGGGAAAGACAGATCATTTTTTCGAAAGCCACCGATAAATAAACTATCCCGGACGGATATACGCTCCGGGGATTTTTATCCGGAGAAACCTGTGAGCGAATACGCGGTCAAACTTCCCCAATTTCCTTCCGAAATCCTGAATTCTGCCGCTTCCCGTTTTTATGAATATTTGAGAGTGGAAAAAAATTATTCCCAAAACACTCTCAACGCTTATCTACTGGATCTGAAATCATTCTTCGAATTCTGCCTACAGGAGCAGATAGAGATTTACCAATTGGAATCGGTAGATGTTCGTTCTTATTTTGCATTCCTTTCCAAAAATCAAGGATTGGATAGACGGACCCAGAGCCGAAAACTCTCCAGTCTTAGGACATTCTACAAAGTATTATTAAAAGATAATTTGGTTCCCGGAAACCCGATCCTTTCCGTTAACTTCCCGAAAACCAGAAAGCAGGTCCCGAAAAATTTCAGAATAGAAGAAACGGAGAGTATTTTAGATTACGAATACGAAAATGAGAATGCATCCGAAATATTAAATATCAGAGACAAAGCGATCTTAGAAGTATTATATTCTTCCGGACTCAGGGTTTTCGAGTTAGTCGACGCGACTTTGGTTCAATTATCTGCGGATCATTCGATCTTAAAAGTTCTGGGTAAAAGAAGAAAAGAAAGGTACGTATATTTAGGAAAAGAAGCCATCCAAAGTTTAAATGAATACTTGGATGTACGTCCTAGATTCCGACCCAGATCCGATGAAATTTTTCTGAACCAAAAGGGAAATAAACTGACGACCAGAGGGGTTCGTTATATTTTGAACGAGAGAAGGAAACGAATGGGATGGGACAAACCCATTACCCCCCATAAATTCCGTCATACGTTCGCAACGGACTTACTCGATGCCGGCGCAGATATCCGCGCAGTCCAAGAGCTTTTGGGGCATTCCTCTCTATCCACCACCCAGGTTTACCTGAGCGTGAGTAAGGAAAAGATCAAAGAGGTCTACCGAAAGGCTCACCCACATGCAAGACTCGATAAATCCAAATAAAATACATGCAACTACGATACTCTGCGTTCGCAGAGGAGAAAAGGTAGCAATCGCAGGCGACGGACAGGTTTCATTCGGGAACACCGTCATGAAAAATACGGCCAGAAAAGTCCGTAAACTTTACTCGGACAAAATTGTATCGGGGTTCGCAGGTTCCGCTGCGGATGCATTCACCTTATTCGAACTTTTCGAAAAAAAAATACACGAGTTCGGAGGAAGTCTTTCCAGATCCGCGGTCGAACTAGCCAGAGAATGGAGATCCGACAGAGCGTTACGAAGATTAGAGGCGATGCTTATCGTAGCGGATAAGGACGAATCATTTTTAGTTTCCGGAACGGGAGATGTAATTTCCCCGGACGACGGAATTTTGGCAATCGGTTCCGGAGGGAATTTTGCACTCTCCGCAGCCAGAGCATTGTACAATCATACAAATTTGGAACCTTCTCAAATAGTAAAAGAAGCCATGAATATAGCCGCAGATATTTGTATATATACAAATCATAATATAGTAGTAGAGGAAATCTGACAATGAGCGAATTTCTTCCCCAAAGCAATGAATCCAAATTAGGGGATGACGAACTCACTCCCAGGCAGATCGTTTCCAAACTAGACGAACACATCATCGGCCAAAAAAACGCCAAAAAAGCGGTGGCAATCGCTCTTCGCAATCGTACGAGACGCAGAAAATTAGATCCTGAACTAAGAGAAGAAATTTATCCTAAAAACATCATCATGATCGGTCCGACAGGAGTCGGAAAAACGGAAATCGCAAGAAGACTTTCCAAACTCTGCGGTGCACCTTTTCTAAAGGTAGAAAGTACTAAATTTACGGAAGTAGGTTACGTTGGCCGAGACGTGGAAAGTATTATCCGAGATCTGGCAATGGTTTCCCTAAACCTAGTCAAACAAGAATTCAGAAAAGAAGTCGAAGCAAAAGCTAAGGAAAGAGCCGAAGAAGCGCTGTTGGATATCCTACTTCCATTCCCTGCCAAAACTTCCATTGCAGATCCTCATCCTCCTTCCATAGGATTTTCCACTAACGAAGCGGACGAAGAAAGAGAGAAAAGATTTTTAGAGACCAGAGAGACAATGAGAAAGAAGCTCAAATCTGGGAAACTAAACGAACAAATTATTGAGCTGGATATTCCTCAGGCCGGACCACAAGGACTTCCTATGCTTCAAGTATTCGGTGCAGGAAATATGGAAGACTTGGACAATCATATCCAAAATGTTTTGGGCGATCTAATGCCTAAAAAGCAAAAGAAAAGAAAGTTACCGATTCCCGAAGCGCTCAAAGTTTTAGAGGAAGCGGAAGCGGAAAAACTTTTAGATCCCGACAAAGTGCAAAGAGAAGCCCAAAAACGAGTGGAAGAAATGGGCATCGTCTTCTTAGACGAGATCGACAAGATCGCAAGCAGAGAAGGAAGAGCGGGTGCGGACGTTTCTAGAGAAGGAGTACAAAGAGACTTACTTCCGATCGTAGAAGGTGCCACAGTAAACACGAAGATTGGTCCGATCGTAACGGATCATATACTCTTTATCGCAGCCGGTGCATTCCATATGTCCAAACCATCCGATCTTATTCCTGAATTGCAGGGACGTTTTCCGATCCGAGTAGAGCTGGAAAAATTATCCATGGAAGATTTCGAAAAGATCTTAACGGCGCCTAGATCCTCTCTAGTAAAACAATACCAAGCCTTACTCGAAACCGATGGGATCAAAATAGAATTTGCCCCGGACGGGATCCAAGAGATCGCAAAGATCGCCTATGATATGAACGAAAAACATGAAAACATAGGTGCACGAAGACTGAATACGATCATGGAAAGACTTTTAGAAGACCTAAGTTTTGAAGGCCCTGATCTACCGGAAGAGAAAAGAAAACTAACCATCAACAAAGCGGCAGTCGAGTCCAAACTGAAAGGAATTATAGAAGATAAGGACTTAAGTCGTTATATTTTGTAAGTTTTCAGTTTCGCACGGAGCTCACAGAGAGCACCGAGTAAACTCTTTGCGGCTCTGCGAGAAAAACTCCTCTGTGTTCTCCGTGGTCTCTGTGTGAAAAAACTTTGCGTCTTTTCTAACGCTGTGGCTTAAAACGCCATTTCGCGTAATGCAGCTAATGGATATCTCATATAGACTGTAGTAGTCCTAGAACCGGAAGTGATTGTCAAAAGATCTAACGGATTCAGACCCATCGTATAATAACCTTCGTCGATCATCGCGATCCCGAAACCCGCACTTTCCTTTTCGTCCAAAAACTCAGGACGGAAAAAATCGGCAGAATTCCCTTGGTCGAAGAGTTCCTTATGGCGAACGCGGGATTCTTCGATCCTTCCAAAGTCCATATTATGGATCGGGGAATCGTTACGGATCCTGAAATTTAGCTCATCTTTGGTGATCTTGATTTTAACAGAAATTCTCATTCTGTTTTTTTTAAGTTTATAACGGATATCGGTGAGAAATTCTTTCTCTTCGTCTTTTAAGATCTGCTTTTTAGCCCGGATCCTATCTTCCAATTGAAGAATGTTCTGGACCTGTTTTTTGATCTTATCCGGAACCACATATCTCTGCATCGCGTCGCGAAGAGGGGAAGTATCCATGATAATCTCGAGCAGTTCTTCTGCTTCTTCTTGGGTTTCGCCGAGCTTTTCTATTTTTTTCAAGAGCTCGTCTCTGAAAATAATATGGCGGATATTTCCTTTGATCGCGTTTAATAATGCCTCCATAAGTCCGCTGAAGAGATGAAATGCAGCAAGCGGATTGGCACCGATCTCTTCTAAGAGACCGTTTACGAGTTCGGAAAGAATATCTCTGGTAGGTTTTGTGAGACCTTTCAGTTCTAAATGGAAGAATCTTCTCTGCTTGAGTTCTTCGATATTTTGGAGGATTTGAGCCCCTTTGAGGACAGATTTCTGGTTTGCCATAGGAGGGAACTTAGAAAATTTAGTACACGTTGGCTTGTGGACTCTATACGGCAAGCTGGTTTTAGAGAGATGGCATCAAAAACCGAAGATTTCGAACTAATTACACCCGACTTGGGCGACACAGATAAAATCGAACTAGTTCGATGGAATTTTCGGTTGGGCGATCAAATCAATGAGGGAGCGGAGGTCTGCGAACTAGTCACAGACAAGGCTTCTTTTCCGATGGAATCTCCGATTAACGGAATACTTGCGAGAATCGACAGAGAAAAAGGTTCCATCATTAAAAAAGGAGAAATTTTGGGAATGATCCGGAGGAAAGTTTCCGAGTGAAATTGGTCCATTTATCGGACCTACATTTTCCCGTAGCGCTTCCTTTCATGACTTTGAAAGGTAAGATGATCCCGGGATATATGAACTATACCTTTCGGCGTATGAGAAAATATCCGATTTCTCTTTGGGACGCAATCGTTCGAAAAGTTCAATCATTAGATCCGGAAGCGATCATTATCTCTGGAGATATCACAAATGTTTCTCATCATAGAGAATACGATGAGGCATTAAGGATCTTGAAGCCGGTACTCGGGGACAAAACATTCATGGTCCCTGGAAATCATGATCGTTACACACGAGTCGCCGCAGGAAAAAAAGGAACAGATCTACCATACTACGAGAAATTTTTCTCTTCTTGGATGGGAGATAGTATCCCGATTCAAAACGGGTATCTTAGGATCAAAAAAATAGGAAAACTAACTCTGGTTGGGTGGGACTCTAATATGCCTCTCTCCGTATTGAATGCGTATGGATACGTGGGGGAAGAGATTGTACATTCTACCTTGGAATATCTGGAAAAAGAAAAACTAGATCATTATATCTTGATCTGTCATCATCCCATCTGGAATCCTCCGGAACGTCAGGAAAGTTCCGGTCATAAAATGAAAAACAGGGAAGAAATCGCTGAACTTCTAAAAAAAAGGCCTCCATTAGCCTATTTGCACGGTCATGTACATACGAATTGGGTTAAGTATCCCGATCCCCAAAAACCGTATTACGTGATCAATTCCGCATCCAGTACAAGGATCTCGGACCAACGACACCAAAGCGGATTCCATCTGATGGAATGGAACGGAAAAGCACTTAATGTCAAAAGATTCTCATTCTCTAATGAAGAAGGGGAATTTATAGAAACAAAAACGATCTCATACCAAGAAAAGGAAACAAATGGCCGGTAAACTCCAACCAATCGATATCCAAAGAGAACTCACTAAAATCAAACATCCGGAGTTAAAAAAAGACATCGTGTCTCTCGGAATGATCGGTTCTCTTGAAATCGGAGAAGATGAAACAAGTATCCTCGTTAAAACTCCTAGCCAAGACAGAAGAGTCCAGATCGGATTAGAGGCACAGATCCGTCAGACACTTTCCAAAAAGGAAGGTGTAGGGAAAGTAAAGATCAAGTTCGAAGTAGATCCTAAAATGACCTTGGATGATTCCAATAAAATCCTTGGAGTTAAAAAGGTAATCGCGATCGGCTCCGGAAAAGGTGGAGTAGGAAAATCCACAGTCACAGTAAACCTTGCATCTACGGCAGCCGCTATGGGATATAAAGTGGGAGTGATGGATGCGGATATCTACGGACCTTCTATCGGAAAAATGTTCGGAGTGAACGGAAAAGTGGCCCTTAAAGCCGAAGAAGATAAAATTTATCCGTTAGAAAAAGAAGGACTGAAGATCATCTCTTTCTCTTTTTTAATAGAAGAGAAACAACCGGTAGTATGGCGGGGTCCAATGTTAGGAAAGGCGGTAGAACAATTTTTATACGATATCGTCTGGGGAGAACTGGACTTCTTATTTATAGATCTGCCACCCGGAACGGGAGACGTACAATTATCTCTCGCTCAGCTAATAGATTTAGACGGTGCAATTTTAGTGACCACACCGCAAACCGTAGCCCTTTTAGATGCAAATAGAGCTGCGTCCATGTTCCAACAAGTCAAAGTACCGATACTAGGTGTTGTGGAGAATATGAGTGAATTTGTATGTCCAAATTGTGGACACAGTTCCGCGATTTTTTCTACGGGCGGAGGTCAAAAATTAGCGGATTCTGCCGATACAAAATTCTTGGGAGGGGTCCCACTTACTATGGATGTAATGAGCGCAGGAGAAGCCGGAAAACCCCTGGTTTTTCAAGAACCTGACGGAATTATCGCAAAATCCTACAAAAACATACTCCAAAACCTGGCTGAAGAGATAAAAAAGTGGGAATAATACTCTGGGGCCAGTCAGTTAGTACAGAGGGAGGCAAACCGTGAAGTTCGAAAAAGGCACAGAGAAGAATCCATCCGGAAACCTCATAGTATATTGCAACGTTGTTGGAGAAAACCCGCTATTTCCGGGTGGAAAAATTATAGCGTCCAACGTAGTGGTTAGTTTCCTTAGAATCGGGGAAAACTTTCCTGTTGTAACATTCCCTCCCGTCTCCTTGGACAGTTACGATGACTTAAAAAGGATTATCACGGATCATTACGATAAGTATGATGTGGTAAAAATTAAAGACTTCGAAATGCCGGCAGGCCAAGAAGATTCTAATTCTTATATCAAAGAAAGAATGGATCATTTCGAGAATGTAGTGATCCGCTATGTCGAATTATGCAAGAACAGAGAAGGCGGAACTTTTTCTGCTCAGGAAAAAGAACCGGAAGGTGTTAGAGACTATCTAGATGCGTTGGCAAATCTTTCTCTAAAAGTAAGACGCTCTAGCGGTATTGCGAGGGAAGCATCTTTACTTCATATGGAAAGATTGGTGGAAACTTTTTCCGGAAAACACCCCGAGTTCGATCTTCATAATTTCCGCAAAGCCTTGGAAGTTCCTGGCCAAACGGGAGAAGAATTAGTAGGGCTGTATTTACAAAAATTCAACGCTATCTCTTACGAAAGATACGAAGACGCTTCCGATCTGAATAAAAAAATCCAAGCAATAGAATCAGTTAGCCCATAATAATTTCGGGACCGCCGGTCCCGAAATTCCTAGTATTTGTTTCTTGCCATTCCTTGTCCTTCTCCCTCTTATAATTCCCGATGGGAAAAGAATTTTATATTTGGCCTGATTTAGGTTTGTATTGTGGAGAATCTTTTTCCACGGCAAGGCATAGCCATTTTTTCTCCCAGATTTGCTGTTCTTTAAATGAAGGACCTGTTCGTCTCCAAGGAAGCGATGAAGAGTGGAGAAATTACGATGTAGTATTTGTTCCTTCCAGGGTCTCTCATGGGACGGAACGTTCTTCCGAAAAATTTATTATTATCTTAGTTGATCCATTAGGGAGCGGACAAGGTATATTCCAAAATTCGAAAATACAAAAGGGAGAACCGGGTCTCGAAGTAGGGGATAAAATTTCCGTCCAGGAGATCAGAAAGTCATTTAATGAAAAAGATCCAATCCGGATCCGAAAACGTATTTTGGAACTTTTAGATTCGGTGAAATCGGACAAAAGCAAAAAGGAAATGGATCCAAGAATCCAATACTCTTTGTCTAAAGTAGGCGAAGAAAAAAATTCGCTCACTGAAATTGCAAAAAGTTTCGATTTATCCCAAAGCAGGTTTAGACATTTATTTAGGGAAGAAACAGGGATTACTTTTTCAGAATATAAAATCTGGACAAAGATCAGAAAGGCGGTCCTGCATTTATCCACTAATCCTCAACTAGTCCAAGCCGCGCTCGAAGGCGGATTTTCGGACCAGTCACATTTCACTCGTATCTTTAAAAACTCATTCGGACTTAGACCTTCCGAATTCTTTCGGAGAGAAGAAAATTTTGCTCCTAAGTTTTTTCCGGACTAGCCCCAAAATTCAAGACGAATGGAAAAAGAGATTCTATCCTTCTTTTTAACTATAGGAGAATCGGATGAATTGGATCATGCCTAAAGATTGGAAGATCAGATACAAAAAGGAATTGGACCTTTCTAAAAAGTACGAAGAAGAGGGAAACTTAAAAGAAACCTGGAGATATTTAGAAAGAGCTCACTTGATCGGACAATATTATCCAATACCTCACACAGGCATCCATTTTAGAATGTTATTATTTGCGATCGATCAAAAAGATATAAAAGAGATTGCAGGCCAGTTAATTAGGGTTTCGTTCGGCTGGCTCGGTTCTTGGTTGAATAAAATTCCTGTGGGAAATACCGGAGGTGCAAATGTTCCGATTTTTCAACCAATGCCTATTCCGGAAGATTTATTGGATTTACTTTCTGAAGCCGACCAAACCTCCAAAAGTTTATCCGGTCTAAAAAAGAAATAATTGATTCGATAAATATTATGGATTCCAACGAGGATACAAATCTATTTCTCTACCTAGTAATCTGAAAATTCGAGTAGCCATAAAATCTCCCAGATCCTCTAAACTTTGGGGCATTTGATAAAAACCGGGAGAAGCAGGAGCGATAATAGCGCCCGCATCATGAAGAGCTAACATATTTTCCAAATGAATACGATTATAAGGAGTTTCTCTGGGGACTAAAATGAGTTTCCTTCTTTCCTTCAAAGTAACGTCAGCCGCTCTTTCTATCAAATTTTCTGTGATCCCTGTCCGGATCGCTGCGACAGTTTTCATAGAGCAGGGAACCACCACCATTCCGTCCCAAATATTAGAACCGGAAGCAATATCTGCTCCTATATCTTCGAATTTACGCAGATGAAATGTATGTATTTGTTTAGGATTCCATTTTTTACGTACGAATTCTAAGACATCCTCTCCGGTATGAACATTCGCCTGATATTCTTCCTTAAAAACCCGGATAGCGGCCGGACTTGGAACAAACCAGGTTTCTCCTGGAATTTCCATGAGAGCATTTATGAATCTGGCCGCATAGATGGAGCCGCTTGCTCCAGCCATTGCGAGTACCAGTCTTAATGATTTTTCCTGACTCATTTTTAAAGCCTATAAAACAGAGAAACAAGTTTTGGACCTGTCTCCGCTAAAATGCCCAAAAAGATCACCAATGAGATCCAAGAATGGATCTGGTAGAAACTCGGTGGAAAATTTCCGTCCTTGTTTTCCGAGGCGATCTTCTGCTCTCTAAATAATAAATACGCTACAAATACTAAAAATGCCCAAAAAGCTCCCTGAAAATCCGCATACCAAGCCGCTATTCCTAAAAAAGAAACGGAAAGAATATGAGAGATTCTTGATATAAGAAACGAGTTTTTTTCACCAAAACGAACAGGCACGGAATGTAGGCCTTCTTTTTTATCGAATTCCCTGTCCTGCAAAGCGTATAATATATCGAATCCCGCTAAATTGAAGGCAAGTCCTAAAGTCCAAAACCCTGCGATCCAGGAAAATTCTTCTCGAATCGCGATCCAGGTTGCGAGAGGCGCTAAACCGATCGTCAATCCAAGATAGAAATGGCATAAAAAAGTAAAACGTTTTGTATAAGAATACGTTAATAAAAGAAATAGAGTAGGGAAAGAAAGATAAAAAGAAAGCGGATTTAAGAACCAACTACCTATAAAAAATACCAATGAAGATCCGATGATAAAAATCACCGCCATAAGATCCGAGATCTGACCGCTCGGGATCTCCCTGTTTGCGGTCCTTGGATTTTTAGCGTCAATTTTGCGATCCGCCCATCTATTAAATCCCATAGCCGCACTTCTTGCGCCCACCATACAGACCAAGATCCAAATCAATTTTTGGCCAATCACGGCGAGAGGTAAACTTGGCTCTTGTAAGATCGCAAGAACAAATGCTATCCCTGCAAAAGGAAGAGCGAATAAAGTATGGGAGAATTTTATAAAACGACCGTATTTGCCTAGGGCAGCAAGTGTATTGGAAGCCATCAGAGGAAGTCTTGAAGAATACTGTTAGTTAGAAAGCAGATTTTTTATGATCAAAATGAAAATGGATGATTTTTTGACCTCCCAAAGAAATCCTCGTATCTATGATCCAAAACACGGATACTAAGCCGAAGCCAAACGTTTCTTCCGAGGAAATCGATTCTCTTATAACCGAGATCGTATCTTCTCCAGAACTACATTTTAGGTGGTTAAATACTCTTTCACTTTTGGAACATATCGGTTCTCGTAAAATCCATACAAGTCAATCCGGACCCTTGCTCTCCGAAATGGTTTTAAGACATGCTTCTGAAGAAGCAAGACATGCCGCCTATTTTAAAAAATTGGCCTTAAAAATAAAACCCTCCAGCACGCATTCTTTCGAAAAGGATTCTTTACTCTGCGGATTTTCTGCCGTTTCCTACTTCCAAAAATTAGATATTTCGGTGGAAAGATCTTTTGGAAGGGAAAACATTCCGAAACACACGAAATCATTCCTCTGCTATTTATATGTCACAAAATTAATAGAAGAAAGAGCAGGTTCGGTATACGAAATCTATGACCAAATTTTGGACCAAAGGCAGTTGGGAATATCCGTAAAAGGGATCATTAAGGAAGAAGAATCCCATCTTTCCGAAATGGATTCTAACCTTTCCGCATTGGATCCAAAATTCGAATCCAGAACATTGGAATTCAGGGAAAAAGAAGAAAAACTTTTCCAAAAGTACTTTCAAAATTTAAGAAAAGAAGTTTTTCAATACTCTTAATCCAAATGAATTTTATCCCAAAATTCGAGATTAAAAAACTAGCTGCGCTCGTTCTTTTAGCCGGCCTAATTCTATTAGGGCCATCTCTACAAACGCAGTCCAACTCTTCGGATCGGAAAGACTCACCGATCGGGCTTGTTGTATATTGTCCTTTGCAGTCGGAAAAAGAACCCCCTTTTGATTTTGAAAGGACTCTGAGTCTTTGGTATCAACGATATAAACAACAAAAGACCCAAGAGGGAGGAGGGGCAATTCTACTTGTCTCTGCTCCTTATCTGCCTAAAACTTCTGACGAAATAGATAGGCTGAAAAAAAACCTTGGCGCAGAGATCATATTTACCGGTCATCATTCGGTACTTCCAAAAAAGGAAACGGCCAAACAACCTTCCAACAAAAAATCGAAAAAGAAGAAGGTTATAAAACAGAAAAAGAAAACTACACCGACAGAGACTAAGACAAATCCTGAACAACCGGAAAAACTGACTCCTACAAAACCGGAAGATCCTAAACCGAAAGAAGAAGATCCGAAACCCCAAGAGCAAACTACAAAAACTAACTCGGAACAAAAAGAGAATCCTCCCGTTCCTAAAACGAAAGTTTCTTCTAAGAAAAAATCCAAAAAAAAGGCGCCGAAGCTTGCCGCTAAAAAACAGCCAGTGATCCCACCTGGAATTTTGACGGTGAAGGAAGAAGGCGGATTGAACTTTGTATTCTATTCTCCTTCTCCGGAATCCGTACAAGAGAATGAAAAAAATCCGTCTTCTTGGATCGGCGATTTTAAAACACAATTTTCTAAAACTTTCGAATCTCAGATATTCCACTTTTTACTCGCCCAAGATCCGAATGAAAAGCCCAAAGAAGATCCGAATCCGATCGCAGAAGGATTGTCCCATTTTAAAAAAGGCCTTTCGGATACTTTACCTTCTATCGTTCTTCTATCCTCTCCAAGAGCTTTGCGTTTTTTTAATGGAGAATACAGCTTTGGGTGTGGTGCAGCCCCGAACTCCTTACAGATCAGTATTTTGGAATTATTTTTTAGGAACGGAAGACTCATCCGGATCAACGAAGAAGTCCAAACCTTAAATTCCAAGGAATCGAATAAATCCTGGATCCTGGAATAAAGACCTCTTATCTTATTCTACTCTATAGATCTAAACGAATTTACAGATTCTCTTTCTTTCAAAAATTGACTGTATGAGCTTGAATTGCGGGATCGTAGGACTTCCAAACGTAGGAAAATCAACCATATTTAACGCATTAACCAAGGCCGGTGCCGAAATGCAAAACTATCCTTTTTGTACCATCGAACCGAACAAGGGTATCGTGGAAGTTCCGGATACAAGGCTCGACAGGCTCGTCGAAATTTACAAACCCCAGAAAAAAGTCCCGGCAATCATGGAATTCGTGGATATTGCAGGACTCGTAAAAGGTGCCAGCCAAGGGGAAGGTCTCGGAAATAAATTTCTTTCTCATATCCGAGAAGTGGATGCGATCTGTCATGTGGTCCGCGCGTTCGAGGACGAAAATATCACTCATGTTCACGGAAAGATCGATCCGGTGGAAGACGCACAAGTAGTCACAATGGAACTTATTTTTGCGGACCTAGAATCCGTCGAAAAGCAGTACCAAAAAATTTCCAGAAACGCAAAGGCAGGAAATAAGGAAGCGCAAGAAGCTTCCGCACTTTTAGATAAAATTATGGCGGTTTTAAAAGAAGGAAAACCGGCTAGACTCGCAGATATCAAACCGGAAGAGCAAAAATTAGTCAAAACGTTCAACTTAATCACTTCCAAACCTGTTCTTTATGTGGCCAATATCACGGACAAAGCGGCGATTGCTAAAGAAAATCCGATCGTGGAATCCGTAAAAAAAATGGCCAAGGCAGAAGGAGCGGAAGTAGTCACTCTTTGCGGAAAATTCGAAGAAGAAATTTCCGGACTAAGTAAAGAAGAACAACTGGAATTCTTAAGTGAGATCGGAGAAACAAGCAGCGGATTGGATAGAATGATCCAAGCTGCCTACAAACTTCTGGGACTTGTAACTTTCTTCACAGCGGGAGAAGTAGAAGCAAGAGCCTGGACCACTGGCGTGGGAAGTACAGGACCGGTGGCTGCATCGGTAATCCACTCTGACTTTGAAAAAGGATTTGTTCGCGCAGAAGTGATGAAGTTCGAAGATCTAGACAGAACGGGAAGTCCGAATAAAGTAAAAGAAGAAGGGAAACTCAGGATAGAAGGAAAAGAATATATCGTCCAAGACGGGGACGTCATCTTCTTTAGAGTGAACGCCTAAACTTTTCTGCCGTTACTTTCCTTACGATACGAATTCGGATTGGTGCCGGTTAATTTTTTAAATTCCAGATAGAACGCTGATCTGGAACTAAATCCTGCTTTTGCACCGATCTCTGTGGTGTTCTCGTCAGGGAATTCATTTAGTAATACTTTCGCTTCTTCCACTCTATACTGATTGATCAAAGACGGGAAATTGGTCTTGAACTCGGTATTGATCAACTCGGAAAGCTGGTGGATGGTGATCCCAAGTTCTTTTGCCATATGTTCTTCTTTTAAAGACTTGGTCAGATAAATTTTTTCATTTTCCAGCAAGGACTCTATCTTACCCACAAAATCCTTCACGTTTATGGAAGAAAGGTGTGTTTTACGATTGGAAACTTCTTCTTCTTTTCTTCTCAATATCTCTCTGGATAATAAGGAAACGAATACGGTAAGAGGAGGCAGATAATACAATACCCCATATACCGCCATTCTGTTATAAGGGTAAAAATCGAAATGGAAAATAGTCTTATACAGATCTAGTAAAAGAAAGATCCCCCAGACCGAGATAAAGAACATCTCATAAACGGTATTGTTCCGGATGGAAGAAATATGGGTCTTTCCGAAATAGAACAACATACATCCGTAATTGAGTACTAATACTAAGATCCTATGATCGTACCAAAACTGGTAAAGAGGGATGAGAGGATATAAGATCCCGGCAAAACAAACCAGCCAGAAGAAGGGGGATTTATAAACGATCCCTGAATTTTCCTTATTCCAAGCGGCCAAATAGAAGAAGAAAACAACGTGAGTGATCCCCAAAAATAAGAAATAGTTATGACGGAATAAGTTATTTTCATTTCCTACGATGGATGCAAATTCCTTACCATGTAAAAAATACAGAGTGGCTCCCACTGCGGTTAAATGAAGTGGCAAAGTCAAAAATAGAACTTTTCTACTCTTAAAATATAGATAAAGGTTATAACCGAAGGCAAAGAGAAGCACAAACCCTACCATTAAAAAGAGAACGGACCGCAACCTCACGATAATCATGTAGTCATCTTCAGAGAGCAATCGAACCGGATAGTTGATATCCTCATTGGACAATACGTAAAGATAGAATGTCCTTTCTTCCTTAGCCTCTAAACGAATATTAAAGTGGGGAAGTGGAGAAATAAAATCGTTCCAGATAGGATCTAGATCGTAGCCTGCAAATCCCGCTTCGAAATTTCCCTTGGAATCTACGGAACAAAGTTCCGCGTCCGGCACGTTCAGCCAAAGCAAAACCAGGGTCCTGTTCAGTTGTTCCATCCCTTCATTTGCCAATCTAAATCTCAGCCAATTTCCGGAAGAACTCCTCTTTAAACGCAGAACATTTCCAGTATTATGATGCCATTCTAATTGGTGGAGAGAAGAAATTGTTTCCGGCTTACAATGACGGAACTGGTATCCTCTATACCGATATTCCATTTTTGAACTGATATTTTCAACGGGGGAAGAAGGACTCAGTCGGATTATTTCAGCTTTAGGGAGAGTGGGAGCAGCGTGTAAATTTTCACTAAGGATCCCGAAGAAAAATAAAATCAGAAATCGAAAATAGATATTTGAGAGAAACGAATTTCGGATTCTATAACTGGATTGTTTCATTTAAGCCTAATACCAGTGAATCCGTTTTAAAGGTAGGATACCAGGTATTTTTCCTAAGTCATCTTATTTTTTACTTAAAATAATACTAAGGTCGAATTCAGTTCAAAATCCTAAGAAATTCCAAAAACCTAACCTCAAGTATCTAAATTTATAATCTTGGAATTTTTAAATTTTCCAATGTTAAAAGATTATAAAGTTTATAAATATGGATAGGAGAAGCTGCCCGAGTTGCCGGTTTTTCTATTCGAGTAATTCAATTTCTTCCGTAAAAATAGAGCGAAGGAATGATGCCAAGCTGTCACCTTTCTTTTAAAATTTCAACCAAGATGCTGTTTTTCTGAACAATCAAATTCCAAGAGTCTAAATTTTTAAATTTTTTTTAGACTCTACTATTTTTTAGTGTCCAGTTTTATAAGTTTGGAAGGTCTTGTAGATGTAGTGGTTCGAATTTCGAAAGGGCTACACCGAAAGCGAAAAATCTTTAAAATACATATAAAGGGGAATATACAGTGATCGATTCAGCTGTAATTTCAAATATCCTCAACCCACCGGTTCTGTTTTTCTTTCTAGGCATGGGAGTGGTTTTCTTTAAGTCCGATCTAACCATTCCGAACGGGCTTTCTAAATTTTTCTCAATGTATTTGTTGTTTTCTATCGGATTTAAAGGAGGGCATGAACTTTTCAGTACACCATTCAGCACTGAGCATGCTTTTACTCTACTCGCCTGCTCAATCATGGCGATCGTAACTCCATTTTTCGCATATTTTATACTAAAGGCTAAGCTGGACAAACATAACGCCGCGGCATTGGCCGGATCTTTCGGTTCGATCAGCGCTGTGACCTTTGTTACTGGTGGGGCTTATCTTCATAATAAAGGGATAGAATACGGCGGTTTTATCGTAGCCGGTATGGCGCTTATGGAATCTCCGGCAATCGTAATCGCCGTCATACTCGATAGATTGTCTAGGAACAAAGCGAATGGGGGCGGAAAAATAAATTGGAAAAAGCTGCTTCATGAAGCTCTTTTCGGCTCTTCCATCTATCTTCTTGTAGGCGCTCTGATCGTAGGTTTTGTAACCGGAGAAAGCGGTTGGGCAGCGGAGAAACCTTTTACCGAGGATTTATTCAAGGGATTATTAACTTTCTTCCTTTTGGATATGGGGATTTCCGCAGCGAAACGTTTTAGCGAAGTAACTCATGCAGGATTTTTTCTAATCGCGTCCACTTTACTTATCATGGTGATCAACGCAGCTCTCGGACTATTTCTCGTAAAATTGATCCGTATGCCGGAAGGAGATGCGGTAATGTTCGTCATACTTTGCGCTTCCGCTTCCTATATAGCTGTCCCAGCGGCGATGAAAGATATGATCCCGGAAGCCAATCCTAGTATTTACCTTACGGTGGCACTTTCGATCGTATTCCCGATCAATATCGTGATCGGTATCCCGCTCTATCACTATCTAGTAACAATATTATAAAATTATACCATACGGAAGGAAGCAGGAAGAGGTTATGGTAGTTTCACTAAAGGACATTTTTGCTTATTTAAAACGGGATGCTGCGGCCGGAACGATTACCGGCTTCGTGGCCATACCTTTGTCGGTCGGCATTTGCCTAATGTCGGAGTATCCGATCCAAACCGGACTCTTGACTGTGGTTTTTGCCTGTATTGTGGGATTTACAACATCCTTGTTTAAACCCGGAAATTTCGTAGGAGTTCCGGGTATAGCAGCAGGGCTCGCTCCCGCTTTAGCCTTAGGAGTGCATACCTTCGGTCATGAAAATATGCCTTTTCTGATTTTTTTGACCTCAGTGATCCAAATCGTGGTTTGGAAATTCAGATGGGAAGGTTACATCCTAAAGACTGTCCCTCATTATTTAGTAGAAGGATTATTAGCCGGAATAGGTTTAAAAATAGCGCTAAAATTCGTACCCTATATGTACGCAGTGGAACATGAGTCTTTGGGAAATTGGTTTAACCCGGAGAGACTTTTTGTTTTAGCGCTCTCATCCATCTCTTTTGTTTGTTTCGTATTTTTATATCAAAAGTTCAAATCCAGCAAACCGGGCATTCCATATTTCCTTGTTATAGGTTTCGGGATCGTTATCAGTTTCTATTACGATTTACCAATGTTAGTCGTGGACCATGTTCCTTTCAAATTGGTCCTTCCTTTACCTCAACCTCACGAGGATCCAAGATTGATCCATACGATCTTTCTCACTTTTGAAATGGTCGGATATGCTCTGATGCTTGCGACAATAGACGTAATCGAGCAGGTAATGAGTAATGTTGCCATCGAAAAATTGGATCCGCTAAAAAGAAAATGTGACTCTAATAATAGTTTATTTTCCATTTGGATCGCGAACTTAGGCTCCAGTTTTTTTGGAGGAATGACAAACCTGGATGGGTTAGCAAAAGGGACGACGAACGCGGTCGCAGGAGCAATGACAAAACTCTCCAACCTTTTTGTGGCCTTAGTGATCGCAATCGTATTAATTTTTCCCAAACTGTTGACTCATCTTCCGGAATATTCCCTTGGAATCGTCATGATCTTTACCGGTTGGAAAATGATAGAAGGTTTGAAACATGTGATACACGAAGGGGTCTATGCGTTTAGCCTAGCGATCGTTTGCGGACTATTAGTCTTTCGATTCGGTATCTTTGAAGGTTTACTCATCGCTCTTTTTATTCACGCACTGATCTCCATTGTGCGCTGGAAAAGGGATGGCGTCTCTAATTCTAAGATCTGGTCCCATATTAAACACCGCTATTCAAATCCTTCGGATGAAGTAATACTACAAGCGGTAAATACGGAGGTCGTTCATGACTTGACCGAAAATAGAAATCAGATGTAGAAGTTATAGGGACTTAAATAGAATTGCTTCGATTGTCTTGTTAGAAAAATAGAAAGTCCTTTAAGTTGCTTATATATTCGGATGGCTTTGAATTTTATTTTCATTAGGAACGGTCAGAAAATGTACAAGTTGCGTCGATTTCATAAAATTTCCGGCTATTTAGGCTATATTATATTTCTCTTAATTTTCGTATCCGGTATTCTTTCGGATCTTTCCGCTCAAAATGCCGCCACTACCGCCCAAAATCCCAACTCTCCGAAGGAAAGTGCAGAAGAAGAAGACGGTTATGTTTCTCCGATGAAATCCAGCGGTCTGACTCCCGATTTTACAAGAAGTACATTTTTCGAACCGGAGTTGGGAAAAAAATTCGCCAACCGCAAAAAAGCATGGCTTAACGATTGGATCAGACTAGGAGCCTATATTCGCCCTAGATACGAGGACAGATACAACCTATCTTTCGACAAATCGAATAAAGGTTATACTTCGCGGGCAATGCAGACCTCTCAGGTATTTTTCATAATTGACCCTAGTCCATATTTTTCCGCAAAAGTCACTTTCCAAGATGCAAGAATTTGGGGAGGAGAAACTCCGGCCAACGTAGGGGATGCTCGTGCGAATGTTTTTGATGCAGCGGGTACGACTACAACCAGTAACCCTGCCTCTGGATCAGGTTCCACGATCCCTAGCCAAACCACTATCCGAGAAGCCTTTGTTCTTTTGAAAAAGCTTCCTTTAGACGCAAAAATACAGTTCGGTAGGCAGGTTCTAGCCTACGGTGATCAAAGATTACTTGGCGGTGCTAACTGGACCATAAACGGTCTATCTTACGATGGAGCAAGGATCATGTTCGATCAGGACAATTATAAGATCCATTTTTTCGGAACTAAGATTGCGGCCAACCAGAACGGTGTCAACGGAGTGGTTTCGGCTAACGCTCCGATCACCATTACGGATCCGGTTACGAAAAAATCCACTGTAGTAAATCCTGGTCAACCGGATCAGTATATTGTCGGTACATATAATTCCCTCACCGCGAAAGATTGGTTCACTCTAGATGTTTATTCGATCGGACTTTTGACCAAAAAGACAGCTATTGCAGGAGCTAAATCGGATTTAGATCTTTATAATAACTCTTGGGCAAAACAACAAAGTGATCTGATTACGACCGGATTCAGGATCACCAACAGAACTGCGAATAATAATCTTCCCAAAGACGGATTCTGGGGAGCTTGGGATTGGGCGATCGAAAGTGCGTGGCAGACGGGGGCAACCGGAGAAAGGACCGTAAAAGATCCTCTTTTAGACTCTTATGTAAGGCAGAATGTTGCGGGTCTTTCGAACCAAAGTTACGGCACAGAAGTTCAAAAATATTCCGGTTCAATGCATGTTTTCCAAACAGGTTATACTTTCTTTGAAAAATTGAGAGCGGGCTTTCAATATACCTACGCATCGGGGGATAAAAACCGAACGGACGGAAGTAACGCAACCTTCCAAACTCTTACAAACCCGCGATTCGGAGTATTCCCTTACTGGAATAATGTAGCAGGTCTTTCGGAGAACATCGATACTAAAAACTTGAGTTCTTTTAACTTTAATTTTTCGTACAAGACAGAACGTTACGGAACATTCTACGCTGCCTATATCATCAATAATAAGGTACAAACTCAGGATGCATGGTATGCGATCAACGGTTCCGCTAATACCGGAGCTTCGACCGAAAGTAACGGTCTCGGTCAAACCACGATCTCCGTGAGTGGAACTGGAAAAAATATCTACAATGAGTTCGATCTAACTTGGATGTACGTTGTAAATGATTATGTTTCGATCTGGATCGGAGGCGGTATCTTGACTGCGGGTAATGCGGTTAAAAATCAGAGAAACGCTCTCTATCATTACAATCTTCAGGCTACGGGAACGGAAACCGCAGGTCTTCATATGAACACGGGAGTTGTGACAGGCGCGAACGGAACAGCCTCTACGGCTCACATGTTCTTCTTCCAAGTGAACGCAGGCTTCTAAAAAAGGAATACGTATGACAGTATTGGCTTATCTATCCGTTATCACCTCTCTTCTTGCACCTTTTCTGATCGGGAATGTGCTAGGGGTGGATTTTTTCGGAAAAGATAGTTCGATCGGTCTTGGGGTAACTCTCCAAGCCATATTAGGCGGTTTCATATCTGTATACGTATACGGATATGAAAAAGAAAAAAAGACATTGATCGTTTTCGGTTACGCCGTTTTTTTCCTTAGCACAGGGATTTGTTATCTAGTAGGAAAAAGTTTATGGTTGATCCTTTTTTGGGAATTGTCCACTATAAGCGCCTTCCTCCTTTATGTTGGAGGTAAATGGAACGATGCATCCATTCGAAGTTTCGTTGCTTTGGTAGCAGCGGGAGGGATTGGTGCTTTCTGTTTTACCTTCTGGATCTTTTCGAATGATCCAAGTTCCGGATTATTTTTCCTGATCTTGGGACTTTTGATCAAGTCCGCATTTTTCGGAGTCCATTTCTGGCTTCCGGAAGCGCATGCAGGAGCTCCGGCGCATGCTTCTGCGGCTTACTCAGGTTTATTAGTTAATCTACCTCTGGTTTTATTTTCCAAATTCGCTTTCCCACTTCTTCCGGGAACCCATTATACAACCGTTCTAATACCGTTAGCCGGAATCGGAGTCTTATGGGCAGGGATTACCGCTTTATTCAGCAGAGAAGTCAAAAAATCCATCGCTTACAGCACTGTAGAGAATATGAATTTTTTATGGTTGAGCTTACTGATTTCCGCTTATTGGCAATCCAGTGAACAGGAAAGTTTGAGAATGTTGAGCAAGGCATTTGGAGTATTATTTCTCATCTCCTTGGTCCACCATAGTATCAGCAAAACCTTCCAATTCTTATTTTTCGGATATCTAACGAAATTATCGGGTAGATCCGGAGCGGATGATAACACAGGGATCGGTAGGATCAGTGGAATTCCCACATTTTTAGCTGCGATCGGGACCATGAGTTTTCTTGCTATCCCTGGAACCACAGGTTTCCTATCCGAGTCCACATTTATCAAATTATTATCCGCAGTTTTGGAAGTTACGGATACGAGTGCTGCTCTTGTCCTTCCGCTTCTTATTTTAGTCTGCACTGGTTTAGCGGTAGGGGCGGCCGCGCACTTAAAACTTTTCCTAGCTCTTGTTCTTTCCAGACCCCGCACTAATTTCGAAGACCATGGTAAGAATACGACGATCAATGTTTCCTTATTCTTAACTGGAGCTTTGGTCCTGATCGCGCCCGTGATCATTCTTAGCCTCACTAATTATTATGCAGTGAGAGTAGAATGGTTGGATTTCTCTTGGTTCAAAGGAATCGGGATTTTAAACGTAATCGGCCTAGCGATTCTCTTAAGCGTAGGGTTATTAGGACTCAGGCATAGGATCAAAGAGAGAAAACTGTGGGATTGTGGCGGGTTATTTGAGGGATCGGAGGTAGCTATTGCGAGTTCGGCGCTTTCCGATCCGTTAGTCGCTCCATTGGGCAGATATTTCTCAGATGAAGCAGGCAATTCCAAATTGGATAAAGGGTTTATTAAAATTTTAATAAAACTACTTTCTTCTTTAAAAGCGAAGATCAGAGGATCGGACGACGAATCCATCTCCGTGGACCTAACTTATTCTTCGTTCACTGTTTTAACGATCCTCATCGTAATTATCATCGTTCGTCTGGCAGAGGGAGGCATATGGTCACAGCTACTTTCTTATTGGGCATTCTGATCCGGATTTTATCCTTTATCTCTCTTCCGTTCTTATGTGGAGGTGTTCTTCAAAAGATCAGAGCTTTTGCTCAAGGCAGAAAAGGGGCGCCTGTACTACAGATCCTATACGACACGATCCGAATGATGAAAAAAAGTCCGATAGACGGTCCTTTCTCCGGATTTTTCTCGGAAAGTTCCGCGATATTCGCTTTCTCTTTCGGACTAGTTCTATGGTCCTTAGTTTCTTTCGAATGGGCTTCCTTATTACTGATCCCATTTTTGATCGGAATGATCCGATTTGCAACTGTCGCTTACGCTGTGGAAAACGGAACTTCTTTCGGCGGAATGGGAGCGGCAAGAGAAATTCTTCTCTTCATATTCGGCGAACCCATCCTGATACTAATACTTGTAGTATTGGAATCCAACGTGGTATTCCATGAAAACTTCGCACATATTTCTTTTGCGATTTTATTCTTTTTGGGAGCTACCTTGATCGTTCTTTCCGAACTCGCCAAACCTCCGTTTGACGATCCAAGAACCCACCTTGAACTCACGATGGTGCACGAAGCGATGTTACTCGAAGCTTCCGGAAGGACTAGAGCATTTTTCGAACTGGCTCACCAATTTAAGACCGCTTCCTTATTTTTACTTCTAACTAAACTAGGACTGGAACATGTGGAAGTATTCTTAGGAGTCTCATCCGTTCCGATCTGGAAAGAATTAGCTTCCTTCGGAGGAGCCATTCTTCTTTCCGCGTTAATCGGCTATTGGGAAGCAAACAGCACCAGAAGAAAATGGATTTGGATCCCGGAATTACTCGGCCTGAATTTTATCTTCATGCTGATCTTGGGAATTCTTCTGAAACTAGGTAAATAAATATGAGCACTGACCTTAGTTATCTTATCATTCTACTGACTGGTGTGGTCATTCTTTTAGAAAACAGGCTTAAAAGGGTCGTTATCCTCTTGGGAATCCAAGGTTTTCTTTTACTTCTTCCCTTGTACCAAGAAGAAAGCGGGGACGGTTTTCATTC
The DNA here is from genome assembly GCF_000347035.1 of Leptospira sp. B5-022. Taxonomy (GTDB): domain Bacteria; phylum Spirochaetota; class Leptospiria; order Leptospirales; family Leptospiraceae; genus Leptospira_B; species Leptospira_B cinconiae. The sequence goes on from NZ_ANIJ01000006.1 coordinate 578,627, forward strand.
CATCTTTTTAGCGGCAATGGTGATCGTATTCAAAGGGATCTTAACGCCGATCATTCTTTTTTGGACTGCAAGAAGGATCCATTCTCCGGAATCAACTTTTCCTAAAGTAGGATATCTTCCTACACTCGGACTCTTGTTCGCAGGAGCAGCGGCTTGCTACTTCTTCATGGACTTGGTATCCTCCTTTTTCGGGAAGTCCCATCAGTACGGTTTATTATATGTCCTTTTACTGATCTACATAGGAGTAATCGGTTTTATAGTGAGAAGGAACTGGATCGGCGTGATCGCTTGTTTCAGCATTTTTGAGAATGGAACATTTTTACTCACGCTTCTTCTTAAATCCGGAGTTCCGATAGGAAGCGAATTCGGATCCTTCTTGGATGCGGTTTTGATCATCGGAGCCGGCGCCGCCCTTAGGATCAATAGCGAGCAATATAAGGGAGAAATTTCCAGATGAACTTCGATATTCTATTAGGGATCGGAGCAGGGGTTTTTGTCCTAATTTTTCTGACCTACGTTCTAGCTCCTACAAAAAACCAAACAAATTTACTATTCTGGTCCGTGTTACTTATCATCTGCGTCGCGATCAACTTTGCCGTCTGGATCATTCGGGACTGGAATGAAGAAGGAACTACATTACAATGGGTTCTAATAGAAGCTACTACCTTTGTAGGAGCCTTACTCATCTCTTCCAGTAGAACGGAAAAATCCTTTCCTATCGCCTGGAAATTTCTACTGATCAACTCTTTCGGATTAGGTATCGCGTTCCTCGGAATCATACTCATCCGTTCTTCTTTACATGTGATCAATCAACCGATCGATTTTTTAGCGGCTAATTCCGCCTCTCATCCTGAGATCATCTGGGTAGAGATCGGTCTTTGGCTAGCGATCTTCGGATACAGTGCAAAATTAGGGCTATTTCCGAACCATGTCTGGATCGAGGATACTTACGGAGAAAGTCCTTCGCAGGTTTCTTCCCTGCTTTCTTCATTCATTCCGGTCTCGGTCTGTTTTGCCCTTAGGCCTTTTGTTCATTTAGATCACCAACTCTTCCCTCATACATTCAGCGGTGCGGACGGTTTGTTGGTATTAGGAATATTAACGATCTTCTTAAGTATTTTTGCGGTATACGACCGCGACGATATCAGAAGGATCTCCGCAAAAGTTGCTCTTTTCCATACAGGAGCGTTAGCTGTCTTTCTGTGGATGGATCTAAGTGAAACTGTTTTCCTATTTATGATGGCGACAAACCTTGTGGTGAAATCGCTTCTATTCATCAGCATGGGAATCGTGAGGATGGACGCAGGAAAGAGAGAACTTCATAAGATCATTCAAGTGGACTCTATAAATAAATCAGCTCTTTCGCTCTTCATCTTAGCCTTGTTCTTGGCGTTCGTAATGCCCGGTTCCCCCATATTCGTGACGGATATCATTCTGATCAAAGCGGGACAAAGCGGTGGGAAATCGTTCGTTATATTAGTCCCGATCTTAGGGATCGTATTTTTCGGAGTGATGTTATACAAACTCGCACCTTTATTAAACATCAAAGGAAGACCTTTTTCAAAAGACCTTTCCACCATTCTTAGGATCAGAATGACAAACGGATTTTTCCTACTTTTACTTCTACTCAGCACCGGATGCTGGGGATTTTACCTGTTATTACAAGGTGTATTATGAAAAACGTTACCGGAATTTTTCACACTACCGAAACCAAACAAACTCATCGTTTCTGGCTGACTCGGGAAGGGATAGAGCAGGAAACTTTATCAAAAACCGCAGAAAAAAATCTATATGAAGACCATCTAAATCCGATTTGGGTCCTTAGGCATAGCCTCGGCACTGACCAAGGACCGGAAGATTATTCTTCGATGGATTACCAAAAATATCTATCCCAAGACAGAAAACATCTTCTCGAAAAATTCCTAACTAAATCCGGGATCAAGGATTTGGTTTATAGAGGGATCAACGTTCCTGTTCCCACTTCCTTTTATTCACACGCTGTGGGACCGATCCACGCCGGCGTGATCGAGCCTGGACATTTTCGTTTTATAGTAGAAGGGGAAGAGATCCAAAACCTGGACATTCGGTTAGGTTTTCAAAAAAGGGGTCTTTTGGAAAAATTAAAAGGCCTAAACAAGGATTCTATCTCTCCTTATGCGGAAGCAATTTCCGGAGATTCCACGATCGCCTATGCTATCGCATTCAGTAAAGCATTCGAAGAAGCTCATAACATACAAGTTCCGGAAGAAGTCAACTTTGCCAGGACAGTACTCTTAGAGATCGAAAGGATCGCGATCCATATCGGGGATATGGGGGCAATTGCGGGTGACGTAGGTTATTATCCGTTACAAGGCGTATGCGCAGTACAAAGAGGAGTTCCGTTAGGAGTTATGGAAGCCCTCACAGGTTCTCGCTTCGGAAGAGGGGCCTTAAGTCCCGGAAAAGTCAGACTCAAAAAAGAACTTACAGAATCTTTCTTGAGTGATCTGGCGCTAAGGATCGAAAATACTACTTCGGATGTGGCGGGACATTTCGAAAGAGCTGCCGAAAAATCCACCAATAGGGAACGATTGCAGATTTGCGGAGTGATCACTCATAAACAACTTAAAGATCTAGGTTTTGTAGGAATGGTAGAAAAATGTACCGGCTATTCCAGGGATCTTCGTCATCATGATCCCAGTTATACTCTCGCAGGAGAATCCATCCGCTTGGATCTGGATGCAGGCCAAATGACGGGAGACGCCTGGGCAAGATTCTATCTTCGTTATGAAGAATTGAAGAATAGCGGGCGTTGGCTGACCAAAGCAATTCCAGTATTAAAAAATTTTCATAAAGTCTATGAAAATTTCCAAAAGACGAAAGTTTCCAAAGCAAAACCCGGTGTATATTTCCGGGCGGTTGAAGGATGGAGAGGCCCTGTTTTAGTTTCCTTTTCCCTAAATTTTTCGGGAGAAATTTCGGAAGCTTATGTGAGAGATCCTTCCGTCCTAAATTGGCATGCATTGGAGCTTGCAGTCCGAGGGGAAAATATAGGGGACTTTCCTCTGAATAACAAATCTTTCAATCTCAGCTATGTGGGAGTGGATCTATGAGACAAATCCAGGAAATTATCAATATATTCCTACCGGCAAAAAATCTAAATTATAAAAAGATAGGGCCGAACAACCCAAATGCGAGAGGTATCCCGGTACCAACTTCTAAAAAAGGATTTCATTTGGACAAATCCATTGAGAAGGTTTGTCCCACCGGCGGATTAAAAGTTTCATCCTCCAAGGAAGTAACCTTCGATTACGGTGCTTGCTTACAATGTGGTCATTGTGTGGAAGCTTCTTCCGGACAATTGGAAAATTCAGGATTCGTTCACGTATATTCCGTGGACAGAGAAGCGCTAAAAGTACATTATGTAGAAGGCATTCCGGCAATTTACGAGGAAGAAGTTTCGGAAAACGTAAAACAATTCCGCAAGATAACTAAGTATACGGGCTTCCAATATAGAGAAGTAGCAGCAAGCGGAAATAACGCAACAGAAGCGGAGATAAATGCGAGCTTCAATGCGGTGTTCGATAGCGAAGCAAGTAAGATAAGAGTAGTCGCTTCTCCCAAACATTCGGATGCCGTCGTGTTCTCGGGACCTGTAGGAAAGAATATGGAAATTCCTTTACAAGTTGCCTGGGACACAACCCCTGGACCGAAGGCGCTAATTGCCTGCGGAACAGAAGCGGTTTCCGGCGGATTATTTGAAAGAGGTAAATTACCTAAAGAACCGGACTTATTTATCGGAGGAGATCCTCCTAGACCGGACGTAATCGTAAGTGCGTTTCGTTATTTGATGGGTACAAAGAAGTTCTCCTTTAGAGATGAACTCTCCAAATTC
>NZ_ANIJ01000007.1 GCF_000347035.1 Leptospira sp. B5-022
AAGTGGCTTCCGGAGCGGATGATCTGACTTCTTATTCCAGTGAGATGCATGGGCAATCCGAAGGGCTTTTGAAATCCGTCGATAAGTTTAAACTTTAACTTCTACAAAAGGAAGCAGGATCCGAAACATCGTAAATCCGGGCCTTGTTTCTACTTCGATTTTCCCTTTGTGTTTTTCCACGATCTTCTTTACGATGTCCAAACCCAGGCCGCTTCCTTCTCCGGGAAGTTTGGTTGTAAAGAACGGTTGGAAAATTTTATCTAAAATATTCTCAGGGATTCCAGGACCGTTGTCCGTGATCTCTACGTTGATAAAGTCAGCTTTACGATAGACTTTTATCCTGATTTCTCCCCTAAACTCCATTGCTTGGAGAGAATTGTAGATGAGATTTGTCCAAACATGGATCAAATCGTCCGGATAACATAAGATTTTCGGAATATTCTCGTATTCCTTGGAGACTTGGATGCCTTTTTTGAGTTGGTTCTGGTATATTGTGAGAACTGTCTCAATATTTTCCGTAATGGAGGCCGGGATCTTTTCCGATATGGTGTCAAAATGTGAGAAATTTTTTAAAGCGTAAAGGATCTTGGAGACTCTGTCTACGGCGATCTGTATCGTATTCGTATTCGAGAAAAAGAACGCTTCTAACGTGGAGTATTCCAAAAGTACGTTCGCTCTTTCACGGACCAGGAATGGAAGGGCGGTCTTGGGTAATTCCCTGAAACCCATATCAGTCAGAGCATCTGCGATCGCATAAGGATTGGGAATATTCAGTTCTTGTAATTGAGATACTATATTCTTCTTGGCCGTTCTTTCTTCCATCCCTGCCAATTGGTCTTTCGGTTGTCTGACCAGACTTAAGAATTGGCGAAAGGATTCAACCTGTTCGGTAGTCATTCCCGTTAATACGTTCTGAACATCCGGTAAAATCGACTGAAAACGGATTAGACATTCCTGAAGGTTTTGGTTGGAAGCTTGGACTGCACCGATCGGATTATTGATCTCGTGGGCCACACCCGCGATCAACTGTCCGAGTGCCGCCATTTTTTCGGATTGTATAAGCTGAGCCTGAGCTTTTTTAAGGTTTTCTAATGTTTCCTGTAGTTCGTTTTTTTGCATCTCGATCAGCCTGTTCCTGACAGAGATCTCGTCATTGATCACTTTTAATTCTTCCACTTCTTGGATTGCGGAGGTATCCAAAAGGCTGATTGCAGCTACATAGGATTCTCTTTCTGTATAAAAATGAACGCTTCCTATCGCGGAAAAAATCCGACCATTCCAGCGTATCGCTCTCAATTCCAAGTTTTCGGAGCTTTCAAAAGAGCGTATCCTTGCATGTAGTGTTGCCCATGAATCCGGAGTGAATAATGATACGGGAGAGATCGAGTGCAGATCGTTCTGTTTAAAACCGAATATTCTTAAGAAGGCCGGGTTTGTGTCTAAAATTCCTTCCGTTCTCGGGTCAATGAAAATGATGGCTTCGTTGGCAAATCTATAGAATGTTTGAAATCTTGCTTCGCTAGCTTTTAATTTTTCCTCCGACTTTTTCCTGTCCGTGATATCCGCAATGATCCCTGCCATTCGTCCCGGGACTTTTTTGGAGTTCCGATAGACTTGCCCTTTGACTTCCAGCCAATGGATGGTCCCATCCGGATGGAAAAATCTATATTCTAAATTGATTACATTCTCTTTTCCTGAAAAACTATTTCGTATCGATTTTCGAATCAGGGTTTTGTCGTCCGGATGTACTAGACTCATGAATACGGAGCTATCTTTTTCGAAATCATGA
>NZ_ANIJ01000008.1 GCF_000347035.1 Leptospira sp. B5-022
ACACTTCCACTGCCCAAGGTTTATCATAATTTCCTAATAAAAATGGGAAAAAATGATGGCCTTCTCCTCCTCCATGTAGAGAGAAAGGTTTTCCTGTTGCGATCCCTTCCGTAATCTGCTTCAGCCATTCTTGGTCCGGGTTCATTTTACCGACCAATGAAGGATCCTTTCCATTTGCGGCATAGGTCCCATTGGGAGAAATGAGAGTCAGATAACCTTCTCCCCTAAATGGTCGGATCGGGCCGAGTAGTTCCTGCAAGTTTTCCATGGCAAGGTCAATACCTACCACCCCGGAAAAACTTCCTCCTCGAAACACAGGTTTCACCAAGGAAACCATAAGTACATCTTTTCCACCTACAGGATAAGAAAAAGGGTCCGCAATATAATCATGCAGGGTCTTTTTCGGAATAGTATAGAACGCTCCGGACTCATCCAAATTTTCGTAATATATTACCGGCTCTATTGTGACGGCACCTTTCGATTTGTTGATATACGGTACAAATCTTCCTGTGCCGTCATGGTACGGCGGTTTATTCTTAAATCTTGCATCTTGTCCGTCAAAACCGTTAGGTTCGAATACCACCCAGGTTCCGAAATAATATTGGTTGGCCTCGACTAATTTCCATAACGCGGCGACAACTTCTTCCCGAGCGGGTTTAGAAGATTCTAATAGATACTGGGTCCCTCTGAGAGAACCCAACGCCAAATCCAAAAAATCCTTCACCTCATAAGTGAATCTTTCTCCGGCCATTCTGGAACCGTCTTCCACTTGATACTTCAGACTGAAATATGATCCGATCGAGTTGATCGCAGTCAAAATGATCGAACCGGAGAGTAAAACCACCGACAGATAAAGTGAAATCCTGAACCGAATACTCATTTTATATATCCCTTATATACCTAGAAGTTTTGGCTGAACCCTATACTGAACCAAACCAAGTGAGAAGGAATTTTCTGAAGAAGATAAGACTCTCTCACGGATTGCCTCAATTGGTCCGGGATGGAAGTAGAGGAATTGATAAAATCCAATACTAACTGATTAGCGGGACCGTTCACCTTTCCCGGGTCCACGATCTTACCGTCCTTACTACTGGTATTTACATAACCTCCCGTCGCCCCGTAGTAATTATCCGTATCATAAATATATAAATTAGGTCTGTACACGTCCGCAGCTTTTACGAAAAACTTTCCAAAAAAGAAAGTGATCGTGGAGGTGATATCCTGGATCCCGTATC
>NZ_ANIJ01000009.1 GCF_000347035.1 Leptospira sp. B5-022
CGAATATACAAAACGCGAATAAGGTAAATAATGATCTTATTATATAAAATACTCTTCTCATCTCTTCTTTCCTTAAAACGCGTGGCTAAAATTCACGAATAACTGTTCGTCTTCTTTCGATTTGGCCCAGTCGATCATGATGATCGTAGCCTGGTTCCAAGCGATCCTAAGTCCAAGACCGTGGGAATATTTATAACCCTTGAGACCTGCCTTATGCTCGTCGTCCCAAACTCGTCCGAAGTCCATAAAAGGAACCAAATTGAATGCAAAGAATTCGTCACCTACCTTCAAGGATCCGAATTTCCATCTCACCTCGATATTACCCCAGCCCATTGCACGTCCCACAAAGCGGTCTTGTTTGTAACCGCGGATGGTACGAATACCTCCAAGTCCTCCAATCAAACCTTCCGTTCCCCACATATTTCTATATTCGAAAAACGGAACATCGCCTTCGGATAAACCTGCTCCAAAACGGGAAGCAACCACGAGTTTTTCGAATACCTTAGGAAACGGGCTCCAGAAAAATTTTCCTTGAGCAAAGTATTTTTGGAAATTGTAATCCGAACCGAATGCCTTGTTGTTCTTTTCGAAGGTTCCTTCTATAAATACCCCACTATTCGGATCCGGTTCGAAATCCCGAGTATCATACACAAGTGCGACACGAACTGCGTTTACATAACCGCCGTGATACCCTAAAATTTTTCCGGCCTCCGCATCTTCAGTTAGTCGAGTTTTAGCGTTAGGCACATTAGCCCCGTAATCCATACCTAAAACCGGATCGTAACCTGGGGCCTTTTTCCCGTCGTATGTTCTGATAATATTTTCGGAAGCTTTTAAACCAGCGACCAAACGAACCGTTCCACCAAAGAACGATCTCTCCGTACTTAGGTTAACCATAGGAGTTTCTATAATATAACCGTTGTACATTCTATTGGTGACGACAAATCCAGGCTGGCTCGGAACTCCGTAATAGGTATTTCCACCAAAGGATACCGGATCTTGAGGACCTCCCGGTCTATAATAACTAAAATTTTTACTTTGATCCGCAAAAGTTGCGTTCGTGTAATAATCCCCACCCGGCTGATTACGATCATAGTAACTTAAGGTCTTTAAGGAGCCCTCGCCGATCCCAAAGTAGAGAGTGGTTGGTGTAATCGTTAAAAACGCATCCGCACGTAGACGCCATTGCGTATTCGCGATAAACGGCATATCCAAACTAAGTTGATGATATTGTGCATTCTTACTCGTATTAAAATACTGAGCAAAAAACCTTACTCTATAGGGAGTATAATCGAATAACGGATCCGATTTCAGACCGTTATTATAGGCATACGCCCGAACACCAAAGCCGACACCTTCCAATGGATCCGAATTAATAAGAGGAAGTCCGGTAGGATACCAACCTTCTCTTTTTTCGGCTAGATCTTTCGCACAAAGCTGTTTGGAAGAATCCATATGAAACGGTAAATTTTTGCGAGGAGCAGGCTTCTCGCATCCCGGCTCTGGAATATAGTCTTCGGCGTTTAGGTTAAAACTTACCGCTATAAAACAAATCGTTAGCACCAACGATTTAATTTCTTTAATCCTCATGTATACTCCGGATTTAAGATTTTAAGTTCGTTAGTTTTTGAAGCGATAATGGCTTATGTCAATTGAAAATTTCGGATCAAGTTTTGAAGGACCCCATTCACCCTGGAAATGTTCCCTTTCGTCACAGGGGTTGTAAAAAAAATATCGGGCCATGCATTAGGAAAACACGATTTTGACCTATATATAAGTGATATATAAGTGAACAAGATTGCCAAACTTTAGACTTTTATAATATAATTTCGCAGGGAGCCCACAGAGAACACTGAGTTGGGGATCATAATGAGAATTCTGAAATACAGACTCCTCTGTGAACTCCGTGTCCTCTGTGCGAAAGGGCCCTTACCTCACGCAGCGAACGAAATATCTGCTGGTCTTGCTGTAAGACTCGTCTTCACCGAATCTGTCTCGTGAAAACGATACCGCTCTAGCTGTTTT
>NZ_ANIJ01000010.1 GCF_000347035.1 Leptospira sp. B5-022
CATATGAGCCACACCTTCAAAAAAAATATCAAAATTTAGCCCTTAATACACAGTATTTCACAAAGATAACCAAGAAGATACTCAATGACTTCTACCCAAAGCATTGCCCAACTCCTGAGTGTAACAATAGAATCTTAGATAAAGAAATCAGCACTAGACCAGATCTAATAAGATGTCCTCAATGCAGATATCTAACTTCAAGACTGAGCTACACTCCTCTACATCATTTCAAACTACCAATATGGATGTTCGGATACTTACTTTATGAATCCCTAATCCAATATCCAAAGGTAGTAACAGCAACAGAACTAAGTAAGAGACTAAGGATAGGATATAATGCAGCGAGCTTACTAAAGAGAAGATTCCAACTCTTTGCATCTGACCAAAACCCAAAGTATAAGAAGCTAACATACGATGCTTTAAACGATCAGTTCAAGGACTTCCTACTACCACCAAATGAGAATAGAGATATTACTAAGATCATGGCAAAGAGGCCCTACGTATGCGTAGACACTGCTGTATTATATTCTGCAGGTGAAAGAGCAAGCCAAGGAAGGAAAAGATATAGTCACAGAGGACAAACCTCTTCTATATATCTTTCAGAAAAGCTTGGTGGGAAACAGATTGGGACCTTAGTTCAAACCATTGCTATCAAGCATGGACCAGTATTCTTCTCTTCTGTTCCAAACCAAAAGGCTGAGACTTTAGGACCTCTTATTAAAGAGCATCTCCCGACCAGCACTCCACTTTTTACAGATCAAGGCTATCCTTGGCTTTGGGGAATATACAGGAATCATAGATCAGTAAATCACTCTGCGAGATCAAAGGACAATAGGTTTAGATTTGCTCGGAATCGTTGGAGTAAGAATGGAGTCCACAACCAAGTAGCTGAAGGTAATCATAGAGTTTTAAAGACTGCCTTTGCTTCTTACGGATATATAACTCCAAAGTATTCTCAACTCTACTTGAATGAGTTTAGCTTCATTAAGAATGCTAATGTATTCGGATTGGATGTGCTGGTTAGTGGTGGTACTTGTTTGAGTGGGGATCGTTCTCCTTCGGATGAGAAAACGCCCGGGAACGGAGCGGTTGCGATTCGAAGGAAAGGATAGTTATTCGAACAGTATCCGCATCTTCTTACTGAAGATATAATGTTGTAAAAAGACCATATCATCCGGATTAGAATCGAAAAAATTCACTCCGAGTTGGAATTTTCCGTCAGCGACCTCCAAGAATCGCACAACCTCTCCCCTTAGGACCAGGTTCCTTTCGGAAATCGGAATAAACATTTTAATAATATTATGTTTTTTTAAATAATTAAAAGTCCTTTCATCCTCTATCTCGAACAAGAGACCGTTCATACTGATATCCAAGATACGGGTAACTGCCTCTTCATTTCTAAAGTTCTCTTGGCGAATATAAACTTTCGTAAGAGCGTAAGTGAGAATATCCCCTAGTTCCTCGATATATAATGCCTGCTGCTGCACGATGGAAAATTTATCCATGGCCGTGGAGAACACTTTCACATAACCGATTGGATCATTGAATAAACGGATAGGAGTAACTATATAAGAAATCAAAAAATTTCGGACTTCTTCTTTCTGAAGCTCTCTGAAAAATTCATCCGCCTTTGCCTGCCCCCTGGTTTGGATCAAACGTAAGTATTCGTCCCGGAAATTATCCAGATACGGATCCTTCTCCTCCCCTATATAACTTTTAATTAAAGAACAATCCGGAACATAAATTGAACGGTTGTATTGTCTGATAAAATCCCCGAAAAGTCCCCCATCTTTCCCAGGTCCGAAAAACACGAGCTCATAGTCTTTGGAAATTCCAAGAATATATTCGGTAACCATTAAATTGATCAATTTCAGACTTGGATTATCCTTTTTGATCTCCTTCATGAGATGGAAAAATCTTTGCTCTACGCTTAGATTTTTTCCGAGCTCTCTTTCTCCACCGCTCAAGGAACGATAAAGGATCACGTAGTTCATAAAAAGATCGTCCACTGCCACCCTGAGATTTTTACGGAATGCGGCTGCTTGCAGTTCGGAAGGGATCTTTACCCGGACATGGTCTTCCCAAAAATCCAAAAGAACCACTTCGAATTGGTATAATATATTCAAGATTTCGAAACTGATTTTTGCTCTGAGTATTCCTTTTGGCTGAAGATAAGGAACATATAGAACGAGAGTGTCTTCGCCCACCTCTTCGACAACGGAGGTAAGCTTTTCTCCTTCGTAATCGAAAGGGAATTCCCTTTGGTCCGCTTTTAGACTATAGAATAGGTGTTTAACTAAATTGATATCGGAACCGATGATTGTTTCTCCAAACATCGTTTCTAAAATCGTAATCAGTTCCTGGAGTGTATCCGATCGTCCTACAGCCATAACGGTATGGGTAAAATTTTCCCTTATCTTTATTTTCGACTTCGGGACTTTAGGAATCCAGTACTACCGATAGGAATTCGCCACGTTCTTCTTTTTTTCGAAAATGAGACATAGGCGAGTATTTTCCGGAAGGAAATTGTGCGGGGGATTTTTATACTTTTGCCGAAAAATAAAGCATGGCAGAGAACAAGTCCGAACTGAATCCAGAACTTTTCGATATGATGCGTCGTGGACAACTTTCCGCGAATAAGATCCTTAACTTGATTTCCCTAAGAGAACTGGTGGATAAATTCGCTTCCAAACCTTTTTTAGAAGAGGAAAAACTCCAAGAGATCAAAACACGCACGGGAGTGGAACCGGACATTCTTACCTGGGGTGATTATTTCCAGACCGAGATAGCTTCCCGTTATTTCGATAAATCTGATTCCGAATTTTCTAAAATAGTGGATACTATTCGATTCGATCTGATCTCCGCTCATCTGATTTTCTCCAATAAACCGGATTATTTCGTGGACTCTGTCAGAGGCCAGGCGCTTGTTTCTAAATCCATCGATAGTTCTTTCTGGACTTTAGAAGATGAGGAAAATGTTCATTTAGAAATTCTATTGGATTATTACGATCAAATGGGTATCGGAGAAAAACCTCTTTCCGTTTCCGATAGAGTCTGGTACGAAAGTTTTGAATTAAAGCAGGAAGCTGTTTAATGGCATTGGTTGATTCAGAAACAGTAGAACTTTCTTCCGAATCAAGAATTGAAATTCTTTATCTGAATAATCCGGAAACTAAAAACTCCATGACCGTCTCAATGGGTCTGGAGTTCCAAGCTCACATCGAAAAGCTGAAAAAGAACCCGCCTAGAGCGGTTGTCATTACCGGAAAGAACGATATTTTCTCTGCCGGTGGTAATTTCGAATTATTAAAATCTTTTGCCGAAAAGTCCTTCGAAACGAACAAAAAAGAAATGTTCGAATTTTATAATCTATTCCTAAGCGTTAGGGATCTGAACGTTCCGGTGATCTGTGCCGCTAATGGTCATGCGATCGGCGCGGGACTTTCCATCACTCTGGCTTGCGATCTACGGGTTTTTGCGAATGAAGGAAAATACCAATTCAATTTCGTAAAATTGGGAATTCATCCGGGAATGGGATCCAGCTATCTGACGAAAGAATTATTCGGAATGGAAATCGCAAATAGGCTTTTATTCTTAGCGGAAACAGTAAGCGGCAAAGAAGCTCATTCATTAGGAATTTGTTATGATTCCGTTCCAAAAGCGGAAGTTTTACAAAGAGCTACCGAGATCGCAATCTCGCTGAGCGAGAGCGCTCCTATGGCGCTTAGCGAATTAAAGAAGAATATTTACGATCGTGAAAAACTGAATGCAGCTCTACGAAAAGAAGCGGAGTCGCAGGCTCTGAACTTTCTTTCTCAAGACTTTCGAGAAACCATTCGTTCGATTGAAGAAAAGAGAAAGCCGGTTTTTAAAGGACGATAAGAGCCTAGCGGCTCTTGAAGCCCGGAACATCATACTTGTCGCAATGACATTGCATTTATAGCCGGACGACTATAAGTTCTTTAATAACGGTTTTAATTCTAAAAGGATCTGTTCTTCCGGAATGGTAAGATCCAACTTATCCACTTTTTTAGGGATCCTTCCGGAGGAAACATCGTCTCCCAAAGCTTTGATCTTAGCTAAGATCGCCTGATCCGTACAATTTGAGATAGAAATGATATTGGGGACTTCCTTCCCCCAGGAGAATTTTAGGCCGGGCGAATCTACAAAGAAAGATTCGGTGATCCCGTCCCCTTCCTTATCTATCATAGTATAAACCGTAGAATCTCCGGTAACTACTGTGACTTTCTTTCCTTTTAAAAAACGGTCTACCTTAATCCGGGTATTCGTCATATCCCGGTTCCAAATATAATAATATAGTTTATCAATTTGAGAATCGATCAATCGGTCCACTGCGGTTTTGAAAAGTTGTCCGTATTTTTTTCCGACCTCTTCCTCTCCTTTCATAAGACCGTCCACTTCTCTTGGAGTGGTAGAATGTAGATAAAAATCCGGTACTCCGTTGGAATGATTCGTATAGAAGACTTGTTCTTTTCGATCCCCCGGATAAGGATTCGAATCCGCGGAAGTATTATGCAAAAAACCTAATAGGAATTTTTTCCTTTCTTGGGTTTTGGATCGAACTTCTTCGAATCTTGCTCTAAGCGAACTTGTTTTGGGGGAATCTTTTCCGTAAATACGTTCGGTCCTTACGTATTCGGCATAGGCGGCCTTCTCCGCCGCGTAAGACTTTAGGAGTTCATCATCATATTTTAATAGAAGGTCGAATTCCTTATTCTTCTCTTCCGGCTCGGAAGATGTAGCTGCACTCGCGTTCGGCTTGTTTGTTTCAGCCTGGTTTGGTTCCGTTTTAGAAGAAGGTTTGGTTCTTTCCGATTCCGGTAGTTTATAATATTCCTGTTCCAAATCTTTTAATCTGGTGAATTTATAAATTTTATTTAAATAATCCTTTTCTTTCTCCTTTATCTGGACTGGATCGTCGAATCCATCCTTCAAAAGTGTAAGTTGTCCTCTATCAATAATGAGTAATGTGGATTCAGAAGTATCTCGATTCAGGTTTCTTTCCGGAAGGGCCTTTCCTTCCTTGTCCACTAATTGGATATAATGGAATGCGACACGATCCGTGCGGAAATCATTGATATTCATTACATCCGGAGAATTTTGGAGATCCGGAGCTGCTGACAATATAGCACCGCATACGATCATAAGTATAAAAACGATTAAGATTGTTCGTTTGGACCCGGACATGTCTTTAATACTATCGGCTTCGAAAAGGGTCAAAACAACCCTTTGATCCAGTTAATTTCCACGGGAAAACCCCGAATATCGGGGAAAATCTTACTGTCTTGTATGCGAAGTGGAAAGTAAATAGCTTAAACCGGGCAGATCTCCCGCTTCTCCACCTAACCTGTATTCGATCCGATTTAGATCGGGATAATTTTCGAATAAGGTCTTTTCCACAGCCAAGAACGCGGAAGACAATAAGACCAATTTTTTACGCTCTATCTCCGCGGACTTTTGTTCTTCCGTCATTTGACTTGCATACGTATAATCGATACGGAATTTCATATCGGAAAGTAGATTTTCCAATGTGGACTTTCTCAGATCCAAGATCAATACATCTCCTCTTTTCCAGATAGAGATCACGGAGTCCTGTAGGTTCGGAAGTTTTTTCAAATTCCTAAATTGTGCGGAAGCATTCGGAACGGTAGGGTCGAAATAACTGGATTCCCCAGCCTCTCCTACTAAGGTTATAACATCGTGCCGGAAATCCTCACCTGTTAAGAGAACTTTTCTTTTTACGGGAAAAACCTCGCCTTCTCCATCCGAACCGTATATTACGATTTCCTTTCTATGATCTAGATTAGGTAGATCGTATAAGGTAAATGGAACGAGCAATTTTAACGGGTTTTTTCCGGCGAGAATGAAACCGGTAAGGAATAATAATACGATGATCCAAGAATAAGTTAAGAATAAGATCCTTTTGGATTCTTTAGAATCGGCGGCTCTGGTAGCTAACTCGAAAACCCAAACATAGAAGGTCTCCAAATGAGTAAGAAAGCGATCCCAAATTTCCCTAATCTTTTGCCAGTTCATACGCTCTCACACCTTCTAATATACTTTTGGCCAATTTCACTTGGTAGGATTTATCGGCCAATACCTCGGACTCTTTGTTATGGGTGAGGTAACCCATTTCGACTAGGATGGCAGGCATCAAACTTCCCCTGAGTACGGAAAAGTCCGCTTTCTTCACTCCTCTAGACAATATCTTTGGACCAAGGTTTTTTTTCATCTCGGATTCGACACTTCTGGCAAGAAGGCGGCTTCTACTTTGGATCATAGACGACATCATTCCGGCCTGGATCTTCCCGTAGGCGGCCCCACCCTTTTTGCCGGAAATCCCGTTTTCGAATAAGGAAACTTCTCTTGCGGTTTCCGTGCTGGGGGTTTGGGACAAATAATAGACTTCGAATCCGTTCACATCCGAAGAAATAGAAGCATTACAATGCAAACTTACGAATAAAACCGATCCGCCCTTTTGGATCTCTCGATTTGCGATCTCCGACCTTCTCTCTAATTCGATAAAAGAATCGTTAGACCTGGTTAAGATCACTCGAACTTCCGGATAAACCTTGTTCAGGAATTTTTTCAGAAACCGGGCCACTTGTAAAGAGACGAACTTCTCCTGGGTCCCTTTATCGGAAGAAGTTCCCGGGTCTTTTCCCCCATGACCCGCATCCACTATGATCGCGGAAAGTTTTAATCTTTCCGCTTTGGGCAATAGATCGAAAACAAGTTCGCCTTCTTTAAATTCGTAACTCACATCCCCGGGCAATAATCGCACAAAAATCGCTTCCACAATATCGGGAGGAAGCAAAAAATCCTTCTCTCTATAAACTACGGGTAAATTCGTTTTTTCTAAACTACCATTGATCGCATAGAAAGAGGCTCCTATCCGAAAACGGATTTCGCCTGAAGCATGTGAAATTGAACCTACTAACGTAGCGGATTCGAATTTGGATTGTAGTCCAGGGATCTTTTTACGGATCTCTTCGAAGGGAACGTATCCGTTCTTGCCGATTGTCTGTATCCTGGACTCGGCAAAAACGGGCGCGCTAAAAAATAAAAAGAATCCTAACCCCCAAAGAAGGATTTGATCCTTGTCCAAATTGATCCCTTCTTCTTATTTGAGGATTTTTTAGAATCGTTTATATCGAATAGGTTACGTTTGCTCTTATCGTAATTCGATTTTTGTTTTTTATTCTCGTTACTTGTATGATTCGGAGAATGTTGTTTTTGGAATTCGGGACGTTGTTTTCCTTTTTTAGGATTTTTCCGGTTTTTGTCCTTACGATCGCCGTTAGCTCCGAATACACTGTCCGCTTTTTGTAAGAATTCCTGAGCCTCTTGGATCGCAGCTTCCGGTCTTTTTTTATGTCCGCCGCCTTGTCTGCCCGGTTTGGAGTCTCTGTTGAAATCCTTTTTGCGATTTCCAGAGTCTTGGTTCCAGGTCTTCTCCCCTCTTTGGTTCCCGTTGCGTTGAAATTCCCCTCTTTGTTTTTTAGGGCCTCTATCTTTACCATGGTTTCGATTCCCGTTTCTTTCGACAGGAGCATTATCAAAGGCGTCTCCTCCGACAAATACTTGGAATTCTCCCACGGGGAACGTGAGCGCTTCTTCATGGACCGGTAGAACTTCTATTTTTTGTTTCAGATATTTTTCTATCTTCTCCAATTCTACGTAATCGGATTCGGAGCAGAAGCTGATAGACTTACCCATTCTCCCCGCTCTAGCGGTTCTTCCGATCCTATGAACGTAATTCTCCGTATCTTGAGGGAGATCAAAATTGAAAACAACTTCGATATTTTCCACATCGATACCGCGGCTTGCAACGTCCGTTGCCACCATAAACTTGAACTTTCCGGATTTAAAATCCCTCATCAGCCTCAGTCTTTTTTTCTGATCCAAGTCGGAAGATATCCCAGTGATAGGTATCCCGAATTTTCTGAGAGAATGTACTATTTTAGGAATATTCACTTTAAAATTTGTGAATATAATTCCTTGCCCTTCCAATTCTTCGGCAAGAATGGAGTTTACCATATAAGGCAACTTCTCCTCTCTTCCCAAGTGAACCAGTTTCTGATCGATCCTTTCGGTGATCAATTTATCGGGATTGATCTGGATCTCCACAGGCTCGTTCATAAAACGATATGCGAGGCGCATAACTTCGACGGAAAGTGTAGCCGAGAATAGTAAGGTTTGTTTTCTATTCTTACATTTATGAAGAAGCCAACGTATATCGTAAATGAAACCCATATCCAACATACGATCCGCTTCATCTAAAACGAAAAACTCGACTTTTTCGAGGTCTGCGCTTCCACTTCTCGCTAGATCGATCAATCTTCCGGGAGTCGCAACGATCAAACCGTTGAGTCCGTTCAGATCCCTGTTCTGGGCTTTATAATCGGTCCCACCGATAATAGGGACCACTCGGTAGTCCGTATATTTCAGTAACTTTTCGGCTTCTTCCGAAATTTGGATCACTAACTCTCTAGTTGGAGCAAGGATCAAGGTGCTGATCCCTTGTATTCCTCTTGTCAAAATGGAGTGAATGGTAGGAACCAAGAATGCTACCGTCTTTCCGGTGCCTGTTTGGGCTAAACCGGTTACGTCCCTGCCTTCCATTCCTGGAGGGATTGCTTTTTCTTGTATTGGAGTGAGCTCGGTAAAACCTGCTTCTTGGATTGCTTTTTGCAGGTTAGGCTCAAGATTTAATTCTTCGAATTTCATATTTTTTTAATCGCGATTGAGTGGAATGTGTCGGCGTAGCAGGAGAGGTTTGCGTAACGAACAAAGAGCCGATGCGTCAGGTATTTGCCTTTCCATCCCTTATCTCTAGTAGGGTGGTATGACATAGGTTTCCTATATACCGTGACGAGACCGTACATTTTCAACATTTTTTTCAGAGAATCGGGTGAGTAATCCCAAAAATGGTCCGACGGATGAGTGCGAAACCATTCTTCCGGATTGGTTTGAAAAGAAGGTCCGTTCAAAGAAGGAAGACCTAAAAATAAGAGGCCACCTGGCTTTAACAATTTATTGATCCTCTCGAAAACAAGCTCCGCATTCGGGAAATGTTCTATTACAAAAAACGCACAGACTGCATCGAATGTCTTTTCTGGAAAAATTGAATCGTCCAGGAACGAGCCGCAGATCACATCCAAACCTAATTTGTATTTGGAGTATTTCGCTTCACTTTCCGAAAGTTCCATGCCTGAAACCTTATATCCTTTCTTCTCCGCTTCGGATAAAAAGAAACCGGCAGCAGATCCGATTTCGAAAAGAGTTTTTCCTTTCGGGTCTTGGAATGCGCTCATCATTTCTAGACGCACCTTTGCTAAATTTCTAAGCTGAGGTTCGTCCTCGTAATAGGTCTTTTTGTACTGATTCTTGTATTCTTCCTGAAAGTAGGAATCTTCGTAATCCCTTTCCTTTGCCAATTTATAGAAATGGACCCCCGTGCGACGGCATACCATATAGGCTTCCGGATATTCTGGATGAGGTTCCAATTCGAGTATTGAGGACATGCTTGCCTACATGAAGCTTGTCATAAAGTCTCCCTCACGTAAAGGAAAATCCCCCGGCCCGGAACGAAATACGTGCTTGAAAAAACGAGAAACCATCCAGGAATAGAAGAGAATGAGCATACTCGAAAAAATCAAATCCCTAGGGCTGGAATTCCCACCTGCACCTAAGGCGATTGCCGCCTATATACCTGCCATACAAACAGGAAATCTGGTATTCACTTCCGGCCAATTGCCTCTAAAAGACGGCAAACTCATGCTTACCGGAACACTCGGGGCCGGTCTTTCCGTAGAAGATGTGAAAGCAGCTACCGAACAAGCTGCATTAAACGGACTAGCTGCCATTGCTGGAGTGATCGGAGATCCGGATAAGATCAAGAGTATCGTAAAGATCGGGGTATTCGTTGCTTCCAGTCCCGATTTTACGGAACAACATCTAGTTGCAAATCATGCATCCAATCTGCTCTTAAGTATTTTTGGAGAAGCAGGACGTCATGCGCGCTTTGCAGTCGGAAATTCCGCTCTTCCGTTAGGAGCTCCCGTAGAAGTCGAAATGACGGTTTCTTTAGGATGATCAAAAATCTTCTCAGAGATCTAAGTCTCGCTTTTCCCGCCACACCCGTCGTGTTGAACGGATGGAAAAAATTTCTTTCCCAACTTTTAGGAAGATTTATAGAATTCTATTCCGAAAAAACCGGAAAGGAAAAGTTGATATTCGTTTTGGCATTACTGCAATTATTCTTTAGTTTAGGAAGCTGGATCAATTACTCCATCAACTTAGGGGTAGAGTCCCAACAAGATCTACTTTCCAAACTAGGGAGTTTTTTCGGAATAGAACCTAGCAGAAGTGGTATAGAAGAAGTTAATGTGAGAACCGCTTCCAATATATTTTTTATCATCCCATGCTTCTTGACATTCTTTTTCGGCGGCTTTTGGAGAAGTGAATGGGTAGGTAAGACAATCGTGATCCTCCAAGGATTTTCCGGGATATTACTGCTGCTTGGGATCTTATTACCGGACGTATTTTTCGTAAGTTTTATAAGAGATCAGGATTATTATTATAATTTCAACTTCTATGCATTCTGTTTTTTTTGGGCATTAACTACCGGCTCTTCCCTAACATTATGGAATTCTAAACTTTAAATCAGCCTGATGGATACTTTTAATTGGGACTCCATCAGATATCCTCTGCTTCTGACACTTAAGGTAACCCTTTTTTCAACATTTTTCGCCGCCTTACTCGGGATATTTTTTGCCTATTGGATGTCCAAGCTCCGATTTTTCGGAAGAACATTCGCCGATGCAGTTTTGACCCTGCCGATGGTGCTGCCGCCTACGGTGCTTGGATATTACCTATTGATCTTATTCGGTAAAAAAGGGATAATAGGTCATTTTCTTCTGGAACAATTCCAATATTCTATATTATTTAATTTACATGGAGCAGTTCTGGCATCCACAATCGTATCCTTTCCTTTAGTTTATAGATCCGTAAAAGCTTCTTTCGAAGATCTGGATCCCGAATATGAAGAGATCGCACTCACTTTAGGAAAATCCAAATGGGAAACTTTCTTAATGGTAATTCTTCCGCTTTCCTGGAGAGGGATTTTGGCAGGCTCCATGATGGCCTATGCAAGAGGAATGGGAGAATTCGGGGCAACACTCATGATCGCAGGAAATATTCCGGAAAGAACACAAACAATAGCACTTGCGATTTATGATTCCGTTCAATCCGGAAAAGACGAGTTCTCTTTGATCTTAGTATTCGTAGCATCGATCACTTGTGTATTGGTATTGACAGTTTCCGGGATCTTACTGAAAAAATCCCATTGGTAAGGAATTTATTAAACGAAATGTTTAAAAAATTACATAAATTACTCCCTGCTCTACTTTTATTTATCCAATCCGCTTCTTATCCTCAAGAAAAGGAAAAAGAGATCACAGTCTCGGCTGCATCCAGTTTAACCGATGTGCTCAAAGAACTCGGACCCGCATTCAAACAAAAAACGGGAGTCAAAGCGGTATTTAATTTCGGATCTTCCGGAAGTTTATACCAACAGATAGAAAAAGGAGCTCCTGTGGATGTATTCATTTCAGCGGACCGAGACTTCGTAGATAGAGGGATCAATACGGAAGTTTTAGAATCTTCTACCAAAACGATTTTACTAAAAAATACGTTAGTCCTGATCCAACCAAAAGACGGCGGGTTCAAGATCAAAAAGTTGGAAGATCTACAACTACCGGAGATCAAAAAAATCGCCATCGGAAACCCAAGCTCTGTTCCGGCGGGAAAATATACAGAGGAAGTCCTAACTAAGAACAATCTGAATATTTCCTTAAAGGAAAAATTCATACCAGCGGAAAATGTAAGACAGGTATTGGATTATGTCGGAAGAGAAGAAGTCGAAGCCGGTTTCGTTTACCTCACGGATGCAGCAATTGCGGAATCTAAGGTCAGGGTCGCGCTGACATTAAGCGGGCACAAACCGATCGTATATCCGGGGATCGTAGTAACCGGGACCAAAAATCCGGAAGAGGCAAAAACCTTTCTGGAGTTCTTAAAAAAATCTCCCGAATCGAAAGAAACTTTTCTAAAATATAAGTTTATACTTCCTTAATGTCACTTATCGTAGATATCCGAAAAAAACTTTCCGATGGAAATCGAAAATTCGAGTTGGATGTACAATTCGAATTTTCGGGAGAATTCCAGGTAATATACGGTCCTTCCGGAGCGGGAAAAAGTCTCACCTTACGGGCATTAGCCGGACTTTTAAAACCGGATTCGGGAAAGATCTCGTTTGCAAATAGTGTTTATTTTGATTCTTCTTCCAAAAAGTATATCCCGCCTCAAAAAAGAAATATAGGTTACGTTCCCCAAAGTTACGGACTATTCCCTCATCTCACAGTGCGAAAAAACATAGAATTCGGATTGAATAAATTCTTTCGAACTTTGAATGAAAAAGATAAAAAAACGGTTTCTTATCTTATGAATTTATTCGGGATAGAGGAGACTTCTGAAAGTTATCCGAAACATCTCTCGGGCGGACAAAAACAAAGAGTTTCGATTGCAAGGGCGCTTGTTCGAGATCCTAAAATTTTACTTTTGGATGAACCGTTTGCAGCGCTTCACTCGGATCTAAGACAGAAGATGAGAGAAGAATTAAAAAGTTTAAGAAAGAAGATCAGTATGCCGATTCTTCTTATCTCTCACGACCCAATAGATCTGGAGTATTTCGGGACTTCCGCTCTTTATATGGAAAATGGAAGGATCTTGCATAAAAACCTATAGATCCTATCTTAAAAACCTATCTCAAAATATTCTAAAATCTCCTTTTAGTGAGGTCTTTGCCTGAGAGCGAAGCCAGGATGGCGAAGCGGCCCGGAGGTTTACGCAGGACGTGTAAGCGAAGGGGAAGGCAAAGACCTCACTAAAAGAAATTGTTTTGTATAGGACTTTAAGATAGATTCTTAATAATCGAAGATCCCAAGATCCATTTTAGCTTCTTCCGAAGCCATTGCTCTCGGATCCCATTTTGGAGTCCAAACCACTTCCACTTCTACAGAATTGATACCTTCTACTCTCAGCGCGTTGTCTTGGATCTCTTGTTTCATTTGAGGGCCGGCAGGACAAGCCATAGAAGTATAAGTCATTTCGATCTTTGCCTTATCACCTTCTACCTGGATCTTATAGATCAGACCCAACTCCGCGACGGAGATACCGATCTCGGGATCTTCTACCCTATGGATCTCTGCGTAGACCCTTTTTTCGATCTCTTGAGTTGGTTGTTCTAATAATTGCATCTAACACAGTCTATCGGAAGAATAACTTAGTGTAAAGAATTTTAAGGACTATTATCGTTTTCCATCAGAATGGATTTAAAAACGGGGCGCTTATTCCTAAGATCAATATCAACCAGTTCGGGACTTTTAGAAAAACCATCATGGCAAATAAAACAACGAATACGAAAAGATCATAAGCGGAATATACGGAAGAAGTGAAAACAGGAGTGCAAAATGCGGACAATAAAATTCCGAGAGCGGAAAACTGGATGGCGTCTATGACTGTCCTCATTTTGGAATAATTTCGTATCTTCTCCCAAAGGGGAAAAAATCCAAAGACCAAAAGAAAAGAAGGAAGAAATACGAAAACGGTAGAGAGGATCACCCCGCTTAACCCAAAGATCATAAAACCTAAATAAGAAGCGAACGTAAACAAAGGACCAGGCATCGCTTGAGCGGCCCCATATCCTGCTAGGAATTCTTCTTTTCCGATCCAACCTTGTCGTACTACTTCGTTTTCCAATAAAGGAAGGACCACATGTCCTCCGCCGAAAACTAGGGCGCCCGATCTATAAAATGAATCAGAGATCGTAAAAGGAAACGAACCGAAGAATGACCTTAATAATGGTAATAAGAAAAGAAGAAGAAAGAAAATTCCCAAGGACCAAAATGCGACCCGTTTCGGAATGGAGAAGGAGACAGAAATCTGAGGAAGATCCGATTCTTCTGTAAATAGAAAAAATCCGATCAATCCACCGATCAAAATTACGATCAGTTGGATAAATGCATTTGAAAATACCAATGTCAGTATCGCGGAACCGACGACCAAATAGATCTTGTAAGGATGACTTTTGGAATTTTTCCACATGGTCAAGATTGCATGAGCTACAACCGCAGTGGCGACCAATTTCAGACCGTGGACCCATTTCAGATCAGGAACTATATTCGATTTTAATAAAATTCCAAAACCGACCATCAATAAGACAGAAGGTAAGGTAAATCCGACCCAAGCCGCGCATCCCGCTTTCCAACCGGAACGAAGAGTACCGATACAGATCCCCAATTGGCTGCTTGCGGGGCCGGGAAGGAATTGGCAAATTGCTAATAATTCCTTATAAACCTCTTCCGAGACCCATTTTTTTCGTATTACGAATTCTTGATAGAAATAAGCTAAGTGGGCGGTAGGTCCACCGAAGGATACTAAGCCCAATTTTAAAAAAATGAAAAATACTTCTTTCATTCGAAAATGATAGTTTCGAATTTCAGGAGGAAACTTTCAAGTCCTTTCCGATCTCTTTCAAAGCGGAACGAAGGACCAGGATCGCGTTCTTGCCGATCCCGTGGAATTCCAACAATTCTTCTTCCGAATATTTCGCAAGTTGAGATAAGGAATGGATCCCGTTATTTGCCAAAGCCCTGCGAGCAGGAGCCGCAAGGCCTTTAGGAAGGTTCAATCCTCCACCGGGATCCAAATTTCTATTCCTCCCATTCCTGTAACAGGATTAAATTCTTTACCATACCTTTCCAGGTTTGCACCCTCAAAAGGTTTTGCACCGGAATCCGGAAACCATTTGCCTGCAGCGGCAAATGTTGCTCTGATCCCGGCAATATGACCCTTATGAGTAAACACTGCGTACCTCTGCGCAGGGATCTTAAGTATCTGAAATTCTTTAGGTAATCCGGAAGAAGAAGAAACTTCTACTCCGCACATATAATCAAAGTTACCTTCTGCATCGAAATTATAGCAAACTCCGTAAGCAGCATCTCCGACTTGAGAAGGAATATTTCCAAGGTATGCTCCGAAACTTTGCCATTGATTTGGAATACCTGCAGGCATTTGACAATCGTAACGTTCTACAATACCCGCAAATAGTCTAGGCGGGACGGTTTCGAATCTGGGCGGATCGATTTTAGGAATCGGTTCTGAGTTCAAGGTAATTGCCTCCACTAAGTTCACATTACCAAGATGCCCCTGGGACTTTACCTGTTCTGGAGTGATAGAGAATTGATCCTTAAAAGCTCTAGTAAATGCTTCGTGAGATCCGTAGCCGACATCCAAAGCGAGATCTAAAATATTGGATCCATTTTCCACCAATATTTTTGCGGCTTCGCTCAAACGTCGTCCTCTCAGATATTTCATCAAAGAAACTCCCATGGTCAAAGAAAAAGAGCGGGTCAAATGAAAGGGAGAAACCCCTGCATTCTTTGCAACATCTTCTAGAGAAATATTTTCTTTAGAATGACCTTCTATAAACCAGAGAGCCTTTTGAACGAAATCCATTACAGTCCTTGGTACTGTTTCCAGTATCCTAAGCTTAAACTTTTACTCTTGCTTGATAGTTCTTGCGATCTGAAGAAATTTTTATTTTTTTTGGATACAATTTAAAACCCAATTTTTTGGCCACGGATCTGAATTTTTCGTCCATGGAGCAAAGGATCAATTCGTCGGAGATAGACTTTCGTATATGCAATGCGGTGGCTAAATGAGCTGCATCCAAGGATTTTAATTCCAGGACATCCTTATTCTTTCGGATTTCAGTCCGAACATCGTCATCCAGATTTTTTAAATTGATCTGAGAAATGAACTTGCCCAGGAATCCTTCCGCGTCTTTAAACCAATTTTTAGGTAAATGTTTGGATTCTTTCGAATACGTGAAATGTAAACTTCTGAAACTTTCTATCTCAAGTAGGATAGAACCGAACTTGAGATCCGATCTGTTGAAATAATCCAAATGGTCTTTGTAACCGGCTTCTGCATAAAGAATATTTAATAGAAGACTAGTATCTATATATAAGACCATTTAATCCCTGTCTGCCTGGTAAGCTTCCCTCCAAGCTGTAGAGACTCTAGATTTGATTCCAGCTTTTAACAGAATGGATTTCGGAATATTGATTCCTTTCTGATTTTTCGCGGGAATAATAGAATTAGAAGCGATTGCTTCTTCTAAATATTGTTTGGTGAGATCCGATTTCTGGTCGAATTTTTTGATCTCTGCAATAGGCTGATTTCTGTCCAAGATAAGGATAGTCTCTCCTCCTCGTACAAAATCCAGAAAGCTACTTAGATTATTTTTAAGATCTTTGATCCCAACCGCTCTCATGTCAAAATTGTAGCCACCGGGGCCACCTAAGTCAAGCTCTTTTGGCCAAATTTTTTTTTACTTTCCGATCGCTTTTTCCAAAGTATTCCAGGCAAGCGTGGCACATTTGATTCGCGCCGGAATCTTCTTTACCGCTTCCATGGATTCGAGGTCTTCATATTCTTCCGAAAAATTTGGGACCTTATCCTCTAAAAGCATTCCTTTAAATTCGTGGAGAAGTGTTTTTGCTTCGGTGATTGTTTTACCGTAAAGACTGTCCGTAAGCATAGAAGCGGAGGCTTGGGAGATAGAACAACCTTTCCCCACAAAACTGATCTCGGAGATTATATCTCCTTTCAGTTTCAGGAATAGTTCCACCTCATCACCGCAGAGAGGATTGACACCTTCTTCATGAAGATCGGAGTGTTCCATCTTTCCGTGATGTCTCGGGTTTTGGTAATGATCGAGTAGTACTTCTTGGTAAAGACTATCGCTTAAGGACACGGCCGAAAATCTCCTTCACTTTCTTTAGACCTACCAAAAGAGAATCTACATCTTCTTTGGTATTATAAAGATAGAAAGAAGCGCGGCAAGTGCCGGCGATCCCTTTGAAATCCATAAACGGCTGAGCGCAATGATGTCCCACACGGATTGCAATCCCTTCTTCGTCCAAAATGGAACCTACGTCGTGAGGATGAACTCCTGGGAAATTGAAGGAAATTACTCCTCCTCTTTTGCTTAGATCGTTTGTTCCATACAGTTCCAAACCGCCGAAATCTTCCAATCGATCCAAGGCATATTGTAGGAGTTCCAACTCGTGATCTCTGATCTCCTGCATTCCTACAGATTCCAAATATTCTATAGCGGCTCCAAATCCGATCACTCCCGAAATATTCGGAGTCCCGGCCTCCAATCTTGCAGGAAGATCCGCATAGGTGGACTTTTCCTTCCAAACCTTGGAGATCATATCTCCTCCTCCCATCCAAGGAGGCATGGTTTCTAAGATCTCTTCCTTAGCGTAAAGAACTCCTACGCCTGTCGGTCCGAGCATCTTATGAGCAGAGAATGCATAAAAATCAAAATCTTCTTTTTGGACATTTGTGGGAAGATGACAGATCCCCTGGGCACCGTCTATCAATACCTTTGCTCCTACTTCTCTGGCCCTGCGAATGATCGCAGATAGATCGTGAATAGTGCCGGTCACATTGGACATTTGAGCAAGAGCGACTAACTTTACTCTTTCAGTGATGACCTCGTCCAAATTGCTAAGATCCAAGGTGGAATCTTGGTTGAGAGGAATAAATTTTAAGACGGCTTGTTTTTCCTGGGCCAACATCTGCCAAGGAACCAAATTAGAATGGTGCTCTAATTCGGTGAGTACGATCTCGTCACCTTCATGGATATTAGTGCGTCCCCAAGACTGAGCCACTAAATTGATGGATTCGGTAGTATTACGAGTGAATATAACAACCTTAGCGCAGGCAGCTCCGATGAATCTGGAAGTTTTGATCCGGGCCATCTCGTATTTTTCGGTGGCCTTTTGGGAAAGAGAATACACTCCGCGGTGGATGTTCGCATTCTCCGCTTCGTAATATTTACGAATGGTATCGATGACGGACTTAGGCTTTTGAGAACTGGCCGCGCTGTCCAGAAACACCAAGGGCTTGCCGCCTATCTGAGTAGATAGAATCGGAAAATCTCTTCGTATCTTTTCGAGATCAAAACTCAAAGTTTCTCTTCTCCTCGGTTCCCCATGTCAATCCTCTAATTCCACTTCGACTTCGTCACCCACGATTCTAGTCTTATAGACTGGCAAATCTTCCACTGCAGGCATACAAAGTACCTTACCGGTACGGATATTAAACTTCGCGGAATGCCTTGGACAAACGATTACGTCCCCTTCCAATTCACCCGTCGAAATATCTTCTCCATCATGGGTGCAAAGATCCGCAAATGCACAGACTTCGTTCCCCAGTCTAGTTAATCCTACCCTATGGTAACGGGTTTCAGCTACGAATATCTCTCCTTCTTTCAGATCGGAAAGTTTAGCCAGTCTCTGAAAGTCACCCATTACTCCCCCAACATCCTAGATTCTATCATGGAAGATAATTCTTCGCGAACCGTTTCGGAAGGAAATTCTCGGACTACTTCGTTCAAGAACCCTTCTACGATCATTTTACGGGCTTCTTCTTCCGAGATTCCTCGGGAAGCTAAGTAGAATAATTGCTCTTCGTCTATTTCTCCGACAGTGGCACCGTGTTCGCATTTTACACTATCAGCAAATACTTCCAATTTAGGAATGGATTCCGCTCTTGCGGTCCTGTCTAACAGAAGGTTATTATTGATTTGGATCGCACCCACATCTTTGCAATGAGAAGGTATATGTAGGTTCCCTGTAAATACATGGTGAGCCTTCTCTCTTACGACGGTGCGGTATAAAATAGAACTTTGCGCATGGCTTTCGGAATGAAGAATACGAACTTCGGTGTCTTGGAATTCTCTCGCCTTCAAAGGAGAAAGACCCACATAACGCGTCCAACATCCTTTCCCGGCAACATTCGTATCATAGAATGATTTTCCCTTATATCCGCCCCAAGAAGCAAGACTTGCATGGAACTTGGAATCTTTTTCCTGGAGCCCGTACGTTGCTCTAAAATGAAAAGTGGAATCTCCCAAATTTTCCAAACTAGAATACTGGAAATCACCGTTAGGAGGTGTAAGAAGAATGGTGACTCCGCTCATAAGAACCAGATCTTTCTGAGACGGAGATTCCCATCTTTCCAGAAAATTGGACTTGGCTCCAGGAAAAGCATCCACGATCAAAAGTGGAAGAATGATATTTCCATCCTTACATTCAACCTTGATCTCAGGTAAAGAAGAAGGATCCGAGCCCAGCTGTACATAATGCGCATGAGTGAACCTGGAAAATACAAAAAGTGGAAACCATTCTTTGGAATAAAAGGAAATAGCAGGTGCCGTTTTTTTCAGGACTTCCGAAAGTTTTTCAGGAGGAAGATCCTGTAATTTGGTGACCTTCGCATTTCCGGAAACCGTTACGGAAGAATCCGGACAAACTTTAGTATATTCAGAAATTTTAAAATTAGAAAGACTAATCTTTCTCCAAGATTCGAGAGAAGAATCGGGAAATGTTGCGGAGTTCAGAAGTTTTTCGGCGTTCGTACGGAATTCGGTAAGAATGGAAGGTTCCTTCTTCTCCTTGATGTATTCCGAAATGGATTCCGCCAAAAGCATTCCTTTAGTTCGCTCCGTTTAGGATCCAATCGTATCCTTTTTCTTCCAATTCAAGGGCAAGTTCTCTTCCGCCCGTTTTAAGGATCTTGCCTTGTGCAAAAACATGAACGAAATCAGGGGTAACGTAATTTAACATTCTTTGGTAATGTGTGATGAGGAGTATGGATCTATCTGCGGATTTGTTTTTAGTGATCCCTTCGCTGATAATTCTAAGTGCGTCGATGTCCAAACCGGAATCGGTTTCATCCAAAACGGAAAGTTTCGGTTTGAGAAGGGTCATCTGAAGGATCTCGTTCCTTTTTTTCTCCCCGCCGGAAAAACCGTCGTTCACGTATCTTCCGATCCAAGTATCAGGAACTTCTAATAAAGCGGTGGCTTCCTTTAATTCTTTGCGGAATTCTTTTACAGGTAAGTCCTTGCCTCGGACGGATTTTAAGATGGTGCGTAAAAAATTTCCGATCGTCACACCGGGAATGCTCGTGGGGTATTGAAAACAGAGAAAAATACCCGCCCTGGCTCTTTCGTCGGTCGGCTTTTCGAGAAGGGATTCCCCTTGGAAAAGTATATCCCCGGAGATCACTTTATATTTTGGGTGACCCATGATGACATTTGATAATGTACTTTTTCCGGATCCGTTTGGACCCATGATGGCATGGACTTCGCCCTCGCCGATAGTAAGGTCTACCCCTTTTAGGATTTCCTGTACTTCACCGGATTCGGTTTCCACTCCGGCGCGAAGATTTAAAATTTTGAGTAGTTCCGCCACGTATAGGACCCCTGCCTAGGACTATGTTTTTATTCCTGAGGCGGAGATCAATAGGAAAGATGTTTGGAAGTCGGGACTTCAGTACGATTCCCAGTCCAAGCGGAGAATGAGAACGTGATCCTCGCCCAGATTCAGGGTGAATAAGACATATTGACGTTTGGTCTCTATATCATGAAAAGGTTCGGTAAATCCAGAAACTCGGCTGGAATGATAGGTTTCCGCCTTATGACGAATAAAGAACGGTTTCCAAGCGTAATTATTCCCTACTTCGGTGAGTAACCTTGTCCAAGGTAGATCGTAAGCTTCTCTCTTAAATGTAGGAGTTATCTGATATCCGTGCATATCACAAACCAAAACGGAAGTGGTTTCCAGCGGAAGTCTGTCCAAAACACCGCTCAATGCCTCTGCCATCGACTCTTCGGAAGAAGTTTCCAGATCCTTGAATAAGTCCACAAATTGATCCAAGAAAGACTGCTCTTTTCTGAGATTTTCTAGGATCTCCAAGAACCTAAGTCCGGAGAATTTTTCGAGCGATGTTTTGAGCGTCTTATTAAAACGTTTTTTGTCCTGAAAATCGAGAGTAGGACGAGAGAAATAAAAACCCTGTAAAAGATTGGCTCCCATAGAAAGAGCAAGATACAGCTCATCTTCGTTCTCTACTCCTTCGAATAAAAGTTGAGAACCCAGCCTTTGGGACATTTCCGAGATCGCGGAGAGAACATTTTTGAAAGAACGTCTATTCAAACTTTCTCTCATAATTTTTATGTCCACTTTCATAATATCCGGATGGATATAACCGATCCTTTCCAAATTGGAAAAACCGACCCCAAGATCGTCGACCGCGATCTTGATCCCTCTTTCTCTAAATAGGCTTACTATATATAAAAGTTTTTCGATATTTCCTTCGAACTTGTCTTCCGTGATCTCCAAAACTAGATCGTTCGGGTTAATATCGTATTTATCGATCAGATGAAGAATATGAAGACGTTTGATATCCAACACTTCTCCCGTGTACACCATGGAGAGAAAATTGGGCATCATGTTCAGGAAAATTTTAGTCTTGAGACCGGTTTCCTTCACATGTTTGATCGCTTTTTCACGAATGATTCGATCTATATGGACTAAACGTACGGTATCCGTATCCGGATTATGAAAATGATAACCTAAGGAATGGTATTCGTTGGACTCGGGAGAAAATACTCTGCCCAAAACCTCGTAACCTATAATATTACGATTTCCGACATCTAAGATCGGCTGGTAATGAGGGGTATAATAACCTTCGCCCAGAGATAGAATTTGTTGGGACTCGTATTCGGCGAGCATGCAGATTCCTTCACTACTAGAATCCGGTTGAAGTTTACACACAAGCATATTTCCCTGAAACAGTGTTAGGAATGAAGAGGAAAGCTTGGAAAATTCCCTTTTTTTCTTACCCTTTTTCCGGATAATGGCAAATTATTTGTTTTCTTTTGTTACAAAGCCCCGTCTCAAACGAGTTTTTATGCGAGAGAAAATAGCCGACTAATCGTCATTAAATGAACCATCCATGAAAGAACATTTAAGCTCCATTCTTCATCCTTCCACATTAGAACCTTTGTTTGGAAAATATTTCGGTCCTGTACAAATCGATAATTCCAAAGAATACAACGCAGGACTTTTTGCCAGATTCAGATCCGTAGATTCAGTGCTCGTAGATATTTTAAGCGAAAAAATCTTTTTAGAACTCAGGATCTATGCGAGCAAATTTAGATCGGGAGCAAATCTTTTACTCTGGAATAGAGAGACCGGGAACCTGCAGGAGATCTCTCTTTTAGAGAACGGAACTTCTTCTTTTATCCACCAGGGAAGTTTTAAGAACGGTTATTGGAGTTTTACTAAATCCGACAAAAGATTCAATTTCAGGTTGGATGATAATATTCGCCAAGGTTATACACATTCCGCGATTTGGGAAAAAAATCTGAACTTTCAATTGGATGCTTTGGCTTATACGGGAGAGAAGAATAAGGGCAGCTGGTTCACTCAAATTTCTCCTTCCGGCAAAGATTGGATCTTTAAAAATCATTCTCCCGATCTAAGGGTAGAAGGACAACTCTCTTGGAACGATCTATCCGTTTCTTTGGAGAATGGACTTTTGTCTTATACTGTCGGAAAAGGGTACGGGCCGGAAGTATTCCCATTGGAAAATAGGATCTATCTGAACGTTTCTACGAAGAAGAAGGTCCATCTTTATTTGGAAGATGAGATCCTAGTTTGGACCAATGGAGAAGTTTCGGATCTTGGGAGTGCAGTCTGGACCGGGAACGGAAAACGTAAGATTGTCCGAGATCAAAATTCGAAATTAGAGCTGGAGCTAGAACCTGAGATAGAGGCAAGCTTCTCCCGTCCCAAAAACCTGGGAACCGAAAAGTTTATAAAAACATTATATACAGTTTCCGGATGGATCAAGACTAAATCTAAAAAGGAAAAAATCTCGGACGGGATCGCAATTTTAGAAAAGACCGAAAGAACTTAGGATTTCCATGCCAAGGCGAAAAGTTAAGAAGCGATGAGAAGATCCAAAACGGTTTTACCGTCCATTTCTCCTGTGATCGGGTTCATCGCTCTTTCGGGGTGAGGCATCATACCTGCCACTTTAAAATCGGGAGAACAGATCCCTGCGATATCGTCCAAACTTCCGTTCGGGTTGTCTCCCGCATACAGAAATAAAATCCGACCTTCGTCCTTTAATTGTTTGCGGATCTCTTCGGAAGCGAAGTAACATCCGTCTCCATGAGCCACCGGAACTCTGAGGATCTTATCATCGGGCAGACTACCGCTGATCTTATTCGCGTTAGACGCTTTTTTAAGACCGATCGTCCTACATACATACTTTAAATTTCTATTACGTATTAACGCACCGGGAAGATAACCGGCTTCCGCTAATATTTGGAATCCGTTGCAGATCCCGAATAATTTTCCTCCGCGATCGGTATGTTCTTTTACCGATTTCATGACGGGAGAAAAAGGAGCCATTGCTCCGGATCTCAAATAATCTCCGTAAGAAAATCCCCCAGGGAGAATGACCAAATCGTATTTTTCGGAGAATTGGTCCTTATGCCAGATCTTATCTACTTTCGCGGAATAAAACTCGGAAAGGACTCTTACGATATCATTATCACAATTAGAACCGGGAAAAGTGACTACAGCCGCTTTCATTCCGTTACGATCTCCGAACGATACGTTTCAATCACATGATTAACTAAAAGTTTTTCGCAGAGATTGGCTACCGTCTTCTTTGCTGTTTCCAGATCCGGAGAATCCAATTTGACCTCGATATATTTTCCGACTCTTACGTCTTGGACCGATTTTTCGCCCAGTTCCTGGAGTGTGGACTTCACAGTGTTCCCTTGAGGATCGAGAACGGATTCTTTTAGAGTTACGTTGATTCTTGCGATAAACATTTTAATAGTCGGTCCTGTATTTCCTTATATGCCTCTTGCAATTCCATAATCAGACTTTCCGGAAGATCCGGAGGAGGAGGAACCTTGTTCCAGCCCGATTTTTCCAGATAATTCCTTAAGATCTGTTTGTCCATGCTGGGCGGAGTAGTCCCGATAACATAGGCACTTTCAGCCCAATACCGAGAAGAATCCGGAGTCAAAATTTCGTCGATCAGGATGACTTTATCGTCCAAAATCCCGAATTCAAATTTGGTATCGCAGAGCAAAATCCCAGCCCTAGCTACCAGTTCAGCGGCCCTGGTATAGATGGAAATCGATTTTTCCTTCAAAATTGAGAAGAGTTCGGATCCGATCTCGTTTTTCATTCTCTCTTCGGAGATATTCTCGTCATGGCCCGTATCGTTTTTGATCGCAGGAGTAAAACAAGGCTCCGGCAGTTTTTGGGACTCTTGCAGACCGGGAGGAAGTTTTTTAAAAGCCAGTGTTCCGTCCTGTTTGTATTCTTTCCAACCGGAACCGGAAAGATAACCGCGGACCACACATTCGAAATCGATCCGTTTGCATTTTTTTACAAGCACGGACCGATCCTTTAGATCAGGATGATCTTTAAAAGGAGGTGGAAACTTAGAAACATCGGTCTCAATAATATGATTCGGAATATCCTTAAAGTAGGAAAACCATTCTGCGGAGATCTTATTTAAAACTTTTCCCTTGCCGGGAACGATCTGGCGAAAAACCACATCGAATGCGGAAATCCTATCCGTAGAAGATAATATCAGGGAATTTCCTAAATCGTATACGTCTCTAACTTTGCCTATATAAGAAGGTTTGGGGAGTTCACTCATCCTTGGATAACCATGAGAGCGATATCATCGTCGTGGGTCATATTTCCCGAATGTGCTAGTATTTTTTCCAAAGAAAAATTTAATATGTCTTCCTTGGATTCCACGGCTTCTTTCAGGATCTTTTTCAGACTTTCTTCGCCCAAAATATTATAGTTCTCATCCGTTATTTCAGTGGCCCCATCCGTGTAAAGTAATAGAGAAGTGCCTTTTTCCAGGACCACGGACCTGAACTCATCCTCCGTTCCAAGCTCAATCGGAATAATAAGAGGTCCCATGCCTGGCAATTCTTCTACATTGCCGTTATTGTACAATAACGGAGGTGGATGACCTCCATTGGCATATTCGAAATTGCCTTTTTTATCTAAGATACCGTAAAAGAATGTGATGGAAAAATCCTCCGGCAGGATCTTTTCCAATTGTTGTCGAAGAGTTTTAACTTTTTCCACAAGAGTATTACTTCTTCCTAAATTAGAAACCTGCATCTTTACCATTGCGGAAAGAAGGGCGGCCGATGGACCATGGCCGGAACAATCCGCGATAAACACATGAAGTTTATCTTCTTCTATCCATGCGTCGATGAAATCGCCACCGATCTGCATCAAAGGATGAAAGACTGAATTTACACTAAAGCCGTTCCACTCTAATTGTTTTTCGGGTACGAGTTCTTGCTGCACCCTTCTCGCCATGACCAGTTCCTTTTCGTACTTCTTCTTTTGGTGCAAAAGTTCGTCCTGAAGATTTTTGATCCGGATAAACGCTCTGATCTTTGCGACTAATTCTTTCGGTTGAAAAGGTTTATGAAGAAAGTCGTCTCCACCGTGGGTGATCGCCTCGTCGAATCCCAATTCTCTGTTATAAGCTGTGATGAATAATATAGGAAGAAGATTGAATCTATCTATCTCTCGGAGCTCTTTACAGAAAGAAAATCCGTCCTGGCCGGGCATACTCACGTCCAGAAGAAGTATGTCCACCTGATTGGTTGCGAGAAGTGTGCGAGCTTCTTCCGTATTCATCGCAGTTAAAACTTGGAAGCCCAGAGGTTTTAAAGTATGAACCAGAAGTTTAAGATTAATATCCGAATCATCGACCGCAAGGATGGAATAGTCGGAATAATTCAATTGGCTCTCTTGCTTCTCTCTATCCACGATCCTTTCCTATCATTACAAAATTCGTATTTTATTAAATTGAGCAAATTTTTCAATCAGACAATTCTTCTCGGACCGCTTTGATCTTATCCAAACGGTAGACTAACCTGTATAAGATCAGAAAAAGTAGGTGATAGGCCAAAATCCCTAACCAAAAAGAGATCCTCATATCGGGATCCATTCCCTTCTTTCCCAATACGGAAGAAGGGTGATTTCCAGGATTATCCATCCAACGAATGGCTCCCCAGGTTAAGATTGCGTTCACACTGCAGAACAAACTTAAAAAAGCGGAGAAGATATACTTTTTCGTTTGGTCCAGGACCAAAAACCGTAATAGAAAATACGCCACAAGGCTGAGCACTAAAACGAAAAAAGAATTTAAACGAGCGTCAGTCGTATCCCAAGGAGTTCCCCAAGCCAAGTATGCCCAGATCGGTCCGGAGAATAGAACACCGATCGCAAACAAAAGGGAGATCTTATTTGCGGAAAGGGAAAGTGTATCCCAGGTTCGATTTTTGGTCACCAAATAAGCGACCGCACAAATGGAAGAAATTCCGGGACCATACAACGCAACCCAAGCGACTGGCACATGAAAATAAAAAATCCTGTGAGAAATTCCCTGCTCTAAGATCACATTGGGATAATATAAACCCAGAAGCACCGCAAACGGAAAAATCGATAAAAACAAAAGAGAGAGTATCCAGTCCCAGGCGGGATGCAGGAGGCGAATATTCATACGCTTGGAAGTGTGCAGGTATCCGCAAATTGTATCAAGAATAATCCTATTCGTCGGAAGTCATTTCTACCAGAAGTGCACCCATAGATCCGTAAAAAACTGCGAATGCCAAAATTAGAGAAAAAGAACCGACCAAGGCGGAAAAAGGTTGGGAGATAAATTTTCTCTCCGCTTCCATTCCATACAAAAATACCGGAATTGAAAGAGGTACGAGCAGCAACGGTAGAAGTATCTCTTTCAAACGGGAAGATAAACTGATATGGGAAAGACAAACTCCTAAGAAAGAAAGGCATAATAGACCGGGAAAGAAAAATACGATCTGTCTTCCGAATTCGTTTATATTCGCGGGAAACGAGGAAAACATCAATGCGAAAAGCCCCATTAGATAAATAGCGGCCGCAGCCAATGCGATGAACACTAAGATCGATTTAGAAAAATATAAAACCCAAGGAGAAATGAATAGTCTACTTGCGGTTCCCCCACCCGCTTCTCTTTCTTCCCAGGTGAATTGACCGACTAATACGAATGAGGCGACAAATAGTATGGCCCATTTTAATCCAATGAGCGCGATCAGATCTATTTTTCCGTTCCTTTCCAGTGCATAATGGAATAAAAACACCATCGCGGAAACTAAAACGAGTAATGATAAGATCCCATTACTTGCTTTTCCCAATAGACGGAACTCTTTTCTGATCAGAGCTAAGATCGCTTTCATTTGGAATTTTCTCCCAATTCCAAAAGTCTAAATTTTGCATTTAAACTAAAATTAGGATCGTGGGTCACCATGATAATGGAAGAAGTATCCAACACATTCTCTAAAACGGCTCTTGCCTTGGATTCTCCCTCGCTGTCCAAAGCGGTCAACGGTTCGTCCAAAAGATAGAGATCCACGTTAGGCAAAAGAGCACGGACAAGTGCCGCCTTCTGTTTCATTCCCCGCGAAAAAGAAGAAACAGGGTCCTTTCTTCTTTGCCAAAGACGAAAATCTTTCAGCCAGGAAACGATCTGGTCTTCGGGACGGCAATCTCCCGCGATACCTCTGAAATATTCCAGATTTTCTTCCAGACTTAAGGTAGTATATAAACCCAGATCATGCCCCAGGTAAGAAAGTTTAGGCGAAAAAGAAGGGAATTTGATCCGGTCCTTGAATTTATCGTGTTGCAAAATGGACTTGAGGAGTGTGGTCTTTCCGGAGCCGTTCATTCCTCTCACAAATAAAACCTCGTTCGGAAAAACGGAGAAGGAAACGTTCTTTAAAACCGATTTTCGTCCGATACTGTACGATAGGCCGGAACATTCCAATACTGGGATCGATGTTTGCGATGAGACCAATGAGGACAATTTCCCTTTTAAAAGAGTATTTACAAGGCTTAAATTTTGCCAAGCCACTCTGCATATTGCTGTTCTTGATCTTTCCCAATATCGCTTACGCACAATTCAAGATCGGAGACTCGGAGTACGCAGGGATACTCTGGGGAGAGAATGATTTTTTAGATCCTGAGTTTTACCAAGACGGGAGCCTGGCCCGCTCCGAACAGGACTTTATAGTGGCAG
Organism: Leptospira sp. B5-022; assembly: GCF_000347035.1. Lineage (GTDB taxonomy): Bacteria > Spirochaetota > Leptospiria > Leptospirales > Leptospiraceae > Leptospira_B > Leptospira_B cinconiae. The sequence continues at coordinate 28,141 of NZ_ANIJ01000010.1, forward strand.
CCGGCAGACATTGGAAAGGAGCCCCCCCTCCTTCCAAAGCAAGTTTTGAATACGAAGGCAAACAGATCACAAATAGCGGGATCTTTAACAATGAAGCAGTCGGGTTATTACAGTCCGCAGATCCTAAAAAAAGAGAGAAGGCGATCTCCATGTTGGAAGCCGGGATGAGATTCGATCCTTCCTTCTTCGCTTTCAGATACAATTTAGGAAGAGCCTATCATATAGAAAAAAAATACCAAAAAGCGATATTCCAATACGAGTACGCGATCGCGGAAGTCCCTAAATATTACAGAACTTATTTACATTTGGGAGTCCTTTACGAACTTCTAAACGAACAGATCCAAGCAGTCATATATTATAAAAAAGCGGTGGAGCTGAACCAGTTCCAAACGGAGGCCTTGGTGCTTCTTGCGGAACATTATATCAAAACCGATCTGAAAAATAGGGCCCAGATTTATATTAAAAAAGCGTTATCCATAGACCAGAATAGCCCCGATGCCAAGCTCGGTTTAGCCCGCCTGGAGATTATGGGAGGAAGAGATTACTACGCGTATAAGATCTTCCGGAACACGGATCTTTACGACGACCAAGGGAAGAAGCGACCTTATAATAAAAAATTCCATTTCTACTTCGCGGAAACAGCAAGTAAGATAGGCGATTATGTCACGGCCGCAAAAGAATATGAAGAGTTGCTAAAATACCCAAACGACCCTTTCTTTACGGAATTCTCCCTGAAAATTATAGAAAGAAGAAGGGACCTGGCAAAAAGGTTCGCGGAAATCAAGGCCGCAGACGAGGAAGCGGAGAAGGAAGAAGGGCAATAACCTAAACCCGAAAAAGACTTGGCAAACCGAAAGAATTCGTCCAATCTTACGGACGGAGGATCCAATGAAAAACCAAACCAGGCTTTTCGCTTTGGCGACCCTCTTCTTCTTCGTTCCGTTATTGGCCCAACAAAAACAAAAGGTCAACGAGGCGGACGTATTTCAGGACGAAACCAGCGAGTACACCAAGTCCCTGAAAAAGATCATCGTAGGTCTGGAAACAACGATCAGCGAGAGATTAAAAGACTTGGAGCGCAAACACGATATCCTCGTGGTCCTGATGCCGAAGTATGAGAAACGCCAAACCATTGTCACGGAAGACATTCCTTTCCAAGTTGAAGACGGTTACGAGAGTAATTTGCTCAAGTACATCACGTTCCAATTCAACGGTGGGAAGGTATCCGATATCACTCTAGCATCCGAAAGTAAGAGGATCTACTACGAGGTGATGTTCGAGAATAAGAAAATCGTCTTCAAACCGGCAGATTTAAAATCGAGCGAGGTCACCCACGAAGTTTTCGAAGCAACCGAAGTGACTAGACTCAACGAGATGTCTCTCGAAAACCAGATCAAAGCTCTCAGATTGTTAGAAGCAAGTCTTCGTTCTTCCATTTATCGGATAGACATTCTGTTAGCTTTGTATAAGGACAAAAAAGACCGCAAAAACTTGTATCATATCGAGTTCTAAAAAACTCTTCGATCTAGTTTTGTTGGAACCCCGAGGCGATATCAGCCTTGGGGTTTTTTATTTGAGATACTCTTTATTATAAAACTAAGATCCAATGGACCGTAGAGTAAAAGATCCCGCCGATTATCGCAGAAGATGCCGAGAATCGGAGTAAACCCGGAATGAATCCATCTGCAGTCTGGAATCGATCCCATAACCCGAGTCTCCTTTGCAATTTTCTTTCTTTACCGGGAGTCAGTTTAGGATAATCTTTCACCGGTACGGATGCTTTCGGAGCGGGCTCCACTTTTGCTTTTTTGTCCAAAGTCCAATTCAGGATCTTAGCTTCCACATTAAGTAACTCTTCCAAGGAAGTATAACGTAATTGCGACAAAGAGTTATACGTGAGATCTATCCAAGAGTCCACGACTTTTAACCATTCGTTCATATTTTCCCGTGTTGGAGGTACAAAGCCGAATTTCCCCAGTCCGGAGGCCCAAGAATCCACTCCCAAACGTTCTAAAAGTACAGAATCCAATTCTATTTTTTCCGCGTTTCTGAAAACGATCTCTAAAGCATTAAAAAGTTCGGTACCTGCTTTAACTAATCGATCCAATTCTCTGGAACTCACATCTCTATCCGCAGTCACAACTGCATACACGTTGTTCAACAATCCTCGAGCATCGTCCACATCCGCTCTAGAATGATCCGCATAATGTAATACTTCCAATAGTCCGGATAAATATTCCGGCCAACCTTTTCCGATTTCCTTTGCTGCCTGAAAAAATGCCGAATGGCAAAGTTTATCGTGTTCAGAAACTTTTCCCAAAACCTGTTCGTATTCTTCCCGAATCGATTCGATTACCTTAGGCAGTTCTCTCTTTCTAATTTCGTTCCCTCGAAATCGAATGATCCCATCCGGCGGCACTAAAAATCCGTCTTTTAATGCGGAGAGTAACCCAAGTTCTCTTTCCATATTCCTTAACTTTTCCAAATCTTCGGATAAGCTAGGAGGATATAATTCTCCCAAAGTTTTGGAAAGGGACTCGATCTTGTGATCCAAAAAATTTTCCGGCTTCTCCGCATAAAGGGTAAAGGAACGTCCTAGATACGCTCCTCGGTATTTACTATTCAAATATTCTTGTTGGTATTCCTCATCCAGCTTTCCAAGCAACCCTTCGTCGGTGGATACTTCTTCCGGAAAATTTAGAAGAAGTTTTTTCATAAAATTTGCCTTCAATTCTTCCGGATTGTCGAAGATCACCCAGCTTTCCCTATCATCCAGTTTCGCAGGGATATATCTTCTTTTAGCGTTATTCTCCCGCTCATGATTATAAGGATGTGTTGCCCACATCTTGGGAGGTTGTGCAATGTCTGTTGTAAAAACCCGATGTTCGCTCGGATTTGTGTCCGGAAGAATAGCCACTCTGCAAAAACCCGGATCGTTCAAAATTCTACCCATATGATCTATAGTACGTAAATGAACGTTGAAAATATTCGCAGCGGCCTTATACTCTTGCGCTTGTCTGTAAAAAAAGTTCTGAGCGCTATCCCAAGTAGAATCTGCTGCTTGCAATTTATGTAATGCATGGATCAAGGCATCGCTCCCGGTTACGGATACGGCAACCAAATCCGCCTGGAACTCCATTTCTCTGGAAAGTGCATGCTGAGCGATGAGTACCAAATTGAAAATAGATTCCAAAGAGGCTCTCAAAGACCAAATTGCCAAACGCAAAATCCAAAAGATCCAGGCTAGCCTAGGATCCGTATAAGACCAACTTTTCAGGAAATCGTCTAAAGCATCCCGTCTTGCAATGATATGAGCGGCCATTTGCTGAGCGATATAAACCCAATTTCCTAACGCCATACTTCTTTGAGCAAAATGTCCGAATTCGTGGGCCAGCACCGCTTTGAGTTCACTGATTGTAAGCACATTCACAAGCCCGAGACCGATCTCCAAATTTTTTTTGGATGGGAAGAAAAAATTCAAAATGGATAGATCATAGAATACGCAAGCATTGACCCTTGAGGAAAGAAACACTCTATGAGGCCTAGGCGCACCAGTTTCATCCGCTAATCTATATAGGAATCGAAATAGTTTAGGTTCACTTTCTTCTTTTACTTCATATTCTTGGGAAATTTCTCCTTTCTTAACAAAGAACAATGCCTTAATCATAAAAAAAGAGATCATACCGGAAGCCAAGGCGGAAATAAAAGTAAATAGATTCGAATTTCGAGAATGAAAACCTTCCGAAACCAAATAAAAAGTGGCCCATGTAAACCAAGTAGCGATCGCAATATACACGATTGCGAATCCGACAAGACCGGCTACGGACAACCATAGATTTCTTTTCTGATTTTTAGTAGGGATCGTCAGATCATTCGGAACATTAAGCGGGTTTTCGGGATATACAAAATCCATAAATTCTCTTCCTGCCATTCATGTGATAGTATAACAAATAAAGCTCGGATTAACAAATTCCCGACAAAAGAATCGATTTTTTTTAGGATCAAATATACTTTTTATTGAGAGTCTATCGGAATACGACTTAACTTCTCCAATTCTAAAACCCTAGAGCAGAATTTTCCCGCCGATTTTACATTATGGGTCACCCAAAGAATGGTCACCCCCTCTTTCTTATTCAGCTCGGAGAGAGCTTGTAAAACCTGATGATTCAAGATAGGATCTAAGGCGGAAGTAGCCTCATCCAAACATAAAATTTTAGGCCGACAAAGTAACGCGCGAAGAAGTGAAAATCTTTGTAATTCTCCTCCCGAAAAAAAAGAAGGAAGACGATTTCGATCCTTAGCTTCCAAGCTTAAGAGCGGAAGCCATTTTTCCAACAAAGACTCGTATAGGTTTTCTTCTTTGAATAATTGTAAAGGTTCTCTTAAACTTTTTTCCAAGGTCCAAATGGGATTAAAACCCAAAACAGGATCTTGGAAGACCGGTTGTATCCATTTGGCAGGAACTTCTTGTTTGGATTTTCCGAAAATCCGAATGCGGCCTGTTTTTTTCCAAGAGGATGGGAGCGGAAGGTCTAATATAAGTCGTAAGAGTGTGGACTTTCCGGAACCGGAGCGGCCCAAAATTCCGAGAAATTCTCCTGCCTTAACTTGAAGGTTCACCCCCGACAAGTAGGTCCTTTCGGAAGAAGTGAGGGAAACTTCTTCCAGAACGATGATCGGTTCTTTTTTTTCGGACACGGATACCGGTTTAGTGCTTGCTTAGAATTCTGACAACCAATCCCTTAAAGACATGAGTTTGAAAATTACGGAAGTAGGACCAAGAGATGGACTCCAAAATGAAAAGTCGGAGGTCCCCACAAAAGATAAACTAGTTTATATTCAAAAACTGGTTGCAGCCGGCCTAAAACATATAGAGGCCACTTCTTTCGTAAAAAAAGAAAATATTCCGCAATTGGGAGACGCAAAAGAACTCTCCGCCTCTTTGGATCTGAAAGGAGATGTTCACTTTAGCGCGCTCACTCCGAATCTTAAAGGTTACCAAGCTGCAACCTCTTCCGGATTTAAAGAAGTAGCGGTATTCACAGCCGCCTCGGAATCATTCACTAAAAAAAATATCAATCGTAGCATCCAAGAGTCCATAGATGGATTTAAGGAAATTTTTGCGGAAGCAAAAAAAGACGGGGTATTAGTAAGAGGTTATGTTTCTACAGTAATCGATTGTCCTTACGAAGGAAAAATCGATCCGAAAAAGGTTTTAGAAGTTTCTAAAATACTTTTGGACCAAGGAGCGTACGAGATCTCGCTGGGAGAAACAATCGGCACGGCAGTCCCCGCAGAAGTGGAAAATTTACTCAACATTCTTCTGAAAGAAATCCCTGCGAATAAATTGGCAGGACATTTTCATGATACCTATGGAATGGCGATCTCGAACGTCCAAAAATCCTATGAGTTAGGAATTCGATCCTTCGATTCTTCTTCCGGAGGACTCGGAGGTTGTCCGTATGCGAAAGGCGCATCCGGAAACTTGGCTACAGAGGATTTGGTTTACTTCTTCCATAAGTCGGGAATCCAAACCGGAATAGATCTCTCAAAATTATTAGAGGCTTCCGCATTTATGGAAGGGATCTTACAAAGAAAACTAGCTTCTCGTTCCTATATCGCATTAAGAGCAAAAGTGGCTTCTTAAAAAGAAGTCGCTCGGAACTAAACATGCCTCCTTCTACCCTGCCAAAAGAGAAAAACCTCAAAAAAAGTTTCGATCTTTTGTACAGGAATTATACCAAACCTGAATTCTTAGACTCCGATCCGTTATTTTTATGCTATCTTTACGAATCACAGGAAGACAGGGAATTTGTCGGACTGTTATCCGCGTTATTCGCCTATGGGAATGTGACCGCGATCCGGGGTTTTCTTTCCAGACTTTTGGAACCGATGGGTAAACGACCCAAAGAATATCTACTAAATCATGGAACCAAGATCTGGAAAAACAAATTAGGACCTTATCGTTTCCAAAAAGAGAAGGATATTCTTCTATTCTTACAAGCGATCCGATTGGCTTACTTGGAAATAGAAAGATCGGGGGAAAAATTTTTAGAATCCTGGTTTACTCCGATCCATCCTAAAGATACAGGTTTAGAAAAAAGGATCTCCGGTTTTCAATCCAGGCTTTCCGAAATTTTACATTCATTGGATCCGGGTTGGAAGTCCTACGGTTTGGGCTTTTTGATCGGGCTCGGAAATCCTAAATCGGCACATAAACGTTATTGTATGTTCTTACGATGGATGGTCCGTAAAGAAGAACCGGACCTGGGTTTGTACAAGAACATACAGGCATTCGAATTATTATTTCCTTTAGATACTCATATCAATCGTCTTTCTAATATTTTGGGAATTACGGAAAGAAGGACTTCCGATCTCAAAAAATCCAGAGAGATCACCGATTATTTCCAAAAGTTTTATCCGGAAGATCCGTTGAGAATGGACTTTGCTCTTTGCAGGCTCGGGATCTTACGTAAATGTAAAAGTGTTTATATCGCCGAGCTATGTGAGTCTTGCGATTTGAAAAAAGTCTGTAAGATTTATGGGAAGAAAAAGAAGAGAGTTGGTACCGCCACGGAGAATTGAACTCCGGTTACCAGGATGAAAACCTGGTGTCCTAACCACTAGACGATGGCGGCGTTTAATTTAGCTCAAGCCTTGAGTCGTTTGGGATTCGAACCCAAGACCCTCTCATTAAAAGTGAGATGCTCTACCGACTGAGCTAACGACTCGAACGTAAGAACACGATATTTTTCGGCCCTCACTGGTCAAACGAATTTCCAATAGTTTTTTACCAGTTTGGAGAAGTTTCTAAACGAAAAAAATATAGTCGCTTCTCTCCTGAAGCCCGCTTGCGAAGGCGAACTAGATGAAAATTTTTGTCCAATTTTAGAATCCGGAAGCGATCGTATCCTTTCTGTCCGGTCCGGTGGAGATCAAATCGATACGAACTCCTATCAATTTTTCCAAGGCACGGATATAGTCCTTACAAGTGGAAGGAAGTTTATCGAACTCTCCGATCCCGGTGATATCGGTTTTCCAACCGGGAAATTCTTCGTAAATCACCTTTACTTGATCTAGTCCTTGAGAAGGGAAACAATCCAGTTTTTTACCGTTCCTTTCGTAAGCAACTGCCACAGGAATTTTATCGTAAGCGGAAAGAACATCTATCTTAGTAAGTGCAATGGATGTAAGTCCGTTGATACGGACGGCGTGTCTGAGTACTTCCGTATCGAACCAACCGCAGCGTCTAGGTCTTCCGGTAGTAGCGCCGTATTCCGCACCGAGAGTTCTGAGTTTTTCTCCTTCTTCTCCGTGAAGTTCCGTAGGAAAAGGACCTTCTCCCACTCTGGTGGTATACGCTTTCGTAATTCCGATCACGTTTTTCAGATGATGGAATGCGATCCCGGATCCGATGAACGCTCCACCCGTTGTCGGATTGGAACTAGTCACATACGGATATGTGCCAAAGTCCACATCTAATCCGGTTCCTTGTGCACCTTCCAAGAGAACTTTTTTACCGGCCTTCAATTGGGATTCCAAATAATACGGAGTATTTATAATATTCTTTTGGATCTTAGAATAAAATCTTTTTATATTCTCTAAAATTTCTTTGGTGGAGATCTCTTCTACATCATAGAGTTTAACGAGCTCTTTATTTTTTTCATCCACCAGATGTTGTAGTCTGGTCTCGAAATCGTTTTCGAGAAGATCCCCTACCCTAAGGCCGATCCTCATCATCTTATCTGCATAACAGATACCGATCCCTTTTTTAGTGGTACCGATCTTACGATCCGGAGCACAGGAACTTTCTCTAGCGGAATCAATGAGTCCATGGAATGGAAAAAGTAAGTGGCAAGCATCGCTGATCAAAAGTTTTTCATACACCGGAAATCCTTCCGCCTGAAGTTTGTCACATTCTTCTATAAAGAACATAGGATCTAAGACCACGCCGTTTCCAATCACACAGATGGTTTGGTCGTAGATGACCCCGGAAGGGACCAAATGAAAAACGTATTTTTTACCGTGAACCACCACTGTATGTCCAGCGTTGGCTCCGCCCTGGTAACGTACTATGATATCCGTATCTTTGGAAAGGTAATCGATTACTTTTGCTTTCCCTTCGTCCCCCCATTGGGTTCCGACCACTAATGTTGCGGGCATTGGATTATTCCTTCATTCCTGTTTCTTTTGTATATAATTTCAATTTTTGCATATAATTACAGTCGGTCCAATCGATTGACATGTCTCTTATTTGGATCTCCGCCAAAATTGCCTTTTACCGATTGGTCCAACACCGCTTCCAATGCATCTACATTGATCGCATATCCGCAGGCGTCTTTTTGGGTTCCGGAGAATAATTCGTACAAATGGTCGTAAGCTCCTCCGGTTAGAACAGGTTCCGAACTTCCGGAAACATACCCTTGGAAAACGAATCCGGTATAATATTCCAAATCTGGAATAAGAGTATAATCGGAACAGAATTCCACACCGGGCGTTTCGCCGAGTGAACCTATAATTTCCGCCGTTTCAGCGATAATCTTTTGGAAAGAATTAGAAAGTACTAAAGAAGCGAATTTTTTGCTTAGATCTTCCTTATGAGAAACAAATCCCAAACACAAAGATTCTAAAACCGGAAATATCCTGGAAGCGTTTCGGCTTTCCAGAAAACGACTGATCTCCGGAAGATTCTTTCTATATAATAAAAACGACAATTGCCTTTTTTCAGCTCTGGAAAGTTCCAAAGACTCCAGAACGGAATGAAAAACCCCGACGTTACCGAGCACTACGGTTAATGGCGAACGCAGTTTAATTCCGGAGAATAATCCGGAAATCTCTTTCAAAATTCCTAAAATAGCCGGAGCACCGGAACCGCCTATATGTTCCGCGCCCACTTGTAGGATCTCCTTTCTAGAACCGCTTTTACGTCCATAGTCCCTGAAAATTTTTCCCTGATAAAAAATACGTTGGTTTTCTTTGCGGTGCGCAAAACCTGCCATACCTTTTACAGCTTGGACGGTTAGATCAGCGCTGGGAGAGATCTCATTTCCATCGGAATCCCTGAATCGATATAGAGCAGAGGAGTCTTCCGCCGACATGGTAAGCAAAAAAGAAGATGAATAATCAAAAGAAGGTAAAAATACCTCAGAGTACTTGAATTCTTGGAGCTTGGAACTCAGGGAATTTAGAAGTTCCCTTCTTTCCGAACTCTCGTTCGGTCCGAAAAAATGAAATCCGTCCGGGATCCATTTTTTCTCACTAAACTCTGGAGGATTATGTGTCATCTGTTCTTTACGAAAAGCCCCAAAGAACAGTTCCTTTTGGCTAGGGTAGAATTCAAATCGTTTTTCCCAAAAAATAGAATGACAATAAGCCTTCCAAGGATAGAAAGTATTCTCCGGAAATCGTGTATCGAACCTTAAAGTTCGAGCTCTAAGCACCGAAACCAGATTAACCGCAAGACCTAAAGACAGAGACGTATCATGGCAGAAAAAGAACAATCCGTCGGAAGATGGCAGAAGGAATTCTTCGAGAACATTCACCTATTCAAAAGATCAGGGATGAGCGAAGAAGAGGCGAAAAAGATACTTCAGAAATTTCTTTATCTTTGTTCCGTTACTCCGATGCCTCCGGTCATGGATGTTTTTAAGGATCCGTCCTCTTTGGAAAGAATAGGTGTGTACACCCCGCCTGAAAAGAAAGCAAGAGAGTTCATGATCGAATTTCTTTCTCCCATCATGAAATTTTTTACGGTAGAAGGGATCGAAAACTTAAGCGCAGTAAAACCTTTGATCGGAAAATACCCGGTTACCTTGATTTCCAACCACCTCAGCCATTTGGACGCTCCTGCAATCTTCCAACTATTATATCATGCTTCGCCGGAAGGTAGAGAAGTCGCGGAACAATTGGTGTTTATCGCGGGACGATTGGCTTACGAACCTGATTTTACTAGGCTCGGACTCTATATGTTCGGAACTCTTTTGGTCTGCTCCAAAAGAGACATGGCGGATAACCCGAGTCTTTCCGATGTGATGACCAAAATTAATATGAGGGCCTTTAGACATTCTCAAAAACTGCAACAGGAAGGAAAGATCGCTGCCATCTTCCCGGAAGGGACCCGATCCAGGGACGGAAGACTGATGCCTTTTGTGGACACTGTCTATCACTATGTTGCGAATAAGGTTATTCTTCCCATTTCTTTAGAGAAGACGGACAAGATCCTTCCTACCACAAGTTTACTCTTCAACCAAGTAGCGGGTAAACTTACCATCGGCAAACCGGTATTAGTCGGGGAATTATCCAAAAAGGAAATGGCCCATTTCCCCAAAGATATAGAACATCTTCCTTTCCCGGAACATGGAGACAAAAAACAATTCCTGATCGATAATTTAGCTCTGCTTGTAGGACAAAATCTGAACAAACACCAACATGGTATTTATAGGAACTTGTATAGTGCGGATGCCAGGGACCAAAACAAACTGATCAAAGTCCCGAAAGAACCGAAAGAAAAAGTGGTAGTGATCGGAAACAGCAGTATGGGAATTGCGATAGCAACCGTATTGGCGAATAAAGATATCAGCGTTCTAGTCTATCATCCGGACCAAGAATACACTTCTCAGTCCAATGCGGAAAGAAGGGATCTCAGAACGTATTCCCTTTATAAACTTCCTCCGAACCTGACATTCACCTCCGATCCGGAAGAATTAAAAACCGCAACCTTGTTTATCCAAGGGACCAATCCTTGGGAATTGCATACGATCTATCCGGATCTGCAACCTTATCTTTCTAAGAACAAGGCTCCATTTTTCAATATTATCAAAGGATTTACGAGTGCAGGTTTAATCCTGGACGATCTACAACACGGTTTAGGTATAGAAGACGACAGGATCGGAGTGATTTCCGGGGCTTCTTATCCGGATCAGATCATGGAAAGAAAAATTTCAGGATTCGAGATCGCGGCAGTGAACGAAAGTCTGATCCCTCGTATTCAAAAATTATTAACTACAGGTTATATTTTTCCGAGACCTGCGATCATTCCTACGGACGTAAAGGGAGTCCAGCTTGGCGGGGCGCTCAAAACAATTTACGCTTTGGTAATGGGAATTGTAGAAGGTTATTTCCAACAGACTCTGGGTGGGAATGTGGACAATTCACTCTTCCATCTTTCCAATCGTTTCTTTAACGAGATGGTAAAAGTGGGAGTGCAGATGGGAGGAAAACCGGAAACATTCCAAGGTCTATCCGGTTTGACCGACTTTATGTTATCTTGTTTCGGAACGGATGCAAAAGACAGAAAGACCGGATACGATATAGCAAACGGTCATCCTTCCGAAAAGATGTCTAACGGATTCTATGGATTGAAGGTAATGCCGAACCTAATGAAAATCGATCCAAACGAGGTCCCTATCATGTATGCCGCTTACGAGGTGGTCATCAATAAAAAAGACGTTCGTAAGGTGGCGGAAGGAATGGAAGAAAGACTTTCGAGAGTTTAATCTCTCGTCAGTCTTGCATTTTATCGTCCGTTTACGAAAATTTGTAGTAGTCCTTCTGCAAGCGCTTCTATCTCGGAGGCTCTTTCTTTCAGAAGTCGGAACGTTTTTTGTAATGCGATTTCCATTTCTTCTTTGGGAACTCCGAATGTAGTCAGGCCCAATTGTATGACCGTAGCCATCATTCTGAGTCTGTCAATTTTTCCGGAATACACCATTTCTTCCAAAAGGCTTTGAAATACTCCTCTGAAAGCCAAAGTACGGATCAAGTATTCTTGTTCGTCGAATTCAGGATTATATTTTTCGAATAAAGCTTTGCTTCTATGAGAACCGCGGTTCCCGATCATATCGGTAACACCTTGGGTCTTATACGCCGCCAAGTAAGTTTCCGCGATGGTAATTTTTTTCTGGCAAAGATAAAATTGTAATCCGACTTCCATTGCAAAAACCAAAGGAGGATCCATTTCGCCGACCAGACGTTCTGCGGTCTCACCCGCTTCGTTGAATACTTCGCTTGCGATCGCGAGGAGTATCTCTTCCTTATTCTTGAAAAAATGATATAAGCTTCCCGTAGTGATCTCTGCTTCCTCGATGATCCTACGAATGGTTGCCTTTTCATATCCTTCGCTTACGAAAAGTTTTCGGGATACTTCTAAAATTTTCCCCCGAACTCGATTGGACTGTTCTATTCTCTTCATTTGTTGACACCCTGCCTGAACCGAGTTCGCGAATAATATTTTTGAATCTCAAAAATATCCATACACTATTGTTCATTTCACAAAGAATCCCTTATGGGATACACTCGGTCCTTTTTATTTATATTCCTTCTCTAAACGTACACTATCGATAAGCATCTAATTTTAGGCTTCAATATCCTCCCCCCTTTTATGGCAGGATATTATATGTATTTAAGATTGCGTAATGCGCTTTATTAGCCTCGTATAATTTTTTGAACACGGAAAAATTCCGATCATAAACCGGTTTGTTCGCCGGATTCGGGATCCATCTTTGCTTACTAGGTATTAAATTTTTGATCTCTTCGAAAGAATGAATTTTACCTAATCCTAATGCAGCGATCGCTGCCGCTCCCGTTGCTCCTGCATTTTGAGGATGGTCGATAGTTTCTATCGTTTTGCCCGTAATATCCGCCAAGATCTGGCAAATGATAGGAGAACGTGCCACCCCGCCCACAAATCGGACGGTGGAAGAAGCAGGGACTTTAGCCTGAGATAATTCTAAGATCCAGCGTTTATGAAAGGAAATCCCTTCGATCACGGACCGGATCAGTTTTCTTTTTCCCGTATCCAGACCTATATTAAAAAACATTCCTCTTGCTGCAGGGTCTTCGAACGGACAACGGTTTCCATGCAGCCAAGGAGTGAAGATCACCCCGTCGCTTCCAGCGGGAGTATCCTTGATAGATTCGAATAAGAATGCGAAAAGGCTTTCGTGAACCGCATCCTCTCCTTCCGTTACATTCTTTTTTTCTAAATAAACATCTATCTCATCCAGGGCAAGATGGTCCTTAACCCATTGCAGACATTTACCCGAGGTTTCCTGTTCTCCGAAATAATTATAATAACCCGCTCTAGCACCTACGATAGACGCAATTCTCGCATTGATATCCACAGTCCTTTTTTTAGTTACCGTAGAGACCCAACCGGAAGTTCCCGCATAAATATGAGTGTCACCTTCTTCTACCGCGCCCGCTCCGATACCGATCAGAGTGGCATCCCCTCCTCCGCCGAAAACCGCAGTTCCTTCCTTGAGCCCTAGTTCTTTTGCAGAAATCTCGGTCAGTCCGCCGATTAGGTCCGTGGATTGGATGAGATCGGGAAGATGTTCCGGACGGACTCCGAACATTTTACAGAGTCCCTTATGCCAACGGCTTTTTCCAGGACGAGAATCATATAAGAAAGTTGCAAACGCGGAATCCAAGGTCATGGTAGCTCTGCCGGTACATCTGGTAGTCAGATAATCTTTCACATCCAACCACTTATGGACTCTCGCAAATTTTTCGGCTTCTTTTGCCTCGACCCATTTATATTTCCATAATGGATCTTTTACACTTCCGGCAACCGCTCCGGTGATCTGTAAGGAACGAAGAAGTTTATAAGCATTTAAACCTTCTATCTTGATCCCATGCTCTATCCCTTTTTTCATTTCTTCGCCGGCTCTTTGGTCCATATAACTCATTGCCGGACGGACCGGTTTTAGATCCTTATCCACTAAAACGAGACCTTGCATTTGGGAACAAAAAGAGATCCCGCGAATTTCAGCCGGATCGAGTTTGGATTCTTTTAAGACTTGGGCAGTGGTATCTCTCATAGAATTCCACCAATCTTGAGGGTCTTGTTCCACTCCTCCTCCCTCTAAAAGAGTGAGTCCGTATTCTTGGCTAGCGGAATGTACAAGAGTCAGTCTATTACCAATTTCAAATAGGCAAGTTTTGGTCCCGGTAGTTCCTATATCGTAAGCCAAAACATAGACTTTTGATTTCATGCAGTAGATCCTCCGAGGCCCAGCAGTGGCAATATGCCAGATGAGTGAGCGCTCACTCATCTGGAGAATGAAAAGGCCTCCCAAAAGGGCAATCCTTTTTTCTAGAATGTTTTCTAGAATAAGGAGGCGGTTATATGCGATTGTCCTTTCGTGTCAACAGAATCGCGTCAGACGACCGCGACAGCGATGCGCAGGACTTTAGTCCGGGCTTTGCCCGGATGAGCGCGAATGCGCGAATCCGAAGCAGCGCGATCTCTCGCGAAGCGAGAGAGTCGCCCTAACTCATCCAATAAAGAAATTATCTACCTATGATCCCTTCCGCTTCCGGTTTGAATCTATAGATATAGTAAGGTCCTCTACTTAAGATCGTACTATCTAATTGTAAAAAGACTTCGTTTAATGCACTACAAGTTAGATACATATATCCGTCCGGGGCATAGCTGAATCCATCGGGCCAACGAAAACTTGGATCCTTAAATAATGTGGTAATCTTCTTATCCGGATCAATCAGGTTCACCGCAGAATGCTCCGCATCGGTCACATAAATATTCCCACCTGTATCGATACTGATACCGTCGCTCATTGTTTTTAAAGAATATTCTTCTACCTGCGCCGCCAATTGGGCTGCGGTTAGCGTAGAATCCCGTAAAACGGTGGTTTTAGCACGGTATAGTTCTCCAGAAGTGAAAGGAGCGAAATATAACCATTCTCTATTTTGGTCCAATGCTATGGAGTCCGCATTGAATATAATAGAAACCCCCGCCACTTGAAAGGGAGCTCCGTTCACAACAATCTCGTTTCTTTCCCCTACTACGGAAACATGGTCTTTTAGAAGCCTTCTTGCTTTTTTGGTTGCGATATCATAAACCACTAAACCAGGATCGGGGATCAAAGGACTTGTATCCGTAATAAAGATAGTCTCAGTTACCGTATCGATCTGCATATCATTGAGCAAAGAATCCTTAGGTGCGATCGAAACGGGGAATTCATACTCGTGGATCGTAGCTCCGGTTTCTATATCGAATGCGTAAACTTTCGGTCTTGTTAATCCTAAATTGCCGTAATCCAGGGTCCAGAGCCGATTCTTATCATCCACTCTCACCGATAGGACAGTGTTAAAATTTTTCTGGAAGTTCTGGTTCGGGAAAGGAAGAACCTGACCGTTCTTTAACTCCGCTACTTTGATCGGGGGAGATCCTTGAGGAAAGAAGGAGAAGAAGATCCTTCCGGAAGCGGAAGCGCTAATATTGCCGGGAGGACGATCCAATTGGATCACTTTTTCCAGGGAAGTATTCGGATATTTCGGTAACGTTGTCCTATCTTCTAAATTTCCTGTTTCACATTTTATAATGGTGGAAACCAATACAAAGACCAAAGCCCATTTTTTTAACATAAATTTTCTCCACTACCTCATATCATAAGGCAAAAAAGAAAACGGTCGTCCGCA
The DNA here is from genome assembly GCF_000347035.1 of Leptospira sp. B5-022. Taxonomy (GTDB): domain Bacteria; phylum Spirochaetota; class Leptospiria; order Leptospirales; family Leptospiraceae; genus Leptospira_B; species Leptospira_B cinconiae. The sequence continues at coordinate 43,582 of NZ_ANIJ01000010.1, forward strand.
TTGTTTAAGTCGAACGTCCGAATTTAAGAAGTCGGTCCTTCTTTTAAAATCGAAACTTACAACTTTCTTATTTCTTAAAGTACTATCTCACACATACAACCTGTAGTGATGTAAAAAAGAACGGAATTATAGGACCGAATTACCTCGCACTTATATGCGTCTTACATTTCACGAAATCACTTATTCGCATAATATTTAAGTCGTTATAATTAGGAATGAAAATAGCGGGTACTTCTTATTCCAAAATTATAATTTGCTTGGAACTAGAACATACACCTCTTATACTGTCATTGTTACTTCCGAGCAAATATTGATGATTCCCTCGGACCTAAGTGATGCGAATTATTATCTTTCACTATTTAAATAAAAACGGGGCTTTCTATGCGTGAAAACCAGGTAAAAGTATACGGCTACAGATGGGTGATTCTTGGTCTATACGCGTTAATTACTGCGATTATCCAGATCCAATGGCTGACTTTTGCGCCGATTGCCAGAGAGGCTAAAGTATTTTACGATGTATCAAGCCTTCAGATAGATCTTCTCTCCCTAATATTCATGGGAGTATTCGTGTTAATGGCAATCCCCGCTTCTTATATCATAGATACTTACGGAATTCGGATCGGAGTAGGAGTGGGCGCGGCCCTTACCGGAATTTTCTCCTTAAGCAAAGGAGTATATGCAGATAATTTCAGCATAGTCATCGCATCTCAGATCGGTTTAGCGATTGCACAACCCTTCATATTAAACGCGGTCACAAAAGTAAGCGTACAATGGTTCCCGATTACGGAAAGAGCAACTGCAGTAGCGATCGGAACCTTGGCGCAATTTGTAGGTATTATTTTAGTAATGGCAATCACTCCTAGAATGTTGGGAGAAATAAATCCGAATCCTCAGGAGATACCAGGTATACTTTTAAATTACGGAATGATAGCTTTGGTAGGGGCGATATTGTTTTTAGCATTTTTCAAGGAGAAGCCTCCTACGGCTCCGGATAGGGCAAATCTGCAGGATTCCAAATTTAAAGTATTCGAAGGTTTAAAACATATCTTAAGCCAAAAAGATATGAGAAAATCCCTTCTCCTATTCCTGATCGGTTTAGGAATATTTAATGCAGTCAGCACTTGTATAGATCAGATCTGCGAAACAAAACAACTGAACATGACTCAGTCGGGAGAAATAGCCGGAATGATGCTTATGTCCGGAATTATCGCAGGCATTTTTGTTCCGTTAATTTCCGATAAAGTAGGCAAAAGGCAGCCCTTCCTTGTGATCTCTATGGCCGGATTTTTACCCGGAATGATATTATTTTCCTTAGCCAATGATTACACCTTAGTGTTAACCGGAGCATTTTTAATCGGATTTTTTTTACTTGGGATCGGAGCGCCGATCGGATTCCAATACTGTGCGGAGATCACTTCTCCCGCTCCTGAATCTTCTTCGCAAGGGCTTTTACTCTGGATCGGTCAGATTTCAGGGATCTTCTTTATTTTAGGGCTGAACTTTTTAGGAATCGATCTATTCTTAAAAATATTCATAGGTCTTGGTGTGTTGAACCTAGCTTTGTCTTTTTTATTAAAAGAATCTCCTTTGATGTTAGGAGCAAAAATACAAGAGAATTCTCTCTCCAGAAAATAAACAAAAAAAGGTCCGTCGGAATTTCTCCGACGGACAGTTTAAGGTTTGCTATTCAATGGATCAAGTCGTCATTTAGATACGATCCGCTTTAAAGAATTTCGTTCCAAAAATTTTCGATAGTCAGCTACGCAGGCTTCAAGAGTCTACGAAGCAGTCTTTTATAATTTTTAGCGTTACGTCTTCCTCTAATCTGATCGGCGATCATATTCCAAATCAAAGAACCAGGAAGCCTAGGTTCTTTTCCTTCTCCCATCCTTCTGAACTGAAGACGGATCGCGGACATCTTAGAAAGTGAATTTAATGCAGGATTGGAAAGTTTCGGTATTTCAACGGAAACATTTTCTATTTTCCCGGAAAGTAATCCTTTTACGAACGTAGGATGAAATGCAAAAGGTGCTGCGATCCCTACTAGGTCCGCTTCTTTTGAAAGCACAGCTTCTTCCATTATCGATCTGCTTCTGAAACCACCTGTAACTAATAGCGGGGTCTTAGTGATCTCTTTCGCTTTTTTGGCAAATTCCAAGAAGTACGCTTCTCTTTTGTTTGTGCCTGTTCCTTGCATTGCAGGCGACTCATAATTCCCTCCGGAAATTTCCAGAAGATCCAAACCGATCGGCTCCAGCATTCTGATAACTTGGATGGAGTCTTCTTCCTGAAAACCCCCTCCTTGGAAGTCTGCGGAATTCAGTTTAACTCCGATTCCGAAATCGGATCGAACCGAAGATTTGATACCTTTTAATACTTCCAAAAGGAATCTGGCCCGATTCTCCAAAGAGCCGCCCCATTCATCTTTTCTAATATTACTGATAGGAGAAAGGAACTGATTCAATAAATATCCGTGAGCCGAATGGACTTCTACTCCGTTAAATCCCGCTTTTTCGGCTAGGACAGCGGCATCTACGAACTTTTGGATGAGGATTTCGATCTCTTCTCCTCTTAAAGCTCTGGGTACACCGAAAACTTTAGAGAACATTCTTCCCGGTATATGTACTTTTACGGGAGAAGGAGCGACGGGTGTTTCCGTAATAAAACCGAATGTTTGTCTGCCGGGATGATTGATCTGCATCCAAATTTTGGAGCCGCCGGATTGTCCGATCTCCGCCCATCGTTTGATAGCAGAAAGATCCATATCCTTTCTTAAGATCACGTTCCCCGGACCGGTAAGCCCATTCACGTCCACCATTACGTTTCCGGTAAGAAGAAGGCCCGCGCCCGATTGGGACCATCTTTCATAAAGTTTGAATAATTTTGGGCTAGGTAGAAATTCCTTATCCGAAAGACCTTCTTCCATAGAAGCCTTTACAATTCTGTTTTTGAGTATTTGGCCATTGGGAAGTTTCAGTTCGGAGGATATTCCTTCCTTAGATAATGCCTGGATCATAAAATTCTCACTCAAGTTATTTCCTACCATTCGGTATTTATTGGACGGACCCGGTCAATTAAAATTCCTACCGGTTGGTATTTATTTTTAGGAAATTTGGAGAATTCGTTTGACGAGCGAAGGAAAAATACGGAAACAGAGGGCAGGAATGAAACTGAGCAAAGCAAAACCTGGCTGGAAAAAAATGCCGGAGGAAGTCCGAAAGGAATCCATCCTTCAGGCGGCTATGCACTGTTTCTTTAGTAAGGGTTTCGAAAGGACCTCCGTTCAGGATATTGCGGATGCGGCAGGATTGACCAAAGGTGGGATCTATTTCCATTTCGAGAGCAAAGAGGAGATCAGAGACACTCTGATCCAAAATTTTCTATCTTGGGAAAGATTCGGGTTCGAAGATCCGGAAGTAATGGCCCTCCCTCCCCACCTCAGGCTGGTGGAATACTTAGAAAGACTCGCGAATCGTTTGGCGGTAGAAGGGAATTGTAGTCCGCGTTTATTTGCGGAAGCCACCGCTTGCGGAGCGATGGAAAAAGAAATATTAAGTTTTTATGATTCTTTGGAAAAACTTTTCGCTAAGACAATTAGGGAATCACAGGAAATCGGCAAGATCCGAGTCGATCTTTCTCCCGAACTTTCTGCCAGGACATTACTTGCTCTTTTTGACGGACTACAGATCCAATCCGATATTTCCAATAAGAGGGCTCTGCAAACCGTAGGTAGAGAAATCCTGAAAGTATTCTTTAAGTCTATGTTATTTCTTCCTCAGGAAAACTGCGAAATTTAAGGTTCGTTTTGAATCGAGGTCTTTCGAAAGGTTCAAACCTTGATCGGAAGATAAATGCTGACAAGTAAGAATGCTAAAGAGATCAAGATAGCCATCAGCGGTCTGATGATCCGATAGAATTTCCAAAGTCTTAATCTGAATTTTTGATTCTTCATCTCTATTTATTAGATAACAAATGAAGAATGCAGGACGGTCAATTTTCGGATTTTTTTTAGAGTCCCTCAAGTAAGGGATCTATACTCAAGGATTAGATTATTTTAATTCTTTATAGTCCGCTGTGCGGGCTTCAAGAGCCTGGACCTTTTGGGACAGGCTCTTATGTCTTTTTTTGATCCAGAGTCCGTAGATGATCCCGACGATAAATCCGGATACGATCACTATGATTAGAATTGGGTCCATACACTTCCCAGATTTATTTTGGATCTAGGTTTTGCAAGAGCTTACTTGGATTTGCTTGTGACAGAAGTAATTTGAAGAGTGATACCTGAAACTTGCAAGTATGTCCAATCCGAACTTAGAGTCGGTGAAATTCCAGCAGTCCCGATGGAACCTGAGTCTCCAACCACCACGAGCCTATTTAGTTTTGAGCTATAAGTCGCAGACATCCATTCCTCAAAAGGACTAGTAGTTCCACAGGCACCCAATGTGTTAATCGAAGTCCAAGAACTTCCTTGGTTAGAGGAATAGGCCCATTTGCAAGATTTTCCAAAAGTGTAAATATTTCCTGATTCGTCGCTTGCGAATCCGTTCGGCCTGCTATTTGTTCCAAAACCTGTTGCGACAGAAGCAGGCCATGTACCGCTCGGATTCATTTTGGAACTCACAGATACGGAATCGGCTGCTCTAGTCCCCACCAAATAGAGATTATTTGAGCGGGATCTGAAAAACTGAAATGTAGTCATCTCATAAGGAGAAGCTGTCGGAGGATTCCATACCATCGACTCTACGGAACTTCCTCCCGGAGGAAATGATTCCAAAGCGTTGATGGAGGCGGCGGGATTATATCTTAAAATAGCTGTATAGGATCCCACTTCCATGGAACAATACAATGTATTATTATAAATTGCAGGTATACAAGAAGCGTCAACAGACCCGTAATCTACTCCTGCGATAGTTTCAAGTACAGTCCACGAAACTCCGTCCGAACTTTGGATCGTGTATAATTTTTCGCCGGAAGAGTACACAAATTTAGAACCTACCGCGATGAATTTATTCACTCCGCCTACGGAACCATAAGTGATGAAGCGTAGTGGAAGATTTCCTTGAGCTGGGTATGTAACCGAATTCGGACAAGGAATCCGAGACCATGTTACCGCATCAGGACTGGTCCAAAGTCCGCAGTTATTTGTTCTGGATGTAAAATCACCACTAAGCGTTCCTACTGCCACAAACAATCCATTGCCATAAGCAATCGAATATAAGTTCCCTCCAGAACAATCCGGAAAAACAGAGGACCCCGTATTCACAGCCCAAGTAACTCCGTCAATACTAGTCCATAAAGAGCAAGCTAAACCGACAGCCGCAAACTCAACGCCGTTATCAGGCGGTTGGAGTTGGTTGGATAATGTCAGGTCCAAGGAAAGGCCCACTAAGGACTGAGAAGCGTCTATATTCACTTCCTTTGCTTGGTTGCAATATAAGATCTGTAAGATACTGAGTAAGAGAACGAACCTTTTCATGTCTTGGGCCTTTTACTTAATAACAAATTGCCTAGAGATCTTTCCCTTCTTTTTTTGGGATATGGATCGTTCGATTATGTCGAATTTTTTAGGCTTTGTGTCAGATAGTTTAGGGTTCCAACTTATAATCAGGCTCGAGAATGCGAGGACAATGGCTGAATATTGTCCCTAAATAATGCCTTGCTAAGGAATGAAATAGCCATTCTCCCGCTGTATTTTGTACCTCTGCTGAGCCCACCTCTGAAAAACCTTTTTTCTGAAAAAGAGAATCGAGGCTCCAATCTTCTTCCCCAGGAATGACCTGCACTTTTAACATAGCATAGAAGGAACCTGAATCAGGATCGAATCTAAATACTAGAGATCTACCACCCAACGGATTTCGAATGGAAAAGGTCGCCCAATTTGCCTTGGGCCCGGATCCTACCGACTTTAAATCGTATAATTCGTACTGTAAATCTTTCTCATCTCCGAAAAATTCATGAAAAGCGGAACGGAATGCCTCTCCGAATTCTAATTGGGTCGGGAAATAAGAATCTTCCGAAGGATCCATAGAACTGATTCTTAGAAAGACGGAAACACCATCAAGTTTTTAGAGAAATAGATCCCAGGAAAAAAAAGGAGATAGTAGTTATTTTTGAAGATCTGACCGAAATAAAAAACATGAGCCGGAAAAAGATCCAAACTCATTTTTTGCGATTTTTTTCCCTGTTTATATGGACCGGAATTTTTATCTTATCCGGCTCGATCTTATCCAAGGATCTTTCCGGAATTTATAAAGAATCCGTGGTCCAAGATTTCGAAACAGAGATCTTCGGAGAAGATAACGTAAAAGCAAAACTAGGTCCTGATTTTAGTCCGGAAGTAAGGATCTCAACCGTGTTTAGGACTCCCGAAAGGGAATCCGAAAAATCTTTGTATGTGGAACTCAGCGCGGAAAAAAACCAATCTTTCCAGATCTTATTCAAGAAGCCATGGTCTTCTCAAGAATTCGTAAAAGAGTTCAAGTTCCATGTGTATGCAAACGACGGCGGAGGTTCTCTTTTTATTTTAGTCAGGGATTCCAGTTTGGATCAGAAAAAGATCCTGCTTACACACTTTAATTTTTCAGGTTGGAAGGTCCTTACTTTGGACATCACACGTAAAGTAAGGCAAGATGATCTTGTTACTCATAAAAATTCGGAGCTTGTATTTTTAGGATTTTTATACGAGGCTCCCTTTGAAAGAAAAAGAGGAACACGAGAAGTTTTCGTGATAGATGATATTTTAGCTAAGACAAGACCTAAATACCTTTTGTTCCCCGGCGAAAAAGCTTTGGTAAAATAATAGATCCCCCTCCGAAGCCCGCGGGTTAAATTTTAGAATTATCTAATATAGATCCGCAAGTCCCAAATCTTTTCTAGCCGGGTAAGAATTTCTTCTTCTTTCAAAATACTCCCAGTCCTGATTTTTCCAGGATTCTCTCAAATTCCGGTCCTCTTCTTTTAAAAAAGTTTCCGTAGAGATCGGTTGATTCGGTTGTAAAAATTCGGAAAGTGGGGGAAGAGGATTCTCTTTATATAAAATACATAATTTCTCCGCAAGCCTATATGTCCCGAGTAATCTTCCCAGTTGGCTATACCCTGCGATATGAGGAGTAAAGATCGAATTTTCCAAATCCGCCATTTGTTCCGCAATTTTTCCTTTAGGAGGCTCCGGAGAAAACACATCCATCACTTTGTATAGGTCTTTTCTGTCCAAAATAGTTTGGAAAGTTTCCTCGGACCAGACTTCTCCTCTACTCGTGTTTAGAAGAAGTGTACCTTCTTTCAATTTGGAAACTTTATCTTTATCCAGCAAGTTCACAGTTGGATAAGGACCATCGAAAGTAAGAGGAACATGAAGACTAACTATTTGGCATTTTAATATCTCATCTATAGGTTGGGAACGATCCTTTATGAATGGATCGTTATAGATATGGGGGACTCTCTTTTCTTCTAAAATTTTTGCGAACTTCTTCCCTGTATTTCCGAAGCCGATGATACCCACATTTTTCTTTCTCAATTTTTCTTCCGAAAAAAAATGAAGCAGTGAGACCCAACAATATTCCGCAACGGAACCCGCGTTACTTCCCGGAGAATTGATGAAAACACGGGATTCTTTTTTCAGATCCGAAAAATTCACATGGTCCGTTCCGGAACTCACTGTCGCAAAAATTTTGACACTAGGGAACTTGAGGCAAGTTTCTCGATTTACCTTGAGCCTAGTGTTTGCGATCAAAATTGTAGGTTTAAATATTTCGATCTCTTCCGGAGATTTGGCAGGATACGATCTTATATCTAAGTTCCGGAAATAGGAGAAAATTTCCGAAGCACCAACGGTTCCTTCCGGATAAAAAAGAATAGGAAGAGACATGAAGGAATCATTTAAAAAAGGACCTGAATCGCCAATTTATTTTCCGTAAAAACTCTTGCCTTCTCGCACCCGATCAATAGCTTCAATGCTTTCCAACCGGTAAATATTTCAAATGTTAGAACGTTTAAAAGAAATCCCCCCCAAAATCTGGCTTTTTGCCTCTGGTTTTTTATTCCTTATCGTATTGATCGTATTCCTTCTCTGGGAACCCGGTTCAGTGGGTAGAGACTTCGGCTTTGACGGAGACGATTCTCCAGGTTTTACTGTGACCCAAAACGAGAACGGAGAATGGATCATCAATCCGGAGATCATGGCGACCTCTCGCGAATTGTATAAGGACGGAGAATGGTTAAGTTATGATGAGATCTTAAAATACGCCGCGAATGGAGAATTAGATCTGGTATCTTCTCTTTGGGAATTGAGAAGAAAATGTCCTACAGATTATACTCCTGAACAATGTAATGAAATAGTAAAAGCGTTTATCTTGGAACAATATCCGGGAGCGGATGGAGAAAGACTTGTCGGTTTGTTCAGAAAGTATCTTTCCTATGAGATCGTCTTAAGAGAGTTCGAGCAGCCTAGGGGAAAAAGCCAGGAAGAAATTTACGAAATCATAAAGAAAAAAAGAAGAGAGATCTTTTCCGACCAGGATGCAAAATTGATCTTCGGATTGGAAGAAGCGGAAAAGGATTTCCAATTCGGATATGACCAATTTTTAAACGAGGTCAAAAATCTTCCGGGAGACAAAAAACTTGCGAGATACGAAGAATATCGTAAGAGCGTTTACGGAAATTATTATAATACAATCAACAAAAGAGAGCCTAAGTTCAATAAATACGAAACCGAACTTTATTTTAAAGAAGCTGACCTCAACAAATTATCCGCCGCGGAAAAAGATCCTCAAGTGCGTGCAATTCGGGAAAAATATTTCGGAAAGGACGGAGCAGATCGGATTGAAAAAGTCCTAAAAGAAATTGAAACGGAAAAGAAGAAGGAAGAGCAAACCGCTCAAGAAGAACAAGCCTGGATAAAATCTCATCCAACAGCGAGACCGGAAGAGAAGGAAAAGGCCCTGAACGAGATCAGAGTTAAGATCCTAGGCCAAGAAGAAGCAGAGGCTTACGCGAGAAGAAAAGCCTTGGAAGAAGACCAACGACGATTGCAAGGTAAATGATCCGGTTTTCCAGAAATCCGATCCGCCCCTTTTTGTGCCTGATCGGGATTGCGTCCGGAATTCTTTTCGGAATGGAGCCCTTCGAGTTTTTTCCCGCAGGAGGGCTCTCGGCGTTCTGCACCTATATTCTATTTTTGGAATTAAGAAAATGGGAACTTAAGTCGGCGATCTTCTGGCTTTTGGGTCTTTCCCAGATCATTAATTTGATCGTATTTTATTGGATCCCATCCTCTATTTCCGCAATTTCGGGAGCGGGTGCTATAGTTTCTTGGACATTGTTTTTAGTGTATGGGATTTTCTCCCATTGCAAACTGATCGTTTTTTATTTGGGATGGAATTTTAGTTTATTCTTATATAATAAACACATTAACTCCCCGGACAAGACTACACTATTCGGCTGGGCGATTTTTCCTGTTTGGGGAGTTTTATCCGATCTCGCAATTCCTCAACTGTTTCCTTGGTACTGGGGAAATTTAGCGGAAGGAAATCTATCTTTTTCCCAAATCGCATCTTGGACAGGTGTATTCGGAGTGGGATTTTTTCTACTTTTAGGAAGTTCATCCTTAACATTGTTTAGGAACAATTCTTTAAAACAGTACGGGATCGTAGGCATTATCATTTTTGGAATTGTTTGGACCTTGGGAAGTTTTCGACTCTATTCCGCTCCGGATTATAGTGTTCCGAATTCCACTCCTGCGATCGAGAACGATGTCCTAAAACTTTCGGGAGTCTTAATACAACCGAATACATCGCCGGGCAAAAGGGAACTGGCCGAAAATCCTGAATTCGTAGGACAGACAATCAGCACTAGCCTAGAGTTAGGCCTTCGCTCTTCTTTGGGAACCTCCCCTCCTCCCGATCTTTTATTTTTGCCGGAGTCCGCAGTCCCGTTTCATGGAACCATACCGAACGAAAATTCGGTACAAGGAGTATATTCGTCCACATTCCATGGGGCCCTAATGTATCTAACGTACAAAACCGGCGCCGATATTTTATACAATGAGCTGAATCGATTCCCGGAAGGTTTAAAAAACCAGGTCACACTTCTTTCGTCTTCCAATGGAGAAGTGATCCGTTATGACAAACGAAGATTACTCGCTTTCGGGGAATATATTCCTTTCGAATCGACGTTTCCATTTTTAAGAAAGCTGTTTAAGGAAACATCCTTTTATATCACAGGAGGAGATCCTAGACCATTGATCGGAAATCGCTCCTTAAAAAGAGAAAGAGTTCCCTCCTTTCCAACGGAAGAAGAAACTCCTTTGATCCAAAATCCCGATCATTTCCGTCCAATTTTAACAGGCTCCGGCAAAGTGGAGAAAGTTTCCTACCAGATCCTACCTTTGATCTGTTACGAAGCGATGTTTTCTTATCTTGTCAGAGACTCCCTAAAATTCGCATCCAAGGATACATTTACGTTTTTTGTAAATCCGACTAATGATTCCTGGTTCTCTTCCGAGGTGGAAGCTTGGCAACATGGAGGAGCTGTCCGATTTAGAGCGATAGAATTCGGACTTACTCTGGTGCGTCCAGCGGTCACAGGAATTTCATTCGCAGTGGATCCGTATGGCAGAAGTTTAAACCATCCGACCAGATACGGAGAAAAGGATACAAGGTCCTTTTTACTTCCCGCAACAAAATTGAAAGAAGGTGGAAATACCTTCTATTCGGAATGGGGAAATCTTCCATTTTATCTATATACTATTTTATTATTCACGTTATTCTTCTTTGTCGGAAAGAAGGTATCTTTCAAAATTAGCGGTTAACTTCCAGGGGGATCATTGTTAGAACACACATTCTGCCATCTCCCCGGAATCGACGTGATCGAAGAAGGAAAACTCTGGGACCAAGGAATTCTTTATTGGGAACAATTCAGAGAAATACTTAAAGAAAAAGTAAAGTCCCCTTCAGACATGCATTCCAGATTACTTTTGGACTCTCTGGATTTTTCCAGAAAGGAAATGGACAGAAAGAACTGGGATTACTTTTTCTTTGCCCTACCCAACCAACAAAAATGGAGATTATTCCCGATTATTCGAGATAATCTTCTCTACTTGGACATTGAAACCTCCGGATTAGGCAGTGGGGATTTTGTTACCGTTGTGGGGACCTACGACGGTAACAATTTCAAAACATATTTACGAGGAAGGAATATGGATGATTTTCCGGAAGAACTTTCTTCGTCCCAAGTTTTTGTGACTTATAACGGAGCTGCATTCGATGTCCCTTTTTTAGAAAAAGAATTCGGAAGAAAATTTAGGAACCGCCATTTGGATATAATGTACATCCTTCGCAGCCTCGGGATCAAAGGTGGTCTGAAAGGATGTGAAAAAGCTTTAGGGATCAAAAGAGATCTTCCTTACGAAGTAAACGGTGCGGATGCAGTACGATTATGGTGGCAGTATGTTCAGTACGACGACCAAGACGCGTTAGATCTTCTTTTGAAATACAATAGAGAAGATGTGATCAATCTGGAACTTTTGTTTATCAAGGCTTACAACTTGAAGATCAAAGAAACACGCTTTTTCGGAGAAGTGATCCCCGAGGTTTGAGACACAAAGGCTAAGAGAGACATAGAGATGGTTCACACAGAGGCACTAAGACACGTAGTATAGTTAAGAGTCATTTATTGAAGAACCTCTCTGTGCCCTTGTGACTCTGTGCGAAAAAACACTGTGACTCCTCTAACTCTGTGACTCTTGACCAGCAATCCAGCGGTATGTCTCGTAAGGCGGTTCGGTTTCTATAATTTCCACCCAGCCCTTATCTATAAACTTACGGACCATAGAATGTAAGATCGCCATCGCAGTATTATAATATCCTGAATTAGCCACCTTCTCTCCCATCGCTTCTAAAGTTAAAGCGGAAAGATCGTATTCTTTCTCCTTAAGTCTGCGGATCACACCTCTTTCCAAGATCTGCAACGTTTTATGTAGAAGTTTAATTGCCTTTTGAGGGGACTCGGGTTCCGGTCCATGGGCCGGCAATAACCTGCGAATGCTCATCTTAGAGATCCTCTCTAAAGAACGATAGTATTCTTCCAGATTCCCGTCTATCTCCGCGTAAATAGAAGAGATATTTTGTAAGACCAAATCCCCTGTGAAAAATATATTCTCTTCCAGGATATAAGGAGTAAGATGCCAAAGATTATGACCCGGAGTATGTAGGAATCCGATATCTCTCCCGCCTGCATGGATCACGTCCCCTTCGACTAATTCTATATCGAATTTTAAGATAGGATCGATACGAGTTCCTCTGCTTAATGTATTTCTTAAGTTTAGGTTCCCTTCTTCTATCCTTGCTAGTTCTCTTTTACGATCTTCCGGAACCCTATGTCCTTTGTAGACCAATCGTTTGGATGCTCTGTTGAACATTTCCACATGTTCCAGATAATTTCCGATACCTGAGGCCATTCCTTTCATTGCGTATAATTTCGCGTCCGTATAATAACGGATCATGAGAACCGCGCTGAGATGATCCAAATGATTATGAGTATAGAAGATATGTTTGATTTTATTCAGACTGAGCCCGATCTTTCTGAGAGCTCTTTGGAGCATCCCCAAATTGGCAAGATAGCCTGAATCTATAAGTGCAGGTTCGCCATCCGGAAGAATATAAATATTATTGGGCGCATAAAACGGTTGAGGGATCTCCGTTTTAAAAATTCCGTCTCCAATCTCCTTTACATCCGGAATTGAGTCATAGTGATGGATTTTCAAACTCGAATTCTCCCCTAACTAAATCGATTAGTTTAGTCCGTCTTCTAGGAAAATAATCGACTCCTTTCTCTGCAAGCTTCTAAATTTCCTTTTCGGATGTACTCGGAAAGAATTCGAATAGAGTCCAAATTCTCTTTTGCTTCTTCTTTCAATATTCGTTTGATATGTTTTGTTTCGAAAGAAGACAGTTTTCCGTCGAAGGAACACGCGATACATAATAATCTTAAGCAAGCTTTCCTTTCTTCTTTAGATAATTGGGAGACCAAACTTCCGAATGTATCCAGATCATCCAATGATCCGTTCTGAGAATTCAAACCGAATCCTTTGTGCATTTTGATCAGCATATATTCCAAGTTGGGATGAAATCTTTGTGTGAATACGACCGAATTCCCGACTGCAGCCAAAAATGCGACCTTTGCTTCTTTACTGAGTCTATCCGTATTCTTTAATATTTCGTCCGTAACTTCTTTTGCTATGATTCGAGAGAGTAGCCTAATCCTGAGTTCTTTTAAGATTAGATACATGACTACTCCGTCCCAGATCGCAGTGATAGGTGCCGCAATATAGTCCGCGTAGACTCTCAGAGAGTTTCTTGCTAAAATTTTTCTGAGTACGATCTTTGCGATCAGGTTGGAAAGTAATACCTTCGTCTTATAAAAGAACGTTCTTATAAGTAAACTTCTTTTGTCCGTGAGTCGTAACGGATCTATTCCTAATAGTTTTAGATCCGGGTCCGGGATTTCCAGGGCCATTCTGGAAAGTAAATTTGCGTTTCCGGTAACAAGATCCGGATCTTCTTCCAGTGGGATCCCGGAAAGTTTTGTGAGTTTATATGCGGCCCATAATCCTAATTTATAGAGTAAATAAAATTCTATTATGGTCCCGATGGCAAGCGCTGCTCCGGCATAACTCCACTTTTCTATAAACTCGGGAGAGAATGTTTCGGGAGACTCCGGAAAAAGTTTCTCCACTAAGATAATAAAATAAGTGGTCCAAAATCCGATCTGCAATCCCAAGAAGGAAGCCCAGTAAATAATCCGAGTACTTTTAGGAAAGAAGTCGGGACTTGGTCCCAGTGTTCTTTCCGCTTCTTTTTCTCCATTGACATAATTCCGGAGAACTTGGATGCCCCATTTTTCTAAAACACCCGGTTTATAATCGGAATAAGATTCGGCCCTTACATTCATCAGAAGGACGATCGAAAACCAAAATTAGAGCTACGTCAACTCAATGGCGGAACCTTTAGAGGGGTTTTCCGGTCTTATGGACCAACAGGTCGAGTTTTCGTTCCCAAGATTTCATTCTTGACCATGATTTTCCGAAGATAGATATTAGAATTATGGCGTTCTCCAAAACTTATATTTCCAAAATGTTCCCGGTATTAGTCGGCCTAATCGCCACGGTCGCAGTGCTCGTATCTTGTAATACGGGCGATACGAATAAAGTAGATCTTACGGTTACCGGAACAGACGGTTCCACATTCCCAATCCAGGGAGAGATCGATAAGGACAAAACATCCAATTGTGGAACAGCAACTCCTTATTCCAGTTCCGGCAGCGGAACGACAACCGGAACTACTACAAGCACAGGTTCCACTACGAACTTATTCACGATCAACTCCAGGATGTATTTTACTACGGGAGCATTCGTAACCTTGAAATTCGTTTATGATGCGACCCAAAACCAAGGAACAGTGGACGCTCAACAAGGTTTCTCTTTCTCCGGTCTTCCTGCTTTGGGAGTAGCGCCTGTGGTAGCAAACTACGGAAAAATTTTCTGGGGAGGAAGCGGAGTGCCTGTGGATACGGGAACTTCCAGCACCCAGGCTCTTTCCTATCTGACGGTTACTTTGGACCTAGTCGGCAATAAAGTAACAACCGGATCCGCAGGTCTTGCTTTGACTCAATGTTATACTACGGACTTTATCAATTGTACCTCTGCGACTTCTTCCAGTATGTGTTATACGCAAGACGGTTTAAAATGTTATAATACGAATACTGCAAGCGGTCCTACCGTTTCGATCAAAGGTGATATTAACTGTACAAGTAACGCTATCCCGTCCGGTTCATCTTCCACTACCGGTCAGTAATCGAAAGTTAAACGTAAGATAAAAAAGCCGCAGACCACTGCGGCTTTTTTTGAGAAAGTTAAGAAGAACGATATCCGCTTCTTTCTGAAAGATTACACTTCCATCAATTTGCGGAATTGTTCTTCAACCAAAGCGCCTTCACTGGACTCGGGAAAGGATTTTAAGAAGTTTAACAGGCCTTCGACATCGGCAACAAATTCTTCATTTAAACTTTTTCGAATATTATATCTATTCAATAAGGATAGAATGACCAGATCGTCGTCCGAATTCCTTTCCTCCTTAGCAAACAAGGAATGAGCCAGTTTTTTGTCGTTTTTGTCCGCAATTTCCAATAGTTTTAGGATCGGATAAGTATATAAACCGTTTCGAAAATCTTTTAAAGGGATTTTTCCGGTTTGATTTCCGGCTTGGAAATAATCGATCGCATCATCCTGTTTTTGGAATAAAGAACCTAAGCGGATCCCGAACTCATGTAGTTTTTTTCTGGTCTTCTTGGGAACTTCCGCCAATATCCCCGCCGCTTCCGATACCGCTCCGAATAAGGATGCGGTCTTTCCATAAACTACTTTATTATAGATATCTAATGTAATTTTGGGATTTTTTTCCCATTCCATTTGAATGAGTTCGCTTACGGAAAGATCTTTAATAACGGTTGTAAACAGATCCATAAGATCCGGAGAGCCCAAACTATTGAGATGATCTATCCCGCATGCAAGAAGATAATCTCCGGCCAAGATAGAAGTTTTGTTCCCGAATTTTGAAGGAACACTAGGGATTCCCCTTCTGGTCTGGGCCTCGTCCACCACGTCGTCATGAAGAAGGCTCGCAGCATGGATAAGCTCCGCAATCGCACCCACATCGGAATATTTTTCTCCCTTATAGCCCAGGATCTTACAAAGGCAATAATGTAGAATAGGTCGGATCCTCTTTCCTCCGGAACGGATCGTATATTCTTTAATCTCGGCCAGAATTCGTAGATCTTCGTCTATGATATCTTTTAGTTTTTTATCGAACTTACGGACTAAGAGATCCTTCAATCCTTTTGCTTTCACGCGGGTTTCCTGTTACGACAGTATTTAGAAACGAATTTTCGGCTCAAGCAGTAAAGGACGCGAGGGGAGAAGTTCGGGACCAAATTATGGTCAAGGTTTCCATTTATTGTCCAGGGCGAGAAGATGACGGGAAAGGATCTTTTCCATATCCCTGTCTTCCTTTTTGCGGTAGATGTGGATGAGGTTACGGAACATTCTTTTAAGAATTGTCAAACTGCTCGCATGAGTGAAATATCTTTCGTGTGCCTGAAAACCGTTCGCTTTTAGAAAACGAATACAGGTAGAACGATCCAACATCACCCCGCCATGATAAGAATCTATATAGGTTTGGAATTCGGAAGATTCGAAATGTAAGAGAAAATGCAGAGGCATATTGACCCCGTATAAGGGGAGCTGCAATCTATGAGCCACTAATAGATAAATAACGGAAAGAGAGATCGGGATCCCTTTTTTGGAAGAGAATACTTTGTGAAGATACGAATTGTTCGGGTCCTCGTATTGGTCGTGATTTCCGCCGAAACCTTCTTCCTGGGAGAGTACTCTGGTTAAAAAATGCACCTTAACCTCGTCGGAAGCAAGGTCCTCGTTCAAATCCACCAGCTCTTCGACCCGGATAGCAATCTTGTCCAGATACGTCCTGAACTCTAGATAAGATAGATCCGAATCGATCACGGAAGAAAGAAGGAATACACCCTCTTCCAGATCGTCGTAATGATTCGGATGTCCCTTCTCCGCTAAGATAGAATAACGGTAACCGATCCTTTCCGAATGAACGGCAGCACTAACCGAACGAGCAAATACTCTAAGAGTCGGATCTTTGAGTTCGTCCGCAATATCTTGTATTCGAACCTGCCAAGGGATCATACTTGCGATCTCTTTTATGATCCTGGATTTATCCTGAAGAGAAGAAAACTCCAACTGATAAAACTTGTCCTCGATCTTATCCGGGGGAAAGGGAACTATACCGAAAGAAGAATCGGAGGATTGCATATCTATAAAATCCAATTTCAAAAACGAAAGTCAATTCGGATCTGAAAGATCCAAACAAAAAAGGATGAGTACAATAAGTAAACTATGTCTTCCATCTTTTTCGAACGCACTTGTTTAAGTGATCGGAAAAATCGAATGAGACTTTTGTTATGCTAAGAGAAATATTCAGGTTAGAAAATTTCTTTCTCTAACCCGAGAGGATTAAGCGGTTACTTGCTCTAATTCTTCCAATGCTTTCTTTTCTTGTTCCGCATTTGGAGGAGTTCCATGCCATCCAGGATTATTTTCCATAAAGGAGACACCTTTGCCGAGTACGGTTTCGAAAAGAATAATCGTGGGAGAACCTTTATGGGACTTTGCTTTTTCAAAGGCGGTGATAATGGAGTCGATATTATGACCGTCCGCTTCTAAAACGTTCCAACCGAAAGCGGCAAACTTTTTGTTGAGAGGCTCCAGATTCATTACGTCTTTTGTGAATCCGTCGATCTGTATTCCGTTTTTATCCATAAAAGCGATCAGGTTATCGGTCTTATAATGGGCAGCCGATTGTGCCGCTTCCCAAGTCATTCCTTCTCCACATTCTCCGTCGGAAATACATGCATATACTTTGTAATCTTTTTTAGAAAGTCTCGCTCCTAAAGCGATCCCGACGGCAACGGAAAGTCCTTGGCCTAAGGACCCGGAGGAACTTTCGATCCCTTTTAAGTAGCGGGTGGAAGGATGTCCTTGTAGTTTGGAGTTTATGTTCCGAAAGGTAAGAAGTTCGGATTCGGGAAAAAATCCCGCTTGGGCCATAGCAGCATAACGTACTGCACATACGTGACCATTGGAAAGGATAAGCCTGTCTCTATCTTCCCAATCCGGATCGGAAGGTTTGTGATTTAGGACCTTTTTGTATAATACTGCGTAGATATCCGCAAGTCCCAGAGGACCTCCCGGGTGACCGGATTTAGCCGCAGTGACCATTTTAATCACGTTTTTGCGGATATTATTTGCGAATATTTTGATTTCTTTGGTGTCTTCCATGGTTGCAAAGGCTCCGTATTAATTCGAACGGAACAAAAACAGTCCCGATAGATAAACGAGTGTGTATAATGGTAGAAAAATAAAATGAAGCTTCCTATGGAATTCTTTTTTTCTAGTAAGTCCGGACCAACCCATGAGTAACATTAAGATCAAGGTAAAAGCCGCGACCGCCCTATGAATGTCTATGTATAGTCTATCTACAATTGCGATCAAACCTGCCTGCTCAATTCCTTCCGCCAAATACTTTAACCCGAGCAGGTAAACGGCGGTCCCCAAATTGAAAAGAATTCCACCTGAATTAAAAATACGATGAAGTCGATTGTTCCGAAAGCGAAACCAGTATCCCGTATAAAAAAAAAGGATAGAAAGAGTCATTCCGGTATTGATCAGAAAAAGAGGCATCTGTCCAAAAGACAATACTCGAAAGTAGGAGAAAATCCTTTTTAATCGATTGACCCGACAAAATGGTTTCGAAAACTGTCTCTGAACGCTGCCTTAGCTCAATTGGTAGAGCAGCTGATTTGTAATCAGCCGGTTGTGGGTTCGATTCCTATAGGCAGCTCGTTCATTTTCCGAATAAGATTGACCAGCCACCCTGAGCAAAAATAATGGCTCTCAACAACGGGTAGGTACTCAAGCGGTCAACGAGGGCAGACTGTAAATCTGCTGGCCCAGCCTTCGAAGGTTCGAATCCTTCCCTGCCCAAAAAAGTTTCTCCCTTTTCCATCACAATTAAATTCTAATAAACAAAAAAGTCCGGAAGGATTCGAAGCTTGCGAGCGAAAGCGTTTGCAGCGATCCGTAGAGAGCGTAAGCAAACGCGTGCCGAGTCCATGGATGGACGAAGGCGCGAGCAAGACGCCGTGGAGCCCAGTCGAGCAGGACGCGAGACTGCGTAACGGCGAATCCGATAAACTTTCTCAATTATCCGGAATAGAGCATTGGAATTATTTGGTTTTTAGATGTGTAAAGTAATAGTTAAATCATTTAACGTTTAAATATTTATGGAAATTTTAGTAGCTTATATTGTATTTATTTAAATCATATTTATAATGTCGCATAACTCTTAATAGAGATCCCATCAAATGTTAAGCTTTCGACTTTACTCTTATGCAAATATTATATGAAGATGTTGTGCTAATAGGCTCGTTCAATCTGGGCCTCTTTAATCCCGATTGGATGAAGAAAAAGAATATATACAGCGGTGAAATTTTAGCAGAATTTGATTATCTATCAAGGCAGCTAAGGTTTCTCCTGAAAGATCTTCAGGTATATTTTTTCGTATCTCAAAATATAATTAGAATACAAAATGTTAATAATTTAGAAAGATTTAATAGTAGTAAGTTCAATTTTTTGATTCAACTCTTTAAAATATTGCCGCATACTCCGATTACAGCAATAGGATACAATTTACATTTAACCTTACCGGAATCTAAGAAGAATTCAATAAAGAAGATTCTCGAAGAAAGCTATAAAGAGCTAAATGTAAAGGATAACGTTAATCATTCAGAATTTCTCTATAGAATAAAGAAAGAACATGACATACTGATTAATTATGCGATCGATTCAGTTTCTGGGGATAGGGTAAATTTTAACTTCGAAGATCGATTTATAGAGAAATCAGATAATAAAGATAAGTCTATTCGTAAATTCGTCGATAAGATTGGAGAATTTAATAAATATGCAAGCAACCACATTAAATAAAAATAAAATCACAATACCCTTCACTCCAGTAAAGGAATGGAAGAAGGAAGTTCAAGAATTTTCGTCGTCAATAAAAAATCTTTCAACAAGTCTTGTTAATGTTTTAGGGTCAATTTGCGAAGAGAGCGTCAGCGCATCTCCCCTTTCAGAAAAGGAAATAGCAACCCTTGTTGAAGACTCAGCAAATGCTTCCGGCGCAGTAATTCATCAAGTGTTGTCTAACGCTATTTACAATGATTCAACGTATAATTATTGCATAAATATGTTGAGCACTTATAAAAGTGAAAAAGAATTGGATATAATAATATCTGCATTGTCCAGGCATCCGGTAGATTATTTTGAAAAAACAATGCAATATGCTTTGGATGAAAAATTGGGCAAATATATACGATATTATTTGATCGAAGCCATTGGCAAGTGGTATGCCATAGATGAAAATAACAGAAAAGATGCACTTCGAAAAATTCTTGAAAATACCCCAAATAATTATATCAAAACTGTTGTTCAACAAACAATGGAAGAATTTTAAACATAAATCTGTCTTTAGATTTCTTCTCCATAAAGGACATTGGATCTTTGAAGAATATGTTTCAAATAAAGAAGAAGCATTAGGGAAAGCAATTAAGGACCTTTCTCCTAAAGATGATAATCTCTCAGTTTTTATTGTAAAGAATGAAGGTATTACAGAAAATTTTGTCAATGAAATCGAATTAATAACGTTCATCTACGCCGCTTCCGCGAGGGATACGCTTCAGCATTTATATTATGTAGATATTGAAGCCCAAAGTCTTTATAACCTAAAATTAAATATCCGTCATAATCCTAATACTCGTCCGAAAATAAATGCATTCTATTCCGATCGTCATTATGAACTTTTTTACGTAGATGATGAAAAAAGAAGGCAGTTGGCAGAATTAATTTTTTCAATTATTTCCACTTTACCAGAAAAGAAACCTTTATCGATGAAAAAGGATAAGCTAAGACTAACAAAATCATCATTTCATGAGAACGAAATGGTAAAAATGTCAAATTTAGAACATTTTGCTCCTTGGGCAAAAGCATGACTATGAGCTAATCCTTCCGATATCCCTTACCTTTCCATATAACACATAACTTCTCTAAACTTCTAGCACGCGACAGCGATCGCAGCGGAAATCCGGCAATGCGCCGTTTATGGCGCTTTGCTGATTGAAGCGTAGAGCGCGGCCCGAGCAAAGCGAGGGAGTCGCCCGAAGGATTCTTTACAAAACCTTAATTCTTGTTCCAAACAACGTACGAAGGTTTCACGGAAACCACAAAATATTTGTCTTTCAAGCGGATCTCAACGTAAGCACGATTTAGGATTTTACGATATACTATATATTCCAAATTCCAAGGACCGGGCTCGGAAGAAGGGCCCAAAAATTTCGGGGGCGCCGTTTCCCCATTCGATTCCGATTCAAATCCGTTTTTCCAGATCCATTTTATGGATAGAGGAAGATAAGCAGGATCCGCAAATGTGAAACTTGCTTCTTCCTCTTCTTCCGCCACGATGGAAAGTAATGTTTCCAAACTTCCCGGGGAAACTTCTTTGCAGAACTGGGGTTGGATCGATGGTGTTCCGAAAAATGGTCTGCGTATTACTTTGCACAAATATTTTGCTCTGTCCGGAACAACTAAGTCCGCTTCTTTGTCGCGAGCATCCCAAAAAGGAAATTTATTTCTATTCTCGGGAGGGATGAGTTTATTTAGAATATCAGCCGATTCGGAATCTTCTTCCGAGTCGTCGTCTTTATCGGAAACTTTGGAACCGACTTGTTTTAAGAATAAGTCGATCGCTTCTCTACCTCCACCCTCGAGCGCATAAGCAAATACCGGATCGGGATTTTCTCTCATTAAAATTTTGAGAGCAGGCAAATAGGCCTGTATCCAATCCCAGTTACCTGACTGGCAGATCTTCTTCATTAAAATTTCGGATTCGTCTCCTGCGTTGAATGAATCTCCGATCATTGTGCAGGCCTCTTTTTTTCGGTCCATGATCAGCAGATTTTTTGCAGTCTCCCATTTTCCCCGTTTGGAAGAAGCGTATGTCCCGCTTGTCAGAAAATATCTTGTACTGGATTCGAATTTCCCGTTATGTCTGAGAAACTTCGCGTATAAGAATAGCAGATCCGATTTGGATTCGTTGCTTAATTCCTTGAATCGTCCGGAAAAAAACACTCTTCTATACGGTGTTCCTTTCCCGGATTGAATAGAAGATCCGACCCAAAGTGGAAGTGCCTCGTCTCTTGTCAGAACATCTTTCGAGAATAGATAAAAGAATACGTTATCCCATCCTTCAAAATCCCTTTGTTTCATTTTAAGAGAGTAACAAAGACGGATCAAAGAATGATTTTCTTTTTTGGACAATACTCTGTAAGGATCGGGAGGAGTCGGCTGGATCAACTCACCTGTTTCGGGATGGACCGTGGGTTCAGGAGATTCCCAAACGAGAGTTTCCTTAGAACAGGAATTTATAACGGCCAATAAGGAGAACGGTGTAACTCCCAATCCATCCGAAAGTGTTTTTACAAGAGAAGACCATTCCCCCTTTTTGTTTTTCAGACTCCCTGCCCTAGTTTGATATTGGATGGCGGGTATATATTTGTTAAATTTTTCGTATAAAAAGTAGAGCCTGGAAGATGCAGTTTTTTTAAAGTCACCTGTGCCGGAAGAGCGGACGACTTCTTCGTATAACGGGATCGCGAATATGGGAGAAAGTTTTTCCAATTCATAAGCTTCTTCGTAGGAAACCGCGAAGCTTAAACTCGGGAGTAAAAAAAATATCAGAAAGAAAGAAGCCGTATTCTTTTTTTTAGAAAACATTCTTCAAAAGCTCCTGTTTTGCATCCGACTTATGGGTCAGAGGACAGGTTTCCGCAGGAAGATGAGATGGATGAAATAGTTCGCCGGTTTTTTTAGGACATTCCGGCCCAGGGAGTTTTCCCGATTCAGGACAGATTTCCATATTCACCGCTCGTTGCGAGTATTGGTATTTTTTTCTTTCTTCCTTATCACCCGATTCCGCAGAGTCGAATAGTTTTGCGATCGTTCCCCATAAAGGAGCTGCAATTGTTCCGCCTAACGCAGAACTTCCCATTCCGAAACCGGGAGAATCGTAACCTAACCAAACCGCCATAGAAATTCCAGGCCTTACCCCTACGAACCAAGCGTCTCTGTGATCGTTTGTGGTCCCCGTTTTTCCGGCAACTTCTCCCCTATAACCGGTATTGCGGACACCTGCGTGGTTTGCACTTCCATGCAATAGATCCACCATGATCTCTGCGGTAGGAGGCGAAATCGCTTTTCTTGTTTGCGGCCATTTCAAATTAAATTCGTCCTGGTCTTTTCTTTGGTAAACAACGTTACCCGCTCTATCGACTACTTTTTCGATCAAATGAGGCCGAACTATATTTCCATCATTAGCGAAGGCTGAATAGGCGGAAGCCATTTCCAAAGGAGAAAGTTCCAAGGACCCCAATGCTAAAGAAAGATCCCGCCTGAATCTATTCTTTAATACTTTTTCTTCCGGAAAGAAAAACCTTTCAAATGCATTCGAGATCTCGCCTAATCCTAGTTTTTCGGCAATCTGGACCGCCGCGGTGTTTTTGGATTTAGCAAGCGCGACTCTGAGAGAAATATCACCGTCATATTGGTTCCCGATATTTTCAGGCATCCAATTCGAGACGGAGTTTTTATAGATCAAAGGTGCATCTAAGATACGTGTCGCGGGATTAGCGATCCCGGAATCAATCGCTTCCGAATAAAGGATCGGCTTGATCGTTGATCCTGTCTGTCTATACATTCCGGTAGCTCTTGGGAATTGGTTATCCGATTTGAATTCCGTTCCCCCGTGTAATAGAAGAACGTCTCCCGTTTGAGGATCCACTGCAACGATTGCAGCCTGTAGTCCGCTGTCTCCGCCTGTAACGAATCGATCCGTATCTATGAATAATTCCAACGCGGGAGAAAGTTCGGCGACTAAATTTCGGAATGGGTTTACATCCGCATTTTTACCGTTCTCCGTGAGTCGATTTCGTCTAACTTGTCCGCTCTTTAAGAGATTCTCCACATGAGTTTTGACAACTTTCTGCAATTCCGCCTGGACCGGCTGAGAGATCGTGGTATAAACTGAAAATCCTCCGCTTTCATATATATTCGTATCCGGATACATTGTCTGGAGGAATTTTCTGACATGTTCGGTCACATAAGGAGAATCATCCTTACGATTTCCATACACTGTCTCCCCGGGAGAACGTGTGTTAAATGCCTGATAGATGTCTTGGATCGTAGGCCTTAGATCTTCCTTTAATGCGCCGTCATTCTCTAGAGATCGTAAGATCGCCTCTACTCTGCCGGAAGAAAGATCAGGATTTTTTAATGGAGAAAAACGATTAGGAGCGGATGCCAAAGACGCCAGGACGATCATCTCCGCCACATTCAAGTCTTTCGGCTTTTTTCCGAAATAAAATTCCGAAGCACTCGCAAACCCGAAAGCCCCATGTCCCAGATACACATTATTCATATAATGTAATAGGATCTTTTCCTTATCTAAGGAAGATTCGAGCGCATAAGCAAGCTGGGCCTCTTTCAACTTTCTTCCCAAACTTTTTTCGCGGTCGTTCAGAAGGATTCGAGCCAACTGCTGTGTAATTGTGGAAGCACCTTGTTTAAATCGAAGACTGATTATATTTACGAAG
The DNA here is from genome assembly GCF_000347035.1 of Leptospira sp. B5-022. Classification (GTDB taxonomy): domain Bacteria; phylum Spirochaetota; class Leptospiria; order Leptospirales; family Leptospiraceae; genus Leptospira_B; species Leptospira_B cinconiae. The sequence goes on from NZ_ANIJ01000010.1 coordinate 67,921, forward strand.
AACGCACGGAGCACGGAAGAATAATGTATCCCTCCATGAGAGAAAAAGCTACGATCCTCCACAAGGAGTACCATTTTTTTCAGATTTTCGGGATAAGCTTCCCATTCCAAATTGCTGGTCTTTTTGCCGAAAATTTCGGAGACCTTCCTACCGTCCCGATCATATATGATAGTGGGTTGATGAATATAAAAAATACTTAATAGACCCGGGACTTCCGCTTCCTTTTGAATAACCCCCATCCAGAAAAAGATCAGGAACACCAATGCCAAGGGTAAAGGAATTAGAATGAGCCAAATATTCGGACGGAACTTTGGAAATTGGAACCTTCTCCCCTTTTCCAATAGTCTTTCGGACAAAGTTTTGATCGGACGATGGAAGGGTGTTGGTGATTCCGCTTCGGTTCTGACTTTCTGGAACCAAGGGCGATCTTCCGAGGGATCTTTGGACCAAAACTTTTTCCAAGTTTCCCATTTGGATTGTAGACCTTCTATGATCCTCAAAAACGGAGATTCTTGCGGAACTTCTTTTTGAATAGGACGAACGATAGGTCGTTCCCTTTCCTGATATGTTGGAGCTCCAACAGAGGGGACCAGCATATCGTCTTTGGGAGTTTGTTTTTCTTCTAAGGTTTCAGGTGGAGAAGATACGTATTTAACCAAAGCCTTTTGGCCGCATCGATAACAAGTGAGTTTAAAAACAGTCCCTGTAGGAACTCCTTCGGGAAGCCTGGAAACGGTTCCACAAGAAAGGCATTCGAACTTAGTTTCTGTAAGAGTGCGGACCTTGGTTTCCAACATCTCTATTAATGTCGGAGAGATCCGTGTACCCTACAAGCAAGAAAGTGTTTATGGCACGGGTTTTCTTTCGGTGATTACCAGAAAATCAGCCAATTTCCAATCCTCTTCCTGAAAACTTTTGCCTTCCTCCGAAGGAAAAATACTGACGGTTAAAACATTCAGGCCCATTTGTTTCAGCCTATATGTCAGCCCTAAACTTCGATCAGAATGAAATCTTCCGTTCACATGTACAATCTTTCTTTTTAATAAAAAATATGCCTCTGCTATAGAATCCGACATAGAAGCATCCCAAACATATTGTGCATCTATAAATTTTTGTTTATCGGGAGAAAAACCGGTAGATGTATGTTCTGCGATCATTGCCGAGAGAAGTTCTTCGTATTCTTTTTGTCTGAATAAATTATAAGTATATCTCGGCGGAAGAAAAGGAGTTCTGATCTTGTATAAAGATTCCAAACCTTGGTGAGATACAAGGTTCACGTATTTTCTCGGAGCGTTAGCCGCAAGGACAGGAAGTTTATTTTCTTTCGCAAAAGATACCATCGGATGATAATCCGTTTGGTAATTCGGCCAAAATTTTCCGGAACTCAAAAATCCCTTTTCAGTAATCTCCCCTTTACAATATTCATCTACGGATCTCTGTTGATCCTTCTCCAACATTTCCAAAGAAAGAAGTGTAGAATATGTAGAGGCCAATTTTTGGAAAGCCTCTAATTTCCATACATGTCCGACCTTATCGTTATGCTCTTCTCCGAAAATGATCACATCCGCGTCTTTCGCCTTTTCGATGATAGACGAAAGATCCACCTTGGTCTTACTTTTTGTTTCATAGATCTCGGGAGCAAAAGATTGGGAAAATATAAAAGAAGGGAATAAAAGAAGGGACCAGAAAATACGAACTGACATGAAACTAATTTGTATATCCGGAAAAAAAAGAAAAGAACTTAAATACGCATTATAAGCTTGTAAATCGATCGACAAAGACTCATACGATTAGATCTTTCTACCTGCTTATACCGAGGTGAAGATGAATACGGAAACTGTTACAATCAAAACAGCTCATGGAGAAATGCAAACATTCGTGGCTTATCCGGATTCTTCTCCTTCTCCCTGTGTTTTAGTATTACAAGAGGCATTCGGTGTAAACGATCATATCAAAGATGTCGCAGTCCGATTTTCAAAGGAAGGCTATCTTGCTGTCGCTCCCGAACTTTATTATAGGACCGCTCCTCCAGGATTTGCGGGAAGTTACGAAGATTTTATGGCATTAAAACCTCATTTCAGCCAACTAACGCCTGAAAATTTAGAATCAGATCTGAGCGCTGTCCTGGATTGGATCAAATCAAATCCAAAAAGTATTCCGGATAGGATCGCGAGCATCGGTTATTGTCTGGGTGGATGGGTTTCCTTTTTTGCAAATTCGATATATAAATTCAGAGCGGCTGTTTCGTATTACGGATCCAGGATCGTCCAAACTTCCGAAGAATATTCCCCCAAACAGAAAGCCCCATTACTTTTAGTATGGGCGGGAAAGGATAGAAGTGTAAAACAAAATCAAATAGCCGCGATCTCCGAATTACTAAAAAGCTCCGGAAAAAATTATGTGGAGTTGGTCTTTTCTGAAGCAGAGCATGGGTTCTTTTGTGACGCAAGAGCGGCTTATCATAAAACTTCAGCCGCTCAAGCCTGGGCGATCACATTAGCTTTTTTGAAAGAACATTTGTAGGAACTCCAACAACACGACTCTATTTTAGATTTTTCTCGATTTCCTCGGTGACCTCTTTGCTATCCGGTTCGGTTCCGGAACGGAATCTTGCCACAATTCTGCCCGCAGGAGAGATCAGGAATTTTTCAAAATTCCATTTTACATCACCCGGATCCGGAGCATTAGAAGTGAGGTATACATACAAAGGATGTTGGTCTTCTCCCTTCACTGAAATTTTGGACATCATATCGAAGGTTGCACCTTTTTTCAGTCTGCAGAATTGTTCTATCTCTTCGTTACTGCCCGGTTCTTGAGATAGAAAATTATTCGCAGGAAACCCTACGATCTCGAAGCCCTTCTCTTTATATTTTTTGTATACCTTTTCCAAATTTTCGTATTGGTAGGTATACCCGCATTTAGAAGCCACGTTTACGATGAGTAAGGTTTTACCTTTATATTTGGAAAGTGCCACATCCTTTCCTTTGATATCTTTTACCGTAAAATCATAGACGGCCTTAGGAGCGGAAAATAGAGAAGAGGTAAAGATCATTATGGAAAGTAAAATCAAAACGGATTTGAAAGCCATAGTGGAATCATATCCAAGTCCCGGGAACAGGTCCATCCGTTTCCGGGATATTCGTTTGGTCTGAAACCGGTTTTTTTACGGGAGTTGTTTTATTGCAAAACGAACTCTCTGGAAGTCCCGGTAAATTTTTTGTAGGTCCAGAAAATTCCCCAGAACTGTTTCGCTAAACCGTTGTATACAATCCTGTAAGTGCCAGCCGGTTGGTTGCGGATCAACCAAGTGATCGTAACCTCGGAAGTAGCGGAAAGATCTCCGCCGGTCCTTGCCCAATCATAAGCGGTGTATGGATTGTTATCATTTGCGACGGTCAACCATGAACTTCCGTTCTTCCTTTGGATTTCCAAATAAGAGTAAGTATTCGGATCATAAAAAGAAGATAGAGTTCCATCCAGCTTTTTGTCTTGGACAACTCTTGGATGTGAACCTTGGAATTTAACCGTTACGGTATCCTTGCTTTTGTTGTAAGAAGAATTTGTATCCGCCAGGACTTTTCCAAAATCTCCTCCATCATTCACAACACCGTTTTTGGATAACCAAGTTTGTATAAACTGTTGATTGGAAAGATCAGGAGGATTCGGCCCGGCAGCCGTAGGGCGATTCGCCACTATATCCTTCGCGATCCTATCGAATTCCTGGATCAGTGCCGCGTTCGCCCATGGTCCATAAGCGCTAAATCCTCCTTCGAAATTCTGCGCGGAATATTCTTCCCGAGTAGTTAAATACTGAGCATAAGCATTTGCCATCGCTCCTACAACTACGTTGGAGATTCCCCCCGGAGCAAGAGTAGCGGTTAACTTAGCTTTCAACCTTCTTCCTGCATTCGTAGTTACCTCGAAAGGAGAAGCCACAATCGCAGTGTTGCCTATCGTAATCACTTGTAACGGCAGGACTACCGGAACAAAAGGCACCTGAGGATTCGGGAACCAGAAATTGTCCACTTCTCCCACAGGAAGAAGTGTGAACTTTTCCTTATCACACTCCTCATACTCTGCAGAACCCAAAGCCAATTGAGCGAGGGGCCAAAGATATCCCAAGATCTGGGCGGCACCGCTTAAATTAGTTAAAGAATAATTCTTTTTAACCCAAGCTCCATTTTCAAAAACGAAATCGTTCCGAATTTCACCTTCTCTTGCGAAATCTACAGGTGCACCTTCTTCATCTCCGGCCAAAAAACCACCGCCGACAGTAGCCACGCAGGTCGTATTTCCTGAGTTCGTATCCCAAGGCATGGAGAAGGTCCCGATATAGGAAGGATCTACGGCAACTTTATTATTCCAAACGACGTGAGAATGTCTGTATCCGATATTTCCCGTTATCGTTGATGTAGCTGCATTATACAATTCTAAAGCTCTATTTCCCTGTTTAGTACCATGAACGATAGGATTTTCCTCAGGATCCAGGCTTGGATCCATCTCATTCGGCCTTAAGAAAGGTTTCGTAATATCGCTCGGATCAGGAGAATTAGGGCTCACATCTCCCATGGGACCTTGAGGAAATGCGGCCACAAAATTCCCACCAAACGTATTTTCTACCAGATAAGAAGCATAACCCTTATTATCTCCATGAGCCCTACGATTCGTAATTCCAAGAGAAGTTCCGTGAACGGCAAACCAGTTCAATAAACCGATGGGAGAACCGTCTGTTCCTTCGAAACGAAGTAAACTCATTGTCTCGTTTATATTCGTAGGGTAATTGGTCTTATCTAGATTCCAGTTATACGCGGCAATAGATCTGTTATTCGCAAAATTGGAAAGATTTCCCGCTATAAATTTGATCCTTGCCTCTCTTCTCTGATTATAAGCCGCCTTAATAGAATCCACGATACCGTTTACTACGATATTATAGTGAACCTTATCAAAACCGATCACTCCGTTGAATAGATTGAATAAGGTGTACCAAGAAATATTAGAAGGGGCGGCATGTGTGTGGGTCGCAAACAAAAGAACATTATCATTATTGAATTCAGATCCGTAACCGTCGGCCTGTAACTTTTTAACGACCCCCATCTTTACGCTTTGGTACATATGGATCATATCGTTGGTAACTATGGCAACTCGCCCTCCACCGGGACGTTCTATCACGAAGGCTCTAGCATAAAGCCTCATTGCTAAACCCGACATCTCGTCTCCCGGACTATTATATCCAGTGCTCGATTGTACGAAAGGTCCCGTTATATCGGACTTTGCGGCACCTACTAAGAATACATCCGCAGGCGTGGAAGTGGGTAAAGCAAGACTGTTTAAAATCGGATTTGAACCCGCTGCCTTAGCTCGATCCGAAAAAACTGCCTGTTCCAATAATGTATTTTCTTCCGATCTAGGATCGCAACCGATCGTGATGAGGATAAGCGCCAATGCTAGGGTCAAAAAATCCGAATGTTTGTTTTTCATTTCCTTCGCCTCCACAGTCCAACAAAATGGCGTAACCGAAATTTAAGGAAGGTCAAATTATTTTTGAAAAATATGTAAGTAAATACATACGTTCGAAAAAACATTATAAATTTTTAATTTATTTCGAACGGGATATATACTTGTTTGAAAATTTTATAATTGAAATATAAGTGGTCAGTGCGTCATTGTAAGTGAGGCCGGAAAATTGTCCGGCCTACAGCAGTAATTAACCCGGAATAAACACCCTCATACATTCCTTACCTGGGCAGTTTCGGATCTTCCGAAAAGGAAATTCTATTTTTTTGCTATAAACCAATCAAAACTGAAACTCGCCACATTCGATTGAGTTTCATCAAAGAGTTCCACACCAACTGTAAGTCCCGCTCTTCCCTTCTTTTCGAGTTGGGCCATAAACGCGGACCATTCCTCTTCTTGAATCACTCCTCTGGATATAACTCTACCTTGCGCAGGCTTTTTATACTTTACTTCCGATTTACGCACCACCGGAATAATTTCGAAAGGAAGGGAAGCCACTTTGGAAAGTAAATATTCCCCTCCACTCCCTTCTGCAAGTGCGAATAATGCTGCAGCGTGTCCGGAACCTACATGGTTTTTATAGATCGGTTTGTCTTCCATTACCAAGAGAGCATCTTCTCCCTGTTTAGGTCTGGAAAGCTGGATATGTACATTGAAGGGTATGGACAAAACGTCAAATTTCTCTGTCATACGGCTAGTTAGAAATTTCGTTCGTTTTATATCAAACCGAAAAGAAAGTGTATGATCGATTTATTCGTAGATTCGTTTGTAAAACGAACTTTCAGGTCTATTCCATATCCAACATTTTCATCTGGTATTGTAGTTTTCCTCTGGAAATTTTCAAAAGCCTAGCGGCCTCCGATTTATTCCCTTTACATTTCTGTAATGCCGTTTCTATCAGTCTTCTGGAATACATGGAAACCAAAGGTTCGAACCCTGCTGCATACGATCCGTTTGCAATGGGAATTTCCCCGATTTCTTCCTTTTGGGAATTTTTCAGTTCCAATAACTCGGGAGGAAGATCCGAAATTTTGATATGATCTCCTTTTAGATCGGCAAGAGTCCGGATAATACAATTTTCCAATTCTCGTATATTCCCCGACCAAGGAAATTCCAAAAAAAGATCCATAACTTCTTCGCTAATATTGGGTTTGTCCATCTCCATTTGTTTGGAATAATGTTCCACGAATCGATTCGCAAGAAACGGGATATCGGATCTTCTTTCTCTTAAAGGTGGGATCCCGATCTCGAATACGTTGATCCTATAATACAAATCCTCTCTAAAAGTTCCTTTTGCGACCATAGATCTAAGATTTCTGTGAGTAGCAAAGATCGCTCTACATTCCGCCTTAAGTTCGGAACGCCCACCCACTTGTTTGTATTTACGTTCTTGCAATAATCTTAATATTTTAGGCTGGATCTCTATAGGCATCTCGCCCACTTCGTCGAAAAATAAAGTACCGCCGTTAGCTTCGGCTACCAAGCCAGCGTAATCGGATTTTGCGTCGGTAAATGCTCCTTTTACATAACCGAAAATCTGGCTTTCCCAAAGGTTGGCCGGAACGGCGGCGCAGTTGATCGGAACGAATGGACTGTCTTTTCCTCTTCCTAATTCATGGAGAAGACCCGCAATTATCTCCTTTCCGGTGCCGGTCTCCCCGGTAATCAATACAGGTTGTTCTCTTCCGGAAATTCTTTCAACTCGGTCCACAACCGCCTGCATACTCCTAGAAGCATATATTAAGGTTTTATTAGATAACACCCTCTCCTGAGGGACAGCGTCATAGATAGAATCCCTCTCTAAAATGGTCCTTTCTAAGTTGGACGTATATTGTTGAAGCTCCTGCCTGGCTTCGCGAATAGAGCGGACCATTGCATTAAATGCCTGGGTCAAGAGACCGATCTCGTCCTTATTACGCACTTCTACTTCGACGGAAAGTTCTCCTCCTTCTACTCGATCCAAACCTTTTAATAAGGCAAACAACGGATTTAAGATGGAGATCTTCATAAAGATCAAAAATCCGAAGATCAATACACAAAGACCTATAAATAAACGGATCGCCCAATCTAGAACGTATCCGTGAACAAAACTTCTATAGGAAGAATACTCCAATCCCATTTCGACATTATTTATGAAATTCTGATATACAATCAGGGGTTTTCCGGAAGAAGCCAAAACGAAAGAGCGAAGTCCCGGAACTGCGAGGCTTAGATCGGATTTGGAAACATTTTCCCCTAATTTAGAAAGAAAAACGGAATCCTTAGGCGGAGAGGATAATTTTGCATTTTGTAGCACGTTCGTTTGGATGCTGTCGTATTCGTTCTCAATCGCCTTGCTTAACCCACCCGACATTACCTGAGTCACGGACAATGCCATCGCGAGTACTATCGTCAGGATCCGAACCGTAAGCGAAGTTCTATGTCCGCCATAACTAACGAAAAAGATATGGAATATGAAAAATCCGGAGATCACGGATATGGCCAATGCGTTTACGAATACTTCTGCACTTACTTGACCGAGCCTGAATAAGGTAAGATAGATCGTCGGTATCAAAAAATTCAGGAAAAAGGAACCGAGTATTCCCGCAAGAGCGATCCTTTTCTGGTCCTTATTCTTTAAGATCTGTACGATCGCTATGGCGATCACACTCAGGGTTAAGAATAAAGAGAATATAGCCACAACTCTTCCCGGAAAGGTAGCGCTAAGATCCCAATATTGTCCGTTAAATCTGAACGTTTTAACGGAATCCTTTGTCTGCCATACGAACCAAAGGGAGATTAAAGCCGCAATCCCCAATTGTATCTTAAACAGATAAGAGGATACCTTAGGAAAAATCGCTGATGGAAATTTAAGAAAAAATCTTTGGAAAAATACTGCGGCAAATAATGCGGCGGAAACCGTGATCCATCTATGTAATGCACCTCTTGGATCCGTTTCTACGGAAGCATATACACAAGCAGAATATAAAAAGACCAAACATAAGAACGAGAGCATCAACTCCCTTATGCCGGAGATCTTATTTTTTACGCTTAGACAGTATACCACTCCTAAGATACATAGAAGTACTGCGATCAAAAAAGAAAGGGTCAGGAATTGGAGATACATGAAATAAAAGCGGAGTTTAAAAAGACCATTCCAAAACGGAAGGTCAAGCGACATTTCGATTTTCTTGAATCACGTTTCGAAACGCCGCTTAAGTGATAATTCTAACGTTTTCCTTTCCGATTAAAATATTCTTCGAGTCTTTCTTTTATATTCTCTCTGATATCCAAATAGAAGAGCCCGTAATCGGAGATATGATAATTTTTTTTGTTTCCCCTTCTGGATTCGTAGTTCGGATTAGAGGGTAGATCCACCCAAAGCATTTCTCCTTCACATTTCGTTCTAACATAAGCCTTATCCAAACCCGAAAATTGGATACCAACCCCGCCCTTATGTTCTTCTTTAGGAGTTTCGGAACTGTTCGGAGTCCAGTTCACTGGATTGACACAGACGCCTCCCACATACCTTTCCGGTGGAAGTGCAAAATCGGAAAGTTGGGACCCCCATTTTTTGGAATTCCAGCTGATATAACATCCTAGATCTTTTGAGTTCTTGCATACTTTTAAATTCTTAAACTCGGAAGAATGTACTGCCCAACCAGGAAGATATGCCGCCACAAAGTTCGGGACTTTTTTCTGATCCAAATATTCCTTTAATACATGAATAAGCATCATGGAACCTTGGCTATGGCCTGCGATAAAAAACGGTCTTCCTTGGTTATAATGTTTTAGATAATGATCAAAAGCGGAAAGTACATCCTTTTTTGCTATCTCAAATGCCTTCTCTCCGCTTCCGGAATCATCGATAAAGGAGTATAACGCTGCTTGTCTATATCTTGGTGCATAGACTTTTGCCGATTCATTAAAAACGGAGGCCTGCATTTTTAAGGGAGAAAGTCCATAAACGATCAGGCTAGTTCCGATCTCCGCATTCCAGCCATCCGCCTTAATAAAAGTTGTAGGATGGACAAAGAATACGTCCGCCTTTGCCACATTTTGTCCATCTTTCCAACCTGTAATTGCCGGAACCTCGTCGGGATCATCTTTCAGCTCAGGAAGGGCAGCCCAAGATTCATTTTTAGAATAATCGGGAGAAGTCGGAACATTCTCCGAAGCAAAAGGACCGGAAGGTTTGATCAGATATAGAAAGATCGAAGTACAGTTTGAAAATAAAAATCCCCAAACTAGTAAAAAAGAATATAAGAAAAGTCTCATGTGTTAGAAGTCCTCCTCTTTCCCTTTGATTTTTTTGGGAAAGATTACAGGGGATAGAAAGCAATATCCGTACCGAGCGGAGAAGGTTCGAAACTTGTAGATCCTCCGATATAACGGCGATTCCATTGGTTTGGCGGAATAGAAATCGATTGAAATCAATCAATTGTCTATTTTCGGCGATTGAAAATGATCAATGGAATTTAGTTAGAATAACTATTCTGTGAATACATTCAAAATATTGAATCCATTTTGTAGAACAAGCGGTATGCAAAACATTTTTTTCGTTAGGCACAGGTCTTGCTTTAGGAAGCATACCGGTCCGAATGAATTCGGCCCGGGGAGGAAAAAATGCTGAAGAGAATCACAATGTTAATGCCTCTACTCATCGGTGCTCTGCTATTTGCCGGAGCCGGAGAAGTGGATGCTGCTCGTTGTAAAACAACAGGTTTCTTGATTAAGACGACTAGTTGTTCTTACTCTACAAAAAAAATCCAAGCTAGACCGGGGATATTTAGGGACGTCAGATACCAAGTACCCGAAGGAACTGCACCTGCGGGAGGATGGCCTGTCGTAGTTATGTACCAAGGATCTTTCTTTACCGTACAGTTTTCCCGTACACAAGGAGCGCCGTTCGGAGGGTATTACGAAGTAAAAGTCATCGAGAAAATGTTAGATAACGGATTCGCAGTAATCGCTCCGGATGCGGGATTGGATCTTTTCTGGGAAACCAACCTGCCTACAATCTACGAACTTACGGCAGATTATATTTTCTTAAATAATCTATTTGCTGCGATCCGTAACGGCAGTTTTGGACCTATCAATCCGAATAAAAAATTCGCAACCGGTATTTCTAGCGGCGGGTACAACACTAGCCGTATGGCTGTATCTTTTCCGGGAGAATTTAAAGCATTAGCGATCCAATCCGGTTCTTATGCAACTTGCAGCGGACCGCTTTGTATCGTTCCAACTCTTCCTTCCAATCATCCGCCTACATACTTTGTACACGGATTCTTGGATGCTGTTGTTCCTTGGTGGACCATGGATTTGTATTTTGACAAGTTGAGGTCCCAAGGAATTCCTACGGATAGATATACCGATTATCTGGCAGGACACGAATGGGTGTCCGCATCCGCAGGAAAAATATATTCATGGTTTAACCAATACCGTTAAGTAAATTCCAATTCGAATCCGGTGTTCCCCGCCGGATTCTTTTTTTAGGAAGGATACATGAAACCTAGATCCAAATTTCGATTTCTGATCTTCTTATTTCTTTTTACCGCGATAATATTCTGCTTTTATTTTCTATCCTCCGGATCTGATCCGGAAGGACCCGCTGCCTCTAAGACCCACCTGTCAGAACAAGAACCTTTTAGCTTTGCCGAAATGTCCACCGGATCTATTCATTTAGAAGAAACTTCCGATCTGGATCCTGATAAAAATTCGAATGACTCTTTCATATTAGTCGAATTAGTAGGTTTTCCCTTTTTGTCCAAGACAAAAGAGATTTTTGAAAATTTGGGAGAGAACATATTCCGTCCCGATCCGGATCTGACGGAAAAAGCAAAAGTATTCCAGGAGAAATTGGAATATCTGGATAATAAACGATCTTTTACGGGCCTAAATACTTTCGAAGAAGAAGAATATATCCTTTTGCAGTTGAGAAAAAAAAAGGATCTGCGAGAGATCCTGAACATAACATTCGAAAAGCTTAAAGAAGAGCTTTCTGAGACCCGGAGAAAGGAATTCCAAACGGAACTGGAATCTTTGGATCTATCGATCTCCGAACTTTCTAAAAAGATCGGAAACCATTAGTCTTATTTACGCATTAGGTCGATCCTTCGGATCTGCCTTTATATTTTCTATTTTCCTATCCGACGTTATCCTTTTAGAATGTAGTAGTGAATACCGGTCCAATGGCCCAGGATCGGTTAAAACTGAGCAGGATCTCAGGTTCAGCATAAGAATAATTCGCCATGATCCCCATATTCGGATGTACGAATAACATCAAGGTAGCGGAAACATTCCAAGCTGCTTGGGAAAAATTCCTTCTCGCATTGATCGTAAGGCTTATGAACTTTTTATAATCCATAAAGAAAACGATCCCGGCACTTCTTGCTTGTCTGGAAATCTGGGTCATCGAGTCCACTGTACTTACCGAACCTACTCCTTGGTAATACCAAGCATCCAGCATTCCATTAGGGTCCGCAGGATAACCGTTCACGTTGTTTTGTACGGTTCCGGCAGTGGTCCTTACGTTAATATGATATTCATTTCCCGCATATTGAAAGTATGGCGTGATATACCAACTTTGGATCGGTAACTTGACACGTAGTCCTGCTTTGCCCACATTGGAACTATATCCGTCGTCCGCATCTATCGTAGGAAAGGATTCATAGAGTCCATTGCCCACTGTAGTGCCTATAACGTTACGCGCCTTATAATAAGCTCCGAAAGCGGCGTATCCGACACCTACCATCGGTTGAACGAAACGACTTATATTCATATAATAGTCCAAGCTGCTAGAATAAACGTTACCTCCTGCGTTTCCTTCCGCAGTATTCACGCCGATCGGAGGATTTCTAAGAGGAGCAAAATTCACATCTACTCTTGCATAGGAAGCCTGAAAGACCAAGGAGTCGCTTAAGAGCATGAACTGTAACCCTTTCTGAGGACCTATTCCTTCTACTCCCAGATCCATTGCTCCGTTTTGTGTAAGACCGCTCGCTCTGCCTAAGGAAGGAATTTCTCTTTGACCGGAACTTGGGTTTACATAGTTGAACGGAAGTTTCGTTTGTAATTGTAAGTCGAATTGTCCTGCAAAAGCCCCTAATAATATTCTCCATTTGTCCTTCGGCGGTTCCGCAGTTTCCTTTTCTTCTGCAGAGATCGGCAAAACCATAAGTGGAAGAAATAGTAAAAGAATCAGTCCTTTCACTAAATTCCCTTTCCATCCGTATCGCATTAATATTCTCCTCGGTTTTTATACGAGTCTCCTAAATTCGTTTCGAAGTAATCAGGAGACTAACCTCCTTAAGCAGTTTTCGTGCCAGAAAGAAATTTATCAAACTTCCGGATGAAACGTGCGGAAAACAAAAGGATACAACATTCTGATGGGCAACTGATTAAAATCGATCGACCGTTCTTTGCCATACTGATTGAAAACAATCGATGTTTTGGGTTCCAAAACGATTGAAACAAATTAAATGCGAAATCGAAGCAAGATACGATGGATCTCCAAAGTAAAAATTCAAACTAAGATTGGCACGCTTTCTGCTATATGTCTTCGGGGGCTTTATGAGCTTACAGCTGACATTTTTTTCTTTCGGATCTTTGATCGTTTGTATTTTCACCGCGGTACTCGCAAGTTTTTTAGCCGCAATCAAAAACAGATCCAAGTCCAGTTCTTATTTGGCTGGGGCATTTTTTTTATTATCAGTCCACGCGTTCGCATTTGTGATCGCTTATAGTATCGATTCCCCCATAGCTGCCTATCATCGATGGCTGATCTTGGCCGTCATTCCCGCATTTTCCTGTATGGGGCAGTTCTTTTTCTTCTACCCGATTACTGTAAAAGAAAAATTCGCGTTTCGGTTCTTAATCACGCAATTATTCGTTTGGATAACCTTTTCCATATATTATGTTTTCTGCACATTTAAAAAAGAACCCGTATTTGATTTTTCGGAACAGATCTGGACTTTCCCCCTTCCGTTAGAGAACAAGATCTTAGGAGTTTTGGTTTTAGTTTATGCTTTCCTAATGATATTAACGGGAATATGGAGAAGTTGGACTGCCTCTAAGGAATCCAATCGTTTTACCGGGTTATTCGTTCTATTCTTCTCTCTTTTAATATTCCCTCCCGTGATCGCAAACGGAATGAGCCGGGCAGGATTAATCTCCAGAACGGACTTCCTGACCGTTTATACATTCTTTATGATCCCGGGAAGTTTTGTGATCCTAGTCCTTTACATCAATACTACTTCGGATCAGACTCGTTTTCTAAACAGGATCACCGGGATTTGTTTGGGAACATTCTTACTCATTCTATATTGGATAGGGCTCGCATCCGTTTCCAGACAAGAAGATACATTCGATCTAAGTAAATTACGAGAAGCGGAGAATTCGATCCTTATTCGGAAGAATGTTTCGGACTCTAGGCCGCATACAAGAACTCCGACGAATCAGAATTCAATCTCCGCTGCGGATGTCGGGATTCCAAAAAATCAAAATCCAAACTCTAGTCTGAGTGTAGGAATTCCAACAGATCAGGATTTCCGCAAAAGTTTCTTAAGACAATCCTCAGGATATTACGACTCCATCTTTCCGTCGGAAGCAGAACGTTATTTCATCGAAGATAGTAAAGTGGGATCAAGATCCGTATTATACAGATTTTCTCTCGAAGATCAAAATCATAAATACGAAGTAACATTTCCGTACGAAGAATATAGAAACTTTCTTCACGTAACTATCAGACCTTACTTTGCAATTTTATTCATCACCGTACTCGTCGTACTTTTCGGGTTTAGGCTCTTCTTTAGAGGTGCGATCTGGAATCCTCTCAAAAATTTATTAATAGGGATCGGAAAAGTAAACCAAGGAGATCTAAATACTAAGCTACAAGTTCGTATCCAAGATGAGATCGGTTTTCTTACGGACTCTTTTAATGGAATGGTAAGCTCAATTCGAGAAGCAAGAACTGCCCTCTCCGTATATGCGGACACATTGGAAGACCAGGTAAAAGACAGAACTTCCAGGCTTACTCAATTATTGGAACAACAACAAGGGGATTATTTTTTAACATCCCTTCTTTTAAAACCGTTCGGAATAGAGACCATCCGGAACGGAAGCGTTTTCGTTGAATCGTTTACTCGCCAGAAAAAACAATTCGTATTCAAGGAACATAACCACGAGATCGGCGGAGATCTTTGTATGTCTGCGAGCCTCAAAATCGGAGGATCAAATTGTACCGTGTTCATGAACGCGGACGCAATGGGAAAATCGATCCAAGGTGCAGGAGGTGCAATCGTTTTAGGTTCCGTATTCGGTTCCATCTTAAATAGGACAAGGTTATTCGAAGATAAAACGATAGAGTTTACTCCACAACGCTGGTTGAGATCCACTTTTTTAGAACTTTCTAAAGTGTTTGAAATTTTCGAAGGAAGTATGCTCGTCACCGCCATCCTCGGCGTCATAGAAGAGGCTACAGGCAAAACATATTTAGTAAACGCGGAGCATCCTTCTCCCATCTTATACAGAAACGGAAAAGCAAGTCTAATCCCGACCAAACATTTTTTCAATCGGATCGGATTACCTTTCGATCCATCTTCCATATTTACGGTCCAGTCATTTCAGTTGAAACCGGGTGATTCTTTGTTCATAGGTTCTGACGGTAAAGACGATCTGATTGTAGGTATCCGAGAAGATGGAAGCAAAGAGATCAATGAAAACCAAGAAGCTTTCCTTTCCAGGATAGAAGAAGCGAAAGGAGATCTACACAAGATCTACCAAGATATGGAGGAATATCTTACGGACGATATTTCCTTTTTAAAGATAGAATATTCGTTTTCCAAAGAGCCGATTAAAACGAACGGCCAACCCGCAAGACTCGTAACAAAAGAAACGAATTAAAACAATAAGGAGAAAAAAAATGCAAAGTGGATTTTTATTGGAGATAGTGCTTCCGATCTCACTTTTTATAATTATGTTCGGGATGGGGCTATCTTTGACGCTCAAAGATTTCGAAAGAGTGGCTCTATTCCCTAAGGCAGTATTGGTGGGACTTTTAGCCCAACTTTTGCTACTACCGCTTTTAGGATTTATGGTTGCAACCATGTTCCATCTGGAACCGTTGTTGGCTGTGGGATTAATGGTCTTATCCTGCTGCCCATCCGGCCCGACTTCAAATATGTATTCGTATTTGTTTAAAGGAGATGTAGCTTTATCGGTAACATTAACCGCTCTGATTAGCGTGATCAAACCATTCACTCTTCCTTTTTTGACGTACTACTCGATGGTATATTTTATGGGGGAAGGAAAAACGATAGAACTTCCAATACTCAAAACAATCCTCCAACTTTTTATCATCACTGTGCTTCCGGTCGGGATCGGAATGGTTGTAAAAAATTATTCCCCAAAATTTGCGACTGCTTGTGAAAAACCGGTAAAAGTTTTTTCGATGATCATTTTATTTGCAATCATTGCAGGCTTAGTGAAACAGAACTGGGAAAAAATGTGGGGATTTTTTGCTCAAAGTGGCGTTGCTGCTTTGACTATGAATTGTATTTGTATCAGTCTCGGATTTTTACTGGGCTTACTTTTACGTTTAAGTAGGACCCAAGCGGTAACGATCGCTTTTGAATTAGGCATCCAAAATGGGACTACAGCACTTTTAGTGACAGGGACCATTTTACAAGTCCCTACTATGACGGTGGTCCCGATTACTTATAGTTTGCTCATGTTTGTAACTGCATTAGTATTCGGACTATTCATCTTAAAGAATAGAAGATCCATTTTGGACCAACCATCTTTAGAAAGAGCAAGTTAAACCTTAAACATAAAAAACCCCGAAGAAGTCTCCTTCCTCGGGGTCTTAATACGATTTAAGAGGTTAAAAATTAACCTTCGAATCTTTCGATGAGCATTGCTCCTGCAATTCCACCGTGAGCACAAGCAGTGATAACCACTTTTTTTGCCTTAGGATCTTCTTGCAGGTCCATGATCGCGTTATTCACCAAACGGATACCGGTAGCTCCGAAAGGGTGACCTATCGCGATAGATCCACCGTTAGGGTTGATCTTCTTCTCGTCGAATTTTTGCTCCCATTTCCAACCGGTATCTTTTTCGATCTGAACAAGAGCCGCTACTGCAGTTGCCGCAAACGCTTCATGAATCTCAACGTAGTCTACGTCTTCGATCTTAACTCCGGTGTCCGTAAGAAGTGATTCGGTTGCATAAGCTTGTCCGATCCCCATCAAGTTGGGATCCACACCTTTCATTTTCCATCCGGAAAGTACCGCTTCGATCTTTAATCCGAGAGCTTTCGCTTTTTCTACCGTAGTTAAGATAACACCAGCTGCTCCATCGGAACGAGGGCTCGCATTGAAGATGGAAACGGTTGGCCCGTGAGATTTTTCAAGATATTTGGAATACTTGGTTTTGAACTCGTCGAATTTCATCTGAGGGTTGTCGAAAAGAAGCATTGCTCTTCCCATACGGCTTGGGTTTTCAACAAGTCCTTCACGAAGTCCGACTGCCTCATCGATAGTAAGCTCGGTTCCGTCTTCGTCTTTCATCGGGATGATGAATGGAGCGTATTTTCCTGCTTTAGAAGCTTCTAATGCTCTTTTGAAAGATTCGAAAGCGAGTTTGTCGGTGATCTCACGAGAAAGTTCGTAGTTCTGAGCAAGGATCTCAGCAGTTACTTGCATTCCGTAGGAAGTTTCACCGTCGCCAAGTCCGTCTTCCAGAGTGTCTCTAAGTTCCACACCTTCAGGAAGGTTATCAGGAAGAAGTTTTTTCAGTTTGTCCAAAGATCCCGCTTTCTTGTTCAATCTTGCGTTTTTCACAACGAAAGGCATAGAAGTTTGAGACTCTTCTCCGATTACCAGGAAAAGTTCTCCTTCTCCAAGAATGATACGGCGAGCCGCTTCGGAAAGAGCTTCGATACCGGATACGCAGTTATTGGAAACTGTGATCGAAGGAACTTCGTCCCTAAGTCCGATCAGGTTTGCGATCACTCGCGCGGAGTTCGGAGCATTAGAGAATCCTTCTCCAACTACGATCCCGTCGATTTGATCTTTTTTAACGCCACTCTTTGCAATGATGTCTTCAGCCACTATACGACCTAAGTGATGGCCAGGATAGGGTCCTAAAGCTTTCGCAATTTGAGCGAAGGGAGTTCTTCTTGGCGTACAAATCGCCAATTTTTTATCGAGTTTCATTGTCTTTCTCCAGACCTTTTATTTGGTACGTTCATTAAAATAAGATAATATTTCATTTGGGGCCTCCTTCAGGGAACTCGGTGACTCTCGCGAATATTTTCAGCAGATCTTCTCCAGGTTTTTTAGGCCTGGACTTGCTTACGGAAACTACGAGCAGATCGTCCATGGATTCCGCTAATATCTCTCCTGTTTCGGAGTCGCTGACCTCTTGTCTCATTCGGCTCCAGATCTTATCAAAACTATGGATCCAAGTTTGCACTTTTGCCCTTCTGCCAGCGGCAAGAGGTTTACGATAACGGATCTTCCCACCCATATAGAAAAGTGTGGTGTCCATTGCGACCAGATCTTCCAGGCTCAGTCCACATTCTGCGGTAAAATTCCAACGACCTTCTTCCAATAGTCTCCAATAGTGAGAAGGGTTATAGTCACCGAATGGATTTCTTTCACAGTAAAATAGATCTCTTTCCGCAAGTGTCCGTTCGCAAGATCCGGAAAAAGAAGGTACGGATTCGAAAGAAGAGATTAGCTCTTCGGAAGGATCTTGAGCAGCGATGAGTTGGAAAGGTTTTCCATCTTTCTCCGTTCTTGCTAATGTTCTGATCTCTGCCGCCACTTTTCCGTTTGGATCCAAAACTTCTTGGGAGAAGGCCAATAGGCCATCCTGTCCGGAGCGATAACTAGTGCGTATGGATAATTCCGTGTTTTCCATTTGTTGGGCAAGAAAACGAATATCCGCCCCAACGGTTTGTAATCGAACCGATTCTTCGAGCATTCTTTTCCAAGAATAACCCGCTTCTTCTAAGATACGATACCTATCCCCTAAACAAGAATCCTCATAAGTCCTACTAGTTGTATGTCTTTGTGTATCTAGATCCGAAAATCTGGTTCTGACTTGTTCTTTTTCCGTAACAGACATTTTGAACCGTCCTGACACTAGCTTAGACCCCGGGGAAATCGGGGCAATAAAAAAAATACAGAACGTTCGTTCTGTATTTTTATACGTTAAACCCAAATTCTATTGACGAAACGAGGTTTTTAGGGCAATACTGAAAAAATAACGTATTTAAGCACATGACCGCTCAGAGAAAAAAAAGAGATTCCGGGGCCAGTGTCCGCGAAAGAATTCTGGATACTGCGACAGATCTTTTCTATAAACAGGGATTTTCCAATACCGGAATGAGACAGATTATCCAAGAATCCGGCTCAGTTGCTGCGAGTCTTTACGATCATTTTCCTTCTAAAAAGGAACTAGGAATCGCCTACCTCGCTCGCCAGGAAGAAAAGACTCTTTCCGACCTAGCCTCTCTCATGGAAAGATATCCAGAGGTCCAAGAATTTTTAAGAGCCTGGGTGATCTTGAAAGAAAGACAGATCCGTCATCATGAATTTTTCGGAGATCCATTTGCAGGTTTTGCAAATCAAGTGATGGATGCCGATCCGGAATATACGGAATTTCTAAAAGGTATCGCTGAAAAATGGACTAAGATGATCCGAGATTATCTCAGCCGCGCGGTTGCCTCCGGTCAATTTACCAGAAGTATGGATATTCAATATGTCTCCAGAAGAGTGTTGATGGCGTATCATGGTTCCATCACTCTTTGGAGAATGACTAAAGATCTACGTTATATCCGAGAAATGGAAGACAGTCTTCGTGAGATTTTCGAAGATTATATAGCTAAATAAGCCTCTATCCTATAACAAATCATCCAATTTGGATATTTTTTCAAAAGAAAAAGTCCGAAAGACAAAAAAATCATGGTATAGTTACCTATATGATAGGGAACAAAACCTTTTCCAAATTGTTTCGCCATTTAAGGGTGCTTTTCCCGTTTTGGGCATTCCTCCTTCTATTTACTCTGCAATGTTCTCTTTTAAATTTAGATTTTTTAGAAGATGACTCAAATAAAGGAGGATGGAATCCTCTCTGCCTTGCAAATGCACAACTTATTTTAGCAGCCTGCCCCGACTGCGAATTGAATCTTGAAGTCGATGCGGTCAGTTTCCTTCTGCATACCAACGTTTCCATGCAGCATCCGAATTATAATAACTCCGGAGAGATTTTACCGTTTCCCCAGCCTTGGAGTTCGAATTCTTCCGAAAAAGTGTATATGGAAATTCCGAAAGAGATCGGCACTATGGTACTTAGCGAAGGATTTGTTTTTGAATATACGGATTCCAGTTCTAATGTGTACGAAAATTTCGACGACAATTTTCAATTACAACAAGCTTATACGGATGGGGATATAGATGGAGTAGATGGTCCGATGACAGGAACTATTTCCGGTCAATTAAGGAACAAATCCAATTTTTCGGATACTGTGAACGTGACCGGATCGATCCGAAATTACAATTTCCAATTTAATTGGGCTAGCTGTACAAACGGAATCTGATCCTATAAATTTCAAATTTCCTGCATTTTTCCGCTGGAAATAAATAATTATTACTTAACTCTTCACCTCGCATGAAAGAGAAACCAGGTCTTTTCAAAAGGCTCCGCTACCATTTCGATAATTTTATGTCTAGAGGCGGAGGCTCCGTCTTCGCGGCGCTAATGACCCTATTCTTAGGAGCATTCGTATTCTTATCTTTAATACGAATACTGGGTGCACTCTTGTTTCCGGATGAATCCATTAAAGAATCTGGTGATTTTTTATGGAGAGTGTTCTTACAAATCTCCGATGCAGGAGCGGTTGCAGAAGACGGAGAATCCAACTGGTTCAATAAATTCGTAGGAATACTAAGCGTATTTTCCGGTTTAGTCTTATTCTCCAGCTTAGTTGCATTTATCACGAACCAATTCGACCAAAAAATCCAAGAACTCAGAAAAGGTAAAAGTGATGTCCTAGAATCGGATCATACATTGATTTTAGGATTCGGGATACGAACGATTGAAATATTAAAAGAATTGATAGAGGCTAACTCTTCCGAATCGGGAAAAGCGGCTGTAGTACTCGCCGACCGAGACAAGGAGGAAATGGATGATTTTCTTTCCGAAAATCTGGAAGATACTAAGACTACAAAAATTATCACCAGGTCAGGACTTCCTTCTCATCTTCATTCATTAAAAAAAGTAAATGCGTCAAAAGCGAAAAGTATCATCATACTAAATCCTGCAGGTTCGGAAGAATCGGAAGAAGGTAAATCCGTAGGAGATGCGAAAGTTTTAAAATCCATCATGGCTCTTGTAGCTTTAAGTGGAGAGTTCGGTCTTCCTCCCGTCGTAGCAGAACTCCATGGATTAGAAAATCGGAATATTGCGTCGGATCTTTCCGAATCCATACAGGTCATGGACGAAAGAAGTATTCTTTCCAAATTACTTGTCCAAACATCCAGGACTTCCGGTCTTGCGATCGTGTATTCCAATTTAGTCGGCTTTGAAGGAAATGAGATCTATTTTTATAAACCTAAGAACGGTTGGAGAGGTTTAAACTATTCCGAAATTTCATTTAGATTTAAGGAATCGGTTCCGTTAGGTTTTAGAAAGATCAGCGGGGAAATCGTTTTAAATCCCGATCCGCAATATCTTCCGGAGAATGAAGAGGATGCGATCATTCTTGCCGAAGACGACTCTAAGATCAAATTCGATGATAAACCTGTGATCGTTACTGCAGCTCTATCTTATCCGAATACCAGTTTATCAAGGCCGATCGACAAACAACTGATCATCGGGTGGAATTCCAAAAGTAAAATTATCGTGGACGAATATGCAAAATTCTCTTCTCCGGATTCCCAAATCGATCTTCTGATAAACGAATCCAACGAAGAGATTAAGACAACGCTTGCAAAACTGAAAACTAAATATCCCCAGATCAAACTCAGATCGTTGGTAGCAAACCTTTCCCAAGAAGGTATTTTGGAAAAACTTTCTCCGGAACAGTATGATTCCGTAATATTCTTAGCGGAAGAGAAGGAGAATATCGAGGAAGTGGACGCCAGGACAATTTCTCTATTGTTAAGGTTTCGCCAATACTTTAAGAAAAAACAACTATCTGGAGGCAAAAAAGCCGAGACACAACTTATCACCGAGATCATGAATTCGGAAAATACGGAATTAGTTTTGGAAACCGGAGTGAAAGACTTTCTGATCTCCAATCAATTCGTTTCCAAGATGATGGCTCAGGTTTCCCAAGAACCCGATGTTATGAGGGTTTATGAAAGTTTATTCGATCCGGAAGGAAGTGAGATCTATCTTAAACCTGCCTACTTATATTTCGAGGATTTTCCTAAACGTGTAAATTTTGCGGATTGTATGTACGCAGCACAACAAAGAAAAGAGACATGTTTTGGGATTAGGATCGTTTCGGAGGAAACGGACGAATCCAAGGGTTACGGAGTATATTTGATCCCGGATAAGTCAGAATATTTTTCGCTACATGAATCCGACTCTTTGATCGTTTTATCGGAAGACCAGTCTTAGTTCATTTCGCCTCTTCTTTAATAATACGGGAGAAACACGGTGAGGTTAAAAAATTTTCAGATCATAGTTTATACTCTTATTTTCGTTTCCCCAATTCTTACGCAAGGCCAAGCGCCTAAAGTGGATTTAGCATATAACTCGGATATTCCCAAGTTCATTTTATCCAGCCGGAAAACCGCTCCGTCCAATTGGGAAGAATTTGATAAATTCCACTTTCCGAACGGGCGAGAATTTGTATTAAAAATTCCGAATAAAGCAGGATATTATACCGGCCCTGACGGCGGAACGGTGTATCAATGGAGTCCTGGATTTTACAAATGGGACCTGAAAGATGGCACAAGCTTTCTCCAAAGATCCGCAGATGAATGGGCATTGGAAAAAGAAGGAGTTAAGATCTATTCTTATCCTAAAAAATGCCCGAGCTGCCAATCCGAAAAAATCCTGATCTATCCGGACAATTCACAGATCAGAGCTTCTTTCTATGAAGTATCCGGCAAATTGGAGTATTTATATGAGAATCTAGCTGAGAACAAATTCTTTCGATTTACCAAACCTGGACGATACGGAAATATTTCCGAAGAGAAAGATCGTTTTCTTTTCGAGTTCGAGCCTAAAAATTCTCTTTTTGTTCATGCGTTTACCGAATCCAAAACCACTCCGGATTTTTTCAAAAAAGCGGAAAGTGATTTCGATCTGAAACCGTCATCCAGGATCCTGGTAGCTTTTTTTCAGGATACGAAGTCCTTCAGAGAATTCAATAATTTAGCCGGGATCGCTTGCAGCGGTGGTAGAGGCGGAATTTACGGGATCAGTTTTTGTGATCCGAGTCCCGAAAAGGATATGATCGTGGAAGATCCGGATCCTGAGGTCAAAAGGTATCAACATTCGACCCAACCCTCCTATATGGTGTATCATGAAATCACTCATCATATGCAGCAGATCAGATGTGGCGCAATCCGAACCGGAAAAAACCAACCGCCTATCGCTCAGCCTGCTTGGCTTGTAGAAGGTCATGCAGAATTTATTGCCCATTTCGGTTGGCCTAAACACAAAGGTACAAAGTATAGAGAATATTACGAAAATTTTATTCTAAAGAAGAGCAAGTTACAACTGGAAAGATCAGATCCTTATCTAGCAGGATTTCTGGCAATGGATTTTATTTCTCAGAAGTATGGGAATTCAAAAATCAGGGATCTTTGGGATAAAACTTGTGAGGGAGAAAGTATCGATTCCGCATTAAGATCCGTGCTCAATTCGAATGTTTCCAAATTACAGTCGGATCTGCTGAGCTATTTGGGATCCGAAACGAAAGATCTTCCTGCGAAATTTTTAGAATGGGAAATTATCGGAACAATTACTTTACCTTTTGCTTTTTCGGAAGCTTCTTCTTTTAAAACGGAAGAACTTGCGGAGTTGATAAACATTACTGATCCTTCCTCCATTCCTGATATTAGAATTCCTTTTTCTTTGAAGGTAGAATCGCTGAAAGGTAAGGTAGAAGGTGTATTCCAATCTCCGAGAAAGGAAAGAGTATATCTTTTTAAGAATGGTACGTATCGTTTGGAAACTCCTAAATACCAGGTGAATGTGTTCCCGGATGGGACCACAAGTTTTACTTCCGAAAAAAATTCGATTACTGTTTGGGGGACTGGAACAAGGAAATGGGACTCCGGCGGTAAATCTCTTACGTATTTTCCGCCGAAACTATAAAGAAGTTTAACGTTTCTTCTTAGGTTTTGCTTTTTTAGGGGAAGACTTGGCCGTTTTCTTTTTAGCAGGACTTGTTTTTTTAGCCGCTTGCTTTTTAGGAGAAGTTTTTTTGGAAGGAGCGGATGCAACGGACTCCTTCTTTATATCTTCCTTGGCGACCGGTTTTTGTTTGATGGGAAGCGGATCCTTCTTCTCTTCCGAAGTCACTAAGGAACCTAAACACTCTATTCCAAGAGGTCCTAAATATAAGTTCAGATGTCCGTATTCCGGGATCTCAACATCGTCAAAATGGCCAAGGGTTGCGCTTTCCCAAGGACGGACGATACCTTCTCCCTTCGTAAATACGGCTTGTACATTATGAAATTTTGAATAAGTTTCCACTACTTCCTTCACTAATTTAGAACCGGGCATCATTTGCCAGGTGCAAGGAAAGATAGGAGCAAGGTAAGCCATATAAGTTCCGTGCATAGGCGACCCTACCACGAAAATTTTTCGAACCCTGTCTCTTCCTTTATAACTCAAACCGGCGGCGATCAGTCCTCCCATGGAATGACAGATCAAATAACAATCTTTGATATTTTTCTCTATTAGGAAATTTTCGAGTATCTTACTTTTTTTGCGGATGTTTCCCGTCTGGAATCCAAGTGGAACCACATACACCGGATGTCCAAGAGAGATTAGATGTTTACGCATCGCAGCCCAAGTCAGACCTCTTCCTAAAAATCCGGAAACACATACGATAGGTCTTTTGTAACCTTCGGTATGATCCGGAAGTTCTATAAAGATCCCCAGGATATGACAGAAAAAATAATATATATGGTGATAGATCTCGGCTAAATGTTGTACGATTACGGGACGGATATTCCCTTTTTCGGGAAGGTAAGTAAGATGGTCTCTCTTCATTCGGTTTCTACCGCGGGCGAAAATCCCGCCCTAGGGTAGAATCCATTCTCAGCCCCGAGGCGCAAACAGAATTTTATGTCCTTCCACTCTATAGAAAGTGAAAGAATGTCATTTGGTATTAGCCTCGTATTCCGCAAAAAAATCGCATAATTCTTTATGAGAATACTGATGATCCGCATAAGTAAAACTGCCTGAATTCTTTATTTCAAGTGCAGCTTGACGAATGAGATGAAAACAGGCTCGTGCAAGACTTCCGCCTATACTAATTCTCCGAACCCCAAGAGATCTTAATTCCTCGACAGTAAGTTGGTTATGACTTAAACCCATGACTACATTTAGAGGACCGTTGATAGAACGTACTAATGTGCCTATCGTTTGAGGATCTCCTATCCCGGGTATAAAAAGACAGTCTGCTCCCGCTTCTTTATATGAATTACAACGAGCGATCGCTTCTTCCATGGCGTTGGGATGATTCGTTAAGAAGGCATCCGTTCTTGCAGTGAGAGTAAATGGAACACCGCTTTGATCCGCAGTCTTTCGGATCGCATGAATTCTTTCCGTGGCAAGTTTGACATCCAACAAAGGAGAAGAAGGATCGCCGCTCAGGTCTTCTATATTACACCCGACCACTCCGATACCGATCGCTTGTTTTACCGTTTCAGCGACTTGCGAAGGCTGGATCCCGTAACCTCCTTCCAGATCCGCGCTTACCGGAATTCCGACGGAGTCCACGATAGATTTTACTTCTGAAAGCATGTCTTCTTTACTCATAATCTGGTGATCGGGTAGCCCGGCCGCAAAAGCGATACCTGCACTCGTAGTCCCGATCGCGGAATATCCCGCCCCCGCCAACATACGAGCGCTACCCGCATCCCAAGCGTTAGGCATCACAAAGATATCCTTTGAATGTAGGTTTCGGAATATTTCGCCTAATCTGTTTTGTACGGGAGTCATACTTTCCTTTGAATATTAATCTTTTTTAAATTTTAAAGATGCTGAATTGATACAGTATCTAAGCCCGGTAGGCTCCGGGCCATCGGGGAAAACATGCCCTAAATGCCCTCCACATCTGGAGCAGAGCACTTCCGTCCGTGTCATTCCATGACTTGTATCCGTTTCGGATAGGACGGACTTGTCCGCAGCAGGTTTATAAAAAGAAGGCCAGCCGCTTCCCGATTCGTATTTAGTATCTGAGCTGAATAACTCGGCGCCACACGCAGCGCAAAGGTATTTTCCTTTTTCCTTATTATAATAATATTCTCCGGTAAACGCTCTTTCTGTCCCTTTCTCTCTAATGATCCGGTATTGTTCCGGACTTAGGACTTTTTTCCATTCTTCTTCCGACTTCTGGACTTCGTACTTCATCTTACCCCCTTTCTTTTCTTTTGGAGCTCCTACGGATTCGGAACATCCCAATAGAAAGTTTCCCAATAAAAATATAAAACCGATCCATAATCCGAGTCGACCCATAGTTTCTATCCCTCACCGGAAACTTCGAATTCCCAATGAAAAAGGTTACTTTATAAGTTAAATTATTGTATTGCTCGAGTTGTAAAGTGTAAACAATATTCCAAACACCTGTTCGGTTCTCCTCCTTTGTTCGCATTACAAACCAAAGTCTATATTCTAAAAAAGAAGTAATCAGGTAATACTTGACACGAGCTTAAGAAAGCAGTACACCTAAAGACCTCTAAGCGACAGGGAGAATACAAATGATTCAGGGAAACTATTTCCAGGATAACACCGACTTACAAACTCATTTTGATAATCTTATAGATTGGAAAGAGATTGTAGCGGCATACGAAGGCGACTTCCATGACGCCGCCAAATATAAAGAGACTAACGACGAAAGATATGCATATGCACCTTCTAATTTGCAGGAAGCAGTAGATTATTATAGATCTACTCTGGATGCTTTAGGAGAAATTATGGGGGACTTTGTTGCTCCTCGTAGTAAAGAAATGGACCAAACAGGGTTAAAATACGAGAACGGCAAGGTCACATTCCCGAAAGCACAAGAAGAATGTTATAAAACCTTAAAGGATGCGGGGCTTATGCCTATTTCCATCTCCAGAAAGTACGGAGGTTTGGGCCTGCCAGCGATCGTTCAATCCATGATGTGCGAGATTGCTGCCAGAGCGGATGCGGCATTTTGTCTAGCATACGGAAATATTAATATAGTCGAGATCATGGAAAGATATGCTTCCGACGAAATGTGCAACGAATGGCTGCCTCAGATCGCCGCAGGAAAATTCAGCGCGGCCATGGCTTTAACTGAACCTAATTACGGTTCCGATCTACCTAATGTGCAAACTAGGGCGACCCAAGATCCTGACGGAACTTGGAGAATTAACGGAGCAAAACGTTTTATCACTCATGCCTGCGGTTATGTGGATTCTCCATCCGTAATTCTTACTTTAGCTAGGACCGGAAGCCCCGAAAGCGGAGCTAGAGGATTGTCTTTCTTCTTAGTACAAGGGAAGGACGTTCATGTCGCGGGGATAGAACATAAAATGGGATTACATTGTTCTCCTACCTGCGAAGTGGTTTTTGAAAATTCTCCGGGACTACTTATCGGAAAAACCGGCTATGGTCTCGTAAAATATTCCATGGGGATGATGAATGCTGCAAGGCTTACAATCGCAACCCAATCTTTAGGGATCGGGACTGCCGCATATTTCGAAGCAAAAAAATACGCCTCGGAAAGGATTCAATTCGGCAAACCGATAGAGAAGATCCCTGCGGTCCGAAAAATTTTGGACAAGATGGAAAGAGAAATTTTAGCCACAAGATGTCTTGTTTCCGAAACGGGAAGAGCTATCGATCTGTATCATTGGAAAAAAGAAAGAATGCTCAAAGAAGAAGGTAAGAACGAAAGAGATGTGAACCAAGACGAGACAATCCGTCGTTGGGAAAAACTTGCAGACTTATTCACTCCTATGAGTAAATATTACGCCTCCGAAGGTTGTGTGGCGCTTGCTTCCGACGCAATCCAAATCCACGGAGGAAGCGGTTACACCGAAGATTACGATGTGGCAAGGATCTACAGGGACAGTAGAATTACCACAATCTACGAAGGAACCACTCAATTGCAGATCGTAGCAGCAATCGGAGGAGTGGTTTCCGGAATGGCAGCGAGCGGACATCTAAGAGCTTATGCAGAAGAAGAAATGTCCAAATTTTCTCCCTCTACCGATCTAAGATCTCTTTGGGAAAAATTGGAACAGGCGGTTCATTCTTACAAATCGATAGGAGACGGTTTTACAAAAGACGAATTAGCTTTCGAAACTGTGGAGATCGCAGCAAGATTTGTAGCCGGAATGTTACTAGAGAAATCGCTAAATCATGTGGATGGGGATCTGAAAAAACAAAGAACTAAACATTCACAAGATTATAATA
The DNA here is from genome assembly GCF_000347035.1 of Leptospira sp. B5-022. Classification (GTDB taxonomy): domain Bacteria; phylum Spirochaetota; class Leptospiria; order Leptospirales; family Leptospiraceae; genus Leptospira_B; species Leptospira_B cinconiae. Next base: position 96,058 of record NZ_ANIJ01000010.1, read on the forward strand.
TAGATTCCTTAGCGATCGCGGAAGGAAATTTATTACGTCTAGAAAGAGCGAATCGCCAAGCCGCGGCGGCCGTATAAAAATTTCAACGGCCGGCAATCGTCGGTCGTTTGTTTATTCTTCCTTCTTTTCTCCAGGAAGATGCGGAATTTCTCCGATCGCAACTCCAAGAGCGATACGATTCAAAGAATGTTGGTGTAACATCTTACGGTATGTAATCTCCGAGTTTAACATCGCGATCCTGGAAGCGATCGCTTCTATCCTACTGTTTCTACCGGAACGATAACCGCTGGCCTGGCTCTGGGAAGTTTCTTGAGCGGATACAAATGCTTTTTGGTAGATCGCCAATATCTTTTGGGAATTCTTAAAACTTTCAAAAGCGTTCCTAATTTCCTGTGTGGCGGTCCTTCTGGTTTGCGAAGCGGTTAATTTTGCCAGTTTTTTAGCGGAGTCGGCCGCTTTTAGATCCGCCATTTGGGAGAACGGGGTTAAAGGCATCGTGATCTGCAACTGGGCTGTGATATCTTTAGAATGTGTTTGTCCGGGATAAGGAAAAGAATAAAAATTATTTAATGCGATTGTAGGAGCAAAACCCACCCAGGCCTTATCCTTTTGTGCTTCGGCCACCTTAACACTTTGATGGGCGGAAAGAACATCGTATCTTTTTGCTAAATATTCTTCAGGTTGCATACCTGTGGGGATCGGTTCTAGTTCCGCTTTGAATCCTGCCACCGAGATCGGTTTATCATAACCGACCATTGTGGCCAATGTGATTCGCACTTGTTCCAATTGGAATTTCGCATCCGCAAGAACGGCCTCCGCATTGGAAAGACTCGTTTCCGAATTCAAAAGATCGGATCTCATGATCCTTCCGACTGCATACATTCTTTTTCTTTCCTGCAAAGAGTCTTGGTTCAACTCGTAGGCCTCTTGGGAAATTTTTACACTTTCTTCCAATTGCAAAAAGTTGAAGTAAGCCTGAGCGATTTCCAAATACATTCTGCCCGCTTCATGTTTCGCTTCTAATCTTCTCTGCTCTGCCAAACTTTTGGAGGCTCTGTAATCTTGGTACGAAGAAAGTCCAGCGGAGATCGGAATGCTCAATAGTAAGCGAGAACCCGCCCCAACCGTAGGAGGAAGATTACTACCCGAGGTAGAAGAAGGTAATAAACTCAGCGGATCCCCGCTTTGGATTGCACGATATGTTCTATAGTTGTCTACTATAGAAGGTTGTTGTGTATGACCCGGGATCGAATAGAACTTGTTGAAAACGTAAGAAAGAGTCGGCATAAAACCCGCGAAAGCCTTGTCCTTCTGTGCTAAAGCCTGCTCGGTTGCCTCGTTTTTTAAGGCAATCCTTTCCGTTCTTTCTACTGCTAGAATATAAAGATCGTCCAAGCCGAAAGTTTCTTTCGCGACCGTTTTTTCCACATCCTGGGTAGTGATCCCCGTAATATTTTTCAGACTTTCTTCCACCACTCCGTCTGCGACTTTTACTTCCGGACTGGAAGCGCATTCCCAAAAGAGAAAACAGGCAAGAATAGAGAATATTATTTTTTTATAATTCTTAAGAGTATCTACGTACTTCATCTTTCTCATTTTCCATAAGATAATAAGCGGCAGGAACGACCACCAAGGTGATCAAGGTGGAAACGATCAAACCGCCTAAAATGGTGATCGCCATCGGTACCCTTGTTTCCGCTCCAGGCCCCAAGGCCAAGGCGGGAGGAATAGCAGCCGCAATCGAAGAGAATGTTGTCATAAGTACCGGCCTCAAACGGACAGGACAACCGACCCGGATCGCATCCGCAATATTCTTCCCTTCGCCTCTGACATGATTCACAAATTCCACCAGAAGAATGGAGTTCTTCTTCACAAGTCCCAAGAGCAGGATCAATCCTATAAAACTATACATATTGAAAGACTGCCCCGCTATCCAAAGAGCGATTAACGCACCCGAAAAACTAAAAGGCATGGAAAGAAGAATATAGAAAGGCTGTTTTAAACTATTGAACTGACTCGCCAAGATCATAAACGACATTACGATCCCTAAGATCAAAGCGCCTGACAAACTGGATTGCGATTCGGATGCGGTTTTTGCGGAACCTGTCACTTCCACATGATAACCTTCCGGAAGCATTTCTCTTGCGATCCGGATGGCTTCAGTCGTCGCCCAATTCTGTCCCTTTTCTTTAGGAGGATTTCCGAAAATTTTAATGGACCTATCTCGGTTCACTCTGGTGATATTTTTGAGAGTGTTGGTTGCCTGAAGCACTAAAACGTCTTTGAGACGAACGATCTCTCCGTAGGTATTCCGAACTCCGATATTCGGAATGATGTCCGTATTTTCTCCCATGTCCTTATCGATCTTAACTCGGACGTCGAAACTCCTCCCATTCTCCGTGAAACGACTTACGTTACGTCCTCCCATCAGAGGCCCGATCGTATTACCGATATTTGCCATACTCACACCACGAAGCGCAGCGGCCTCTCTGTTCGGGAGAATTTTCACTTCGGTTGTCCGGAAACATAATCGGTATCTATATCCAAAATTATTTTAGAAGAATCTAATTTTTCTCGGATAGAGTCGGAAAGTTTTGCTAGTGTAGCCCAATCGGGACCTGTCAACACCAACTCGACAGGATATCCTCTTCCCGCGCTAAAACCTCTTTGAGAAAGATCTTGGACGGAGAATTTTGCCTCAGGCACAAGCTCTTTCAAATCCTTTCGGAACTCGCTCAACACTTCCGATTGAGTGATCTCTCTTCCGGTCTTTTTGCTCTTAGGACGTTTGCCCATCTCCTTCATGGTAACAAAGAACATACCCGTATTGGATTCTGTTCCTCCCATTCCGCCCACATTGCTCATGTATTTTTCCACAATCGGACGAGAGCTGAGATAATTCTCCACCTTCTTCATTGCTTCGTCCGTGCGTATGATAGAAGAACCGATCGGCATTTTAGCTCGGACAATAAATCTTCCCATGTCTTGAGGAGGAATGAACTCCTTCTTCAGTAAGAACAAAAAGACGAGGGACAATGCAAAAAACAGAATAGAAGAAACAATCACTGTTCCCGGTTTACGAATTACAAATTCTAAAACTCTTCCGTAAACTCTCTCGGAGAATTGAAGAAAATTCTCTATCACAGGATCCATTCGTTTGAAAAAGGAAAAACGATCCGCGATATTTTTTAGTTTAGAAAAAAGAGTATCCGCAGGCAGAGTAAATGGTGATTTGGATCTTTGTTTTTTCTGGGCTTCTTTACTTTCTCTATAACGAGAAGCTCTCATCGGGGTAAAACTCAAAGCTTCAAAAAGAGAAAGAGCCACCGCTACGGAAACAGTAACACCGAATTCCAAGAAGTAACGACCGATAATCCCGGACATAAACGCAACCGGTAGGAAAATCGCAATGATCGCCAGTGTAGCAGCTAACGCAGCGAATCTGATCTCGGACGCGCCATCTAATGCAGCCTGGAACCAAGTTTTACCCGATTCCCTATGCCTACTGATATTTTCGAGCACCATGATTGCATCATCCACTACAATACCCGTCGCTAAAGAAAGACCGAGCAATGTGAATGTATTTAATGTAAAACCTGCAAAATACAGGATTAAAAAAGTTCCCATCACGGAGGTAGGTATCGCAAGAAGAACGTTCCAAGTACTACTCCAATTTCCCAAGAACAATCTACAAACAATTCCCGTAAGCAGGGAAGAAAGTATCAAAGTAAAAATTAATTCATGAACTGAGTCCCTGATAAAAGTGGTATTATCATTGGAAATATTCAGTTCGAATCCGGAAGGAAGAGTCGGTTTAAGCTCCTCTAACTTGGCCTTCACCAAGTCTCCGACTTCTACGGCGTTTGCTCCTTTGACCTTTTTTATCCCTAGGCCAACTGAGGATACTCCGTTAAATCTGGAAATCCTCCTAATCTCATCGAGACCGTCTTCGACCTTGGCGACTTCCCTCAAACGGATAGGACGGAACATCGCGGCTCCGCTTCTGGAGTTGATATATATATTAGAAAATTGTTCTACAGTTGGAACATCGCCCACCGCTCTTAAAGAAACTTCCGAAATTTTATTTTGCACCCTTCCGGACGGGACTTCAATATTCTGTTCCGTTAAAGTATTGATTATATCGGTTACCGTAAGTTCCGCCCTGTAAAGACGGATCGGATCCAAGAATACGTTGATAGTGCGGTCTACGTACCCGCCCAGAATGATTTCGCCTACTCCTGGAATTTCTTGGAATTTATCCTTAAGCCTAGTCTTAACGAAGACCATCTTCTCTTGTTCGCTTCTGTTAGTAGCGGTCAACGTAATCCAAATAATCGGCTGATCGTCCGGATTGGACTTCATAATGATTGCTGGATCCAGATTGTCCGGAAGTTTGTTGCTCACCTGCGCGATGTTCGTTTGGATCTCTTGAACGGCAACATCGACATCACGTTTGAGCTCCAGCTCAACCGTGATTGTGGCAGAACCGTCCGTAGAGACCGAACGGACTTCTACCACACCTTGGACTGTCATCAAAACTTCTTCGATTGGATCTACAACATCGGTCTCCATGACCTGAGCATTCGCTCCGGTCAAATTCAGAGTAACGTTTACGATGGGAAAATCCACGTCCGGCATCTGAGAAAGACCCATACGGGAAAAGCCGATACTTCCCAGCAGAATGATCGCTGCCATCATCATCCATGCAAAAATCGGATTGCGAATAGAAACCTCGGAAAGCTTCAAAGGAACCTCTTTCTTTCTGTATTTATTGGGAGGGATTTTTGTATAGCTATAGGACCTGTCTTTTTCGCACAAGTGCCAGATTTTTTCTTGTCCGAAGGATCGTAAAAAGGTACTAAACAGAACTCATGTCGTTTCAATTATTGGATCCCGAAAAAGGAATCTTTCTCTCGGAAGCAGGTTCCACAAATACCATCCTAAAAGGAAAGGAATTCCCGGCTGGGTCCTGGATCCTAGCGGATTTTCAATCGTCCGGAAGGGGAAGAAAGGGAAAAACCTGGAGTATTTTAGGAGAAGAACCTTTTATTTTTTCGGGCAAATTCTCTTCCGATTCCAACCTATCGTCTCCCGGTCTATTCTCCTTATACGTTGGGATCGCAGTCGCAAAGACGATTTTGGCCGTATACCCTTCTGCCAGTAAAAAAGATCTTAGGATCAAATGGCCGAACGATATTTATTTAAATGGAAAAAAAGTCTGCGGTATATTGATCGAGACGGAAAAAGAAGGAGAAGTTTGGGATTGGATCTTAGGCATAGGGGCCAATCTGTACGGTACTAAAATTCCGGATTATCTAGGTGATGCGGGATTTATCACAATCGATCAAAACGAAAAAGGACGAAAGAGTCGATTTTTAGAAACATTACTTCCTCTGTTGAACGATGCAGTACTCGCAATTTCAAGCGGAGAAAAAAGAACAGAATTTATAAATGAAAAACTTCTCTGGAAAGGAGAAACCATTGCCTGGACCGAAGGCGGAGAACAAAAAACCGCAACACTACTGGGAGTGAATGATGAGGGAAAATTATTAGCCCGGACCTCGGTCGGAAACATGGTCGAATTCATTGACAGCCCTGAGGATTTTAGGTCCTTGGAATAGAATGATCCTAGTAATCGACGTTGGAAATACCAACACGGTCTTTGGTATTTATAAGAACGGTTCCAAGGAGCCGATTTTTCATAAGAGAACAGTCACTCGAAGAGATAGAACCTCCGACGAGATGGGACTTTACCTTAAGGGTTTTCTCCGAGAATTCGAAATTGATAGCAGCCTGATCGCGGGAGGTATCTACTCCTCGGTTGTCCCTCAGCTGAATCCGATCATTGAAAGAATGATCCACGATTGGTTTCAGATAGAACCGATCAGAGTCCAATACCAAATGAAGTTACCTTTTGGGATCAAATATGCCAGACCATTCGAGATAGGCGCAGATAGATTGGTAAATGCTGCAGCCGCAGTAAAGGACCATCCGGGAAAATCGATCATCATTGATCTAGGAACCGCCACCACATTCTGTGTTGTGGATGATACTCCCGATTATTTGGGTGGCGTGATCGCACCGGGGCTCAAAGGTTCTATGGACGCCTTGACCAGAAATACCGCACAATTGCCTCCGATCGTATTCCAAGCTCCTTCTAAAATATTAGGAGATTCTACTATAGAATCCATACAAGCGGGATTTTTTTTCGGATGGATAGGACTGTTAGAAGGTATAATCAAAGAAGTCAGAGCAGCTTACGGAAACGATTACAAGGTAATCGGAACCGGAGGGCTTGTGACGACCATTCATGCCGCAAATCCAAAAATTTTCGATAAGATAGAACCCCTACTTACCTTACGGGGACTGCAAATATTATACGAAGATAATACAAAATGAATCTTTTGCTCGTAGGGTTAGGAGGGTTTTTCGGATCCGTTTGCAGATACATGATCTCCCAAACGTTCCCTAAAGATTCCGGTCTTTTTCCGATCTCCACATTTGTAGTAAACATCTTAGGCTCTCTGTTGATCGGGGTGTTTTACGGATTAGCTCAGGGAAAAATTTCGGAAGAAGTCAGACTATTTGCGACAGTAGGATTTTGCGGAGGATTTACGACCTTCTCCGCTTTCGCCTTAGAAAATCTTAAACTTTTGCAATCAGGAAGCTATTTTAGTTTTTTTGCATACATAGTACTTAGCACAACGATCTGTATCACCGCCGTGTTTTTAGGCGTATATTTAAGTAAATAAGAAACCGATCGCTCTCAGGGAAGATTGATCTGTTTCTTAGTATTTCCCTTAGATACTTCTACCGTTTTAGTCTCCGGGTTAATTTCCGAGATAAAATCGTATTCAATCGGGACGATAACTTTTCCCGTCTTATCTATCAGGCCGTATTTCCCTCCATGAATGGTGGAATGTTCGCCGTCGCTTTCGGATCCACAACCGTTGCAAACAAGCGAGAAACCGTGAAGGATTGGAAATGCAAAATCGTAATTCGCCGAGATCACCTTTTTACAGGAAGCATCGAAAAATCCGAATTTAGAACCTTCTACAAATCGAGCCAAACCTTCCGAAAAATAATCCGGACCGTTATCAAAAGGGAACACCTTTAATAAGACCTTGTTTTGAGGATCGATACAGACCCATCCGTCTTTGCTGAAAGAAAAACCAATGCCATTCTCATTAAAATCGTAAGCGATGGAATATTGAGGGGAGATCTGGACTTTTCCGTTCTGGTCCTTATAACCGTAAACATCGTTTTCTTCGAAAGCGGTTAATTGGTTTTTTTTAGAGCAGAAAACGAGCAAAGGCAAAAAAGCCAAAATCACAAAAGGTAAAAATTTCCGATCCATCTATCCTCCAATGTATCATTTTTTTTTAAATGATCCGCTCATCGCAAAACCTACGTAAGCGGACGCAATAGCATCCCAAGAATCGTCATGCCCAGTCAAATTTTCCAGACCTAAAAGAAGTTTAAGAGCCGCTTTAATGTCTTTTTTATCAGCTATACCGCTACCGGTAGTCCCCTTTTTGATTTGGGAAGCCGTCGGCTCGACCAAGGGAATATTATGTTCTCCTAATGTTAATAAAACAACTCCTCTCGCCTCGTATACTCTGGCGGCAGTCGTTCTGTTCTTAGCAAAAAATAATTCTTCCACGGAAGCCAGATCCGGATGATATTCATCCAGGATTGCATCCAATTGTCTGCGAATCGCGATTAGATTGACGGGACTTTTTGTTCCACTCGGAACTTCAATTGTGCCGTAAGTGAGAACACGAATCACCGACTTATCTTTTTGAAGAACGGAATAACCCAGACGATGGGACCCAGGGTCTATTCCTAAAATTTTCACCAAAAAGACTCCTGAGTCAAAAAATTAAACTAATTTGTAGGAACTCCTACATGGGCAAGAGGGGCGCCCCCGCCCGGCTTCGGGTGGGGGGAGTGGCTCGTGGGAGAGCACAATCCCCCATTATCATAAATCCCTCAAACCGACAATCGAATTTCGTATTACAAAATTTTGTTGGAATTCCAACAAAATCCTCTAATCACCAATCTAACCGCAAAAGAAATCGGAGAAAAATCTCAGCCGAATTCTTTTTCTAACTCCGGAGAAAGTTCGAAATTGGAGTTCACACTTTGGACATCGTCGTGACCTTCCAAATTGTCGATCAGTTTCATTACTTTTTCCGCAATCTCTTTGTCGGAAACTTCCGCGCCGACTAAAGCCACGAATTTGATCTCCGACTCTTCCGACTTGATCCCTTTGTCGGTCAAAGCGGTCTGGACCGCTTCATAATCTTCCGGCGAAGTTATTACTCTGAAAACTTCCCCCTCGTTCTGAACGTCTTCCGCACCTGCGCCCACCGCTAATTCGAATAATTCCTCTTCGGAAATTTGTTCGGAAGGAATTACGATAATCCCCTTTCTTTCGAAAAGACGACTAACGCTACCTGTCGTTGCTAAAGAACCGCCCAACTTAGTAAGAATACTTTTGATCTCCGGAGTGGTCCTGGATTTTTTATCCGTTACCGCTTCCACCATGATCGCAGTTCCGCCAGGCCCGAAACATTCGTAAAGGCATTCTTCGTACACAACACCTTCCAATTCTCCGGTCCCTTTTTTGATCGCCCTGTCAATATTATCCTTGGGCATGTTGCTGGCCTTTGCCTTCAATACTGCAAGTCGAAGCCTTGGATTGGTGTTAATGTCTCCTCCGCCCATACGAGCCGCGACAGTGATCTCCTTGACCACCTTGGTGAAAATCGCCCCTCTTTTAGAATCAATCGCGTCTTTTTTACGCTTAATCGTTGCCCATTTACTATGCCCGGACATCGGATTTCCCCTTACATTTAAGAATAGATCGTTTAAAAAAATATAAGATCAAAAATAGGAAAGCCGGCTAAAAACCGGTCCCACTTTTTCAACAAAACCCGGTTTTTCCAGTCTGTCCATCCTTTTTGGCCTGCCCAACCCTCTAAGAAATCCAAACCGAAAGTCCTAAAAAACTCGGAGTCCAACCCCTCCGAACCGGCATAGAATAGAATAAAAAAAATATATTAAATATTTATAAAGTTTCTGTTTTTTAGTGTGCCAACTCTGTGATCTCCGTGCGATCTTTGTGGACCAAATCTCTGCGGTTTCGCGCCTCTGCGTGAGAAACCAGCGGTAGGGATGCGAAGGGCTTTAGTCCGGGCTTGCCCGGATGAGCGCGAATGCGCGAACCCGTAGCAGCGCGACCCGAGCGAAGCGAGGGGACCGCCAATATTTCGCATAACGTATATCAATCGATCAGAGGACTTATACAAAAAGTCCAAGCGTTATTAATAACAATCGTTTTGCATAAAACGATCCATTCGTCCCGAGATGTGATCTCTTTATCCCTAATAAATTGACTATTTTAGAACCTGGAGTAAACTCCCGCGTATGCGAATCCTAATCGTAGAAGATGATGTTTTATCCTCTCGCTGTTTGGAAATTTTAGCGAAAGAATTTTTGAACGAAAGGATACAAAGTATCCATACGGTTTCCGATCCGGGTTCTGCGGCGGAATTTATAAGAAAAAATCCTTTGGACCTATTATTTTTGGATATAAACCTCAAAGGAGAAACCGGTTTTAAACTCCTGGAAATCGAAAGTAGAAGTTTTTTCCAAACAATCATTGTATCTTCCGAACGAGACAACGCCGTAAAAGCTTTCGAATTTTCCGTTTTAGATTTCCTACCAAAACCGATCACAAGAGAAAGATTCGGGATCTCCATCCAAAGATATCTTTCATCACATCCGAACGTATTCTCACTCAAAGGAATTCCTCTCAAAAAAGAAGAAGGGATCAATCTTATCGAACCGGAGAATATTGTATTCGCCAGATCGGAAAGAAATTATGCGAGACTATTTACCAAAGATGGAAACGAGGAAAAAGTCAGAAAGACCTTAGACCAACTCCAAAAAGATTTGGAAGTCCACGGATTTTTCAGAGCTCACCGAAGTTACCTAGTCCGATTGGAAGAAGTTAAAAAGATCTTATTTAAAAACCCTACTACCTACCGGCTCCTATTGTATACGAACCATAATATCCCCGTTAGTCGTTCTCAAGGTAGTCGACTTCTATCCATATTCAAAAATTCGAATCATAAGGTCTTAGGTCTGCCGTGAAACATTTCTACATAGCCATTCGGTTTAGGGCTAAAAACTTCGTACTATTCATAAAAAAACATTTTCAGATACTAAGAGAAGTCAGAAGTAACGAGGAATTTATCCGATCCGCTTACTTCGAAGTTTATTTAATACTTAGATATCTGTTCCCGTTCTTATTCGTAGTGTACATTCCTTTTGCCATTTTGGATTGGGCCGACTTTCTAAAAAATTCCGGTTACTTTCCTCTCTTAATTTATAACTCGATTTTTATTCCCGGTTGTTTCCTTTTCACTGTCCTTTTAAATTTCCCCGTTCTAAAAAGTGAAAATAACAGAAGATGGATCGCTGTTGCAGGAACCTTGTTCTTAACTTCCTCAGGAACGGCAATGAACTTGCTTATATTCCAATTCGGTACGGATATTTCTTTATTCGCGTTCACCCAATTAGGGATCGCAGTACTTCTTCGTTATCCTGATAAAACGAAGAAGGTTATTTATTTCACTAACTACGCCGTATTCTTTGCGGCAATGTTCTGGTTGGGAAAAAACTCATCTTTTCTGATCCAGAATTTTTTCTTTACCATGGTCATGACCACTTTATTGGATCTGATCAGTTTTCTTACCAAGGTGAATTCTTTTCATAAGGAACAATCCATCCGAGATCTGAACCGAAAACTAGTAATGGAGTCCATTAAAAAATCTGAAATTCTAAGGATCGCAATTCACGATCTCAAAAGTCCCGTCACCGGGATAATAAGTTTGGTGGGACTTTATACGCGAGAACCTAGTCATATTTCTCCTTCGATTCGGCTCACTTCTTCTTATGCGGATCCTCCGGAAATCCTGGATCATATAGATAGGACATCCCGCAAAATTTTAGAATCCATTGAAGATGTTTTATATCTCGCAAGTTCCGGAGATACGGAAACGATCGAAAATCAAAGCCAAAATTTGAATCCGGAACTATTATTAAAATCGGTCGCTTGCAATCTAAACTTCCTGTTCTCCTCAAAGAACATTAGGATAGAAGATAATCTCTCGGAGTATAACTTTTACTTTCAGGCAAATCCTCAGATATTGTATAGAATATTCGACAACTTATTAAGTAACGCCGCCAAATTCTCCCCTGAAAATTCGGAGATATCGCTCAAAAGCGAACTTACCTCAGAACTACATGAGAAAATTCTAATTATCAAAATGGAAGATTCAGGACCGGGATTCCAACCCGAAGACGAAAAAAACATGTTCAGGGAATTTTCCATTCTCTCCGCGAAGCCGACCGGATCCGAATCCTCTAGCGGGATCGGACTAGCATTGGCTAAAAAATTATTGGATAGAATGGGGATCCGTATCCGCCTAGGTAACTCCGAAACACTCGGAGGAGCCAAGGTGATATTAGAATTTCCGCAATCAAAAGCGAAATAGGGAGTTAAGAACTGGAGGCAAATCAAAATGAAAGATGTGAAGAGAATTTGGTGGTCAGGATTGTTACTAACGTTATCCGTAACGTTGTTTTACTGTAGTCCTGAGCAAAATACGAACAATACGCAAGACCTGGCTTTATTAGGAGGACTTTTAGAGTCTCCCGAAAAACAAGCGGGTGATCTGGCCGGATTAGATAACACGGATCCAAAGGCCCAAAATATTTTGGACGACCTAACGAGTGTGGTCTATGGCTCTTACGATGTAGTGTATATTCCGGGCGCTGTGTGCAGCAACGGAACCCCTTACAAAATATTCGTAGATCGGGCCGATGGGATCTTGGATTGGCTCTTAGGATATTCCAGCAGATTATTGGTATATTTGGAACCCGGAGGAGCTTGTTGGGATTACGAAAGTTGTACAGGACAGACCGGTATCAGAGGAGCCGCCAATCCGAACGGTATTCCCGATAATCACATGAACTTTGGAGCATTATTAGATCCGAATGTTCCGGGAGGAAGTCCCAATGCGGTAATCTCACCGATCATATTAAGAAACCATCCTACAGGACAGAACGTTAAGACTTCCAATTGGAATAAGGTCTTTCTTCCGTACTGTACGGGCGACGTGTACGCGGGTAATAAGGTCGCGACTTATTCGGATCCAACCGGACAAAATCCTCCGATCACCTATCGACACGTAGGCGCCAAAAATATGGAGCTAGTCATCAATTGGCTGAAAAACAATTTTAATAAGCCGAAAGAAATGCTCGTTTCCGGATGTAGTGCAGGGGGTGCAGGTTCTTTGATCAATTATCACTTCATTAGAAAAGCTTTAAGTCCTTCCAAAAGTTATCTATTGAACGATTCCGGCCCGATATTTCCAGCTCCTGGATTCGGGAATCAATGGCCTTTACACCAAAAGATCAAAGACGCCTGGAATACGGAGTATTTTATCAGCAAAGCTCAACCTGATTTTCCTTCCATAGATATTCGTGCGGATTATGGAAAAATCAGCGAGGCCTTGGCCCAAAAATATCCGAACGATAAATTGGCGATTACTCTGTTCAGAAGGGATGCCAATTATTCCATGTATTCGTACGCAAGATTTTACGGATTAGATGAGAATAATCCGGCGGACAAGGAATACATCCTTTCCACTCTTTGGGCTCAGGATATCGAGAATTTGAAGGCGCAATACGATAGATTTCCGAATCTAGAATATTTTATGCCGTATTACAGAAGTATCAATGAAAGTCATTGTACTTCCATTGTGGAGTTTACCGGAACGGAGATAGAAAATACCGGTATTACACTCGGGACCTTCATCAATAATTATCTATTAGGAAGTTCTACTTTTAGGAGTTTCTTTGAAAGTGTGAATCCGAACGATGCAAACGTAACGAATTTCTGGTTCGCGTTAGTTAACCTTTTACTATGATCTCTCTGGAGAAGGCGGTTGATGCCGCCTTCTCTTTTCTTTAATCCCGCTTATCGAAGCAAATCCTTCTTTTCCCATAATTTCAAAACTATAAGTCCAGAAATCACACCCGATAAAAGGAAGATACCGCCTAACGCATATTTTAGCTGCAGAAGGTATCCTATCCCGAAAAGCCAAGCGTATAAGGAGAAGATCGCCAATAGCCAGATCCGAATTCTATAATAGAATTTTTTACGAACGGAAACCCCGCCCCATTTTCCCCAGAAACCGAAAGGTTGTAACTTGGCTACAAATATGTCCAACACTTGGTCCGGAACAGGAGCAGTTAAAAAGGTCACAAGAATGGAAACGATCACGCTTCCCAAAGCGGTAAAGAATAGAAGGTAATCCGCGTTTACATTAGGATATACTTTATATAAAATTAATGAAAGAACAAGCGCTGTTCCCATTCCGGACAATTCAGTCCAAGCGTTCACTCTCCACCAGATCCACCTTAAGATCTGAGGTAGTCCCAAACCGGAAGCCATGGCAAGGAAAAACTTCCATGCGGATGCAATTGAGTTCATCTGAGTTGCGACTAAGATCGCAATCCCCGCCATCAAAACTACTGCTACCCTTCCCGCGATAACTGTTTCATTATTCTTGGCATTCGGTTTTAAAAATCTTAAATAAAGATCGTTTACTAGATAACTGGCACCCCAGTTGATATGAGTATCCGCAGTGGACATGAACGCAGCCATCAAACTTACGAATACCAATCCCAAACACCCGGCGGGTAAAACGATCTTCATCAGTACCGGATATGCGATCTCTCTATCCGATTGAACGACTGCACCGGCAGGTTGGAATAAATCCGCATCATGTAAAGGGAACACGACCAGACATACGAGTCCTGTTAGTACCCAAGGCCAGGTGCGTAAAATAAAGTTTGCGATATTGAACCAAAGAGAACCTAATTCCGCATCCTTAGGAGTTTTTGCAGTATGTAATCTTTGGGCTAAATATCCCGATCCGTCCGAATGATATTGGATCCACCATTGTACACCTACGAATATTAGAAAAACCTGAAGAGGTAGTCCGTGTTCTTCTTCTCCTATCCTTGGCCAAAAAGAAATGATGGATTCCGATTTTCCAGGATATAAGGTCTCTAATTTGGAGTACAGACCTTCTAATCCGCCTACGTATTGGACTGCGAAGATCGCAAATACGATCGCACCGCCTATTCCTAAAGCGAACTGGAATAAGTCCGTAAGGATCACACCTTGGATCCCACCCATACTGCTATAAAAGACTACTACCGAGAAAAGAATAAGAACCGTCAGTGTAGTATTCAAATCTCCTAATATTAAAAAGTCCGGCCAAACATCGGAGATGGAACTGAATACTTCTGAGCCAAGCAATACATTCCAATCCAAAAAAGGAGCGGTAATCTTGGACATTGCCTTAAAAACCCAGCCCAGTATGATGGAATTGAAAAGAATACTTAAAAAGAATGCCTTGGCCGCTCTTAATATTGCTGCGCCTGTTCCGGAGTATCGTAGTTCTACGAATTCAACGTCTGTGAGAACTTCTGCCTTTCTCCAAGATGCTGCAAAGAATACGGTAATGATCAGATAACCGATCGCCCAACTCCACCAGAGCCAGTTTCCGCCTACCCCATCCAAAGCAACCATTCCGGTAATAACCAAGGGAGTGTCCGCTGCAAATGTGGTCGCAACCATGGAAGTCCCGAGCCACCACCAAGGAAGTTTTCTATCCGCGACAAAGTAGGAACTCAGACTTTCTCCCGCCTTAGAGGAAAGAAGAAGTCCGACCGAAAAAGCGAAAATGATATACGCTAAGATCAGGTACCAATCGATAGGAGAAAAAATGGGGCCCCCCTTCTCCCAAAGGAGGGAGAACTCTCCATAAAGATCGGCCGACTTTCCTTGAAAACAAGGATTCTTTCCAGCCGTCTAGATTTGATTTATCTTGATCCCCGCCCCGAGCCCAAAAAGATGGTAGGCAGCGATGGCAAACATAATCGTCCAAAAGTACGGGGGAACATCCGTTGGATCTCCCGATCGCATCCGGAACGTAGCCGGAAGAATCAAACGTTATCATGAAGAAGGCAACCATGTTGTCGTAGTCGTTTCCGCGATGGGGCACACGACGGACGAATTGGTGGATCTGGCCGATAAGATCACCAAAAATCCTCCTAAGAGAGAAATGGACATGTTATTGTCCACAGGAGAGCAGGTCTCCATCGCTCTTCTTGCAATGGCTCTTTGGGATCTAGGAGTTCCAGCAAAGTCATTCACGGGTTCCCAGATCAAGATGATCACAGACGGGAACTTCTCCAATGCAAAGATCCAAGGAGTGGATCGTTCCAGAATAGATGCAGCGTTAAACGAAGGAAACGTTGTGATCGTAGCCGGATTCCAAGGAATAGATCAGAACGAGAACATCACTACCTTGGGAAGAGGCGGTTCGGATACTTCCGCGGTAGCGTTAGCTGCTGTACTTGGTGCAAAAGAATGTGAAATTTATACCGATGTGGACGGAGTCTATACCGCCGATCCGAGAGTGGTTCCCCAGGCCAGCAAACATTCTCAGATCACTTATGAGGAAATGTTGGAACTCGCAAGTTTAGGCGCCGGAGTTCTTCATTCCAGAAGTGTGGAATTGGGAATGAACTATGACGTAGTCATTCATGTACGTTCCAGCTTTAATAATAATCCGGGGACTTTGGTTGTAAACGAGGACAAAATTATGGAAAAATTGAAAGTAAGCGGCGTTACCGCAAAGAACGACCAAGCCAGAATTACGATCGCGGATGTTCCGGACAAACCGGGTCTTGCAGCAGTTCTATTCGGAGACCTAAGCTCCAAAGATATTCTCGTGGATGTGATCGTTCAATCTTCTCCTTATAATGGAAGAAACACGATTTCCTTCACGGTTCCTAAAAAGGACCTGGTCCAAGCTCTTCCTATCCTGGAATCCTTCTCTAATTCCCAAGGCGCCAAAAAGCCTGAGATCAACGAGGAGATCTCTATCGTGTCTGCGGTTGGGATCGGAATGAAATCCCATGTGGGAGTGGCGGCTCAAATGTTCAAAGCTTTGGCGGAAAAAGAGATCAATATTGAAATGATCTCCACTTCAGAGATCAAAATCTCCTGCGTAATTCCAAGAATTCATGCGGAAACTGCCGTAAACAAGATCCACGAGACCTTCGGGCTTTCGAAAAACGGTTGAACAAGAGAGGATCGGGAGCATCCTTTTCCCTGTGTTAGGAATTTTTCCGGGATCCTCCCCTTCAATTTCACGTAAGCTCGCCTTATTCTCCGGTATACTTTCTCTAAGTGTATTCACTGCCGAGATCCGACCGGCTGAATCCTTGAATAAGATTATCGCAACCGTTGGAAATCAATCCATCAGCGAATTAGATTTCGACGACGCTCAGGAAAAATACCAAAAACTCTCTAAACACCTCAAAAGTGAGGACATGAGAAAATCTCTCCGCTCGAGGATCATAGACTTTCTGATAGACAGAGCCGTAGTGGATTCCATTGCGGAAGACGAATCCATTCAGGTGAACGAAAAAAGATTAGAGAGTGAGATCGAAAAAAGAATGGAGTATATGGGGATCACCTCTCGTAAACAATTCGAAAAGGCAGTCGAGTCCAGTTCCGGAATGTCTTACGAGTTATGGTATACAGAACTTCCCTATCAGATCAAAAAAACGCAGCTCATGCAATACAAGGTCCCCAACCATCCTCCTTCAGATAAGGATATCCGCGCATGGTATGCTCAGAACAGAGAAAAAGTAGGGTTCGAAGTGCAGTATAGACAGATCGCAATCTCCCCCAATAATGATACGATCGCGGAAGAATCCAGAATACATAAAGAAGCAAGTGAGATCAAAAAAAGTATCCAATCCGATCCGGCTTCCTTCAGCCTGATTGCCGGTTCCCCCAGAAATACGGATGCTGTTTTAAGAGCCAGAAAGGGACTTATCGATTGGATCTCTTCCTTTGAATTATATAAAACGAATCGTTCCGTTGCTGTGGCATTATCCACGATACCGGTGGGTTCGATCTCTGAAGTTTTCAGGGACGAAAGAAAACGTTATTGTATCGTCAAGGTAGAAGGCAAAAGACCTACTCCTTTGGACAACGTACGCCAGGGAATTATCAATCTTCTCAGTCGCGAAAAAGAAGACGAAAATTTTATAAAATGGGTAAGAGAATCCAGATCAACCGTGCCGATACAGATCTTTGACGAAGCGTATAAGAAAGAGAATAAGATCCCGGACCAGCAAGAGACCTTTACCCTGGATTAAGTTCGGAAATTCGAAGCGAAACGGATCTCGAACAGAATATGAAATTTCCTCCCCAAGCAGTCGTATTTTATCGTCCGACCGATCTTAATTCCACAAAAGGAAACTTAGATCCGCAGACTTCTCTTTCCTATTTAGAACTTACTCTCAAAAAATTGTCTTCCGTTTTAAAAGGTATTCCCGTTTATTCCAATGGAACATTCGGAACAGCCGAAGAAACAAAAAAGATCAGCAAAAAATTAGAATATTCTGATTTTATAATTATAGAATCCGGATCGGAAGCGGAATTTTTCTCTAAGATCTGCGATATGCTCCCCGCCTCCAGGACGGGGGACCCGGAATGGGACGAGACATGTTTTCTTGTTTTCGACGGATTTGCGCCTTTGTTGGATCCCGCTCTTACCGAAGAATTGATCCTTCGCCACGAAAAATACTTAGCTCAATATTCTTATTCCGAAAATCTTCCCCCTGGCATTGTGCCGAGGATCCTTTCCAGAGAATTTGTAAGAAGTCTTCCCGCTGAATATTCGGGCGGGACGCAAGACTTTTTGGCCAAAAATATCAACCAATTCGATACCGAGATCTTTTATACCTCTCCCGATCTTCGACAATGGAGATTGGACCTCTCCGCAAATAACCCTAGATCTTTCAGGCTCTTATCGTCCCTTTTAAAGGAGAAGGAAAACTGGAAGTATGATGAACTCCAACCCTTCCTGATCTCCCATCCTGAAATATTCCGGTCCGCCCCAAGTTATTACGAAGTGGAATTGTATAGAGGCTGTGAGTACGAATGTAATTTTTGTCCTAGACAAAATCTAAAACCGGAAGATGATCATATAGTTTTAAATCCTCAGGTCTTGGATAAACTTTTATCCCAGGCAGAAAATCTAGGACTCCCGTATAGTGTATGTTTTGGCGGATTGGGAGAACCTACACTTCATCCAAATTTTGCGGAATTGGTCCAAAAAACTTTAGCTTCTCCGAATCTAAAAGAACTGTTCATCGAGTCCGCATTATATTCGGACCTTTCCGGTTTTATTAATTTACTTTCCTCTCTAAATGAAAAAGAAAAGAAGAAGATCAACTTGATCGTAAATCTCACCACCAGAGATAAAAAGGTATATTCAGGGCTTTATGGGAAAGACAACCTGGATAAGGTTTTACAAAATTTAGACGCGGTTTCTCAGGTCCTACCCAAGTCCTCCATTTATCTCCAATTCCTAAAAATCCAAGAAGTAGACTCCGAATTGGATTCCTGGTATGAGCAAGCTCAAAAGGAAGGTTTCGAAATCATTTTACAAAAATATAATTCTTATTCGGACATTCTCCCTCAACGTAGAGCCTCCGACCTGACACCTTTGGGCAGGGATTTCTGCTGGCATATCTCCAGAGACCTGTATTTAAATGCGGACGGAGACGTTTCCATCTGCAAACAAACTCCCGGTTCTAAAAAACATTCCATCGGAAATCTAAACAAGGATTCCCTGGAACAAATCTGGGCGAAGGGAAATCCGTTCTTCACTTCTTCCGCAAAAGGAGAACACGAATCAATTCCTGCCCCTTGTATTTCCTGCGATGAGTGGTATACATTCAACGCTTAAACCGAAGGTCCGGTCTTTATTCGCTTTTATACAGGCGAGGACCGGATCCACCAGATTCCCCAAAAAAGTAATCCGTCCGATCCCTCCAGGTTCGGATAAAACGATTTTGGACCATATCCATTCTAGGGTCTTAAAAATTTTACCGAATTCAAGGATCGTTTACCTCATTCCGGAAGGAGATTCGGAACTCGAAAGCTTTTTGGTAAAGAATGGAATGTTACACTTCTCCGGACCATTGGAAGATGTTCGACAAAGGTATATTCTTGCTTCCGCAAAATTCGAAGCGGATGCGATCCTAAGGCTAACAGGCGACAATCCATTTTACGATACGACTCATCTGGATCTACTTATCCAAACGTTTATCGAATCGGATTCGGATCTGGCTTATTTCCAGGGACTTCCTCTTGGAACAGGAGGAGAAGTATTCAGAACTTCCGCCCTTTTAAATCTTTCCGGCTCACAACAAGAAGAAAGACATAAAGAACATGTAAGTATTCATATAAAAGAAAATCCAAATCTATACAAGATCACTGCAATCCCGAGCATATTGACAAAAGAAGAAGGTTCCAGGTTGTCAAATTTCAGACTGACCGTGGACACCCCTGAAGATTTTGAAACGATATCCGATCTACTTACTCAAAGATCGTTCGAATCAATATGCAATTTTAATACAAAAGAATTTTTAGAATGGGAAAATGAATCACCTTCTCTCTTCCGAAAAAATTTGGATGTTCCCCAGGTAAGATTTAACCTACCTTCTCCGAACGAAAAGATCAAAGGAAAGATAGGGGTATTAGTTGCACCTGCAAAAGAATTCGGGTCCGGGCATTTTTCCCGGACTTCTCTTTTGTATTCTTTTTTACCTTATAGAGGCTGGGAACCGGAATGGCTCTCCACATTTCCCAAAGACGGAGAATATGATATTCTTCTAATAGACTATAGAGATGTAAAAATCCAAGTCCCTTACCAAAGAACAAAAGTTCTACTTTTAGATCATTTCGGAGAAGAGAAGAAAAAATACGATTTGTGGGACCTTCTTCCGCATCCCCAAAACGATCGGATTTTTAACTGGGAACAAATCTTAATTCCACCCAACTTGATCTCCTCCGCAACGATCGAAGAAAAAAATCCCCTTAAAGAATACGAAATCTTTTGTTACGCAGGAAACCTAGGAAAAGAAGAATCCGAAAATCTGGATCGATTCCTGATCCAAAATTCTTCCCAAAAAAGAATTCGGATCGGAGGAACTCCTCCCAAAACAAATGAGATAGAATATTTCCCAAGACTTTCAAGAGTCCAGTATTTACAAACATTGAGATCTTCTGAAAAGTTTTTAGGATATTTCGGCCAAAGTCTTTTCGAGGCCCTGTTCTTAAAAATACCTTCCGCGACCTTCTCCATATCTCCAATTCATACAGAACTTTCTTACGTTTTAGAGAAATATAATATACCATTCACTGATTTGAGCCGTAAAACGGATTTTTCCCTTGGAACAAAAACAGTCGGAGAGAATGGATACAAACTCCTACTCGAAAAGATAGACTCGCTTTGACAAAAGAATATATGGTAAGTTTAAAACGATTACTCCAAAAAACGTACGCGACCTTAAAACCTCCGCGTCTTTGTGTCTATGTGTGAAATTAAAGAATTATAATATTATCATGCAGAGACACAAAGAAAAGAAAATATTGAATTTAGTAACCGCGAGGGATCGAGCCGGGGTCATAAAAATCGTGAATACGATTTTTTGACCGAAGGCGAGAGCCCGACCCGAGCTCGCGAGGGACGCGGCCAAGAGTAACTAACGTGCCCAGGTTAGGGCAATGTATGATTCGGAAGCTGCGCGGAATTTAGATTCCGCTGGATCTCCATTCCCGGCAAGCCTATAGACCGACCGCCGGTTTTTCCGCCAGAAAGTCAGGAAACATTTTTCATTTTATTTGTTTCCTTTGTTGATTTTTTTGGCCTTTGTTTAGAAATATGTTTGACCGACGCATAGTCGGATGTATTGTCAAAACCGACTAACGGTCTATACCGACCGTCGGTTTAGCAGGAGGAACCACAATGATCCCAGCAAAAATCTCCACAAAAGAAAGAATTCTCAACGAATCCAGACGGCTATTCTTTGAAAAAGGGTACGAAACCACATCCATCCAGGATATTCTATCCGCTTTAGATATAGCTAAAGGAACCTTTTACCACCACTTCCAATCTAAAGAAGAACTTTTAGAAGAGATCGCAGTGCAATTCGCAAAAGAAGGCCACGCCGTGATGCAAGCAGAGATTGGAGATTTGGGATCTGAAGGCACCGGTTTGGAAAAACTCCGCCAAGCGCTCATAGTTGCAAGAAACTGGAAAAAAGGAAAATCAGAAGAGATCCGTTTTCTTCTAGAATCTCTTTTCTCCGCCAGCAATCTTCAATTAAGGGATAAGATAAGACGCAAATCCGTAGACTTAAGTTTTCCGTTATTCGCTTCTTTGATCGTAGAAGGCCAACAGGACGGTTCTCTCAAAAGCCAATTGAGAGCAGACCACCTGACGTCCATCGTTTTCGACCTAAGCGATGCTTTGGGAGAAAAAGTAGCCTTCTACCTTTTAGGAAAAAGTAAAGATTCGGAAGAGGATATCTACGATCTGATGCTTTCTTATCACAAGACGATAGAAGATCTGCTCGGCTGTCCGGAAGGCGGATTGGATTATTTTAGCAGAGAAGATTGGAGCGAACTCGCTCGACTTTTCAAAGGTGGTGCCGTTTCTACCCCAAGCTTGGAACCGTTACCATTAGTTGCGAACGCAGGTTAAGTGAAATAGGGTCCTGCCCCTAGGACAAAATATGTTACTTTATGCTTTAGTTCCCACACTCCCCAGATTGGATTCTAATTCAAATCCGGACGTGGAGGACTATTTAGAAAAAACTCCTTCCATGAGGAGTGAAAAATTAAAGGATTTGGTGGATTCGATCCGCGAAGAATTTTCGGATCTAAGAGAAAGTCTGAAATATGGTATGCCTACTTTCGAGAGGAATGGGCGATGGGTCGCATTCTCGAACCATAAAAACCATCTTTCCGTCTATTTCTGCGAAGAAT
Organism: Leptospira sp. B5-022; assembly: GCF_000347035.1. GTDB lineage: Bacteria > Spirochaetota > Leptospiria > Leptospirales > Leptospiraceae > Leptospira_B > Leptospira_B cinconiae. The sequence continues at coordinate 118,067 of NZ_ANIJ01000010.1, forward strand.
CTTTTGTCAGGGCATTTCGTGCCAAGTTTCCCAAGTCGGAAAACGGTAAGAATTGTGTATTGATCAAGGATAAGGAGAAGTTCCCTTCTTCTTATTTGAAAACCTTGCTAAAAAAGACCTTACAATAAGGAAAGACCGACGATGTATTATAGAGTCTATCTCAAAAATACTGTTAAATAGCATGGAATGTATTCTTAGCCTGAGAGCGAAGCCAGGATGGCAAAGCGACCCGAAGTTCTGCACAGGATGTGCAGGCGAAAGGGAAGGTAGAGAATACATTCCAAGAAATTGTTTTGTACAGATCTTGAGCTAGACGCTCGTCAGATGTAAGGCCCAGGAATCCATCTTGGCGTTTTATTGAGTATTCCTGCTTTATTACAGGACCAGTACGACTTGACCTCATCCTTCTACGGAAAATTCTATCCGAACGAAGGCTATGAAGAAACAAATCAGCGATCGTTACGAACCTACCAGTGTAGAACCGAAATGGATCTCTCTCTGGGAGAAGGAAAAAAGTTTTGAGCCGAACCTCAAAGCAGACCAATCTTTTACCATCGTTCTTCCTCCCCCTAATGTGACCGGAAGCCTTCATATCGGTCATGCACTCAATCATACGATCCAAGATATTCTGATCCGAATTGAGCGTAAAAAAGGAAAATCCGCTCTTTGGGTACCAGGCACCGACCACGCCGGGATCGCTACCCAAGTAGTTGTAGAGAGAGAACTCGCAAAAGAAGGCAAAAAAAGAACCGACTTCACCAGAGAAGAATTCGAAAAAAAAGTTTGGGATTGGAAGGAACACTCAGGTGGAATGATCCAAAACCAGCAAAGACTTTTGGGAGAATCGGTAGATTGGTCCCGCGCCAGATTTACCATGGACGAAGGATTGTCCAAAGCCGTTTTCAAGGTTTTCAAGACATTATATGACGAAGGTTTAATATACAGGGGAGAAAGGATCATCAACTGGTGTCCTAAAACTCTGACCGCTATTTCCGATCTGGAAGTGGAATATAGAGAAGTAAAGGGCAAACTTTATCATCTACGTTATCCTATCGTTGGTCAACCGGGCAAATTCCTGATCGTTGCCACTACAAGACCGGAAACAATGTTCGGAGACGTTGCAGTTGCTGCTCATCCCGATGATGAAAGATATAAATCCTTAAAAGGTGCGGAGTTGGAACTCCCACTTACGGATAGAAAAATCCCGCTCTTATTCGATTCTTTCGTAGATAAAGAATTCGGATCAGGATTGGTTAAGATCACTCCCGCTCACGATCCGAACGACTTTGAAGCAGGACAAAGATTAGGGCTTAAACCATTACTAGTGATGAATCCGAATGCGACCCTGAACGAGAACGCAGGAAAATACGCAGGATTAGAAAGATTTGTCGCTCGTAAAAAAGTCATAGATGATTTGCAAGCTTTGGGTCTCGTAGAAAAGATAGAAGAACATACTCATTCGATCGGTCATAACTCCAGAGGCGGGGAAATTATAGAACCTTACTTATCCACGCAATGGTTCTGTAAAATGAAACCTCTTGCCGAACTCGCTATCCAAGCGGTTCAATCCGGAGAAACCGAATTTGTTCCGAAACTCTGGGAAAAAACATTCTTCGAATGGATGAACAATATTAGAGATTGGTGCATTTCTCGCCAATTATGGTGGGGACATCGTATCCCAGCTTACCATTGCAAAAATTGCAAACATATAGAAGTTTCCGAAACAAAAGTAAACAACTGTCCTAAATGTAATTCCACGGAAGTGGAACAAGACACGGATGTTTTAGACACTTGGTTCTCTTCTCAGCTTTGGCCATTCTCTACTTTAGGTTGGCCTGAAAATACGGAAGATCTCAAAAAATTCTATCCCACTTCGGTCCTCGTAACCGGATTCGATATCATATTCTTCTGGGTTGCCAGAATGATCATGATGGGTAAAAAATTTACCGGCAAGACCCCTTTTGCGAAAGTGATCATTCACGGATTAGTAAGAGATAAAGAAGGTAAGAAGTTTTCCAAATCCATAGGGAACGTTATCGATCCTTTGGATATGATGAATAAATACGGAACGGATTCTTTCCGCTTCTTCTTGGCCGCTACTTTACCGGAAGCTAAAGACGTCCTATTCGACGAAAGCAGGTTGGACGGTTATCGTTCATTCTGTAATAAGATCTGGAACTCCAGTCGTTTTATCCTAATGAATTTGGATGCGGACTGGAAACTAGAAGATCTAGAATCCAAGTACGGCTCCAAATTGGAACCGATGGATAAATGGATCCTTCACAAATTTAACGAAACTCTTGCGAATTACGAAAAAGCATATTCCAAATTCCTGTTTTTCGAAATGGCTTCTCAGATCTATGATTTCGTTTGGGGAGATTTCTGCGATTGGTACATCGAGTTGGTAAAGCCTAGAATTTACGGAAAGCTGGGCGAAGAATCCAAAGAGATCGCAAAACAAGTACTTGCAAGTATTTTAATTAAGGCGTTAGGACTTCTCCATCCTTTTATGCCTTTCTTAACAGAGGAAATATACGAAGTTTTCAGCGAAGGAGATTTTTTGATCCAAACTCCTTTCCCGACTTCTTATAATGTTTCCAAAGAAGACGAAGGTGTTCTGAAAACGATTATTTTACAAGATGTAGTAACTCAGATCCGTGTCCAAAGAGCGGAGAATGGAGTTCCATTAGATAAAAAATGTAAGGTGATCTTGAAATCTTCGCAGTCATTGGTCGCTTCTGCAGTAAAAGACTTTGAGTTTTCTATCCTACAACTTGCTCGGTTGGAAAGTATAGAAGTTAACGCAAACTATGCAGGAGAAAAGACGGACTCCATAGGGGCTTTCCGCTTCGGAGAAGTTATTCTTCCTTTGGCAGGAATGATAGACTTCGAAAAAGAAAGAGCACGTATCGATAAAGAATTGCAAAAGTTGATCCAAGAAGAGGAAAAACTCGCTTCCAAATTAGGGAATGAGAACTTCATTGCAAAAGCGAATCCGGATGTGATCGAAAAAGAAAAAGAAAAACTAAAAAACGTCCGTGATAAAAAAGAAGTTCTCCAAAAAGGTTTGGAAAAACTAGGTTAAACTTTCGAACTTTAATTCGCGGTAAAATATTATGTCTAAGATCCTTTTAATCGGCTCTGGAGGTCGTGAAAGCGCCATCGCTTATAAGCTTCGCCAGTCCCCTAAACTCAGTCAATTGTATGTTTTCCCGGGAAACGGAGGATTTCCTGATTCCGAGGTTTTAGCTCCGAATTCTTTCGACCTGAAGAACAAAACTTCGGTCCAAAGCTTCATTCAAAAAAATGAATATGATTTAGTGGTAGTGGGACCTGAAGATCCGTTAGTGGACGGGATCGGAGACTGGTTGGCGGAGATAGGCGTTCCTGTTTTCGGTCCTTCCGCTTATTGCGCGCAAATTGAAGGCTCCAAAGAATTTGCAAAATCCTTAATGATAGAAGCCGGAGTGCCGACTGCAAAGTACGCCTCTTTCGAAAATTATGAATCCGCTCTTTCTTATGTAGAAAAAGAAGGAGCGCCTATCGTAATCAAGGCGGACGGCCTTGCCGCAGGCAAAGGTGTGACTGTTTGTAGCGAACTTTCACAAGCAATACAAGCGTTAAAAGAGATCTTTTTAGATAATAAATTCGGAAGAAGCGGATCCAAAGTTGTTATAGAAGAGTTCATGGAAGGACAAGAAGCTTCTATTTTTGCGATCAGCGACGGCAATACTTACTTCACTCTTCCTGCGGCCCAAGATCACAAAAGAGCGTATGACGGAGATCTTGGACCGAACACGGGCGGAATGGGTGCCTATTGCCCTGCCCCTATAGTAACTAAAGAAACATTAGAAAAAGTAAATACACTAATCTTCCAGCCCGTATTCGAGATCTTTCGCAAGAAAGGGAATCCGTATAAAGGACTTTTATACGCCGGATTAATGATCGACACCAATGGTAATCCTAGGGTAGTAGAGTTCAATTGTAGATTCGGTGACCCGGAGACACAATGTGTATTACCCATGTTGGAAGGCGACTTGTTGGAAATATTCCAAGCATCTGCCAAAGGGGCACTCGGAGAAGTAAAAATCGGTTTGAGACCCGGAGCGTCCACCGTAGTCGTTTTAGCCGCGGAAGGTTACCCCGATTCTTATGAAAAGAATATTCCTTTAAATTTGCCGGAAACGAATAGTAAAGATCTAGTCGTTTTTCATGCGGGCACTTCAAAAAAGGATGGAAACTTAATATCGACAGGTGGAAGAATTCTAGGAATCTCTTCCTACGGTAAGGATTTAAAAGAATCGGTGGATAAGGTTTATTCTTATCTCAACGGTTTCAAAATTTCCAAAACCTTTTTCCGTAAGGACATCGCGAGTAAAGCTCTTTAATTATGCCCTTTCTAGTTTCCGGAAATATCGATTTAGTCGAAAGGTCCAACCTTCGCAAATTAGAAAAACATTTAGGGATCATTTTATCCCCTCACCAATATCCGTTAGAGCAGTACAATCTAATTCGAGCTTCTCTAAAACAAAAATTGGATTCGGATACATTGATCCGTTCTATGACCCGCCGAGAACTATTATCTTTTATTTATATACTCACTCAATTCGGGGATGTGGTCCAAAAGGAAACTCCCGACGAATATCTGGACGTAGAGAATGTCCCGATAGTGATAGAATGGCAGACCGGTCATTATATGATCCCGTACGAGGTTTTGGATTTTCTGGCACAATCCAGAGTGTTCCGAAATCAAAACTATCTTTTCGCTTTAATACCTGCGCTTCCCAGCAAAGAAAAGAAAGCATGGTTAGAATGGATCGGTGCAGGTTACGGCAGGACCTTTCCTAGAGAGATCAATCACGAACTATATTTTCAATGCAGACATCTACAGAAACCTTTCCAAGGCAAAAGTTTAGTCCAAGAGGAATCCATCCGATTGGACCAACTCTGGGCTCCGGGTAAAAACGAGACCGTGGATTGGTTCTATAAGGGGATCATGCCCTTTTATTCCTCCATGAAGGAACTCCAACGTTCCGAAAGAGATCCATTCCTCCTCCATGTTTTAGACCTGATCCGTTCCGGAAAACTTGTCCTAAAACGACTTCCGGAAGAATTTGGCAGAAAGGAAGAATACCAATTAGTCTCCACTGTGGAAGGAAACACTCCCCAACTTAGAGACACGGTATTTAGCTGGGAAGAAGCCAGAGAAGAAAAAGAAGATTTCCTCTTCCGATAAGTGTTCTCTCCTTTAGAGGACGATCTTGGGCCGCATCCGGTGTTGCAAATTAGATTAATATTATATATTTTATTGGACCGAAATGGAAGTTAAGAACGCCAAGGAATTGAAGCGCCTCTCTAAAGAACTTCAAGAGAATTTTTTAAATCGCTGGAAACTCCTGAACCTGGACAAAGACCAGGACCAACTTAAATCTTTTAACGATCGTATCGCGGAGCCTAGTTTTTGGGACAATCCTGATCAGGCAAAATCGATCAGTCAAAGAAAAACGGAATTAGAAAGAAAATTAGATCCTTGGGTCAATATCCGCAGAGATATATTAGATTTTCCTGATTTAGTAGAACTCACATTCGATGAAAAGGGAGAGGAAGGGGTAGACGAACTCAGTTCCGAATACCAAAGGTTAAAGACTGAATTCGAACGGTTGGAACTTCTAGGTGCGCTAAACGAACCGGAAGATATGAAACCTGCATTCTTAAATATCCATCCCGGCGCCGGCGGAACGGAAAGCCAGGACTGGGCAGAGATGCTTTTCAGAATGTATCTGAAATACTTCGATAAAAAAGGATACCAATACAGCGTTGTGGACTTCCAAGAAGGAGACGGCGCTGGGATCAAGAACGCCACCATACACGTGATAGGCGATTTTGCTTACGGATTTATGAAATGTGAGAATGGAGTGCATCGTTTGGTGAGGATCTCTCCTTTTGATGCGAACAAACGTAGACATACTTCCTTCGTATCGGTTCACGTGAGTCCCGAATTGGACGATGATATAGATATCAAGATAGAAGACAAAGATATCCGAGTGGATGTGTATCGTTCTTCCGGAGCAGGCGGGCAACACGTTAACACTACAGATTCCGCGGTCCGTATCACACATATTCCAAGCGGTATAGTGGTCGCCTGCCAGAACGAAAGGTCCCAGATCAAAAACAGGGACACTGCTTTTAAAATGTTAAAAGCAAGACTTTACGAACTGGAACAAGAAAGGTTAAAAGACGATCTGGAAAAAAAGTCGGGAGAAAAAAAGGACATTGCTTGGGGAAGCCAGATCCGTTCTTATGTATTCCATCCTTATAATATGGTGAAAGACCATCGTACGGATCACGAAACTGGGAACGTACAAGCGGTTATGGACGGGGATATAGAACCGTTTATCATGGCTTATTTAAAAACTCTCTAATGTTTTTCTTGCACTCCTTCCAAGAAGATGGTAACGATCGCATCGAATGCCATCGTATTCGAATAAGGACTTTGGAATAAGTACGTCGGATTTAATATTCCATCGACGGCAGCTAACAGAATATCGATCGTCAGTTCCGGTGTGACATCTTTTCGGATCTGACCCGCGTTTTGTCCTTCCCGGAGAAGGTCTGATAAACTCAAAATCCTTTGTTTCCTAAACTCTCTCATAGTAACGAATAGGTCCGGACGCACCATCTCGATGTCCTTGGCAAATGTTTTGGACATTTTAGATCCAAGATCCGAAATGAAAAATAAGATCTCTTTTAGACGATCGATCGGGTCCTTAGTTTTGTCCTGCAAGACCTTATCAAACTTTGATTGGACCTTAGATCTCATCAGTTCAAAAACGGAATCGATGAGTTTGTCCTTGGTATCATAATATTTATATAATGTTCTTTTACTGATACCGATATGTTTTGCGATCTGGTCCGTATTCGTCTTTGCAAAACCGGAGGATAAAAAAAGAAGAAAGGTCCTTTCCAGAATTCTTTCTATCATTTCTCCCCCTTTCCGTTGGAGATCAGACCGTCCACAAGTTTGATCTGCCTTTTTGCAGATTTTGCAAAATCAACATCATGAGTGACCATAATCACCGTGGTTCCCTCCGTTTTGTTAATATCCTTAAAGATATCCATAACGATTTTCGCGTTCGCGGAATCCAAGGCCCCGGTAGGTTCGTCTGCAAAAAGATATCGAGGCTTCATTACCAAAGCTCTGGCAATTGAAACCCTTTGCATCTGCCCGCCGGAAAGTTTGGAAGGGATATGATCCAACTTGTCTCCCAGATCGAATCGTTTTAAAAGTCGGATCGCATCTTCTTTTTTTTCATTAAGTTTACCCGCTTTTAAAGCAGGCATCAAGACATTCTCCAAAGCGGTAAACTCGGGAAGAAGATAATGAAATTGGAATACGAATCCCATGTGAAGATTTCGAAAAGAATGTAGATCCGTTTGGGACAAGGAACTGATCTTCCTTCCATCTATACTGATAATACCTTGAGAAGGGTCGTCCAAACTGCTAATCAAATACAAAAGTGTACTTTTGCCAGAGCCGGATTTTCCTGTTAAAGAAACAAACTCACCTTCTTGGATCCCAAAGCTGATCCCTTTAATCACATCAATAGGAGGTTTTCCAAAACTCTTTTTAACGTTTTCTAATATGATCCCCATTATTCGCCCCGAATGATCTCTATAGGAGAAAGTTTACTCGCAGACCGAGCCGGAAAAATGCTCGCGATCAAAGTTGCAATGAAGGCGAGCAAGAAGGCTTGGAAATAAATAGAAGGCGCAAAGGATACCATCATCATACCGGATTTGGTTTGCATGAGAGGATTGGAAAAAGACACATGCTCCAACCTTCTGCAGATCAGATTTCCTAAAACCATTCCTAAAACTCCACCGGCCACTCCCAGGATCAAACCCTGGATCAGGAATATTTTTAAGATATCCCCGGCCTCGTACCCAATAGATCTAAGGATTGCAATCTCTCTTCTTTTTTGACCGATCACTATGTTCAGAATATTATAAATTCCGAATCCTGCCACAAGAAGAATGGTCCCAACCAAAGCATAGCGAATCGCATCCTGCATTTTAAAAAGGGAAATAAATGTGGCGTTTACATCTTCCCAGCTCTGCACTTTTACGTCTCCGGACTCTGCCCATGCTCTAGCCTTTGGAGTCGCCTTGGAAACTTCCTTAAGACGAACCGTTATATCGCTAATACGGTTGGGAGTTTGGTTTAAACTTTGGACATCTCCCAAATTTGCGAATGCGGTACTATCATCGACCGCCTTATTTCCCATTTGGAAAGAAGCGGCAATTTTAAAAGGGATTGGTTCCGATTTTCCAGTGCTGATATAAACAGTATCCGAGATTCTGGCTCCGAGTAACAATCTCAATCCTTCACCTATCACTAATTTGTTACCGCTTTCTTTAATCTCCAAAAAATCACCTTGGATAATATTCTCTTTGATCCTAGCGACTTTAGCCTGGGCTTCGGGTTTTACACCGATGATCCTTCCTGCTTCTGCAATCTTACCTCTTCTATATATTACTTTTATCTGAAGTTGAGGAGAACTCGCTTCCACATCCGGGTCGGAGGCGACTTTTTTCTGCCATCCAGCTTGGTTCTCGATCTGTTCCGTGTCCCTTCTCCCGGAAGGTGGAACGGACCAAAAAGGTATTTCCGTAGAACGGAAAAGTACCTGATCCAGATCCTTCTCTCCGATAATTTTTACCTGTGAAGAGATCCTAATATGAGCGTCGTTATTCACAAGTTGATCTATCAGATATTCTCTTAGGCCTAACATGATCCCTGAGATAACTATATAAGCGGTCGCTCCTAAGATTATCCCAAGTAAGGTAAGAATGGTTTGTTTTTTCCGAGCAGACATCTGCCTAAGAGCGATAAACAACATTCATTTATCCTCCTGGACAAGCACCTTATCTCCTAAACTTACATCTCCGGAAACAAGTTCAGCGTATTCCCCGTTCATGAGGCCCGTTACGACCTCTTCAACACGAACTTTACCGTTTTCTAATATTTTAATTTTACCGGATTTGATCCCTTTGATCGGAAGCAATATTACGTTTTGCTTACTCGAAGTTTCTATCGCAATATCCGCAGTCATACCGGGAAGGATCTCAGGCGGGATCCCGCTCGGAATGATATGCACTTGGAACTGTCCATCTGCAGGATAGACCGATTTTACTTCTCCCTCGAATTGTTTATCACCTAATGCTTCGAAACGGATACGGACGCGCTGACCTTTTTTGACCTTCACGGCCCCCTTCTCTTCCAAAGAGACGGCCAGATATCTTTTTTTTAGATCCATCACTGTGACGACCGGCGTTTGAGGGACCACGGTTTCCTTCGTCTCGTAAGCAACATTAGTCACCACTCCTGCAAAAGGTGATCTCATCGTCCCAAAACTGTCGAACTCGACAAGAGGAGTTCCTTCTTGGACCTGATCTCCTTCTTCCACAAAAATTTTTCGAATGGCAGAAGGTATCGCGATCCTAAGATGATACACCTCCGAAGAGCTGACGGTTGCAAGACCATATACGGATTCTATAATGGAGCCTTGGATGATCTCCGAAGTGTCCTTGTAGGAATTCCTAGTGCGCCAAATAAGAAGAATGAAAAGTAAGATTATAAGAAGAAAGCCCAAAACTAAAAGTTTAGGTCTTTCCTTGAACGGAAGGATCCAACGATCAAATGGAAGAGAAATTTTCATAACTTTGTCCTATTACCAGTAGGACGAAGCTTTTTCAAAAAAGTAAACTATTTTATTGCATTATAGTTTACACATTAATATGCCTTTATGGCATATAGCCAATATCATAAAATCTGACAAGATATAGAACCCATGATTAGACCGCAGTGTAGGAATTTCTACAATCGCATGACCAATCGACAATTCTACTTCGATTTATATTTACAGCTCGGATTAGATTAACAAATATATCGAATCTCGAAATCAGAGGATCTGTATGAACAAAACTGTTATCAAAGTTTTATATTGGGCGACCACAGGCCTGATAGCTCTTGGAAATCTTTTCGGCGCTTACGCATATACGAGCCAAAGTCCACAAGTTTTAGAAGGACTAGCTCTTCTCGGATATCCCGCATACGTAGCTTTAATTTTAGGGCCTGCGAAGGGTTTGAGTGCACTCGCTCTTCTTTATCCTAAATTTCCAAGACTAAAAGAATGGGCTTATGCAGGAATCACCTTCAATGTATTAGGCGCAGGTCTCTCTCATCTTTTCACAAAAGATCCGAACTTTGCGACTCCTTTCATTTTCTTGGCCTTGGTTGCCGTTTCTTATATCACTTGGAGAAAATTAGAAGCTGAGAAGGCTTAAGGGTTGCAGTATCACCGCTGCGATTAATAAAATAAAAATGTAAAGTCACGTGTAGGAATTCCTACATGCCTGAAAGATCGCCCCCACCCTGAATTTGGGATTGGGGGGAGAGGCTCGTGGGAGAACCTGCACTCGTATATCAGAAATTTCCAATTCCGGCAATCGAATTTTACGGCTCTTGTTGGAACTCCTACAACGGAATTTTACTTGTATATCGACAATCTTCTCTCTGCGACTCAGGATGACCTTCGATATCATCCTGGATAGCAGCTCCGGCTATCTCGGACTCGCTCATTGTCTATGGGTTCGTGCGCGAGGGATCGAGCCGGGGTTAAAAAATCGCGAAGGCGATTTTTTAACCGGAGGTGAGAGCCCGGTCCGAAGGACGCGCCAAAACATTTTAATAAGAAATGATCGGTTCTCTTCTTCCGAATTGTTTGCCGTATTCTTCCCAAAATTTTGCGTTTGGGTTTCGTGGGTTTTTGCGATCTCTGAATTCGGATTTTAATCCTAATAGAAAGTACATCGCAGTTTTTTCTTTGTTTTTCACAGGAAGTTTTCCGCGGGACTTGAATTGGAAATATTCGTCGGTCAAGTCCACGATGGATTGGGTAACGTTCACTTTGCCAGGTTCGCTATTGGATTCCATTCGGCTCGCAAGATTGACTGTGTCTCCCCATACGTCATAGGAAAATTTTCGTGCGCCGATGACTCCTGCAACCAGGGGGCCGGAGTGGACTCCTATCCTTGCCTTCCAATTGGGGCCTTTTTTTAACTTGGATAATTCTTCCAATCGTTCCAACATTTCTAATGCTGCAAGCAGGCTATCGACCGCGTGAGAAGATCTATAAGAAGGAACTCCCGCTACGCACATATATGCGTCTCCGATCGTTTTCAATTTTTCTAATCTATGCGTTTCGGTTACCGAGTCGAAATGTCTAAAACAAAAATCCAATTCTTTTACAAGATCATTGGGCGTAAGTTTTTCCGCAATAGAAGTGAATCCGTAAAAATCCGTGAATAAAACCGTAGCTTGAGTGATCAACCTGGGCTCCGAGCTTCCCGTTTTTTTAAGTTCTTCTGCGGTTTCTCTTGGAAGTATATTCAGTAAAAGTAATTCTGTTTTTGCTTTTTCTTCTTTCAAGGAACGATCCGCTTCCCAGGCTGCCTGCGCCAATTCTTTTCCGATGAAAGAAAACCATGCGACTACCAAGATCAAACTGGTAAAATAAAAGTAACTTCGGTATTTAGGATCCAAACTGAGTATAGGGTCGAAAAAATAAGGTATGATATGTACGGAAACGAATAGAAGTGCAAGAGCGATTTCCATCATGTAGATGTATTTCTTTTCTTCCGGAGGAAAGATATAAAACGGAAATGCAAAACTCGCGAGAATGTAAAGATCTAATCCCGCTTCTTGAGGTAAGATCCTTGAGATCATCAATAATTGCATTGTTCCCACGAATGCAAGTAATAATCTCGCAGCCTTATGGGAACGAACGAAATTTAGGAATAGAACGAATGCGTATCCGAATATATTTACCGTCCAAAGTAGATACAACCAGATTGGAAATATCAATCCGAAGCTAGTGAAAATAATGTAATACACTAATGTAAATAGCGCCGTGATCAATACCACTGCATTGGTAGCGACTATATATCTGGCTCCGGGAGCGTCTTCTACTCCGATCGATAATAGTTTTTTCCAGATCCTTTCCGGGATCCGACAATATTCGAACCAGGTCTTGAAAACATTCATAGGCGACTATTTCGCCGGAATTTTCGGATGTTGGAAATACTTATTTATACTCTCTCCCAAAAATCCAGAACTTCGAATACTCGACGATTTATGAAGGAGCTTCGACAGTATTTCGGATATGATCCAAAACCCTATAATGGATTTTATGCAATATCCAATGGATCCAAACATTCCAGTACGCAGTGGGTCCGAATTTATTCTGAAACCAAGTCCTTCCAATTAGAAGTGTCTCATTCTTTCCTAAAGAGACGAGTTGGAAGCTCCCCTTTTTAGAAGCGAAGTAACCGTCCAAATGTGTCGGTCTGATATTTTTATAAGGACTCAGCTCTTTCATCGCATCAGGCTGTCGAACCACATTAAATCCTAATGAAGTATTTTCATCCCACTCGGTGATCTCTTCTACGAATACTCCGTTATTAAATTCACAGTAACGAATGGCGCCGATTCCTTTTCCTTCCACTCTGGCACGAACCGGATAAGAGACTCCTGCGTTAAAGATTAGTTCTTTCGGCTCAGGTATATCAGAAAATTCGAATAAACCTTTCCATACTTTTTCTTTCGATGCGGAAATTTTCAGACTGGTTTCCACCATATACCAATCGGATTCCCGGTCCATATTTGCTTCCAGATAAGCGAGTGATGGTAAGATCAAAAAGAGAAAGGGTAAAAAGGAAGATACAAACTTAGACTTTGCTTGTAGGAGATACGCGATACCTCCGCCTAAAAATCCCAAAAAATAAGCCAATGGAGCAGCCATCATCAAACAGATAACACCTTCCATTGCGATTATAAAAGTCAAAAACCCGGCGAGAGAAATGGCGCTTGCCGAGATCAATAATGCCTGTTTAAAACCGACGAATTCAGTCCTCGAATATAAAGCTACGGAAGTAAACCCGATAATAAAGGGACCTCCTATAAACAAACTAGCTCCGTATGTTTTTAATATATCCGTTGAAAAAAGACTGAAAAGAAGAGTGATACTTGCAGTGATCAGGATCGACCAAATAGAAACGATTAATTTAGATTTCGGAATAAACCCGTCGGAAGATTCGTTGCCAATAATTTTGGACGGACCATACAGACCTTCCGGAAGTAAGCACAAAAGAAAGAACATGAGAAAGTTCAATGCAGGTACGAAAAATAAAAATACCCAAAAAGGACTCAAACCGATGCTTCTCAATCTTTTTAAACAGAGAACCGTTCCCAAGTATAAGAACGGGAGCGAAAATCCGATCAAGGTGATATAAAAAGTGAAATCCTCGGAAGAAGGATCCAAAGTGAACAAGGCTGTCGGATTTTTTATATAATCCAGGGCCCACCATTCTCTGTTAAATACGAAATAGGATAAGGACCTATCCACTCCGTATTTAACGAAGAACAGGATCACTCCGGATATAAAGAATCTCTTTCGATCTATCGGAACAGATACTTTAAGGATCTCTTTGATTTGAGAGTAGAATCCCATTATTTGAGTCTCTCCTGTATTATTCTAATGGGAATAAATACTTCGTTTTCTTTTCCACGAGCGGTTCATAAATCTCGATCGAACCTTTTTCATTCATATTACAACCTCTTTCAATACAGGCTTCCGTTAGTACGGGATATACTTTAAAAATCCCGAGAAAAATAGAAACGAAACTTTTCAGTGGAAAATCTACGGTTAAGTATTTTTTCTTTTCTATGATCCTGTATTTTAAAGGTAATGAAAATCCGGCTGGGACGTCTGCTATAGGTTCAGAGAACAATGCACCTACTTCACATCTTAATTTTTCTTCCGGAACTGTATTCGGATTATCTTTATAGATCCCAAAAAGTTTATAATTTTTGAATCCCTTCTCCGGAAATTCCTTCTGGATTACCTCGAAAGTTTCGCCTACGTTCCTATAATTCCCCATCCTTTCATGCGATAAAACATAGAATGGTCCTAAGGTCTCTTCTTTTACTTGAACGGTATCGAATGCACCCAAATAATAAAAATACCCGATCCCCGAAACGATTAAGGTAAGAATAACGCCTAAAAAAATTTTTGACTTCATCGTAAACTCCGGAAGGGAATTCTAAACGAAGAGTGATTACAATTGCAAGAAGGATTTTGACTGATTTATATCAGCCCCGCCAAACTTAACGATTTAACATTGGATCTATTGGATGCTGGGTTCTAAAAGACCGTATTTCTCTTTTACTTTTTTGATCTGTACTTCCATATCCTTCCAAAGTGTTTCTTTTTGAGGATGGAAGGTGGCATATACACCTTGTCGGATCAGATCCACGATCTCATCCAAGGAGAAATCCAAAAATCTCCAAAGTTTAAAATATTCGTATGTCAAGTTAACGTTAAATATCTCAGGGTCGTCGGTATTGATACAGAGCGGAAGACCTTGGTCATAATAATAACGAACAGGGTGATTCTGTTCCTTACGCACATATTTTCCGGTGAAAACGTTAGACGTAACACAGATCTCTATCGGGATCTTGTTTTCCCTCAAATAATTCACCAGCTCAGGATCTTGGATGGCGGAAGTTCCGTGACCGATTCGTTCCGCCTTACATAGTTCCACGGCCTCCCAGATCGCCCAAGGACCGTCGTCTTCTCCGGAGTGAGCGACCGTTCTGAGCCCGGCTTCTTTAGCTTTTTTGAATACTTCCGCGTAATCTCGAGCAGGTCCCATGAGTTCCGCTCCACCTAAACCGATACCGATTACTTCCTTGTGTTTGAGCTTCAGGACTCTGTTCAGGTTGTTCATCGCGTTTTCAGGACCGAAAGATCGGGAAACATCCACAAGAAGTCGGATCTCAATGCCGTCCTTCTCCTTCTCTTCCCTGATACCTTCCACGAGTTGGCTTACCATTTCGTCGAAATCCAAACCGTTTTGGATAAATTTAGAAGGAGCGAAGAATACTTCGGTGTATAAGATCCTGTTTGCTCTCATATATTCCGCGAGGCTTCCCACAAAATAATAAAGGTCGGCAGGTTCTTTCACCAAACTTTGGATAAAGAAAAATACTTGGATAAAACCGTTTAGATCCTTAAAATTAAACTTAGCTTCGAACTCTTCGTTACTGAGTTGAATTCCGTTTTTGGCCATGAGTTTTTTCATGGTGTCCTTATTGACGCAGGCTTCCAAATGAAGATGGATCTCCGTCTTAGGCAATTCTCTGATCAGGTTGATAACATCCTGGTCTTGTAATTTTTTGGAAGAAAGATCTGCAGGTTCCAAAAATGCGGAAGCTGTTCTCTGCCCGGAATCGTAAGCATCAGTATCTCCCAGAAGCCAGCGAGGCGGCTCTGAGACCTCCAGATCCAAAAGTCGGATCCTTTCGTTCAGAAGATTATTGATCTGTTTGTCGAAAGAAATTTGAAGGGAAGAAGAGTAAGGCCTGTCTGCGGGGAGTCTGCTTTTCAGACGGTTCAATTCGGAGACATCTCGGTCTAAGATCCGGATTCTTTCCAAAATTTCGGAGAAGGTCACGCCCACGGGAGCAGGGTAAGTAAAACCCCGTCGGATTTCAATTCGGAAAAAGATTCCGAAGGTTTTCCCCTTATCTTTTCTGAAAATCTTCCGATCCTTTAAGAAGCGCCGGAGGATTTTGTCTCATGATCACAGCCAGAAAAACGTTCTTACCTTTCGCACTCCCTTCGATTTCCGAAAAAGCGATCGAAGAAGTAGCGGCGGTTCTTCGCTCAGGCTGGATCACTTCAGGACCAAAAGTAAAAGAATTCGAAGAAGAATTTGCCAAGTACACCGGAGCGGAATTTGCCCTGGCAATGAATTCGGCAACGGCCGGACTTCATCTCGCTTTGGAGTCCATAGGACTTTGTTCCGAAGACGCGGTACTTGTTCCTGCAGTAACATTTACCGCAACCGCAGAGACAGTTTGTTATTTCGGCGCGGAGCCGATTCTCGCGGACGTAGATCCGATCTTCAACCTGATGACCGAGGCCACCTTAAAAGAAACCATCGAACGAGAATGTGTGTTTTCCAAAGGGAATCTGGTCCATAAAAAAACCGGAAAAACCGTCCGTGCAGTGATGCCTGTACATCTTGCGGGCGCAGTCTGCGATATGGATTCCATCAATTCACTCGCAAAAGAATATCATCTTTATGTAATTGAGGATTCCGCACACGCCTTCCCTGCCGTTCATAAGGGAGAAAGGATCGGGACTCATGGGGATTTTACCGTATTCAGTTTTTATGCCACCAAAGGGATCACTACGGGAGAGGGTGGAATGGTCACCACTCGTCATGCTCACTTTGCCGAAAGAATAAAACTGATGAGACTTCACGGTATCAACAGAGAAACGTACGGACGTCCAGGCTGGTACTATGAAGTAGTTTCTCCAGGATTTAAATATAATATGAGCGATATTGCTGCCGCCTTAGGGCTTGTGCAGCTTGCGGAAGCGGAGGATCTTTGGAGAAGAAGGATCCAAATAGCCGAGATATATCGCTCCGAATTTGCAGATCTTCCTTTTTTACATCTACCTCTACCTGCGATTGACGGTGAACATTCTTGGCATCTATTCAGAGTAGAAGTAGACACAGTCCCCGGAAAGATCAACCGAGACATTCTATGTTCTGAATTACAAAAACGAAATATAGGTTCCAGCCTTCATTTTATTCCTCTCTACGAACATCCATTCTACCAAAGATTCGGATTCGAAAGAAAAAATTATCCAAACTCTGATGCAATGTATAAAAGAACTCTCTCTCTTCCTCTATTCGCAGGAATGACAGATGGTGATATCGAGGATGTTGTCACTGCAGTGAAGGATATTTTTGATACTCTTTGAATATAAAGATCTGGGCGACTCTGCCTTCGGCAGACCGGGCTGCTCTGGGCTCGGGCATTCGCCCTCGTCCGGGCAATGCCCGGACTAAAGCCCTCCGCATCCCTGTCGCATTTTATATCCTCGCTAAGTTAAATAGCTTGGAGGAATTCCAAATTAGATGGATAGTTTACCCGATCTAATCACTCTTTCTAAATACGAGGATACCGAAATTTCTACGATGTCTTCAGGATCCCCAGTTGCGAAGTTCAGAGGAGTAAGAATGACGACTGGCAACCACATAAATGTTCTTTTTCGAGTATCATACACATAAGAGTCCGCTTTTTTATATATTTTCAATGCCTCATCATATTTATGCAATTCGCATTCAATACTTAATTCGCTAGAATAACCCACAGGGATAAGTGTTAAGAGTATCCAAGAGACGTAGGCCCAAACCATCGAACCCGGAGAAGGATTGCCTTCAATGATCTTTACCGACAAAAAGTAAGTAGGATTAATCTTTTCCAATCTCATTGCATTGATAGAGGGATAAACGTTAATTCCGGAAAATAGCTGACTTTTTTCGAGAGCATTACGAACTCCGCGTTTATGTTCCGGATTTTCATGAGAGCTTTGAGCCGCACCGGTCGCACCTATAATGCCAAGAGGACTTTGCACGGAGTAATAAAGTTCCGATGTTTTAGCTGGTTTTGCGAATACCCCAGCGTCAGGTTCCCCCGTATACCAACTCAAACAACCCGACAGAAGGGCTGTCAAAAGAAGGGCCATTATCGAACGGCTCAAAAACCCACCTATTTTCAACTTCGACTTCAATGTTAACCTCCGAAATAGAAACGTACAATAAACGAACTCGGTGGAAATAAAAAGGTCAAGGATAATTGGACATTCATTCCAATAAATTCTTTACATTTAGTAATAAGCAAATATTACAATGTGGATAGAAATTTTATCCTTATCCCTAGAAACAAAATTCGCTTAACAAACAATGAAATCAGATGGAAACAATTCGAAAAATATGTAAATATAAGTTTGTATCCACGGGCCCACAGACACAGATCAATCGGTCAAAAAAAAGAAGAGCGCCAAAACTTCAGACATAGGCTTCCTAACAGACCAATTTAAACTATGAAGACCGGCTTCAAATTCACAACTCCAAGAGGGTACATTAAAATTTGAAACGTTTCGCTCCGTTGGGAAAGCATGGATTCAGATCTAACCGTCCAAGGAATTTTAGAGGGAAGATTTCAACTTCCCCTAGAACCTTCTACTTAAAGAAAATATAAAATAAAAACACCTTCACAAAAAGGACCAAGAACCCGTCTTCTAGATCGGACGCTTCTTCCGCTTTTTCGAAAGAAGAAAGCGCAATGATCCATTCTTCCACTTCTTCGGCTATTTCCGAATCATCGAAAGCGGAAAGATCTATCTTTTTATAACCTGCTTTCGGTATCTCTACTCCGCAAACCAAACAAAGATCAGAAATAATATCCAAGGATTCCTCTCGGACCAGTTCGGAAAATTCTCCCATCTCCTTGGTCTCGATTAAAACCGATTGTCCGAGCTCCAACACATCTTCCATTACGGATTCGGAACCTTCTTCATCGGCTAAATCTCTCCAAGAACGTAATGCTTCCAGAAGAAGGTCCGCAAGTTCCAAAACTTTCTCGGATGCTTCCTTTTTGTCCTGTTCCGACAAATTCTCCGGAAGGCCCTGTAGCCAGGAAGTTTGGACTGCTTGGATGGCCCCTTCTCCGCTGCTTAAATATCGTAAGAGTAAATATACGAGGGCCCAAACATTTTCCTTATGCTTTTTTTCAGCGTAAAAGTTTTGGATGGATTTGAATTCTTTCAGGGCGAATGCCATACTTCTCCTAAATTTTTCCGGGAAGGAGCTTAGACAAGCAGAATGTAAAGAATATCATTTTGCATTTTGTCGAAGGGTCTGGAATACTGAGTCTATGCACCGTTTTCTTTTGGGACTAATCCAACTAAACAGCGGATCCGACGTGGATTTGAATCTGCAAAAATGCGAGAACTATATTCGGGAGGCCGCTTCCGAAGGTGCAAAGCTCGTAGGTCTTCCTGAAAATTTTCCTTTTTTAGGATCCGAAAAGGAAAAATTAGAAAGAGCAGGTGAGATCGCTTCTAAAACCGTAAATCTTCTCTCTAATATATCAAAAAAACTGAATATAACAGTACTTGCAGGCGGATTTCCAAGCCCGGCTTCGAACGGAAAAGTTTTTAATACTTCTATTATTTTCGGACCCGATGGAAAAGAAAAATTCGAATATCATAAGATCCATCTATTCGATACGGATCCTGGCGACGGGATAGAATACAGAGAGTCCAGAACTGTGAAATCCGGTCAGATCGTCCCGGAAACGTATAAAAGTCCGGAGCTTGGGAATATTTCCTCGGTAATCTGTTACGATCTTCGTTTTCCTGAATTGTTCAGAGAAATTATGAAGAAGGATGCGGAAATGATCTTTGTTCCTTCCGCATTCACTAAGATCACGGGGCAAGCTCATTGGGAAATTTTATTGAGAGCAAGAGCGATCGAAAACCAATGTTTTATATTCGCACCTGCACAAACCGGAACTCATTTAAAAGGAAGGGAGACTTACGGACATTCTTTAGTCGTAGATCCTTGGGGAAACGTACTTGGGGATGCGGGCGAAGGAGAAAAATTACTCTTAACCGAAATAGATCTCGAAGAAGTGCAGAAGGTCCGCAAAAAAATACCCGCTCTAAAACATAGAAAAATACATTCTTAAATTCTAATATGAGAACCACTAGAAAAACAGCGATCATCACAGGAGCCGGAGGAGGTTTAGGAGAAGTATTAGCGATCGAATTTGCCGCAAAAGATTACGATCTCGCATTGGTCGATATCAATTCTAGAGGACTATCCAAAGTCAGAGAGAAGGTCAGGACTCCCAAAAACTTTATCAGCACTCATATTGCGGACGTGTCTTATCCTTCCCAAGTGGAAAAAACCGTCCGAAGTGTGGAAAAACAACATGGCAGGATAGACGTATTAGTCAATAATGCGGGGATCTATATCGCCGCTCCATTCTCTCAATTGGATCTTTCGGATTTCAAAAAAGTGATGGATGTGAATTTTATGGGAACGGTCTATTTTACCAAGTATGCGCTCCCTATATTACAAAAATCGGATTCTCCCTCCGTAATCAACATTTGCAGCGATTTCGGATTGATCGGTTTTCCGAATAAGATCGCATATTCTTCTTCCAAGGCGGCAATGAGAGGATTTACGAATTGTTTATGGACGGAAGAAGGAGATAAAAACCTGCATGTGATGATCGTCTATCCTCCTGCGATCGACACAGGACTGATCAAAAACGCAAAATTCTGGAAACTGGAAAAAAGGACCTTAGAATTCGAATTCGTGCGTAAAAATTCCATCTCGGCCGAGTTCGTTGCAAAACGTATTTTGGAAGGAATGGATAAAAAGAAGAAGATCCTAAAGATCGGATTTACGATCCGAATGATCGATATCGCCTCCAGGTATTTCCCGGAGACGACTCATACGATTCTTACTAAACTAAAGAATAGATTCGATTTTGTCTAAATACTATTCTATCCAATGAGGGTATAATCCCAAACGATCGATCACTTCTCCATCATGAGCCGGAACAACTTCCAAATTCGGATAGGCTTTTAAAAGAGAATGTACTCTGTAAATTTATTTTCCGACCAATTCCTGATCCCTGTCTACGATAGATCTCAATAATCTAGTTCTATGAGACGGGATCTCGAATCCTTCTTTTGCCCAGGTAATATCTCCCGTAAAAAAGAACCTTTTCCCGGAAGGCAGATTTAGGAACATTCCGACATCTCCCGCAGTGTGACCTTCCATCGGAACGAATACCACAGAACCGTCTCCGAACCAATCCAGGCTTTTGGAATAATTCTCATAAGGTTTGGAAGAAAAACCCAAATCCTTCCATATTATATTTTCAGAATCTAATTGTTTCGGCAGATAGCCCTTCTGCACCCCAAACTTTTGCAAATGTTTTCGGCCTGCCTCCGTGGACCAGATCCTAGCTTTGGGAAAGTCTTCCACTCCTCCTGCATGGTCCCAATGCAAATGAGATAGAACGATGTCTCCAATCTTCGCCGGATCAATCCCGTTCGTTTGTAATTGAGAGACCAAAGGATTCGGATTCTGATAAGCAACCATAGGTTTTACGTAAAATCTATGGTCCTTGTATTGTTCTTGGATTTGGGTCCCGAGCCCCGAATCGAATAGAAAAGTCCCTTTGGGATGTTCCACAAAAACGACACTATGATAGATCTGCTTTCTGTGAAATAGAGGCCCGCCTTCGAATATGAATGCGGAAGACGCCTTCTTCTCCCCTGTTTTAAAGATCGTAAATTTGAGTTTGGTCAATCCGGAAGGATTTTCCAATCTGCGGTCTCTGGATAATTTTTCCAACTCAGGGATTTCCGAAACTGCTAATTTAGGAATTCCTAATGCAGTACAAAACACCAATAGTAAAACGGCGAGAATCGCCAAAAATGTGATTTTAAGTTTCATAATTATTTCTCCGAAACGAGAAGTTTTACCGTTTTCGAAGCGGATCGTATCGCATTCGTATTTCGGCTGGTCCTGGAAATCAGGATGGCTCCTTCCAATAAAGAAAGAATACCTACTGCGAGTTCGCCGGACTTGTTCTCCTCGAATCCGTTTTTCCGGAAAAACGAATCCAATATGGAGATCCAATCTTGGAAAACCGCAGCGCAAGTTGAGTTCACTAAAGAAGGTTCCGAAGCGGTCTCGGAAGCAGTGGTCATAATCGGGCAACCCTTGGAAAAACCGGAGGATACAAGCCTATTTTCCAAGGCGGAAAATATCGTTTGGATCCCGGATGGAACCGATTTGGCGGAATCCAAAACCGCTTTCAGTTCCTTGGCCAATTCATTGCCCGATACCAGAAGAGCTAAAGAGGCCAATTCCTCCTTCCCACCGGGAAAATGGAAATAGATCGATCCTTTCGGGGCTTTTGCGTCTTCTACGATATCGTTTAACCCGGTTCCCGCATATCCCCCGACTTCCAGACGTTCCGCCATGGCACGGACCATCTTTTCCTTCGCGATTTCTCCCTTCTGACCCATCAGACCTTTAAATCAGTAAATAATAGACCGGTCAACATATTTTTTAGATCCGAACGGAAAACCTGAATCATAGATGAAGAATGGATCCTCGGTTTGACCGAGACCCATTCTGCCTAGCAAACGAATGGAGATTTTAGGATTTACCTTCTAGAATCCCGGCCATATTCTCCCGGACTTCTATGATCAATTCTTCTCTAAGTTTTTGTCGGATCGCACTGATCTTCTCTTCAAACTTCAGTTTTTCTCCCATTTGGCGGTATTGGATATCTCCCAACTCTCGAAAAACATCGGTTAACATATTTCCTTTAAACCCTAAAAAAAATGCCAACCTCCTATACCAAGGAAATGTGTGAGAAAGACAATTATAACCTACATTCCGAAAATCCTCCGCGGCAGATTCGTCCGATAGCAAAGGAAGAAGTTTGTCCTTGTTTTTGAATAACATCAACAGAAAGCTAAGGCTGGTCATATTGTAAAACGCGAATTTTTCGGACAATTCGCGGAGCATATTTTTGATCAAAACCTTGTCCCAAGGACAGATAAACAATTCAGGACCTTCCGGACTATAGTAAATGCAGCTTAATAAGCTGGAGTCATGTTGCACGGATTTAATCACTTCCGAATCGAATGGCAAATCCCTTCCGATGGACAAAGACATATAACGTGCCATAGCTCCTTTTCCGCTTAACACTACTTTTTTAAGGCCGTTCTCTACGCTCTTCTCTCTGGCACCTTTCAGGAACATATCACTTTCCAAAGATTTCTGAGAAATTACTCTGGCTAAACGAAAGAAGTCAGAATAGGCGCCTTTATTCCCTGAAAGTTGGGTTAACTTTGCAAATTCTTCCGAGTAAATGGATTTTCGGATCAACAATGGATCGTTGTTCAATATACCGGATTCGTCGGAAAGTATTGCCTCTCGTATCGAGACCAATTGTTCCGCTAATTTTGGATTTTCTGAAACTAATTTAGGGACTACTTTTTTTTCGTACAATTCGGAAACTTGCGTAAACAATATATCCGCATCCTGGTCCGGAACATGAATATAACCGCAGGTAGAAGTCCTGGTAAGGATCTCCTCTTCTTGGATGAACGAATGGATGAGTTTATAATAATCATCCAACAACTCCTTCTGCATTATGTTTTTATGATATATTTTTCCTAATAATTCTTTGGCCTTATCTGTATATGCGTACTTAAAATGCGGA
Source organism: Leptospira sp. B5-022 (assembly GCF_000347035.1). Taxonomy (GTDB): domain Bacteria; phylum Spirochaetota; class Leptospiria; order Leptospirales; family Leptospiraceae; genus Leptospira_B; species Leptospira_B cinconiae. The sequence continues at coordinate 141,312 of NZ_ANIJ01000010.1, forward strand.
ATATTTCCATCCGCCAAAGAATATAACACTTCGTTTAAAACGATCTCCCGATCGTTTTGGGAGGAGATCTCGAAATTTCTGATCGTGCCTGCTGATTTTCGGACGATCTGAAAGAATATATCCCTCACAGTTTCGGGATTTCCTTTTTTGGAGGATTTGGCTCCCAATACATGGAGTACGATCTCTAATTCCCCCGTGTTCTTCTTGGCAAAGATCCTAGGAACAACCAATACTAAACCCTTGGAGATCAGTTCGCTTATTTCCTCCACAAACTTGTAATCCAGTTCTGCGGTTGCCGGGTAAGTAGGGATCTTACCCGAATTTAATCCTTCACTATTCGTAGATTCACCCGCAGTCAATAAAAGCCTTTCCATTTCAGGGCTGAAATAAGGCCTTTCATCGTTAGGATAAGAGTCTTTGGATTTGATCTGTAAATAGGTAGGCCTGAAAGAGGCGAATTTTCCGAACTCATTATTTGGTTGGTCTTGTTGATCAAGTGTTGTCATCGTTTCCATTTGAACATCCGAAAAGAATTCAATAAATTTCTTCCTAAAATAGGAAGACGAAAATAATACAGGGATTATTCGGAATTTTAAGATAATATAATAGATTAAATATTTATTTATGTTAAGTATAATTTCATAACCGCTCCAAAATTAGTTCCAAAGCATTACTCTTACAAAAAATATGTCTTATTACGTTTTTCGAATAGATATTGCATACTTACTTAAATAGACAATATAAGCGCAGTTCGCCTTAATCCGTTTGAACAGCAGCTTGTTGGAATTCCTACAAATTTGTAGTGGGAATATGCTTGCTATACATCCATCCGGTTCCAAGATCTCCGCATGATACAACATCCTTGGCACGAGGCCAGCCCCGGTCCGAATCCTCCTCATGAAGTCCACGCACTTGTGGAAATCCCTTCCGGAAGTAAGGCTAAGTTCGAAGTGGATAAGGAATCAGGACTCATCAAATTGGATCGGGTACTTTTTGCTTCCGCACATTATCCTGCTCATTACGGTTTTATTCCTCAAACCTTGGGAGATGATAAGGATCCTTTGGATATCTTAGTTCTTTGCTCGGAAGAGGTTCCCCCGCTTTGTTTAGTGCCTGCCAGAGTGGTCGGTGTTATGAGAATGATAGATAGGGGGGAAGGTGACGAAAAAATCCTAGCGGTCGCCTCGGGGGATAGAAGTTTCGACGGTATAGAACACGTGTCCCAACTTCCGAATTCCTTCAGGGCGGAGTTGACCCACTTCTTCTCCGTTTATAAACAATTGGAAAAAAAAGAAGTTAGGGTAGAAGAACCGGAAGGCCCCGAGGTAGCGAAAGAGCTGATCCTAAGGGCATTAGATTTTTATAAACAGAAGTTCCCTAAAAAGTGAGATCAACCCAAGACCTCGTATACTTCGCTGGACTTGGATTTTCCCTTTACTTTGACCTTACCCAATTTTTTGAAAGAATATTTCCTGCGATTCTTCAACTTACGATATGTGCTTTCACTAAGTAGAAGATTCGCATGGAACTCCTTAGTTAGTCCCTCGATCCTTGAAGCAAGATTCACCGCGTCCGAGATCACCGTCCCGTCCATTCTTTCTTCTTCCCCGATCGTTCCAAGCATCAATGTCCCCGTATGAAGTCCGATACCGATCTGTATCGGTTCATAATGTCTATCTGCCCTGGATTGGTTTAAACCCTCCAGCTCTCGGAGCATTTCCATTGCGGCGTCCAAAGCTTGGTCGGGCAGACTAGGAAAGAGCGCCATGATCCCGTCCCCTAGATATTTATCTATAAAACCGCCGTGTTTACGGATAATTGGTCCCATTCTTCTCATATAAGAATTCAAAAAATCGAAATTGTCTTTGGGAGTCATCTTTTCGGAAAGTTGTGTAAAGGATCTGATATCCGAAAAAAGAATCGTCATTTCTCTTTGGACCTGATCTCCCAAACCGATCTCCGTAATATCGCTCTTGTTCAAAAACTTCAGAAACGCCAATGGAACGAATCTACTGTAGGCCTTGTTCACTTCCAATAAGTTATCGGATAGACGTTCTATATATAGGAACGCCTGAGAAAACCGGAAAGAAAGTAGATAAGATTGTACGAAGATAAAAACGAATAGTCCTAAAGGAAGATAATATCCCGTATTGATCACCGCCTGAGAATACAAACTATCGTTGATAGCGGCCACAGTTAAAGCGATCACTCCGCCGATCGCCATGAGGGAACCTTCCGCCCCGTTTCTTACCAATCGGACTAATACGAAGAAGATCCATAATATTACAAAAATCAAACATACTTGGAATGGGATCAAAGTATGAGTATAAATACTCGCCGGAGTCACGATCACCATCGCGGATACGACAAGGTTAAACCCGATAAAAAACTTTCTTAACTTAGCGGAGAATGAATGCGGATACAATGCGTCCAGATAATATATGAAGAATGGCACCGCCAGATAAAAGGAAATATATTCCAATTTATTAAAGAATTCCCAAGGCAAATGCGGAAATTTCTGGATCAGGAATCTTTCTCCCGTTACGAATATCCTAAGACAAATGCTAGCGCAGAATGCTCCGAAAAACAATCCGGTCATATCCCTTCTTCTTAAAGAATACAGACCGAAATGGTACAATGCCATGATGATAATACTTCCGAACAAGAACATTTCGCTAAAAGAGCTATTATCACGGAAGTTCAGAAGATCCGCTTCCGTTCCCATTCTAAGGGATTCCCAAAGTCCTCCCTTATAATGATTAAAATTCGATATCTCCACTTGGATTAAGATCTCTTTAGTAGGTTGGCCGATCGCAACGTAAAGAGGAAGATACTGAGGACGAGATGAATTCTTATCGGGACCCACCACACCATTTCCCATGATCTTCTTCCCATCCACATAAATGGAAGCGGCAGTTCCCGCACCCTGGAAGTGCATCATGAGCCTTCCCTGATTTTGGCCCGGAATAATTTTTAATGTATAAGTTCCATAACCGAATGCCATTAAAGGATTCATCCCTTCTAATTTAGGGATTTGATTCCAATTTCCCGGAACATTCACAATATGAGTTTGCACGTCTTTAGGGCCGAGATCCGGTCTGGAAACGCTAAGTTTCATCCATTGAAATTTCCATTCTCCATCCAATTTTACGATCCCATCGTCCGCAAAATTCCAATCTCTCAGATCCAAAACCCCGTCTTCGGCAAGGGGAGAAATTTTAGAAGAGTTTTTGTTGCGGCAGGAGAATAATATAAGGATCAAAAATAGTAGAAGTGGAATAACTTTTAAGGCTTTCATAGGATTTTGATTCGAAATTGGACGATGTAACGTCTTTGTTTTCCTCGGGTCGAAAGCTGAATTTCCCGGCCCTTTTACGGAAAGCGGAAGTAATACTAATAAAATTCCGAAATCAATTAAATCAGAAATTCGAAAATCACACGGGATTTCCGAAATTTTTTTCCTACGATAATCTATAACTCTCGTTCGATGAAAATCTTGTAGTGGGCTCCCGGACGAACATCCGGGAGTTTTTTCGTATCTTAGAATTTTTGTAAGAAGGTTTCCAAAATATTGCGAAATTCTTCCGGTTGGTCCAATTGCAACCAATGCCCGGCATTTGAGATCACCCTATGAGGAAATCCTAAATGTAATCTATGCAATGCATACTGGTCGTCGTTTTCGGGAGTAACGATCGCAAGTTTTGGGCCTACAAATCTTTTTAAAGAATGGTTCGGATTATAATCCAATAATTCGGAAGTGATCTTGATCACCATATCTTTTGGAGTCCTAGTTAATTCTTTCATCAGTCTTTCTTTTACTTCAGGTTTAGAATTTGCTAACAATTGTTCCCAATAAGATTCCGTAGTTTGCACATAAGCATCCGAAAGTAAGGCGTTTTTGATCTGAGCACGAACGGACTCAGGCAATTTTTTAGGGTCCCCATTGGAGTCTACAAGAACCAATCCTGCCACCCTACTTGGATTTTCTCCTGCGTATTGTAATGCGACACTTCCTCCCATACTATGACCGACGAGTACGAATCTTTGTAATCCCAGAAGATTTACCACTGTGGCAAGATCCTTCGTCATAGAAGAGATCTTATAATCTCCGTCCTTTGGAAATTCAGAATCTCCATGCCCTCTGAGTTCTATTCGGACTACTCTTCTGTTAGGGACGAGCGCCTCTTTTATCTCTTCCCAATGAGAAACATTTCCGCCAAAAGAATGGATAAATACCACAGGTATACCGCCGAATCCCTCGTCTCTATAGGAAATTTTTCCCGTAGGACCGTGAACGGAGGTTTTGATAATTTCACCTTTACAAAGAACGATGCCAAAAACGGAAGTTGCTAAAGTAATCATAAAAACAAGTATAGAAGATTATACATGACAAGTTCTGTCATATTTATAGATTTATACTAAATTTATGAGAGCTGATAGGCTTCTAAATATCCTTCTACATCTACAGGCGAAAGGAAGGACCACCGCTAAGGAACTTTCCAAAAAATTGGAAATTTCCGAACGAACAGTGCATAGGGATATGGAAGCTCTTTCTTCCGCCGGTATTCCGATCTATGCGGAAAGAGGGATCGGCGGAGGTTGGAGTTTAAGCGAAGGTTATAGGACGAACCTTACCGGCTTTAAGAAGGAAGAAGTAATCTCTCTGCTTCTTGTACATTCTTCTCGGGTCTTGGAAGATTTAGGAAAGAAGAAGGATTTCGATTCCGCATTCGTCAAACTGATGGCTTCTCTCCCTCCCGCATATAAAAAAGATGCGGAAACAGCCAGACAAAGAATTCATATAGACGGTCTAGGTTGGGGGCGCGCGATCCGAGAACTTCCGGTTCTTCCTATACTACAAGACGCAGTTTGGGAGGAAAAAAAAGTAAAGATCATCTACGAAAAAGACGGAGGAAAACCCGAACCGAGGATCATAGACCCGTACGGACTTGTGGCAAAAGACACTATCTGGTATGTAGTTGCCAAACGAGGAAAAGAAATGAGGGTTTATCGGATCTCTCGGATCAAAGAAGCGACAATCACAACGGAAAGATTCGAAAGACCTAAAAAATTCGATCTCGGAAAATATTGGGAAGAATGGATCAAGGAATTCAAATCCAGAGTCCCTAAATATCTGATCAAAATTAAAGTCACTGATTCCGTTGCGGAACATATCAAAAGTATTCCTTACATGAAATGCCTGAACCAAAAACCTATACAAAAAGGTTTTACAGAAATGATAATCGATATGGAAACCAAGGAATGGGCGTTAGGAAATATGCTGCAATATTGTGATTCCGTCTTTGTCCTAGAACCCTTGGAATTGCAGGAAGCAATTCGACATAAGGCTAAACAAATCCTAAAAATTTACGAATAAAATCTTCCTCCGGATCGAACCCTCGGCGACTCATAAGAAGATTGATTTTCCTGTAAATCGGGGATAATTTTTCGAATAGAATTTTTTCATGTCTTTTTCTCCTAAAAACTACTGGATCCGAAATCCGAACTTTCTGGAAAACCAGGAAGATGCGATCCTAATCTCCGATAATAAGGGAAAACTTTTGGATTCAAATTCTCAGGCGAAAGAACTTGGGCTTGTTCCCGAAAAAAATGACCTGAAACAATCTTCTTGGTATCCGAAACTCTCACAAGCGGATTCCAAAGAACATTCTCATCTTACCTTACACCTTACTTCGGGTAAAAAAAGATTTATATGCAGGACAATTCCAATCCTTATAGATGAAAAAGAACCTGCAAAAGCGTTCTATTTTAGGGACATCACAGAAAAGACATTTTTAGAAGCCAAGGCAAAAAGATACGAAGCCCTTTTTCGACGAAGAGAAAACAAAATTAAAGAATTAGAGATCCGTGATAAACTCACAGGGCTTTTTAATCGAGAATATATGATCGAATCTTTCCTTGCGGAACTGCATAGAGCGGAAAGAAGTGGGACCACCATCGGAGTGGTTTTTTTTGATATAGACGGTGTAAAAGAGATCAACGAGACTTTCGGTAATAGCGGAGGAGACCTCCTTCTGAAAGAAATGGGTAGGATACTTTTGGAAAATTCCAGAAGAAGTGATATCGCTTCTCGGATCGGAGGTGAAAAATTCTTACTCCTTCTTCCCGGAGCGCACAAGAATATTGTTTTGGAAAGAGCGGAGAAAATCAAAAGATTATTTTCGGAGTATAGCTCCAACGGTTCTTGGGGAAAAGTGAAAATTACCGTCTCCTTGGGAGTGGCAATGTATCCGGAAGACGGTTCCACATACGATATTCTTCTGCAAAAAGTCCAAACAGGAAACTTCTAATTTAACTTCTTTTGCCGGGCTTAAAAGCGGATGTTATGTTTTTAGCGGCCAGCTTTTTCTCATAAAATTCCTTGGAAGCGGCGTAGATCGTCTTTTCGAAAGTTGCGTATACGTTTCCTTCTTCGTCCTCGTACTTTGCAGGAAGATCGAAAACAATTTCACCTTTTTCTAATATATCTTGTTTCGTTTTTTGGATCAATTCTTCCGTGATCAAAAATCGGATCTTCACTTTGTCAAGAATGGGACGGACAAATTTTACTTTTGCAGCCTTGTCCCATACCACATAATCCGGCCCGAGAATCCACATCATCATCAACATATAATACGGATCAACGGAGCTATAGATACTTCCCCCGTAAATTGTTCCTACTCGATTTAATGTACGTAAATTTTTTTTTAGGCTAACATGAAGCTCTCTCATATCGGAAGAGATGAATTGTATTTTCCCCCCGGTACACCACAAACAAGGCCAATGGTTCAAACGAAAACGTAACCACCAAGAAGATAGAGATTCATTTTTATCGCTCGGATATAATTTCATAACGGATTCTTTGCTGTCAGGATGAAAACGACATTCTTCTCGTCAAAACGATTTCCCTTCTGTCCATTCCGAAAAATCCCCCTTATAGTCCGTCCTCACAACATAGACTATCGATCAACGGAGAGTAAAAAGTTCCAAGAAGTAACCAAGGAGACTCTTATATTCCGATTATATTAAGATAATATATCTATAACCTTTTCATTCTTTAGAAAACGATCGTTATGTGAACTTTTTAAAAATATTCGAAAGGACGTTGACAGGGATAAACTTTCGAGTATTTCTTTTTCTACTCCGGATACCGGAGCAAAGCATTAAGTTTTTGTAATGCATAAAAAAGATCATTTGAATGGTGAAAAAATGAAAAGATCCACGACTCTTCTCCCTCGAATCGTTGCTGCCGCATTTATTTGCGCTGTGTCCCTAGTCGGGGCGGGATGTAAAGATTCCTCCTCAAACTACGATTCCTTGCTATTTTTAGTCCAATCCAACGGTAAGTCCGGTGGTTCTCTTTCGGCTGACATAAATTACAAGGCAGAATACCTAACCCCAGCTCCTTTGGACCAACCAAGCGGGATCCCTTTCGAGGGCGGGGGCACTAAAGGCAAAAACGGGAGAAGCCCAATTCCTGTATATGCTCCAAAACTGCAAATCGATCCGCAGTCTTGGATGAGCAGCGGATACTTGTCCAAATCTAATACTCAGCTAAGAAACATTTGTATTCCAGGAACGCATGACTCGGGAACTTATGGGATCCAGGGAATTGACGAGAATATTTCACAAACCCAAGAATACACGGTAGGGGAACAATTATCTCTCGGGTATCGTTACTTCGACCTTAGGATCAAAAAAATAAACGGACAATTTCGGATCCATCACGGGTCCAGCGTTTCCGTTCCGGCTCAGGAAGTATTTCAACATCTTTCCACGTTCGTGAATAATCGTAAGAAAGAGATCGTGTTCGTACATATCCAAAACGTGGACAGTATGAACGATGCGGAACATTATGAACTGAAAGACCAGTTGGTTCTTCCTTATTTAGGTTCCAGAATGGCTCCACGTTATTTAGGAAATTCAGTTAACTTTTCCCAACTTTGGGACTTGGATAAGAACGTAATCCTGATCTGGGGCGGTGGAAATTATTCCGCTTTGTCCGAACTGTATTGGAACCAAGGACAAACAATGAAGAGCGATTGGCAGAATACCGGAAGTGAATCCGACCTAGTCAACGGACTAAGGGCCCGCATCAAGGATAATAGAGAGGGAAAATTTTACGTAGCTCAGATGATCCTCACTCCTAATGCGGCTCAGATCATTTTCCCTCCGTACTGGGGAAGTATACAGGATCTTACCAATGATAAATTGGATCATGCAAGTTTCGTTTATGATTTGGATAGAGAAGCTAAAAAATCGGGACAACGTTTGAATATCGCGATGGTGGACTTTGCAAGCCCTCGTTTTTCACAATATGCTTTCGAAGCTTGTATGGATGTGAACGATTTGGAACCGAGATACTTTACTTTAAAAAGTAAACAATCCAATCTATGTTTAGATGTAAGCAATAGCAGCACTGAGAATAATGCTCGTGTTCAAGTTTGGAATTGTAACGGAACTAACGCTCAAAAATGGTTCTATGAACATTCCACAAGTTATCTCAGAAGTAAATTGAATACTGACAAGTGTTTGGATAATGGGGCGGAGAATTGGAACGGAGGAAAAATCGTCCTCTGGGATTGTAAAGATATGAATAATATGAGATTCGATTTTTACGACGATTCTATGCGAGTTAGGCAGAATCAATCCATCGCGGTGGATGCGAACGGTTCTACCAGCGGTTCCTTGGTCAGTCAATGGACCTGGCATGGCGGAAATAATCAACGTTGGGAGAAAAATTACGAATCTCCTTACTTCGCTTTGGTTAACCAAGCCTCTAATCTCTGTTTGGATGTAAGCAATAGCAGCACTGCAAACGGAGCAAGGATCCAAGTTTATAACTGTAACGGAACGGATGCTCAAAAATGGTATTACGATGCAGGAAACAGTTTCCTCAGAAGCAAACTGAATCCATATAAATGTATGGATAACGGTGGAGAAACTCGTAACGGAGGAAAGATCGCTCTCTGGGATTGTAAGGACATGAATAATATGAGATTCGATTTCGTGGGAGATACTATCCGAAATCGTATCAATTCGTTATATGCTGTAGACGCTTCAGCGAATAGCAACGGCTCTTTGGTTCACCAATGGGAATTCCATAACGGCAGCAACCAACGCTGGAAAAAATCATATTAATTCTAAGAACGAGGGGATCTATTTGATTCCCTCGTAATTGTACATCCAATCCTGTCCTTTCTTAGCGAAACTTGGTAAGGCCAGGGTTAGGATCCTATCTCTGATCCAACAACCCACAGGACTCAGCTTTTTCTTTCTGTTCCCATTCCTTCTAGATTCCTCTATAATTCTTTCTACTCTAGGTCTTCTGATCGTTTCGAAATCCCTAAACGCTTTCTGAATCGAATCGGAACTTTCTAAAAGTAAAAATAAAGTATGAGAATCTTCCAAAGCCATAGAAGCCCCTTGGCCGGTATGTGGACTCATTACATGAGCTGCATCGCCTATTAACAAAATTTTTTCGTTTCCCCATTTAGGAAGACTTCTCAGGTCGTGAACATTCCCTTTTAGGATAATGGAAGAAGCCTGGATTATTCTTTCTATAGGATCGTGCCATCCTTTATGTATTTCTAATATTTTCTCTTTCCAAGACCGATCGTCTAAGGAATTCATTTCTTCTCTGGATAGTTCCTTATCTCGAGGAATATTACTCCACCACATCCAGGAAGTATCTTCCGTATTTCCGCAAGCAGCGAAACCGAAAAAACCTTCCGGTCCGAAAGTAAAATGTATGGGTCCTCTTTTAGAATATTTTTCGGGGATCACATTCGCGGGAACAAATCCTCCCGCATTTAAAATTCCAGTATATTCAGGTTTTGGAAAATTAGGAAAAAGAAAACTGCGGACCTTGGAATGATTCCCGTCTGCTCCGATCAAAAAATCACCCTCAGCAATACTGCCATCCTCGAATTTTGCGATCACTCCTCCATCTAAAGGAAACTCAGCATGTGAGAATTTTTTTCCATACTCGGTCGGAATTCCTTCCTTCTCCGCCGCTTCCAATAAAAGAAGATGGAATCTTGCGCGGGAAACCACGATCGCCGGTTCTCCAAATTGTGTAACGGAACCGTTAGGGATCATTGCAAGTACCCTTCCGGCATGATTTCGGAAAATCAATTCGTCGGAAACCGTTCCTATCCTCAACATTTCAGAAGTCAGACCTAATTCTCTGATCACCTTCATTCCATTAGGTGCAATTTGAAGAGCACCTCCTATATCTTCCGCCGGACGAGAATAGGATTCCATTAGGCGGACTCCATACCCTGCCCTTTTTAGAAATAATGCAAGAGAAGGTCCTGAAATTCCGGATCCTACGATTATAAAATTGGGTCTCTCCCCTTTCATATTATCCTCCGAATGCGGTTTTGATCACCGTGAAAGCTGAGACCAAGGAATAAGCCGGAATTTCGTTCTTGCTATTTTCTGCCATGTTTGTTCTCCTTAGATCGAATTAACTCGACGATTAATTATCTTGATTATCGAGATATTTGACGGTCAAAATAATTGCAAGACAAAAAAATCCCAAAAACGAAGCCCGAATTGATGGAATCCATTATGACCGATTCCAAAAACCTGAGCACTGTATCTATTTTGTTCCACCAGACGATCGCAGATCGGCTTGGGCTACATATCACGGACCACAAATGTGTGGACTTTTTATTTACACTGGGTCCCCAAACTGCGGGAGAGATCTCTAAAACAATGGGACTTAGCACCGGTGCCGTAACTTCTCTCATTGATCGGTTGGAAAAGAAGGGGCTTGTGGAACGTAAGAATGACCCGAACGACAGAAGAAAGGTGAGAATTTTTCTAACCCAGGACATGGCGGCTATGCAAAAAATCGGAAGCCTATTCGAAGGTTTAGCCAAATCCGTTTGGGAACAGCTCTCAGGCTATACGGCTGAAGAATTAAAGATCATCTTGGATTATACTCGCAAATCGATCCGGATCATGGAAGAAGAGAGAGAAAAACTCTTACAAAACCGACCGAATATATAAGCCCTCGGAGTCTTGAAATCCACACGGCCTTTTACGAAACCTTTTAGAAAGATTCTACTAAAGCGCCGATATTTTTAAGCTTGCTCAACTAGCCGATCTTGCGGAACAATTCTGCGAAAACTTTTAGAACGAAACGAATTCCTAGTTTTTCGGGAAATTTTAGGGGAGGAAAGGATGAAAGCTTTAGTCACAGGAGCAAGCGAAGGGATCGGAAGAGAATTCGCGAAACAACTTGCTGCAAAAGGTTATATGATCACCGCAGTTGCAAGGAATGAAGCAAGACTTAAACAGCTGATGGATGAACTTGGAAAAGGTCACAAATTTATCGTTGCCGACTTGTCCGACCCGAAATCGACCGCAAAGATCCAAAAGGAATTAGAAGAAAACCATTACGATTTATTAATAAATAACGCGGGATTCGGCGTGTACGGTCCTTTTCATAAGGCGGATTTGCCCAGATTACAGGCGATGACCCGTCTTAATATCGATTCACTTGTCTCTTTATCGTATTCTTTTTTAAAAAATTCTAAAGAAGGAGATTCTTTGATGAATATTTCTTCTACTCTGGGACTTGTTCCTATGCCTTCCTCGGGTGTGTATTCTGCGACAAAAGCATTCGTAACTTCTTTCAGCGAGTCCTTATGGTACGAACAGAAAAAAAGAGGTGTCTATGTTATGGGGCTTTGCCCTGGAGTGACGGTTTCCAACTTTTTCGAAAGAGCGGGAGGAGATCCGAAGGATTTTCCGAAAGCGATCGCTCAATCTGCGCAAACTTTGGTGGAATACGCTTTAGCAGCTTTGAAAAAGAGAAGTTCCCCCACTGTGGTTTCCGGACTTCCTAATAAGGTTTTAGTAAAAGTCTCTAAGCTGATCGGAAGAAAGGCCACAGTTAGACTGATGGGAAAAATGAGGTAAAATATAAGATGACATCCCCTTTTTTTGGAGAATTTTTAGGCACGTTCGTGCTCATACTTCTGGGAGATGGAGTAGTAGCCGGGGTTTTATTAGAAAAATCTAAAGCAAAGGATTCCGGATGGATTGTGATCACGGCTGCATGGGCATTCGCCGTAATTTTAGGGGTTTTTATAGCCAAAGCATTCGGGAGTGTTGATGCCCATTTGAATCCTGCAGTTACGTTAGCTTTTGCGGTACAGTCGGGAGAATATTCAAAAATCCCAATATACATTCCTGCTCAACTTATCGGGGCATTCTTAGGAGCGGTAGCAGTATATCTACATTATCTTCCTCATTGGAAAGAAACCAAAGATCCGGGAAAAATTTTAGCCGTATTCTCCACGGATCCGGCCATATCCAATCCGCCTTCCAACTTTATCAGCGAATTTTTAGGAACATTCTTATTAATTATCGGAATTCATTCCATCTTCTCCGCTCAGATCGCGGATGTAACTACGCCGATCGGAGTGGGATATGTAGGCGTTTTGGTGTGGGTAATCGGACTTTCTATGGGAGGGACCACAGGATACGCGATCAATCCCGCGAGAGATCTAGGGCCTCGATTGGCGCATTATATTCTCCCTATCCCGAACAAGGGAAGATCCGGATGGAGATATGCATGGCTTCCCATTCTTGCTCCTTTAACTGGGGGGATAATTGCAGGCATCTTCTTGAGAATTATATTATGATCTTTATAACCATTTTTTAAAAAAGGGAAGATACGATTTTGTATTATTCAAAATTACAAAATTGTCTTTCCTTAACGACTTGGTAGTATCTAATCGACGGTATGAAATTATTTAATATAAAACAAACATTCTTAATATTCTCTTTGGTCTATCTATCTTGCTCTGGAGAACAGATCCGTAACAAACCGTTAGAAGGTGATCTGGACCTACAAGGCCATAGGGGAGCAAGAGGTCTGAAACCGGAAAATACTTGGCCGGCATTCGAAGAGGCGCTTTCCCAAGGAATGACCACACTCGAATTCGATACCGTTCTGACCAAAGATCAAAAAATCGTAATACATCATGATTCCGAACTGAACCCTGCCATTTGTATTAAGAAAGACGGATCAGAGATAGTTCCCAGATCCATCTACGAATTGACTCTTGCGGAATTAAAAGAACTGGATTGTGGGACCAAAAAAAATCCTAAGTTCCCGGAGCAGATCTCCGTTCCAGGCACGGAACTTCTGACCATCCAAGAATTTTTTGAAAAAATACAAACCTGGGAAAGGACTGGAAAAAGAAGGCAAATCCCTAAATTTAATATAGAAACCAAATTTCCCAATGATGCTGAGTCTCAGGTCTCGAATGAAATATTAGAAGCGCATGTAAATCTGCTGATCAAAGCGATCGAAACAGCTAAAGTTACTGACCGCACCACGATCCAATCTTTTTATCTTCCTGCGCTCTCTTTAGTGAAAAAGAAAAATCCTAAGATCAAAACTTCCGCGTTATTCTCCCTCACCTATCCCCAAGGAGCCGCTATGAAATTCGGGCTCGGTAATTCCAGAAGGGAACTTGTTTTAAATCAAACCAAAGAGGTAAAAGCGGATATTATTTCTCCTTATTTCTTATACGTGACGGACGAATTCGTTTTCCAGGCTCATTCTTCGGGAATTAAAGTGATCCCTTGGACCGTTAACGATGCAGAAGAAATGGAAAGATTAATTAAAGCAGGTGTGGACGGAATTATTACGGATTATCCCGATAGATTGAACTCTGTTCTTAAAAAACATTAGACACACTTCTGGTTCTGCTTATCCTAACGGGAAGTGAAGCGGTTTCTTTTACTTCTTTCCACTTTTTGCTTTTGTTTCTCTTTAGAAGCTGCGCCGATCCGGGACGGAGTATTACAAATTTCCTCTCAGGATATTACGGAACATTCCGAGCTCATTCCGTTAAACGGAAACTGGCAATTCATTTACGGCGAGTTTGTTCCTCCGGAAAAAAGTTCCCAAACAAATTGGGACTTTTTATCCATTCCAAATTCTTGGCAGGATACTAAAAAAGGAGACCGAATACTTCCGAGAGAAGGTGCGGCCAGTTTTCGTTTATCCATTATTTTCCCGGAAGAAGATCTGAAAAAAGAGATCGGCCTCTTTATGCCGGACTTCGCATCCGCTTACAGATTATACTATAACGGAAAGCTAATATATTCGTCCGGCACTCCGAGTCTGGAACATTCTTCCGAAATCCCTAGGATCAAATCCGTATATTTACCTTTAAGGATAGAGAAGGAGAATACGGAAATTTTAATCCAAGGTTCCAACTGGATCAATAATTTCGGAGGTTTCTGGCAGGTTCCAAAATTGGGAACCTTAGGGGCGATTTATAGGGAAAAACTGATTACGCAATCCCGAGAATCCTTTTTGTTCGGAGGACTTCTTCTTATCGGACTTTACCATACCGGTCTTTTTCTTTTTAGAAGGAAAGAAAGATCGGCTTTCTATTTTGCATTATTTACGTTTTTATTAACTTTAAGAGTAGCGTTGATCGGAAACAGACTAGTACTGGAAATTTTTCCCGACTTTCCTTGGGAGTCCGTTTTTAGATTGGAGTTCTTCTCCTTCTATACTGCGGTTCCGATCTTCTTGATGTTCCATCGCTCCTTATTCCCGGAGGATACGTTCTCATGGGTGCCCGCAGCCGCTTGGGTATTAGCGATCGCTTACAATGTCACCCTATTATTTCCGATCGGATTTTTTACAAGTATCGTAGGTCCTTTTCAGATCGTAACCGGCATAGGCCTGTTATATGTTCTTTTTACCGTTTGTTTGGGTGTTTGGAGAAAAAGAGAAGATTCACTCTTATTCCTCATGGGATTTTTTGCATTCGGGATCACGGTAGGAATAGATCTACTTTGGGACAAATTGAATCTTAGAGGGATCAATCTTTCTCCTTATGGACTTCTAGTTTTTACTCTTTCCCAATCATTGGTGCTTTCCAGAAAGATCGCAAGAGCATTCCGAAAATCCGAAATACTCAGCGAAAATCTAAGGATCACAAACAGTGCGTTAAATATCCTAAAGGATAATTTGGAAGTTCTAGTTCGGGAAAAAACGTCCGAATTGAATCATTCCCTGGAAAGAATCCGAAAAGATCTACTCGTAGCCCAAAGAATACAGAAAAAACTTTTCCCTGAAAATGTAGAGTCTTATAAAGAATTAAAATACGCAGTAAAGTATCTTCCAAGAGACGAAGTAGGAGGAGACTTTTATGATATTTTCGAGGTTTCTCCCGGAGTTTATCGGATCTTTCTTGCGGATGCGACAGGCCACGGAGTACAGGCAGCGTTAGTCACCATGGCTATCAAAGCCGAGTACGAAGGGATCAAGTTCGGAGCAAAAGATCCGGGATTCTGCTTGGATCTTTTGGACGACAAGTTCCAAAGAAAGTTCTCGTCTTTAGGGACCATATTCTCTTCCATCATCGTGGATATTTATGCAAGAGAAAATAGACTTGTTTACGCATCCGCAGGACATCCCGATCAGATTTTGGTACATTCTTCTAATCTTACGAACTTGAGAAGGACAGGCGCTATTATAGGTCTTAAAAACAATAAAAGTTATGAAAACCAAGAGATGGATTTTTTTAACGGGGACAGGATGTTCCTTTTTTCGGATGGAGTATTTGAACAATTCAATTCCAAAAAAGAAGCCTGGGGGGAATTCAGGCTTAGGAATCGGATCTCTGAACTTTCAAAAGAACCGATCGAAAATATCCCGGACATGGTCATGAAGGATTTGGACCTATGGTTAGGATATTCTCAACCGCAGGACGATATCAGTCTGATAGCGATAGAAAGGGTCTAACTATATCGATTTTTCGTAACACCAAGCGGTTTCGTCGGAAGCCCATTTTCCGAAAGAATCGATACGAGTATATCCGTGTTTTTCATAAAAACGTAATGCTTCCGGCTGAGGCGCGCCCGCTCTCAATCGAATGGATTTAAATCCGTTTTGTTTTGCAAATAACTCCGATTCGTTGATCAGTTTGGAAGCGAGTCCTGTTCCCCTAAATTCGGAATTCACGTACATCACATCCAATTCCGCAATCGAATCATTCCAAGGTGTGATCGCAATACTTCCGATCGGCCGATTGTCCAGTTCGGCGATCCAAAATCCATATCTAGGACCTTTAAAATATTCACCCTTCATCGGGTTCGGCGCTTGAAAACCGTATCTGGACTGTATTTCTTTCCATAATGCATCCATCATTAAGATTGCGGAGTTTGTTTCAGGGTCTTGTAGTCTGATCTTTATTTTAGGATCCATTTTATTTCCAATTCCTTAGTACCGTTTCGGATTCTGATTTACGAAATATTTTTACCGTGAACTTATAGTCGTCGTTTCGAATTCCGAAAGAATTATTTCTCGAATACAAAACCTGAAAATAAAAAATATGACAGTCCCCAAAAAGTCCGCACTTCAATTTTTACTTTTTACATTACTCATCGATTTTATCGGCTTCGGGATCATTATCCCGGTAGTACCCAATCTTTTAAAAGACATGTTGCAAGGGGACCTGAGTAAAGCGGCGGTTTATGGAGGTCTTCTATCCTTCACTTACGCGATCACTCAATTTTTTTGCGCTCCTATCATAGGCGGTTTAAGCGATAAATTCGGAAGAAGACCTGTTCTATTAGCATCTCTCTTCGGATTAGGTATAGACTACGCATTCTTAGCTTTGGCTCCCAATGTATTTTGGCTATTCGTAGGTAGGATTATTGCGGGGATCACGGGAGCTAGTTACGGAGTCGCTGGCGCAATCATCGCGGATATAAGCCCGCCTGAAAAAAGATCCCAAAATTTAGGGTTAGTAGGAATGGCATTCGGTATGGGATTCATTATCGGTCCCATCATCGGAGGTTTGTTTTCCGAGTTCGGCCCGAGAGCTCCATTCTGGGTTGCCTCTTCTCTTTCTCTTTTGAACTGGGTGTATGGATTTTTTGTTTTGCCTGAAACTCTCGCAGAAGAGAACAGAAGAAAATTCAATTGGGTTATGGCGAACCCGTTCGGTTCAGTGGTAGGACTTGTCCGTTATCCTGGACCCTTAAGCGGTTTAGTACTTTCTTTATTTCTAATATTCGTAGCGAACCATTGTATGGAGACCAGTTGGTCCTATTTCACTATGAACAAATTTAAATGGACCGCCGCAAAGATCGGATTCTCTCTCGCCGTAGTCGGAGCCTCGCTTGCGGTTGTGCAAGGCGGACTACTCAGGATTATCATCCCTAAACTTGGACAAAAAAATTCGGCCTATCTGGGGATTTTTGCAAGAGTTGTAATGAGTGCGTTATTCGCATTTGCTTGGGAAGAATGGATGCTGTATGCGTTACTCGTACCCTTTTCCTTTTGTTTTATCGCGACTCCTGCGATCCAAGGTTATATTTCCAATCATGTTTCTCCCACACAACAAGGAGAATTTCAGGGAATTATGAGCAGCATGATGAGCCTTAGTTCCATCTTAGGCCCTTTGCTTATGAGTTTCGTTTTTTCTTATTTTACTAGAGAAGGTATGCAGCCTTATTTTCCGGGAGCACCCTTTATCGTGAGTTCTTTTCTTGCGATCCTCAGCTTAATGATCGCAATTATTTCTTTTAAAAAGGAAAAAATCAGAGTAGGAGAAAAAGTGGGAGAATGATCTATTCTTCGTCTTCCTCGAGACCCAAATAAAATAACGCCCAAAGGGTATCAAAAAGGATCTGCATTAACAACGCAAATCTTTCCTCCCTGTCTTCTACGTTCTTGAAGTCCTCGATCAGGAAGGTAACAAAAGGTTCTAGGATCCTTCTCTCCTCAAGATCCGGAATAGAATTCAAACTTTTGACGGAAAATTCCTTCTCAACAGGAACATTATGAAAATTTAAACGACTGTTTATGACAAGAACAGCTATCTCCAGAAGTTCCGCGTCGGACATCGTTTTTACGCCTGCGTCATTTAATCCGGAAAGAAGCCCAGAAATCGCCTCGTCAGTAATCTCCTCGCTTCTTTCCTCGTCTTCGTCGCTGTAAGCCTCCGAAATTGCGATAAGCACCGCAGTGGCTTGGTCCCAAAAATAAGACAAAGCTTCGTCCAAACGTGCCTCATCTTCTTCCGTTAATTCCCTTTTGAACCCGGAGTCTAGATCATCGTAAAAAGGTTCGGGATCATCAGTCTCACATGATGCGGAAACGAATGTGCGGACAGCGATCCAGAACGGGGACTTTTGGTGTCCTATGCGAAGAATTTCCTCCGCATATCTTGCGACCGAGGTTCTCCAATCGGAAAGGGAATAGGAAGGGATCTCCATATTCAAATACTCTAGTTTTACTCCAAACTCGTCGACACTATAAATCTTTTCGTTCTATTTTTTAAGAAGAAATTTCGGTAGGGTCTTTACTTTACTCTTAGATTCTAGTTGCCCCTTCTTAAAAAGGATCGAATATTTCCTTATGAGCATTGATGAAGATTATGATTTTCCGAGATTCAGTTCCGATTCGAATCTAGGTCATTATGAAAGCTGGTTCGTAAGAGGAAATCACCCGCTCCGTCCGCTTGCAATTTGGATCCGCTATACTATTTTTTCTCCGAAACATTCTCCCCAAAATTCCATAGGAGAATTATGGGCGATCTATTTTGACGGCGAGAACGGAAAACATTATGTTTCCAAGTCGGAATATCCTATCTCAGAATGCAAATTTTCAGGAGAGCCGTTCCAAGTCAGGATCGGTTCTTCTGTCCAGGATCATAAAGGACTCCAAGGAAAATCAGGAAACAAACACGGTTCTACGAATATAGAATGGGAGCTTAGCTTTTCCGGCGGGGATAAACCTCTTTTCCTTTTTCCAAAAGATCTTTATTCCGGGGGCTTTCCCAAAGCGAAAGTTTTAGTCGGAAAACCTTCCTTATTACTTAATGGATTTATAAAATTAGAAAATATTAAAATAGAATTAAGAGACTGGAAAGGGAGCCAAAATCACAACTGGGGCTCCAAACATACGGACCAATATGCTTGGGGACAAGTATCGGGTTTTGACGGAGAAGAAGGATCCTTTTTGGAGTTGGCTACTGCAAAGATAAAAATAGGCCCTATATGGACCCCTGCAATCACTCCAATCGTTTTACGTTTTCATGGACAAGAATACGCACTGAACGGGCTATTCTCCTCTTTCGGAAGGGCAAGCTATCGGTATTTCGATTGGAAGTTTCATGCTTCTTCCGCTGAGATAAAAATTGAGGGCAGAATTCACGCGGATAAAAAGGACTTCGCCTGCCTACGTTATGCGAATCCTCCCGGTGGCTGGAAGTTTTGTTTGAATAGTAAAATAGCGAGAGCCGAAGTTTTAGTCCAGAGAAAAGGAGAAACTTCTCCCCTTCGTTTAAGATCTGCCAGAAGTGCAGCATTCGAAATACTTACTGAAGATCCTTCTCATGGTTTACTCCCTGAAGTTTAAGAATCTTTCTCTCCCGACCTTTTTCCGATTGACCGGGTTCCCTTTCTCAAAAATTTTGAGATTCAACCTCAGTTTCGTGTAGTCCCAAAGGATTAGTTTCTCTGGATGAACGAAGTCAAAACGGGATTTTATGCAAAAAAATTCCAAGGTGGCCTGAGATGGAATGATGAACTAGGAAAAATTCCTTCTTGACTTTTCTTGAGACTTATTCTCACTTGCAAAATCAAGCCGGTGCCTATCCCAGGAGCCGGAGGGAGTCATCCCCACAGTTCATCTCTGGCCCCGGCCGGATTTTTTTCCGGACCGGGGATTTTTCCCAAATTTAAAGGAGATTTCGATGCGAAACATCCATACAAAAATATTATCAGTTCTGTTTAGTATTCTTCTATTCGGTTCCCTGATTTCTTGCGAGGGTCCGGGTAGCGATAATTCCGCCGCGGCACTTTTAGGTTTAGATATCCCGGCTAGCGCAACCAAATCCCAATTTCTAAATCGATATGCGGATCTTGCCTTCGAGTCCTACACCCAAGCAGAATTGGATGCATCGACTTTAGCGGCTGCGGTCACTACTTTCGATTCTAACACAAATCCAAGCGCCTCCGATCTGACCAACCTTAGAAATCTCTGGGTAAAAGCTCGTGCAAGCTATTTGGTCACCGAAGCTTTTCGTTTTAGCCAAGGCCCTATTGACACCGATACAGTGCTCGATTGCGAGCCTACAGGTTCCGTATCTCAGCCTCATGACTGTGAAGGTCTGTTGAATGCATGGCCTTTGGATGAGGACGCGGTTGATTCGTATATTAACGATGGTGGAAACAGCGTCACAAGTTTTGCCTCTATCTACGGGGAGATCGGCGATACTAACTTGGGTGGAGAACCGGAGCCTCAAGAAGATAAGATCGTATTAACAGGATATCATCCGATCGAATATTTACTTTGGGGAAAAGATACAAGTAGTACCGGCGCAGGGAACAGAGCTGCGAGCGATTTTGCCGATGCTACCACTGACGGCGCTAGACGCAGACATTATCTTAAAACGATCACCGACAGATTAGTAGTTCATCTTGGCTTGATCAAGGACCAGTGGGATCCTGCGAATACCGGAAATTATAGGGAGACTTTTTTAGACTCAGCGAATGTGAATACTTCCGTTGGGAATATTTTCCAAGGATTAGGTTCTTTTATGGCAGGAGAATGGGGAGGCGAACGCCTTACTGGAGTCATCGGAGAGACCCAAGAAGAAGAACACTCTTGTTTCAGCGACACTACTAAAGCGGACTTCTATTATGACGCACAAGGTGTATTGAATATCTGGACCGGAAATTATACCATCCAAAAAGGCGTAAACATCAGCACTGGACCGGGACTTTCCAATATATTAAGTTTTAGGCAACAAGGTGCAATCCAATCCGAGATCGAAAGTTCCAGAAATATTTTCTGTATCAATCTTTCCGATACGGAATCCGAAGATCCTAACTTTAGAACAAGCTGTCCTTCCGGAAGTTTAACTCATAGATTCGACCAAGCGATCTCTTCTGCGGATAGCCAACACGGAATTTTGGTAAATGTTCAGAGATTAATCGGTTCTACATTGAACAGGGATTTTGTGGCGGCTGCCGCAGCCATCGGGTTCTCAGTAGTTCCAGAATGATGAAAGGTCTTTAGTTAAACTACAGGTTCGGTCCCTGTGAAAACTTCCGAAAAATATAAAAATATGAACTGTGATAAAAATTTAAACTTCGATTCCGGATCCGCAAATCCGGAATCGAATCTCTCTCGGGGACGTTGGACCAAAACGATCCCGATCTTAACCTATATTTTACTTAACGTTCAATTCTGCGGCGGAAAAGAAGGAACGGATCCTCTTGGAATCGCAGCGGTCATCGCGAGCCAAACAAGTATCGCGCCCGATCCAGGCGAAGCCTTCTCCGGAGGATACGGTACCCGATTTATTTCCAACCCGACCTCTTTCGATACTCCTGTCGTAAACTTGAGTTCGGACGGGATCCAATTCAATACGGGAAATAACTTTTTTAATAGGGCTTGGGTGGCGGAAGGTAACAGTGCTTCCGCCGGTTTAGGACCGACTTTTAATACGAGTTCCTGCCAGAACTGTCATGCAGGAGACGGAAGAGGAGCTCCGCCCGATAGCGGGTCATTATTCGGCTCCGTCGGGATTCTGATACGACTTTCAAAAGTAGGGGTTTCCGATCCGACTACAGGCGGGCCTGTCGGTTTGGATTCTTTCGGCCTACAGCTGAATCATAAAGGGATCGGATGCACTTCTCCTTTATCTTACGATTCCAATTTTAATTGTATCGGTTCGACAGGACCGAATTTTACTCCACCGGAGGGGAACGTTTCCGTTTCTTATACAGGCACAACTGTCGTCCGAAATTATACATCAGGCGGAACAGTAACTTTAAACACTCCTATATATTCTTTTAACTGGAATGTGAACTTCGGAGGAGCCCCTTCTTCCTTTCATTTTTCCCCCCGAACCGCTCCTATAATCCCCGGTTAGGGTCTATTAGAAGCAATTCCCGAATCAACTATCCTGGGCTGGGCCGATCCGACCGATTCGAATGCGGATGGAATATCAGGAAAAGTGAATATGGTTTGGGACGCAAAAAATCAGAAGAAGGTTCTTGGACGTTTCGGCTGGAAGGCAAACGAGCCTAATTTGTTCCAACAAAACCAAGGAGCTTTTTTAGGGGATATAGGGATCACAAGTCCGTTATTCCCTACGGATAATTGTCCAACGAATCAAACACAATGTTCGGCTGCTGCTTCCGGAACTGTAGATCCGGAAATCACTGCGTCCATTGCAGAGTCGGTGAATTTTTACACCAAATTAGTCGCAGTTCCTGCCAGAAGGAATTTATCGGATCAGGATGTGATCGACGGAAAATCAATATTTTTGTCCATCAAATGTGACGCATGTCATAAACCTCTCGTTCTTACCGGGAATGTTCCGGGGCTTCCGGAACTTTCTTACCAATACATCAAACCTTATACGGACCTACTACTACACGATATGGGTCCTGAACTTGCGGACGGAAGACCAGACTTCGATGCGGACGGACAAGAATGGAGAACTCCTCCTCTTTGGGGACTAGGCTTGATCCAACAAGTAAACGGACATTTAAAACTTATGCATGATGGAAGAGCCAATGGGATAGAAGAAGCAATCCTATGGCATGGAGGAGAAGCCGACGCAGCGCGTACAGGTTTCCAAAATCTATCTCTCACAGACAGACAAAAGCTGATCAAATTTTTGGAATCTTTATAGGAGGATCTACGATGAGATCCATATCACCTTATTCTTTAATTAAAAAAACTTTATACTTTATTCTGGCATCGTCCTTTGTTTACTGTGGCGGCGGCGGCAAAGATCCATTGCTTTTTTTAACTGCCGGGCCTGGAAGTTCCGCTTTTTTAGAACATACCGGTAAATTCGTGATCATTCCGAGTTTGGAACAATTGACTACGGATACAGCGGCATTAGAAGCAGCTGCAGTCACTTATACCACTTCGGGAAGCACGAATGTGACAAATCTTGCAGCTCTGCAAGTAGCTTGGGACCAAGTGCGTGTTTCCTTAAAAAAAACGGAGCCGTATTATTTCGGACCGGCCACGAATCCGAACGAGTATTATACAAAAATGGACGGTTTTATCAAATCAGGCGCAAGGCCAAGCAGTAACTTAGTAAATCAGATCCTAACAAGCTCGGTTACCGTTTGTACAGCGACGAATACCATTCTCAATAAGACCAACTTATCCGCTTGCCCTCCTAAATACAAAGGAATCGAGTCTTTGGAGATCCTACTTTTCGATTCCGATCTGAGCAGGACCACGATAGATTCGAACTCCAGCATCAATACCGCAAACTTGGGAAATACGAGAAGAACGGATTATATCTTAGCTCTTGCCCAGGTGATCAACCAAGATGCATTAGATTTATATAATAAATGGCTTCCTACGGGAGGAAATTTCCTGAATGAATACACTAACGGAACCGGGATCCATTTCCGTTCTCAAGGAGAAGCTTTCGATACCTATATCCAATCCCTAGGAAATTTAGTGAATCAAATCCAAGATATTAAATTAGGGAACGCTGCATGTTTAAGTGTTTCTTGTTCCGGGGCAGGGAAAAGACAAGAGCCGGATCCGGTCTTTTTGGAAGCGATCTATTCCAGAGTTGCGTATAAAGATCTAAGAGATAATCTATTAGGGATCGAATTCGCTTACTTAGGTGATCCTGCAGATACGAAAATCAGCTCCATGTCCAAATTAGTCAGGGCCCAAAATTCTTCCTTGGATGACGAAATCCAAGCCGAGATCACAAACTTCAAAAATATGATCGATGTTAAGATCGGCGGTGGCGCGGATCTATATGCTGAGATAGACGCGGATGGGACCACTATGAACGGGACAAGCGTTATGACGAATGTAAAACCGATCTGGGATCAGGCAAAGATCTTAAAGAACCTGATGACAATCGACGCCTTCTCCGTTTTAGGGGTCCCGAATCTTCCTTCTTCCAACGACGGGGATTAATTCTTTTATAAAATGCTAATATATATTGTTTGAGATAAAAACGATATGTATTAGCGTTCCGTTCTTTTTACAATCCGTTAAATTTGTCTTGCCAAACATCGCCGATAGACTTTTCTCTATCGGACTATGTTTAATTCCCTATTCCCATTGATCGCTTTTACTGCCTGGACCATTCTACTAGTACTTATAGTGGTATCCTTTCGAACAGTTCAGGTATTATCCGGAGCCAAAAAATCCAACGAGTTCCCTGCTTGGATACAACATGGCTCCGATCTGTATTGGAGGATCCATCGTGCTCATTTAAACTGTGTGGAAGGTCTTCCTGTTTTCGGAGTTTTAGTTTTGACGTTCATTCTTTCAGGATACCAAAACGACACTTTTGATCTGCTCGCTTGGATCGTATTCGGAGCCAGGATCCTGCAAACCGGAGCACATCTAAGTGGCGGAGGAGTTTGGAACGTGAACATCCGATTTACCGGGTTTATAATCCAATATATTTGTTTCACTGCGATGTTAGTGATATTAGTACGTACTATTCTTTAATCTACAAACAACCGGGAAGCCTTCTTCCCGGTCTGAACGCGACAGCGATGTGCAGACCTTTAGTCCGGGCCTTGCCCGGATGAGCGCGAATGCGCGAAGTCGGAGCAGCGCGGTTCCCGCGAAGCGGGAAGTCGCCATAACCAATTTTAAAAACCTCTTGACCGTTGTGTATATTCAAGGTTAACCTTCGGAGATACATGGCATCCAAGTTCGATTATCTCCGCAAAAATCTGTACGCGATGGCGGAGCTATGTTTAGAACAAATCCTGATCCTGGACGACGCAATCGAACAGGAAAACCCGGACCTTGCCAAACAAGTTATCGAAAGAGACGATCTGATCGACAGTTTGGAAAAACAAAACGATAACTTATCCCAAAACGCAATCTTAGAAGCGATCGCAAACCGAAACTTACTCGGCATGGATCAAATCGATGGAGAAGTTGTACTCAAAAAAGATCCGTTACGATTCGCACTGTCTTCCATTCGTATCAACAGAAGTTTGGAAAGAATGGGAGACCAGATCGTAAACTGCGCTACCTGCTATAGAAGAGGGCTTCTTCCTAAAGGATTTTTCAGACAGGAAGAAATTTTGGACAAGATGCTCTCTAGGGTCGTAACCCTTGTAGGAATGGCAGTTGAATCCTTGGTGGAAGAAAAAAACAGATTTTACGGCTCGGTCCATACGGTGGAAGAAGAACTCAACAATCTATGTCATGCGGCATTTTTGAAATTCGTAATGGACCCGCGATTGGATAAAAACCAGTTCGCCGACTTATACAGAATTATATTGGGAATAGAAAGAGCGGGAGACTATGCGGTAAATATCGCAGAAGAATTAGTGCGATTGAACACAGGCATGGACATTCGTCATCTTTCGGATCCGGTACAAGTCACCGAAAAAACTAAAATCTCCTGAATTATATTAGAATATTTGAATTATTGCTGAACGCATACGACCGACTTCGCCACATTACAGAAGTCCGGAGTACCGGCGGATATGCCGCCGACGTTCGGATCTCCGGAGCTTGCAAAATTACCTTGCTCTAAACCGGAGTTGGAAGCCCATCCTTGGCATACATTTCCTGTAGTCCAATCCGTTTGTAAACCGGTCCAATACCCGGCACCAGTAGCAACAATCCCGCTTCCCGTTCCAAAAACAAATAAAGCGTTCGCATCCGTATCGAATGCTTTCGTAAAAGCGCCGCTGTTAAAGTCTATATATTCTTTGTTAGGTTTTAATACCCAGTCGATCTTAGAAGGCATTGCTCTTCGCCAAGTTCCGGCTACTGCAAACGTTTTGTAAGTTCCGGACGGAAGCCCGACCAAAGAGTCCGCTGCATTCTGACAAACAAAATCCGCAAAACCACCCGATCCGAAGTTCCCGGCAAAGGAGGCGCTTGTAGCAAATAAGAACTTATCATTATCTTTCTGTAATATAGAATAAGGGATCGTTTCCGAATCCGGAGTAAGAATAGAGATCACGACGGAATTATCCGTGGAATCGGAATCGTCGGACAGACCAGTTACGGTTAAGGTCTGTGGAACATTATAATCGGAAGGAGTAAAAATTAAAGCTGACGGAGAAACGGAAGCGATCGTTGGATTGCTGCTGGAAAAATTATATGTCACGGAAGAAGAATCCGGCTCATGCACTAAGGAAATAGATAGCAGCAAAGAACCTCCTTCCGGTAAATTATTACCTCCAGTGATGATGATTTCCTTATCACATCCGCTGATCAAACAATTGATGATCGCATTTTCATAATATTCTTTCGTATTCGGATCTCCCGAATTCTCGGATTTGATCGCACAAGATTGGAGTAAGAGCGAAAAGTAGAAGAGTAAGAATAAAGAAATCCATGAAAAACTCATAAAAACTTAGACCGGGTCCTTGTAATGAGAG
This sequence comes from Leptospira sp. B5-022, assembly GCF_000347035.1. Classification (GTDB taxonomy): domain Bacteria; phylum Spirochaetota; class Leptospiria; order Leptospirales; family Leptospiraceae; genus Leptospira_B; species Leptospira_B cinconiae. The sequence goes on from NZ_ANIJ01000010.1 coordinate 167,736, forward strand.
GTTTCCGCACCGTTCGTTTCGAGACCTTCTCCTTGATCTAGATAACTTTCCAATTCTTCTTTTAAACCGTGAGGAAGTTGAAGTCCCGAACTTTCTATCCTTTCGTTGTATTTACTGAAAGAAAATCTGTGTCTAGAAGTTCCCAGATACACACTCAAAGCTTCGGACCCCCATTCTAAAATGTCACGAATATATTCTTCGTTCTCTTCCAACTTCTCCGCGTATGGGATGAAGAGAGGTCGATTCACAGGACGACCTATAGTTCTATAAAATAAAAGTCTTCGGAGGACCTCGTGATCCTTCCAATTTCCGGTCTCAAGGGCTCTTTCCACCATTCTAAGATTGATACAATCCAAGAATTCGATCTTCAGATTTTCATTTTTCAATCTTCTGCGTAGACTTGCCTTGATCTCTTCGGATTCGTATAAAAAATTTGGACAATACTCGGGACATTCTTGGTCCTTATGCAAATCACAATAATGCAATAGAATACAATCGATATCGGAGGAAGGTTCAACGATCCCGAAATTGATCGAACCTAAAATTTCTACCCCTGTGCGAAAACCTTTATCCTCCAATTCCTTTAAAGCAATACGACATGCTTGCATTCTTCTTAAAGCTTCTTTCGTATCGTAGTTACGGTATTTGTTTTTTAGGGCTACGTATTTTTCAATCAAGTAGGTCATTCGAAAAGTTCTCGCAAATAGCGGTTCATACCGTTTAATACTATCTCCGGGATTTCATGTCCACCCGGAAATGCCAGTAACTCACCTACCCAGCCTGCGTCTTTTAAGACCGTTTCTAATCTTTTCGCGGCAGGATAACCGAGCACAGGGTCCATTCTACCATGACTTTGAAAAAATTTATAGCCCGGAGTTTGTTTCGCATACCTGGACCAATTCGTTTCGTCCAGCAAAGTCCCCGACAGAATGACAAGACCTTTGGGCTTTTTTTCCGCTTTAAGAGTGATCTCCGTTGCAAGCATGGACCCTTGAGAGAAACCTCCCAAGATAATCCGGTCCATAGGAACATTTAAGGTTTGGATCATTTCTTCTATCTTTTGTTTGGCCTCGGCTAGACCCGCGGGATAACGTTCGAAAAGTTCCCGAGAACCTCCTGCGACCATCGCTCTTTGCAAAGCCTCCATATCGATCGGGAACCAAGCCTTGCCGTTATAACCAGGCATAATCGGAATATCCAAAATCCCTTCCGGAAAAATGAAGTTTGTTCCTTCCGGAACGTCCATATAGGAATATAAGGGAAGAAGGTCGAAAGCATTTGCACCATAACCGTGCAGTAAAATCACATAGGGTCCTTCCGGATCACCTTGGATACAAGCAGCTTTGACAGGACCTAGTTGGACGAGAGGGATATCATACATGATTTCCTTGTAAGGAAATCGAAGTGAATTGGCAATGTTATAATTTAAACGTGATCCAACTTTAAAGCCGTTTTCCTCGAAGATCGATCTCTAATTTATAATGTAGTGAGAATAAAAAACGTTTTCCCTACAACTCCAATCTGGTCCATTGAGTTAAATGAAAAAGACCCGGGATTGGCCGGTTATATATAATACGAAATCTCGATGCGAATTCTAATTTTTGCCATTCTTCTTCCCTTCTATTTTATCAATTGTGGGACTTATCTTCTTTTAAAAAACCAAGAACAAAACGACAATCCTGCGTTCTTAAATTTTGTTCAACTCACACTATTGGATTCCGCCATAGGGTTGGTGCATTATTGGCCCTTGGACGGAGACACAAAGGATATAGTTGGCGGCTTGGATCTAACGGCAACAGGTGGAGCCCCTATATTGACTGCGGATCGATTCGGGTTTCCAGGGAGAGCTTACTATTATAGCGGCGGGGGAGCTTATCACCAATCTTCGACTAACGGTCCCTCTTTTTTAAACGGAAATATTTCCTCATTTACGATCAGCGCCTGGGTAAAAGGAAATTTTCCTCCCGGGAGCAACGGAAGCGAATTTATCTATGTAAGTCAGGGCCCCGGGATAGGCCTCCAATTATATGCGCTCTCGGCAATTTCTTGTAGCGGAAGGCTCAGGGCATTCACGAACAATGGAGGCTCGGGAGATGTGGACGTAGGAACTGCCTGTGGACAGTATCCGGAAGACATCTGGTATCATATGGTCTTTACTTGGGATATCCAATCGCTGACCGGATCCTTATATGTGAATAACGTTTTGGTTTCTTCCGGAACTTTTGGAACCAATCGCCCTTGGGCTACAAATAGTTTTTTCCAATTGGGCCGCTCCGATATATCTTCTCAACTTTTCGAAGGCAGTGTGGATGATGTGAGGATATATAATCGGGTGATCTTTCCGGTTTCGAGTTTGTAGAAGCCCCGCCTCATAAAACACACAAAAGCGACTAACGCTTTTTCGCCGGTTTTGTTTTTGGTTTCTTTTTCTTTTTAGGTAATCGGTCTTGGACAGCTTTAAAATATTCGCAGACAAGATGATCCGACCAGGATATCGCTTTCCATCCTTCAAAATAAGCGATATGGCTTCCTCTTTTTGTATAAACATGGATCGAATTAGAAAGATTTTCCAACCAATGCAAATTTTCTAAAACATTCTGGTTTACGCAGATGGGATCGTCCTTTGCATTCAAAATCATAATTGGAGTTCGGATATTTTTCATTACCAAAGCTGGGTTCGAATACCGGTAATATTCTTCCTTGTCGTCAAAACCGGAGAGCGTGTGCAAACGATCCTGGAATTCACCCAAGGTTTTGGATTCCATGACTTCCTGAAATCCTCCAAGGGAAGATAAGGTTTCATAATGGCGTTTCAAAAAGTAATTTATGAGTCTTTGGCCCATGATCTTACTATAAACCGGATGAACCCTATGAAACGCTTTTTCGATATCATAGGCGGGTGAAATTGCAACCGCAGCATCCAATAAACTTTTCGCTCCCGATTCACCCAGGTAACGAGCAAGCAATCCGGAACCCGCGGAAATCCCCACTCCAAACAAAGGACTATTCGGAAATTTTTTCTTAATGTAGAGGAGTTGTTCTTTTAAATCCGAACTAGACCCCATCGTGTTTATTTGCGGTTTCGGAAGAGGAAGATTCCCATGTCCTCTCCTAATACAAACCACGGAAGCCCATTTCAATTGAGACCCGATCGCTTTCACGATAGATTTAACATCTTGCTCATCCCCGCTGATTGTATGGAAGACAATCGCGATCGGATCGGAATCGGTCTTTTTCTTTTCCTTAATATTGGACCAAGCAAGTCCAGTGACACCACCATCTTTCATTTTAAGATGTTCCAGCTTATCGTAATGAAAAAATTTGGAACGATGTTCTCTAAAAAGTAAGAGAGCCAACATTAGATGATTATTAAAACACCAGAATGTAGGGAAATATTTCCGAGTTAAACGGGGGCAATTTGCAAGTACACTCTTTACAAACTCTCCTTCACTGAACTGCAGAACAGGTTTTTCCACTACTTCCAGAAAATAATAAAATAGAAATGCGAGAATAAGAAATAAAACAAGATAAACAAAGACGAGGGGCGGTAGCATTCAATTATCCAAATGAAAATACTTTGGGAAAGATTGAATGGAGAAAGATTTGAGTCTATTACTTTATTATTTACCCAATCGAGTGATCAATAGAGAGCAAAATTCCCAAGGACTATTTGGTATGTAATTCCAATTGCTATGGGTTGTGAAACCGAGCTACTGAACGAAATGAAGTCAACTAAATAATCAAATAAGTTGCAATGGTATCAACTCCAATATCTCCGGGAGTTCACTGCTTTGGAACCCCGGAGACAAGGTATTCTGAAGTTTAGATAATTTCCCCGTTTGGTTTTAAGCCGCTGCAATTATCACTTGTAGCTACGGTTGTGCTCGGATCCAAAACCAAAAGTCCGATAATTTGAACGTCCTTTACGCATTTGTCTACATCTGATTGTTTATAGTATTTACTATCATCGATCTTTAAATACAAATCGGTAAGAAATAAATCGAGAGCGGTAATAATTCCTGCGTTAGCCGGATCCACGGATCCATAATATAAAATATTGGAAGTTGTCGCAGCCGCTTTAATTTGAGATCTCGCTTCGGAACCTTTTACACTATCCGAAAGACCCAAGGAATCTGCTACAACACAATTGGCAAAAGACAAAAGGGAAACCATCGCAACAAACAATATTTTTCTCATACATTTTCCTCATCGATAAACATTATGATATCGTTTTCAGAAAATCGATATCTACAATGGATAACTAGCAGAGAAGAATGTCGGACATTTGGTTTCCAAAAAAATTTCTTTGTTGTCAAAAAAATTCGGAACAAATACGTTATTCGTGATTTCGACCAACTCATTTGTGGCAACAGGTAATACAAATGGGATATGGGATGGAAGAAGTTTGCAAGGGGGAAGTCTCCCCCTCGCTTCAGCCGCAATGGCGGCTTACGCTACCCAATCGAACGACCCATAGGGAGTGAGATTCCCGAAGCGACTCCAATCGTTTTGTTTCAAGCGTTTGGTATGGCTCATCCTACGGATGATAACGACTCGCTTCGCGGTCGTATGCTCGCGCCCTAGGTCGCTGCACATGGGTGACTGAGTAAAGCGAAGTCAAATTTACAATCAAACAAGCTGCAATGGAATCAACTCCATATCTCCGGGTATCCTCTGCTTCGAACCCCGGACCGGATTTTTTTAGTTCGGAATTTAAAAAAGCTGCGATTCTCACACAGAGACGCAAAGCCGCAGAGAGATTATTCGTTAGCTTGTTCTCTGTGTCCGTCTGGAATTCTGTGTGAAATTTCTTTAGTTTCGCACAGAGACCACTGAGTTCACAGAGAAGGGGATGCGATGATTTTATATAGAGAACTGCAATTAGGCTTACCGGTTTTGGGATAAGTTTTTTTGTCCTCCGTCTGCATGGGCGAACATGCGTAAAAACCGCCCCACAAGGGCAAAACTCCATATCCGTAGGAGCTTCCACAGCAAGACACCCAGCATTGTTGTTTTAATATAAAATTTCCATAATACGATCTCTTTTAACGAAAACTACAATTCCACTGATCGTTCGATAACGTCCAAAATCGCTGTAGGATGAAATAATTTATTGCCAACTTAGAAAATGACACCCCGCCTCCAACTCAACAGCGGAGTTCCCAAACACAAATTCACTACTTTCTTTTTGACAAACCTCATCGAATCCACGGATTTTATACGCCAGATAATTTATTATGTCGCTTTAATTCCTGACTTTTGAAACGGATATTTCCAGGACCTTTAGTATAGAGACGTGCATGAGAACGTTTATATAACTTTGTATTGCATTTGGAAGGGACGCTCAACAATAATAATGAACGAAATCCTTACATTAAAGAATTATGAAGTTCCATTTCCTTCTGTAATATTGTATTAATAATTGAACTAAGGTCTTTGTTCTTCTTAAGAGCGATTTTTTTATAATACTCTTCTACTTGAGGATCCAAATAAACTGGTAAATGAAGATCCTTAAGATCTCGTGAATAAGTCCCACGTTTGCCTTTTGAAAAATCGTATTCTTCTCTCATGCTAATTAATATCGTTAGAATAATATTGAATTTCTTCCGATTTAGTCGCTCTTCTCGCAGATACTATCCTAATAATCTCTTCCCCATTTTTTGATCTATCAACAAAAATAACGACTGCGATCGTAATATTTACAATCTTTCCTAAGGCGATTTCTCTTAATTCTCCTACAGAATGATCCGGATCGGGTAAATAGATAGCTTTAGGATCAGCAAAAACTAAAGAGGCTTCGCCAAATGAAAGGTTATGTTTTTGGATATTAACCTTTTCCTTTTCGATGTCCCATTCGAAACGCATTTAAACATAGTACAAAAACACTTAATAGGCGTAAAGCAGTATATCTTAGACTGTTTTTGCAGTTCCGCTTCAGAGGACAGAAGACTAAGGGCAGAGGTCCATTGCCGGGGGAAGTCTCCCCCTCGCTCCAGCCGCAATGGCGTCTTACGCTACCCAATCGAACGACCCATAGGGAGTGAGATTCCCGAAGGGTGACTGAGTAAAGCGAAGTCAAATTTGCAATCAAACAAACTGCAATGAAATCAACTCCATATCTCCGGGGATCCTCAGCTTCGAACCCCGGACTGATTTTTTTTTAGTTCGGAATTTATAAAAGCTGCAATTTCACGCAGAGCCGCTAAGCCGCAGAGAGATTATACGTTAGCTTGTTATATGTGTCCGTTTAAAGTCCTGTGCGATTTTTCTTTGGGTTTCGCACGGAGATCACTGAGTTCACGGAGAAGGGCGAACAGTGATTTTATTTAGCGAAGTCTATTCGGAGTTTACCGGTTTTGGGATAAGTTTTTTCGTTCTCCGCCTGCATGGGCGAACATGCGCAAAACCGCCCCGACAACAAAACTCCACATCAGTAGGAGCTCCTACAGAAAAGCCCCTGCATTGTCGATCGGAATATAAAATTTCTATAATACGATCTCATTTAAGCGAAAAATTACAACTCCGCTGATCTTTCGATAATGTCCAAAATCGCCGTAGGATGAAATAATTTATTGCCTCCTTAAAAAATAACATTCCACATCCGGCGCAACAGCAGCGTCCCCAAACAAAAATCCGCTACCTTCATTTTGACAACGCTCATCAAATCCACGGATTTTATACGACGGATAATTTAATGTGCCGTTTTAATTTGTGACCTTTGAAATGAATATTTCCGGGATTTTTGTTTTAGAGAAGTTCAGGATAACGTCTGTATAGGGGTGTATTGTATTTGGCAGGGGACAGCAGATTCGTTCGCATCATTACTCTGAATAACGATTAAAACCAACGCTCAATGGACGAAATCTTATATAAAAATCGGAAGATAATTCATCCATACCGTGAATGAAATTCAACTAAATCGAACACTTTTTGCAAAAGACGAGTAACGTTTACTATAATAAAAAATATGCCGAAATGGATACGAGAAGTCGGGATAGCCTTTTGCTAAAAATGCGTGAATAGAACTGCCATAAAGAAATATGCTGAAATCCTTGTCGTGATCGACTCATCTTTCCCAGGGGTGCATGGGCAAATATCCACTAATCAACGCACAATAAAAAAACTTGACCCGTTCCCTTCCTAATTGAGACTGAATTACGATGCAATTGTCTATCTATTTCCGACGTTTTAATGAATGGCTTTCAGTTCACCAAAAAAAAGTTTTAATCGCCTTAAACATAATTGGTGCCTATTTCTTAATTTCAAAAATATACGATATATACTGGCTAACGGAAGACTCATTTATCAGTTTCCGAGTAGTAGACAATGCTATCAACGGCTATGGGCTTCGGTGGAATATAAATGAACGAGTCCAAGTATATACTCACCCTCTTTGGCTGTTGTATCTAACCAGTATTCATTTCTTTATTAAAAATATTTATGTGACAGCCTTAGTAGGTACCGCGCTCGCTCTATTGGCATTTTTTTGGATCGCTTATCGCTCCTTTAACAAAATAAAATTGATTATATTGGCCGCATTGTTTGTAAATAGTTATTCTTTTCTTGAATACGCTTCCTCCGGATTAGAAACCTCTCTAAATTATACTTTTTTAATATATTTTTTTGCAATATATATATATTCTTTCCACAAGGTAGATGGAGCAAAAAAAAGCCTCTTACTTTCCATCGCGTTCGGATTGGCAAACGCTGGTCTTGTCCTGAACCGAATGGATAATGTAATTTTTATATTCTTCCCGACAGTAATATGGTTATTAGAGAGGGTCCGAAATAGAAAAAGTTTTCCTTTGCTTTTCGGTTTTATCTTAGGTACGAGCCCATTTTTTATCTGGTCTGCATTTTCATTTTTCTATTACGGATATGTTTTCCCAAATTCTTATTATGCCAAAACAATGGTCGATTTCCAAAATGTAAGATTGGATTGGTGCCTTAATTATTATAGATACGCAGCAGATCGGGATGTATTTCTTCTCATTGCTCAAATTGCGGCTATAATAGCGGTCTTTCTAACTCGATCCTCCAAAAAAATCTATATCCCATTACTTTCGGGATTTTTATTGCAGCCTTACTATGTATATAGTGTTGGCGCAGACTATTTCGGAGGACGTTGGCTTACTTCTTCTTTCTTAATAGCAGTTCTGATAATAGCTCAATTATTACCGAAATGGAAAAGAGTGAGAAACATTCGGGTACTTACTGCAATCACCATAATCGGGATAATGGGCTTTAACCTCAATTACTCCAAAATTTGGTCTAAGAATCCATTTATAGATCCATTAACCGGCACCGTAATTCAAAAGTACGGCGGAACAATTGACGAAAGATTCAGCTTAGGCGGATTTACTAAAATTTCAAACTGCCTCGGAACGGGAATTTGTTACCAATTCCATCCGCTTTACGGTTCTGCAAAAGAATATGCCCAAAAAAATCCACCGTATCTTGTAGCTTATGCAGTAGGTGTGTTCGGTTATGCTGCCGGCCCTACTTTACATATCATTGATGCACAGGGTTTAGGAGATGCGTTTCTTGCAAGAACTCCAGGAGCGGCGGTGCATCCAGGGCATTATCCTAGACATGTTCCGGACGGATATCCAACAGGTGATACTTCAAAGTTCACTCCAGAACAAAAAACGCTTTATCAAGAAGTTGTTTTGTTAACAAAGGCAGACTTGTTCGATAAGGAACGACTGGAATTGTTGAAGAGTAAATTGCTGCTTAAATATCGCACTCCACGCCTATAGTAGATTTTCTTTTAGTGTTTTATGAGGGGAAGTCTCCCCCAGTCGCAGCACAGAGGAGCAACAGTGTTGCTCCGAATGCAAGACTCCCTTAGGGTGACTGAACGAAGTGAAGTCAAATTTGCAAACAAACTGCAATGGAATCAAATCTATATCTCCGGGAATCCTCAGCTTCGAACCCCGGAGCAAAGACCCTTTCTAATATTAGATAATAGGATCGCTAGCCTTTAAACCAGTATAATTCTCGCTCGTGGGAACAGTTTGACTTGGATCTAAAACTTAAAGCCCAATAACTTGAATGTCTTTTGCCCGAACATATAGACCAAGAAAACCTACTGCCAAACAATTAACAAAAGATAGAAGGGAGAACATCCCAATGAATAATATTTTTCCAATTATAGAACATTATGATATCGTTTTAAAAAAAGAAATTTATAGTGGATAGTTTCAGAGGGAAGATGATGGGTAGTTGGTGGAGAGAATTTTTCGTTAGCAAAGGAAATATACATAACTCGAAACAGGAGATACCCATTCGTGGCAAAGGATTACTCAAATAGGATATGAGGAAAGTTAGACAAAACATGTATTGAAGGCGGTTTTTCTTCATAGAGATCTTAGATTACATATGCAATTTTTAGGTATGGTCTTCTTTGGCTTAGGCATCTTCTTTTTATTCAAATACATAAGACAATCTTCTTTCAAAGATTTGATCTTAATCCCAATTAATGGAAATTGTCCTTTATTCTTTTGTACATTATTATCTTTGAATATTGGAGCAATCTTAATCACTACAAACGATCCAGAAGGACTTGGTTTAAGATTTTCCTTCTGGCAATCATGGCATCGATTACTATGTATGCTGTCCTTTCTCCAGTGAAAATAAATTCGATCAAACTTAGATGGTTTCCAACTAAATTGGGAACAGCTTTATGTTCTCTTCATTTCCTAATATATATATATTGTAATTTGGAAGAGGCTATCTCTATATATAAATCTGCGACGTACACTGTCGCAACGGACTATTGGATGACAAATCCTGTCATTTACAAAACTAATTTTGAAATCTAGGCAACGCCAATTGATGATCTAAGCTTAGGACCGAAAAGAAATTTTGAGATTATCGAAAAAGTATTAAACAATCCGAAAGGCGTTGAATGTGTTATCAATAACTGGCTTACACCTTTACTGAATAAAGCTAAGGATCCGTAAAAATTCATAGAAACAGATTTGTTTTCATTTAAAATGCTGCGCCCAAAGTTATTGGGGATTCGATTATTTATATTGTAGAGAAAAGGTAATTGAAGAATTCCGTATTCTTTAGATACGTTATACAGATTTATCCTTAATAGGAGATGTTCAATTAAGTTTATTCGCCAAGAAACGATTGATATTATTGAGGAAGATGTGCCAGTTAGCATAAAAGTCGTTTCTTGAATTATTATCAACTGAAAGTTCATATGAAAAATTATAAACCTTAGGAACAATGTCCCTTTACTGTTTCACTCACATGTAACTCCATCCAAACTATTAAAATAAAGGAGGAAGCACCAACTCATCTTCGGAATCTTGCATTTGATGAATTGCGAGGTTTTTCATCAGATATTCTTTACGAAAAATTTGTTTTTCTACTTCATTATCTATACCAGAATAAATTGACTTGAATTCCGGAAGTTCCATACCTCGAAATTTAAATTTGCGCATTAAATATTCTTCAAAATCTACTACTTTGTTTCCTGCAACCAAATAGAGTGACACATATTTCGGACCAATTAATTCAACACTAATGTCAACTCTTAGATGCTTTCCTGAATAAATGACCGACTCATACATGGACGTATGAGTATCCATATCTTTTCGGCGCAAAAAACCGTAATCTATTAAGAAAGAGAAATAACCTTCAACCATTGAGACAAAAGAACTCAATTCAATATATCTCCAAATAAAATGTTTTCATTGAGTAACCCCTCTATACTCTGTGTAAATCGATTAATTTCTAACCAAGTATACAAATTCTCATCTATTGAATCCAATTGCTAGGATTTGGACTATTCACAAAACCTTTTAATTCGCCCCAAAATTTTCCGTATCTATCAAATAATCTTCGATAGTTTTCCGAATCCTTTACCGCTTTAACCTCGCCACCATATATCTCACTAGGAATCCTACCTCCTTCTTTACCCAGCTTACCGAGCAAACGCCCTGTAAAATCAGGTCCAACGTCACCTATTTTCTCTTTATTTTTCAATAACTCAGAAATATACTCATCATTTAATTTTCGAGTCCATATACGACCTTTTAAGAAATCAGTAATTGTTTTAAATCCCTTATCAGGGTTTGCTTTTGCAATAGTATCAACCCGTTTTTGCGTCTCTCCAATCAGCCAAATAGATTTCCCATTTTTTGCAGAATTTATGGACTGCTTTCCAACAATGAAAACTTCAGGTAGAACAATCCCAAATATGCCCCAAGTGGCTTCCCATGCAGTTCTTTTTGTTAACTTTAAATAGTCGCCTTCTAAAACGTCAGCAGATGCCTGAAGCATATAATTTCCAAAATTGGCACCGGGCATAGAATTTAATGGATGATCTTCATTCATTCTAACCGCATTAACGTATTCTTCTTTAGTCACTGGCCGACTAATTTCGTACATCAAGCATTCAGCGTTCATGCATGGGAAAGATTGATTTCCTGTTGGGTCCTTATATAAAACCGGGTTTCCTTTTACATATGCAAATCTGTTCCACCCTTGCGTACTACGCTCCCCATCAATAACACTATCCGCACTCGTAAACCTCGCGATCTGCGGATCGTAGTACCTTGCATTATAAAAATAGAAATTAGTCTCTCTGTCTAATTCCTGTGAGTTATACTTAGGAGCAAAATCTAACGTTCCTCTCTGCACAAAAGTCTCTCCGTACGGCTCATACTGCATACGACTGAGAGTATTCCCGGCCTCATCTAATACATGAGCTACTGAATCTACTTGGTCTGTTAAAAAATAGGCCGCCGCTCCTTCTTCATTGAGAGCTGCGATTCGAACTCCGTTTAAATAAATATTATTAATGGAACTTAATAGATTGGTTTCGTCGGAATATTCTAAACCGTAAAACTTGCTTGGATAAAGTATCTCTTGGTTCTTAAATCCTGCCCCATTCGGAACCAAGGCCTTTTTACGAATTCTGAACCCGCCATCATCATACCAATACTGCCCAACAACTGCGCTATTCGCATCCTGGACTTGGTAAATTCTATTTTGAGAATCAACAGAAATAGTTTTTGTGAGATCTTTAAAATTATCTCTTTGATAGGTCATGTTCCCGGAGGAGTCGTAACTCATAACCAAACGATTGTTTCCAGTTTGGGTGGAATCTATTTGTGCGACTTGGTGGTTGGAATATTGATAATTCCACTCATCAATAAGAGTGTTATCATTAAAATTATGATTACGTTTTGCGAGTAGGTTTCCGTTCTTAGCATAGGCAAAACTTTGGCGGAAAGTTTTGGTATAATTATCTGCAGATTCTTGGTATTGCCCATCTGCTGCAACGAGCCTATTTAAGCCGTCGTAGCTATAATTATATGCAGTAGTGTATTCAGAAGAAGTGTTTGTGATCCCTGTAATATTGTTTCTGCTATTGAAAGCATATACGGCATCTTGGAGAGTCTTTGTAGTTCCTCCTACTTCTCCCGTGGAATTGATACGAACCAATCTTTGTTTTACATCATATGTATAACTAGTTTGTATCCCGTTTCCAAGAGAGAATCCCGCGGTCTGTCCAAATTCATTGTATGTAATGTTTTCAACGATAGTTTTACTACATGATCCGGGTAAAATTCCATTCGTATTTATCTGAACGGAAATGCCTGTAATATAACCTGCTGTCCCATAATTATAGCAAGCCTTCATCCGAGTATGATTTACAGGATGTTCCGGGTAATCGATAGAGGATACTCGTCCGAGTAAATCATATTGATATTCCGTAATATAAGGACCACCAACAAGTTCTAATTCTATGTTTTTTAAGGTCCTAGTTTCTTTCTTAGCTCTACCTAATTTGTCATAACTGAATGTTTTTGATTGAACGGAGTCTTCTACTTTGACGAGCTTTCCAAGAGCATTTTGAGCGCCGGAACCGGAATCATAGTCATAATAGATAGTTCCGTCGGGCGTGTCCTTGGTTGCCATTCTTCCAAGAGAATCATAAGTAAAGGTAGTAGTAATCCCGCGAGCATCTATGGATTGAGTTAAATCCCCGAACGCATTATAAGAAGCAGTGCTGACCCCGAAATCCGGATCGCTGTTTTTCTTTAATCTGCCGAACGCATCATATAACCAATACGCTTGGTTTTTTCCGGAAGTGTCCTTTGCATTGATCCCGCTTGTATCGCAAGATAAAGCCCCTCCATCGTTCAGATCCGATTTTTTGATCATCTTTCCTGCAAGATCAAAGCAGAATCCTATTTTTGCATTGGTCCCATCCGAACCAAAGTCTTCTATATAAAGAACCTGGCCTCTTCCGTCTTTCACAGTTCTTTTACTTGTTCCACCGCTATGTGTTTCTACAGTTTCAAAAGGATCGTTATAAGTTACGGTTAACGTGGTTGCTTCCGTTTCTCCTGCGGCAACGGGTAGGATCGTTTTTTTCGCTCTTCCGATGGCATCGTATTCGATATAACTTGGGTTTCTTTCT
>NZ_ANIJ01000011.1 GCF_000347035.1 Leptospira sp. B5-022
TGTCTACGCATACGTAGGGCCGTTTTGCCATGATCTTGCTAATGTCTCTATTCTCATTTGGTGGTAGTAGGAAGTCCTTGAACTGATCGTTTAGAGCATCATAGGTTAGCTTTTTATACTTTGGTAATTGATCGGAAGCGAAGAGTTGGAATCTTCTCTTGAGTAAGCTGGCTGCATTATATCCTATCTTTAGTCTCTTACTTAGTTCTGTTGCTGTTACTACCTTTGGGTATTGAATTAGAGATTCATAAAGGATGTATCCGAACATCCAAATTGGTAGTTTGAAGTGATGAAGGGGAGTGTAACTTAGTCTTGATGTTAGATGTCTACATTGAGGACATCTAATTAGATCTGTTCTTGTTGAGATTTCTTTATCTAAGATTCTGCCGTTACATTCAGGAGTAGGGCAGTGCTTTGGGTAGAAGTCATTGAGTATCTTCTTGGTTATCTCTGTGAAGTAGACAGTGTTGAGTGCTGGGTTGTAGTGTTTAGGGAGGGGAGTTCGGAAGAGATTTCTATTTTCTGTTTTTCTAATGAATGGAGCGGTTCTGGATTGGAGGAAAGGTGGTCCTCGGTTCGGATTACGTGTGTTAAATATTCCGAATTCAAGCCAAGGTCGAGTAGGGGTGAAGGATTGTCCGGGAGATCGAATTTCTGTGTATTTTAGGGCTGATTGCATACGTATTACTTTTTTGTTTTTTAAGGAAGCAAAACGTTAGACACATAGAAAAAGAAAGTAAAAAATTGAATTTTGTGGAATAGTATATAAGGCACTCATGAATTCAAATAAAATAGGAGTTAAGAATGAAACAATACGAACTGCTAGAGTATATTCGAAAATTAATTCTTACAAAAATTAAAGTAATAGGAGATATTCTTTCTGATAAGTTTACATATGCTGAATTAATAGATTCGATTCCTGAGAGGGCGCGTGACGAATTGAAAAAATATATTCCGGCTTTGGTTGATATGAGGAGAGTCGACTCATTTTCTAATAATTTAGAGTTTAGGCTAACAATATTTGGTTTGGGGGAAGGTATTCAATATGAATCATTTCCGGTGTTTCTTTTTAAGATAATGAAATGTAATTTCGAGAAAGGAATACGTGTATATAAAAGCAGGGAAATTGCTAATGATGCTAGATCATTCACACTTTTAATTGATTCAAACTCTTATTCTTCCTTTGAAGAATCTTTTTTAAACAAGAAAGAAGAGTTCATAAGGGATGCCCTTTCACCTCCGGTTTATTCTGTCATCTATCAAGATCACCTTGAGGGGGCATTTTTTACTGAATTTGGCTTTGCGGGGTTCTTAACTCCAGATACATTATACTTACGTATAACAGATTTGGATAGTTTATTGCGAAGCATTAAGAAGAGTTAGATGGCAAACACTCAAAAAGAAATAATATTTGATCCGAAAGATTTTATTAATCCTCCATATTGGAATTGCCCAAAATGCCAAGCTCATGGTTCCTTTGGGGTTTTATCTATTGGCGTTCTTTCTTACCGTAGAAGATGTAAGTCTTGCTTATTTTCGGAAACGTATTCTTTACCTCAATTAAATAAAAAAGTTATTTATCTGGATCAGATGGCAGTCAGTGAAATGATGAAAGCTTTAAACTCAGGAAATAAAGCAAATAAAGAAGGCAAAGTCGATCCATATTGGAAGATCCTTTTCGAAAAATTAGAAACATTATCAAAACTGCAATTAATTGTTTGTCCTGACTCAGAATTTCATAACCGTGAATCTACATTGTCTGGATTTAAAGAAGATTTAGAAAAGATGTATAAATTACTATCCGGTGGCATTCACTTTCGTATGAAAAACCAAATAACGGAATCTCAGTTATTTTTTCATTTTGAGCAATGGCTATCTGGAAACGATAATCCAGATTTTCACTTTAATGCTGCTGATGTTGTGGACGGAGAATATAATAAATGGGATGAAAAGATATTCATTACTGTTACACTTCCTATTCAAGACGAGCATGTAAAGTTACTTAGAGACTCGAGAGACGAGACGTCTCAGCAGCTATGGGCATTAGCGGATTATTGGAAATCCCAAGGCGAAAGAAAATTGAATGATTTTTATGAAACTGAATGGTCTTCATTCGGTAAGACTCATTTAGAACGATATTATCAGAATTATAGAAGATTACAAGAAATTGAAAATTTGCCAGAAGCGAAGGGTTCATTTGAAGATTATCTGCCTAATGAATCCGTAACGCTTATAAATAAACTAATTTTGATACTGAAATTGAAGGGATGGGATGAAACACGGGCCACTCAAAAGGTTATTGAATATTTAAACTCGCCTAGCTTGAAGAATATTCCCTTTTTGAAAATTTCCTCTTTCTTATATGCTACGCTTGCAAGGAAGTTTTCCTCGGGTGGTCGGAATAAACCGCCAGGACAAGGAACTATTACTGACTTTAATATTATTTCGACTTATATTCCTTATTGCGATGCTATGTTTATAGATAACGAATGCCATTCATATTTGCAAGAAAATCCCTTAAAAGTAGAGGTGCAGAATATGGCGAAAACATTTTCGAAAAATAATCGAGAGGAATTTTTAGTGTATCTTGATCAAATTAAATCGGAAATTCCCGTTGAGCATTATGAGAAAGTTAAGGAAGTTTATGGTGAAGGTTGGGAACATCCATATTTTGAAATATTTGAAAAGAACTAAGCGGCACTACGTGTGACCTGTTATTTGTTCGAATAACTTGAATAGGTAGGATAAATTTCGATCGTTCAAAAATTATGAAATAATAATTGTAGGTTTTAGTTTAATATATCCATTTCATTTGCGGATAAAATAATAATGCTTAATAACTTGTTAAAGAAAATATTTAATTGTGCCACAAAGAAAAATAGAGAGCTCTTGGATTCAAAGGAAAAAGTGTTAAATGAAATTTATAGCAAATTTCGGAAAATGAATGCTGAAAATAAAAAGAATTTAGTAAAGGTTCAGAATATATTTTCAAGAAGAGATGTCCAAGTTAAAATCGAATATTACTCAATTCAATCTTTTCTAATTATTGAGGGTATAAAAATATTTTATGATAATGACAAAATCGCTTTCTTCCCTTTTGAGAACGCATCGTTCTACCAGAAAAACCCATCCGGAATAAAAAAAGCGCGTGATGAATTCCTTAAGATTGGTTGGTTTTTTCCAGCATATATAGTTGCGAATCCGTTAAAGGTTTTGGCAGCAGAATTGAAATCTCAATCAATAGACTCTAAGATGACAATTTTAGAGTCTATCTTGCTAAGTTTATATAATCTTGAATATTTATCTCGTATGTATTCTGAGCGATACGCCAAGGTAGCCTACGTTAGCTACAGAAAAGAAATAATATTAGAATCTATTGAAGCATTTAGTCTTGGTTTGAATCATTGTGCGATAACGACACTGATCCCTGTAATTGAAGGAACAATTCGCGATATAGCGGATTTGAATGGGGAAAAGTCGGTTGATGTCGCCGTTAATAAATTACTTGGGATATTGAGGGATTATAAGAAGAAAATTAAAACTGAAAGTTTTTTAAAAGATTTTGATTATTTTCCACCTGAATTTAAGGCTGATGGCTTCTTTGATGATTTTCATGAGCAGTTTCAGCTTCTGGAAGGGCTAATTAGATACATGAATGAATTTTTGTATAAAGATTCTCAATTAGTAGATGATATAGGGAATTTGAATCGACACAGTATTTTGCATGGCTTTTTTAAAACTTATGATTATCCATTTAATTTTGTCAGATTAATCTCCATTCTCGATTTGCTTGTATTCGTAATAATGTTGAAAACCAATTTTTCTTCAAATTTGCCGCCAGACCAAACAGAAAAGTCAATAGCCCTGTTCGACCATTTAGAAAGACTTTCAAGTATCGAATTGAAGAATACGCGCCATTAACTTACTTTTAAATGAAATCGTATAAGATTGAAATGAAAATAAATCAAAAGCTCGAATTAGCCGAAGAAACTTTTAGTTCAGGAAATCCTAACGAAGCTTTGAGAATCACTTTAGAATACCTTGACGATTCCGATGAACAATCTATACTTCCGGATGATATTTTTTCTGATTATAAGGCCGGTTGCCTATTAGTAGATATAGGTGCCCAGTTTCATGACATTGATGTAATAAAACAAGGTCTTCAGATTGTTGAATCAAATCGATATGAGGGACATGTTTCAAATACTTCTATACAATATAATTTGGGAAACGCTAAAAAGGCATTGTTTGATGCTGCTAGATATAAAATCGATGATCGATACAATGCTGAATTACTGAGACTGGCTATTGAAGCTAAAAATCATTATTTAAGGTGCTTAAACTTTAAGGAAAATATTCCACAAGATTTTAAATATCGAGTATTGGTTAATACCGCAAATGCTCTGGATGTATGTGGACGACCAAGCGAAGCTCTCTTTTTCTACAATCAGGCGCTCGCAATAAATGCGAAAGGGTTTGAGGCTCATGCTAGTAAATCAACTGCTCTTCAATGGTTAAATACACTAAGTTCAATATATACTCCGCAAATGCTCTTAGTAACTAAGTACCATGTGAAGAAAGCGCTAAGTTTAGCACCTCCATATTATAATGTCGATGAATTACAAAATAGATTGCTTAGTGTTGATATTGCTTTATCAAAATTGAACGTAGAAAAATCGGATATTGGAACCAAACATAGATTAAAATATCAGAATAGTGATAAGCAAACGAAGAATAATTTCTTTATTAACAATAATCTGTATCTTTCCGAACATAGCTGTTATTGTTCTTGTGACGATGCATCAAATGATGAAATATTAGGTAAAAAATTTATTCCAAACCGACCTGGGTTAAACCGAAAAGTGATTTTACTTAGATTGATTCGTAGAATAATAAACGAATATATTTATGCCAGAGAATTACTAGTTAAGGGCTTACAAACTATCAATGAAAATCATTCTGAAATAGAAGAGTCTATAAGAGCATCCTACAGAATTTGCTATGGAACTTTAGATAAAATCGCAAGACTTATTGTAATTTCGGAAATGGGGGAGTTGGAAATTAAGGATAACTTGATATTTGAGTCTTTTTGGAGAAATAGGCCTAATATTAGGGATAAAGCAGTGACCTCTGAAAGCTATAATCTATTCGCATTGTATTCGATAGCGACAGATTTACAAGTAAATGAAGGTGAACTTAGATTTTTCAAGGAATGGAGAAATGCTTTTGAGCATTCGTTAATTATAATAACAAACTCTGAGTCTATAAATATAAATCAAAGTAGAATACTTACCATTTCAAAAACTGAACTATTGGAAAATTTATTGAAATTACTTCGCATTGTTAGGTCGGCTATTTTTAGTGCCGCTTTCTTACTCAAGGAGGATTGTGATTTGGATTAAAATGGAACATTAGACGAATTGAGAATAAAAGTATATTGGCATATAATAATTATATAAGAAACAAATACAATTTTGAGGCGATGGAAAATATCATGGATTTTTCTTTATGTATCGGTTTAGATAAATATATCAGTTTAAGGCCCCCTACACCATATGCAGAAAATGATGCCAATGGATTTCATGAAATAATGGAGAATATATTTAAAATCGAAAACGCTCAAAGTCTTATTGGAAATAATGCCACATTAAGAACAATACAAAGGGCTATTAAGCAGATTTCTTCAAAAATAGAAGACTCTGATCGCTTTATTTTCTTTTATGCAGGGCACGGTACTAATTTTTCTGGAGTTCCACATTTGAGCGCTTATGACTCAGATGATGAAGAAGAATCATGGATTTCTCTCTATACTATATTTGAAGAAATAAATTCCAAATGCAAACGTAGTTTGTATTTTGTAGATGCCTGTGAAAGTACTTTAGCATTAGGAGCAAGGAAGACTAAAATAGATAAATTTAAATTGGATCAACTCATAGAAAGAACTTCTGAATCAGAGTATTGTTGTGTTTTCTCAGCTACATCTCATAAAGGTGTGGCAGATATTATACCGGATGAGAAGCATGGAATTTTTTCTCATTACTTATTGAAAGCATTTACTGGAAAGGTGTCCGAAGTTATAAGAGAAGGGAAATATATAACGAACAATTCACTTAAGGACTATTTATCAGATTCTGTTAAAAAGTATTGTAAAACGAATCCAAATTCAATGCATTTACAAACTCCCTTTGGTTGGGGAAAGGATCAGGGCGAAATTATAATTCATGAATTTAATAGCAATAATGGTCCAATTGCTTATTCAGAAATTTCTGAGAAAGATTCAAATAGAATTGCATTTATAGCTAAAAAAGAAATTAAAATACGGGATCTTTCAGGATTTAAGAAAGGGATACATTCAATTCCGAAATTTTATACTGCGTCCGTTGAAAGATTTATAAATTCGATATCTAAAACCGAAATTCATGAGAATGTTGAACAAGTAGCTCAATCGTTGAAGAACCTTTTTGATCTTAGGAATAAAGATTTTAAGGTCGACATTGATAATGGCGGGGGTTCTGGTCGTTTCGAATGCCCTTATTGCTTTTACGATTGCTATATAGAGATTGATGAAGACAATCTGGACGCCTTAATTCTTACGATGCGTCTTCAGCCAATAGACTTAAGTAAGATTTATGAAGTTGCCGACGAATTAGATGATAGTTTTCCACATTGGTTCGATTTTTTAATGTATGATTTGCCGAAGAGAATTGATATTGAAGATTTAATTGATAAAATTGAAGACTCACCAAAATTAAAGGAAAAGTTGAATCTTACTTATCCAAGTGATAATTCATATTTAACTATTTATATGAAAGATGGAGAGCGTGAAATTACAATACGGTCTAATGAAATTGAAATCTATTTTCATGCTACGGAAAACGTTCCTTCTATGATTGATGGGCTTAAGGATCTTGCAAATAAAGTAGCGGAAATATCCGGAAACGTAAATAAGATATTAGAATAGAAAATAGTAGAATTATTAACCATTGCCCGAATGATGCATGTTCAAAATTAGCATCTTTGTGAGCATGAAATGTTCAGATTTTATGCTAAATATAAAGTCGTGATATATTTCAGTCGAACCTTTAAGAGATGTAATTTCATTATTTAATACAACGCTTTCTTACGGGCTCTTTTCTTTGGTGGATGATTACTAAGCTTTTCCAAATCAAATGGCTCCATCGGATTAATCTTTAGCTTTCTGCATATCTTGTGGATTGTTCGCAGATTGATAAATGTTAAATAAGTCGAAATGTCTTCCTTTGATAAACGTTCTTTGATGTTTCCGTCGATTGTAAAGATCATAAATTGAATTCCATTTATTTCTCATGTATTTATTGAAAGATCATTATTTGCTTTTCTCGCAGTTTTTCATTAAGAAAAATCCTTGTTTCTTTAAATTAAGATTATACTTTGCGGAAATGATATTACGGTTATTATTTTTTCTCATTTTCTTAGTTACTTGTTTACCGGACAAAAAGAATTCCAATGTTCTTTATGTGAACAGCTTAAACGGCATCGTGCTTAGAGAAAAACCGAGCGTCGATTCTGAAAAATTGAAGGTAATAAACTATTCAACCCCCGTATTTATATTGGAAGAGAGCCAGTCGGAAATGAAAATAGCTGGTAAATCGGGTAAATGGCTTAAAGTCAAATATGCTCCAATTGGATATCCAGACATTGAGCCGGTAAACAATGAATTTACTGGATGGGTTTTCTCTGCGTTTTTAACGAATGAAGCGGATATTCAGCAGGCTTTGACTAATAAATTCGAAGTAATAAATGGATGTTATAAAATTAATCGAACGAATTTCCCGAAAGATTTTAAATCCGGACTGATCGGAAATTGCACTGGTGAAGAATACCGTGGTGTTGATAATGGCTGCCTGGATCTTAAGCTATATCCGGATCATGGTGTAGGATTGCATGAAACCGATTGGACCTCGCGTTATGGATCCTGGCAGATTGAAGGAAACAGTATCAAAATTGAGACAGGACACGAAACGACTGATCAAGGCAGTAGGGCTATTTGTGAACAAAGATGCAGAGATCAAAAACTTTCTCGTTCTAAATTAGAAGAATGTGAACAAGAATGTTGGTTAGTAAAAAGATTTTACGAAATAACTTTAACTGAAAATGGAGAAGTATATGTGGCAGGTGGTTCTGGCGATATGGGATGTATGAGGCCTCTTCCGTGGCTTCGGGAAGAGGGTAAGTCAAAATAAAGGATCCCTTTCTGATTTCTTGCATCATATGATACAGTTTAGAGTTTAGTATTTCCCAACATTAAACTTTGTAAACTGGAGTAATCTACAGACCTAGCATTTTGTTTAGAAGAATTTGTTATCTCGGATCGGTTCCGGGAACGATAAAAAGATCGTGGTCAGCGATCATTACGATGTAGCCGTCGTATGCGATGCCGAACAGATAATTTACTCTCAGTTTGATCGACAAAATCAGTCGAAAATTGACTGTTTGCCAGGCTCAATAGAGAACGCGGGGATCAATGTTCTAATCGTAAATGTATTGGAAGGAACGATGCCTGCTTTCAATAATAGAAAAATAAAATACCATTAAATATTATTCTACTTCTTAAGTTGAAATGCCGAGAAGACCGAGATGAGTTTCTTTCTTTAGATTATTCACATGTATTAAATTGATTGTATTTACTAGTTGCATAATTATTATTAACTTATTATAATATCATGCAATTTTACTTTATGATAAAGGACATTAGAGGAATATTATGGCAGGCAATTCTAAGATAGAATGGACTGAGGCTACTTGGAATCCAGTTACAGGTTGTACGAAGGTTAGCCTTGGTTGTAAAAATTGCTATGCGGAAACGTTAACGAAGAGATTTGAAAAAACATGGGGACCTTTTTCTAATGTGAAATTGCATCCGCAAAGATTACAAATACCTTTAAAAAGAAAACAGCCGACGGTCTATTTTGTAAATTCGATGAGTGATATTTTTCACGAAAAAGTATCCAATGAATTTATCTATGAAATGTTCAAAATTATGAACAACTGTCCAGAGCATACATTTCAAATATTGACAAAACGACCGGAAAGATTATTAGAATTAGATTCTAAGTTAAATTGGACCCCAAATATCTGGATGGGAGTTTCAATTGAAAATAGAATATCCTACAATCGTTTGTATCCATTAAAGCGATGTGGGGCAAAAGTTAAGTTTCTTTCTCTTGAACCTTTGCTAGAAAGTGTCATTGATATTGATATTATTGGAATAGATTGGGTAATAGTCGGTGGTGAATCGGGACTTCGAGCTCGCCCATTGATGGAGGAATGGGTAATTGAAATTAAAACGATTTGCTTTCGAAATAATATCCCGTTTTTCTTTAAGCAATGGGGAGGTAAATGGAAAAAGGAAGGTGGGCGAGAGCTTGGTGGGAGGGAGTATAATCAAATTCCAAATGGTGTATCTTTAAAAAAATATGAGCATGCGCGTTTGGACTAATCCTAAATATTGAATACCCAGTACGTATTTTTAGTTAATAGTCAAACTTACTTTCAGTATGTAACAATTAATTCAGGGCGCTGCTGTGTCTAAAGTTGATTTTCTTTTAATCGACGAGCAATGCGAATTGAAATTTATTCCTACCTATTACTATGATTTTAAAAATATTTCTTTAGAAAAAATGTTTGACAGTTTGGATGGAAATAAAAATTTTAGTCAAAGAAGGGGCTGTAGCTTAACGGAAAAGCGAGGTTCTTAATAAATGCAGGAGTGAAAATTTGTGCATTTATTAAAACCCTGCATGCGGGTTCGAATCCCGTCAGCTCCACATTTCTTATATATCAAAAAGATCCTTTGGCTTCACCTTCAGTCTTTTAGAAATTCGAAATAAGGTATTCACATTCGGATTAGTCCGACCATTTTCAATTTCTTGGATCGTTCTGAAATGAACCGCAAAATCTCCCTCATCCATATCTTCCTGAGTTAATCCGGCAGCTAGTCTAAGTTTTCTGATTCTTTTACCAAGTTTTATTCTAAATTCGTCCGAATCCACACACATTATTATGTGGGTTGAATAAAGAATATACCTACAGTGCGGAATGTGGGTGATTCGAAAAAGGGAAAAACGAGTAAAAATCTTAAATATAGCCCACATTCGAATGTGGGTCTTCTTGACGAAAATAAAGGCCACATTTTAATGTGGGTAAAAATTAGCTTAATTGAGAGTATCTATGTCTCGGATCCCATTAGATGTGAAATTGGTTCTAATTTATTCACTATTTATTTCCTGCAACCTTCTCAACGAAGTCGGGTTAGTCGATGATCGGCAAAAGGGATCTGAGGTAAAGCAGAGGATCCAAGATGCAGTAAATACCTATGTTGCAGTTGCCGCTTCTTATGATCCGTCAGTTCTAACCGCGAGCAATGCTTCATTAAACGCTCAAGCTTCAAGTTTAGCAGGAATAAATTCCGGAGACTACTATCACAAACAAGATGTGGATAATTGTGTCAGTGAGATCCAAACATGGGGATACTTAATTCGATCTCCTGGTTTCATTGCAATGATTCAGTGCCGCTTGAATCCCACTAATCCGATCTATTAGAAAAAAATCCTTTCTTTAATTTACGTTTGAATCTTTGAAGGAAAAAGGATCGGTTTATATGATTAATACATTAAATAAATATAAAATTCTATTTAGAGCTATATTGTTTGTTTCTCTTTCAGGTTGCGCAACTTTAACTCAAAAACATCTTCAAAACCCGTACACCGCTCGCTGTAACCAATTGGGAATAGTTGGAGATTTGGGACTGGAGCATGTTATCACCTTGGATAATGAAAATTCGAGTTTAATTCTGCCGAATAGATTCCAAGAACGAGTTTGGCAGCATGGCTTTACGTATGAAGAGATTGAAATACCTGATTTCTATAATAGAAGTCATTATGAAAAAAATCCGATGGAGTTTGTTTCGATTTGGAATCAGAAAGCTGGAAAAACAAATTTTGTTGAAAAGCAATTTTTAACTCAGATTCCAAAGATTGATTCTTGGGAAAAGGCGAGATATTTTGAAGCGTTATATAAAGCAATTTGCTCTTCTCCTACTAAAACTGAGGAGCTTCCGGATAACCTATTAAATGAAATTGGCATTGTTAAGGAATCATTTGCCGAAGAACAAAAGCAATGGATAAAGACAAATAAGAATTCAGTCAAAGACATCTTAGAATACAACGATAAGGTCCGTGATAGGAGATCGGAACAAATATCACATGAAGCTTTGAATAAGCTATTAGATAACAAAGTTAGAGGATACCTTTCAAAAAAGTATCCATTCACGAAGCCTTACCTTGATTTCAACATTGTTTCGATCGACGGTACGAAAGCGAAAGAAAGTTTTTATAAACTCTTTAGAGCATTAATTTTAGGCAGAAATCCTAATACTGGTTTTAAGGTGGAATTAAAAATTTCTTCCGAGGCTGACAAAATCGTTTGGGATATTGAGAATAATGGAGAAGGAATGATTTTCTATTTCAATCCATTCAAGCAATCAATGGTCGTTCAAAAGGTGCTCTCTCGAAAGGGATTACTCACATCAAATTTGGATATGGAGAGTTCTAACCTTGCTATAAAACAAATTTTTCCCGTGTATTGGAGCATTCCTCAGGACAGCCATTTAGATTTGGATTTTATCGAATCAATAAAATGAAATTTAAGAAAGTGAACGTATAGGAGATAACGAATGGGTAAAGAGGATAAGAATCGGGATAAGGAAGAAATTATTATCGAGACAAAGACCAAAGGATTCGGATTCATAAAGTCTTGTATCGGATTTCTTTGCTTGGGACCTATTGGGATTTTATTCGGGTTTTGCGGAATGGGAAAAAGCAAGACTCGTATTTATAAAAAGTAATATGCAACATTCGAGTTTTTGGACTGTAATAGAGGGTCTACTTCTTCGGAGAATGGATTCTCTTCGAAAGTCACTTTCTTATCTCCCGCACTTTTGTCATCAGTGGGAGGAGCGGTCATTTTCATATAAAGGCCATCCTTTTCCAGTCTGTGCCCGATGCACTGGTGTGTATTTCGGCCAATGTGTGTCACTGGGATTATTTACCTCCTTCTGGCCTATTTCTGCTAGTCTTTGGATTTTTTTTGCCTTATTGGTTCCGATGGGAATTGATTGGAGCATCCAGGAATTTCTCGGAATTCAATCTACTAATCTCCGGAGATTCGTTACTGGATTCTTTGGTGGCTTTGGATTCTATGGTATTGGAATGACAATTGTTTATAATGCATTCCTTTTTCTGCGTTCATTGCTTTAGATTTAAATTGATCAAGTAGTCTCTAAATTTACTCAGCTTTATCTAAAAATATAAAAAACAAAATAATAACTCTCGTTCCAGAAAAAACGCTTTCTTATATTACAAATAAATAAAATGAAACTCCTAGTTCTTTGGAGTTTATATGAGTTTTAGTTATGAGGATTTAAAAGAGAGAGCTCCCTCGGTTTTTAAGGATGCCAGTTACGGTAAACCAAGCGAAAGATACTTGCAAATAAAGACTTCGGATGTCCTCTCAAACTTTTTTGACAAAGGGTGGGAGGTGCAGTCCGCTGCTGAAAAGAATGTACGAAAGGAAGATCGTAAGGGATTTCAGAAACACTTAGTCATTCTGAAACATATAGATTATAGGATTGTAGATGAGGGAAATCTAAATGTTGTCATCCGGAATTCTCATGATCAGACAAATGCCTTAGAGATCTTTTATGGTTTTATGAGGGTCGCTTGTGCAAATCAACTCATGGTAAAAGATATTGGTAAGGTCGGGGACCATTCTGTATTTAGGCATTACAAGACAAACCAAGATGCCATTCGGAACAAGATTGAAGAGGTTATCAACGGATTCGAAGGGCTGATAGATGAAATTCGTTTTCTAAAAGCCAAGGAATTGAACTCCGAACAAGTAAACTCGTTTGTAACTAAAGCTGTGGACCTTCGTTTTGGATCGGATTTTGTTTTGGATCGAGAAAGCATTAAAAGGTCAGTATTGCGAGTTCGCCGTCTTGAGGATAACGGATTCGATGCTTGGAGAGTTTTGAACCGAGTCCAGGAGACTTTCGTAAAGGGTATAGGACGATATATGGTTCCTACTATCGGTCTAAAGAAGATTAAAAGCCTAAGTAGTATAGATAGGCTTGTCTCTTTTAATGATGATCTCTGGAAATTGGCTAAGAACATATAATGCTCAAAGAATGCAGAATGGATCGTGCAACGCGATAGGCGGAGTATAGCCTCTACGAAACTTCTCTCAAAGCATTCTCCCTCAAATGCTCAGCCAGCGATTTTCTATAGATAGGACCAATCGGAAATTTTGCAACTTTAACTTGAGTTTCCAAAATTGATTCGATTAATTCTTGGGCTAGTCCCCCTTCACCAGTTAGGTAGTCATTCATTAGAACGGCAGTCCGTAATATTTTCTTTTTCTTTTTTGATATTCTTTCTTTTTGCTTCCGAATCGCTTCGTTAAAATTTGAATGACCCTTCGGTTTCCGAGATCCATCGTTTAGAAATAGATTATGAGAGGACCGGAGTGCGTCTATCGTTTCATCCACAAGCCTGTCAATATTCCTCTTTCCTGCATAATATAGACGTAGGGCTGTTTTCATGTCTGAGCAATCAAGCGGAACTCGATCAGCTATACTTTCAATTTCCTTTAAGTAATTAAGAGTATCCCGGATATACGAATTGTAAGCGTCCTCTAAACTTTCTCTAATTGCATATAGGAAATTAGAGTCAAAAATATCTTTCACTTTACCGGCATTCATAAGTCTAAGTTCAATTCGCAAGACATCATCATCTATATCGATTCTTTTATTGTTCGCAAGCTGTTCTTTCTTGTCATAGAAAATAAGAGTTTGCGAATTGGTTTCGATATAAACTGAGCTTTTAAAGAATTTAGTTTTGTTTCTCGGGATTTCAGCCATCCTCAGGAGGTGCAGGTATTGCGAGTAAGGATTAAGTAATTTAATATTTCTGAATATATCGATTCGGGATACTTGGACCTTATTCCAGTCTCTTATGAAAATACCCATTTCGTTCAATCTTGTGATCAAAGAAAAATATAGGCCACGGTTATCTAATGGGGTATCAGAGGAAAAATTATATCCGTTGTATAGTTCCGATAGGGAAAAGTCGATCCAGTACTCTTTCTTCCAATCGGAATGAGCTCGATATTCGACACGAACCCCATTGTTGATTTGTGCAATTACTTCCTTTCCTTTTTTATTCTTATACTTCTTAGGTTTGAATAGATCGCTGTTTTTACTGACATTATGACTCTTTGTAAATAGCACTACTGTATCTATCCCTAAGTAAGAGTAAGGATCTTGGGTTGTTTTAAAATACACACTGACGTCCAAAGTTTAAATTTTGGTGCCTTACCTTCTTCTTTAGTCTTTCCGTAGAAAACTGTCAAAAACTGCCAAATTGTCCCTTTTGAATTAGGAAAACGGAAGGAAATTACCAATATACCTCTTTAGTACAATTTCCTAAAAATTTTCCAAATAGAGTCACAATAAATAAGCGTCCTAAACTCCTCTTATAATATAGGCCACCCACCTAAGACCCCTCGGACCCCCTTTTATTTAATAAGGACTCTTTAGGACGCCTAATTACTGTCCCATAAGTCTCTCCAACCAGTAATCTTATAGTTAAAAGGCCACTTTAGGACCCCGGACCAGAAACTTAAGAAAAAATACACTAATTAATCGGAGAATGAACTCAGAACCAACTGAAGACGATCCTTGGATACTTATAAGAGTAATGTTACTCAAGTGATGGAACTTGAGTTGAGGCTCATAGTAGACAGTGGTCGGGAAGTCAGAAGGATCTTGGGAATTTTTCTACTAATGTATCAAATCCAAGCCGGAAGTCGGGAAATCAATCGGGAGTAAAGACCTGTTGGAAGTCTTGATAGTAGGTCTTGGGTAAAAATTAAAGGAGGTCCCTGAATGGACCAAAATCAAATACAAATGGAAAGGTTGGGGTTAAGATACCAAAGTTCCCGAAAAGATGGAGTCGGCATTGGGATAGAGAGCATTACTCTCTCGTTCCCAATTGAAGATGTTGAGAAAGTCGTGCCAGACGAAAATAGCGAGTGGATAATTGATGAGCTGGATATTCCGGATCTATCAACAATTAAATATGAAGTTAAAGGTAGGAAATTTTTCGTGACCTATCCTTTGGCACAATTCTTGTCAGGGTTTGCTCTTCCGACTGATTCCAGTGATTTGCATGAAGAGTTTTATCAGGACTTAGAAAGGAATCAGTATCTGAATGGCTATGAGATTCATAGCTTTGAGAATATGGAAGTTGAGTCTGTCCATTTGATACAAGCTGTTAAGATCGATGTAGACCATGCTGATGAAATCCGTGACTTAGAAAATTGGATCATGGGCCAATGCTATCAAGGATACCAAGGCATTGAGAAATCTGATGTATCAATCAATGGAGCAAAGGTGCGTTGCACGTTAACTCCGTTTAGATCTAAAGACCAATTCAATTGGAAGAATTTCATCCGTGACGGCTACCAGTTTGAACTTGGAGTTATTCTTGAGAATTCTAAGAGTATAAAAGACTCCTTCGGAAGGAATAAAGTTGAAGCTTTGACAGTTCATTCTATCCAGGAAGTCATGAGGAAGAATGCCAAGAGCTTGTTTGATTCAATGGGGTATCTGTATACGTTGGTAGATACACTTGGGCATATAAAAGCTATTCAAGGAAATCTTGGGTCAATTTTTAGAGTGGCATCCGAAATGGATATACCTGAAAGCCTTGATATTCAGAAAGCTGACCTTTCTTTAGTTCGGATTAAAGAATTTGAAGAAAGCATAAAGAATATCAAAGCCTTTGAAGATTATATCTGTGAATTGTCTGGATGGTTATTGGGGAACAGTGAGCACGAAGCTTCTGTTATTAGATCGCTTGCGAAAATCGGTAAAGCCCTGGTAGGTCCAGAATTCGAGATTGAATTAGAGAACTGTAATAAATAAAATTATCCTTTTAAAGAAAATATATGATTGTTGGCCGGGGCTAAAGGGGTAAGGCCTTGGTCAACAATCTCTGCCCAAGAGTGTTTCGTAAACTTTGGGGATGAATGATCCTTCCAGAAATTGTTCTGACATTCCAAGAATTTACGATTAATTGCAATGCCCTTGTACTAAGATTATTCCTTTCTTTATTGTTTCTTCTTGGTCGGCTAACAAAGAAAAAATCCGAATCGATTCCAAACATTTCGTGGTATTCTTGCACAGCGTTTAAACAGGCCTCACTAATAGCTGAGTATTTCTTCCTACCACATTTCCCTACGTAACTAACGTATGACTGCCCAGAGGACTCTTTAGAGACGTCTGAGAGCCTTAAGGAAACGATTTCCATTGCAAGTAAACCTAACTCCTGCATTACCTGGAAAAGGGCTCTGTTTCGGTAAGTCTCTTCTGTCTTAGGGTCGGAAAAGTCCTTTTGGAGTTTTTCCAGGGTTATTTCAGACAAACAATTTTCATTTCGGGAAGTCATTAAATCCTTCTCGGCAGACTTCGGAATGTAAGAAGCAAGATATTTAACATTAGATTCGATAGACATAGGTTTTGTTCCTTTAAAGGAAATTTCAAACGATACCGGAAGTGACTGAGGCATGTAGCTTCAAGATTGAAATTGAATTCCTTAAAAATTTTTCTAAAGAATTAGTGGGAACTGCTATAGGATTGAGGTATTTAAAAAAGAATATTAGCAGAGTCTTTGACCTGATCAATAGCCAACTCTTTCACTGATGCGATCAGATATATACGACATTCTTCCTATTTTTGATCTGAAACTTTTCAGAAGCAAAACTACTAATTAAGTAAATAGGAGGAAGTCAGAAATGGCGGATTTAATTTGTTCAAAATGTTCGATCGAGTATAATCTAGAAAGAAGAAGATACATGTTTAGGGATGATGAGGGAGGATCAGTGAGTTGCCATGAATGCGGAACTACTTTGTATTCATGGGGTGCAATGGCTTGTACATTCTCTTTGGTAAGAATTAGAACAGCGGAAGAAGAAAAACAGGAAATGATTAATAGACCAGTTTTTCAGGTAGAAGTAAATAAACCAATCTTAGGGCCTCGCTGTCGATGTAAGGAAAAAATGATTCTTAAAAATGGATTATATGGTAAATTCTGGGGATGTGTAAATTTTCCAAAAGGCTGTAGAATGATAAAGAAGTATAAACCGAAGAAATAAACAATCTATGCAAACGATCGTAAATATTGTTTCAACTAAATCGATATTCGTCTGGTAAATGTTTTATCTTGAAAATAGGAAGAAGAATTACAAGAAACTTCATTCATTTCATAGAAATTACTGTAGGGGGAGTAGATGTTGAGAATTTTTATTGTAAATTTAAACATTGTCTCCTCCCCCTATGGCAAAAATGAGATCACTCCCTCATCAAACACCCTTGCGTTCGTCTTTCTTATTTCCGAATCAAATGATTAGGTGGAGTAGACAAATATAAGAATATATAGAAATTTAAGAAGTGTCTACTCCACCTAAGACTAACTAAGAGTTCTTTCTAGTTGTATTTAAGGAATAAATCTAAACATCTTCAGGAATTTCTCCGGAATAGGGTTCGCAGTGCATTCGGTAGATGTCGGTCATATTAAGGATTTCGAAGACTTCATGCTTTGTTATCTCGGACTTTTCTAATTCCATTCTTTCCATTTGTATTCCGTCAATATGGATCCAAGAGTTATAATCCTTTGGGTTGGAACTTTTAATCTTAGCAAAAACTAAATATTCATAGTCTCCAAATTTCTTTATAACAACTAAAGGATTGTTCGATTCAACAAGTCTTACTTTAAATATCCAGGTTTTATCTACGGCCTGAATATTACCGTGGATCATTTCATGGAAGGCAATTAAGGAGCGAAGAATATCATTGAAGATCTTTAAGCCATCTTCGTTAATTTGGAGCCATTTATCTTTTTGGTTTTGTATTTCAGTCACGAAAATAATATTCGAAAAGAGTAAAATACGAAAAGGAAAAAATTGAAATCTATGGAAAAAAGAGTTTAGTCCTCGTTAATGCTAAGAATTAGTAAGTATTGATCCTCCGAATCTTTCGGTAATGAAATTTTCCTAAACGCTCTGTATCTATTCAGAGAGGGTAATAAGCCTTTGAAATAAACTAAGAATATTTCTATATTCTCTTCTACTTCGTCGATTGCTCGGCCTGTGCTACCAGCCATTAGGTTATAAACTATTCGAGTAGGAGATTTTTTATCTCGTGATTTGCTATATACCGTATTTAACTCGGACCAAACAGTTTTTGAAACGTATACCTGACAATTATAGAATTCTTCGACTCGATATCTATAAGGAGGAATCATGAGGCTTACAATTTCTCCAGATTCGATCAATTCTTGAACGGAGTTGGTTTCTATCTTTTCAAGTAAGGTCATTTCTTTGTCTTACTCCCACTTTAGAAACTTAGAAGCGTTGAAATAAGGTTTTGTGTAGAACAACAAACTCGTGTTAGGTGATGCATGATTTAAGAGTTTTTGTACTGCTCCAGATCCAGCGAGGTCCATAAGCTTTGAGGCCGCTGTATGTCTCAGGCTATGGGGATGTATTAATTTACTAGAACATGTTCTAACATTCCAAGAGTTGACGATAAGCTGAAGTCCTCGTGTTGTAATGTTTGAACGTTCTTTTTGATTACCACGAGGGAGCGACAGGAAGAAATGATCGTGATTACATTCGAACCTGGAATGGTATTCTCGAATAAAGCCTAGTGTTTCTTCAGCTATAACGGCAAAAGCCATTTTGCCTCCTTTCTTGGTATATGAGATTAATGTTTCTCCAGAAGGAGCGAGGAAAAGATCCGAAAATCTAAGAGAGACAATTTCTTTTGCGCGTAACGCGGTAAGATACATTAAATTCAGCAAAGCTCTATTCCGATAGTCTCGCTCGGATACTGGGTTAGAAAATTTCTTGATTAAATCAATCATCGTTTGGTCAGTGAGACCCTTGCCAAGCATAAGCCCTGATTCCGGTCTTGATCCTTTTGGGGGGCCAGTTTTGGCATTCCTAAACTCATCAAGATTTATTACGTTAGATCTTATTGACATGATTTATAACCAAATCAGAATATTGCTAAACGGAAGTTCCTTTTTTGATTGTGAAAAAGAAAAGGATTTTTCTGATTTCAGCCGTTAAAAAAGTAGTTTTATAATATTATAAATATATAATTTACATTCCGTTTCTTTTCTGAAAGCGGAAGCACTAATTTTTTGTGGCACGCTAAATTAGGAGCTATAAATATGAAAAAAATAGAAATAAAAGAATATGAAGTTATAACTAGAAGCTCGACGAAAGCCTCGAATTTGGTCAAATTGTTTTCAGCGAATGGAAAGCACGTTGGAACAATTGAATTTATAGAAAGCTCGAAAAGAGAGAGTTGCGAATTTAGTAAAAATGTTTTGTTTCTAAAATTAGTAAAAGAAAGACAAAAGGATTTGTTAAATTATTTCAAAAAGAACCTAAAGGCATATTTAGTCTATGATGATTATATCATTATGTTAACATCAAATTTGCTTATACGAGAGAATACTAAAATTATTACACTGTATAAGATAAGGAAAGCGATCGGAGTAGAAAAAGGCAATATTCTGATAAATAGAAAAAATAAAAAGGAACCTTCCCGAAACTTAAAAAGGAGGATGAAAGCAGTTAGAGGTAGGGGAGGTGGACATATTGTCCCAAGAAGAGAATCTCACATCATTGGTAGTCGTAAAGCATCGGAACAAGGAGTAGACAAACAGAAACGCAGACTTCTAAGAAAAGATGGTGCAAGAATTCTTTCTGACCATCCTTTAAGAGAATCTTTCGCTGCTCAGGTTTATTTTCCGGAAGAAGAGAAAGTTAAATTTGCAAAAATAAACGTATTCTTTGCTACTGATCGAGAATATGATTCTTCAAAAGCCTTGAATAAGCGTTTCGGAAGTGCGAGATCTGAGTTGAAATATGGTCATTGTACAGTTAGCATCCCACATGATCATAGAATGGGAGAGTTAGAAAGTGCTTCTATTTTTAAATTTCAATTCAAGGAGAATCCCCAAAATCATGTCGTTTTGATGAATATTGAGATATCTAGCTTCGAAGATTTTATAATGGAATCAAATAGACACTGCGATAAGTTTTCAGAAAAGAAATCTTTTATTTTTATCCATGGTTTCAACGTTACTTTCACAGAAGCCGCTAGAAGAACAGCACAAATTGCATATGATTTAGGATTTGATGGTGCTCCTATATTTTATAGTTGGCCATCAAAAGGTAAAGTTTCCGGATATGTGTCTGATGAAAATGATATTGAATGGACAAAAATAAATCTTAATAAATTTTTATTGGACTACTTATCAAAAACGAATTCGGAAAAAATCTATATAATAGCTCACAGTATGGGTTCGCGGGTGATCACAAGAGCATTAATGGATATTATCAGGAAAAATCAATTTGATAATACTAAAATAAAAGAAGTTATACTATCCGCTCCGGACATAGACGCAGATATATTTAAAAAAGATATTGCCCCTTTTTTCTTGGAGCAAAAGCAAGCATTAACGATTTACGCGTCATCGAAAGATAAGGCTTTAAAATTCTCGAAAAAGGTAAATGGCTACCCAAGGCTCGGTGACTCAGGTGCGGGACTTGTTGTTTTAGAAGGAATAGAAACTATCGATGCTTCGAACGTAGATACGGATTTTATGGGTCATTCATATTTTGCTGAATCAAAATCTATATTAAGCGATATGTATTATTTAATTAAAGATAATGTCCGAGCCGGAAAGAGATTCTCATTAGAGGAAATTTCCATGGGCAGTGGTAAATACTGGAAATTTAAAAAGTAAGTATTTTCGGGAGAGAGAATCTTTTAAGAGCTGATCTTTCTCAAAAGTTTGGGAAACGAATTTAACTTATGAAAACTTCCTCTTCTCGGAAGTTGAACAAAAATAGTCTCAATTAAAAATGATAATATACACTGATAATAATCCGATACGTAGAAATGGTTTTCCACTTATTCCGAAAAATGCAAAATTTCCATGCATTATATTAGAATATGATAACTGGAACGATTTTGGTTTTAATACTTTATATTATGCTTCCATTTATGATGAATCCGGAAATATTTTAGTTCAAGGACTTATAAAAATAGGAAAAGACGGAATACGATTAAACGATATTCCATTGATTTCAAATAATTTACCTGAGGGTTATTTTTCACTCTGGCAGGAAGTAGATTATTATAAAATTATTGTAACATCACATTTAAAGAGTGAGATTTTAACTTCTTTAAATGATTTGTGTTTCTTTGAAAAGTTAAGAATTCTATGCAGCGATTTATATGTAGTGAGAAATTCTTTACGGAGATACAGTGAAGCAGAGAAGGCCTACATTGAAGGATACGAATTACTTCAAAAAATAGACATCGATCGTAAGTTCAACTTCAAGTATTCGGGAGTATTTGATGAAACAAAATTTCCATCTGTCCATTTTGATTTTAGTGAAAAGCATTATGATTTAAAAAGAATTTGTGCAATCATTGGAAAAAACGGAGCGGGCAAGACCACATTGCTTTCAAATATCGCATCTTCTTTAAGTGGAATTGATAAAGAGAATTTGAATATAAAAGAACGACCTCCTTTTAGTAAAGTAATTGCGATTTCATTTAGCATATTTGACAATTTCTATAAGCCAGAAGAAGGAGAGCGTACGTTTAGTTATTCTTATTTTGGCGTTCGGGGGCGATCAAATGAATTAGTTTCTTCAGAAAATATAAAGTCGACATTTCTAAATTTATATTATCGGATTGCAAGCGGCTCGTTGATTTCATATTGGCAAAAGGCATTTGAGATTCTATTGGGAAAGCGACAATTAAGATTGTTTAATGATAATACAGATATTGTTGATGCCTTTGATTCTCTTAGTTCAGGCCAAAAGTTTATGATTTATTCCTTCACTCAAATTATTTCTACAATTAAAATTAATTCTTTGTTATTATTTGATGAACCTGAAACACATTTACATCCAAATGGTCAATCAGCTTTACTTGCTTGCTTACAAGATATTTTAGAAGAATTCTCTTCCTTTGCGATTATCGCAACACATTCACCTGTTTTTCTCCAAGGAATATTAAAAGAGAATACGATATTGTTAAGTAAAGTTGGAGAAAATAGGGTAGTTAATCGCCTCGTTAGCGAAAGTTTTGGACAGAATTTTTCAATCCTTACGGAAGAAATATTTGGATTCACTGAAGAGAATCATTTTTTTGTTGAGAAGCTTAAGTCTTTAATAAAGAAGAATGGGAAGACTGACTCTAATCTAATTGAAGTTTTGCGAAAAATGAATTCGAATGGAGTTGATTATATTCTTGAATCTTTATTATGAAAAATTTAAAGCCTATCGTTCGAAATGCAGTTATGGATCTCCATGCAATTATAAAACAAAAGAAGTTGAAATACAGAAGAATATTGAATAGAAAATTCAAATTCATAGAGAACGAGTATAAATTGTATAATCAGGTTGCAAAAGGAAAGAGAATTAAGCCTAAAAAGGTAGATATAACGGGACAGAAAAGTCTGATCTCTTTGTATGATTCCAAAACAGATTTAGCAAGTGAGATTTGTAGAGAAATTGTCAACGCAATTCCAGAAGAATTGTATGGAAAATGTGTAAATTGTTTTATAGGTGAGAGCAGCGAGCTTGATCATTTCCTTCCAAAGGAATTCTTTCCATATTTTTCAATTTTCCATTTGAATTTAGTTCCAATTTGTGGAACTTGCAATAAAAAAAAGGGGAAATCTATACCTTTAAAAGGAAATGATTTTATACATCCTTATTTTGATTTCATACCAGATATTCAATATTTAAAATGTAATATAATATTTAGAAATAATGTAGCCAAGGCGGTTTTCTCTATCAATAAGAATGTACTTGGATATTTGGAAAAGAGAATGATTGACCATTATGAGAATTTAGATTTACTTGATAGATTTCAAAAAAAATCTGCTCAATATTTTTCTAGAATTGCTACCTATAAAAACTATAAAGGACAGAATTACATTTTAAAAATATTGAAAAAGGACAGAGAGGAAGCTATTATATTTTACGGGACTAATTCTTGGAAGGCTGTATTATGCACTGAAATGTTACGTGTAAATTTTTTAAAAAAAATTCCTTAATACTATTATTAAAGATTATATTATGTCGTTTATATTTCTTTCCTAATACTCTTAAAAGGTTTATTATTCGAAGTTTTGACATCAATAAACATGCCTGTCTCGGTATCTCGTTTCGTGTATAATCTTGTTTTAGGATTTTTAATTTGAGATCGATCCTTGATCGCTCCATTTCTACACCCGTCGCCTTTCGGTGGGTTTGTTGCCATATGTAAACTTTTTTTAGTTTTTGCTATTTTGAAAAAAATTGATCGGTACAACCTTATCTAATGCTTGTCTATAAAATTCTTTTCCAAAAAAATCTTTTCCAATGAGATCATCAATATCTCGCCCTGATATTGACATCCTCTCTCGAATTATTTTTATTGGGTCTATATCATTTTCACGCATGATTTCAAATGCTAGGTTGAATAGAGTAGGTTCTTCATACGGGATGTAATCGTCACCGGGCTCCTTTTTCCGATATCCATGATAAGATAACCTTTGGTACAAGCGTTTAGTGTATTCATCTTTTATTAATTTTAAGTCGCTCATCCTGTGTATGATGGCCGTAATAGAAACTCTCCATTCTTTCTTAAGCCGGATTATATCTTCCATCGTTGTCCCATAGAAATGGACGCGCTCGGTGAATGATTCCAAGGGCATAAGGAATGCTGCGGCAAATAGATTTGCCTGAGTTTCTATTTCTTTATGTTGTTTTTCAAAGACAAAGCGATCGGATAAATTCCTATGTAAGAATAGATGACCTAATTCATGTGCAATGCTGAATCTCAATCTTCCAGGAGAATCCTTTATTGTATCCGCTAAGATCAAGGGTCGTAAATCATTCGAAAAGTTCGCTAAAAGAGAAAAGCCATCTAAAGAATTAGCGATCATAAATTGGGATACTATGATACCCGCGCTTTCGCATAATGAAGTAATGTTTTCAATTGGCCTATTCCCAGCTAATCTTAAAACTGTTCTCGCATCTTGCGCAATTTGCTCAATCTCGAAAGGGGAATAGTCGTATCTATTGCCATCACAAATATCGAAAATTTTGACTTCTGGTAAGATAATATATTCACTTAGAATATCAATTAATTCTAAAAGCCATTCTATTCTCCGCGTAGCCATCTTTTTTTGAACTAAGCGCGCATTTGCCCTACTTCGGAAGAAGACATTGGAACTAACTCTTTTCTGCTCATTTACAGGCTTATAAAAATAAGTTAAAGGGACATTAAGTAGATTAGATAAACTAAGTATATTCTCTTTAATCGGTTGAGATCGTCCCGATTCCCAGGCTTGTACGGCAGTTACCGTAACTTGGAGTTGCCTCGCAAGTTGGCGCATAGTATAGCCTCTTGCTTCCCTTATTGATGTAAGCCTCTTGCCTTGAAAAACTTCATTCATTTCTTACGCTTTCTTTTTTCTAATTTGAACTTTAGGTGAAGGCTGGGGTTCAAAACCTGGATCTGCTTGATTTTCTGTTGGAAGAATTTCCGGTCCTAAGTCTTTCGCTTTTTTCAGGATTGGATTTATTGCGATCATCCCATCGTCTCTGGTTCTTAAATAAAGTCCCATTCGAACTCGATTTGACGAATCTATTTCGTAAGATATTATTAATGGAATAAGACCATGGAAATAGTATTTATCGCCATATAAGGTGGCTTTATTTGAAATACTATACCGGTTAACTAATTCTGTATCGAAATCGGATTTTGAGTTTCGAATGATTATTCGGCAATTTCTTGTTTCAACAACACAATAGTGATAAATTCCCCAATCGTCATTTCTTGATGATTTAAGGCCGAAGCTCTTAGCTTTCTTTAATAAGAGGTTTTGAATTTTACTATGATATTGCATTGGGATTGCGTTATCAATTAATTCAGATTCTTTCCTTTTCTTCATTTGCTCAGAATACCAGGTGGTGTACTCTTGAATTTCTGCGGAAAGGCTGTGAATGAATTCTAACGGGAACTCATCATTTGCAAAAGCTATAATTTCGTCTAGCGAAAGGCCGTCATTATACATAGGATTAAGGTAGACATAAGAAGGAATAGATGTCAATAAACAAAAATCAGAAAAACTTCTAATTTTGTTAACTTGACCATGTCGATATGTCATGATTATTGGCATATTTCATTTGAAAGGGTTATCTATCAAAGTCCTCTTCATTAAAGCTTCGATCGATTAAGTAATAATGCTAAAATTCTTAGGACAGTCCATAAACTTAAAGAAATGCCCTGACTGCAAGAATTGGTTCGGTGTTAAGTTCAGAAAGAGAAAAGCAGAAAGTAGCGAATGGCGCTATTGGATTCAGTGTAATTCCTGTGGCTTGCGAACTTCCGAATCAATCTTTATGGACCAACCTAAGTTAGATTGGAACGCAGAGAAGTTTGATTCTTAAGATTTGGAGTAGATTTTTATCTGATTTTCCAGATTCATTTGGAGTAGATTATTACGTGATGCAATAGGTAACTTCCCATAATGGGGAATCTGTCTCATCGGAAATTGTGCTAATTTAGAAAGATTAAATATTATAATATACTACACGTTTTCAAAAAGCCGGATGTTTTAGACCCGGCCACATTACATTGCAAGAAATAAAATTTTTATTTACTATATATCAATTCAGATCAAACCGAAGGAAGGTATTGAAAAGAGTTTGCATGGCCAATTGAGGCCCATTCAAATGCTGATGGAAAGGTTTTCCAGTTTCGAATCCGAATCGAATCCGTTCGACTACAAGAAAATTCATACCGAGAAGTAAGTCCGTTCTGTTTCCTCCCTGCCGATTCGGATCATTCTGTGGATCCATTTTCGGATCCAGGGAGCCGTCTCTTCCTTTTATATTCTCCCAATAGCTAGCTTGAACTCGAATTGAAATACTCGTCCAAGAAAAGATAGAGTAGGCGATCCAAGAATTAATATCATAGATATTTCCAAAACGATATTGGTTCTCGTTTTTTGAACTGCGTAGATTTGCATTAGCTCCAAGACCCCAGGAAAATCGATCAGACTTCCCTGAATACGCGATTCCGGGTAAGTAATTGATTGTTCCTGTCCCAAGCTGCATATTGTAGGGAACTTTTTGATCTCCCATCATCGGCATCCAATCTCTTTGATCGATTGATCCTGTAGGTAGGGAGATTCCAAAGTTTAAGAAAAACTCATTGTTGTTTCGTTGGAAAACACGATGTGCTGCTGAAAAGGAAATATCTCCGACACCTGCCGATTTCATTTGGGAGGAGTCAAAATTACTTGTCTCCATCATCATTTGGTTTCGTAAGACCGGCACCATAAACATTACCATCGTATCATCTGACAGCCCGTACATTGCACTTGTCATGTAACTTTCCATGAGCATAGTCTTGGGAACGGACATATATCGATAACCGTTGACGGAGGTTTGGGGAATGCTCGGTCCTCCGGTTAACAAACTTCCCGTTGGCATGGATACGCTAGGGTCGAATTGTGGAAACCAAAGAGCCTCATAAGTTCCCATCGATTTACTTCCATTCAATAAACCTGACATGTTCATTCCCATATAACGGAAATCTAATAACCAGGAATCTTTCTTGTGAACATGCGGAAACATTAATCCTGCAGGTGCGATTTCGTCCGCTCTGGTTCCGTGGCTGTGGGACTGTTCTTGTGAGGTTGCCTTACGATGTTGCGCATGAGGATCTTCTTCGATGACCGTTTTGGAATTTTCCGGTTCTACAGGTAAGAGGCTTTGGAAAGAAATATGCAGAAGAAGAAGGAAAAGAATAATATAATGTTTCATTTTTAACTCCGAATCAAGAATGAGGGCCGCTATGAAGCGACCCTCATTTAGGATGATCAATCGACTTGTGATATAATCGATCCGATCGCAAAAGAGGTAAGTTTGGCTCCGTTGAGTACGAAACCGATGCGACTTCCCGAATAGGATGGGACATCCATCATTTGCATTACCGGGAACATCATCATCGAGTTACGTTCGGATTGCGAAATCTGAGAACATTTCTTTGGCCAAGCATTGATCCACTGTTCGGAGTTGGCATATTGGAAGTCTATACAGTATATATGATTCGTATTCGAAGTTAAGGCGGATGTGCTTTGGCTAATCGTTTCGAAATCGTTGGTCATACTTGAATAGAATTGTTCCCGACTCGAATCACTTAAACGAATTGCTGGTCCGGAGATTGGATTTCCAGATCCATAAACATAGGTAGTAAGACTGCCTCCGGATTTTAGAGAGAAGGAAACCTCAAGATTTGTTCCGCCGTTAGAGCTTGGTAAAGCGATATTACCCGAGCTATAAAAGTTCGCGTTCGAAGAATTTCCGCTAATGCCTTCCGCCAATTCGGATAGATTCCCAATCAATCCCAAACTTTTCAGATCGGCAGGCGAACAATTATACAAATCATAGCCAATTCTTTGCGGGATTAAATAGGAGAGGGTATTCGAAATGGGCGAAAGATTTTTGATCGAACATCCTTCTTCGGTGGAGATTCCAAAGAGAGTTTGCATTAGTATTTGATTTGAAGATTCTTCTTTAGGAACGAATCCAAGTTGAGAACAATTAAAGATGAATAGAGATAGAGTGACCGCAGTCATCTGTATATAACGAAATAACATATTTATATTCCTGAATATTATAAGTTGTTTAAAAATTACTCCGGACGTTACTTGCGAACTTCCGAAAGCGAAATTGGAATTAAGATATGTAAATTGATTTAGGTGGTCGTTTGAGTCTTTTTCCGTGAGCTAAAGTTAGTTTTGCAAAGTCTATGCCTTTCATCGGAAAGGAATATTCTATGACAGGACTCAGGGAAATTTTGGAAGCGATAACATAATGAGAGATAAGACGTATTTGTGAGAAGAAAGGATCTGATTTTTCCTTTTTACAAGCGCATTCGTGAACAGGGCTTTCCGGATGTGAATGGCAATTGGGTCGGTTCGTTTTTTCGGTGAAACTTGTATTCACCAGACGAATGTTACGAAAGAAATCGTCTTCTGCGCTTGCATGGATATCTCGTTTTGAATTATGATTACAGTTGCAGATTCGGCTTTTCGAAAACAATTTTTCCCAGATAAATCCTTCGTTAGGCACAAGTAGTCCGGGAGTCAATGCAAGGAATAGAATTGATTTTATTAAATTGAGTAGAAACAAATTTAAATGCAATTCCGAATGATTGAAGAAATCCTTGGCCGAGTTTAATTCGTCAAACAAAAAATACAAACGAGCTTTGAATGAGTTTAAGAGTAATTTATAGTTTTGATAGAGTAGGAATTATTAATACGGCTATAATCGTATAATGAAATCGTTTTTAGCAAACTTGTAGATAAATCGATACAGATCTATTTAGAACGCATTGTTAGTTATTATTTCAAAGAGAAGAATCGAATTTTATTGATTTAGGTTAACCTTCTATCCGAATTTGAATAAATTAGAAATAGATAATCCTTTCATTTCTATTCATATAATTGTT
Source organism: Leptospira sp. B5-022 (assembly GCF_000347035.1). Lineage (GTDB taxonomy): Bacteria > Spirochaetota > Leptospiria > Leptospirales > Leptospiraceae > Leptospira_B > Leptospira_B cinconiae. Next base: position 28,706 of record NZ_ANIJ01000011.1, read on the forward strand.
TCAGATACGCTGGAATTCAGGATTCGGGCCGTTTTTATTGATTTTCGCTATATATATTATAACTCATACAAATTTGATTCTGAATTATCATTATCGCCTTTGGGGCTAATTAGTTTTAAATAATTTGTTATTTACAAACTTTTAGTCCGTCTAAAGTTTTGATTATGATTCCGAGCTTGCATAAAATTCTGTTAAGCTTATCGTTCCTTTCTGCATGTATTTTATCTATTAATTGTAATAGGTTATGCAGATTTGATTCGGTGAGTCCTATTGAATTAAGTGAAATGCATGGTTCGGATTTGTCTCATGAGCCTTCAGCGCCGCAAGAGGAGTCTGATTGCGAATGGGATACTGGTAGTATAAACATATCGTACAAAGAGAAGTTTTTTAGCTCTTTTGCTCATCTTTCATTTCTAAGCAGTTATATATTTTTTGTAGATTCGTTGTTAAATATCGAAATTGCTATTTCAGAGTTGCGAGATTCGATCTTTCCAATTGATGTCCATTCTGATCCGATCTTTAGCCTTAATACCATCCGAATTCTAATTTAAATATCCACGTTTTTAGACAGTTAAGTTTAAAACGTGGAGGTTAGCTGTGTACTGCTATTTATTTAAGAGGAATATTTACCTCTATAGAATTATTAATTTAAACAAATTCGTTTTATCGATCATATTTTTCTCTTTAAGTGTTGTTCCTAATTTTGGAGCTGAACCTGCAGAGAAAAAATCGGCAAAGATTACAATGGAGAATGTTGTCGAAATTGCAGAACGCAATTCACCATTACTTCTCTCTTTAAGCTCAGACTTAGAAAGCCTTTATTTTAGAAAGAGGCAAGAGGGGATGACTCAGAACCCCATTCTATCCATGGATTATGGTCAGAGAAAGGCTGCAAATGAGTCCGGCTTTGAATATTCTTTTCAAGTAGAGCAGCCTATTTATTTCCCCGGAAGAAAAGAGTTAAAACAACTCTTAGTGGATAATGATTCCAAGATTAAAGAAATACAAGTTATTGAAGCTACAAACTCAGTGCGACTGAATGCAGTAAAATTTGCTTATCGATATCTTATGGCTGATATAAATAGAGGCCATGTGAAAGAGAGGCTACGTAGACTTGCTATAATCGAAAATTATATCAGATCAAGACCTTTTATAACTCCTCAAGCCAAAACTGATTTATTCATTTTGGAAAGAAGGATACTGACTTTAAAGAAACATTTTAATGATTTAGAGTTACTCTCCTCAAAGAATTACGAATCAATGAATTTGTATCTTAGATTTGATTCGGTTCCTTTGTTGTCTTTGCCCTTTTTTAAAGACGGGATTCGTTTTGATCAAAGCGATTTGGAAAAAAAAGCCATTGATAACAACCCGATGCTATTGACTGCAAGAGGAGAAGTAGAGAAAGCAAGAACTGAATATCGCTTAGCTAGTTTGGAAAAATATCCCGACTATGCAGTGATTGGCCAGGTTGGAGAAGATAAATCTGGGGTTGCAAACAGATATTTCGATGTGGGTTTAAAGTTCAGGGTTCCAGTATGGGATCAATATCAAAATAAAGTTGCCTCCGCTGCAAAAAATTTGGACGCAAAATCGAATAACGTACTGCAGCAAGAGAATCTAATTAGAATGAATCTTCGGCAAACAATTTTGGAATATGAGAAATCGAAAGTTAATATTAAATTATTCGATTTGTCTAAGCTGGAAGAAATTGAGAATGACCTTACCTTCGCGGATACTGAATTTTCCAGATCTCGGATTCAAATTTTAAGTTATCTGGAGTTGGAGAATCAACTTCACGAAACATACCATGCCATATTGGATGCGCAACAAACGCATATAGAAGCATTTCTCAATCTTCTATATATCACCAATGAAAAAGACATTATAGGAGTATTGAAAAATGCTGAGCAAACTTTTAAATACGGTTCTAAATAATTCGATTCTATCTATAGGGATCGTATTATTTCTTTTTATTTATTCTTTCTTTAATCTTAAGCAGGTGCCAATAGACGCTGTGCCGGATATTACAAATGTACAGGTTATTGTAACTACAAATACCGGGCCGTTAGACCCGGAGAGAGTAGAGAAGCTTGTTACCTTTCCTCTAGAGACGGAATTGATGGGGTTGCCTAATTTAATTGATATTCGTTCTGTTTCTAAATTCGGACTTTCTAATTTAACTTTAATCTTTAAAGAAGGTACGGATATATATTTGGCAAGGTCTCTTGTATTAGAGAGGTTATCGAGTGCCAAAAATAAACTCCCGGATGATGTTTCACCGGAAGTTGCACCTAACTCTACTGGTTTAGGTGAAATATTTTTCTATTCAGTTCAAGCTAAACCCGGTTCAGAATTGGAAAAGATGACAGATGAGAAGAGGCTATTATATCTGAGAACTATTCAAGATTATGTAGTCCGTCCCCAATTAAAATCCATGGTTCCTGGTATTGTGGAAGTGGATTCGAACGGCGGATATGAAAAGGAAATACATATCGATTTAGTTCCTTCCAAGATGGCAAGATGGGGTCTTACTATTGACAAGCTGATCGAGACTCTCTCTACATTAGGAGAGAATTTTAGTGGTGGGATCATTTCGAGAGGTAAGGAGATTGCGATCGTTAGGATTAATGGAATAAAAAACCATTTGCAAGAAATTGAAAAGATTCCTGTACAAAGAATGGCAAGCGGTGGTGCTATACGTGTATCGGACATTGCAGAAGTAAAAGAACATGGAAAATTCAGACTCGGAGGAGCAACTGCCGGAGGAAAAGAAATAATTCTCGGAACTGCCTTAATGCTAAGAGGCGAGAATAGTGAAAGAGTGAATGATGAACTTAATCAAGCTGTCCAAAAGCTGACTCTTCCTCAGGATGTAGAAGTTAGTGTTCTTTTGGAGAGATCTTTTCTAATAAATGCAACAATTAATACTGTATTAAGAAATCTAGGAGAAGGTGCAATTCTTGTAATCATTACGTTGTTCTTCATTCTTAGAAATTGGAGAGCAGCAGTAATCGTCGCTTCTATAATTCCCGGTTCTATGCTACTCGCATCTCTCGGTATGAAATACTTTGGGATTTCTGCAAACCTAATGAGTCTCGGGGCAATTGATTTCGGTCTTTTAGTAGATGCCTCAATTGTAATTGCAGAAAGCGTATTGTCTAGATTCGAAAAGCAATCCTATTCTAATAACGCAGAGAAGAGGCAGATAATTTTTCAATCCTCGATTGAGGTTTTGAAACCTGTGACTTTTGGGATTATTGTTATTATGTTGGTGTATCTTCCTATTTTGAGTTTGGACGGTATTCCAGGCAAGATGTTTCGACCAATGGCAGAGACAGTCCTGTTAGCTTTAGGGTTTAGCTTGATTCTTGCTATATTCTTTCTTCCTCCGTTGCTGTATTTCTTTATGACGCCAAACAGTAAGAATGTTCATGCAGAGAAAGAAAGTAAGTTCGTGACGTGGTATAGAAATTTTTTACCAAAGATGCTCGAAAGACCTAAGATGATTGCTCTCTCATCACTGTTTTTCTTTCTTCTTTCAGGATTTTTATACACTCGTTTAGGGACTGTATTTTTGCCAAAACTTACTGAAGGGGACTTGATGCTTGTTATTGTTCGAGAAGGCAATGTGAGCATCGAGGAAAGTATTAGGGAACAAAAAGAGGTTGAGAAACTGCTCTTAACTCTTCCCGAAGTTCAAGGTGTTTTTTCAAGGGTAGGAACGAGTTCTGTAGCTAACGACCCAATGGGGCCGTTTAACGCAGATACCTTTATCATTCTGAAAAAAGAATCACTGTCCGATCTCTTGGTGACTGAGAAATGGGAAGCCTTTTTAGATAAAATACACACAACTGTATCTGAAAAATTTCCAGAGTCGGAGTTAACATTGAGCCAACCATTAGAGGCGCGATTTAACGAATTAATGGAGGGGAGTCGGGCAGATATCAGCGTTAGGATTTTAGGAAAGGACCTGAATGTATTATTTGAATTGCAAGAGACTTTGAAGAATACATTGGAAAGTATAAGGGGAGCTGAAGAGGTAGAATTAGATCCGATTATGGCTTTGAGAAAGGCCAAGGTAATTGATATTGTTCCGGATTTAGTTAAATTAAATTATTATGATGTTGATTTGCCTGCCTTGAACGCTTCTGTTGAGGCAACGATGAGCGGTTTCGAGGTAGGAGGTTACTACGAAGAAGAGCTGCGATTCCCAATCAAAATGTGGTTATCTGAAGATTTTAGAAATCGTGAGGCGGAAATTGCCAATATAAACATTGGTACACAAGATGGTGGGATGCTTCCAATCCGTTTAATGTCTTCGATAGAAAAGACCGAAAAGGTGATGACAATTTCTCGAAATCAAGCAAGGCGTTTCGTTGCGGTGTCTGTAAATTTAAGAGGAAGAGATTTGGAGAGCTTCTATCAAGAAGCTAAGGACAAGGTAAATTCTCTGCAAATACCTCCTGGATACTCTGTATTTTGGGGAGGGCAAATAAAGAATCTTGAAAGTGCAAAAACCAAGCTATTGGTGATCATTCCTTCAACACTCTTTATGATATTCGTAGTTCTATACATGGGTCTTGGATCATTCCGCCAAGCAATACTTGTATTCTTCTGTGTTCCATTTGCTTTAACAGGAGGGATATGGTTTCTATTCTTTAGAGGAATGGTTTTAAGCGTATCTGCATATGTAGGCTTTATCGCATTATCCGGAATTGCAGTATTGAATGGATTGGTAAAATTAGATACGATTCATCGGTTAAGAGACAATCCTAAAGTGACAGTTGAACAGGCTGTAACTGAAGGAGCAACTAGTCGGATTCGGCCGGTTATCATGACCGCTCTAGTAGCCTCTTTCGGATTTTTGCCGATGGCGTTCGGATCAGGACTCGGTTCAGAAGTTCAAAAACCTTTAGCGACAGTTGTGATTGGAGGAATTGTTTCATCAACGATTTTGACTCTAATTATCTTACCAGTCTTCTATTACTGGTTAGAGAAAGAATAAATTATAATTCCTTAACTACTTTGTTAATGATGTAAGAATAATTATTAAGGAATTATAATATGAATAAAGAAATAGAGAATGAAGAAAAGCTGAAAAACCTTAAGGTTTTCCTTCCGGTAACACTTTCATTTCTTCTTTTGATCTTGGGAATTATACTGGAAAACTATTTTTCCAATACCTTCTTTCATGGTTGGGTTCGGTTTAGTTTTTACTTTTTGGCGTATATACCTGTTGGGTTTCCTGTAATCAAAGAGGCCCTGGAAAGTTTGAAAGATGGAGAGATATTTACCGAGTTCTTACTGATGAGTATTGCTACAATGGGGGCATTCTATTTGGAGGAATATCCAGAAGGAGTCGCCGTGATGTTGTTTTACTCTATCGGTGAGGTTTTTCAAAACCTATCTGTAGAGAGAGCGAAACTAAATATAAAAAACTTACTAGATCAAAGACCGGATACAGTGCTTATCATGAACGGAAATGAGTATTTTGAAAAGAAGGCCTTTGAGGTATTGATTGGAGAGATAATTCAACTGAAGCCAGGTGAAAAACTGGCTTTAGATGGAGAACTTTTATCAGAATCAGCGAGTTTTAATACGGCTGCATTAACCGGAGAAAGTAAACCGGATACAAAGCGACAAGGTGATACAGTTCTTGCTGGTATGATAAATTTAAATTCCGTAATTGAAATTAAAATAACAACAGCCTATCAGGATAGTAAACTATCAAAAATTTTAACCCTTATGGAAGCGGCTGCTACCCAGAAAGCTCCGACTGAGAAGTTTATCCGAAAATTTGCTAAGATCTATACTCCTATCGTCGTTCTCCTCGCGGTAGGAATTTGTTTTATCCCATATTTTTATTTAGACACTTATGTATTCAACGATTGGTTCTATCGAGCTCTAATCTTTTTGGTAATCTCTTGCCCTTGTGCTTTGGTTATTTCGATTCCGTTGGGTTATTTTGGCGGGATCGGAGCCGCATCTAAGAGTGGTATTCTTGTTAAAGGATCCAATTACTTAGATGCGATGGCTTCAATTCGAAATGTAGTAATGGATAAGACTGGGACCTTAACGGAAGGTATATTTGAAATTCAGGAAGTCAGTATACGTCCTGGTTTTGACAAAAAGAAGGTTTTAGATTATATAAATTTAATTGAGAGTAAGTCTACTCACCCGGTCGCAACTGCAGTTCACAATTATGTGGGTGAAATCAATAGAGATCTGAGCGTTGGGAATATAGAAGAAGTGCCGGGTTTAGGGATGAAAGCGCTAATTAATGGAAGGGAGATTTTAGTTGGCAACTTTAAGCTGTTGGATAAGTTCCAAATAAGTTATAATGTAGATCCTGCTAGCTTCATCAACACGACTATTGCTTTTTCTATTGATAATAAATTTGCAGGTTATCTTATTATAGCTGATAAAATTAAAGAAGATGCTCGAATAACTATAGAAGAATTACATCGTTTGAATATACGAACAATGATACTGAGTGGAGACAAGTCTTCAGTAGTTCGCTTTGTCGCAGAGAACATTGGGGTGAGGGATTATTTTGGTGATCTTTTACCGGAAAATAAAGTAGAAAAGGTAAAAGAATTAAAATCTAAATTTGAATCTGTCGCATTTGTGGGAGATGGAGTTAACGATGCTCCGGTAGCTGCAGTGAGTGATGTGGGAATTGCTATGGGTGGCATCGGAAGCGATGCAACAATTGAAATTTCGAATATAGTAATTCAGGATGATAAGCCTACAAAAATACCAACTGTAGTAAGAATTGGGAAAGAAACGCAGAAAGTGGTTTGGCAAAACATAATTCTTACATTTGCTATCAAAGTTATAGTCTTAGTTTTAGGGGCAGGGGGACTTGCAACAATGTGGGAGGCAGTTTTTGCAGATGTGGGGGTGTCTTTCTTAGCAATTTTGAATGCTATGCGAATCCAGAGGATGAAATTTATTAATTTAGAATGATGGCCGGATATATAATAGAGCTTACTTCCCATAATGGACAATCTGTCGCTTTGCGTTCTTGTTATATTTGAACGATCAACCACATAGGTAACACCTTAAACCAGTCACATGGGTTACACTTTTAGTAAGAAAGATTATAAGTAAACTATCTCGCTTTAAGCTAAAATGTTGCACTCAAATTTTTCTATCGAAGGTAACAACTTCACATGAGTATAAATTTACTCTAAATTCAGTTTTAATATCGTGAGCTCTTATATTGTAAAATGGCTCCATTCTCCAAGAATCTGAATTCTCAATCCTATAATATTCTAAATACAAAAATGTCGCCATTAGGCTGTAATCTTTATACTTTTGTTTAGCATGGTTCTCCCAGAGCGTTAGAGCTTGTTCTTCAGTGCAGAATGTTTTTTTCGGAATCTCAAGTTCTCTAATTTTCCGATAGCATAAATATGCACTTGAAACGCCGTATTTCCCAATAATTAAATGAACAGCTAATGTTAAACTTTTAACCCCGCGTAAATATTGACTGTATTTAAGTCCGATTCCTTTATTATAAAGACCTATACTAGTTAATTTGATATCAAAATTATTATCAGGGTATTGATTTGCTACCCACTCCCTTCCATTTTTAATAGCCTCATCTACTGAGAAATCTATCCCTTGATTCCTTTTCTCTAAATTTTTATCCCAAAATGAATAGCATTGATCCGAGTTAACTTCCATACCTTCGACCATTGCCGGCTGAACTTTTTCTAAGATTAAGGGAGGTAAATTGTAGTGTTCCTCGGGATAAATACCAATATTAAATAATATAAATATACTTAAGATGACACTTTTTTTAAATTTACCCATTTACAAAATCCTTGTTTAGCATTTATATAGGTTTCTATATACAACTTTGTTCCGGGCTGACTTCCAAATGAGCTACATTTAATTTTCACTTAATCGGCCAGTGTTCGAAAGAGAATAAATAGCGATTATCGGAACTTGGATATTATATAATTAATATTAGAAATACATTATTTATTTTTCGACTTTACTTTTATTTTCGAGGACTTTCTTGACAAGCGTTTTCTTTTTTCTTTTATCCTCAATTGAAGTTTCATCTGGAAATAAGTTCGCCCAATGAATATTGCAAACCCCCTTTTGGGCAAAAAGAATTGATATTAAATCATTAAGGTTACTAAGTGGTCGTTATTAAATTCTTTAAGAGATTTTTTCGATGAATCGTATTTGCTTCGTTCTACTTTTACTAACCATCACAGCATGTAAAAACAAAGAAGTACATTTGGGAGTTGAGCCATCTGAGGTTGTAGTAAGCAGCTTTCTGAGTGAAGGTGAAACAACCTATTCTGGTAACAAGCTTTTTGATGATTTTTTGGACCCTTGGTGTGAAGGAACTAATACCGAAGGAATTGGCGAAACTATTACGCTAAATTTTCCTGATAAAAAAGTGATCGATAGCTTCCTAATTAAGAATGGATATGCCTACGGAAAACTTTTTTCTAATAACAATAGAGTAAAGGATATCGAAGTTGAAGAAGCTAATGGGAAAAAGTATAATTTTACCATCATTGATCAACCGGAAAGTTCTGTGATTCGGTTTCCGGAAAAGCTTGAAACAGATAGATTGAAATTCATTATTCTTTCTGTATATAAAGGGAAAGCCAATGATACTTGCATTAGCGAGATTAGCATAAATAGCAATGAAATACTATCGGATTCTTTCGATGAAAACGCAATCACGAAGAAAGAGGCTGACCTTAGGAAAGCAAAAGAGGAGTTAGAATATAAAAAAGAAACCGCTGGTAATGATATTGAGCTTACTTATACGAATGCGGATAGTCAGACGAAAACTGATTTTAGTTTAACTTTAGAAGGGATATCGGATGCAAGCAAAGTGTCTGGAAATGCCTCGATTAGCTTAGTGGAAGACAAAATATTTGTAGAGTATGCACATACTTGGCATTTATCCTGTGATAGCTGGACTCGATCGGATAAAACGATAAAAGTAAGATGCTCAGTCCGGGAAGATTTAGATCCCGGCTATGTTGAGCCAGGAAAGAAGGATGGAATATATAGAGATAAAAAAATTGGCTACAGATTTATAAATATTGATATGGCGAGTAAGACATGGGTGTTTGAAAGGGAAAATGGACAGGTTGAAAAATTGGGACAAGATCTAAAAATTATAAGTACAAATATCTTCGAATTCAATAATTAAAATCTCAAAGTATCACCGGACGTAATTAGTTTTTAGACAAAGAGTTCTCAAGTGTCTTGGTTGATTTTGAACCAATTTTCTATTGAAAGTCGACGTCCTTCCTTTATTGTTAGGCGTGTTATCTTAATTCTTTGATCGTTATTGATTTTCCTATGCATATTATTACTGGTTTTCTTCCCGTATCCTGACATTAATCTCTTAAAATGATACTTCGCTTTATTGCATTGCGAGCAGAGTGTTTGGCCGTTTTTGTAAGAGGTTTCACCTCCATCTTCCCACTCGACTATATGATCCGCCTCCATATGGAGACCTTTCTTCATTGCTTCTTCTTTTGTTATCCCACAAATTTGACAAGTGTAGAGGTCTCTTTCGAAAATAAGGCGACTTAGCGTGGGTGGAAAGCCGCGGGTATTGTATTTTCTATTATATTTTACATCATACAGAAGTTGATTTGAGTTCCATTCGGCGATATGTGCGTTTTGTTTGTTCGTGTTAACCTTTTCTAACCATTTGGTCTGCCTAAATTTGATTTTTACTCTTCGGTTCTCTTCTATTCGTGTCCAAGTTCCGTTTGATTTACGTCTTTGGAATTTAATAAAGAAATAAGATGTAGTTTCTTCGAAATCTAGCCTCTCGCGATATTTGAGTCTAAAGAATCCGTAATGATCTTTCAATACTTGATTAATGCAATAGCTTGGGTCGCGTAGGCTCAAGTAGTATTTCTCTGGATCTACTTTTCTCCCTTCAGTTTCAAACTCATGATAGATTGGCTTGTGCTTTACATATATTGGCCAATGCATGCGAGGATGAGGATTATATATAATTGTACTATTTAGATTGAAATTTATGAATTTCATAAGTGTATTTCTGCTTAGAGAGTCGGCATTAATCTCATTTAAGATTTCTCGTTTCATGTTTTGTAAATATCTGGGAAGCCCCATTGGTAGATCCTCCAGGGGAAAACTTAGTCCTGATTTTATAATTGATAAAGGAAGAAATGTAAATTCATTATAGTAATAATGTTACTTTACGCCAGTCGAGAGAATCTATGAGCATTCCTTTTTTAAAGCATCGAAATTCCTAAGTCATATTGCGAATCTGTTTCGAATATTCCCATTTTTGCAATCGGTACTTTTTCGATTGGACTTGGTATTTCTGCTAAATGATGCGGACTTACATGTAGATAAATCAAGGTGCTGTGTATTGAAAGATGGCCGAGTAACTTTTGAATATAGAAGATGCTATAGCCATCTTCTAAAAGATGCGTTGCGAATGAATGTCTTAACGTATGCACGGTTGCGTTTTTGGTGATACCTGCTTCGCTTGCTATTATTTTAAATCTAGCCTGAATCCTTCTTAAACTCATAGAAAAGTTCTTGCCTTTTGACGAATAGAAGAGATGGGAAATCGGACGATAACTTACGATATATTGTTGGAGTAAGAATGCGGCCTGGTCAGAAAGAATCGCATAGCGTTCGCAATTGTTCTTTCCTGCTTGTATAAAGATTGATTTTCTTTCAAAGTCTATACAGTTGACTTTAAGCTTCTCTAACTCTCCTGATCTGATTCCAGAAGAATATATTAATGTATAGATTGCTTTTTCTCTAAGTGTAATGCAATGTTCCAAAAAACTGGCGATCTCAGTTCTGTTTAACACAGTTGCAATTTTTCTTCCTTTCGTCGGTATCGGAATTAGGTTCATCATATATTTTCTATTGGCAAAAGTATAAAATAGCAAAATTGCGCTATAGTACACGACTATAGATGATTCGGCTAACTTTGTTTTCCTTAAGTGAAGGAAGAAATTATATACGTGTGTCGGATTCATATCAAGGGGAGAGATCTTGAAATGCTGAGTGAAAATTGTCATGCAATCTGTGTAGGTTTTTATGGATTTATCTGAATAGCCGTGAAGGATCATATCCGAGATCATTTTATCTTTTAATATTCCCATTTTGACATTGGGTGTCACATGCGGTCACCAAACATTTATTTGTTGTATGGATTGGGTTGATATATATCAAATACTCGCAGTTTTTATTTTTCTTTAGATAATTAAGGAATTTTAATAAATAATTGTTCTAAGATCTAAGTACGGAATTGATTTGGTTAACTCTTCGAAATGAAAAATAGTAAAAGCGCGGAAATAACGAAGAAGCAAAAGTATTTACTTTCTCTCCAAAAAGAATTGAGGTCGATACAACAAGAAATTCGATCATTGCCTCTTGTGCCATACCCTAAACCCATTTTTTATTCTTACGCTATTAAATGGACTATAAGAGACTTGAGACTTAAAAGATATTCCGAAGTATATGAGTATATTTTAGAAAAACATGGCGAATTTACTCGAACTAAATCAATCAAAAAGGCGCGAGAGCTTAATCCTCCAAAGATCATGATTTCGAATAAAGACTATATTAAACTTTTGGACAAATATCCGATGGCTTCACGTTGGTTTATTAAAGCGAAGGACAAATATAATAACAAAGTGCATATATTCAATAAGCAGGATCTTCTTGTCAAAGGGATATTTAAGCTTTTTGTAACTCATTCGCGTTCCATTAGTCCGAAGCTTGAAAAGCGTAAGGCGGAAATTAAAGACATTATTTACGGTAATTATAAAAATGCAGGATTACTGAATAAGTATTTGGGAATAAGCCGAACTTGGCGCGATGATCTTAGATATAAATTCGAGGCAAAGTATTTAGACAATATTGCGAAGGAAGGTTTATAACTCTTTATATTAGTCCAGGTTGGATAAAATTAGTTTAAGATCATTTTTACCCTCAGAAGGTGGGGACCACAGTCTTCCGGAAAAGTTCCCTGAGTAATAAATTTTTAATTTCGTTTTCAAACTTGTAGCAATCGTTTCAATTGGAAAATATTTGTTAATTCTTCAATTCCTTTTGACATATTTGCCTTATGAATTCGCATTAGATACATTGATGAATCAGGTAACGTGCTTTTATTAAACGCTACTTAATTTTGGTTCATGTCCCTGTGGGGATGTTTTGGATATGCGACTAAATAAAAAAAATTCAGTTACCTTATTCGTTCTAATAGCCTCTTTCTTCTTTATTGCCTGGAATCCGTTACGCCCCATTCTGAACTATTTCGCGTCTGTGTTTTCCGGTGGAGAAACTAGCATTCCGCTTCCTCTCCCGAATATCCAAATTGGGATAACAGGAAAACCCAGTTTTTCTCTGAATATCCAAGTTCCTCCAGGAGCGGGAGATTTAGTTCCTTCGATTACGATCGATTATACGGCAAGTGGAACTCAGTCTATCTTGGGAAGCGGCTGGAATTTAGGAGGATTTCCGAGAATTTTAAAAAATCCTAATTTAGGGGTCCACTTTGGAGCAACCGATGGTTATAGCTCCAGTCTTTTAGGAGAATTGATCGAGACAAGCACGAGCGGTGTGTACCGATCCAAGATGGAATCTTTCTATAAGATTAAATTAGATGGAAACGTTTGGGTTTTCCAAGATAAATCCGGAATTACTTACGAATATGGGAGAAATGATACTAACGGTTCCGGATCAATCATCTTAATTAATGGGGCTGCTATTACTTCCTATTTAGATAAGGTTAGAGATTCTTTTGGAAATGGCTATGATATCATTTACAGTTCGGACACTACTATTTCTGATGAACCTCTTCCTCAAGAAATCAAATATGCTAGAGGGAATGGGAGAATAGTTTTTTCATATAAAGACCGCTCTAGTGGTTTTCGTGAACAGATCTTCTATCTTACGAAAGCTGCCTTTAGAAAGAAGCTTCTAGACAAAATAGAAGTGTATGCTAAAGATTCGAGCGGTTCAGAACAGCTAATTGAAACTTACGATTTTAGCTATGACACTACCGATCGAGGGCCTATCTTATCTTCCTTCGAAAGGGAAAATTATAAACCAATCAATTTCTCTTATACAGAAAGAACGACTCAGGCTAATCTATTTAATTCGAACGGAAAGAATTATGATGTTTCCTTCCAAGCTATGAATCCAAATGTTCAATCCAGCTGTGCAGCTACGCAGACAGCTTGTTTATGTACGGCTAGCGCAGCCTGTATGGCGGCGACTTTGGGATATGCTAGGATTTTATGTGCACAAGGAATTGCTTCCTATCAAAATGTTTGCACTTACGGGGTAACTTCTACATTCGTTACTCCGGCAGATACGGATGGGGACGGTTCTCCGGAATTGGTAAAAATTACAGGAAACATGACGAATCAAAAGTTCTCGGTTTCCAAGTTATCTGACTGGAACGCTTCTACTAGTAATCCAATTTCTACAAGCAATGCCACTGTTGGGGAACATATTGGAATTACAAGTATCGGAAAAATACTCCCAGGTGATTTTAATGGGGATGGAAAGAGTGATTTTCTCATTTTAAAGAATAACGGCGAAGCCCTGAAAGTTTACTATGGGCCTGATTTCAGTTCAGAATCCTATTCAAATGTCACTGCACAAAGTCTGGGAGCTTCTTCTGCGAAACATTTTGTCCTTGATGTAAATGGGGATGGTAAGACCGATTTCATCCAGGCTGACAGTAATAATAATTTACTTGTATATACTTCTACTGGTTCTGGGTTTCAAAAAATCCAAACATTAACTATTACTCCTTACGGAACGTCATTCCAACAATTTGTAGATTTGGACCGAAACGGAGTTCCGGATTTTGTAAGGATCAATGATTCCACTTCTCAAGAGCTTATTGTAACATTTTTAGATTTGCAGAATGGGTTACTTAAAATAATAGAAACAAATAAAATTTCAAGAACCGATTTCGGTAACAAGGGTGACCAGTTCTTTTCAGACCTAAACGGAGACGGATATTTGGACTTTGCATTTTTCTCTATGCCAGGTAACCAAGGAAGTATCTCTTATTATCCATTTACGGGGAGAACTTTTTTAACAAATGGAGCGAGTCCTCTTCAAACTATCAACGTTAATGGAGCGTTTGCCAATAAAGAGTCTGGTTCAAGTTCCAATACGGTTTATGTAGAGGCTGATCTTTCTGGAGATGGAGTGAAAGACAGAATATCTTATGATAATACCGACCTTTCCAACTCATTTTTTAATGTAGAAATTTATGACTCGATGAATTCCAAATACCTAACTCCTTTCAAGGTAAATTGGAACCAAGATGTTTCTAAAGATTTGAATGGAGATGGTGCTTTAGATACTCTTAGAGCTGATGTAACGAGCATAGATCAGACTGATTCGAATGGCGTAGTAACAACTGTTACTACCTATAAGTTTATAGTTACGATTGGTAACGCAAGTTCTTATGAAGTAGCTATTGATTTAGATTCCTATATACCTTCCACTTCCAGTAGTGGGGATTCGAGTTCTATTTCTTATTTTAATTGGAGGAATCGAAAAGATTTCATAGATCTAAACGGAGATAACAAAGCTGATTTCTTAAGATATGATGCTGCGAACGGTGTTTTGGCGGTTTCTTATGCAAAATCGGATTCGAATGGGTATGTTACTTATTCTGCAAATGGAGACGATAGCTGGACTACGGGCGGATACTTCCTTTCGCTCGATACAAACTCTGATGGTAAGCCGGAGATTTTAGGATTAAAGGGTAATAAAGTAAATCTTCAGACTTCTGTTGCGAGTAGCGCTCCTGGAATATCGAGCATCGCTTACAGAAGTTTTCCTTATGAATCCAGTTTAGAATTGCATTATATTCGATTCAATCAAGCGATTCCAAGCGGGCTTCTTTCGAAGGTTGAAAATGGATCTTATTCCTCCCAGGGTAATGTAGAATTAAATTTAGAATATCAACTTTCGAAAAATCATCCGGGAGCAATTCAACCGAGCTTGTATAATTCTTCTTCTCCCCAATTTGTTCCATTTGGGGGAGCTGATTATCTAATCACCAGGTTAACTCAAAAAACCGGGGATACTATTTTAAGTTCGGGAAGTTATTCATATTCGTTTGCCAGATTTTATCTAGGAGGTTTTCGAAATTCTACTTATATCGGTTTTCAAAAAATGACTCAGACCGATTCGATTCTGAATCAAACGATAGAGATAGAATACGATCCAAGTTTTATCGAGATGTCCGGGAGACCTACATATCAAAAGATTAAAAAGAATGGTATTTTACTTTCTGAATCGACCTGGAGTTATAATAAATCGACTTCTGTTTTTGGCGGGACCTTGGTATTACCTGGAGATACCTCTGAGATAAAATACCAAGCAGGGAATGTTTTTTCTTCTTCATTAATTTCGAAAACCTATGATTCTTACGGAAATATTTTAAACAAAGTAACATCCATAAATGGAACTATATTGTCAGAAAAGACAACATATCTAAATGACTGGAGCCAAAGTATTTTAGGAAAGCCGACTGAAATTCAGCTGTTTAAGGATGGAGAATTACTGTCTGATAAGAAGTTTAATTATTCCGTTCGATTAGTATCTGAAGTTCGAGAATTGGTTTCCGATGGAGTTTGGAAAAATCAATATATCCAGGCTTACGATGAATATGGAAATCCAACGTCGACTCTTGATTCTAACGGAAATACAAATTCAATAGAATATGATTCTATAGTACATAAGTATCCAATCAAGATTTCCAATTCCCTCGGCCATATTACTTTAAAAGAATATAATTTAACCAATGGATTGGAAGTTTCTAGCACAAATTCTAATGGTGTTGTATCTAAAACCGAATATGATACTTTTGGAAGAGCAGTTTTAAGCTATCTTCCTGGGGAGTCGGAATGGTCCGAGAAGGTAGAATATGAAAATACAGGAGACTTAGAGAATAAGTTAGTACGAAAAACTTTCCGCAGAAGTAACGGCCAAAGTTGGCAGGAAGAATCTAACAATATAATTACAGGAATCACTAAAAAACGAAGCAGTTTAGTGAATGGCTATGTTCTTGTGGAAGAGACGTACAGTAATCCTCAAGGACAAACTGTAAAGAAAGTGGATTCTTATTTAGAAGGATCTAACCCGTTTTCTTGGACGAGTTTTACTTATGATGCTGAAGGAAATATGATCCTTTCGGAAAGGAATGATGGATCTTCTACTTCAGTTTCGGTAGCAGGGTTGATTACCACAGTGAAAGAATCGAATAACGGTAATGTTATTCGAGAAAACATTGAAGTAAAAAATTCTTTAGGGCAAACTGTGTCTTCTACACAACAAGGAAAGACCACTCAATATAAGTACACATCGAATGGTCAAATTTCTCAGATCATCGATCCTGAAAATGGGATTACTTACATCCAGAGTGATTTTTCTGGGAGAAAAACAAAAGTCATTAGCCCGGATTCGGGGACAACTCAATACATATACGATTCCAATTCAGGAAATCTTCAAGAACAAAGGTTAGCGAGCGGCTCGAAAATTCAATATTCTTACGATGTATTAGGTAGAGCTACGCATATAACAGGAATAGGTTCTCAAGGAGAAACAGTAGATCAAGTATATGAATATGATAGCCAGTCTGTAGCGAATGGAATTGGCCGCTTAACTAAAGTAACCGATCCTTTAGGAACTACTGAATTTGAGTATGATACCAGAGGTAACCAAACACTTCTTAAGAAACATCTTTCGGAAGAAGACTTAACCTTTATCATTCAAAAGAAATATAATCTTCAAGGGCAAGTCGAAGAATTTACTTATCCGGAAGGAAGTATTGTTAAAAATCTCTATTCTGAAGCTGGTTACCTTTCTGCTGTAACTTTGACTCCGGGAGATGGTAGTGGTTCTGATTTTCCAGTAGTTCAATACGCCGGACCTACAATAGAAGATGGGCTTTTGAAGATTCAAAGGATTTTGGGAAATGGAGTTAATACAAATATTTATTATAATCCAGTGAAGAAAAATCTGGTTCGTATCCAAACAAGTAAAGACTCAGATTCTTACCAAGATTTGAATTACAGTTATAACGATTATGGAAATTATTCTTCGATAACAGATAATAAAAATCCAGTTCGTTCTCAAAGTTTCTCTTATGATTCCATTGGTCGTCTTATTTCTGCTACAGGAGTTTATGGAGCAGAAGAATACCAATATTCGGATTCAGGTAGACTTCTTAAAAAAGGGAATTTGACTTATTCCTATTCAAATAGTTTACATAAAAATGCAGCTACCGATGTTTCAGGAGATAACCTTTCTTATCATTACGTTTACGATAATGCAGGAAACGTAATTAACAAAAATGATGAATCGTTTTCTTACAATCCGTTTCAAAAATTGAAACAAGTTGATACTGCAAGCGGGGAGACGATCAAATTTGATTACGATTTTTCAGGAACTCGTATTCGAAAAACAAGAAGTAGTGATGGAACTAAGACGATTACATTGGGTGGAATTTATGAAGTTGTTTTAACTCCTGGAAAGTCTCCGCAGCATACGCTATATTTCAAAGGAAATTCTGGAGATTTAGTCGGTCAGTGGTCAAGACAGAACCCAGATCTAATTTCTTACGGAAATCAAGAACTCGTAGCTTCTTCGGGACTCGGATCTACTTGGAATACTTATCTCTGGCAATCTAAGGATATTGCTATTAGAGGAATTAAATATCTGCTTTTTGTTCCTGGAACGAATATCGCATTTTTATATGTTACAGTATTTTTAGGTGTCGCGTTCGCGTTACTTTCATTTGGCGACGGACTTTGGAAATTAACGATCAAGTTTATTACACCTATTTTGATAATTTCCTTTTCAAATTGTTCCATCGCTTTACCAGGAAGTAACGGTAATGCCCCTTGGACAATGGCTCCTTATATAGATTCAGGGACGACGGGCGTTGGAAGCCCTTACGAACCTGGCTCAGGGGCAGGAATGCCAATAACTGGATTTCTATTTCTTCATCCGGATCATTTGGGATCTATTGTTATGGCAACTGATGGGTCAGGAAATCGAGTCACAGGAGGAGCGCAGTCTGGAGCATCTCATGTATCATATAAACCTTATGGAGAAATTCAAAGGGAAGATTCTTTTGGTCCAGATGCATTTAGATATAAATATACTTCACAAGAGGAAGACAGAGAAACCGGATTATATTATTATAAAGCAAGATATTACGATCCAATTCTTGGTAGATTTCTACAAGCGGACTCTGTAATTGATGGGAGTCGTCCAACGGGAATGGATCTTTACGCGTATGCTGAAGGTAATCCGATA
This sequence comes from Leptospira sp. B5-022, assembly GCF_000347035.1. Classification (GTDB taxonomy): domain Bacteria; phylum Spirochaetota; class Leptospiria; order Leptospirales; family Leptospiraceae; genus Leptospira_B; species Leptospira_B cinconiae. Next base: position 47,057 of record NZ_ANIJ01000011.1, read on the forward strand.
AGTTACACAGATCCAAGCGGCCATAGTATTCTCAGTTCTTGGTTGAGTAGCAACGGCCTAGGTTTCTTAAATTTTAGTTTAACACTTAGCAGTGCAATGTTGATATTGAACCCCGTAGGAGCCATAGGTACTGCTCTTGGCGGAGTAATAGCTGGAGGCGCTGCAGGATCGGCTGCTGCTATGATAGCTGGTGCTACGCTCTTGGGTGCAGGAGCAATAGGAGCTGGAGGCGCAGCAATTGGTTCTGTAGTTGGAGGAAGCACAGCTCTTGGATTAGGTCTAGCCTCTGGAATAATTGGCGGATCAGCAGCTCTGTTCGGATCTTCCGCACTTGTAGTAGCAGGTGTGGGCGCCGCAGCGATAGTCGGTTCAACAGCTCTTCTTGCGAGTTCAGCAGCGGCCATTGTCGGAGCTGCTGGATTAGTTATAGGCGGGGTTGCTTTGATTCAAGCCACTGTTCTTGCAGCAGCGGCTGCCGTTATAGGAGTCAGTGCAGTACTTATGGCAGCTGCATTGGCTATGACCGTTGCAGGCGCGGCAATCATCGCGGGACTTTTTGCTTTAGGTGTTGCATCGATGTTGGTTTTCTCTGCACTAGCAATGGCAGTAGGTGTAGCATTACTTGCATCGGCTGCAGTTCCAATACTTCTCTATACTGGATTAGGAGTTGGAATCCTTGCAGCAGGATCTGTATTGTCGCCATTTACTTTTCAAGCTTATATTGTGGGAGGTTATTCTAAATCGAGTTTGAATCATTTACGTTGGAATGAGAAGAATGCGAGAATTGCTGGTTGTTATGCGTCAGCAATTTCTTTTGGTGTAACTGCTGGGGCAATTGGTTATTTTGGATTGCCTGGCCTTGGCGCAAATGCAGCTGGTGAAGCTATTGCACCTGGATTACCCTCAATTCTCGAGGGGCTATTTGGAGCAGATGCGGTATATTGGTTTGGTTTCGCTGGAACTATTAAGAGTGCTGCCGAAGGGGACTGGAGAAGCATCGCTGCCGATACAATTACATATTATACCGGAGCAAAGGGACTAAGTCTTGGGCTTTCTTACGGAAGAGCAGCTCAAAATGGTTGCGGAGGATCATTGTGAAGAAGCAAATAACGCTCAATAAGCTGATTCTATTACTACATTGTACATGCCTAATGAATTGTCTTCATTGGGGTCCTATTGGACCAAATTATAATTACCAAGAAGTTGGGAATTTTTCAAATACTTATATAGTTTTTAAATTACCTAGTCTGGAGAACGGATTAAAAAATGGAGATGATTTCTTTAGTTCAGCGACAGACAAGAAAACTTATTTCGTTTCTGTTTTTATAGACAATGAAGAATTGCTTCCGTCTGCTTGCGTTAATCCAGAATACGGATATTGGCGAAATTTTTATAAAGATTTTAATTCTTTACCACAAATTATTAGAAATGAACCGAGATTTAATTTTTTACCTGATTGCGAATATTTTTTACCAATTCCAAAAGGAAAGAATCGGTTTAAAGTAAAAGTCTACAATAGAAATAAAGCGCCTGTCGGCGGCGGTGAAATTTCTCGATCCATTGACGTACCTGCAAATTTTTCCATTCGGATTAATTTAAAGGATCCTCGCCGTAATAAAATAGAAGGTACGGAAAATCGCTTTGCACTTGATGCAGGAATTTCTCTAGACTTGGAACCTAGCGTAGGCCATGAAAGTTTTCCTATTTGTCGCTAAGGTTGTTTTCAGATATTTTTGATAAAATACTATAGGATAAGTAAATGAAAAAACCTATTATAATTCTTACAATACTATTATCGAGTTCGTTTATAAATTGCCTGGTCGTCGACACTTTAGGTCTTACTGATACCTATAAAGGAGATGAGGCTAAAAAAAGACTCATAAATGCTGCAATGGTAGGGGACTACCTAACTGCAAATGCAGCTTTTACAGCGCAGGGCAAAACTGGATCTGAATTGGAATCCTATGTAATCGCAGATGTACTATACGCATCATTTGTAGATGAATTAGTTTTCAAAGTTGATGAATCTAAATATTATAAAAAGAGAGATGTAGAAGATTGTGCAACAGTAATTCGGTCTTTCGGAGTCCTTACTGACTTTGACTCATTTACAACTTATTTGAGCAGTGATTATTGTAATATAAGCCCTAACGATTTGTATATCGATAAAAACATGGGTAAAAGTTCTAATACCCCTTCGAAGAATAAGTGAATAGATTGGACCTTAAGTGCAATTAATTGCATTTTAAAGTTTCCTGGAGTTTATTGGGAAATTCTTTAATACCTAAGAATGAAAATAAATCGTCTATTTTTCTTAATATCGTTCTTCCTATGCCAATGCGTGCTCCCCGATCGAGATAAGCAATCCATTGATTTTCATCCAGATACAATTAGGGATGAAGAACTAAATGTTATAAAAGTATTTAGGATATCAGATCATGATATCAAGGGGAAAATAATTTTACTTAAATCCGATTCGCCTCTCGTAGATCATCTGCTTTCTAATTTTGTTGTAGATAACTCTGATTCTGCCTTGATTCACCTTTCCCAGGATTATCTAGTAGGGCTAATTTTAATTCAAAACGAATCCGACGAACCGGAATCATTCTCTCTCAGGAAATTAAATCTTCAGTTGGATGATAAAAGCTTAATTCCGTTAAAATCAACGGAATACCCAAAACAAGTTAGTTGCTTCAATTGGAAGGGAACCGTCAAAAATTTCTATAATTTCATAGCAATATCGGCCATAACGATCTACACAATAAATGCCATGTTCGCATGTCTTGAAGGTAAATGCGAAGAAATGGATTATTTAAAGCAAGAGATAGATAAAAACCATCCATCAAAAGTTGGAGGAAGTTATTTTTCAGATCTGAATTTTGTTACAACGCTTGATTTTAATAATAAAGTTGATTCGGAAACTATTTTAATAGCTCCACGGGCTGTTTCGAAGGGAGTTGTTTTGTATAGTAATCCTTTTCCGTTAGAGAATATTAAAGACTACGTTACGAAAGGGAACTGCACAATTAAATAGCAGTAACTTTGTGCTTAATTTTACTATTTGTCTACTCCACTTTAGGTTATATCTGACAATAACCTATCAAATTTGTTTCTATTTTTCTCGAAAGCGTTTATCCATTCACTGTCTTGAAAGTGACTTAAATTTGCTTTGGCTTGTTTCGAACAAATATCCCAATCTGACTTACTCCTCGTTAAATCAGGAAATTCAGTCCGCATCATCCGTAAGGTATTTCTATGGGCTGAGGTTGGCCATTTCTTTGCCTTGATGTCTCGACTTGCATTTCGAAAACCGGACACGAAACCATTGAGCTTATTTGTTTCTAAGTGAGAGGTGCGAAGAAATAGCTTATCAGATGAATCGAATTTTGGAGGGTTAGAGGCAAAATCATTTAAATTCTTGATAACATAAGATAATCTTCTTTCGCTTTGGCTATTAACTACTACCTTTTCGATCAGAAAGATTGCTTGAATTGCTCTATACTTCCAATAGGGATCTTTATGAATGTTTTCAGGAAGTTTTCTTTTTAGATATACAATGAAATTCTTTTGAGCATTTAGAATAGGCTGACCCCAGCTAACCCACTTAGTTTCCTTTGGTTTCTCCCTTAAAAAGAAAGAATGTTTCTTGTTTAGATTATCAGAAATACTCTGTGCTAACCATCCTGGGAATTTTTCATTTCTTCTTTTTGAAATTGATTTGGATTTCTTTATAGCCATAATCTTCTCCTTTCCATTTAATAATGTCCGCCGCTAAATGTACGATTTCTTCTTCAGTATAATATCTCTTTAGCTTGGAGAGTGGGGCTACTACATGACAGATATTATTGAATTCATGATTGCCCCCTTTACGAAGAGGGACTATATGCTCAGAGTTTGTATTTTCTGGAAGCAGTTCTCTACCTGTCAGAATACATCTGTAATCTTGGCGATCTAAGATCTGGTAGAAGTCCTCAGCTTTGAATTTATAGATCTTTTTTCTTTTCTTCCTTGAGTTACTTTTCATTTCTCGTAACCCTTTTGGAAGTCTTTGTCTTGAGCTTACTGTATAGAATTAAAGGTAGTTCTTGTTTTAGCGGTTTTATGTAGAAATTTATTCGTCTGTCATACCGAGCAAATCCTATTCGCCTCCTTGCGATTAGTCTGAGCTTTATCCATTTCCTAAGAATGGTCATAGCAGTTATTTTATGAATTTCTAATTCATCACAAATTTCAATGACTGAGTATTGTTTACCTTTCTTTCTGCCAGCTTGGATCCAGTTCCAAATTTTGCTTGCAGTCTTTTGATATTCGAGTTCTCGATTTCTTTGGAACTTCTTAATATTTGAGTCTAACCAAAATGAATTGTATTTTTCAAGTGTAGGAAGTTCATATTTTTTGGCTTTTGAAATTGCAGTGGAAGAATTGAGTATTCCAAAACCATTGTGATTCTGAATATTCGGAATTTCTGCAAAAGTCTTGGATTCAAATTGGATTTTTTGTAAAGAATCTTGAAGCCAATTTTCAGTTCTTTTCCTTTGGATTTTCCGGACAAATCCCTTCCTCTCAATCCGAACCGCCTCCTTCATCCCGGCTCTCGGATTGACAGCAAAAGCATCCCTATCTCTACACCTCATTCCTTCGTTGGCATCATCACCATCACATTCAACCAGCACATCCAGTCCGAATACGTTAGCATTCTTAATGAAGCTAAACTCATTCAGATACATTTGGGAATATTTAGGCTTGATATATCCGTAAGCAGCAAAAGCAGTTTTTAAAACTCTATGGTTTCCTTCTGCTACTTGATTGTGGACTCCATTCTTCGACCAACGATTTCGAGCGAATCTGAATCTATTGTCCTTTGATCTTGCAGAGTGATTTACTGATCTGTGGTTCTTGTATATTCCCCAAAGCCATGGGTATCCTTGGTCTGTAAAAAGGGGAGTGCAAGTAGGGAGATGTTCTTTGATTAGAGGTCCAAGCGTATCCGCTTTCTGATTAGATACTGATGAGAAGAATACTGGTCCTTGTTTTATTGCTATAGTTTGGACGAGAGTTCCGACTTGTCTCCCTCCTAATTTCTCTGAAAGGTATATAGAAGAAGTTTGACCACTATGTCTGTATCGTTTCCTACCTTGGCTTGCTCTTTCACCCGCAGAATATAATACAGCAGTGTCTACGCATACGTAGGGCCGTTTTGCCATGATCTTGCTAATGTCTCTATTCTCATTTGGTG
>NZ_ANIJ01000012.1 GCF_000347035.1 Leptospira sp. B5-022
ACTTGCCACTGCAAGACGAGTGACAAAGCGAAATGTGGCGGAGCCTGAAGCGAGGGTCACGAAGTGATCCCGAAGCGTAACGCCAACTCGAAAGTTATGCGTAGTTGCGCTGGATTATTCGCAAGTTACTGTTACGATATAGCCTTCGTTGACTTGAGCACTATGTGAGGCTTCATGAGATGCCGCACCACAAAGCCAGGACACCCGAAAGTCCTTGGGGCAGTTTTCAAAGGGATCGGGCGCTAAAGCCGCATTGTTCACGGGTATGCCGCATGTTTTTTTACCCAAACAAATTGAGCGAACAATTTCAGTGCGATTGCCAGATGCGTTACCACAAGCTGGTCCATAGCTTGCCTGGACAATTTCAATGTTTGGAGTAGAGCCACGTAGAATGTCTTTACGAAGCTTTTCGTATTCTTTTCTGTTCGATCTATACTCTTCTAAAGAAATATGATCAAGTGCATATTCGTTGCAAAGATCAAAAAAGGCTGAGTCGAGCTGATTGAGTTGTGGGCCTAATTGCTTTACTTTCTCCCAGCGATTCTCAATGGCTTTATGGATATCTACATACTCTTTAATTTTCAAACCAATGTCAGACTTTTCAAATTCGGTATACTCAGGCGATTTGATGCAAAAACGTTCATTTTTGTACGTATAACGAAGTGTTCCGTCAGCATCTTGTCTGACTTTCGGCCAAGTGCATTCTATACTAACCAACAATGGTAAGATAAGTAGGATCGTTATTCTTAATAGTCTCATTGCGCTCCTCCATAAAATATGTATGGGTAAAAATATAGCAGCTAACGTATTTAGTAAATTATTTCAAGCGCAATTACGCATAACGACCAAGGTGTTCCGACGTTTTGCGAGTGCGAAGCACTTGGCACGCGACTTGCCATGCAAGGCGAGTGACAAAGCAAAATGTGCCGAAGGCCAAGCGAGAGTTGCGAAGCAAGCTCGAAGCGCTGCGGAAGCACCGGAAGTTAGGCGACGTCCGATCCAAACACGGTGCATTCAATTGTTTGCGTTTTGCTAATTCAGCAACTTGCCGTTACCGCAGAATTCTGTTTTCAGATGGCAAATCCCCGCTCCGAATACGGCATCAGTTGAAGACTTTCTTTGCAATCTAATTAGCAGGATGAAACTCAAATCTCGGCACCAGAGCATCTCAGGAGCGGACTAACCCTAAGAAAGATTCACTACGGTTATATTCAAAAAATATTTAACCCTAAAGTATAAAAAAAGAATTTATCGGATGTGCGCCTAACGACCAAGCCTTGGCGACGTTCACGACGGCGCGAGCTTGCGCAAGCAAGCGCAGTGACGGAAGTGAATGTGGCGAAGCCTGAAGCGAGAGCGCGTAGCGACTCGAAGCGAAACGCCAGAGGCGAAAGTTATCTGCTGTGCCGCGCCCCGAATTCTAACCGGCGTAGCCAAGGAAGGCGAAGCCGGTTAGGGAATGCCAATAAAATTACGATTTTCAGATATCCAGTAAATCTCTTGGTTTAACCTTTAATCGTTTCGAAAGCTTGAAAATTGAGTTGGCAGTGAAATTAGCCCTACCCGCCTCAATATCTTGTAGAGTCCTTACAGGAACGGCGTAATCGCCTTCATCCATATTTTCCTGAGTAAGTCCTTTATCCTTCCGAACTTTTTGAATATTTTTCCCGACTTTTAATAAAAATTCTTCGAAATCCACACACGGTATATTGCGGCACAGTTGACAAAAAGTGAACGCAGTATACCGTGGGGCATACATTCTTTACGAATCTCTGCTCAAAAAGGTTCCTTTATGACGAGAAAATCTAAAAACAAGTCTCAAAGTATTGTCCGAAAATGGCCTAGATCGGAAATCGTAAGAAGAATTTCCGATGAAGAAAAGAAAGCATTCTATCATCAGCTTAAAGTCGCTAGGATTGAAGCGAATCTTACTCAAGCACAAGTAGGTAAAATGATAAAAAGGAACAGAAGTCAGGTTTCAAAGATAGAATCCGGGAAATGTAGGTTGTATATGGATGAGTTTTTAAAGTTTATGAAGATTTATAAAAAATCTCCTTTCTTCTTTTACTCAGTATTTACAACAAATGAAGTTATTAAATCACCGAAGAAGGCCCGAGTAAAATCTGCGAAGCAGTTTTAACGAGGGCTGTTAGAGCAGGTTAAGTGAAGAATCTGCGTCCCGATCGCGAAGTGTTCGGGTTTCAGGTGGACCGCATAGTAAGAGTCAGGACTAGCTATATATCAGAATTTAAAATTTCCTGTTCGAAAAAATAATTACGCTTTCACGCAATTCATGAACATTGGTGCTATATTTAGTTTTCCGTTTTTTTAGATATCTTAATACTCCGATTTCCTTCAAATACCAGCCAGCCTTCGAACCTATATCTCCAAGAATCAAATCGACAGGTAATTCATGGCCTGCATATGCAGAATTTGAAACTACAAACCATATATAAGCATTTGGTGCCGCCTTTGTTTTCAAAAGTTTAAAAATATTGTACATATCCTCAAAATATGCTTGGGCCATCAGAGGGATATCTTTATGCATCAAGTTTTCACGGTTATCCTGAAGATACCGTATTGTTTGCTTGTATAGAAGACCAAAATCATTTAACTTCGGTTTCTCCCATTTTACCTGTATATGAGAGCGAATAGTAGATAATCTGAGCCCTTGTAAACCTATAGTTTGATCGATAAATTTACCCAAAAACAGTTCAGGTCGATAGATATCTGTATAATCAAATGTATTCAAGTATGGTGGGGAAGTAATACATAACTTAAATCTGTCAAACCCATTTAATTTACTTAAAGCAATCCGAGAATCTCCATTAATTATTGTACCAGGGCTAAGAATTGGTTTTTTTAGTATATCCTCTTCAATATGATTGAGGCTCGTATCTAAATTTTCTAAAAAAGAATTTTTATTAAACTTTTTTTTCCACCAATTATCATTATAACGAAGGCATTTACCATCTTTAGTTGCATTACAATTTTGCATTGCAGACGCAATAAGTGAAAGTTTAAAAAGTTTACGAACATTATATGCGGGAATTGAATTCGTAAAGCGCCAACCTCCTTCAAAAGCATTAAGAACGGAATCATTAAATAGCCATTTTGATAGGTTCTTTCTCTTCGAAAATGTTGAATAACCTAGTAACGGAGAAAGAGCACCCTTCTCAACAGATTTAAATAGTTTAACTTTCCAGTTCCTTATATCTTTAACTTTGGCACTCTTTATCTTTGTATCAGATAAAAAAGAAGTGAATGGATTTACCTCAAGACCAATTGACCTGAATCCATTGGTCGAACAAGTCAACGTTGTAGTCCCACTTCCATTAAATGGATCAATAATTAAATCCTTTTTAGTAATATAGGATTGCTCGATTGCTGATTCTACTAATCTAGGAGAAAATCCTTCTTTATAATAATACCATCTGTGTCTAGGCATCGACGTCGTATCATCATAATTCGAATAACCGCTATCTTTTAAGGAAAAATCAGTATTTAAATTATAATACATCTTTAAACGCAAACCGGTCTAGAGAACATTCTGAATGGCATTTCAAATCCGACTATATTATTAAAATATTTTTTATCTTCTTCAATGTCTAGTTCAATTTCTGCAAAATGCAGTCCATCTTGGGCAGAAATTGATGTCCTAATGGTAGAACCAACGCCCTTTCTTCTACCGTCAATAACCACTAGATATGCTTTTGTTATGCAGCTGGGCCAATCTTGATTTGCCAAATCCATATATTCTTTAAGTTGTTCCATTCCATCGTTGCTGCGGCTATTCGAATATTTCGTTGTAATAGAATTTTCCGCTCTTGAATATCCGAGCCATTTGACTTCAATTATCGCTGCACGATTTGCTTCTTTCCAGCTGACTTTAATGTCTACGGGTTTTCCCCCTCCTAAGTTGCATTCTCTACTCACTTCTACGCCACGCATGTAACTACTTAAATATTCCTTAAGAGATTCTTGCATAGTGTCCTCCGGGGCGTTCTTGAAATAAATTCTAGTTGAATCAAACCAAGCCCTTTGAAAAATTGAGCAAGAAGAGTGAAGAATTTTTTCCTTTTTATAATTTTCTAAAGCTTCATGCAAATGTTGATAATGCAAAGAAAACGTGCTTGCACAGCCTAGATAATTTTCTATATCAATTTTTTCCCCATTAACATAAAAACATTCTACTCTATTTTCATAGAGATACGTTATCGCATTGCGCTGGTTAATCACTTGTTCAGTATCTTCTCCTTGCCAAATCAACGGAAAATCCTCTTTCTGAAAAAGTTGAATTGCAATCGTGCGAGAAGTATTATTAATCAAAATATTCTTATCGTAGAACTTTATTGCATTAGCTGTATCAATCGGTATTGAATCATCCAAGGTTATAAATATAAGCAGTTTTCCTTGATAGTGACTCGGTTCTAAGCCCCGATAAACATCAGTAATAAATTCAATAAGGGTTGCCGTTAATGTTGCACCTTTTTCATCACCCAAAATTTTATATGCTTGAAGAGGATAGTTTCCAGTAGTCAATTGCTTTCGTAGAGCAAGATTATTCATTTTTTCAAACTCCTTCTAAATTTTGCGAATCAAGATAATTTATCCAAGTGATCGCTGGTATGATTAGATCCTTAACAGAAACTCCAACGACAGCGCTAATTTCAGTGAATTTCTCATAAACTTCTGTCTGAGTTAGCCATGATTCATTTTCAAGCTCTTCTGCCTTTTTAATTTCAGGTTCACTCAATAGGGCCCTTAGAGTCTTTGAATAAGGGACAAGTATGCTAGTGGCAGAAGCAGCATTTAAAAATTTCTCACGAATTTGTAATGTGGGGAGAACTTTAAATCTATTAAATTCATCAGTTCCTCTTCCGGAGATTGTATAAAATTCCCCCTTTTTCTCAAACAAACCGTTCTGCACGTGTCGAGTTACTGCCTCACGCAACTCTTCAGAAAAAGGATAACCGTTTGTTACTATGTATCTGTGCGGCCAAGTTGCTAATAAATTACCGGCGTAAATATATAGGATTGAAGAAAAATATGAAAAAAGAAAAATCTCTTCTAATTTAAAGCCATCCAGGTATCCATCCAATTTGTGACCTAACGATAAACTGTCAAAGAATGCTTCAGGTGTAATTGATTTAATCATAGTCATTTCTTACTCAACAATGCTTTTTCAATGTTTCGATAAACTTGCTGAAAAAGGCCTTCCCCTTCTTTCTGAACCGTTGTCAAATCAGTCCAGTCCAACATTCTACGAAATTGCATCTTAGATTTCCCGCATTCTTCGGCGAGAGATATTAGCAGACGAGACGGGTTAATATTTGCTGTCAGGAAAAGATTTTGATCATAATCTGTTGCATACTGTGCGAACATATTACCTACCCTACTTTCATAAGCAATATCCAAAGAACCTTCAGGAGTATCGATAAACATCGTCGCAGGGGAGTTCTTTTTTGATAAAAAAACAGAAAGTGCCATTCGTAAGGCAATATCCAAGAAAAAACGCTGACTCTCCGAAAGCTGGAAAGATTCAGTTCGAGCTGTCTTTTTTAATTCTAAAACTAATTTTATAGTTTTATCACTTCTTTTAACTTGAATATTCAAATCTTGGCCAATAAAACTCTTCGCGAGCTTTTTAAATATTGGAACAAAAGACTTTTCAGCTTCTCTATATGCAATTTCCACTTTCTTTAATAACTTTGCATAGTCAGGCTTTAACAAATCTCGTTTCTTATATTCGTCCTTTGATTCTTTGACAAAAGAATCATATTGTTTTTCATATTGATCTAATAATGCACCTATCCCGTTATCTCTTGAATCTATAAACGATACAGATGAAAACTCATTCATAAATTCTTCTAACTTTTCTTTAGCCATATTATATTCAAATTCTGCCTTTTCTAATTCGAGTGCCTTAGTTTCGATCTCGGTTGTCAGATTATCTAATTCATTGCCTTTATCAGAGATTAGGACGTCGTTTTTTTCAATCGACTTCAGTAACCTACTTTGCTCAATCGAAGTTGATTCATTAATTACAGTATTACATAATGGGCAGCTATCTTTATGAATATTCCTTTCAATGCTTTCTACGATGTAACTTCCGACTGTTCCGCATAGACAACATTCTTGCTTACTAAGAGACATACGAACATTTGTATTTTCAACAAGCTTCGAGCGCGGCTTTGAATATAGAGAAAATAATTTTGAATGCTCGTTCTTGAGATGCATTATCTCTGAGTTTAGATAGCTCTGCCTCTTTAGCATACTATCATGTTCTATATTTATATTATTGAGAATTCTTTCTTGTTTTTCTAGATCTTTTGATAAGTTTTTATATTCATCTTCGATATTTTCTACATCTTTTATTTTCTTTTTCTTATCGTCCGGCTTCAGATCTTCAATTTTACGCCCAATGAGTTTAGCTTGATATCTTGCATTTCTTGCATTTGAATCATGCTTTTCAATTTTTCTAGTTAAATCAGCAATTTTATTCGCATCTTCCGGATCAGAATTGAAAGCGATAGCTATCGCGTGTCGAGAAGCACGGTCATCCCAAAAAATCATTCTTCTGTTTTCATCAAACGTAAGTACGTATAATTGATAAAAAAGAAAATAATCAAAATCTGAAAAGCCGGTCTCTATACATATAAATTTCTGGTACAACTCATTAAGTTCAGTTGGGCTTTTTACATTATCCTGAATTTGAGAAACTTTCTTTCCATCTTGGATAACGAATACCTCGAATAATCGTAGTTCTTCCCTTTGAAAGAAATTTCTTATGATTCGACAGTATTTTCCGTTAACATTGAACAAAATTTCGATCTCTGATTTTTTCGCATCGGAGCTACTGATCCTGCCACCGAAATATCGTTCAGTATATTTATAATTCAACTTAACAATTTCACTTGGCGAAAAGACTGCTTTATCTGGCTCTAAAACAATTCCAGTTAAGCCAAAATTAATCGCATTTAAAAATGTAGTTTTACCTAGCCCATTTGCTCCGGCTAAGCAGTAAACCTTCTTATCTATCTCTTCGTTTACTTCATACACCTTGCCTTTTTTACTATATAATGTAAAATTTCTTAATAATACTTTATTAAGCGTTATAAAATTAAACTTACCTTGCATAGAACCTAACTCTTATCCATTATTTCTAAAATATGCGTTGTTGATATAAATATGAATGCACTCAATTACTTTCAATAGGAATAGGAAAAATGAAGAACTTTTTACTTTAGAATTCCAAAGAATTAAGCCTGCCATGGACGGCAGGCGCTAAAATGAGGGGACGCGGCATGGCAGATAACGACCAAGCCTTGGCGACGTTCACGACGGCGCGAGCTTGCACAAGCAAGCGCAGTGACGGAAGTGAATGTGGCAAAGCCTGGAGCGAGGGCGCGTAGCGACCCGAAGCGCAACGCCAGAGGCGTTAGTTATGCGCAGTATTCAAAGTATCCGTTATCAGGCATCCTTCTTGTCTGATTCAGGCAAACTTAAAATATTGTCACCAGACAATTTAAGGAATTCAAGTTCTTTCGATTTTTCTTCAATAGTTTTGTAATATTCGGAATTTTTACCGCTTTCAGGCTCTCCTTGCTCGGCAGCATCTGCCTTTTTCTCATCAAGGCGCATTTTGATATCAAAATTAAAGCCTTTATCAATACGATTAGAGAGTTTATTCATGGAGTATTTTAAAGATATTTCCATCTCTTTCCTTCTTCCAGGAGCAATATCTTGTCCAAAAGATGAAAGTAATTCTCTCACTCCTTCTGCAATCCCCTCTTCCATCCTCTTATTTGCGTAATCCTCAACACCTGCTAGATTTTCTGCGGGAACACCTTTATCTTTTAGTTCTTTATGTGCTTTTCGAATATCTAAGATATCTTTATAGATTTTGACAATTTTTTCTATACTAATAATTAAACAAGTAGCAGTGACTGGTAAAATATTTAACAAAATCTGATATTCAGATGAAGCTATTGTCTTAAGCTCTATTTCTGGCCTTGACCCTAATGCCAATTCGTTAAAATCACTTACTATTCTTTTGATTTCCTCTAGCTCTTTAATAAAATAGTCTATTTTTTCTTTTACTGCAGCCCGAGGTATCATTACTGCCATTTCACTTTCCGCATTATTTAATTCCGCTTTACCTATTCCTAATACTTGGAAATTTTTCACTAAAGACGCCAAAGCATTATATCGTTTACTCAAACTCCCCTGAATATTACTGATCTCTTGAAGCACGATAGACGGTGTTATAGAGTTTTGTAAAAAAATTTGTTCAATGCGATTTCCTAACTCGTTTCCTCGCAAATCTTTAAATCCTATTTCATCTAAAACCTGTTTCCAATAAGGCGAATATGCGTTCATCGTTGAAGTATTCAATGCATTCCTTAGATTAATACGAATGTTTGATACATTTTGCTGAAAAGCAGGTTGCTGTGGCTGATTTATTAAATTAGTAAGATTCTCTACCAACTCATTCAAAAGGTTCAAAGCTTTGCTATTAGTGATATCCTTTTGAAAAACCAATCCGATTTGATGTAATGTTTCGATATTCATATTGTCCAAATATAGTTAAATTTTTGAATATTGCGCATAACGACCAAGCCTTGGCGACGTTCACGACGGCGCGAGCTTGCACAAGCAAGCGCAGTGACGGAAGTGAATGTGGCGAAGCCTGGAGCGAGGGCGCGTTAGCGACCCGAAGCGCAACGCCAGAGGCGAAAGTTATGCGACGTGTTTGTTATATTGGAGGAGATTCAATTAGATTGATCAATGGATGTAAACTTTAAACTTTTTTCAATTAACATTAATCTATTTCTTGCGCTTTTCAAGAAATCAACATCGCGCTTAAGATTATCTCGATCTATCTTCCACCAGATAGTAAAAACTATTGATAATGAGAACATCCATCCAATATCAAATTTTTCATATACGCCAAATAGAAAGCCGACTAAAATTATAGCAATAATTGATTTGTATGGAACCTTTGCTTTAAGAGATTTCTCTTTTTCTAAAAGTTGACTCTCAAAGAAAAAATCTCTAAATTCTTTAAGATCATTTTCAATTTCTATTAATTTATTGCTATTCATGGATCCCCTCACTTACTCAAACCATATTAGAAAGAACAAAAAGATTGATAAGAGAATAATGATGGAACAATAATAAAACCATCCGTAAGTAATCTTTCTTACGGGTGCATCGGAATCTACCCATGAATCATTGAAAATAGAGTTTTTATCAATCTTCCATTTTTCTATACCGATAATTTTTTGGAGCTTCCTTTGTATTCCCCGGTAGATCTCATATTGAATATTCTGTCGATACATCACATAAATTGTGTAACCTGAGATAAATAGTATGATTAAAGTCACAAACCACTTAAAGCAAGAGTTGGCTTTGGAAAAATCTATCCATATATTTCCAATGGTAGTTGCTAAACCAGCATAGATTATAGATATATAAACATTTACCTTTAATGGCCAATCACGAGCTCGATTTAACTCGTCATAATTGGTTTCATAAAGTAGCTTAATTTTTTCAAATTTTGAGTTCTTCATTTTTTAACAAACATGTCGCATAACGACCGAGGTGTTCCGACGTTTCGCGAGTGCGTAAGCACTTGGCACGAGACTTGCTTTGCAAGGCGAGTGACAAAGCGAAATGTGGCGTAGCCCAAGCAAGGGTTGCGCAGCAAGCCCGCAGCGCTGCGGAAGCACCGAAAGTTAGGCGCCGTCACTTTTTTCTCCTGAAAAGCATTAATAATAAAATCACAATACAAACGATAGCAAAAACAGCGTACGCAAAGTATTCTATTTTAGAATTACTAAAACGGGTAATTATTCTATTACTTTTGTTAAATGTTATTTTATTCCAACCAACAGTTTCTATCTTAATATAGTAGATTCCAACATATGTTACTCTTTCGACTGCAATTCGTTCGCTGAACCGAAGACCACAAACACCTTTTTCAGTTTCATTATTAGTCTCCGCGTAAAAGCAATAATAATCTGGAAAAAAAACAAAGAACTCATTATCTTCGACTTTCGATGGCAGCGACATAAAAATAGAGAATAGCGAAAATAATATAAAAAGCGAAAACAAACCGCCTTTATCTTCCTCAGTCATAAAATATCCAATTTATATCAAGCATATACAAGTATCATTTGTGATGGCGCCTAACGACCAAGGGTTGGCGACGTTTCGCGAGTGCGTAAGCACTTGGCGCGAGACTTGCTACCGCAAGGCGAGTGACAAAGCGAAATGTGGCGAAGCCTGGAGCGAGGGTTGCGAAGCAAACCCGAAGCGTAACGCCAACTCGAAAGTTATGCGATGACGCATCATTCTTTAAGAGATGGATACTTGACCCCTAAAAGCTTTTTATGTACTTTTTTGGCCAAAGCTGTAAATTTTGAAATATCACTATCCAAAACAGTTGCCGAAACTCGCCTGTGGACCAAATCGCATCTCATCCGATAATAGTAATCTAATTTAGACCAATCTGAAGCATCTAAAAGTCCAGTTGAGTATTTTTGAATTTCTTGATGAACCAAACTTCTTTGAGCAAATATTTTTGCTAAAGCTGAATCTGAATATTGAGGTGAAGTTACCTTATAGGTTAAGAAGTCCTTAAATGCAATTTCTATCGAACTATCAAGTAATATAAGAACTATTCTATTTTTGGTCTCGAAATTCTTAGATTTAATACTTTCCGCTAATACGACTGTTTCATAAGTTCCCACTACCCAAGGGGCAGTTTTAGCAAGAGCTTGATTTAAATCTTTTATCTTATCTGAATTTCTCTTTTTTAATTTCGGTATTTCTGGGAAGGCAGATTTTTCAATTTCAGATACAGAAAGAATTTTCTCAAAGCTTATTTTACCGTTTTTATATGGTGCTACTTTTGTTTCTCTTTCTGGGAATAAATTCCTAGAAGCAGATGTATAATATTTAATAACGTCAATTAGCTTATCTCTAAGTAATTGATATACTTTATGTTTGGTATCTATTCCGTTTTTACTACTATTCCAAGGCATTTGTCCGGCAGGTCCTTCGATTTCTACGATTACTCTAGCTAATGAAATTGAGTTATGTGGAACTCCTACTTGTCCCTTTGTAAAGCCGACTTCTGGAGTTTTAAGTGATCTTACAATCAATCTATTGTTACAATAAACATAGACCCCATATTCCCCATGACCAGAATCTCCCCCTTCTACTATGAGACCCCCGGAAATTTTAACATTTACTTTTTCCCCTCCTATTTTCACCGGCCAATCATAACCTTGGGGTGGAACATCCGGATTAAAAGACCATTCTTTATCAAAGTGAGATGATTTTAGTTGCTCTCCATTTAATTTTAATATAATAGACTGACTTGTTAGTAGTTTCCCATAAATTGCGGAAATATGATCCTTAATATCACGCACAGATTGTCCGGTTAGTATGTCCCTAATCTTAGTCATTTCTATTTCAGTTGAACTTTCTGCGATATTGGTCACTTCATATACTGGAAACTTCCAATCTTCGTCTTTTAACCATTCGTCCGTAATCTCTACGCTACAGGTTTGATTTTTTTTATATCTAGATTTAATCGTAGTGTAAGGAGATAATGCAACGACTGCTCTTTTCGAACCTACACCAAAAATGCCAATAATATGGCTATTCGAATCATTCGAAGAATGTCCTGGGCCTACTATGTGATGAAGATCATCCTGTTTAATACCTCCTGCGTTGTCTGTTATTTTGATTACTTGCCTTTGAATATCTATATTGATATCAATATTTAATGAGTTCTTAGAGCTTTTTAGAGACCAAACATCAATTGAGTTATCTATCAACTCACATAAGGCAGCTTTTGCATCGTAATCTGCAATAATTGATCTAAACACTGCTTTGCTAGGTGTAGCGTCTTGAATGCCAATTTGATTTTTCATACTAGTTAATTGAGGATATTATTTGATGCGTTTTCGCATAACGACCAAGGTGTTCCGACGTTTCGCGAGTGCGCAAGCACTTGGCACGAGGCTTGCCCAGCAAGACGAGTGACAAAGCGAAATGTGGCGTAGCCCGAGCGAGAGTTGCGTAAGCAAGCTCGAAGCGG
>NZ_ANIJ01000013.1 GCF_000347035.1 Leptospira sp. B5-022
GGTTTCTTTCTCCGCATTCATTAACGGCAAAAAGGAAACGGATGCATTCGGTTTTACTGAATTTACGATGACCGATGCCACCGGTTCTCGCACGATCCATAGTTACTTCAGCCAACCTTATTCCAATTTTATGCATAACCGAGCACTCGCGGGCGCCGAGAAGGAAATGCATATCCTGGGCTCGGATAATAAGGACTACGGTTCTTCTAAAAAAACGTATGAGATCCAGCAGATAGAAACCGTTGCGGGGAAGATCAGCTATCTTGCGAGATTGAGTAAAACCCAGAATTTTATCAATGGAATAGCGACCACTACTTCCGAAGGTTCCGTTGTCTTTAACGGATATAATTTAACTAAGAAGACAGATGTAAGTACGGATCATTATGCGGATTCTGCTCATCCTTCTCAAAGTTTTACTTCAGTCACGGATTTTGAAACGGATTCTACGACGAACCAGACAAGACCTAAGAAAACTGTTTCCTTGTCCGGTTCTTCTCATGAAACCACAAGTAATCTTACTTACGATTCCCAAGGGAATCTGACTCGAAATGCGGTAACTTATACCGGAAGCGGACTTCCTTCTGTTCCTGCCAACATTACGGAATATGAATACGATACATATGGAAATAAAACCGTAGAAAAGAACGTAAGTGCGAGTCCCAATCGTGGGACCTCCTACGTTTATGATGATCAACTGCATCAGTTCGTAAAAGAACAAACCAGTTTCGGTGGTTCTCTCCAACTCAAGACCAGATACACCACAAATTATGGAAAAGCATTCGGTTCTCCGGATGATTCGACGGACCCGAACGGGAATAAAACGTATTTTGAATATGATGATTTCGGAAGACTTGTAGAATCCAGTGCGGATACGGATACCGGGATCAAGGTCCTTGCAGTGTATGAATACGGTTCCAGTTTTCCGTTCAGCGCAAAAACAACCTTCCCCACCGGTGGAGCAGATCCAAGTTTTGTACATCGCAGTTACAAAGACGGAATGGGAAGAGTGGTCCATACCGTCAAAACAGGATCGAATGGACAATTCGTAAGATCCGGAAAGATCACGTATAACGGAAACGGCCAAGTCATTCGCTCCGGACAACCGGATTGGGCAGACGCAGGCGAGATCGATACTTTCGTGTTACATGCCCAAGAAAGAAACCCAAGTTATATCGAATACGATGCCATCGGAAGAGCCAGGAAAACGATCCTACCCGTTGCGGCCGGAGAAACGGAAGCAACTACGTTAACCGTAACTTATAACGATCCTTTTGAAACTGTAGAAACACATAGCGGTGGAACAAGCAAACGGACCGTAAAAGACGGAAGAGGTCAGGTCTTATATATAGAAGACTTTGGTTCTGATGGGACCAATGCAAAGATCGGTTTCTGCTTTGATCTTGCAGGAAAGATGATCAAAAAGTCGGACCTGAATGACGGTGGTGCTTTGTCTTGTGATACAAGTGGGATCAATGCAAAAGATACTTCCGGCAAAAACCAAGCCTATTGGTTGTATGATGCATTCGGAAGATTGAAAAAAAATAGCGATCCGGATTTCGGGGTAAGCACCGCTTCTTATAACGCATTCGGAGATACCACCCAAAGCATAGATGCTCGCGGCATTACTACAAGTTTTACATACGATTCTCTCGGAAGAATGCTTACCAAAGACACACCGGATGGAACCGTATACTTCGATTACGATAGTGGATCCGGAGCAGAGAATGCACTCGGAAAATTAGTACGAGTAGAAGATAACGTTCAGATCAAAACATTCAGCTACGACAAACTCGGCCGCGCCAAAAAAGAAACCCGAAATATCAAAAACCTAACGATCGAACTGGCAGACGGACCGTATATTACGGAATATAAATACGATTTACTAGGTCGTGTGACTTCCATCGATTATCCGGAACATCCGGTCAGCCATACCAGGATGAAAGCATGTTATGCCTATGGAACCGCAGGGTATATCACAGGGATTTCCGTCCAAGTCAATACAAACGGCATCATTCCAGGATTTTGTAATAAAACCATCGTAGAAAATATCACCTACAACGAATTCGGACAAACAGCAGGATTTGGTCTCGGCAACGGAGTCCAAACCAACTACACCTACGATATAAAACAAAGACTCGTTCGGATCAACTCAGTCGGAGATGTGGACGGAACCACAAAAATACTGCAAGATGCAGTCTACGCATTCAATAGCAGAAACAATATTACAGGGATCACAAACACATCCTCAGAATATAGAACCGCGTATAACTATAGCTACGATGGCTTAAACAGACTCACAGCAGCTGACGGACAATACCAAGAGACGGCGGACAATTATACAAAAACATTCCGCCAAAGTTTTGCCTACGCGAAGAATGGAAACTTAACCGCAAAACGAAATCATAACTTTAACGATAACACACTCGTAGACGAGTGGAATTACCAATATTCCAACCACCAAGTCACACATATAGATTCCACACAAAGTGGAAACAATCGTCTGGTCATGAGTTACGATTCCTCCGGGAACATGACCTACCAGAGAGATAACTTCAAAGATCTCACTAAAACAATCACAGTAGATTCTCAAAACAGGATTACCCAGGTCCAAGATGCACTGAGCACAACGATTGGAAATTACTGGTATGATGAAGGTGGATTTAGGGTTCGTAAGAAAGCATTAGTACCAAGTGGAGCTTCCTTCAAAAACCAAGAGATCCTATATCCAAGTAAATTCTACGGACTCGAATACTCGGAAGAAACAAATATCTTAAGTTCGATCAACAACGTTTATCTAAACGGAGTCCGGATCGCTGCTCTGAATGAAGATGGAGTCACTGCGTATTTCTTAACAGACCAAGTAGATTCAGTAGCTCATGTATTGGATGAAGGAGCTCATACTCTCTCAAGGATGCAGTATGAGCCTTATGGAGAGACTCTTGTCCAGAGAGGAACTCTGGACTTTGCTCCGAAATATAACTCTCAGGAGTTGGACAGAGAGACGAATTTCTATTTTTATAATGCAAGGTATTATGAT
>NZ_ANIJ01000014.1 GCF_000347035.1 Leptospira sp. B5-022
AACTTTCCTCTCGTTTGGCCTTCGCCCACCGACTCGCTTCGAATAAACTTGGGGTGCTCTCGATTACGCCTCCGTCTATCTCGAGCTTGCTCGCTCTCCACGGATCGCTCGCAAGGTCGTTGCCAATCGAACGACCCATAGGGAGTGAGATTCCCGAAGGGTAGCTGAGCAAAGCGAAGCTAAATTTCAAATCAAACAAACTGCACCATAATTGCTCACCGGCTCCCTATGGGTCGCTGCGGCAGGGATACGAAGGGCGTTAGTCCAGGCGAAGCCTGGATGAGCGCGGATGCGCGAACCCGTAGTAGCCCGGTCCGAGCAATGCGAGGAGCCGCCCAAATCATTTGTAAGAGTTCGAACATACTGATATAAATCATTCGTAT
The DNA here is from genome assembly GCF_000347035.1 of Leptospira sp. B5-022. Classification (GTDB taxonomy): domain Bacteria; phylum Spirochaetota; class Leptospiria; order Leptospirales; family Leptospiraceae; genus Leptospira_B; species Leptospira_B cinconiae. Next base: position 384 of record NZ_ANIJ01000014.1, read on the forward strand.
TACCTCCTATAATGAGTGAATGAAAGAGGTCTCGAAAATGTCTTGTGAGCGAAAGCAAAAGGACTATCTTGACCAAAAACTCAAAATGAAACTTCGCCGCTCCCTTAATCTTTATGATTCCATTTCTCTCATGTTCAGTTCTATGGTGGGACCGGGGATTTTTATCACTACGGGTTATATACTGACCCAAACCTCCAATCCGAATTGGGCTCTCCTTTGTTGGATACTGGGAGGTTTCTTGGCCATTGCGGGTGCGATGAGTTATGCGAAATCGGCGAGTATCTTTCCGTATGCGGGAGGAGACTACGTTTATCTAAAAGAAGCATACTCCCCTATCGTCGCATTCTCAAGCGGGTGGCTTTCGCTTTCGGTAAATTTTTCGGCATCCATTTCTCTTTCTGCAATCGCGTTCTCTAAATCGTTCATTACTTTATTCGATCCGAGCTGGGACATTTATTTTTTAGAGTCCAAGTTTTTGGGGATCACATTTTCTTTGGGTGTGGCCCAAATCCTGGGAATTTCCACGATCTTATTTTTTACCATCGTAAATTTTTTCGGGATAGGATTCGCTTCTCGTATCCAGAATTTTTTCACAACTTTCAAAATTTTAGGACTGGTTGCGTTCGTAGTTTTGGGATTTACTCTCGGAAATTATAATATTCAAAATTTTGAATCCTTCTCCCTGATCCCTTCCGATTTGCAAGGATGGAATCTTTTGCTGGCGGGAGCGATCCCTGTCACTTTTTCCTATTTGGGCTGGAATATGATCACTTATGTCGCGGAAGAAGTGAAAGATCCTGAAAAGAATATCTATAAGTCCGTCATCGTTTCCTGCACCTTGGTCACTCTTCTTTATGTTTTGATCAATTTTCTATATTTGAGCTCGGCTCCTTTTCAACTTTTAGCGGGAGATGAGAAGATCGGCGTTACTGCTTCCGGATTTTTATTCGGAAAAGGCGTGAATATTCTGATTACTGCGTTTATCTGCTGGGTATTTTTAGGCGGTATTTCCGCTTATATCATCGGCGGTTCAAGGATCTACTTTGCTATGGCGAGAGATGGATTCTTTTTTCCTAGTATGGCAAAGTTACACTCCAAATATCATAGCCCATATAAATCTTTGGTCTTTCAGTTTTTGTATGCCTGCCTTTTTTGTTTCGTGAAAGAGATCGAATCCCTTTTATATCTGATCACCTGCTCTACCTTATTACTTGCAACGATCACTGCTTATACTCCCGTCATTTTCGAAAAAAGACATTTGAAAAACGAGTTCAAGATCCCCGGTTATCCGTATTCCACTTATTTATACATACTTTCTAATATTTTGATCATAGGAACCTTGCTTTATAACAAAAGTGCGGAAGCTCTTTGGGGTTTTGCATTCACTCTATTCTCCGTTCCATTATATTATTATTTTAAACTTTCTAAAAAATCCGAACCGATCCTGATCGACACCGTTTCCGATCCTGGATTGGAAGCCGGCGGTTTAAGTTTACTTCCGGAAAACGAACCTGTTCCGGTAGGCAGCGGAGATCCCGCTTAAGTTTTTTCGTCTTGGAACTTTCTCCCAAAAACAAACTACGACTTCATAGATATCTGGGGATCGTTTCCTTAAGTTTTCTTTTTACTCGCCCGTTTATCATTCTATTCCAATTTCCTGATATTCAAAATTTTGAATTCATCTCAGCGTATATCGGAAGAACGGGAGCCATCTTCGGAGTTTTGGCATTTATCACCGGAGGAGGATTGGGCAAATATTTAGACGAGAAGAAAGCAAGAGTTGCGGAAATCCATACAATTCTAATGCTCGCAGGCTTAACTATGCAAGTTCCCGTTCTTGCAGAGGTGAAAATTCTCCTCATTCCGAATCTGATATCTTACCTTGGCTGCGGGATCTTGGTCTGGGGTTGGATCCTGGGCAGAAGAGTATTTACAAACAAAAAAAGAATTCTTCCTTTTTGAGCGACCCATAGGGAGCGAAAAAACCCGAAGGGGTGACTGAGTGAAACGAAGTCAAATTTCAAATCAAACAAACTGCATTAAAATCGTCAGAGACTTTGAGCGACCCATAGGGAGCGAAAAAACCCGAGGCGACCCTATTGGTGTCAATTGAATAGTATGGTAATTGCTATCCGGTTGGATAGCAACGACTCACAGTCGTAAGCTCGCTCCTATTGTCGCTGCGCTTGGGTGACTGAGTGAAACGAAGTCAAATTTCAAATCAAACAAACTGCATTAAGGTCATCAGAGACTTTGAGCGACCCATAGGGAGCGAAAAAACTTTTTGGAGCAGACTTACGAATTCGATAGTATATTCTTCCGGAAAGAATATGCGAATTGCGAAATATCCGCTTCGTTCCAACGATTTTTGTCGTAGTTGATATTGATTGCCATTCTATTCTCGTAGGTTGTCACAGTAGTAAAGACCGTTTGAGTCAAAGCGGGATGGACCGTAAAAGAAAGTTCTTTTACTTTTATTTCCTCTGAACTTAGAACAGGGATAATCCCTACGTTACTCAATAGACTCGACTGAGGATTTCGGCTCATCAGCAGTTGGAAAAGTTTTAATCCGTCTTCTTTTTCCAAAAATTGTTCGGAAGGAGGAAGAAGTTCATAAAATGCTCTACCTTCCCTTCTTCCGATTCGAGCTCTCACGTCGTTCATGATCGTTTTCGCTTTTATATCGAAGGGATCCCTGATATTCACCGGTGTAGTGAATAAAGAAATATACAATCCTAATGCGGAATCAGGCACCGGATGGCTCAAATGAGGCCTCAGATCCGCAGGAGTAGAAAGATATAATACTCCTTCTTGCCCTCTATCAAAAAAATCAGCGAGCGCCGTTACTTGAGAAGCGCCCAGTATCCCATGAAAGGAGATTTTTTTTTGTTTGGAAGTTTTTAAGAGTGACTCGACGTCTTCTTCTTCCAAATAGAAGCTGATGATCTCAGGATCTTGTTCTTCTTTCTTTCGAGAGAATTGAGGAATAGAAAGCGGCTTTTCCGGCTTTGGTCCGCCTTTATACAACTCTTCTGCCGGATACAATTCCATGAGGGAAGAATATTCTGCTTCTTGGATATCTTCCGCCTCTCCTGTGCTTGCTCGAAGGACATCTAAAAGAAATCTGCAACCTGATCTTCCATCTCCAATACTATGGTGGAAGATGAGTCCAATCGCAAATTTAGAATTTCCTGAAGTATAAAATATGGTTCTGATTAAGGGAGAATCTCCCAACTCGAAAAGCCGGATGGTTTCCTTGGCTAATTTGGATTTCCATTCGGTAGTATAGAGATCTTTTTGAATGGGGATTTTTTTGTCCGAGGTGGCAAAGTATAAATGAGAATCTTGTCCGACTTGTTTTAAAATCTGAACCTTAGCTAACGCATGTTTGTTTTGGATAAGGTCCAGCGCTTTACGCAAACTTTCTTCCGAAAAATTACCTTCTCCTTCCGCCATTACACAAAAATTCATAGAGGAAGCGCGATCATATAACCAGAAATTCGCTTCCGCTTGGTCTAAAGATCGAATGAATTGCCCTTGGGGTCTTTGGGACTCTTTTAAATTTTGCATGCCATTTCCGACTTTAAAATATTAGGCCGGAATCGCAATACCATCCATTTCTTCTTTGTGGTAACGATTCGCCCTTGTCATACTTTCAAAGTCGTTAAAACGAATTCCATATTTTTTTAAGAAGGGTTTTACTTTAGGTGCGACTGCTTGTCGTAGATAAAAGGGTTGTGTTACCACGAAATGATGGATCCCATGAGTGGCTCCGAAATTAAAACAGAACAAATGTAAGGGTAATATCCACCAGGAATCCAATACTTGGGTCTGCTGGTATAAACTTTTCACATCCCCGAAATAATGCATATTAGAAGAAACGATCTGAATTGCAGTTTGCCTGAGCCAACAAGGGATCAAATATACTACCGCTGCAGTATTTAATAAATTATGAATATATGCTGTAGTTCCGGTCTCTTGTATCGGACTTCCGAAAGCCCAGTTGATCAAAGAGATAAGTCCCCAGATCAAGAATGAGTACCAAAGCAGAAGGTATACTAAACGATAAGGTCCCTTGATCGGCTTAGCCTTTATTTTTTTAAAATAACGGATCGCGTCCTTTCTGATCTTAGGTCCCTGTAATACCACCGCCATGATCGGATCTATCATCACGAGTATACGTCTGATCCCCCAAGGCATTCCGTTACTGATAAATCTTTCTTCTATATCCTCTATGTTCCCGGAAAGTTTATGGTGAAGAAGATGGATCTCTTTTCTGAACCAAGGATTGACCGTATTCGCACGAAATAACCAGACCATCCAAAATAGAAAATTCTGCATTTTAGGATTTTCTTTAAAATAAATACTATGGATCAAGTCATGCTCCATCTCATGCAGAAAAGAAGCCAAGATCCCATTCCCTATAATACAAGCCCAGAATGGAATGATATCCATTACATAGAGACTTCCGAGTACGATCATTCCCGAAGCGGAACCCACAGTGATCCCGAATCCGATCGCGTTTTGGTATTTTAAAAAAGAAAAACGTTTTCTGAGTTTAGAATCCGAATAGCGGATCCATTTGATGATACGTTTTGTTTTTTCTTTATCGGTAAATCGATCCGAAATATTTTTTCGCTCAAGTGCCAAGGAATTCATATCTACTCCAATGTAACTGATGGAAAGGAGTATAGCCTATATCTCAGATCCGTCGTTCCATTCTATAAACCGAAACTGCAAAAACGGTTTCAATTGATAGGATGGGACCGATTACCCGGAATTTTTCTCCCTAAATTCGGATGGAGGAACTCCAACTTCCTTCTGAAAGGCCCTATGAAAGGAGGTTTTACTCCGAAATCCTACCTCATAGGCTATATCCAGGATAGAAGTATCCTTACTTTTGGTGAGTAGCTCGCAAGCTTCCCGTATCCTATACTCGTTCACGAATGCGGAGAAATTTTTACCCATTTCTTGGTTGATCAGTTCCGAAAGCTGGTGAGAAGAAAGTCCTATCTCATCCGCCAAACTCGCCAAACTCAGTTCATCGTCTTTGTATAGTTTTTCGACTTCCATCGCTTTAAGTAAATTCTCCCTAAGAGTGGCGATATCCATTCCTTGCAGCAAGGAGCGGGAATATTTTTGGAAGGTGACTCTTGCAACTTCTTGTAGGTTTTGGAAATAAGCAGGGTACCTTCTTCCGATCAAATAAGAGACACAAAGACTCAATCCCATCATAGAAGCGCTGACCAAAAGAAAGAGAGGGTTCTTATCCAATAGAAAAAATGCACCTACGGAATGGTTGGCGATCGTCGCAAGAATGATATAGAGCAAAACTCTCGCAGTCCATTCTTCTTTCAAAACATTCGGTTTAAATAATATTCGGCTTCCTCTCAATAAACCCGCAATATAAGCCGCTAGTATGAGCAAAGGGATCAGAAAGACTAGATCTAATATACTTCTTGTTTCCGAGAATGTTCGGATCCCTACCTTGAGTGACTCAGGGACAAAGATAGACCCGAAAAAATACAAAATCCAAATAATCCCGGGCAGAATAGAGTGTTTGGGACTTAAGCCCAATGCGGATTTTTCGAATTCGGAGTTTTGAATGATCTTATGGATCCCGTAAAGAATAGGACCGATGGAACCCAATACCGGAATGTGAAGAAGAACGATCCTAGGAAATGAAGAAGATAAGCCGAACACATAAAATAGACAAGTGCCTTGTAATAATCCCAGACTTACGAACAAAAGAGAAAGTAAACGATTGAGAGCCGTTTTTCTTTCTAAAATATTCTGCCCTATACATAGGAGGCCCCCCAGATAAGTTCCAAAAATCGCAAATGAAACTAAAATCCAAATTACCGTCGCCTGAGAGGTATGTTCCGGAAAGTAGGTCGGAATATTAGTCATCGAAAGCTTTATCCTCTATCCTTCCAGGTTGTCAACCTTCTGTAGGACCTCCTACAAAGAGAATTATTAGGTTTCCGAACATGGGTTCGACAAATGTTTCCATTTAAGCCAAATGTTTGTTTGCCGGAACCAATCCGGCTTTCCTTCCATTTTTATCATTCGGTTTCCTATCAAATCTAAAAATCTAAAGGTACAAAATGAAAATCTGAAAGTATATGGTCCACTCATTGTGGAGGATTTTATGAATTCGTATACTTATATCCAAGTCGAAAAGAAAAGTAGCGTGTTTTGTATAACACTCAATCGCCCCGAAGCAAGAAACGCCATCGAAGTAGGGAATTTGGAAGCGATAGACGATCTTGTTCCTTTGATGACCGATTGTTTAAGATCGGAAGACGGTCAAGAAGGGATCCGTTCCTTATTGGAAAAAGAACCTCTGTTTTTAAAGGAAAATAGTATTTTAATTTTTTAGAATATATATTTTTTACGAAAATCCGCTTTTGGTTCGGTTCTTTAACGAACAATATTCGGACAAACGGAATTCTACTTGCCTTCACACATGTTTCTTCGAGTTTAGCAGGATCCGAGGAAGCAAAAATGGATTTTAGTCTAAGCCAAGATGAACAAGAGTTCATACAATCTTTTCGTAATTTTTGCAAAAAGGAGATCCATCCTTTTGCAGAAGAAGCGGATAAGACTAAGGAACTTCCTAGGTCCCATTACCTTAGATTAGGAGAAGCAGGATATCTAGGTCTTTTACACGAGGAAGAGTTCGGTGGACAAGGTGCGGGAATTTTTTTAAGCACTCTTGCCATGGAGATCGTCTCCGAATATTGTGGTTCAACATTTTTCAGCGCAGGAGCCTCTGCAGGCTTATTCGGACTTCCTATTAAACATTTCGGGACTCTTGAACAGAAGAAAAAATATCTGCCTGATATTATCTCCGGTAAGACTATCGGTTCCTTGGGAGTCACCGAACCTGACGGAGGTTCAGACGTTTCAGGTCTTTCTTCTCTCGCAAAAAAATCGGGAAAAGATCGCTACCTTCTCTCCGGTCAAAAAACCTATATCACAAACGCTCCCAATGCGAATTATTGTTTGGTCCTTGCAAGGACACAAGACGAAAGCGGTAAAGAAAAAGGACTCACTCATTTTATCGTAGATCTAAATTCCAAAGGTATCTCTCGCTCGGCACCAATGGACAAAATGGGACTGAAGGCTTCTCCAACCGGAGCATTATTCTTCGAGGATGTGGAAGTCCCGGAGGAGAATATTTTAGGTAAATTAGGAAAAGGTTTTAGACAAACGATGCAAACCTTCAACGCGGAGAGACTTTCTTTAGCCGCCTATTCCTTAGGAGTTATGAAAGCTTGTTTAGACGAATCTAAATCCTTTTCCGCAACCCGTAAAAGTTTCGGCAAATCCATTTACCAACACCAAGGTGTCGCATTCATGCTCGCTGAAATTTATTCCAAATACGAAGCGGCAAAATGGTTTACTTATAATACTGCCTGGGAAATGGAAAAAATCGAATCGGAAGGAAAGCCGAGTATGAGCCTTTCCGGAAAATGTGCTGCATGCAAATTATTCGCCACAACAGCGGCAAGAGAAGTCACAAATCTTGCGGTCCAGATCCATGGAGGCGCAGGTTATATGGACGAGTATAAAGTCTCTCGCCTATACAGGGACACCAGACTAGGTGAGATAGGTGGAGGAACAAGCGAGATCCAGAAACTGATCATTTCCGGAAGTATCATGAAAGATTCTTAAAGTGTTTCCGAAAGTTCGGGTCCTAATTTTTCTTCCAGATATTTATGGATCTCGGGATCGTTATCTTCTATTAATTGCCAAAAAGAAAATCCTCTGATCTTGTATTTATCCAATATTTTCATCTTCTTCTCGAAAGCGTTTCGATCCATATAGAATGCGACCCGATCACAACCGCCCATTCTGTACCAGAGAGAAGGATCTGAATATACGTGGCCTTGGTGTCTATACAGATAAGGTCTGAGATAGATCCAATCCCCCGCTTTAGGTTGTGTTTTAAAAACTTCTAATACGTCTGTGGGTTCCTCTTTTCGGGGAGCCATTTTTTCCCGGATCCACTTTGCCCTAGAATAATAGACCGATTTTGTTTCCGCTTCACAATGTAATGCCCAATCGTATCCGTAGGTCGGGATCGCCATGTATAACTTTTCATTCGGGATACGAGCAACCGCATATTCTAAAATTTTGTCGATCCACCAATCCGGAGCCTGGGGCCCAGGTCCGGGAAAACCTTGTTTGCGGGGATGTAATTCGTAGGCCATAATTTTGACCTTATCCGCAACCTTTCCTAAAAACTCATAATCATGGGTCAATTGACCTCTATAAGCCTCGTAAAAATCCACTTGGATCGGAGATTTCAAACCTTTACAAGGATAGACGGAAGGTTTTTCAGCAACAGTTTTCGGATGTATCGCTACGGATAGGATTTTACCTTTTTTATGCAATTCATCCCGAAGAAGTATTAGAAATTCCTGAAATACTTCCTTCTTCTCGCAAGTCATCCCTTCATAATCTATATCAATGCCATCGTACCCGTATGAATCTATCTCTTTTAGAATATTCTGTATATGAAGATCTCTGACCTTTGTATTACCGTTTAGACCGATCGCATCCGAAACTTTTTCGAAATCATTTTCCCAACGAAAGATAGTGGGAATGATCAGTGTCCTCGGAGACATGAGCCTTAACCAACGGATCCTTTCGTCTATTTCGTCCTTCTTCCAGACCGAAAGTATACGACCCGTATTACTGCGACCACCTTCCAGGTTGTATAAAAACGGATGGATCTCGTCGTAAAGATGGACATACTTCATCATTGCGTAAAAGTCCTGGGACCATGTAGAAGCATACAATCTTTCGGTCGGCGGACTCGTTCGTGTATTTGGATCGTTCTTTTTATCGTTTCCGGAAAAAAAACAATAAGTAAGAACCGAAGAGATCAATGCGAGAAATAAAGGATATACGATCTTATTAGGAAACATTTCGGAAGGATTCTTTAAGACAAGATCCCGAATCCTCCGAAATGAGATAGAAGATTTCTTTCCAAAAGGTAAGGAATTTGATCGGCTTTTGTCTCCAATGTCCTTTTAATTTAGGACTTTTTCTGTCCCCATCTTTTATCCAAATGTTCCTTGCATGCGGGAGATAGTTTATCCGAATTTTCCATCAAACAGTCTCTAATCCTTCCCTGACCTTTCGGGATATCATTGCAGTATTTTTGCCTATCTTCAAAACAAGGACTTCCCGGCCCTCCCATTCTAGGTTTGTTAGAACCCCCTCTTTGTGCGTAAACCGAAACACCCAACAACATCATAAAAAACGGAAGAATCGACCAGTTCATAAATCTACCTGCCACCCTATCGAAGAAAGATACCCGAATACGGTTTTGTCAATGATTCGAATCCTTTCAAAAGTATTAATAATCGTTGATATTTCTCAGATACTATATTCCTAAAATATGAAGACGATCTGGAATAACAAAGTCGATTCATTATAATCTTACTATTTCCGAGGTAATAATATGAAAACCGTAAAGGGAAAGAGAATATTAATCACCGGGGCCGCAATGGGAATGGGAAAAATTTATGCGGAACTTTCCGTTCAAGAAAACGCATCAGCCTTAGTACTTTGGGATGTAAATTCGAAAGTACTACTGAACACAGCGAAACAACTGAGATCGGATACTACGAAAATTTTTACGGACACAGTAGATGTTTCCGACCTTGAAAAGGTTAGAAAGGCCGTCTCCCGGATCGAAGCACAATTGGGAGGGATCGATATACTCATAAACAACGCAGGAATCGTAAAAGGAAAATATTTTTGGGAACACGACCCTAAATCGGACATCGAAACAACGATGGCAATTAACACCTTAGGTCCGATGTATTCTACTAGATTCCTACTTCCTAAAATGTTATCCGAAAGAACGGGAGAGTTTAGGATCGTAAACATATCCTCGGCGGCAGGATTGATCTCCAATCCCAAAATGAGCGTTTATTGCGCCTCAAAATGGGCGGAGACAGGATGGAGCGATTCCTTACGATTGGAATTGCTCCAAGCCGGTTACGGACATATAAAGGTCACTACAGTAAACCCGGCTTATATTTCCACCGGAATGTTCGAAGGTGTAAAAGGAATGTTGTTCACTCCGATTCTGACTCCCGAATATGTGACTTCGAAAGTTTGGAATGCGATGAAAAAAGGAAAACCTAGATTACTTTTACCTTGGACAATTTATCTTTCCAATGCATTAAGGGGGATACTTCCTATATCCGTTTTCGATTGGATCGCGGATAAAATTTTCGGAGTTTATAAAACTATGGAAGGTTTTAAGGGAAGATCGTAAATTGGATGGATCGGGGATTATATGAGAAACGATTTTAACCCTCTGCAACTAAACTTAGGGATACATTATTCCGAAATCGCTCCAAGTCCCGAACTTCTATCTCATATTGCTTATTATTGGGAATTCAGTTCAGGATCATCCGGTCCAAGCTCCTACCAAGTTGTCCCGGACGCATGTGTGGATCTCATCCTAAACATAAATCGGAAAGATCCTATTTTAATCTCACTATCTCCTACCTCCTTGGAAAGTTTTCCGATACAACCGGGTGACCGTTGGTTCGGAATTCGGTTTTTACCTTCCGGGATCCGTCGATTTTTTAAGATCGATCTTGGAGAAATAAAAGCTCAAACTTCTCCCTTTTTTGAAATTTTCCCGAAAGAAGCGAAAGAGTTGGAAGAAAAATTAGCGATTTCTAATTCTTTTTTCAATCGTATTAAGACATGTGATCTTTATTTTTCCGAACTTCTAAAGAAGAAGTCCCTGGAATCGGACCCAAGAATACGAACATCCTTGCAACAAATGTATTCGGATTTCCAAAAGCCCACGGAAAAATTAGGATTTCAAATTTCGTCCAGACATCTCAGAAGATTGTTTTCGGAAAATATAGGTCTCTCTCCCAAAGAATTCGCAAAAATACTCAGATTCCAAACGGTACTCCGTCAATGGAAAGAAAACGGTTCTTTAGAGATAGTAGACGGTTTCTACGACCAATCTCATTTTATCAAGGACTGGAAAAAATTCACGGGACTTACCCCTTCTTCTCTCCGAAAATTCCGATGAACTTTGTCCGATTTTTACAATCCGGATCCCCAGTTTCGGGTTAAATTTCAATACACAAGGAGAAACTTATGAAATTAAATCCAGGGATCGTCACGAGTAAACTGAAGGAAACGAAGGAATTTTACGTAAACAAACTAGGATTTCGGATCGTTTTCGAGAATGACTGGTACATTCTTCTTTCGACACCGAACGGAAAACACGAGATTTCCTTTTTAATTCCGAACCTTCCAAGCCAACATCCCGCTTTCCAAAAAGAATATTCAGGATTTGGCATGTATATCACTATAGAAACCGAGGATGTGGATTCGCTTTATTCGGAATTTAAGAAGAAGGATCTAAATATTCTTTTGGATCTAAAGGAAGAGGAATGGGGAGACAGACATTTTGCAATCTCGGATCCGAACGGGATCGGAATAGATTTCGTAAAATATACCGCTCCTGTGAATGTTTAAATCGACATTCCGTTTTTTTTGAGTATGTCTAAAGCGGTCTGTCTTAAGATCGGATGGACCACAAAATCTTCCGGATCCGGAGCCTTTCTTTCGGGTTCGGGATTTTTGAACTTATCCGGTCCGATCCATTGCGAGAGGGCCCATAACATCCTTTGGAAAATTTCGTCTATCCTTCTCTGATAACCCGCTTTTTTATAATAACCGTACGCAAGGATAGGCATTTTTTTTTCGAACATGAAATGGTCTCCTAAACGAATGAGCCCGTCCTTGTATTCCGTTTTCAGAAAACATTCCCTGGCCTTCCGGATATCACCTTCGTTGAAGGCCTGATTTCCCTGACGGATCAGTTCCATTCTTTCTTTAGGATCCATACTTTTACTATCGACAGAATTTCGGTTTTCGCAAGGCTTTTTACCTTCTTCTCCCCTTATGAAAACGGAAACAAAACAAAAAATCTTGTATAGTAGCCGAGTTCCCCATCATTTGTCTTTGTATGAGTACTTTAAAAGCGGGGTCCAAAGCCCCTAGTTTTACGACCCTGAACCAAAACGGGGAAAAGGTCTCTCTCAAGGATCTATCCGGAAAAAAGGGTCTGGTTTTATATTTTTATCCTAAGGACCAAACCCCGGGATGTACCACCGAGGCCTGCGATTTTAGGGATAATTTCGCGAGACTGAAGAAGGAGGGATTTAATGTAGTCGGAGTCTCCAAGGATTCAGTTAAGTCTCACCAGAAATTTATCGAAAAACAAGAACTCAATTTTACTCTTCTCTCCGATGAGGACGGAAGTATCTGCGAGGCTTACGGGGTCTGGCAGTTGAAAAAGTTTATGGGTAGGGAGTTTATGGGAATTCTCAGAACCACCTTCCTGATCGGAACGGATCTGAAAATTTTGAAAGTGTATCCGAAGGTAAGCGTGAAAGGTCACGTGGATGAGATCCTCGGAGATATTAAGGCGTTGGATAAAAAATGAAAATAGAAAGATCAAAAATCAATTTTAGTATAGGGAAGAACATTTCCAAAAATATCTATAAGGTAATTCCTGTCGTAAAAGATAATCTGCCTAAGGAACTGGAGACCAAATTTGCCGATCAGATCAGATCCGGGGTCTTCTCTGCGGAATCCGGACAGAGTTTTGTAGATGAATCGGACAGAATTATCTACCTAGGCTTGGGGAATTCCAACAAAGTCAACATTCGTTCCGTGGCTCAGATCTTCTTAAGTATAGGAGAAAAATTACGCAAATGGGAATCTGTGGGACTTGAGATCAAACTCACCAGATTTTTGACCAAAACTCTTTCCCCTTCTTCTTTAGTGTATCAGATCGCAAACTCGATCGACCTAGGTGCATTTCCCATCAATGTCTTGGCAAAGGACTTTAAGGAAAAAAAAGTTAAATTCGGAAATGTAAGTTTCGTATTAGAAGATCCTAATGCGGAAAAATCGGCGAAGGCCGGTTTGGATAAATCCAGAGCAGTCAGTAAATATGTGAACGGCGCCAGATATATCGCTCACCTTCCTGCTAATCATTTCACTCCGGAAGAATTTGTTTCTCGTTCCAAGGAGATTGCGAAAGAAGCAGGCTTAAAGATCACAGTGATGGATGAACCCCAACTTAAAAAGGAAAAGATGGGCGGAATTCTGGCAGTTTCTCAAGGTTCCGATAAAAAGCCTAAGATGATCGTTTTGGAATATCATCCCCCTAAGGCAAAATCCAAAAAGAAATTAGCTTTGATCGGAAAAGGTCTTACATTCGATTCCGGCGGGATCAGCATCAAACCTGCACAAGACATGCATGAAATGAAATATGATATGTGCGGCGCGGCAGCGGTGATCCATGCGATCGGTGCGATCGCAGAATTAGGTATTTCCGTTCCGGTGATTGCAGCAATCGGAATTGCGGAGAATATGCCGGATGCCGCCGCTTTAAAACCCGGAGACGTTTACACAGCTCATAACGGACTCACAGTAGAAGTCCAAAACACCGACGCAGAAGGCCGTCTTGTCCTAGGAGATGTCCTTTCTTACGTCGGAAAAAAATACAAACCGGACTATATGGTGGATCTGGCAACTTTGACCGGAGCGATCATCATTTCCTTAGGTCATGAAGCTGCGGGAGTGATGAGTAATTCCGATAAATTGCGCGGTCTTTTGGATGAGGCTTCCGCTTCTTCCGATGAAAGAATCTGGAATCTCCCTTTATGGGAAGAATACGGTGAAGATCTAAAGAGCGATATAGCGGATTTACGTAATATTGCAGGACGACCGGGAGGAAGTCTTTCTGCGGCAAAATACCTAGAACGTTTTGTGGACTCGGGAATCGACTGGGCTCATATCGATATCGCAGGAACCGCCTGGAGAAAGAAGTCTTCCGGAACCCAGATTGGGAACGGACCAAGCGGATATGGCGTTAGATTACTTGTAGATTTGGCCGAAAAATTAGAAAAAAACCGGGGAGTTTAATCCCCGGCAATCTTCGATCCACACCATAGGAAGATTGATCGGTGTTTACCGTTTCTGGGGTTATCAATCTTCCTCTTCCATATTTATATTTCCGAATACCGCGAACGAAGGAACGGTATACTGTTTTAAGTAAGTAAAGTCCGATTGTTTCGTATAAAGATTGGATTCGTCTACGGAACCGGGCGGCAAAGAAGTATTATACAGCGCCTGGGCGGCATGCATCTCCGTTCTACTAGGTTCGAACACAGTTCCAGTCAACATCGGGAACATCAGATCCTTAGGATCCTGAGAATGTTGTAATCCAAGGCAATGCCCAACTTCATGGGCAACGGTGGCGATTATATATTCTTTTGCGTCGATGGTGCTTCCTTCCATCCGCATCGCATCCGCAGTCGCTTTGATCCTGTCTTTAAAAATAAAAATAACACTATTTTCTATACTGGTAGTTGCGCTGATCGAACAAGCCGCAAGATAGAAAGGATTGGAAGAGAACAGCTGGCAATCTTTTGCGTTTTTCGGGGAGATTCCTTCCACATTACATTTTCCTGATTCTGTAAATGCGATCGTGTTTCTCATTCTATCCACCCTGGTTTTAGCAGGATAAACATCAATACCAAGGCCCCATTTTTGAGCCGCCGCTTTCGTGAGTTGTAGTCCGCCTTTCATTTCCTCTCCGTATGCTATCCAGAGAAGTTGTTTTTCCTCCCAAGTAAGATCACTGGAAGGATTCCCCATTTGAGTACATTGTGTAAATGTAATAAGGCATAGTACGGACAGAGCTAAAGATACCCTCATTATTTTTCCCCAGAAAATATCCGATCTCGGCGTTTTTGTTTTTAGAGATCGAATCCGATGAATAACGGATTTAGCTTTTTGTAATGTATCTTTAAATTTTCCCTATCGCGGGATCGATCATCGCGAAAGAGTTTTTACTTTTTTTATTTCGACTTGTTCGTTCAACAAGTCCCCGGTTCTAAAATATTATGACGAAGCAGTTACAAAAATTTGCATCAAAAATTTTATTTTTCCAAAATATATTAAATAAATCGAATGTTATATTTATTTCTAGTTGAGAAACATTTTGAGAAGCGAACGCAAATACAAATACGCATTTCAGGTTAGTAAATTTATTTCCAAACTTCTTCTAAATGTTCTTACCTACGTTTTTAAATTTTTTATACCGAAAGATTTATCCTTCTCTTGGAAATTTTTTTCCAAATTTATTGTAGTTGAGATGGTCTCGCAAGTAACTCGAATAAGACTCAGTAAGAGTAGAAAAAACTAGAGCGAAAGAATGAGTGTTAAGATTTAGGAAATAACTCCGAAAAAAAAATGTTCCCTTTGGCCCTCCTTCTTCTTTTCAATTTCTTAAGGGATACATTCTCCGTCGAAAACCCGATTTTTTTTTCCCGAACTCCTAAAACCGGATGGTTTTTTACTTGGCCTGTAGTGCGCCGCAAAAAGACTGGCCATAGATGGTGCAATGCACCATGAGAGGAGGCAAGGAGAATGCTCCAGCCTAAAATCCGAAAAAGATACATATTTATCGCCTCGTTACCCCTACTCTACCAATCCCTGGTCGCCCCAATCGCGGGCTCCCTAATCGGAAAGGGCGTTCCTGGTAGGAACTCCCTGCCAGAATCCGCTCAAATCAAAGAATACATCCGCTCCGAGAGACCGAGTCTTAGCGAATCAGAGCTGGAACTTCTCTCCTTAACCGTAGAAAAGGAAGCAGAAAGGATCCATGACAGTGCTTGCGGAGTTTATTGCCAAAAAGGAGAGAAGGCAGGGCTACTTCTCGGGATCATCAAAACAGAGTCCGAATTCTATCGAAAAGCCAAATCCAAGAAGAATGCTCGGGGACTTATGCAGATCATGCCGGGGACTGGATCCTGGATCGCCTCTTGGGAAGGCAAAAATATCAAGAAGCAGGACTTATTCGAACCGGAGACAAATATACATCTCGGGGTCTCCTATCTGAACCATTTATTGGAGACCCATGAGGGAAATATCCGCCAGGCGCTTCTGGCTTATAACGCTGGACCGGCAGCGGTTAAAAAATGGGGAGGAGTTCCTGCCTACGCGGAGAGCGTATTTTCAGGCCAGGAAGAATATTTAGGAAGCAGGGAATCATTTTAACGTTTTTGCATCCATAGAACGCAGGACCTAAGCATCTCGCTCATACGTTTCCGATCCGTATGAGCGGGGTGCCCATGGCCTGGTAAAAGCCACTCAAAATCATAATTTTCCAAGTCCTGCATGGACTTGGTTTGTTCTTCCCAAGAATACCAACAAACACTTCTAAACGCGATCAGCCTTTCTCTTTTTGGATCGAATGCAAGATGATCCCCTGAAAATAGAAATTTACGTTTATATAATAGAGTAGAATGTCCTCTGGTATGCCCAGGCCCAGGTATCACTAATAGATCTTCGCCGAGAGAAAACGGGTCTCTTCCTTTGATCACGATCTCTGCATTCGGAACCGCGGATAGATCTCCTTCATGAATGATCCTTTGGGTCCCGAAGTCGGTATGAAATTTTTCGTGATCCGCCACATCGTCTCTATGCGTAAGAAAATGATATTTGATCCCGCCTAAGTTTTTTATTTTTTCGGAAAGTGATGGAATATATCTGGGAGAATCCACAAGTACGTTACCTTCTTCCCTTACGATTAAATAGGAGAAGGCCCCGAATGAATCCTTAGAATGGAAACCGCAATGATAGACTTCGTCTTGGATCTGTCTCGGGAAAGATGCCTTTGCTTCCGCGAGATCGATACGATCTTCCGTTCCGATGGAAGCGGTAGGACAAGCAACTAACGCTTGTAAGGCTTGGAATTTTTCGGATTCTGTTTCAGGTTGCTTTTTAACGAATGAACCTGTTCGATCTTCTCCGAAAACATCGCCGGCCAAGATCCTGCAGGTCTCACAATCGATACAACTGGAATCCACATAGATCTGTCCGGGAGAATTTTGGGCCTTTCTTTTTGCCAAAGTCGCCATACGGATTAGACTACTTTTTTATTTCACCCAGTTGCTATTGTTAAAATACTTATCCTCTAAACTTTTTAATTCTCCAGTTCGTTTGAGTTCCGACAGAAAAAATTCGAAATTACGGAAGAAGTAAACATCACCCTTGGGAAGCAAAGCGCTCACATGATTTTCTTGAACCGGCTCGATGAGGGCCCTAAAATTGGATAAAATACTTCTTTGTTTGAGAAGAAGTCCCTTAATATAAAGAGAGTCTCCCACAAAACAATTTGCCTGCCCTTCTTTCACGGAATTCCATGCGCTTTCCATGGAACCGTAAGTGAATATCCGAGAATTCGGAAAGACACTTAATAGATATTCATGACTGGCTGAAAACGCTCTGACAGAAAAACTAAGCCCGCTTACACTATCCAGGTCCTTTACACTTCTGAAATATACCGTTGAAATAATGTTTCCTTCGGGAGGAGGAGGAAGTGCATTCTTATTCACCAAAGCACCGGGCGTAGAAATCAAATATGGAGAACTGAAACTCCCTTTTTTAGATCTTTCTAATGTAGAACTCAATCCGGAAAATGCGATATCAGCTTCTCCACTTTTGATGGCTTCCGCGTAATCCTCGAATTCAGGACGATTTGTGAATGTGTATTTTACTCCTAAAAAATCGGCGTATTTTTTGCCAAGCTCCGCATCGAATCCCGGAAAACCTTCTTTAGGATCGGAGATATAAAATGGATCGAAGTTACGATTTCCTGTGACTCGTAATTCTCCCCTTTTTCGGATCTCCTCCAAACGAGAGCCGGAGATAGCTTGTGGAAAAACAGGAGAAAGGATCAAAAACAAAAATAGGATACCGGATATTCGAAACACCACACTTTTATATTTTCTTAGCCCCTGTGGATCAAGGGAAAAAAAGGATCTATCATACTTGAGTCGATCTGAGAAAAGCGATTTTTTGGAAGAACCAGGGAACGTTTTTCATGCTCCAGGGTTAATCCGTTTGCAGTTCCGGGATATTTTTATAATATTCTAATGATTCCGGATTGATCAAAGCATCTTGGTTCGTGACCGCTTCTCCCTGCACTGTTTTCTTTACTGCGATCTCCACCTTTTTCATATTACGAGTATATGGAATATCCGCGATCTGGATGACCTTAGACGGAACATGACGAGGAGATACCTTTTCCTTGATCTCTTTTTTGATCTTAGATTCGAATGCTGAGTCCAAAACCGCACCGGGAGCCATCTTTAAGAAAAGGATCACTCGTACGTCATCCTTCCATTCTTGACCGATCACTACCGAATCCGCGATTTCGGAAATGGTTTCGAGCAGACTATACAAGTCCGCGGTTCCGATACGAACTCCACCCGGATTCAAAGTAGCGTCGGATCTTCCATACACGACCATTCCTCCGTTGGGAAGAATTTCCGCAAAATCCCCGTGCCTCCAGATATTCGGATAGGTATCGAAATAAGCGCCGATATATTTTTTTCCGTCCGGATCATTCCAAAATTCCAAAGGCATGGAAGGAAACGGTTTTGTACAGACTAGTTCTCCTTTTTGTCCTTGGACCGGTTTTCCCGAATCGTCGAAAATTTGTACGGACATTCCGAGGCCTAAGGACTGTAATTCTCCGGAATGTACAGGTAAATTAGGATTTCCTAATGCAAAACATCCGTTCAAGTCGGTTCCCCCCGAAATAGAGGAAAGTCTAAGGTCCTTCTTCCAAGACTCGTATATATACTCAAATCCGTATCCCGGCAATGGAGATCCTGTGGATAAGACAACGTTTACCGAAGAAAGGTCCACACTCGGTTTGAATTTTTCCTTCTCTAAACTAAGGATGTATTTAGCTCCTACTCCGAATACCTTGATCTTACGATCGGAAACATACCGAAATAATACTCCCGGATCGGGATGGAACGGATTTCCATCGAATAAATGTACTGTTGCTCCGATTGAAAGCGAACTGACAAGCCAGTTCCACATCATCCATCCGCAGGTAGTATAATAGAAAATCCCGTCTCCCTCTTTCAGATCCGTATGTAGCGCGAGTTCTTTCCAATGATTCAGAAAAACCCCGAAACCTTGGACCATACATTTAGGAAGCCCGGTTGTTCCGGAAGAATACATGATATACACGGGATGATCGAAAGATGTTTGGAAAAATTCAGGCTCCTGTCCCAGCAATGGCCTATAAGATTCTTCTAATGGAATCGCGTTTTTCGGAAATCCATCCGTGATATTCTTCTGATCTTTAGATCTTACACTAGGATATTCTGAAACTAAAATCTTTTTCAAGTCGGGAAGTTGGGAAGAGATCTCTTGGACAGTACTTGCCAGTGGAAGTGATTTACCCTTAAATTCATACCGTTCCGTGGTGATCAAAATTTTAGGTTGGATCTGCCCGAACCGATCCAATACTCCTTTAACTCCGAAATCCGGAGAACAAGAAGTCCAAACGGCTCCAATGCTAGTTGCCGCTAACATCGCAAGAATTGTATCCGGAACATTCGGCATAAGTCCCGCGATCCTATCTCCCGGCACCAATCCTTCCGATCTAAAATAAGCGGCAAGTGCTCCTACTCTTTTATGAAGTTCGGAATAAGTGAGGCTCTTTTCCGCTCCACTTTCTCCCCTGTAATGGATCGCAATAGTATCGTCTTTTTTCCGAAGTAAGTTTTGGGCGAAGTTCAGTTTTGCTCCCGGAAAAAATTTTGTTTCTCTGAAGGTTTTTCCGGTTTGGATGACTTCGTCATAGGATTTGGAGTGGATGACAGGAGCAAATTCCCAAATGAGTTCCCAAAATTTTTCGGGGAATTCAACGGACCAGGAATGTAGCTGCGTATAGTTTTGGAATTTTTTACCGATCTTTTGTTCGGCAAAATTTTGAAATTCCGTAAGTTTTGAGTTTTGGATGAGTTCGGGACTGGGAGTCCAAAGGATTTGATTCATGTCCAGGCCTGTTATCCTAGTTTTTTTCAATCGAAGGTCAACAGTAAATTAGTTGTGAAGCGAAAGCCGTTCCGTAAGATTTGTGCGTCGATAAGAAATCGGAGTTTCCCAGTTGTCAGACCTGAATCATCTCAACCTGCCTACGATCCTATTTTTATGCGTAAGTTTGGTCTACGCTTTCCACGGTTTTTTACACCAATTAGTGGTCGGGGGAGCCATCTCTGTATTCCAACATCCGGATGAAAGACAGTCCAGAATGATCCTCATGGTCTGGATCGCCACAGGCGGGTTCATGAGTTTTCTCGGACTTTTGCCTACGGTGCTTCTCCTTTTATACGGTGCCGACTCGGAGCCGGTCAAGGCAGTGCTTTGGACAAACACTTTAGCACTTTGTTTTTTAGCGGTTCACTTCGTTCTTTGCGGAGTGATGAAACTTCCCCGCCCTTTACGGATCGGTTTCTATTTCACGATCTCTTATGCGGTGGCTAATTTAGTTTTTCTTTTTACGTATGGGAAGATATAGAGTTATTTTTCCTCGAGCCAAGCCGAAGTGTAGAAGGTCTCACATAGAGATCACGCAAGGACACTGAGCCAAAAAATGAATAGCCCCCTCCGCGATCTAAGTGGCCTCTGTGCGAAAAAACCGTTAATTCGGCTCGAAATATGCCAAGTTCTCCGGGCCTTCGTGGATCACGATCCGATCCACTTTACCTTTGGCTTCTGCGACACTATCCTTTAAGCCATAATAGAACCAACGAGCCATATTTTCAGAAGTAGGATTGGTCTTTTGAAAATCCGCATGATCGTTGATCAGAATATGGTCTAACTCAGCCACTAGTTCTTTGAGCTTACGCTTAGAGGTCAAAAAGTCGAAACTGATCCCGTCATCCCCGATATTCTTTTGGCCGGAAAGATAAACTTCTACCTTAAAGGAATGGCCGTGGATCGGTTCATCCGAGCCGTCGGGGAAATATTTGTAGAGATAATGAGAGGACTCGAACCTTTCCTCGATCCGAATATAGAATTTGCCGGTTTCTTGAAAAAACATGGAATTGACTTTGGCCTAGGGAGTCTATATACTGGAACTGAAAACCAGTACTTAGGAGATTTCCCCCATGTCGGAAGCGGTCAAGCCAAGATTTTTTAAAGAAATGACGGTAGGCGAGGCGATCGGTCTTCATCCGGAAGCAGGATTAGTGTTCTCCAGCTATCATTTGGGCGGTTGCTCTCATTGTTCCATCAACGAACTCGAAACGATCGAGCAAGTTTGTATGGGCTATGGTGTGGAAGTGGATGTTCTTCTGGATAGTTTGAACAACCTACTCGAGGACGGAGAGTAATCTCTCCGCCTTCGGGTCATCGCTTTTAATTCACGAAGCAACTTCCGCCGGCAACTATCGATTCCGTTAGGCAAGAATTCTGCCTATCTGGATCCGTTGAGCCTCCCGTGCAGGCATTATACGAAACAAGCACGGCAATACAACCCATTCGTTTCCCATACGAATCATCCAGATCATAAGTCGGATCGAGCATACTACAGGAAACAAAAACCCAAAATGTAAATATAAATAAAACTTTAAACTTCATTCGTCGGTCTCCAGCTCCAAATAGCCGACCAACGTTGGCGGCAATCCTCGAAAAGGGAAATCATAAACGAAAATATTCCCTAATTTTTTCGAATTCGTTTCCCTCCGGACAACCCAACCAATGCAAAAGTTTAGCAAGTGCCTTTTCCCCTTTTTGATTTAAAGACAGTTTATTTAAGGCGCCTCTGATCCCCCAAAACTTTCTATAATCCGGCAATTTAGGTACTGGAAAATCCAAACTAATGAAAGAAATTCCAACTTTGGTACTTCCCATATCGGATACCTTTCTCATTTTATCCAAGTCTTGGACAACTGAATCCAAGGTTTTTCTAAACTTAGATATACTAGCGGGATTTTCAGTCTCTACGGCGGTTTGATATTCTCCGATCCATTCCCGAATCAATTTATATTTTTCTCTAGCTTTCATTGTGGAAGGAATGATTTCGGAAAGTTTAGAAGCGGATTCTATCACTTCTGCCACTAAGGGGGGAAGTATTAACTGGAAATTATTCATCTTACCAACCGGAGTCAAACTAGTGAACATTTTGATCCTTTCATTATCGATCCATTCTTGAATTTCCGAATTTATATCCGTTTGAGGTTTGAATAGGGGAACCTGTTCCAACAGGGAAGCTCTGATCGGATGAGCTACGTAATGAGCTTCTAGAAAGGAACTCCTTCCCAAATTTCCCGCGGCCCCCCAAACTACCTGACCGAAATAACTGTGAGGAGCTTGTTTATTCTTTCTATATCCTTCAAAATTTTCTTCCTGATGTTTTTTCATCAGGTCGGTGGCGCATAATAATTGTAAGGCTTTGTTCCTGGAATCGGCCACTTCCGGGTTATACGTAGGAATATCGACGGAAATAAGCAGGTTCCCGTCCAGAGAATCCAGACTCTCGAAGGAATTCCAACCTGCGGAAAACTTTTGGTCATAGAATATTTTTTCCCTCAGGACGAGTTCGTTGATCAGATGAAATAAACTTTCTATCTGGACGCAAGCTGTCGGAATTTCCACCCAATCATAAGAGTTTGTCTCTTTATTGATCTTTAGTTCTTTGGAATTCGAAAAATCCAAGCCTTCGGTATATAAGTCGAAAAGGCTTTCGAATGTCCAATTGTCCCAGAAAGAAGTATTGTTCTGCATCGGAAAGGTTTTGGATTTTCTTCCGAATGCGGAAAATTGCAACCTAAATTACGATAAATTTATGTTAGGCGGTGTTTTTCGCACAGAGTATAATTTAGAATTTACTTAAGCAGCCGGATTGCTGCTTCCAGAGTCTCCGAAAATATCACTTTTCCGTTTTTGTTACTTTCGTAAATCAAATCGTTAAAACTTTTAGAGGTAATATTGGAGTAATCGCCGAGGATGATGAATCGTTTTTGATAATTGGTAATTTTTTGAAAGATCTCGCCTGCAAACCCGGTTTTCAGATCGAAAAAATGTTCCGGTAAATGGGAAGAATGGACTGCAATTGTATCGCTCTTTGCGGAATAGATCAAATCAAAGAACGAATCAAGTTCCTGAATGAGATAATCTTTCTGTTGTAGAAAGGAGATTGACCCTTTTTCAGTCTCTAATTCCTCGAATACCATAAGATCCCGTTTATCACTCACCCATTTGGGGAATATAATAATATCGAATTCCTGCTTTGCGGAAATAATAACGAATCTCGGAAGATTGTTTGTCCGTAGGTTGTAATCTTCTTTTAAAAGTATCTTCCGGGATACGGAAAGTATCTCCTAATGCGTCACATCTAAAGAATCGGATTCCTTCCGGATAACGGATCATGAGTAAGGTCCCTGGTTCGGTTTCCCAGGTTCGACCTTCTCCTTCCCAAGAAAAATAAATCGACCTGCTCGGGAAGATAGGATATTTTTTTCCTTCGTATAGGACCTTGTCCTTGTTTCGATTCACGTTTTTGAATATTTTTTTAGGTCCGGATTTTACGATAAAATGGACTGTGCCGCATCTAAATGTAAGGAGTAAGGGAATCCCGTTCAGCGAACCGGGCTCTATTCCCGAACCGGCTACGGTAGCTGCAACCCGGTTCGTATTTTCCGCTATCCTTCCCAATGTGGAGCGCATGGATTCGTCCAAAAATTCCACGGTGTCGTCTTTACGTATCTTCTCTAATTGCCTGTAGATCCGATCGAACTCTTGTTTTTCGTAAGCCTTGTTTCGAACAAAGCCGTCTAACTGTCTTTTTAAATTGGAAAGTCTAGCCTTAAAGTAAGGAGTGTCGTTTCGGGAAGCGACGTCGAACATTTCCTCCCAGAGCGTTTCTAATTCTCTGACTTCCGAATCTTGGTCGTAGGTATTTTTCTCCACTTCTTCCAAGATATAACGGAACTTTCTTTTCAGATCGAATAGAAATCTGGAGTCTTTTACTCTTTCCATATTAAGTGAAAACCGGCTTTTGCCACACTAAACTGTATTTTTAGAAAGGTTTAGTTATTAGTATCCTTAATATCGGTCCCTTACTTTCCCATAAAGTAAATTTAATTATGGGAAAATTCCGAGAACCTGGATTCCCACCTAAATAATGATCGGGTCCGGGCTTTTTTAAAGGAAATTTTCCCGGAGAAGGGGGTGGCCTGAGACCTTGGCTCAGGCCAGGGGGAAAGCTTTCCCCCTGAAAAACTTAGTTTGCGTGTTTTCTCATCTTGATGGAAAGAATGATCCCAACCGCCGCCATGGACATAAGTAAGTGAGAACCGCCGTAACTCATGAAAGAAAGTGGGATCCCTGTCACAGGTAATAGCCCGAGAACAATACCGATATTGATCGCCATATGATAGAATAACATCGCTACGATTCCGGACGCAAGTAGCGAGCCGAATCTGTCCTTACTTTCATAACTGATCTGCAGTCCCCGAAGCGGAATGGAAAATAAGAAGAAGAGTAAAAACACCGAACCTAAAAATCCGGTTTGTTCCGCCCAGGATGCAAAGATGAAATCCGTACTGGATTCGGGAACATGTGGGATTTTTCCTTCCGTCATTTCTGCATTCAAAAATCCTTTTCCGAATAATTTTCCGGATCCGACCGCAGGTTTGGATGCTCTAAGCTGGTATCCCGCATCTTGTTTGAACTCGTCAGGATTTAAGAATGCAGTCAATCGAATGACCTGGTTTTCCCGGAAAGGAACGGTTTTCATTACGACTACCGCAGAGATCAGACTGATCCCTAATATCCCGAGAGGAATATAATAAGAACGTAATGTTTTACTTCCCCTGGCGATGCGAAGAAGGATCATAATAATACTGAATATGATAAGTGTTGCGCCGACTCCGATCAGTAATCCTTGATTGGAGAGCAGTTTAAATACGAAGCTCGCTTCTAAATCGATTACCTGATCGAAAACTTCTCGTAGCGCAGCGGTCGTCTTAGGAGTTAAATTGGCTCCGGCTACTTCTTTCCCGTCGAGGACCTGCCAAGTTTTTCCCCCCAATCGGTTTACTACGGATAGAAGGTCCGTTTTTCCCGTTCTTTGTAAGAAGGCTAGGATATCGTTTAACAGAGTGAGTTTGGAATATTCCACGTACATCGGAAGAACGAGCGAGATCCCTCCGAATGTGATGAAGGAACCGATATGGAAATAGTCGGCTCCTCCCAAAAACAACATGGTAAATAAGATCGGTAAAAAGGAAACGGCAGTCCCGAAGTCCGGCTGTAAAAGTATCAAAGCCATAGGAAGAAGAACGATCCCGAATGGGATAACTAGTACGACTAACTTCTTCATTTCTTTTTCTTTTAATACCAGATACTGACCGAGTAGTATCACAGTCGCAAGTTTTGCAAACTCCGAGGCCTGCAACAAGAATGGTCCGACCTTGATCCAGGATCTTGCCCCTCTACTGGAAGGAAGATAACCGATCCATTTCACAAGAGTGAGCGCTAATAATAGAATGGCAAATCCATAGATGAATAATGCGTAAGCCCCGATCAATTGGTAATTGACCCTGGAAAGAAACCACATAATGACGAGTCCAAGCAGGAAGAACAAGAACTGTTTGAACCATTTATGGCCCATGAGTCCGATACTCGGATCGTCAAAATTATATTCTTGCGAGTACAATGTGAGAACACTACATATCACTACTATGATGACCGAGCCTACTAAAAAGTAGTCGATCCTATCTATGGAACGATCCGACATCATTGTACATTCTCCGGTGCTATAGGAGCAGCAGTCTCTGGGATCTCCGCGGTTCTTTTAAAACTTCCGGGAGGAAAAGCGGCTCTGAACATTTCTCTTGCGACGGGTGCCGCTCCGGCCGCCCCCCCTACTCCATATTCTACGAATACGGCGACTAATACTTGTTCGCTGACCGGGGCATTTGCAGGAGCGTATCCGATAAACCATGCGTGGTTGGATCCGGAAGATCCCCTTCTTCTTGTCTGGGCGGTTCCTGTTTTCCCTGCAATATCCGGAAGTCCGGGCTTATTCAATACGAATGCAGCGGTTCCATTCTTCACTACCAATCTAAGTCCCGTCTTGATCGCTTCTACTGTAGAAGATTGGATCGGAATATCGCTTAATCTCTGAGGATCCGTGCGATTGATGATTGAATTGTCTAAAGGATCTCTTATCTCATTTACTATATAAGGTTGGTAAATCTGTCCTTTATTCAATAATCCGGCATAGAACAAAGTCATGGAAAGCGGAGTAACGGACATGAACCCTTGTCCGATAGAAAGATTGATCGTATCTCCATCGAACCATCGGGTCCCATAAATCCTTTTTTTCCAAGCAGGAGAAGGAACCTGACCTGCAATCTCTCCCGGAAGATCCACCTTGGATTTTTGGTCCAATAAGAATAAACGGGAATACGTCAAGATAGGATCGGAACCAAGTTTGTATCCTAGGTTATAAAAATATACGGAACATGATTTTTGAAGAGCGTGAGCCAGATCATTCGTGCCATGCCCGCCCTTTTCCCAACAATAAAATACTTGATCCGGCACTCCTGCAAACGTGGATTTTAAAGTGTAACTACCGTTGCATTGGTAACTGGTTTCAGGAGTATAATCCACCTTATGACCGCTTTCCAAAGCGGCAAGGGCAACTAATGTTTTGTAGGTGGAAGCGGGAGGAAATTTGGACTGGATCGCAAGATTTAAAAATCCGCCGTTCGCATCGACCCTCTTATAATGTGCAGTCCTTTCCGATCTACTTTTTCCGGAGAGAACATTCGGATCGTAACTCGGATTAGAAGCCATTGCCAAAATTTCGCCGGTGGAGGGACGCATCGCAATCGCGGTTCCCCTAGCTCCTTTTAGCGCCTTATAGGCGGCAAGTTGGATGTCTTTGTCGATCGTGAGAACAAGATTGTTTCCGGGAGTAGAATGTTCCACCACCCTTTCTTCCTCGATATTTCCCTCGGAACTTCTTTTCTGGATTCGGAATCCGTCCGTTCCTCGGAGTCGGGAATCGTATTGGAGCTCCAACCCGTCTTTTCCAAGCCATTGGTAAGACTTGATCTCTCGGGTAAGAAGGTCCGTTTTACTAGGCTTACCTATATATCCGGTCACATGCGCAAGTGCAGGACCCATCTTATAGATCCTTCTAGGAGAAGGAACCAAGATCACGTATTTAGATATATTATCGAAAACCGATATACGCTCTTGTTGAGCCTTGGAGATCGCTTCCAAAAGTACGAACGGCTTTTTGGTTTTGATCTTTTTGGAAAATTTAGGCTCGAGTAAGTCCTCTTCATAATAAGACATCGGAATGGAAAGGGTCCTTGCGAATTCCTGTAAAAAATTTTTAACTCTAACAGGGTCGTATTTGAGAAGCGAAGTGTTTAGTACCGCATCCAAACTGGAATAATTGGAAACCAGCGCCATCGAAGTTTCAGGCGTAAGAAAGTTCCGATCGAACATTTCTCCTCTGGCAGCAGGAATGGTTTCACTTTTTCGGACGAACTTTTCCGCCTTTAAAGAGTTATTCGTACCTTGCACGATCTGGAGGTTGAACAGCTGGATCACAAAGGCGATCAAAGCAAACGCCACAAGTCCGGAGAACATGTACAGCCTTAGCCTGAAACTGCGCTCCAGTCTAAATTCTGTTGCTGAAGAAGATCCTCCTCCCCCCAACATTTTAGCCTTCCGCCTGCTCCAATCTGTACAATTTTCCAAGGACCCAGAAGAAAATAGGAGCGATCGCTCCGTTAAAGATCGACGTACTGATGATGGAGTAATTTAGATTTTCATGAAAGAATAAGGAAAATAGGAAATAAGAAGCGATCCTAGAGATCAACGTTACAATAAGAGAATATAACATTATGGAAATCTGATTTTCGTGATAAGCAGGTCTTGCGAACTTTCCGACGAGGTATCCCATGATACAGAACGTGAGAGAGTGAAGCCCTATCTTATAGGTAACTACATTTCCGACTATTTCTCCCCCTAAACCTGAATCCGAAAGTAATCCGCCGAAAAATCCGATCCAGATCCCAGCCATTGTTCCTTTTCTAAGTGCAAAGAATAGAACAAAGATTACCATAAAGTCGGGCTTAAATCCGGAGATCTCGAATAGGTTTGTGCCGTTCAAGAAGTGAGAGATCAAGATCCCGGCACCAATGACTATATATTCTAAGATCATCAGTTCGTTTCCTCGTCAGAGAATCCGGGGCCATTCCCTTCCGGTTTCTGGGTTTTAGGAGCCTCTGCAGGTTTATTTCCGTTTGGAGTCGGTGCCTTAGGCTCCTTTTCTTCTTTAGGATAATTCAATTCACCAAAGTACGGATTTTCGATATTGATATTCTGTCCTTCCGGCCAGGTCTCCGCCCATTTTTCGGGAAGTTTCATGAGAATTGTAACCGACTCCAACATATCGAAACGAACAAAAGGTTTTAAGAATGCAGTCTTAAAACTTCCGTTGCGCGGACCTTCTTCCGTGATAATACCAACAGGAATTCCGGGCGGGAACATTCCGGAAGAACCGGAACTGTAAACAGGTTTGCCGATCTTACTTAAAGATTCGGTGTACTGGATCATCTCGCTTGGACCCATCGGATAATCTCCGAAAATCCTTGGATCGATGATGATACCGCTATCTATATAATTCATCAAAGCTTCCATTCCTCTTCCGGAGTTTCCGGAAAGAGTGGCCCAAAGATTACTTTCCGGAATGGAAACACCCATACTAAAATTGGAATTGATGATTGGCTGGACCACTGCGGATCCTCCGGTGACTGCGATCACCTTACCTACGAGAGCTTCTATAATTTCACCCTTTTGATTCACCGCTCTTGCAGTGACAGGCATATAAGGTTTGATCCCAGCTTCGGAACCTTTATCTATAATGATCGTACGATAGATGGAATTCAATCGAACGGAAAGAACTTCCGCTTTGACCGTAGAATACTTTTGTTTCGTATTAAAACGTAATTCTCTTCTGAGACTTTCGTTCTCTCGGCTCACCCTTTCGAGATCTTGGGGAAGAAGTTTATAATCGTCTATCGCAGCGACACAAGCATCCCTTTCCTGACGGACCGCTTCAAAAGATTCTAATTTAGTATAAGCTCCTTTAAAAAAGGAACCCACTCCGTCAATGGAACCGGAAACGGAATCTCCCACTCTCTGGAAACTTGCGATCCCTCTAACAAAAACGTTACTCTTAAAAGTCAGAGAAAGAAGCGAGAATACGATACAGAATAAAAGGGAAACGGTTTCCTTACTTTTATTAACTTGAAGCCAAAGCATAAAAAATTCCGTATCGGACTCCGACGATCAGCCGGAGACCGAGATCCGAATTAACGGATCCCTGGTTTCAGATACTTAACTTCGTCCAAAAATTTTCCGGTCCCAAGCACTACACAAGTCAGAGGATTTTCCGCTCTGAACACAGGCACGCCGGTTTCTTTGGAAAGATAAGTTTCCAATCCGCGAAGAAGGCATCCTCCTCCGGTAAGAACAATCCCTCTTTCTACGATATCCGAAGCAAGTTCAGGTGGAGTTCTTTCCAGAACTCTTTTGATCCCGTCTAAAATTTCGTCAGTCGGTTCTTTGAGAGCCTTGCGGATCTCGTTGGATTCTAATTCCAGAGTACGAGGTAATCCGGAGATCGCATCCCTACCTTTTACTTCCATGGTCTCGGTTTTCTTTTCGGGGTACGCGTTACCGATAGTCAGTTTGATATCTTCCGCAGTTCTTTCTCCGACGACCAGATTGTATTGGTTTCTTAAATATTTGATGATAGCATCATCGAACTCGTCTCCACCTGTTCTGATGGACTCGGCGATCACCATCCCGCCAAGAGAGATCACGGCGATCTCGGTAGTTCCACCGCCGATATCCACGATCATGTTACCCGCAGGTTCGTTGATCGGAATATTTGCACCGATCGCGGCAGCCAATGCCTCGTCGATCAAGAAGATCTCTCTTGCTCCTGCTTGTTCTGCGGATTCGCGGACCGCACGTCTTTCCACCTCGGTGATCCCGGAAGGAACTCCGATCACGATCCTTGGCTTTACGAAAGTGGTTCTGTTATGGACTTTTGCAATAAAGTAGCGGATCATTTTTTCCACAGTTTCGAAGTCCGCGATCACCCCGTCTTTCATAGGACGGATCGCTACGATCTCGCCGGGAGTACGTCCCAACATTCTTTTTGCTTCCTGGCCTACTGCGAGCACTTTGCCCGTAGCTGCGTGGACCGCTACTACGGAAGGCTCGGAAAGAACGATACCTTGCCCTTTTACATGGACGAGAGTGTTTGCGGTTCCGAGGTCGATTCCCATATCGTTGGAAAATAATCCGTATAGCTTATCGAATATCATTTCTATCCTTTGCTGCCAGAAGGCTGGTTGATCTTATTTATTATCTGCAGAATCGGCGAAAATCTCTAGGATTTTACGGTCGCGATCCAATTCAATATTTCCGGCCCGATCCTCCGGGGCAATTCCAAAACAAAAAAAACGAAAAACAAATTGGAACCCATTGTGACCTCCATAAACTTGGGGAACTTATGGTCCGGGAAAACACCCTAGCTGCCATCGATCTAGGCACAAACTCCTTTCACATGATTATCGTCCGGGTCCGAGAAAACGGGACCTTTGAAGCAATCGCCAGAGAGAAGGAGAACGTACGTCTCGGAAGCGGTTTAGAAGAAGGAGGAGAGATCGACCCTCCCGCATTTAGGCGTGCAATCGAGTGTTTAAAGCGTTTTAAGATGCTCGCAGATAACTCAAAAGCGGAGATCAGAGCAGTTGCTACATCTGCAATGAGAGAAGCCTCCAATCGTGCAGAATTCCAGGCCGCCGCTTTAAAAGAAGCCGGGATCAAGATCGATGTCATCAGCGGATATGAAGAAGCCCGACTTATCTATTTCGGGGTCCTACAAGGTCTTCCTGTATTCGATAAAAAGGTCCTGCTTGTGGATATAGGCGGAGGAAGTACCGAAGTTTTAGTCGGATATCGAGGGGATATTTTATTCTCCAAAAGTTTCAAATTAGGAGCGATCCGACTCACCGAAAAATTCCTAAAATCCGAAACCTTGGACTCCTCTCAGATACGTAAATGTAAACTTTATGTGGAAGAGATCATTCTTCCTTTCCGAAAGATCATCCGAGACCTAAAACCGGAAATGATCATAGGTTCCTCCGGAACAGTCCAAGCAACTGCCGGGATCATTCGGGCTTTCGAGGGAGAAACGGAAGAAAGACCGTTAAATCATTATACATTCCAATCCTCCGAATTCAAACGTGCCAGGAATCTGATCTTAGAAGCGGATACTTCCAAAAAGAGAAGTAAGATCCCCGGTTTCGATTCGAAACGTTCCGATATCATCGTAGGCGGGATATTGATCCTGGACGAACTCTTTCAGTTACTTGATCTCCCGGAAATGACGGTTTCCGAGTTCGCGCTTAGGGAGGGATTAATCTACGATACGATCCGAAAATGGGAACATTTCCAGGATTTGGAACATTCCAAACATCTGGACGATATCCGCCAAAAGTCCATTTTGAATCTTTTAGTTTCCTATACGAGGGACCAGGAATACGCCCGCCATGTAGCCAAACTGGCCTTGGATATATTCGATCAATTACAGTCGGTACATCGATTGGGAAAGGAAGAAAGAGAATATTTGGAAGCTTCTTCCTTACTTCATGAGATAGGTTTATTCATTTCACATTCGGCCTATCATAAACACAGTTATTATCTGATCCGAAACTCGGAGGCTATGCTCGGCTTTACCTGGGGAGAAATAGAGATCATAGCGCTCACAGCAAGATACCATCGTAAAAGTTCCCCCAAATCCAAACATAGAGAATTCCAAAGAGTGAGTCCAAAAGAACAGGAGATAGTCGAAAAACTTTCCGCAATTTTACGAATCGCAAGTGCATGCAATCGGAACAGACAGGGATTAATAGAAACGATCAAGTGCCAGATCCGAAAAAACCAAACGATTTTCACCTTGGTCACAAATCAAAATTACGATAAAAGTCTGGAACTTTGGGCCTGTGAAGAGCAGGCGGATGCATTCGAGTCCGCCTACGGAATGGTACCTTTATTTCAGTGAATAAATTTCGCTCTTTCCGCTATTTCTATTTTGCGGCCTTAGTTTTGATCCAATCTTCTTTCCTAAATTGTTTTACGGTTTTTCCTTATAAACAGGAAACGATAGATTCTCGCTTACTGGATAAAAAAGAAGAAGTGATCATCTCTAATAAGGGCAGAATAGACTTCGAATTCCAAAACTTCGAGCTGGTATTAAAAATAGAAGGCGCCTCCTTCCAAGAAACGGTAGAAAAAAGAAAAACCTTAGAAACCAAAAAAGTATATTACGATTACAAGAAGACCGACGGATACAGACAACTGGACTCGGATGACAAACCATGGAATCGATATATTCTAGGAATGTTTGCGGATATCGGAGCTCTATTCGAATGGACTACGATCCCCTTTCGCACTATCTCAAGAAAAAAGGAACAAGAAACACTCTTCGAGAATATTATAAAATCGGATAAGATCAAAACTTTCGAACCGAAAGATCTGCAACTCATTCTAAGGGCGGAAAATACTGAGTTCTTCAACAAAAACCCTAACTCAGATACGATCCGTATCCCGCTCACAGAGATCCGAAAATTTTTTCCGAAAACAAATTCGATAGAAGCTCTACTCTACTACGAAAAAGAAAGGATAGAATACCAAAACATCCCGGTCGCAGAAGAGATCCGTAAGATGAAATTGAGATAGGTCCCTAAAGTTTCCCTCTATGTAGAAGCGGCTACCACTGTTGATTCGTATTATCCCAATTCCGAGGATCTAGCCAAAGCGTCCCAGAT
Organism: Leptospira sp. B5-022; assembly: GCF_000347035.1. GTDB lineage: Bacteria > Spirochaetota > Leptospiria > Leptospirales > Leptospiraceae > Leptospira_B > Leptospira_B cinconiae. The sequence goes on from NZ_ANIJ01000014.1 coordinate 33,206, forward strand.
CGCTTGCGTCTTTTACAGGACCGATTTGTTCGAGCGCCGGGCCGCAGAATCTTTGGGACAATATCATATTGGCAACTTTCATACTTTTTTCTCCGATTTCATCCTTTGTTTTAATGTGAAAGAGGGTAAAAACATGGGAACCTCATGTTTATATTGGATATACTTTTCTCCGAAAGTCCGGACCAGATCCCTTTCTTCAAAAAATGTCCCGATGACGATATAAAGAGTCATACCTGTGGATAAAATCAAATGACCCAGATCCATTAAAGGTGTACTCCATAGAACTAAGATCATTCCGAACATCATCGGATGACGTACCAATCTATAAAGTGACGGCGAAACAAATTCGGAATTATGTGATTCGGTTTTCTTCAGATAATTCCAGGCCTGCTTCAATCCGAAAAGTTCGAAATGATCTATTAAAAAAGTCGAGACAACGGCCAAAATAAGCCCTATTATAAAAATCGAATATGTTGCGTACATTCCGAAATCGTTCTTAATATTCCAAATTTCAAAACGAATCGGCTGCCAAAGGCACGAGAGAGCGATCAAGGCTACGCTAGCGATAAAAACGTAAAGACTCCGCTCGATCGGCAATGGTATTATTCTGCGACAATACTCTTTGAACCCGGCTCTTGCCATAACGCTATGAGGGATACCGAACATCGCTACTAACGCAACGTCTAAACAGATCGACCCTATTAGCCCAAATTGAAATTCGAAGGTTAAAGCCTCTATGAATCTAGTGAGGTCGAGAAGACGAAAAACAAAAATTAACGTACTCAAAAGATACACCGTATAGGAAACGAGAGCGAATATCAAATAAAGAAATCGCGTAAATATATTATCAGCGGGCAATTTTCCCTCCTAGATGCTTGGGATCCAAAGCATTTTAAAAATTCTCAGGTAAGGTAAGAGACCGACAATCTGTGCAGTAAATCATAAATTTTAGAAATCTATTTATTAAATGCGAAAATTGCTTGGTATTCAAAGCAATTTTCGACAAACATAGGACTTTTCCCTGAGAAAGGAAATGGAGGATGCGAGAAGAATGAAACAAGATAGACTATTGGTCCTGATTACCGTGTTACGAGATCAAATTCTTGACGAAGTGAAAAGGGATTACGTACGTTTCGGGGTCACGAATATAACTCCGGCAATGGGAGCCGTTCTGTGCGCTCTCAAAGGGGATCGCCCGCAATCGATGAAAGAGATTGCTAGACAAATCTTTAGAGATCAATCTAGCGTTACCCCGTTAGTGCAAAAGCTGGTCGACCTGAATCTTGCAATCCAAGAGCGCTCCTCCCTTGACGCACGAGAATCTCGGGTTCGGTTAACGATGTCCGGGAAAAATACACGTTTGAAAATAATTCGTGCAGGTAGGAAAATGAATGCTCGCCTGTATCGAGGCATGTCGGCTGTCGACCGAAAACAACTTATTACATTACTCGCCCAACTAAAAAAGTGAAAAAACTCTTAAAGAGACCCGAATACACGAATAGGAAACTCCGTGTTCTCCATACGAACTTTATCCTAATACTCTTCTATCTCCATCCGTTTCGGAGATCTGCGCCGTTTTTTCTATTAGAAATTCTGAAAGTTTTTTGCCTCCGAGTTAAGACCGGTAAAGGACGTGCACGACTCATTTTCGTTTCTCTTTTTCACTTAAATTAAAACCAACACCGTGGCCATTACTACACAGATCAATATTTTATTTTCAACATAAGATAAGATTAAGTGATATCTTATTTTTGGTCCAAAGTGGAACGGATGCAGGAAAGGATCTCTGTTCCCAAATAAGGCTTTTGGATAAAATAACTTATCCCGAAATCTTTTAAGGCAAGTTTTAACTCAGGTTCCATAAACCCGCTTGCTAAAATTATCTTTACGTTATTATGAATCGCCCTGATTCTTTTGATCACTTCTTCTCCTCCGAACTTTGGAAGACCAAGATCAGTTAGTACCAAATCGATTTGCGAATGCCTCAATAGAAATTGTTCTACACCGTCCTCTCCGTCCGCAGCCAAATACACTTTGTAACCTTTGGACTCCAAAAGATCTCCCAACATATTTCGGAGAAGTTCTTCGTCCTCAATTACAAGAATACTTTCGTTGCCTCCTGAAAACTCGGATTCCGAAGAAATCGGTTTTATAATCACTTCCGATTTTTCTTTCGGTACAGGCAAGTATACGAAAAATGTCGTACCTTTTCCTAATTCGGAATCTACCTCTATCCAACCCTTGTGATTCTCTATCACACTGTAAGCCAATGCAAGCCCAAGCCCTGTCCCCTTGCCTATTTCTTTTGTTGTGAAGAATGGCTCAAAAATCCTTTGTTTTGTTTTTTCACTCATCCCACTTCCGGAATCCGAGATCCTAAGGACTATATATTTTTCAGCCAAATTTTTCGAATATCCCGGCTTTAAATTCTCCTCCGCTGTTATAAATGTTTCCATATTTAGAATTCCACCGTCCGGCATTGCATCTCTGGCGTTCACACATAAATTTAGTAAAACCTGATGGATCTGATTGGCATCCGCCTTGATCCAAGGAAGATTTTTTTCGAAGTTTGTAAAAAGGCGGATATTTTTAGGAAAGGTCTGAGATATCAGTTTACTTATTTCTAATATGATATCGTTTATTTGAATAAGTTCTAGATTAAATTCCGTTTTTCTGGCGAATGTTAAAAGTTGCCTTACCAATGACGCTCCTCTCTGGGTCGCCATATGCAAAGCCGCTATATGTTGAGAAAATTTTTCCGGGTTATTCCTATTACTCTCTATCACGGAGGTATGACCCATGATGATGGAAAGTATATTATTAAAATCGTGGGCGATCCCGCTTGCTAAGGTGCCTAAACTTTCCAGTTTTTGGGCCTGTATAAGTTGCTCTTCCAGCTCTGCCCTTCTTTTTTCCACTTCCTTTAACTGGGATTCTTTCAATTTATGTTCGGTAATATCTTCTGCAATTCCGGCAATCCGAACGGTTTCTCCCTTTTCATTCCTAACAGGAAATGCCTTGTCCCGGATCCATCGGATCTCTCCGTCCGGACGAACGATCCTGTATTCTTCCCTATATTCTCCCGTTACCTGGTTTGTCTTTGCGTTATTAAATACCCTGTCCCTATCATCCGGATGAATAGATTCAATCCAGGAGATCGGATTTTCAAAAAGACTTTGCCTGGATCTTCCCCAAATCTGTTCGTATCCTTGGCTAATATACACCATCTCATTTTTAGAAAGACTGGTCATCCAAAACACTTCATGGATCGCATCCGTCAGTTCCTTGAATAACTCTTCACCTTCTCGGTTCAGCCTTTCGGCCCTTCTTCTTTCCTCTATTTCGTAACCTAACTCTTCACTCCTCTTTTGGAGTTCGAAATTTTTTTCCTCTAATTTTTCCACAAGTCGGTGATTATATTGTCGGAGTGGTGCGGAGTCTATGACCAATCTTTTGACATTACGCTCCGATCTAGGATTTTTGACTACGTTTGCTACCGTCTCTTCCAGTAACTTAAGACCGGCCGGCTTTTTCAAAAAAGCATCCGCTCCCAAATCAAAAGAAAGTTTTTCATCGGAATCGGATGTGTAGGTCGCAGTATATACGATAAACGGAATATGTTTGAACTTCTCATTCTGTCTTACCTGAGAACAGAATTGGTATCCGTCCATTTGGGGCATTAAAATATCGGAGATAATCAGATTCACTTCCGTATTTTCCAAAATCTCCAAAGCTTCTATTCCATTGGAAGCGGTGTAAATTTTTCGAGTTTCGCTTTCCAACTGGGCTGAAATTAATTTCCGATTTTGATAACTGTCGTCTACGATTAGAATAACCATAAATTTTATGCCAAAAAACGGATTATGCAAAAGTAAGGGACGAAAAAAATCCTTTGGATCACGGGTTTAAACCCTTGATAAAACCGTTTATTTGTTCCGTAAATTTCCTGGTATCGATCGGTTTCGTAATATAGCCGTCGCATCCGGCTCCGTAAGCTTTTTGTGCATCTCCTTTCATTGCAAAAGCGGTAACGGCTATGATAGGTATATTTTTCGTATTTTCTCTTTCTTTTAACTGTCTAGTAAGTGTAAGCCCATCAACTCCAGGTAATTCTATGTCCATAAGAATTAGATCTAAAGGATAATTTTCTATGATCTGAAGCGCTTCTTCCGCGTTTTCCGCTTTTAAAACCTCATACTCGTCTAATTCCAATAATTCACAAATCAATTTGAGATTTACGATATTATCATCCACAACCAAAACTTTAGGTGGCATATCTATTTACCGTTCAAGATATTTCTAGGAAGTATTATAGTGAATACGGATCCTTTTCCCAACTCACTTTCTACATGTATTGTTCCGTGCATTAATTCCACGATCCTTTTCGTCAAAGCAAGGCCTAGTCCCGTTCCTTGGAATTGCCTGTTGGCTCCGCTGTCTATTTGTTGAAATTCCTCGAAGATCCTGGTTAGATCATTTTCTCCTATACCTATCCCGTCGTCTTCGAATCTCATCCGGATAAATTCCTCACCTTCCGCTTCCATACCTACTCTGATATTTCCTCCTTCGTGACTGAACTTGACTGCGTTGGATAAAAGATTGTATAAGATCTGTTTTATTTTTTGAGGATCCAAGGTCACAAAATCTATCGGATCCTCTACTTTTATCGAAAAATTTATCTTCTTCTTTCTTAACAAAGGACGTATGATGGAGGAAACTTCCTTGATCGCAGTGGATAAAGAGAATGTTTCCAAAAATAATTCCATCTTTCCGGACTCCACCTTAGCCAGATCTAAGACGTCGTTGATCAATTTCAAAAGATGGTTCGCACTATTTAATATATCCGTTAAATATTCCTTTTGTTTTTCATTTAACGGCCCAGGCCTTTCGTCGGAAAGTAATTCCGAAAAACCAATGATACCGTTTAAAGGAGTCCTTAACTCATGAGACATGTTTGCCAAGAATTCACTTTTCAATCTGGCGGTTTCTTTCATTCTTTCATTCTGTTCTTCTAATGCAGCTCTTCTGAATTCTTCCTGTTGTTTTCGTTCGGTGATATCGCGGATAGAACTGGAAACCAGCATACCTTCTTCCGTTTCCAAGGGACTTAAGCTGATTTCCACAGGGAATTCCAAACCGTTCTTCTTCAGCCCATATAATTCCAACCCGCTTCCCATTCCTCGAACTTTTGGATCATTAAAAAAGCCGATCCTATTTTTCGGATGATTGGCTCTGAATCTTTCAGGTACTAAAACTTCAACTGGTTTGTGTAATAATTCTTCTCTGGGATATCCGAATAATTTTTCCGCTTGAGAATTGATGAGTACGATATTCCCCTCCCGATTCACGATCACAACAGCATCGGGTGCGGATTCCAAAAGTCCTCTAAACTTTGCTTCAGCCTTGATCCTCTCTCTAATGTCGCGTATAGCGCTTAGCACCAATGTTGTTTCTTCTGTATGATAGGGACTTAAGCTGATCTCTACCGGAAATTCTGCCCCGTTGGATTTCCTACCAAAAAGTTCCAAACCAGCTCCCATGGTTCTCGTCCTTGGCTGGGTAAAATAATGATCACGATGAGCAATATGATTTTTTCTGAATCTATCCGGGAGAAGGATCTCTATAGGTTGCCCTAAAAGTTCTTCGATTTTGTAATCGAACATTCGAAGAGCTTGTTCATTCACAAATACGATCCTCCCGGAATCGTTTACCATTACGATTGAGTCAGGTAAAGACTCCAGAAGCCCTTTAAATTTGGATTCAATCAGCTTTGCGTCCTGCAAAGCCTTTTCTAATGTGATATTTTTTTCCGTAGGCGTCGCCATATTATATAAGAGTCCGTCTTTATAAGTCCGGCCCCTCGAGGCCCTAAACCGAATGCCAATATAGTTTATATTTTAGAACGAATTATAAGAAATTCGTATATGAGAGACAGATACAATACTTGAAAAAAATTTCCAGATCAAGCGTATTTCAAAAAATTAATATTGGAAAAAATTTATTATCCGACCGTACAAGAAAACGAAGGGTCTTGTAAAAGATTTAGGATTTTCTAAATGAGGCGGTCAGGTAGGATTTAATTTATCCACCCAGAGAGGGCGGCTTCCCACGATTTCTTTACCCACTTTGAAGAGTAAAATATATCTTCCTTCTTTAGGAAAAACTGCATGAGGGATCGGGATCCCGATTTCCACGGGTTCCGAACCGTTATTGACCCGGATATTGCCCCCGACTCCTATCACTTTTTCACCGGTATCTGCGTGTTCTAATTCTAGAGAAAATTCATGGTCTCCTGGGGAAAGATTTGTGACACATACGTATATTCCCCAGGGAGGAAAAACTACGGGAAATTGACCCGTAAAGAACTTAGTAAAAGTCCCTATGATCCCTTTTTTCCCGTTGTCTTCCGAGATAACCCGATCTGCAAACAATAATGCTAATAGAACAGGCTCTCCCACGTTATTCGACGCCTAAGAATCAAACCAGATAAGCGTCTGAAACTAGTTGTTCCTGCTCTTGTGTATGGACTTTCATATGTCCGGCAGCAGGACTTGCGGATTCTTTTCTTCCGGCGTATTTGAGTTTTGCTCCGTTCGGAAGAATATCCTCGAATCTATCTCTTACAAAAGTCCAAGCACCCTGGTTCTTAGGCTCTTCCTGGCACCAAACAAATGTTTTAGCGTTTTTGTAGGTTTTAAGGATTTCCTGTATCTCTTTAGCTGGAAATGGATACACCTGTTCCACTCGGATCAAGGCCGTATTCTGCACCTTATTCTCTTCCCTATATTTTAGAAGATCATAATATACTTTCCCGAAACTAAAGACAATTTTCTCCACTTTATCGGCCTTTAGATCTCCGCCATCCGGAAGAACTTCCTTAAACGCCCCTTTTAAAAGATCGTCTATCGGTGACAGCGCTCCAGGGAAACGTAATAAAGATTTAGGAGTAAAAATAATCAGAGGTTTGCGGAAATTACGCAGAATTTGTCTACGAAGCAAATGGAAATACTGAGCGGCATTCGTACAGTTTGCTACTTGCATATTATTGTCCGCACATAGTTGCAGGAATCTTTCTACCCTACCGGAACTATGTTCCGGTCCTTGTCCTTCGTATCCGTGAGGAAGAAGTACGACAAGACCCGACATCCTCTGCCATTTCACTTCCGAGCTGGAAAGGAATTGGTCGAAGATCACCTGAGTGTTGTTTGCAAAGTCGCCGAACTGAGCTTCCCAAAGAACAAGAGCGCTCGGATCGGAAAGAGAATAACCGTATTCGAAACCTAAAACGGAAAACTCGGACAAGGAAGAGTTCACAACTTCCGCCTTGGCTTGTTTTTCGGAGATATGATTTAGACCTACGTATTTGGCTCCCGTGTTTATATCCACAAGAACCGCGTGTCTATGGGAGAATGTTCCACGCTGGCTGTCCTGGCCGGAAAGACGGACTCTGAATCCGTTTTCCAAGATCGAACCGAAAGAGAGCGCTTCCGCCATTCCGTAATCCAGAGAAACTTTTCCTTCCGCCATTTCTTTACGGCTTTGAAGAAGTTTTACCAGCTTAGGATTCGGAGTAAAACCTTCCGGAACGGTAGTGATCGCTTTTACGATACGATCGATTTGTTCCGCAAGTAGAGATGTAGCAGTTCCGCTATCCAGAGGTTCTTTGGAATATTTCGCCCAAACACCCTGCATAGTATCCACTTTCATCTTGATATCTTGTTCTTTCGCTCTTTGGAAAGAATCTTCTAAACCTTGAGCGGAACCGTTTTTGATGAAGTCCAACTCTTCCGCGGTGATGTCTCCGTCATTTATCAACTTTTTCTCATATAATTGAGCGGTAGGAAGATGGTTCTTTATGATGGAATACATTTTAGGCTGAGTGAATGCAGGCTCATCCGTTTCGTTATGACCCAATCTACGGTAACAGATCAAATCAATGATAAAGTCTTTTTTGAACTTTTGGCGGTATTCCATTCCGAGTTTGGTCACTCGATAAACCGCTTCCGGATCGTCACCGTTTACATGAACGATAGGGATTTGATAACCTTTTGCCAGGTCAGTTGCATACAAAGTGGATCTGGATTCGTTCGGCAAAGTAGTAAATCCGATCTGGTTATTGATCACAATATGGAAAGTCCCGCCTGTAGTATAACCGTCCAGGTTCATTAGGTTGATGGTTTCTGCCACCACACCCTGCCCCGCAAACGCTGCATCTCCGTGTATGGTGATCGGCATAAATTTAGAACGATCCGTATCTCCATACTGCTCTTGGCGAGCACGAACGGAACCTGTAACAACCGGGTTCACCGCTTCCAAGTGACTTGGGTTAAATGCAAGGGAAAGTTTAACTTCCTTTCCGCTTGAAGTCATTTTGCTATTGGAATATCCTAGGTGATACTTAACATCCGCATAACTTCCGGCGCTTTTGTCTGCTTTCTCTTCGAATTCTGCGAATACCAAAGAAGCGGGTTTTTCGATCACGTTAACAAGTACGTTCAATCGTCCTCTATGCGCCATACCGATCACGAGTCCGTCCATTTTGAAACGTCCGGCTTCCTCCACGATCGTGTCGAGCATAGGGATCATACTTTCTCCTCCTTCCAAGGAGAAACGTTTTTTACCTACGTATTTTTTAGCTAAGAATGTTTCCAGATGATCCGCTTGGAATAATTTTTCAAACAATCTGAGACGAGTACTTTTAGGAAGAGGTGCATGGTATTCCGCGGACTCGATCTGATGTTGGAGCCATTCTCTTTCTTCGTCGTTTACTAGATAATATTGTTCGTAACCTACCGTGCTACAGTATGCTTTTTCGAACCAATCCACAACATCTTTCAGTTTTGCACGACCGAGAGAAGGGTTCTGTGTGTCGACTACCGTATCTAGATCCGCGGCAGTTAGATTTCCTAACTTAGATTCGATAAATTTGCGGTTCGGTTGAGAGATCCCGAGAGGATCTAACTTTGCTGCCAAGTGCCCTTGCCTACGATACGCATTCAACAGGTTGATAATCCCCATTTCTCGGATGGATCCGGCCTGAGCATCCGTAAAAGAAGTGGTAACGGCCGTTTTTCCGTTCCCGTTTCCATTGGTACCGTTCTGAGGATAAACTCCGTTAGTCTCTACTTCTTGGAAGAAGAGAGACCATTCTTTGTCCAGAGAGTTCGGGTCCTTTTTAAACTTTTCATAAAGTTCTTCGAGTAATGCCCCGTTCTCTCCGTATAATGCCATCAATTGTTCGATTTTCATGATCGGATCTCCCCTAAGCGTGAATTGCCCACTTGTCTACGGCCATGGCGGCCTCTTTTACGACTTCGGACAATGTAGGATGCGCATGGAAGGAACGTGCTATATCTTCCGAAGAAGCACCGAACTCTACAGCAACCGCAAGCTCAGCGATCATATCCGAGGCTCTAGGCCCGAACACAAACGCTCCCAATACCTTATCCGTTTTTTTATCTGCTAAAATTTTAACTTGGCCTTCCGCTTCATTCATGGCCTTTGCTCTTGCATTCGGCTTGAATAATGACTTACCGACTTTGTATTCCACACCCGCGCTTTTGAGTTCCTCTTCCCCTTTTCCTACCCAAGCCATTTCCGGCCAGGTATAGATAATGCTTGGAACCGCAGCGTAATTAACGTGTCCGGATTGACCCGCGAGTAATTCCGCAAGTGCAACACCTTCTTCTTCCGCCTTATGAGCAAGCATAGGTCCGTCGATCACGTCCCCAATCGCGTAGATACCGGCAGCGCTCGTTTGAAAATGAGAATCTACCTTAATCCTTTTTCTTTCCGTTAATTCGACCCCTGCCGCTTCCAATCCGATCCCATCGATAAACGGCTTTCGGCCGACAGCCACAAGTACAGCATCCGCATCCAATTCGGACTCTTTTCCATCGGGGGCCGCAATCTTTACTTTAGCACCTGATTTAGAAGCAGTCGCTCCTAATACTTTATGTTCGAATAAGAAATTAAAACCTTGGGATTCCAGACTTCTCTGTAATAAACTACCGAAAGAACGGTCCACAGTAGGAAGAAGTCCAGGTAGGAGTTCCACTACCGTCACTTCCGCTCCGAGCCTTCCCCAAACGGAACCAAGCTCTAAACCTATAACTCCTGCACCGATCACTACCAGTTTTTTAGGAACTGTTCGTAGATCGATTGCGTGGTCGGAAGTGATGATCGTTTTTCCGTCCACAGGCAGACTCGGAATATCTATCGGAACGGAGCCGGTCGCCAGAACGATATGTTTGGCGCTTAAAACTTCTTTTTTACCGTCGACCAAGGCGACTTCTACCTGGCCCCCGCCGAGCAGTTTACCAAAACCCTCATAACGAGTGATCTTGTTCTTTTTCATCAAGTAATCCACACCGTCCGTAACTTCTTTGACGATGGTGTTCTTGCGCTCCATAAGTTTGTTTAGGTCCAGAGTGACTTTACCAACTCCAATTCCATGAACATCGGTCTTATGTAAGACCTTATGATATTCTTCCGAAGAATCCAAAAGCGCCTTAGAAGGGATACAACCCACGTTTAAGCAGGTTCCCCCCAAAGTTTTTCTTTTTTCGATGATCCCTGTTTTGAGCCCGAGCTGAGCCGCTCGGATCGCGCCCACATAACCTCCGGGTCCCGATCCGATCACGAGTACGTCGTATTGTTCCGCCATATCTATTAGACTTCCTTAAACATCCAAAAGAAGACGAGTCGGATCTTCGATCGCTTCTTTTACTTTCACCAGGAAAGTAACCGCTTCTTTTCCGTCCACGATCCTGTGATCGTAAGAAAGAGCCACATACATCATAGGTCGGATCACGATCTGATCGTTCACTACTACCGCACGTTTTACAATATTATGAAGTCCCAATATACCACTTTGAGGAGGATTCAGAATAGGTGTGGACATCATAGAGCCGTAGATCCCACCGTTGGAAATAGTGAAAGTTCCACCTTCCATATCGGAAAGATCTATTTTTCCATCCTTCACCTTGTTCGCAAGTCTTACGATCTCGGATTCTATTTGAGCAAAAGTCAGAAGATCCGCATCCCTAACGATCGGGACCACCAAACCTTTGGGACCACCCACTGCTACGCCGATATCGTAATAGTTTTTGTATACGATATCGGTCCCTCTGATCTCGGCATTGATCGCAGGAACATGTTTAAGCGCTCCGATCACCGCCTTGGTGAAGAAACTCATAAATCCAAGACCTACGTTATGTGCGTCCTTGAACTTGTCCTTGTATTTAGTACGAAGATCCATGACCGCGCTCATATCCACTTCGTTAAAAGTGGTCAAGTGAGCCGCGTTATGTTGAGCGGAAACCAAACGATTTGCGATCGTCTGGCGAAGTTTCGTCATCGGAACTATGTTCTCTCTCGGAAGATTTCCTCTGGAAGCGGCAGGAACCGCTTTAGGGATTTCGGGAGAAGGAGCTGACTTTGGCGCTGAGGAAGCTGCGGAAACCGCTACAGCAGGTGCCGACTGTTTGTTTGCAATTGCGTTTAACACGTCTTCTTTGGTAATCTGTCCGTTCTTTCCGGAACCGGAGATAGAAGCAGGATTTAATCCGTTATCATCTATCAATTTGCGAACAGCAGGAGAAAGTGTATCGTTCTGTGTTGCGCTTATCGTATTCGTTGGTGTTGTATTCGTTGAGGAAGGAGTGCTGGAAGTAGGAGCGCTTTTTGCAGAGGCAGAAGGGTCAATGATTCCGATCACTTCTTTGATCTTGACCGTCTCCCCCGGTTTCTTATTAATTTTTTGGAGCACACCCGCCGAGGGGGCCGGTACCTCCATGGTCACCTTATCGGTTTCCAATTCCACCAGGACCTCGTCCTGTTCTACTCGCTCGCCTTCTTTTTTTACCCAGTTTGCTATTGTTGCTTCCGTAATGGATTCACCCATTTCGGGAACCTTGATCTCTATCGACATCTTGATCCTACGGAGGTCGGTGTATACGTCCCATTCCGGGACCGCCTCCATTTCACTTTCGGAAAGCGGAAAAATTCTGTAAAGCCGTTCTTGTCAAATCGGTGTTTTGGACGAATTTTCCCGAAATCACACTCGATTTTTCAGTCCGCTTGCGGTTTAAACTTACGTTCCGTTTTTCCGATCTCTTCGTCGCTGATCTGGTATTCCAACTGCAGGAATTCTCTGAAATCGATCGACTTATGATGGTCCCGATCTCCGTCGCATTGGCGGTTTGCTTGGACGGATTTTGTCACACCTGCTACAGTAATCGGCTTTAAGGTCAGGTTCTGGGTAACCGGACATACTCCGGGCTTAGGAGACAATCCATTATACGCGCAGGTTCCTCCACCTTGTACTTCTTCCGGTTGCGGATCTAAACCGTGCTCATCCTCGAAAGTCGGATAATTTTCACCGTTATAAAAACGACGGTACATTTTTCCCCAAATAGGAACCGCAAGAACCCCTGCAGCCTGCCCTCTCCCGAGTGAAATAGAACTCTTATCAAATCCTAACCAAATCACAGTGGTCAACTTAGGATCGAATCCACAGTACCAGGCATTCGTAAAAGAAGAAGTGGATCCGGTTTTTCCTGCCGCGATCCCCTTATAATTTCCTTGGTCGGGAGAATGAAGCCCGTTCGCTGCAGTTCCTCCCATCGCAACCATGGTCAACATTTTACGAAGAATATAGGCAGTTCCCTCGCTGATAATCTGAATGGAACCGTCTTCTGCCTGCTTATCCAATTCTTCCCGGACCTTTAACTCTTCATTATAAATTACGTTTCCTGACTGATCGATCACATATCGAACGGAAAGCGGGATCACGTTCCTTCCCTTGTTTGCGATGATAGAATACCCCACCGCCATTTCATAAGGACTCAACTCAGCGATTCCCAACGCAAGAGCAGGACTTGGGACAAATCTACTTTTATCAGCCTTTGTTAAACGAGAAGCAAAATCGATGACCGCATCGGCCCCGGTTCGCAAAAGAACCTGAACGGAAACGATGTTTAAGGACATAGAAAGAGCTCTGGAAAGAGGAACCATACCTTGGAAGTCTCCGTCGAAGTCTTGAGGAGACCAACCTTCTCCTTCTTCCGTTAAGGTAGTGAGAGGTGCGTCCATGATCCCAGTTCCGGAACCGACAACCCTTTCCGCAATGGCAGCGCCATACACGAACGGTTTGAAAGAAGAGCCGGTCTGCCTTCTTGCCTGCACCGCACGATTGAACTGGTTTTTAGGAGTAAATTCATATCCTCCGACCATCGTTTCTATATAGCCGTTGGTATGATCAATCGTGATCGCAGCGCCTTCTACGTGAAGGTTCTTACCGAATACTGCGGTCCTTTTTTGGAATTCAGTAAAAGCAGCAGATTCATTATCCGCAGGAAGAAGTAAACTGAGAACATCCGCTGAATCGATAAGTTCTTTTTCCAATGCGACCCTGAAATTTGCCTTATCATCCAAGCGACTCACAAAAGGAGGAGCCACAGGGAATAAGGAACCGATAAAATTATAAAGACCTACAAGACCTCTGTCCGCGCCTCCCGCATAATTCACGGTAACGCCGGAAACTAGATCGTCGTGTTTTTTGAGAGCCTTACGAAGTTCGTCTTGAGCGATCTCCTGTTTGCGGATATCCAGAGTGGTGTAAATTTTTAAACCACCGCTGTAGATCCGATCCTCTCCCAATTCTTTTAATAATCTCTGCCTTACGAATTCGGTAAAATGGGGAGCTCTATTCAGTTTGGTTCCCCAGGTGGATTGAGAAGGCGATTGAGTGATTACGATCGGCCAGTATTTTTCCCAGAATTCATCGTGGATGGTCTGGACCTTATCTTCCGGAATAAATCCCTGAGAAGCCATAAGTTTTAGAACTTCTATATGAGCCCTTTTAGAAGCGGCAGGATTTTTATACGGAGAATAGTCCACCGGCGCCTTAGGAAGTCTCGAAAGAAGTGCAGCTTCCGCCACATCCAGATCCGACACATCCTTATGGAAATATACGTCGGCCGCGGAAGCAAGCCCTGTCGTTCCGTGTCCTAGGTATATTAGGTTAAAATAAATTTCTAATATTTCTTCTTTGGAATATTCCTGTTCGATCTGAAGAGTGAACAAAGCCTCTACGAATTTGCGGATAAAGGATTTTTTCCGATTATTCAAAACGGTTTTAGCAAGCTGTTGTGTAAGAGTGGATCCACCTTGTTTGATCCTACCTGAGATCACGTTAACTGCCGCCGCGCGAAGGATTGCGGAGAAATCTATCCCGAAGTGATTGAAAAAGTTATTATCCTCAACGGAAAGGAAGGCTTGGATCACATGAGGAGGAATATCTTGGTATTTTAGAAGTTGCTGTTTATGGCGATACAATTCCGCATACACGATCCCATTAGTATCGTACAACCGAGTCGGAGTAGTAGGTTGATAGGAGGCCAGGATCGCAAGCTCCCCCCCCTCGTCGACTTCTGCGATGATGTATCCGAAAAACAGACCGCCCAATAAGGCTAAGATCAAAAGTGTTTTTGTAGCTCTGTGAATTCCTTCGCTAAATAGATTCATACGAGTTCGAATTTTATTCCTTCCCTAGCCAAGACTATGGATAGGTCCTTAGCTCCAAGATTTTCAGCATGGGTTCTGGCGTCATCCAAGATGATGGCTAAAATTTCGTCCGAATAGGCGGGTTCATGGTGGGTCAAGGCCAGTTTTTTGACCTCCCAGGAAGAAGCACAATTGACCGCCATAGTGTAAGAGGTATGGCCCCAATCGAATTTTTGGAAGGATTCGTCCAGTGTGTATTGAGCGTCCAAGACCAGAAGATCCGCACCTTTGAAGAACGGTTTTTGCTCCTGGATCAAAGGAAAATCCTCACCGTTGTATTCCGCATCCGTGGCAAAAATAAAACTTTTTCCGTTTTCGGTAAATTTATAGGCGATGGAGCCTCCCGGATGTTTGAGAGCGAGCCATTCCACTTTCACACCGCCGATTTCCAGGATCTCTCCCTTTTGGAGCCTATGGAAATTTCTTTCTGAACCGAAATGATCGAAATGGATGGGGAAAAATCTGGGTTCTTGCTGGTATTTTAATCTTTCCGGCAGATCTTCTAAGGGAGAATAAAAACTGAATTTATTTCCGGGAATGTATAGCGGTTTGAAAAACGGGATCCCATGGATATGATCCCAATGCGTATGAGTGAAAAATACGGATGCTTCTCCCTTCCCTTGCCCGAATTTACCTCGGACTAGATCCTCTCCCAGAATTCTCGCCCCGGTACCCAAATCCACAACTAGTTCTACCCCGGAAGCTCCCATGATCCGAACGCAGGTGGTGTTTCCACCGACTATATAATTCAAAGGTTCTGGCAACCCGTCGAACCATTCTTCGGGAGAAGAGAACGCTTTTCCCTCCGACTTGGCGACCAGTCTCAAAATGGAAATTACTTTCTCCCTGTATTCCTCATTCGATAAGGGGGCAGGAATAGACCCCCGGACTCCGTACAAGAAGATTTCCATCTTAGGAACATTTACTATATTTCCCCCAAACTGTCAAAGGAAACAAAATCCGGATTTAGGTTGTCGTTCGAAAGGAAAAAAGAAAACTAGGGAGTCAATGGCGTCTTTCTCTAGCGGATTCGGTGTCTCAACCTCTCCCCTCGTTCGTAAACTTCTGATATTAAACATAGCGATTTTCGGGATAGAGTTCATTCTGAGCCTGGCTGCCCCTTCCGTTCTTTTGGGCATCCTGGGATTATTCGGTCTGACTCCCGGCCTCGTCTTAGAAAAATTTTTCGGCTGGCAGTTACTCACATACAGCTTCTTTCACACCCCAAATATGTTGATCGGATTCTTATTCGAGATGTTTGCATTTTGGATGTTCGGCTCCGCATTGGAGTCTCACTGGGGGACCAGGAATTTTTTACGTTATTTCATGTTTTGTATCTTCGGAGGCGGAGTTGCTGCGATATTCGCTTCTCTTATAGGGTATCAACAAGGGACCGTATTAGGGATTTCCTCCGTTCTATACGGGTTAATCACTGCTTATGCGTTAATTTGGCCGAATAGAGAGTTATTGTTTTGGGGGATCTTTCCTATCAAAGCAAAGTATCTTGCCATGATTATCCTGGCCGTTCTGGTAATTTTAGGATTACAAGCAGGAACACCGATCGCAAGCGGATTGGGTGGATTCGCGGCCGGTGGACTCTATTTCCTATATTATACGAAAATAAAATATAGATTCGGGATAAAACTCCCCAGCTTCTCATTTTCCAGATGGAGACAAAAAAGAAAAATGGTCCGCTGGCAAGAAGAGATGAAAACCAGAGAAGAAGCTAAAGAAGAAGTGGACCGTCTTTTAGAAAAAATTTCCAAAGAAGGGATGAATTCTCTGAACAAAAAAGAGAAAAAATTCCTGAAAGAAGCTTCGAGTAAATATTATAAAGTGGAAGATTAGGATTTTTTAAAGAAACGTAATGAACGATTGATTTTATAGGGGGAAGCCTCCCCCTCGCTTCAGCCGCGTTACACGCGTCTTCCGCTACCCCCTCTCCGGGGATTTTCTATCTGCGAACCCCGGATCCAATCTGATTGAGGATGCAGAGTAGGTATATAATAGTTAATCTCTTTTTTACATTCTTTCAATTCCTGATGATATTCGAGGCACTTAGCAAGATGGAAGTTGAGAAATTGAGCCGCAGTTATACGAACATCAGGATCAGTCGAATTTGTTCCTGCTATATCAGCTCCAATGACATTACAGCTATCATCTGATGCATCAAATGGGCCACCTTTCTCCTGCAAATTGTATAAACAAGCTGTTCTTTCATTCGTTGGCATACAAGAAATTCCGTAGATACTTATCGCAAGAATTAATATTCTTTTATTCATTTGCCTTTCAGATTTCGAGAGATGTAAATCCACTTGAACTTACAACTCCATACTATTGAGGATGTAGAGTAGGAATATATTTGTTGATTTCCTTATTACATTCTTTGAGTCTCTCTTGGTATTCGGCACATTCTAAAAGAAAAAAATTGAAAAAGTTTAACGCTTCTTGCTTTTGCTGTGGACTAGATGAAGAATCAGTGTAAATTAAAAATTCCCCAGTAGCAAATGCACAACTTTCGTTGCGAACTAGGGTGGAGTTGTTATCAAGTTTATATTTGCAAGCTGTCCTTTCATTAGTGGGAACAATAATGCAGTTAAAGCATAAGATCATTATTACAATAAGAAAGATAGTTGAAAGAAATTTTGGACTACTATGATGCATAAATAATCTTACCATTTGATTTTAAACCTCGCTTTGCGAATTAATAAACGTTCTTTATGTATGAACGTTGCATTATGTAGGAAGTTATATGTATATCCGATCGCATTTTGAGCGGCAAAAAGAAGAGTTCCTCCTGGTAACGCAACAAAAGTATCGAAAGTTGTCGTTGCCATATAGTCTATCCCAGCAACTACAGATTTCCCCGTATTTCCCAATCGATCATAACTACTGGGTAATGCATCAAATTCTCGTTGGTACGCAGCTTTTTGGTTATTTAGCGAGAAGTAATTTCCCCAAGATTGTTTTATCCATTGTTCATTAGCTTTTAAGGCTTTGGGGGATGAGGTCCAAGAATGTCCTTCGTCATGTTCGATTCCCGATTTATCTACGATAGTCAAAGGAGATTTAGGCTTATACATGAAGTAAACCATTAAAGCTAGTGCTGGATTATGGGTAGTTGCGTACACGGTGAGCATCATAGTTAAAGTATCCTTGTTAGGTAAATAACCTCCACATCTACCCGCTCCCTGAAAATTCCCAAATACTCCGTAATTCAATCCACTAGTCGGACAGCCACCTATATGAGTTGCCATGACTTGTTGGTGTTGTAGTAAAACGATCATCATAGTCTCATTCTGCTTTTGCTGGCTATACTGTTCCTGAGAAAATAAGAATGCAGTTAACCAAAATAACGAATCCAGGCTATGACCATCCGGATCGATTTTGTTTGTAGGATTTCCTCCCACATACATATATCGATTTAAACCGTTAACCCCTTTGTCGAATCTATCATCTCCTTGAGCAAATCTTCCCAAGAACGGATCATAAAATCTTGATTTATAATAATACAAGCCTGTTTCACTATCGGAAACCTGACCCGTAAACTTATATCTAAAAATATCAGGACCCGTCGAATCCGAATAATTGATCTCTCCATAAGGAAGATAACTAACTTTACTAACTCCCGACTGTCCGGGACCTGAGGCTGGATTTCCATCTGCATCAGTCAACATCGTTGTAGATCCCAAATGATCCGTTAAATAAAAATAAGCCCCCACTGTCGGCACTCCGGCTCCGCGAAGTCTACCGTTACTTCTTCCAAGTGCAAGCGGAGAAGCCTCCTCAGTGTTCACTTGTTTTGCAAGTATATTCCAAGGTGTATTTTCATTTCTAGCGCCTAAAACTCCATTACAGTCTTGTAATAATGATATTCCGAAAAAGGATACAAGTAACATCGGAGAACTCAAGCCTCCAAGCTTCATTCTTTGGAGGATTTCATTTCCTTTAAGTAAGAAAGGATACATCAGATAGAGAAAACTCAAGAAAAATAGAACATATCCAAATCGAAAGAATGCAGTAGGAACTCCATTCTGGAAAAACATCGAATAGGTAAGAAATCCTTTAAATGGAGACAATATCCGATTCTTCCAATATGTTTCGCAGTCTATCACTACTCCTGAACAAAGTCCCATCTGATCCAACCAAGTTCCGGAACTGCTGATAAATCCCGTTCCACTTTCTGTTTCCCGATTTTCCGAGATCAGGGTCGCATCTGTTCTTGTTAGTTGGACTAAAATTTCTCCACCTAAACCTTTAACATACATTGTATGTTTAGGCCTCGCTCCCCGAGCCTGGACTAGCTCGTAAAGATCTAATAAGTTATAAGTAGTCGTAAACCGATTCTCTGATTTTACCCTCTCTCCAGAATAATCGTAAGTATATTTGATCCTTCCTCCTTCGTTCATCTCATATTCGGTCATTTTTCCGTACGAGTCGTAATGAAGAATGTCTCCGTCCCGAGATATCATGTTCCCGGAAGCATCGTAAGAATAACGTAAAGTTCCAGGTCTATTATTATATACTTTTGTAACGGCATGAATATGGCTCGGGTCCCCGTAAGTATAAACGAATTTTCCTTTTTGGATCAGGTTTCCGTCGGCACTATAGGAATAATTCTCTGTTCCATAGCTACCCGTTGCCGATAAAAGTCGATTGTGCAGATCATAGGTATATACTTGAGAACTTCTAGGATTTTTTAGATCGGATTGTTTTAATACGTTTTCCGATCCGTCGTAGGCGTAAGATAGAGATTGTAAAACTCTTCCATCCTCATTACGAGAGCTTAAGAAAGTGGTCTGAAAATTACTCAAATCGATTTTACGATCCGTGACTGTTCCGTTTCCTAAAGTCTTTCTAAGAATTACTTCTCCATCCTGAAAGATCGGTCCTTCATATTCGGCAACGACTGCTCCTCTGCTGGAACCGTCTGCGGAATCCATTGTAATATTCTTCAAATTTCCGTTTAAAGAATAACTCTGGTGTATTTTACTTCCGTCAGGATACACAATTTGGATCGCTCTTCCTAAGGAATCATACTCCATTTCTAAAATAAAGATATGCTCATCTATAATCTTTTTTTGATAGATAGATTTACCTTGAGCATTATAGGCAATTTCAGTCACTCCGGAAGCATCGGTGATCTTACTCACTCTCCCTATTCCATTAGGACGAGAAGTATTATCATATTCATTTACGATCGGAACCTCTCCACCGCTAGGAGTCGTTTTTATGATCCTGCCGAGTAAGTCGTAAGTAAATGTTTGGCTTTTACCCCTGGCATCCGTTTGTTTGATGATCTTTCCCGCTTTATCATAGGAATAGGTGATTGTCCCTGAATCCAGATCGCTAGTACTGATCCTTCTGCCTCCCACATCATATACAAATCTCGTAATATTTCCTATCGTATCGGTAATTTTAGAAGGTTGCCCAAAAGGAGAATATACCGTCGCGATTGTCTTTCCGTTATCCGTTTTCGAAATAACCTGACCTAATTCATTTTTCGTTTCACTGAAGGATTTCTCTACTCCATCGAAATAATGGACAATTTTATTCGTTGTTAGAGCTGAATACGACAGAGTAGTAAGATTTGTTCCATTAGGCCCGGTGAAACTGCTTCCAGTCGGCCTAAGATCCGGATCATTATAATTGTATTCTGTCCAGTAAGGAGCGGTATTGGTGAAATACGGATTGGATTTCCTTAAAATCAAACCATTTGTGTAATTGTAAACGGTATCTGTGATCAGATCTATTCCGCTTTCTGCGGTATTCGATATGCTGCGAATTGTATTACCGAAAGGATCCGAATATTCTATACTGATTGTTTCTGTTCCACTTGTCGTATCTCTTACCGTTTTTATCAAATGCTGAGTATTAGAGTGATCGCCTAAATCGAACTTTGCAGGATTTTTATATTCATAAGATTCATTCCAATCAGTATTTCCTGGATAAGTTATAGTAAGTAAGCGACCGAATGTATCATACGTTTTCTTTGTTGTTGCTCCGTTTGCATCCGTTCGGGATAATTCTAGTCCTAAAATAAGATCATATATTGAAGTTTCTTTTTGACCTAAAGCATTCGTTTTTCCAACCGGAAAGGAATGGATTGTAGGATCGAGTTCCATCGTCGTTGTTGCACCAAATAGGTCAGTAGATGCAATCGGGTTCCCATAAGAATCATAGGAATAAGTTGTGATTTGCTCCGCAGATGTACCCGGAAACTGTGTTGTGGAAAGGATCGTATCATTTTGGTAGACTAATTTTTGATCTTCTACTAAAGTACCGTCCACGGTTTTTTGGTTTCGAATGACCCTACCAATCCTCCAGGTATCAATATCATGAACAATTTGTGTATCCGTAGAAATTATATGACTTCCGATTGTTTCCGTTTGATTTGTGGAGAAACCGTATGGATCAATCGAAAGACTCGTATTAGTTGTGATTTCTAAATTTCCATTATGGTACGAACTTTTAGATAAATTTGTCGCGATAAAAAGTTCCGTATTAAACGGATTTAGAAATTGAAAGCCGCTATAAACAGTCTTGTGAACAAGATTCCCTTGTGAGTTATAATTGTTTATCTCACTTGGAATCCCAGCCAATCTATAATCATTCTGAAAATATTCGGTTGATTTATAAAAGCCGGTGCCATTTTCTTTTTCACTTACTTTTGCAAACCCGAGACTTCTCGCAATCCCTCTTACCCCCGAATAAAACCTTGCATTCGAATAGGAAAAACTTTCCGATGTAGTAATCCCGCTTCCGATATCCGTATTCAGACTCGTTACCAAAAAACCGGGAGAATTATCCACTAAATTAGGATAATCGCCTGTGCCTGCGGAAATGGCTCCGGAATGCAGATGTTTAGCGGTGTAAGCAACTGAAGAAGTCTGCACACCGTTTGTGACCGAAACAATATCGTCTTCAGAAACCGTTTTCGCATTCGTTTTTCGAATGAGAACATGACCTTGGGTCTTATCCATCCAAAGTTTCACAAGAAGAGCGTCCGAAAAACCGTCCCCATTCGTATCTTGGATCATAAGTTGACCTATGTCCGCCTTATAGACACCGTTTGTGGTTTGTTCGTTTAATACAAATTGACCGAATCCGAACGAAGAGTTATACGCAAGAGATCCCGCTCCGTTGGAGAGATAACTTTCTACATTATGATTTTCTTTATTATATAAGATCAGATCCTGCAAACCGTCTCCGTTCACATCCCCGAAATTAAATTGAGAAACATTCTTAACGTCGCTTGTATTCAGGTTGCTTGCCACTTGAGAACCGAAACCCTTCGAAGTATTTAGTGAAACCTTGATCTTGCCTCCCACAATCGTAATAAAATCCGGAAGACCATCCGAATTCACATCTCCAAAAAAACTTCTGAGTTTATCCGCACTCGTTCCCAGATCCAGTTGGGAGGTGGTAGAAGTTTTAGTAGAAAGATTAAAATAAGTTACATCCAAACGATATCTAGTCGTTCCGGAAGCAGTTTCGCTGATGGAATTGAGTTGAGCTTGCAAACTAGATTGAGTAGAAGAAATGGGAGTGATTAGATTTGCATAAATTAACTGCAAATCCGAAGCCAAAGTATTAGAAGAAGGGATATCCGTTCCAGCTAAGGCCGCCTGCAGCTGAGAGATATCCGTATAATTTGGATCCGAATTCACGCACGCCACATTTTCTCCGGAGCTATTTGCTACCAATATAACAGAGCTCAAATCGATGTCCGTACCTAAACTTTGAACATAAGCAGAACATCCGATCAAATAATAATCGATCAGGGAATTAAAATCGGAAGCGGAAACAGAAGTTGGACCGGAACTTAGGATGGTATTCAAAACATCGTTCTGAGTCGTATATGTATTCGTGATCGTTTCCGCTTGGGAATTCGCCTGATCCAATAAAGCGCTAACCGCAGTATATTCCGGATTTTCGCTGTATTTCACAAGTCTCACATATTCGGCTTTGCTGTCTGAGTTTATATCAATGAACTCATTAATATAATAATTCGAGGTTCCTGTGATCTGGACCGCGTTTGCGAAACTTCCCTTTTGGTTGATATAGATATTAAATTTGGAACCGTCATAATGAATAAAATCCGTAAGCCCGTCCCCGTTCATATCGCTGAACCAATCCGCAGGAGACTTGTCCGAAGCCATTCTTTTAGTATTTGTACTGGAATATTCGAAATAATAGGAATAGGGAGAGAAAACAGTCATGTTCCGATTGGCGGCAGGGATACTCACGTTTGAAAACGTAGTCGCAGAACTGAATGAGGTGGATTTAGAATAAATTACCGTAAGTTTACCGCCGCTTTCATAAGCAAAATCCGTCCTGCCGTCTCCGTCCAAATCCACGGCTTGGGAAAATGTATTATAGTGCAAAGGGACCGCAGGACTTAAGAAACTATTAGTAGAATCTATATTACCGTTCTTTAATGGGAATGCTCTCAGTCGAATACTGTTATTTGTTTCGGAGCCTACCACTGCTGCAAAGTCCATCAATCCATCTCCATCTAGATCCATTGGCATCCAATTCGTAAGACCGGAATCAATACCGGAAGCGCAATAGGTAGGACCTCCCCAGTTATTATAATCCAAACAAAGAGATACTAAATTTTCGAAGAAGACTTGATTCCCTCCCCAACAAGGAGCATATGCAGCACATAAACAAGCCGCAGGGCCCAAATTGCAACTGTCCCTTTCCGGAACAGGCATCCTCATAGCATACTGTAAATAATCCGCCATTCTCTTTTCCGAGGCAGCAGGCTGGGTCGGCAGAGGATTCTGAAACATTAAATTTGCGTAAAGAAGAAGACCGCTCGGAACGAACAAGTTCAAGGCCGAGAGTGTCGTGTTGAGATTTGAATCGGAAACATCCGACAAAGTAAAGCCGTCACTGCCGTAATTAAAATTTAAGTCAGCATAACTTTCCGAACCGAAAGAGTTGCTTTCACTCCTGCTCAAAGAAGTTAATACGGATCTTCCTGACAAAGATCCGTTAGAATATCCTAATTCATATTCTCGAACTAAAGAACCATCCACCGAGATTTCTATAGACTCCAATCTTTTAGTAGTCTGGACCAAAGAACCGTTAAAATATGCAGGATTCGAATCAGAACGATCTTCGTACTCAAATTGGATGCTCCTATTTTGATACGTAATTTGATTCGGATAATATTCTCCGGTCGCAGTATCTTCTACGTAAGTCACGTTATACCCATTACCGAACGGATCTCTTACTTGGCTGAGTGTCCAAGCTCTCACAGAACCGTTTCTGCCTAATGCCTCAATTCGGGAATCTGCGGTGGAACCGAAAGAATACGTTATTCCATCTTTATCCGTTGCAACCCAGGAACAGGGACCATCTCCACATATCCCAGTAGGGATAAATCTTATCCAAGATTCCCTTTTAGAGTGAAACGTCGAAAGATTTCCGGAAATATCAATAAGAGGTCCGACTTGAGAAGATACATAATCGTCTGCTCCATCATAATTGATCCCGAAACTAGGATCTCTTGAAATAGAATGGATTCCGGAAAGTTCCCAACCCACACCGATCAGTCCGTTTCTTCCGCTTGAAGAGTAAGAGAAAGACAAGTTGGGCAATATTCCTTTAGTTCCCGGAGGAAGAACGATTTCTATATTAGTAATCAGAGATCCGGAAGGAGATGCGGAAAGTTTTGGAAGTGTTTGCGGAACAAGATTACCAGTAATACTCGATATAATGGATTGGATCGAAAACCCGCTGAATAAAAAATATGAAACAAGTAATAGGAAAAGACCAACTAACTTTCTTTGCATTCTAAAATCCTTATAAAACCAGGACCCTTTTACGCTTTTATTTAGAATTCAGTCAA
Source organism: Leptospira sp. B5-022 (assembly GCF_000347035.1). Taxonomy (GTDB): domain Bacteria; phylum Spirochaetota; class Leptospiria; order Leptospirales; family Leptospiraceae; genus Leptospira_B; species Leptospira_B cinconiae. Next base: position 57,636 of record NZ_ANIJ01000014.1, read on the forward strand.
TAGAATTGACTCAAGTTCGACAAATTTAATATAGATATTCATGAAAGCCACAGGGGCAGTCATATTATTTATAGAAAATACGAATGTGATCTACTCAAAGAACGATATTGATAAATCGGCGTAATGAGGGAGCCTTTTGGATTATTGTCGAATCGCAAGGCTGTACAGTTATAATATTCACTCTCAAACCTTGTGCGTCTATTCCGGAGTCTCCCCGAAAGTAAACATCTGCTGATAACCCAGTTTAAAACCCTGATCGTAGGTATTATCCTTTCTCATTCCATATAATCCGCTAAAAAAAACTCTCCCGCCGCCGTCTCCTATCTTATACTGGACTCCCGGATGAAGATTAAATGAATCGGAACGAGGAGTGGGGATCGTATTTTCGACTGCCATACGATAGGTGGCTTCCAGAACTAGGATCCAATTCGAACTTGTATCATAAGAAAGAGTGGCACCCGCTTCCATATAACGATAATATTTGTCTTGGACCGGATCTCTGAATTTGGAATCGGTCTCTCTTTCGTATAAACCGAAAGCCTGGAACTTAGTTTTACCAAAATCTAAAACAAATCCCAAATGAGGACGGACCAAAAGAAGCTCCGGATTTCTTTCTCCGATCCAGGGTTCGGATGCAGAAGGTCCGTAAACGTTCACACCTCCTCCTATTGAAAATATTCCTAAAGTGAAAAACGTTTTTAAACCCGCTCTCCATCTGTCCCAACCGCTCCAAGTAGTTGCTTGTGTGGCATATTGGTCCACATATCCGTAACCAGCAGAAATTGAAAAATGATCCCCCAGTTTCAATTCTCCATCCAAAGAAATCTTACGATTCCTGTCATAATCCTTAGAATTCCTGTATTCTTTTGCATCCGCGCTAATTACAAAAATATTATATACTCCGACAGATTGCCCCCAGACCGGATAGGGGATCGAAGTTTTATCCGAAGCAAAAATTTCCGTAAGAGGGCTCAAGAATGCCAGAAGAAGGAATAACCTATATTTCATAATAGGAACTCCAACCAGAACTCCGGCAAAGTAGCGTTAAGGTATTCTCTCACTCTTTGGGAAAGAATACCATATCCTTCGTCGGTAAGATGGCCTCCGTCCAATAACATTTCCGTATGGATCAGATCTTCCGGATCGATCCTCGGCAAAAAGGTTACCTTCTTCTTCATTTCTAGATTGATCATGGACGCGGCTTTTACAGGCCAAGGAAGTTGCACTGTCCATACGTTCAGAACGATAATATAGTCGCAATGTTCGTTCAATATCTCAAGAGTCTCGAGCTGTCTTTGTACAGTGGCATCGACTTCTTCCCAAGTGGGTTCGAAATTATTCAGGAAATCATTTACACCGCCGTTCAACATGCAGGACCTATATCTTCCCGTTTCGTTTTTAGCGGCCTCTTGGATCTCGTAAGTCCTTCTACCTGGAAACGCCTTCTTATAAGTCTCAAATTCAGGGAACTGCTCTTCTATAGGCCAGAAGGCGGAGATACTATCCCCAAAAAGAGCGAAGCTAGGTTTGTATAATCCGGACTCTTTAGATCGGATATCCTTATCTTGAACGCATGCTCCCAACAAAAGAAACATCGCCAAAACAAAAATCCAGGACCGATTAAAAACTCTTTGAGTTCCTAAAAAATAGGAGAGAAGTCCCAACTTCTCCAATAAATAAATTATATTCATTTTTCATAATGCTCTATTAATTAGGACAAGAAAAGAAAGGAGAATGTTCCCGTTTTTCGAAAAACAGAACAACGGAGACCGAAGTTCAACAAATATTAAAGTGCACTTTAATATTATATTTTTTTAATATATATGGAACGTGGTTCATTTTCGTAGATTCTAAACGAGGAAATTATTCCCTAAGTAGAATACAGAAGTCGGATTCGGAGAAACGTTCCAAAAGATAAAAAGATAACTACAGTCAATAACAAAACCCATGGACGAAAACCATAGGTCGATAGACTCTGGTCTCGAAGTGCGAACTTTTATACTAGACCAAAAATCCATTCGGACACCTTATTATAATCTAGCTTTAGAAGAGGCTCTCGCAGTCCAACTAGTATCCGGAGGATATTCCGGAGGGGTTCGGTTTTGGGAAGGACCGAGGTCCATTATAATGGGTCTTTCCGAAAAGCCGGAACTAAGCGCAGGAGAAGAGAACCGAGAAAGTTTTCTGACCGAATTTCAAAAAAGACGAATCCCAAAAAAACCTTCTGCCACAGATCCGGTGTATTTAGCCAGAAGAGCAAGCGGTGGCGGAACAGTGGTTCATGAGCCGGGATGGAATCTGAACTTCAGTCTTTTTGTTTCATTAGAGGCAAAACCTGAACTCTATCCAGTTGCCAACTCTTATAATATATTCTTAGGTTTGATATCTTCCGCATTGAATAGACAAGGGCTCAAAACAAAATGTAAGGGCAAGTCCGACTTAGCCTTGGAACTTTCTCCGGATGTATGGAAAAAAATTTCGGGTAACGCCCAGTTCAGGAAGAAGAACTGTATCGTGCAGCATGGGACCTTGATCCTGGACCCAAGGCTTATTCCTTTGGTGTCGGACCTCCTACCCCATCCTCCGGAAGAACCGGAATACAGAAAGGGCAGAACTCATGAGGAATTTGTGACCTCATTACCGACCTCTTTTTCGCCAGGAAAATTCAAACAAGACCTTTCCCTTTTATTTGCGGATTATCTGGGGGTTGAAATTCTAGGTACCGAGACGGATCCTTCCTTCTTTCGAAACGTTCGCAAAGCGGCAGATCGGCTTTTCCAGGAAAAATATTCAGATCTAGGCTATATTCTGGGAGAATGATTCTCTCAAAACTCAAACCGAGGAAAAAATGAAATACCTTCCCCAACAAGACCCCGAAATTTTCAAAGCCTTACAAGCGGAAGACATGAGGCAGGAACAAAATCTGGAAATGATCGCATCCGAAAACTTCGTATCCAGATCCGTTTTAGAAGCCTATACTTCTACGCTCACCAATAAATACGCAGAAGGATATCCCGGAAAAAGATATTATAACGGGTGTGTAAACGCAGACATAGTCGAGTCCTTGGCGATCGAAAGGGCAAAAAAGATCTTCAAAGCAGAATATGCGAACGTTCAGCCCCATTCCGGTGCTCAGGCAAATATGGCGGTCTTCTTGGCAACATTAGAACCGGGAGATTCTTTTTTAGGAATGAACCTGGCCCATGGCGGACATTTAACCCATGGTTCTCCTGTAAATATCAGCGGAAGATATTATAAACCGATCCCTTACGGTGTAGATCCTAAAACGGAAACGATCGATTATGACGCTCTGGCGGCTCTTGCAAAAGAACATAAGCCTAAATTGATTGTTGCAGGCGCTTCCGCATATTCCAGAACGATCGATTTTGACAAGTTCGCAGAAATCGCAAGATCCGTAGGTGCAAAACTGATGGCGGATATCGCGCATATTTCAGGGTTAGTCGCGACAGGTTATCACCCCTCTCCGATCGATAATTTTGATTACGTTACCACCACCACTCACAAAACCCTCAGGGGGCCAAGAGGTGGATTAATTCTTTCTAAATTAGAAAATGAGAAAGTATTAAATTCCAGAGTGTTCCCCGGGATCCAAGGTGGACCTCTAATGCATGTGATCGCCGCAAAAGCGGTGGCATTCGGAGAAGCGTTAACCCCCGATTACAAAAAGTATATCGAAACAGTACTCGAAAACGCAAAAGTTTTGGCGGAAGTATTCGTAAAAAGAGGATTCAGGGTTGTGAGCGGCGGAACTGACAATCATCTAGTCCTTTTGGATGTGTCCGTTAAAGGACTGACCGGCGCAAAAGCGGCCGACGGATTGGATGAGGTGGGAGTTACCGTGAATAAAAACGCCATCCCATTCGACAAAAATCCTCCGGCAGTCGCTTCCGGAATTCGTTTAGGAACTCCTGCACTTACTACCAGAGGGCTTAAACCTTCCGATATCGAAAAAGTTGGAAATCTGATCTGCGATTTCTTAGATAACCCTGATGACGAAAAGACAAAGGAAAAAGTTAAGGCTGGTGTAAAAGAGATCACCCAACAATTCCCGATGACCGATTTCAGATTGGATTAAAATTTGCGACTTCTCCGGGACAAAATTTCCGGAGAAGTTATCTCTCCTTCTAAAATTCTTCCCTCTTCCTCTTTTTCCAACCCTGGAAACATCTTGACTACTTTATAATTCCATTTATTATTTTTACATGCTCATATTAGGTCAGGATCCCGGCAACCCTATCCTGATTTGGCCGGAGTTCTCCTGGACTCCAGTTATCAGCGGAACGATTTTTTTAGTTCTCTTATTTTCCGTAATCTTCCTCTTACAACGTTATTTACGCAGGCAAAATCGGCTCGCATTGGAATACAGAGCGAAGATCGTTTCCAAGCTACGTCTCCATCATTTCAATTCCAAGGACACGAATCTTTTTCACACATTTTTGGACCAGGTTGATAACTCCGATCTAAAACGATTGGCGGAAGACCCTTCCTGGTATCGAAAATATTTTCTCCCCGAGTTTTTACAATTTCTTGCAGAACAAAGTAATCTTCCCGCATGGAAAGACATATTGATCGTACATACTTTGGATCATTTGATTGAAGATCATAAGGCCATAGCTAAAAACTTCATTAGCGCAATTTTAGAAACCGATTCAGAGGAAAGATTTCCAGCCTTATTAGGGATCCAAGAGCTGGATGAGAATTCCTTAAACAGAGCGATAAGAGCAAGGATCTATACTAAAAAAGTAGGGGCCACATTCTCTCTCACCAGATACGAAAGAATGAAGATCATAGTTCCGGATGAGAGTAAACGATGGCTCAAATCCGAAGCGATATTAATCTCACAAGAAGGTACAAATCTTACACTGCAGATCAAAACAATCCCGGAATTGGACCAAAAGAAAAGCGAAGAATGGCTTGAAACTCCAAAGACAAGTCCAGCCGGCCCCGCTCAACCAGGCGCCATACCGGACGAATACCTAAATAGTCTGGCACAAATTTTAGAATATTCAGGCCTGCATCCAAACACCTGCGAAGAGATATCTCGATTAGTAAATGCTTATAAAGAACACCCGGGATTAATACGTAGAAAACATAGACAAGAAGATTATAAAATATTAATACGTCTGTACAATGTATGCTTCATCAAATTCCGCTCTCAAACGTCCAACGTCCCTAAGCCGGTACTTCTATTTATTCATTTTTTCTTTTTGGACGAAGGTTTACTATCCGCAAAAAGAATAGAGGATCTGGAAATAGCCATTACCTCGCTAAAATCCCCCACAACCGATCACCAATACCGGGAAGTAAAACTCTCGGTCCATCTCCTGCCTGATTGGTTAAATTTGATACTGGCAGGCAAAAAGAATCCATCCCAAAATCATCTGGGACAGACCTACGATCAGATCCAAAAATCGAACCTGCGCTGGAATCAGGAAGCGGAAGCAAAGAATATAATGAATAATGAATATCTTTTGCATATTCTGGACTGGGAATTGGAAAACATACTTTATATGGGACTGTTGGGTATTTCCTTAAATCCGAATTTCGCTTACCCGATCCTTTCAGAAGATCAATTTTACGGATCCACAGAATCCAATCTGACTTTCGGCGATAAAATCCTATCGAATGCAGAAAAAGTTAAGCAGATAGATCCGAACCTTTTCCAAAGAGAAGTAAGCGCGATCTCCAATATGGACCCAAGCCGTACCGATCCGTTTAGAAAAGAATTTTCTGCGGATTGTATCCTACTTCCTTATAGCGGAAACAGAGGAGTCCTTTGGCAAGATACAAGTGTTGGCAACCAGGATTGCTGTAGGCTGTTATTTCCGATAATCATGACGGAAAATGCTACATTAGTAGTCACCAAAACCCTTGGCGAATTCCGCTGGGAAACGGAAAGAACCATAAGAGGAAGAAAGTGGACGGATCCCGTACCTGCTTCCCTCACCTCGGAATATTATTCCTATTTGGAAAATTTCCAAAAAAATCCGAACCTAACCGTAGAAGCGAAAAAGAGAATAGAACAACAATGGATCAAGGTCGGAAAGAACATCAAAGATATGTTTAGCATAGACTATGCTTATTGGATACTTCTAGAGGCCGAAGGTAAACCGAGACTCAATCGGGTCGTTCGAGAAATCCTAAATCGTTTTATTCCGATCCAAATTAAGTTGTGATCTCTTCTCACGCATGCCATTTAAATCGAACGGAAAGTTCAATGTAAAATGCAAAAATATGTTTTCAATATCGGATCATTTTATTTCCATATTTTAATGCCGACCTAGTTATTCGGCGTCAGAAGTAAAAACGGAAGAGATTCGAATTGAAATATCTATTCTCTAAAAATGAATCCGAATTGCCCGCATTAAACGGATTAAGGGCGCTATCCATTTTTTTAGTCATTATATTTCACCTAGGACCAATATTTAAAACGGAAGAACTGACCCTCATACACGTTCTTCAAAATTTTCGGACAGGCGTGGATTTATTCTTTATCCTAAGTGGGTTTTTAATTTATGGGGGACTTTTAGCGGAATACGAAAAAACCTCCAAACTAGATCTGAAAATTTTTTATGTAAAAAGAACGTTAAGGATCATGCCTGCGTATTATTTTTGTATTTTGATCAATTATTTTTATACTCAAAAAACCTATAAACTTTTTGATAAGATACCAAACCCAAATACAGCAGACATTTTCAACCATCAAAAATTAGAAAACATGCTATCTAATTCATGGGGGGATTTCTTATACCTATCAAATTATTTTAGAGAAAGATTGTTTGAATATGGATGGTCCCTTTCTGTCGAGGAACAGTTCTATCTGGTCGTTCCGCCGTTATGTATGTTTCTACTCTTCAGAGTTACAGAAAACTTGAGACGAAATATATTAATAGTTTTATTCTTTTTACCGTTAATTTTCAGAATCGTCTATTTTTTTTGGGGAATTGACAGACGTTTAGTCGAGGTCCATACGGAAACCCGTTTTGACTTTTTGATTTTAGGAATGTTGATTGCGGAACTCTTACGCTGGAAACCGCTTTTTTTTAAACAAAGGAATATCAAAATAGATCTTTTATTCAGTGTTTGTATAATCGTCACTTTGCTATTTTCGTTTCAGCAGACAAGGGTGAAAGTGAATTCCATTTTTATATTTACCCTATTTCAGTTCGGATATGGATTATTGTTTATAGTTGCTTTAATCAAAGGTAGTTTTTGGAACAAAATTTTCAGTTTTTCCTTTTTTAGGCCCATTGCTCGCGTGAGTTACACGATGTATTTATGGCATGCAGGTCTATCAGGAATAGCATTGTTCTTATTATACGGAAATAGTAATGTGGAACTAACGAATTTTGGAACCTTTTTGTTAGTAGGATTACTGACTACTCTATTTGTCTTTCTAGTCTGCATCCCGATCTTCTATATAACCGAAAGACCTTTCTTAGCGCTGAGAGATCATCTAGTCAAAAGACTGAAGAACAAGAAAAGCGAAACAGTCGTCCCGAGCTGAAAGTTTATTTTTTATATCCTTCCCAATTTTCTCTGGTCAAAAGATAAACTTTACAGTCATCCGATCCGAACCTTCGGTTCTCCAGAAATTTAAATCCGAATTTTTCGTAAAACGTATGTGCTCTGGAATTTTTAGCAAGAGGATCCACGAGAACAGAATGAACTGAAGTTTTGGAAAAACATTTTTCCAAAACCTGCCTCATAATTTGGGTTCCGTAACCTTTTCCTAAATTCTCTACATCGCCCAGCCATATATCGATTGCCATATAACCGGATCCGATCTCTCCCCAATAATGGGATTCTTCTCTTTGCGGGTCAATGATCTGCACGAAACCGATCGGGATCCCTTCCTTCTCCGCAATCAATTGTTCTCTCCAATCCGGGAATCGTTTGAGTTCGATTTCCCAACCCCAATCATCATTCGGATCGGACTCGATCACATGTTCCTTTTCATCCCATTCTTCGAGAGTTCTCAAATCTTCGTAATTTGCGGTTCGGAGGGAAATTTTCTGTTCTTTCATGTATATTTTATATAGAACCTTTCTCAAAACCCTTTACAAACAATTCCTTGGATTAAACTTTTCGCTGTAGGCTTTTTAAAGTATTTTTCAGCTAGTTCTATATAATTCCTTTAATTTCCAAAAATATTAAAATCATGGATGAAGTGACTCCTACTAAAAGACAACGATAACTCCATCTCAAATATCTATATTTTGTAAAGTAGAGAGATTTTCCCAACTGATACAGATCTCTTGTTAAGGCTTCATACAAAGTAGAATCTTCCGAAGCGATCTCTTCCATCTTAATCATAAATTCTTTTTCACTCAACGGAGCAAAATGCCCGAAAAACAAAGGATTCGATTTACCGTTCTTTTTCTGTTTGAACGTAGGCATCACCGCGAGTATAGCCAAACTTGCTGCGATTACGATAAATACCATCAAGGTCAGTAATCCTGTTCTATAGACCGGCCTTTGGACATATCCTAAGGATAGTGAAAGGATTACGAATGATGCCGCGATCAGAATATTCGCTTTTTGGTCCGCCATCTGGCTGAGCTGAGAATGATGCTGGTGAACGGTCCTAAAAAGATAATCTACAGCAGAACGAGCACGGACCGTTTTGAAATGATCTGATTCCATAGCTCCAAGGATTTGGTAAAATAATTTTAGACAAGACATAATTGAAGTAGCCCAAAGCCCAAAAGTCCTCTTTTTGGAATTCCTACACCTCAAATCACTTTACATATTTCAACATATCATTTATATAGTATATATGTATTTAGGTCCCCTGGAAGGTTTCCAAGACCAGTTGTTTCGCCCGGTCCTAGGCTGGAGCAGGGATAATGTAGGGCTTTTAACGGGAAGACAGGGGATCTATAAATTGGCGCTTCGTTGGGAATACGCATTTGCCGTTTCCGGATTCCAGGTCTTTAATTTGGACTGTGCCATTCGTTTCGACGTATTCACAATCACAGAAGAGACTAGAAAAAGGAGAGTATCTCCAGAGGCCCTTCTGGAAAAGATTTTGGTCCAGAGAGCATTTACTCCCTATCAGATCTTGGATTCCTTACGGGAGATCTATACTTCGACAAAAGAAAATACGATCTATTTCCTTTTGGCTCCCTGCAAACAATTCTTTGATGGAGATGTTCAGGACGACGAAGGTCTCTTCCTTTTGGAAAAGTTGGTATTATTATTGGAACGTATGCGTTCCAAACGGATCCCGATTGTCCTTGTGGAATCTACAAAATACACTCACCCGAACTTTCAAAAAATTTTCCCCAAGTTAGTGGCACTCTCTGACGATCTTTGGGAATTGAATATGGTGGAAGGTCACTCTTATCTTAAGATCAGAAAAGCGAAATCTATATACGAGATCGGAACGGATCAAAGTTCCAAACAGGAGTTTATTTATGGGTAGGACGGTTATTCCATATTCCAGACAAATGCAGTATATCGAATCCAGTCTTGGACAATACAGAAGAGGACTTCGCAAACCGGACCAGGAAATTTTCGACGAATTGATCCGAACTGCAAAACTCCAGGTGCAGGCAGGAGTGATGGCTTCTTCTCCTTATCCGATCGATATTATGCTTCTTACGATGATGATCGATCTTAAGAAAGAAATACTTAGATTAAAAAAAGAATCGGAAGCTATCAGGAAACAAGAATGAATCTCCAAACCGCCAGAGGATATCTGTTCGACGTTTATCATGCGGAGGACGTGGTATATCTTTGGCTAAAAAACGAAGAAGGTGGATCCCAACTCTTTTTAGATAAATTTAATCCGATCATATATGCAAGAGGAGAAGCCGATCTACTTAAAAAATTAGTAAAACGTCTTTTCGAGCTGGATGCTATCTTAGGTATTCCCGTATATGAAAATAGAAATCTATTCTATGAAAATAAGACCGTTCCTGTCTTAAAAATTGTGATTAGCAAACCTTCTGTCTTACCTAAGATCAGTCGGAAATTATATGCTCTTTACGGAAAATTCGAGATCTATCATTCTGATCTGGATCTTCCTACAAGCTACATGTTCCAAAAAGGTCTATTTCCTTTATGTAAAATGGAAATAGATTACACCGAAGATCCGGGAGCAAAACGGGTCGTAAAAATTAGAACCGGGGATTCTCCATCGGAAATGGACTATGAAGTCCCTAAGTTCAAAATAATACATTTGGAACTCAAAAAAAGTCACAGGATCAGTATAGAAAAAAATTCTTTGATCGTAAGGACAGACACGGATTACCATGAGTTTTCCGGAACGGATCCCGAAAAACTATTAGAAAAACTGGATATACTATTAAGGGAAGAAGATCCGGACATTCTTCTGACCCGGTATGGAGATCAAGTCATCCTACCTTATTTGTTCTACCAATCCCAAAAACACGGATTTCTGCCTGCATTAGACAGAGATAGGAGCACTCCCATCCGAAGAAATATAAGTACCAAAGGAACCAGTTATTTTACGTATGGGAATATAGTGTTTAGGGCTCCTTCTTATCCTTTATTCGGAAGATGGCATATAGATTCCAAAAATAGTTTTGTATACAAGGAAGCGGATCTAATGGGAGTCGTGGAACTTGCGAGACTCTCCCGACTTCCTATACAAAAAATGGCAAGAGCATCCACAGGAAAGGCGCTCACTTATATAGAGACCGATGTGGCCTTAAGGAGAGGATATTTAGTTCCTTGGCAAAAAAGTGCGGTAGAGGCTCCTAAGACAGCTCTCCAATTGTTAGAAGCAGACAAAGGTGGATTGGTCTTCCAACCGGATGTAAGTCATGGAAAAACGGCGGAAAATGTAGCACAATTGGATTTCGCTCAGATGTATCCGAGTATCATGGCGATGCATAATATTTCTCCGGAATGTGTGAATTGCCTATGTTGTGCCGATGACAAAACAGTCCCAAAAGCTCCGGATATTGGATATCGTATATGCAATAAACGTAAAGGAGTTGTTTCCGAAGCTCTCGAACATGTATTGGAAAGAAGAGCCTATTACAAAAAACAGTCCAAGATCACTTCCGGAAAACAATTGGAGGACTATGAAGCAAAACAAGCCAGTTTAAAATGGATGTTAGTCACTTCATTCGGATACTTAGGTTATAGAAACGCAAAATTCGGAAGATTAGAAAGCCACGAAACCGTGAACGCATTCGGAAGAGAAAAACTTCTTCTCGCAAAAGAAACCGCTGAAGAATTCGGCTATGAGTTCGTTCATGCGATCACCGACAGTATATTTATCAAAAATCAAAATTCTTCTCCGCTGAGCGCAACCGAACTGGATTCCTTGTGTTTAGAAATACAAAAAAGGACCGGGATCAGAATGGAGGTGGATGGGGTCTATACTTGGTTACTTTTTCCCCCTTCCAGTCAGGATTCCGAAATGCCTGTGGCAAATAGATATATGGGAAGATTCCAATCCGGAAAGTTGAAATGTAGAGGAATAGGAGCCAGAAGAAAGGACCTGCCTTATTTTATCACAAACGCCCAAACTGAAATGTTGGAATGGATGAAGACCAAGGTTACGATCCAAGATCTAAAAAAGTCCGAATCTGAAATTTTATCCATCTATTATAAATACGATTCTATGATCCGTCAGGATCGAATTCCTCCGGAAAATCTTCTACTTCGCAAATCCAGTTCCAGGGAATTGGAAGAATACGAAGTAATGGGAGCCACTGCACTTTCCATGATGAAACTTAAGGATTTTGGAATAGAAGTGCAGGCAGGGGAAAAGATAAAATACTTAGTATTGAACCGAAGATCGAAAACAAAGGACAAAAGATACATGCCGGAAGAAGAATTACAACTTTATCCGAATAGGATAAAAATTACGGGCTTCGATAAAGAATATTATAGAAAAATGTTAGTCGGTGTTTTTAGGGAAGTTTGGGCGGAATTTGCCTCCTTCAAGGATTTTGATTCCTTAATAGATCCCCAAGGAAGATTCGATTTTTGAATTAAAGAGCGCCCTTTTGCATCAATTCCAGATTCTTAATATACCTGTTCCTCTCTCCAGGATGATCCGATTTCCCCTTAAACTCCAAACCTATCATCAAATTTTTGTCCTCATCCTTTCCCCACCAACGAATGGCGGCGGACACGGTCAATGGAGCTTGCATCTTAAAGAGAACATCCAGGATAAAGTCTTCCTGCTTAGTTAGAGTATCGATCAGATCCGGATCGTGGATCTTTACCTTAAGCCCTTTGAGAGAAGCATCCAAAACTTTAAACTTTTCAGTAGTTTTGATAGTATTCGATTCTTTGATCCGGCTCACAACCTCGTCGGAAAGTTTCCCCAGCTCCGATAAATAATCCGAACTGAAATTTTTATCCTTACTTTGTATCCATATATAACCTATAGGGATAGGCTGATCCGAATGATTTTTGTAAATGATAGGGCGGATGAGTTCCGAAACGATTTTCTGGTCCTTAAATTTTCGGATCATTGTACCGACATCTTCGTCCACCTCTTTGGAATAATCCAAACGATCCGGCCCGGATTCCGAATAAGACTTAACGTTTTGGGTATCCTCTAACAATAACGATTTGCGAGAACGTTTAACGATCTCGAACTTCCTATCCAAACCGGGTTTGAATGCTTCAATTACTATATTATCAGTGTTATTCTTTTTCAGACGGTTCTTATAATCTTCTAAATTCACTTTTATTAAAGTGGGAATATTGAACATATTCGCTTCGATCACCGTTTTAGGTGTAATTAGATTGGTAACGACTACCTTACCGTTCAAAACCGGAACTCGAGGACTTTCCCGATTCGATTTTGCAATGGCCAGTCTCTCCACCTTTAAGAGGTACAGGTCCTTCTCCGCTTTTTGAAGGAACTGACATTCTATTTCTATATACTTGGCGAGGATCTTGAATAAGGAGATCTTCTTCTCTCCCGTTTCTTCCCAATCTTCCGGCATACGGATTAGGATCTTTTCGTCCTCTTCCAGATACTTTTTGATAACCGCCTTTCTATCAAAAGGATAGATCTTAAGAGAAAGTTCCTGATCTAATAGATATTTCAGAATAACATGCTTTTTCTGCTCCTTGGAAACGATATAGTCCAAAGTTCTAGAATTCCTTTCATAATATTGCATAATATAAATATTACTTATTTTAATAAGCGAATTGATTCTTTTCGAATTAACCGACTCAAAATTTATTCTTTGAATGTCTTTCGATTCCTTTTTTTTAAAGAAAAATCGCTTTCCTGGGAAAAAATTTTTTACTAAATATTATCCGTTAGGGGACACTGGAGGACTATCGTATCCCTATAACGGGGGGTCTGAAACCCGGGCAAAACCCACGAAAATGTAAGTTTTATTTATGTTTCTGTAAATCGGTAGATTATATCGGATACAAAACTAATTCCATCTTACGAAAAAATTTTTCCTAATTAATCGGTTGACTAGTTTAAATTATGGAAATAAATTATTAATCCAATTTCGGATTTGGGGAATCTATGAAAAAACTGATCATTGTCCAGCTTCTTATCTTGGCCTTCTCCGCTCATTCTAAACTTGGTCTCTACGCGGATGGATGTTATATCTGTAGCTCCGGTTCGAGCTCCAATTGTAGGGATTATTGCAGTTATTCCGGCTCGGATACTTCCGAAAACCGCAAAAAATGCGAGAAATCGGGATGTAAGATCGGGGGAACGGCAAGCTGTCCTACCGCCGTAAATTATAAAGTCTGTTCTGCTTCCATTTTCGATCCTCCTATCGATAAGAAAAGTTACCTAGCATCCCTTCTCGCTAAATAGCTTCGAATCCCGGGGTGTCCCCCCGGGTGTCTTTTCTTATTTCAGAGTGTTTATAAAATCGATTAGATCGGCACTGATTTTTGGAGCACTCGCCTCGAATACCATAGGCGGATTCGTACCGAGTGTCGGGCTAAACATTCCAAGACATTCCAAACTTCCTATTCCACATTCCTTTGGATTAGGAGAGATCCATAATGCCCTCCATACTGAGTAATTATTATCATATTCCAGTTCTTTTATAAGATTTAAGTTTTTATCATATACAAGGACTTTTGTATTCGCTGCATACGCTTCGTAGGAAGGGAGAATTCCTAACGTTGCCACACTGAAGAGACTAGAAAAGATTGTTACAAAGTTTAAACCTATGTTCCTAGACTTTTCAAAAACTGGATAGTGCAGTCCCATAATATAGTAATCGTAGGGGAGATTTTTGAAGGAGTAAGTGTAATTTTCCCCTGTTTTTGAGATCTCCAAAAACTTTTCCAGCTCCTTGATCCCGGTAGGTCCGGTTACTTCTAAAAATGCTTTTACGAATTTCGAAATCCTCTCCGAAGAGAGATCCTTTCTGATTCCGTTCGGTTTATTTTCGCCAGGGATTGGAAAACTTCCTCCAATAGGTTCTTTGATCGTGCGGGAATACGGATCGGAAAGGGCTTCAAAGTCCACTGTCCCATCCGGATTTTTTAACTTAGTCGATTTGAACGTATTAAAACCTAAGTAAGCGATCCTGAATTTTTTAGTAGGTTGTTTTGTTGGAGTTCCTACTTCGCTGGTTTGGGTAAGCGAATATCTAGAAGCGCAGGCGTTGGATAAAATTAGAATGAAGATAGAGAAAACCAGTAAACGCATTTGGAAACCCTAAACGAATTTCCGGGAAGATTCCAGTAAAAAATTTACTTCGTTTAGGAATTCAAATCTCAAACTTCTTCTTTCGAAGGGAGAAAGACCAAAACAAGGCCGCATAAAGCGGTCACTAAAGTTACCGGAGTGAATACGATAGTTTCTGTCGCGTTCAAAGAAAAAATATTTCCCAGGGTATTTAAAGAAAAGATCGCGATCATGATCCAAAGTAATATCCGAACAATCGATTTAGGAACTGGCAGTTTGATATATTCTGAATCGAGTGCGATCACTGCTAAAAAGATAAAATTTAGAAGAATGGAAATCGATTCAAAAACGACCATCTGTTCCCATGTTTCCAATCTCCCTCCCCATACTATGGAAAAAGGGACCACGCCGGAAATGATGATCGTATGAAAAATAATGGAACAGGAAAAAAATAGAAGGAGTAAACCTGCCGCGGATTTTCTGATCAGTATCTTTTTATTCATACTCCACCTTCTCGTTTTACAAAAAAAATCCCCCAACGAATCGAATCCGGAGGGGGTTTTGTGAATTTTGAAACGGATAAAAGAACGTTCTTCTTTTACTTTTTCAGCTCAGGCGCCAGATCTGCCAGAGGAACCTTATCTTTCGGAAGGTTTCTGTAGATATCATATTCGAATCCGTCTGCAGATTTTCCTTTTGCATCAGGGCCTGCATTTGGATCGTTTTTATAATTATATCTATCTCTGTCCTCTCTGTCCAAGAAAGGTTTATAATCGGAACGATATCCCCATGTGAAAACGGAATCTTCCGGATTCTGAGAGACTACCAGACAAACCGGATCGACCCAACCCTCGTTTTTTTCGGTCTTGATTCGGACCAATTTTTTTGCGATATAATAATGGTTCCTATAATCGTAAACCTTTACTACTGTTCCGACTGGGAGGAGTTCTATTTGAACGGAACCAGGTTGCTCGTCGGAAAGAATTCCGACTTTCGGATCTAATTTATCTTTTTCTAATGTAGGACAATTGATATTCCCTACGATTTGAGCGGTGTTGGAGCAAGCTCCCAAAAAGAGAGCTGCAATTCCGAGGATCGTAATATTTAATGCTAATTTTTTCATGAT
Source organism: Leptospira sp. B5-022 (assembly GCF_000347035.1). Classification (GTDB taxonomy): domain Bacteria; phylum Spirochaetota; class Leptospiria; order Leptospirales; family Leptospiraceae; genus Leptospira_B; species Leptospira_B cinconiae. Next base: position 73,397 of record NZ_ANIJ01000014.1, read on the forward strand.
CCTTTTCCTTATTGGTGATGGTGTAAGGCGTCTTCCAATCTCGGATCTCCCACCGGGATCAAAGGAGCTTTTTCCAATCTTTTCAAAACTACCAGACCGAATAATCCGATCGTCCCAACCACTGCTCCTAAAGATACCAGATATCCTCCGAAGGAGAAATCCACAAAATTAGCAGGATAAACCAACCAGAAAATTTCTGTAGCTTGAGTGAAAACCACCCAAAGAGCGACTTTCACTAAAAAGTCGATATCTCTTTTGTTCGGACGGTTTAACAGAAGTAAGAAAGGAACCGCAAACTTGATAGCAGGCAATGCCAGAGTCAGATATTCCCATCCGCCCGTCAGTCTTTGCTCATAGAAGAAAGTTTCTTCCGGAATGGAAGCATACCAGATTAACATGAACTGAGAGAAACCGACGTAAGCCCAGAATACGGTGAAACCGAGAAGGAATTTTCCTAAGTCGTGGATATGGTTTTCGTTCACCAGGTTTCCTAAAAATCCCTTCTTCTTCAAATAATACGCCATGATTATGAAAGAAGAAAGTCCTGCCTGATAAGCTCCTGCAAAGCAGTAAACTCCGAACATGGTGGAGAACCAGTGTGGAGTAAGAGACATTACCAACATGATGGAAACTAAAGAGAAAGAAAGAGCGAAGAATATGATATATCCTCCGGCTAACTTTGCATTGAACTGCGTATGTGCTACGTCTTTGTCGCCGTCCTGAGCTACGGATTTCTTATAGAATAAGTATCCAAACCCGGACCAAGCTACCCCTAAAACTACGATCATCACGGAGAAAAATCCGATGTTTAAGAGCGGTTTTTTATGTTTTAGAAGTTTATCAGCTTCTACAGCTTCTGCGTGAGTCCACTCATAAAGATCATGAGCTCCAAAGATCAGGACGAGAAGAAGGACCGCTGCAACAGGAACAAATAGTCCATAGGTTTCGGAAATTCTACGCAGAGTTACCGGCCAATGAGCCCCAGTGATATGTGCCAATGAGGTAAAGAAGATCCCTGCAAGAGTAATTCCCAAAATGAAGAATACACCGACCAGATACGCGGACCAAGCAGGATTGGAATGTCCACCTTCATGACGAAGTTCCGGATGTCCAAGACCGAAGGCCGCAACACCTATACTTGCCAAACCTACTAAGATCATTCCGACCAGAGCGTTTCTGGTTTTGGAATCCAACTTAAAGTTGATTAAGTTTTGTTCTACTTTAACTTCCATTATTTGCCAGCCGTTCTATTGTCGTATTCTTGTAATTTACGAACATATAATATGATTTTCCAACGATCCTCGGGAAGAACTTGAGAAGCGTAACTTTTCATAGCTCCTTTTCCTTCGGTGATGATATGGTAGATCTGTCCGTCGGAATAGGCCTTAGCACTTGCAGATGTCAGCGCTGCCATAGGGCTTCCGTCGGCCTGAGCCATATTCAAACGTGGAGCAGGACCTACAACGGTTCCGTTTCCTTGTCCTCTAACACCGTGACAAGGGCTACAATACGTTTGGTATTTGATCTCCCCTTTTTGAAGAGTAGCCAGATCTCCCTTGATAGGATTCGCAAGTCCTTTATTAGGAAGAGCATCCAGAGATTGTGTCCAACCCGCATACTCATAAGGGTAATATCCCTGTGGAACTGCTCCTACAGGAGGCAAACGTAAGGAAGTATTGTTCGGAAAATTAGAATCCGCTTCCTGAGCCTCTCTTGCTGGAGAATCGGCCATGTCCGGCATATACTCCATAGGAGGAGTCTTAGACTCGCAGTTCCATAGGATCAAACCTGCGAGAGAAAGAGCAAAAATTCTTTGCAGTGAAATCATCAAAATTCTCCTATTTCACCGTCTCGACATGTTTAGAGCCGAGGCCTTTGATAAAGTCGGTCACTGAACCTTCTGAATAATTCGCTGAGTTGGATGGGATCCAAAGTGCAAATTTGTCGGTAGTGATGTCCGGATGTAAAACCTTACGACCGGTTTTTGGAAGTTTAGCCAGGAAGAACAAAGCTGCAGCTGTGGAAATTCCAGCCATGAACACTGTAAACTCGAATGTGATCGGAATATACGCAAACCAAGCGTTGAAACTTTTTCCGGAAATATTGATCGGCCAATCGTATTTATGAGTTAAATACTGCATGGAGAAACCGGTGATACATCCAAAAAGTCCCATGAAGAAGGTCACCCAAGGAAGTCCGGAACGAGGAAGACCCATTGCGTCATCCAGTCCATGCACAGGATACGGAGTAAAACAATCGAAGTTGGTGTAACCCTTCTCCTTTGTTTTTTGAGCCGCGTCTAGGATCTGAGCGGGAGTATCGAATAATCCGAAAACTCCATGTTCTGTTTCTTCGAAAGTATGGAATTGTTCTTTCTTAGGAGTATACATTAATGATGACCTCCATCTTTATGAGGCATTACAGTTTTCACCTCTGCGATCGCGATCACAGGAAGTAATCTACAGAAGAGAAGGAACATAGTGAAGAAGATACCGAAGGTTCCGAGCAACATCATAAAATCGTAAACCGTCGGAATGTATTTATCCCAGCTGGAAGGTAAGAAGTCCGCGTGTAATGTCATTACGATCACGAAACGTTCGAACCACATACCGATGTTTACGATGATAGAAACGATGAACATCACAGGGATACTGTTTCTAAGTTTTTTAGACCAGAACACCTGAGGAGCAAATACGTTACAGCTAAACATGATGAAGTATGCCCATCCGTAAGGTCCGAATGCCCTGTTAACAAAGGTAAATCCTTCGTATTCGTTTCCGGAATACCAAGCCATGAAGAACTCGGTGGAATAAGCAAGACCTACGATCAAACCGGTAACCATAATCACTTTGTTCATGTTTTCCAAGTGTTTCATGGTGATATAATCTTTCAGCTGGAAGACTTCCCTTGCGATTACCATCAGGGTAACCACCATCGCGAATCCGGAGAAAATCGCACCGGCAACGAAGTAAGGAGGGAAGATTGTAGTGTGCCATCCCGGAACGATGGAAACCGCGAAGTCGAAGGATACGATCGTGTGCACCGAAAGAACCAGAGGTGTGGACAAAGCGGCGAGGATCATCGCAACAGTCTCTAAGTGAGACCATGCTTTGTTGGACCCGACCCATCCGAAGGAAAGAATATCATATACTTTTCTGCGAATAGGAGTTGTCGCTCTATCTCTTACAGCAGCGATATCCGGGATCAAACCGATATACCAGAAAACAAGAGAGATACTCAAATAAGTGGAAACTGCAAAAGTATCCCAGATCAGCGGAGATCTGAAGTTCACCCAAAGAGGTCCTCTTTCATTCGGATAAGGGAATAACCAGAATCCCATCCAAGGACGTCCGATGTGGATGATCAAAGTGGATGCAGCAGTTAATACCGCAAAGATGGTCATCGCTTCTGCTGCACGGTTAATACCGGTTCTCCACTCTTGGCGGAACAGATAAAGAACCGCAGAGATCAGAGTTCCTGCGTGACCGATACCGATCCAGAATACGAAGTTAACGATAAAAAATCCCCAACCCACAGGATTGTTAATCCCTAGGATATAAAGACCTTCGTATACCAAGTATCCGATGATACCTAAATCGATTACGGTAATGGTAAGAGCCAGAATGAAAGCCTTCCACCACAAGGAAGTGGGGAAAGCTTCTACCGGCTTGAGGATATCCTCTGTGACATCACGGACGGATTTCCCGCCGGTGACTAAAGGTTGGATATCCAGGGCTTCTTTGATTGCGTTAGGTATAGACATAGCGCTTTAATTACTCCGGATTAAGCTCTTACCCTGGTCAGATAAGCGACCTGGGGACCGACATTTAAATACTCAAGAACTCGGAAAGATCTAGGATCCGCACTAAGTTTGGAAACCTTAGAAGTTTTATCGTTGGTATTACCAAAGCTGATCGCATCCGCAGCACAGCTTTGTTCGCATGCACAACGAACTTCTCCGTCTTTAAGAGTTCTTCCTTCGTTCTTGGCTTGGATTTTCGCCTCTGCGATCTTATGAGCGCAGAAGTTACATTTTTCCATAACCCCTCTACCACGAACCGTAACTTCAGGATTGAGTCCGAGATATCTCGGAGTTCTGGATCCTTTTTCGGCTCCGGTTTCGTTATACCAGTGTTGAGCCCAGTTATAACGACGAACTTTGTAAGGACAGTTGTTAGAGCAGTAACGAGTTCCAACGCAACGGTTATAAACCATATCGTTGATCCCTTCCGAACTATGAACGGTAGCCGCAACAGGACAAACAGTCTCACAAGGAGCGTTATCGCACTGTTGGCACATCATAGGCTGGTGAGCAATCTGTAGATCTTCCGGTTTTTCAGGATCACCGATATAGTAACGGTCGATACGAAGCCAATGCATCTCGCGACCCACTCTAACTTCGTCTCTTCCTACTACCGGAATATTGTTCTCTACTTGGCACGCGATGACGCAAGAGCCGCAACCGGTGCAAGCAGTCAGGTCGATTGCCATACCCCATTTATAACCAGGGTATTCATGAACCGGGTTTGCTCCGGTTGCGTAGACCATCTTACCGTCTTTTTTGATTTTAGGAATTTCGGATTCTTTCACTCCGGAAGCTGGATTTTTCTTCCATTCTTCCAAAGAAGTAGATTGGACTAAAGGACGATCCTCGTATCCGAAACCTGGAGATAATACGTGGTGGTGTTGGGTGCAAGCAAGCTTATAGGTTTTACCAGTCTTCTCGAGAGAAGTTACGGAAATTCCGGAGAACACTCCGTCTTCTGCCAGAACGTATGCGTTCTTACCTACTTCGTTTCCTACTTTACCGGCTGCAGTTCTACCGTAACCGACCGCGATCCCGATCGAGTCCTTATGCATTCCAGGTTGAACCTGAGCAGGAAGTTCGATAGAACCCTTCGCAGTTTTAACGGAAATCACATCGTTGGATTGGATCCCTTTCTCTTTCGCCAATGAAGGAGAAATCACTACGTAGTTGTCCCAAGTAACCTTAGTAACAGGATCAGGAAGCTCTTGTAGTAAAGAGTTATTAGCCGCTCTACCGTCTCCTATGGAGCTTGTCTCGTAAAGAGCCAGACGGATTCCGGCAGGATAAGAAGCAGGCTTTTTCAGAGCGCCTTTATTGAAGCCACGAGTAGCACTTGCTGTTTTTCTGCGGTCCTTAGCTCTTACTGTAGTTCCAACTCTAAGTAGATCTTCCCATTTTAGTTTGGAGCCGAGTTTTTTAGTCCAAGAGTTCTTTACGTATTCGTAAAATGATTTTTCTCCACCGAGAGATCCGCCTGCGAAAGCGATCAAACTGTCCTCGAAAGAACGAGTGTTGAATAAAGGACGGATCGCAGGTTGTTGGATGGAGAAAATTCCCTTAGTTCCTTCCGAATCTCCCCAAGACTCTAAGAAATGAGTCGTAGAAGCCAGATAGTTGGAGGCAAGTGCTGTCTCATCCGCTCTGTCGGCAAGACTTACGGTCAAAGCCGCTCTGTGAAGAAGGTCCTTCCAAGAATCTCCCGCTTGGTAAACCAAGTTGGTATCGTAGAGGAATAAAACTCCTACTTTTGTTTGTTTTAATGCTTCCGTAAGTTTGTTTAGGTTACCGGAATAATCCGCCAAACCTTCTTTTTTAGGAGAAGCGTAATCAACAGTCTTACCGTCGTTGTCTAAAGTAGAGTTTAAGAAGTTCACAAGGATCTGAAGATCCACAGCTTCTTTGGTAGAAGCAGAAAGACCACCCGCAACTACGAGAGACTTGCCTTTATTCGTCCAAAGTGCTTTTGCGGTTTTACGTATTCCCTCTGCAGTAACTCCGAGTTCTCCTGCGAGACTTTCTACAGTAGAAGTTCCGGTAACATCCTTAGTGTTTGCTCCTAATTCTCCGAGCCCGGCAGCGATGGCAAGAGCCAGTTTCGTCTGGTCACCAGGGCGGATTGGAAGTCTTAGATCCGCGTTGGATCCGGACATCGTAGGAATCGATTCGGCAGCGATGAAGTAGTTAACGTCTTTGGCTCCATCTCTTAAGTTTCTGCGTTTTGCAAAATCTTTTTGGTGTTCTTCCGGAGACAACCATCCACCCATAAAATCGCAATCGATGGACAGGATCGTGTTTGCCAATTCGAAGTTATAGTTAGGAACAAGAGCTTTTCCATAGGAAGCCGCTTGCGCCTTGGAGATTGCATCTTCTGGAGAAGTGATAGAGATCTCTAAATGTTGTCCTCCGCCTACCGCTTTTAAGAAGTCGGCGATGATCGCTTTGGTAGAAGGAGAATCAAGAGGTCTGGTTACGATTACGGTATTCCCTTTATTCTTAGAAAGAGCTTCCTGGACTTTGGAATCCAAAGAGCTCCATTGGATATTCTCCACTTTTCCGCCGGAAATTGCCGCAGGACCTTGCGCTCTATCCGGATCATAAAGATCGAAGATAGCAGCTTGGCCGGAAGCGCCAAGAGCACCTTGAGAAACAGGGTGATCTTCGTTCCCTTCTAATTTTAGAGGACGTCCGTCTTTAGATCTTACCAGGTAACCGGTTCCGTTGAATACGGTAGCGTAGTAATACGCTTGTCCGTGTTTTACGAAATCGAAAGTACCTTCGTCGGTTTTTAGATCCACATAAGGAACGATTTTTTCGACAGGCTTGCGTACACAATTTAAGGAAGTCATTGCGACTCCCGCACCCATCAATTTGAGGAAGGTCTTACGATCGAACTCCCCGGATTTAATCCTTGCGATGACTGGATCCGGAGAAGTGAAAAATTCAGAGCGCGCTAGGTCCTTCGTTTCTTTTTCGTTATCTTTCAGTTCGAGGGAGAGCCAGTGAGCTTTCTTTTCTTTCTGGAAATTCTTTTTATCCATCTGTTATGCTATCTCCTGATTATCTGTGACAGGTGGAACAGTCGGTGGGAGCGTTGTTCTCCCGGTGGCAGTTGATACAGTATCCCATATTCAGGGATGCTACCTGCTTGACCTTGACCATTTCAGCTACATTGCCGTGGCATTGAGAACAATCCACGCCTCTTGAGATATGGCGAGAGTGATTGAACTGAACATGATCCGGAAGGTCATGGATTTTCACCCACTCGATCGGTTTCTTGTTCGAGTAACTTTCGCTCAAAAATTTAATATCTGGGCTGTTCTTTGCAACAAGCGAGTGACAGTTCATACAAGTTGAAGTATTCGGAACCGTTGCGTGAGCGCTTGTTTCTACACCAGTGTGACAATAACGACAGTCTATCTTATTATCACCTGCGTGAATCTTGTGGTTAAAAGGTATAGGCTGATCCGGAGAGTAGCCTACATATTTGGAGGGAGAAAAAATCAGGTAAGCCACTGCTGCAATAGCAATAAGCGGAACCGAAAGTTTCAAAGCTTTCTTATTCATTCGTGAGAAGTCCCGTGGGTTCCAAAATAAGGTTTGGGAACAAGGATTTTGGCTTCGGTTAAAATTGCAAGTAAACGCCTAAAAACACGATTGGTTTGGCGATTTCTTGCATTTTTCTTTGAGACTTAGTATCAATTAAATGGATACAATTTGTACTTAATATGGTCTTTTTTTAGAAGTTAAAAGATCTCGGATACAAAACCTAAGTTTATGATAGATATGATCAGAACGATCGTTCTTTACATTCCGAAAATTCCTGGATTTACCTTTTATACTTCGCTAAAATACGAATTCAAAAATCAAATTTGGAAAGTATGATGCACTGCCCACTGATACGATTTCTGGGAATTCCCTTCGCTTTCCTAATAACAATTTCCATTATCGCGAAAGGTCCCATAAAAAAACTCAAAGTAACTACCTTTAATTCGTATTTTTTATATGATGAGGTGGGAGATTTTCATCAATTCCCAAAAGATAGAAAACATAGAACGGAAGAGGATTTTGCTAAGATCAAAAAGATATTACTTTCAAACCGTCCGGATATAATCGGATTCCAAGAAATAGAAAACGAAACAGCGCTTCATCATATTATAATAAATGAATATGAATGCAGGGCCACGGTGACCCCTGGTTATTCCCAAGAGTTGGGACTTTGTTGGAAGAAGGAATTAGGCAAACCGGTCATCAAAGAATTGGAACAACTTTCTTTTCGCCCGGGACTCAGAAAGGGACTTCTTGCGGAGTTTAATATCGATGGCAAAAAGGTTTTTTTCTTGGTGGTCCATTTAAAAGCAGGTCGTTCTGCCAAAGATAAAAAGGAAAGAAAGGAACAGATACTTGCACTAAAGGAAATCCTTCCGTCTCTCGGCAAATTCGTTCTATTAGGGGATTTTAATGAGGTTCTGGAAAAAAAAGCGGATCTTTGGAAAATTCTACGAGGGAACTTGAAAATAAAATCCGCGAACTATAAACAAAAATCGGATTGTTGGCAACATCAAGACGGCTTTATCGATTACCTGATCACGAATATGGACTGGCAGCCAGGAAGTTTTGTTCAAACAAAGTTTGAATCCGACGATGGAAATTTTGACGGAAATCCAAGCGCAGAAAAAGGCCTTTCGGATCATTGTCCGGTAAGTGCGGATCTGTTGCTGGAGAGATGAGTTAGACTAACAAACAGTGAGGCCGGAAATTAAAAAGATATCCAACATCCTATACTAAAGAGAAATACAGGATGTCAGATCGGAGTTGCGTATGACGTCACCTTTACTTTTACCAAAACAATCTTAGACCCAGAGGGTTATATTCCTTTAAATACCTATCTTTCGTAATGAACACAAAATCAAAACTTACTGCCTGCCAGATTAGAAAACGATCGAATGGATCCGTATGTTTCCCAGTCGGCAATTTAAAATAATTCGCAAATATCTCCGGAGAATCTCCTATAAACTCAAATCCAACTTCTCGAATCTTTTTAGGCAATTGTTCAGGAGTTATTCCCTGCAACTCTAATTTTTTCAGAGAAAATTTCAGAGAAATTTCCCACAAAGAAATACTACTAATGAAGATCCGATTTCTTTGGTTTAGAATTTCCGATTCTACTTTATAGGATAGATTCTCCGGCTGAAACAAAACCCATAAGATCGCATGCGTATCTAATAGATAGTTCACAGATTCAGAAATTCCTCCTCTGTCATTTTGAAATCATCGGAGATCTTAAAGGAGGCTTTTCCTTTTAAGATCCCGAGTATTCTTTTTTTAGGTTCTCCGACTTTGTTAGACGGAATTCGGCTTTTAACAGTAGGTTCTTCTTGTTCTAATCCTACTAATGGGAATCGATATTTGTGTCCTGTTGCTGTCTTTTTCATGACCCAAGGATGTTTACATTTTTTTAATGCGTCAACCAGTTTGTCCCAATCCAATCCCAATCTCGCGGAATATTGGTTCCAAGTTCATGTTACTTCCAATTTTGGGAGCTAACATGAACTCAGGAGAATATCTTATGTTTAAAGCGGGATCAAAGTTCTCGTTTCAAAACTTCTATGTCCGAATTCAACTCCTGGATAGAAGATCTCATTTTACCATTATAGATCCCGCGTAATCTAAGCTGAGTATCTAAAAGATATACATGGTCCGAGTGTAGAAAATCCCTTTCCGTGAGTTTCTTTTTAGCGTCCTCTTTTGGGATCGCTGTATCCGCATTGAAGGAATCTCTCGCTAATGCATAAATTTCCTTTTGGTTCCCTGTCAGGAGTTTCCATTTTTCATATCGGATCTTTCGTTTGGATCCGTATTCTTTTAAAACCTGAGGAGAATCCAAAGCAGGAGTAGCGGAGAAGGACAATATTTGGATATTAGGATCTGTTTCGAATTCCTTCTGCACCAAACTCAAATTGTTTGTGATCGTTGGACAGATCCCTGCACATTTCGTAAAAAAGAAGGAGACAACGGTAATTTTTCCCTTACAGGAGCCTTCTGATACATTTTGATTCTCCTGGTCTTTCATTATAAATTTGGAAATTTCTCTAGGCTTATTGGTACCTTTGTTTTCCCAAACAGGCTGCAAATCCTTTCCATAATACAAAGGAAGTTTGTCCTTTTGTGGTAAAGAGAAGTCAGTGATCTCTTCGGAATATTCTTCTTTCGGATCTTTTGCACAACCTGCAAAAAGAGAGAACAAAACCAAACTGCAGAATAAAATTTTAGAATAGGATCGTATTCCCATCTTCATCTCCTCGGATCTGGCTGCATAATTTTCCGCCCGTCATTCCATACGCGCGTCCTTGGTAGATCACAAAATTCATATAGATCTGTCCGTTCTCTCTCCACATCTTCTTCCCGATCACCTTTCCATGATCGAATTTTGCATAAGAATACAACGATCCTGAGTTTCTCCATTCCCATTGGGAACCGTGGAACTGCCCTTCTAGGTATTCATTCTGAAAACGTTTTTTACCGTCGGGAAACCAACCTAGATGAGTTCCTACCTTCTTTCCTTCGGAAAACTCTCTTTCCGCCAAAATTTGACCGTTGAAGTGTACATCCTTTTCGTTCCTGTCAGGCAAACCGTTTTTGTAAGAGGTCACACGGACAACTTCCAGTTCATCCAATTTGGATTCTAAGAGTCCGGTGAATTTATCACCCCTAAAGGAAACATATCTTCCATTTCGAGTGATAGAAGGATCCGTGCTTGCAACCCGGACCGGATCGCAAGCAACTAGAAGAAAACAGATCGCAAATATATAGAAATTCAATCTGACCTCAACTTAGTCTACGGAGCCCGGAGTTCCCTTGAAGTAACTTCCTATAATATATCCGTTATAACCTGTTTGGTTCTCTACATGGTAGCAGTAAGTCCCGTCCGGAAATTCCGTAGGTGTGCAGGAAGTTGTATGAGTTGTTGAATCCAATGTTGGATAAGTTCCCGACTGGTTCCTCTTTCCATAGATCGGAAATCCGTCCAACATAAGCCCTACCATATTATCATCATCAGTCGTAATCTTATACGGTTCCGTATGATAATGGTATTTCCCGGTATTCTGAGGATGTCCTTGAGACTGGTCCATCGTGTAATATTCCGTGGCAAAAGAATCTCCGGGTGCCGCTTGATTATTAAAGATCACGATTCCCAATGTTGAAATTCCGACCGAATCCGATCCGGCATTGGACTGAGAACAATCGGTTACTGTAGGAGTTGTCGGAATCGTCATAGTAATGTTCTGGGTGAGAATAGTATTCGGATTAGTAGTGAATCCGGAATCCATAGACTCATTATAACCGGAGGCAACACTATAATATGCGCTTTTGTGAGGAGGCCTATCAGTAGTAGTGATCACATAGTTGGAACCTTCTACCGTCACAGTCACACAATGAAAATTGGTTTTCATCCAACAAGGAGCCTCTGCAGCGATACTAGTCACACAGGTAGGCCCCCCGAAACCCAGATCATCCGTTGCATTGTTCACTGCCGCTGGACAGGAAGAATTGTCCGTCAAAGTTGTAGGCATTGTAGTGGTGGTTGTAGGTGTACATTGAGAAGCGGCCAATAAAACCGCAGCGGAAGAAAGGTCGCTTCCCCCAGAGCTATCGCAATTCCACATAAAGACCGCAACAGCAATCAATAGAATAGATCGTAAACGAAGCATAACTACTCCAAACTAATTAGATAGGTATAATCTACGAAATCTTTCGGAGGAATTCGACCGTGCCAATCGGCTCGAACCATATTTTTAGGATTTAGGCATGGGCTGCTTTGGAAATTTCTTCCAGATACTGGGTTGGGGTCTTTCCAGTGACCTTTTTAAAGGAGGTATTAAACGTGGACTTGGAATTGAATCCATACTCAAGGGCTAATCTCAAAAAATTAGGACGTTCTTCTGAAATATTTTCCAAAGCAGAGATGATATCTTTGATCCTATATTCATTAACAAAATTGTAGAAATTTGTTTCCAATCTTTCGTTTAAGATCTGAGTGATATAAAATCTGGGAACTTCTGCGTTTTCGGATAGTAGATCTATGGAAAATTCCGAATCTTTATACGGTTTTTCGGACTCCATATAATTACGGATCCTAGAAAGATACTCCGGGATCTTATCTTCTCTTAAGCCCGATTTTTCGTATTTTTTGCGTTCTTCCTCTACGCTTACAACCTCTTCTTCCTTTGAAATTTTTTCCCGAAACGTGTGCAACTCCCTATGAGTATAAACCACAGTTTGTCGAACCCCGAACCAACAAAAAAATACGGAAAACGCCAAAACGGCCACTCCTCGGATCAACCTAGGTTCGTAGTTTTCAGGAGGAAGATCCGTGAACAGCAGACCTTCTAACAAAATATGGACGACTGTGGAAATTACGAATAGTACCAGACTCCAATACATCCATCGTAAATCCTTAATGCTATCTATATTGGAAAAATGATTTACTATATTCTTCCTATGTCTGTTCAAAAGTAGGAATGTCCAGACCGAATATACCAGCATAGAAGTGACCAATAATCCTCCGCTCGGATGAAATCCCTTGCTCGGTCTGTGCCATTCATGAGGATAAAATCCTTCTTCCGGAGGTTGAAAGAAAAACAATCTTACCAAAAGTACACTTTGTAAAATCACAAAAGGAACAAAATGAAGAAGGTCCGTTCTTTTAAAACTTTCATTTCCCGTCGTTAGATTTCGTATATAAAGCAATAATAATGGACCATAAGTATAAGGAAATAAGATCGCAAAATCTAAAAACTCAGGCCCCCATTCGAATCGATGGACAAACAAATGTCCTAAATGAGGTGCCGCAAGAAAGATCGTGAATACGGAATAAATTGAATCGAAAGGATACCTTGGGCGTTTGGTAAAGATCAGAAATGCGGAAAAAACGCAGATCGTAAAAGAAATGATCGGTATCGCAGGGACCATACTTACGTTTGACCCGGAAAATCTCCCGGTTTCGTTCTCCATCTTCTGTGTACCCAAAAATATTGTTCAGGATACAGCTTCACTTCTTCCTCCAATGCTTTTGTCCAAACTTCGGTGTAATGACGGATCGCTGCTTCTCGATCGGAGAATGCGGACTTATCTACAAAGCCAAGATCTTTCACTCGCACCATCACTTTTCCTTTTTCTCCGCATAAAACCGAATAGAGTAACATTTTTGCGCCGGTCAAATAAGCCATCAAAGCCGGACCTTGATACGTGGATGCTTTACGATTGAAGAAGTCCACAAAGATCCCGACCTTACCTGCGTTCTGGTCGGAACCGAATCCCACCCAGTAACCTTGTTTTAACATTTTAGTTACTTGGCTGGATTCTTCCGTGGAAACTAATTTGATCCCATTCTTAGTTCTTAATTTATGAATGAGTCGATCCACATAAGGGTTACGGACTTTTTTATAGATCCCGCCTCCTTTCATTCGGATCCCCATGAACTGCACAAGGATTTCCCAGGTCCCGAAATGTCCTGAGATCAGAACGACTCCCACTCCTTCTTGGATCGTTTTCTGCTCTATAACCAAAGATTCTTCGTCATAAACAAGATACTTATCCATCCATTTGCGGTTTAAACGAGGAGCGAATAAAGTACCTGCAAGAAGGTCCCCTATATGAAGAAAACTTTTCCATACCAATTCCTTCTTCTTTTCTTCCGAATATTCCGGGAAAGCATACGAAATATTTTCGTAAGCGATCTTACGATGTTTTTTAGCGAGGGGATAAAGTAGACATACCAAAAATCTTCCGTAAAGTAAGCAGGTTCTATAAGGTAGAATTCTGAACGGAAGGTAAAATAAATATAAAAAGATATAGGGAATAATATAACGAACCAATGTGGATCCAATTCTCGCTTTTCGAACATAAGGATTCGGTCCAGCTTCTTTGACAAGCACTTTGGTCACGCAGAGGCTCTGAGAGCGCAGAGAAAAATCGTTTTAGTTCATTTGATACAATATCTCGAAGAGGATCTGTGTTCCCAATTTCAGATTTTCCAAACTGATACTTTCATTCTTACCATGAAGCATACTGAGTTCCTTTTCGTTTAGAAGGACCGGGATCAATCCATAACATTCCATACCTATCTGGCGAAAGTACGCATTGTCCGTTTTACCTGGAGAAATAAACGGAGTCGCCACACTTCCCGGAATTTTACGAGTCGCAACGGAAGCAAGTCTCTGGAATAAGATCGAATCTAGTGTGGATATATCAGAAGATACAGTGGCTGCAGGCTCCACTTCCACTTCGTATTTTGCAGCTATCTTTCGGATCTCTTTCAAATATTCCAAAGGATCAAATCCGGGAAGAAGTCTCACATCTAATTTCGCTTCCGCCAAGGAAGAAAGAACATTATGGCCTTTACCTTCTTCCGTCCGTAGACCGGAAACAGCTTTAGTATTTCGAGTGATCGCACTCAGTTGTTTACTTGCACGGATCGGTCCGTATAATAATCCTCTCAAGACTGGAATATTTGAATTTTTTAAGATAAACGATTTAGGAAAAGAGCTGATCGTTCCTAGTTGATAAAAAAATCCTTGGGTTTCCTTAGAGATACGGATCTCCGTATCATATTCCAAAACTTCCGTTAAAAATTTCAGAAGCCTTAGATTAGAATAATTTTGGCTGGGAGTGCTACCATGTCCTTGCTCCCCTTTTGCTCTAACGTTCAACCAAAGATTTCCTTTTTCCGCATATTGGATATTGAAGATAGTACTTCCAGGGATAGCCACATCCTTGGTGCCGAAACTTCCTTCGTTCAACATATATCCGTAATCTTTGAATAATTCAGGATGAGATTTTAATAAAAATCTGGCACCTCTTTCGCTTCCGGATTCTTCGTCCGCCATACTTAAGAACATTATTTTTCTTTTAAGTGGAACAGCGGATCTTTTGAGTTCCAAAAAGGAAACGATCTGCATTGCGATGAGACCCTTACAATCTAAGGCCCCTCGTCCATGGATCCGACCTTCTTTGATTGCGCCTGCAAAAGGATCTTCTGTCCATTCTTTCGGATCCGCTTCTACCACATCCAAATGATTTCCTAAAATTAAACCTTTTTCGGAACTGGGAATGTTTGGTTCTAGCTCAGCGATCAGATTCACTCTATCCGGAAATCCAGGCTCGGAGATAAACTTGGTCTTGATGCCTTCTTTTTCGAAAATGGATCTTATATATTCTGCAACTTGTTTTTCGTTCCCTCGAACCGATTTGATCCGGATCAGGTCGGTCAAGATCTTAACAGCTTCTGCTTCTCTCTTATCCCAGGACAGGATATGATTTTCTTCCTTAAGGGGAGTGTTTTTAATGGGAGAAGTTACACATTGAAATAGAAGGAAGAACGCGCAGAGGAACAAGGAACGGGAAAAATCCATTTATCATTTCTAAAAGAAGAATGATCAAAAGTCGAGAATTACTTATGGGGGAAAAGTAGCCCCAGGAGGACCCTGGGACCAAAACCAAACCAGGCTCATAACAAAGCCTACTTAAGAATTCGGTGAGTTCGTAAAATTTCCCTTATACTTTTTTCCAAAAATTAGAAAAAAAGAATTATTTCGAATTCGTAGTCGGGGTCTCTTTTCCGGACTTAAATCGGACCTTTCCTAAGTATACCTTGGTAGTCAGAGAATCTCGTTTCGATTTTAAGAAAAAACCGAACTCTGGAGTGGCCACTTTATAACTCTCATATTCCGCAAAAATATCCAAATCCACTCTGTTCGAAGTGAATTCGTCAAAATGAGGTAGATACTTTTCGGAGATGAGTATCATTCTTTCCCCGTCCTTTTGCAGAGCTTCGAAAAGAACTTCCGGATCGAATAAGGTCCTGGTCAGACGTTTTGCATAGAATGCATAAGATCTCTTGGAGGCGGGAACGCCGAACATCAAAAACTTTTCTTTTCCAGGCTCCGCCTCTTGGATAATCTCTCCCACTTCTTTGGAAGGTTGGTAAGAAACAAGCAAAGGATACGCATACAAACTTACCAAAGTAAAGAAGAAGGAGACGGATACCACCAAAGTCCCAAGCGCCGCTTCCGTTTTAAAATACAGCAGAACGATCGCCGCAATTCCCAGATAAACAGCCACCCAAACATAATAGGAGATCGGAACATCTAAAACCAAGATCGGAAATAAAACTCCGGCAAATACGAATCCTAAACTAGTCAGATACACTAAAATTTTCCCTACAAGGGAAAGAGATCCTTCCGGGCTTTCGATCAGCTTAAGTAAAAATCCGGAACCTACAACCGCTCCCGCAGGAAGACACCAATAAATATATTGAGGGAGTTGGTATTTGGAAAAACTGATCAAAAATAAAAATAGGAAGAGCCAGAAGGCGGGAACAAAATCCTTTTCCTTCCATTCATTTTTTCGAATATTCGAAAATACATTTTTGCCCTTCTCCTTTATGAATCCGACCAAATTCGAACCGATCCAAGCTATAAACGGCAATATGAATATTCCGAACGCCCAAGAGAAATTGGAATAGAAGAATAGAGGATTGAATTTTTGATCGTACATCTTCACATAAAAACGTCCGAAAGATTGCACCCAAAGAAAGAAATACGGTCCGTAGGTATTAAATTCCAAATATAAAGGAATCGACCAAAGGAACGGGGGAAGTAAGGCCAAAAAACCTCCCGGGAAAATTTTCATTCCGAGAAGTCTTTTCCAGTCTCTTCTAAAAAGGATATCCCCGCCGATCCCGATCCCTGGGATCACGACTGCGATCGGCCCCTTTGTGATAAAGCCGAGTCCCATAGCGAGATACATTGCATAATAGTAAGCCGGATTCTTTTTCGTTCCTAAATAATAAAATGCGAATACTAAGATGATATATGGAGTCACATACACGTCTATCTTAGGATCCACCACCATTGCATACAATCCCGGAGACAATGCGTATAAAAATACGGAGATCCAGGCACGTTTTATATTTCCTGAATATAGTTTGGTGATCGTAAAAACTCCCCAAAGGGAGATTAGGGTCATAAGGATTGCAGGCAAACGAAAAGCGTAATTATTCTGATCAAAAAGAGTGAAAGAAGCGCTGATCTTCCAGAAAGTCAGGATCGGCTTATCCAAATACCTTCTACCATTGTCGCGGATAAAAAACCAATTTCCGCTATCTGTCATTTCCCTAGCGATCTCCGCATATTGGGAGGAATCGATATCGATCACATCCAAAGGAAATGTCAAAAATAAGGGCAGAACAGCCACTGCCAAAAGAAACCACACTGAATATTTCACAATCGGAACGTTTTTCCCATCCTGAACGAAATTCATATTTTTATAATACTCCAAACTTAATAGAAAAACGATACCATCAATCCATGAGCCCGGATTCCATGAGGCAACGTGTAAATCCGGTACATGTTTTTTCGGACTCGTAACAAGGCATCGCGTATCCTTGTTCTCTCAAACATCCGGATTCACATTCGATCTGCATGAAACTTTTTTGGGAGGCATCCATGGGCCCTTTGGATCCGAATTGTTTCTCCACACAAGAGGTGAAAAACCCGCAGATCTCTTGGCATTTTTGCTGGTAAGGATCCTTACAATCAGTGATGCCGATCAGAATAAAAGAAAATAAGAATAAGGTCGAAAAAAGAGACAGCCTCATTCCAGCTAGGTTATTGGATATGGATCTAAGGTCAACTTTTTGCGGCGAGCATTCCACAGGCCCCGTTGATGTCTTTTCCCGGGGATCTTCTGTTCAAAATAGGAACTCCAGCAGGTTCCAGATGCCGCAAAAACTCGTCTATTTCCTGGTCGGTGGGTCTTCTCCAACCGAAGAACTCCGTGTTCAGAGGGATCACGTTTATTTTACAATCCAATCTTCTTGCGATCTTCACTAATTTTTTAGCGTCTTCCGCGCTCATATTCACGCCAGGGATCATCACGTATTCGAATGTGATCCTACGCTTTAGGACTTTGGTATATTCTAAGGCGGCGTCTAAAAGTTCCGGAAGTGCAAACTTCTCCTCTATATCCATGATCTCTTTTCTTCCGTTCGGATCGGGATGATTGAGCGATATCGCAAGATTATAAGGCTCTTTATTTTCTATAAATCTACGAATGCCGTTTACGACTCCAGAAGTGGAGATCGTAATTCTTTTTGCACCCATTCCCAAAGCTTCTTGATCATGAAGAAGTTCCGCTGCACGCATTACATTAAAGTAATTATGCATTGGTTCACCCATTCCCATGAACACTATGTTTGTGGCACGATCACCAACAATCTTTTCCACCTGGAGGATCTGGTCGATGATCTCACCCGCTTTTAGATTTCCTTGGTAAGGCAATTTGGCAGTGGCACAGAATTTACAATTTAGAGTGCAACCTACTTGGGAAGAAATACAGATCGTTTTTCTTCCGCCGTCTCCGGAAGGGATCCAAACGGATTCGAATTCTTTTCCGCTGCCGGGAATGGATTCGAACGTAAACTTTTGGGTCCCGTCCACCGATTTTAAATGTTTCGCAACGCTGATGGTGGAGAAGCTAAACTTCTCTTTTAATTTTTCCTTAAGTTCCTTTCCTATTGTGGAAAATTCATCCCAAGATTCGTAACGATTGGCGTACAATCCGTTATAGATTTGTTTCGCTCTAAAAGGTTTTTCCCCCAAATCCGAGATGATCCGGGTGAGCTCGTCTAAAGTTTGGCCCTTGACCGGGATTTTTCCGGTCTCATTTTCTCGGGGTTCAGAATTTAGAAGAGTGTCGTTCACTCACAAGATTCCTTATATTGTTTTTCTGCATCGACATATCCCAGGTCCCAGGATTTTTTAAAATCTTTGCAGGACTCAACCTTTCTTTTTAAGGCCGCATAACCTAAACCGCGATTAAAGTAAGAAATGGAATCGTCCGGCAAATCTTCTAGAACCTTGGAATAAGCAGAAACACTCTCCTTGTATTTTCCGGAAGCGTAAGACGCAAAACCTAAAGCAAAAACGGCTCTCGTGTATTTAGGCGATAATTGTACGGATTTTTTAGCATCCGCCAAACCTTCTTTCGTTTTTCCTAATATACTCAACTGGATCGCTCTTTCTGCAAAAGCATAAGACTTATTTAGACCGGAATCTATGGCGAGGTTCATATCTTCCAAACCTTCTTCTTTTCTTTCCAAACTTAAACGACTTAATCCTCTGTAATATAATGCATCCAGATTCTCGCGGTCTAAAGAATACGCGGAATCGAAATCGGTTTCGGACTCGGCGTACCGATTCAGATAATATTTACTTAAGCCACGATTATAGAATGCGGAAGTATTTTCAGGGTTAACGGCAATATAACGATCGTATTGGGAAATAGAATTCTCATATTCGGCTGCATTATAAGAATCTAAACCTTGTTGGAAAAGTTCCTGCAATTCCTGGTCCGAAAGGACTTCAGGAGTGTTATTACGGCTTGCCGATTCTTTTTCTAACTGGTCTATAAAATCGGTGATCCCGGAAACAATAGAAGAGAATTGAAAAGAAGTCTCCGATTTTGCTTCTTCTTTTTGAGTGTCCGCTTTTTCAGGTTCGTTAGAAGAAACAGTCTCCGGAGAAAAGATCTGAAACCCCGCCAAAATCAAACCCACCACCAGGAAAAAACCTAATATTCTCTGCATACGATTTGTATGACCGGATTTTAGAAGGAATACCAGCTTTTTTCCGGTCAGGAAACGGCAGAATCCGAATGTTCGGAAATAACTTTCCCGTCTTCCAGGATCATTCTGATCAGCCGAGTCATCTCCACGGAATATTCCACGTTTAAGTGTTTGGTTACACCCTCACAAAAACCGTTGATGATAAGCAGTTTTGCGTCGTCTTCCGAAAGTCCTCTGGATTGAAGATAGAAAAGTTGGTCCTCGTCGATACGAGAAACGGTCGCCTCATAGTTCAAAGTACCGTTCTGCCCGCTCACATCATTATAAGGATAGGCATGGGATTGCGAACGATCGTCCATCATTAGGCCGTCACATTTCACATGGCTATATGCGTTAGAAGAGCCTGTTGTGAATTTTACAAGACCTCTATAAGAGTTGATCCCACCATCCAAGGAAACACCTTTTGCCAGAATATTACTGCGAGTGTTTTTACCAACGTGAATGATCCTTGCACCGGTATCTTGGATCTGACCGGAACCTGCAAAAGCCAAGGAGAGAATATCTCCCGTAGAATTATCCCCTTGTAATACGATACCAGGATACTTGATCGTATTTGCTCCAATATTCACATCCGTCCAGGTGATATGAGCCGCCTCATGACAAAGACCACGTTTCACGGTCCAGTTATACATATTTTTTTTCCAGTTCTGGATAGTAGTGTAGAATATTTTGGAATTCTTATGAGCGATCAATTCCACCACTGCGGTATGGAAATTTGTGCCTTTATCTTGGACGGAAGAACATCCTTCCGAATATTCCAACTCCGCTCCGTCTTCTGCGATCAAAAGAGTTCTTTCATATTGTCCCGAAGAAGCTGCAGTCACTTTGAAATAAGCCTGCAAAGGCATAGGAGTTTTCACGCCTTTTGGAACGTATGCGAAAGATCCTCCCGAAAAGACAGCCGAGTTCAATGCGGAGAATTTATTATCTCCGATAGAGACTACAGTCCCGATATATTTTCGAACGATCTCAGGATATTCGCGGATCGCAGTATCAATATCGCAGAAAATAATTCCTAGATCGGTAAGTTCCTTTTTGACGTTAGCGTAAACAGTCTCGGAATCTTCCATGGCCTCGATCCCTGCCAGGTATTTTCTTTCGTGTTCGGGGATCCCAAGTCTTTCAAAACTTTTTAATACTTCCGGATCCACTTCGTCCCAGGATTTTTTCTTTTTATGATTTGCGCCTATATAATGCACATACTCGTCTATATCCACTTTGAAGTTAGGAAAAAATCCCCAACTAGGCATAGGTTTACTTTCAAAAACTTTAAATGCCTCTAGACGGAACTCGGTCAACCACGCAGGCTCATTTTTGATATGGGAGATGGACTCCACCACTTTGCGTGTAAGTCCTTTGGGAAAATTATCCGCACGATAATATCTGTCTTCGTCGGATATGATCTCAAGTGCTTGTGCCATAATATTGTTCTCCCATATCTTAGACTTTAAAAAGAAAGATGCAACCCTTTCCGAAAGTCTAAAAGGCGAGTTTTGCCCGCTGCGAGCTATTATAACCAGATTTTAAGGATATGGTCGCTTGGACCAGGAGAAATTCTAAGAAAGGAGAATCCGGCCGATACGACCGGATTTTCCGTAAATATTGGATTAGTTTACCGCGGAGAAGTATTCTTTGGACTTTTCCGGATCCGCTTTCATGGTTTTTTTGCCTTCGTCCCAGTTTGCAGGGCAAACTTCGCCGTGTTTTTCCACGTATTGGAAAGCTTTCACCAAACGGATCGCTTCATCAATGTTTCTTCCTACAGGAAGGTCGTTGATAGTAGACTGACGGATCACTCCGGCAGGATCGATCACAAAGGTACCTCGAAGCGCGACTCCGCCTTCGGTAAGAACTCCGTAATCTCTTGCGATTGACTTCGTTATGTCAGCAATTAGAGGATACTTGATATCTCCCAATCCGCCTTGTTTACGAGGTGTGTTTTTCCATGCAAGGTGAGTAAAAGCGCTGTCCACGGAAACTCCTAGAACTTCCGCTCCGATTTTTTTGAATTCGTCCAATTTTGCATCGTACTCGATGATCTCAGTTGGGCAAACGAAAGTGAAGTCGAGGGGCCAGAAGAATAGAACAACCCACTTTCCTTTATAGTCGGAAAGTTTGATTTCCTTGATTTGCTGACCGATAACGGCTTCTGCTTTAAAGTCCGGTGCGAGTGAAGTAACTTGAGGCATTTTGCTCTCTCCTATTTAGAATCATTCTAAATTTAGACAGCCAGGAAGGAAAGCAGTTTTTCTTTTTTTCTGAAAAACGAAATATTTCAACCAATCGCAGTTTTCAGACAGAATTTCAGGTTTAATAAGTTTTTTCGCACGGAGATCACAGAGAACACTAAGGGGCTTTAAATGAAAGCGATTCCCGTATTCTGTTCTTAGCTCCGTGTGCTCCGTGGTCTCTGTGTGAACCTTACCCCTTGGCCATTAGATATTTTTCCATGAACTCTGTGATGTCCTTGATGTTGCGATTGATCATCTTTCTAAGTTCGGGAGGGATGTTCTGGGATTTGATCACACGATAATAGTTCAGAGCATTTTTCAACATTTTGCGGCGGGCGAATTCCTGGGCCTTGATCAGCATAGGTTTATACTTATAATATGAGTATTCCATAATACTGTAATTCTTAGAAAGTTTAAATGAATGAGGTATCTTCCCGAAATCATAGGTCAAGGTCAAGAACGGAGCATCGTCCACTTCCGGAGGTTTTAACTCCAGAATACCGTGGATCATCTTAGGCTCGTCGTCCTGTCCTCCGCCTGGGCCTTCCGGACGATCTTGGTCTAAAGGTTCCAGGCCCCCATCCAGTACTTCAATTTCCGGAGCTTCTTCCGCGCTAGGAGAAGGAGCCGGTGCGGAACTCGGAGCCCCTGGTCCCGCGAGTGGAGGAATTTCAGGTGTATATTCTTCCCGTTTCGTTTCATCCACAGGATCGGGAAGATCTATTTTCGGTAATTCTACTGGACCTGGCGCAGAAGCAGCTTCTCCACTGGGAGCCGGTGCTGGTGCAGCTTGAGGAGTTCCTTCAGGCTCCCCTCGTAAGACTTTATCTTCCGGATCGGGTAAACGGATCGGAACAAGATCGATCTGAGGAAGTACAGGTGCTGCATAACCTGGGATCTGATCGGAAAGAGGATATTCAGGTCTTGGCCAATCCTGAGGTAAAGGTTCTTCAAATGCTTGCTCTTCTCTTTCTTGGCGTTTTTCCTCCGCCTTCTTCTTGAGATAATCATCTCTCTCTTGGAAAAGATCTTCTTTCCTTCTATCTTGTTCCCCTCTTCTATCCTTACGAGAACCTTCTCCACCTCTTCTATCTGCTTGGGAGCGACGGTCTTCTCCCGTCCTTCTATCCACAAGAGGAAGGTCTTTAAACTTATCCCATTCATCCGTAAAGAACGTATCTTCCGGAAGATCCATCTCATTCGGATTTAGGTGTTCTTGGTCTTTCGGTTTCGGAGAAGGTTCGGAAGGAGCAAAATCTTCCGGGCCTACAGGACCCGGACCACCGCTTGGAGGAGGACCGCCAGGCCCAGGAGGAAATCCTCCTGGAGGGGAAGGAACTCCCGCACTATAAGAAATAGGCGCTCCGGGTGGAGGCGGAGGCATCGGCCCGGAAGAAGGGGCATAAGAAATAATTTGATAAGATACCGGCCCCGGCGGTAATTCCGCAGAAAGTTTCGGGACCTCCATTCCGGGAGGAGCTTGGATCTGGATCGGATTAGCAAATCCCTGGGAAAGATTATTTCCTAATGCTTGGCTGATATCCTTGATCGCTTTGACCAGATCCCCCATGGGAATCGGTGGTCCGGTATAATTCGGATCATCCGGAGTGTACATCTCTTCTTCCGGAGGAGAACTTAGATGATCTTCGATCGCTTGGATATTATTGTCTATTTTCTCGTTAATATCCGCATCAGGAATTCGAGCATTAGTTCTTTTTAATATTTCTAATGCGCCTAAAAAGTTCTCCTTATCCACCAATGCTTCCGAATGAAGCAAAGGTCTTCGATGATGAGCATAACGAGAATTATTCCGAATGATATCGTCGGTTGCATGAGGAAGTTGTAATTTTTCCTTCTTCTTTAATCCTGGATAGTTCGGTTTTTCGCCGCTTCCGGAAGGAGGACTCCATTCGTCCTTAGGTTTTTCCGCTTCTTCCCGACCGCCACCTCTTTGTGGTGATGAGGAAGTCGGAGAAGAGGAAGAATCTTGGTCTCCTACATTGACTAGTTTACCGCGATCAGCTGGAGTGGGACTTCCCCCACCGGAGGAGCCAGAGCCGGGACCACCTCCTCCACTCGCAGCCCCGCCTCCAGGAGAAGGCGTAGGACTTCCGGAAGATCTATTCGGATCTCTGAATAAAGTGTATGCTCCTGCTCCCGCAGAAAGAAGTCCTAGTAATAAAAGAAGGGCCGTCATTAGAAAAAATCTTACCTAGTATTTTCGACAGAACATTACGTCGTTCTTAAACGGGACCCAATAGCTTTTTTCCGATTGACACCATGAATGTTAAGTAATAACTTGACATATATGAAATCAACGGTTCGGGAAAACCTGAGCTTCGGGTCTAGTCCTGATAATCCGGACGGTCTTCAATTAAAGATCACCTTTGATGAGGACACAAAAACCGCTTACGGCGACTACACGGTTCCTGAAAAGTTCCAAGGGTCTCCGGACGTGATCCATCCCGGAATCATCGCCACTATTTTGGACGAAATCATGGCCAAAATCAATGAGGCGATGAATTTTAAAACAACAACCGGCGAGTTGACGATCCGCTTCTTGCAACCTGCCCAAGTAAATCAACCTCTGCATTTACGTGGCTGGTTTGTTAAAAAGAACAAAAAAGTGATCGAAAACAGAGCCGAAATCGAGAACGAGATCGGTAAGATTGTTGCCCGCGGTAAGGGCAAATACATCGAACTCGATTCCTGATCCAATAAGGAATTATAAAACCCGCCGATGTGGTGGAATTGGTAGACGCACTGGATTCAAAATCCAGCGGGGGCAACCCCGTGTCGGTTCGACTCCGACCGTCGGCACGGGTTATGTACCGCTTACAGTAGCGATTGCTTCCTCAAAGGCATCCTTCTCCACTTGGTCGATCGCTTCTAAGATTAAATCCATTTCCTCTCGAGTCATCCCGGAAAATAGTTCTTCTCCCTTTGTGAGGATACCTGCTCCGAGCATAATACCTTCTACTTCTTGCTGCGTATATGTTTTCGTTTTGGACTTCATCGTATTAACGACTGCATCCATGAGTTGTTTGATCTTAGAAAGAAGTTCCTTATCCGAAAGTGTGGCGAATAATCTTAAGATATCTTCCCGAAATTGGTCCGCGTCTTTTTTAGAAACCGAAGCAAGAACCTGATCAAAGACTGATTTATTCGTGAGATCCTTCCCTTCTTTTAATAATTCTTTTGCTTTCGAAAACATGATCTCTTCGAATCTGTGAGCGGTTACATAAGAATGTAATGCTGCAAATCCGGCTTGGAATGCTGACTTTAAATGGCGGCCCAGTTTGAATACGGCTATACTCAAAGAGCCTAAAAGCCCGAATACTTTTGGCGGAGAATGTACAAATCCCGCCAAGGATTCGAACGCACCGTCCAATTTCTTCCTACCCGCGTGTTCCGGGTATAGCAGTTCCAGAAAGTAGCGTACTAAAAGATCCACTTTCTCCTCCGGGATAGAAGAGAACTTTGGATACTTAGATAAATTGGTCTTGGAATATCTCCGTTTTAAGGCTTCTCTATATGCACTTATTAATTTTGGGAATTCCGGTTCTTCTAATATAGATGCCATACTCGGGATGATTTTGGGGATCTGCGGTAGATTCGGAAACTAGTTTTTTGCTGTTTCGCACAGAGAACACAGAGAGCACGGAGTGTTTATTTTTCACGCAAAGCCGCAAAGAAAAGAAGATACGCAATGTAGGAATTCCAACATCCAACTTAACTATCGCGTGTTGGAACTCCTACACTCCTCACCACCCCTCTGTGATCTCCGTGCGAAAAAAATCCTTAGCGGTCTTTGCGTCTCTGCGTGCGAATATCCCTGCGTTTATTTTTTCCATTCGAGACGAGCCAATTCGTATTTTGCAGCGTTTGCTTCTTCTAATGACTTTTTTAAATTCGGCAAAACCCAAGGTATTGTATCTTCTGGAAATGTATCTCTGTAGTTCCAATTATCCTGAAACATTCTTTTATAATATTCTTTCGGATCTACTGTAACGATGAATTCGACCCGTTTGATTTTGGAAAATTCTTCTTTTGATATTTGGACACGAAGAAGAGCGGATTCTCCCGGAGAAAGTCTTGTATCGAAAATTTCTTTCTGCAATTCTAAATCCAACATCCAGCCTAATGTTTTCTCGGAGATCTTTTTTCTTTTTCCAGTGAGGGATTCTGTCCAAACTTCTAAATATACTTTTGGGACCGAATAACTGGGAAATGAATGCCCTACACCGGAGTTTTTGAGTTCGGAAATAATTTCGGCTCCTTCTTCTTTTGGGAGTACTTGTAAAGAAGTTTGGACCCCACGTTTTACCATTTCAGCGTCGGAGATACCTTTCCATTCGTGCTTTCTGTCCGGCATATGGCAGTTCTGGCATTGCACGTTAGAATCTGCAAATCCGGACCTTCTCCATTGACCGTAGGTATCCATCAGAAACTTTCCGTTTACCTGTTTTGCGGTATCGGGAGATTGATGGCAGTTCTTGCAGAATTCGGATTCTTCGAATTCCTTTTGGGGAATAAAACCTTGGTGAGGAATATTCGAATTTTGGAATATTCTATCCTTAGCCCAGTCTTTGGGAAACGGTCCGTATATTTTTCCTTTTCGGAGATGGCAACTTACGCATTGGACTCCGTTTTCTTCACTTCCCGGTTTCCAAGCTGGATCGGATACTTCTCCCCAACCTAAACGAGAAAGTAAGATGTTTTTGGTTTCCGGATTTGGGCTATGGCAATTCAAACAATTTTCGGATCCGTGTTTTCCGATCCGAGGTAATTGCCAAAGAAAGCCCGGGCCAACGGCCCGGGAGTGAAGTGCCGACTTCCATGAACCGAACTGTTGTAAATGGCAACTCCCGCAAGAGGCCGGGTTCGGATCTACTGAAAGCGAGCCTTGGGATTCGAGGGGGAATGCCCAATGCCTTTGGTGAAACCCTTCTTCTTTACAATACAAAAAGAAGAAGGCCGCCGCAATAAATGCAGCCAGGAAGAATAAAGAGGTTATCCTCCGCAAGGATTTCCCCCACCACCGCCTCCTGAACCACCTCCTCCGCCGCCGGAGGAAGCAGAACCTGAAAGATATTTTTTATCCTGGTCTATGATATCGTTCGTACCTTTCGCAAAATTTCGGTCCGGAGTGAAATAATTACCTAAATTAGAAATATTGGATGTGTCTATTCCCGATTTTCCTACGTTATACGTAATCGATTCAGTAACAGCGGATCTGTCCGTTCTCCAAGGAGATACCGCGCTTAGATTGGACCAAGCAGCGCTGGGATCGTAAGCAAGTGATCCCCATTCTACCCAAGAGCCGTCATAAAATCTGGTCGGATATCCAAGGATCGCAAGCGTGGCAAATCCGGTGATGGAAGATCGTATGTTCGTTCTGCAATACGCAATTATCGTCTGTCCGTTCGTATATCCATTCGTAGAGAGAAGGTTTTGAAGATCCGATTTCGGTAGGAACTCCTTGTTCGCATTGATAAAGTTCGCGAAAGGAATGTTCTTTGCTCCCTTAATATGGCCTTCGAAAGGTGTATAACAACTAGGGGTATCCGCGCAAGTATAAGTAGAAGCTCCAATTGTTGTTCCGGAACCATCGTATTCCGCGGCAGTCCTTGCATCTAAAATAAAACTTCCTCCTTCGGGCGCAGGTGTGGAACTTTCGAAAGTCGGATTTGTAAACCCTTGGACCGCATTAAAAACATCCGCTAATGTAGCCTGCAAGATCGTGTGATCCCGATACAAACCTCCTAGATTACCCGCCCCGCTAGTTGTAGGAACAGTGTAGGAAGACCCGCCGGTAAGCTCGGAAGCTGCGATCTTTGCGGAAATCGCTCCGTTCAAAACGGCAAGATGATTTTTTTCCACTCCCCAATAATACATTGTATACCAAGATCGAAGGGTCAGCATCAGATTTCCGTCACTCGGAACATCTTGTGCAAGGACGATCAGATCCGTTGCCGGATTGACCCCGAAACGTTTTAAGAATGCGTCGATATTCTTTCCCTCCGGAACGATTGTCTCCGTATCCATCAGACCGTTAAATCTGGTCTGTCCGAAAAAAGTATAATCCGTAGAACTTGAACTGATCCCATACACTCTGACACCAGCCTCGGGTCTTATATAAGAACCGGAAAGAGATCCGCTGCTGATCTGAAAGATGATGAGCCTTCCGCTGATCACAGAAGGATGATTCGCAGCCCAATTCGATCGCCAAAATTCCAAAGTGGACGCAGTGATGAGTCCGTACGAATTATTATTATAATCGTCGTCGGATACCGACAAAAGTTGAGAAGTCCCGAAAACCTGCACTGGTTGCACCAAAGCAAGTTTCTGATATGGAGTGATATACTCCGGCGCACTGCAGTATCCAAGAAAAGGGATTAGTAAAACACGAATTCCTAATTTTCTAATATTAAAATCGAACATATTCCCTCCGATCACAAGTTAAACGGAAAATTGATCAAGAACCCGAAGGTCTTTAAGATTGCGGTGTTGTATCCGGAATATGTATAAGAATAGAAGAAGTTATAATAATTCCCGTACTTATCCGTATACCCCAAACTTACTTCCACGTTATGATATACTTCCTTTCTTCCCCAAGCAGGCCTTTCGTGCTCTAGGTAATAATTGTACCAATCCTGCCCGAAAGGAGCAATAGAAGGCGGATCCAACTGGATCAAGTTTAAAGGAGGAGTTCCTCTTGGATCGGCGAAAGCATATCCTCCTTGTCCGATCTGTCCTCTGCTTCCAACAATGAAGATAAAAGAATCGAAAAAACGTTTGTACAGCGCTCCGAAATAAAGAATATCATCCGGTACCGGTTTTTCCCTTTTCCGATAACTCCATTCACCCAAAGCGCCGAGTCCCCAAATGTTGAAGTCTTTTCCCAGATAGATATTTACCTCTGCACCGTTCGATCCATCTCCTAAAGCCTGAGGATTTCTATCATAATCTCCCTTTTTAATCCCACCAACCCTTACGCTTATTGTCGGGATCCAGATAGAATCGAAATCATATTCATCCAAAATCTTGTAGCGTAAACCCGCTCTCGAATCAATGATCCCGTATTTGTCCGGTTGTTCAGGTGAAGTTAAGGTCCCGAAATAACGGTCTATTAATTGGGTTCTTCCCAATTTACCGAAACCTGTCTGCAAATCCATAGTCAGTCTGTCAGTGATCCCATACTCGAACGCAAGAGCGCCCACATTGATACGGACATCGTCGTCGTAAGTGGTATGGTATTTACCCACGTATGCGGAATCATAGACCGAATTCACCGCGGTAGTCCGGACCCATAGTTGTCTTTGGTAAGGAGCCCAAACCGTCTGAGAGAATAATTCCCCAATAAAAAAAGGTTGGGCCAAAAATAGAAGGGGAAGGAGAACTCCCTTCTTAATTAAATATTTCATTATATAAAGATTCCCTGCTTAATCCCTTTTCTCCTCCAACTTCAGGTTGAAGCGGATACTTACGAAAAATTCCAAAGCGGAAATCTGTTCTTCCGACAATTTGCCCGCCAAATCCTCCAGGTTTACCCTTCCTTTTTCCGAGTTGGGCAAGGAACCTTGCAGATATTCCAACCGGTTTTTCTGCGATTTTGCGAGATCTTCTTTTTTAGGGTCTAAGGCGACTTCTCCGTTATAGATTGCTTTGCCGAGATTGAACTTCTCTCTTTCCTTTCCGCGAAGCGCCTGACCGGCCACTCCACCTCCTCCGAATCCCCCGGAAGCGAAAAGTGTTTCCAAAGAAGAGAAAAATAATACGCCTATGAGCGCATATATATATAAGATTTTCATAAAACAGTAACTCCCTCTTTTTTTTATAATCCGCCTTAAAAACTTAGGTTATCGATAAGCGTTTAATCACGGGTTTAAAAAACCTGGACCATTGGGACCGGTTCTTATGTTACGGAATCGAAGAGGGCGAGATTCACCCACCCTCTTTATCTAAGTCGCGACTATTGATTTTTGTAATTCCAGTCTTCCACAAAGGCCGCTTTGGTAGTAGTAGCCGAAGAGTTGATTTGGAAATAATCCACAGTGGATTTTTTTACACCGGAGTTATAGTGCGGGCCTAATCCGGATCCCCTGGCGCCGGACTCGATCACACCTTGAACGTCCGCAGCAAATTTAACCGGAACGGAAGGATAAGAAGAAGCCCCAGCAGTCACATCGTCGTTGAAATTCGCAGCCGGGAAGTTTCCTGATAAGAACCCGAAGATACTCCACCCATCTTCCAAGAATACGGTTGGACGTCCCAAGATTAGAAGAGTGGAAATACCGCTCGTCTGAGTTCTGGTATTTGTCCTACAGTATTGAAGAATAGTTTGGCCTTCTTCATATGCAGGCGCACCTGCATTAGGTCCGCCGGTGGTTCCGTAAGTATCCCAAATATCCTTAACATCCGCTTTGGATTTGAACTTGAGGGTATTAAAAGTCCCTGCTGCTGAAGTAGTATAAGCGTAAGTGTTGTCCAAAGACGCCCGATCAATTAAGTTAAAGTGAGGAACGAATACTGCTCCTTTTAAGTGACCTTCGAAAGCGACTGCTCCACCTGAAGTTTTAGTGGTTACAGTTGTGTTCTCTCCACCATCGTATTCTTGCCATCCAGCAGTCGAAGTATACGCGCCAATAGTGTTGGTATTATTTTTAGTTCTGTTATCGGAGATCAAAACGCTGGAAGAAAGTCCCTTTACACTATGGTTTCCGTTGTTCTTCACTACCTCGATAGTATCTTCGATGCTCAATGTTAAGATTCTGTTATCCACATTCTTCAGTTGTTTCACCGAGAATGTTCCGTTCAAAGGAGGAACAGACTCGTCGGTATCATTGCCTAATTCCGCTTCAGGGAATTGACCTTTAATAGTTCCGTTCAAGATAGCAAGATGTTCGTGCGCCACACCCCAATATCTTAACGAATAATGTTGGTGACCGATGGATCCGTAGTTATCTCCGTTACCGCTTGCAAAAACGATCAGATCCTTAGTAGGATCTACCCCGTAAGTTTGGAACCATTCGTCGATGCTCGCGCCGCCGATAATTCCGAATCCTCCAGTTGTTGCAGTTCCGCCAGGAATAGAGATCAAACCGTTGTATCTGGTTTCTCTAAAAGTTTTCCAAGAATAAAGCGCTGAGTTGTTTCCATCAACGGAGATAAAAACTTTCACTCCGGTTGTAGGAAGGATTAAACTTTTATTCGAATCCGCTCCCACTTTGTTTGCTTGAAAGATCACCAAATTTCCGGTAATTCCTGCTGGCTTATTGTTTGCCCAGTCGTTTACCCAAGTTCTAAGTGTAGATGCCGTGATTAGACCGAATCGATTCTCGTTATAATCGTCCGCAGATTCGATCGCTAGATCGGAAGCGCTGGCAACTTTTACACTTGAAGTTCCCCCGCTGATTGCCGCTAGCGCTAGTGCGGAACTATCGGAAGTTCCCTCCCCACAATTCCCGAATAATCCCAGCGCAATTGCCAGGAGGCTCGAATAAATGAGCATATTTTTCATTTTGTTCTCCGTTGCTGGTCCGGTTCGGGGTTCCCTCATGTTTATTCCACTGCGGACTCTAAGAACAAAATCGATACAGAGTTTCGCTATTGCCAAGATTATTTCATTATAACGAATATAATTTCCAATAAATTAGATAATATATTATAGCAAAGAACCAATTTTTTAAACAAAACAGACTAAACTCTAAAAAATCGGAAACAAAATGGAAGGTAAAAATGTTTTTGTGAATTTAGGCTGCGTTATTTTCCGCTAAGCAGAATATTCAGGAATTACAAATTATTTTTTTATAATGTAATTTCACTTTAAAAGGAGATACGAGGTCCTAAATAGATCAGGTCCCCGCCCCATTTATAGAAAGGATCAAAAACCAAAAGATAGGCAAATGCAAGAACCAATCCGAAGCACAAGATCCATTTATCCCGCTTGGAAAATCCACTTCGAAAGCGGATCAACCAAAGAGCGATCCACGCCGGATAGAATAAATGAGAAAACACTCTCGTACTATCTGCAGTGAAAAATGTAATGACAAAGGCCCCGAAGCACACCAAGAGGATCGATACCTTTTTACGTGCCAGATTCTCTAAAAACAAAAATAACAAACCGTTCCAAAAAGAAACTAAGGTAAGAATAAGATGTTTCATGTGCATAGAATACCAACGCGCAAAACCCAAGGACTGCGCCGTATCTAACCTTCTTTCATTCCATTCTATTCCATTGAGATAGAAGATCAGAAAAGAAGAAATTCTTCCAGCGAATATCCCCAAAAAGAAGACCTTTAATATATCTCGATCTATCTCTTTTTTCTCCCAAAAATACAAAAATAGAACGAAAAGAGAAATCGGGACGAATTGATAAAAATGGGTCCAAGATCCCAGCACAAAAAGGAAAAATAAAACGTAAGAGTGGATCTTCTTCCCTGGATACTGATCTCTCTGATCCAAAAATATAATTAGCAATACCGACCAGAAGAACGTAAGATGATCCGCAAAACCGATCCAATTATTTTGGATAAGATAAACGGGAGAAAGAAGTAAGAAAAAACCCAAAAAGACCCCGGTAAAACTTCCTCTAAAATAATAAGCGTAGGAAATCAGGATTGCGGAAGTAATATATAATAGAAACTTACAATATCTTTTGAACTCTTCCGGAGAAAGATCTATCCCGAAAATTTTGAGATGATACGGAAATAAAAAGGAATCCGAATCGTATTCCGTAGAAAGATCGGATTTAGAAAGATAATAAAATCCGGAATTGATCACCTGAGATTGGGAAGACGTCTTGTATAAAAGGTATGAGGCTTCCTTTAAGAAAAAAATAGAAACAAGTCCGATCAGTAAGGACAAAATCAGCCTTTTTCGCTTGGAGAAACTTTCTAGGATGTTATTAAGGATCTTCATCTAACCGACAAACTTTTCCTAGAGTGAAACGTCCGGATTATACTCAAAGCCC
Source organism: Leptospira sp. B5-022 (assembly GCF_000347035.1). Taxonomy (GTDB): domain Bacteria; phylum Spirochaetota; class Leptospiria; order Leptospirales; family Leptospiraceae; genus Leptospira_B; species Leptospira_B cinconiae. The sequence goes on from NZ_ANIJ01000014.1 coordinate 106,096, forward strand.
CCTGAAGAATTGCAATTAACAAACGCGAACAGGAATCTATTTCAGTCGTCGGAAAGAGAAGAGGACCAGATCAGATAAGAGTCCTTCTCCCCTAAATTTGCAAGCTCTTGCAGATCTTTTCCCAAAAAGGTCATGCTGTCACCTTCTTGCAAGTCGAACCATTTACCTCCCACTTTCAAACGTAGCGCGCCTGACTGTAGGAATAAATTCTGTCTTTGTTTGGATTGCACTTTTGTAATAAACGTTTTAGCGACTCCAGGCAGAAGCCTAATCTCAAATAGTCTAGTTTGAAATCTAGTTTCTTCATGAAGAAGAGGACGGATCACGTACTGATTCTCCTCCACTGAACTTCCGGTGGAGTCTTCTTTCCTGTAAATTTTAGGAAATTCTTCCTTAGAAAATTCCATAAGACTGGACAAAGGTAAACGGATCGCCTTGGAAATTTTCCATAATAAAGCGATGGAAGGTGCGGCTTTTCCGGATTCGACCAAGCTTAACATTCCTCGGCTCACTTGAGATAATTCTGCAAGCTTTCCTAGTGAAAGACCTAACTCTTGTCTTCTCTTCCGAACCAAGGTCCCAATGGATTGGATCAGGCCTCTTTCCATCGGATCGATCGTCGGCATACTCGGTTCTCCCCACTGAAACGGAATTTTGTTTATCCCGAGCAGTTATAATAAGAATGATTCCAACTTATTAGAAATATAGTTTAAAATAACAATCAAAATTCTATAAAAACGAATAAAATTATAATTTAACTGAAATAAGATGTTTTTTAAAGAGAATTGGCAATTTTAGAAGAAAAGCGAACTCGAATCCAGATTAGAAGAATGGGCAAGAAGATAAAACTAACAGAGAGCAAAAGCAGATCAGGATGTACATAAAAACCTTTTTCTACTACGGATCTCCAATCTCCTAGGTTTGCGAAATTCAAATAAGAAAACTGTCCTAAAAACAAAAACATCCAAGAAGGCCAAAAGTTCCTCGGGAACCTGAGTAAAAACGGGAACATCCAAAGTAAATACCAGGCATTGACCACAGGACAGAAGTAAAAGAACAAGAAGAATGTGATCCCGATCTTCTCTTCCTTCTCCAAATCGGAAGTATATCGTTTATTCAAAAAGATCAATGTACTTAAAATGGAAGGAAGCACCCAAATCGCCCTAGATAATTCTCCGAATGTAGCATGAAGGATATTATAACCCAGAGGAAAGAATGTAAAACTTCCTATAAAGCTGCGCAGAGACGTAAAATCAGTCTCCTTGGAAAAGAATAGAAAAGGTGAATATGCTAATACTATTCCTAAAACCGCTAAACTCGGATCAATTACCGTTTTTTTCCAGTTATGATTTTTTTCCCAATGCCATTTTAATAAAAAAGGAAAAAGTAAAATTCCGAATCCTTTTACTGCCAGGCTAAGTCCCCAAACAAAGAAGCTTAGACGAAACTTATACTTCTCCATTAAATAAAATGAAAAGAACAAAAAAAAGATCCCTATAATATCCGGATGTGCATTCAGAAAGACCTCTTTTATGAGGACCGGATTCCAAAAGTATATTGCGGAAGATCGAGTCCCGTATTTCGTTCGGATCAAAAAAAATAAAAGAATATCGGGAACCAAAAGAAAAAGTTTCAGCGCCCAGAGCTTCCAAGGAAATAAAAGGTGGATTAAATAAAAATAGATCTCGAGTAGAGGACCGTAAATGGTAGGCCAGTCCGGATGATTGATCCTAGAAAGTATTTCCGTTCTGATCGGATCTATTTCTCCAAAGAATGATTCCGGTTTGATCCCATACGGGCTTCCTTTTTCGGAACTAATCCAACCATCCCAAAGATAACGAGCCCAATCATCTTCGAAGATCGGAGTGGATAAGATCAAAACTCCTCGAAGAAGAACTCCTAAAACAAAACCGAACCTATCTGACGTTTCGAAAGTTTTAGAAAAAAATAAAAATCCGTAAACGGCGCAGACTCCGCAAAACCCAAAGATGTACAAACTTCCATTTAAACTTCTCCCTAAATTTTTCTTTTCCCAGAAGAGAAAAATGCTAAAATACGCAAACGCAGCCAAGATCCAGATCAGATAGGTCCGATTTAGAATCCGGTTTCCTCTTTCTTGAATCCTTTCAAATTCCAAGTTCTATTCCCCATTTAAGGCGAAATCCCATTAAAATCATGGCCTCATTTCTGTGATATTAAAATTATTCTGCTATATAAGATTTTTTGTATTATTTATTGACACGCGTATCGATCCATCCCAAATTAACGTACATGCTCAGGATCTTCTTTGCTTTAGTTTTTCTTTTTTCTTCCTCACTTTTCGCCTCCGAAAAACTTTCCGGGGTTAAAGGCTGGTTTATCAGTGCACCCGAAGCATTGTATCTACATGGCCAAGGTGCAGTGTTCGTGGATGCAAGAGAAGGGATCAAATTTTCTGGCATACCTAAATCCATTCCCTTAGGGTGGCAGGAGATCTCTCGGAAAGAATTTCCCCACCAAGGAAATTTAATCGAGGCATCGGAAGCGAAGGAGCTACTACGTAAGAAAAGTTTGTATCCGGACAAGATAGTATTGGTGTTCGGGGATCCTATTGGAGGATGGGGAGAAGAAGGAAGGATCGTTTGGTCTTTACGCACATTAGGTTTTTCTAAAGCCTTTATAGTGGACGGAGGGATCAATTCTTTAAAAAAGGCTTCCAATTCCTCTGTTCCGATCCGTCCGGAACTTCTTTCCAAAATAAACTCTTCCGATTCGAATGATAAAAATTGGTCAGCAGATTCCAAATTTGTCCTATCCCAACTTTCCGATAAAAAATTCGCTTTTATAGATACCCGAGAAGAAAGAGAATTTTTAGGACAAACTCCCTACGGAGAGTCTAGAGGAGGACATCTTCCCGGAGCAAAATGGATCTATTATAAACAATTTTTGGACAAAGACGGATATTTATTAAGCGAATCCAAGATCCTCGCGAAATTATATGAATTAGGGATTTCTAAGGATAAGACAGTGATTTCTTATTGTACCGGAGGAGTAAGATCCGGATGGATGACTTCCGTTCTGGTCTCATTGGGTTATAATGCAAAAAATTATGCAGGCTCCATGTGGGAATGGTCTTCTAAAGGGGATGAAAACCACCCTTTAGTAACTAGATAAAATTTTACTAATGTTCTCTTATAAAAGAAGAAGTATATTCCTATCGATCTTATCGATATCTTTGGCTGCCGGTTTATTCTATTGTATTTTTACCAAACCGAAAGATAAACCGATCCCTGTGGAAGATGTGTTTTCGCAGGCTCCATGGTCTAAACCTTTACCCTACCTTCCTCCTCTTGCCGGAGTCGGGGAAGTTCGAGCGGAAAATTGCGGAAAATGCCATGTAGAAATTTATGCGGAATGGAAAACATCCACTCACGCAAACGCTCTTTCCGATCTGCAATTCCAGTCCGAACTTTCCAAACCTTCTTCTCCCCGTTGGCTTTGTTTGAATTGCCATACTCCAGTTGCGAACCAGAGAGAAACTCTAGTCGACTATTTGAATAACGGAGATTATAGATCTCCAATAGAAGAACCGAATCCTAAATTCGACCCGAAGATGAAGGAGGAAGCGGTAACCTGTGCAGTCTGCCATGTTCGTTTGGATGAAAATGGGAACTCTTACATATTAGGTGCTAACGGCAAAACCAAACCTCCCCATCCTGTAAAAATCGTTCCGGATCAATTGAGGAATAGATGTTTAGATTGTCATAACGCAAATTACATTTTGGACGACCAATTGGTATGCGCTTTCAATACGGGTATTGAGTTGGAGCAAAAGGAAAACTCCCACGGAAAGTTAGCCTGCGGCTCCTGCCATATGAGAGAATTACAACGTAAACTTGTGAAACCGGAACTAAACACTCCGATCCGAACTTCTCATAAACATTCCTTTATTGGAGGAGGTGTTCCAAAAAAATTCGAACTGTATGAAAAACAGATTCCCGGAGGATATCGGTCCGGATTAACGATAGAACCGATCCTGTGGAAGAAAAAAGGAAACGATCTAGAATATTCAGTTTCTCTGAAAAATGAAAAAGCCGCGCATAATATTCCGACCGGAGATCCGGAACGATTTTTACTTCTGAAAATTTCAATATTGGATCCCGAAGGTAGATCTCTCGCCGACAAGGAGATCAAATTCGGACAAGAATGGGAATGGTATCCGAAGGCTAAACTAGTAGCAGATACGCGTATTCTTCCCGGAGAGACCAAAGTTTGGAAGGATCTATTCACAGGGATCGAAAAAGGTTATTCTAAGATCGTATTCGAAATTTATCATATTCGTCTAAAAGAATCCAATGCGGAACACATGAGAAAAAATAGCGAGAAAGTTAAATCCTATCAACTTCGCAAAAAGATCTCGGAAATAGAAAATCATTACCCTTTTTCCAGCCTAGTCCACAAAGAAGCAGTGGATCTAAACTCGGGAAAAAGTAGGATCTATTCGCCTGAAGAAGTTTTCAGGATCTCTAAAAATAGAAGAGGGGAATAAACCTTTTGCAAGCTCCTTGGGCAAATTCTAAATTTTTGATCCCTGCACTGAACGAAGAGGGATCTCTTCCTCAGGTTTTGGATTCCCTTTTCGGATCGGGGATTTTGCCGGAACAAGTGCTGATATTAGACAACGGATCTAAAGATTCCACTCCACAGATTGCAATCGATGCAGGGGTTATTTTAGTCCAAGAACCCAAAAGAGGTTATGGTTCCGCATGTTTGGCCGGGATCCGTTATCTTGAAAGGAAAAATATTTCTCCCGAATTTATCGTGTTTATGGATGCCGATGGATCGGACGATCTTGGCGACCTAAAGGATCTATTTTTCGTATTTTCCCAAGATCCGGATACAAATCTAGTAATAGGTTCCAGAACCTTAGGAAATGCAGAACCGGGTTCCTTGTCATTCTTGCAGAAGTTCGGCAATCGGTTTTCTTGTTTTTTGATCCGGACTTTTTACGGAGTAAAATTCACCGACCTGGGGCCGTTTCGTATCGTACGATGGAAATCCTTATTAGCTTTAGATCTCCAAGATCCTACTTGGGGTTGGAACTTAGAAATGCAAATCAAAGCCATCCGAAAAAAATTCAAGATACAAGAAGTTCCGGTCCACTACCGAAAAAGAAAAAGCGGAATATCTAAGATCAGCGGGAATTTGATCGGAAGCGTAAAAGCGGGCGTAAAAATACTTTACATTTTCATTAAGTTAACATTTTTTTCAGCTTAGTCCAAGTATAAGGTCTTTTCAAAACCTTTACGGAAGGATCAAATTCCGTTTTTGAATTCCATTCTGAAATTACGATAATCCTAACATTACTCTTTAAATTTTTCCAGCCGGAAATTTCAGACAGGATCTCTTCCTCTATGAGGATAGTAAACATTTCCGGATTATTTTCTAAAATGGTTTTCGCTTCATGCAGATCGTAAACAGAAATTATATCGAGTCCGAATCTTCCCAATAAAGCTATCAGATAGGCCTGGCCTTTTAAGTTTTTTTCCAAAACCAAAATTTTTCCAATTCGATCCAAACCAACGATCTCGGGACTACGAGTCAAAGGAAGAAAAATCTCAATACAGGTCCCTTTGTCGACCTCGCTGTGAACATGTACCATTCCCTTGGATTGTTTTACAAATCCATAAACCATCGGCATGCCAAGCCCGGTCCCTTTTCCGGATTCTTTTGTGGTAAAGAACGGTTCGAATAGTCTTTCTATCACTGCCGCATCCATTCCGCAACCTTCATCTCGAACGGAAATAACACATGCGTCTTCCATATCCACGAATCCGGGAATCATGGATCTATGCTCTTTTCCCGCGGGAGAAAATCCTGTGCTTACTAAAATTCTTCCACCCTGAGGCATTGCGTCTCTTGAATTCAGACAAAGATTTAGAAGTGCGTTTTCTAGTCCATTTTTCTCGAAAGAGCAGATCAAAGGAAATTCTTCCAAGCAGAATTCTATACTGACTATATCGTTTCGGATCCGAGTAAGTATATCAGCAAAATCCACGATCACATGATTTACATCAGCCTGTTCCGGATTTAACGCTTGTTTACGTGAAAATGCCAATAGTCTTCTATTGAGATCGGCTCCCCTTCTAACTGCATCTTGGGCGGAGAATACTCGCTTTAACAGTTCAGGTGTCTCTCTAAGATTTAGCTCCAAAAGATCCAAATTTGCCAAAATAATATTTAGGAGATTATTAAAGTCGTGAGCCATTCCTCCTGCGAGTTCCCCTGCTGCTTCCAGCTTTTGGAACTGTCGTAGTGAATCGTTCCATTCTTTTTCTTCGGTGATATCTCTTCCGATACAAAATATCGTTTCCGAGTCCGGAAGACGGATCGTATTCCAGCGTAGAGAACATACTTTTCCATCTTTAGTTATATAACGATTTTCGAATCCTTCCTTGGGACCTGAGAAAATTTTCTCTTTGGTGAATTCTATATCGTCAGGATGTAGGAATTCCGACAAACTTCTATTTACGACATGTTTTATTTCATATCCTAAGATCCTTTGGAAAGCGGAATTGGTTCTTAGGATTACACAATCGGAATCCACACTCAAGATAATCTCGGAAGAGAGTTCTATCAATGCTTTTCTTTCCTCGTCGGCAACCCTTCTACTCACTATCTCAGCAAATCTTTTGGAAACAACGCCAAGTAGATCCAAATACGCTTCCTCGGGATTTAAAACTTTTTCCGAAAGAAGTTCTATTTCGTAAAATCGTCCGTGAGAAAGTATAGGAATTCCCAACCAAGAACGAAATCCTGCAGCTAATGCAACTTCCTTTCTTTTTAATTCGGTGTCAGCTGCGAGATCCGGAATAAAGTATAATTCGCCGGATTCACTTACCTTCTTAAGTATTCCCTCTCCCATGTTGAAAAACTTGTTTATGGATTCTTTTCTGAATAAAAGTTGAAGGTCGGAACCGTAAACGTACGGATCTTCTTCGTTTATATAAACCGTTTTATCTTTGGATCTCCAAATCTGCCCGTAGGTCCATGCAGTATTTTTAATTAAGGTCTTGAGTACTTTTTCGAAGGCTGAACTCAAAGTATCGGAAGTGGATATATCCCAAAGTAGACTTTCTCCTATTGCCCAAGAGATCTCTTTCTTTTTCCTTTGGGTAATATCCAGATAATATACTAAAAATCCGTCCGGTCTCGGAGAGATCCTAACCTCTATCCATACGTTGAACGGCTCGAAGAATGTTTCGAATGTGCAAGAATTTCCGGTTTCTTTTGCCTTTTTGTATTGAGCCTCGAAATCCGTCCCTATCAGCCTTGGAAAATCTCTAAGAAAATTTTTACCGATCAGGCTTTCCTTTGATCTGCGAAGGACTTCCTCCGCTTTTTCATTCACATACGTTACGTTCCATTCTAGGTCTGCTAATATGACTGCGTCGGGTATATGATCCAATACCGATTTTGTTTCTTTACTTATTTCGGGATTTTGGTCCGGAATCGTTTGTTCCGATAATTTGTTACTTTTTCCCGAGGACATTCTACCAAGAGTACTATTGTTAACCGAATTTGGAAAGAATTTCCGGAATTTTTTCCGGATGGACAGGTCTGGAATAATAATAACCCTGGCCCACATCACAACCGGCTTCTTTCATCAATCTTTCCACTTCGGCAGTTTCGATGCCTTCTGCTACGACATTCATTCCTAATTTATGCCCTAAATCTATGGAAGCCTGACAAATAAACAAAGATTCCCTGTCCCTGGGAGAATCCATAACGAACGATTTATCGATCTTCAATTCCGTAAAAGGAAATCTATGTAATTGTTTCAGGGAAGAATAACCCGTGCCAAAATCGTCGATCGAAAGCCCGATTCCGCGGATCCTAAGCCTGGTTAAAATGTCCTGAGTAAAACGAATGTTCTCCAAAAACCCCGTTTCCGTAATTTCCATCTGGAATTGGCTTTGGGGGATTCCCTGGTTCTTTATTTTAGCAAGGATCCTTTCCGGAAAATCCAGTTCGGTCAATGTTACAGGAGATACGTTAACCGCTACGCGAAGCCTTCTTCCGTTAGCATTCCAAATCCTTTTCTCATCCAATGCAAGATCTATGATTTTTTCGGTCATTAGATTTAGGATTGTGATCTCTTTTTCCATCAATGGTAAAAAAGAATCAGGAAACACTAATCCTAATTTGGGATGGTTCCATCTCACCAGAGCCTCGAAACCTTCCACCCTGCCTGTTTTTAGATCGAATTTAGGCTGATAAAATAATATGAATTGATCGGAACGAACGGCTTCTAAAATTTCTTCCTTCTCGAATGTAGGGCCTGATTTTCCTTTTCCACCCGTTTTGGTACGGGAAGAAATATCGGATTCCTTTTCGGCAATCGCAGACAAGACATTTCTGATGTCGGAAACTCGGATCGGTTTTTCCATGACCGCCGCGATATGTAATCCGTATTCTCCGGCTAAAGTTTCCGCGCTATGAAGAGTTCTTCTATCAGCTCCTGAGATCAAGATCACGTCGGGATGTACATCTTTTTCCGACAAAAAACGGATCACATCCACTCCATCCATCCCAGGGATCATTAGATCCAAGATGACACAATCAAAACTAGGATCCAACTTATCTAAAAAGTCGGGTGCAGTATGAGTTAAAGAAACGGAAAAGCCGCAATCTACTGCGATCTCTCCTAGGATCTTTGCTATTTCTTCTTCATCATCCAGGATTAGAAGTTTTTTAGAATTTCTTGAATCCGTCATGGAAGAATTTCTCCGATATTGCGAACCGCTTCTTTTAATGAGGTTTTGGTATACGGTTTTCGGACCAGAGGTACTGAATTCGGGAGTTCCGAATTATCTCCGCGGCTCGAAGAGGTAGCGATTAGTTTTCCCGAACCGAATCTTTCCAGTTCTTTTTTTAGATCGATCCCTTTAGAGTCCGCAAGTTGGAGATCCAACAACACGAAGGAGATTTCAGGATCGCCGGAGAAAAATTTTGCCAATCGATTCATATCCGAACTTATATGAGGTTCATAACCCAGTTCTCTCAAATACACGCAGGCTAATTCGGCAGTTTCTCGATTTTCTTCCATGACCAAGGTTTTCCTTTTGGTCGCGGGAATATCTTGACTTTCGTCCTGCCTATGCACCGGCAAAAATATTAGAAAACTGGAACCAAATTCCGGTGCGGTGATCACTTTTAAAAAACCGTTCGATTGTTTTACAAAACCGTAAACCATGGTCAATCCCAAACCCGTTCCCTTTCCTCCTCCCTTGGTCGAAAAAAAAGGATCAAAAATTCGAGCCTTCGTAAGATCGTCCATGCCTGTCCCGGTATCGGTAACAGAGACCAAAAAGTAATCCTTCGCTTCCAAACCGGAAATTTTAGGTCCTATTGTGTCTCCATTTCGGACAAATCCGGTAGAAATAAATATTTTACCGCCTTCCGGCATGGCATCTCTCGCGTTCAACGCAAGATTGAGTAAGGCATTCTCCAGGCCGGTCTTTTCTATGTCGCAAATCGTTTTTTCGTCGGCGATCTCATATTCTATTTCTACTTTTTCGGTCTTTATACGATCCAAAATGGGGACAAAGTCCCTCAATACCCGGTTTACGTCGCATGATTCCGGATTTAAGGCCTGCTTTCTGGAAAAAGCAAGAAGCCTTTTGTTGATCTCGACGCCTCTTTGTATTGCGTCTTGCGCCGACCTGACCCTTTTCATAAGATCTTCGGAATCTTTCAACTTCATTTCGAGAAGATCTAGATTTGCTAATATTACGTTTAATAAATTATTAAAGTCGTGCGCCATTCCCCCTGCAAGTTGCCCAACAGCTTCCATCTTTTGGGAATGTCTGATTCTTTCCTCGGTATTTCGTCTTTCCGTAATATCTCGTTCTATTCCCATCAAGTGAGTGACGATACCTTGATCGTTTACGATGGGAAAGATATCCATCTCGATCCAATATTCTTTTCCATCCTTATCATAATTTACGATCTCTTCGAAACAAGGTTTGGCTTCCGAAATCGCTTTTCTGATCCTATCGAGGACTTTTCTATCTGTTTTAGGTCCTTGAAGTATTCTAGGAGTTTTTCCTAATACTTCCTCTCTTTTATAACCCGTCAGTCTTTCGAAAGCGCCGTTTACGTATACGATCCTGGGTCCAGGTTCATCTATAGGAGAAGCTTCCGTGATCAGAAAAATATCTTTGGACCTTTCAATTCCTATCTTAAGAAGATTTAGATTTTCTTCCGTAGTTCTTGTCTGCAATACTAGACGCAAAGAACGGTCCAGAAGATCTGTATTCAAACTTTCCTTTAATAATAGATCGGTAAATTTGATCTTAGAATTTTTAAGAACTTCCTTAGACCCCTGATCTCCTACTATAACTATCAAGGGTATATGGATCTGAGACTTCTCCAGATCTTCTAAACTTTTTTGGGAATCGTATTGGAATAGTATAACGTCAAAAGATTCGGTCTTCGCCCGATGCAAGGCTTCTTGAAAACTCAAGACTCGTGTACAGTTAGGAGTAAAGGATTCGATAGCTCCCAATAGAGTCCGGATCCATTTGTATTCTTCTTCCTTTTCTTCTATGATTAAAATACTGGATCTCATCAGGCATTCGACGAAAAACGAAGCGTTTTAACCCGCGTTTCTCTTCCTAAAAAAAATCCGATCTTGATATTTTTAGCTATCAGAAATCCATATAGAGCCTAAGCCTAATGAAATTTATCGGCAGGAAGATCCGGATTTTGGGCAAAAATAGAATATCGTTATGGCTCTTAGGATCTATACTATTCTTCCTTTATTTAGGCTGCCGCCCAGGAAAGGAAAGCCCTAAAGTCGTACAAGGGGTCTTGGATCTAAAACAATGGAATTTTCAAACGGACGGCAATATCAGTTTGGATGGAGATTGGGAGTTTTATTGGAACAAGCTTCTTCCCGATTCCAATCCTAATGGGCAAACATCCTCACCTTCTTACATAAAGGTCCCAGCCAAATGGGATAAAGGACGTAACGTCGATAATAAGTATCCAAGTTACGGTTTCGCGAGTTATAAAGCGAAAGTATTATTACCTGAGACAAATACCCAACTCAGTCTAAAGATCTCTTCTATCAGTTCCTCTTATACGTTGTTCGTGAACGGTAAGGAGATAGCAAAAGGCGGGAATATTGGAAAAAAGGACTCTGAATATTTCCCAGGTTATAAACCGGGAGTTTTCAGTTTTATTTCCGCCAAACCGGAGATAGAGATCCTCATCCATGTTTCGAATTATAAATATTCGAACGGCTCCGGGATCTGGAATCCGATCCAGCTTGGGAATACTTCCGATATTCAGCAGATTTCCTTAAAGGCTACTATGTTGGACTCCATCACGTTCGGGACCTTGTTCGTGATGTCACTCTATCATTTTACGTTTTATCTGATGAGAAGAAGGGACGCTTCCGCATTGTTCTTTGCCGTGCTCTGTTTGTGTATCGCATTTAGAGTGTCTTTTTACGGGGAAAGGATCTTTTATAACGTATTCCCGATTTTCCGAAACTACGAGTTCTCGGTCAGAGGAGAGATCCTATTCTTATTTTTACTTTTACCCGGAACAATTTTGTATGTTCAGTCCGTATTCAAAGAACAATTCAAAAAGGACAAAGTTTTTAATATTACACTTTATTTAAGTATTCCTCTTATATTTTCGGCATTATTTCTTCCGACAAAATTTTATACCATGTCGTTCTTCATTAATTCATTGGAAATAATGATGTTGGGAATTTTGAGCTATTTATTCTTCAAATTGGCATACATGTCCGCCAAAGGAATAGATGGAGCGAGGATCTGCTTTTTCAGTCTGGTAATAAACCTGACCACGGTAGCAAATGACGTGCTGTACCTGAATAAGTTTATAGACTCAATTTATTTGGTCCCATACGGTGTTTTGGCTCTTGTACTTTCCCAATGTGTTCTGCTTGCCTCCAGATTTTCCAAAGGGTTCGTGCTCGCAGAAGACCTGGGAGAAGAATTAAAAAAACTGAATGTAAACCTGGAGCAGATCGTAATCGAAAGAACGGAAAACTTAAACGAATCTTTGAAACTTTTAAAAGGGGACCTTTCTCTTGCTAAAAAATTACAACAGAAAACATTACCGACTCTCAACTTAAATGGTAAAAATGTGTCCATCCATCCATATTACCTTCCGATGTCGGAAATTGGAGGAGATTACTACGATATTTTCGAACTTGAACCGGGATATTTCCGTTTATTCTTGGTAGATGCCACCGGCCATGGAGTACAGGCGGCACTTCTTACTATGACGATTAAGGCGGAATTCGAAAGTATAAAGTTTATTAAAGACCAACCTTCCCGTATATTAGAATTATTAAACGCAGCCTGTTGCCAGAAATACAAAAGTCTCAACGTCATATTCTCCGCAGTTTTAGCGGATATAGATCTGAATAATAACGTTTTGTATTATTCTTCCGCCGGACATCCTCCTCAGGTCTTAAAACAAAAACAAGACGGAGCGGATTATCTATATTCCAGGGGACCTATCATTGGCCTAAAAAACGAAGCAACATATAAAAATCTAACCGTTCCTCTTCTTTCCGGGAACAGGATCTTTTTCTTTTCGGACGGTATTTTCGAGGAATTCGATCAGGAAAAAAAGGAATTCGGAGAAAACCGGGTATTGTCCATTTTGAGCAGAAACACGGGGATCCAGGAAGTGGCGGAAGATTTGATCTCTGAATTGCAGATCTTCGTAGGGCCGAGAGGCTTTCAAGACGACGTTACTTTACTCGCAGTAGAGGTTCATTAAAATTTTAACGGATACTCCCGAACAAATCCGTTTTTTCATCGTTATATTCCGCATGATTCGGATTAGATGGAGAAATCCGATATGTCGAGGTCCTTTTTTTATTACGTAATACTATTTTGTATGACATTACAATTCGATTGTGGATCCGTTCTTTTGGTCATACAGGATTTGGATCCTTCCCAAAAAGAGGGTACTAGTTCCATATTGCTCCTCTTAGGCATAACAAATCATTTCGGTAATCCTTACATTGAGATTTTTCCAAACAATTTAACTCTTGTTGCACCGACTTCATCCGATCCAAGTTCAGGTTCTTATTTAGCTAGGGCCCGCAATATTCCCAATTCATGGTACCAAGAAGAATTCACATTCGATCTGGAGGTAAGCGGTTGTTCCGGTTATATCGGTTCCCTCAACGGTTCGGCCGGCCTACCTACCACCGTTTCATTTACTTCCGGAGACCAGTATTCTATTTCTATGGACCTAGTGGGACTCGGAGATGGAGGAATTACGCAAGTCTGCTCTTTGAGCCATACTGTCACTTTCAGCTCGGGAGCGGATATTCAAACTGGGACAAATATCGGAAATATCTTAGTTACCATCCCGCCTATGTTCTAGAAATACATTATGTTAACATAATGTATTGGAATTTATCGACATTATTCCGCGATAGGGATACGTAGGCCTTTAGTCCCGAAGGGACGAGGGCGATGCCCGAGGCCGAAGTAGCCCGGTCCGAGCTTTGCGAGGAATCGCCCGAACCCTATTCCTTAATTTTCAAAGAAGAAATTGGCAAGGAATATAACCCCTTGGAAGTTTTGTCGAAGGAAGGAAAATAGACCCTGTCTTCGAAAGGAACGGAAACTGAAATATCCTTAATTTTAGACCCGTCATGCATCGAATAATAAAGAGGTCTTTTTCCGCTCTGATCGATCACGAGTATCCCGGTATTATGTGAGATCGGCAGGATTTTTTGAGGCAATGATAAGATAACACTTTTCAGCCATGGATTATTATGCACAAAATTGATAAGCCCGGATCTTTTTTTAATGATCCCGGTCCAGATCCTTCCTTTTTCATCTCGTTCCAGTCCATCCGCAAGACCGGGAAGATTTTCGAATAAGATTTCGAAACTTCCTTGTTTGTTTCCGGACAGAAAAGCTCGGATGATCCGAAACTTGGTGGTTTCCGTAAAGATCACCGATTGTTCCTTTTCATTCGGACTTATATCCAGCAGTATCCCATCCACGAAAGTAAATCCGCTTAACGTAAGAGAGATCGTATTTTTCTTTCTATCCAACATCCAAAGTTTTCCATGAGGATAAAGTCCGATCGCTTCCGGAACGGCACCGCTTCCCATTGCTGCATCAGATCTTTCGAAAGGTTCGGTGATATAGATACGATTTCCGTCTTCGGATACGGCCAGATCGTTACATAAGGAAAACGGTCTCGAATTGGAAAAATTCAGATCTCGAAGGGAGAAGGTAAGCATTTCCGAAAAGGGATACACTCTTTCTAATTCTTCTTTTTCTAATTTAGGAAGGTCTAAAATAAGAGGATCTATCTTTTTGCTTTCTATATCCACTTCGTAAAGCCCAACTCTATTTTTTTCCTCGTAGGTTTCCCCTCCGAGCCTGGAGGCACAAACTAATATTTTTTCCTTGTTCCGATCTCCAAATTGTATACCGGCAGGATTGACAGGCGGTTTCACCCACTGTTCGGCCTTTCCGGTTTTAAAATTCAGTCTCCAAATCCAGCCATCCATTCCGGAAGCATATCCGAATCCTTTTGGGCGATCGAAAATGAGATCATCATGACCGGGTAGATCTTCCATCTCCACCTTAAGTCCGCTCAAAAAAAGGTCTTCTTTGTCTTGGACTTCCAAAATGGAAGGAGGTATTTCCCCCAATTTATAAGGGGCTCCTATCTTAATCCCGGAAGGGTTACATTTCCCTAAAGAGAAAAGGATCGTAAGTATTATAATTGTGTGATGTAATTTCATACAGCTTCCAATAATTTTCCGTATTTTTGTACGTGGGGGACTTCATCGTCCAACCAATACGCCTTATTTTTTTCCACCACTAAGATCTCTTCGAATTTAAAACCGGTTTTGCCTTTTCCTAAATGCGGTTCTATCGCCCAAAGCCCGGTCTTCTCCCCCTCATGATCCGGAGTCAGAAGCTCGGGAAGAACCTTATGGCTAAGGAACTCGAAAGATCCCTGTAAACTGAACCAACTTGCAAAACTGATCGGTAATAATGGAAAGGAAATATTAGGTAAATGTACTTTATACACCCTATGTCCAAGAACGGCAAAAGGATACAAAGAGTGCACATTATCGAAACCGTTCTGTTTGGAATCCTGATCTACCTTATGCCAAATCTCCGAAGAACTCATGGAAGAAGAAAATAATTTGGGAAGTTCCGATCTGAGTTTTAATAGGTATTTCATTCCATGATCCAACTCGGCATTTTTATTTAGTGAAGAAGAATATCCAATGTCCCCTATATAACCGTCCACGACAGGAGACACATCTAAGATAAAGGATTCGTTCACCTGTAATTTTCTTTTGCTAGGATGAAATTGAGTGAATCTTTTGTATCCGTCAAATCTTGCATGATCTCCAAACCAAGCGAAAGGACGATGCAAAAATATTTTAACCCCGTGATCTCTTAAGAAAGTTTCCATTCGTTTTGTTGCTTGGAGTTCCGTCCAACCTTCTTGCATTTCCTTTTCAATCTCGGTCACACATCTGTAAGCCAATCTTTGCGCTTTTAAAAATCCAGTTTTCTCTTCTTGAGTAGGAGTATGGACGGATCCGGAATTGTATTTGGAAATTTTAGAGGAGAGTTTGGATAATAATCCTCTTCGTTTTTCTATCGGCATAAGGGTCCCCTAATCTCGGATCAGAGAAGAGTAACAGAGAGCAGTATATTCCGCTTGAATGATTCCGGTATGAAATCTAATTTTAATTAGATCAGATCGCCTGATTCACAAAATCGAACTTCAATGGATTTTAGATGTCCGAAAAATAGAGAAGGCACAAATCCGAAATTTTCTTTGAAGGTCCGAGTAAAATGAGCAGAGTCGGAAAAACCTGCGTAATGTGCCGCATCTGTCAGGCTCTTACCTTCTTTCAAAAGTTTCGCAGCCTCTAAGATCCGGACCCACAATAAATATCTGCGCATAGGGATACCCAAATTTTCCTTAAAGAGCCGGATGAGCCTATCTTCCGAGACTGAAAAATTTTTACCGATTTCTTTCATCCGGATACTATCAGGCATTTCCTTACGGATCATCTTTGCGATCCGGACGATCCTCTCATCCAGAACCCTTTCCATTTTTCGGAAAGGATAAACGGAACGAAGAAGATCCAAATGTAATTCCCACGCTTCGTAGTCATTTAATTTTCCATAATATAATTCCCAGAGTTTTTCCATCTGTGGTTGAAAGTCGGAGATATCTAATTTTTTCACTTCGCCTACTTTTGCAAATTCCGAGATGGATGAATATTCGTAAGTTTCGGGATCGATGAGTAATGCGATCATCTCTACTCCGGGAGAAACGGTCTTATGATATGTATTCGGCCCTACTAAGGCGACTCGATATTCTTCCTTTCCTTTTTCAGTTTCTATATGAATATTATTTTTTAAGGAAATTGCCAAGGTAGCCGCATAATGGGAATGGAAATCGGTTTGCATGGAATTTGTGGCAAACATTACTCGGCCATTCCATAAATAGAGAATTCCTCTGTTTGTAAAATCCATATAAGATTAACCTATTTGGGTTATTCGGCTCCTTCTGCCCATTTTAATTTTGTTGTCCTTGATACGGCCCTAAAATTCTATATTCCTAACTAGCAAAAAGCAAGTTTGCCGGAATTTCGGATAATGTATCAACTTCTACTCTCTATTCTTTTCTTTTTCGTGATATTCACATCCTGTTTCCAATCTTCCGGCAATCCGCAATATGAACAGCTCGCCGCCGTTGCTGGAATAACGGAATTCTCCTCTTCCGACGGCCAAGTTGAAATTCCGGAAGAAGCGCCTAAGATCACTATTCTTTCCGTTAGTCCTGAAAATTATAAACCGGGAGATTTGGTTACTATCGATTACAAGATCACTCAAGTAGGAACAGGGGATTGGACAGGGCCTGTTTCTTTCTATCTTACGGATACCAATAATTGTATGGAATATTGTCAATCCACCAGAGACACACTTAATAATCCGTGGATCGCTCAAGACCTAGGAAATTTTACGAGTTACTTCAATTCTTCAAATTGGCCTTACGGAAATTATAATTTCTCTCTTCTTGTAAATAACCAAATAGTAGCTAAATCAGAACCTTTGGAAAGTGTAATCACTCACGCGACTGCTTCCACATTGACGATGAATGGTTCTGCAGTAGTTGTCACGATTACTTCCGGAACGGACGAAAAACTTTTTAAACTGAATGTAGGACCGACGTATAAGGATTTTGTAATCGGTATTAATCTTATTACAACCGGAACTATTCTTGATAAAGTTTCCCTTTATCCGCCGGGAACTAACGGGTCAGATCTAATGAAAAATGTCAGTGTAGGCTCAGGAAGCTATATTCAATCCAAGGGTTCCGCACATTATCCACAAGCAACTGGAAATTATGAAATTCTTGCTTCCGATACTTCCGGTTCTTTTCCAATTTCTTTTTCCATCCAAGCAAGAAATACCCATGCTTCTGGAGGAGGAAGCTGCAATTATGTAGGTTCCTTTTTTGAAAGCAAGGGTTGTTTCGATTATGCCCCGGGCACAACTATGGATGCGGACGAATGTGGCGTTTTCGATGGAGTTTGGAGTACAACGCAAACTTGTGCGCAAAGAAATCCTACACTTACTGTATTAAAAAAATGTACTAGATTTACTTCAATCGCCTTTTCGACCTATGAGTTCGAGACCCAAACATATTATCCAAGCACTTCTAATTCAACCATCAATTGCAGCGACGGTTTTTAGATAAATTGATCTCCTCTCTTTGATCCAGATCAAAGACAAAAGAAAGATCCTTTCTTATCATAAGAAGGATGAAATCTCTTATAGATTTTCGTTCTGCAGTTTGGTCGATTGCCTTTCGCCCATTTTTTTTAGCGAGTTCCTTTCACGCATTATTTGCAGTTCTGATCTGGATCTTGATCCTGTTTTCTATCCTTCCTTCTCCATTTCTGACGGGAGGAATTCAGATCCATTCTTACGAGATGGTTTTCGGTTTTGGAAGAGGAGCAATTATAGGATTCCTTTTTACAGCAGGTCAGAATTGGACCAAAAAAGTCCTGGCTAAAGAAGGCTACTTAGCTCTTTTATTCGGACTTTGGTTCTTAGGCAGATTCGGATTTTTATCCAGCCCGTATCTTTCCTATCTTGCGCTTACCGCTGATCTTTATTGTGACCTACTGGTCCTTTTTTATCTTACTCCACCTTTGTTCGCCAAAGGGCAGGAACATAATCGTGTAGTTGTGATCACTTACTTCCTTCTTTTCTTACTTCATATACTGACAGCGTTTTCATTTTTGAATATTTTACCGGAAGAATGGAGTTTGCATTTCATCCATCTTTCACTTTTTGTAATACTTCAATTTGTGATATTGATCGGAGGAAGGATCATGCCTTTTTTCTCCTCCGCCGCTATTCCGGGCGCGAATCCTAAAAGATTTCTAAAATTAGAAAGTTTCATAAGATACGGAGGATTTCTATTTTTAATGTTAGAAACTGCCGCTTATTGGATTTCAGAGATCGTTCCATTTGCAGGATTATTTTGTTTGGCTTTCGGAATGTTGAATTATTCACGTTGGCTTTTCTGGAAACCTTGGAAATCCAAAAAGGTGCCTATCCTTTGGATCTTACATTTCGGTTATTTCTGGTTATGCTCCGGATTTGTAGCTTATGGACTTTCACATTTGGGATTTTTTCCCACTTCTTCTGCCTTTCATATCTTCACCTTAGGAGGAATAGGAGTTTTCATATACGGTATGATCACAAGAGTTTCCCTAGGCCATACCGGCAGACCGATCAAAGCTTCGAAATCCATAGTTTTAGGTTATATATTGATCAATTTAGCGGTGATCTCCAGGGTATTTCTTCCTTTAATGAATAAGTATAGAGAAGCCTACCTGTTTTCGGCAATATTATGGATCGCCGCATTCTTGATCTTTGTCATGAAATATTCTAAAATTCTAATAGACCCTAGGGCGGATATGGCCGGCAATAGAAAATAAGGTCTATGCAGGTCTATTTCACTGAGATTTTCCGCTCACTTCTGAGTCCGATCCGGATCATATTTCTTCCTGCGGTAAAAATATATTGGTTCTATATTTTCAGTTCGATCTTGATCACATTTTTGTTGATCGTCTGGAGAGCATGGAAAGAAAAAGGATTTAGACCCAAGGAATATCTACGCGAAAATTTATCCGGAAAGATCTGGTTACATAAATCCGCTCTGGTCGATTATAAATATTATTTCGTAAATACTTTCTTATTCGCGCTACTCTTCAGTTATTTCGTTATCTCAGGTGCAACAGTATCCGCTTTCGTAAACGGCGCTTTATCTAAGGTTTTCGGAGACATCAAAAACCCACTTTCTCCGGGAACCTTCTTCATCTTTCTATATTCCATCTTATTTTGGTTGGCGAACGATTTCGGAAGATTTTTTGCTCATTGGCTGCTCCACAAGACCTTCCTTTGGGAATTCCACAAATTACATCACTCCGCTAAAGTATTAAATCCGCTTACGGTATATAGAGTACATCCTGTGGAGGCGATCTTAGTGAACTCATTAGGCGCTCTTTGCTCCGGCATCGTTACCGGGATCGCCATATTTCTTTTTCCGAATGGGATCAATATGTTGTCCTTCTTAGGAGTGAACTTAGGGATTTTTGTATTCAATCTATACGCTAATTTAAGACATTCTCATATAGGTCTTAGATTTCCCGGATGGTTGAGTCGGATACTTTTGAGTCCCGCTCAACATCAGATCCATCATAGCACTAACGTTTATCTTCAGAATAAGAACATAGGCGTATCTTTCGCATTTTGGGATATTCTTTTCGGAAGCCTTTATATTCCAAAAGAAGGAGAAGCGGAACGTACGGTTTTCGGTTTAGAGGAAGAAGATCCGAACTTTCGTAATTTGTTTCAGATCTATTTTTTACCTTTCGGGAAAATATTAGACAAACTCAAATCCAGATCTTGAGATAAATCAAAACCATAAAAAGGGTTTTCAGTCATCCGGATTGATCGTAATCAATGCAATGTACGATCACCGGAGGCTAAACTTAATTCGTTAGAGTCTTTCGAGATGAAAACGATTACTGCTTGGTTTTTAACTCTGATCTTTTTTCCGCGCCTGCTTGTTCCTGCAGAAGGCAGCGTATTTGAAAAATTATTCTTAGGAAATTCCATCTGTCTCTGTAATCATAATTCCAACAAAGAAACTCATCCAAACAGGGAAGATGATTTTTTCCGAACCAAGACAGACTTAGCTAAATCTTCCGGCTCTGAAAAACAAGATCGTCCTAATTGTCACTCGAGTTCGGAAACAGTTGTTCATGAATGTGCATGCAAAAAGGAGAATGGCAATAGGATCTTCTCTCAAATCAGGATCTTTTCCTATTATGTAATCACCCCTCGTATCTATATCGTTCCTACTCCCGGAAATACTTTTAAAATAAAAGATCTATATTCCGGAGAATTATCCGAAGCTCATACTCAAAAGATTAAACGCCCGCCTAAACTTCTTTCCATAGCTTGACGTCTTCGCCTCTCTAAACCGCCCAGGCTGTTTCAGGGGGATATTAAGTATATATTTCTAATATAAAGGAAAGTAAATATGTTATCTCGTTATATTTCTATAACCGCGATCCTACTCGCATTCTTCTGTTTTGACTGTTCCCAGTTGGGTTCCTTATCGAACGGAACTTCTTCCGAGCAACAATTGATGCAGACTCTTGTTTTAGGAGTGGCTGCCAAGGAAGGTTGCTCCATCCAAAATTTAACTCCAATTTCGAATACTCTCTCTTATGTGCATCCCACACGCACAAGATATGAGATCCAAAATTGTACTCCTAACAATTTAGAAGGACTTGGCTTTACCGGTAATACTTCTCACTTAGAGAAGGGACTGAGCGGTCATTCTTCCGATTCAGTATTTTCCAGTTCAGGTAATGTTGTTCTTCCTAGTTCAAATGGTGGAACAAATATAGAAATTTCCTTTTCACTAGAATCCGGCGGAAGTCTGACTGCATATGTATACGGCTCCGGGTCTCCGATTTCAGGCCCTGCATTTCGACTAACGGATTCAGGTAAGGAACAATTTTATTCGGATATGTCCGGAAACTTTGAAACTGTAAGCAAGGGAACCTCTGCCTTGACCCCAGATACGAATTATGTGTATTGTATCGATTTTCAATATGCGAGTTCAGAACAATGGATCAATGCCTGGCCTAAAGCCTGCTCAGAGGTAAGCCAATCGGAACGGAGCTCCATGATGATGTTCCCTATCATGCAGATGATGGATATTCCTGTCTATTCCGGAAATCGGATCGGCTTCATACTGAATGGAGCAAAACTAACGTCTTTTACGATCGGTTCGATTTTGTCCCAAGTCGATTGATCGTTTCCACTGGGGCCGCTAAGCGGCCCTCTTTTTTTTATCCGGATACTCGGAGGTAATCATGAAGTATCGCGTTTATATAACAGTTCTTCTAATTATATTTTCATTTCATAATATTCTTTCGGATGAGATCGATATGCAAAAAGCGGCAGAAGGAATAGATCCTCACGCGCAGCATCGCAAAGAATCCAAAGAACAAAGTCACCATCATGAATTTAGAGCGGATCAGGTCTCCCCCGCAGGCCTAATGTTCCCTCATGTGCATAAAAAGGGTTCCTGGGTTTTAGATTTTCGTTATATGGGAATGCAGATGTCAGGCCTTTTAAACGGAAACAAGTCCATGGGAACTTATGAAACCCTTTGGTTCCCTCAATTTGATCCAAGCGTTTCTATGCCGACGGGAAGTTTACTAACGGGAGGTCCAAGTATTCCCCAAACTTCTGCGAACGGATATAGATATATGTCAGTTCCCAAATCCATGTTAATGGAATCTTATATGACAAGCGCAATGTATGGGATCTCGGACGACACGATGATCATGTTCATGGTTCCTGTCGTAAAAAACCAAATGCTGATGGAGACTAGTAACTTCGATTCTTCCGCAATGAAGTCCGGGGGAGTTGGGGACATTACTTTATCTGCGGCTCATCGTTTTCTAAAACGGAATGACCATGAATTTTTTCTGAATTTCGGGATCTCACTTCCTACAGGCTCGATCGATGAACGGGACTGGATGCCGATGATGGGAAACCAAAAAGTCCCTTATAATATGCAACCCGGAACTGGAACGATCAATTATTTACCTGGGATCGCATATTCGGGAAAATCGAATCGTTTCTCTTGGGGATTAGGAGCAAATGCAAATTTGCGTAGTTCCAAAAATCAGAACCAATACCGTTTTGGAAATATATACGAACTGAATTCTTGGATCGCTTACTCCTTATTTTCTTGGGCAAGCGTTTCTATTCGAGTCCAAGCACTTTATTGGGATAATATCAAAGGACAAGACGGTTCATTAGATCCGAAGATGGATCCTCAAAACGATCCTAATCGACAAGGAGGAAATCGCACAGACGCGTTAGTCGGTATGAATTTTCTTATGGAAGAAGGAATTCGATTCGGTTTCGAAGCAGGAAAACCCTTTCACCAGCATCTGAACGGGCCTCAACTTGCTATGCAGACCATCTTCAACGTATTTGTTCGTTATGAACTAAATTAATACTTAGTGTAGAAGGCCCCAGATCTATTCCGATTGAGGGCCTTCTTTCTTGTTCCTAAAAATTCCGAACTAAAAACCTTTTATAAGAAATGCTGAGAGGCATCACAACCCAAAAGGCTAAAAACAAAATAGACAAAACAATAACGAGCGAAGTACCCAAACTCCTAATAAGAAACGCGCCGGAAAATCCAAGCAATACGGAAGCCTTTGTCTGAAGGATGATCAAGATCCTTACCAGATCGACCGGGTTAAACAAAATGACGAGTAACGCAGGAATCTCTACCGGATAATCTCCTAAGTAAATACTCAACATAAAGACGAAAGAATCAAAAAGTAAAAAGAAATAGAGCCATACGAGTAAGGCTCCGGAAACGATCAATTCTCCTTTTTTAAAAAAGGAAGCCAATAAAAAACCTAAAGAAACAAAAACTAAGATCAATATACTTCCGAATAGGATCAATTCCATGAACAAGATCGCAAATTTTGGATCGCTGAAAAAAAGAGGAACTCCTGGAATTCCGAGTCCTACCAGAAAACTTAAAAACAGAGATAAACTGACCCCGCAATATTTTCCAAAGAAGTATCGGGATCTGGTCAATGATTTGGAAAGAAGCACTTCTGCAAAAGGAAGTGAATCGTTGAATGTCAATCCAGCAAATGTAATGGAAAATAAAGGAACTATAAATAAGACCAAATTCATTTGGCTTACGACAAGTCTTCCCCCGCTTTCGTCCCCGAAATAGTTGAGCGCTCCTGCTGCAACTGCAAGAAAGCCTGCAAAAACAAACATCCATTTGCTTCGGATATTTTCCCTTAATTCGAATAGGATCAGTTCGTTCATTTTCTTTCTAAGTACTCTGTATTCCAAAATTCCATCAATGTATTCTGAAGATTCCCTCGATCTTTACTCTTTACGAAATTTTCCGGAGAATCATCGATCAATAAAGAACCTTCCGACATAAGTAAAAAACGATCCGCGATCTCTTCTACTTCGGTCAGGATATGAGTGGAAAAAACGAGTAAGGCTCCCTCTTTCTTTTTCCGAAGTAATATTTCTTTTAAAAGATTCGAGATATAAGGATCTAAACTCGCAGTAGGTTCATCTACGATATACACAGGCTTTCGAGCCGAAAAACATTGCAGAATATTCACTTTTTGTTTTGTTCCTCCGGACAAGGAACCAAACTTCACGTTTTCATAATCCTTTAGCCCAAGCAGATCGAATAATTCACGGAATTCTTTCGGATCGGAAGGCTCCAGTCTTTTCAGAAAGTCCACAAGCTCGGATACCTTTACATTTTTAGGAAATAAAGGAGCTTGGGGCATGTATCCTATCTTGGAAATTCCGTATCCTTCTTCTTTTGTTTTAAATTCTATCTTTCCGCGGCTCGGTTTCACTAAACCTACGATACTTTTGAGTACGGAACTTTTTCCGGACCCATTCGGACCGATCAAAGATAGAATATTCCCTTTCTCTGCATCGAAGGAGATCCCTTTAACGGCGAGCGATTTCCCGTATTGAACGGTTAAGTCCCTTACCAGCATCATACATGACCTCTCATCATCGGTTTTGGGTCTTCCAGATCGATTGGTGTAACGATCGGGAACGCTTTTTCGATGGCCTGCAAAAAATTCACAATCGGAGAATTGTATAGAACCATTAGAAAAGGATAAACTACCACCCAGTATCCGAAAAAGTGGACCGGCTTATGAGGAATGTCCCCGAATTTATCGAGATCCAGATCATAACCGTCGTAACTATCCCAATAATTCTCTTTAAATGAATTCGTACTATGTTTGGTATTCGTGCTGATATCGAATACATTCTCTTTAAATTCATTTTTCACAAATTGATTAGATTCACTATTTCCTAATATTCTCACTCCCCATCCGTTATCTTTCAGATCATTATGGGTAAAATAATTACGATTGCATCCGTCTGCGAAGACCGCCACAGTATTATGTACGAATGAGTTTTTTGTAAGAATACTCTCGGAGATTTCCTTTAACAAAAGTCCGTAAGAACTATCTCCCCAATTATTCTCAAAACGATTATTTTCGATGAGTATATTTTTACTGTACATTACGGCAACCCCAGCGGAGTTGCTCTCAAATCTATTCCCTCTAAAATCGTTATCCGAAGAAAACATAAAATGCATTCCGTAACGGATATTATCGTGAGAAAAATTTTCCTCTATCTTGAGATTACTCGAAAATTCCAGATAGATCCCGTCCCTATGCTTTTTCAATTCGTTCCTTTCGATCTGTATTCCTTTAGAAGACCAAAGATGGATCCCATTCCCGCCTGAAACTTCATTTACAGCATTTCCAGAAGAAGTATTTCCTCGAATATTACAATCCTCCACTTCCGCCAAATAGATCGCGTATGCGTTATCTTCGAAGACGTTATTCTCGATCGCACAGTATTTTACTTTTTCTGCATGTATTCCCGCATATTCCGAGGTATCGGAAACTCCGCCCCCAATAATACTCAATCCTCGGATCTCTACCTTATTGGATCGAATATCAAGCACATGTTTTTCTTTCAGTCCATCCAAAACAGCGCCGGCAGAACCTTCTAAAATTAAAGGTTTTGAGATTGATATCATACCCTCTCGATAGATCCCTTTTCCGATCCGGATCGTATCTCCCGGATTTGCAGACTCGATCGCAGTCTGTATAGAAGTGAAGTTACACTTCTCCTTACATACTTCTAGTCCTTTGGAAAAAATATCAGAAGGAGCAAAACATAAAAAGAAGAAGGCGAACATCGCAATAAGTCGCGAGAATCCGAGATTGATCCGAAAATTTATACGATCCAAATCAATAATCTTTTTCATCGTTACGACTCCAGACAGAGCCCTTATGAGAATTCAGAAAATTTTTGGCTCGATCCATAGAGGAGAATGCCCCAAGACCTTCTCCCATGGGAGAACGTAGTTCTGAAGAACGGACGAGCACAGCTGCTTTTTCAGATAACATTCGATCCGGATTTTCATAGTCCGCAAACCAAACTGATCCGGAAGAATACCTTTCGGATTTCTCGAAAGAATGAGAACATTCTATGGAATCGAAATAGTATCTTCTTCCCTTTTCTGTCAATAACTGAGAATGGAAACGTTTATCCACAATCGCCATAGAACAATGAGCGCAAAGTTCTCTTCCGAATTCGGGAAGTTTCGGTTCTCTTTTAGAACAGAAAACCGAAACCGATACTACCGATAGTAATAGAATAACCGGAAAACCGGATCTATTTAGTAACATCTATCCTCCTCTTCTCGCTCCATATCACAAAAACAAGGATACCAAGCGAAACAAATAGAATGATCCCTCCCCAAGAAGGAAAACTACAGGCGGTGATATTCAACATTTCCTTACATCCCAAAAGTGGAGGCTGGTAAGCCATACCAGGGACCACGATCGGAGCGTCCGGATTCAGATTATGCCCGTAATTATACTCCCATCTCCAAAAATCGTACATTCCCAGGATTCCTAATATTATAATATTCAGAATTCCTAAAATAACTAGATACACTTTAGGATGAAGAAAGGTAACGAACGCGCCGAAGATCAAAAATCCTAAAACATAGGGCATAAACAATAATTCCGGAACGGATTCCGAAACGATCTCATGCATTCCTATATAATGGTTTAACAAATTGATATTCTGAAGATCGTAGGGAGAAGATCCTGTGATCTTATCGATCCAGATCCTCATTCCCAAACCCTCCGGATACTGAGGAGCATCCAAGGAGATATGCCAGATAGGCAAAAAATAAACCGATACAAGCAAAAGACCGACTCCTAAAATTAGGAGCCGGTTCATTTTCGAGATCTTCTTTAATAGAAGTTCCTGCATAAGATCCCTCGTTTAAGGAAGCACCCTTATGTACTGCTGCATTTCTTGGTGAAGCGCCGAACAGAAATCCGTGCAATAGAAAGGATAGATCCCAGGCTTAGGCGCTTTCCATTTGAAAGTCCTGGTCTGTCCCGGCATGATCAGAAGGTTAGGCATTTCAGGCGCCCCACCCACCGCAAAACCGTGAGGAATATCGAAGTCTTGTTCCAAGTTAGTCACATGGAAGAATACAGTGTCACCGCTTCTTACTTCGATAGTATCCGGTTTAAAGTGAGAACGTATCTGAGTCATATAAACTCTGACAGTGTTTCCTTCACGAACAACTCTCGCGTCCTTCTCATTCTTGATCGCATAAGGATGTTTATTTTCTTCTAATGGATAAATTTTTGCGGCCTTATCCATTAGAAGTTTTGCAGGTATCATCTGAGAATAGTGAGGTTCCCCCACAGTCGGAAAATCGGAAAGAAGTTCCGCTTTGCCTCCGGAAATATCGTACAACTGGGCGCTCTGAGGCAGCTCCATACCGACTGGAAGATATCTATCCTTAGTGATCTTATTCAATGCGATCAGATATTTTCCATACGGATCTTTAGAACTTCCGCCTACGATGGAAAGGTGACCCACACTATAGTAAGCGGGAAGATGTTGTTCCACTTCCCAGGTGCCTAGTTCCCATTTTACGACTTCCGAACTTACGAAACAGGAAGTGTAAGCATATCCCTTTCCGTCAAACTCGGTATGTAAAGGACCTAAACAAGGCTTCTTTACTTCACCGGCAAGAGTGGATTCGTATTTTAATATTGGGATATCCATGATCGTTCCGGATCTATGTTCCGGTTTGTCCTTCACTTCCATAAGTTTAGAGAAGGAGTGAACCGGGATCACTGTCGCGAGTTTTCCTCCGCCTACGATATATTCTCCGGTAGGATCCACATCCGTTCCGTGAGGACTCTTAGGAGTAGGCATATAATACATGACTCCCGGGCAATCCTTAGGCTGGAGCATTTTCACTCCGCTCAACTTTTCGGAAATCGCAGGCTGGTTCTCCGGTAGATAATTCCTATAATATTCTCCACCAAAGTTAGACGCCTTTCCTTGGTCCAAACATTGTTTCGCACGAACCCAGTTGAACGCTAAGATATAATCCTTATCATTCTTAGATGCTCCCACTTCTATCATCTTATACGCCTGTTCGGAGTTGTATGATGTGAAGAAGCACCAGTCGTGGGATTTTCCTTTTCCGCAGTGGGATAGATCGTAATCGAAACCTGGAACAAGTATCTGCAGTTCAAGAGAAAGTCTTCCCGATTTAGGATCTACCTTCACCATAGAAACCGTTCCTTTAAAATCTCCTTTAGAAAAATTTTCTATAGGAACACTTGCCTGAGGGATCGGAACGGAGAACCTTGTCGCCGCCATCAGATACTCGGTGTTCTCGGTAGCAAAAGGAGAAGCATGGTTACCCGCACTATTCGGGATCTCGATGATCTCTTTTGTTTCGAAAGATCTTAGATCGATACGCGCAAGTCTTGGCGTGTTATTCGCATTCAAGAACAACCAACGACCGTCTTGTTTTCCGTCCGTCATGGAAGCTTCTATATGGTGGCTATCGTCCCAAGGAACATATCCATGAGTGGTCCTAAGCATGTTCTTAGTTTCTTCGTCATATCCATAACCGTTCTCCGGAAAGACAGAGAACACCGGAATGATCTTGAATAAACGAGTAGAAGGAATTCCGTAGACCGACATTTGCCCGCTGAATCCTCCGGAAAGGAAAGCATAGACTTCATCCTTTTCTCCCGGCGCCACATACACACGTTTCGCCGCATCGGAAGCGAGCGCAGCGGTTGCAGCCCCGTTCTTACATCCGTACCCTAAACCGATGAGGATCATCAGTCCGATAGGTACAAGATTCCTGAATTCGTGTTTTTTCATTTTCTTCCTCCTTTATTTCTTATCCATTTTTCTAAGATATTCCAGGATCTCTCTGGCCTCGGATTCTTGAACGTTTTGAAACGTCATCTGAGTCAGATGTTCTGCGAGAAGTTCCTGAGCGATCGGATCCTTCTGTGTCATCTCGATAGGATTCAAGATCATATTCATGATCCACTCCGGAGTCCTTCTCTCGGTTACTCCCTTAAGCGCAGGCCCCACGACCTTCTCTTCGAATTTATGACAAGCGCTACATTTTGTTTCGAAGTTCAGCTTTCCCTTCTGAGCCATACCTTCATTTAACGTGCCTAACGTAACAGAAGAGACTGGCCCGACTCCTTTACTAGCGACAGAACTCTCGGTCTCCGCCGGTTTTTCCTTCCCGCAATAAGAGAAAGCGATTAAACCTAACAGCACCGGAGCGATCTTGCCGAATTTTATGATATTCTTAATTATCTTCATAAACACCCGAGCGTCCGGCTCTTCAGGTTTCAGTGATGAGATCCAACGGCCGGACTTTCACTCATCTAACTACGTTCAGGAAAGAAGCTCCTTGACCCGGGTCAATCGGCCCGAAAAGCCACGGATGATAATTGTCATGCGGCCTTAAGATCGATTCGTAGATTTTCAAGTCGTCAAAACTTATAGAATAGGATCGAATGAGAATGAGTAAGATATGGGATTAATGATCTTCGATGAAATAACTAAGGATGAGATGTTATCCATCTTTTCCGGCGGAAGGAAACGGACTCTTAAAAAAGACGAATTCTTATTTCATCAAGGAGACGAAACGGATTGTTTACATCTTCTGATCGAAGGTAAACTGCAGATATTCAAATACGATTCAAGCTCCAACGAGATCACTTTGAATTTTTTCAATCCTGTTTCCATGATCGCAGAACTTGCGCTCATCAACGGGATCGCATTTCCTGCATCCGGTAGATTTGTAACGGATGGAGCAGTCCTATCCCTTCCCTTTAAAGAGCTGCGGGAAAAAATAAAAACGGATATTTCTTTAAATCATCTTTTGATCCAATCCTTGTTCAATAAGATCCAAGCGTTAAATCTTTCCATCAATCGCGGAATGACTATGGATTCTTTACAGAGAGTGGCTCACTTCCTGTATTATCTTCCGGAAAGCCAAGCAACACTTGCACATTCCCAGATCGCTTCCATGCTCGCTCTAAGACCGGAAACCTTTTCAAGAGCGCTCAAACAACTCAAGGACCAAGGGATCATAAATCCGGAAAGAGGATTGATAGAGGTTATCAACAAAGAAGAATTGAAAAAATTCTTTTAGTACGTATTAAAGAAGAAGGTCCGCTAAAACGTAAAACCTCTCGAATACGCAAGCCCCAACACAGCGATCAATAATGAGATCAAAAGATTGATCCTTCCGAATATGGATGCAAACTTTCTGCTTCTACTATCCGATCTTACTCCCTTCTCCATTTCCTTAAATGCAGTCGGACCGATCAAAAAATCATGAAGAACGGAACTAAGAAGTAGAAGAAGGAACAAGATCATCTTTATAAGAAAGATCCTTCCATGAGGAGATATCCAGTAAGAAATCAAGGAATACGCCTCGAAATACTCTTTCAAATAAGCGATACTGATACCCGATCCGATCAATATTATAAATACATAATAAGAAAGTTTTCTGAATTGTAACGCGATCTTGAGCAATAGAATGGTTTTAACATCCGAAAGCTCCTTATCCTTATACACAGGACGGAAGATCAGCACAAAAAAAAGCATTCCACCCACCCAAAAGGCAGCCGCAAAAAAGTGGAATAATAAAGCTATAAAATACATGGAAAGAAAGCTTTAGCCTGTCACTTTTCTCCAAAGAGCGCGGCCGATAAATCTGAATTTCTCTCCTAAAGGAAATCTTCCCAGATTGGCTTGGACCACTCCTTTTGTAAATCTGGTGGCTTTAGAATAATCTATCTTTATATCCACAATGACCGGCCTACCTTCTTCCGAGATACGAAATGCCTGCTTTAAGATCGACTCGATGTTTTCATTCGATTCAAGAGAAAGATAAGCGGCGCCGGTGCCTTTTGCAATACCTTCTAATTGTAATTCACCAAGAATTGTACAAGTCTTACGAGAATATGGTATCTGTTGCCCTTGGGAGATCTGGCTTAATTCCCCGTCGTAAAATACACAAATGACTACGCCCGCAGAGTTTGTAGTCGCAGTGAGTAATTCTAATCCGGTCATTAAAAATGCGCCGTCACCCACGATCCCCACAACATTTCGATCCGGGTTTGCGATCTTAGCTCCTATAGAAGCAGGCACACAATAACCCATAGAATTAAAATCGCTAGGAGAAATAAATGTTTTAGAACGTATCACAGGAAATAATTCAGCAGCCAAAAAAGTATGGTTCCCATCGTCCACTACCAGGATATCCTCTTCTTTCATTTGTTTACGCAACTCTCGAAAGAAGATAGAAGGATTGATCCGATCTGCGACGGAATGTTTTTCCCATTCTTCTGCGTATTCTTTTTTCTTCTTTAGGATCAGGTCTTTTATTTTTGCGGATTTTCTTTCTTGGACCCCTTCTTTCTTTAATTTTTCCAATATAGCGCCTAATATATGTTTGGCGTCTCCTTCTAACTCCGATTTAGCAGGATAGTTTTTGGAGAACACGTCCGGATTCACATCTATATGGATCAGATTTTCAGGTACCTTCATACTAAAACTACCGGTAGGGATCTCTGAAAATCTTGTTCCGACAGCCAAGAGACAATCACAATTCTCGAAAGCTGCTTCTCCCGCAGGAACCGAGTACGCACCGAATCCCATTCCGGTATGAAGAGGATGAGTTGCCGGAAACACGCTTAATCCTTGCAAGGTAGTTGCCACAGGGGAACCGATCAATTCGGCAAGTTCGATCAATTCTTTTGTCGCGTTCCTTGCTCCCCAACCTGCAAATATCCCCGGATGGGAAGAGCGCTTTAAAAGTTCACATGCTTTTTCAAACGCTGCCTCGTCGATCTTCCATACGTTCCTTTCCGGCATGAATTTGGGAATATAAGAAACTTTTCCCGAAAACAATTGTATATTTACAGGAATTTCCACAAATACGGGTCCAGCTTCGTCCTCCGTTGCAACTTCGTAAGCTTCGAATAGAATGGGGACGATCTCCTCATGAGTTTCTACTCTAAAGAATTTTTTAGTGATCCCTTTCAAAAACCCGGACTGATCTATTTGATGTAATTGGAATTTTTTTCCAGTGTCCGTTCTCACTCCACCGGAAATGACGAGCATCGGAATTCCATCCAAATAAGCTTCCCCTATTCCGCTTAACGCGTGAGTTGCTCCCGCGGCGGGAACGATCACCAATGTTCCTAAGGACGCGGAAGTCCTACTGATTGCATCCGCCATAAACGCCGCTCCACATTCATGGGTAACCAAAAACGGAGTGATTGTGCTGGATAGATTCAATTCGTCGTATAATTCCGTAGTATGTACTCCTGGTATTCCGAAAGTGAATTTCACTCCGATCTGTTCCAAGGCGTATACGATCAATTCTGCTCCGGTTTTTTTCATATTAATTCTCTTTTATTTAAGTTTTTATAATGGAACGAGCGGCAATTCTGGAGGTAAGTATACAACTTCCTAAAAAAGTCCCTTCTAGAGCGCCTTTCCCGTGAATACCGCCGCCGCCGAAACCGGCTGCTTCTCCCACCGCATACAGACCTTCTATCGGATTTCCTTTAGGATCCAAGACCCTGGATCTTAGGTCCGTTTGGATGCCTCCCATGGATTTTCGAGTCAGGATAAATTCGCGTATAGCGATCAAAGGTTTCGCTTTCCGATCCAAGATCTTCTGGAACTTGCAGGTTCGGGCCCGATCTCCACGATAATTACGAAGTTGAACGATCCTTCTGAGCTGATCGTCGTTATGGAATACTTCTCCCCTTTCGATCATTTCATCGTATTCTAATATAGTTTTTTCTAATCTGTCCCCATCGATGGAACGATCTTCATTCAATTGGTTCATTCCTTCCGCAAGTTCGGAGATGGAATCCGCCACTACAAAATCGATGCATTCTGAACTGATCTTTTTTAGGAAAGATTCGTTCCCGAAAAATAAAGTTTTCAAAAATCCGAAGAAATCCTTGTTTCGGATCGACTCGTTGAATTCGGAACCGGAAACGGCAAGTTCCTTAACTGCGATCTTCCAATTCATGATCTGCCAAGAGAATTTTTCCTCTTGGGCACAGATCCTTTCCACAAGATAGCGTGTATCAAAACCGGTAACTAAAGGGATGGGCCCAATCCTTTCTCCTCTTGAATTCAACCAAAGAGCGGACTTAGGAGGGACAAGACTGAGTCCTTCTCCTTCCCATTTAGGATCAGGATGATGAACTCCTGCGGCATAATTCCACATCTTATCCAGATGGGTCAGGTTAGCTCCTATCTTTGCAGAAGCAGTATGAAGATCTCCTATCGCATATTTATGTGAACCGTTCAGAATTGTCTCGGGCGGTTTGCCAAGAGATCTAGGCCAATATTTTCGGACCTTCTTCATGTCTCCCGCGATCCCGCCGCTCGCAAGCACCGTATGTTCCGCAAAGATCTCGTATTTGATCCCATCCGTTTCGGATTCTGCTATGCAGCCTTGTATTCTTTTTCCGGAGCGGATCAGCTCCTTGGCTCGAGTTCCAAATATAAAATGAAGCCGATTCAAATTTTTATGAGAATATAAGTTTTTCTTTAATGCGGAGATCAAACCCTCTCCGGTTCCCCAAACCATATGGAATCTAGGAACGCTATTCCCAGGTTTGAATAATCCTCTTTCTACCCAATGTACGACAGGGAAGAAGCCGACGGATTTTCCTTTAAGATAATAGAATATATCCTCTAAAGACCGGTTAACGTATTCCTTCGCCCAGAGTTTAGGGAGTTTGTCTTCTTCCGAAAATTCAGCCGTAGAATACCAATCTGAGAGGGCTAAAGAATTATTATCCTCTATCCCGTTCCATCTTTGGATCGGAGTATCCACCATAAAGATACCTCCGAAAGAAAGTCTAGCAAGGCCTCCTAATCGATCCTCAGAATCACGATCTACCAAGATCACTCTTTTTCCGGAATCAAGTAGATCCAGGGCCAGAACGATCCCGGCCAGACCACCTCCGATCACCAAGACTTCGGTGGATAAGGATATTTTTTCCTTCTTCTTCTCTTCCATTTTCGGGATCAATCCTAACTGAAAATCTTTCAGATGCAATTGATCGATATCAATGTGCGTATTAACATTTATCATGTTTAATGAGTTGTAATGGATTTCTGGACCTTGGAGTCTTCTTGAATTTGCAACATTTTTGGAAGAGATGAACTCTTATCTTCTATAAACGGGAAAGAAGGATAAGATCCTAAGTTCCCGATAAAGGAGAGATCATGGAACTTCCTAAAGCAAAAAAAGGAAAGCGAGCGTTATTGGTAGAAGGAGGAGGAATGAAAGGAGCGTTTGCGGGAGGTGTATTACATTCTTTGAATTGTATCCTGCCTGCTAAAAATTTCGATCTAGTTCTTGCAGTTTCTTCAGGGGCTTGCTGTGCGGCTTATTATGCGACCACTCCCGACCCTGAACCTGTTTCCGGAGAACATACTCTTTCTATCTGGAAATACGAACTTGCCGGTAAAAAATTGATCTCCGTATTCCATCCGCTTTTCGGTAAACCTTTTCTAGATCAGAAATATTTAATAGATTATCTATTCCGAAAAAAATATAGGATCTTGACCGAAAATTTAGGAAAACGAGGATTGCCCGAGTTAAGGATCGCAGTAAGTAATCTCCGCTCCAGGTCCGTAGAATACAGAAAGGCAACCAAAGAAAATCTTTTCGATCTATTAAAGGCGGCTACGTCCCTTCCTATAGCAACCAAAGGAAAATATAAGGTAGAAGGTGAATATTTATCCGACGCAGCTATCTTAAATCCTCTGCCATTACAAGATCTCATCCAAGCGGGTTATAAGGACATAACGGTGGTATTAAACTCACCTGTACAACATTCTTCTCCGCCGCTTACATCCATTAGCAGATTTTTATCCTTTCCTTTAGATCGGAAATTGTCTAAGATTATGAAATTTTCACATCATACGAATTATAATAACGCTCGCGAGATCGCTTCCAATCCTCCCAAAGGAGTCCGAATTTATACGATCGCGCCCGAATCCAAACTTCCGGTAGGTCTAATCACCACTAAACAATCCAAGCTTGAAGCGACAGTGGAGCTAGGAAAAGAGATCGGAAGAAGAGCCGCAAAATTTTTAAAACGAAAACTATGAAAACGATCTCCTTTCCTTCTCTCAAACCCGCGCTCGAACGGATCAATTACGAATTGATAATGGACTTCGAAGAACATCATCCTAGAGTCTATATCCATTTAGAATGGAATTCTCAAGAATACAAAAAAGAGCCTCGTTACGAATTCCCGGAAGGAGGATTACTTTTTATTAATGTGCCAACTTGGGAGTGGATGGAATTTATCGACGGGATCCAACCTCCCGAAATGGAGATCCGAGACTTTCGGATCGAATTCATCTGCTTTCCGGAAGATCGAAGGAAAATGGAAACCGCATCCAGGTTCTCCATCCGTTATCCGGCCTATCCGGATCCTACAGTTTACCTCACCAGATTCTAAGAATTGACTTGGATCAATGCATTTGCTGGGTTCTTTTATATAATTTGAGAATGAAACTCGGAATTAATATCAAATATAAAGACATCCTCTCCCGACCGAAAAGGGGCACGGTCCCCTTTTTACCGATCCTTCTCCTTTTCTTATCAATCGACTCTGCTGTGTATGGATTCCAGGGGATCATGCCCACCGCTTTCGGCGCGAGGCAAACCGGGATGGGAGGCGCATTCCAAGCAGTCGGTGGTTCCGTTATGGACTTGGAATCCAATCCGTCTCACTTGGCGAGACTCACTGCCCCAAAATGGGAGTTCGGGACCTCCGTTCATTTTGCAAGAATAGAATATTCAGATTCTTTTATAGACCAGGACCCCAAACTTTCCTACCAAAACAAGATCGTGGAAACTCCAAGGGCTGTTTTCCCGTATATGGGTTATATACTTCCGGTCACGGATCGACTCGGTATCGGGTTTGCGTTGTATACGCAAGGCGGAGGAGGAGGTTCTTTTTCGAATATAAACCGGATCTCACCAGGCAAACAAAGTTTAAATGATACGTTAGACGCCGACTCTCCCTTCGGAACGGAAAGAAGAATACAAGAAGATCTTAAATTCAAATTTATGCTTACTAAGTTGACCCTAGGCGCCGGATACAGATTCGGGAATCTATCGGTCGGCGTGGGCCTTGATCTTGCATACGCATTCATGGAAATGAAGAAGACAAACTTAGACCTAAGCCGCACAGTCGAACTACCGGGAAGCCTAGCTTATAATAGCGATCCCGCTTACTCTTACGGAGGAAAATTAGGATTTTCTTATGAACTTTCCCCTAATATTAGGGTCGCTTATTCTTATACGCTTCGAAACGTTTTACATATGGACGGGCAAATGAAGATAGAAGGAGAAGATCCTATTATCAAAAATGAGTCCAGAGTTTCCAGATATATGGTTTGGCCGGATCGACATATTTTCGGGATCTCTTATAGGAACAATTCTTGGATCTTCGATTTTGATATTAAATATATTCCTTGGTCCCAAAGTTTTAGCACAAATCGTTTTATCTTGGAACAACCTTTAGTAACTACTCCAATCGGCCTGGGATCAAATGTAATGCAGATGAATTTCAGATGGAGAGATCAATATTGTTTTGCTTTGGGTGCGGAATATGAATGGAAATACGGATTTAGGTTCAGAGCCGGATATAGTTATGCTAGAACTCCTATGACCCCTCAAGGTCTAAATCCGATGCTTGGAACCACAAATGAACATCATCTGGCTGGAGGTTTGGGATATTATACTACGAACGGTTACGCGCTTCATTTGGCGATAGAATACGCATTTCCAAAATCGATGAAAGGTAGCGAGTCTTCGGATTGGGCCTTGGCACATTCTATCTTTTCCGCAAAGGAGATCCAACTGACCCAATTCCAATTTAGCAAGTCTGTTTCCGTACTGAGCGTAAGCTTTGGCGTCGAAAAAAATATTTAAGGGAGAAGGAATCAAAAATAGGGATCTATCAGACTCTTCAATGGATCGAACTGCTGATCGCAGAATTGATCCGAGCGACCAGAGCCTAATTGTTTCTCAGGAATTATAAAAGCAAGGAGGAGATTTCGAATGTTTCTGAGTTCTGCCCGTTGTGGAAAGAAGACTCAAGATTACTCGTCACTTACCACCCTAAAATAATTCCCTTCCTTCAAGTTCTCATAACGCGCCCAGTCTATCTTCTTCCCTTTGGGAACGTAGGGTAGATCTGCAGATTTAATTTTGATGCCGTGAAATAAGGAATAGATCCCCACTGCCAAACTGATCGCAGTGTCCTTTTTTCTTTGGGTCAGGATCTTCATGTCCTTCTCCTTATCGATATAACCGATCTCTAAATAAGCGGAGATCGCATTGATAAAAGTAGGAAGACTATAAGTGGAGATATACGGTTTATTGATCGGACCTGGATTGGATAATTCTTCGTCTTGGGTCGGCAAAGTCCTAAGACCGTATTGTAAAAATCTCATGAGTTCCGCTGCGGCGTAATGATTGTCTCCGCCGAATCCTTCTGCGCCGTCCTCTCTTCTCCAGAGTTCGGGTTCTGCTCTTTCTCTATCCCAAAATTTTCCTTTGGCGGAATATTCAGAATGTTTTTTGGCATAAGGCCCTGGACCGTTTAACACCGCTTTGTCGATCCAGCCCGGAGGATCTGCATATTTCCAGGTTACCATGTTTTGGCGGTATCCTTCGAAATTGGAAAGATCCGTTTTTTTCCCGGATTTGTTCGGCCAGTATCCGTTAAAATAGATCCAAGCATCTGCGACTGCATTTTCTAAACGGGACCATTCCATTTTGAAACGCATCCATTCGCTCCAAGGTCCTTCTTCAAATGACTTAGAAGATTTTCCTTCGGATATTTTTCGTAAATTATAGAATGTTCTATAAGAAGGAGAGAGAACCGCAGCCATTCCGCCTGGATGCCCTTTCCAACTTGGATTCAAATGTAAAGACAGAACTAAATAAGGTCGAGCCGCATTGATCCTGGAAATCCTTCCAGGTTTGATCTTTCCTGTTTTTTTATCCGGATAATCATACAGTCTGTAAAAAGCATTTGGGTCGGAAGAAAGATCGGCTCCTTCTTCTTTTGCAGTTTCCTCTCTAGTCAGATCCGAATCTATTCTGATCCAAGGAAGTGTATCGTTTGTGAATTTTTTAGCGTAGGATCGGAATGTTTCGAATCCTTCCTGAGTTTTGGTGAGATCCAAAATTTCTTTTACTTCTTTTGCAAGAGCGAGTACTACTTCACTTTCTCTTCTGGATTTTGTTTGGGCGCCCGCCTTATAAGGTTCCAGATATTTATTCGAGATAGGATCGTACTTGTCTCCGTGTTCTTCCTTAGGTTTTAGATCCAAACCTCCATGGCCCGGATCTATGACTATATTATAGGTTCTTTTCGGGGTTGTTTCTTGGGAAGAAACGGAGAATGAGAATATTAGAAGGAAAAGTGTGAGTAAAATTTTTCGTATCACGTATGGAAATTTATTTCTCCGGGGATCTCAGGCATAGCCTGTTATCCCCTCATGATACGTCAAGGAATCCGAGCGTTTAACCCGGAGATCTTTTAAAGTTTGGTCTCTGCGTACACCATATTGCGGTTGTCGCTCAGATCCACCTTGTATTTCTCCCGGATATTTTTACTCTCCTCTTCGGTTTTCAATTTGCTGAGGATAGAAATTCCGTATTCTTTCGCGATCCTAAGATGCATCA
Source organism: Leptospira sp. B5-022 (assembly GCF_000347035.1). Classification (GTDB taxonomy): domain Bacteria; phylum Spirochaetota; class Leptospiria; order Leptospirales; family Leptospiraceae; genus Leptospira_B; species Leptospira_B cinconiae. Next base: position 144,457 of record NZ_ANIJ01000014.1, read on the forward strand.
GGCTATCCTTAAATCTGGAGTCCCTTCTCATCTTCTCCGCTTGGATGAATTGATAGTAAGCGATCTGAAGTTTGTGCTGGTTATGAGAGACTTCTCGTCCCGCATATCCTTTTGCAGCCGCCCCTGGTCCGGACTTTTGTTCGATGGAAACGATCGCATCCGCACATTCTCCTAAGAGTTGATCCACTTTTTGGTTATATAGATCGGAGAATTTTCCGTACAGTTTGTTTGTCTCGTCTTCCGTTTCCTTCATCTTACGGCCGGCGACCACATATTTGCGCATTAAAGAATAGCGATATGCTTCGTTGTATTTTTTCCAGATGGTATCGAAGTCCTGTTGAGAATTCTGGACCTGAGATCCGAAATTTTTTACCACCACTTCCAGAGCGCCTAGATCACCTTTGATCTTATTCTGAGTGGAATCCAAGGTCCTGGCAAAATGAAATTCCTCCAAATAATCCCCTTGGTATTTAGGATCTTCGGCTGCGTTAGCCAAGGCAGAACCCTTACCGTCGTTATTTGTAGGTTTATTTTGTGCAGTGACGCCGTACGTAATTAAGAAGAATGCCGCAAGAACCGCGACGATCCGAGGGAAAGAAATTTTTGTCATGTGATCGACCCTTCGCGGTAATATAACACAACGCTTAAGAAGCAAACAAGCTTTTTATTGCTTAAAATCGAAACATAATATTCCGTCGCCGACAGGGAATATGGTGTATTCTATCTTGGAATTTTTGATTTGAGACCATAATTTTCGCACAGCTTGGTCGGAAGGAGCTTGGTTTTGCGGGTCCGCGATCCTTCCATGCCAAAGAACATTATCGTAGATCACTCTGAGATTTCTGCTCTTCCCCTTCTCCAGGATCATCTCTAAAATTTCAGGGTAGCGGACCTTGTCACAATCCACAAACATCAGTTCTTTCTTTCCGTAAGAAGAAGTGTCCAAAAATTCTTTTGCGATCTCGGAACAGTCCGCATTCGTAAATTCCACTCTGGGTGAGTTCGGCTCCAGCTTGGCAATAAATTCTTTCGCAACTTGGATGAACTCCGCTTCTCTATCTACGGTTCGGACTTTTACGTTTTTGCGGACTGCGGATAAAAGCCAGATCAACGAGATCCCATAACCGGTCCCTAATTCCAAAACAATATCCGGATCCCAAGAAGAAGCCAAAAACGCAAGCACTGCGCCCGAGGCAGGAGTTAAAACAGGGAACTTGTCTTGAGCGGCCTTTTTTTCAAGGTCTTCCAGCCAGTCATAAGGGCGCTTTATTAATTCAGAATGGATCCAATCCTCTAATCCGTCTTTATAAATAGAAGACCCGTATTTCTGTTTCGGATTTTGAGGAGCCATAAAATTATCCGGGAAGAAAAAGGTGGATCCTATCCCTTTCGGAAAGGGGAATTCTTTTAGAGAATACTTTTCGAATATATGCGGAAGGATATCGTTTTGAAAAATGGATCAGAACTATCTTTTCGTTCTTAAAGGAGGAAAGATGATGTATTATCTCATCCAGATGGATATGTCCCCATTCTCTCGCATCTTCCACATTCCTTTCGTGATCTATATAGGTGCATTCTAAAAAAAGGATCTCGGATTCAGCCACATCTTTATGGGTCAGCACATATTCGATTTTAGTATCGCCGGAAAAACTAACCACAGGTTTGGAACTAAGTTCGTTGATATCGATCCCTTCTTTTTTCTTTTTTAAAAGTTCGTCCCTATCCAAACCTATAAATTCGGTTCTTAATTTTTTCTTTCTTTCATAAATCGTATACCCTTGGGAATCCACTCTATGGAATGTTTTCCATACTTTAAAAAAATGGGATGCGTCTATTTCAACCTCTTCTCCTTCTTCTAACCCTTTCATTTCGTAATGGTAAGTGAAGTCTTCTATCTTGGAATAGAGGGACAAAATTTCTCTCATAGGCGCTTCTAAGGTTTTAGGAAGATATATTTTAGGAGGTCCTAATTTACGTAAGGATCTTTGGGAAATATAATAAGGTAACCCTGCAGAATGATCCAAATGTGCATGGGTCAAAAGTAATCTTTCGATATTGATTCGGTTGGGATTTTGGTGTCCAATATCGAACATCAACCCTAATCGAGGCATTACTACGGAAGTGCGAATTCCTCCTTCCGAAATTCCTTCGAATAAATATCCTCTATGTTCGAATGTACAATCCATTATGGAATCGGATCTTCCGGGCCGATCGTTTTTTGTCCAGGCAGGTCGGAAGAGACGGAAGATCTTGGGCCGGAGATCACTGCGGTAAGTTTATCTCTTCTAAAATAGATCTTACCTACTCTTCTCAAATCTGCAAGAGTAACTTCCTGGATTTTGTCTCTATAATTCTTCAGATAATTCTTAGGCATTTTATGCTCTCTGAAACGGACCTCATTGCGGAGAATTTCGACCGAATCGGTAAACAGGAAGATAAACTTGTTTAGGATGGCTTCTTTCGCGTTCTTCAATTCCTCTTCGCTTATATTAGAGAATGTAGAATCTCCCAAAATTTCTCCCATGAGATTATACACTTCCATGGTGCTTTGGGATTTCGTTTGAGTAAAAAAGTAGATCACCGAGTGATCTTTTTCAAATACAGGATGACTGGAAGAAGAATAAGCCAGTCCCTTATCCGAGCGGATCTTACTCATAAAGTAGGACGTAAATCCCCCGCCTCCAACCAGATAATTCAAAACTTGCACCGCATAAAAATCCTGATCGTTATGCGCAGGCCCTACTCCCAGAAACAGGACAACATTCTGAGTATTCGCTTTGTCCACGATCAGGTTTTTGATCTCTTTACTTTTTAGTTTTTTATTCAACTCGTCAGGTATGGAACTTTCAGACTCCATCACAGGAGTTCCGGAGAATGCAGGCAGAATATCTCCTAAAAACTGAGGGATCTCTTCTTGGTTCCATTTACCGCTAACTAGAATAGAACGTCTAGAACTCAATAATTGATTCTTATAATATTCCCCTAGATCTTCTTCTTTTAATTGTTCAAGTGCGGATAACAAAAGAGACTTACCTTTTACTTTTCCTTGGTATACGAGTTCGTTTGCTTTTCTAAAAGCTAACCCTACGATATTATCGTTTCTCCTTTTGATCTGTTCGCCTAATTGTAATCTTGCGATTTCAAAAGCTTCTTTTCCGAAAATCGGTTGTTTTAGAAATTCAGAGATTAGAGCTTTGGATTCCTGATCATATCTGGAAAGCCAGGAGAATGTTAAAGTCACGGTGTCCAGATCAGAATCCACTCTCAGTTTGGAACCGAAGGATTCCCAGACTTCCGCAAAACTTTCTCCGGGATGGGAGATTGTACCTCCCCTCTTCCAAGCTTCCGGAAAAATTTCCACTAGTTCGAAAGGAGTTTTTGTGTAAAAAGAAGGTCCTGCGTAAAATGTGATCTCCAGGGTTTTAATAGGGAACTCGGGGTTTTCCAAATATAAGATCCGAGTGTTCGGGTCCTGACCAATCTCCCGAATTTCAGGAAAATGGAATTCTAAGGCGGGGATCTTTACGTCTTTTACAAAATCTCCCGGAGCCGCGTCCGAAGTGATAAAAGGGAATAAAAACACAAATGAAGAGATAGTTAATCTTTTTATTATATTCATTTTTTCTCTCCGTCGGAATTGATCAGATCGCCTACGGTAAGGTTCCTATGTGTGAAATATTTTTGGGCCACTCTCATGATATCTTCGGGAGTGACTCTATCCAATCGAGCGTAATCGTCAAAAATTTCCGTCCAATCTCCCGCCACTAGCTCGTAGTATGTAAGAACATCCGCTAGTTTAGAATTACTATTCAAACCTCTGATATAATCGGCAACGATCTGGTTTTTGATCTTCGCCAGTTCCACTTCGGCAACCGCTTCTTTTTTGAGAGTTTCTATTTCTTCCAAGATAGAAGTTTCTATCCTGTCCGGGTCGGCCCCTCTCACATTTGTCACATAGATCGCGAATAGATTTGCGTATCTTTCTCCCGGTTCTCCAGTCCAACAGGCAACTCTCTGGGCAAGTTTATCTCGAAGTACCAGTCTTTTATACAATCTACCGGTTTCACCCTGGGATAAGATCGCATCTATCAATTCTAAAACAGGTTTATCCGGATGAGGAGAAGCTGGAGTCAGCCAACCCATTACTTTCATAGGACCGGAAGAATGTTTTACGGTCACTCTCCTCGTCTCATGATCAAAACTTTCTTGTTCATGAGAAAGTTTAGGGGAAGGTCCGTCCGGAATATCTTCGAAATATTTTCGGACTAAACTTTCTGTCTTATCGAAATCCAGATCTCCTACGATCCCGATTGCCATTTTATGCGGTCTGTAATTCTTTTTGAAAAATTCTTCCGTTTTATCTATGTCCAAAAAAGGAAGATTGGATTCGTAACCGATCACAGGCATTCCGTACGGATGTTTCGGAAAAGCGGCGCCTAAAAATTTTTCTCTTAAGATCCCCATTCCCTGGTTTTCCACTCTCATCCTGCGCTCTTCCAGGACCACATCCCTTTCCGTATAATATTCCCTTAATATAGGATCTTTTAATCTATCGGATTCCAGTTTAGCCCAGATCTCCAATCTATTTGCGGGAAGTAAAATCTGATAATTCGTAACATCATTCGTCGTATATGCGTTAAAACCTGTGCCTCCGTTCTTTTCGTAAATATAAGAATCTTCGTTAGAAACCACGAATTTACGATGAAGCTCCAACAGATTTTTAAATCTGATCTCTAAAATATTTTTATCTTTGATTAACTTTTCCGGAACAGGCTCCCCTTTTGCAGCCAGTTCTCTTTCCTGCATACGATACGAATCTAAACGTTTTCCCCAAACGCGGATCTGTTCCAGATATACTTTTTCTTTTTCAGAATCGGTGACTCCTATATTTTTCGTACCCTTAAAAAGCATATGTTCCAGAAGGTGAGCGGTTCCCGCGATCTCAGGAGTTTCGTCCGCAGCCCCCACCAAAAATTTGGTATAAACTGCGACCGTAGGAGAATCGGCCCTTTTCATCATAAGAAGCCGAATCCCATTTTTCAGAGTAACCTTCTTCACTCTGGACTCCAAAGTGGTTCGGATCTCGGAGAAGATGTCTTCATTTGCGAAAGTTTCGAAGTTTATAAGAAGACAAAGAATGAAAAACGAAAAGCTGAAACGAGAAATTACGGACTTGGAAAGATATTCCCACATAACCAACAAGTTTTCCCCTAAAAGTTATGTTGTCCAGAAGTTACCGGGAAAAAATCCCGCTGGTTTTTGTAGAGGGGAACAATAAACTAGGAACTATGTTGAGGGTATTGTCGGTCGTATTCCTGACATTTTTTTTCGGGTATTGCGAGCCCGCAGATCCCGAATACCGAAGAAAAATTTGGGATAACTTAAATGACTCAGGTTTTATTTCTCACGATTATTTCCAAGTTGTTGTGACAGTTCCGGTCCCGAACCAAGAAAAACCCCTTCTAACACTGAGAGAAGATTGTAAGTCAAGAGCGCTCCGTAAAAGAGATGAGATATCGGTTAATTTGCTTTTAGCACAGATCTCAGAGGAAAGAAAAACTTGGATCGGTGTCGGAGTTAATTCTACGGTTCCCAAGTATGAGCCGCTTCCTGGGCCTCCACAAGCGGTTCGTACCAAATCCAATTCTCCTATGGGTGCCGCTTCTATCGCTACCCAAAACGTACAGGCCCAGGTTGAAGACGATTCTCCGGAAGAAAAAAAAGAAAAAAAGAAGACGGAAATCGTAAATGCGGATTATTTAACTTACCGAGCTTCTTTCGCTTGGCTTTTGGATAAACTGTTCTTATATAGAGAAGATTATAGCGACCCTAAGAGCTGCACTTTCGTTTTTAGAGTTGTGGATGCGGATTTACTCAAGCGAACCTTAGAATCTAAAATTATTCAATAACAAAGGAATCTAACGCTATGCATACAAAAACGATTTTTGCGTTACTGGTCGTTTCTCTCATTTCCGTATGTAAAACTCCTCAAACGGAAGAACCTAAAAAAGAAACTCCGAAGAATGTTGTGGAAGAGTCCGCTCCGACAGAAGACGACCAATTCGTAAAAGCGACCGAAGGTTTTATCAGCTCATCTACCTATCAAGTTGTTGTGTCTTCCTTGGATGGGAACGAGGGTGAGGCATTGGAATTGGCGAAAAAAAGAGCCTTAAATCTTTTTATAGCGGAAAAGGGAGACTCGTTTCGTCCTACCGACAGAAAATTCCTGAAAGAGTTAGTGGATTCCAAAGGAAAAATAGTAAAAGTTTCCAAACCGATCAACGGCAAGACATATTATCTATTTCATGTATCTCAACCGGATCTAAAGATAGAAATTAAGAAGTGATAAAGAACTACTTTGTAGGAATTCGCACAACGTATTATTTAACAGGATCTTTTTAACGGATTTCCCCTTAGAACTCCTACATGGCATGATTAAATTGTATAATGTTTGAAGAACCTGACTGTTGGCACTCCAACGTCGGCTGCTTCTTAAAATAAGTCACAAAAAAAGCGGCATCTCGGCCGCTTTATTTGTGAGGAAGAGTAGATATTCAATTATTGTATAATTTCTTTTTGTAATATCTTCCCAGGAATGCAGATATTCCTGTTATAGTCGCAGTAGAAAATTTTTGCGTGGATCTCCAGCTCTCCTTTTCCTTCCAATTTTATCTGCATTGGCTCCACTGATTCGAAATATTCTTTTTTGCGGGGAGAAGTTTTACCTTTCAGTTTTAGATCCGCAGAGACCACTTTTAATCCGAATCCAGGATTGAGTAAAATACGATGGGGAGCCTCTTTTTGGATCCCGAAATTTTCGGGATGAGCCACTTTCAAAAGATAAACGGAAGGTGAAGATTTTTCTATTTTGAACTTGATCGGATTTTCCTCTTCTGCAGAAAGTCCTGAGATTAGAAGAATAGAAATAATTGCGGGAAATAGAAAACGTTTCATACTTAGATTAGACCCTTATCGTTTCGGAATGTTACGGTTTTATCCTTTAAAATTCTGGAATTGAACATCGAAAGGAAGGTTCGCAGATTTTAAAAGTCTCATGATCTCTTGGAGATCATCCTTCTTCTTTCCTTGGATCCTAACACAATTCCCCATGATAGTAGGGATCACTTTCAATTTGGAATCTTTTACGATCTTAGTGATCTCTTTGGTCTGTTCTTTTTCAAGACCGTTGCGGATCTTCACTTTCATCCGAACGGTATTACCTGTAGCAGGTTCCAATTTGGATTTAAAATCGAAGGACTTGAGACCGAGTCCTCTTTTTGCCATTTTGTTGATCAAAACATCGATCACACTTTCCAATTTTGCTTCATTGTCCGAGATAAGGATCAGATTCTCCTCTTCCAATTTGATCTCCGACTTGGAACCTTTAAAGTCGAATCTATTCTTGATCTCCGCGATCGCTTGGGTAACCGCATTTTGTAATTCAGGTCTATCTATCTCGGAAACAACATCAAATGATGGATCGCTCATCTTATTTTCCTCCGTTCAAACTGGAACTTGCTTTTTCCAATGCGGATCGGACTGCTTCTTCCACTTTGGAAACTTCTTTTCCTCCGCCTTGTGCCATATCCGGTTTTCCGCCGCCCTTTCCGCCTAAAATTTCACAGGCGGTTTTTACAAGTTCTCCGCAATGGATCTTTCCAACCAAAGAAGAGGAACAAGTAATTACGATACTCGCGTCTTCCGTGTTTTTGCTGGCAAGAATGGCTACTATTTCCTTCTCTCTTACCTTGATATTGTCGGAAAGTCCTTTTAATGCCTTCGCATCCTTGGACTCAAATATCGCAGAAACAATCTTAACGGAACCGATCACTTTAGAATTTTCGAATACTTTTGCGATCACTTCCGGATTGTTCTCGAAGTCCCTGGATTCTCTATTTTTTTTCTCTTTTAAGAATTTGGATTGGGTTTCTTCCAATTCGAGCGAGAGTTTTTCGGAAAGATCTCTAAGAAAAACGACTGCATCCGCCCCCTTGGTCTCGAATAAGGATCTAATCTCATCCGGTCCTGGGATAATCGTTTTGATAGAGAATGAGGCACCGTCTGTGGCTAACTCGTCTTTGATCTTTAGATTTAGATTTTGGACAGCTTCCGTTAATTCTGCAAATCTGTTTTGGAAGGTTTCCACAACCAGCGGGCCTGCCACTGCTTCTATCCTTCTATTCCCGGCACCCGGGCTGGATTCTTTTTTAATGAAGAAGTATCCGATATCCCCTGTATTCCCCACATGAGTTCCCCCGCAGAATTCCAAGGAGCGATCGCCCATCTGAAGAACTCTTACACTGTCTCCGTATTTTTCGTCAAAGGCAGCGACTGCTCCCGTTTTTTTAGCTTCTTCGATCGGAAGGACCTTTGTATCGACCGGGATATGACGCACGATACTTTCGTTCACCCAGGATTCTATATTACGAATTTCTTCTGGACTCAAAGGGCTCGGATGAGAGAAGTCGAAACGTAGATATTCTGGAGATACGATGGATCCCTTTTGGAGCACATGATTTCCCAGTAAAGTGCGAAGTGCGCCGTTTAATAAGTGGGTTCCGGAGTGATGGAATTTGAGTCTTTCTCTTCTTTCCTTCTCTACTTCCAACCTAGCCTTGTCTCCAACGGAAAAACTTCCGGAGAGAACGGTTCCGATATGAAGAATGTTATCATTCTCTTTCTGGGTGTCCAAAACCTTAAAGACGGACCCGTCCTTTCGGATGAATCCGATATCCCCCACCTGTCCTCCTCCCTCCGGATAGAACGGACTGGAAGAAAATACGAATACTCCTGACTCCCCTTCTTTGAGCGCCGTAGCTTGTTTATTATCCGAGAATATAAATTTAAGATCGGACTCGGCTTCTAAAACGTCGTAACCCAAAAATTGGGTCTTATCCGTTTTGATCCCGGTGAATAAAGAGACTTTGTTTGCTTTCCAGGTCTCGCGAGAAGATTGCCTGTCCTTCTCCAATTCGTCCTCGAAACCTTTACGATCGAAGGAGAGTCCGTGTTCCGCTACGATCTCTTCCGTCATCTCCGCAGGGAAACCGTACGTTCCGTATAACAGAAAGCTGTCTTTTCCGGAGAAAGTATTGGAACATTCCGATTTTGTTTTGGAAACGAGGACTTCTATCTTTTCCAAACCGATCTCTAAGGTTTTGAGGAATAACTCTTCTTCTGCGAGAAGTGTTCTTTCCACGGAGGAAATATGTTTTTCCAGTTCAGGATATCTTTCTTTATAAATATCGCATACCGATTTTGCCAGTTTGTATAGGAAAGGTTCTTTTAGATCCAGTTTTCTAGCGAATAATACGGCTCTACGGATCAGGCGACGGATAACGTATCCTCGCCCGGTTCTGTCCGGATAGATCCCGTCGGATACGGTAAACAATACGGAACGAATATGGTCCGTGATCACCCTAAAAGGAACTTTAGTGGATTCGTTATACGTTTTTCCCGAGATCTTTTCCACTTCTTGGATGATCTTTTTCAGCTCGTCCGTATCATAAACGGAATCCACGCCTTGCAGAAGTAAAGCCACTCTTTCCAATCCGGAACCGGTATCGATGCCTGTTTGTTTGAGCGGATGAAGATTTCCTTCCGTATCTTGGTTGAATTGGTTGAATACTATATTCCAAAATTCTAAAAAACGATCACAATCACAACCCGGCTTGCACTCGTATTTGACACCACAATCCGGGAACGCTTTTTCCGGCCCTCTATCCAAATATAATTCGGAACAAGGTCCGCAAGCGCCGCTATCGCCCGCAGGTCCCCAGAAATTATCTTTTTTTCCTAAACGAGTGATCCTTTCCTTCGGAATACCTTTGGAGATCCAAATTTTTTCTGCTTCATCATCATTTTCGAATACAGTGATCCAGATCTTCTCTTTAGGAAATCCAAGATAGTTTACCGAGCAATCCAGTGCGTATTCGATCGCTTCTTCCTTGAAATAATCTCCGAAGCTGAAGTTTCCCAACATCTCAAAGAATGTACAGTGCCTTTCCGTTTTACCTACATTCTCCAGATCCGTGGTTCGAAGACATTTTTGAGCGGAGGCGGCTCTTGTATAAGGAAGTTCCACAGCGCCTGTGAACAAAGGTTTGAACTGCACCATTCCCGCAGTCGTGAATAGAAGTGTAGGATCTCCCGCAGGCAATAAAGAGGAAGAAGGCACTATTGTGTGGCCCTTCTCCTTAAAATAATCCAAAAAAATTGTGCGGACTTCGGAAACTTTTTTAAAATTCATGTATCCCCTAAAAACAGAAAATGCCCGAGGTCTTGTTGGCAAGAACTTCAGGCATTCCCAAAAAAAGATCTAAAAAGCGTAAATTAACGTTTAGAGAACTGAGTTCCTCTACGTGCTTTGTGTAGACCGTATTTCTTGCGCTCCACCATACGTGGGTCACGAGTCAGAAGGCCTTCTTTTTTAACAGTCGGTCTGAACTCGGGATTATAACGGCAGATTACTCTTGCAAGTGCATGGCGGATCGCTCCCACTTGCCCGATGATCCCTCCCCCGGAAACGTTTACCTTAAGATCAAACTTTTCAGAAACGTTCATCAGAGTTAAAGCGGTTAAAGCTTCTTTAATATTAGAACGGCTATTTTGCAGATAATCTTTGTAATCCTTATCGTTGATTACAATTTTTCCGGAACCTTCTTTTAATTTTACGCGGGCGATCGCGTTTTTGCGACGTCCTACTGCCCAGATTTCCTTGGCGGTTGCCATATTCTAATATCTCCTAGAGTTCCAGTTTGATCGGCTTTTGAGCGCCGAGATTATGCTCGGTTCCAGGGAAGATCCTGAAATGGGTTAACATTTCTGCACCGAGTTTGCTTTTAGGAAGCATACCTTTTACTGCTTCGTACAGGATTTTTTCAGGTTGTTTTACTCTCATATTCTGGAGAGTAGTAGCTGTCATACCACCCGGATAACGAGAGTGATGGAAATATTCTTTTTGAGTCTCTTTATTTCCAGTCACAGCTACCTTAGCAGCATTGATAACGATAATATTATCTCCACAATCAACGTTTGGAGTAAAAGTAGGTTTATGTTTACCGCGGAGTCTAGTTGCGATCTCCGAAGCGAGACGACCTAAGGTTTTGCCTTCTGCGTCGACTACGTACCAAGCTTTATTAGCTTGTTCCTTTTTTAAGGAAGGAGTTCTATGCGGTTTAGATACGATTGGCATGGGTATGTCCTGTATTGGCCAATTTCGCGTACCGGCCTAAGGGGTCAAGGAAATACGAACAAAATTCCTAAAAACCAAGGCTAAAACTTGCTTCCGCGCCCCAACCGACTCTTCCCGAGGCAGACCAATCCGGTTTAGGTACGACTGTCCAAGCAACTGGATTGGCTGTTGCACCCTCCTCCCAAGATTTTCCCAGAAAATAGGTCCGGACCAATTGAGCCAAATACACTCCACCCAACAAATATACGGAAGTATTATAGGTCTGGACGGAGCTTTCATAATCCGCTCTTGCGCTGGGGACTATGGTGAGAAGGTAGAAATTTGCAATCCCGCCTCCGTAGATAAAGGAACCGGTAGTACTACTCTTGGAGACGGCATCATCATATTTACTTTTTGCGGATTCCGCTTCGGATCTGGAATAACCGGCGTATGCTAAGCTGGCAAGGAATGCGCCGCCGGTAATCTTAGCTTCCAGTTTATTGTCGGTATACCATTGTCCCCAGCCTGGTAAAAGTGCGGAACGCCAAACCGCGCTCCATCTACTTCTGTTAGGTTCGTTAGAAACCGGAGGCGGAATGATCTGGACCGGTTCCTCTACTATTTGGGGATTTTCCTGGACTTTCTTCTCTTCTTCCTTACGAATGCGATTCTCTTCTTCTCTAGTGATATCTTTATAAATGATTTTTAATATATCTCTTTTACTGATGGTCTGTTTGCCGGTGTCGGATTGAACGGTGATCGTCTTCTCGTTTTGGCCGACTACGTTACCGATCACTTTGCCACCCTTGCGGAGAAGAATGGTTTGTTCGGCGAATAGCAGACTTGGGGTTAGGACCAAGGCCAATAGGAAAAAAACTGTAGAACGGACTTTAGAATTTGGACGCATCTTGGCAGAAGGAAAAACTTTTAGACATTTTAGTCAAGTGTAATGAGAAATTCCTTGAACTTTGTATAGCCATCCCGTGAGTATAGTATTATGCGAAGTCGCTCTTTCATCCTTATAACAGTCCTTTGTTCTTCCCTATATTACAATTGTTTGAGCGAAAAGACCTGCTCCGACGAGGATAAAAGCTGTAGTTCTCAAGCCTTACTTACCTCCATCCTTTCTGTTCCGAACGGGATCTATATTTATTCCACGATCAACACTTATCAAGGCAATCTTGCCGCATACGGATCAGGACCGGAAATAGGAGGTCAAAATATTTGTAAGGGAGAAAAATTATTTTCATCTCTTGTGAATCAGTTTTGTCCCGACGTATGGGCTTTTATATCTAGCGAATCAGTGCCTTTATTCACATTTACAAATGCCTTTTCCGTTCCAAGCAATCTTCCGATCTACGGCCCCACGGGTATATTGATCTCGGATACCTGGGAAGATTTTGTTCTCGGTGAAATAAGTCCGAAACAGTCTCTTTCCAGTTCAGGTTTAGGGGATGGGGATTTTTGGACCTTTTCCACTATAGGCGGAGGGTTAGCGGGAGATAATTGTAATGCCGGATCGGATAATACCTCCGAATTTTTCGGAGCAGTCGGTTCGCCATCCACGAAGAACAATGATTGGATCAATCCTGGAGGAGAATCATTCTCCAGTTGTGATTCCCGTTATCGTGTACTTTGTGTTTGTTTCACACCGGTTATCAATTCCGAATCCCAATAAAACTTTCTTGATCTCTCTAAAGATTCATTTTTAAAAGATCCACATTCTGCACATCATTCAGTAAATTATTTCTTGCAAAACACGGCCGTTCGGTCTTTAATCGTGCGGTGAAATTTTTTGCGATATTACTTTTCTTCTTATTTTTTTCCGCATACGGATGTATGAATGGTAAAACCTGTTCCTCAGAGGATAAGAGTTGCAGCGCTAACGAAATTTTATATTCTCATATTTCTACTCCTCCGGGGATCTATCTCTATTCTACTCAAAAATCCTTTCAAGGAAACTTAGCCGCCTATGGACCGGACCTCCAGATCAGCCTTATGAATATTTGTGCCGAAGCGAGACTTTTCGCTCAGACCATTTCCAATTGCGGGAACGTTCTTCCTCTAACTGCAAGCCCGACGAGCTCCGTTAGTTCGTACACTACGGATTTTTCGTTAGATGGGACTTTACCAATAAGAGGAGCTCGAGGAGAATTAATTTATGACCAATGGAATTTAATTTTATCTTCTAATCCGAAACTATCAATGAGTGAAGCGGGAGTAACGACCGAAAAATTTTGGACTTTTGCGACCACCGGATGGGGATATGCTTCCAGCTCCTGTGTAAACGGCACCTTGTCAGATAATGCAAATGTTGGAATTACGGGAGATCCGAATGATATCGGTTTGAGTTGGCCATCCTTTGCAAGCGATACCTGCGACCAGCATAGAAAAGTTTTGTGTATCTGTTATTAAAGATCTTTTTTCGTCTAAAGGATTAGAGATTCGTCTACTTTCGGGAATTTTTATATGAGCAAAACATTTTACTTTTTTAGTTTCTTACTTCTATTTTCCAACGCTTGTATGTCTTCCGACGTCTGCTCCGATACGGATAAAGCCTGTAACACTAAAGAACTATTATTTTCTATTTTTTCCACCCCGAAAGGGATCTATCTGTATTCCACCCAAAGTTACCAGGGAGATCTGGCAAAATTCGGATCCAGCTTAGACGATAGCCTGTATAATATCTGCACTAGTAATAAGTTATTTTCTTCGATCACGGATTTCACTTGTTCCAATATTCTTCCAGTAGTCTCCACTTCTACACATTACCTTTCTAATTTTCCGACGGATTTCGGCCTGCCTGATAATACTGAATATCCCGTGAGAGGACCGAGAGGTGATATTATCGCAAATTCTTGGACAAATATGTTTCCAGGACTACAGATTACCTTGGCAGAGGCAGGAGTGATATCTCAAAACTTTTGGACTTTCTCCAACTCGGGAGGAGTTTATAATTCCGCCGATAACTGTATCGATGGGACGAATATGGGAGCCGCAGGGGCAATCGGGTCTGCGACAGATATCACTACAAGTTGGATTTTATCGGGCGCTCCGGCGTGTAGCGAATCTCATCCGATAATTTGTCTTTGTTATAGGAATTAAACAGTAAGAAGCCGGAAATAGAAAACGGATTTAAGATTTAAAATTGATTTATAATTTCTTGCTTACTTACAAACTATAACTTATCTTTGGCTGGATGACGGTCCGTATTCTTTTTGTTATATTCTTTTATATCTTCGCAAGCGGATGCCTTTCCGATAAAACCTGCTCGGACCAGGATAGGAGCTGTAGCCCTAAGGCGACCTTAATGAATCTGCTTTTTTCGGCTCCCGAGGGAATTTATATGTATGCTAGTAATACTAGCTTTAATGGAAAGTTAACAGTATTAGGGCCTGGTTCCCTCGATTCTAGTTTGAATTTTCTTTGCGGGCAAGAGCGAATTTTTTCGAATATTATAGACACTAAATGTTCTAAATATGCTCCATTGGTCTCCACGACTCTCGTATCAGCCTCTTCTTTAAATGCACTTTATGCCGATCTTCCTACCACAGGAGTTCCGATCCGCGGACCGTTTGGAACACAGATCTCCCTTGATTTTGCCAACCTTTTTACTGTGAATCTCGATGTGACATTGGAAGCAGGCGGTTTAGGAAATCAAACCTTTTGGAGTTTCGGAGATGGAAACGGTGATGCAGCTGCAGACAATTGTAACAATGGAGAAGACGACGGCGCTTTATCAACCTTAGGGCAAATAGGAAATACTCAAGTCAGCACCCAAGGTAGCTGGTTCGCCACCGATATACGCAGTTGCGCACAACCTCATAAAATCCTTTGTCTTTGTTACGTTCCTACTTCCGGCTGAGGTAAATTTTTTAAGAATATTTCGAATTCATAATGGAGCGGATGGGGAACCTACTCCACTTTTCCACCTTATTTACAATCTTTCTTTAATGTAGATTTTATAATAATTTCTACATCCGGCCAAAGAACCGATTTACCGTCCTTTCCCTTATGCAGATCGTTGCATACCTTGTTCAATTCAGTTAATGCCTTTCCTGCATTCCACTGATTTACGTCCAAGAGGCCTTTTGCTTCTATAACTTCTCCAGTTAAAGTAAATTGTAAGGGAACTTCCTTGCTGACTCCATTCCATAAAAGTTTTACCACACCACTTCCGGATTTTCCATCCGTTTCTAATTTCACGGAAGAGACGGAACCTTCTATTTTTCCGTTCTTTTTCAGATTTCCGAAAAATGCTCCCTTGATCTTAGGATCTCTTTCCGGATTTCCGCTGTCCAAATCCAAAGCATCGATTGAGAATTTTAAACCTTTTAATGTGTCGGGAACCGTAGCCGCAGATTTAGTTCCGGAAATATTCAATTTCGTAAACTTACCGCCGACTCCAGTTTTTTCGGTGAATTTAAACGCTTTCCACTCCAGACCCGTTGCTTCGCTGCTAATGGAATATTTACAAGAAGTCTCTGCTGATAACGAATTGAATTGCCAACTTCCCCCAAAAGAGAATACTGAAAAAATCAGTGCAATTAGATAAAAAGAATTTATACGAGATTTCATAGCCTTATACTAGGGTTACAATAAAACAAAGTCAAGATTTTTAGATATCGGAAAACAATTGAACGAAGAAGAACTCATCTCCTCCTTATATCCCCCCGGCAAAGAACAGGAAAACGACTGTTATTCGGACAAAGAAGGGAACTTGATCACGACGGATACGATAGTCGAAGGAACTCATTTCCGATTGGACTGGAGTCGCCCCGAAGATATAGCAAACAAGTTGGTGGAAGTTAACGTGTCGGATATAGCAGCGGCTAACGGGACTCCTCAAAAAGCATTTTTCAATTTCGGACTTTCTCCTTCCTGCAATCGAAAAGAATTTTTAGAACCATTTGTCGACTCATTTAAAAAGGCATTAACTTCTTATAAAATAGAACTTTGCGGCGGGGACACTTATCGGACCCAAGAATTAAACTTAACTTTAACTTTGTTAGGAAAATCGGATTCTCCTGTAGATAGAAAGGGAGGAAAACCGGGAGATAGTGTTTACTTAAGCGGTCATATAGGCGCTTCTCTTTTAGGATATAAAATATTAGAAGGCGCATATATTTCACTTTCTCCGGAAGTAAAAAAGATCGCTCTAGACAGACATTTAAGACCTAAGTCCAGATTAAGTTTAAGCCGTTCTTTATATTCGAAAAATAGAATACATGCCGGAATGGACCTAACCGACGGGCTTAAACAGGATGTGTTCAAATTGGCAAAATCTTCCGGTGTTAGGATCGAATTGGATCTGGACAAACTTCCATTCGAAAACGGAGTGAAAGAAGCAATCGGAATAGAAGGAGTTCTGACTTCAGGAGAAGAATTAGAACTTCTATTCTTATCTCCGGACGAATTACCTTCTTCTTGGGAAGGGGTCTCTATCCGAAAGATAGGCTCAGTCTTAGGTATCGAAGAAGGCGAATCCCCACAGGTTACATATTCTTACGAAGGAAAAACTTATTTTCCTAAAGAATCCGGATTTAGACATTTTTGATCAAATTCTACTTGTGCTTAGGATAGATGGCATCATTCTTCCCGATCGATGAGAATCGGTCTATTATCCTGGATTTTACCTAAGCCCCCTAAACCGTTACTTCCCGAATCGGAAGTCCGCTCCCTGTATCCCAAATTCCGATGGAGAATATTAGAAGCTACATTTTTAGGTTACTCAGTCTTCTACACTGTTCGGAACAATTTTCCGGTTGTTTCCAAGGAAATCGGCGAAGCGCTTTCCTACTCTCAGGAGCAAATCGGAAATATTATAGCAATCACTTCGATCTCTTACGGGATCGGAAAATTCCTGATGGGAGCGCTATCGGATAGAAGTAATCCTCAGGTTTTCATGCCGTTAGGTCTCATTCTAACAGCAATTTGTAATGTATGTTTCGGTGCTTCTTCCGATTACCAAACACATTTAATCTTATGGGGACTAAATGGGTTATTCCAGGGAATGGGCTGGCCGCCTTGCGGAAGGTCCTTAGGCCATTGGTTTTCCGTTAAAGAAAGAGGAGAAAAATTCGCAATCTGGAATATAGCGCATAATGTTGGCGGCGGACTCGTAGGAGTGATCGCTGCTTATAGCGCTTCTTGGTTCGGATGGAGGAACGCATTTTATATCCCCGCTGCAATCTCGTTCCTAACCGCGATCTATTTATATTACAGATTATTGGATACTCCTCAGTCTGTCGGGCTTCCTTCCATTGAAGAATATACCGGAACGGAAATCGACTCCTCAAAAGTTTCCGAATTGGAGAGGGAATTGAGTTTCAAAGAAATATTGATAGATTCGGTTCTCTTAAATAAATACGTTTGGGTCTTTGCTTTGGCGAATTTTTTCGTGTACGTAGTCAGATATAGTCTTACAGATTGGGGACCTTCTTATCTAAAATTCGTTAAAGGTGCAAGTTTGGAAAAAGGAGGGATTAGCACTCTCATCTATGAATTTGCCGGAATAGGATCCACATTACTCGTCGGTTGGTATTCCGATAAGGTGGGAGGAAAAAGAGGATTAGTCAGCTTGGTTTGTATGGTCCCTATATTATTCGCGTTATTCGGCATTTCTCTTATTCCTCCGGGATATTTATGGGCGGACCTCACACTTTTTGGAGTGGTCGGATTTTTTATCTACCCGCCTGTCATGCTATTAGGGGTGGCCGGGTTGGACTTTACTTCTAAAAAAGCGGTAGGGACTGCGGCCGGATTTATCGGTTTGTTCGGATATTTAGGAAGGACAACTCTTTCCAAGGTTTTAGGATGGATGAGCTCTTTCTCCTGGTTTCGTTGGGAACATTCTATATCTATAATATTCCTTTCCGCAATTTTAGCGATAATTCTTCTCGCTTTCACATGGACTTGGAAACCCAAACATTAAGAAAAAATATGAACAACAGAATAGGATTCATAGACTTTTTGAGAGGCTTTGCGTTATTCGGGATACTTGCGGTCAACTTACCGTACTTTTCCAAACCTATGTATCTGGTTGCTTCCTTAGGGGAAAACTCCAATCTTTTAGATTCCATAGGTTCTTGGATCGTAACATTTCTCTTTGAGTCCAAGTTTTACGTATTATTCTCTTTTCTATTCGGTTACGGATTTTTTATACAACTGGAGAACAGCCCGGAAACAAGCTCAGGAAACGTATATTTCAGAAGGATATTCGGTTTAGGAATATTAGGCATTCTGCATGGAATATTTCTTTTTATCGGGGACATACTTCTTTCTTACGCAATTTTAGGAACCGTGCTCTGGTTTCTGAGGAATAAAAACTCTTCTTGGTTATTAAAGTTTTCCCTCTTTTGTATAATACTTGCCGCGTTTTGTAGGATAGGAATGAGTTTGGCAGAGGGAGAAATTAAATCCCAACTGGAAGCCGATCTTCCGCGTCTATTGGATGAAAGCAGAAAAGCGTATTTAGGAGGGTTCTGGGAAAGTAGTATACAAAGAACAAAGGATACCATCCTCTCCATTCCTTTTTTAGTCTTATATCAATGGCCTTCGGTTCTTTCCATGTTTGCTTTGGGATTTTATGCGGCTAAAAATTCCGTATTCTCGAATTGGGAAAATACGAAGCCAGGATTTAAAAAACTTTTTCCTTGGATGCTAACCCTTGGGATTTTAGGAAATTTTATATACACATTACATTCTCGTCATATTCTTCCGGAAAACCAAAACGTTTTTTTAAAAATCCTATTTGCGATAACGGATACTTTTAGCGCGCCTGCGCTCACATTCAGTTATGTGTATCTGCTCGGAAATTATTATCATTCTGAAAAAAGTTTAGCCGATCGAATTTGGTTCGAGGTAATGGGTAAACTTTCTTTGACCTGTTATTTAGGAGAGTCCTTGGTTTGCTCCTGGATCTTTTGTGGATGGGGGCTTGGATATTTCGACCAGGTTGGAAGTTATATTGTCCTAATTCTGACTGTTCCTATTTGGGTATTCTTCGGATTATTTTCCTTTATCTGGAAAAGAATGTTCTCGTTAGGCCCTATGGAATGGATACTGAGATCCTGGACATATTGGAAGGCTATCAAAATACTTTAATAAAACTCAAAGTATAGTCAACTCATCCATCGAAAGATGATCCGAGCAAAATCCGCTTTCACTGCGGGTTTACTTATATAATCATCCATCCCCGCTTCCAAACATCTTTCTCTTTCACCGGAAACGATCCCTGCAGTCACAGCGATAATCGGGACCCGAATACCGTCTTTTTCCAGAACACGGATCGCTTTGGTGGCCTCGTACCCGTTCATCTCAGGCATTTGGATATCCATGAAGATTAGGTCAGGATTTGTCTCTCTATACTTGTCGACAGCTTCCCTTCCGGTTTGAGCTTCTATACATTTTGCCTTAGGGAGAATTCTTTTGATGATACTTTTTGCTAACATCATATTAACGGAATTATCTTCTGCAATCAGCACGGTTGCAGTTTTACGAATCGTAGCTGCGCCCTCTTGGTCCCTCGTAATCAACGGGAACTCGAAAGGCTCCTTCAGGATCTGATTTCTTGCCAGGATATCGAATAATTTTTGCATATGGATCGGTTTAGAGACGACTTCCTGCACCCCCAGTTTTCGAGATTCCGAAACGAAAGATTCTCCGTCTTCCGGATTTACGATCAGTACGATCGGCTGATCCTCGTTTCCGATCCTTAGATCCTCTCGTATTTTTCGGACCAATTCCAAGGCGTTTCCTTCCGACATTTCGGAATCCATTAGAATGATATCATATCTATTCCCTTTAGATAGAGTCTGAATCATCTCATCCCCGTTACTCATGAAATCCGCGGGAATATTCTGCAAAGATAACATTTCTCCGACTAACTTTATGTTCTCTTGATCTTTATCTATGATCAAAACCTTTTTGATCGAACGAAGTCTGATCCAATCTTCTCCGATAATTTCGGAAATATGAAGTTTAAGATCGAAATAGAACGTACTTCCTTTTCCTAATTCGCTTTTTAACTGAAGACTGCTTCCCATCATAGAAAGAAGTTTATTGGATATCGCAAGACCTAAACCCGTTCCTCCGAATCTACGAGTGGTGGAAACATCTCCTTGAGAGAATGCTTCGAATATTTTGTCCTTCGCTTCCGGTGCGATACCGATCCCTGTATCTCTCACAGAGAATCTGAACTCCCCTTCCGTCTCGGATATTTTTTTAAGAAGTTCTATCTTAAATTCTATTTCGCCTTCTTCCGTAAATTTTACGGAATTACTGAATAAATTCACTATGATCTGTCTTAGTCTTACACTATCGGCTTTTACGAATCTGGGTACGTCCCAGGCTACATTCACTATAACTTCTAATCCTTTCTTTTGGGCTTGGAACTTGATCGTATTTACGATCTGGCTGCAAAGTTCCAAAAGGTTTGTTTTTTCATAAGATAATTCAAGTTTTCCGGCTTCAATCTTAGAAAAATCTAATATATCGTTAATAATATCCAATAAAGATTCGGCGGATTGGAAGACTGTCATCATGTATTGGTGCTGGATGGAATCCATGGAAGTTCGCAACAAAAGGTCGGAAAATCCTATGATCCCGTTCAAAGGAGTCCTGATTTCGTGGCTCATATTCGCTAAAAAATCCGACTTGGCTTTATTCGCCTGTTCCGCTACCAGTTTCGCTTTTTTTAATTCTTCTCTTTGGAGGCAACTTTCAGTGATATCCTGAGTGAACATCATGATCCCGCCTACTGACCCGTCCAGTTGATACCAAGGTCTCACTTCCCAGCGAAGATATTGGTCATGATCCCAACCTTCCGGTCTCCAAACATCTTCGTCGTTTTTTAAGACTTCACCGGATAAACATCTTTGATGAATATCCTTCCATTCCTGGGAAATATTCCCGAATACTTCGTAATGGGAAAGTCCAATGATATTTTTGCCGGATACATGGTATTCAGTTAACCACCTTTCGCTGACAGCAATATATTTGATCTCGGTATCAAACATAGCAACCGCGGCGGGGGCATGTTCGACGAATGCTGACAATCTGGACTTTTCTTGGAATAATTCTAACTCCGCTTTTTTTCTTTTGTCTATGTTATAAAATGCGCCGTAGATCCTTAAACATTCTCCATTCTTAAATTCCGCACTCCCCACTGTCCTAACCCAAAGTTCGTTACCATTGTAAGTGATCAATTTGATCTCAAGATCGTACGGTTCTCCCTGTTTAATAAGTTTATCCACCGCTTCTAAAATTTTTTCCTTATTCTTTCCTTCTTTAACAAATTCTAATGCTCCTCTTACATTTGGATCGAAATCATGCGGAACTTCAAACATTTCCTTTGTGACTCCCGACCAAGTTTCCGTATTGTTTTTCAGATCCAGGTCCCAGGCCCCTATTCTAACCAACTTATTGGTTTGTTCCAAAAGCTCCTTAGCATGACGCAATTGTTCTTCCGTCTTTTTGATCTCGTCTATATCCATGATCTGGGCTATAAAATGATTAGGCTTTCCGTCCGCGTCTCTAACCAAAGCAACGGAGAGAAGTATCCAAACGATCCCTCCATCTTTTTTAATATAACGTTTTTCTAAATGATATCCGGACCTTTTACCCTCCAAAGTTTCCGCCAATAACTGCAGATCCTTTCCTAAGTCCTCATGATACGTAATATCCCTGAAAGTCAGTTTGGATAATTCTTCCCAATCATATCCGAGTAGTTTGATCAGATTTCCGTTAACTTGGATCCATCTTCCTTTCGGATCTAGAATTGCCATCCCGATCGCGGAATATTCGAAAGCGCTCCTAAAAGAACTCTCCATTCTTTTTCTTTCGCCTATATCTCTTGCTATCTCTGCGGAGCCTATCATCTTTCCGGATGAATCGAACACAGGAGAAAGAGTGATAGACATTTCTATCGAATGCCCGTCCTTTGCTTTACGAACGGATTCAAAACTTGCTGTCTCTTTTTGTGAGATCATCTTTTGATTGATTTTGGCTTCCAATTCCTTGGATTCCTTCGAAACCAGAATATCAAAATTAGATCCTAAAATATCAATCGGACTATAACCGAATATTTTTTCAGCACCTCGATTCCAAGAATTGATAGTACCCTCCAGGTCCTTTCCGATAATCGCATCATCTGAAGACTCGACTATTCTCGCTAACTTTAAATTCTCAGCTTCCGCATTCTTTATCTTTGAAATATCGCTAACAATGACGGAGAAGCCGATCACTTTGCCTTCCCTAAAATCGGGAATATATTTTGCCAGAGAATATCTAAAACTTTTCCCATCGGGAGATGGGATCTTTCTTTCAAATAATTGGCCTTCCCCTTTTAGAACTTTTTGTACATAAGGATAATTTAATTCAAATAATTCGTTACCAAGAAGGGTCTTCATATGTTGACCGACAATCTTTTTAGCCTCGATACCGAACCAGTTTTGATACGCATCGTTCGCCAATCGGTTAATCAGATTGGAATCCCAATAGCCGATCATATCCGGTAAAGCGTTGATCAAGGAAAGAAAGTCCAATTCCCTCTTCATCGTATGGAGCTCAGACTCTTTTAGGATGTTGACCCCTCCGATACAAAAAAGTTCACCGGACGGATCTTGTAAAAATTTAAGTTTAGTATCCGTCTCTAGCTCGGTACCTGAGAATGTTTTGTAACGTACGCGAAAAGTTTTTGTATTTTCTAACTTCTTTATCTGAGAATGGAGTAACTCATGATCTTTTATAGAAAAAAGATCCTTCCATCGAATAGAACAAAGTTCCTGATCCGATCCCGAAAATCCCAAAACGGATCTGAACTTAGGATTGATCCAATATCGATCTTCGTTCGATAGATCTAAGATCCATATTCCATCCAATCCCTCCGATTGAATAAATTGGAAAACTCCCCAATCTTTCTGAATCCAGTGATAGACTAACTTTTCTAAGGAATCTTGCATATTGAATATATGGATATAGGACGTAATTAAAGGGCCTTTAGATTAGTTAAAAAGTTTCAGGAGTCAACGAAAATCGAAATGGAAGATTTTGAAATTCTATGACTTTTGCTTGCAGATTAAATGAGAAACGATTTTATATAAAATTCTTTTAGATTCAAAGGGTCCGAAAATGCAAAAAGAATTATGGCTTCTTCCAGTCGGAGCGTTAGCTCTATTGACTTTTTTCGTTCTTTTACAAATCCCTATCCGTCGTTTTTATGCAGGATTTATCGGAAAAGTGAGCCCGGATGATTTTAAGTTCGGAGAATCCACAAATGTCCCTCAATGGGTATCGATCGCGAACCGGAACTACATGAACTTATTGGAAATGCCCCTATTATTTTATCTGATCTGCCTGATACAATATTTGACGGAGGCAATCGATCCTTTAAATTTTCAATTGGCTTGGATCTATGTGGGGTTTAGATTTTTGCATAGCTTGATCCATCTCACCTATAACAACGTTATTCATAGATTGACAATCTTTGCAGCGAGTAATTTCGTTTTATTCGGGATTTGGGCGAACTATTTTTGGAAATTCCTAGGCGTTATTTTTTAGGGATGAAAATTTCCTTAAATAAAGCCCGATCCAAAGTTTTTAATCCCATAAAACGTCCCAATTTTTCGTATTCTCCGTCTTGAGAATAGAAAGGCATTAGGAATATAAAAAAAATCTGATAATAGTAGTCATATTTTTCTGTTAGATCTACCGAACCTAAAAGTTCACCCTTTGAATTATAAAAGTCCGTACTCATGGAAAAGGAGCCCTCTTCCCGATACGGGCGAAACCCCCAACCTTTGGAAAATGTGTAATCCATCCCCCTATCTTCAGCCTGGGATTCTACGATCTTAATTTGGACTTTCAAGTCGCCTCCGGAAGAAGTTACGACCTCTCTAAATAATCCCGAATCCTCATAAGCGGAAACCAGCAGGTTTGTCCAGATTTCCTCCCTGCTTTTCTGCTCTTCTTCTTCCAGATTATAAGCGTGATCATCCTTTTCAGGAATATAGATCACTTTAAGAGAAACTTTTTTATAATGTTTTAATACTTTTCCCTCGTTTAAGCTCGAAGGAAGAGAAAGTTCGGATCTCGAGACCAAGATACAATTCGTAAATAAAGCGGATAAAAGAATAAGATGAAAAATATATATTCGGAAAGTGGAATACATAGAACGTCGTTCAAAGAAAGATTATTTTTCCTTTTGCAACAATTCCAAATGTTCCCTGGAAAGCAACCATAACGTAGAACCTGGATCTATGGCGACCCCGGAAACTCCTTTGTTCTGTAGACCTAAGACCCATAATTCTTTCGCAGTGATAGGAACAAGCGGGGTTTCTTTTTTAAAATAACGAAATGACTCCGAAGGATGGGAGAATGCAGGTAAGAACACTCTACCTCTTTCATTGCTTACGTATAATAATACGATAGGTTTCGCTCCTTTATTAGGGGAAACTTTCTTCTTTTTTTTGGCTGCAACTTTCTTTTTAGGTTTTGTCTTTTTCGGGACGGCTTCCTCACCCGCATGAGGGATCAAAAAGTAAGCTTTGGTAAGTTCTGCGGACAGTTTTTCTAAGTTTTTCTCGGAACGATTTTTTGAATAAAGATAAATCGCCTCTCTGAACCTTGCATTTTCTCCGTCAAATTTGGGAATAGGCTCGAAGTATTCTCTAATGGAAGAGAGGACTCTTTTGAAGTTATACATCTTATTTTTGTAATTCTGCGGATTTGTTTGCGAACTTTAAGTTATTCAAATCCTTGGGCTGGATAAAATACCAGCCCACTAGTACTGCAGCCAAAGAAATTACGGAAACGAATAAAACTCCATAACTCGCTTTAGGAGCTTCTAATTTAGAAATTTCTCCTTCTTCGGAACTCATGTAAGCCAATATTCCCACTTTTACATAATAATATAATGCCAATGCGGAGTTCGCAATCCCTCCGATTAGCAACCACTTAGAGATCTGACCCGTTCCTTCCGCAATTTTTTGGAATAAGAAAAACTTCGCCCAAAATCCGCCCAAAGGAGGAATCCCTGCCAACGATAAGAAGAAAATGAAAAATGCAAAACTCGTCCAAGGTCTGGACTTTGCAAGCCCAGCAATGGATTCATACGTTACGTGGCGATTTCCTTCTTCCAGGAAAGAAAGAATAGAAAATGCTCCAAGGCTCATAAAAGAATATACGATCAAATAGAACAAGGCTTCTTCTTTTACGCCTAAAGTGATCCCAGCGACCACATAACCTGCGTGAGCGATCGAAGAATATGCCAAAACTCTTTTTAAACTAGTTTGTTTTAAAGCCACGAAATTTCCGTACGTCATTGACATCAGGGCTAAAATCCCCATCACCCAGATCCATCCTCCTCCCGAAACGGAAATTGGAAATTTTGAAAATACGACTAATAATAATCCCATGGAAGCGGACTTGGATGCCGTAGCCATAAACCCTGTGACCGGCGTTAAAGCGCCTTCATAAGCATCCGGGGTCCAAGAATGATAAGGAAATAAAGCGATCTTAAATGAGATCCCGGTTAATAGGAGTAATAATCCGATTTTCGTAAAATTAGAATCAAATCCGGAACTCACCAGCGGTTTCAAGGAATCTTGTAAATGAGTAGTGCCAGATCCTCCGAACAAGAATGCCATTCCGAAAAGGAAAAATCCCGTGGAAAAACTTCCTAAAAGAAAATATTTCAAACTAGCTTCTAAAGAGTAAACGTCGCTTCTCGCCATTCCTACCAGAACATACAAACATACGGACATCAATTCCAATCCGACGAAGATGGTAACGGTGTCCGTTCCGGAAGTCATTAAGAACATCCCCACGACTGAAAAAAGAAGAAGAGGATAGAACTCAGGAAATTCCATATTATGTTGTTCTAATACTCTTGGAGAAGCAAGGACGGTGCAGAATGCAGCTATCAAATATAAAGCACCGAACCAGAATCCTAAGGTGGAAATTTCATAATGCCCCGAAAAATAGGACCCGATCCCCGGATTTGATTGAGAAACAAACAAGGAAAAGAATGCAGCAATCAAAATTAGACCGGAAGTAAATCTTACGATCCTAAATTCAAATCCTTGAAAAAAGAACTGTAATCCAAGTAATAGGATCCCTCCTCCGGAAAGCACCAGGATGGGAAGTATAGAAATTAGATCGTTGGAATTTGGAATTAAATTCATTCTTCCGCCTCTTGGGACACTGTCTTTTTACCCGGGATCCCTGTTCCCCTTCCGGATGTGATCCTATCCTCGTAACTAGGAGGTTCTGTGCCCAAGGTCCTATAATTTATAAATTTCTTCTTGGTGTTTTTCAAAGTGCCTTCTTGTTCCAAAAAGGCTCTTTCTTGTAGAGCTTGTTTAGACGTTAGGTTCAAGACCACTCTTGCACTAGGTTTCAGATAATCGAGTAGAATGTTCGGAAAAATCCCAGTGAATATTATAATTCCTGCAACTATAGAAACTATAAACTTCTCCCGTCCGTTTAAAGGAGCCAAACCGGAAGATAACGAATTCGGCTCACCGAATAACAAGTTCCTTGCAAAGTATAACATATACCCGGCGGAAAAGATCACTGCAGATCCGGCCAGAAATCCGTAGATAAGACTGTATTTGAAAGTGCCGATTAAGACTAAAAACTCACCGACAAATCCGTTCGTTCCGGGTAATCCTGCGCTAGCGAATGCAGCAAGACCGATCGCGACGGCCAAGAACGGGGCTGATTTAGCAAGCCCTGAATAGTCCTTTAGTTCGTTACTTCCCGTTCTTTCATGCAAAAACCCTAATATAAAGAACAAAAGCCCAGAAGTGAATCCATGATTCACCATTTGAAGCATTCCGCCGGCCACACCTTCTTCCGTAAGCGTCAAAACGCCTAAAATACAGAACCCCATATGAGAAAGGGAAGAGAATGCAACTAACCGTTTGCTATTTTTTTGGGTTAAAGCAACCAGGGCCCCATAAACGATCCCGGCAACCGCAAGAGCGGTAAGTAAATTACGATATTCTAAAAATACCTGAGGGAAAAGCGGAATGGCCACCCGAATATACGCGAACAATCCTATCTTTAAAAGGATCCCGGCCAAATCCACACAACCTACGGTAGGAGCTTCTTCATGAACATCAGGCATCCAAGTATGAAAAGGGAATAAAGGAACTTTGATCGCAAATGCGAAACTAAAACCGATAAATAACCAAAACTTAATATTCGCAGGAATAGAATTCAGGGAAACCACAGCCAATTCTTCCAGATCGAATGTGTGGGTATAATGATATAAGACCAGAATACTCGCTAACATGAACACTGATCCGGTAAACGAGAATACCAGATATTTCATAGCAGCCTTAATTCGCCCTTTCTCTCCCCAGATCCCCACCATCAAGGTAAAAGGCAAAACCATCCATTCCCAAAAAACGTAGAATTGGATCAGGTTGACCGAAAGAAAAACTCCAATCACTCCTGTTTCGACCAAAAGAAGAAGTATAAAAAATTCCCTGATCCTATGTTTTACATTAGAAAAAGCGGATAAAGCGGAAAGGAAGAATAGAAACGCGGACATCGTAACCAATAATAAGGAGAATCCGTCGATCGCTATATGGTAGTCCAACCCTCCCGACTGTAATTCCAGGAAGTTCCAAATACGATGAGTAAATTGAAAGCCGCTATCTCCTTTCAAGAATTCCAAAAAAAGAGGGACGGTCATCGCAAAAACTCCAAGAGTTATAATCGAAGACCAAAGTCGGATCCATTTTTCGCTTTTAAAAAAGAATAAGAAAGGGATCCCTAAAACGGGCAAAAATAATAGAATGCTTAAATAGTACTGGGGCACTTAGATTCCCCTCCATAAGAAAACGGACAAGATCAAGACGGTCCCTAAGACGATTAGAAAAGCGTAATCTACGACGGTCCCGGTTTGGAGCCTGCGTAGTAATGCGGATATACCCCCGGAAATTTTTCCCGTTCCGGTCAAAACCCGATCGATCAAACGTTTCTCTATCACTTCCGATAAAAATTCGGATAAGGCTGAGATCGGTCCGATCAAAACGTTTTTGAAAATTTCATCTATGAAGTACTTGTTTGCTGGAAGAATTCTCCAACCTGTATAAGAGGATTCATCCAAGGGCAACTTCTCCTTTTTGCCGAAAAAGAACCAATAGATCCCGACTCCAAGAAAGATCGCTCCTAAAGAAAATCCGGCCAGTAGGAGTTCCAACTCATGACTTAAATGATGTACTTCTGCAGGTCCCCTTTGCTGAGAGGAATACAATAATCCTTTTGCAAAAATAGGTGAGAAATATTTCTCCAAGAAATCGATCCCCCCTCCTAAGGATTCCGGAACCAATAAATATCCGGAAAATGCGGCGCCCAATGCTAAGATCACCAATGGCAAAGTCATTGTCCAAGGGGACTCGTGCGGATGCACATTATGAGAGATCCTGGATTTACCCGTAAACGCCAAGAACGTTAGGCGGAACATATAAAATGTGGTTAAAAAAGCCGTCGCTATTCCCATTCCGAAAAATACCGGATGGAAATAGAATGCTTTTTCTAAAATGAGATCTTTGGAGAAAAATCCGCTGAATGGTGGGGCTCCTACGATCGCCAAGGTTCCTAAAAGGAAGGTCCACCAAGTGATCTTCATCTGGGATTTGAGACCTCCCATTCTTCTCAAATCCTGTTCGTCGGACAATCCATGGATCACGGAACCGGAACCCAAAAAGAGAAGAGCCTTAAAAAATGCATGGGTCAGTAAATGGAAAAGTCCAGCCACATACGCTCCGGTTCCCATTGCTACAAACATATAGCCCAACTGAGAAACAGTAGAATAAGCTAAAACTTTTTTGATATCGTTTTGGTAAACACCGATGGTCGCCGCAAAAAAAGCGGTGAACGTTCCGATACAAACGATCCAAAAACCTACTTTAGGAACTAAGATAAAAATAAAATTCAATCTTGCGATCAAGAAGAGCCCTGCAGTCACCATTGTTGCCGCATGGATCAGAGCGGAAACAGGAGTCGGTCCAGCCATCGCATCCGGTAACCAAACATGGAATGGGAACTGAGCGGATTTACCCATTGCGCCGATAAAAAAACAGATCGCTACAAAAGGAAGAGCATTCAGCAAAAACTTTGCCTGGGGCAAGGATTCAGAAATCGTAATAAAGGAAACGGAACCCGCAAGCCAATACGTAAGAGCGATCCCACCGATCATTGCCAAGTCGGCGATCCGATTGGTGACAAATGCCTTGATACTAGCTTGTGCCGCATTCTCCTTATGAGTATCGAATCCGATCAAAAGATAAGAACAAAGTCCCACACCTTCCCAACCGAAAAATAGGACCACTAAGTTTTCCGCTAAAACCAAATGGAGCATGAAGAATACGAATAAGTTCAGATAGGAAAAAAATCTGCCGATCCCAGGATTTCCTTTCATGTATCCGATGGAATAGAGATGGATCAAACTGCCGATCCCGGTAATGATCAACGCCATAAAAAGGGAAAGTTGATCTACTTGGTAAGCAAGGTCCGCTTTAAAATTCCCGACATTCACCCAATTGAATAAGGTCACAATTTGAGCGTCTTGCCTTTCCATTGGATGAAATTGCAAATAAGCGAATACGCTAGCTCCGAAAGATACAAAAGACAGTAAGGTCCCGATCGGACCGGAAAAACCCTTCCAATATCTTCCGAATAATGCGTTTAATACGGATCCAAGAAGAGGAGAAAGAGCCAGAATGGATATAAGGATTTCCCAACTCATCGCATTACCATTTCATTAAATTCATTTCGTCTACGAAACTTGTCTTTTTCTTCCTGTGAATAGCAACCACTAAGGCCAAACCGATCGCTGCTTCTACCGCCGCGATTGCCATCACAAAAAACACAACCACTTCGCCCTGGACCTGATGAAGCGATTTGGAAAAAACGACAAATACCAAATTTACGGAGTTCAACATGAGTTCTATACTCATAAAAATGACTACCGCACTTCTTCTGAATAAAACCCCGGCAACACCGATGGAGAAAATAATACAGGCAAGGATCAGCAGATATTCTACGGGAATTCCCGCGAGAGTTGGTTTCAGAATTCCCGGATTCATTTTTCCCCTTCTTCCGATTTTTTACCTAAATTCTTTTTTCCTAATATAACTGCACCGAGTACGGCAGCCAAAAGGAGAATGGAAACTATTTCAAAAGGAAGAAGGTAATCCAAGAACATGGAACTTCCCACCGCAGCGGTATTTCCTTCCGCGACCACTCCCGCCCTACCTTCTTCAGATTTGGACAAGGTATATTGATACGTACCTGACTCAGAGTATCCTTTTGGAGAAGCTTCCGAATTCGGAATACCTTCTTTCACTGATTGGATCAGCACAATTGCGAGTAAGACGACTACGGAAAGTACCAAAACTTTTTTGATAGGATTGTTCCAGAGCTTTGTAATCCCTTCTTCATTTAAGGAAAGAAGCATTAGAACGAAAACCACCAACACCATGATGGCGCCTGCATAGACCAAAACCTGCATGGTGGCCACAAAAACGGAACCGATCACCGCGTAAATACCGGCTAACGCGAAAAAGGAAAGCACAAGCAAAACCGCAGAGCTGATCGGATTCGGATGAAAAACGACCCCTAATGCTCCTGCAACCAATACTCCGCTAAAAACGAAAAAGAGTAGAAGACCCGGATTGTCGAATATTCCTACCATTTCCAGAAACCGTCCAAACCTACATAAACGCTTGCGACGATTATATTCGCCACAGCCCAAGGGATCATTTTTTTCCAGCCGATCGTCATTAACTGATCGTATCTGAATCTAGGCAGAGTCCATCTCACCCACATGAATAAAAATGCGAAGAATAATACCTTAAGAGTAAAAAACCCGAGTCCCGCCCAAGCCTGCCAAATCGAACCGTTTAACCAACCGAACGGAAGATGATATCCGCCGAAAAATAGGATGGTGACCACGCAGCTCATAGTGATCATATTCATATATTCCGCAATGAAGAATAACGCGAATTTGAATGCACCGTATTCCGTGTGAAACCCGACCACTAATTCGGATTCCGCTTCCGCCAAATCGAAAGGAAGTCGATTCGTTTCGGCAAACATCGCCACTACAAAAACGAAAAACGCAATAAAGCCCGGAAGTTTAAAAATATTCCAAAGACCGATCTGCGCGTCATTGATATCCGTGAGCCGCAAAGAACCGGTCAAGATCACGATAGAAGCCACAGAAAGACCTAAAGGTAATTCATAACTGATCATTTGAGCCGTAGCCCGGATCCCGCCGATCAAAGAATATTTATTATTACTGGACCAGCCTGCAAGAATGATCCCGTAAACCGAAAGACTAGAGATCGCGAATAAGAACAAGATCCCGGTATCCGGATTTGCGATCTGCAAATCCAAGTATGGAGAACCGACCTCTTTTGCAAGCCAGTCGGGCAAAAGAACTGTCCCCCCCAAAGGAACCACTGCCCAAGCCATGATCGCACAGGTCATGGAGATCGCCGGAGCGATCAAATACATGACTTTGTTCACATTTTTAGGAAAGATCTCTTCCTTTGTTAAAAATTTGATCCCATCCGCCAAAGGTTGTAATAAACCGAGAGGACCCGCACGGTTCGGACCTTTTCTATCTTGGATGAATCCGGCTACTTTACGTTCTGCTAATGTATAATATGCACAAGCAGTGATAAACACTAGGAAAAAAAGCGCACTTTTTAACAACCAGAGTAGAATTACATTCCAATCCATGGTTCAGACTCCCGTCTGTGCAGGTATTTGTTCTTCTTTGCCTGCTTTGTCTTTTAATCTGGCTTCGAATTCATGTCTGAACTTTAAGATTGTAGGTCGGACCGCACCCACACATGCATCGGATAGAGGACAAATGGTAGTTCCACCTTCCATATTTCGAGATAAAGAAAGAATCAGTTCCAAGTCCGCACTTGTTCCTTCTCCTTCTCTGATCTTATGTAGGAGGTCCCTCACCCAGTGGGTACCTTCTCGACAAGGAGTACATTGCCCGCAGGACTCATGGGCGTAGAATCTAGCAAATCGATACGTTGTCTCCACGAGATCCGTGCCTTCTCCGATCACGATAACCGCTCCGGAACCGAGCATAGTTTTATGAGCCGCCATAGATTCGAAATCCATGTTTGCGGTTTTACATTCTTCCGCAGTTAGGATCGGAACGGAAGAACCTCCCGGGATTACCGCTTTTAAAGGTTTATCGTCCAACATTCCGCCGCAAAGATCATTAATTAATTCTAATAAAGGAGTTCCTAATTCTATCTCGTAAACTCCGGGTCTTTTTACATGACCGGAAACGGAGAACAAACGAGTACCTGGGGACTTTTCGGTCCCGATCTTAGAATACCAATCAGCACCCTTATCCAAAATATGAGGAACTGTGGAAAAAGTTTCCACGTTATTCACCACAGTAGGACAGCGATATAGACCGGAAACCGCCGGAAACGGAGGTTTTAATCTAGGATGACCCCTACGACCTTCCAACGAATTGATGAGTGCGGTCTCTTCTCCGCAAATATAAGCACCGGCTCCTGCATACAATACCAGATCGAAATCGAATCCGCTTCCTAGGATATTTTTTCCCAGATATCCTTTTGTATAAGCTTCGTCGATCGCCTTCTGCATGGAGTCGATCCCTTTGTTGAACTCTCCACGGATATAAAAAAATCCTTTGTTGGCACCGATCGCTTTCGCACCGATCACCATTCCCTCGATGATCTGGTGAGGAAGGTTTTCGATCAGTTTACGGTCTTTGAATGTTCCGGGCTCTCCCTCGTCCGCATTACAGATCAAATATTTGGGCTTCGGAATATCCTTAGGAATAAAGGACCATTTGAGCCCCGTAGGGAATCCCGCTCCCCCTCTTCCTCTTAAGCCCGATTTTTTAACGATCTCTATAATTTCATCCGGCGCCAAGCTTAAGGCTTTTTTCATTCCGTCATAGCCATGCACCGATTCGTAAAATTCCAATTCGTTAGAACGGGGATCGTCTATAAATTTTGTGAGGATCTTCATTTCTGCCATAACGTTTCCCCTTAGGTTAGATCC
This sequence comes from Leptospira sp. B5-022, assembly GCF_000347035.1. GTDB lineage: Bacteria > Spirochaetota > Leptospiria > Leptospirales > Leptospiraceae > Leptospira_B > Leptospira_B cinconiae. The sequence continues at coordinate 177,716 of NZ_ANIJ01000014.1, forward strand.
TTTAGTATCTCATCCATTTTTTCGAACGTTAGATTTTCATAATATGCATCGTTAATCTGGACCATAGGAGCATACCCGCAGGCGCCCAGACATTCCACTTCTTCCAAAGTGAATTTTTTATCGGGAGTGGTTTCTCCGAGTTCAATCCCTAAACGAGAGCAAAGATGTTTTTCAAGTTTATCGTTCCCTCTCATATAACAAGAAGAAGTCCCGCAGATCTGGATATGATACTTACCAACGGGCTTTTTATTGTATAAGGTATAGAAGGTAGCAACACCGTAAACTTGAGCGAGAGAAATAGGAGCACCGATCTTCTCCGCAAGAGCTTCCATACCTTCTCTATCCACATAACCTTGTTCTTTTTGTAGGAGGTACAACCCAGGAAGGATCACACTTCTTTTATCAGGGAACATCTCCAGAAGTTTATTCAATCTCGAAACCGACTCGGAAGAAAATTGATAACTCATCAGCAGTCCAGCTCCCCTGCGATCACATTCATGGAACTCATGGTAGCGACGGTATCCGCAAGAAGTGAACCTTTTACTAATTCGGGAAAAGACTGATAAAACCAGAAACAAGGTCTACGCACATGCACTCTCCAAGGGGACTTCTCCCCTTCGGAAACGATATAAAACCCGAGCTCGCCGTTTGCGGCCTCGGTCGCCATATAATATTCTCCCTTAGGGACCTTGATCCCGTGCATAATCAATTTGAAATGGTAGATCAACTCTTCCATATTCTTATAAACCTTACTTTTATCAGGAAGATAGATATGAGGCATGTCAGCGTGGTGAGCGCCTGTCGGAAGACCGTTGATGAGCTGTTCTACGATACGAAGAGATTGTCTCATCTCCTCCATACGCACAAGAGTCCTATGAAGAACGGAACCGTCCTCTCCCACAGGAATATCGAAATCCACCTTATCATAGAACATATAAGGATCGTCCTTACGAATATCCCATGGAACTCCGGCGGCTCTCAAGTTTGGACCGGAATAACCGTAAGAGATCGCATTTTCCGCCGAGATACCTCCCACTCCTTCCGTTCTATCTATAAAAATCCGATTATTTACGAGTAAAGATTGGAACTCTTCGATCGCAGGTCGAAGTCCCTTGATGATGGTTTTTACATCTTTTTCGAACTCGGGATAAATATCTTTTTCGAGTCCGCCCACTCTACAGAATGTAGTAGTAAGTCTGGCACCCGTTAGTTTTTCCAAGACCTGATAAATATTTTCTCTATGATGGAATAAATGCAACATCCCGGAGAATGCACCCAGATCCACACCCAAGATACCGTTACAGATAATATGGTCCATCACTCTGGAAAGTTCGGAGACGATCATTCGAACGTACGTCACCTTGTCCGGAACTTCTATCTGAAGCATTTTTTCGACGGTCAGGATCCATCCGATATTATTCAAAGGAGTGGATACGTAGTTCATCCTATCTGTACAAACTAAGAACTGATTATAAGTATAACGTTCTCCTAATTTTTCGAAACTGCGATGCACATAGCCGATCACGGATTCCGCATCCACAACTCTTTCCCCGTCTAGTTGGATCACATTCTGCAAAATACCGTGAGTAGAAGGGTGAGAAGGTCCCAAGTTCACGAGCAGATGTCCTTCCGGGAGTTTTTTCTGTTTGAGGCTGAAATGTTCCGCGGTTTTTTCGTACATCGCTGCCATAACTTAAGCCTCCATATCCTCTTTTAGGTGGATGGTGAGAAGGTCCTCTACCAGATAATCCTGACCGAAACCTTCCAAAGGATAATCTTTTCTTAATGGATGACCTTGGAAATTATCAGGCATGATAAGACGATCCATTCTGGGATGGCCGGCAAAACGGATCCCGAATAGATCGTAAACTTCTCTCTCAGGCCAGTTGGCACCTTTGAAAATGTTTATGATACTTGGGACTTCTTCGTCTTCTTCCAATGCGACACGGAACTGCACTCTTGTGGAGGATTTGTTTCCGGAGCGGAGAAGGTAACAGACTTCGAATCTTGGAGTTTTTTTTCCCAGCCAATCGATCGCAGTCAGATCGTTCAGATAATTCAGTTCGATCCCTGGCGCCGTTTTTAAAGCGGAAAGAACAGGGACAATCCCTTCCGGCTTTAAAAAGAATGTAGGAAGATTCGTGATGATCTCCTCTTCCTTGGAGATAAAATGAGAAAACTTGTCTTTTAGGAAACTCTGAATTGTTTCTTTCATCGGACGACCAGGGGTTTGTTTCTTTCGTTCATTTCCCGGATCTTATCCATTACTTCCTGTCTTCTGGCTTCTAGCCCTTGGGTTTTTACCTTTTCCTGGAGTTTTATCACAGCATCCAAAAGAGCTTCCGGTCTAGGAGGGCAACCCGGAACATAAAGGTCCACAGGAAGTATCCTGTCTATTCCTTGCAAAACGGAATAAGCATGGAACATTCCTCCGGAAGAAGCACAGGCCCCGTAGCTGATCACAAATTTTGGTTCGGCCAATTGATCATAAATTTCGCGAAGCACCGGAGCCATTTTATAAGTGATGGTCCCGAGGACGAGGATCATGTCTGCCTGTCTAGGAGAGAAGGAAGGCCTTTCCGCTCCAAACCTGGCGATATCATAATCCGCACAGGAAGTACTCATGTACTCGATCCCGCAACATGCGGTCGCGAATGGATAAGGCCATAAGGAGTAACTTCTTCCCCAATTGATGACTGAATCCACAGTCGCAATTTGGAAGGAATCTCCGTAAGACGATCCGGGTTGAGCGAGTTGTTCGTTTAATCCCATTCTAAGGCCCCCTTCTTCCGAATATAATACAGTCCAACCACGAGGGTGAAAATAAAAACAAACATCTCAATTAAGAGAAAATTCCCCAACCCTGCCTCTTTGAATGATTTTAAATTCACGGCATAAGGAAAAAGAAAGATCGCTTCTATATCGAAAAGTATAAATAGAACTGCAACCAGGTAAAACTTGATATTAAACAAACCCTTTGCATCTCCGTAATACGGTACCCCGCACTCGAAAGTGTCGTGAGGTTTGGATTTTTTTTTGGGGTTTAGGAGGAATGCGAGCCCGAGTATGAGGGCAGAGAACCCTACTCCCAGGAGGAATTGAATCAGCAGGGGGCCTAGATGGTCCGGCGAACTTCCCATATTTAACTTCTATCAAACTCGATTACTCGCCTATGTCAATCTAAAATCCCGAACGAGGCCTTTACAAGAGGTCGGAAGACCGGATTCTATCATTTTAGAATTTTACAATTCTCCTGTTTTCGAAATGAGAACGTTTTTCAATACCATGGCAAAAAGCAGAACGAGTGTTCTATCCTCGCACAAGAACTTTACGTTTTTGTAAACTAATGCTTTCGCACAGAGATCACTGAGGACACGGAGTTTTGTATAATTTTATATTAACAAACCCACCTCTGCGATCTCCGTGAACTCTGTGCGCCAAAAAATTCAGACATTTTATCCAACGATAGCCGAAAACTTTGGACTACGAACAGAACAGTCGTTCTAGTTTTGCCCAAAAAGTTGGTGACAAAACTATTTAAGGAACCAGGATATTGGACATATAGATCCAGCATTGGCAGGAATAAAATCAAATGGCTAAACTCGTACTCTCCAGCTTCGCAGAATTACAAGCCTACGAAGGAAAAGAATTAGGCGTATCCGACGCTCACGAAATCACACAGGCACAGATCGATACATTCGCAAACGCAACCTTGGACCACCAATGGATCCACACGGATCCGGTAAGAGCGGCAAAAGAATCTCCGTTCGGGACCACGATCGCGCACGGTTATCTTACTCTTTCCATGGCTCCTTATCTTTTAAGCCAGATACTGGAATTACGAAATATCAAGATGGGGATCAACTACGGAATGGAAAAACTCCGCTTTTTAGATCCCGTCAAAGTGGGTTCCAAGCTCCGACTTAGAGCGGAATTGGTGGAATTAAAGGATCTTAGAGGGACTGCAAGAATGACGTTAAAACTTAGCTTCGAAGTGGAAGGCGCCGCAAAGCCTGCCGCTATCGGCGAAGTGATCTACCTCTATCAATTCGCCTGATCGGAAAGGTATTCTAAGATGAATCCTCGCACGATCATTTATCTGATTTCTAGGATCAGGGACGAATTCCATAGGAGATTGAATTCCGAACTGAAGGACAAGGGCCTCGGTCAATTGACGACTACTCATGCGGATATTTTATTCGCTTTGGCAATGTCTAAAAGAGTTCCGATGCAAGACATTGCTCGGATGATAGATAGGGACAAGTCTACTCTGACTGCGCTTGTGGATAAACTACAAGATTTAGGTTACGTGGAAAGAGTTCGAGACACACAAGACCAGAGGGTGGTGAATCTGCAATTAACTCGCAAGGCTTATTCAATTCGTCCTGTGATGCTTGGTATCTCCAGATCATTACTCGCAGGTCTTTATAAAGGGTTTACCGAGCCGGAAAAGAAGGATCTTGTCCGGCTTTTGGATAAACTTTACAAAAATCTAAAGTAGTTTCCTTATAGCCCGGTAAGGAATTCGGTCTCAATACTTTTGAGTACCGCTTCTTCTTCCGGGTTTCTGATCCCTTTTTCCCCTTTTTGTCTACGGCCCGGGGTCCAAGGACGGATCATATTCCTGTAATTATGGAGTAATTTTCCGATCTTCTCCTTCTCCGCTTCTTTTAATTTTCTGAAATCGGGTACAAGAAGAGAATTCAGATCTCCAGGTTCTACTTTTCTTAGTCCTTGGGCGTATTCTCTAGTTCTAGATTCCAATTCTTTGCGAACATGAGGGGTGATCAAATAAGCAAATAAATATTCTTCGAAATGAGCATACTCGGGCTTTGCGGAAAATCCGTGAAAGCAAGTGAGATGTACTGCGGGACTTTGGTTAAAAACGAATCGTACTTCTTCCCTATGAAAAGAAGTTGCCAAGATCCTGCAAGGTCCTCTGTTCTCCTGAGAATGCCATGGTTTTCTTTTAGATGGAAGAAAACGTTTAGGAACACCTCTTTTGATCCCTTCTTCCAAATATTTGTTGATACCTTCTTCTTCCTCGTTGTTCGGGACCTCTTTAGCGTCCAAAAGCCAGACCTTGGCTCCTTGTGACTTCAAAGTGTTCCAATCATCTCCGGTAAAAAAAGGAGAAAGTGCGTACTGAGCTTTCGGAATAGAAGATCTAAGATAGTTTTTAGGAATGGATAAGTTCGAAGCGTCTTTTTCGGATAAAAGAAAATATCCGTTGTCCCCTGTCGCGATTCCTCTCCTAAAACTTCCAAATTCCTTAATAGGGACCCATCCTTGACGAATATCTTCGGACATAGTCACATAATTATTGTTAGGTGAATTTTTATCATCATTTTTTATTTTTTGTATCTGTTCCGAGTTGTCGCTCAATAATCTTGTCCACTTTGCCTCTGCATCGGGACGGACCTTTCTCCAAACCATCTCGGAAAGCTCTATACTTTCTCCTTTAATGAATGATGAGGTTCTAGACCAAAGAAAACCTTCTTCGTTCGTTCTTGAATTTTCCAGGAATAGTATACAGGAAGATGTCACAGCTCCTGCGAACAAGGACCAGGAAGAATTTAAGATTAGTATACGACGAAGATATCCGGATTGAATAATCGCTTTTTTTATCGGAACTCCGTACCCGGCATTCAAGAATTCATAAGGAACAAGTATGGATGCCCTTCCTCCTGGCGCCAAGAGCCTTAGTATACGAAGTAAAAAGAATACGTATAAGTTCGCAGTACCGGGGATTTCCTCTTTGATGTCCTCCGCGAATTGTCTAATCATTTTTTTTCCATGTTTAGAATGGCTCAATCGGAGATAAGGAGGATTGCAGAGAATGATATCGTAATATTCTTTCTTTGCATCTTGCAGAAAGTCCCCGAGCATCAAATGAAAACGATTTTTGGATATTCCGGCTCTCTCTATATTCCGTACACACTTCTCGTATAGGATCGGATCGATCTCCCAACCGTAAAACTCGCTGTCTACATCGGTAAAACGGTTCTGGAATTCTTGGAAAAAAATTCCTTCCCCCATACCTGGATCCAACACTTTGATTTTATTTCCTTCCAGAACGGCCTTAGTCTCGGAAACCCATTCTAGCATAGGCTCGACCAAGTCGGAAGGCGTGAAAAATTGTCCTAAAGCTTTTTCTTTCTTCTTAGGATCCGGGTCTTCTTTATCAGAATCAACTGAGTCTTCACATGGAACAATCATGAAAGAAATTTTCGCCTATATAACGTTGATATGACGACTGATCTACATGACAACCTTACAATTGTTAGCGGTTTTTAGAAAAAGTATCGTATACCGAAATGGTGGCTTCGGTATACTCTAAAAACTGTATACTAAAAAGATTTTGTATTATTGTGTCTTGGAAGAAAGTTTTTCGGTCAAAATCCGTTCTATTTCATCCAGATGATATTCTTTTGCCAGATCTAGAGCCGTCTTACCTTGGTTATCCGCAAGTGTAAGGTCGGCTCCAAGTTGGATCAGCTTCTGAGCTACGGATATATTCTTTCTTTGGATTGCTTCCATCAGAGGAGTTTTTCCTTCCGCATCCCTATGATTCAGATTGGTTCCTGCCTTAGCTAAAACATCCAAAATTTTCAAATCGGTTTGTTTAGGCTCTGTAGCATAATGAAACGCATTTCTTGCTCCGATTTGGTGAGTTCCATTCGGAGTATTGGCATCTTTCAATCTGCTCGTGAATACTGCTTTGGATCCGTTCGCTAATAAAAATTCTACAATCGCCAAATTAGGAGGAGAAGAGGCTCCACCAACAGCCAAGAAGAGTGGATATTCTTCGATCCCACCCGGATCATGATTCGGATTGGCTCCGTTCTCTATCAAAAATTTTACTAAAACAAGACTTTGGTTCCGGATCGCCATATTAAGTAAAGAAACCGGTTTTTGGTCCTCACCTTTTCGAGCGGTGTATTCTACCTGAGCTCCTGACTCGATTAGGCGTTTTGCCTCGGCTAGATCATCCATATCCGGGATCTTTACTTTTAGGATAGGGAGCAAACGATAGAATAATACGGAATTCCCATCCGCATCCTGGGCGTTTATATTCGCCCCGTGTTTAATAAGAAACTCTACTACATCCTCACCTTCGGCGAGCATGATCGCAGTGCGGCCTTCCTCGTCCTTGGCGTCCACTGTGGCCCCTTGGTTCAGAAGTAATTCTACCTTTTTGAGGTCGCCTTCTTTTACTGCGGATAAAAACTGTTTGTCCAGCTCGGTATTGGCCTGAACCGCTAAACTGCAGACGAAAACGAGCATAGCCCATGTTTCGCGTCTAAGTATTCCGTATTTTGCCAATAAATCCATTATTCCGATCACCGATATTTACCCATCCTGATTTTAGCTGCGATTCTATAAATGAAAATTCCTTACAGCTGGGGAATATCCTTGACCCAAGTGGGCCAAACAGTATGCCTCTCTCCCTTAGAGCTTTTTATTCGGTAAATGGTTCCCGGGATTCTGCCCTGGATTTGCCACTTCGACCGGGTCCTAAAACCCTTTTGGCGGAAAAGTATGAGCAATGTAAAATTCCAATTCGATTCTTATGATACCATCGGGCTTACCGATCTGATCCGAAAAAAGAAGATCCAACCCAAGGAATTATTAGATTTTTCTGAAGCAAAAATAGAAAGATTCAATCCTGAGCTGAACGCCGTTGTTTTGAACACAATCGACAAAGCAAGAGAAGAGTTAAGGTCCGGCAAAATACCTAAAGGACCTTTTTACGGAATTCCACTCCTGATCAAAGATCTACTGCATCATGTGAAGGGACAAAAGATCACTTCAGGCTCTAAGGCGTATAAGAATTATATAGCCTCCGATGATAGCGTTTTTGTCTCAAGGCTTAGAAAGGCAGGATTTCTTTTTATAGGTACTACGAATGTTCCCGAGTTCGCCTTAATGGGAATTACGGAGCCTAAGTTTTATGGACCGACCAGAAATCCATGGGATCCGGAAAGAACTCCAGGAGGTTCCAGTGGGGGAGCAGGAGCAGCAGTCGCTTCCGGCATGACAACAATCGCGACAGGTTCGGACGGAGGAGGATCGATCCGGATCCCTGCCGCCTATTGCGGATTATTCGGCTTAAAACCGACAAGAGGAAGAGTTCCAGTCCGCCCGTATGGAAGAGTCTGGCAAGGAGCTTCCCAAGATCATGTACTTACTAAATCGGTCAGAGATAGCGCAGCCGTTTTGGATCTAGTCTCCGGTGTCGGGATAGAAGAAGCTTTTTCGATGGAGAAAAACAAAACTTCCTATCTTTCCGAAGCCAAAAAATCTCCGGGTAAATTAAAAATCGCTTATTCTTTCGTTTCTCCCATCGGAACTCCGGTCAATCAAGATCATATAGACGCGTTACACGACACCGTGAAACTCCTAAAATCATTGGGGCATAAATTAGAGGAAAGTTCCCCTTTGATCGATGGAAAACGTTTAGCAAAAGCGTATGTTACGATGTATTTCGGAGAAGTTGCCTCAGAGATCTCTCATTTAGACAAGGTTTTAGGAAGAAAAGCCAGAATGGGAGATGTGGAATCCACCACTTGGATCCTAGGACTTTTAGGAAGATCGGTTTCGGCCGGAGAATTCGTATCTGCAATCCGATATTGGGATGAGGCGGCTTACATCTCGGAATCTTTCTTAGAAAATTATGATCTGTATCTCACCCCGACCACCGCAGAACCTCCCGCTAAGATCGGAGAACTTGCACCCAAACTATATGAAGAAATTGCGATGCAGATCATAGGTAGAATAGGAACAGGTAAATTACTTTTAGCCAGCGGCATGGTGGATCAACTAGTGGAAAAAAATCTTTCTAGGACTCCATTCACCCAGCTGGCAAATCTAACAGGACAACCTTCCATGTCGGTTCCACTTTCAAAAACGACTCTCGGTCTACCGATCGGAATGTTATTCACTTCCAAAAGAGGAAGAGAAGATCTTCTTTTCAGATTGGCCGGTCAGTTAGAAAAGGAAAGACCATGGGCCGATATTAAAAAGGCCTAAAAGATTTAAAAACGATCCGTATCTATTTTTTGTTCCGGCCCGAAGGAACTCAAAACTTCGGGAGTAATATCCTTTCCGCCGCTTAAATTCGTAAACAAGGATTGAATACTATAGATCGGTCCCCAAGGAAATCCCCACCAGCCAAAGAACAGAGTCACGATGGTGAATCCTAATCCTTTTAAAACGGAATTTTCCCTCGCACGAATGAAATATACCTTAGAAGGATTTTTAAATGTCATAATCAAAATGGAAAACGTATAAAGATAATACACGAACTTTCCGCCCTTTTGCACCTCTGAACGTATCTCCGCATCCGACAATCCTTGAATTCCTTGTATGCTCATACATCCTCCAACATTATTCTATTACACTTGAGGTCGGTTTCGGTCAGGAAAACCTAATTTTTTTTTCAGAATTCCCACTTTACAAATACGCTTCTAATACTATTTACTTACTATGTCTTTCAGCGCGGACGAATTCAAAAATTCACTCTCTCATTTTGCATCCGGCGTCACCGTGGTGACTTTTTCCGACACGACTAGAGCCGGAGGACTTACAGTCAGCAGTTTTAGTTCACTTTCTTTAGATCCACCTTTAATACTTTTCAATCTCCAAAAGAATATAACAAGTCACGATCCTTTGCTTGCATCAGGCCTTTTCACAGTTAACATTCTAGCTTCCGACCAACAGGAATATTCCAACCAGTTCGCTTCCGGAAAAATCGACAAACACGAACTGATCCAAAAATTAGCCTGTGATTTAGGGCATAATGGCGCGCCTTTCCTAAACGGAACTTTGGCCAGGTTAGAATGTGAACTGGAAAAACAAGTGGATGGAGGAGATCATACCATAGTGATCGGAAGAGTCTTATTCGCCGTATCCGATGACTCCAAAAGACCTCTTTTGTATTACCGTAGGAACTACTACAATATCTGAACCCTAAGAAAGTGATTTCAGCCCTAAAATAGTTTTCAGTGGGGGCCAAGTCCGAAAAACTGGTCCCGTAATGGAAAAAGAATCCGTCTCCCTCCAAGACGCTCTCGAACACGGTCTTACCTCAGAAGAATTTAGCAAAATCCAGGAAATCCTAGGCAGAATCCCTAACTCCACAGAACTCGGAATTTTCTCCGCAATGTGGTCGGAGCATTGCTCTTATAAAAATTCTATCCTCCAATTAAAAACTCTTCCTACAAAGTCAGACAAACTTTTGGCTCAAGCGGGAGAGGAGAATGCCGGAGCCATGGACATCGGCCAAGGTTTAGCTGTCGTTTTTAAAATCGAAAGTCATAATCACCCTACCGCAGTGGAACCGTACCAAGGTGCAGCCACGGGAGTGGGCGGAATCATGAGAGATATTTTCACCATGGGAGCAAGACCCATCGTATCCTTAAACTCTCTTAGGTTCGGTAACCCGGACGAACCCAGAAATAAGTATTTATTATCCAGAGCAGTCAAAGGGATCGGAGATTACGGTAACTCATTAGGGATCGCAGTCTCAGGAGGAGAACTATTCATAGACGAATGTTTTTCCAAGAACCCTTTGGTGAACGCGATGACCGTTGGGATCGTCAGGCACGACCAAATGGCAAGCGCAACTACCGGAGGAATGGTGGGGAACGCAGTATTCATCGTAGGCTCTACCACAGGAAGAGACGGTATCCACGGTGCATCCTTTGCTTCTAAGGACTTAACCAAAGAGTCCGAGTCGAAACGTTCCGCCGTGCAAGTAGGAGATCCATTCATGGAAAAACTACTGATGGAAGCGTCTCTCGAAGCCATCCAGAAAAAACTTTTGGTCGGTATCCAAGACATGGGTGCTGCCGGAATTTCTTGCGCAACTTCCGAGATGAGCGCAAAAGGAAAATCCGGAATGAAAATCGATCTGGACCTAGTCCCTTTCCGTGAAACCGGAATGAACGCTTACGAGGCAATGCTTTCCGAAAGCCAAGAAAGAATGTTGGTAATCCCACAAAAAGGGAAAGAAGAAGAACTGATCGCTATATTCAAAAAATGGAATCTAAACGCGGTCCAGATCGGAGAAGTCACGGACACAGGTCTATTAGAAGTGTATAAAGACGGAAAACTAAAAGCCAAAATCCCTGCGGACACTTTAGTCTTAGGCGGAGGCGCACCTAGATACGTCAGAGAGACAAAACGTCCTACATATTTGGACCAAGTCTCTACATGGACTCCGGATTCCACTCCCGATCTGCAAGAGAACGAAGCGGGTAAAAAGCTGCTAAAACTATTAAATTCTTGGAATATATCCTCCCGAAAACCGATCATCGAACAATACGATACGGAAGTTGGTCTGGTAAAATTGATCGGGCCTGGAGCCGACGGGGGATTATCCGCTATCCCTGATACCGATATGGCGTTGGCGACCGCAACCGATTGTAATTCCAGATTTACCTATTTGGACCCGTATTGGGGAGCGGCCCTTGCAGTTTGCGAAGCCGCAAGAAACGTAGCAGTCACAGGGGCGGAACCTCTCGGAGTGACTAATAACCTAAATTTTGCAAATCCATATATTCCGGAAAACTATTATATGTTTTCCGAATGTGTCCGAGGGATGGGAGACGCTTGTAGATTTTTAGGGCTCCCCGTCACAGGAGGAAATGTCTCCTTCTATAATGAATCGCCCGAAGGGCCGATTTTTCCTACTCCGACCATAGGTATGGTAGGTATCCTGGACAAACAAAAAGAAGCGGTCTGGGGTGCTCCTAAAAAAGCGGGACTCTCTTTAGCGTTAATCGGTAAATTTAAACCGAGCCTGGGCGGAAGCGAATACCAGAAAACTTTTTTAGGCAAAGTCGAAGGACAAATCCCTAAATTCGATCTTGCCTACGAAAAATCCTTATTAGAGGTTTTAGTCTCTTTGAGAAAGAACGCAGATCTTTCCTTTGCCAAGGATCTTTCCTTAGGAGGGATCGGTGTCGCACTTGCCAAAATCGTAATACTCTCCGACCTCGGGATCAAAGCGGACTTAAGTGCAATCAAACAAAGCAGGAAAGATCTGACACTCTTCGGCGAAAGTGCAAGTTCCGTATTGATCGGTTACGAAAAAGGAAAAGAGGAAAGTATCAAATCATTAGTCGCCTCCAAGGGTTTGGATTTCCATTCCATCGGAACCGTAGAACCCGACCCAAAACTCCAGGTAGAAGGATATGGGATCTCCATCACTTCAAACGAACTTAAATCGGTATATGAATCCGGCTTAGAGGAAATATTCAGATGAGAACCATTCAGAAAGTCGGCATCGCTTATTTAATTCTTTGCGCTGCGTTCATCATTTCCGATTGCAGGCGTTCCGCTTCCGAAATTTTAAACGAAGCGGCAAAAAACCCAACCTCGGTAGAAAAATTAGATCTGGGGTTAGGCAAACTTGGAACGGTTCCTCCTTCCCTATTCCTTTTCCCTAACCTGAAATGGTTGGACCTGAGAATGAACGAACTTACTTCTCTACCGGAAAATGCCGGGGACTGGAGTAATTTAGAACATTTAAATATATATGGGAACGATATAGAAAAGCTACCCGGGTCCGTTTCTAAACTTTCCAAACTCAGATTTTTTTTCGCGGGAAATAACGATTTCGAGGGAATTCCAGCAGAACTGACCGGAACTTCCGTCGAAGCCATCTATTTAGATTCGAATAAGATCGAATTCAAGGAATCCGATATAGATATCTTAATGGGATTTCCAAAACTAGAAGTTTTGGATCTGGCAAGGAACAGAAAAATCGGATCATTCCCTAAAAACTTGGGATTTTTGGCTAGCCATCCTAAATTAAGACTGCTGATCTTAAAAGAGACAGGGTTAAAACCGTCTCAAATAGAATCCGCAAGAAAACTTCTCCCTAAAGTGAAGATAGAATTTTAATCCGATGAAAGAAGAAGATAAAAAGAATCCATATTCAAATACCGTAATACTACCTCAAACGGATTTTCCGATGAAGGCCGGACTTTCCACTAGAGAGCCTGACCAGATCAAAACCTGGCAGTCGGAAAAAATCCTTCGCAAAATGCAGGAAAAAAGAAAGGGGCGTCCGGAGTTCATTCTTCATGACGGACCTCCTTATGCAAACGGGAATTTTCACACAGGGCATGCACTCAACAAGATCCTAAAGGACATGATCGTTAAGTCCAAATTTTTCGCAGGTTACCAAACGGATATGATCCCGGGTTGGGATTGCCATGGACTTCCGATCGAAGTGCAAGTCCTCAAAAACCTGGGCAAAAAGGCGAGAGAGATCGGCCCGGAAGAATTAAGAAAACTTTGTAGAGAATATGCGGAACAATACGTTCAAAAACAAGGACAGGACCTTTCCCGTTTCTTATGTTTTTGGGAAGAAGGTAAGATCTACAAAACCATGAGCCCCGATTTCGAGGCAAAGATCGTAGAAGTATTCGGAGATCTATTCGAAAAAGGTTATGTATATCGCGGCAAAAAACCTGTTTATTGGTGTATCGAACTAGCGACCGCTCATGCGGAAGCGGAGATAGAATACTACCCTCATAAATCTCCTTCCATCTATGTTAAATTCCCGATCAAAGGACAATCCGGAAAATTCTGTCTGATCTGGACCACTACTCCTTGGACCCTTCCTGCAAACTTGGCGATCAGCTTTAATCCTAAGTTCGCATACTCCTTCTACGCAACTCCTAACGGAGAAGAATTACTCATCGCAGACGGATTAAAAGAGGCGGTAGAAAAAGCCGCGGAAGTCCAACTCACCAAAAAAGAGCCGGTCTCCAAGGAAGATCTTTCTAAAATGGTATTCCGTCATCCTTTCTTAGATCAAGATTCCATTCCTCTTTTCGGAGAACATGTGACTCTGGATGCAGGAACCGGAGCCGTTCATACGGCACCTGGTCATGGGCAGGACGACTATAAGATCGGATTGGCTGCAGGTTTAGAACCTTATTCTCCTGTAGACGATTACGGTAGATATACTGACGAATTCCCGATGATGAAAGGGATCAAAGTCTGGGATGCAAATCCTAAGATCGTGGAATTGCTGAAAGAAAAAAATCTACTTCTTCATTATTCCGAATTCGAACACAGTTACCCTCATAGCTGGAGAAGTAAAAAGCCCCTGATCTTCCGTGCAACTCCACAATGGTTTTTCCAAATAGATTATAAAGAGCTAAGAGAGAAATCCCTAGAGGCGATCGATAAAGTAAGCTGGGTCCCGAACTGGGGAATTACCAGGATCCGCTCCATGGTAGAAACTAGACCTGACTGGTGTCTTTCCAGACAAAGAAACTGGGGAGTCCCAATCCCGGCATTCACTTGCGAAAATTGTAATGAAACCCATTTAGATGCAAAATCCGTAAAGTTCTTCACCGATCTTGTAAGAACCAAAGGGATCGAGATCTGGTATAGCGAACCTGCGGATTCGCTCCTTCCTCCCGGAACAAAATGTTCCAAATGTGGATCTTCTTCCTTTAGAAAAGGAAAAGATATCTTAGATGTTTGGTTCGATTCCGGAGTTTCCAACTTTGCAGTCCTAAAAGAAAGAGGCCAGGAACCTCCGGCGGATCTTTATTTAGAAGGTTCCGACCAACATAGAGGTTGGTTCCAATCCAGCCTTTGGCCTTCCATGGCATTACGCGGAATTCCACCTTACAAATCCGTTCTCACTCACGGATATGTTTTGGACGAGCAAGGAAGGGCCATGTCCAAATCTTTGGGCAATGGAATAGATCCAACTACGGATATCATCAACGTATACGGAGCGGATATACTCAGACTTTGGGTCAGCTCTCAGGATTTCAGAGACGATGTAAGAGTCGGAAAAGATGGACTCAAGATCATCGCCGATAATTACAGAAAGATCCGAAACACATTCAGATATCTATTAGGAAATTTGGCGGGGCATTCTTCGGACCAAAACCTCGGCGTTTCCGATCTGGAAGAAGTGGACAAATATTATCTCTCTAAACTGGCACAACTCTCGGAAGAACTCAAAAACCATTACGAGAATTACCAGTTTCACCAAGTATATCAAAAACTTCTTTTATTCTGTACGGTAACACTTTCCCAAGATTATTTCGAAATGATCCGTGATAGAATGTACTGCGATCGTAGAGATTCCAAAACCAGAAGATCTTCCTGTACGGCACTTCAAATCGTATTAGAAACTCTTTGTATATTCTCCGCTCCTATCTTAAGTTTTACCACGGAAGAAGTTTGGAAAGAGAACGGCAAAAAAGAATCCATCTTTACGGAAGAATTCCCGGATCTTTCTTCTTTAAGAAACAAGGAACTTGAGACCAAATTCGAAGAAGTATTGGCAGCAAGAGAAACGGTGCATAAGTCCTTGGAGTTAGCAAGACAGGCAGGAAAATTAGGAAAATCCCTGGAAGCCGCAGTCGAAATTTCTCCTAAAGCGGAGAATAAACTCCAAAAAGATTTCTCTTTAGAAACTTTGGAGCTGATCTTCACCGTTTCTCAAGTAGGTTTTGAAAAATCGGACAGAGAACTATTGTCGGAATACTCGGACGAACATTTCTCGGTTAGAGTACTAAAACCGAAGGAAGAAGAATGCCCTCGTTGTTGGAGACATCCTGCGGAAGAAAGACAGAACGGACTTTGTAAACGTTGTGCGGCAGCCGTCTAAGGCCTTAATTTAAGGCCTATCGTTTTCGTCGGTAAGTTTGACCGGCTGATATTGTTTTCTGGGAGTAAATTTGTATTTGCTCGGATTTTTTAGATCGAAAACCACCCATTTGCGCAATGGAAGTCCGTCTATTTGACCGAAGTCCACATTCTCGCCTTCTGCAATCTCAGTCCCATCAAAGCCATGAGCCAGCCTAATCTTCTCGATCCGGGTCCAACGGCTAAAATCCAAGGCAGCGTCCCGATCCACAAGCTCTCGCTTGATTCGACCGAATAGAAGATTGATCTTACCTTCTCTCGCCCAAAGAACACAACTGGTAACCTCGTCGAAAGAGATAACGGATTGTGTGTCATCATATTTGGAGATGATCAGAAGAAGTTTGTCTTCCGGAAGATTTTTTAGGGTATAAGGAAGGTCTCTTGCCAACAGATCAAGCTCATGATCTGAAAAAACGAAATCCGAAAAATAACCTACGGATGATCGTTTAGAATATCGTAAATTTCCAAAGTAGTCCTTAATTTTGGCCTGATCCAATTGGATAGGATGTTCCAATTTAATATCTTCATTCTTGGAAGTTTTATCAAAATCGGGTAGATCGGAAATACTTATGGTAAAAAATCCCATCCCCTCAGAGCGGAACATTCGGTCCTTGAAAAAATAAGGATAACATCCGGAAAAACTGAAGGCTAAAAAAAGGATCAGGGAAGAACGGAGAGCTTTTCCCTTTATAGGATCTAAAAGTGAAAAATTCATTACAGGACTCTTGCCGAATTGATTCATCTATTTGTTGGAACTTTTTAGAAGACTTTCCGGTTCATTCTATCGTCAGAAATTCCCGAAAGTCGGGGTATTTCTCCAGAAATTCTTCGATGGTGTACAGATTTACAATTCTGTCTAGACCGGAAAGCCTAAAAACGGAATGTAGGGACTTATTTAGTCCGAATATATTCACTGTTCCCCTATGGTCCCGGATCTGATTTCGGACTTTGATTATAATGCCTATTCCGGAAGAGTCGATAAACTTTACGAGACCTAAATGGAAACTAACCACAGGGGGATATCCCTCCCGAACGCTCTCCTCAAACTCGAGGTAAAAGTCCCGGGAATTATCCATCAAGATATCCTCCTGGACCGAAAGTACCAGGTGATTTTCTCGGGCGAGACTTTTAAGAATCATGGGAAAATAACAGGCCCAGGAATTCGGAGTATGTCAAGAAATAAGTATCTTTGTTGATTTATTTCGCCTGAAAGCCAAGATACAATCAGAGCGGTTTCCAAGGAATCCAGTCCATGTCCGAATTCGATAAAACCAGAAAAACTATCGGTGCCAATAACCTAGATGATAAAGCCAGGCGGGAAATGTTCGACAAGTTTCAGTCCGCCGGGGGAAAAGTTGTCTCTGATAAGGATAAAAAACGGGAAGAAGCTCTTCGCAAACAGAAAGAGCAACCCCAAATCCGCCAAGGTGCAAGAAGCCAAGCCGGGGGAAGAGACCCGAAACAGAACCAATCTTCTAAATCAGGAAAACCGCCTGCAAAACCTGCACCTTCTAAGCCGAACCCGATCATGGATCGTAAGGCGTTAGAAGATGAGATGGGAAATTTTTTCAATCGTATGGCGGTCCGATTCAAATGCTGGATCTCTCGCGTTACGTCATTTTCTTCCAGCGACCTGCTCCCCGCTTTTATGTCCGAGCTAAATATCGCGGGAAAAAAAGCTCTTCTGGAAATGAACTTTGTCGGTAACGATCTTTTAGGAAACCCGGCTTACGCTTCCAAGATCGCAAAGGAACTGGACGGGCAAAATCCCCTATACATAGAACTTTTGGGTAGAATGCACAAAGTTTATGATAGCAACGAGTTGAACCAACTTTTAGAAGGGCATAACGCAGCTCCCGATCTTCCATTATCGATCACTAGAGTGAGACAACCTCTATATTCTATATTCAAAAAACTGTATTATATGTATCCTTTCCAAGGTTCTTACGTAAAAGCCGTGACCTTGGGCTACCAAGCTCTTGAAAAACTGGAAGGTAAACCCGCTACGGTTTACAATACGAAACGAAAAAGGGCCCTTCAGGAATTCGACGTTCTGTACGGGACTATTTTTGATAAACTCTATCTTGCAATCCTAAGAAGTGAGAACAAAAACATCCCGCTATTGAGCACATACATGGAGAATGTCCTGGGAATCCTTCCGGAAGAAAAACTCGGCCAAAGAAAACAAGGAGAAGAGTTAGACGAAATTTCCGGCGGAGCCCAACCGGAAGAAGAAGATACCGAAGAAACTCCGGAAGAAAAGCCGATAGATCCGGAAGAAGGCTTAAGTAAAGAGCTAAAATATGGTCTAAAACTCATGAGATCCTTGTCCTTGGATCAATTAAGAAAACGTCATGATTCCAGAGGAGAACACGATGTAATTCCCGCCGGAGACAAAGCCTTCTTGACCTGGTTATTTTTCAAGGAGTTCGACGATGAATATTCCTTCGTAATGACGACCAAAAAGATAGATCTAAAACCCACGATTGTGGGCGGATCCAAAATGGATTACCGTGAAAAATTGATCGATCTTTACGAAACCACAAGAGGGATCCACGAACAATTCAGGATCTACGATCAATATTATAAGGAACTGGAAAACCATCTCAAAAATCCGGGTGCAAATTATATCGAAGCTTCCAAAAAAACTTCCGCCTTGGAGACTAAAAGAAGCCAACAGTCGCGTAACGTAAGAGTCACCGCAAAGGACTTTTTTCAGAAGGGTGCGGAACTTCTATCCAAATTGATAGCGGATATGAAAGGCAAAAAAGAGATCGTAACCAATATGGAAAGTTTAATGACTTTCGATCTCATGGAATCCAAAAAGAGATTGAATAAGAAACCCATAAAACAATGTATTATGGAATCTTATTGTTATGCTCTGGCGTTTGCCGAACGTTTAGAAAACGGAGATCTTTTCGGTGGAGTTCCTGAACTTTCCGCGGAAGAGATGGAAAAAGAATTCGGCATCAAGACCACAAACGCTGCTCCGGAAGCTGAAATTTTAAGCCCTGGGGCCGAGTCCGGCGGAGAAGACGATAGTTTCGGTGTGGACCCATCCATACTTTCCGATTAAATGTAAATCGCAGGTAAAGAGTGACCTCAGTAAAAATAACCCTTTTCCAAAAGGATCTATCCCAACCGATCTCTCCAGAGCAAAGATCCAAACTTTCTAAGGAGAAATCGGATTTCCTCATTCTACCGTTATATTTTCCGGGGGGAGGAAACGGTTCTCCGGAATCATTGGCTTCTCGTGCAAAAACTTTCCTAGATGAGATCTATGCGGTCTCGGAAGTTTATAAAGGCGCCATCTTCGGCGGAGGAATGTTCCGAAGAGACGACGAAGGGCAGTTAAGATTCTCCATTCCGATCGTACAGAACATAGTATTAGTGGATTGGTACGACGTAAAAGGTTTATCCTCCGAAGATTCTCCTGCGATCCCAGGCTCCGGAGAGGACTCTTTGATCTTGGGCGGATTTCGTTTCGGGATCTTCGCAGGCAAAGAGATCCAAGATAAGTCCAAACTGGAAAAATTAAAGTCGGATAGGATCAATTTGGCATTCCATTTGGACTCTGTTTCGGATAACGGTACAAATTATTCTCAGGATCTGAAAAATTATGCGGATCTTTCCTCACAATACGGAATATTCTTGGTCCGCAGTTCCGGTTATGGCATTCCATTCGGCAAAAAGAGGATAGGAAGAAGTCTTCTTGCCACGCCAACAGGTGTCACTTGGAAAGTAGCAGAGACGGAACAGGAAAAAGAGATCATCAAAACCGTTAACATAAACGGAATTAACGGTCTATTTTAACCCGATCTATCGATAGCCGACTTTTTAACAAAGAGTCGGATCAGATTTATTTCTAAAAGGCTTTTTCTCCTTGCCAACGAGAGGCAAAATCCTATTCTCTCCGCCGTTCCAAGGACTTCACTATGAAGATAAAAGCTCATCAATTGATCGAATCCATCGAGTTCAAAAAATTAGTTCGAGATAGATGGACAGTTAGTTTCGTTTTATTGTTTTTCCTATTCCTGAATTATTACGGATTTATACTGATCATCTCCTTAAAAAAGGAATGGGTCACTAACAAACTAGGAACCGGCAACTATGGATTGTATGCCGGAGCCTCAGTAATCCTGTTTTCTTGGCTCCTCACATTCTTATACGTATTCTGGGCCAATCGATATTACGACCAAGAAGTCGAAGTATTAAAATCCAAATTAGAATCGGAGAATAAATAATGGGTTCCTCCTTAGGACAACCGAATGTCATCTCCGTTCTTTTTTTCGTACTATTCGTAATTCTTACATTAGGAATTACTTATTGGGCTGCAAAAAAAACCAAAACTTCCAGCGAGTTTTATGCCGCAGGAAGATCCATTACGGGTCTTCAAAACGGTTTAGCCCTTTCCGGAGATTTTATGTCTGCGGCTTCCTTTCTGGGAATTTCCGGTATGGTAGCCCTGAAAGGTTATGACGGGCTCATTTATGCGGTTGGTTGGCTGGTCGGTTGGCCGGCTCTCATGTTCCTTTTAGCGGAACCTTTACGTAATTTAGGAAAATATACGTTTGCCGATGTTTTAGCCGTCCGTTTAAAACAAAAACCGATCCGGATCGTCGCTTCCATCGGCGGGATCTTAGTAACGATCACCTACTCTATCGCTCAGATCGTCGGTTCCGGAAAACTGATCAATCTAATGTTCGGCCTTCCTTACGAGTTTGCGGTTTTGATCGTAGGCGGGGTAATGCTTCTTTACGTTCTTTTCGGAGGAATGATCGCGACTACTTGGGTGCAGATCATAAAAGCCTGTCTTCTACTTTTCGGTGTCACTCTACTCGTGATCTTATCTTTGGCACAATTCGGTTTCAGCTTAGAGAATTTATTTTCTGCAGTGGAGAGCAAATTCGGAAGATCCGCTTTAGAGCCGGGGGGATTTGCGGCCAGTCCGATCGATTCTATTTCGTTAGGACTCGCTTTAATGTTCGGTCTATTAGGTTTACCTCATATTCTAATGAGGTTTTATACCGTGCCGGACGCAAAAGAAGCCAGAAAATCGGTGGCTTATGCAACCACATTCATTGGATACTTTTACATCATCATTCCGATCGTAGGTTTTGCGGCTGCAGTTCTCATAGGAAGGGAACAGATCGCAGGAATAGATAAAGGCGGCAATATGGCGGCAGCACTTTTAGCGGAATTATTAGGCGGCACACCTTTTTTAGGATTTATCGCCGCCGTTGCATTCGCAACAATTCTCGCAGTGGTAGCAGGTCTGACATTAGCTGCGGCTTCTACCATTTCTCATGATCTTTACTTCAATGTATTCACGGAAGGCAAAGCGACCGAAAAAGAACAGGTTTCCGTCGCTAAGAAGGCAACGGTAATATTCAGTATTGCCAGCATTCTTATCGGGATCTTATTTAAGGATCAGAATGTGGCATTTATGGTCGGACTGGCATTTGCGATCGCAGCCAGCGGAAATTTTCCTGCACTAATCTTATCCATTCTTTGGAAAAATTTCAGCACGTTGGGAGGAGTGTTCTCCATTCTGATCGGTTCTATTTCAGCGACCTTGTTTATAATATTCAGTCCTACGGTCTGGGTGGATGTTTTTAAATTTGACCAGGCGATCTTCCCGCTGAAAAATCCAGCGATCGTTTCCATGTCTTTGGCGTTTCTCTCCGCATTCATTTTTTCTAAATTATTTCCGGATGATAATGCCATTGCAAAATACGAATCCGAAAAAGTCAGAGTGTATCTTGGAATCGGTGCGGAATAACAAAAGGGAAAGAAAGCCGCTTATCTAAAGCAGCTTATGATCTTTCATGGATCTGTAAAGAGAAGCGATAGTCACTTTTAGGATTGCCGCCAGGGGAACTGCTACAAGCATTCCGGCGATTCCGAGTAGACTGCCTCCTACTGTGACAGCTCCCACTACGATTACAGGATGGAGGGAAACTGCATCCGAAATGATAACAGGTTGAACGAAAAAATTATCCACTGCTTGCGCGATCAAGATGACCACAAAGATCGCAAACATGAGTTCGTACATTCCCATTCCGTCGTTGATCGAATTCGGATTAAAAATCCCTGCACCTTGCGTGAGGGTCATGAACAATGGAGGAACCATACCGATAATAGGCCCTAAATACGGAATGGAGTTTGCGATCCCTACGAATAAAGCAAATATATAAAAGAATTTTAAACCGATCGCATAAAATCCGATCATTGACACGGCAGTGATGATCGCGCTTTGGATTACCAAACTCCTCAAATAATTGGTGATCTGTTCGTTAATTTTTGCGGTCACCATCAACGTCATTTCGAAATACCGATTCGGGACCAAGCTTACAATATTTTTGTAAACTCCGTTCCCGTTTAATAAAAACAAAAATGCAAACAACGGTGTGACAACCAAGTATCCGATCAACGTAGGGATCACCGAAACGAGCCCGCTAACCTGAGCATGGATCAACTCGGCAGCTTGTTTTACGAGTTCGTCGGGACGGATCGTATCTTCCCAGCTTGCCGGATAATCGTTGAACCTAAGCTGGAAACCCACTACCAAATATTTGAACTTGGCTTCGTCCATGTCTTGTTTCCAATTCTTGATGATAGGCTGCAAAGTGGAAACAATGGGTGGAGCTACTTCGGTAGCGACTAAATAGATAGGAAGACAGATTAAAAAGATCAGGATCGCTACCGAGAAGATCCTTGGCACTCCCAATGATTCGAAATAGTTTATGGAGCCGTTAAATATATAGAATAGAATTAAAGAAAGAGCGATAGGAACAATCAGAAGTTGAAGGCCTATAGCGAAAAATACGATGGCCGCTCCGACCAAAAAGAAAAATATAAATCGGATTACATGTGTGGAGAGCGGTTTCGTAGGATCAGGCATTTTTTTGTCTGCCCTTGTAATATGCTTTTTCCAATAACTGATTGGTCTTTTGAAGCCTTTCTACTACAACTCCGGTTAGACTCAATAAGATCTCTATACCTATCTTAGGTTTGGTTTCTATAATTTCCTTCAAGTCAGGTTGGAAAAACCCGAGTAAAGTGGAAGGCTCTTGGGCAATCGCGGTTGCCGTCCTTCTCTCTTCGGAAAATAAGGAAAGTTCTCCAAAAAATGAATGTTGATCCAAATGGGCCAAATCCAATTCCACTCCGTCCCTAACGGAACGAATGGCAACTTTTCCGTCAAAGATCATATAAAATCCTGCTCCGGCTTCCCCTTGTCTGAAAATTTCCTCTCCTTCGGAATATTGCCTAACGTGGACAAGTCTTGCGATCTCGTGCAAGGTCCTTCTTTTCAATTTTCCGAATACGGATGTTTCTCGAAGGAAACGTATGATCTCCGGATTGGAGGTTCCCTTCTTCTTTATTATTTTCTTCCAAATGGGGAGTTGCAGAAAATTCAAAACTACTTCTTATCCTCTTCGATTTTCATGGTAAGGATCAGGATCACCAGTCCCACGCTCACGCAGGAATCCGCAAAATTAAATGCGGGCCATCTATCGATCAAAAGCCAGTTCGGCCAATCGAAGTCTAAAAAGTCCACTACTCCGATAAATCTTCCTTCATAACGATTTTCTACAAATCCGAACTCGGCTCCGATCCCGATAATTTTTACGAAAAACTTATCGATAAAATTCCCGAAGGCTCCTGACATTACCAATGCCCAACCGGCAGGATGGCCTAGGTCCGAATTTTTCCAACGATATGCGATCAGCACTAAGATCGCGACTGCAGTCAAAGCCAGAGAAGTCCTTGGAAATCCTTGGAAAAGACCCATCACAAAACCCGTATTGAAGGTCAGGGTTAAACGGAAAAAATCCCCTAACAATTCGATCGGGTTATGAGGTCTTAGGTATAAGATCGCGATATACTTGGTAACCAGATCTATAACTGTTCCAATAATCACACTGATGATGAAGATAGGCGGGTATACCTCTAAGAATTTCTTTTCGAAATATTTCACTGACGATTCCTTTTAGTGCTGAATTTATTTTTGATAACTGATAGAGCAAGGAGGATTCCGAAGAAAACGGATACTCCATAAGCCACCATTGCTTGAGTTTCGATCCCTTTATCCAATCGATCGGTTCCATAATGGATACCGAAAAGTATAAATGCGGTGCTGATGATCTGATGACCTAAAGAGTATATTTTCTTGGTATGTTGTTCCAGATCCGGAAGTTTATAGGCCTGCTTGCCTCGGTTTAAATTTTTAACCGCCTGTAATAATTCCCCAGGCAGAGAAACGGCCTGACCCCAAATACCGCCTTCCTGGACCAATACCTTCTGCCATTGGTTCTCTCCTTGGAAGACCAGGCCCTTAAACGGTTTTTCCCCATAATCCAAGACAGTACGATACGGATCCAGGCTTGCAGTAATCCCGACTAGAAGGCCGAGCACTCTTTCCAAAGGAACAAGTGCGGTCGGCAATTGGATCATTCGGAGAAGCCCGCGAAGACTGGAATTGATCTCTTTTAGAAATTTCAGATCTTCAGGAGTATGGATCTGCTCAAACTTGATATTTTGAAAAGAGTCCGTATCAGATAGGAACTTGGACAGTTTTTCCATGGAATAGCGGACTACTTCCTCTACCTTATCCCTATCCGCTTTTTTGGAAACGAGTCCCAACTCATCCAATGCCTCTACGAGTGCCGGATAGTCCTTTGTCATTGCGCATAGTATAATCTTTCTAAGTGCAATTGCCTGGCTGGGAGGAATTTCTCCCACTGCTCCGAAATCTATAAAACAAAGTTTTTCATCCGGAGTATAGATCATATTTCCCGGATGAGGATCCGCATGATAAAACCTATATTCGAATATCATAAGAATATAAGCTCTGATCAATAGGTCCACCGGTCTGGACTTAGCTTGTCCTTTTTTTAAAGTGCCTGCCTGAGTAATACGGATCCCTTCAATAAATTGAGCGGTCAAAACACTCTTACCGCTCCATTCTGGGATGAGTTTCGGAAAAACGTAATCCGGCTCTTCCGCAAAATATCTTGCCATACGATCCATGGACTCCGCTTCTAATCGAAGATCCGTTTCTCTACCGACTAACTTTGCAATTTCCTTATGTACGATCTTAAAATCGAATCGGACCAGGAATCGGTTGATCCTTTTTAGGAATTTACGAACGGCCTTTAGATCTTTTTCGATTATATCTTCGATGCCGGGATATAAAATTTTAACCGCTACTTTTTCTCCCTTAAAAGTGGCGGAATGCACCTGAGCAATGGATGCCGAAGCGAGAGGTGCTTCCGAAATATCCGGAAAAACTTCCGCAATCTCTTTTCCGAATTCTTTTTTGAATCTTTCCTTAATTTCCGCAAAAGGATGAGGGGGAACACGATCCTGCAAATCTTGCAAAGGATCGGTAAAACTTTCAGGGAATAAATGAGATAGTGACGCGAAATATTGACCGAGTTTTATGTATACTCCTCCCATCTTCAGGAAGAAGTCCCTACATTCTAAGCCCAATGATTTATAAAATTCTAATTCTCTTTCTTCTCTAGATTTGGATGAAAGAAATAATCTTACGAATTTATAATACCAGAATAGACTGAATATTTTTTTCCAAAGAAAGAAACTCCCTCTGTAGTATCTTCCTCTTGCGGAATAAGAAGGTAATTGATTGGAATTTGTGGACTGGGGGCTTACCTGCATACGATTAGATTTCCGAAACCGTTCTGATCTCGGCGCCGGTCTTGATCTTATGTAAAAGTTCCATGATGCCTAGATTTTCTCCGATGTCCCCGGTCATTCCTTTCGATTTTCCCGTAAGAACTTTGTGTATCTCCGCATAAAGGTTCATAAAGGGGTTCGATCCGAGGAATGATTTTTCGGGAAATGAGACTTCCGTCAAACTATTAAATCCCTTGTATTTCTTAGAAGGTTTGGAAACAAAAAGTCTCATACCGTCATTGGAAAGAAGGATACGGGCCTCCTCGGTCATAATATCCATTTCGAATTGGAAATATTTTCTCATTCCCCCCGCCTCCAAAAACACGGCAGGGCCGGATTTATATTCCAAGAACGCGAGCGCTCGATCTTCTATCGGAATTCCCTTTCTTCTAGTTAAAGAAGATCGGATCCGATCCGGTTTACCCAAAAACCAATACACCAAATCCACTGCATGAGTTCCGTCATGGAATAAGGGTCCTGTCCTTCCTTGGAAGGCTCTACCCGGAGACAAGGCGGAAGTCAAAACCGAGGCGCGGATCGTTCGTATAGGTCCGTACTTGCGGGAATCCAGAACCTCCTTAGCCCATAGATATTTGGGATGGTATCTTCTCTCATGATTGATCCAAATACGGATCCCTTTTTTACGCGAAATTTTCTCCAAATCCTTAGCCTGAAGGAAAGTCTCACAAACCGGTTTTTCGATCAGAAAATTTTTAATACCTTTTTCGATCCATTCCAACGCATTACGATAATGAGATTCGGAAGGACTTGAAATGATCGCAAGGTCCGGTTTTATATTAGAAGGAAAATGATCTGGATCGGAGAAGGTCAGATCTCGGGGGAATTTCCACTGTTTGCGAAACGTCTCCCTTTTATCCGGATTCGGATCCACTCCCCCCACAAGTTCAAAATTCTTTTTCCCCCAAGAAGAAAATAGGACCCCGGAGTGAGTGCAAGGTTTGGACCGATATGGATCTTTTTCCAAGGAAGAAGCGATCCGTCCCAAACCGATTAAAACAACCTTGGTTTTTCGCATCCGCATACTTGATAACCCGGACCGGAACTCTGCAAGAGGAATTTTTAAAAATAGACTGCGAGTATTTTAGGAGGGAAGATATTGGGCGCATGAAAGCCCCATTCCAATACGATCCGGAAACAGTAAGAAGGATATTACAATGCCCGTCGGACTTCTCCTTTCAAAAAGAATCGGAGATCACAAGCATAAGCACGGTATCCGGAATGGTGGAACCGGGAAGTTTATTCGTACCCTTGAGGGGAAATCGGGACGGACATGTATTTATTTTAGATGCCTTGGAAAAAGGAACCTCTTATTTTTTATGCGAGAAAGGCCATCCAATTTTAGAAACTCTCACCCAGGAACAAAGATCGAAAGCGATCCAAGTCAAGGACACATTACTCGCTCTAGGAAAACTGGCTTCATTTCATCGATCCAGATTCAACCCCGTCTTGATCGCAGTCACAGGTTCCAGCGGAAAGACAACCACGAAAGAGATCCTGTCCTCTTGCCTTTCCCCTTTGGAAGAAGGTTTGGTAGTCACTGAAAAAAACTATAATAACGAGATCGGAGTGCCTTTCACATTATTTAGGATCAATCCTAAAACCAGATACGTTGTCTGCGAGATGGGAATGAACCATGCCGGGGAAATTTCCAGGTTAACCAAAATGGCAAGGCCGGATTATTCAGTTATCACAACGATCGGAACCGCACATATAGAATTATTAGGTTCTAAAAAAGGGATCGCAAAAGCAAAATCGGAAATTCTGGAAGGGATGAACAAAGATGGAGTATTATTCTATCCTGAATCCGGAGAATATAAGAATTTTCTAAAGCGAAGATGCCTACGTTACGGGATCAAATTCAAATCGATCCCTCTAAAAAGAAGGTTAGAGATCGTCGAAACCACTAGGGAAGGATTTAAGATCTCATTCCTAAATTATTCTTTGGATTGGAGCCTTCCAGGGATCAAACTCCTGGAAAACTTGGCATTATGTGTTTCGGTTTTGGAGGAATTAGGAACTCCTACGGATTGGATCCAGAACGGCATTCAAAACTTCAGATCCGGCGACAAACGATTGGATTTCCAAGAAGGAAATTATAAAATTCTAAACGATACGTATAATGCAAATAGAGAATCCATGTTGTCTTCTCTGGAGGCTTGCTCCCAAATTTCCGGAGAAGAAGGATTTTATGCAGTACTCGGAGACATGAAAGAAGTGGGAAATTATTCCCGTAAGTTCCATACCGAGATCGGAAATTTTGCCGCAAGTTTAAAAAACTGCAAAGGAATCTTTTTATTCGGATCGGAATCTTCTCATGCGCTAAAGAGTTTCCGGAAAAAAGCAAAGTCCGGCCTTCTATCCTTTTCTTTTCCGGGAAACGAAGAAGGACTCAAAAACTTAGTGGATACGATCCGTAGAGAAGTACCCAAGGGTTCTTATTTATTAGCGAAGGCCTCGCGAGGAATGAAATTAGAAAGAGCCGTAGAAGAATTAAATTCAGGAATCAACGGTTTCTAAAACGTTTTCGGACTTGCCTCGGAGTCGACCATAAAGGAATTTGCTAGTGTGAAAACGAAAGTTGCCGTTATAATGGGAAGCAGTTCCGATTGGGAAACCATGAAAGAAGCGGT
Organism: Leptospira sp. B5-022; assembly: GCF_000347035.1. Lineage (GTDB taxonomy): Bacteria > Spirochaetota > Leptospiria > Leptospirales > Leptospiraceae > Leptospira_B > Leptospira_B cinconiae. The sequence continues at coordinate 205,762 of NZ_ANIJ01000014.1, forward strand.
CTCCATCCTGAAACAATTCGGGATAGATAGTCATACCGAGATCGTATCCGCACATCGTTCTCCAGAACTATTATTCGAATTTTCCAAAACCGCGAGATCCAAAGGATTCGAGATTATTATCGCGGGAGCCGGTGGTGCGGCCCATCTTCCAGGAATGGTGGCGTCTCTTACAACTCTGCCTGTATTAGGAGTGCCTGTTCAAAGTAAGGCACTATCGGGATTAGACAGTTTATTATCCATAGTGCAGATGCCGGGAGGAGTTCCGGTCGGAACGCTTGCGATCGGTACTGCGGGTGCGAAAAATGCAGGATTACTAGCTGCAAGAATACTATCCCTGCAAGACGAAAACTTATCCGAAAAATTGGAACAATACAGAAACGATATCAAAGAAGAAGCATTGTCCAAGAACAAAGACCTAATATGAAAAAAAATCTACTTCCTCCCGCAAGGCTTGGAGTGATGGGATCGGGGCAGCTTGGAAGAATGTTCGCCCAAGAAGCGATCCGAATGGGTTATCAGGTATCCGTTTATTCTCCGGAGCGAAATAGTCCCGCCTCCTTAGTGGGAGCTAATGAGACTGTTGCACCATACGAAGACGAAGAATCACTTCAAATATTTCTAAGGTCCATCGACGCACTTACATTCGAATTCGAGAATATACCCGGAGGAGAATTGAACTTCATCTCCGAATATTCCAGAAAATCCTCTCTCCCGGTCTTTCCAAGTCCGGAGTGTATCCGGATCGCACAACATAGGATCAGGGAAAAAACATTATTTTCTAAATTAGGACTTCCTACTGTACCTTTTTATCCGATCACAAATAAAGCGGAAGCTGAAAAAGCGGCAGAGACATCCAAGTTCCCCGCTGTCCTAAAAACTTCTTCTTTCGGATACGACGGAAAAGGACAGACAAAATTCAGAACCAAAGAAGAATTCAGGGCATGGGTCGGTTCATTGGGACAAGAACCGCTCGATCTGATCTTAGAAGAATGGTACGAGTTCGACAAAGAAGGTTCTGTCATTTTAGCAAGGGACCAAGAAGGAAATACACTATGTTATTCACCTTCCGAAAATATTCATAAAAATCATATCTTGGACACCACTATCCATCCGGGAAATTTTACGGACTCGATCAAAAGACAAATGGTCGAATCCGCCAAAATCCTTGCAAAAGGAATCGGATATGTAGGCGTATTCGGTCTGGAATTCTTTATCAAAGGTGATAAGATCGTCCTAAATGAATTTGCTCCAAGACCGCATAACTCAGGTCATTTCTCGCAAAACGGAGCGAATATCTCCCAGTTCCAACTCCAACTCAGATGTCTCACGGGACTTCCGCTTCCTTCAGAACTTTCTTCTCATCCATCTTCCATGAAAAATATATTAGGCCAGGACTATCTTCCCGATTCGACTCTTTGGGCGAAATATCTTGCGGACGAAAGATACACGTTACATCTTTACGGCAAGTCCGAGCCGAGACAAGATCGGAAAATGGGACATTGGAATTATGTGGGAGAAAGACCGGAAAAGGCGTTTTAGTTAACTTTTGGGCTGTCAAAATAAGTTTTTAATACGTAACTGATTGACCAGAAGGCAAAATCCAGAACGATAGACCACAATCTTAAAAGTATTACAGAAACGATCACAATCTCATCAGGTAGTATTTTAGATAATAATACCAACTGGATCCCGTCTCTAACTCCCAACCCGCTCGGAACAAAAATCACTACGATCCCTATTACACCTGCTAAGGTCGTAACTCCAGAAACATAGACTAATTCTGCATATTCCAATGCGGGATATACAGTTTTTAGAATAAAGAAAAACGGAATACCACTGACCGCATGTATAAGAGAAAATATAATACCAACTTGCAAAAGAGTAGACCATCGGAAACGAATACCTTCGTCTAACTCTTCCTTTTTTACGATTTTATATGCTTTGCGAAATATAAAATTAAAAACGCTCGGATACAAAAAAAATGCAAATCCGATCAGTATTAATAGTAAGATATAACGAACCTGAGATTGTAAAAAAGGAAGCCTATCAGAAGCAACTATGAATAGAATTGCTACGACCGCTCCGGTAAAAATCTGAACCGCAGCCTCCAGAAAAGAAGTTAACAATAATACTTTTTTGCTAATTCCTTGCTCTGTAGCAAAGTATACCTTCCCCGCTATCCATAACACGGAACCTGGAATGTATCTGCCTAACCAAGACTTGGCGTATACATAATTCAATTGCAGATACGAATTGATCTTTTGTCCGAAGGATTTGATCAAAAAGACCCAGGCAAGCGGGCTTATAAATCGGATGAACAAACTAATCGGAACGGATAATAGAATATAAAACCAATTAAATTCTATATCGTAAAATTTGGACCATTCTATTTTTCTAAAATAGAATGCTAAAAAGGATAATATGAGTAAGTACAATACGATCGAAACATACGTACTTCTTTTCTTTTTATCCATTTATACTCAGAACTGTTTTTGAATTTTTCAAAACCAAGCTCCTCAGCTGATTGATCCTAACATGTAAATGTTTTGCGGTTTTAGCCCTATTCGTAAATGCTTTCTGCAGAACGGCAATCAGTTCTTTTTCGGTAAAATTGAAAAGATCCAAATTGTATTCGCTCAATTCCAATCTTTCCATAAGATCGACTACTTTCTTTTCGTAAGCGATAGATACCACTGGAGTTTCCATAGAAGAAGAAAGTAAAACTGCGTGTAGTCTCATTCCTAATAATAGATATGAGTTCTTAAAGAGCGCTATCGCTACATCCGGCCTTAGCTCTTCGTCGATAAATACTATATTTTTAGATTTACATTTTCCTAAAACTTCTTTGATCAAAGGAAGATCGCTATCCGGTCCGTAAAAGTGCATCGCCATAAACACAACTTTATCCACTTTTGAAGAAATTGAATCGATCGCTTTGGCCAATTTTACAGGAGTGCTTTCGATGACATCGTCGCTCATTTTTTCTTCTAGATAGAGTCGTTTTTGTTCTTGAGATAAGAATCTTGGAGAAACGATTAACTTTTTCTCTTTTAGTTTTAAACCGTTCCTGTTTAAGACTTCTTCCAACTCACTCTCATTTGCAGGAGGTGCAAAGAAAGCGGAGTCCGCGGTAAACTCCACGGATTGAACGTCTAATTTTTTCAGTTCCTCTAAGGAGCCGCTATCTCTTACACTCTTATACTTTGCCTTATTCAGTACAAAAGGTATGTAGAATTTTCCGTATTTATTATAGATCTTTTTTACTCCTGCTCCGAAAAGGATGAAAGGTTTTCTAAAGATCACAGGTAAAAAGAAATATAAGGTCCTCACTAAGTGAGAATGGTCGAAAATAGGAGTCCCACCACTTATGATCACGAAGTCGACATCCCAAAAAGTTTTTAAGATCTGGAACCAACGGATCGGATTGATAATATCTTTTTTTAATAAAGCCTTCATCGGAGTGACACCTTTAGTGGCGGTGTAATCCGGATCCGTAGTTAAGGCTCGGATATAATATTCTTTCCGGGGATTTGCTTTTTTAATTAATTCTTTAACCCCTAAGAGGATGGCTGAATCACCAATATTACGGCTACCATACCAACCCCCCCAAATTAAAAAGGTAAAAATTTTCTTAGGTCTATGTAAATCGCTCATATTTTTCCGATTATATTTATTATAAAAAATGACTTTTTTAGATCAGAGAATCTTCTTCAAGATTTCATCAAATCCATATATTGTTTAGCTACCTTCAAGCTGTCAAACCGATCCTGGATCACTTGGATTCCATGAGATCTTATTTCTTTGGGCAAACTTGGATTTTGAAGCAGCCATTCAATCTTATCTGCCCAATCTTTTGTGTCTCTTTCCTGCACATATATGCCGTTAAATTTATCTCGGATCATTTGCTCTCTCGTTTCATAATATGTGGAAATAACCACTGCTCCACATGCCATACTTTCTATAATCGTAGTTGGCAATGGATCGTAATCCTTAGAGAAAACGCTTACAAAGTCCGCAACGGAGTAATAAGAAGGTAACTCTGCTTCCGGAACATTCTCCAATATTTTTACCTTATCCTTTAAACCAGAATCTTGGATCAAACTGATTACTTTATCATAATAACTGGAATTATGGGAATGCCTGACTCCGATCAACACAAGGACCAGATCTGAGAATTTATCACTTAGTATCTTGAATGCGGAGATAGTTTCCAATAATCCTTTTGCTGGAGTGAATCTGGAAACGGAAAGGATCACTTTTTGCTTATCAGACAGCCCTAGTTTCTTTCTGAATGTATCTTTCAGATTTTCGGATTGGGGAAAATACCTGCTTAATTCCACAGAGGGACCGATCGTTTTGATCTTAGCCGCCGGAATTCCCCATTTTAATAATGTACTATCTTCTTTTTCTGCGGTTGTATCTACATACTTTGCAATTTTCCAAGTCTTTTTTTTGCAGGGATCTCTTAGGAGTTTAATGCCTAAATAGCCTAAGATCTCTCCTAAACTAAAACTATAATTTTTAACATCTTCTAGTCCGCTGCATATATATACGATCGGTTTCTTGATATTTAAGGAAAGTTCTAGGGATAACGGAGAATTACATATAATAAGATCTGCTTCTTTGTATAATTTCCTGAAAAGCTTAAATCGATTGATGGAAATATCGAAGCTTGTAGAAAATATTTTGCGTAATTCGCTCTTGTACCTGAAAATATGAACGCCATCCAACTCGGAAGATTCCCCATCTTCGGATTCTTTTCTGCTGATCACTGTTACCGAATGACCCAGTCGGACTAAGGCTCTGGATAAATTAAAACTGTATCTTAAGTCCCCACAAGTAAGAGGTTCTTTTAAGGAATCAGGATATCTGTACCCGGGTAAATATAATATATTCATCCTCGAAATACCTCCAGATACTCGGAAGAGACAATGTCCCAATCATAACGATTTTCTATTTTTTTGCGAGCGGCTTTGCCAGCATTCACGACTTTAATTGGATCAGCTGATAATTCTAAGATGATCCGTTTTATTTCTTCTATATCGTCTACCTTGATCAAAAATCCGTCTTTTCCGTTCTCGATCAAGTCCACCATTCCGGACACTTTGGAAGTCACTACCGTCTTACCCAAAGACATTGCTTCTAAAATCGCAATTGGCATACCTTCGTAGGAAGTCGGAAGGCAAAAAATATCCGTAAGTTTTAAGTAATAAGGAACTCGTTGGTTAGGAATAGGACCGATAAACTTTACATTATTTTGAAGATCTAATTCTTTAATTAAATTTATGACCTTATCTTCGTATTTCCTTCCCCCGCCTATTAATAGGAGTATTATATTTTTATTTTCTTTTACTACTTCTTTGAGTGCGAATAGAAGATTGAATACTCTCTTCCGAACCCGAAATACTCCGATATATGTTAATACTAATTTACTCTTTAACTGTTTTTCCAGATCGTCATCTTTAAAATCCAATGGTAAAATGCCAAAGTTCGGATTTACTCCGTTCGGAATGATCTGAATTTCCTTCTTCCATACCTTGCAAAAAGTATTATAAAACTCTTTTCTATTTTCGCTGCTGACCACGGTAATTATATCCGAAAAAACATAACCTATAAAATCCAAAACGATATGCATCGGATCTAAAACGAATTTTTCCAGATATTCTTTAAAAAGAGGACGAAAAGTGTAGCCCTGGATGCTTACACTTCTTACTTCTTTCAATTCGGAAAAATAATTCACTTGGAATGAGTTCACTACTTTGGGGAATTTTCTTCCAAGAAGACGATAAAAAGGTTTGGCGAATAAAAAAAGAGTAGTGCTCGCCTGATGCAGGTTGATCACATCTATATTATATTTTTTGATTAGACCTAAAACGCGGAAATTTCCTAAAAATATTCCTTTGATCAATCCGGTCGAAGTCCTAAAAACTTTAGAAGATTCGTCGGAGGGATTTTTTTTACCAGTGGTCAATACATAAGTATCATTTCCTTTTTTCTGGTAATAATTCTGTAGGTTTCTGGCAATTTCGCCTACTCCTCCGATCTTATCCGGAGGAAAATAATCCGTAATGATAAGAATATTCATGGATCAGATCCCTTAAGCAAACGTTGCCTTTTAATCATCATCCTATTATCCATTACGAAATAAAAAATCCCAATGTTGTTCTGCAACCGCAGACCATTCAAACTTAGCTGCGGTCTCAATCGCCTTTTTCTGGATATTGACTTTTTGTTCAAGACTGAGTGATTTTATTTTTAAAAGAGAATTTGAGATCGCGTCAGGATCTTTTTCGGGAATTAAAAAGCCATTTATTCCATCGTCTATAATGTCGTCCGCACCGCTTTCAAAAGTAGCGATACATATTTTTCCGGAAGCCATTCCTTCTAATAGAACAACCGGCAAACCTTCCGAATCTCCGTCTTTGGAAATGATAGATGGAATAACTATAATGTTCGATTCTTGTAAAAAGTTTCGCTTCTTTTCACCTTGCAGATAACCTACAAACTGGATCTTATCTTTAGGCAAGTTTGCAGAATTTGCCAAAGTCAATAGTTTGTCTCTCCAAGGACCGTCGCCCGCTATTCTTAATTCGGAATCCGGATCGAAGGAGAAATATTTTTCAAAAGCAGGGATCAAAAAGTGGATCCCTTTCTTTTCCACAAACCTTCCAATAAAAGCGACGGTACATTTTTTATCTTCAGACAAAGTATTTGTCGAAAGCTCTGGAGCCAAATAAACCCCCATAGGAATAATTTTGACCTTTCTAGAAATTGTGTTCCAATCCTTCTCGGGAAAAAAAGATCTCAATTTTTCAAAAGACCTTTTGCTAACTACGGTAATTGCTTTAGCACGCCTGGAAAAAAAACGGACTGTTGCTCTTCCTAATATAGGTAACTTTTTCAAAATGATCACATCGGAAGAATGGCTCGTAAAAACAAACTTGGTCCCGGAAAGCAAACCGACAATACCTGCAGAAATGCCTTGTGGTGTAAACCAATGAGCATAAATATAATCTGGTTTAAATTTTCTGACCAGAACGAATAAAGATAAAGCCTCGAATAAAAATAATAAGGGGATCATTAAAAAATATACTTTATTCTTTTTTAATGTAGGCATTATCCCGTGGCCTGCCAATTTCTCCATGGAAAAAGGCCAGAAATAATGAAATCTACGCTCCGTATACTCTTCGTATTTGGTTTCCTTTTTTGTATAGGAACGAGCATCATGAGGAGCTAAAACTACAAACTCGGTCTCCGGATGTAGTTTTTTTAGAGCTAATACTTGATCCTTCACAAATCCAGGAACATCGTCTTTCTCGGAAGCAGGAAATGTGGAAGATACGAATAGGATTTTTTCAATTTTCAGCATGGAAATTTTAAACTATCTTAAGTGAATTTAGAATTTAAAGGATTTGAAAAATATATAACTAAACCTGCAAATCCGAGCGAGACCAAGTCTTCATTTTTTATGAAGAGATTTTTCTTTCTTCAATCTATGATTCCAAGACATCAATTTAATATGATAAAGATTTTCTTCTAGGAGTTTTCTATTATTCCCGACCAAAAACGCCAGTATCGCGGAAACCAAAAACAGACCGGAAATAATCACTAACACAACTGCAAACAATAAAGACTGCACATGTCCTTTACCTATTCCTAAAAAGAAAAAGATCAAGAATCGGATCGCAATCGCTAATGCAGGAACAAACGAAGTAACAGCCAAGACCCCAAAAAATTGAAATGGTCTGTATATGATCAATAATCTTACCAAAGAAGTACCGGACTTCCACATATGCTGGAATATATTTTTAAATAACCTAGACTTTCTGGTAGGAGGATTCGTACGGATCGGAACGGAAGAAACAGTCAGATCCATTTTGACTGCTTGCACAATTGTATCCAAAACATAAGAAAACTTAGTGGTTACATTTAGTCTTAATAGACTTTCTCTAGAATAAGCCCGGAAGCCGGAGACAGTATCCGGAATATCGGTCCCGATCAGATTTCGAACGATTAGATTCCCGAACCATTGTAGAGTTTTCTTTAATGGAGAAAAATGTTCCACCTTCCAAGGCACTCTGTTCCCGATCACTATGTCCACGGAACTTGTCATGACCGGAGCAATCAGATCAGGAATATAAGAAGAAGGATACTGATTATCCGCATCCGTGTTTACGAAAATATCCGCACCACTTTCCAGAGCAGCCTCCACTCCGGATTTGAATGCTCTTCCCAGTCCTAAGTTTTTTTTGTGGGAAATTATTTTACACCCGTAAGAAGCTGCAATCTCCGAAGTGCGATCCGTAGAACCGTCATCCACGATCTGGACTTCTATCGTTTTGATTCCTGGGATCTTTTTAGGGATCTCGGCAAGTACTGCAGAAAGAGTTTTTTCCTCATTATAGCAAGGTATATTGATTACTAACTTCATTCTACTACTCGTCAAAATGGTGGATTTTCAAGATTCGTCCAATACTTTTTGAAATGATCCGATTTAGAAAAAGAACATATCACTGTTATTTGTATTTATGAATAAACACATTAGAAATTCGAAAATCGAATTCAAGACTTCAAAAGTCCAAGTCCCCAATCCCGAACATTCCCCGCTCCTAAACTTACGAATACGTCTCCGGGGCTAAGTATTTCCTTCAGGACGGATAGATCCGCTCCAAGATTACCCGAAAGGATTTTAGGCCGTATCTTCATTTTGTCCGCGATAAGTTCGGAAGAGACTCCCGGGATAGGATCTTCTCCAGCGGAATAAATGGGAAGAAGTAGAACTGTTTCCACTCGGTCCAAACTTTTGGCGAAGTCCTCGTATAAGTTTTTAGTCCGAGTATATCTATGAGGCTGAAATAGGATCACAGGCTTTCCCCTTCCTCCGGATAACTCTCGGACAGAAGAAAGCACTGCTTGGACCTCGGTGGGATGATGCCCATAATCATCGTAAATATCCACACCATTTTTATTTCCGATATATTCCAGCCTGCGTTTCACTCCGGCATATCCGGAAACCGACTTGGCTGCTTTTTCAGGATCCGCTCCTATAGAATAAGCCGCAAGTACTCCAGCCAATGAATTCGTAAGATAATGTTTTCCGGGAAATCGGGAACTGATCTCGAATTCCCTTCCATTCAGGAAGAAGGTCAGTTTCTTATTTTCTATTTTATAATGTACTAAATTTCGAAAGTCGGCCGCTTTAACATTGGTATTATAGGAAGAAAAGCCGAATATTTTGGATTTATCTTGCACCAGTTCCAAACAATCCGTTATACCCGGATCATCCAGATCTAAAACGACCGTTTGTGTTCCGGAAGAAATAAATCGGGAGAATGCTTCCAATAATTTCTCACGGGTATGATAAAAGTCCAGATGATCCTCGTCTATATTCGTAAGGATACGCACTTGGGCCTTATGATTTAAGAATGTTCCGTCGGATTCGTCCGACTCAAAGACCCCAAACTTACCGGCGGAAAATCTTCCACCTACTCCATTCAAAAAGGAAACATCCCCACCTACCATTACGGAAGGGGAATATCCCAGATCATCGAGTATATGGGCGGTCATCGCAGTCGTTGTAGTCTTTCCATGAGAACCGCCGACCGCTATACAAGTCAAATCTTCAAAACAGAGATGCAAAACTTCGGATCTATGAAAGAATCGGACCCCTTTTTGCCTAAAGAAGGAAGCAATAGGATGGGAATCCAATCGGATAGCGGAAGAATAAATTACGGAGTCGTATTCAATATTTTCTCCAAGATCGGAAAGTTTGGAGAAAATTTTTACACCCTTCTTCTCTAAGTTTTCGGTGACCTGACTTTTTTTTCCGTCATAACCGGAAACTTCGAAACCTGCATCCGCCAATATATGGGCGAGACTAGACATGCCGGAGCCGCCGATGCCGAGGAAAAAAGGTTTGGAAAATCCCAGTCTTTTTTGGATGGACCCGCTTTCCATTATTTCGTATTTTCGAAAAAGAAACCTACCGTTTCAGTAGAGGCTTCTACATGAGAACATTCTAATGATCTAATAGACATTTCATTTAATAGTTCCGGCTTCTGAGCAAATCCGTCCAAGATGCGGAAAAGTTTGCTTTCGTCCTCATCCCGTTGCTCGAGCAAGGCTGCTGCACCGTTCGCTTCCATGTATTTCGCATTCGCTGTTTGATGATCGTCTTTTGCGAAAGGATATGGGATCAAGATCATAGGGAGAGCGTAAGCGGCACATTCGGAAAGAACCCCGGAACCGGACCGAGCGATGACCAGGTTAGCCCAGTCGTAATGTTCCGCCATATTATCCGAATAAGAGATCAGGTCTGCATCCTTTGTCTTTTTGGAAACCTCGTCGTATAACGCGGTCCCCGTCAACATCCTAAAACGGAACCTTTCCTGGATCATTTCGTGTTTCATCAGGTTGACTACCATATTATTGATCTGTCTTGCTCCCTGAGAACCACCCATTACTAAAACGTTAAATTGTTTTTTCTTTTTAGGATCCCATTTTTCGCTAAACTTTAAAGCAAGTTTAGGGACCGTTTTGGATCTTAAAGGATTTCCTAATATTTCCCAACTACAGGAAATCTTTGTGTCCTTTGGAGGAAAACTAAAGGACACCTTATCCGCAAATCTGAAAAATATCCGGTTCACTTTTCCAGGGATACAATTCTGTTCGCATAAATACAATTTTTTGCCGAAGATCACCGCGTATAAGAGTGCCGGAACGCTGGAATATCCGCCCATCCCGATCACAGCGTCCACTCGTAGCTGCCTGAACTTGATCCAGGATCGGACAAGTTGGAATATATATCGAAAAGGTAATAAAAGAAAATTTCCGGAAAGAGAAGGAGTATTATGCCAGACTACTTCGCAAGGAGCTTGTTTTAAATCCGGATTATCCTTGTTTCGGATCAAAGAATGTAGAAAAACGTTAGAGATCCCTAAGGAATCTTTTCGGTCCACAAGACTTTCCGCAAGCGCAACCCCTGGGGAAATATGGCCTCCGGTCCCTCCGGCTGCGATTAAAACCGATCTCATACGCCTATGTTTTCTTTTCTAGTTATATTGACAAGAATTCCGAAGGCCGCCAAAACCACGAGAAGGGAAGATCCTCCATAGCTCATAAACGGCAAGCTGATCCCTGTGATCGGGAAAAGACCGGTGACCACATAACTATTAATAACGAACTGGGTCCCTAAAATAAACAATAGGCCCGCTCCCAAATAAAAACCGAACGGATCATCTACTCTTTTGAGAAGAACATACACTCTGGAAAGAAGAACCATAACCAAAGTAAAGAAGAATAAAAATCCTATAAATCCGAAGTCTTCCACATAGGTGGCAAGAACGAAGTCAGTATGACTATAGGTTAGATATCTATGGGCATATCCGCTGGCCAACTTATTTCCAAACCAGCCTCCGTCCAAAAAGGCCCTAAAAGAAGTCACTAATTGGTGACCCTCATCGTAACGAAAGCGGTATGGATCCAACCAAACTTCCATTCTTTTCCTTCTATAACCTACTTGGCTGATAAGAAGATACGCTAAAGGAAGAGATACCAAACCTACAAGAAGAAGGTTACGGACGGGAAATCCGAATAAAAATACGAAAGCAATCACAACGAATAGAATTTCCATCGTGGTCCCGAATGCGGGCTCCGCTAAGATCAAAATCAGGACAGAGAGTAATAGTAACGCAGGAATAATAAATCTTTTAGGATCTCGATTCTCTTTTAATTTTAGTTTTACCATGAGAGAAGATAAATAAACTACCACCGCCAATTTAGCGATCTCGGAAGGTTGTAATTGGTAAGGTCCGATCCCGATCCATCTATGGAAGTTCCTTCCATAATAAGTCCCGACCGACTTTCCAATGCCCGGAATAAAAACTAAGACCAAAAGAAGAATGCTGATTATAATTCCGCCTAACGCGAATTTTTCCAAACGTTTGTAAGGAAAATTCGCAAAGAAGAAAAAAACCACAAGACCGATAACGGCCCAGACCAATTGTTTTTTTAAAAAATACTCCGAGTCTTGGAATTCTCTCCATGCTGTGACTGAGGAACTGGAATACATCACACATATTCCGAAGAGTAAAAGAAAGAACACGGATCCTACTAGGACCAGATCGAAAGGGGAATCGGGAGATTCCCAAAAATCTTTGAACTTTCTCCCGAGCGCCTTCATTGTATTTTCAAACTAGATAAGGAGATGATCGCTAAAATAATGGCTGCTATCCAGAAGCGGATGACCACTTTTGTTTCAGGCACCCCTCCCAATTCAAAATGGTGATGTAATGGAGCCATTCTAAAAATCCTTTTTTGAGTCAGCTTAAAAGAACCGACTTGTAGGATCACAGACAAGGATTCTGCGACAAAAATCCCGCCTAAAATAATAAGTAGGATCTCCTTTTTTAACATTACGCAGGTGAGCCCGATGGTGGCTCCTAAAAATAAGGACCCGGTATCTCCCATAAAAACCTGGGCAGGATGACTATTGAACCAAAGAAACCCGATCAATGCTCCCGTCAATGCTGCAAGGAAAACACTGTATTCATGCGCATGAGGAAGATAAGGAATATTTAAATAATTTGCAGCGACAGGTGTTCCGGAAACGTAAGCTATCAACCCGAGAGTTCCGACAACAATCCCTGCGGTCCCGCCGGCAAGACCGTCCAAACCGTCGGTCAGATTGACTCCATGAGAAGATCCTAATATTACTAAAATCGAAAACGGGATCGCGAAATATCCCCAAGACAGGATCGGCCCTTTCACGAAAGGTAAGAATAGATCCGTCAAATGGAATAGGATCTTACCTGTAGTACCTTTCGGAGCCTCTCCCGTAGAATACAAAAAAACTCCGCAAAAGATCGCGGCTAAAACCACCGAAGCGGCAAACTTAGTGCGGGCTCTCATTCCACCCTTGATCTTTTTTACCGACTTCATATAATCGTCGATAAATCCTAAGGTAGCGAATGAAATAGAACAAATTAGTAAGAGAAGAACATTCGAATTTCTTAAATTTCCCCAAAGTAAAACGGATACAACCAAAGCGGATACGATCATAAGACCGCCCATTGTAGGAGTCCCCGACTTGGAGCTATGAGATTTCGGTCCGTCGTCCCGTACACTTTCCCTGAATTTTAATCCGTGTAAAAAATCGATCACCCTTCCCCCGAACCAAAAAGTCAGGAACATGGAAGTTAATCCGGCCATCAAGGCCCGAACGGTTACATAGCTGAAAAGCCTTAAGGAATCTAGATCTTGGAAAAATCTTTCGTATAAAAAATAAAACATATCGTTTCTAGGAAGACAGATTCATCCGTGCAGAATACGAGTAAACGTAAAAAAGGAAATCTTCTTCTCCGACTTAATTATCGACGTAAGTCCGGATCTGGGCCATTTTTTTTGGATCTGGAAATTTATATCTAGCATACCGCGCCCGAGACTTCAGGAGGATTGTGATTATTGATGGAAGGAACCGAATGCCTTTTGGATCTCTTGCCCGTCGTCAAAATACCTTTTATCCCTACCTATGATCTGGTAGTCTTCATGTCCTTTTCCGGCTACAAGAAGACAGCCGCCTTCTTTCAAGTGGGAGATCCCGTATAGAATGGCTTTTGCTCGATCCACTTCTCTGAGCATTGGGGAGTATCCGGAGGAAAAACCTGCTTGTATATCATCCAAGATACTTTCCGGATCTTCCGTTCTTGGGTTATCGGAAGTGAGAATCACCTTGTCTGCAAGTTCTTGAGCGATCTTCGCCATTTTAGGACGTTTGCTCTTGTCCCTATCCCCACCACATCCGAAAAGTGCGATCAGTTCTTTCGGTTTCGATTCTCGGATACTTTTCAAAATATTTTCCAGGGCATCCGGAGTATGAGCATAATCCACGACCGCCATTTTGGACCTATCCTTACTATAGTAGATCTGAAATCTTCCCGGAATCTGAGGAATACTTTCCAAAGCGGATAGAAGGGATCTTTTATCCCAACCCAATCCCAGTGCGGTCACAAATGCAAGCGCGGTGTTCCTTACATTAAAACCGCCAAGAAGATTTGTGGTAATCTTCGTATCTCCGCCCCAAACCTCGGAAAGACGGATCAGGTAAGAAGTTTTTTCCAAGGAGAATGATTCGGAATGGATCTCGAATTCTCCTGAATTTCTACCGAGGGAGAAAAGTTTTAGGGCCGGAGAAGAAACCTCTACTGTGGATTTAAAATCTTTTCCACCGGGAGCATCCGAATCTATAACACCGAAAGTTTCCGGATAGGAAGCTACGGAAGAAAACAGAAGCGCCTTACTTTTTAGATAATCTTCCATATCCGGATGAAAATCCAAATGATCTTGAGTGAGATTAGAAAATACTCCTGCCTTAAATTGGACCCCGTTGGTTCTTCCGAGTTTTAAACCGTGAGAACTCGCCTCCATAAAAACATATTCCACTCCCGAATCGTACATTTCTTTCAGAATGGCTTGAAGGCTACTTGGATCCGGAGTGGTGTATCCTGTGTCGGATAATATACCCTTAAATTTTACGCCTGTGGTTCCTATGATCCCGCAGGATTTTCCCTGAGATTCTCCCAAGTAAGCTAAGATATGAGTTAAGGAAGTTTTACCGTTAGTCCCTGTTACTCCTATCACTTTTAGTTTGGAAGAGGGATTATCTAAAATAATAGAAGCGATCGGACCGGCTAAACTTTCCGGGTCCAGATCAGTTCTAAGAACGATCTTGTTTTCTAATTTCGGAATTTGTAATTTAGATCCTATTAATATATATTTAGAGGAAGCGGCCTTGGCGTATTCTGCTCCCTTATCTCCCGAAGAATCGGGGAGACAAAATAGGTCATTCGGTCCTAACTTTCTGGAATCAGTGCGGACAAATTCAATCTTATCGTCGGAAGTATAAGAACCTGAAATTAATTTAATATTCGGAAAAAGATCAAGGAGCTCTGAAAGTTTCAAGTTCCGCCTCGTTTCTTTCCGGAGGAAGAGTCACGGTAATAATACGATCACCTACAGTGATCGGCAAATAATGATAAGTTTTACGATATAAAGCTTCTATCCTACGTGCAGAAGTATAAGTCGCCATTCCGATCTTTAAATCGTCATTTTTCTTTAAAAGTTTTTCTTTTTCTTGGGAGGCGATTGATAGTTCTCTGTTTAGTCTAGAAACCTGTACATTCTGCCAAACGAATAAAAGTACGATACTAAAAGGGAGTACTATCCAACCGAATATTCGAAACAAAAAACCTAGATCAGGCCAAAGACGGATGGATAAAAATTCGGAAACCTTACTCATTCTTCTTCATCCTCCTCTTCCTCTTCAATATCGGTCGGAAGGGATTTATGGATGACACGTAATTTTGCGGAACGAGAAGCAGGATTTTCTTTCATCTCGGCATCCGTCGGAAGCACGGGCTTTTTGGTAAGAAGTTTCGCTTCTCCAGTTCTTGCATAGTCCCTGAACAAGTTTTTAACGATCCTATCTTCCAGTGAATGAAAAGAGATCACTTGTAAGAGCCCGCCCCTTGCGACCAGATCCAAAAGTTTTTTTACCCCGATCTCTATATGAAGAAGTTCCTGGTTCACTTCGATCCTCAGAGCTTGGAAGACCCGAGTCGCCGGGTGTCTACCCGGAGGCCAAAACTTTCTGGGAATCACTCTGGAAACCAATTGTGCAAGATCTCCCGAGTAACCGATCCGAGAATGTCTTCTTCTTTCTAAGATCGCTTCTACGATCTTCTTGGTCCAACGCTCTTCCCCATACTCGTAAAAAATTTTACTTAAAACTTTTTCCGGATACGTATTGATCACGTCTTCTGCCGAGATCCCACCGGAAGAAGAAAGTCTCATATCCAAAGGTTCATTCTCTCGAAAACTGAAACCTCTTCCTGCGTGTAAAAGGTGAAAGGTAGAAATCCCCAAATCCAAAAGAATGCCGTCCGGCGGATTGGAAATCCCGAAGCTGTTCAAGAACTCGGAATCGAGATCCGAAAAATTGGCTTCGATAGGAATCACTCTGGAAGAATGAGCGGAAAGTCTTGTTTTAGCCCTGGACAACATGACAGAGTCCCGATCCACTAAAACCAGTTTAGAATTTGGGAATTGTTCTAATAGTAGAAGACTATGTCCTCCTTCTCCCGCTGTTCCGTCTAAAAAAAGGAGTTCTCGGTCCTTATCGAATACGGAAAGGAAAAAGGTAAGTATCTCCCGATAGAGCACCGAATAATGGACAGGTTCCAATTCGTTTTCCAAGTTCTACCCGCTCATCCAAAACGCAACTAAGAACCGTACCAGTTTTCTATACTTTAGCTTCTCCTTCACTTGCACATCCTGTACAAATCCCTGAGCACATGACGCCCTTTTGACTTCGCACTTTGGCAAAGAATTCATTCCAGACTATTTTAAAGTACTTTTGAGATAGAAACTAACACGAAAGCACTAAATTCTTGACTACTACACTTTACTAGATACAATGCGTCTCTCCATAAATAAAAATCCGCTCTGGTGCTAAACTGCCTGAAAGGAATTGTCCGATTAGGCCGACAAATTTTTATTACTTCTTAGCCTCTTCGGGAAGGCTTTATTATTGGTATGCAGAAAAGCAGTTTAAAGTTCATCCTTCTAGGCGCAGGCATCGTCATTCTCACAGTATTAACGTTATTGATCTCGGGGAATGCCTACTACTTCGGTCAGAAAAAAATCACTGAAAACCATCTGAATCAAATGCAGAATGTCGTAGCAGTGGTCGCTCAAGAGTTCGACGCATTCTTATTAACCCATACCAACGTAGCAAAAACGTTAGCCGCAGATCCAAGAGCCATACAAACTGCTATCACAGGCAAACCGATTGCGGGCGACTTCTTTAAAGAAGTCCACCAAAGATACGGGGTTTACGAGAACATTTTCGTTATGAGCTTGGATGGAGAAAAAAGGATCCTAGCGGATAGTTTGGATGGAAGATCTCTAGGTTATAAAGCGAAAGGTGACGAGCTAAAGGACAATGTCGCCGCAGTAAAAGAAGGAAAACATTACTTAGGTCCTCCTCAAAAATCTCCCATCACAGGACTTCCGGTTGCTGTGATCTCCGTTCCGATACGTGACGGAGCGAATATCATTGGAGTTTTGAACATAGCCCTCTCCTTCGAGGATATCTCGGAAAAAGTGATCAATAAGATCCGAATTGGGGAGCAAGGTTATGTTTCCGTAATGAGTCAAACCGGTTTGGTGATCGCTCATCCTAAGAAGGAAATGATCATGAATTTGGATGTAGCTAAAGAACCCTACGGCCAAAAAATGTTGGAATTGAAATCAGGAGAAATTTTCGAATTCAGTTTCAAAGGAGCGGATCGTTACTCCACCGTTTCCAGATTGGACCAATGGAGAATGACCGTAATTGCCATCCAACCCAAAGCGGAAGTTAGGGAAGCATTAGTAGAACTTCTGCTTTCTATAGGGCTTACAAGTTTAATCACAGTAGGAATTTCCGTTTTTCTATTTTATATTCTTCTAAAGAAGAGACTGGATCCATTGGAAAATGCGAGCAGGCTTTTCCAAACCATGTCGCAAGGAGATCTAACCTCGGACATCCAAGTCGTATACAACGATGAGATTGGCGTAATGAGTGCGGATCTGAATTCTTTTATTGCCAGCCTAAGATCTTCTTTGAAAGATATCCAACGTATCGCGATGGAACTTGCTTCTTCTGCGGAGGAATTGACGGTTTCTTCCCAAAGTTTTGCGACCGGCGCTCAATCCACCGCTGCTTCATCCGAGCAGATGTCGGCAACCGTGGAAGAGATGTCCGCAGGAATGGAAAATATCTCCTCGGTCACCGATAGGCAATACTCGAATATATTAGAATTTCATACTAAAATAAAAGAACTGTCTTCCGGAGTCAGAAAGATAGGCTCGGAGATCAAAAATACCCTGCAGATCGCAGAATCCATTTCCCGAGAAGCGAAAAGAGGCGAAAGTTCACTAACAGGAATGAGCAATATGATAGAAAATATCCTGAAGTCCTCCGGAGAAATGAAATCCATTATAGGAATTATCAACGATATTTCCGACCAAACACAGTTGCTCGCATTGAATGCAGCCATCGAGGCGGCAAGAGCAGGAGAAGCTGGAAAAGGATTCGCAGTTGTTGCGGAAGAAATCTCCAAACTTTCAGTTAAAACGGCTTCCTCCATTAAATCCATCGGAGAGATGATCAATAAGAACAACTCCGAATTGGACGAAGGCGCCAAAGGGATCCGTTCCTCTGTGGAGATCTTACATAGCATCATCAAAAACGTAGACTCCGTAGGGGAAGCAATGAGTCACCTATTCGAGATCACTTCCGCGCAAGAATCCGTAAACAAGTCCGTGGACGAACAATCGGATCGTGTAGGAACGGAGGCAGAAGGTGTAAAACTCGCAACAGATGAACAAAAAAGAGCCGTAAGAGAGATCTCCCAGGTGATCACTCAGATCAACGAGCATACTTTAAATACTGCCTCGGGATCGGAACAGATGTCTTCCTCTGCGCAGAACCTTGCCACCACAGCGGAAATATTAAAAAACATAACCGAAAAATTTAAAATCTAATTCGATCCCGGTTTAACCCCTACGATGCAAAGAAACAGTTTAAAGATCATCATCCTAGCAGTAAGTACGGTCACTATCGTTCTACTTACGGTGGGGATTTCCTCCTTCGCATACTTTACCGCCAAAAAATACGTGGAAGAAGCTTACATAGACGAGATGAAAAAGGTCTCGAAATTAGCCGGAAAACATATCAAGTTCTTCTTCGATCAGCAAACCACTTTGGCCGAGTTCGTAAATTCCAATACTCCGTTCATCAAAGCTACGATAGCAAGGGATAAGGGAAGTCTGAATCCCATACTCGCAAATATATTCAAAAAATATGATACTTACGAGAATGTGTTCCTATCCACCCCGGAGGAAAATCCCTTGGTTTTCGCAGATGCCACAGGCAAAGCGAACAATTTTCGCTGGGGAGGGACCGGCTTTGACGCAAATATAAAGGCTGCATTAGAGGGAAAAAATCTTTTAAGTAAGGTAAACCCTTCTCCAGTGACTGGGGAAGCGGTTGCTGTTCTTACGGTTCCGACTAAGGAAGGAAATCAAATAGTAGGTATCCTGGGTTTTGCGATCTCTCTTAACAAAATGACAGAGACTATAGTGAACGGAATTACGATCGGATCGGACGGATACATAGCGATCACGGACATGAACGGAGTTGTAGTGGGACATCCCGATAAGTCGCTGATACTAAAATTAGATCTGAGCAAAACGGATTGGGGTAAAAAACTACTAACCCTCCCTTCCGAACAACATATGGAGTATTTTTTCAAAAAGGAAAAAATTGCCACGGTTTACGATGTTCCGGAGTACGGCCTAAGAGTTTCTGCAGTGGTGTCCAAGGACGAACTTGCAGAAGTAGTCCATCAAATGTTATTTAGGATCATAGCATTTGCGTTCGTCTTCCTGGTAGCCTCCATATTCATTATTTATAAAATAGTAAATATTCGTCTTCATCCTTTACAGGAAGCGAGAGAACTATTCCGCTCCATGTCCACAGGCGATCTGACTGCGAGCCTAAAGATCTACCATGAAGACGAGATAGGAGACCTAAGTAAGGATACCAATTCGTTTTTAGAAAGTCTAAGAACGTCGGTAAGAGAGATCCAAAAGATCTCCCAAGAACTTGCATCTTCCGCGGAAGAATTATCCGCGAGTTCGGAAAATTTCTCCAATGGAGCCCAATCCACGGCGGCTTCTACCGAGGAAATGTCAGCAACTGTGGAAGAGATGTCCGCGGGGATGGACAATATCTCCGGCTCCATCTACAATCAGTACCGGAATATTTCGGAATTCCAGATAAAGATCACAGAACTTTCCCAAAGTGTGAATCAAATCGGAGAAGAGATTCAGAATACCCTAAACATGGCCAAGTCTATTTCCCTTCAGGCAAAAAAGGGAGAAGAATCCCTGTCCGGAATGAATGCGATGATCTCGAATATTCTCAAATCCTCCGGAGAAATGACTGCTATCATCGGAATCATCAACGATATTTCCGACCAAACCCAACTGCTCGCATTGAATGCAGCGATAGAAGCGGCGAGAGCAGGGGAAGCAGGAAAAGGGTTCGCAGTTGTTGCAGAAGAGATCTCCAAACTTTCAGAAAAGACAGCTTCTTCTATCAAATCTATCTCCGCAATGATCTCTAAAAACACGGGAGAACTGGACAGCGGAGCCAAAGGGATCCAGGCATCTACTGAGATCATCCACGCGATCATCCGGAATGTGGATCAAGTGTCGGATGCAATGGACAGATTGTATTCCATCACCGGCTCCCAAACAAATATAAATCGAGCAGTGACGGATAACGCAGGTAAAGTAAAGACCGAATCGGAAGCGGTAAAATTAGCCGCGGATGAGCAGAAAAAAGCTGTCTCGGAAATTTCTCAGGTGATCATGCAGATCAACGAACATACGATCAACACTGCATCCGGAGCGGAACAGATGTCTTCTTCCTCCAGGAATTTGTCTAATACGGCGGAGATACTCAAAAATATCTCCGAAAAATTCAAATTATAATCGCCCGAAAGAGAACCTTTCCGTTACTCACTTGATATTACCGAAAATAGATGGTCGATTCCCCCGGCGTTCCGTATATGAGAAAAACCTTTTTCCTCTAAGAGGGATTTGGCTCTTTGACTACGTCCGCCGCCGGATTGACAATATAAAATGATTTGCCTGTCCTTCGGGCCTAGTTCATCTGATCTCAACGGTAAACTATCGATCGGAATATTGACAGCTCCGGGAAAATGACGTTTTTCATATTCATCCGGAGTTCTAACATCCAGGACTAGGGCGCCCTTCTCCACCCATTCTACAAGTTCCCTGTCTTCCTTATTCTTGCAGGAAGAGAAAGAAAAAAGAGTTATTATTAGAAGAATATAAAATGTCCGAAACATAAAACACTCCCCGATCAAGATTAAATTATAGGCTTTTTCTGATATACAGTATGACCTAAGAACTTGTACGCTTCCGAGATACCGAATAGAGTTTCGGAATGGCCTATCACCAAAAGCCCTCTATCCTTCAGCACATGTTCGAAATTTTCGAAAATTTTCTTTTGGGTAGGCTTATCGAAATAGATAATCACGTTTCTGCAAAAGATACAATCCATTTTCTCCCGTATCGGATAAGGAGTTTCTAAAAGATTTGCCTTATGAAATTCGATCATGGACTTGATCTCAGGTTTTGCTTGATAGGTGTCCTGATTTTTGCCGGTCAGATCCTTCACTTTTAGAAAATATCTTTTTTTGAGAGTCTCACTGACCGGATCCAAACGATCCGCTTTATAAATACCTTCTTGAGCGGTTTGTACCACGTTCGTATCGATATCGGATGCATAAATTTTAATATCCCAACCCGGCTTGTGCATAAAATATTCCGCACAAGTGATTGCGATCGAGTAAGGCTCTTCCCCGGTGGAACAAGCGCTGGACCAGATGCGTAGCTGCTTTTTTCCGGACTTCAAAGCCTTCTCCTCAACGGAAGGAAAGAAGGTTTCCTTTAAAAATTCGAAATGATGGTTTTCGCGGAAAAAATCGGTTTTATTGGTGGTGATACGATTAATAAGTTCCGTAAGTTCGCTTTGGAAAAACTTACGATCGGCCTGCAGACCTCGGATATATTCCGAAACATTCTGCATCTTATACATTCTGGCCCTGGAATTCAACCTGGATTGGACCATTATCTTTTTATGATCCGCCAGAAATATTCCGGTTTCCTTATACATCAAATCCTTAATGAATTTGAATTCTTCGTCCGTTATCTGAGAAAAACTGGAAAAACTTTCATCCATAAATCAGCGAATACCCAATGCCTGGTCCAAAGAGACTAACTTAATAATTTCCAGTAATTTAGGACTGACATTGATCGTTTCCAAAAGAATACCCTGGCCCCGGAGACGATTTGCAAACGCTACCAAAGTCCCTAAAGCGACCGAAGTAATCACCTGCACTTCATCCAGATCTAAAATTACGGATGCAGGATTCCCTTCTACATGTGAATTCAAGTAGGCACGCAAAGCCTCATGATCACCGTTTAGGATCTCATAATCTACTTTGATCAGCATCGGTTCCGAAGGACTCATTCCATAAGATTGGACGAATTGGTCCCTACCTCGGAATACAGTCGGGAAACTGCCTGGAAAAGAAAAGGAAAAACTAATTTTTCTGGCTTAGAAGTGAAGTGTCGTTTTTTTGGTAAATAGGCGGAAAATACGGATCTTTTTTCTGGAAAAATACGTTAAGTGAGAATTGGAATCGTCAAACATCTGAATGCCCGTCCCTTAACCTGGGGATTCGAGCAAAATTCAGAACATATAGTCGTACCGGAAAATCCCTCCCTATTAAAGGATTATCTATTACGGGGCCTGGTGGACGTAGGGTTGATCTCCTCGATCGAATGTCTTAGAAACTCCGACGTACTTTCCGTTTCTATGAAAGTTGGGGTCTGCGCCTCCGATCAGGTACGCTCCATAAAGTTTTTCAAAAATAAAAAGGAAGCCTACCCTCCTTACCGAATACTCACAGATAACGGTTCCAGGACAAGTATGGCCTTGGTTAGGGTGTTAGTACATAACGATTCCGGACAATTGCCGGAAGTTGCCCCTACGGATCCAAAGATCATCAAACAGGAGATTTCCATCGGAAGAGGGTCCCATATGCTATTCGGGGACAACGCGTTATTCGCAGAATGGGATCCGGAAGTGTACGATGTAAAAGACCTAGCGGAATGGTGGTATGAAACCACAGGGACTTCGTTCATCTTCGCACTTTGGGCCTCTAAAAAACCGTTAGAATTACCTGACAGTTTCTATGAGGATTCCTTAAAATACGGCCTTGCTCATATCGAAGAAATCATCGAAAAAGAATCTAGACTCCCTGCCGACCTGGTCCGAACTTATCTCACCCAAGAACTACATTATGAAATAACGGAAAGCGACCGCAAGGGTTTCGAACTATTCGGAAAGTATTGTAACGACTTGGGGATCTTATAGTAATAGCCGCCCTACCCAACAACGTGGCAGCTTCATATACAAATCCACACATCAAGCCGCCCGACCCAACAACGTGGCAGCATCGCATACAAATCCACACATCAAGCTGCCCTACCCAACAACGTGGCAGCATCACATACAAATCCACACATCAAGCTGCCCGGCCCAACAACGTGGCAGCAATTCACAATTCACATCTAAACAAAATCACCCTAAGCACAAGCTTGCCGACGTTGCCCAAAGGGCAATGTGCCGAAGGCCTTGCGGCAAGCACCCAATCTTCACCTAGAAATTTAATAGACGAAGGTGATCCTGTAATCCCAGGATTTATTTCCGAACTTCTCCACAGTATCCGCGAGAGGTAATCTATAAACCAGCCTCCCTAAACCTTGTTCTCCTCGGTTCGTATAACAAACGGAAGTGATCGGGAAATTCACTTTAAAATTGAGTGCATTTCCTCGGATGAGTCTTAAAGTTTCACTCAGGATCTTTTTCTCTCCGTCCATCTGCATGGATTCCAAGGATTTGCTGATAGAAGGAAATTCTCTTTTGATATAGATCGTATTGGCCTTTTCTTTTTTGATCTGAACGTTTCCGAGAAGTACATTTTCCAATTGAGAAATGTCCGTAAAATCAACCTTGTAAGTGACTTTTGCTTTTTCTCGGAATGCGCCAGGCTCGGCTTCGGAACTTTCTAATTTTTGAAAGGTATAATCTTTTAATATGAGGCTTTTGGAAAAAAATCCTTTATTCAATCGGTTTTGGATCTCTTCTTTTCTGGTGGGAAGGAATTTGATCAATGATTCTTCCGACTTACGTTTGGTCGGAACCATATAAGAGATTTCCAAAGTGCCGCTTAAGTTGGAATTGATAGTGAGAGTCTCTTCGTATTCGAAACATCCGAATAAAAGAAAACAGAGTAAAAAAAGTGATTTCTGGAAGAAGCGGATGGAAAAGCCCGAACGCATACCTCAATTCGCACGGAACCTTTCTTTTTCGTCAACGGTAAAAGAAAAAACCCCCGCAGTCGACCGCGGAGGTTTTCACATATTCGAAAGTCTTATTTAGAAATCGGGTATGCTTCGTTCCCGTGTTCCAGAATATCCAGACCTTGGATCTCTTCGTCTTCGGAAACTCTTAAACCGATAGTGAATCTGAGCGCCAAGAAGATCACTAAACTCGCTCCGAATGCCCAAATAAATCCGATCCCTACTCCTTGGAGCTGAACTAATAATTGGTCAATTCCACCGCCGAAGAATAGACCGTTCACTCCGCCGAAAGCTTCCTCAGCGAATAGGCCGGCAGCGATGGTTCCCCATGCTCCACAGACGCCATGAACGGATACCGCTCCTACAGGATCGTCCACTTTGATCTTATCAAAGAATAACACGCTGAATACTACAAGCACCCCGGCAACCAGTCCGATGATGATCGCTGAACTAATACTGACGTTCGCACAAGGTGCAGTGATCGCCACAAGTCCCGCCAAAGCGCCGTTTAAGGTTAGACCTATGTCCGGCTTTTTGAAAAGGATCCAGGTAACCAACATGGAAGAAACCGCACCTGCGGCCGCCGCAAAGTTAGTCGTAACAGCTATGATAGCAAAGGTTCCTCCACCAACGGAAGTAGTGGATCCCGGGTTAAAACCGAACCAGCCTAACCAAAGAATAAAAACCCCGAGAGCCGCGATCGTCATATTATGACCTAAGATAGGAAGGACTTTTCCGTCTTGGTATTTTCCCAGACGAGGTCCAAGCACTATGGTTCCTGCAAGTCCTGCCCAGCCGCCTACGGAGTGCACCACGGTGGAACCTGCAAAGTCTATAAATCCTGCTTCTACCAAATAACCTTTATTATCCGGATCGAATAGGTTGGACCATGCTAATGAACCGAAGACCGGATACACAAAGGCTGTGATCAATACGGAGAAGATCACGTAATCCACGAACTTGGTCCGTTCCGCCATAGCTCCCGAAACGATGGTCGCAGCAGTTCCTGCAAACACCAATTGGAATATGAAGAATGTGAACTTGCCCGGATCAGGTTTCCCGTCTACGACCAAAAGACTGTCGGCCAAAGAAATGGAACCGAATCCGAAACCGCTAACCACCTGAGGTCCGAACATCATCGCAAATCCGATCAACCAAAACGCCAAAGAGCCCAAAGAGAAGTCCATGAAGTTCTTCATGAGAATATTCACCGTATTTTTGGCCCTTGTAAATCCAGCTTCCACCAAAGCGAAACCGGCCTGCATAAAAAATACCAGAAAGCCTGCTATACAGGTCCATAACCAGTTCGTTTCATCTCTTAAAGTTGCGACTGCGCTCAACGCAGATTCGGCGGTCACCGGGGCTGTATCGTCGGCCCAAATTCCGCTCGAGGCAACGGCGAGCGTAAGTAATACTAATATGCGCATATTTTTCCTAAATCTCCTATATATTTTTCAACACGATCCCTTGAACTTCGCTTTATAAATTAAACCGCTTCTTTTCTTTGTTCCGAAACGACTAGATCTCCTGATTTTCTTTTTACTAATTCCTCCAGTTTTTTAAGGGAAATTTTTAGATACTCATTCGTAGGCGCACTCTTGATCCCTTGTTGCAGGACCTTGATCGCCTTAGGAGTTTCATTATCTTTCAAATAACATCTCGCCAGCCTTAAGCTGGATTTAGCGTACGTATGGTCGATAGCAAGAGAACGTTTTAACGCTCTCTTCGCTTCCGGGATATTCTCCAATTCATAATACGCTCTGCCTAAAAGATAATGAATGTGCTCGGATTCTTCTCCGCTCGTTTTGATATATTTCTCCAAGAACTGTACGCTCTTTTCGAAATTTCGATCTCTGTAATACATTTTTCCGAGAAGGACTAAACTATCTTTGAGAGATTCGTCCATGGAGAATACTTCCAAAGCTTTGTCGTAAGCGACCTGATCCTTTTTCGCTTTCGCGGCTGACTTTGCGAGAGAAAGCAGGGTCTTCGCTTTTCCAAGCTCGGGATTACATTGAAGTGCGAGCAAGGAAACGTCGTCCCCGTTTCTCACATCTCCCTTATATCTTTTGAATCTTCCGATCAAGGAACCGACTAGATCGGAAACATAGATCTTATCTCTTTGTTCTTCTATAGTGGATTTTTCCTGACGGATCCATTCTATAAAACGTTGGTTTCCTAACTCCTGGCGTTGTTCATTCTTCTGTTCCGTAATACCGTCCGTAGGTAAGAAGAGAATATCTCCAGGAAGGATCCTTCCGTGTTTTTCTTCAAAATTACTTCTTTCTACTTCGAAAATACCGAGAGGAACTCCTTGGGTATCCAGCTCCTCAATTCTTCCATGACCGTTATGGTAATGTAACATTTTTTGGTGAGCGGCATTCACGTAAGAATAAGTATAGTCGCTGTAAACCTTCAAAATGAAAGCGGTGAAATAAGTTCCATCCGGAAGCTGTGGCCGAATGGATTCACCCAACTCGGCCAAAGTTTCGGACAGTCCCATACCAAGGGAAGTACAACGTTGAAATTGGTAGTGGATGGACATGGTGACTAACGCGGCAGGAATACCATGGCCGGAAACATCCACTATGATCGCAGTGATGGAATTCCCTTGTCGAACCACATTAAAGTAGTCTCCGGAAACTTCCGTCATAGGCTCGTAATAAGTCCCGAAATGTAGACCGTTCCAAGGAGAGATCGTAGTCTCTACGATTTGGCTCTGGACGTTACGCCCCATTCTCATATCCCATTCCAATTGTTTCAGGATCTGAGCCTCTCTTTCATTCGCCTGGACCAAACCTTGGATCAGACGAACGCTTGTGATCGCAAGAGCGAGCTGAGAACCTAGAGCTTCTAAGATCTCCAAATCGTCTTCTCTATAGAAAAATTCCGTGTCGGATTCCACGGCAATCGTCCCGAGACAATCTTCTTTGTACATGATTGGAACACACATTACGGCTCGGGTAGTTTCTCCCTCGTCTATGTATTCCGCATGATGTGTTAAGTCCTGAATGAGCAAGGGCATGCGGGTCTTAAAAGTGAACCCAGAATAACCTTCATCCTGGCTCAGATCTCTGCGAGGCGGGATTGTCTCTTTTAAGAAGCGAGAAGGGACCAGAAGATTTCCCTTCCACATCCTGAGAGTGGTATTATCGCACTCGAAAATGTCCTTACAGAGGCTGATTACGATATCGTAAAGTTCCTCTTCCTTATCTGCGTTTGCGAATTCCTTACTGATGTAGAGAAGGATATCGATCTTATTCTTCTCGGTTAAACCACCGACGACCTTCCTTGCTCCGCGAAAATTAACGACTTTTCTTTGCCCAAATTTGAGTTCTATCATGGTCAAGCACCTCTACGTATCCGATTCTGTTTCTCTCTGGATTCGTTTCGCTCTACCGAGTTCTTATGCAATTAGCGTACCAATTCTCCAAATTCACATATTCTGCCTATTTTATAGGACTAACGAGATAGTGTGTATATTATCTAGGCATATTTACATTGAGACATACTTTAGAGCTGGTGAGATAAAAGGAAGAATGCCACTCTTTTAAGGTAGTAAATCAGGGTTTATGTCTTGTTAGGCTCTCACTTTTTGCCGGAATTTTCTTTTTAATTTCAAAAACCAGCTCTGCTTTTTAGAGGTCCCGTATTCTCTTAGGAAAGTTTCTACCTTAGGGAAAACATCGTCTTCCGCCTTCTCCGCAAGGATCAAACAGCCGTGACCATAATCGTCGCTGGCTCCTTCTTCCTTAGAGATTACGTGAAATTTTTTTATCTTTGTTCCTGCTCTTTCGTATACGGATCGTACAGTGTCAGGCGTTGCGATTGCATCATTTGCACCCGCAATAAAAAGACTCGGAACGGTGATCTCTTTCTGAAGATCTATATAATCGTAAAATCCGTTTAGAGAACTCATCTTCTTTGTCTCTATCCAAGACATGAATTGTTCTATCAATCCTTCGCTGATATTTTCGACCGCGTTTTTCATTACCTTTTTAACGGTCCTAGGACGGGTCGCTTTCGGATTATACAGTATCTGATCAATAGGTGTGTAAATTTCCCCGGCAAGCGGAGCGAGCATAGAAGCCCCGAACTTTAGATCCAAAACTTTTCTAGCTCGAGGAAATCTAGAAAGTAGACCGATCAAACTCAATCCTAAATGGTTTAAATTCCCCGGACCACCCAGAGAAACAAAACTTGCGATCCTTTCTTTTTCGGATTTGGATGCGATCCCGAGGTATGAATAGAAGATCATAGCACCCATAGAATGGCCTACCCAATTCACACGTTTATTTTCCGTCAAAGAAAGAACCTTGGAGATGATCGCGGGAACATCGTATTTTACTAAATCATCAAACGTGAAGTCCTCGTATCCTCCCCTACTCTCATGGAAGGAACTCCCCGCGCCTCTCAAAGAAACGGCGAATACCTCGTAACCTCTCAATTTTAGATAATAAGGAAGAGAATGTCTTTTGTCCAAATCGATCACATACTTGTTCGTAGCGATCCCATGTACAACGATCACCGGAGCAAGTTCGGAATTCGGGATGGGAGGAATATGTCTGTGTAATGCAATATTCCATCCATCTTTGGTTTTTGCAAAATGAAGTTCGTCTGCAATATCTTCCTGACCGTATAGACGAGAGAACCAGTCCAATAAAATAGGATATAAAACCAGGACGGCGATCAGAAATAAGGAAAATAGGATCGCAAGCGAAGAAGCGAAGACCGCAAAAAATATGATCGCGAAAAACGTAGTGATCAGATAAAACGGGCCTCTTCTGTTTTTTAGGATTGCGATCACAACAGAGAAAGGTTCACCGAGACAACACGAATGTCAAGTATTCCCAAACATGCTTGCCTGGATTTTTAATCGAATTAAGATGACGAAATAGTTTCTAACAATGGATAAAAAGTTAGATTACAGACTTTATCGTTCCCCCGCCGGCTGGTACAGCATGGTAATTCCAGGCCATTGGCAGAATATTGTGATCGAAGGTATTCCCGCTTTTTTCGAGGAAAATGGTGCAGGTGCCATGCAAGTTTACGCTTTCGAAAATAAAGAAGGTGGATTCGATCCGGAACAGGAACTAGAAAGATATCTTGCGACCCATAAAATAGAATACGTGAGAGAAATGGCTGCCTTCTTCGAAAACAATGAAGGCGCTAAGATCATTGCCTGTGAATTTTTAAAAGAAGACGGAAGACATTGGATGGTCTATCTAGTTTCCACTAAAAAAAGAATGATCCTAGTCACTTATAATGGGGACGAGGAGCCTACCGAAGAATTAGCGGAACAATTGACCACCGTGGTCAGCTCCATTCGTATCCAGGAATGATCTAATCTATCTTCAGAGTGGATTGTACCGCTCTATGCCAACGTTCCAACTTCGATTCTCTGAATTTTGGATCCATCTTAGGTTTGAAAATTTTATAACCTCTTTCGAGTTTACTTAATTCCTCTAAATTTTTCCAATAACCGGAACCAAGTCCGGCAAGATAAGCGGCACCCGTTGCGGTCATATCCGGCTCCGGTGCACGTTTTACTTCCACATTACAGAAATCAGCAAGACATTGTAGAAGAATATCCGACTGGGAGACTCCTCCATCCACCATGATGGAGCTTACGTGGACATTCGTGTCCTTTTTGATCCCTTCTAATATATCAAATAAAGATAATGCGATTCCTTCGAGTACCGCTCTTGCCACATGTCTTCTGTGAGTTGCTAAAGAAAGCCCGAATACGGAAGCCTTTGCATTCGGATTAAAATGAGGAAATCTCATCCCGGAGGCAGTCGGAACGAAGATCACTCCTTCCGTGTCGTTTGTTTGAGAAGCGAGTTCGTTCAACACTTTCGGAGTATCGGAAAGACCGATCCCTTTCCCAAGCCAGTCGATCAGAGTCCCCACAGTTCCGGTATAACCCTCTAACATATACGTAGGTTTTCCGCCCAGTCTCCATGCAACCAACGGAAATAAACCTCTTTTGGAAATTTTAGGTTTATCTCCCATATTCATGTCCACAAACGCACCCGAACCTTGGGAAATTTTTACTCCTCCCTTTTCAAAACATGCGTGTCCGAATAGAGCCGCCATCTGATCTCCTACCACTGCCCTGATCGGGATCCCTATACCGAATAGAGAAGGATCCGTAACTCCGAAATCAGCAGACGTATCTTTCACATTCGGAAAAATTTTCGTAGGGATATTGAAGATCCCGCAAAGTGGAGCATTCCACTGTAATTGGAAAGGATTGAACATACCGGTCACCGTAGCATTGGAAGGATCACTCACATGTTCTTTTCCCTTTGTAAGTTTGTATACGAACCAAGTATCTAATGTACCGAAAAGTATCTCTCCCTTCTTGGCTCTTTTTCTTAGTTCAGGATTTTTATCAAGTACCCATTTTAAACGGACCGAGGCATGATCGGTAGTAAACTTGAGCATATAAGTTGCGATCATCATTGGATTGCCTGTGATCGCCCCCAAGATCCTTGAAACGAATTGGATCACTTTCCAAATTTTATTGGAGTTCATCTCCTCTGAAGTTTTACCCGCTCGTACGTCCGCCCAACTGATTAGTTTTGTTAAAGGTTTTCCGCTTTCTTTATCCCAAAGGAGAAAAGAACCTCTTTGGTTGCAGATCCCGAGTGAATCCATATTTGCAGCTTGGAACTTTTTATTCTTAAAAGTTTTTTTAAGAATGGAAACAAGTGCCTGCCAAAGTTTTTCGGGGTCATGTTCCAATGCGCCAGGTTCACTTATGATCGGAGGAGTTTTTTCATATTGGCGAGAAACAATTCTGCCCTTCTTGTCGAATACGATAGCTCGGATCCCGCTTCCACCACTATCGATAGAAAGAATATATTTTTCTTTTAAGGCGGCCATGACTCTCTCCAATTTTTTTACTGAGGTAGAATCCATTAGGATTCGGCTGCGTCAATAAAAAAGCCGCCATGAAGGCGGCCTTAATAATATCGACTCGAATGGATCTTACTTACGCTTGGCTTACAAGCACACTCTTAAGATGATTCATCAAATTTGATTCTTTTTCATGCACGATATCTTTAGGCATCTTATGATAGATCCTTTCCCTGGACTTCTCGTCCAATTTACCTAGGATCATTCCCATAAAGCCCGGTTCGGAAACCAAAATAAAATTAGAGAAAGAGTCCTTCTTTCTTTCCAAGTTCATAAAATCGCAAAGTTTACCGGCAAAAGCCGCAGCCACTCTCTTTTTCGGTTCGCGAAAAAAACCAAAATCCGACCTGGAAGCCTGACCCGCGTCCGTAACTAGATCCGAATTTCTCAGTCTTCCTTCGGGATTTTCCATCATTTGCACCAGCTTCAAACCGTTAGTCGGTCCTTGGTATTCGAAAATTTTTGCCTCACTTCGGTTTGCAACCACCACCCATTTTTTCTTCATACTGTACCCTCCTATTTATGAAACTTTCCGCCACCGAAAGGTTCGGAATTCGGCGAAGGTAGTTTTAACCCAAAGAGAGAGAGCTATCAATTACTTTTCCCAAAACCTTCTACTTTCATGAAAAAGATCAGAAACAAATTTTGTTTAATAAATCCATAACGATCGTTTTGATAAAATACGGATACTTTCGGAAATAAAAAGATTAGAAAAATGAAATATACTTCCTGTGATAAAGTGGAATCTCTCTAAACCCAAAAAAACCGCGGAACATAGCCCGGTCCGCAGACAAATATCAATCGAAAACACACCCAGAATCTATTGTTTCGCGGGAATTCTTTGGTGGACTTTTCAGCATCGCTTCTGAGAATTGTTCTCATTCTTGGTTGACAGATCCCGATAGGTTTTGATTTTGAGTTTTAGACTCATTTCGAAACCTAAATACAGAAAACATGACTCCTACTAATGAGAATTGAGTCTCAACAGGAGAAACCATGAAACGGAACACAACCAAGACGCTATTGACGATGATTCTAGGAATATCCTTCTTAATGAATTGCGACCAAGGTTCGAAAGAGTCGAATGCCGCTCTAGTGCTCGGGGCCATAAACAGTACCTGCGTAGACGCAGCAGTTGCAGATGATGAGATCGCGGAAACCGCAATCACTGCAGGAATCAACACTTTCCAATTGATTTCCATTCCAACGGCAGGTGCAGCAAGACATATCAGATTAGAAGGAGCATTGATCCAAGCCCTTAGTGGACATGGAACCATCTACCTTGCCACAGGATATACGGATGGTTTGGCAGGTACTTCTAGCACGCCTACTACAACAGCAGGCGACGGAAGACTCGTAGTGAACATTTACCAAGGTGGACCTATGGTTTACGCAGGTTATTCTGCAACCACAGCCTACGGAACGGATGATGGAACTGCGACTGCGGCACTCGGTGGAACTGGAACTAGCCTGTTTTCCTCCTTCACGTCCACTGCAAGCGATGTTTGTTTCGATATCAGCGCGGACACTACTCCAAAGGTTACCGTTTGGGGAAGTGGATACAAAGGTGCGAACTGTAAGAAAAGATGTACTCTTACAGAGTCCAATGCGATCATCAATAAAGCGGATTGGCCAAGCGGCGCCGGGATCGGCTCCACAGGCAGCACGAGCACATATTACAAAACCGGTAGCTCTGCTTCCGGGGTAACTGCGACTAAGGTTGTGACATACAGCACTACTGCGCTTTAAGAATTTTAGGCGGCCGGTTTCGGCCGCCTATTGTCATTATATTTTTTGAGTAACGGGGGTATTCTATAATGAAAACTTTATATTCAATTTTCATTATTCTCATGGCGACTTTAACTGTTTTCTGCGGGCCTAGCACCGGAGGTGACGACGGTCTTGCGATTTTAGCCGCATTGGAAGAAGGCGGAGGATGTATCAAGGCTCCCGGCGAAACGACTACAACAGGTTCCGGGACTTTTACCACCGTAGTTAACGCAACTGCAAGCGGCTGTTGGGTATATATAAACCTAAAGGCAGGCGGAGTAGAGACTACCAAGTCCGGTAGCTGGGATATGAGATTCAAAAGGTTCGTAATGGGAACGAATAGCGGGACCAGTGGAACTGGAAACGGAGGCTCTTGTAGGGTCGGAGACGGTGATCCTGCAACCGACATCAATGACGTGACGATAGGCGGATGTACGATCGAACTCGATTCGATCCAATCTCAAACCGGTGGAGGCGGATTCGGAACGGCAACCGAAAGCGCTAGTCCTTCTTTATGGACCTGGTACAATTATAACGGCACCACTCATGTTCTTACCCCCCATCCAATCGGATATCTGATCCAAGGCTCGGATGGAACTAGCAACTTTGCCGTAGAGATCACCGACTATTACGACAATGCAGGCACAAGCGGATTTCCCACATTTATCTGGAAGGAACTTTGATGGGGAAGAGCAAACCTTCTTCCTTTCCTAAAATTCTTTGCCTGATCTTATTTTCAGGTTTATGTTTTTTAGGAGTTCCTATCTTCTCCCAAGGAGAAGTTCTTCCCGAAAAAAAGACGGAGGAGAAAAAAGAAGATCCTAATAAATCCAAAGTAAATCAGGAAGCCGGAAAGGAAATTAGTAATGGGAATAACGATAGAGGGTCTATCATCACCGTTACCGGTACTCGTAGAAAGGGTTTTTTAAAAGATTCCACCATCACTACGGAAGTGATCACCAGAAAAGATATAGATGCCATGGGTGCGAGAGACATCTCCCAAACTCTGGGTAACGTTCCCGGGATAGAAGTTCGTCCCGCTCAAGCAGGAGAAAGAGGGTCCACAGTTCGTTTGCAAGGTCTTGCAGGCCAAAACGTTCTGATCCTAGTAGACGGACAGAGGACCACTGGACGGTTCAGCGGCTCCATAGACTTAACCAGATTTAAAGCGGAAGATATAGAAAGGATAGAGATCGTAAAAGGTGCGTCATCCGCACTTTACGGTTCGGATGCGATCGCGGGTGTGATCAATATCATCACTAAGGAGCAAAAAGATCCGTACTCTGCGAATTTTAGGACATTTATGGGAGGAGGAAATCCTCTTTATTACGGTACCGGAACGGAATTCCGTAACTATGCATCTGTGGGAGTCCGTAAAGGAATCGTTTCCACTAATTTTACCGCAGGTTGGCATAGAGGAGACGGTTACGATCTAACTCCGGATGCCACCTTAGGTCCTAAAAACGGAAGGATAGAAAGCCTTTCGCCTAGTTATTCCCCCTTCCCCACCGACACCCCTCTTTGGACCAAACTTTATATTTTTCGCAGAAGACTACCTTATGAAGGCCCTCTAGAATCCACTTCAGGGAGTGCATTCGAAGATATAAACGTTTCCAATAAGACAACTTTCGAGGTCTCCGAAACATTTAAGATAGGTTTCCAATTCTATTATAGATATCTGAACCAAAATGCGGTAGATGCTGTTCCTCCAAGAGGAGTATACGATAGAAGCAATAAAACTCACGACTTCATGGGTGCCGTTAACGCGGATTGGGAAATAACAAAAACTTTAAACTTAAACGTAAACACAAACTACGCCAGATTTTTCGATACCTACACATACGACCAAAGAAAGTCGGACGCCCAAGATAGAAGAGAGAAGTTAGACAACGCGGTCACGGAAGTCAGAACCCGTTTAGATCATAAAATCTCCGACGGACATGTGATCTCTTACGGAGCGGAAACTTTGATAGACCAATTCTCTTCCGCCAGGATCGCCCCGGATTGTAAGAGAAATTTTCCGTATATCTGCGCGAGTGATCTTCTCGGGGGAACGGATCCATACCAAACCCAAAACGGATACGCCCAAAGACAAAGAAATGCATTTTATGTGCAAGACGAATGGAGAGTATCCAGCGCACCTAGGATCCAAATTGTACCAGGGATCCGTTCCGACCACGACTCCATTTACGGTGGACAGATCCTCCCTAAATTAGCGGTTCGTTATGATGTGACCGATAAATTCCGTATTAGGGCAGCCAACGGTTTAGGGTATAGGGCTCCCAGCTTCCAGGATCTATATTATAATTTCATAAACCCAGGCGTGGGTTATAGAGTCGCGGGAAATCCGGACCTTAAACCCGAACTTTCTCGCAGTTATAACTTAGGGGGAGAATGGGAACCGAATAAGTTATTCTGGTTCAGCTTTAACTTCTTCTATAATAATATCGATAATTTGATCGGATTTAGGACAAACCCGACCAGGGATGCGTCCGGATTACAGATCTTTAATACATCCAATTACCAAAAGGCGCTTACAAAAGGATTCGAATCTTCCGTCACTCTTAGAGTCCATCAGAATGTTTCACTGGGCGGCGGTTATACATATACCGATACTAGGGACGAATTGACCAATCTCCCCCTTGAAGGAAGAGGTTATCATAGATGGAATGCGAATATACGTATAGATCACCAACCTAGCGGATTCAGCTTTTCCTTATTCGCGGTGATATTCGGAAAACAACCTTATTACTGTCAAAAAAATCCTCTTTGGTGTGATCCTCAATTGCCTACGGAGTTTTCCGCTCTTAGCGCTCAGCTTACTACACAAGCAACGAATACGATCAACGCGTTATTCGGAAGTATTCCGGGCGGGGTCCAAGAATATTGTACGGAAAGAAACATATCCTATTGTACAACTGGACCTACTTACGGAGTGAGAATGGTAAACCCTCATACGAATTTGAATATCAGAGTTTCCCAAAAAATATTAGGGACTTTTGAATTATTCGCAGGTGTGGACAACCTTCTAGACACATTCGACCTTACTTATAATCCGCAAAGACCTAGATTCTATTATGTGGGGATAGATGGACGGTTCAGTGCGGGTGCGGCTCCTGCGGATTATTCTGCGGCGCCGATCCCTTCTTCTTCGCCTATACCGGGGGTCCGGTAAAAACATTTTAAGTGAGAGAACCGATATGAAAAAACTCATAACCTTGGCTTTGTTCCTCTGTTTACCTGCATCTATTTTCGCAGAGGCAAAGGATCTTAGGATCGTAACATTAAACGGAACAGTTTCCGAAATCGTTTTTGCATTAGGAAAAGGTAAATTAGTAGTGGGTAATGACACTTCTTCCCTTTATCCTCCGGAAGCTTTAGCGCTTCCTAAAGTAGGTTATCAAAGAGCTCTTTCAGCGGAAGGTATTCTTTCCTTAAAACCGAATCTGATCCTTGGACTAGAATACGCAGGTCCCCCTGAAGTGATCGAACAACTCAAATCAGCCGGCATAAAAGTGATCATTTATCCCGGATCACCCGGAGTGGAACCTGCATTGAATAATATTCTTGCGATCGGAAAAGACATCGGAGCGGAAAAAGAAGCTCAAAAGATCGTGCAAGATATCCGCAAAAAACATTCCAAAATTGCGGAGAAGGTTTCCAAATTAAAATCCAAACCGAAAGTACTATTCGTATATCATAGAGGAACTAGCCTCGCGCAAGTGTCCGGTACGGAAACACCCGCGGATGAAATGATCCGGCTCGGAGGAGGGATCAATGCGGTGAACGGGTTCAAAGGTTTTAAACCGATCACGCCGGAAGCCGTAATCGCGGCACAACCTGATATCATCCTAATTCCAAGCAGAGGTTTAGAAAGTCTTGGCGGGAAAGACGGAGTATTCTCCCTTCCCGGTGTGAAAGATACCCCTGCCGGAAAAAAAGCGAGAGTGGTTTCGATAGACGATCTAGTTCTTTTAGGTTTCGGACCTAGACTTGGTCAGGGTATCGAGGAATTATTCGAATCATTCCATTCTAAAACTTCTGAGAAAAAATGATCGTACCCTCTCCGGAAACATCCTCTCCTATAATAAAAAATTCAGGGGAAGAAAAGAAGAAAAAAAAAGGACGTAAGGTCCCGCCGATCCTCGTATTTATAACGTTAGCTGTCGGACTTTTCGGGATAGGAATACTTTCCCTTAAATTCGGATCGATACAACTTTCTATGGGAGAGATCCTGAAAGTATTGCTTCTAGGACAAGACTCCTTATCCGAATTGGAGGTCCCGCATTCCGTTCTCGTTTGGAATTTGAGAATGCCTAGGCTCTTATTATCTATGATAGTCGGAGCCTGCCTTGCTTCCGCTGGAGTTTGTATTCAAGGACTATTTCGAAATCCGTTAGTCGAACCGGGATTTATTGGAGTGAGCCCCGGAGCGGCATTAGCGGCTTCCACTTGGATCGTTTTTTCCGAAAAGATACTCACTTTTTTCCCCCCTGAATTAAAAGGAAAAGAAAGTTACCTTTTACAGTTGTTCGCCTTTTGCGGAGCGCTTGCCGTTTCTTTCTTCTTACATTTGGTCTCCAAAAGAGAAGGAGGCGGGTTCTCCTTAGTTTTAGTTTTGGCAGGGATCGCGGTGAATGCGACGGTTGTTTCCCTTTTAGGATTTTTATCCTATCTCGCAGACGACACACAACTTAGGAACCTTACTTTCTGGAGTTTGGGAAGTATGGCAGTCGCAAGTTGGCATAAAATTTATCTGTTAGGTTTTGTACTTCTCATCGTAACGTTTTTCTTTCCGGTACTCGCCAGAGGTTTGGACGCTTTGGCCTTAGGAGAAGCGGAAGCTTTTCACACGGGTTTTAAGGTAAGAAGGATCCGAAATCTTACCATCGTTCTCGCAAGTCTATTAGTCGGCGTAAGTATTTCGATCTGTGGAAATATCGCGTTCGTAGGTTTGATTGTTCCGCATATTTTAAGAACGGTTTTAGGACCGGGCCATAAAACGTTACTCCCTGCTTCATTATTCGGAGGAGCATTGCTGATGGCGATAGCGGACCTAGCGGCACGAACTGTTGCCTTTCCTTCCGAACTTCCGATCGGAATCATCGCAGCCGGTATAGGTGGTCCATTCTTCCTATTCTTAATCCTGCAAGCAAAACGTAGAGAAGGAGAATTCAGATGAGTCTCGTATTGTCGGACGTTTCCTTATCCAGAGGCGGAAGGTTCCTATTATCGGGGATTAACTTAAGTTTGTATCCGGGTGAACTTTTAATCGTGCTCGGTCCGAACGGGGCCGGAAAATCCACCTTATTAAAATTATTTTCCGGAGAAATATCGCCGGACAAAGGATTGGTGCTATTGGATGG
Source organism: Leptospira sp. B5-022 (assembly GCF_000347035.1). Classification (GTDB taxonomy): domain Bacteria; phylum Spirochaetota; class Leptospiria; order Leptospirales; family Leptospiraceae; genus Leptospira_B; species Leptospira_B cinconiae. The sequence continues at coordinate 243,888 of NZ_ANIJ01000014.1, forward strand.
GATCCCTTTGTCCGAGTACGATTCCGAAGACCTAGCGCTCCGCAGAAGTGTTCTTTCCCAAGAATCCGAGATCCAATTTCCGTTTATCGCGGATGAGATCGTTCGTATGGGAAGGTCCTGCTCCAAATTAAGAGTTCCTAAACCGTTAGAAGATCGGATCACTGAAGATGCTTTTCATGCGGTTCACCTTGGAGATAGAGAAAGATTCCAAACCTATAATAAACTTTCGGGCGGCGAAAAACAAAGGACCCAGATGGCCAGGGTCCTAGTCCAAGACAAGGAACCTACCCAAAGAGAAAGTTATGTTCTTTTGGACGAGCCGGGGGCATCTTTAGATCCGAACAGAATCCATTCTTTATTAGAAAAAGCGAAACAACTCAGTAAAGAAGGAAGAGGAGTACTCTGCATACTTCATGACCTGAACCTAGCTTTGAGATATGCGGATCGGATCGCAGTATTAAAAGAAGGTAAAATACTGGAGGACGGAGTTCCGGAGAATATACTGGACGAAAAATTTGTCTTAGAACATTTCCGCTTGCGAACTAAAAAGATACCTTTCCCGGAAGGAGGGCATTATCTCATACCCCTCGGTCCCGCAGAAACACACGCTACAAACAACCTGCCCTATTCAATAGATGCTAAAGGAGTAAAAGAAAATGTCCATCGCTGAATCGTTAGAAATCGAGAATATCATCAAAGATTGGAAACAGATCAAAGAAACACAACCTCGTCTTAGAATGAGAGAGATCGCTTCCCAACTCAAAACTTCGGAAGGCGGATTATTGGCCGCCTCCGAGATCTCCAAAGCGGAAGGATTTCCTCAAGTTACTTCCCTACAAACCAATTGGGGAGAATTATTCGCCAGATTCGGAGAATTGGGGCACGTAATGGTCCTGACTCGTAATGAGGCTTGTGTACATGAAAGAAAAGGAATATTCGAAAAAGTGAGTTCCGGTCCGGGACATATCTTAGTCGTTGGTCCGGATATCGACCTCAGGCTTTTTCCCGGGATTTGGAAATTCGGATTTTCCGTGGAAGAACCTAAACAAGATTCGGTTCAAAGATCCTTTCAGTTCTTCAACGAGAAGGGAGAAGCGATGTTCAAACTTTTCCTTACGGACAAATCGAACGTATCCGCTTGGGAAAAACTAAGATCGGAATTCCAAAACGGATCTCCCGACTTCTCCTCTTTATTCTCCTCAGAAACTAAAATTGAAACTTCCATTCTAGAGAACAAAGAACTTAAGGAAGAAACCAAAACCGAATTCCTGAACGATTGGGGAAAATTAGAAGATACCCATGAATTTTTCTCTCTATTAAAAAAACATGGTATTTCCAGGATCCAATCTATGGAAATTGCGAATGGTAAATTCACTAAACCCGTAGAGACAAAGGCCGTGTTACGAATGTTGGAAATGGCATCCTTGGACAGGACACCGATCATGGTTTTTGTAGGAAACCCCGGTTCCATCCAGATCCATACGGGAGAAGTCACAAATATTAAGGTTTTAGAATCTTGGTGGAATGTTCTGGATCCTGAATTCAACTTACATTTAAGATCCGATCTGATCTCTAAAGTGTATATAGTGGATAAACCTTCCAAAGACGGCGTAATCCATTCCATGGAAGTATACGACGCAAACGGTGAACTAATCGTTCAGTTTTTCGGGAAAAGGAAACCGGGACAACCGGAAAGAACGGACTGGGTCGGCCTATTAGACAAGGTGTCTGTACCCGCTTAAAAAGCAGGACCGTTAGCTCTTTTGGAATACGTCCAAAGAGCTAACGAAATTCTCCCTTAAACACTCTTATGCGTTTCTATATAGAAATCGGCCGAGATACGTCCGGAACCATACAAAGAAAAGTGTAAAAGTAAAAGTAGAATCATGGATGCATAAGGTAGATTTGATCCAGGGGATACAAAACCTTCTCTTGCATGAATGAACAAAACTGCCCCGACTAGAACAGGCAATTGTAAAATCGCAGAAAATCTAGTCAGAAGTCCGACCATCAACAGCACACCACCGCAAATGTGAGCAATCACAATATAATGAGCGAGCAATGTGGAAGCATAAGGAGCGTTATTCAGTTCCATGAGTCGGATAAGTGCATCCGTATCCGCAAGGAACGCCAACCCCTTATACACAAGAACCCCGCCTAAATACACGCGGACCATATCGATCCACCAATCCCGATGAGTCTCTAACCAATCATGCCATTTTTCCATACGGACCTCCGTCCTGCGATGGAACATTCTATCTTTCTTTTTTTGAAAATCAAGACCTCTTGTAAAAAAGAGATCCTATATAATCGAACAATCGTTTATTAATATATGTGTAAACTCATCCGAAAGGATTATCGTTTAAAAAAAGCCTATTTGCAGAATAACTTTCTATTTTCCAATCTGCATTTTTTCGTTTTGCCCGCTTTCGTATACTTACCGTTCCCATTACCTTCTTGCGTAAACGATCCGGTAAAAACGGAACCGTCCCGAAACACATAACGTCCTGAGCCTGATTTTTTATCTTCGGACCAATTACCTTCGTATCTATCTCCGTCAGAATACGCTAAGGTTCCCCAACCTTCTCGCATCTCCCCCACAAATCTACCCGAGTAAACGTCTTTGGTATCGTAAACATAGATACCTTCCCCGTTCCTACAATTTCCTTTTTTACATCCCGGAGAGCCGCTTGCAAAAGATCTAAGGCTGACTCCCGGACTCGGTTCCGGTTTCCTTTCGATCGGTTTGCCATCCGCATCTTCATCAAAATATTCTCTGGAAGAAAGATCAGATTCCTGATCCCTATCATCCGCTTTCTTTTTTGGTTTTAATCTTTCGATCTCCGGGTTGGATTTCGGTTTCGGTTTGGAACAATCGGAAAAGAAGAAGGAACTGGAAAATAGGAATACGGATAAGACGGTCGAACTGAAAATCTTTTTGATCATTCTGGATCCCGGATTCCCTACAGAGAGCCCGGGAAGTTCAGAATGTCAATAAAGTTCTAAGACTGTTTTTCCAAAACAAGCAGAGTGATCTCGGAAGGAGCTCCTATTCGCAACGGAGGTCCCCAATATCCAGTTCCCCTGCTCACGTAAAGTTGGGTATCTTCCCATTTGCTCAAACCCGCCACGAACTTTTGGAACAGATGAATAAACACATTTCCGGGAAAGTATTGGCCTCCATGAGTATGACCGGAAAGTTGTAGATCGTAACCCACCCTTGCCGCCTCAAAAATAGAATTCGGTTGGTGTGCAAGGAGCACCTTATAATGAGCCTCTTCCGTTCCGAGAGAAGCCTGCATAGGATCAGTCTTATGACCGGGGATGATCGTGTGAGCCTTATAGTCGGTCACACCTGCAACAGCTATCTTAGCACCGTTATGATCAATTAGTTTATTCTGATTTAATAATACGTGTATTCCAAGATCTTCCAGTTCCCGGATCCATGCGATCACTCCGGAATAATATTCATGGTTCCCTGTCACAAAGAATGTGCCATATTTGGATTCCAGGTCTTTCAACGGAGAAACATGATGTTTCAGCATATTTACCGTTCCATCCACCAGATCCCCGGTGATAGCAACCAGATCAGGTTCTAACGAATTTGTCCTAGAGACAACGCCTTCTAAAAAATTCCCTTTGATCGTAGGTCCGATATGGATATCCGAGAGTTGTGCGATCTTAAATCCATGCAAACCGTCAGGGAGATCCTTTACCTTGATCTTCACATGTTTAACCCTAGGTGTTTTTTTCGCCTGGTAAAATCCGAAAACGGTTAAACCGCCCGCGATCCCCAAAAGGGTAAACGAAGAGATTCTGGCTAAAAATTCCCCTCTTCCGAATTTTTCTCCCGCGAACAATACCTCGGTCCGAGTAGATGCGACGGAAATACTACCCGATTGCAGAAGATCCGAAAGATAAATAACACCTTTCCAAACCAAGTTTCCCAGGTCCCTAAAAACCACAAAAGATACAAGGATGGTCGCAAACCCCAAAGTAGTGAAAGCGGAATACGCCCAGAACTTCTGTAATCGGGTTTCCTTATAAAAGATACTTAAAAGATAAGCGCTAGGGGTGAGAAGGACCAGAAAAACCACTCCGATCCAGAGCAAAACCGTTTCAAAACTTTCGAGTTCGAAAGGTTCGATTAAACGACTGGTCGCATAAGAATAACCTATTAAAAGAATTACGGTAAAAACGCTGAGAAAAATCAATAACCTTTGCAAATCGAACTCCATCCATCGGACTAATATATCCGACCGAAAAAAGGAGTAAGAGTTCCTCTAAAAACCGCCTTTCTCACATTTTGTTCCTACAGAAAACGACAATCCGTTGACTTACTCGCCGATACGTGAGAGTCTTGCCCCATCTATGTCCACCATTGACTCGGAAGCCAGAAAATACAAAAGTCTACTGAACACGAGTACGATCCTAAACGCAAATTTAGACCTATACCAACTTCTACCATTGATCATGTTGTATTCCAAAGATCTGCTGGAAGCGGAAGCAAGCTCCCTTTTTCTTTTGGAGGAGAAAGACGGATTTTTATACTGTGAAGTTGCCTTGGGTGAAAAAGGTGAAATTATCCAAAAATATGCAAGACTGGAACCCGGACAGGGAATCGCAGGCTGGGTAGCCAAAGAAAAAAAGGCAATCGTCCTGGAAGATGCATATACGGACCCCAGATTCAATCCCGCCTTGGACCAAAAAACAGGATTTAGGACCAGATCACTTGCATGCGTCCCTCTATTCGTCCAGGATAAGGTGATCGGAACTCTGGAAATACTGAACAAATCCGACAACAGAAGTTTCGAAACTTCGGATATAGAGGTGCTCAATTCCCTTTCCGAGATGGCTGCAATCGCAATCAAAAATGCACAGGCTCATGAAACTCTGAAAAAGAGAGTATTGGAACTGCGATTACTTTACGAATTTGAAAAGTTAACCGTCGCGGAAAAGAGTATCAATGAATTAGGAAATTGGCTCTTAGACAAGGTGCTGGAATTTTTAGAAGCAAAAGCAGGTACCATTTACATAGCGGATCCAACGTTAGAAGTACTTCGTGTGCTGGCTGCCAGAGGAATCCCGGAAGAAGCGATCCACAATATACAGGTTCCATACGGAGAAGGGATTTCAGGGTGGGTTGCGAATGAAAAACAAAGTTTGCTGATCCAAAATCTGGATGAAGATCCAAGATACGATAAAAGTGCTAAATACAAATTCGAAGCGAATTCACTTATCTCCGCCCCGCTATTATTCAGAGGGGAACTACTAGGAGTCATTAGCGTAAACAATAAATATTCAGGATTTGCATTCACGCATGCGGATCTAGAAATGCTGGGTGCGATCGCAAATAGGCTAAGTGTCACCATTAAAAATGCAAACCTATTCCATAAAGTTCTGGATACCGACAGAGAATTAAAACGGGCCAGAGAAGTGATGCACAAGATACTTCCTTCCAGCCTTCCTTATATTGGAGGCCTGGAATTCGGAGTGCAACATATTCCGTACGATAATGTCGGCGGAGATTTTTATAATATTCTAAAATTAGACGAGAATCGTAGTGCGGTTCTGATCGCGGACGTTTCCGGTCACGGCCTTTCCGCTTCCGTCGTTGCCACAGTCATTCATACGATCGTAAGCACCTTCGACTCGGAGACATTAGGAAGCCCTTCCAAATTTTTCACGGCGCTTAACTATGCATTGTATAATAAATTAGCGGGGAATTTTCTCACCGCATTTTATGGAATCATCCATACAGGTACAAATACTTTATCCTATACTAATGCAGGCCATAATCCTCCTATCTTGTACAGAAAATCGGAAGGAAATTCCTTACATCTGGAAACCAAAGGAAAGTTAGTAGGAGTGATCCCGGACCTATTCTTTGAAGAATATGTAACTTCTTTCCAGCCACAAGACAGATTGGTATTATATACGGATGGACTTACTGAACATTCCAACTCGGAGAGAACAAGAAGATATAGCGAAGATTTGCTAACCTTGGCGGTCCGAAACCATTCTCAGGCCCATTCTGCGGAAGCTGCGGAAAGTTTGATTAAAGAGTGCAGGACCTATTGTCATAGATCCGATTTCGAAGACGATGTTACTCTTTTGATCGTGGATAGAGTTTGAGATCATATCTTTACTTCCGTATTCGATCAGTGCGAATGATACAGCCTATCAGTTTTTAAAACTCGGAACTCACTGCAGATTTATAATTTAGAAAACCTGGTAATCGCTTCCGGAACAATTCCGAAAACATGATCCATGGCGGCAAGTCTCCAGTCCTCCCGGCTCGGATAGAACATTTGTTTAAATTCTTCCCTCACCTTATCCGCTTCTAATTCCGACCTGGAACCGTGAAATCGGATACGATTCTCGCTGATCATCAAAAAACTCCCGCGGATAGCTCCCATCACATTCAAATTTCCGAATGTTCCCAGTTCCACTGTGATCGGGAAAAGATCCTTTTCTTTCGCAAAAATTTTACCGAAGAAGTCCGTAAAATCCCCGGAGGTCCGATAAAAATCCTCCTCTCCTTCGTTTAAAAGAAGACCGAAATCACCGAAAACTTTTTTGAGATTTTTGTCCGTTTTCGAACCGCTTTCGGCATTATGCATTAGACTAAGACCATTTTTAGCCCCATAACCCGTATGGAAGTCCAAGATCAAAATACGATCGTAAGGTTTTAATATTTTTTTAAAATATTTTCTTAAAACTCGAACCACAGGTTCGGGTTTTCTGCCTCCGTAATAGATCCCCTTTGGAAATTCATATTGCCCGTTTACTGCCGCATCCAAAACATATTTAGCGCCAAAGCGAATAACAACACCTAAAAATCGAATAATGAAAAACATATACTCAAATAAAAAAGATCCGAACTCGGAAGAAGGATTTAAAAAACTCCGGATCTTTCTATACTTTTTGTTTTTGAACTTCTTGTGTAGTTTCTCTCTTTTTAAAGCAAAGTTTCGGTTTAGATCCACATTCCTTTCGTTCACTCGCATAAAGTTCTTGAAACCGTGTGCATTGATACCATGTAAGATCAAAAAGTCGGAATTTTTAGGAAGTTTATAAGAACTTTTTTCATCTAGTAGGAACTCCTCTATCCATCGGCGTTGGAATGCGGATCCCGCAAATCCTTCTATGCCGTGAATGCCGGAACTCATGATGACCAGACGTTTTGCGGGTTTTTTCTTTTCTCCTAAATAATACACATCCAATTCTCCCCCGTCCTTCGGGATCTCCAGACATTCATAGTTGAAACGGGCAAACTTGGATCTTAACTGCTTTCTGTAGGATAAGAAGGCCTTTCTACAGGCTTCATAGGTTTCCAAATAGTACGATAATACGTCCACTGAATCACGAACATACTTAACGGCAGTTTCAGGTCGAAAAAAAAATCTTTCTTTTAGATTACGATTCGATGAATCTTAAACCTCTATTATTAAGTTTGATCGGATCTAACCCTACACTCCCGAACCCATAATTATAATCAGAAAGATAGACCGAAACACCGTATGATCGCCACAAAGGAGCAAGTTCCACCAGCGAACACCCCACATTCAAACAAGATTGATATTTCATTATAGTATTATAATATACTAATTATTCATAGGAAAAACTCTACGGATCCATTACTACCGAAATACATAAAATAAAAATAGGATTTAACCCTTAAGAACTACGAACCTAAATTTATTATTAATCGATCGTTATATTACATGATGTTTTTTTAAAATAAATTTTCAACTGTGATGAAATGTGAGATCACCTCGGGGTGTCTAACCTAGTACCTTAAGGAGGTATGAACATGGATACAGTGACCATCTTCGCATTAGCGCTTTTGGCTGTTCCTGTGTTTGCCCGGTTTGCCCGAGTATCCAAGGATGCGATGAATCGCTATCACCTAATCGGATTGGGAGGTCTTTTCCTAATTCTTGGTGAGGCTACGAAGATTACTGCGGCTAAAGTAACGCCTATAGCAGCAGTTCTTCCTATGATTGACATCGCAACTGCGATCCTAGCTTACGCGGGGGTACTTTTCGGGGTAGTATGGCTATCGCTCTACTACGTCAAACACCCGAACGAAATCTAAAAAGAATCCTCCTATTTGAAAAGGAATGGAAGGCGGGACATGTTCCCGCCTTTTTTAGTTGGAAAAGATAAAAGAAGAATTATCTCTGTTATCTGTGAGCCTAGAATTCAAACGCCCGGATACCAAACATTCCATCCTATACGTTGCCGATCCGATTTGCGCCTGGTGTTACGGTTTTTCCCCCGTTTTTGAAAAGATCAGGGAAAAATACTCCGACAAGATAGAATTCACATTAGTACTTGGCGGATTAAAATACGGACCGGAGGTGGAAAATTTTTCGGATGCAGAGGTTACTGAAAAACTAAAATACCTCTGGAAAGAGGTGGAACGAATCTCTAAAAGAAGTTTCCACTACGATATACTCCAAAATCGAAGTATAAAATACGATTCCGAGCCGGGCTCCAGAGCAGTCATCACAGCCCAAAGGATCAATCCTAGTATATCATTTGCTTTTTTAGATAAACTTCTAGAAAATTTTCATTCCAAAGGAAAGGATCCTGGCGATTTCGAAACATATTCGGAGATCGTGTCCGAACTTTCTTTGCCTTTAGATGAATTCAAGGAATTGTATGATAGAGAAGAAACACTTATGGAAACCAGAAACGATTTTAATTACGGATACATTTTAGGTGTAACCGGATTTCCTTGTTTGGTATTTTCGGACGGTTTGGATAGGGGGATCTTGGTAAAAGGGTATTCTTCCTTTCAAGAAGTGGACGGATTATTGGGGGATTATTTCAGATCGATAGGACAATATTAAAAAATAAGGACGAGTTTCCTCGTCCTTGAGTGCCAATGTACGTTATCTGACAACGATCAATTTAGTCTCCTCTTCGAGGAAAGCATCCGCAGCTTCCGACCAGGACGCTTTACGTGTAGTGACCTTTGAAGGATCGAAACCTTCTTCCTCTACCAATCTCAAAATTTCCGGGATCCATTCTCTGGATCTAACTCTGCCCAACCGAATAGTGGCACCATTATTATATAATTCTAAATAAGGGATGGGGATACTATTGGTCCAGAAAATGGAAGCGGATCCGAATTCCCCTTCTATTCCGAGAGATCTAAGACCACAATCCCAACCTTCCGCCGTTCCGTTTGCATCCGCAACGATATCGAATTTACCGAAACTTTTCGGAAAGGAAGTCACCTGTTCCACTTTCACTCCGTAAGATTCGGCGATCTCTAAACGTTTTTTATCCATGTCCACATATACAAGGTCCTCGGCACCCATATGTTTTGCAAGAGCCGCAGTATATAAGCCTATACTAGAAGCAAAACCTCCCAGCACTAACACGGATCTATTTTTGTTTTGTGTGAGATGAATGCCGACTAACTTCCATGCCTCGACGATATTATCGCTTATGCTTGCGATCGCCGCCGGATCGGTCTGATTCGAAAAAGGGATCAACATCTCTCTTGCATAAGGAACTAAAACGGAATCGGAGATCGCACCTCCGAATTCTTTCGCACCTTTCCCCATTCCATAAGCGCTTGTATGAGGAACAGTACTGCAACTTTTAGTCAGACCAGTTTCACAATTCGGACAATGACCGCAGGAAATCTGGAATGGAATCGCAACCCGAGTCCCTTTTGGAAAAAGAGAACCCAATTCGTCGCTTGTTTCTAGAATTTCCCCCACAAACTCATGGCCCAAAGGAAAGGGAGGACGAAATAATGTCTGCCCTCTTAAAATAGGAAGATCCAAATCGCATCTGGCGACCGCCAAGGGACGGACCAAGGCCTGGTTCGGCCCGGAAAGTTTAGGATCCGGGACTTCTTCCCATTCTACCCGATTTCTTTTAGAAAATAACAATTGTTGCATGGCTGTCCTCCAATAGACCAATCAGTCTATCTACGAATCGTCCTCATAAAAATAGGATAGACCAGTTAGTCTATCATTTTATTTTAGTCCGATGAGCAAACGAAAACCGGAACCGGTCTCTGGAGAAGGTCCTTTCGAAAGGATAGCATCCACCGCCGTCCGTTTGATGTATTCTCAAGGTTATGCGGGAACTTCCATCAATCAGGTAATCGACGAGTCGGAGTCGCATAAGGCAAGTTTTTATAGATATTTCCAAACTAAAGAAGACCTGGGAAAAGAATACCTAGAGCGACAAGGCAAGGATTTTCGAGAAGGCTGGGAACGTCTGATGGAGAGATCCGCAACTCCGGAAGAGTTTGTGCGCAGATGGATGGCTCTTTTAAAAAAACAAGTCAAGTCCGGAAAGTATTTCGGATGTCCTCTCGCTCGATTTATGGGAAGTTTAGATAAACCCGAACGGGACCTGGCGGAAAGAAGTTCTTCCGTATTAGGGTCTTGGATCTCCTGTTTAGAAAACTATTTTGAAAAAAATAAGAGGGCTTCTTTCCTTCCTCCAAACTTCGATTCCAGAAAGAAGGCGGAACTTTTTTTAAAACTATTTCAGGGAAATTCGCAGTTTTATGTGATGACCCATGATCCAAAATATTTTAACGAATTGGAAGAGGAAATGCTTTCCGCATTAAAGAAAGTATTATAGAAATCTAAACTATAAACTATCTCTGAAATGCCTTAGCGTAGCCTGGGGTGGACTCTCTGCCCTCCCCTTCGCTTGCACCTCCTGTGCAAACCTCCGGGTCGCTTCACCATCCTGGCTTCGCTCTCGGGCAGAGAGTCCACCCCAGGAGACTATTTTACAGGAGTTTTTGAGATAGTTTATAGTTTTGTCTTTTTAAGTGAGATCCTTACCTTCTTCCCTTTCAAGCGGACGATCTTTCCGGGAGCTCCAACTACAGTACAATCGTCCGGAATATCATGATCGATGACCACTGCTTCCGCACCTATCTTCACATTATTACCTACATGCACTGGACCTAAAATTGTTGCTCTAGCGCCGATGAGTACATTGTTTCCTACGGTAGGATGACGTTTACCTTGGTAATTCCCTGTTCCACCCAAGGTGACCCCGTGAAATAAGATACAATCGTCCCCTATTTCCGCAGTCCCGCCTATAACGATCCCCATCCCGTGATCTATAAATAATCCTTTTCCGATCTTTGCACCTGGATGTATCTCGATACCTGTCAGAAAACGATTGAGCTGAGAGATAAATCTGGCAAAAAACTTTAATTTTATTTTATATAAAGGATATGCAATATACTTATGCATAAGTATGGAATGTAATCCCGGATAGAGTATGAATTCCAATCCTCTAGCGGCCGGGTCGTTCTTAAAAATTGCTTGGATCTCTCGAATCATTCGGAAAATCTAATGGGATTTTTTGTTTCTACGTTCGTGTCCGGAATATTCTTCCCTGCTTTCCCTTTTGGCTACGTAGTTTGCCAAGGTAAGAATTGCTCCTCCCCAGAAGGCGGCCCAAAAACCAGGTACGAATATTTTATCGGGAAAGATATTTGCGACCCAGAATAGAACGATGGCATTGACCACAAGACCGGCAAGTCCCAAGGTAAAAAGATAGACCAGATATCCTACACCAAAAGTGACCAATACCAGGAACCATCTTAAAACAAAATTTAAAAATCCGAAGAATAGAACGATTACTATTACGTCCCAAACGTTATTGCTGACACGAAAGCTGGAATCGATCAGGGGGAAGACGAAAACTACTACCAAGGATTGGAGTAAAACGGAAAAAAGAAGTCTATACATCTATGTCCTTAAACTGTTGAATCGAGGAACTGTCCTAAATGAGGAGGTAATCCCCCCGGAGGCACGACTACCGTTTGCGGTTGCACGATCGCGTTGTCCGAAACGGAAGCTACTTCTCTGGGTTGGTCGCCTACCAATGCAGGAGCCGAAGAATCGGAATATAATATTTGTCGAGATCCGACAGCCATATAAGGCATATTCTTCTTCCTTTCTGTTATATTCTTCCTATTAGACGGATCCGGAAAGCAAAAATACGATTCTAACCTTCGACGACCAAGCCACAGTCCATTTCTTCGACCACGAAGCCGGTAAAGATCAATGGATACAGTAAATAAGTTCCGAGCCCTAGAACCCAGGCAAATCCCGTACGAGGAGTATCTCTCACTCCCGTACTTTGAAAGAACAACCGAACGGATCTAAACGGTTTTTTAGCGGGATCGGAGAGTCCTACAGATCGATCCGTAATACCCAAACCGCAATTATGAGTAAGTTTATTTCCTTCGATAGTGATAAACACTTCCTTTCTTTCGGATTTGCTCCATGAAACTCTTCTCGTGACAGTACCTTCTAATTCCAATTCTTTGGACCTAGCGCCTGTCCCGACTAAGATAGGAAATTGAGCGTATTCTCTGTCTAACTTTCTATCCTTACCTTCGGTACCAGTAGCAAAGGTTGCCATTAACGTTTTTACGTCGTATTCCAAATCATCTTCGAATTGGACTAAGACCGGCATTTCGGCTCTTTGTTCTCCGGAAGCCGGCAATTGTACTTCGGGATTTTTCTTTTCGGCTCCGGAACAGGATACGAGGAAAAAAAGAACGGAAACGAAAAGTATTAAAGAATATTTATCGAATGAATTCATAGAAAGCCCTGCACCTCTATGAAACCCCGTAAAGAATTTCTGTCCAGCGAAAAAGCCGGGTAAAAAGATAGTCGTATCCGAAAGGAAGAAAAGAAATGGAAAAAGAATGGATCCAAGACTGAAAACCGCATTGGATTATCTGAAAAAAGGAGACTCGAATTCCGCCAAATCCGTACTGATCGCATGGACGGACTCGGAGCCCAATAACCCTAACGCATTTTTTCATTTAGGAATGTGCCTTTCTCAATTGGGAGAGATGGTTCCGGCAGAATCCGCATTGCAGGAATGTATCCGTCTGGAACCTGCGCATGTCCAAGCCTGGGTAGGACTTGGAGTTTTATTTGCTCGAAAAAAGGATAAACCGAAAGCGGAGTTCCATCTTTCAAAGGCATTGGAATTGGACGATACGGATATTTTCGCTAGAAAAAATTTAGCCGCTGTTTATACCGGTGCTTCCAAGTTTGATCGTGCCTTAGATCTACTAAAAGGGTTACCTGAGTCTGAGTTATCCGATTCCCCCACTCTATATGCATTAGCGATTTGTTATGTAAGGACCAATCGATTCGAAGAGGCTAGGGAAACTTTCCGCAAATTAGAGATCGTAGGCATCCCAGACCAAGTCAAAAAAGAATATCTCCAACTCAAACAATTATTGGAAGAGAAACAATTCGAGCAAGGCGGCATCTGGAGTTTTCTCCAAAGAGAGGAAGATCTCTGACCGCGACAGCGATGCGCAGGAGAAGTCTCGAAGAGACCGAAGCGCTAGCGTAGCCCGAAGCAGCGCGTTCTGAGCAAAGCGAAGAGTCGCCCAAAACTTTTAAAAAAAGAATTTAGAACCTATCGCAAAAACTTTTACAAAACAGTCTCCTTGAGAGAGTTTTTTACCTGAGAGCGAGCCAGGACGGCAGAGCGACCCGGAGCTCTGCACAGGATGTGCAGGCGGAGGGGAAGGTAAAAAACTCTCTCAAGGATATTTTAAAGTATTCTTAAGATAGGTTCTAAATTCTTTTTTACTTGACTTCTTTTTCCGATTTAACGAGTCTAAAGGTAAGTATGGCGCAGAATTTCTTCCAAGCTAATTTGCTCGGTCTCCTCTTACTCCTTCTTTCGAGTTGAGAGGACGGAAATCTTGCGCGTGCAAAAACCCGCTCCTCTGAGCGGGTTTTTTTGTATCAGGGCCTTTCTCCCGGCAAAATCCCCGCCTTTGAGACCGGAAAAAAGAGAATGCCCATGGAACAAAAATCGAATACCGATATAGCGACCCAGTATCCTTCCATCCAAGAGATGATCAACCCCGGACAAGGATTGAAAACTCCTCCCGTCTCTCCATTCTTTATGGATGTTACGCTAAGAGACGGGAACCAAGCGTTACGAAAACCTTGGAATCTGGAAGAAAAAGAGATCATATTTAAGAGACTTCTAAAGTTAGGTGTACAAGGAATAGAGGTCGGCTTCGCTTCCGCAAGTAAACAAGACTTCGAAGCATGCTCTTATCTTTCTTCTTTGGCCCCGGAGAATGTTGCAATCTCCAGTCTTTCCAGAGCTGTGGAGAAGGAAATAGATCTTTCTTGGGAGGCGATCCGAAAGGCCCCTCGTCCCAGAATTCATATCGTGTATCCGATCAGCGATTTTACGATCCGCAACGTATTGGGAATTTCAGAAAAGGTTGTTAAAGAAAACATAATACGATCCGTTTCTTACGCACGTAAATTGGCCGGAAATTACGGAGAGGTACAATTCTCCGGAGAACATTTCGGGGATTCCTTGGAAAATATGGATTTTGCAGTCGAAGCGTTCCAGGCCGCCTTGGATGCAGGTGCAGATGTTGTAAATCTTCCGAATACAGTGGAAAGATATAGACCTTATTTATTTGTAGCAATGGTCCGTAAAGTCGCCGAATCCTTGCCCCAAGGAAGTAAAATTTCTGTCCACACACATAACGATCTAGGAATGGCAACAGCCACCACAGTGGAAAGTTTTTTTGCAGGCGCCGTACAATTGGAAACAGCGTTAAACGGTTTGGGAGAAAGAGCCGGGAATACGAATACGTATGAAGTAGCGATCGCCCTTCATAATTGTGGAGTCAAAGTAGACTTGGATCTTCAGACTATTTATGAGACTTCCAGGATTGTTTCCAGGATGTCAGGTGTTCCTATTCCGGAAAAAGCGCCTTTGATCGGAGAGGATGTGGTCGCTCATAGAAGCGGGATCCACCAAGACGGAGTTTCCAAAACAAAAGATATGAAAAAAGGAGCCTATCGAGCTTTCGACGCGAACCTGATCGGAAGACCGGAAGGAGACCGGATCGCTTTTACTAGTCAATCCGGAAAATCGGCAATTTATGAAATTTTAATGCAATCCGGGATCTCTGTCTCTAAAGAAGAAGCTTCTAAATTGCAGCCGATCTTAAAATCAATTTCGGAAAATTATGGTGGAGGAGAATTGTCGATTGAGGAGATCAAGAGTGAGTTGGGGAAATTGAGAAGTATTGCAGATGAGCGTTTCTGATCAGAGAACATTACGATATTCCTAATATTCTTTCTGCCTTCTTTCTTTTATATTGGCTAAAAAGAATCCGATTAGAAGAAAGAATATAAGAAAGGAATACCAATAGATTAAATTTTGACCGGTTCCTGCCACAAAGAAGGAATAGTAAATTGGTTTTAGGTTTAGATGAAACTGATCAATTACAAATCCGCACATAATGTAGACTTTCTTAAAATGGGTATAAAAATTTTCCGGGATTCTTAAGAATGTATAAACTTGCAGAAAAGATAAAATAAACAAAGAAGAAATTACTAAGAATACCGCTAATATAGCCCATTGATATCTTTTTCCAGTATCATCAGTAAGGTATATGAATATTCTATTCAAACCCATCGCCGCTAAGTAAGCCATTAGCGGATATACCACGATCCAATATCTTCCCACCGGACAAGATCCGAGCCAAAAATACGTATGAAATAAATTCGGAAGATGACCAAAGATTATTAGCAACGTAGTTAGTAAAAATTTAGGAATGCTCTCCTTGAACAACTGGCTGATCCCAATAAAGGCTAAAAATAAAAGAGGATTTAAGCCGAATAGTCCGCGATCTGCATCGAATAAATATGCTGAATATCTCCAAAATAAATCATTCGTTAGCAGGTCTTTGGGTCCATAGGGAGAAATAGATCCGAAAATATAAAGATTGTATAGAAAAAATAACGAAATCCCGGAGCAATATACTAGTGCTCCTGCGATAAGGCGATTTCTCTGGTGAATAACTGAATATAACCAGTATGCCATCAAGAGGGCCGATAACGTTAAGAATTTTATATGTAGAAATGGGAAAAGGATAAAGATAAAAGGTAAAATAAGATCAAGTTTAGAGATTCTTTTTTCACAAAGAAAATAATAGGAAACAAAAAGGAGGGCAGATGCCAAAACCTCAGGAAAAATCTGACCAGTATATGCGATAAACGGCATCCCAAAAACGATAAACGGTATTGCGATTAGTTCGATTTTTGACTTTATCTTAGGGAGAACGATATAAATTAGGAAGCCTGAAAGAAAAGAAGAACATAAAAGAATCATGACTTTCCCAACCAAAATAGGAACCGGCTTAATCTCTCCGCTTTGATTTAGGAAGGCTACAGAAATGTAAGCGCTTAAAAATGGATAATGAAGAGGATATTTTATTCCATTCTGAGTTACTGTATGTTGTCCAAAATTCCTGAAAAATAAGGATAGTTTATTTTCTTGATATTGATTATCTAATCGGATATCGAAATCTTCGATCAAAGATTCCCCTATTACCATGTAATGAGGCTCATCGCCAACATAGGGTATCGAAGAATTAAATTGTATGAGGAAATTAAAAGAATAGGAAATTAAGAAAAGCAGAACGTAAGACAAACCATATCCTTTAGAGACCATCTCATAATTTAAAGCCAATGCGATTAAGGAAATTATGAGTAAGAAGACCATTACCTTATAGTAAAGTTTAAATTCTGTAGTTTTCTTCTGAAAAAGATAGGGCTCTTGTCCTTTCTCTAAAGGATTTTTAAATTGGAAACTTAAGTTTGCAACACTCTTTTCCGAAAGAAAACGTATCTCAGTATACCCTCCCTTCGTTTTCCATTCGCCAAGCTTTGAGGCATTATCATATATATATAAAGTATTTTCAGACTTTGAAGGATTCCCTATCGAAAATTCGAAATTTTTATCGATTCCTTTTATAAAACATCCGGAGGAATTACGATCCTTTATAGTATACGTATCCCCATATTGATGAAGGTTAAAAGGAGGCAAATCACAAGTAGAATTTCCCTTACTTAAAAATACAGCAGGTATACAAATTGAAAATAGGAATACAGAGAATGAAATCCAGATCAATCCTGTACAAAAAGGAAAATAAGATTTAAATTTCATCAGATTATCCTATTCATTTCCAGCAGGGAACAAGTTAAAAGCAAAAATCGATAGTGTCGCAAAAGTTTCGTACAATTTAAATTTGAAGAAAGGTCCTCGGGATCTACCGCAATTCGCGGTGACATGTTCATGATTAGGCATTTACCTTTAAATACACCTTCCTGTTACTTGGATTTAGCTCCATATGCCAAGACTAAACTTAAGATTCACTTGACGATGGGCTTTGACAGAGGCATCTACTTCTAAAGATAAAAATTCTGATTCCGATGCTCGATCGGCTTTATAGAAGTGAGAGGAATTCCTATAAAGCTTTCTTCCGTCTTAGATCGCCTCTCCCAATGGTAGCAGAACGTTGTATATTTCCGTCCTTTTTTTTCTGCAATATTAAGGTTGATAAAGGCCGTTTTTTGAAAAAGCAGAAAACTCTTTCTCCCAATCTATTATCGATCTTTTCATTGGGGATAGTTTAGCAGATTCCACGGTTTCGAAAAAGGTTCAGTTCGTTAGGCGCTTACCAAAAAAATATAGAAGAGAAAATCTCAAAGTAATGGATTACATTCGATAATATCAGTATCCCGAATTTACAGAAAAGTTGAAACAAGTTTCATCCTTGAGATTTATCATTAAAGAAAAATACCTATCACCCCCGCCGAAAACCAAAGGAATACCCTTATTAAATCGAATCGGATCGTCATATTTTGTTGGTATAAAAAAATTAATATAAACGATCTTTGTTTCTTGAGCTTCCAATCCAGCATATTGTAATATGTAGTTATTTAGTTTTCTGTATATTAATGTATTACGTTTTTTTACGCATTCTTTTGCTAAAAATTTTGCTTTTTGGGCTTCCATGCGAGTCACAACTGTTTGAGTAAATTTCTTATTTCCAATGAACTCTTCGATTTTCAAATCAGTAATTGGTAATATGTAATCATTGGGGCCTAATGTGATATCTTGAAAAGATTGACACTTTGCATAACACGCCCAAAAAGAAAATAGTAATATGAGACTGAGCAATTTCACTTCAATCTTAATATGCCATTCGCGGCTTTTCATTTCTTTCCTTACGAACCATGTTCTCAGTAATCTCAGTCCCCTCAACATATTTTAGCCCCACAGTTCGCAATTCTTCTCTCTTCACCTCATCTTTAACTCGTCTAGTAATTTCGTCTATGCCGAAAAGTTTTAAGAACCATGTCTCTTCTTGATATTCATACACTTGTTCTTCAAGACTGAAGTTGAAAGCGTTGGCCTTTCCACCAAAAAAATGGCCAGAATGAATAAACTCATGGGCAATTTTTATTTCTGCAGTTGGGCTTCGCTTTCTTAACAGACCATCGTCATCTTTCTCTGCTATTGGGATGTCGTTGTCTGGATCGATATAAATGAGAGTATTTACTCCTTTTCCATTATACAAATTTGGATTATACTTAGTATAATCTATTTCATCGAGACGAACTTCATTCAATCCTTCATGATTTATAATTAATTTAGCTGTATGCTTAGTATCTGCAATCAGCCGTCTGACTAGTTCATATCCATTCTTTGTATTTTCCGCTATTCTTTTCCCAAGTTGCAAATTACCCTTCGAATCAATCCATACTTTCGCTCCTGCCAAGGAGCTTATATGTTTAAGCGCAGTATCTACTTCCTCTTTTTCCTTATTTGCAATTTGTAGGATATGCCCTGTAGGATCCTTATACTTAATCGGATTCCCCGCTACATAAGAGAATCTATTCCACCCTTGCGTACTACGCGCTCCATCGATCACACTATCCGCACTTGTAAACCTCGCGATCTGCGGATCATAATACCTTGCATTATAAAAATAGAAATTTGTCTCTCTATCCAACTCCTGTGAATTATACTTAGGAGTCAAATCCTGATTTCCTCTTTGAACAAGAGTTTCTCCATACGGCTCGTATTGCATACGGCTAAGAGTATGAGCGCCTTCATCTAAGACATGAGCAACAGAGTCTACTTGATCCGTTAGGAAATATGCAGTAGTCCCTTCTTCATTCAGCGCTGCGATACGGACTCCGTTCAGGTAAACGTTATTGATAGAACTTAAAATATTTGTGTCTTCGGAATATTCCAATCCGTAGAATTTACTTGGATATAAGATCTCTTGGGTTTTGAAAGAAGCTCCGCTTGGAACTAAAGCTTTCTTGCGGACCCTGAATCCACCTTCATCATACCAATAATTTCCGATCGTTGCGCTAAGAGCATCCTGGACCTGAGTAATTCTATTTTGAGAATCGATTGTGATGGTCTTAGTAAGATCTTTAAAGTTATCTCTCTGGTGGATCATATTTCCAGAAGCGTCATAGTTCATTACTAAACGATCGTTTCCACTTTGTGTGGAATCTATATGGGTGACTTGGTGGTTGGAATATTGGTAATTCCACTCGTCTATAAGGGTATTATCGTTAAAGTTATGATTACGCTTC
>NZ_ANIJ01000015.1 GCF_000347035.1 Leptospira sp. B5-022
CATGAATCGTAGAAACTCAGAACCTGAATTTATGGCGAGCGGCTTTTTTAAAGGAAGCGGGGATGCTTGGGGGGCAATTGGAACTGGAATTTACACCGGCACTAGGTTTGATGCGTCGTTCAATACATTCTTCGATGGGTTATGAGAAGGTATCAAATGTATACTAGTAAAATAATTATGAATGATTGCTTAAAACGTTTCGGGATCTGCATATTTTTTTTCAGTTCATTCTTAGATTGCTCCTCAAAGCTCTCACTCTGGAGGGAGAAGATCCAACGCGCAGACATAAACGGAGAAAAAGGTATTTTAGAAATTTCAATAGACAATCTAGAAAATACGAAAATTGAATCTCTTTATTTTCATTTCTTTTTCTTATATGATAAAGAATTAGTCAAGGATCCCAAAAACCTTCCTAGTGCATTTCAAATACATAAAGGAGAGCTTCATTACAATTCTCCATATCAGATACAGTTACCAGCAGGTGAATATTATGCATCGTTACTCTCCGGGAAAGATTCAATAAATCGCCATGATTTAATGCTAAGTTTTGAAGCTTATTTCGGACTTCGTTACGAGTCTACTAGCCTTGCATTTAATCCAAGTTATAAGAAAACTAAATGCAGTATCGAAAAGCAGATCCTTCATCATTGCCAGATGATAATTGTAAAGAAAAACGAAAGAACGAAGATTATCATTCAAATACAAAAAGAAATTCCTATCAAATCAGAAATGGACATTAAATTCATACCAACTCCCCAAGGAATTCCCCTGCCTATTCCCCACCAAATCGTAACTCGCGAAACCCCTGAAGTTCTCATTGAGGTCCAAAATCCGAAATGAGAAATTTATTAAAACATAAAATACAAATTTTAGAAACCAGATGTCCGAAAAAGAAGGAAAATATCATATCATAAATAGATTAAACGATCTTCATAATTCAAGTCTCATAATGAGGAATACTAATTGAAATTAAAATTGAAAATTACCTGGCTTTTAGTAACCATTCTAACGTCGTCGGGAATCCAAGCTACAGAGCTCCTATTGAATAATGGAGACGCATTCATTCTGGAAGTGATTTCAGAGGACGAAAAATACGTAAGAGTGCAATGGAAGAATAGAGTCTATGCAATTCCTAAAAAGGACATTCGTAAATTAGATTATTCTAAAAAAGGAGAACAATCATCCTATAGCTACTCCACGTACCAATTAAAGGACGGAAGCAGGATCCAAGGAATTCTTGCCAAAGAGAACGATTCCGTTTATGTAATCCGTACGGAAGTAGGTTTTTTGGAGATCGATAAGTCCAGGGTCTCTAATGTGGAAAGCTCCGGGATCAAAGAACCGGACCTTCCTTCCGAATACCTACCTGCCAACCAACCGCAGCCGGAAACCGTCTTCGGTTTGACCGCCGCATATATGCCAAATTTTCAACCTCTTGGTCCGGCTTTTCCAGCTACGGGTGCTTTCGGGTTTTTTGTAGAGCCTGCTTTCATGCGAATGAAAGACACTTACCAATGGGGATTTAGGATAGAAGGTCTCGCTTCTAAAAGTGAATCGGGAAATTTTAGCGTCCTGCACGCCTGGACGAATTTTGGTCGAAACTGGCTTATAGGTGGAAATCAAAATTTAGATTTCTACGCCAAGCTCGGATTAGGTGTAGCATCTGTTCAATACAAACATGACGACACTTCCAGAGCTGGGATAGATCCTTCCGCATCCGTAGAACTCGGCTACCAAGGATTCCGTTGGGGAGATTTCCAACTTAGGACAGGGATAAGAGGGACCTGTTTTTTTGAAACGGCTGCATCCTTTTGCATGGCCGGTCTAGAAATTTCTATAGGTAAAAGATTATGAAATTGAAAAATGTATATGTTGTGGTCTTAGGTTTTTGGGCTGTCTTCTTTATCCGATGTGAAAACTCTCCGTTCTTGGAAGGAACAAATAATACCACGAATAAAGTTGAGTGGTTCCACATTTCTTTAGGAGCGAAACAAACCACATTAAATTGGAGTTGCTCATCCTCTACTAAAGCTTGGCTTGCTTACGGTAAACACACTCCCGATTCCTTTAAGGCATCCATGATGAACGAAAAAATCCACTCAGTCCAAATGGACCATCTGGAACCTAATACCGATTACATGGCTTATCCTTACTGTGGAGAAATGTCCGAAGAAAAAATTTTTTCCGTCCCATTCAAAACATGGATCAGCGATGATCCGATTAAGACCAGGGGAATTTGGATAGTTGGTGGGATAGGCGCAGATAGAAAGCCCGTAGCCGAAATCGATTTATACGATCCTGTAGAAAACAAATGGTATCCAGCGGTCTCTCGTATACCTACTCCTAGAGCTTATGCTTCGGTTGTGAACCATAAAGGAATTATCTTCGTAATCGGAGGTATTATCGATGTCTCCGGTGCTTTCGTCATTAGTAATAAAGTGGAAGCATACGATCCGATTTCAAACACTTGGAGATCTTATGCCGATTTACCTACAAATATCCAGGGAGCCGTAGCAACTTCGGTAGAGAATAATATTTATGTTCTTGCAGGTACCACTACAATGGATATGACTACGGGGACTTTAACAAATCAAGTCTACAAATTATTTCCAGATATTCCGGAAGGGAGTGCAGGGACTTGGGTAAACTATACTTCTTCCACAAATATATACAAAAAGATCGATATGTCGGGATGTACGATCGGGGGAACATTATTTTTCACCGGAGGTCGCTTCTTCAATAGCGGAAATCCGGATCCTTCTTCCGATGTTTATGTTCCTTCTGCAAATGCGGTTACTTCTTTTAATGAACCTAGTTTAACCGGTGACTCTAGACATGGTGCAGGGATTGCCTGCATTCGTCCTCAAGCGGGAGATCCTTATCCGGCAGATCGAAGCGGAGTGATTGCAGCAGGAGGTTCCACTACAGGAAGTATTACCCAACCTGCCGGTATTATTAGTCCGAGTTTTCAATTCGATTATTTAAGTACCGAACCGACAGCCGCTTCCTTTACCGCAGGACCTTCCATCCCGATCGCAAGATATTTTCCATCCGTCGAATATTCTTACGAAAATAGAAAGGCTTACGTCATGGGAGGAGCGGTTAGTTTAAACGTTCCAAGCACGAACGTTTATGCTATCGAAGTCAATCTATCCGGAGCAGTAGGGGGTCCTTGGGAAACTTCCGGGTTAGCCTCAATGCCGAGGGCAAGATATGCCCATTCTGCAGTGATCATCAGCAGGTAATCTTATGAAAATAGTATATACATTTTTTATAATTTTATTTATTCCCATTTCTTGGGCACTTGGAGAAGGAATGCCGGAAGATTATCCTGAGATCAAAAAAGTTCTCGAATCGGGGAACTTTACCCAAGCGCAGGAGATGTTAGATCCTTTACTTCAATCCAAACCTTCCGACCCTACTTTGGCATTATACCAGGCTGAAATATGGATACGTAAGGCGGAATCGTACTACCAAGAAGGAAGGAAACTTTCTGCATTCGAATTTTTTAAAAAAGCCTACGAGGTTTGGCCGAATCATAGTTTAGTCCGTAATAGATATTGGGAACTGCATGGAAAACCGCTAAAAGATTCTATGCCAAATTCTCAGAACCGAAACTCAAGCACCAACTTTTCAGGAAAGACCGCTACCAATCAGAAAACGGTTTTTGTGTTTGATCCGGAACTCCAAGAGCTTTCCGCAGAATTAAAGGAAGAGATGAAAAAAAATATCTCAGATTTGCAAGCTCAAAGGGCAGCATCGGAAGATCATAGATCGTGGGAAACAAAGCCCTGGATGAAATGGATATGGCTTTCCGTAGGCTCTGCAATCGGATTCCTAGTGGGTATTTCAGCCTCCATTTTTTTGCGTCGAAAAGTCTAGTCATTCGAAGGATCCAATGCACTGACAAATTCGAAGCTCACTCCGAGATCCCCTTTAGTCGATTGCCCGGATCGAAGATTGTACATTGTATTCCTTTCGTTTTCAGAACTGGTTGTAAAAAGGACTCGTCTTCGCTTAAAGTCCAGGCAATGCGGATTTTCAATTTGTCCAAGACCAGCTCATAATGATTTCCGATGATTACTCCGGTCTTTCGGATTTGGATCTTTAAGATCGCAAGAATGATCTCTTTTCCATCTAACCCTGGAGTACGACATTGGGCAGTAACTCGATTCAATATTTCTTCGTCTTTTTCCGGGATATCCAAAGTGATCGCATGCAGAATCCTCCATTCGATTACATCTTCAGAGAACTGCTTCTTTCTTTCTAAAAATGCGAATATATGTTTTAAGTCCGCTTCGTATAAATTTAAGAACAAATCCTCGTTTATTACATCGCTACGAATTAGTTTCAGCGACTGAATGGGATGACGATAAACCAATCCTGTATAAGAATTAGAACCTGGAGGCAAAAGGTCCGGATGTTTAAAACTCAAATATCCTCCGAAAACCCAACCTTCTCCTTCTTCACTTTTGATCTTGTACCAATAATTTTCGAACCCGTCGATGTGTACCAATCTCTGATCTTTATCTAAGATTTTCACTTCTCCTTTATAAGGAATAATTCCCATCTTTTTGGAAGAAAGTTTAGGCGCGGAACGGATCCCAAGACCGGTTCCGTTATTTACGTATGCGGATTGGTAATTAGAAAAACATCCTAACAAAACCGTTAGGTAAAACACAATAGCAAAGTATTTTAGACACCTAACCGTAAGATCCACAGTTTAGATATACCCTGTTAAAACCGGATCGTCTAACAAAAAACAGGCGATTCGTCGCCTTCTAATAAAAATGGGGCCGGTAAATCAAATCACCGACCCCGAAGCTAGTTTCGACTCGTATTGGGGAAGAATTAAATCGCTGAGCTTCCTCTTTCTCCGGTGCGAATACGGATCACATCTTCGAGCGGAAGAATTAGGATCTTTCCGTCTCCGATCTTTCCGTCACCGGTTTTGGCAGCCTTCAAGATCGCATCAACGGTAGGTTTAACGAACTCGTCATTTACCGCGATCTCCAATCTTACTTTTCTTAGCAGGTTTACTTGGTATTCATGTCCACGAAATACTTCGGTTTTACCTTTTTGCTGCCCGTAGCCTTGCACGTCGCTTACGGTAAGTCTATAAATTTCATTCTTAGTAAGCTCCGCTTTAACCTCTTCCAGTTTATGGGGCTGGATAATTGCTACGATTAATTTCATATGCTCTCCTTTACTTAATGTATAAATTCAAAGGTTATATAATATAACCTTTTTCTCCGTGAATCTCTGAATCGAGTCCAGCTATCTCTTTCTCCTCGGAAATCCTGAATCCGATTGTTTTCTCTATGATAAACACTAAGATCAAGGATACTACGATTGAGTAAGCACCGGTTGCTACTACACTGATAACCTGAACGATGATCTGGTCTCCACGAGTAACTCCTTCAGGTATATATTGCGCAAGTGCGAATACACCTGTAAGGATCGCACCGATAGCTCCACCTACGCCGTGAATTCCGAAAGCGTCCAGGGAATCATCATAGCCGAGTTTTCCTTTTAATAGGATTGCTCCGTAACAAATCGGGGAAACAAGCGCTCCCATGATCAATGCGCCGGTAGCGTCCACAAAGCCTGCTGCAGGAGTGATCACAACCAGACCAGCAACGATCCCCGAAGCTGCTCCCAAAGCGGTAGCTTTTTTAGTATGAAGATACTCGATCAGTAACCAAATAGCACCTGCAGTTGCAGGAGCGACTAAAGTTACAACGAAAGCTCTTGCTGCCTGTCCGTTTGCCGCCAGACCGGAGCCCGCGTTAAATCCGAACCATCCGAACCAAAGGAATCCCGCACCGATCAAAGTGTAAGTCAAATTGTTCGGAGCGATCAAGGCAGCGCCTTCTCCTTTACGTTTTCCTAATACGATGGCTGCTGCCAAACCTGCGATACCGGAAATCAAGTGAACCACTGTTCCACCGGCAAAGTCAAGAGCAGTCTTTTTGAAAAGCCAACCGTCAGCGGACCATACCCAGTGTGCAACAGGGTCGTAAACCAAGGTAGACCACGCCAGAATGAATACGATATATCCGGAAAGTTTCACTCTTTCTGCGATCGCACCGGAAATCAATGCCGGAGTGATCAGCGCAAACATACCTTGGAACAGGAAGTGGATATATTTTGGAATTGTCCCCTCCAAAGTTTCGTCGGTAATTCCGTTCAACAAAAAGAGATCAAAATTGCCGTAAAACGGATTATCGCCTGAGAATGCGAAGCTATATCCGAATACTGTCCATTGAATAGTTAGCACAAGGATTGCGACAAAGCTGTGCATCATTGTAGAGAGAACGTTCTTTGATCGTACGATACCGCCATAGAACAATGCGAGTCCCGGGATCATAAAGAACACGAAAGTGGAAGCCACGATCATCCATGCGGTATCCCCTTTATCCAAAGGGGGAGCGGGCGCAGCTTCCGGTGTAGGTGTAGCGTCTTGACCCCAGATCAGTACTGGAGCGAT
This sequence comes from Leptospira sp. B5-022, assembly GCF_000347035.1. Taxonomy (GTDB): domain Bacteria; phylum Spirochaetota; class Leptospiria; order Leptospirales; family Leptospiraceae; genus Leptospira_B; species Leptospira_B cinconiae. Next base: position 6,491 of record NZ_ANIJ01000015.1, read on the forward strand.
TAAGATCAAGAGCGCGATAAGTTTTTGGGCAATTTTCATTTTCTCAAATCTCATCTCGAAATATGTTTTATCCAATTAATGCAAGAAGGGTACCTGCGTTAAAAATTCTTATGAAAAAAGGTTAAAAAAAAAGAAGAGGGAGCTAAGAGCCTTTAAATGAGGTTTTCGCTAGAAAAATGCACCTAAATTCTTATTAAAGGCAGATTTCTCCCTAGTTTAGGGAGAAAGTCTCCTGGTACAGCCTAGCAGTTTGCGTACTTATTGGGCAGATTTTCAGGATCTGTCGGGAAAATAAAATTTAAGCAGAGAAAACTATACTTAGGTATCATTCCTCCGGAGGAAAAATCACATCCGAAAGATTGCGTAGGAAGGTTCAATACCCTTAGGAGAAAAATCGGAATACAAGGCCAAACCTAAAACTTCTCTTGTACGCGCCGGATCCAGAACCCCATCATCCCAAAGCCTTGCGGTAGAATAGATACAAGAAGAACGATTATCATAATCTTCTAATATGGGTCTCTTAAATTCGGCCTGTTCAGCGTCAGAGAGGGATTTTCCTTCCTTCTCCAATTGTTCCTGCTTCACTGTAAGTAGAACATTCGCCGCCTGTTCTCCTCCCATCACTGAGATCCTAGCGTTCGGCCACATCCACAGGAATCTAGGTCCGAATGCACGGCCGCACATTCCGTAATTTCCAGCTCCGTAAGAGCCCCCGATCACTACTGTGTATTTAGGAACTACGGAAGTAGAGACCGCATTTACCATTTTTGCACCGTCTTTTGCTATTCCTGAGTTCTCATACTTCTTCCCTACCATAAAACCTGTGATATTTTGCAGGAAGAGTAAAGGGATCTCTCTTTGGTTGCAAAGCTGGATGAAATGAGCGGCCTTCAAGGAACTTTCGGAGAATAGAACTCCGTTATTTGCAATGATGCCGACTGTTTTTCCGTAAATATTCGCGAATCCTGTGACTATGCTGGTTCCATAATATTTTTTGAATTCTTGGAACCTAGAGCCGTCGACTACTCTCGCGATCACTTCTCGTACATCGTACGGTTTGCGAATGTCCTTTTGGATGATCCCGTAAATTTCCTCGGCAGGATAAAGAGGTTCTTCGTAATGGATATGTTCTTCTAACTTCTTCGCTCTAGCGCCTAAACTGGAAACTATATGTCTTGCGATCTCGAGTGCATGCGGATCATTCTCCGCATAATGATCAGTCACGCCTGAAATCCTACAATGAACGTCAGCGCCGCCCAATTCTTCCGGAGTGACGATCTCTCCTGTGGCAGCTTTTACAAGAGGAGGCCCGCCCAAAAAGATGGTTCCGTTTCCTTTTACGATCACAGATTCGTCGGACATCGCAGGGATATATGCTCCACCCGCGGTACAACTTCCCATTACGATGGAGATTTGAGGGATCCCCAGTCTAGAAAGATTTGCTTGGTTATAGAAGATCCGACCGAAATGCCATTTATCAGGAAACACTTCGTCTTGCATCGGAAGAAATGCCCCACCGGAATCTACAAGGTAAATACAAGGAAGACGATTCTCTAAAGCGATCTCTTGAGCACGGATATGTTTTTTGACAGTGAGAGGATAATAAGTCCCACCTTTTACGGTAGCATCGTTTGCAACAATCACACATGGAGTTCCGGAAATTTTTCCGATCCCGGTCACAATCCCTGCGGAAGGAACATCATCCGCATAAACCTTTTCCCCTGCCAACGCGGAGAATTCTAAGAAAGGAGTGTTCGGATCTATTAGTCCTTGTACCCTTTCTCTTGCGGTAAGCTTCCCGCGACTCTTATGTTTCTGGATGGATTTTTCTCCTCCGCCTAGTCCGGCTTTTTGGAGAAGTTTACGTATATCCGCGACCTTCTCTGAAAGGTCCTTATAATTCTCTTTATATTCGGGGGAAGACGTACTAATACGCGATTCCAAAACTTCCATGGAGCCTCCGGTCCTTTTTTATTTCCGGACCTTGGTTTCGTATAAAATTCTAATAAGTTCCGATTCGGAATGAGAAAGTTCTCTGTTCCTTCTTGCCATGATCTTGCGTGAATCACGTAAGAATAGATCCAAGATATAAGGCTGACCGTCCGCCCAAATAAAAGGAGGAAGATATCCACTCACCCTGGAAGAAACCACATTACATCCGAAGTCTACCACTGTTCCGGTATTCAACATCACTCCGATCCCTATTTTGGAAAAATCTCCGATGATGGAACCGAACTTGATGGAACCTGTTGTGATCTCCGTATTTTCTTCCCTAATCTTAACTACACCGTAGTTATTTTTTAGATCGGAGGTGGTGGATAATGCGCCTAGGTTGACCCAGCTTCCCACCACGGAATGTCCCAAGAAACCTTCGTGATGTTTATTCGTAAAATCTAATATAATACTGTCCCCGACTTCGCCACCTATCCTGCACACATTCCCTATGGAAGTGTTTCCGGTGATACGAGCGTTGTCCACATGTGTACCTTGGCCTATGTACAACGGACCTTCTAAAAAACTGAAAGAAGTTACTTTTGCATCCTTATCTATGATTACAGGTCCTGAGGTTACGTCGATGACCACACCTGGATAAATTTTAGCGGAAGGATGGATATGAACGTGTTTGGATTTTCCTACTACTTGGAAATCCCCGGACTTTACCTTAAGTTTTCGGGCCCATTTACGTAAGTCCTTATGATTTTCCAAGTCTTGGTCTATGTTTTTACCGACAGACTCCAAGGATTTCCAAGGAAGAAAATCCTCAGGACGAATGATCAAATCTACGTCCTTTCCATCGTATTCCGAAATTTTTGGGTTTCTTTCAAAGAAAGTTTTCTCGAAAGCGGAGTTCGAGTTAGAATATAGTATCTTAGAATCCGGATACTGCTCTTTTAAACGTTGGAGTGGAGTTAAAACCCCGTCTCGAATCTCCGAGAAAGATCGAATTCTGGTTAAAGCCCCCAAACCGGGAGGTGTTTCCCTCTCATCGATCCAAATTCTCTGAATTCTGCCCACGCGTTCACTACTCCACTGTGACGGACTTCGCTAGGTTTCTCGGTTGGTCCGGAGGACAACCCCTAGCAACGGCAGAATAATAGGCCAGAAGTTGGAGAGGAAGAACATTCAGGATCGGACTCAAAATTTCCGGACAGTCCGGAACTTCAAAACAGTAGTCGGAAAGCTCTTTTGCTTCCCTGTCCCCTTCCGTTACGATGGAGATAATGATCCCGTTTCTTGCCTTGATTTCCTGGATATTGGAAAGCATTTTGCTATAAATTTCGGATTTGGTCGCGATACATACGACCGGCACTTCGTTTGTAATGAGTGCGATCGGCCCGTGTTTGAATTCCCCGCCGGCGTAACCGGAAGCGTGAATGTAAGAGACCTCTTTTAATTTCAAGGCACCTTCTAACGCAACCGGATGATTATAGGTCCTTCCTAAAAATACAAAATCTTTGGTTTTAGTAAAATCCGCCGCCCAAGTTTCCAAGATATGGGCCTGAGCTAAAATCCTTTCCATTTTGCCTGGGAGAAGTCGGATCTCTTCAATTAAAGTCCTGAGTTCTTCGTCGGAAACGATCCATTTCAAACGAGCTACATATAAGGAAAAAAGAAGAAGGTTGATTACCTGTGCAGTAAACGCCTTTGTACTCGCAACGCCGATCTCCGGTCCTGCATCCGTTCTGATAAATGAATCGGATTCCCTTGCGATGGTGGAGTTCACATTATTTACCAAGGAAAGAACTTTGATAAATTTTGCCTTAGCTTCCAGTAAAGAAGCAAGAGTATCCGCAGTTTCTCCGGATTGAGAAATCCCTACGATCAGCGTATCACCTTCCACCACAGGGTTTCGGTAACGGAACTCGGAAGAGGTTTCCGTATCCGTTTGGATCTTTGCGAAATTTTCGAGATAATGTTTTCCAAGCATTCCCGCATAGTAGCTGGTTCCGGCTGCTTGAATGATGATACGATTTACCTTGGACATCATTTCTCTGGAAATCGTACTCTCCGGAAATTCTATCTCTCCGGCTTCGCTGATACGAGACTGGATGATACGGCGGAAGATCCCGGGCTGTTCGTGGATTTCCTTGATCATAAAATGAGGATAACCGCCTTTGTCGACGTCCTCGAACTTGATATCTTGCTTTTTGAATTCGATCTCTTTTTCGGAACCGTCGAACCCGAAGATCTTACATTCGGTTTTTGTAAAATATCCCCATTCCTTGGAGTTGATATAATAGACTTCTCTGCAGTTTCGAGTAAGAGGAGAAATATCGGAAGCAAGATAATATTCTTCCTTACCTCTTCCTAATAGTAAAGGCGCGCCGTCCTGGGCAAAATACACTCGATCCGGCTCGTTGTCGAATACGACTGCGATCGCCCATTTACCGTGAACTCTATTAAATAGATCTAAAAAAGCTTCCTTATTGGATAAGCCTCTTTTTCTGCTCTCCGCCAAAAGATTGGGGAGAACTTCCGTATCCGTCATACTATGAAATACGAAACCTTTTTGTTTCAGTTCTTGGCGAAGCTCCGAATAATTTTCTATAATTCCGTTATGAACTACTGCAACGGTGGATTTGGAATCGGTATGAGGGTGAGCATTGATCTGGTTAGGTTCACCGTGAGTAGCCCAGCGAGTATGGCCTATACCCACATTACCTCGGATCGGATGTTCTTTTAGGTAATTTTCCAGATCCTTAATTTTACCTTTTTGTTTGCGGACTTGGATCTCTCCTTTGTCCAGGACCGCGATCCCGGCCGAATCGTATCCACGATACTCCAAGCCGATGAGCCCTACTATGAGCACGGATTCTACGTTTTTATCACCAGCGTATCCTACGATTCCACACATATATTATGAATTCTCCATGATCTTTCCGGCTTTATTTAAAAGGGATTCCAGATCCTTTTTGGTTCTGGCCTCTCCAATCAACCGGAGGATCGGCTCGGTATTCGAGGGTCGAATATGTATCCAAGAGTCCTGGTTCGCTAAACGTAAACCGTCTCTCGAATCTTCTTTATATTCGGAGAAGGCGCTGCGAAACTTAGAATAAATCTGCTCCGTCTTCTGCCCCGCGATTTTGTAGGCGATCTTGCGCATATAGACCGCAGGAAGACTACCGATCACAGTTTCAGCATCTTCCCCCTTTAGGGCAAGCAGATTCAGTATATGAGCCACCCCCGAAAGAGAATCCCTTCCAAAAGAAGGAATTGCCGGATCGATCACTCCTCCATTTCCTTCTCCGCCGAAAACCGACTTACGGTGTATCATTTCTGCCACAACATTGGCTTCCCCTACCTTAGATCGATAAGTCGGAATTCCAACAGAATCCGCAACCCAATCGTTCACAAAGCTAGTAGAGAGGTTTACCGTGATGGATGCCTTCTTCGGCAGGGAATTGGAACCAAGGTAGGACATAAAGCTAAGGGGAAGTGTTAATTCTTCGGAGATAGCTCCTTTTTTAGGAGATAAAACGACAAGTCTATCCGCATCCGGATCCAAAGCAAAACCGATATCCGCCTTGGACTTTTTGATCAGACGAGATGATTGTTTGAGCGCTTCAGGCGTAGGTTCAGGAGGACGAGGAAATGTTCCGTCGGGAGTACAGTGCTGCAAAATCACCTTACAACCCAAGCGCCTTAACAATTCCGGTAAAACGAAGCTCCCGCCGCCATTGACTGCATCTAAAAATACGGTAAATTTTTTCCGTTTGATCGTGGACACGTTTACCCGAGCTAAAACGGAATCAATATGGGCTTGGATCCTATCGGTACCATCTTCCACATTCGTATTCGGTTTGAATTGGAAAGGTTTATAATCTTCTTTTCGGACCAGATCCAAAAGACCCTCTAAGTCTTGGGCATTCGTAAAAAACCCGCCAGGTCCGATAAACTTAAATGCATTCCAGATCACCGGATTATGAGAAGCGGAAATCATGATCCCACCTGCCGCTCCTGATTGAGCCACCACCGCCTTGACGGTAGGAGTTGGAACAATCCCGAGACGGATCACATTTTTGCCCATGGCGAGCATGATCCCGATCGCGATATTTTCTATATAAGCTCCGCTCGGACGAGAATCCCTTCCGATGACGACTGCGTTTCCTTTGAGTCTGGACCCGAAGGCCATGAGAGAATGGAAAATTACGTCGGGACTTAATCCGGTGGGAATGATTCCCCGGATTCCGGACACGGAGACCATCAAATCCGGGTGTTGGAAGACCGGTTTTTGATGATTTAGAGCCATGATTCCGGGGAATGTTTTAAGATTTGGGATGAGAACATGGGCGATGACAGGATCGAACTGCCGACATCCTCCTTGTAAGGGAGGCGCTCTCCCAGCTGAGCTAATCGCCCGTAATGATTACGGTTATTATGCGGTTGCAGCCTGATTGATACGCAATGCCATCCGACTCTTTTTGCGGTCCGCATTTCTAGAGTGGATCAGGTTGGTTTTCGCAGCTTTGTCCAGAAGAGAAGAATATTGACTGAACAAAGATTTTAAGGAGTCTTTCTCTCCGTCTTGGAGCGCTTTCAGGATCTTTTTAGCTTGGGTCCTAAGGCGATTCCTGTTTTGAGAATTCGCCGCATTCCTGCGTTTCGTTCTACGGATATCTTTTTCTGAAGATTTAATATTCGCCAAGGATCTACTTCCTATTAAGGGATTACGCCCAGATTTTCGTACCCAAGTAGCCTGTCAATGAGCTTTTACGGGTCTTTTACAAAGCCTATCTCAAAAATTTTTTAAGGAAATAACCCCAGGAGTAAGTTCTTTCCCTGAGAGCGAAGCCAGGATGGCGAAGTGACCCGGAGTTCTACACAAGATGTGCAGGCGGAGGGGATGGGAAAGCGCTCACTCCAATCTATTCAAAAATATTTTTGAAATTTGGTTCAATATACTGCTTAGTAAGGGAGCCGCCCAAGTCTCGGCGGATAGAACCAACCCAACGTTACATACAAGAAATCATTTCTAATTCGACTAATACGTTATTTGTCTTTACCTCAACTGAGGGATCTCGTAGTAACATTTGGCATCTACGATGTCACCGAATCGCAATAGGATCGCTTTCTCGCCCTATTCTCGCTGCGGGAAGGTTCAGGAAATTTTTTTTGCATTGCTTCGAAGGATTTCCATCCTATTTTTTGTTATCCGAAAGATTGGAAATTAATTATTCGTCGTATAGAAGACCCAAGGACGCCTTCTCGCATGATATCCAGACACGCACAAGACTATATCATTGTGAATTCGATCGATGAAATCGATCCTAATAAACTTTCTTTGGCTCAATTGGGGACCAAGTATTTAGACAGGAACGGAAACCGTTATGCGGTCCGTTTTAACAAAGAAAGCAGAAAGGCGGAGATCATTCGGATCACTCTTCAAAAAGCTTCCGAGGCGGATGTGAATAGACCAAAATTGGGAAGAGTAAATCCAAAAGCGAAATCCAATCCTTTAGACTTAGAGAAATTATCCAATCTTCTTAAAAGTACAAAACACCCTAGTGCAGACTGGATAGATAATCTGGCCGAAAAAACCAAACATACTAAGCCGAGTTCTGCAAATTCGGAAAAGCCAGCTTATACTCCGAATCCCCAAAAAGAATTAGACATCACTCCAGCAGAGGGTCCGGACCTATCCGCCAGAATGAATTCCGTTCAAAACGATATATTCGATCTTTCCAAAGTGGACTTGAATATTTCGGATGCGGGACTCTCTTCCAACGAAGGGAAAGAGGATGTTCCCGTCTTTATAGAAAATATAGAGGCAGGCTCCAACAGAGAAACGAAATATATTGAAGATAGTGTACAACAATTCCAGAAGATCAAAGATAGGATCGAGTCCGTACTGAACAATATTAGAAATTCTAAAATTTTCGAAGCTACCGGAGATCCTTCCGAGAACAAGAACATAGTAGGAAACCTAGCGAGAGAATTCGATATTGAGTTCTTCCAAAAATTAGAAAAGATATTAAACTATCATAAAGAGCTGACTTCTTATCCCAGATCGATTACCTATTACGTGGCAAAGTACGAGTCATATCGTAAGCAGGCATTACAGTCCAAAACGTCGGATCTGGAAAAATTAAAGTTAGTGATCCGCTGGGAAATGCAGGAACTTCTTTTGGATCTGGCCAGAAAACTCAAAAAAATGGTCCTGAATGCCTTAAATGTTCTGAATACTAAAAACGAAAATCACCTAAAACAAGTAGCCTATAACCAACAGCAGATGTATAAGGATGCCAGAAGCGCCTTATTATATTGTTCGGAAGATATAGGAGCACTACTTATCTCCTTGCAAAAATGGGCCGATAGCGAAGGATAGAAACCTTTTGCATGGCACTTAGCGATCAAGAGATAAAAAACATCGTAGAAAAACTCCGAACCGAGTACCGGGAAGGGGCCAAACAAAGTCCTAAAATTTTCGACGCCAAAGGTTTCGAAGATCGTTATATCCAAACCCTAAAACATCGGGGAAACCTGGACAATTTCCTGAAAGACGAAGTGGACTTTCTGGAAAAGATCAAAACCAAACATAAAGAACTTACGGAAAGAAGGAACGCCTCCAAAGGGGAAACGATCAATCGTATCCTAGACGAACAAGAGGAAAAACTTTCCAAATACCAAAGGGTGGATTTCCATCCTTTGGCCAGACCGGAAATGAGATATTTTTACGGGGCAATGACCTCCTTCGCAGAAACCGAACTTCCCGTTCTCATCCATATATTTAGGGGAACGCCGGAATACTCCGCCTTCCAAGATAGTGTCTCAGTAATAGAAAGAGTGGGAATCACGAAAAGAGGAATGCCTTCTCTCCGTATCTCGGAACATATTAAAGCGTTATTGGACGCGAACGGGAACCAATCCACAATGGAAAGGGATTCCCAGAACATTCTAAAGGAAGTGTGTATCGCTCTTGCCGGCCTTAGAAAGACGGCGCTGGAATGTGTGGAGAAAAATAGGGTCAGCGACAGAATGACCGTACAAGTCAGCGATAGAGACTATCCGAAAGCTTCGGAAGCGTATAAGAATTTACTTTTCGGTATCGCATTGGAAAAAATAATCGTTAAAGCCGAAAATATCATCCGGGATTTCCGGATGAGCGACTTAGTCGGTCTGGACGCTAAATGAAACTTTCCATCGTAATTCCCTGTTATAACGAAAAACAGACCATCAAAAACATTTTAGAAACGGTAAAGAAGGTCCCTTATAAGGATAAGGAAATCATCCTTGTGGACGATTTTTCCACGGACGGAACGAGGGAACTCCTACAGACCGCTCCTTTTAAGAAGTTAGTGGACCAACTCGTTTTCCACGAAAAAAATCAGGGAAAAGGCGCCGCACTTCGCACAGGATTTAAAGCGGCCAAAGGTGATATAGTCATCGTGCAAGACGCGGACCTGGAATACGATCCGTTTGAAATTCCGGATGTAATCGATCCGATCTACAAAGGAAAGGCGGACGTGGTTTTCGGAAGCAGGTTCATGGGCGGAAGGGCCCATAGAGTCGTATACTACTGGCATAGACTCGGAAATCTATTCTTGACCACTCTTTCCAATATGTTCACGAACATTAATCTGACCGATATGGAAACTTGTTACAAGGCATTCCGCAGAGAAGTGATACAAGGTATCGAAATTAAAGAAAATCGTTTCGGGTTCGAACCTGAAATTACCGCAAAGATCGCAAAGATCCCCGACATTCGTATTTACGAAGTTGGGATCTCCTATTACGGACGCACTTATGCAGAAGGAAAAAAGATAGGCTGGAAAGACGGATTTAGGGCCATCTATTGTATCCTAAGATACAATCTATTTTCCTAATATTCCATTCTAATCTTTGGGAATTTCGTATTCTCGATATTCCCAAAGACCCTTCGTTTTTACTTCCTTTTCCTTCCAAGCATGACCCAATAATTCCACCCAAACGGGGCGAATCTCCGCTTCAGCCAATACTTTCATACGATATTTGTTCATGAGAATATTATCCGACTCGGGAAGTTTTGCCGCATATTCCACCACTGCATCCGAATAAGAAATAAATCCGACTTTTTCTCCCGGATGTTTTTTTGAAAGGAAGGAAACTATATGATCCATTCCTTGGGAAGAAGTTTCATTATGAACACATAATACTCTTTTTTGGAAATAAGAAGGCCCGATGGAGCCGCAAAGAACGTCATCCAGGAATAATAGACTGGAAGCTTGAGAATCCGCATAAATAGAACGGATCGCTCTGATCTCCTTGGAACTTCTTTGGTAATTCACAAATCCGGCCAAGGTCATTCCGAAAGAATAAAACAACAAAATAGTAAACGTTAAGTTTTTGCCGGATCTTCCTAGTTTCAATTCGGAAACTTCGGCAATTTCTTTCAAAACCAAAACGAACGGGATCAATGCTAGTCCAACGTATCTTGGTCCCCAATTGGAAACTCCATCGTTGGGAGCTAAGAATGCGATCAATATGATAAACACAAACGAGCTGATCCCTAAATGAGAATAAGTAGCTTCTATCTTTCCTTCTTTTGATTTTTTTACAAAAATATAAAATAAAGGAAGAAGGATCGGTAAATAGATCAAAAGTCCGGGCATTGTGTACGTCCCGATCAATATCGTAAACGCTCTGGAAAGAACCGTGCCTTGGTCTTCTCCCGTATTAAAATTTTGGAAGTATCTAGGTCCGATCGGATGTTGGTAATCCAAGGTATGGAATAAAAATAGAAGAAGTACAACTACTGAAAAAGATACAGAGAACCAAAAAGATCTTTTCCACCAATCTTTTCCGAAAGCGATCCAACCCACGGCCCAGAAGACCACAAAGAAGATCAGAACTTCTAATCTTAACCAAACTCCGAGTCCTAGAGCGATCCCTCCGATCAGCTTATTGAAAATTTTATCTTCCGTTTTATAAAAGAAAGTGAGTCCGAGTAATTCTAAAAGAAGAAGAGGGGGATGTTCCGAAAGTTCCGGCCCCATCAAAAAGATATAAGTTCCAAAAAAAGTGAAAACGAGCCAGAACCAGGAAAGATCCCAAAATCTTCTTAGAATAAAAGCGGAAATTAGATTGAACACTCCCATCAAAATGGAAACGATCGGGACCCAACCGAAAACTAAAAAAGGCGCAATGATAAGTGTGAGAAAGATCGGATATTGACCGATCATTCTATCTCCGATCTGAAAGACCATCGGGGCTTTCCATAAAAAATAACTGTAATTCGGATCCAGATCCAAGGAAGGATAGATCAGATTTTCGGTGCTGAAACCGGACTGGAACATGGAATATGCTTGGTGGTATTTCAGAAACTGATCCGAAAAAAGGGCCTCCCAAGGTTTTCCTAAAATTAGGATCCCGAAGTAAAATAAACTAAATACAATAAATCCTTTTGAAATTCCGGCTGTTTTCATGATCGAAGGCAAGCATCCCCTACCCCCTAATTTATGAAACGAATTCTTGCCGGTACAAACACTTATAAGAAAGTTTTTCGGAATAAATTTTGTATTTTTACTTGTAATTCCAATAATTACACCGGGAGATCAGTCTAAAATCCAAAACATTCTCAAAGGAGAAAATCACTCGTGAAAACGAAACTTTATCTGATCCCTAGCCTTCTGGTGCTTTTAACTTTCGGTGGCCTACAAGCTGGAAATTTTAAATTAGATAACGCTCATACAGGCGTTGGCTTCAAGATCAAACACCTTACCATTTCTAACGTATCCGGAAGTTTTAAAGACTTCAGCGGAAAATTCGCTTACGACGAAGCTACCAACACTCTTACCGACCTGGATGTTACTATCAAAGCGGCTTCGATCAACACTAACGACGAGAAAAGAGACGGACACTTAAAAGGAAAAGATTTTTTCAATGTAGAAGATCATCCTTCTCTTACATTCAAAGCAAAAAAAGCCACCGTTAAAAAAGGTGGAGTCTCCAAGATCCAAGGAGAATTGACTATCAAAGGAGTGACTAAACCCGTTACTTTAGATGTTAAATTTTCCGGTTCTGCAAAAGACCCATGGGGAAACACTCACCTAGGTTTCGAAGCGGAAACGAAGATCAAAAGAGCCGATTTCGATATCGCTTGGAACAAACCTTTGGAAAAAGGCGGACTTTTGATCGGAGAGGAAGTTTCTATTCGTATCGAAGGCGAAGCAATTCCAGAATAATCTTTTTTAACCAATCGGGGCTTTTGGAAGAAGGTCCCGATGTTAATGACCATTCTTTGCGGATTTTCCTTTTTTAACGTAACCTTCTCCCCTGCTTATCGAATTAAAAATGGATCGAATCTAAAAATCGTGTTTCGATCAAATCATCCGGAGAACCGAAAAGATGAACAATCTAACCAAAAGTATGATCATTGGAGCAGCTCTAACGGGCTTATTTGCTACTGGGGCAAAGGCCGAAACGAAAGATGCAAAAACGGAAGAGTCTAAGGGAGAATGTCACGGTATCAATTCCTGCAAAGGAACGGGAGACTGCGGAGGAAAAGGACATAGCTGCGCGGGAAAAAATTCCTGCAAAGGACAAGGCTGGATCTCTCTCACTAAAAAAGAATGCGAGGACAAAAAAGGGACTTTTAAAAGTTAACCTCGGATACAAGACGGTTTATCTTCATCCCCGAAAGGAATTCTGAAATCGATCCCAATCCTTTCGGCGGACTTCCTGAAATTTTCAAAGACTCAAGGATACTTTTTCCGTCAGATAAACTTTTACCGAAGGTCCACTCCCATTCTTCCAGCTCGGAAACGAATAAGTCCGATCCTTTTTTTCCTAAGACCAAATATTGTTTTTTTTCCTTTAAGAATTGAGGCAGATCTTCCGAGTTTTCGGTTTTCCAAAGATCATAAACTGGATAAGAATATTCTAAAAATCGAACTGACTCGTGAAAGGTAATTTTCAGATCCTCCGTTTCATTTCGGGAAAGCGAGTTCCGCAGATTATCTTCCTCATTTTTAGGCAAATGGAATATTCTAAAAACATGAAGTTCGAAGTCCGCAATTTCAAACAGAACAGGATGTTCGGAAAAGTTTTCCTTTAAGAAGTTCGGGAAACTTTCCCCATAATTAGATATATTATAAGAATGAGATGGATGATCTTCTATAAACGACTTTGCAGTTCCAAAAAAGCCCTCGTCTCCTAAAATCTTCCAGACTGTTTCGTATTTTTCTCCCAGAACTTCCGTAAATCGAGCTTGGTATGCATTTTGGTAGACTGCAATCGCCGAATTTGGTTCTAATTTTCCACCGGGCAGAATATAATCCTGCAAAAGCGGACCTTCTTCTCTTCCTAAGAGCGCGTTATAAAATATATTTCGGAATTCTTCCGGTTTCATTTGGACACCGATTCCAAAATGGATTTTGCTTTCAGAGCTTCTTCTTCCATTTCCGGAAAGCCGGGAATATCCTCGTCCCATTCTAATAGGATTGGAATTCCTTGGATCTTATCCGAGAAAGAAGAGAATAGTTCCCAGACTTCTTTGGCAACCGGCCTGGAATGAGTATCGAATAGGAATTCTCCTGTATCCGTATGTCCCGCAAGATGGATCTGGCCCACATTTTCCCAGGGAATAGAACGTAAATATTCGGACGGGGAAAATCCATGGTTTACAGAGTTCACATATATATTATTAATATCTAATAGAATTCCACAGCCGCTTTTTTTTGAAAGTTCGGAGATAAATTCCCATTCAGTCATTTCATTTTGGGGAAAACTCAAATAAGTGGAAACATTCTCCAATAGGATCCTTCTTCCTAATATTTCTTGTATTCGTTCGGCTCTCTCTATCGCAAACTCCAAAAATTCTTTCGTAAACGGGAAAGGTAAAAGGTCGTGCAAATAATTTCCCGATTGTTCGGTCCAACAAAGATGATCCGAAACCAAGAAGGGATCTATCCTTCGGATCAATTCCTTCCATCGTTGTAGATATTTTTTATCGGGAAAAGTTCCGCCAAGTATAGATAAGGAAACTCCATGGAGAGCGACCGGAAAATGTTTGCGGATGGACTCCAACATTTCCAAGGGGCGACCTTGTGTATCCATATAATTTTCGGTGATCGCTTCGAACCAAGAAATCCTGACAGGTTCACCCTTTCTTAAATAAGGATAATGTTCTTTTCTTAAGCCTACTCCGATGAAAGACATATTTTCTCCGATGTAACCTATTTCGATCCGATCCGAAGAAGGATACATGAACAAGTCATATTTTTTTCCGATCCTATTTTTACTATTCTTGGACTGCTCAGGCAGACAGCTCGTAGACCCAATCTTTAAAGCAAATGGAAAAACCGCGATCCACGGTTACGACGTGGTCGCTTATTTTACGGAATCCAAACCGAAAGAAGGAAATCCTAAATTCAACTACCTTTGGAAAGGTGCTGAGTGGAGATTCTCTTCCGAAAAAAATCTGGAAACTTTCAAGAAGTCCCCGGATAAATTCACTCCTCAATACGGAGGTTATTGTGCATACGCAATGAGAGACGGAGAAGCGTATGAAACGGATCCTAAGGCTTGGAAAATTGTATCAGGTAAATTATATCTGAACTATAACGAAAAAGTTCACGGTTTTTGGGAAAAAGATGTACCCGGAAATATCGTAAAAGCGGATCGGCAATGGAAGGTCTTGCCTATAAAAGAAATCAAACCTTGATCAACGATCTTTCATTACTAAAAAATTATACGAAGCGATGATCCTTTGGGTCATTTCCAGTCCGTCTTTGTTTACATCCGGGTGGTATTTTTTGATCATCTCTTTGTATTTATTTTTTAATTCAGCTTTTGTGTATTCTTCGGAGAGTCCTAAAAATTCACGATGTTCTCTTGTTTCCGAGTCTTCATCCTCGTAAAACGATCTCGAAGAGAACTTTTTGCGGAAATTGGATTTTTTCTTTTTAGTCTTTTCTTTTTCTTCTTCCCGAAATTTTCCGAAAATTTCGTAATAAGCTCTATCCCTATATTCGGAAGTGATTTGTCGGATAGGGAATAATTTTGTATTTAAGATTTGGTAGAAATAGTTTTTTAAGAAGACGTCCGCTCCAAAATCTCCCGAAAAACTTTTTCTGTCCAAAAATTCCGAGATCCCATTGTCCACTAATCTTTGCAGATCGAATTTATCGTCGAAATAAGAATCGAATGCATCCTCGAATTTTTTTGTGGAAGAAATAAGTAAAAGCAGAAGTTCCTTATCCAGATCATGTCTTTCCAATTTGGAAAGAACAATCTCTTTTAAATAAGAACGGAATTCATCCAGATAGCTATCATCAAAATATACTCCGCCCTTTGCGAATTCATAGGCGAGGCCTTCTATTTTTAAGACCTTCTCCAATAATAAAATGAGAAGATCCGCATTATCTTGGGTAAATCCTTGGGAACCTTTGGAGGAATATTCCCTTTCTCCTCTGAGAGTATATAAAAGTTTAAAATAATCCTCTCTTCGGATCTCCAAAATTTCGATCAGTTTCTCGGAGGAGATGAACCACTCACAATCATTACTCCCGGACTGTAATTCGAAAATTACGTCCTCTAAGGATGATTTGACCTGATCGAAACTTCGGGCGTTCAAAGCAAGAACCTATACTTAGACCCTCTGCCCGTACCTGAGTTTGTCCATTCATTTTCCCGAGAAAAAAGATTTGATCCGGGCCGCATAAAACGAGATTTTTCCCACATGTTACCCCTTCTTGCGGTTTTCGGTTGTTTCACTCTTTATTTTTTAGGTTATAAGTTTTACTCCGGATTTCTATCTAAGTCCATTTTTCAACTCAAAGACACAGTGGGCGATACACCCGCTCATAAATTCAACGACGGTGTGGATTATCTTCCTACGAAGCCTGCAGTTCTATTCGGTCATCATTTTGCTTCCATCGCGGGACTTGCTCCCATCTTAGGCCCTGCGGTTGCAGTGATCTGGGGATGGTTGCCTGCAATGCTTTGGGTGGTATTGGGCGGGATTTTTGTAGGTTGTGTTCATGATTTCGGAGCGATTGTAGTTTCTATCCGGAACCAAGGAAAATCCATCGGCCAAGTTGCCCAAGATCTTTTAGGACCTAGGGCGAGAAGTTTATTTCATGCGATCATTTTTTTCTTAGTAGCTTTAGCTATGGGTGTGTTCGTGATCGTTCTTGCGGAAATGTTCTCCGCGGATCCGAAATTGAAACAGGCTCCTGTTATCCCTCCGCCTAAAATCGAACAAACACAAACTACTCCGAGCATCAAAGATCATGTGCATCCTTCCGAAGTGAGAGTGGAAACTCCTTCTTCTCCCATTAAACTCAGAAGCCATTTTCCTGAAGCGGTCATTCCGACTGCAGGGATCATGCTGTTTGCCATCTTGGTAGGTTGGCTTCATTATAAAAAAGGAATGAAACTTGGTCCTCTTACGTTCGCATCCGTGGCTCTTACATTAGTAATTATGGTGCTTGGGATGAACGATTCCATCCTGACCTGGACGGGTTTAAATGATGTAGAGAAATCCCCCGGTGTCCCAAGCTGGAAAATTATACTTCTAATATATGCTTTCTTGGCCTCCGTCACTCCGGTTTGGCTTCTTCTCCAAAGTAGGGACTATATCAATTCTTTCCTACTGTATATTGGAATTGTCGCAATCTATTTCGGGTTCGCAAAAGGAAGTATCTTCGGTGAATTTTCTTCCTTTAACGCGGAAGCAATCCGGACCGAAAAAGTGGACATGGATATCATTCCGTTCGTATTCATAACTATCGCATGCGGCGCCGTTTCAGGTTTTCATGCTTTGGTAAGTTCCGGTACCACGGCTAAACAATTGGATAGAGAAATTGACGCAAGAGTGATCGGATACGGTGGGATGATCGGCGAGTCTCTTTTAGGTCTGACATCGGTTGTTGCCTGCACGATCGGATTTGCTTCAGCGGGAGAGTGGTCTTCCTTTTATAAATCCTGGTCGGGTATCCAAGGTTTAGCTCCTTCCGTAGGAGCATATATCTACGGAACCGGAAGATTTATCTCTCAATTAGGTTTCGACGAAGATTTTGCGCAAGGTTTTATCGCGCTTGTGGTAGTAAGTTTTGCCTTAACTTCGTTGGATTCTGCAACTAGATTATTAAGATATAATATAGAAGAGATTGCGGAAAGTTTCGGATCGAAAACGATCGAGAAAACTTTAGGAAATCGTTATGTTTCTAGTATCCTTGCTTGTGCGGCCATCGGATTTTTTGCATTCTTACAGATAGATCAGGGAGGAAAAAAGACCGCTGCAGGATTGGCACTTTGGAAACTATTCGGAACCACGAACCAGTTACTTGCAGGACTTGCTTTACTTGTCATCACAATCTATCTATTATACTCTAAAAAAAAGACGTGGATCAGTTTTATACCTATGGTATTCGTATTAGGTGCTACATTATGGGCGATGGTCATTAACTTCTACGACTTCTTATTCTCCAAATCCCCTAGTTATTTGCTGGCAGCAGTCGGAGGAGTTTTGATTTTTCTAACCGTTTGGTTATTATTCGAAGCGATCTTAGCTTGGAGAAGGTTTTCTAAAACATGAAATTTTGTAGCGTTTGCGGGGCGGAGGTAGTCCAAAAAATCCCGGAAGGAGACAGTCTCACTAGACATGTCTGTGAGAACTGTGGTACCATACATTACCAAAATCCAAAGGTGATCGTCGGGACCATTCCTATCTGGGAAGGGAAAATACTGCTCTGCAAACGTGCAATAGAACCCAGAAAAGGATACTGGACCCTACCCGCCGGATTTTTAGAGAATAGGGAAACGGTAGAAGAAGGCGCTGTAAGAGAAACATCGGAAGAAGCAAACGCGAAGATAGATATAATCAGACTTCATTCGGTATATAGTATCCCTCATATTAGCCAAGTGTATATGTTCTTCCTCGCCAATTTGATAGACGGAATTTTTTCAGAAAGTCCCGAATCTGAAGAAGTAAAACTATTCACACCGGAAGAGATCCCTTGGGAGGAAATCGCATTTGCCTCAGTAACATTTGCATTAAAACGTTATACGGAAATATCGGAGACCTCCGAGGCCGGCACTCATTTGGGTTCCATCCGAAACAGAAAACTAGAGGATAAAACATAAGTGCATTTTTTCTCGGAAGGAATTTCCTAGTAGCATGTTCGGAAAAAATTTTCCTTTTTTAGGTCTTCTTTGGATCTTATACGCTACCTCGATTTCCGCAAATTCGCTCATCAGCACGGAATCGGGCTCATTCTCTCCGAACTGGGATGGGGTCTCGGATATTCTGCGATTCAAGATCCAAACTTCTTCTTTGCCCAAACTTCAAGATTGGGAGCTTACGATTAGAAGCGCCTCCGGGGAAATTGTACGAAAATTCGAAGCAGGTAAGATCCGCAAAAAAGGATTCACACTTTTTTCAGACGAGAATGAATTCGCTCCGGAAGATATTTATCTACCTTCTATCCTAGAATGGGATGGGGAGAATGAGAACGGCGTTCCCGTGGGAGACGGATATTATACCTATCAGTTATTTTTGCTAACAGCGAACAAAGAAAGGATCCTTTCCGAAGAGTCCACATTCTATCTGGACGCAAGACCTCCTAAAGCGGAAGCAAATTGTAAGACGAAATTACTATTAAGCGAAGATAGGAATTTATCCAAGATCATCATACAACAGAAAACTTCCGGAGAATCAGCGGATATTTTTATCGGAGAATTTTTGGACCTTGAAGGCAGGTCCTTAAAAGCTTATACTTGGAGAACAAGGGAAGTCCCATTTCAACTCGTTTGGGACGGAACGGATTCCAACGGTAAACCTGTCGCTCCGGGGCTTTATACTTATAAACTTACCGGTAGAGATCCTGCAGGGAACGAATCCGTAGACAAGATCGAAAATCTGACGATAAAAAACGAATCTTCCGGAGTTGATCTAAACGTAGAAGGATATCTATTCCCTTCGGATCCGAACAATACGTTAAATCGCATTAAGTTTTCCTCATACGTTTCCTCCAAATTAAAATCGGATTCCTACGAATTGGAAATTTTTAAGAACGAAGTAAAAGAGGACAATTTGGTCTTCTCCCAAAGATCCTTAGGCGAACCGCCTGCTGAATTGTTCTGGGAGCCCAAAAACAGGGAAAACAAACCTTTAGGACCGGGAGTCTATTTTTATCGTTTAACCGTCCATAATAGATACGACAAACACATCAGCGTTCCTAAAAAATTCCAGCTTTCCGATCAAAAACCGAAATTCTCCTATGATGTTTCTCCAAACGGTTTTACTCCTGATGGAGATTGGCAAAAAGATCTGGTAGAGATCCGTCTAAGATCAAAAGGACTTCCAATCGTATCCTGGAAGATCAATATTATGGAATCCTATTATGATGGGGAAAAGCAGGAAGAAAGAGTCGTCCGAAGCTGGAACGGGACGGGAAACGGTCCGGATAAATTGATCTGGTACGGATTAGACGATCAAGGTAGAAGAATAGGATCTCTTGCCGAACTAAGATTTGTTCTCTCTTATAAAGACGTATTCGGCGGAGAAGAAGAATTGGAACTAGGAGATATCAAAACGGATATCCTGGTCGTAAAAGAAAAAGAAGGTTTCAGATTCTCAATCCCGAATCGGATCTATGAGGACAAATGGTGGACCTTACCTTCTAAACTAAAATCGGTCTTAAACAAATTTCCGGGATATAAAGCCGAACTGCAAATCCACACTTCTCATCGAGGAGACGACGAATACAATCTAAGAGCTTCCGAAGAAAAAGCGAAGAAGGTATTCCAATCCTTATTCGGAAAAGATCATGAATTCGGAAGATATAGATTCAGAGGATATGGAGAAACGCTCCCTTTGATCCCGGGCAACGGAGCTTATGAAGTGGATCGGAACGAAAGAATCGATTTTTTCTTAAGCGTAGGAAAATAAAATGTGCACTTCTTTGATCTATAGGGATCCGGAGAAAGGAATACTTGGAGTCGGATTCAACCGAGACGAATCTGTAAAAAGGAAACCTTCTCTTTTTCCCCAACTACTCGAATCCAATTCCGGAAAAGCCATCGCTCCCATCGATGGAGAAGCAGGAGGCACTTGGATCGGAGTTACCCAAGCAGGGGAAATTATCTGCCTAGTGAATTACTACGAAGCTACCTTAAAATTACTGCGTAATCCTGTAAGTCGAGGATTATTAGTCCGCTCTATATTGCTTGGAGAAAGAACCCCCGAGTCTTATACCGACTCCGAACTGGAAAAATATTATCCGTTCAAACTTTTCAAGGTAAACGTCGAGAAGACAGAAATTTTTATCTGGGACGGTAAGACTTACGTAAAAGAAACGGACTCCGAAACATTTGCCGTTTTCGGAAGTTCTTTCACCCAAGGACCAAAGGCACAAGTCGTAAGAAGAGAAACCTTCGATTCACATTTTCGTCCGTCCTCCCTTCCGGATGCCCGAGGTTTTACAAACTTAGCAAAGTCCTTCCTGTCTTCTCACCTACCGGAACAAGGCGCTCTATCTCCTTGTATGCATAGAAGAGACGCGCGTTCCGTCTCCAGGACAGTAATCGTTTTGGATGGAACTTCCGTTTATTTCTCTTACAAGAATTCCCAACCTTGCGAGGAAGGACCCGAAGAGGATTATAATTTCACTTTGACTGAATTTCGAACTTCTGCATGATTGTCGTATGGCGGGCACTAATTCCCTTTTCGACGATAAATACGAATACCGGGACCCTTCTCAACAGAAGAGGAAGAACGCTCGCGTCAAGATCACTATAGACGGTGATTTTATAGTTAAGGGTAAGACCCAGAGATTTCCGGTATTCATCGTTGATATAGGAACTGGGGGAGCAGGCATTGAGACCCGCACTTCCGTTTTTGAAGGAGACCGCATCATCCTATTCGGAAATATCAACGGCAAAAATATGGAACTTGAGTCTGAAGTGATCCGAGTTTCCGGAAAAAAAGCCAACGTGATCTTCATCAATCTTTCCGACGAGGACAAGGATCTTATCCAAGACTTGATCCATAAAAAATTCTTCGACAAAGATAAAAAGCCTTTATCGTAAAGAATGGCGAATTCCATTTATATCTTCTTCCGTTTCTTTCGGATTTTTCACAAGTATTCTCGGCCTTTCCCATTCTCTGCTTAGTAGAATATTGGAAGGTTTCTGACCGCAAGCAAGGCGGAAAGATCTACTAAAATGTGCGGCATCCGCAAAACCTCCCATAATAGAAGCCTGGACCAAATTCCTTCCGGAAGCAAAACAATCCGCCGCTCTTCTGATCTTAAGATACATTAAAAATCTTTTTAAGGATATTCCGATATTCTCATAAAATAAATGTCTAAATCTACCGGGAGACAAACCCACTCTTTTAGATAAATGTAATAGATCTATCTCGGAAGGAAGATCGGATAAATTTTTTAAATACCTTACGATCTCAAAGATCCTAGGATCGATTGGAAGAATTTCGGTCTGAAAACCGGGAAGATCCTCCAGAGACTCGATCAAATCCTCCGTAAACTCCGTTGCAATTTCATAATCCACGTTTCCGCGAATAATCTGGCTTGCTTTCTCTTTCAGATCCGGAAACATTTCCTCATCAAAATGTAAAATTCCTCCGGATAAATTCGCCCGGATACGAGCAAATTGAGAAGAACTAGGATCTACCAAAAGCACAATCGCACCTGTTCCGGAATAACGCACTTTATGCAGTAAATTCGGAGGAACTAATGCGATACCGAAATGGATCACCTCTTTTCCCGGTAGAAAAATTTCGGAAGGTCTTTCCAAGGAAACCGCGATCTTAGCAGTACAATTTCTATAATATGATCTGCTATTTTCTCGATACGGTCCGAAAAGAGAAGAAAAGAAAACCATTTCGTCCGAAATCCATAAAAAGTCCATATGGCTTCTCCTGTAAAAAAGTCAGCCCAGTAAGTTCCCCTTTAAGATCTTTTTTAATCGAACGTTATAAAAAACCCGTTCAAACAAACGGGAGTCGATTGAACAATAGAGGCCCTATTTAAAATACATTATATTTTTATAATTTGTAACCCAAGGCTGGACTTTCCCTTTTTTATTTGAATATAAAGGCTATAAGAAGACAAGTTCGACCTCCATATTCAATCCTTTTTTGCCTCCCCTTTTAAAAATCGTTAGATGTAAAATTTTTTAGGTGTATGGATGAAAAAATCAAAAGGAAGGTTTATGAAAAATCAATCCGTACAAAAAACTACAAAACGAAAACAGAATCTCAAAACGTTAGGAATAATGACGTTACTAGTATTCACTTCTTCCATCCTCGAAGCTAAGACTTACGTTTTCGGAGGTTTAGGACTTCAATTCAATTTGGGAGCACTTGGAGATACGATCACCAAAGACGGATTAGAGTCTTCTACAAACTACCCTGACACTGCTACAGACGGTACTCCAGGAATTCTACCAAGGCGTCTGATCGTTCCTGAAAATAGAATGATCACCTTGGACAAAAGTACGAACGGACTTATCAGTGCTAAAACTGGAGGTCCTATGACAGGGCTTGTGCTTTCTTTCGGATACGAACAAGATTTCGGAAAAGCGTTCTTCTGGAGAGTAAATGCCAATTATACCCGTAAGTTGTTAGGTGGAGAAAGCGAGGCCAAATTTTTAAGAGCAAAATTCGCGGAAACAAACTGGGACTATAATGCGGTGCAGATCCCATTCAATATTGGAATTAAATTAAACGTAAGTGATGACGCTTCCTTTTACATAGGAGGTGGAGTTCATTATTTCAAAGGAGGATGGACTTTAGGGGGTTCTAACTTTTCGGAAGTAGTGCATGATCAGTTAGTCGCCTTAGGAGTAAGCAGCAATATCTCAAATCTTCTCCAAGACGGAACGGATCCGCCTGCGATTTTTGAGAACACTCGGTTCAGCGTTTCGGGTGTTGCACCCAACTGGATCGTAGGAGCGCAAGCTCGTTTATCAGACAAGGGTCATATCTATATTGAAGCCGAGACCTTGTACTCGTTCAAATACGGAATAGCTCATCCAAGTTCCATCGGAGGGATCGCAGGGCTTGCGCCTAGCGTATCTTATCCGATCGTATTAGGAGGAACCCAATACAGGGTTGGATACAAACACGAAATCTAAAAGCGAAAAGGTGTAGGCAAAAATATCCGCTCTTTAAACGTATCGTAGCAAGAAGGAAGTCCTTCTTGCATTTTTTTTACCCGTTTGCAAAAATCATAATTTTGTTTTTCTGAGATGAAGTGCATTCATCACTACCGAAACGGAGCTCAGGCTCATAGCAGCTCCTGCGATCATTGGAGAAAGTAATATTCCGAATAAAGGATATAATAATCCGGCAGCGATCGGTATTCCCAAAAAATTATAAGCGAACGAAAAGAATAGGTTTATTTTTATATTCTTCATAGTCGCTTTGCTCAAACGGATCGCTTTAGATATTCCTAATAGATCCCCTTTGACCAAAGTAATGGAGGCACTTTGAATGGCGATTTCCGTTCCGGATCCCATAGCGATCCCAACGTCCGATTCGGAGAGTGCGGGAGCATCGTTAATTCCGTCGCCTGCGACTAATAGGATCTCGTTTTTTTTCTTAGCCGCTTTTACGATCTCTTTCTTCCCTTCCGGACTTAATTCGGAATAGATTTCCTTGATCCCTATCTGATCTCCAACTTTTTGGGCGGAAGTTTTTGCATCTCCCGTAAGCATCACGATCCTAATTCCAAGTGCTCCGATATCCGAAACCGCTTTTGGAGTAGTCTCTTTGATCGGATCTGCGACTGAAATGATACCTATATATTTTTCGTCCTCACCGACCCAAACCACCGTTTTCCCTTGGTTTAAAAAAAGTTCTTCTTTTTTTAGAAGATCTTCCGGTATTTCTTTTACGTTCCAATATTTTTTCTTTCCTACGTAAGCGGATTTACCCTCTATCTTACCCGTTACTCCATTACCCGTAATCGAAGAGAAATCGATCACATCCGGGAGTTGAACGTTAGACTCCTCAGCTTTACGAACGATTGCTTTAGCGATCGGATGTTCGCTCCTTAATTCTAAAGCAGAGGCTAATTTTAAGATCCGCTCATTTTCCGGATAAATTTCCGTCACTCGAGGACGCCCTTCCGTCAATGTTCCGGTTTTATCAGTGAATAAAACTGTACCCTTCTCCGTTTTTTCCAAGGCTTCCGCATTTCGAATCAAGATACCGTTCTGAGCGCCAATGCCTACTCCCACCATTACGGAGATAGGAGTTGCAAGGCCTAATGCACAGGGACACGCAATAATCAGAACGGATAATGAATTTAAAACCGCATAAGAAAGTGAAGGTTCCGGACCGAAAAAGTACCAAACAAAAAAGGTAATAACAGATAGAAGAAGCACGAAAGGAACAAGCAAGCCTGCGACACGGTCCGCCAAACCTTGTATCGGCGCTTTGCTTCTCTGAGCTTCTTCGACCATATGAATGATTTGTGATAGAGCAGTTTCGGATCCTATCTTATCCGCTCTTAAAATGAAACTTCCGGTTTGATTCACTGTGGCTCCGAATACACGATCCCCTTTTTCCTTTTTTACAGGAAGAGGTTCTCCGGTTAGCATGGACTCCTCGACATAGCTGGAGCCTTCCTCTATCTTGCCGTCGATCGGGATTTTTTCCCCGGGTTTAACTCTAAGTCTGTCTCCTACTCGGATCTCTTCAATTTGGATCTCTCTTTCCGAATTTCCTTCCAGCAAATGAGCGGTTTTAGGAGACAATCCTAAGAGCGCTTGGATTGCACCTCCTGTCCTTCGTTGCGCTCTAGCCTGAAGATATTCGCCTAATATGACTAAAGTGAGAATAACGGAAGCCGCTTCAAAATACAAAGCCGGTTTACCATGAGATTGAAGAGAGTCGGGAAAAAAATCGGAAAAGAAAAGAGCCGCAGTCGAGAACAAGTAAGCCGCTCCTACTCCAATCAAGATCAGACTGTACATATTCAGGTTCATACTCTTGAAAGAGGTGACCCCCTTTTTTACTAAAAAGAATCCTGGTCCCCAAAATATGAAAGAAGATAAGACAAATTGTATCCAATCTCCAAAGCCGAAAGTGAAATCGGAAACGAAATGAGGAAAAAACATTTCCGACATCGCCAAAAAAAATAAGGGAAGAGTTAAGATAGAAGATATTACAAACTTGCGAAATAAAGAGAGGATCTCTTTATCTTCCGCATCCGAGTCAGGCTCTCCTCCTCGAGGTACCAAAGACATTCCACAAATAGGACAATCTCCCGGTTGGTCTCGGCGTATTTCTGGATGCATTGGACAAACATATTCTATTTTTCTGAATGGCTTTATAGGTTCGGAAACCTTTTGTGTTGCCGGATGATGAGTATGTTGGTGATGAGCATGTTCTTCCATAATACCTTCCGCCTTTTATTTCCTTACGTCAGATCCTATACCTAAAAGGAAAACTGGTTTTTTCCGTTCGGAAGGACCGATATTATCCAAAAAGATACGAAATTCTTTTATTAAAAAATCCTTTTTTATTCGGATTACAACTAGCATTTATCAAAAACGAGGAACAATGAAAAAAATCACGAAAGCCGTCTGGATACTCTCCTTGATCAGTCTTTTTACGGACATATCCAGCGAGATGTTGTATCCGATCATGCCGCTTTACTTAAAGAGTATTGGATTCTCCGTGGTCCTGATCGGCGTATTAGAAGGGTTTGCGGAAGCGATCGCCGGACTCAGCAAGGGTTATTTCGGAAAACTTTCGGACCAAAACGGCAAACGGGTCCCTTTTGTTCAGTTCGGCTATTTATTAAGTGCGATATCCAAACCAATCATGGGATTTTTCACTTTTCCACTTTGGATCTTTTTATCCAGAACCATGGACAGATTAGGAAAAGGTATTAGAACAGGCGCAAGAGATGCATTACTTTCGGACGAGGCAACACCCGAAACCAAAGGTAAGGTATTCGGATTCCATCGGTCCATGGATACATTAGGAGCGGTTATCGGACCTACTTTCGCTCTAGTCTTCCTATATTTTTATCCGGAGAATTATACTGCTCTATTCTTTATCTCGGCGGTCCCCGGTCTTTCCGCATTCTTGGTATCAGGTCTTTTGAAAGAAAAGAACAAAACTGACCAACCTGTCGAACGGGAGAAAACCGACATTCTCTCCTATTTTATCTATTGGAAGAATGCTCCGAGCTCATATAAAAAATTAGTGATCGGTCTTTTAATCTTTGGATTGGTCAATAGTTCCGATCTTTTTCTTCTCTTAATGGCAAAGGCCAAAGGTTTGGGCGACTCTCAGATAATCGGAATATACATATTTTATAATCTAGTTTACGCTTTGTTTTCTCTTCCGGCAGGCATCATAGCGGACAAGATCGGGCTCAAACCTACGTTGGTCTTCGGTTTATTCACATTCGCTTTGGTTTATGGCGGAATGGCCTTTGCGATAGATCAGATCCATTTTTATTTCTTATTCTTTTTATACGGGATATATGCTGCTAGTACGGAAGGGATTTCCAAGGCATTGATCTCTAATTTAACTCCCAAATCGGATTCCGCCTCCGCAATCGGCACATTTGCAGGATTGAATAGTATTGCAGCTTTGATCGCAAGTAATTTGGGAGGATTGATTTGGTTTTACTCCGGGCCTAAGAGTATGTTCATGTCTGCCTCTTTAGTTTCCATTGCTGTTTCATTCTATTTTATTCGCCTTTCGATCAAAAAGTCAGAAGATTAGAAGGAACTCATTCTCCTTCCAATTCTTCTAAAATAGGACAATCAGGTCTATGATCTCCGTGACAATGTTTCGCTAAATGAGCGAGTGTATCGCACATGGATTGCAATTCCAAAATTTTGGCCTGCATTTCTTTAACATGTGCCATAGCCAGAGATTTGACCTGAACGCTTGCTCTGGATTTGTTTTTCCAAAGTCCCAGCAATTGTTTGATCTCGGATAAAGAAAATCCTAACCCTCTTGCCCTTTTGATAAATCTCAACGTATGTATATCTTTTTCCGAATACAATCTGTATCCTGATTCCGCACGAATGGGTTTGGACATTAATCCTATAGATTCGTAATGCCTGACTAATTTCGGGTTTACCCCGGATAATTTGGCGACTTCTCCGATATTCATAAAATTTAAACCTTCCAATGATTAGAAGGTTTAAAAAAACAATTTTTTTTAAAAAAAAGGTTTTTTTTCGGATTCGGGCCTTGACCTTCCCATCATTGGAAGGTTGACAATGGGATGATAGATCAAGGAGAAATAAAATGTACAAGATCAAATTATCAGGGATGACCTGCGATCATTGCGTAAAAACGGTAACAAGGACAATACAATCCTTCGATCCGACAAGTAAACCATCCGTCGACTTATCCTCACAAACCGCCCATTTTGAGACTGCGAAAGACATTACCACATTGTCCTCAAAATTGGAAGAAGAAGGATATCCTGTTCTTTCCATAAATAAGGAGTAAATGTTATGAACCAAAAAATGATCTTTATTGCAATTTTGGTCTTTCTTTTCAACTTTCCAATTCTTTCGCATGGAGAGAATAAACCGGGACCTCACGGAGGATTGATTAGAATGCCAGGAAATTTTCATGTCGAGATCTTGGACTTGGGAAATTCAAAGTACCAGATCTACCTTCTGGATATAAATTTCGAAAATCCGAGTTTAAAAAGCTCATCCTTAGTCGCAAAACTAAGAACCTCGGAAGGTTACAAAAATCTATCCTGCGAAGCTGCGAAAAATTCCTTTATTTGTACAGGAGATCCTAAGTCAAAGAAAACCAAAAAAGAACTAATTCTTTTTGCGAACCGCGAGAATTCCAAAGGATCGGAAATCAAATTAGAATTACCTCTCAAGAAGGATAACGGAGATAATCATGAACATAAATATTAAAGAAAACGAAACTTCTTCCTTCACCCAGGAAGAAAAAACATCCGAAATCACTTTGGATCTTTTCGGCATGACCTGCGCCAACTGTGCTAGAAGAATTGAAACAGGACTAAGCAAAGTTCCGGGAGTGGAAGAGGCACGAGTAAACTTCGGAAGAGAGACCGCATTCGTTAGATTTAAGGACCCGATAGAACCTTCAGAATTATTTTCCAAAGTAGAGTCCCTAGGTTATTCCGCAAAATGGCATTCTGAAAATAATTACAAGGAAACGGAAGAACTACATAAAAAGGAAAGATCGAAATTAAGATCCAGATTTTTAATCTCTCTTTTGTTTACGGCTCCGCTATTCTATTCGATGGTTTCTCACTTTTCGTTTTTAGAATTTTTACCGAATCCGAAATTGCTCATGCATCCGTGGGTGCAATTTCTATTGGCATTCCCAGTACAATTCTGGATCGGTTTTCCATTCTATAAAAGTGCGTTTAGAGCGATCAAAAACGGAAGTGCAAACATGGACGTGTTGGTTTCGTTAGGGACTTCGGCTGCTTTCGGATATAGCTTTATACTTTCTCTCTTGAAAGGAAAACAACAAGGAGATATACTCTTTTCTTCTTTATGGATAGAAGGAGCACATATACACTCGCTTCCACCATTATACTACGAAACCTCCGCAGTGTTACTTTGTTTTATACTCGCAGGAAAATGGA
Organism: Leptospira sp. B5-022; assembly: GCF_000347035.1. Taxonomy (GTDB): domain Bacteria; phylum Spirochaetota; class Leptospiria; order Leptospirales; family Leptospiraceae; genus Leptospira_B; species Leptospira_B cinconiae. The sequence continues at coordinate 35,056 of NZ_ANIJ01000015.1, forward strand.
TGGAAGCGGAAGCAAAAGGAAAAAGTTCTTCGGCAATTCAAACTTTGTTGGAATTAAAACCGGAAACGGCTCGCATTAAAAAGGAAGAGATTTGGTCGGAAATCCCGACAGAATACGTAAAAAAAGGAGATATCCTGCAAGTCAGGCCCGGAGAAAAATTTCCGGTAGATGGAGTTGTGACGGAGGGTTTTAGCTCCGTAGACGAATCCATGTTAACAGGAGAAAGTCTTCCTCTAGATAAAAAGAAAGATAGCCAAGTATTCGGAGGGACTGTTAACGGGAATGGAAACCTAATCATACAAGCTGTCTCGGTCGGGTCCGAAACAGTGCTTGCATCCATCATCAAAACGGTTGAAGAAGCGCAAAGTTCCAAGGCGCCGATTCAAAAGATCGCAGATAAAATTTCCGCCGTATTCGTTCCGGCAGTAATTTTGATCTCTTTATTTAACTTTCTATTATGGTTCTTCTTTTTAGAGGCGGGCAATTTAGGATCAGCTTTGGAAAAATCGATCGCGATCCTAGTGATTGCCTGTCCTTGTGCTTTAGGACTCGCTACTCCGATCTCGATTTTAGTCGGAACAGGAAAAGCTGCCGGCCAAGGGATCCTATTTAGGAATTCGGAAGTTTTAGAAACCGCAGCTTCCTTAAATCTGATCGCATTCGATAAGACAGGGACCATCACAGAAGGAAATCCTTCCGTGACGGATTATAGGTTTGTCGGAGACGGATCGGAGCTACTTTCTTTTTCCGCATCCGCAGAGTCTGCTTCTTCCCACCCTTTAGGTAAAGCGATCGTTTCTTTTGTAAAAGCAAAAGGACTTCCTGTCCATTCTCCGGAGAACTTACAGACGATTCCGGGACTCGGGATTACTTCTCAAGTAAACGAAAACAATATTAAGATAGGAAAACTGGAATTTTTTGACCGAAAGGAAAATTTCCCGAAGGATCTATTAGAAATTTCTAATTCTTGGGAGAAAGAAGGAAAAACGGTAGTCTGGGCAAGATCAGAGAATCCGGGAGTTGTCAACTCAAACGGCACGGCCAGGCCTTCCGCAAGTGCGTCCGGCTCCACTGTAAATTCGACTGTAGACGGCGATCTTGGATCTCCGACATGGATCATTTTTTCAATAGAAGATACAATCCGTAAAAATGCAAAATCCGCTTTGAAAAAATTGGATTCTCTCGGGATCGAAACTTTACTACTTACCGGAGACCACCTGTCCGTGGCAGAAAGTATCTCCTCTAAGGTCGGGATAAAAAATGTTCACGCTTCTCTTCTTCCGAAAGATAAAGCTGAGATAGTTTCCGACCTGCAAGCGGAAGGAAAAATCGTCGGCATGACGGGTGACGGTATAAATGATTCGCCTGCCTTAGCAAAGGCTGACGTAGGAATCGCTATGGGCACGGGAACAGGAGTCGCAATCGAGACGGCGGGTGTGGTTTTAGTAAAAGGAGATCTTGAAAAAATTGCCGAGGCAATCCTGATTGCAAAGGCCACCACGGGAAATATCCGACAAAATTTTTTCTGGGCATTGGCTTATAATACTCTTGGAATTCCGATAGCGGCAGCCGGACTTTTAGCTCCTTGGATTGCAGGCGCGATGATGGCATTCAGTTCCGTTTCCGTAGTCTTGAATGCGCTCCGACTTAGGAAAAAGGACATAAGATAAAAAATCGTTCAGTAAAATTTATCTCGTAAAGGGGTTCAATTTGGACCCCTCTTATTTCCGAAAATCCTAATATGGGACCGAAAAGAAATCGTATATACGTCATTCTTCTTTTCGCAATTCTGATCCTGCCTTTTGGACAACCGAAAGCAGACTTGGACAGTAATCGAGCCACCGCTTTAGTCCGTGTCGAAAGAGGATTAAAACAAAACGAATTTCATCTAAAAGCGATCAATAGCACTATCTCGAATTATGGAACTGAAGATGATAAGATATTGTTCCGCAGATGTTTGCAGCATCATATCGAGACATTTACCCTATACTTACAATTCGATCTCGCACACTCTTACGATGAAATGCGCCAAACCCAAAGATTATTGGTGATATTATACTCAAAGGCCGTGGAAGCCTCCGCAGCCAACGTGAGAAGAGAATTGGATTTTTTATCCAAATTTGCGCTTAGGACCAAAGACGCGGAAGCAAGACATCATTTGGAAATGGGTTATAGAGAATACGGGGCATCCAACCAAAAAAAGATCATAGCAGACAACACAAGACCTTATTTGCCAGGAATCAAGACACAATACCTCTACGAAGCTTTGAAATTATTAAAACAATCCAGGGAATACGTAGTTCTTCTTTCTCTAAAATTTCTCTCCGATTTCGAGCCGGATCTGCAAACCACCGAATTCGAAGAAATTTATAACGAGATCAATCGCGCAATGTTCAGCAAGGCGGACTATTATAATCGCATCCATTTCGATAACCATTTTCACATTTTCAATTCCCCGAACCTATACGAAGCTACTTGGGAAAATCCTGGCTTGCAAGAATTGGAAAAGGCCTTAGGAGATATAGATCCAGCCAGCGATCGGGCAAGAAGAATGGCGAAACGCTCCGTTATCCCGTAAAAATTCAGGAAATTTCTTTCGGAGCCGTAAAACCAGGATTGACAGAGTATCCTCCCGAAGTTATCACCTTTCTTTGTGTCGGAACTAAGTTGTCCCAATTGCGGAGCCCCAGTACCCATCATCAATAAAGCTTCCGTTTACGCGGTTTGCTCCAGTTGCAAAACTCTTTCCCTCAAAAAAGACGTGAATCTGGAAAAGATCGGAACTGCGGGAGAACTCGCCGACGATCATTCCATTATCCAACTCGGGACCCAGGGAAATTATAAAGGCACTCCATTCCGAGTAATCGGAAGGATCCAACTCAAATTCGAATTAGGATTCTGGAACGAATGGCATCTTATGGAAGGAGATGGAAGTTCCGCCTGGTTAGGAGAAGCCCAAGGTTCTTATTATTATACAAAACTAAATGTTGGAATTCCTACAGACAAGTTCCCAACCATAGAAGGTGACGGGGACCCTATCGTAATTGCTTCAGGCAGAAGAGAAAAGATCACTCCGGGGGACATTTTTTATTTAGGGGAAAACTGGACCTTAAAAGAGATCATGAAAGCGACCTGCATAGGCGGAGAAGGTGAACTCCCCATTGGGTTCCAAACCGGATACGAAGCGGTTCTTTTGGATCTTGCAAGCGAGGATGGATTATTCGGCACCTTAGACTACTCTGAGTCTCCTCCATTATTATTCTCCGGAAGTTTTGCTCCATTAGGAGAATTGAATCTAACCGGAATTAGGCAAGAAGAAGTCGCGTACAACCAAGCGCAGATCCCTGCAAAGACCATACAATGTAAAGGTTGCGGGGCCTCTCTCAATCAATTCAGTCCTGATTTCTCCAAATCTCTGGCTTGCGAATATTGCGGATCCGTAATGGACACAGAAAGTGATGATCTAAAGATCATCGCTAAATTCGATCAGATTTCCAAAGAAAACGTTCGTCTTCCATTAGGAACTCCCGTTAAGCTCCCCAACTTTCCCGAGTCCAAAGTCATCGGGATCTTACGAAAATCCACGGAAGTGGACGATGAGACTTATACTTGGACGGATTATCTTCTCAGATATAGAGGTGGATACGCTTGGCTCAATGAGAACGGGGATAATTGGACCTACTTTGAACCTTTGCCCGGAGTACCCAAATGGGCTCCCGGATTGAAACGTATCTTCCAGAAAAGATCCTATAAATGGTTCGCAAATTCGGATGCCAATACGGATTTCGCATTGGGCGAATTTTACTGGAAGGTTTCCGCGGGAGAAAAAGCACAACTCGAAGATTATATCTCTCCTCCGTATATGATTTCCTCCGAAAGAACGGATAAGGAAATTTTCTGGTCCAAAGGGACTTTTATTCCGTTCGACACAATGAAGTCTGCTATCCCTCTGGATACCGCTTCTAAATTAAGAAAACCTGAAATAGTCGGCGTATGCGAACCGAATCCTTTTAAGATCAGACTAAAACGGAATTTATGGGTGGCGTCGATCCTCACGGCCGTATTTTTTGTGTTTCAAGTATACGGATGTATAAAGGCCAAAAACCAAGTAGTCTATGAAGGAAAATTCAAATACGTCCAAACTTCTATGCCGAATACGGATATTGGCAGTACGAATTTCAGGGATAATTCTTTCGTAACCGAGGTGTTCGAACTAAAAGGAGAATCAAGCGAGAATGTGGAGATTCAGATCGAAGCTCCCGAATTGGACAATAAGTATCTATTCTTCTCGGCCGTATTGATCAATGAGGATACGGACACGGCATACGATACCTCTATAGAAACCAGCTATTACCATGGGGTAGATGACGGAGAATCCTGGTCCGAGGGTTCCAAATCCGATTCCAAATCATTAGCGGAGATCCCTCCAGGAAGGTATTATCTTAGATTGGAAAGCCAATCCGACTTCCCCGTGGGTTGGGGTTCCGATTATAACGTAAAGGTAATAAGAGATGTAATGAGCCCAGCTCCATTCTTCTTATTTTCCATTTTTTTATGGCTTCCTTTGATCTATACTTTTTTCAGAAGTTATTCTTTCGAATCCAAAAGAGTTTAAGGATTTATTATGTGGAATTTTATAAAAGGCCTTGTTTATCCTTTGTTTGCAGCTTCATTAGGGCTGGGATTTTTTTCGGAATATACAAAAGGGGGAGCCTCCACGGATTTCGAAGAAGTAAGCCAAGTTCCTAAAACCGTGAGACAGAATCCTGGCATCTACCGGTCTCACTACGCTTGGTTCACTAGAAATTTCCCGGGGGGAAAATAAACTGCAGAGAGCCTTATTAATCTCCGTCTTAATCCTTTCTTCTTGCGGCTTAGTATACGAGCTACTAGCGGGCACTGTTGCGAGTTATCTACTCGGAGAAACCGTGACTCAATTTTCTTTGGTCATCGGAGTTTATCTATTTTCTATGGGTATCGGAAGTTGGCTCTCTAGATATCTAATAGAAGATCTGATCCCTAAATTCTTGGACGTGGAACTCGCCTTGGGACTATTAGGCGGATTCAGCGCAGCGATTCTGTTTTTAAGCTTTGGGCAGACTAGGATTTTCCAAATCCCTCTCTTCAGTATCGTAGTGGCAGTGGGCACTTTGGTAGGAATGGAGATACCCTTACTTCTTCGTATCCTAAAGAACAAATTAGGATTTCGTGATATGGTTTCCAAAGTGCTTAGTTTGGATTACGCCGGAGCACTTTTGGCTTCCTTGGCATTTCCGATATTTTTCGCACCTAAATTGGGAATGGTGAGAACTTCTTTCTTTTTCGGATTATTGAATGCAGGAACCGCACTATGGGGAACATTCGTTCTTCCATTATCCGAAAAACATAAAAACCTATTAAGGGCAAAATCCGCTCTGGTATTGACATTGTTAGGATTAGGTTTCGCGTTTTCAGAGATGATCACTTATTATAGCGAAGAAAATCTTTTTTCTGACGAGATTATCTATTCTAAACAAACCAATTTCCAAAAGATCATCGTCACCAGATACAAAAACGAACTCAGGCTTTTTTTGAACGGGCATCTTCAATTCAGTTCCAGGGACGAATATAGATACCACGAAACATTGGCTCATCCGGCCCTTCTATCTCACCCCAACCCTAAACGAGTATTGGTTTTGGGGGGAGGAGACGGACTCGCAGTCAGAGAGATCCTAAAACATCCAGGTATAGAATCCATCACCTTAGTGGATCTGGATCCTGAGATGACGCGTATTTTTTCGGAGCAACCGGTTCTCACCGAGATTAACGAATCTAGTTTAAAAAACCCTAAAGTACAAGTCCAAAATGCGGATGCCTTTTTATGGTTAGAAGAATCGAGTTCGGTATTCGACGTGGTACTGATAGATTTTCCGGATCCGAGTAACTTCTCCATAGGAAAATTATACAGCACAGCATTTTACAGAAGTTTAAAACGAAGACTTAACGAATTTTCAGTCGTAGAGATACAATCCACTTCCCCGTTATTTGCCAGAATGTCTTTCTGGTGTGTAGAAGCCACTCTCAAAGAATCAGGGTTTAATACCAGAGCCTTGCATGTATACGTTCCTTCTTTCGGAGAATGGGGATTTATTTTAGGAAGTGTGGGGAAATTGGGAGGATACAGAAAAGATCTCCCAACCGGATTAAAATTCCTGAATGAAACAGAATTAAGATCGATTTCGGAATTTCCGCAAGATATGTCCAAGGTACCGACTGAACCGAATCGTCTGGACAACCAAAGTCTCGTACGCTATTACGACCAAGAGTGGAATCGGATCTTAGATTAAAAAGATCCGGAACTTCCTCCATTTATAAGGTTCCCAAATTTTAAATAGATCCCGATTTTTCTAATCTAGGATCCTTTTAAAAAAAATGGAAAGAACTTCCCGAAACGTATAATAAGATAAAAATTGCGGAAAAGAGGACTTTTTCGGATGAATCGTAAACTTAAAAATTTCCCCTTCGTTTTATTATTCCTATTTAGTGTTTCCGCTTCCTATGCTAAAACCGCAACTACGGAAACCACGTTGCATGATTTTATGGAAGATTATACCAAACCTGCTTCCAAAAAAGCTAAAAAAGGAGATAAGGCCGCTCTCGAAAGGATCTTAAAAGAAATCCCGAACTGGGCCTTGGACGAACAAAAAACAAAATGGAAAGAGATCACCGATGCTGCTTTTGCCTCCGGAGATCTGGAGTCTTCCTGCAAAAATTGTCATAAAGAATATAAAAAAGAATATAAAAAGAGCTACAGAAAACGCCCGATACAAGTTTCCAACGAGTTGATCAACTTTTTGAAAAACTCGAAGTAATTTCCTTTTTTGGACTCTCATCGGGGATCGGCAAATAATCTAAGACAAGAAACGTTAGATCGTCCTCGAAATGTTTTCTATTTCCCGCAAATCTTCTCACGGTAGTAAACAGTTCCTCTGCCAGTTTTTCTCCGGGAGAATCCATTAAATCACTTAACAATTTATAAAATCTTTGGAATCCGAAAATTTCCCCGTTTTTACTTCTGGCTTCCGTGATCCCGTCCGTATAAATGATCAAACGATCCCCCGGTTTCATTTGGAATTCTATCACGGAATTTTTAAGATTCGGATCCATTCCCATGATCCAACCTGGTAAAAAGATCTCCTTGGTATCTCCCGATCCCTTGTCTATTGCAACAATGGGAGGATGTCCCGCGTTTGAATAAGTTACCTTTCCATTCTCAGGATCGATGAGTAGGTACGCCGCGGTGATAAAATGTTTCCCGTATTTGCCGCTTAAGGATCTATTGATACTTCTTAAAACTTCCGCAGGATCTTCATTTTTTCTTGATTCGATAGAAAACGCCAACTTGACCATAGAAGAAATGATCGCAGCGGGAACTCCATGACCGGAAACATCGGATAAAAAGATCCCTAACTTGCCGGATTCCAAATATTGGAAATCATAGAAGTCTCCTCCCACCGAACTTGCAAATTCACTTCGTACGGAAAGTTTTAGATTTTTTACTTCCGGCAAACGGTCAGGAAGAATGGACTCTTGCAGCTCTCTTGCGATCTTAAGCTCTTGCTCTATCTCTGTTAACTTTAACTGGCTTTCATAATTTTCCAATCGAGCTTGCAGGGAATCTTTCTCTAACGTTTTGATACGATCCGCCAAAGCGAATGAAAGAAGTGTCATTTCTACCAAGGAACCGAACTGCGCGGACCAATGTGTAAGTTCCGTATCCTGGATAATGGACAGATTCCTAAGAGCGGTGATCAGGACAAAAAGTATGAGTACCGACCAAGCCAAAAGGAAATAACGTGCAGGACGATATCCCTTTCTCAATCGGATCGCAGCCGAATAGATCACCAAAACCGCAGCCAAAAAAGGATACCAGGAAACGGCCCAGATCATAGGGCCGTAAATGTTAGGGAATAAAGATGCGAAAAATCCCAAAATCGCAACGCCGGCCAATATTAAGAAAGCATAATTCTTCCAGCCGGTCTCCCTTTCCATATGCAAGAAAGAACGGGTAAACAAAAGGGAAAATGCCACTGACAAGAATGCAAAACCTGTCAGATAATCGTTCCAAGAGGTAGCTGGAGCCGGGATTAAATACTGGGCCCCCACTCCTGTAACCGCCATTTGCCAAAGTCCATAGAACAACAGATAGAGAACGTAGAAAAAATAACTGGAGTCTTTAACCACGAAGGAAAGAAATCCGTTATACACTAACATAATCCCTATCGCCCCGAAGAAGATCCCTAAAAACAAATTCTCCATTTGGATATGAGCTGCGAATTCCTTGGGAGCCCAGGCCTGAAAATTCAAGACCAAAGACCTTCTGGTCGAAGCGTGGATCAAAAATTCTTCCTGTTTGTTGGGAGGAGTTTCTATTAAGAATGCAGGTTGGATATAGGACATCCTCGTATCCATGGAGAGTTCGGACCAGGCCCATCCTTGCGGACTCCATACCCTTTTAAAAACTGTGAGATTTTCCATCCCAGGGTTATTCAAGACCAAGTACCAGGAAATCGTTCCTTCTTTAGGGGGAGCTTGTATCTTGAACTTTATTAAAAACTGATCGTCGGTGAAACTGAAAGAGAGGCTGTCCGTATCCACTCTTGTCCAATCACCTGTTTCTAAATCTATTGGAGCCTGTACTTCTCCGGGACGTATCTTTCTGATAAAAGTGAATTTATTTATAGGAGTCCCGGACATAGAACCGGAGATCGGAAAAACGGGAACATCTTCCTGAGAATATAGTGAGTCTATGCTCAAGATGACGATCAGCAAAATGAAGCTGAAGTTCCGAATTTTTCGGAAAATATTCACAAAAAATCTCCCTAACCGAGGAGACTTTTTGCCCCGGCCAATTTACAAATATACTGAAAATGTTCTTCGCTGACCGGTTGGATCGAAAGTCTTCCCCCCGGCTGCAAAAGGACCATTCCTTCTAGTTGCCCGTGGGATCTTAATTCTTCTAGCGAAATTGGGCGAGAAAATTTTTCCTTAAATTTCACATCCACCATGAACCAGGTCGGTTTTTGCGGATCACTTTTTGGATCATAATACTTATGTTTCTTATCAAAAGCGAAATGATCCGGGTATCCTTCTTTGACTACTTCCGCAAGTCCTGCGACATGAGGAGGTTTACAACTGCTATGGTAGAATAGGATGAGATCCTTCTTTTTGATCTCATCCCTTAGGTAATTTCTTGCGCCATAACCTCTGACTCCCTCCCAAGGAGCTGTTTTGCCGGGAGAAGAAGCCAGGGTATCTATGGAAAAAACGTCGGGCTCGGTCTTAAAAAGCCAGAATTTCATTCTATGCCAGTAGAATATGCGGGTTTGCTCGGAATTTCTCCCGCCTTCTCCTTTTTGTTAGAACGTTCCGTTTTCTTTTTAGTTTCTTCGTGAGCCGGATGAACAATCGCCATCAACTCATCATGAGAAACCGTTTCTTTTGCAAGAAGAGCCTTCGCAAGATTTTCAAACTTGGTGGAATTCTTACGGACTAGTTCCCGACCTTTGTCGAGGCAGGTCTGCACTATATTTCGGATCTCTTTGTCGATCATGGCTGCAAATTCTTCGCTATAAGCCTTATTACTTTGGCCCATATCCCTGCCCAAGAAAGGGCTCTCATGACCGCTTCCGTAATTGATCGTGCCTAGTTTTTCGGACATTCCCCAATCACAGACCATTCTTCTTGCGATATTTGTAGCCTGTTGGATATCGTTGCTAGAACCGGTAGAAGTCATTTTGAACTTATACTCTTCTGCGATGAACCCGCCCATACAAACTACGATCTGGTCCAACCAATATGCTTTCGTATGAATATGTTTGTCTTCCGTAGGAAGGGACTGAGTAAGACCTAATGCCCTTCCTCTCGGAATGATGGTCACCTTATGAACAGGCTCGGTATAAGCCAAAAGTGTTCCTAAGATCGCATGGCCTGCTTCGTGATACGCGATTACTTCTTTTTCCTTTTCGGAAATAAAGAAGGATCTTCGCTCAGGGCCCATCATGACTTTATCGCGAGCTTCCTCTAATTCTTCTTGGGTTACACGTTTTTTATTCTTACGTGCTGCAAGTAGAGCGGCTTCATTGATCAGGTTAGAAAGATCCGCACCAGTAAATCCAGGGGTTCCTCTTGCGATGGAATTCAAAGAGATATCGCTGGTTAAAGGGACTTTTCTAGAGTGAACTTTTAGGATCTGCTCTCTTCCGTTCAGGTCCGGAAGGTCCACCATTACCTGGCGGTCAAATCTTCCCGGTCTGAGTAAGGCCGGATCTAAAACGTCAGCACGGTTTGTAGCTGCCATTACGATCACACCTTCGTTTTTCTCGAATCCGTCCATTTCGACAAGCATCTGGTTTAGGGTCTGCTCTCTTTCGTCGTGACCACCACCCCATCCGGCTCCTCTCAGTCTTCCCACCGCATCGATCTCATCTATAAAGATGATACATGGAGAATTTTTTTTACCTTGGTCGAAAAGGTCTCGAACACGAGAAGCTCCCACACCTACGAACATTTCTACGAAGTCGGAACCGGAGATACTGAAGAATGGTACACCCGCTTCTCCGGCAACGGCTCTAGCAAGAAGTGTTTTACCTGTACCGGGAGGGCCCACTAAAAGAACTCCGGTAGGGATCCTTGCACCCATTGCTTGGAATTTTTTAGGGTCTTTTAAGAATTCTATAATTTCGACCAATTCTGTTTTGGCTTCTTCGCAACCTGCAACATCGGCAAAACTAACTTTTACCTTTGGATCCACAGTCATCTTTGCTTTGGATTTTCCGAAGGAAAACGCTTTGTTGCCGGTAGACTGGACCTGACGCATAATAAAAAAGTAAAATACGAAAATGCCGATCACGGCGATCAGAAGAAAGGAACTTAACATTCCGAACCCATGCCCGTTCTCGGAAGGAACTACTTCCAGATCGATATTCGTTTTTCTTAAAGAAGTAAGGAATTCTTTGTCGATAGGCGCAATTCTGGTCTCGAATCGAACGGGAGTTTTTGCAGATCCTTCTTCGAACGGTTCGTAACAACCTTTGATCATATCCCCTTCTAATATCAGCTTGTCACAGCCGGGGAAATTAGAGTCAGAAGTTTTAACCAGTTTACCTTTCGGCTTGGAAGAAGTATCCGGTTCTACCATATTCATAAATTGGGAAAAAGGTAGTATCCGAGGTTTTCCCAGAGCAGTTTGTATCTGCGGTACTAGAAGTGCTAATCCTAGGATTACTAAAATGAAAAGTATAAGTAATCTAAGACCTTTATTATTGTTATTCATGTGTAACTCCCAAGCTCCGCCATCTCTTCGGAGCCACATTCTTCCCGTAGATTAGACTAAGGGAAGCAGGCTTGAACCTGCCGGAATCGTAAACCGGTGATGCTATTTGGAAACCGATTTCTTGGAAAAGGTTCCCCATAATCAGAGTCCCTTTTTTTCCGGAAAAGTAAAGGATTTTTAGATCTCGACGGAACCGAGAGAAAAATAAGATGGAAGGCATTCCGGACCCAAGTCCGGAATTTTTTTTGAGAAAAAATCAGATCTTACAATCTGTATTTTTCGATCACGTCTTCTATATCACCCAAACTAATGGAACGAATTGCTGCTTCTGCGTCATTGATGATCTGGATCAAACTTAAGTTCTCTAAAGGTTGGAAATCTTCCTTCAAAAATCCGTCCAGATTAGAACCATCAAATTCGTCGTTGCCGATCCCTATCCTGATGCGGATAAAATTAGGAGAACGTAAAGACTGGATCACGGATTTGATCCCTGGATTTTCGTTCCCGTTCGCTCCCTTATCCACTACAATTTTACCCAAGGGTAAGGTCCAATCTTCGTGGATCACAAGAATATCCTGTACCTGAATTTTCAGGAAGGAAGCTATGTACAGAACGGATTCGCCCGATAGATCGCTGAAGGTCTGAGGTTTTAATAATACGACCTCTTCTCCCTCGAAATCACCTCTTCCGATCAAAGACTTTTTCTTTTTAGTCTTGATCTCGACGTTGATATTATTGGCGATCACGTCCAAAATTTTGAAGCCGATATTCGCTCGATTATTATTGTATTTATCTCCGGGATTACCCAATCCGACGATTAGCTTCATACAATAACGTACTCCAAATTTTTAGATCTCAGGACGGGGAAATTATTTCCCTTTTTTACCTGCAGGTTTTGCTCCAGCAGCTTCCTTAGCTTCCGCTCTTTCTTGAGCGAGTAAAGCTTTGGTTTTTAGCACTGCTGCTACGATCGGATCTCCGTTAACTAAAATTTCCCAGCTTGCAGGAACTTTTAAGTTACTAACTTTGATAAAATCGCCTACATCTAGATCGGTTACATCTATAACTAGAGTTTCAACCAGATCCTCAGGAACGGTTTTCACTCGGATCTCATGGATTAAATGGTCGAATTGACCGCCCATCTTAGAACCTTTTGCGGTTCCTTCAGTGCGAATTCCGATCTTAGTAACGATTTTCTTTCCAGGTTCTACTTTGTAGAAGTCTACGTGACGGATCCTGTCGATCTCTGGGAAACGTTGTACTTCTTTTACGAAAACCTTTTGGCTTCCTTCTCCTTCCACTTCCAACTCGATCAGAGTGGATTGGCGGATCCCGGAATGAACTAGTTTTTCAAGTTCTTTCTCGTTTACGGAACCGGAAGCGGCATTTCCGCCTCCGATAATGTTAATAGGAACCTGTCCTGACTCGCGAAGACGATTGTTTACGTTCTTGCCGGTTTCAGTCCTTTTTTTAACAGCTAATTTGTGGCTCATGGTCTTTACCCTTGTTTCTTATATAAATAGATCGCTGACCGATTGATTGGTCGATATTCTCTGGATCGCAGCCGCGAATAACGGAGCTACGGAGAGAGTTTTTAACTTTGTGATTCTTTTGGATTCCGGGATCTCAATCGTATTGGACAATACGACCTCAGTAAAAGGAGTAGAGTTTAATCGATCGATAGCTTCTCCGGAAAGTACTCCGTGCGTAGCTGCACAATATACGGACTTAGCTCCGTTCTTTAAGAGAGCATCGGCCGCTTTGCAGATCGTTCCCGCAGTGTCGATCATATCGTCCAGAAGGATACAATTCTTACCTTCTATCTCTCCGATCACGTTCATCACTTCGGAGACGTTCGCTTTCGGTCTTCTCTTGTCTATGATCGCTAATGTTGCGTTCACTTTTTTACCGAAGGATCTGGCTCTTTCCGCACCCCCTGAGTCAGGAGAAACGATGACTAGGTCTTCGAACTTTTTACTTAGTATATATTCTACCAGTACCGGGCTGAAATGTAAATTATCCACAGGCACTTTGAAAAAACCTTGGATCTGGTCCGCATGAAGATCCATCACGATCACTCTAGTCGGCCCTAAGGTCTCGATCAGATCTGCAACTACTCTTGCGGAGATCGGTACTCTCGGTTCCGCTTTTCTATCTTGGCGTCCGTAACCGTAATATGGGACAACCACCGAAATACTTTTTGCCGAAGCGCGTCTTAACGCATCCATGATCAAAAGTAATTCCATCAAGTTGTCGTTTGCCGGAGCAGAAGTGGATTGGATAACGAATACGTCTCTTCCTCGAACGTTCTCTTCTATTTTAACCGCGATCTCTCCGTCGGAAAATTTACGAAGATTGATCTTGCCAGGTTCGATCCCAAGCTCTTGGCAAATCTCAATTGCGATCGTACGATTGGAGGATCCTGAAAAAACCGCAATATTAGAGCCGCTCATTTTGCAACCGCTCCATTCAAAACTGCCGTTAAGTTTTCCAGGTCTGCAGGAGAATTCACACCTTGGCTTTCTCCGCTGTTTTTAAGAATCACTGCGCCCAACTTTTTTCCTTCTTTTTTATACAACTCTACTAGATCAGGAAGATAATATTCTCCCTGCGCGTTGCTGTTTCCTATTTTTCTAAGAGATTCGAAAAGGATTTCGGAACTGAATACATAAGTCCCGGTGTTGATCTCGTTTATTTTTTTCTGTTCCACGTCTGCGTCTTTTTCTTCGACGATTGCGATTACTTCTCCGAAAGAATTACGAACGATCCTTCCGTAACCGGTAGGAATATCTACCTTTGCGGAAAGAAGAGTAGCGGAGAAGTCGTTTTGGACATGTGTGGAAACGAGAGAACCGAAGGTGTCCCCGGTGATCATCGGCACGTCCCCGCAAGCTACGAGGATTGGGCCTTTATGGGATTTAACTAATTCTTCGGCGCTTAATACTGCGTGAGCCGTGCCTAATTGCTCTTTTTGTTCGGCGAAACGAATACCGGGAATTCCTGCACATAGCACTTGGACTTCTTCTTTTTTATAGCCTACAACTATGACTATGTCATTGATCCCTGCTTCTTTGAGGTGATCGATAACATGGTTTAAAAGGGGCTTTCCATTTAAAGGAACAGCCACCTTTGGGAGCTCCGTCTTCATGCGGGTTCCCTTTCCCGCAGCTAATACTACGGCGACTGCTTCCTTTTTGGCGTCCATTCAGTAATCCGGTGAAATCAAACAGTGGCTGGGCCGATAGGATTCGAACCTATGAAATGGCGGTACCAAAAACCGCTGCCTTACCACTTGGCGACGGCCCAGTTTCATTCTTTAATAATTAAAGCTTACAAACGTAAGGTCGGGAAATTCCGTTTGCATTTTGGCTAACAGCTCTTCCCGTATCTCCAATCCCTGCACCAAACCGTAGATACAAGATCCGGATCCGGTTAAGGAGGAGTAACTAGCTCCATTCGCCAAAAAACTTTCCTTTAATTTCCCTAGCTGGGGAAACTTTTGGAAGGCAAGAGGCTCGAAGTCGTTTACGAGCTTTTCTCTCAAAGCCGCCCAATTCCCTTCTTTTAAAGAAAACTCGACGTCATTGCCTAGAGAAATCCATCTTTTCGAGGCAGGGTCGGCTTGTAAAGGCTTTTTGAGACCTGCGTACATCTCGGCGGTTGAGAGTATCTGAGGAGTTAATGCCAGAATTCCTTGTCCAGGATGCACTTCTATGTCCCTCAAGATCTCACCTTTTCCGGACACCAAACAATGATTTTCAGATAAGAAGAAGGGAACGTCGGATCCGATCTCAGCCGCCAATTTGAAAATATGATCCGAATGAAACTCCGGACTCAAACCAAAATAAAACGAGAAAAGAGAGGCGGCATTTGTAGATCCACCTCCAAGACCGGCAGCCGGAGGAATTTTTTTAGTCAGGTGGATCCTCACACCCGGAAGCTCCCTGTAATGAGCTCTGATCTTGGAGAAAGTTTTAAAAAGAATATTCTTACTTAAATCTCCTCTCTCGGAGACCTCGTCGTACAAACGCCTTTTTTCCAAAATGATCTGGTTATTAGAAACCAATTCGAAAGATCCGGGAGAGATCGGCTCTATTTGGATATCATCTCCCCAATTCAAACGTAAAAATACACTTCGAATCTCATGAAATCCGTCAGGCCTTTTGTACGGGATCTCTAATCCCAAATTGATCTTTGCGGGAGAAAGCAAGGTATATCCTGAATCAATGGTAAAGAACGATCAGTCAATCGATTCCTAATGAGACAAACCGGAAGAAACAGTCTCCCAATACGCAGTCATTCTTTCCTTTAATGCGGGAGGGTTATGAAGAATCACATTCGGACCAAAACCTTTTAGGACGGATAAAAACCAATCCTGATTTCTGATCCTTGCCTTAGAAAGATAATATGTGGTATCCCCGATCTGCTTTTTGGTAGGAGTCCTTTCTAAATGTATGCGAGAATGTAGATTAAAATACACTTCCGCAGTATGATAGATCTCCGCATAATTCGAATCCCCTTCTCCTCCTTGCAAAAATTCCTTTAATTTGGAGATAGCATTCTTTCTTTCTTCGTCCGGAATTTCCGCAACATTCTCCTGAGTTCTACTTAACTGCAAGATCGAATCCAATCTAAACGTTCTAGGCGCTTTTCTAGAATGGCAATAACCGAGCAGATATTCTTCCCGAAAGCTTAAGAGTGCCCAAGGATCCACTTTTCTGGATCCAGGTTCGGATTCTCCCTGTGCACGATATTTAATCTGCAAAGATTTGCCGTCAGCGATGGCGTCCTCTATATTGCTTTTTAATTCGTTCTCACTAGGTATCCCCGCAGAAGGCAGAATTGTATGAATTTTATCTAATATAGATTTCAGGATCTTTTTTCTGGAAGGACCTGTTTCCTTTTCGTCTTCTTCCAAAAATAATTTTCGGATTACGGCCCATTCTTTAACGCTTAGGACCAAACCTTGTTCCAGACTCAAGGGCATACGAATTCCTATCGTCTCTCCGTCATAATCCAATTCCACAAATTGGTCCGGAGTATAAGGATAGGAACCCACCATGTACAATTTTCCAAGCTCCTTTTTGAGATCTTTGATATCATCGATACCGGAATACTTGGAAAGATCCTCCAAACTCATTCTTTTGTTTTCCTGCAAAAGATGAATCACCGCTAATTTGGTTTGGAGTTTTTTCGTACTTGGATTCATGCCGGACATTCTTTCTTTCAGGAAATCTAGAGGCAATCAGAAATACGTATCATTTGAGAAGGATTTTTTAAACTCTTCATTTTACGAAATCGTAACCGAAAACACGATATTTTAAGACGGATGATACTTATTTGTCCGGCCTTTTCGATAGAATGCGCCTCTATGACTCGAACGTCTTTTTTAAAAAATACATTTAGACTTCTTCCTAAATTTTATCTGGAGTTATTCGATTCGGACCAAGTATTCTTGGCCGCAGCACAGATGATCGGAAAACGGATCTTACGATTTCGTATCGATTCCGGAGTTTCTTATAAAAAAGGAGACGGAGTTTACGGAAGATTGTACGGACTTAAATCCAGTTTTTATATTCCTATCTCAGGAATTATAAAAGAAAGAAAAGAGATCCAATCCAAATACTATTCCAAACTTTGCGAACTGGAATTGGAATCCGATGAGGATATAGAATAGCGGCTAACGTTACGATCCGCACCGAATTTCCAATCCAAAAACGACTCAGCTTGGATATAGGGAATGAACAATACATTTTATGCAATGAACCGAAAGTCGAGAAGTGGCCTGGATCTTTGGGAAGAAGTAATAATGTACTCCAAAAAAAATATTCCGCAAAATATATCACCCTACTTGTTGCCCTAGAGATACGAATAAGTACGATTGCCGCTTCAAAGCGGTGTATCGGAATCGTCCCTACAAAAGGGAGACGAACTTATGAATATAAAAACGGAGATACATGAATGAAACTAATGTTGAAACTCGTAACTGTGGTCCTCTTTTTAGGCGCTGGCTTGGGTTCCTTGCAGGCAGGGGATCTGAGAAAGAACGGCTCACTCATCGGAAGTATCGACTCAAATGGGGACGTAAGATTGAACGGGTCTCTCGTGGGAAGATTTGAATCCGGCGGGGATGTTCGCAAAAACGGAAGCTTGATCGGCAGAATCGATTCAAACGGAGACATTCGAATGAACGGATCACTCGTAGGTTCGATTGATTCCAACGGAGATGTACGTAAAAACGGAAGTCTGATCGGACGCATTGATAGTAATGGCGATGTACGAAAAAACGGTTCTTTAATAGGAAGTGCAGTGGGAATTCCGAGAGCGCAAGCCGCAGGATTCTTTTTCTTCTTCTTTTTGAACGAGTAAGATCGGAACAAAGCCTTACTTCGGCCCGGATATTACTTTTTTCTTTCCATAGAAAAAATAAGAACATCTTCCTTATTTTCCGACCAAACTTTTTTAAAATCCGGGCCTAATGTTTGGGAGATACTTTCGTAATATTTATTTTTCAAAAAAGGATCGGAATCGTTCAAATTTTCTAAGATAGAAGCTTTTGTCTGAACGAATAATATCTTTCTAAATTGTTCCGGTTTATTTTTAGAGAAGAAATTTTTAATATGACCTTCCCTCATCAGCCAAACGGAAGGTGTTTGGAAAAAATATTTCCCTAAAATTTGAGAATACGTCCTGATCTGGACCACGACCAAATCGGGCTTTTGTTCCAAATAGATCGCATTTAGTTTCGTAGTCTTTTTTCCATACTTTGCCAAGATCTGCGTGTACGAAAAACTGATATATACCGAATAAAGAAGGATCGAAAAAAGAAGAATTTTTACGATCTTACGGAACTTCTGCCCTAAATTCTCCAACATGATCAAAAACATTCCCGCGAAAGCGGGTAAACTCAAATGAAGATATCTGGAACCGAAATCTATGATCCCATCGTTCGGAGCGGATATCACCAACACCATAAATGCGGCAAGACCGGAATAAACAAACAGATCCTTATTTGAGATCTTGGATGCGTTATCCTTTTTAAACGGATTTTTCTTAAAGAAAATATAATATATAAAGAACAATAAAACGATCAAGAACCCGGGAGTGTATCCGAAAAATCCGATCCGATTGGGATTTGCGATCAATAATCCTGCGTAAATTTTCCATTTTTTCCAAGGAAACAAAAACATTGTCGGCTGATTAAAAGAAAACCTTGGACCCAACGGATGTCCGTATAGAACAAATTGGATCCAGAGCAAAAGCCCTACTCCCGTCAAAAATCCGAGAGAATAACCTAAAATTTTCCTTCGTTCTTCTACATTAGAAAACTTGTATATACTTAAAAAAAAGATAAAAGATAAGGGGAATACGATACTTTCTATCCTAAACCAAGCGGAAGAAGCACAGATAAAGCCGGAAATTATAAATTTTACCAGGGAAGAAGAATTCCCGGATCTCAAAAATAGGAAACACCCCGCTAAAAACAAAAAGGAAGCGATCCCAACATCCGGAAAAAAATATCCGTTGATCAAAAACGGAGAAGCTAAGGCCAGAATTCCCAAATAGATCGGATCCCAATCCCATAAGATGGAAAGGAATAGAAAAGATAGAAGTATTAAGATCGAAGTCGCAACATAAACGCCAAGTATCCCGCTCCAGGGAAGAAATACCGCATATACATAACCTAGAGCGGCAGGAAACGGGCTGATCAGCTCTTGGCCGAAACGGATACATTCCGTTGGGCAATAATTCCCTTCCGGGTCAAAATCCCTAGATGGCAACACCAGGTTGCCCGAGAGGAAGCCGTTCCTTCCTACGGATTCTCCCAATATAAATTTACCGAGATGGTCTGAGTATAATTGTTCCCCGGGTTTCAGTAAGAACGGGTATAAAAGCGGAAGGAGGAACAAAAAACAAAATGTAAGTTTTGTCCATTTAGAGGATAACTTTCCGCCCGGGAAACTCATCAGGGCAGATTAGAAGCCGCAAACCGTCCCACAATCCTTTTTCGGAAACGTATACTTTCCCAAATCGATTGACTCTAGGGAGGAAACCTGAAAGGGTCATAGAATCAGAGGATTCGCCGGAGAGTATGATGAAAAAATCGGTGTCATTCGTAATTTGTTTTTTATTCGCTCAGGGCTTACTCGGACAGGATACAAACACCCAAACTTCCACCAAAGAAAAAATGGTATGCGAACGTATGGATCTGGAAATCCAAAGCACTACTTACAATGACGCTCTTCGATGTGAGACCAAAGACGCCGTCTGTTATATGATAGAAGGTTTTAGTATGAGTTGTTTTCCAAAAGAGAAAAAAGTTTCCAAACAGTAGTCTTTGCTTCATACGAAAAGGAACTTATCCTTTGATCTAATGGGCGCATGCTCGCTGAACGCGAGCACCCGGCTCTTCGCTCCAATCCGCTCCGCGGGATTTCCGCTTCGATCCGTTGCGCGTTTTTCTCGAAAATTAAGTACATAAAAAAAGGCGCCTCGCGGCGCCTTCCAGTCGATGGATTTTTAGGATTTGTTGACTATTGAATTAGAGATTGTTCAAAAACTCTTGTGTTTTTGCTGCTTCTGCTTCAAGAGCTTTTGCTTGTTTTAAGAATCTCTCAGACTGAGCGTTGCTAGCGAGGAACTTTCCACCGGTAGAACGTTTAGCCAATGCTCTTAACTCTTCCGCTCTTTCAGTTTTTTGCTGAGCGATCGCTTTCAGGTAAGTAGCTACTGCAACTTTTTGCTCTTTAGTAACCGCAGCGGATACCAAAGCTTGCTCCAAAAGACGATCTTCAGTATCTTGAGATACCGCAAAAAGGGAAGACCCTGCTAGGAAACCTACTACTAATAGAAGAGAAGTGAGTTTGTTGATTTTCATAAAATTGAAACCTCTTGTTATTTTTATATGCTCTGTTCTCATTTTCGCTTTATATCCATAAGACCTATTCACATAGGCAAAAGGAACAAAAAAAATTTCAGAGGAGGAAAAAATTAAAAAATTTTGTTAAACGAACCCAAAAGACTATTTATCATATTTATGTTTATTAGAAATGTCTAATTCTCTAAGCACCTTATTACAGCTAGCTCCCATTCATTCATATTGAACAAAAAAGAAGCGCTATTGGAGGTTTTCCCAAGTCGCTGCCCGAATATGATACAAGTATCGATCTGAAAGGCTTTTTTTTCAAGCCGATCCTTTATTAGAAACTCGAAATATGCTTACTTTTTAAGCACACATGCTAAGCATTTAGCTTATTATTTGGGCAAAAATAGGGGTAAAAATGGTCTTTTTAGCGGAAAATCGGAAAGATCCAATATGGTGGATTTTCCCAAATTGTTCGATTTTTCAGCCTCACTTTGGGCTTGTCAGAGGGAAAATCCGCAGGTTTCCTTTCAAATAATAGGAACCAAAATCTTCTTTTTCAAAGAAGGAACCCTTCCAGAGGAACGATAAAATGAAATACTTACACGCTATGATCCGAGTAAAAGATTTGGATCTAGCTTTGGATTTTTTCTGCAATAAACTAGGATTAAAAGAAACAAGAAGGCACGATCATCCGGAAGGAAGATATACACTTGTCTTCTTATCCGAATCGGATACAAATTCTCCGGAGATAGAATTAACCTTTAACTGGGACCAAGATTCCGCGTATACGAGCGGAAGGAATTTCGGTCATCTTGCTTTCGAAGTAGATAATATTTACGAAACCTGTACGAATCTTCAGACAAAAGGTGTGATTATCAATCGCCCTCCTAGAGACGGCAGAATGGCATTCATTCGATCACCTGACCTAATCTCTATCGAGTTATTGCAGAAGGGTAAAGCACTAGAAATCTCCGAACCTTGGAAGAGTATGCCGAATACCGGAGAATGGTAAACTTCACTTAAGATTTTTTGGAAAAAGAAGAACGATATTCTCCTGGAGAACATCCGTATTTTTCTTGGAATAATTTATGGAACGCGGATTTGGATCTGAAACCCGCCGCGTAAATTACGGAAAGTACGGATCTTTGGGGTTCTTCTCTTAACATTTTGGAGGCCTCTTCCAAACGAAATCCTGCGATATATTCTCTGAAACCGATTTTCATCTTATCGTTTAATATCTCCGATAATTGATGAGTTTTAATTTGTAATTCTTCCGAAAGAATCGGAAGAGTTAGTTCCTCATCCAGGTACAACTTTTTGTCCCGCATTAGTTCTCCCATCTTTTGAACGACTGCATTCACATCCAGACTTTGGAGCCTGGTCTCGTTATACCCGGCTTCCTTTGCGGTTTTTCCGAAAGAAACGATCAACTCAGACGATACGGAAGCGCTTAAAAAAACGGCGCAGACGATCAATGTCAAAGCGGCCGACGCAACGCTGAACAAAGGCATAAAGAAGATCTGAGCGACCACAAACAAAAAGATCACAAATATACTCGAATAAAAAAGGATAAGAAACGGTGAGAACACCCTAGCTTCTTCTTTTTTCAAAAAGGTTTTCCATTTGCGAATTATGCCGATCAGTAAAAGTGGATACACTAAGTTGGAGATCGTTCCTAAGACCAAGAGCCCGAATAGGAGTTGGAAATAAAGATTTCTGGGAGGGAAAACATTTACATATTCCAATTTGGAATTCGGATCGGATAAAATAAAAGGTAAAAGCGCTAAAAACGAAATCAATCCGGGAACAAAATGTACGATGTTAAGCGCTTTTGCAGGTAACCCTCCTAACCTTCTGAAATACAAATACGCCAATGGCCCCGTGAAAAATAGAAAAGGGATATGGATCTCGGCAAACCAGAGATTCTCTTTTAATTGGCCGGATAATTCCAAATACAAATGAAACTGAACTATCGAAAGAGATAGGAAGAAGAATCCAATCGGTTTATAGAAAGCGAACTTGGCTTTCGGTGAAGGATCCGAACTTTGGGATTTGAAAACTTTATCTTTTTGGATGAATTCGGAAATCGCCAATAAAAAAGAAAGTCCCGCTCCAAATGCCAGAAACGTATCCATAAAATGAAAGAGTCCTATCGGAAAAAGATGTCGAGATTTTTTCAGGATTTTTCTTTTTTTAGTCCGTCCGGATACGGAAGGACGACTGTTTTCGGAAAAGATCGTATCCTGAAGGTATGCAACATCCTAACCTACAACCAAATCGTTTTGTAAAATTCTTCTGCGGGAGTCTGGCTCTCTTATTTTTATTCGGATTTGTGGAATACGGATCATCATCGGAAATTTCAAAAATACGGCCCCAAGAAGAAAATTCCAAAATCCCAAACTATCAATCCAGATTCGGCAGAAAAGAGCCCGTCATCGCAGTGATCGGTGAAAATAGAATGACCGAGTTGACTGATTTTATGATCCCTTATGGCGTTTTAACTTCATCGAAAATCGCAAAGGTAATTGCAGTTTTTCCGAGAACGGGTCCTGTCCAAATGTTTCCCGCATTAAAAATAGAAGCGGAAATATCTTTCGATCTTTTCGAATCGGAATATCCGGATGGAGCGGATTATGTGATCGTGCCGGCGGTACATTATTCGGATGATCCCGTTCTTCTTTCCTTTGTGCAAAAACAATCCGCAAAAGGTTCTACGATCCTAGGAATCTGTGACGGAGTTTGGGTACTGGCAAAGGCGGGTGTTCTGAAAGAACACAAGGCAACAGGTCATTGGTTTTCTTTTTCAAAATTGGAGAAAGAGTTTCCTGAAACTAGATGGATCAAGGATACCAGGTATATTGCGGATCGTAAGATCGTCACTACTACAGGGATCACCGCTTCTATTCCTGTTTCTTTGGCTTTAATCGAAGCGATTTCCGGAAGAGAAAAAGCTTCCGAAATGGCGTTAAGTTTAGGAGCCAAGGATTGGAAACCAACCCATAATAGTTCCGATTTTTATCTGAGCGGCAAAGATATGTATGTTGCCGCAAAAAACTATCTTGGGTTTTGGAATTACGAAAACTTAGGAGTTAGGGTCTCAGAAGGTATAGACGAAGTTGTTTTGGCTCTTCAAGCGGATTCTTTTTCCAGGACTTATAGATCGGAAGTGTTTTCCGTTTCCGACCAAAAAAAGATCCGAACCAAAAACGGATTGTTAGTACGTGTAGATAAAATGGACGCGGAAGTCGCAAGTTTAGATTTCATTTTAGAAAATCTGAATGGAATCGCTGCAGTGACTGCGTATGATAAAATCCTAACGGAGATTGAATCTAAATACGGAATAGACACTGCCGCTTTTGTGGCCTTACAGATGGAATATCCTTGGCGGAAGTAATTTTCGCATCAGAAGGCCGGATTCCTTATTTCCAGCCTTCTGCGAATTCAATCCTTTCTAAGGTCGTGGGATGAGAATGTTCAAAGATCACTTCCAGTTTATGTGGATTCAAACGGGCCTTATTATCCTTTGCCAGTTTGATCTCCGTACTGATGAATGATTTTTTGTCGTCGGTTAAGACAAGTGCCTCTTTGTCCGCTTGGGTTTCCAGAACTCTGGAAAGTGTCGCCGAAAAAGGTCCGAGTATCGTTCCTACAAGGGATAATATCAGAAACAGAAACGGTAAGGTAGAAGGAGAATAGAATTCTTTTAACGGGATCAAACCTTCTTCTTTTACTTTTTGGAATATATATCCTAATAAGAAACACAATAAGAAAGTTTCCAATGTGCTAAGTGCGATCTCGATCATTTGATGATTGTGAACCCAATGACCGATTTCATGTCCAAGCACACTGACTACTTCTTCTTCGGTGTGGTTTTGGATCAGTGTATCGTAGAGGAAGATCTTTTTACTTTCTCCCCAGCCTGTGAAGTATGCGTTTGTGTGACCTGAATATTTACTCTCGTTGATCACATAGATATTTTCTACCTGGATATTCGCCTTTTGGCTCAGGGCCAATATTTTTGTTTTTAAACTTCCTTCTTGGATAGGGCCGTAATCATAAAAGATAGGAGTGATGAGGATTGGATACAATACGGACATGAGTAATCCAAAACTCAAGGATAAGATAGGAAGTATATATTTCCAAGCGCGCGGAAGATTTTTAAGAACGAATGCGACTACTAAAACAACTATTCCGCCAAATAAAAATCCTAATCCGAAAGACTTTGCTTTAAATAAGATCCAATCCGTTATGTTCATATTGGAAAACTGAAATTCATGTTCTATCACATAACCGAAATAATAACTGAACGGTAAGGAAACGATAAATTCCAAAAGATAAAAGGAGATGAAGAACAGAAATACGGTCGGATAAAATCTATCTCCCGTTTTTTTGCGGAAGTATTCTTCCAGTTTTACCGAGATAGGAGTAAATACAAATGCTCCTGCTAAAGCAAAATCAAGTAATGAACCTATGATCGAGACAAAAAATCCCCTCCTTTGGTATTCTATCCCGGCGTTTATATCTTCTTGCGAAAAATACTTTAGAATTCTTTCATGTAGCTCCGGAGAAAGATCTCCTTGGTAGGAGAAATATTTCATTATTAGCGTAAGTAAGATCTGTAGGGAAAATAAAAAGAATAGGATATTTTTAAGTTTCATGTAATGGTTTTTTATACTTTTTCGTAGAGTTCTGAGATCCGTTTTATTGAGTTTCGGAAGACTGAGTTCAATTCTTCAGGAAGAACCGTTTCAATCGCATCCGGCCATCTCCATAAAAAGGGCAATAATCCCTCCAGGTTGGTGGATTGGAAGCTGAGTTTATTTTTTTCTTCCCTGTATTTGATCCCTGTCAGGAATAATTTCGCTTTTACAAGACCTTCTTCTTTGCAGATCCATTCCACATTTTTGGATTCATGGACTGGGAATAATCCCGCGTGAACAATCAGATCCTCCTCTGTTTCTTTTTTGGCCCCTCTTGACTGGTAAAGTGGATCTCCTTGTAGCAGTTCCACAGATAAGATCTTCGGTAAAACGAATCTTTTTTTGGTTTTTTCTTCCCTATCGTAGGCCAGTAAATAATGATCCTGGCCCCCTTTTCGAATGAGTCGGATCGGATCCGCTTCTTTCGTGTAAGAATCTTCCGGAAAGGTTTTATAATATTTAATACGGATAGGAGTATGATTTTTGAGAGCATCTAGGATTTGAAATGCGGTTTCTCCTAACTCTTCCGGATTTTCCTCCGAATTTTCGGTCATTTCCGGAAAGTATTCCAAATCTCCCGCGAATATTTTTCGAGCGGCGGTATAAAGTTCGTATTTTGGAGCTTCCGAATATCCTTTTAGTAAAAGTGCCGAAATTTCTCTTAGTTCTTCTTCGGTGAAATCTAATGTTTTGGAAAGCGGATCCTTAATAAGCACGTATACAAAATCTTTTCCGTTTTTTTGAGGATAATATTTGATATGGAACCCTAGGGCGCCTAACTCTTCGATATCTCTGGATAGTTTCCTTCTGTCGGAGTCTCGATTTTCATTATCGTAAAATCCCGCCATGATCTTTCTCAAGGAACTAAGCGTGAGTCCTTCCGGAAATCTGAAAAAATTGAATAATAAAGTGAGAAGCCGGTATTCTGTGGGATTCATTTCCCTCGGCTCGATCTCCTGGTCTATATCTTTGTCTAGTTCTTCTTTCATGGCTTGTTCCTAGATCCTTGCTTTTATAAAGTCCCGGGGCAAGGAAAAATCTCTGCCGCGTTTTTGAATTCGATGAAAGTCCCAAAAAACAACTTGATGAGTAAGATCGGATCTCGATAATTCTCTCGTTTCAGTCCCTTATTCTCAGAGGTTTTTTATGGGTAAAATTATAGGTTTTCTTTTTCCGAATTTTATAGGTCTTATTCTTATTTTACTCGGATGGTGGACAACTATCATCAATGTGGCTACTCTTCGCTTCGCAGGTGAGTCTTATTTTAATAAATGGACCTACACGGGACTGACCCTAATCCTTATCGGGGCTTATTTGCCTGAGATTTGGATCGGGATCCGTAACAAAATTTTCGGAGATTAATCCTCTCTTTTTTTTCTTGTACGAAAACGTCTAGACATTTCCGCTGGTATTCTGATTATTTGCGATACGTGCCCTAGATCGTTCTGGGTCCGTGGATTTTGAAAAAAATCTTTACGGGCCGAGTACATGGGTTACAATGCGACATAATAAAATTACTGGAACCTGAGAAGGGGAAGATGAGCGCGGAAACCGAAGTTTTAGAGAAACCAAGCCGGAAAAAAACCGATATCGAATTCCATAAACCCACTCTTTCTCGGGAGGACCTGAAAACCGTATTGGAAGCATTGGTAGAAGACCATCTCTCTTCGGGTTCTGTGACCCATAAATTTGAGAAGGCTTTCTCTTCCACTTTCAGGACCAAACAGGTTGTTTCTGCAAACAGCTTAACTGCAGCCTATCATTTGTCCTTATTGGCGCTGGAGATCCAGCCCGGAGATAAAATCGCTATTTCCACATTCGCGCCTCTTGCTGCCTTAGATGCAATTTTCTTAATGCAAGCCCAACCCGTAGTCGTGGATATGGGAAAACATTCTTTCCATATCTGTCCGGAAAGATTGGCTACCGCCTTGGAAGACGAATCCATAAAAGCAGTGGTTGTGGATCATACCTTCGGCTCATTAGCGGATTTTTCCAAATACGATTTCAAAAATCGTCCCGTGATCGAGGATTTTTCGGAAGCCGTGGGCGCAAGGACCGAAACGTTTACCCCTGGAAAACAGGGAAAAATTTCCATCTGTGGGCTTTCTATCGAGTATCTGATCACAACCGGGAACGGGGCTTTGATCTGTACGGATGATGATTCTTTGGCAAAAAAGATCAGAGCTAGAAAAGATGGAAAAGATCCTTATCCGCGTAAAGAAGGCCAACCAAGACTAGATTACGATATGATCGATTACCAAGCGGCTTTAGGGATCGAACAATTGTCCAATCTAGGCGTGATCTTGGAAAGAAAAAGAAAGATCGCTCAGGTGTATTTGCAATCTATCCAGGGTTCCCAAGTGGGCTCTCACTTTAACGATCCGAATTCCGAAACTTTCAATCGTTTTGTGATATTAGCTCCGGGGAATTACGAACAGGTAGAAAGATATTTCCGTTCTTTACAAATCGGCACTCGTAGAACGGTTGCGGAACCGATCCATCATATTTTAGAACTTTCTAATTCTGATTTTCCGAACGGAGAAAGGCTGTACCAAAGAGGCCATTGTATTCCGATCTATCCGAACTTAACTAAGGATAACGTACAAAGGATCTCTCAAGCGATTCGTAGAATTTACTAATGCTTTATTTTAAATCGTGAGTTGTAGGAGTTCCTGCTTACCTCGCTGCTAATTGCGAACTCTCTATATTGTTTTTATTTTTTTTCGTCTTCCTTTGAAAATCCGTAATTGTAAGTATTGAAGGACGATAATTGTAGTCAGGGTTTTATTCGATACTTTTTCGATCTTTTTGTATAATCTGGAAATTTGGATTTGCATTCGAGGATATTTTAGTATGGAATTTGCAGCTATTCGGTATTGTGAAAACCTAAAAAGTACAATTAACTACATAAAAGTATAATGAAATTTTAATGAATTCATTCTACTTTGAGCAGAAGTCCTCTTTCATTCGCAAGTAGATGCGAGGAAATGTAAAAAATGTTTTTTCAAAACGATTTTCTAAGTGGGACGGATCATGCTTAGAGAAGAGAAATTTGGTAAATAACCCTCCGCGTCTTAGCGTCTCCGCGTGAAAAAAGAATAGAGAGGGTTTTTGAATCAAAGGGAAACAGAGGACGAATAATAGCGACAGCGATCGTAGCGGAAATCCGGCGATGCACCATCGTACAGGATGGAAGGCTTTAAATCAGGGAAAAGTAATGGTGCTTCGCTGATTGAGCGTAGAGCGCGGTCCTGACAAAGTCAGGAGTCGCCCAAACTAGTGCAAAAGTATAAACTCGACCATTTATCCGAATCGATTTCGAAAATTTCTCCTTTCTAACCGACTCTCGTCTAGGAAACCTTAGAATCATTCGACCAACTTCGTATGACGTTTGTTTCTGATTTTGTCTCCTTATTTCCGCGCAACGCACTTAGTCCGATACCAAAACCTTTCTTTCTAAATTTCCGAATCACGGTCCGCGAATTTGTTTTCGAAAATTCAGGAATGGATCGCAATGGACCTCTGAGCTAATCCTTTATTCGATTTTCGAAATGTAAGGATACTCCGGAGGCACCTTGAATATCGCGCTCCTCTCTATCAAACGTCCCATTTTTATCACTAGTCTCGTGATCTTGATGCTGATTACCGGTATCTTCTCCCTTAGCAAGATGGGGGTGGATCTTTTTCCGGATGTGAACATTCCGGTAGTGTCCGTGACCACGATCTATCCAGGAGCAGGTCCGGAAGAGATCGAGGAATTGATCTCCAAACCGTTGGAAGAAGAACTTTCTTCCATCTCCGGTTTAAAGAAGATCACTTCTCGTAACCAGGAAGGTGTCTCCGTTGTTTTCGGTGAGTTTACCCTTTCTACGGATATCAAATATGCAGAGCAACAATTCCGAGATAAAACCGCATTGGTCCGTCCTAAACTTCCCGACGGGATCAAAGAACCTAAAGTAGTTCGTTTCGATCCGGCCGATCAACCTATTATTCGTCTTGCGGTGTTCGCGGATCTGGACCAAGCAAAGTTATACGACCTTGCAAAAGAGACCGTTAAGTCTAAATTAGAACAGATCGCCGGTGTTGGGTCCGTAAAATTAGTCGGAGGGACAAGAAGAGAGATCCAAATCGAATTAGATAGAAATAAATTAGTTTCTTATCAAATGCCTATGGTGGTG
Organism: Leptospira sp. B5-022; assembly: GCF_000347035.1. Lineage (GTDB taxonomy): Bacteria > Spirochaetota > Leptospiria > Leptospirales > Leptospiraceae > Leptospira_B > Leptospira_B cinconiae. The sequence goes on from NZ_ANIJ01000015.1 coordinate 64,114, forward strand.
ATCGCCAACAGGCTGAAAACCGCGGGTTTAAACGTTCCGGTAGGTAAATTCGATTCCGGGGCAAAAGAAACTTCTTATAGAACGTTGGGAAGATATGAATCTCTTTCCCAGATCGAGAACACTATCGTCTCTTTCGGTGGAGATGTCGGGAATTCCGTTTTGATCAAGGAACTCGGTTCCGTCAGAGACGGAACGGAAGACGAAGAAACGTTAGGTTATCTTTGGGCTTCTAAAAGTGACGAGGTGGAAGAAGAAGATGTAGGTCTTCTAACACATCCTTTCACTTGGATGACTCAGTTACCTAAAAGGATTAAAAGGACTTTCGCAAAATTCAGCGGGACCAAAGAGCCTATCGTAGAAAAAGAATTAAAACCTGCGCTATTTATTGACGTTTATAAACAATCCGGTGCGAACACCGTGGCTGTTGCCGACGAGGTTTTGAAAAGGATAGATAAACTGAATGCGGATATCCAGCCTCTCTCCGGTAAACCTAAGATCAGATTGATTCGAGACGGTTCCAGATGGATCCGTTATAACGTGGAAGACGTGACGGAAGCGATCGTATTAGGGATCTTATTAGCGGTAATCACGGTTTATTTCTTCTTAGGAAACTTAAGATCCACAATCATCACGGGCCTTGCGTTGCCAAACTCTTTATTAGGCGCATTTATTATCATGTGGATCATGGGATTCACGATAAACGTTATGACACTTTTGGCCTTGTCTCTCGCGGTAGGTCTCCTAGTCGACGACGCGATCGTTGTCCGAGAAAACATCTTCCGTAAATTGGAAGAAGGTGCAAGCGTCTTAGAAGCCTCTGAAAAAGGAACCATGGAAGTCGCTCTTGCGGTGATCGGAACTTCCTTAACCGTGATCGCGGTATTTTTTCCTGTAGGATTTTTATCGGGGATTGTAGGTCAGTTCTTCAAACAGTTCGGATTAACTGTGGTTTTCGCCATGATCATTTCCCTCTTTGACGGTCTTTTTGTGGCCCCTATGTTGTCCGCTTACTTTGCAGGTAAACTCACTCATGATAAAAAGAACGCTGCGGTGGAAGCATTCGATCGTTTTCAGAATTGGTTAGAAAAAATCTACAAGATCACGATGCAATATGCATTGGCACATCCTGGAAAGATTATCCTACTTACTTTCCTAATTTTTATCCTTTCCTTCGTAAGTTGCGCTTTTGTGAAAAAGACATTCTTACCTGCGAACGACCAGGGTGAATTTATGGTAACCTTAGACCTTCCTCCTGGTACTAGCTTACAAGGAACCAGGGAAGTTTCTGATAAGGTGTTGGCGGAACTACAAAAATTCCCGGAAATGGATAAGATCGCAATCACCATCGGTAAGCCCGATGGGGGAGAACCGAACACAGCCGTGTTGGCAATCGCTCTTGTCTCTTCCAAAAAAAGATCCAGGGATACTACTACCGTCAAAGAAGAGATCCGTAAAATGTTAAAGGCTTTCGATTACGCAAGGCCTGCAGTTTCGGATTATTCCGCAGTGGGCGGTGGAGTGCAGTATCCGTTCCAATTGGTCCTAAAAGGGAATAACCTGGAAGAAGTGGAAGCATATTCCAAAAAAGTAATAGAAAGATTAAAAGGTATCAAAGACCTCGCGGATATCGACTCCGACTTCAGGGGAGGTAAGCCGGAATATCAAATCGTTTTAGATAATTCTAAAATGCAATTGGTGGGCGTTCTTCCGGGAGTTGCAGGCTCCGAATTGAGATACCAGATCGCCGGAGATCAAGTTAGTAAGTTTTACGACAAAGGGATCGAATACGAAGTCCGGATGAGGCTTAAGCCCGACCAAAGGAATTTGAGAGCCGCATACGGCCAAACCAAAGTCCCGAATATAGCAAATCGACTGATCCCACTAGCGGCAATCAGTACCGGTAAAGAAAATTTAGGTCCTTCTAGGATCAACCGTATCGATAGAGCAAGAGCAGTAGTAGTGAATGCAAACCTCGCTCCAGGCGGTGCGATCGGGACTGCAATGGAAGAGGCTACTAAGATCTTGAACAAGGAAATTCCTCCTCCACCCGGAGTCCGTTTTAATTTCCAAGGTCAGTCGGAAGATTTAAAAGAGCTGTTCTTGAATATCATCGTGGCATTCGGTCTTGCTTTGATTTTCATCTACTTAGTCCTTTCTTCTCTTTATGAATCTTTTATCACTCCGATCACGATCTTATTCGCGATCCCTCCTGCAATTTCCGGAGCATTCTTCGCTCTGTTCCTAACGGGGGAAATGTTGAATATATTCTCTATGATCGGACTCATCCTTCTTATGGGACTTGTGGCCAAAAACTCGATTCTTCTCGTCGATTATGCAATGCAGGCAGTGAGAGAAAGAGGTATCACAAGAGACGAGGCAATCTTCGAAGCGGGTCTTGTAAGATTACGTCCAATCTTGATGACATCCATCGCGATGATCATGGGAACCGTTCCGATCGCATTAGGTCTCGGAGAAGCCGCAAAATCCAGGACCGCAATGGGTATAGCTATCATCGGAGGATTGATCCTCTCCACGTTAGTTACGTTAATCGTGGTTCCTTCCATATTCGGCGGTATCGATAAATTCAGAGATTGGCTAGAAGGCAAATTCCGTCCAGATATGACCGCTACCATTCATAGTGAAGGCGGACATTCCGGAAGCACGGCTATTTCCACGAATTCTAATCAACCTTCTCTTAGCGAATGGGCCCAAGATGTGGAATCCAAACCTAAGAAAGGAACTAGTTCTAAGAAGAAAAAGTAATTTGATGGCACCCCACCCTACTTAGGGTGGGGGCCGGTGCGGTGGTACCCAAAAAAGCGTTCGATGAAATCACATCACTTGATTTCATCTTCAATCTCGTTTGACCTCGGTTCTCTCGGTCACCGACTCGTCAGGGACGGTCGTCTTCTCGCTCCTATTGTCGCTGCGAAGGGGGGCCGGTGCGGTGGTACGCTTGCACCCCCATATCACAAAATCCTTATCCTTACAACCACTTTCCTACCCCATACTTTGTTGGAATTCCAACATCGCTCCCCAATAAAATTTTCTTTGTAATAAACCATTTTACTGATCTGAAAACTCCATTTTTTATTTCCATGTCTCCAAAACTTAGTTCCCAATATTACGTAAATCCTAAATAAAGACTTCACCTTTACGGAGGGGTTTATGATCCGAAAAACTTCCTTACATACCTATATCGTGATTACTCTCGCTGCAAACCTTCTATTCGGTTGTGCTCAATTACAAAAAGTTGATCTAAAAAAAGTAAAAGAAAAGATCGAAGATCTGGACAAACCTTCCTTCATCTTGGAAAAAGTTTCCATTGCGGAGATCAACCTATCCGAGATCAAACTCAGAGTCGATTCAAAGGTTAAAAATCCGTATCCGATCGCTTTGCCTGCGACCAATTTGGAAATGAATATCCTCATCGAAGGACAACAATTCACTAAGGCAAAAACCAAAATACCGAACGTGGGTGGGAATTCCAACAAACCTGTACCAGTGGATCTAACATTCGCCTATAACGATCTAGTCGCACTTTACAAAAAAGTTCCCGGAAAGATCGACTTGGTTGTCAAAGTGCAAGGAGTCGTTTCACTTCCAATCCCTGAAAAATACAGATCTATTGCTGGTGCGGCATCTCTCGACTTCCCGTTCGAAGAAGAAAGAAAGATCCCTGCAGTCCTTCCCGACATAGAGATCCGGAATTTCAAAATTATCAAACCGGATCCTTCCACCATCTTAAGCTCCGCAGGCACGGAAGACCTGGCCAAAAAAGCCACGTCATTCTTAGACACATTACTCGGTCCTCAGAAAAAATCCCCAGGTTCGGCAGTTGCCGCAGGAATATCCTCACTCGACTTAAAAGTGGACACCGAATTTCAGATCGTATTAAAAAACAGAGCCACATCTAGATTACAATTTTCTGAATTTGAATTTGACCTTACATTAGAAAAAGAAAAATTCCTAACGGGTCAACCGGTCCGAATCGAAAACCAAGGACAAGAATCCATCTTAAGTGTCCGCACGTCTTTTCCGCTCGGAACGGTTACCCAAGGTATTGCAAACGCGATTTCCAAACGGTCTGCGGCATTTCGACTGAGTGGAAAGGCAAGCACCGAGGCTCCTGAGATCGAAACAGGACCCGTTTTATTCAAGTTCGACAAATCCGGCTCTTTTAGTTGGAATTAAGGACAGGGCGCATGCTCGCCGAAAGGCGAGCACCCGGCTCTACGCTCCAATCCGCTTCGCGGGATTTCCGCTACGATCCGTTGCGCGTTACCGATCCAATATATATTATAATTATCTAATTTATAATCCTAAGGTACGAATTCCTCCCGAAAGAAAACCCTGCCCGATCCGTTCTAATATTATTTTTCTCCAAGAATGTTTGTACACTTTTATTAACACAAAACCGCCCGCCAAAATAATCCACTTCGGATAAGTTTCCAATTTTTAAATATTTTCCTGTTCCAATTTCTTCTTCTTCTAAATCCTTGGGAAAAATTGAAAACCCCTCCTCTAAAAAACCGATAAATCCCCTGACAGTCCCACCGAAAATTTCGTATTTCCCGGCAATACATTTCTTTGGAAGGTGCTTATCTAGCAAATAAGGACCTAAACGATCTCGGATTCGATCCGATTCCGAAATCAATTGATTTTCTTCACATTCAAATCCATAGCCGAAAATTTTCTTTCGAAACACTAAAACCACATGCATAAAAAGAATTCCTCAAACAAAAAATGTCCCGAGGATCTTTTTCTCAGTATTCCGAGAGATAGTCATGAATTGAAGATAACAATCTTTGATCGAAATTTCCAATGCTTTGAACGTTTTGCGATGGTCCAGTAAAACCGAAATACAAGCCACAAAAGAAAGGAATCTCCACACGATCTTGAAAAGACCTCGAGTGATCGGATTTTTGAGTCGGATCTTAAAGAATGTGCAATGAAAAATCAGATGTTTTTCTTCATCCTCCGCGATATGAAGAAGCGCATTCTTTACGGAACCGAAAGGGATCTTTTCCGCTATCCTTTTATAAAAGCAGATACCGATCACCTCTGCGACAAGTAATACCATCAGCTTTAGCCTAGTACCTATAAGCCTTCTTCCAAAAAGAAATAATTTTTCGGTCCAGTTACTTTGGATCAGTTCTCCTCTTAATGCACGAACACAGTCTCCTAAAATACGAGCATGCCTGCCTTCTTCTTTTACGAATAGTTTCAGCGCTTCCCTATAATTCGGATCCACTCCATAGATATGTATATGATCTATATCTTTTGCGATCCTACCTTCTCCCGCTTCTCCTAGTTGAAAGATCGCAAGGGACTTCGCAACCGGAAGTCTTTTCTGAGGAATAAAACCGATGACCTGCTCTTGGACGATGGGATAAGGACGATCTGCATTCTTTCTAAAATGTTTGGCCCAATTTCCCCAAAAATAACCGCGGTCCCGTTTTTGTAAGGAAGTCCATAATAAATTTCTAATTCTTTTTTTACCGAAAAGGTTCATCGCCAAGGTTAAACTTACGATCTGAAGATCTAATAAAAAACTTCTTCTTTTAAGATAAGAAAGATCGAAACAGAGGGAATACTTAGATCCTCTTCCGGAGTATAATTGAGAAAGTCCTGTGATCCCGGGACGAATGCTCCATCTACTTTCTAAATCCTTTGCTCCCCAACCCAATCTCAGAATATCTATCTCAGTCAAAGGGCGAGGACCAACGATACTCATATCTCCTTTAAGGATATTCCAAATTTGAGGAAGCTCATCCAAACCGGTACTTCGCAAAAATGAACCAACCTTTGTCGGAATTCCGTCCTTTAGAGTCTTGAACTTCCAGATCCGAAATAACTTCTTTCCCAAGCCTACTCTTTCTTGTAGGAAAAAAACAGGACCATGGTCAAAGACGGAGATAAGCAAAAATATCCCGAGTAAAACCGGGGAAAATACGACGAGCGCGATCAAAGCCGAAGAAAATTCTAAAATTCGTTTCATGGATCGAAGAATATCGACTTTTCAAAAACAAACCAACCTTCCAAGTGCGGATCACCAAGCACTCAAGTGCTTGACCTGCTAGTTCTTCCTAGCCTAAAATTCCGAGAACAGATGAAAGCCGAACCTCTCAAAATACTGGTTGCAGAAGACAATCTGAAACTCAGAAAATCGATTATCTCCGGCTTAGAAGAATCCGGAAAAATAAGATCCGTATTTGATTGTGACTCGGGCGAAGAGACCATCCGCTACTGCCTGGAAGAAGATACGGACGTTCTTCTTTTGGATGTTAGGCTCGCTGGAAAATTGAACGGAATAGAAACCATTATCGCCATTCGGAAGGAATTCCCTCGTAAACCCGTAGTCATCTATTCCATACAAGACAGCGACGAATATTTCAGGACTTTCAGAAGTTCAGGGATCTTAAGTCATTATGCGTACGTTCGAAAATCGAATTATCTTCTTCCTCAGATGGTGGTCCCACTCATTCGATTGGCTTACGATGGAAAAAGTTTTATAGACCCTGAGATCGAATCCAGAGTCACAGAAGTCAGGGAGAAGGACGAAAATTCTCCTCTCGCAGTATTGGAACCCAACGAAAGATCCGTAGCGGAAATGTTGGCAAAAGGATTCAGTAACGAACAGATCGCACAACATTTCGGATTCAAGGACAAAAGAACGATTAGTAGGATCAACGGACAGATTTATTCTGCCTGGGGATTAAACGAAACAAACTCCGACGAAAAAGTGGCCCGTACAAGAGCGGCGCTCATCGTTTTATCCAATCGTTTTTTAGAATGGGATATAGACGAAAAAATTTTTTACAGGAATTCCTCCGGAGACCGGATTCCATGGACACCTAATATTGACTATAGATCTTGAAATCTTAATCTGTTCCGTTTTTATTTTTCTTTCCACAAATCTGTTTTGGTTGGGATCCACGACCGGAACGAATTTAGAAAAGAAAAACGCTGCTGCGTATTTCAGTATTTTCACTTTAATCGTATCTTCCTTGTTATTCTCCTTTTCTGCGATCTTGGGTCAGAACGGATTTTCGGTAGTTTCTTCTTATCCGATCTTATATTTTTTTCCGGGATTAGTTTTACTCATACTCATCCCATTCGGATGGTTCGTAGTCATTGTTTGGTTTTTCGGATTTTTAAGAAAAAAAGGGATCTTTCTTTTCGTATTCTATATCCTATCCATTTGCCAATTGGTTGCAATCTCCATTCTACTTATCTATAACCCGGCTAAAACCTGGAATATCAGCTTATTTGAATATTGGAAATTTGTACCAGTCTCATTCAAATCCGCTTATCTGATCTATATTTTTACCTGCGTTTTGCTTTCCTTACTTTGTTTATTCTTATTTAAAATTTCGGATAATAGCCTCTCCGAATTAGGAAGGCAAAAGGCAGTCCCGTTCTTGAAAATGATCGGATTTTCTCTATTAGGAGTGGTGTTACTAGTTTCCGTTCTATTCCTAGGAGAGGAATTCGGGATTATAGAAAATCCGATCTTAAAAGCGGAGAAAGAACCCGAGTATTTTTACGGATTTGTACTTTGTATCCAAGCATTGATCTGTATTTCTATTTTAGTTTTAGGTTGGGCCTTAACTTCTTATGAAATACTCACAGGCAGGATCTTACCGAAAATCAGTTTAAAACAAGAATGGAAAAATTCCGTCTACACGGCCTTCACACTTTCAGTTCTATATTTTCTGCTCGCGAAACTTGGATATCTTAAAGCCGAAATTTTTATCGTATTTTCCTATTCCTTTTTTCTCTCCCGATTTTTCACGATCCAAAAGAATAAGCGGATCAGCTCCAATCAAAACAAAGTATTAAATAGGATCCTATCTTCCGGTTCGGTCAAACGTTCTTTCGGATATTTATGTAAGGATGTATTGGAGACTACTAAAGCTGCCCTAGTCTTCGAAGGAAAAATCCCTTATATCTCCGATACATATATCCATTATCCGGAAAATATTCCACCGGAAACATTTGAATTTTCTAAATTAGATCCGGCTCCCGAAAATCCAAACATTCAGTACCTGGACAAAGACAGGTTTTTAGGATTTGTGATCCGAGTAAAAATAGAAAGTGTACTTTCAGGAGAAGCCTATTTAATCCTAGGCCCAAAAGAAAACGGAGGATTATTCGCGGAAGAAGAAATTGAAATTGCAAAGATCACCGGAACCTGGCTCGTCCAAACCTTATTTTTAGAAGAAACAGGGAATATTTTAGAAGAACTACAAAGAAAGAAAATCCAAGAACAAAGACTTTCCGACCAAAAGACCAGACAGATCCTGCATGATGAAATACTTCCGGAAATTCATTCTCTTATTTTAGAGATTTCCAGTGATAGATCAGGAAGTTTCAACTCCGAACATGCAAATGCCTTAACGGGACTTCATAAAAGAATATCTTCTTTATTAAGAGAAATGTCGGATACAGGTTTGGAAATTTCCAGAATTGGTTTAATTCCAATGTTACAAAAACTGCAAGATAGCGACGCGAAAGATGCGAATTTAATTTGGAAAATCGACCCTAATATAAATTCTAGAACGGAAAATTATCCGCCGGAAGTGCAGGAAGTATTGTACTACGCATTCAGGGAATCTATACGCAATGCAGTAAAATATTCCGGAGAAGCCCGTTCAGAAATTACGATTCTTATTTGTTATGAAAATGGATTATCGATCCAGATCAAAAACGAAATAGGAAAAGATCTTATATCTTTACGTTCTTCCGGTCAAGGTTTAAAAATACATAGTGCACTTTTGAGGATCTTCCATGGTTCATTAACATTGGAGTTTCCAAATTCTAAGGAAGCGATGATCCGCATCTTTCTACCCTCTTCCGAAAAGGGACCTTAGATTGATATTTAGCAAGTTTTGATACCGGATCTAGTCCAAAAAATGGACTTGCTAGAAAGATTTTCCTTTCAATGATGCGCTTAAACCAAATCTTAAAAAACTCACAACAGTGAACTTTTGTTCACAAATATAAGTTAGCCGGAGCTTGGGAAATGCAGTCACAAAACAAAAAAGAAAAATCGATCTCTATCGCAATCGTGGGTACAGGTTTCGGCGGCCTATGTGCCGCAATACAACTTAAGAAAAACGGATTTCATAATTTCGTAATTTATGAAAAATCAAATTCCGTAGGAGGAACCTGGAGAGAGAATACGTATCCGGGAGCCGCTTGTGATGTTCCTTCTCATTTGTATTCTTTTTCTTTCGAACCGAATCCTAATTGGCCCAGAAAATATTCGGCCCAACCGGAAATACTTTCTTACTTAAAACATTGTGCGGAAAAATACGGGATACTACCTCATATTCGTTTCGGTACCGAGATAAAATCCGCAGATTGGGATGATCCTTCCCGAGTTTGGAAGATCAAAACTTCCCAAAATGAAACCTTTGATCATGACGTTTTTATTTCCGCAGTAGGACAATTGAATCGCCCTGCTCTTCCTTCCATCAAAGGTCTGGAAAGTTTTAAAGGGAGGATATTCCATTCTGCGAATTGGGACACTTCTTATAATTTTTTAGGGAAAAAAGTGGCCGCGATCGGAACCGGTGCGAGCGCCATTCAGTTCATTCCGCAAATCGTAAACCAAGGAGCGGATGTGACAGTTTTCCAAAGAACCGCTCCTTGGGTGGTTTCGAAACCGGATCGTAAATATTGGAGTTTCGAAAAGTTCTTATTTAAATATCTTCCAGGTTATCGGCTATTACATCGATTCCAGATCTATATGTGGAACGAGATCAGAATGATCGCATTCCAAAAGAACAATCATGCAAATAAGATCGTAAAATGGATGAGCCTTTCTCATATGAAAAAATTCATCAAGGATCCGGAACTACGTAAAATTCTGACTCCGGATTATCCTGCCGGATGTAAACGAATCCTTCTTTCCAATGACTATTACGAAGCATTAGCAAAACCGAATGCAAAAGTCCTCTCTGAATCCATCCAAGAAGTGAATCCGGAAGGAATAATCACTAAAGAAGGTCTCAAAAAATTCGATACGATCGTTTTTGGGACAGGATTTAAGGCCACGGAATTCCTTTCTCCCATGAAAGTAAAAGGGACTAAAAACCAAGATCTGAACGAGGTTTGGAAGAATGGTGCAGAGGCTTATCTAGGCATGACTGTTGCAGGCTTCCCCAATTTTTATATTTTATACGGACCGAATACGAACCTAGCCCATAATTCGATCGTATATATGATTGAGTCCCAAGTACGTTATATTATTTCCGCTTTGAATGAAATGAATAGAAAAGGGATCCAAGCATTGGTCCCTAAAGTCCGTAGTATGCAAAATTATAATACTTCTTTAAATAAAAAATTTGATAAGTTTGTTTGGGACACAGGATGTACGAATTGGTATATCAATGCTTCCGGTAAAAATACGAACAATTGGCCAGGTCATACATATGAATATTCTTATAGAACTAGGAAAATCGATCTGTCCGAATATGAAATTCTCTCAGCTTGAAAGATAAAGAACTTTATCAAAATTGAATCTGAGAACAAAAGCCGCTTCTATTCCGATCCAGGAGGTGGTAGTGTCATTCCTGTATAAGCGCACTCTATAACGGATAAGATAAATTTTTTCATTTCCTCTTTATCCTTATGAGGTTTTATCCTCCCTTCCATAAAAAGCATCGCAATCCCATGGATCATAGACCAGGATGCCACAGTCTTTTCTCGTGTTTGCCCAGGCTTGATCGCTCCTAGTCGTTGTCCCATTCGGATGATCTCATGCAGCTGCCTGTATGTTCTTCTGGAAACAGCAGATAACGTTGGATGTAACTTTAGATCCACACCACCGAACATGATCCTGGCAAATTGCCGGTTATTCAAGATAAACTGAATATAGGTCCAACCAAGAGCGCGGAAACGTCCTATAAAATTATTATCCGTTTTTTCGAGTTCCTTCTGATACTCGGAGAAGTATTTCTGAAATCCCCTTTCTGAAATCGCAGCCAGCAGAGCGTTTTTGCTTTCGAAATGATGATAAGACGCGGCATGGCTTACGCCTGCAAGCGCTGCGACTTTTCGTAAAGAGATCTCTTCGAGAGGAGTTGTCTTTAATAGTTCCGTACCCGCAGATATAAGATCCTCTCTGACAGTGATCTTGTCTTTCTTAAACGGTCTTCCCGGTCCCTGTTGTTGGCGACTTTTATTCTTTACGGGCATGCCAATGATTCTTAATACCTTACATTCTTTGCAAGAATATATTTACCAGTGGTAATTTAAATCTTGATTTTCTGATTCTTTATATTACCACTGGTAAATAATAGCTTTAATACGGAATTTATCGGAGTTGGCATTATGGAAAGAGCGTTTCAGCCCATAAACATAGGAAGTTTTATCCTTCCGAATCGGTTCATCATGGGATCTATGCACTTAGGACTCGAAGGAAAAACGCAAACCGCAAAAAGAATGGCGGCATTTTATGGGAAACGCTTTGAAGGCGGTGTCGGCCTAATCGTGACCGGCGGAATAAGCGTGAATGAAGAAGGAAGAGGATCCAAACACTTCTTCAATATACAAAACGAAGAACACGCATCCGAACTACAAAAGATGAACGATCTTCTAAACGGAAGCGGAACTATGTGTGCACAACTTTTCCACGCGGGACGTTATGCGTTTGATAGGAACTGCGTAGGCCCTTCTGCACTCCGTGCTCCAATCAATCGATATGTTCCAAAAGCTCTCACAGAAGAAGAATGTTGGAAGACCGTAGAAGATTTTGGGATCGCAGCAAAACTCGCAAGAGAAACAGGATTTGGAGCCGTGGAAATTATGGGGAGCGAAGGTTATCTCATTAATCAATTCTTCTCTCCGGTAACAAATCAAAGAGACGATCATTTCGGAGGAGATCACAAAAGGAGAATGAACATGGCTGTCGAAGTTCTGAAGGCGGTCGTAAAAAATCTTCCGGAAGGTTTCCCGGTCATTTTCAGAATGTCAGGGATCGATCTCATTCCAGGCAACCCGACTTTCGAAGAAGTATGCGATCTCGCGCAAACACTGAAGCAAGAAGGTGTATCCGCATTAAACATTGGGATCGGATGGCATGAATCAAGAATTCCAACGATCAGCCAATTGGTTCCGCGAGGAGCCTGGGCAAATATTGCGGGTCGGATCAAAGAAAAAACTCCGGGGATTCCTATCATTGCATCCAACCGAGTGAACGATCCGATCACAGCGCAAAAAATTTTTGATCAGGATCAGGCTGATATCATTTCTATGGCGAGGCCGTTTCTCGCAGATCCGTTCATTGTAAAAAAAATCCAGACCGGCCTGTCGAATCGGATCAACACATGTATCGCATGCAATCAATCTTGTTTGGATCATGCGTTCGTAGATAAGTCTGTTTCCTGTCTCGTCAATCCCCAAGCTGTTAATGAACTGGAATATGAAATCAGCCCCGATGTGAAGGTTCAAAAAGTTGTGGTGATCGGATCGGGTCCGGGGGGACTGGAAGCTGCGAGGGCGAGCGCTTCTCTCGGTCATAAAGTTATACTTCTTGAAAAATCCGATCAGATCGGAGGACAGTTCCTTCTTGCTTCGAATATTCCCGGCAAATCGGAATTCAAAGAGACACTTCGATATTTTAGAAACGAACTTCCTGCACTCGGAGTGGATATCCGTTTAAATACGAATTGTGATCTAAAGCTACTTGAAGAATTAGATCCGGATGCGATCATATTTGCGACAGGCGTTAAACCGAGAGAATTTACTCTGCCCGGCATTCATAATCTTCCGGCAGGAAATTATACGGAATATCTGACCGGGAAATTCAAAGCGGGGAAAAAAGTGGCAGTGATCGGCGGAGGCGGGATCGGCGTCGATGTGGCTCATAAACTGACCGAAGAAAACGATCCTAGCTTGGAATCTTATTCAAAAAAATATAATATCGATTCGTATACGAATGCCGTTATCCAACCTCACAAATCGGAAAGAGATGTTGCGATTTTTAGGAGAAGCGGAAAACATGGGGCGGGCTTAGGACCTACTACTTTTTGGGCTCTCAAACAGGAATTAGAGGCCTCCGGCGTGGAATTCTTTCAAGGCCTCAACTATAAGGAAATCACGAAAGACGGCTTAAAGATCACTATGAAAAATGGAGAAGAAGTCCTTTATCCTTGCGACTCCCTGATCCTTTGTGTAGGACAGGAAAAAGAAAGTTCTCTTTATGAGACCTACAAATCCTTGCACCCGCAAAAACAAATTTTCGTAATAGGTGGAGCGAAGGACTCCAAGGGAATCGATGCGGAGAGAGCGTTTTTAGAAGGATTGAATGCCGCATACAACATTGGAAAAGAAGACAAAGTCTCTGCGATAGTATAGATAAGAAGGGAATATGATAGCGAATAATTATTTTAAAGACGACGAAGATCTAAAACTATTCTTCGAACATTTAATCGATTGGAATTCGATCGTAAAGGCAACGGAAGGTGAAGAATTTTTCGATCACGAACTTTATAAGAAAACGAATAACCCAAGATACGAAATGGCTCCATCTAACGTCCAAGAGGCCGTTGAATTATACAGATCGAGTCTTGAATCCTTGGGAGAATTTTTCGGTAAAGAAGTCTCTCAACTTTCGAGCGTTATGGATAAAAACCATCTACGCTACGAAAATGGAACGGTGATCTTTCCGGAGGAAACTACGTCGATATACGAGAAATTCCGTGAAACAGGACTCATGCCCTTCTCCATTTCCAGAGAAGCAGGAGGACTCGGATTACCTGGAACCATGAGCGCATTCTACGGAATGATCATGGCAAGAGCGGATGTTTCTTTTTGTATGACTGTCGCTCTATTGAATCTAGCGCAGATCGTTTCCAGATACGGAACGGAAGAACAAATCGAAAATTTTGCGGCAAAAGCGGCAACGGGTGAAACTCTTTTTGCAATGTCTCTTACCGAGCCCGATTTCGGCTCCGATCTAAATAACGTCAGAACCACCGCCGTAAAAATGGAAGACGGACATTACCGCTTAAATGGAACGAAACGTTTTATATCCCAAGGTTGCGGGCTCGGTCCCTATCCTTCTAGTCTATTAACTCTAGCTCGAACAGGAAATGGAGGAGCTAGAGGATTATCCGTATTCTTGGTAAAAAGCGAGGATGTAACGGTTGCTGGAATTGAAACAAAAATGGGAATTCACGCATCACCTACCTGCGAGATCGTGTATGAAAATAGTTACGGTGAACTCTTGGGGCAAGAAGGGCTCGGTCTCACCAGATACACTACGGGTATGACAAATTTTATGAGACTCGGAAGCGCGGCATGCGGCCCAGGAAGCGGAGCCGGAGCACATTATGAATCTCTAAAATATGCGCAAGAAAGACAACAGTTCGGAAAACCGATCGCGGAGATCCCTGCCGTTGCCGAAATGCTTAATAAAATCCAGAGAGAAGTCAACGCATCTAGACTTCTCACATTTGAAACGGCTCGAGTTGTGGATATGTACCAGCATCACCAGATCCGTTTGGAAAAATCGAATAAAGAAGATAGAGAGATCCGAAAAGACGAAAAAGTAAAAAAATGGGGAAATCTTGCCTCCGTTCTTACACCTATCGCAAAATACTATTGTTCGGAAGAAGGACATAAATGTGCCGGCCTCGCCATCCAAATCCATGGTGGAGCCGGTTATACGGAAGATTATGATGTGGCTAGAATATTTAGAGATTCAAGGATCAATACGATCTATGAAGGAACAAGCCAGATTCACGTTCGGATCGCAGTCGGAGCGATTGTTGCGGGAATGACCGGAGACGGGAATTTCAAAAAATATCTGGAATCGATCAAGGCGGAAATAGGATCGCCTTCTAAATTCCTAAAAGAACAATCCGAAATATTCGAAGATGCGATAACTAAATTCAGATCCATCGAAGAGGATCAGACCAAAGAAAGGGTCGCGGAAAATCTAATGATCATTACTGCAAGATATTTATGCAGTATGTTGTATGAGAAAGCTTTAAACAAACTGAAACAAAACGACCAATTTGATCGTTGGTCAAAGGATTGTAAAGCGTATCTGATCGACAGTACGGCTATCGCAAAATCATGCATTTATAGGATAGAAAATGCGGTATAAAACGATCGTACACAAGCCGATTTTTTGTTAGGTCCAAATTCGGGAATTTTCGCTGAAATGAAACTGGAATTATTTTAGGAATTTCGGAATAAAAGAAGTCTTTTCCGGATAGAACTGAGAAGCGAGTAAGAATATAAAAATACTTACCGCAATCCCGATAGACGCAAGAAGTACATCCTTACCTACTTTGCGGAATGTCTCCAAATAAGGAGCGTCCCTGTAGGTAAGGAAATTTAACATAATCTCTCTTCCCGCAAGCATTCCCAAGAACACCCAGGTGGTGGACATAGGCATATTGTTGATCTTCTGGAAGAATATTAAAATACTCGCATATACCAGATCTACGATAGTGGCGGCCTTGGACCATTGGATATCGGACTTCTCCGTAACTATCTCTTGGATGGTACCACCGTTGGTATACAATATGATCCCGAGCGCTCCGATCAGGATAGAAACGGCACAGGCAAGTTCCATCCAATTCAATTGTCTAGGAAGATAGACAACTATATTGGCAGCGTCCTGAGCAAGCCATGCCGCCCATAAAAATAAAGTAGAGAACCATTGCAAGATCGCCCATTTTCTTTCGGTCCTTGGATCGGGTATATGATCGTCATAATATTCTTTCGGATCGACTTTTACCAGGATTCCCCAAACGACCAAAGCGGTTACAAATGCGATCATGTATCCTAAAAAGGATTTGGTCAGCATCTTTTCTATATTCTGTCCGCCGAATAAACCTAGGATCAAGAATGTAGTAGAGATTGGAGATTTCATCCGAGTGATGATGACAAGTATGATAGGCGCGATCAATTGTAGAAAATTATACTCAGATGGCGGTGTAAAATTATCCAGTCTATGAAAATGGACTTCTCCGTTTGCGGACCACCAAGCATATCCAAACACCAAAGAAAGAATTCCGCCCAATGCGGCAAGTTTTGGGAACCAATGTACCGACTTTTTACTTTCAATAAATGTACCGACCGTCTGAACGGCATCGTTACCTGCAACGGAGAATGCGGAAATGCAGAATGCAAACCAGCCAAGAATGTAAGAAGAGATCCCTAAATAATACCCCAAACTCATAACCAAAAAGGAGAGAAATACCAGTATATAAAACTGGATCTGGTCCTTAAAAGAGGGATGTTGGAAATCGATTTGATTCATGAGTTACCCAAAAGGGTTTTCGCTTGTTTAGAATGAATTTAGTATAGAAAAAAAGGAGAAGCCCAAACGGTCAAGGTGTATCGGCCCATATTTAGGCACAGATAAGGCGGAAAAATAAAAACGGGCCTCCTTTGAGACCCGTCCTTACGAAAAAACCCGATTTCCTTGAATTCTATTCTAGGTAATGTTTGCTATATCTGGATTCGATGTCTTTAATATCGAAGATGATAAAGAAATCCGTAGTTTTGAAAACGGAGTCCAACGCAGGAGTTCCGCAGATCAAAGATCCAGCTCTGATATATCCTTTGATCAATGCCGGAATCCTTTTAGAAACTTCCTTAATATCTTCAGGAGAATAATTCGTATCAAAACCTTCCATCTCGAATCCAGGAAGCGGTTTAACGTCGAAATTTTCTCCAGCTAAAGCTTTTTTGTCTTTTAGAAAAGCATACACATCGTTTGCAGCTTGAGCATCTGTGCTATGAACGGAGCCACAACCGAAAAGGTATCCGATATTGTTCTTCTTCATGTATTGAGCGAGTCCGCCCCAAAGAAGAGAGATCACGGATCCGTCTCTGTATTCGGGATGAACACAACTGCGACCGATCTCTGCAGGTTCTCTTTCTAATTCGTAAATTTTAGTAATATCGAATTCGTTGTCGGAGTAAAATCCGATATTCGCTTTCGCAACACTTCTACGCAGAATACGATAGGTCCCGACGATCATATCATCTCTGTTCTTATCTACTACGATAAGATGGTCGCAAAATAAATCGTATTCGTCTCTGTCTTTACGTGTAGCTGCGGATTGAGGTAAACCTTCTCCCAACTCCAGATTGAATACATCATAACGAAGAGCTAAAGTTCTTTCGATCTCGAGTTGGTTCTCTGCGATCCGTACCTCAAGCTTACGCTCTACTTTTTGCTTGTTTTGGACTGTTCCTGATCCCATTGTCGTCCTTCTTTTCCTTGTTAGGATGCTTCTATCTATCATCCTAAATGGTTACAGTCGGATTACGCTGGAAAGAAATTCCGATGACTGACTTGGTCGATTAACCTGCCATTCTGCGGAGAGATGCAAGTTTTTTGACATAATCACCGAGGAATTGTTTCCCTTTCAGATCGATTTGGGTGAATTGAAGCCCGAAAAGTCCCTGTGCTTCCTTGGAGGCGCTCAAGTGTTTGATCTTACCTAATGCTTTAAACGGCTTGTATCCGGGCAGAGAAACCAAAATTTCCACGCTGGAATGTATATCGCATCCATCAAATTTATGAGGGACACGAACGGCGATCCCTCCTTCGCTGACGTCCTGGGCGATGAGAATATCTAAAAACCCGTTTCCCATCAATTGGAGTTGAACCGGTTGTTTAGGGAAAGGAACCACCCTTACCTGCTTTCTTTTCTCCATCGCGGACCCTCCGGATTAGAATAATGGCCAAACCTATATTATAAATAGATAAGACGGGAGAAGAAAACGGTTTTCTTCGAAAAATAATCGCGTAACACTTGTTCAAAATAGTGCTAAGTATTTAGTCCCAACTCTGTCTCCGCACCTTCTAACAAAGAGAGTTTGTATGTGGAAAGTATCTTGGAAACCTTCTTCTCGAACTTACGATTGAATACGAAAAAATTTAAGGATTTTTCCAAAAAGAAGATCATCTCTATCGGTTTCCATTCGATCACTCCTCGTTTGGCATCTATGATCTTTCCATGTTGCAATAACGTGGAGATGGCTCGTATAGAATGTTTCGGGAAGGTCGTTCTCAAAGCTTGGTACAAAGCCTTAGAGTCCGCTTCTAAAAAATGGAATTTACGGGAGAATAATACAGCGTCGTGAAAATATTCGGGACGGATCACGGCTCCATTCAATCTTAAAGAGATGATCAGAAATCCGATCAAGTCCGACATCTCCGGAAAAATACCTAAGCCGGGAACATCTTGACCGGGATACAGACGAGTGGAATCTCTTCCTTCCTGTTTCGGATGACGTGTCTGGAGCCAATTTACAACCAGATATTTTTCTTTGAAGAAGTAATCGTTGAGACGGATCCTATATTCTTGGATACTCAAACGTAGATGGACTAAAATTTCGTTCTGATCGGTAAGAGTGAGCTTTTGGTAAGTGTCGTCGCTTCCGGAAAGATCCAGTTGGAAGGAATCGTATCCTCGTTTTTTGAGTTCCGCGAGAACTCCTGTGATCTCGAAAAGTTCCCAAACACTTTCTTTTGTCAGTGAATGAAATAGAACTCCGGATTGAGCAACGTGAGAGTCCACCGCTGCACATAAAAAATCATCGTATACAAAATCGAAAAAACGCGGATTATTGTATGCAACCTTACCCATCGAATCTTTCGCTTTCTTTACAGTCTGGCAGGTTTCTTCCTTTTTTCAAGGAAATAAATCCGGTCACCAAACGATCTGAGAAATATCAAAGTTTCGATCTGAAGTTAGAGTACGCTTTCAAAACCTGATCGGGAGCTTCCGTTTGCGGATAATGTCCGATACCGGAGAGTTCGTACACGTTCGCGTCCGGTCTCAACTCTCTGAGTCGGTCCACCACATGTTTACCACTCACTGGATCTTCTAAACCGTCCGCTAATGCGTACGGGATCGGACAATCCAGAAGGGCCCCGACCCATCTCTCTCTGAAAATTTTTCTTTCTCTCATGTATCTTATCAACTTGTGATAGATCGCCTTTCCTCCTCCGTTGTTCACACATTCCCAGAAGCCGTCCAACTCCTCTTGGTGAGGTTTAGTATTCGGACCGAATACTTCCGAAAAACTTTTTTGGAAGGAAGTCTTGTTCACTAGGCGAGAGAATAAAAATCCCAAAGGACCGTTTAATAATTTTTGCACTGCCCTTGGTCTATGAGTCTCCGGAAAGATCCCCCCATTCAAAAAGAATACGGACTTTAAGTCGGGTCCACCGATCCTCTGTCCGGATAACTTCTCTCTAAATCTGGCTACCAATTCCTGGGCTACAGTATCTCCCAAATCGTGCGCAAGAAGATGTACTTTTTGAACTCCTTGCTCTTGCAGGAAAAATTCGACCTGGTCCGCGTATTGAAAAATTGAATAATGTCCGTCTTTCGGTTTTTCAGAAAAACCGAAGCCTAGATAATCTAAGGTCAGAACTTTGTACTGACGTGTAAGAGTTTCCCATACATCCTTCCAGTCCCAGGAAGAAGTGGGAAATCCGTGTAAAAGAAGAAGCGCTTCTCCTTCTCCACCGATCCGATAGAATAGTTTCCTTTTTTTCCATTCAAAGAAAGCTCCCGTTGCCTTCCAGGCCAAGGGATGGGTTCTCCAAAGCGGCTCCGTCATAGACTCCTCCAGAAGAGGCAATATTGTACTCCCTAGTTTCCGAATGGGAAGTGTAAAATCTATAACACGAAGGAAATTTCAGTCCATCGCATCTAAAAGGTTGGATAGAAAAACTTTTCTCTCCTTGCCTTCCGGAAATCTGCCGAGTCCCGCACCCATATTATCTTTAAGATGAGAAAGTTTAGAAGTCGCGGGGATCGCACAAGTCACTGCAGGATGAGAAAGGATATATTTTAAGAAGCCCTGCGCGAAAGAAAAACAATCCCATTCCTTAAAATACTCCGGTAAGGTTTTGCCTTTTGTATTTCTGAAAAGTCCACCTTCTTCGAAGGGACGATTGATTAGGACTGCGATCCCATGTTCTTGGGCGAATGGTAAGATACGATTCTCGGCTTCTCTAGTTTGGATAGAATAAGGTATCTGTAAGAAGTCCGGTTTTTCTTTTTCTGAGATACGTTCCATTTCAGAAAATGCGGAAATCGTAAAATGGGTCAGACCTATATAACGGATCTTCCCTTTTTCTCTTAAAGCCCTTAAAGTTTTGACGTGAGTTTGGGTATCTAGTAAATTATGGATTTGGAATAGATCGATCTTATCCGCTTTCATTTTTTTGAAAGATGCTTCGATCTGAGATTTTCCGGCGGCTTCTCCCCGGATCCAAACTTTGGTAGCTAAGAAAAATTTTTTTCTTTCCGTCTCCGAAAAATCCTTGGATAAGATCCCGAAAATTTCCTCGGAACGACCGTACATGGGAGAGGAATCCACCACACCTCCTCCCTTATCTAGGAACTCCGACAAAACTTCTTTTAAAGGAGCCAAAGAAGAAGGAGCCGGATCCACATCTAAAGTTTGCCAAGTACCTAGACCGATTGCTGGAATTTCTTCTCCCGTTTTTGGGATCTTACGTTTTAACATTTTAGAAGCTCCGGACGTTTGGGAGAATAATGGAGAAATCATTTTCTCCGAAAGACTGATACCTGCGGCGGATAAAGCCAAAAGTTTTAGGAACTTTTTTCTGGAATAAAAGTTTTCCATAAGAACCTGTCCCGATTGGTCCGTCTTCTTGAAGCCCGAGACCAAATACTTATTTATAACCTAAATTTTGGGACGGACTATAAAATTCTCCCCAAGCGGCCGAATTTTAAGGGCCGCAAGCCGGAAGACTCAACTAAAAATTAATGAGCCTCGTCCCAGTTTTGTCCGAATTTTCCTTCTACCTTGATCGGAACGTCCAGAGGAAGAGCGTTCTCCATCAAATGTTTACAAACTTTCAGAAACTCGTCCTTCTCCGATTTGTAGACTTCGAATACTAATTCGTCATGTACTTGGAGTAGAAGTTTGGACTTCCATTTTCTTTTTTCGATCTCGTTCTGGATCTGGATCATTGCGATCTTGATCATGTCGGCGCAAGTACCTTGGATAGGAGTATTGATCGCAACCCTTTTGGCGCCTTCTTTTGCTTGGCGATGTGTGGATGTAATATCGGGAACAGGTCTCCTTCTTCCTTTCATGGTCTCTACATAACCCTTCTCTTCGCAGAAGGCGATCGTATCATCCATATACTTTTGGACACCGGGATACTGGGTTAAATATCGATCTATAAAACTTTTGGCTTCTTCTCTGGAAATCCTGAGGTTTCGACTAAGGCCGTAAGGTGTAACGCCATATATTACGGAAAAGTTAACTACCTTTGCCTTATCCCGCATCTCGGGAGTGACCAGATCCTCTGAAACTCCGTAGATGGCAGCGGCCGTCCTTTTATGGATATCGATCCCTTTTTTATACGCGTCCATCATGGCAGGATCTTTAGAAATATGGGCCATGATCCTGAGTTCAATCTGAGAATAGTCCAAACTTAAGATCTCGAAATCCTTATGGCCTGAGACAAAACCTTTTCGGATCAATCTTCCTTCTTTTTCACGGATGGGAATGTTTTGTAAGTTCGGATCCGTGGAAGAAAGTCTTCCCGTCGCAGCTATCGTCATATTATAACTGGTATGAATTCTTCCGTCTTTGGGAGAAGCCATACTAGGAAGAGTATCCACATAAGTAGAGATCAACTTTGTGTATTTTCTATAATCCAAAAGTTTTTCGATGATCGGATGTTCTCCCAACAATTCTTCCAAGACTTCATGGTCTGTGGAATAACCTGTTTGGGTCTTTTTGACCACTCGGAGTTGCAGCTCATCGAATAATATCTTCTGAAGTTCTTTAGTGGAAGCGATATTAAATTCTTTTCCTGCGGCCTTGTAGATACTTTTTTCCAGGTCTTTCACTTCCCTTTGAAAATCTTTGGAAAGTTCCGCAAAATATTTTGCGTCCACGGAGATCCCCGCCTTCTCCATTTCCGTTAAAACAGGGATTAAAGGCAGATCTATATCCTTGAACACACTTTCTAAACCGGACTGCTTCAGGGATTTGCGAAGAACATTATATAATCTTAAAGTAATATCGGCGTCTTCCGCAGCGTATTCGGCGACCTTATCCAGATCCACTTCCCAAAGATTTTTTTTGTTCTTACCGGTCCCTACTAGTTCGGCATAAGTGATCGTTTTATAGTTCAGAAGATCTTCCGCAAGATCGTCCATATTGAATCTGCGGCTTTCCGGCGCGAGAATATAGGCAACAATCATCGTATCAAAAACGATATTTACCACTTCGAATCCATGGTTTTGCAAAACGATCAGATCGTACTTAATGTTCTGACCCACCTTAGGTATATTCGGATCCGCTAATACGGGTCCCAATATCTCTCGCACCTGATCCAAAGGAAGAAGTTGGTCCTTATTGGTAAATAGTCCTTCTTGGGTATGAGTAACCGGAATATAAAAACCGGTTCCTTCCTGGTTGCATAAAGAAATCCCTAAAAGTTCCGCATCAAACGCGTATTGAGAAGTGGTTTCCGTATCCACGGAAAGGATCGGAGATTTTTTCCAAGCTCTTGCAAGTTTGGTTAATTCTTCTACAGTTTCTACTCGTTTATAAATTCCTTTTTTAGCACTAGGAGCTTTTGCAGATCCAGTCGCTGCTTCTTCCGGTTCGTCTTTAGGAGGTTCTTTTCCTACGGACTTAGCAAGGTCTCGAGATAGAACATTATAACCTTGGTTTTTGAGATAACGTATCCCTTCGTCGGAAGCATAATCGGGAAGTTTAAGATCGTCATCCTTGATGCCCAGATCCAAATCTCTTTTGATTGTGGCCAATTGTCTGGACATAAACGCGTTATCTTTATGTTCTATCAGTTTGTTCTTTAATCCCGGGTTTTTGATCTTCTCTATATTTTTATAGATCCCTTCCAAGTTTTTGTATTCTTGGATCAGTTTAGAAGCTCCCTTCTCGCCGATACCTTTAACGCCGGGAATATTATCCGAAGTATCACCCACGATCCCCATATAGTCGGGGATCTGTTTTACATCCACACCTAGTTCTTCTTTTACCCAGGAAGAGTCGATTTCCACAAATTCGGTGACGCCCTTTTTTCCTCGGAGCATTTTTATATTCTTTTTTTCTAATAATTGGTATAAGTCCTTATCTCCGGAGAAGATCAGGATCTCTTTTGCGGAAGATTTATAATTTTCCGCAAGAGTCCCTATAATATCATCCGCCTCATGTTTATCGATCCGGAGTATCCTAAATCCTAGGACTTTTAATGTCTCCATAATCTCATTCAATTGAGGACGAAGATCCTCGGGCATAGGCTTACGATTTGCTTTATATTCCGCGAATGTGGCCCCTCTTTCCAAAGGTCCGCCAGGATCGAAAGTCATAGCGACATGAGTAGGAGAATAATCCTCGAAAAGTTTGAATAACATTCTGAAAAATCCGAAAACAGCACCGCTTGGTTGTCCTGTTTTGGAATTTTTCAGATTGGAAGCCGCAAAAGCATAATACGCCCTAAATGCGAAAGCGTGACCGTCTACGATGAGTAATTTTTTCATGCTGCTTCCCCCGATTTTCCTTTCGAACCGGAATAAATCTCTTCGCCCAATAAACTATAATACGCTAATTCGGTTTTCTTAATGGTGTTTTTAACCGAAAATCTTTTTACGGATTCCTTATTAAAAGTACCCATAGATTTTCGAATTTTAGGATCTTCTAATAGAGTCTTATAAGAAGCAGCGAGAGAGACCGCATCCCCCACCTCGGAGATGAGCGCGCCCTTTCCTTCCGCAAGCATTTCCGAAATTCCTCCACCGTTTGTTGCCACGATTGGTAAGCCGGAAGCCATTGCGTCTAAAACGGAAGTCCCGAGTCCTTCTTCTTTGGAAGTTAACGTAAAAATATCGAATAAGGAGAGAAGTTCGGGGATATCCGTCCTGAATCCAGTGAAGATCACCTTATCCGAAAGTTTTTTTTCGGAGGCGATACGTTCCAGTTCCTTTCTGAGTTCTCCTTCGCCTACGATTAAAACCTTAAATTTTTTATCCGTTTCTACCTTGGACAAAGCGTTGAGTAACGTTTTTTGGTCCTTATGATCGACTAATGCGGCGATATTACCTATGATTAGTTCTTCTTTAGAAAGATTGAATTCCTTTCTTAAATAAGAAATATCCATTGTTTTTTTGAAAACGCCTAGGTCGATCCCGCTGTAAACGGTCACTACTTTCGCCGGATCTATGCCATCCAAGATGAGAATTTCACGAATACGATTCGAAACACTTAAGTAAAGATCCACTCTGTCGGAAACATACTTACGTTTGCTGAACCAATTCTTTCTAAGTCTAAAATCCACTCTTCTGGAAACTATAAGTTTCACATGAGGGAGTTTTGCCTTCGCCATCCAAGCAATTGAATGTGCTTTTGCAGTATGAGCGTGTATAAGTTTGATCTCTTTGGAAACGATCAGTTCTTGTAGAGCCTTTACGGAACCGAAGTCCCATTCACCTTTTAAAGGAAGAGTAACTGTTGGAAGTCCAACATCGTTAGCGCGCGCCTCTAAAGAAGAGCCAGGTTTACATAAGATGAGTTGGGGGATTTTGTGTTTTTTTAAACCTTCTGCCAGAAGAAAAAGTTGCCTTTCTCCTCCTCTCCAGCCGGTTTCCGTGTCGATATGAAGAATCACCCGATCAAATTGAGGTTCCCGCTTGAATTCTGCAAGAGTTCCGCCATTTCTTTTTAGGAAAAAGTCCTGGACAAACAGAATTCGCATTAGCGATGATTATTCTAATATAACAGAGGAAATCCAGAATGTGCGAACTTTTGGGAATGAGTGCCAATGTTCCTACGGATATTTGCTTTAGTTTCACAGGCCTTGTCCAAAGAGGCGGGAAAACGGGACCCCATAAAGATGGATGGGGGATCGCATTCTATGAAGGCAAGGGTTGCAGGGTCTTCCAAGATCCTCAGGCAAGTGCGGATTCACAATTGGCGGAGCTCGTCCGGACATTTCCGATCAAAAGTAATTTAGTCATTTCTCATATCCGAAAAGCGAATCGTGGTAAGGTGGATCTGAAAAATACACATCCTTTTGTTCGGGAGCTTTGGGGTTATTATTGGACTTTCGCTCATAACGGGCAATTGAAAGGAGTGAAGAAGGAACCATTAAAAAATTTTGCTCCCGTCGGAACTACGGACAGCGAGCATGCTTTTTGTTGGGTTCTTTCCGAATTGAAAAAGAAGTTTAAGACAAGGCCTAAAAATGAAACGGTACTCTCCCAAGAAATCCGTAAACTTTTGTCTAAACTCGGAAAAAAGGGAGTTTCGAATATCCTGATTTCGGATTCCAAATATTTATACGCATATTGTTCCACAAAGTTAGTTTATATCACAAGACACGCCCCCTTCGGAGAAGCCAAGCTCCTAGATGCGGACTTAAGCATAGATTTTAGAGAGCATACAAATCCGAAAGACGTAGTAACCGTTTTAGCCACCAGCCCTTTAACCCAAAACGAAATTTGGACCCACTTTTTACCCGGAGAATTTCAAGTTTGGAAAGAAGGAAAACAATGGCAAAGATTTTCTCCCGATATTAGATAGAATGTATGCCGGATCTTCCTAGTGGCGTTCCTGAAAGCGAATCGATCGAAAAAAAAGAAATAATCCAAGAGAATTGGAAGTTATGCACTTCTTGTGGAGAAAAGATCACAAAAGAAGAATGGAAAACTTCCGTGGATGGAGCATATCTTCATAATTTTATAAATCCACTCGGGATAGAATTCAGGATACTCACATTCTCACAAGCGATCGGAATTACTTGGCAAAAAGATTCTTATCTGGAACATACTTGGTTTCCCGGTTTTGCCTGGAGAGTAGGAAGTTGCTCCGCTTGCGGCTCCCATCTAGGTTGGAATTTTGAATCTGTTTCGGGTTCCAGTTCCTTCTTAGGACTTGTCTTGGGGAGAATTACTTCTTAATTCCAATACTTGGTTGCAAGATTTAAAACTGAGGATTTTAATGAAGAACTCCTTATGAAAAATATCTCATTCTTTATTCTATTCATTATTTTAATCTCGAACTCCGCCTCTGTTTTCGGATCGGAACCGGAAGATGAGATCAAGGCCTTGGTTTCTTCCTTGGACTCTTGCAAGGATTGTGTTTTCGTAAGAAACGGTTCGGAACATAAACTGGATGAGGCAAAGGCTCATTTACTAAAGAAATACGACGCAGCCAAAAGTAAAATAAGCAGCACGGAAGATTTTATCAAAGGATTAGCAAGTAAGTCCTCTATTACCGGAACTCCGTACAAGATCAAATTCCCAGACGGAAAAGAAGTAGAATCCGAGAAATGGCTTACCGACAAATTGAACGAACTTCGGAATCCACCGCCTCCGACAAAACAAAAAAAGCGGAAATAAATCTACCTAAGCGAAAAATCACTTAAACTACAGCACTCTGTAACGAAAAAGTAATGCTCCCTTCATGGATTAGATACAAGAATTTAAGATGATCGAAAGTCGATGCTTCCATCGACTTATATCAGTTCTTATCCTAAAGCAGGTCCCTTTCGAATATTAGTGGTGACCGAAACTTTTCCTCCTGAGATCAACGGAGTTGCAAAAACACTTCATAGAATGTTGGGTGATCTTTTACAAAGAGGCCATGAGATCATTCTGGTCCGTCCAAAACAAGGTCATAATGATTACGCAACAGCGAGCAATAACTACAGAGAAGTACTTGTAAGAGGAGCAAAAATCCCCTTATACGAAGATCTACGGTTTGGATTTCCTGAAAAATACCTACTCCGTAGATTAATTGAATTAGAAAAACCTGATATAGTACACGTAGTTACGGAAGGGCCATTAGGTTGGTCGGCGGTAAGAGCGGCCAGACATGTTGGAGTTCCAATCATCAGCGATTTTAGGACAAATTTCCACGCGTATGCTAAATATTATAAATTCGGATTCGCGGGAAAGTTAGTCCATAATTATCTAAAAGGGTTACACAATAGGACCCAAACGACCTTGGTGCCGACTGCTCAGATCAAAGAACAGTTAACGGTACAAGGATACACGAATGTACAAGTGGTTTCCAGAGGAATAGATTCGGATCTATTCCATCCAGCTCGCAGAAATCCTAAATTAAAATCGGAATGGGGACTAAAATCATCCGAACTTGGAATTTTATATGTAGGAAGATTGGCTCCGGAAAAAAATCTGGACTTACTTGTAAGAACTTTCCGCAGGATCCAATCCAGAGTTCCAGACACAAAATTGATCTTAGTAGGAGACGGACCTTCTAAAGGAAAACTACAAAAGGAAAATCCCGATTTCATATTCAGAGGAATGAGAAAAGGAAAAGAACTGGCTGAACATTATGCCACAGGAGATCTATTTTTATTCCCAAGTCTTACCGAAACTTTCGGGAATGTGATCGTAGAAGCAATGGCATCCGGTCTTCCTATTGTAGCATACAACTACGCGGCTGCCAACCAACATCTCCAACACGGTAAGTCCGCTTTACTCTGCGGTTTCGATAAAGAAGAAGAATTTATAGAACAATCCTGCATCTTAGCGGAAAATAAAAAATTGGCCCTCAAGCTGGGTCATGCCGCGAGAAAAATCGCAGCTTCCTGTACCTGGGATGATGTTACCGATTCTTTGGAAATGACTTATTCTAAACTTTCTCTTTCTAAGAAAAGATCTGCAAAGTCCAAAAAAGCGATAAGACTGAAAGTGCAAATGGTGAGAAGCTAGTTCTGTTAAGTAGTAGTAGTTGTTGTTTGCCAACAACTACTACTTTCTCAATTCTTTTGTCTTCGATCTAATAAAAGCGTCTTTGTCCTTCTTTGCCTCTTTTAATGCCGCTTTGATGTCTTTTGGAATATCAAAATACTTTTCCGCCCAGGTATAGATCTCAAAAAAGACAGGTAGTAGATCGATACCTTTTTGTGTAAGCTTATACAGAACTTTTAATTTGCTATCTGGATGGTCCGATTTTTCGATGAGGCCGCTTTCTTCTAACGACTGAAGTCTGGAAGCTAAAATATTCGTAGCGATTCCCTCCTCCGACTTCAAGAATTCACCGTAAGTCCCTTTTTTATTAAACATCAGATCCCTGATAATGAGAAGAGACCATTTGTCTCCCCAGATATCCAGGGAGCAGCTAATCGGACAATTCGATCTTTTTTTGTTCACCGACATAAAATTTATTCTAAAAAGTGCTTGCAAAAAGCAAGTATTTTTCAGTCTCCTATATTTACTTGCAAATTGCAAGTAAATTGATCGACCACAAGAAGTCGTCATAGCCACAAATCTTTGCAATATAGGGGAAATAAGATGAAACAGACAATTTTAGTTACAGGAGCCTCTTCCGGTATCGGGCTTCTTCTTGCCAATAAACTCCATCAGGACGGTCATACTGTTATCGGAACAAGCCGCAATCCCGAAGAACATAGATTACCTTTTACATTATTAGAATTAGATATTTCTTCCGACAAATCGATCGAATCCTTCACGAAACAACTCTTCAGTCGGATACAAAGTTTGGATGTTCTGATCAATAATGCAGGTTATTTGGTATCAGGTCTCGCCGAGGAAACTTCTATCGATTTAGGCAGACAACAATTCGAGACCAATTTTTGGGGTACGGTAAAACTCACAAATCAACTGCTGCCTTATTTCAGAAAACAACGTCATGGAAAGATTATCACAGTCGGATCCATTCTTGGTTTAATAGGTCTTCCTAATGTTTCTTACTACTCGGCTTCGAAACACTCTTTGGAAGGTTACTTTAAAGTTCTGCGTTTTGAGTTAAGGGACTTTAATATTAAAGTCAGCATGGTTGAGCCGATGGGGTTCAAAACAAATATCGGCGCTAGCGCCGTTAGGTCAAAAATACAAATTCATGATTACGATCTCCTTCGGAAACAAACTGCTGCATTCTCGAAAGAGACATTCGATAAAGCACCTACTCCGGAACCGGTTGTAGATACCGTAGTAAAAATTATTAATCAAAAAGATCCAAAATTCAATTTCCCGGTGGGCCAAGGGGCTTCGTTTATTCTTACGATGCAACATTATGCGTATAAAACTTTCGAGAGTTCGATCTTGAAAAGACTATATAAAGCGAAATTATAAAAAAACGATATTGTTACACTTTTAAACCGCGCGAGGTCTTTGCAGGACGGCAAAAGCCGGTCCGAAGGACCGAGCGGGACTCCGCGAGTCCGTAAAAGACCGACCCTTGCAACGCAAGGGACGCGCCCAAACTTTTATAATGAATCGTTACAGAATTTTTTTGAAGAACTTTTTTTTCGCTTGTACTTTCTTCGCCCTTACTATAATGGCTGGCAAATTTAACGGCAAGGAGTCTAGCCTATGCTGAAATTTCCCGGCCCTCGTACGGATCATCGAGAAAGAAATCGTCCCTTCGTCACCAGAGAAAAATATCTCACCTTCCTGAAAATCGCAAACAAGTCTTCTCATTCCAGACAGAGAAGGTTTCGTAACAAAAACAGAGAAAAAAGGCAGACCTTGTCGCCCTAGTTACCTTATCATGGTTTTCCATGGAAAACCTAGACGCTAAATCGATCAGTCTCTGGATCATGGCGACCATCTATACGATCGCCGGCATTCTTCATTTTGTGATCCCTAAATTTTACTTAAGGATCATGCCTCCTTGGATTCCCTATCATAAACTTATGGTCCAACTCAGCGGTATCGCGGAAATCGCTTTGGGACTCGGCCTTTTTTTTCCCCAAACCAAAGTGTTGGCTGCTTGGGGAGTGATTCTTCTATTGATCGCTGTGTTTCCGGCTAACGTGTATCATTTTCAATCTAGGACCAGAAAAGATCCTCCTAGTTGGGCTTTACTCTTAAGACTTCCACTTCAATTCCTTTTGATCTACTGGGCTTATACTTTTACGTATTGAGTTCGGTTGGAATTGTTGGAATTCCTACATAGCGAATACGATCGGTAGTAGGATATTCAACAAAGCATAACAATTGACATGTGGGAGTTCTTACACGGTCGTAAGCTGCGGCTGTTGGAACTCCTACAACAAACAATAGTACAACGATTTTTCCTTTTGAATTCTTTATAAATCCTGGTATACAATCGATCCGATTTCTTTTGCGTCTAAAAGTCGTATCTTTACTTTTTATTTTAGTTAAAAATTTATTGAAAGGACTTGGGAAACTGCTATTCTCCCCTTCTTAGTTTTGGAGTTTATTTATGTTCAAGTTATGGATAGCGATCTGCGGGAGCGTTTTGGTTTTAGGGTTGGTTTTTTCTTCTTCCAAAGTCCTGGCGAATACCAAATACAGCGTCTTCTGCGCCGACGGGAAGATTGAAGCGGATTCCCGCACCCTAGATCAGATGAAATCGGCTCGAGGTTCCAATGTTTGTCTTCTGAAAGAATTCGATTATTCTTCCGATGCAGATAATTATGCACAATCTTTAGGGGGAAAAGGTTCCGCCTGCAGCTGTAATTGATTTTTATCTCCTTTCTTTAAAGATCGGGATATTTATCATCCCGATCTTTTATTAGCAAAATCCAAGAAATTGTCGATCAAAGAGATACCTGTATTAGTTTATAGGAATGAAATCCATTGATAGAACGTGGTTGAATCTAATCCTGGCACCGATCTGGTTTTTAGTCGTAATCTCCGTATTTTCCGTATATTACTCTTTTCTTGGAATCCCCGCAGAAGAAATAGGATTGAAAATTTCGAACCAGACTCCTCTGATCATTTTAATCGTCCAGCTCTTGATACTGGCAACATTACTAAGTTCCACTAGACATGAATCCTATCATCTATTCAAAGATGCTTGGATCAATTCGGATTGGAAGGTCCAGTCCTTGACGGGAATCTTTGTCGGATGTATCATTGCAGGCCTCTATCTGTATTTACTTTCACCCGCTCAAACATACCTGCAAAATACTGTAGGTGATTATATACCCGCCGGGGAAACTATGAAAGTATTAGGGAAACAAATCCCTATCTTTTTTGTGGCGAACGTACTACTCGCCCCTTATGTGGAGGAAAATTTATATCGAAATTTTGCTCTTTCCGATTTCCTGCATAAGTTCGGAAAACTGAAAAGTATCGCACTCACGTCTTTATTTTTCGGGTTATTACATTGGACAGGCGGTTTTTGGTATATACTTATGACTGCGATATTCGTCGGGGTCCCTTTTGCGATCCTTACCGTCCAAAGCCAAAGTATCATCTGCGCTTTCGTTTCGCATCTGACTCTCAATATAATAGAATTCGCTTATATCCTCAGCCTGAACTTATGAATTTTTTCGCTTTATAAGCTTCGGTAGAGTCGGAAATTCACCGAAATAGAATGTATGATCCGTTCTTTTTCATATCTCTTGTTGTTGATCCTCTGCCTAAGATCGGAGCAACTTTTCGCCGAGGAGAGAATTATCGAGGGAAAACTTCTACAATTCGGTAGAATGTTAGGTACAGGAAACGAGTTCATTCAGGTACTTTCCAACGATCTGAGCCCTGAACTTTCCAGACTTCATAACCAAACCATTCGTGTACTCTGCCAGATGAGAGGGGAAAATTGCGACCCGATACGTTATGAGACCTATCCATTTTCCGAATCCAAGGGCCTTGCGGATTGGACCTTAAAAAGAATTCCGAATTATGTGAACAGAGGGTACTTCGCTTTTAATCCGACAGTCACTCCGGATGGAAGATCCATTTTTTGGACCGTATATTCTAGCAAGGGTAAATCGGGCACTCAAAGGATCTGGTTTGCGGAGAAGGACGATAAAGGTTTTTGGAGAGACGGGAAAGAGATGCCTGCTCCTCTAAATAACGACTTGAACTCGGCTGTGATCGCGGTCCTCCCGAGTAATAATGAATTATTCGTCTTCGGTTCTTTCGGCGATGACGAGGCTTCTCGCAAGATCCAATTCGAGTTCCAAGATAAAAGAGAAGAATTAAGAAGAAACACCAGAGACGAGATGGAATTCCGCTTAAAAGAAGAACAGCTCGCTTACGAATATCTCCGAAAAATGAACAATCTTCAAAACAAAGCGACTGTTCCATTATATAAAAGTTATAAAGAAAAAGGGAATTGGTCTTATCCTAAAGCGATTAACTTTCCCGATTTTGCGAATTTATATCTGAAAAATAATACTTCCGTCTTCGGAGGATCGACCCTTTCTTCTTCCGGAAGGATACTGATCTATTCCGTCCAGCAACCCGATTCCCACGGCAAATTGGATCTGTATGTCAGTATCCAAAAAGATGACGGCTCTTTCGGAATAGGTAAAAATTTAGGCGAGATCGTTAACACTTCTTCCGAAGAGACCGCTCCGTTTTTAGCGGGAGACGATAGAACACTTTATTTCTGCAGCGACGGTCATAAGGGCCTTTCCGTATATGTAACCAAAAGAATCGGAGAAGGTTGGGACAATTGGACTAAACCGGTAGAGGTATCCGCAAACTTAAAAGGAGTGAACTTCTTTTCTATTCCCGTAAATAGCGACTGGGCTTATGTAAGTAAAGAAGGTCAACTGTATATGGCTTATCTTCCTCGAGATTTTCGCCCGAACCCAGTTGTAGTGATTAACGGCAAAGTTTTGGATGAAGAAGGAAATCCTTTGGGTGCGGAAATTCATTACGAATCCTTAACACGTTTGGAAAAAAGAGGAAGTGCGAAAAGCGATTCTAAAACCGGTTCATTCAGTTTAGTTCTTCCTTACGGCGAAAAATACGGTTTCTATGCGGAGAAACAAGGTCATCTTTCCGTTTCTAGAAATATCGATCTTACGGATTCAAAACAAGAAGACGCAAAATTGGATGTGGAATTCCGTCTTCCTGCTTTGGCAGTGGGTCGACAAGTCCTTCTGAACAATTTATTTTTTGAAACAAACAAGTTCGAGATCTCCAAGGATTCCGAACCTGAATTGGATCGTTTGGCGAACTTTTTAAAATCGAATCCCAAACTCAAAATCTCCGTCGAAGGTCATACGGATAATATAGGCAAAAAAGAACATAACCAGGAACTTTCCCAAAACAGAGCGAAGGCTGTTGCGGATTATCTAATCTCTAAACATGGAATTGAGGACACGAGAGTTCGGACCCAAGGTTTCGGGGACAGCCAACCGATTTCCTCCAATGATAACGCTTCGGACCGTCAAAAGAACAGAAGAGTTGTGTTGCAGATCGTAGACTGACTGTTCGGTTACCTTTTTTGTAGCATTCCTTCCTTAAATACAGGTTTTACCTTGTATTTTTGTTTTAAAAAAGGATTCTAATCCGGAATGAAAATCGCGGTCATCGGTAGTGGAATCGCCGGCTTAAGCGCATCTTGGTACTTGGGCAAAGAACATGAAGTCTCTCTTTTAGAAAAACATCCTTTGGTCGGTATGGATGCTCACGGCACCGATCTTTTCTCCAACGGACATTCTATCCGTGTGGATGTTCCATTTAGGGCATTCAAACGTAATTATTATCCTTGTCTTTTAGATCTTTACAG
Source organism: Leptospira sp. B5-022 (assembly GCF_000347035.1). Taxonomy (GTDB): domain Bacteria; phylum Spirochaetota; class Leptospiria; order Leptospirales; family Leptospiraceae; genus Leptospira_B; species Leptospira_B cinconiae. Next base: position 97,609 of record NZ_ANIJ01000015.1, read on the forward strand.
GGAAGCGGGCATCGAAGTAAGGCCGGTAGATTATTCGTTTTCCTTAAACTACGGAGACGGCACGACTTATTTCGGTTTTTCCACCTTGGGTATCGGAGGGAATTTTGTTCCGATCCCTTATTGGGTTTGTTTTTCCAATAAAACTTCTAGACGTATTTTTTCGGATGCGATCCGCTTTTACGAAGAATCGGAAAGAGAGCTCCGATCATTAGAAGGAGAACAACTTACCATCTCTCAGTTTTTGAGTAGATTCGGTTATTCCGTCGAATTCGAAGACCTGTATCTGATCCCTATGTTTTCCACGATTAATACCTGTACTTCTGAAAGCGCTAAAAATTATCCGGCAGAAGTAGTGATCGGTTATCATTCCAGCGGATTAAAATTCCTTAGATTTTTAACTCCGGAAAAAGGAACTAGGGACGTTACGGAAAAACTTTCAAAAAGAGCTTCTTCCGTCCGTTTGAGCACCGACCCTAAAAAAATCGTTTTAGAAAAAGATAAAGTAAAACTGATCTTCGAGAATGGAGAGGAACTTTTCGATAGAGTGGTGGTTGCTGCTCCCGCCAATCAGGCGATCTCCATTCTTCCGGATGAATATTCAAAGGAGAAGTCCCTACTTTCCAAACTTAAATACGAGGCTTCGGAAGTAGTAGTCCATTCGGACGAAAAGTTTATGCCCAAACAGAAAAGGCATTGGGCTCCTATGTGTTTTTCCCTTTCTCAAGATAGTTCTACCGCAACTGCCACGATTCTTCTAAACAAAGTCCTTCCCTCTATGAAAGGTAAGGCGGTTTTCCAGACTTGGAATCCGCTTGTACAACCGAATGAAAAAGATTTTATCAGCAGATCCAAATTCGAAAGGCCTGTGATCGATATCGCTTCCAGAAAAATTTTGGAAGAATTGAAGGGCTTACAGGAACTTCCCGGGAAAAAAGTTTGGCTTTGCGGTTCTTATGCAAGATACGGGATGCCGCTTTTAGAAGCGGGAGTTTCCACTTCTTTGGATGTAAAAAGATGGGTAGAAACTTCACTCAAATCTTGATTAACTAACTGGGTTTTCTGACCTTATAGATCCAATATTCGAAATGTTTTTTGATCTTTTCGGAGCCGAAATATTCTCCCAACATCTCGTATCTTCCCGCTAATCGTTTTGGGATCTTTTTTTCCGATTTAATTTTTTCTAATATAAATTGGGAAAATCCCGGAAATACGAAAGGGTCTATTCTTTCTAAGACCTCGAAATTGAATCCTACTGCGGAATATTCGGAAACGATCCCTTCCACTTTTTTAAGATCGCGGGACATCTTTGCCATCCTCGAGATCAAATTCCGTTTGAAAGTTTCCCAATAAGAAATCTTTCGATCGGAAAATAATATTTCCGAAGATACGAATACTCCTCCCGGCTTTACGATCCTATAAATTTCTCGGACTAAATTATTTCGATCGGGGAAAAAATACAGACTATCCAAGGCAAGCACTACATCGAAACAATTGTCCTCGAATTCCGCTAATGTTTCTACACTTCCTAAAATGAAATTGGGAGAACTTGTTTTTCCGTCATAACGTCTTTTTGCAAATTCAGTCTGGATCTTGGAGATATTGATCCCGTATATATTCGAAACATTTACTCCGAAAGTATTTTCCCAAATTCTAAATTGATCCCCGCATCCGAATCCCAGATCTAATAGTTTAGAATCACGATTTAAGCCGGCCAATTTTCCCAAATATTCCGCTAAATTCGCGCAAGCTGTGCCGTATTCCTTTGTGTTCTCCCAATAACCCAGATTGGCCCAGGATTCACCGTCCTCATTCAAGTAGAGATGAGAAAGATCGGTAGGAATTCCCTCTCTTCCGAAAAGTAGTCTTACCTTGGGCCAGATCTCAGTTTTAGCAGGAAAAGAAGAATGATGGCGTTGAAAAATTTCTTTTTTGAAAGGCAGATCTTCCATAGTTCCTTAAGTTCTTCGGTTATCCAAAGCAAAACTGTATTGGACATAGATTTTGGAAACTGTCTACCAGAATCGCCACTTAATTGTCCGTTCTTCTCCCCTTTTAGATATGTTACTATACCGACATAAAAGAGAAGGAACCGGACAAAAATTCGTAAAAAAAGTCCTTTTCTTTCCCTAACTTACGGCGGAAAACCTACCGACGGACCTTATGAACATCAAAGATCGTATCCTTGGAATTTTAGTTTCCTTCCTCCAATATTCGAAAACAAACTGGAGATCTATCCTCAAATACTCTGTTATTTCCGGAATTGTAGTCCTTTCCTTTTTGATCGGCGGATCTTACGTTGTCTGGCTCACCAAACAGGAAGAAGTCGTGCGCAATCTGGAAACTTTCCAGAGGGAAGTTTCGGACACATACGATCCGAACGAGATTAAACCGATCCGTATCCTTGACAAAAACGGAAAATTGATCGGCGAATTCTCCCGTAGAAAATTCAGACCCATTCGTACGGACAATTTAGCGAATCATGGAAATATAATATGGGCATTGCTTAGTTCGGAAGATAGGGACTTTTACGAACATAGTGGTGTGAATTTTACTGCTTTACTAAGAGCTATCATAGTTAACCTAACTACCTTCCAAAGACAGGGAGGTTCCACCCTCACGCAACAATTGGCAAAACTCACTTTGGATCTAGGAGCTCGGAACGTCTTCAACAAACTTACCGAGTTTTATTGTACATTCTATCTGGAAAGTAAGTTCGATAAGAATACGATCCTAGCAATGTACCTAAATCGTATTTTCTTAGGGGAAGGAAACACAGGAGTAGAAGAAGCTTCTCGCTATTACTTTAATAAACCTGCATACGAATTGACTCCTGCGGAAGCGGCTCTGCTTGTTGGGACAATTCCGGCTCCTTCCAATTATAATGCCGTTCGAAATCCGAAAATAGCTCTCAAAAGACAGAAAATGGTGATGACTGTAATGGGAAAAAACCAAAACCTTCATCCGAATCCGAAGTCTATCGAAAGAGATTTCGAGAAGAAAGTGGATTTGAATATCCGCAAGTTCAGATCTTTTTATGTGGTGGAAGAGACGAAGGAAGAAGGGGACAAAGTTGTAATCACTTCCGAGATCGGAAAGTACGGATTCGATAAGGATTTTACGATCAATTTGGCTCCCGATTTTAACTTCGGCATTCGCCAATTCGTGATCGAAAATTTTTCGGAGATCGACCTGGAAAGCCGCGGAATGAATGTTTATACTACTTTAGATTATGATAAACAAGAAGCGGCAGAACGCTCCCTTAGAGAAGGAATAGAGGCAGTCCGTAAAAAACTTTCCGAAGATAAAGCGAATTATTTAAAAGCAGGCAAAACGGAAGAAGTTTCCAAACAAAATAAGATTATAGAGAACATGAACGGCAGCCTGATCTCCATCAATCCCACAAACGGATATGTGGAAGCGATGGTCGGTAGTTACAAAATTTCTAATATATTTAGATTAAACCGCGCCGTTTCCGCCGTTAGACAACCCGGATCGGTAATCAAGGGACTCGTATATCTGATGGCATTCGAAAAAAGGATCGCCACTCCGACTTCTATCGTTGTGGATGAGCCGATCAAGATCAGAGGTTATGCTCCTAAAAACTGGTATAAGGGTCACAGAGGAGCAATGCAGGTCCGAACCGCTTTCGCTCAATCGGTGAATACGATCGCGGTTAAGTTTATGGATGAGATCGGCGTCGGCGATTTTATCCATACTTTAGGGAAAATTTTGGACTTAGATAGTTCCGAGTTGAGTAGAAGGTTCCAACACAATCTTACATTAGCGCTCGGTTCCGGAGAATTATCTCCTAAAGAATTGGCAACCGTTTATGCAACAATCGCCAATAACGGTAAAAAAGTAAAACCTGTGGAAATCCTAAGGATCACAGACTTCGAAGGATCCGAACTTTATATGAATAGTCTTCCGGATCCTAGGGAAGCGGAACAAATTTTAGATCCTGTAGCCTGTGCCATGACATTAAACTTATTAGAAGCGGTCGTATCGGAAGAAGGTACACTCAAGATCGCATTAAAGGACGGAGAAAAATTCCCGCTCGGAGGAAAAACAGGAACTGTTCAATCTCCGAAAGAAGCGCAAAAACGTTGGGGTTCTAGAAAAGGAGTACGGGACGTTTGGTTTGCCGGGGTAAATCCGAATTTAGTCACTGCAGTCTGGGTGGGTAATGACTTAGGCGCACCTTTCCCAGGTTCCGGTTCAGGCACAAGCGGTTCCATTTGGTTTAGATATGTTTCTCACGTTGCTAGAACATTAGGTTTTAGTGATAGTCTAATCACTCCATTTAACGGAGATTATGTGAAAGTGGATATCTGCGCGGAAACAGGCGGACTTCTTTCCAACGAGGCGGAATGTAAACATCCTCTATATGGACAGTATTATTACGTAGGAGATCAACCGGGAGGCGGCGCAACTACCCCTACGGTCACACAAACTGAAGGAACTGCTTCCACAAACGGTTCCGATGAAGCGCTTTCCGGAGAAGACGCGGTAGAATTAGAACTTCCTGAAATTAAGGAAGATCCGAACGACGATTAGGAACTTTTTGTAAACGGTCCCCGATCAGATACAACTCATAAGGGGACCATAAAAAGATCCAAGGAGCATCTTCCGCTAAAATGGAGAATGCTTCTTGTATCTTTGGACTTATATCCGTTTTGTCCGTGGATCTGATCTCCTGGAAAATTTTTTCCATTTTCGGGTTAGAGTAGAAGGCTCGATTTCCTCCGTTCCCGAATCGATCTCCCGCAAACAACGGATCCAAAAATGCGAACGGTCCCGGAAGATCCGCATACCAAAACAATAACGTTAGGTCTCCTTTACCTTCTCCATTCTCTTTATATAATGCCGCCTTTTCCATAGGAAGGATCTTGATCTTCAATCCTAAATCCTTTAGATTTTGAACGATTGCAGCTCCGTTTGCTTGGTTTTCTTCGTCTCCTCTCATCCTAAATTCCAGTTCTCTTTCTAAAATTTTAGGATAACATACGGACTTAGAAAGTAATTCTTTTGCTTTTGTTAGATCATAAGGATAAATTTCTTCGGAAGAAGTCCAGGTTTCCGAAATCGATTTTGGAAATGGGCCTACGGCAACTTCTCCTTTTCCTTCCAATAGAACACGGATGATCGTTCGCTTATCCACGGAGTAATTTAATGCTTTTCTAAAGTTCTTATCGAAACAAGGCCCTTTAGCGTTGATCGCAACATATTGTACACCTCCCCCTTTTCGGATGGAGATATGATCTTCTTTTACTAACGAGTTTTGGAGAAGAAACACAGGCAATTTCATTAGATCCAATTCGTCTTTGAAATATAAATACAATCCAGTGCTTGCTTGTGGAAGAACGCGAAATAATATTTCAGAGCCTAGATCGTTGGAATGATTTGCAACTAATCTAAGATAATTATTCCTTTTCCATTCTACTAATTTAAAATCCCCACAAGGCAATTCGGGTGAACCGCAATAGATCCAAGCCTGGGGCAAAGAAAGTTTTTCTAAAGTTTCCCTAAGTCCGCCTTCGAAATAAATTTCCAAACTGGAATCCGAGAGGACCTTTCCGCCTTTTAAAAAAGAATATGTGCTTTTTCTTGGTCCTGGGGTATTTCTCAATCTTTCCAAAGATCCTAAAATCGTTTCCGTACTAACGTTCGATTTCAGATCGTTACGGATCTCCATGATCAATTTTCTGATATTGGGAGAAGAGCCTTCTGCGAGCTTGTATGATCTTACTAAGGACGGGATGACCTTACCTTCTACGTTTATATCGAAAAGTTTTGGGTAAATATATTTTAGAACAATTCTGGAAGATAGGTCCGTAGATCGGATCGGATCCAAAGAGATCGGATCGGAAGGTAGCGAAAATACCAGTTTTTCGGGACTTCTCTCCTCTTTTCCGCAATCATAAAAAAGAAGGGACAAAAGAAGGAAAGCCAGAGAAAAGGTAAGAGTCGGTTTCGGTCCGGCTTGAAACAGGGACGAGACCGAGTCTAGAAATCTAGGATAAAACATTCCGGACCTATGAACGTCTATAGACGCCTCTTGGGGTATTCCTTCAAGTATAAATACAGATTAATCACCGGGGTCGTACTATCCTTTTTTGTGTCCATACTCAATGGAGCCTCTCTCACTAGTGTTATTCCGATATTCAACGCGATCGGAAAAGGCGGAAAAGCCGACTTCCAAATTTCACTCACCAAAAAAGAAAGTATCGCACTAAAAGATAGGGAAGAGGGAAAAGAATTAGAAGCCATCCAAAAGATAGAGGCCCTATCCGCAGATATTAAGATCAAAACCAACTATTATCTGACTACTCTTCCGAAAGACCAGCTCGTTTTACTTTTTTGTTTATTCATCTTTCCCATCTATCTGGCAAAACTTTTATTCTTAACAGGCGCTGTCTATTGCATCAACTCCGGAGGATATCTAGCCGTCAGAGATCTTCGTTTAGAACTTTATTCTAAAGCTCAAGAACTTCCGCTCAACCATTTCGTACAAGAGAAGACCGGGATCTTTATGAGCCGCATCGTAAACGATGTGGAAGTCTTGGCCAAGCTGATCAGTTCGGATCTGAAAGATGCGATCGTGGATTTTTTCTACATACTCACACATTTACTTATTCTCCTTTTCTTAAGTTGGGAAATGTTTATCGCCGTTCTGGTTGTGGTCCCATTGATCATGGGCCCTGTGACCTCCTTTGCCGATCGGATCAGAAAAGCGACGCGTAACCAACAGGAAAGATTATCAGCGTTAAACGGTCATTTACAGGAAGTCATCTCGGGTATACGTGTTATACGCGCATTCTCCATGGAAAAAACGGAAGCGGGAAGATTCTGGGACATCAATAACGATCTTTCCGAAAAAACGTTCAAAGGGCATTTTTATCATCAGATCGGTCCGTCTTTAGTGGAACTTTCCAGCTCGATCGTTGCAGTGATATTTTTGGCTTTCGGCGCTTATTTGATCGAACTGGAAAAGCTGACCTTAGGTCATTTTATGATCTTCTTCTTAACTTTGGTATTTTTGACCAGACCTTTTAAGCAGATGGGAATGTTATCCAATTCCATCCAAAGTGCGGTTGCGGCAGGGACCAGAGTTTTCGAAATGTTGGATAGCGAAACGGATGTAAAAAATTCTCCGAATCCTATCTATCCTAAAAAACTTTCCAAAGAATTAAAATTCGATTCGGTAGGTTATACCTATCCCGGAGCAAAAAGTCCTGCATTGTCCGACTTAAATCTTTCCATCCAAAAAGGATCCACGATTGCGTTAGTCGGCTCTTCCGGGGCCGGAAAATCCACTTTGGTAGATCTTGTACCGCGATTGATCGATCCGACCGAAGGCTCCATTACCTGGGATGGAATGGATCTTAGGAATTTAGACCTGGCTTCTTTAAGAAAAAAGATCTCCATCGTGAACCAACAGGTATTCTTATTTAACGGAAGCATCCGAGAAAATATCTGCTATGGAACGGAGAATGTTACGGAAGAAAGAATGAGAGAAGTTGCAGAACTCGCCTTCGCGACCGAGTTTATCCTTTCTTTCGAAGACGGCTTCGATACCATAGTGGGAGAAAGAGGAGTCATGTTATCCGGAGGCCAAAGGCAAAGGATCTCCATCGCAAGAGCATTATTGAATAATCCTGAAATCCTGATCTTGGACGAGGCCACTTCCGCGTTAGACACCGAATCGGAAAGAGTGGTCCAACAAGCGCTTGAATCCTTATACAAAAATAGAACCGTCATCATTATCGCTCATAGACTCTCCACAGTTCAGATCGCAGATACTATTTTTACTATGGAAGGTGGAAAAGTGGTAGAATCAGGATCTCACTCGGAATTGATCCGCCTGGACGGAAAGTATAAGAAATTGTACGAGATGCAGTTCGCAGAATCTCCGGTTTAAGAAAAAAGAATATGATTTCTTTTGGGAAGATCCTCTTTTTTCCGATCTTATTTTTACTCAGCCTGGTTTATAGGATCTTATTTTTTTTTGATAGAAGTTTTAAGAAAAAAAGGACTCTCTCTTCTTCCATAACGATTAGTATCGGGAATTTTAGCGTGGGTGGAACAGGCAAAACACCTTTTACACTTCATCTAGCAAAATTACTCCATTCTAATTTTCCGAAAATCCGAATCGTGATCTTAAGCAGAGGATACGGTTCTTCCGGAAAGGGAACCCGAAGAGTCACTAATAATTCTCTTCCGTCCGACGTGGGGGACGAACCTCTTCTATTAAAAAAGAATCTTCCTTTTGTAGAAGTGTATGTGGGAAGTAACAGATTCGACTCTTACCAACAATACAGATCTGAAAACAAAATCCCGAACGATCAAAAGGTATTTGTATTACTGGATGACGGATTCCAACACCATGCTTTACAGAGGGACTTAGATTTGGTTTTATTGGACTGTACCAATCTTTCCAAAATGGAATTCTTACTTCCTCTAGGTTTATTAAGGGAATCTTATCATTCGGTATCTAGGGCAAATTTTTTAGTAGCATCCAAGTATTCGGAAGAATTGGAAAGTTCCCTTTCGAATTGGATCCGAAAATACAAACCTTCTCGAACCTTAAGATTTAGATTTTCGCCCCAAATATTAGTTCCACTTTCCCCGGGATCATCCGAGCGATCCGTCAGGGATTTGACCGGAAAATCCGTATTTGGCTTTGCAGGTTTAGGAAATCCAGGCTCGTTCTTTTCTTCCTTACAAAATCAAAATCCTTCCGAGCTAAAAACCAAATCCTATCCGGATCATTATTCTTATACAAAGGACGATATAACCCGGATCTCGGAGAACACTTCCAACCAAAATTACATTGTCTGCACGGAAAAAGACGGAGTAAAGATCTCTTCACTCATAGGGACCGATAAAAATTTTTCAAAATGGTTTTATCTTAAATTAGAAACCGTTCTGGAAAACGAATCCGAATTGATAAGCTCGGTCCGCAGTTTCATCTAACTAGCTAAAAAGACTTTCTCTTTTCCTTAAAAATAGTCTAATCCTCACTCTTTCTTGTTTACAGGTAGGAATATAGCGAATAGAAATAAATTTTTTATTAATATCCGAAACTGTTAATGAAGAAGGTTGAATGAAGTCCAAGTTCCTATTTCTATTCTTATTATTCCTGCCTGTAGTCCTATTTGCCGAGGCCCAAGCCGTATATTTACGTAGCGGCCAAATATTACATGGAGATGTCGTCAACCAAACCGCAACCTATATCGATCTGAAATTACAAAACGGGGAAACGAAACGTATCCAAAAGGAGAATATCTTAAGGATCTCTTATAGAGAACCGCAAAAGGAAGAACCTAAAAAGACCGAACCGGTAACTGCCGTGGAAAAACAAGAGCCCAAAAAGGAAGAACCGGCTATCGTCTTTCCTCCCTCGATCGTGAAAGTAGCCAAAAGAGCGGTTAGAAATCCATTAGAAAGACATTATGTAGATATTTATTTAGGTGTTGGAAGCGGAACCTTCTCCCCCCAAACCGTAGATTTTTACTATAAATATCAGAACATAAGAAGTTTATTCATCGATGCGACCCCTTTTTATTTAGCCGGAAGCCCGAACCGTACTGCGGGCACATCCGTATCAGCGGGGATCAATTATAAATTCAAAAAATTCTCCTTAGAAGCAGGGGGAATGGAAATAAATACTTCCACAAGTTCCAAAAACCTAGGACCGGAAGGAGATCCGATCGTGGTTTATGGATCTTATCCCGAACAAATGAAGGCGGCTTTTTTTAAAGGATCTTATTCCGCGCTCTCGAGGTCCAATTTCGAGTTGTATCCGAGTATAGGTTATATCCGAACTTGGAATAGAACCAAAGATTCACATTCACAGGTATTTCAGCCGGATAGCGTGGGTGGAAAATCCAATTTCCAAGCTTCTGAAAGTTTGATCGGGACATCCGTTGGAATCGGTTTTGCTTATTTGTTCGGTTCTAAATTCGAGGTACGGCCTGAATTCGAAACCTTAACGATGAAAGGTTCCCAGTCGATCCACCAGGATTATACCGCTATATTTTTAGCGCCCCCTTTCACCCTCTTTGTACTTCCTGCGGACTATAGTTTTGATTGGAAGGCAAAAGGAACTCACACTTCATTAAAGCTGAGTTATTTTTGGAAAATGGGGATCGGTTTTTTTATAAAATATGATTCTTATCAATGGAAATATTCCCTACAAGACGGAAGTTTTCCGATCACACTTTCTCTGGATTCCGATCCTCCTACTTTGTCGGAACTTGTAAGTTGGAATTTCAGCCAGAAGTTACTTGCGCAAACTATAAATGCCACAGGTAAGGCGACTTCGATACAATTCGGAGTTTCTAAAACCCTGAACTTCGGACCCGAAGAAAATTATTAACCGAAGAGCAATTTCACTATGTAGTATTTGTTATAAGATAACCGCTCTTAGATTTCGGAGCTGTCAATTTATTGCTTGAATCTTGTCTTCATCTCAAGGATTCTTTCCCAGAGTTCAAGTGGTAAGTGAGATCGGATCCGGGATGCGAAGACTAAAAAATAAGGTAAGAGCGGCAATTTTCTTCGGATGTATGATATTCTCACTAACTTCCGTCCATCCTAACGATCAAGTCATCTATATGAAAGACGGAAGAGTGATCACTGCGGAGATCGTTTCTCAAACCGCATTTAAAGTGGTAATCAAACTTCCAGACGGATCCACAAAAGAGATCTCAAAACAAGATATCAAAAGGGTTGCATTTAAAGAAGCCAAAACCCCGGAACCAAAAGACAAAACTCCTGTTGGACCTCCTACACCCGCTCCCGAAGAGGTTGTAAAACAACAGGAAGAAGAATCCAAAAAACAAGCCGTCTTAGATGAAAAAACGGAAAAAAGAAAAAAACAAATCGAAGAAGCAAAACGAAATCGTTTAGAAATATTTCTTGGCACTGGATCCGGAACCGTAAACTTCCAAGGCGCGAATTTTTACGACCAAGTGATAGCGGTTGGAAGTAGTATAGGCCAAGACAGCGGTAAATTCGAATATTCGTTAGAACCGAAACCCAAAAGCGGAAAGGCCGGTTCATTTGAAGTCAGATACTCTTGGAATCGATATGTGGGGGAAATAGGCGCAAGTTCCGCTACATCCTCTGCGACCCAAAGTATTTTCGGATTAGACGGCCCAAGTGGCGGCACATACCCGAAATTTATCCAAGGAAATTATGATGTTTCCATGAAACATGTTTTCGGAAATTTCTCTTACTCGGTATACCCGCATCCTAAATACGATGTGCGCCCCGTTATCGGATACCACCAGTTCTGGTCAAAAACGGAGAACTTTAATTCGACGATCTTCGGAACGGGAACTGCTCCGGCATTTACGGAACAATATTTCGGGATCGTTCCTACTTCCGCCTCAGAAGTCCTAAAAGGATATTCCTTCGGAGTACAATACGACTTAAAAGTAGGTGGATTCGAGATCCGGACCGGTTTACATATTCTTAAATTGCAGGGTTTCGGGACCTACGATCGAAATATTTATGCTTACGCTCCATTATCATTCGATTCCCAATCTAACGGCATACAGACATACAATAAATGGATCGCAAATGGAGCCTTATTGGATATTAGATTGGTCTATCCTTGGAAATACGGGATCGGCTTTTGGTTCGGTTTGAATTCGATGAGCTGGACTTATACCATATCCGATTCCTCTCTATCGATCAAGAACGAAAACGTATCGGACAGTAACCCGGCCCAAGATGCTGTCCTAGGAAAACTACTTTTCGAATCTTTGATCGGCCCAGGCGCTCTCAAAGAAACAAAAGCCACAACGATCCAGATCGGCGCCACGTACTCGTACGACTTCAACAAATAAGATACAAATTTTTTTCATCCTAGTCCGTTTTTAAATCGGAAAACAAATATTAAGAACTCGAATATTATACCGGGAAATCGCGTCTAATTTCTCTGAATATGTTCTATCCGAAACGAATTTTCGTTTTAAGCCTATTTGTTCTCTTCCCTTTAAATATGTTCGCCGAAATCCAATACGTTTACATGAAAGACGGAAGGATACTTAAAGGAGAAGTTCTTCACCAAAGTGCCTTCAAGATCAGATTTAAAAGTACCGAAGGAAAAGAAGAAGAAATACTGAAATCCGCAATCCGTAGAATTACATTCAAAAATCCTGATATAAAAGAACCGACTAGACAAGAAAAGATCGAAAAAACTGATCCTGTACTCGAAACAAAATTAAAGGCAGAAGAAGAGGAAAGGCGAAAGAAATTAGAGGAGGAAAATCTCAAACAAAAGGAAGAATTAAAGATCGCTCAAAAAGATAACCCTTCTACACTTTCGAATCGTCATACTTTCGAAATTTCGGGAGGAATAGGGAGAAGCAGTTATGAAAGCCAGGTCGCCAATTTCCATAGAGGAGTGGAACAATATGCCACCCTCTTAGGTAATCGAGGAGGATTTTTCTATAATTCTCCGGATCGAAAAGATTCGGACGCAAAAACTATTAATCTAAGGTATACTTGGAAACGTATTATTGGAGAGTTTGGCGGGTCCCATTTAAACTCTTTGGAATCGGTAAATAATTTCGGGAATATCGTATATCCGGATCTTTCGGGGGTAACGGTCTCACAGGCCGCATTTAGTCCTGGTGTTCCCCATCATCAAATCAGCTATAAGCAGGTATACGCTCAAATTTCCTATAACGTATTTTCTAAAGCAGGATTCGAAGTCCGGCCTATATTAGGTTACCATAAAGTTTGGCAGAAGGGAAAAGACGATTCTACTTACGAAATCTCTCCCAAAGATCCTGCAAATACGAATACTATAGATTGGGTCATCAAGTATGGGACAGGTTTCAGTGATTATTTAAGCGGTCCTTCTTTCGGAGCGACGATAGAATACAAATGGAAGGAGAAATGGGAGACAAGGTGGGAATTCCAAAAACAATTCCTTCATGGAAATTCCGTCTATACACGAGACCAAATTGCCTTCCTTGCCGGTAGCTTTTTCGAAAACAGAGCCGCCTTGAACAACCAATGGAGGGTGGATTCTCAATCGATTTCAGGAAAGTTAATCTACCATTGGAGAGATTCGGTCTTCTTCTGGACAGGATTCCAATATTCCAAACTCTCTTATAAGATGGAACACTTCGGAGGGGATCTAGATTTAAACGGGAGTCCTATAAACGCCTATGTAAGTTTAGAATTGATCCAATCGTTAACCCAGGGCCTTGCAGGAAATTCCACCGCAAAGGCAATCTATGTGGGAGCGGGATATTCTCTCGACTTCTCTAAAAAACAAACTCAATGAAGTAAACCGCAAACAATACAATCTTTACGTCTGAAAGTGGAGATAGTCCTGAACTCCATTGATCTGGAATCTACCTGTAAAATCCTGCCGAATAAACCCGATTCTCTCTCGAAATCACTTAATAATAATTGAATACATTCCGTGGCCTGAATCGTGCCGATCATCCCTGCCATACTGCCTATTACTCCGGCATCCGCACAAGAAGGCACATGTTCCGGAGGCGGAGGATCCTCATACACACATCTAAAACAAGCATCCTTACCTGGACGGACTCCCATCACCATTCCATCAAAACGAAGTACACCCGCAGTGATAAAAGGGATCTTCTCTCGAACACATGTATCGTTCGTTAAAAACTTGGTATCGAAATTATCGGAACCTTCCAAGACCAAATCCGATCCGCTCAGCAGGTCCTTCGCATTCTCTACGTTAAGTCTTGCTTGTATACCTTCTACCCTTATATAAGGATTTAAAGATCTAAGATTTTCGGAAGAAGCTTCCGATTTGGATCTTCCTATATCAGAATGTTTGAATATGATTTGCCTTTGTAGATTGGTGGTCTCAACGATATCGGAGTCTATGATCCTGATATTTCCGACTCCAGCGGCCCCTAAATATAACAAAGCCGGAGATCCAAGACCCCCGGCTCCAATTACCGTAACAACGGATTTTTTGAGTTTTTCCTGACCGCTACGTTTAACTTCGTTTAAAAGAATATTCCGAGAATAACGACTCAGTTCCTCCGGACTCAACACCGAAAAAAAGGATTAACCCTTTAACTTTTTAGTAAGAACGTTTAAGAAGTCGGAAACAAACTCGTCTGATCTGCGGTTTTTGTCCGCAAACTCAAGAGCTTCTTTCGCAGCGTCTTCCGCCTTCTCATTTTTGATCACGATGTTCAGGATAGAAACAAGAGCGGTGTAGACGATATCTCCATTGTCGGAGCTGATCACTTTGTTTTTTAAAGCGATTGTCGAATCACCGGCTTCTCCGATTTGGCCCAGAGCAATCCCCGCAGGAACAGCAACTTTAGGGTCGTTCGAACGGTTCAGAAGATTGATCAATTCCGGAACTGCGGACTTTTCTTTTTTATCTCCCAAATAAAGGGAAGCTTCGATTTTTTCCTGATCGGATCCGCTGGAGAGCGCCTTAATATGATCTTCCGTACTTTTTTCGGCAGAAACCGAAACAGTAAAAATAAGAGTGGCGAGTATTGCGAGCGAAATGACGCTTTTTTTCATGATCTCCTCCTGTAACGGAGGAATTTTCTCTTAAGAGCCAAGATCGTCAACCCAAATAAATGAATCGTAGGAATCGCTCGGCCATTTGATGATGGATTCGGAATGCAGTTCAGTCTTCCCGAAATCCGTCCCAAAGAATGGATCCAAAGAATAAAAGAGGAATTTTTTCCACCACGAATCTTGGATAAGTATGTATTCTCCGAGTTCATTAAAATATTTATCGGGGCCCTAATCACTTTGGGATTTTTGGCCTTAATGTCCTCTTATAGCGATATCAAGGGAGACATGGCTTCTTCCAAAGGGGGAAAGATCCACGGTTGGCTTTTTATCCTTTTCCGACTCCCCCAGATGCTCATCCAGTACATCATGAACATCGCGATACTTTTCTCCGTTTCTTTCACTGTGGGGCAGTTCTCTGCAAACAAAGAATTGGTGGCGATGATGGCTGCAGGGATCTCATTCCGGAGGATTGTAGCCCCGATCGTAGCATTTAGTTGTGTACTTTGGTTTGCAGCATTCTTCTTAAAACAAACAGTTGTAGCTCCATTAAACGCAAGAGCCAACGAAGAACACAAAATGTTAAAAGAAGGAGACCAAAACACGTTAGTCGGAGTGGTCTACCAAAAACATTTCAAAGGGCAAGAAGGATTTTATTATATTTATTATTACGATACTAAGGAAGAAGAGATCAAAGGCGGATTTAATTATATCTGTCTAACCAAGGAGCAGACTCCTGATTATCTTTTAGTAGCCCAAAGAGCAAAATTCGATTATCAAAAAGGAGTTTGGATCTTAAAAGGTGTAGAAGAAACCAAATTCGACGACGATTTACAAGTGGTCTCCGTACAAAAGTTTACGGAAAAAGAATATACACTTCCGGAAAAGCCCGACTATTTCAAAAAACTTAAAGGTTCAGTAGAAGAGATGAACTTCTTCGAACTTTCGGAAGAAAAAGAAAATCGTATCCGCAAAGGTTTATCTTACGGAGATGTGGATATAGCCAAGCACACATTGTTTGCGGAACCTTTGCTGATCGTGGTGTTAACTTTAGTAGGCTGTGCCAGCGGATTTTTTACCAAAAGAATGGCGATTGTCTCTTCTCTTGGAGTGAGTATCGGCGTAGCGCTTCTCTATATGGTCATGGATCCTTCTTTCAAATCCTTGGGCGAAAACGAAGTAATCCCGATCTGGCTTGCGAGTTGGATCACTCCAATATTATTCCTATCAGGACTTTACGTAGTTTACAAAAGGTTAAAAGTTTGAAAAATAGGCTGACAATCCCCAACTTCATCATACATATAAACTTTAGAAAACATTAACATAGATCAATCCCGCACCTAAAAAATCTATTTTACTTAGGCCATTAGGCATAAACGATCCTTGTATGAAAAAATCCGGAAAACATGATCCGAAAGATCCGGTCTTTGAAACCGTAAATCTCAGTAAAATTTACGATATGGGCCAAGTGAAGGTCCCCGCTTTGACCGATATCAACGTCCGATTTTTCAGATCCGAATTTTCGGTCCTACTGGGTCCCAGTGGGAGCGGTAAATCCACCTTGTTAAACATATTAGGCGGATTGGATTCTCCCAGCTCCGGAGATCTTCTTTTCAATAATCGACCTTTAGAAGCGGATCAAAACGAAGACCTCACCGAGTTCAGAAGAAAGTATGTGGGATTCGTATTCCAGTTTTATAATTTGATCCCAAGCCTTACGGCGGAAGAAAACGTAAAACTTGTTACTGATATCTCCGACAATCCGATGTCTCCACTAGAAGCTTTAAAAATGGTCGGTTTGACAGATAGAAAAGATCATTTTCCTTCCCAACTTTCCGGAGGAGAGCAACAAAGGGTCGCGATCGCAAGAGCCATAGTAAAAAGGCCCGAAATACTTCTTTGTGACGAACCGACAGGTGCATTGGACTTTAAAACAGGGAAAATCGTATTGGATGCCATTTCCAAGATAAACAAAGAACTAGGTACGACTACCATTATAATAACGCACAATGTAAGCATCGCTTCCATTGCGGATAGAGTCGTTGAGATGAGAGATGGTTGTATCGTCTCGGACAAAACCAATCTACATAAAACTTCTACGGAGAGTTTGCATTGGTAAGGGTCTTAGATAAAAAAGCCTTTCGGGAATTATTAGCTTGGAAGTCCCAAGCCCTGACAATCACATTAGTGATCGCTTCCGGGATTGCGGTATTCCTGACTTCTTTAAGCGCATACGATTCCCTTTTAATCTCAAGGAACAATTTTTATGCGGAATATTCCCTTTCTCAGGGATTTGTTTCTCTTCATAAGGCGCCTGAATCCATAATTTTAGATATTTCTAAAATACCTGGGGTATCCTACGCAGAAGGTAGGATCATCAAAGATATTGTTTTGGATTTCGAATCGGAATCAATTCCAAGCGGAGGAAGAATAGTCACCTTAACGGAAGGTCTAAACCGTTTAGCGATATTACAAGGAAGATTGCCTAGGGAAAAAGACGAAACCGTTATCAGCGAGGCTTTCTCTATTGCGAATCGATTAGCCCCCGGTTCCAAACTCACGGCAGTTTTAGAAGGAAAGAAAAAAATACTGACTGTCTCCGGGATCGCACTTTCTCCGGAATATGTGTACGTTTTTCGTCCGGGAGGATTTCTGCCGGATGATAAACATTACGGGATCCTGTGGATGAAAAAAGAAAGTGTGGAAGAGATCTTCGATATGAACGGAGCGGTAAACGATATAGTGTTTGATTTCGCTCCCAATGCCGAAAAAAACTCGGTGCTCAAAGAAATCGACCTCAAGCTGACCACATTCGGAGGATTAGGTTCTTACGATAGGGATAAACTACCATCTCACTCCTTCCTAAGGGATGAATTCAAACAACTAAGAACGACAGCCTTCTCCATTCCGATGGTATTTTTGGGAGTAGCGGCCTTTCTTCTTCATATAGTATCTTCCAGAATGATCTCCAAACAAAGGGAACAGATCGCCACACTAAAAGCGCTTGGATATGGAGATAGAAGTATCGCATTCCATTATTTGTTGATAATATTATTTATTTGTATAATAGGTTCCTTTTTGGGAATAATATTCGGATATTATTTAGGGACTCAGATGGTAGATCTTTACGGAGACTATTACAGATTTCCGGATTTAAAATTCCTATTCGAGCCTAAATTAGCGATCCAAGCGGTATTGATCGGAATTATTTCCGGTATGGCCGGCTCCTTGTTATCGATCCGAAAAGCGACTTCT
Source organism: Leptospira sp. B5-022 (assembly GCF_000347035.1). Classification (GTDB taxonomy): domain Bacteria; phylum Spirochaetota; class Leptospiria; order Leptospirales; family Leptospiraceae; genus Leptospira_B; species Leptospira_B cinconiae. Next base: position 115,408 of record NZ_ANIJ01000015.1, read on the forward strand.
CTTCAACCTGCTCAAGCGATGAGGCCGCCTTCTCCCGAAAATTTCTCCAAAAGTTTTCTGGAAGATTATTGGAAGGACCTTCCGGTCGTATATAGGATCGCAATAAGAAATCTGATTAGAAGGCCCGGGAGAACAATATTATTCGTTTTGGGAGTTTCTTCTTCAGTAATGATTATGGTCTTGGGTCTATTTTCTAGGGATACGATGAATTCGATCATAAAGATACAATTCGAAGATCTACAAAGAGACACCGTTACATTAAATTTTCAGAATGCGGTAGCTTCTGATTCGATTTTGGAATTAGCAAAGATGGAAGGGATCTTGCTAGTAGAAGGATATAGATCGGTCCCGATCCGTATACGTTACGGAAATTCGAGCAAAGAGATCGCCTTGACGGGAATGCCTGAAAATTCCTCTCTCAGAAGATTGATAGACGAAAAAGGGAAAAACATTCCTGTTCCGGAGGATGGGATCCTGCTAAATTCAGGTTTGGCGGAAAAATTCGGGATCCGGAAAGGAGACAAAATACGACTGGAAGTATTGGAAGGACAAAGGATCAAAACGGAAGTCGAAGTAACGGGCATTATAAACGAAATATTGGGACAAGGAGCCTATAAGGAAATCCGATCCTTAAACAGATTGTTAAGGGAAGGAGATCAGGTAAATATTGCCGCACTTTGGACTGACTCTTCTAAAGAAGAAAGCTTATTGAACGAATTAAAATCCTATCCGAAGATCTCCGGAGTATCCACGCGTAAGCGAACTCTGAAAATATTTTACGAATTAATGTCAAGAAGTATACTAACAACATCTCTGATTATAATGATTTTTGCATGTATCATTTCCGTAGGGGTAGTCTATAACACCGCTTTAATCTCACTTTCGGAGAGAGCTTTCGAGTTGGGTAGCCTTAGAATATTAGGTTTTACGAAAGCGGAAGTTTTTATAATATTAGCAGGAGAATTGACCATAGTCATTCTAACATCCCTTCCTTTAGGATGTTTGCTCGGATATTTTTCCGGATACGGGATCTTGAGCACAGTGGAAACGGAAGGATTTAAGATCCCGTTATTCATCGCTCCGAAAACGTACGTAATTTCCATCTTCACCGTACTAATTACCTCTTTATTTAGTTTCTGGATACTTTACGTTAAAATAAAATCTATGGACCTGATCTCCGTATTAAAGGTAAGAGAATAAAAGATGCAACTAAAGGAAACCTTATTAAACTTATATTCCAATAAGATCGCCCGGATCTCCGCTGTCGGCGTTTTGCTACTCCTGATAGGCTGGTGGATTTTCAGGCCCAAACCTTTGCAAGTAGATATAGGGAAGGTGGAAAAAGGAACTTACCGACAAATCGTAGAAGAAGAAGGGATCACTAGGGTAAAAGAAAAATTCACCCTCTTCTCCCCTGTAAACGGTGTACTACAAAGAATAGAAAAACACGTGGGAGAAAAAGTCGATAAAGGCGAAACAGTCGCAGTCGTACGCTGGGATTATGATAGAACGATAAAATCCCCGATCTCAGGGAGTATTTTATCCATCCAAAGAGAAAGTGAAGGACCAATCTCTATAGGAGCGCCTATCCTTGAAATAGGAAATACTTCTTCTCTTGAGATCGTATGCGATATTCTCACCCAAGATAGTACTCATATCCATCCCGGAAATCCCGTTCTAATAGAAGGATGGGGAGGAGAACCTTTTCAAGGGAAAGTCAGGCTAATAGAACCTGCTGCATTCACCAAAATTTCCTCCTTAGGCGTGGAAGAACAAAGAGTTAGGACCATTATAGATATTACTCCCCCTCCTAAAATGGGAGATTCCTTTCGGGTACAAGCCAAAATTATCTCCTTTAGCAAAGATAACGTGCTGATCCTTCCGACTGCCGCTTTGTTTCGAGAAGGAGAAAACTGGGTGGTCTTTAAAGTGGTAAAAGGTAAGGCGCAGAAGACTAACGTGAAAATCGAAGCAAGAAGCGGAAAATTTTCCCTTCTGACGGAAGGTCTGCAAGAAGGAGACGAAGTGGTTTTGTATCCCACGGAAGAGATACGGAACGGAAAAAGGGTAAAATGACCCAATAGAAACTATTCGGATTTTTTTCCTAAAAAACTGAATTTTTGGAAAAAAAATTCATTGGTTCTCTAAAGTTTGTCCGATACTTAGTACAGATATGCCTAGGGAGTAACCGCTTAGATGCGACATAAACTCTTTGGAAAATGAAGGATCGGGTTTATCTACCGATTTTTCCAAAGGTTCGCCGGATTACACCGAAAGGAGGGTAAAGAACATGGACGTTCAACTTACGAATCTAGTCTCATCAGCAGAGAAACTTCTCCGCGACAAGAGATCTTCCGTTCCAGGAAGAACGGGAGTACCCTCGGAAGCCCAGAACGCAGCCGACAAAACCGAGTTTTCTAGCAGCTTGACCTCTAGATACTTGAAAGTTCAGGAAACCTTGGGAAATCTCCAAGAACAACTTTCCAAAGAACAAATGAAACTCGGAGTATTGAGCGAAGAGAATAACACACCTAAAGAGGATCTAATCAATATCCTTTTCGGTGAAACTCCTTTGTTCAGAGAATTGGTAGAAAATCCGAATCAGGATTTAAATCAATTGAGAGAAGAGGTCCGAGTCAAAAAGGACCAACTAATAGATTCTATCCGTAAATACGAAGTGGAATCCGAGAACGTACTCTCTGTCGGAATGCTTAAGAACCCTGAAAATTTCCGGAAATCGATCGAAAACCTTTCCGGCAAAGATATTCAGATGAAACAGCTCTCCGAGAAAACTATAGAAAGACTGATCCAAGATTAAGACTGAGGATCCCACAATCTAATATTTTAAATATACCCCTTAAACTGGGGATGGGACCCTCTTTATCTTTTCTCCTACACTTCCTCTTCATTCTAAATCGTAAAATTTGTAGAACAGGCTCTTATCCGATTTTGATAATCGAATCGCTCGCCTAATATTCTTAATACGAATTCTTTTCATCTTCAGATCGTTAAAAAGCTTGCGGCCTCTGCTTTCGAAACAATGCTTTGGCTGGAATGGCGCTTAAATTCCGGATCTTATTACTTTTACTTCTACCAACATTGTATCTTTCTTTGGTCGCTCAGACCTCGGACCCGTACCATTACGTGCTGATCACATCGGGAGTATTAAACGTTAGAGAAACTCCGGAAAACGGAAAGATCATCTTTACCTTAAACAGGGGAAATAAGGTCAAAATACTTCCGGATGAATCAAAAGGCCCGATCGATTGGACAAAGATCAAAACGGAAGACGGTCGAACCGGTTTCGTTTCTAGAAAATATTTAGGACTCACACCTCCGGATACCTTGGATGAGTATAAATTGATCGGATTCGTTTGGTCTGGATACGACCCAAAGGATCTACCTATCTTTGTTCCTCTGGCATTTTTCGGTCCAAGGGGTTGGCAAGAAGCAAAAGACGAATACGAATTCGATTATAAGTTCAGAAGCGGCGTGAATACTTCACTTCCTTCTTTCTCATTATTAGAAGGAGAAAAAGGTCCGTCTTTTTCCGCCACCTCTCCTACCACGTACGGATGCCAAGAATCCCCTGCATTAAAAGTAAAACCTACTGGAGATGTGAAGGCCAAAAAAGATTGGTTGGTATACTCTCCGGATCTTGGACTACAATCCATTCCACTCCAAGAATTATCCAAAACGGATCCCGATTATATTCTTTTTAAAAATTTGGCGGAAACCACCTGGAAAGCCAGAGGGTATCCTGAAACGGAATGGCTTCATTCCACGATGGAGGAAGTGTATTCCTTCAAAAATAATAAAAAGGAAACATTTCTTTCCGGAAGGATCGCCTATCATAAGAAAGGTGCGGAAAGAAGATATCTTTACTTACTCGGACGCAAATTCGGAACGGACAGGGTTCTGATCTCTTTTGAAAAATCCGAAAAACTGACGGAAGAATTGGGATTTTACGGCGGATCTTACCATTTGATCGGAGTGATCTACAGGGAGGAAGACCCCGTCCCTATATTATTATTCACTGATATCGGATACGATTCTTCCATTAAATCTTTATACGAATTGAAGAACGGGACCTTACAGTTATTATTAAGAGGAGCTGGAGACGCCTGTTAATTTTGTCCTAGTCCCGCTGCTTGAAAAATCCAAGCAGCGAAATCTGTTTAGATTAAACCTGGGAAAGCGCTGCCACAGGATAATCGGTATACCCTTTTTCACCCGGGGTATAAAAGAGAGAAGCATCCGGTTCGGTAAGAGGGATACCTTTCTCCAATCGTTCCACTAAATCCGGATTCGAAATAAAGTTACGACCGAATGCGATCAGATCCGCATTTTTTTGTTTTAGATCATAATCCGCACGCTCCGGATCGTAACCGCCTGAAAGAATATAAGTCCCGTTCGGGTTTTGAGATTTATAAGATTCCCTGATCACGGCAACTGTGGAATCCTTCGGCGCAGGAGCTCCCATCGAAGAATGGTTCACAATGTGAATGTAAACTAATCCCAATTTTCCCAAAGAAGTAGCGAGATCTTTATACTGTTCTTCTATTTCATTATGAATTTCTAAATCGTTGAATACGCCGTAAGGAGAAAGTCTGATCCCCACTTTTTCCGCACCAATCGCTTCCACAACCGCTGTGGCGACCTCTAAAGCGAATCTGTTCCTTTTTTTCCAATCTCCGCCATATTCATCGTTTCTATAATTTGCGCTTGGATGTAAAAATTGTTCTATCAGGTATCCGTTAGCGCCATGAAGTTCCACTCCATCAAATCCGGCTTTGATCGCGTTTTCTGCCGCATTCACATATTCTCGGATCGCCACTTGAATATCTTTTGGATTCATTTCTCGCGGGGGAGAATAAGGTTGGTTACCTTCCGCATCCGTCCACACCGTTCCTTTCAATCCGATCGCAGAAGGTCCTACTAATTCCGCACCTTCGGGTAAGTTCAAATTATTCCCTACTCTTCCTGAGTGCATGAGCTGGACAAATATTCTACCATGCGTTGTATGCACTGCATCCGTTACCTTCTTCCAACCCTGGACCTGTTCTTCCGAAAAAATTCCCGGGATCCTTGCATATCCTAAACCATTGGGAGAAGGAGAAACACCCTCTGTAATTAGTAAACCCGCTGCGGCCCTTTGGGAATAGTACGCTGCCATTAGATCGTTTGGAATATTGCCGATGGCTCTAGATCGGGTCATTGGAGCCATAACAGCTCTATTTTTTAGCTTATTCTTTCCTAATGTATATTCGGTAAATAATAGATTCATTTCTTTCCTCGGATCTTAGACGAAGAAATGCTTCATGATTGAACCTTTTTTACGTAAAGTGATTCAGAAAACCTATGTAGAAATAGCAGGATATTCCGTAGACCCAAGTTCGGGTTATTGGCCGTCAGTACGGATTAAGGACCCAGCAAATCTACAGTATCTTTGTAAAACTGTTTCATTCTTTGGTAAGCGGTATCGGTGAGTTTTCTTTCCTGGTCGTTATTCAGGTATTTTTTAACGGGCAGTAATCTGAACTGAGCCTTGGATCCTGTCCTATCTATATAAACCCAAACAGGCTCATACGCTATATCAAATATATTTAATTTATCATTCTCTTTAGATAAGGAGAATTTGAGGATAATTCCTCCGTCCACATAACGTCTATCCTGCCCGGAAATAAAGTTACCTAAAGAATAAATGTAAAATCTTTCCTTAAAGACACCAAATCTGTCTTTAATCGTCTTTTTTCCGAACTTTTGAAGAGTATGAGGATGCCCGCCCAATACGATATCCGCACCGGAAGAAAATGCATGGTCGACCATTTCTACTTGGAATGGATCCGGTTGGTGCAGATATTCCGTTCCGTAATGATACATTACGATAATTGCATCCGGCTTGGATTTTCTCGCTAATGCGATATCGGAAGCAATTTGGTCTTTATCTATCAGATTAATCACCGTGCCCGCGGGTATTTCCAGACCATTGGTCCCATACGTATAATCTAAAAACGCAAGATTCAGATTTCCGACAGGGACGAACAATATTCTATTTTTCTCATATTCTTCTTTGTCTTTGTAGGTCCCCAAATGTTTTAGACCCAATTGGTCCAGTACGGAAAGAGTTCTTACGACTCCTAACTTTCCTTTATCGCAAGAATGATTATTGGCAGTGGATAGAACATCAAAGCCGATATCTTTGATCGCTTTGGCAAGAGAATCCGGTGCACCGAACTGAGGATAACCTGTATACTGTTTTGGATCTCCAGGAAGGGTTGTCTCCAAATTGCCGACGGCAAGATCCGCTTCCGAGATCATGGAAGAAACCTCTTGGAATACTTCATCGAATTTCCAACAATCACATTCTTTATCGTATGCGGTATCGATCTGAGTTTGATGAGACATTATATCTCCCACCGCAACAATTCGGACGGATTCGGCGGAAGGGCCTGTCTTTACATTTTGAGATGAACAAGGAATTGTAAAAAATACTAGACCGAAACAAAGGGTAAAATTTCGGATCATATTAGGACTTTTGAACATCTTCCGAACTCCTGTTCAGATTATCTCTTGGGAGTAACGTTATCCGAGTCTTTTACAACCGGAGAATTCGTAGTCTCCGGAGGTAAAGCTTCGATCAACGAAAATCCTTTTACGATCGGTTTACGATTCCGAAGTAATATCGTGGTATACAGAAGATTCTGTTTAGTCAGCCAGACTTTCAAATTATCTAAAGATTGGATATTATAATGAAAAGGAAACTCTCTTGGGAACATTTCCCCATCCGGAAATCCGTATACCTTTGCCCCTTTTGTAACGGTACGGATCACTATACTTTTAGGATCTCCATAAAGATTCAGGAAATTTTTTCTCATTCCTTCCGGATATCTAAAATATTCTTCCGCATTAGAAGTATATAAAATACGGATCGGGATCTCCAGTTCTTTTGCTTTTTCCGAGATGGAATTGATGGTCTTATCCCCCAACAAATTCCCATCGATCGCAATTATCTTTCCGTCCAGAACGAGATTTCTCAAGAACTCATAGTCTTTCGTATCGTTATGAAAAGAGGTAAACTCCGGATACACTTTAGAGATCTTATGTAAATCCCCTAATCGTTGCGGAACAGCGCCTTTTCTAAGAGCGATTTGATATGACTTTAGAATTACTTGATATTCCGGATCATTCGAAAATCTTTTTTCAATGATAGGAAGGACATCGTTCTTATTCTTAGGATCCCATAACTTTTCATATTCCGGATAAGTAGGAGAAATTTCTATAAAATGAAGGTGAAGCCGATTGATGGAAACAGTGACAGGGTCGAAATCAAAAAGATAGGCGAACTCGCTTCTTGCCCAGGCGATCAATGTTAAATTCTGATCGGTCCCGACTCCCATATATCCGCCGCCTAAACCCACAACCCTGGATTTAAACAGATCCAATCTTCTCTCATTAGAAGAAGGATAATGTTCCGCATGAAGATGGCGGTCAGCGGGAGGAGTATCGATTGCTGAAAGTTGTAAACCGTCTCTAGTTAAAGAAGCCTTTTTTCCGAAAACGGAATGATCTGCCTGACCTTGACCGGAAGAACAATCTGTAAGATAAAAAGCGAAACAAATGAATAAAACCGTTAAGAATGGATTTTTTTTATTTTTGTGTAAAACGACCGTTTTAGGTCCTTTTTCTCTCATGAAATTCCTGCATCCCCGGGCGCTCAATACCCTTGCAGACAGAACTTATAAAACGGCTTTTATACGGGAAGAACTTTACGAGGCTATGGTATTGATAGATCGGCGAGTTAGTAGCCTCGCCGAAAAGCAAAAAGATTAGAGATACAATCCAAATCCAAAAGTCGCTTTTGGACCATGCATTTGTAAAGAATCCTGGATCTCTGTATATTTGAACCAATAATTAGTGTATTCAGCTTCAAAGAAACTATAAAGAGCACCCATATTGACTTTTACCCCTAAACGTCCGAATACTTTTCCTGCATAACAATTATGAGCACAACCACCGAGTCCTAATCCTAACATAAAATATGGATCTACAGTTTTTCTAGGATTCATATGGAAATTGATCCCGAAGTCCAGGGTCGTGGAATTTACACTCATCTTTTCCGTAGTCGGAGCTGATAGGATAGACGATATAATAATTGGATCAGAAGGGATCGATCCGTTGGAAATTCCTTGGATCAAATATAAATTGGCAGTATCGTTTCTAGGAAAAGTCAATTGAACTATATCGGAAGATAACCCGAATACGAACCCGATTATGTTCGGAGCATATTCCGCATAAAATCTAGTGCTATATACATCGCCCTTTGGGGCTGGTGTCGGCCTAGACATCAAATATAAAAGCGCCGGATCTATTGTACCTCCGCCAAAAAGGATACTGGGAAGTGCAGCGGCATTAGGGTTTCCAAACCATCCAAGGTTTTGTACGTTTGCATTTCCATATCCGATACCATATTGAACGGACCAATTGCTATTATTCTGATTCCCAGCCTCCCTATTGTCGGCACTTGCACTTGTTGAGGAAACAAGTATAACTAATATACATAATACGCTGATTTTTTTTCCGATTAAATTTTTCATTCTTTCTCCTAGATAAACCATCTTCATTGGCATCTACCACAATATTATCATAATGTGAATATAAAGTTTATCCAATATTGGAGAAAGAAAGACAATGTTAGGCGGACCCTATACGTTTTTACGCCTAATCTTTACTCTTAGAGAAGGATTTTTAAGAAAACCTTACCCCATTTTGGGTAAGATTTTCTTAAAATTAGGAAGTCGTGTATAACTTCTTCAAATCTGCAGCTATGTTCTTTTGCATTGCTTCGTTTGTTCCACCTCCGATAGAAAGTAAGATGGCATCTCTATGTAATCTTTCTACCGGATATTCTCTACAATAACCGTAACCGCCCAATACTTGGATTGCGTTCCTGGAAACTCTTTCCGCCATTTGGGTAGAAACCAATTTTGCAGATGCGGCCCCAAGCGAGTTACGATTTTCAGGATGGATCTTAGAAGCTACATCATACACCAATGCTCTTGCAGCTTGGTAATCCGCATAAGATTCAGCGATCAATCTTTGGATTTGTCCGAATTCTATTAACTTCTTATCGAAGGCTTCTCTATGGAGAATGGAATATTCGCACATAACGTCTATACAACGTTTTGCGATTCCTAAAGATTGAGCTGCAAGAGTCACTCTTTCAATCTCCAGGTTTCTCATCATGTGAGTTAAGGCACCATCCTCGGAGCCGATCAAATTTTCCGCGGGAACCTCTAAGTTCTCGAAGATCAGTTGGGTGGTGGGAGAAGACCTCATCCCCATCTTCTCCTCTTTTTTGCCGAAACTGAATCCAGGATAAGAACTCTCTACAATAAAGGAAGTGGTTCTGCGAGAATCCTTGCTGGTTTTTGCATATACTAAAAAGACCTGACCTACAATCCCGTTTGTGATAAATTGTTTTCGACCGTTTAATATAAATTTATCACCTTTACGAGTCGCAACAGTTCCCATTCCAAGAACGTCTGTCCCTGCTCCGGGTTCTGTCATTCCCATTCCCCCGATCCATTCTCCGGAGAGAACCTTAGGCATATACTTCGCTCTTTGAGCAGGATTCCCACTATGATAGAAATTGTTTACGAAAAGTACTTCATGAGCTAAATATGATAGAGTAAATCCTGGATCATAAGCGGAAAATTCCTCGTGGATGATCACACTTGCCACAGGATCAAGCCCCATCCCTCCATCCTCCTGCGGAACAGTGACTCCGAATATTCCTAATTCGGCTCCCAACCTGCGAAAGAGATCCTTATTAAAGGACTCTTCATCATCATGATCCTTTGCTTGTTCGTCCAGATTCTCTTTTGCGAAAGCGCTTACATTTTCCCTCAAAGAAAGATGATCGTCGGTTGGATTATAAAGATCTATTTTTTTTTCTTGGATTCCCTTCATTCTAATGCCCTATTCGGTTTCAACTTAAGTATTTTGGACCCGTTGTAAATTGCAACCGAGTTACTGATCTCTTCCTAATAGGGTCGGAGTAGATTCTCCTTCTTTTTTTGATTTTTTGGAAATAACCCCATCATTTTTCCGTTGTCTATTTCGTGAAAACATTCACTAAGACCTAAATTTGATCTACAAATACAAGCTTTACAAATCAAGGATACGATATTATTACGTATTAGGCAGTGGTTTCCTTGGTAAATTTCTTATTTTTTTTAGGCATCCTCCTAAATACGTATTTTATATCGGTCATCCTCCATAAAAAAGGAATTTCACAACCCTTATCCAGAAACTTAGTCTCCTTTACCCTCTCTATTTTAATAGCCGGGTCAATCGCTCTTCTATTAGTTTCCTTCGAGTCTTACAAAATCCTCCCCGTAGTTTTCATTCAACTTTTAGTCGCCGGATCATTCTTAGCTTACATACTCGTTCGCAAGGTTGATCCAATATTGAGTCCACTCTCCGGTAGGAACAACTCCGGAAATTTATTTACTTACATCATTCTTACTTTGCTGCTCGTAAGTGCTGGAGCAATGTATTCCCTTTTTCCGATAGAGTATATTAAAGGAGATAGAGATCATGGAGTGTATGTTGTTTTCGGGAGTAAAATCCAAAAAACGGGGGGTCTGAATTTTGATGATTTTCGTTATCAGGACTTGACACGGGTTTTAGGGAATAATATTATTTTCGGTTATCCGGCAATCCATTCGGATCATTCTCCTCAGGATCCTTCCGTTCCGATCGGTTCTCTTTCTCCCCGTTTTTATCCCCTCTTCCCAACTTTTTTAGCTCTTTCCGCTGATCTGTTCGGACTAGATGGGATGTTCCGAGTGAATTCAATATTCGGTGTATTATCTTTAGTATTCATATTTTTGATCGTAAAAAAATGGATAGGACCTTGGGGAGCATTGATCGCAGTTTTTTTCTGCGCCTTCAACCCGGCTCAACTCTGGAATGTTAGGACGACCCTTTCAGAGCCCTTAGGGCAATTGCTTATATTATTCTCATGTTACTTGGCTCTTTATTTTTTTCGAAAGAGCAAGGGATGGATGTTCTTTGCAGGCGGAGTCTTAGGATTAAGCAGTTTCAATAGGATAGACAGTTTAATTTATTTTCCTGCACTTGCGATCCTCGTTGGTTATTTATTATTTTTAAGAAAAAAATCTCTTTGGAGAGGATTTAACTTCTTATTCGGATATTCGGCGATTTCGATCTTAGGAGTTTTATACGGTTATATCAATTCCAAACCGTACATGCTTGATCTATGGAGAAGTAAACAGTTACTAAAATTAACCGTTTTTTGTGTTTTTTCATCTATCTTACTATCCGGTTTATTGATCTTCTCCAATTTACAATTCGGAAAACAATCGATTGTATTACTTAAAAACACGATCCTCAAGAATAAAAAAATCTTACGGATCGTAATTCTTTCCTCCTTATTTCTCTTAATTACATTCGCTTATTCTATTCAACCTGTAATTAGTAATTCGGAGAATCTAACTGATTTCTTTTATTTCAAAAAGAACAGCTTTATATTCTTCTTATTTTATGTTCCTCTTATTCTAGTATTGTTCGGGATCGGAGGATATGATCTATTAGTCTTCCGAAAACAATCTTCCGGCTCATTGGTATTTTTGCTATTAGGATCCCTTCTCTCTTTTGTTTACTTCTACGATCCGAGCATTTATCCGGATCATTACTGGGCATCTAGACGCTGGCTCTTATTTCCCGTTCCTTTTGTATGTATAATGGGAGTTTTGGGAATGTATTCTCTTCCCATAAAAAAACAAGTATTTAAGTCTACCCTGATCGCAATCGTATTTGCAGGTTATGTATATCATCTTTACAATCGAGAAAGATTGATCTTCTTTGAAAGAATGTTGTCCGGTTATTCGGAGGAATTCGAAAGACTATCTATCGCTTTACCGAACGAGAAAGCGATATACTTTACCAAAAAACAGGATCTTGCAAGCCCCCTTCGTTATCTAAGCGGAAGAGAAACTTATTTGATCCACAAGACCCGTCCTTTTTTAGAAAAAGCAAGCCGACTTATCGAATCAGGTTGGAATGTATATTTGATCGAAGAAGATTTCCATTTAGAAGATGGATCTGTTACTTTAGAAAAAGTGGATCAGATCAGTTTAGAAGGAAATTATCCTTTGGATACGGTGAATCGTTATCCGGATATGCTTTTGTATAGAGGGGTCTTCTTACAGGTTTATAAATTAGGATTAGGCCCGAAGGTCTCCATCCAGACAAAAAAATCGGTCTCTATAAATCCTTCTCAATTCACCTACACGTTAAAGACGGTAAGATCGGAACGTAGAAGCCAGCCGAATGTTTATGAAGAAGTGAAAGCCTACGCGTATTGTTTTCAGATAAACCCTACTGGAAAGTTTAAAGTGGAATTCGAAGGAGAGTCCCTAAGCCAAGCTACTTTCAGCGTGACTGCGAACCAATCTTCTTCGGTAATTTTTCCCGAGTCTCCAGGAGTTGGGGACGATAGAAAGATGAGCATCGAATTCTCAGTGGAAAATCCCGAGACAGACGATATACAAATCAGGTTCCACACGAAAAGGGACAGGCAAGCAGTTCTTAAATCCCTGCAATTATCGAGAATTCCCTGAACGGAGAATGAATATGCTATATTCTGTCGTATTAACTTTGGTTTGCCTTTTCGCTTTGGTTCTCGGGATCCGAAATCTAGGAAAATTTCCCCTAAGTTTACAAGAGTTCCGTTTAGAGATCGAGACCTCATTTGCTAACCCGTTTTCCGGAAAGTCCTTAACCTGGTTCTTGTTTCTGATCAGTTTTTTCCTTTTACCGTTTTTCTGGGGATTAACCTTCTTCCTTCAATCGGATGCGAATGTATTGGTTATCATTTTAGGATTATTTTGGATCTATTTTTGGAGCAGAACACTCATTCTGTTTCGATAGGCGAGATTTCCCGAAATAACCGCAAAAAAGTAGTTTGCATTCAAGCTTTTCAGAAATTTCGTGTTTTATAGCCCTATTTATTTGGAGAACGAAAGTTCATGAAGATCATCGTTTTAGTGAAACAGGTGCCTGACACCGAAACGAATATCAAAGTCGGGGACAAGTCCATCAATGAAGCCGGAATTAAATGGATTATCTCTCCGTACGACGAATTCGCAATTGAAGAAGGACTTAGATTACGCGAGAAAAACGGAGGAGAGGTTATTGCAGTCTCTCTAGGACCGGATCGCGTTCAAGAGTCTTTACGCCAAGCATACGCAATGGGAGCGGACCGTGCCGTTCAGATCAAAGTGGACAATTACGTTCCTTTCGACACCGTTTTAACCGCAGAACTGATCGCAAATTTCGCGAAAGCTGAAAATGCAGATATCATCATCGGCGGACGCCAATCTATCGATAGCGATAGTTCCCAAGTAGTGATCCAAGTAGCAGAAGGCCTCGGGATTGCTCATATTTCTTTCGCAGTTAGTTTAGAGATCAGCGGAACTTCCGTAAAAGCTACCAAAGAAGTAGAAGGTGGAACACAAGTTGTGGAAACCAGCCTACCTGTAGCAATCACTGCTCAAAAAGGATTAAACGAACCTCGTTATCCTAACCTAAAAGGTTTGATGGCTGCAAAGAAAAAGCCTATCGAAACCAAAACGCCTGCAGATCTGGGAAATCCTGCAAGCAAGATTGAAGTAGTGGGCCTTGAGCCTCCTCCACCTCGTATTCCTGGTCGCAAGTTAGAAGCGGCAGATGCGAAAGGTTACGCTGAACAATTAGTAAAAGCTCTTCGCGAAGAAGCTAAGGTTATCTAAGGAGAACACCCGTGAGCAACGTTTTAATCGTAGGCGAACTCAAAAACGGAGAACTCAAAAAGATCTCCAAAGAAATCACTTCCGCTGGCCGCAAAATTGCGGACGCACTCGGAGGAAAAGTTACCGCTCTTCTTATCGGATCCGGAGTTGAAAAATTCGCAGGAGACCTGGGAGCAGTCGGAGCGGACAGCATAGTTACCGTAAATGCAGGAGACTTCAACGCGGAAACTTGGGCGAACTTAGTAGCCGGAGTAATTCAGGACAAAAAACCTTCCGTTGTTTTAGTTCCTCACACTTCTCAAGGAAAAGATTATTCTCCAAGAGTAGCTGTTAAAGTAGGAGCGGGAATCGTAGCTGATGCAGTAGGTCTTTCCGTAGATGGCGGCAAAGTAGTAGCTAAGAAGCCGATCTACTCCGGAAAAGCATACGGTAATTTCAAAATTACTAGCGATGTAGCTATCTTTACCGTTCGTCCAAACTCACAAGAAGTAGTACAAAAAGCCGGAGCAGGTGCAACTGAAGCCGCTAGTCCGTCTGCTGGAGATGCGAAAGTTAAAATTGTTTCTTCTGATCTAAGCGGCGGGAACAAAGTTCAATTAGCGGAAGCTTCTATCATCGTATCCGGGGGACGTGGAATTAAAGGACCTGAAAACTGGCCTGTTCTCCAAGGTTTGGCGGACGTTTTAGGTGCGGCTTTAGGTGCTTCTCGTGCTGCGGTCGACGCAGGCTGGATTTCTCATAGCCATCAAGTGGGTCAAACCGGTAAAACCGTTTCCCCGAACTGCTATATCGCATGCGGAATTTCCGGAGCGATCCAGCACTTAGCCGGAATGGGTTCCTCCAAGTATATCGTGGCTATCAATAAGGACGGAGATGCTCCGATCTTCAAAGTAGCTACCTACGGAGTCGTAGGAGATCTTTTCGAAGTCGTGCCGGCTCTGACCGACGAGTTTAAAAAAGTACTTGGATAATTTCGTCTAATGAAGCCATAGTAGGAACGATTATGGCTTCATCCAAGGGTATCTTATCCTTTTTGGGTGCCGCAGCTCTACTGGTCTGCGGCACTTCTATTTTATCCGATCCTGGCAAGGAACGGTTAAGCGGCGTCATCGGAAAGATGGCCGAAATTTCCAGTTTTCGGGCGAGTATTACGATCAATAATGAACTCACCGGAACTCTGTCTTATCAAAAACCGAATCATATCCATGTAAAATTTTCCGACGGAAGGGTCATCGCTTCCAACGGACGTTATCTTTGGTTTTATTCCCCTTCCAGAGGAATTGTAGGAAAACAGGACGTAAAAGGTATGACCGGAGGAATGGCTGGCCTACTCTCCGGATACGAAGAGGTGACCCCAGTGGGAGGTTCGCTTCGCCTAAAATCAGCAACCAGAACTTACGAAGAGATCGTGGTTACCCTAGGTCCTGACAATACTCCTCGTTCCCTCCGAATGAAGAGCAGATCTACAGGAGAATATACCTCCGTAAGTTTTTCCGGAGTCCAAACCGGTATAGGTTTACCTGCGTCCCTCTTCAATTTCGGAGCACCTGCGAACGCGCAAATTGTGGAGAACCCGCTTAACGAGAGGGAATAAGTTTTGTCTACTTCTCGCACAGACGCCCATAAGGTCTTCGCAGACCTCTATCGAAAGACACGTTCTCCGGAACACCAACAGAAGATAGACGAAGTCATACAAAAATCGAACGATATATTCATTCGTATCGACTTGATGAAAAAAGTCGACGAAGAGTTCGAACAAAAGAAGAAAGAAGAATCAGGCAAAAAACCGGAAGAAGAAGATAGATCTTCAAAATCATCTCAGTCCTCCTCCGCTTCTTCCAAAGCTGCGCCTAAACCTGTAAAAAGACAACAGGATGCCGGAGCAGGTCTAGGATTTCTCGCCAACCTTTTCGGTGGAAATGCGAATATTACGAAATTTGCAAAAGAAACCGGAACTGTAGAAGTAGGTTTTTTAGGAAGAAATTCCAAGATCGCTCCTTCTGTAGAAAGATTATTCAAAGCATTAAAAGAAGACCAGATCATATCCACATTACAGGCGCTTAGGCTTGCGGAAAGCCAAGGTTGGAGACATTGGAGACCATTGGTCTACAATGTGGTACTGAATTTTAATAAATTTTTCAATAACTTCATCTCTTTAGATTCGCTCTTCATCGACGAAATTTCTCCGGAGATCTTTTTGAACAGATCTTTGAAGATGCAGATGTATTATGCACGTCATCTTTCCAGGAACGACGCCAGAGATATCATCTTAGGCCATGTTCCGGAGTTGGTAAAGAAGGACGAAAAATTATCCGTAAAACTTCCGTCCATCATATCCGGCTTGAACTATGGATTAAATCTGGAAAACGGAAGACCCAAACTTACGGATGCGATCCGGGCATTCTATGTGGTTTCCAATAAAAAGGTGATCACTTGGGACGAAATATTAGATTCTCTGAATGTTCCTCCGATCAACGAAACCAAATTCCAGGGTTCTCCCGATATAACCAAAGAAGTGGAAACAACATTGATCAAATTGTCGGATGATATTCTGACAAGGATGAACAAGAAAGAAGAACTACACGGTCTAAGACAACGTTATTTCAAAATAGACGATAATGGAAAGATCTCATTCGATTTCTTGAACGGGGTTGTAGACGATTATTTCGCCCATCATATGCCGGAGAATATGAACTCTGCGGCCTTTAAATCCTCATATAAAGGAATGCCTCATAAACTGATCCATATCCTACTTCGTGATTTTCAGTCATGTTACACACCTTTATTGGAAGGAATGGTTAAGATCGGGACCAAAAACCATAATAGGGATGTGCTGGTGATCCAACCCGGCCTATTCAAAGCGGAGATAGAGGAAATTAATAATCTTCTTAGACAATTGGATGCGTTCAACAAAAAGTATCCCAGCTTTCAATATACTTTCTCCAATTTTAACCAAAATACTTCAGGCGGATCCGTAGAAGACCAGATCACGGTAAACTTGCTAAGATTACTTTCGGAAGCTTCCGCCTTCATGGGAAAATTTGCGGAAAAAATCAACGTATTGGTGGAAAACCATCTATTAGCAAAAGATTATGAAACGAAAGGACAATTAAACGAAAGGGTCCTTGCTTCTAAAGAAAAAGTGATCGAAGAAGTGAAAGTCCTTCACAGATTCATACCATATTATGATTCCACGATGGTCTCCGGGAATCGTTTAAACGGCAAAACTTTGGAATACGTTTTTGTGGATATGGCGCAGCTATTATTTAACTACGCAGTCATCTATAAAGACAAGTTCACCGTTAACAAACTGACCGCTCATAGAAAGTTGGATTCGGAGCTAAGCGCATTAAAGGCCGAGTACGAACGTCTATCCGGAAAAACTTTCGACGATCCACAAAACCGATTCTCTTCCTCGGAGGAACAATGAGGATATTGACCGGAGTACAACCTTCTGGTAAATTACATTTAGGAAATTACTTCTCCGTTATACGCAAGTTAGTCGATTATCAAAACAATTCAGATCTATTTTGTTTTGTGGCAGATTTACATGCCTTGACTACTTTTAGTTCCGCAAAAAACCAAACGGAAAATACTTATGATGCCGTTTGCGATTTTTTAGCCTTAGGAATTGATCCGGACAAATGTGCTTTCTGGATCCAATCGGAAGTTCCGGAAGTCACGGAACTCACTTGGTATTTGAGCATGTCGATCACAGTTCCTAAATTGGAATTAGCTCACTCTTATAAAGATAAAGTCGCAAAGGGAATTGTTCCGAGCGGTGGACTTTTCTTTTATCCGGTATTAATGGCAGCGGATATTCTTGCATTCAATAGTGATAAGGTGCCGGTAGGAAAAGACCAAAAGCAACATTTAGAATACGCAAGAGATATAGCGGAGAAGTTCAACTCCCAATATGGAGAAACTTTTAAACTTCCGGAACCTGAAATTGACGAGGAGACTGCGATTGTGCCCGGAGTGGACGGTGCAAAAATGTCCAAGTCGTATGGAAATACGATCAACTTTTTCGATGATGAGAAGAAGTTAAAAAAATCGGTAATGGGAATTCTCACGGATTCCGCCGGAGTGGAAGAACCGAAGGATTATGAAAAAAGTATAATATATGCGATCCATTCCCTTTTCTTAGACGAGTCCGACAAAAAAGATCTGCAATCCAGATTTACCAACCCGGGGACCGGTTACGGAGATCTCAAAAAAGCACTGTTAGAAACGATCTTAGATTATTTCGGGCCTTACAGAAAAGAAAGAGAAAAGATCTCGGCTGATCCAGTATACGTAAGATCCGTCATGAAAAAAGGTTCCGATAAAGCAAGAGCGGCTTCGTCCCAGATCTTGGATAATGTGAGAGACAGACTCGGGATCGGGATCTCAAAAGTTTCGAACTAAAATATACCGCGGAATGAGAATTCCGCGTGCGATCCCGACATCCCGAGACAGGTATTCGTATGGGCGAATACTTGGAACAAAACTACCGAGACTGGATCCCGTCCTCCTTATTTTCCTATCTAATCCTTGGACTTTTATCCGCTTTATTTCTAGATATTTTCTTTCCGGACCTCGTCATAGTTTGGACGGCGATACATTCAATTAGTATAATATTCTTTTCTCTTTCATTTTCCTCAGGAAAAAAGATCTCCAGCTTTTCTTGGGGAGTGATCTTATTTTTTATTTTAGCGATCTTCGGTTACACCAAAAGATCCGCTCCTTTTTTAGAAGAATCCGGTTTCTGGAAAAAACAATTCTCCCAAAAGATCAACCAAACATTGGATAAAGCAAAGATAGAAGGTAGAGCCAAGGAAATTTCCTTAGGATTGGTTTTAGGAGATGCAAAAGGTTTAGACAAAGAATTTAAGAAGAATGCTAGAGAAGGAGGGATTTTACATTTATTCGCAGCCTCAGGCCTACACTTGGGAATTTTAATCGGATGTATGTTTGTGATCCTAAAACGAATTCCTTTTTTAGGATATTATATTCCGAGAATACTCCCTGTGCTATTGGGACTCATTTACTTAACCTGTTTAGGTTTTCCGATCTCACTTGCAAGAGCATGGATATTCGCAACCTGGATACTCTTACAATCATTGTTTTTTAGAAAATCTAGACCAGCAGATCTATTGATCTCTTCTGTCGGACTAGTTTATCTTTGGGACCCGGTTCGTTCTTTCGGAGTTTCTTTTTTACTTTCTTTCGGTGCAGTATCAGGCATTCTACTTTTGCTTCCTATTTTCCAGAAATGTATTCCCCCCATACCGGAAGATAAAACGATCCTAAGTCGATTTTTAGGTTTTTGGAAAGAAAATCTTTTGGTTTCCTTATCCGCAGGGATAGGCACTTTACCTTCTTTAATTTATTTTTTTGGGACCTATAGTTTCGGTTCTCTGGGTTTAAATCTGATCTTGGTCCCAATCTGCGGGATATTACTTCCTCTATTATATTTTTCTTTATCATTAGAATCAGTGCATCTTTCCTTACTCGCCAAACCGTTCTGGCAGATCGTTTTATTCCTTTTGGAAATATTAGAAAAGGTGACTCTCTATTGGGGTGAATCGAATTGGAATTGGGTGTATCATTATCGAGGACCCACAAAGTTTTTCGGTTTAGTGATCTGGTTTTTATTCTTAAACTTCTTATTCTTATGGAAATTGCTCGCTTCCGATAAAATCGAGAATTCCAACTTAGATCTTTCTGATTCCGTAAAGAATAAGACCCGTACTCACCCATTACTCAAGAACATCTGGATCTTGGGATTTTGTATCTGTTGCGGTTTCCAATTTTTATTGGCGAATTCTTCCACTTGGATACGGCTTCCCGATGTATTTTTCGGAGATCGATTCACCTTTTTGGTCCAAGAAAAGAACAGATTAGTTCTTGCAGGAAAATGTAAGTATAGTTCCAAAATTCTGTATAAGTCCTTGGGCAAAGATCCGGAAAGATTCTGCGGAAATTCCAAAACAAGAAACGAGATCTATATTGAACATGAATCCTGCTTGGAATGGATCTCCGAATGTTTAAGAAGAAACCAAAACCTATCCCTGAAATACGGAGGAAAAGAAAAACCTAAGACCGCAGGTTTTGAAAATTGGATCTTAGTCCCTAGGTTCGTGGAATTTCAACTTCCGGACCCAGGCCAAAAACTGATCCGATTCGAAGTCGGAAAAGATTCCCTTCTCACTTTAGCAAACCGGACAAAAAAAGGAGAAGGGATCATACTCATCCTTTCCAGATTTGGGATGAAAGATGATCCGAGAGACTGGAATCGATTTAGAAAACAGCTTGGAATCGCTCCCGGTTGGAAGTTTATTGGAAGTGATGAACTCCCCGGAATACCCGTTTTATAAACCCAATATAATCCGGGAATTCTTATCCGAACGATCTTCTGCTCCGCTTAAAAAATGGGGGCAAAACTTTCTAATCGATCCAAACGCCGTAAAAACTTTATTCTCCAGCGCAGCTCCGGAACTGATCGACAGAGCGGAACTGATCCTGGAAATCGGCCCGGGTTTAGGAGCACTCTCCCACATACTCTACGGCCTCGGAAAAAAGCTGAGATTGTACGAGATCGATCCGGTATATTATAAATGGCTAAATGAATTCCTTCCTGGAACGGAAATCATTTTAGGAGATGCGAGAGAAACATTATCCGAACAAGAAAATAGCTCCTGTTTTTTATTCGGAAATCTGCCTTATTATATCACTTCCGAACTCATACTTCTTTCATTGGAAAAGCTTCCGAATTTGTTAGGAGCGGTCTTTTTGGTACAAAAAGAATTCGCGCAAAGAATCACTAAAGAGATCTCTTCTCTTTCTATTTATGCGGGAGCCTACGGAAAATTCCGAAGTAAAAAGACGATCAAGGCTGGATGTTTTTATCCTTCTCCCAATGTGGATTCGAGCGTTCTCACGTTTGTTTCAGACAAAAGATTTTCCCAAAAAACATCTTATCAAGTTTTAGAAATATTATGCAGGACCTTATTTTGGGGCAAAAGAAAAAAGATAGGTTCATCCATCAAAGAAGCCCCATTGGATTCCTTTTATCCGAACGGTCTTCCCCTCCAAATCTCGCATGAAAATTTAAGATCTAAATTGAAGGAATGTTTAGAGTCTGCAGGAATTTCCTTAGATAAAAGACCGGAAGAGTTAAAGGCGGAAGATTTTTATAAGGTTGTGGAGTTTTTTCAGATCGATTAAAAAGAGCAGAGGAGACCCTCTGCTCTCTTCGAAACTAACGATACCTTTCTCGGTCTCGTTGTTGTTGCATTGTTTTTTGTTCTTTGTGGATGGATTTCCACTTCGCTTTTTGTTCTCTGAACTCAACCGAGTTGGGAGCGCTTAAATTCGCGGTCCTTTCCAACTCTCTTTTGAGTTTCAGATAACTTTTGAATCTTTCTTCTGAAATTTTTCCGTTCTCTATCCCAGCCTTCACACCACAATCAGGTTCACTTATATGCGAACAATCATGGAATCGGCAATTTGAAGCCGCTTCGAAAATTTCAGGAAAGGTCTCTTCCAATCCGGAGCCGTCTGACCAAAGTTGAATCTCCCTCATACCTGGAGTGTCTAAGATCCAAGCGCCGGAATCCAAACGGAACATCCATCTATTGGTAGTGGTATGTCTTCCTTTGGAATCCGATTCTCTGACTTCGTTTACGGATCGGATCTTTTCTCCGATCAATAAATTAAGAAGAGAAGACTTACCCACTCCCGACGATCCTATAAAAGCGGAAGTAGATCCGTCTTTCCAAAACGTTTCTAATTCTTCCAAACCTTCTTGTTTATGATTCGAAACGGAGAATACTTCCACACCGGGACAAGACTTTTGAACGATAAGGATCTTCTCTTTAAGTTCTTCTTCTCTACCTGCATACAGATCTTTTTTGGTCAGTACGACTACAGGCGTTGCCTTACTTTCCCAGATCTGTATCAAAGTCCTTTCCAATCTTCTCGGTTGAAAATCCCCGTCCAAACCTTGTAAAAGAAAAATTCGATCCATGTTTGCACAGATCGGATCCGGTCTTAAAGTTTCTCCTTTGACTTTTCGTACGAGTAAACTTCTTCGAGGAAGGACTTTGTGGATAAGATATTCTTCTTCGCTTAATTTTGTGACAAGGACCCAATCTCCCGCAACCGGAAGATCCAAACTAGAATCCGCATTAAAGCGAAGTGCTCCGGTTAAAATTCCGGTTCCTTCTTCCTTTAAACTTCCTAGTTCGAGTCGAAACTCTTGTCCTTGTTCTCCGATAATCCTCGCTGAGATCGGATCGGAGATACGGAGGTCCTCTGCAATTTTGATAAATTCTTTTTCTCTATCCGCATCCCATACGGATAAATTCAAAGATCGTTTTTGATTCATTTTTTTTGCCAAAACCTATAATAGGCTGTCCCAAGCTACTGTAGCAGGATCACGATACTAATCGTTGGCTCCAGTTTTGAGACGGACTATAAATATAGGCAGTCAATCAGACTATTTCATGTAACTCCCCCGTGATACGAGGGTCCTTTGAGGAAAAGGTTGTAAACAATTAGGCAATCATATGCAAACTGGTACTTAGACTTTCGGGCGCTATATAAGGTGTAAAGTTTTTTTTGAGAAGAAACGATTAGGAAGAATATTTCTGGAAGGCTTTATATTCTTCTATGACCTTTTTACCGAACTCCAACCATTCTTCATCCTTCTTAAAACCAAAATGTTGGAGAACTTCCCAGTGAATGGCAGCCGGATCGGCTTTACCATCCAAACAATCTATGATCCAATCGGATAAGTAGACTGCAAATACAATGTCTCTGGATTCTTTTTTGGCCATCAACGGTCTATGGTGGTATTCTGCGGCCACCTTGATCGTATCCGAAAAATTCCATTTTTCGCAGATCATACCTCCTAAGGAAGTATGTGTGATCCCTAGTGCAGCCTCTTCCAAACCTAAGGTAGAAGGTAAAAGTTTTTTGCCGGAGATATCGGTTAACTTTTCAATCGTATCTCCTTCTAAAGAGAGTAAAAGTACAAGCCCAATATTATGAAGAAGTGCGGCACAGACCAGATTGGTCAGGAACGTTTTCTTCCAGCCCATTCGTTCTCCTAATCTCCTGCAAATATAGGCGGAAAGACTGGACATCTCCCAGATATGTTCGAACTCTTTGTATCTTTCTTCCAGGATCTTTTTTGTCCCAAGGCTCAAAAGAATATTATTTAATTCCGATAGACCGATCAGTTTGATCGCATCTTCCAATGTTTCCACCTTTCTTCCTTGTGCAAAAGAGGCGGAGTTGGCGAGTTTTAGGATATTGGTGGATAAGGAAACGTCCCTTCCGACTTGTTCGGTGATCTGTTGGATGGAAGAATCCGGCTTATTGATCAGACTCATGATCTGATTTAGGTTTTCCGGAAATGTGGGAAGTTTATCTATCTCTGCGATAATTTCGACCGTACGTTGGTAGGAAACATTTCGATGTTTGAAGTCCAACGGAATTTTGATATAAGCGGAAGTAATCCCTCCTTCCGCCTTTAACTTATAGGAATCAGCAGCTATCCCTTCGTTCTTTAACATCAGAAGGGACATGGCAAGCCCAAGACCCGCGCCTTCAGAATCGTCGGCGTGATCTGCAAAAACTTCACCCAAGTCGTTGTATTCTTTACTCTTGCCGATCCTGTTCTCTACACGTTTTAATTCTTCCGCAATGATAGGAGCGTTATTCGAAACTCTCATCAAGAAGCTAGTTCGATTAAAGGCCAGAGTGATCAAACAATGGAATTTAACTTTTTCCAACAAGGCTGCATATCTTTCCTTGTCTTTGATCATTTCTTTCTTAAAATTCGCCATCCCTCTAACGTAATCGTCCGGATTGGAAATGTTCAGATTATTTTCGGCGAAAAAGATACGTTTGGAATTTGCCTTAACGGCGTTCATCGCGCTTTCTCTCAAAATAGAAAAAACGGACTCTTTCAAGGAGATCGCATCCAAATAGACTAGGTACCTGTCCAAAAGAACGCTGAGCAGTTTATCCACACTTTTATTCAAGGTGTTAAACCGAATATAGAGAGGATTTAGCTTTTCAATACGTTCGTTTACGTTCCGAACGCTCAGATAGTATCCTTCCTTTTCGAAATGGTACCAATTTATATTCATTTTCGCTCGGCGGAAGGGCCTGCTATATCCTACTGCTGAGCAGGTTTTGTCAACCCTAGATTAAATTCCCCAAACCCCTGAGGGCCTAAATCTCTTTGTGCCGAGTGCTCCACCAAAGTGTGGATTTTAAAATGACGATCCATACTCCTACTTGGACGAAAGAGTAAGGTCCGTAGAAATTTTTCGGATCCGCCTTCCCTAAAAAAAGCGCGAAAGAATGATAAAAAACAGTCCCGACCTGGGGTAGGATCCAGTAGATCGTTTTTAGAACGAATTTTTTAATATCACTCGCTTCTTCGGACAAATCGATGTTTTGGTTATAGGCAACAAAATCCAAAATACAGCTAAAAAGGATGAGACCGAGAGAACTCACGATCGCAAGGGATTGGTTCGAGAAGAGAGTAATTAAAAGTACAAATAAAACAAAAAACGAATACACCATCATCATGGTTCCCTGATACCAAAGAAACTCCCAAGGAATTTCCAGGGAGAACCAGGAGCTGATCCCAAACGTAAGAAGTACGAACAGTAGAACGCAGATCAGTAAAGTGAGTCCCTTACTTCCCACATACGCGAACGGGTCCACTGGACGGCTCAACCATAAAGTATGGACTTGAGAATCCATGTCTTGGCGGAGAAGATCCGAAGTTAGGATCACCAGAAAGACCAGACTCCAAAAAGATGTCAGGATAAAATACATATAAGAAGAAACGCCGTGACTTGTCTCTCCTCCTACCGAAGTGGTGCAGGTCCATTCTCCCAACAGAAAAAATCCGAGAAGAGAAAAATAAAAGAAAATCGCCTTTCGTCTGAGGACCTGGATAAACGTTAGTCGAAGCAGAGTCCCGATCTGACGGAACATGGAGGAGATAAAAAATTTGAAATCAGTCTGAGAACTCAATTTGATCCTCCATTATCTCCGGAGCCTTGGGTAAGTCTAAAGAAAACATCCTCCAAAGATTCGGTCTTCCTTTCGTAGAGAAAAATTTCCGCTCCCTTCTCCACTAAGATCGCAGGTAATTTTTTTAGATCCACTTCAGGCTTAGGACGTATTTCCCAGGTTTTTCCATCTATCTTATGTTCCAAAGAGATCTCTTCCAAATAAGATTCAGGCGCCGATTCCAAACGGATACGGATCCTATCCTTACCCTGTTTTAATTCGTCCAGCTTACCCTGGGCCATTAGATTTCCTTTATGAAGAATGCCTATCTCGGTACAGATCTGTTCAACCTCTAATAAACGGTGAGAGTTGATCAGAATGGTGACTCCTCTCTTCTTGTTTTCTTCTAAAATTAATTCCCTAAATTCCTTATAACCTGCGGGGTCCAAACCTGTGCCAGGCTCATCTAAAAGTAAAAGTTCGGGCTCGGCTCCAAGAGCGTTTGCAAGTCCCAATCTTTGGAGCATACCTTTGGAGTAAGTGGAAATTTTTCGATCTGCGGCTTCTGCCAATCCCAACTTTTCTAAGAATTCATTACTTTTCTTTTTTGCAATAGAAGAAGGCACCAATGCCAGTCTGAAACTTGCTTCTAAAAATTCTTTCCCACTCAAATACGTAGGGATAGCCATTCGTTCCGGAAGATAACCTATCTTAGTTCTGGCAAGCGGAGAAGGTTCCAAACCCAAAACTTTACAATGACCTTCGGTCTGTTTGGAAAACCCGAGTAAGATCCGAACCAAAGTAGTTTTGCCGGCACCGTTTTGACCGAGAAGACCAAAGATCCCGCCTTGCGGAATTTTTAGATCAATTCCTTGTAATGCTTTTACTTTCGGATAAAATTTGCGTAGGTGCTCTATTTCAATTGCAAATTGAGGCATTCAAAAATCCTTAGACCAAGTGCCGGAGACGATAGTTCCATTGCTTCTCGAAGCAATCCTTTTTATTAGAACGCGTACGCACAATTCTACATTTATTCTATGAAGATCATCATAGCCAGACATGGGGAAGCCGATCCCCATTCAGAAGACGGCAAAGATTCCTCCAGGGTTCTTACTCCTAAAGGAATTGCGGATATCGAAAAGATGGCCCGGTTCTTTCAAACCGGATTTAAGATCAAAAAGATCTACCACAGTCCCTATGTTCGCACCAAAACAAGTGCGGAAATTTATACAAAGATCCTGAAACCTGAATTAGAAACCGAATCCGCAGAATATCTTCTTCCCGGAGAAGACTACTTTAGGATCTGTCCCCTTCTCAAAGACAATTCCAACTCGGATGCGATCCTTTTAGTGGGTCATAGCCCGGACGTAAGTGTGTTTGCTGAAACTCTACTGGGAATTTCAGGAGTAGGAAAATCTTTTCTATTCACGCCCGGCTCCGCACTTGCGGTGAATATCCCTAGAGAAAAATTCCAAGGAGGACAGATCATCTGGTTTGTCTCCCCTGATTTTCTTTGCTGATGTATTCTTCTCTCCAAGCTTAGTTCTTAAAAACCGGTTTACATAGGGATCGGTCCCGAAAAATTATACTCTTGAGGACCGGGGTGTAGCGCAGTGGTAGCGCACTTCTCTGGGGGGGAAGGGGTCGCTGGTTCAAGTCCAGTCACTCCGAAAGTCCTCTTTTTACGTCTCTTCTCTATTCCAAACTCGGAATCTTACATCCTGTTAATTCGTAAAATTTTTGGATCGTTTCCATCCTTGATGCCGATTTACTTCTATTTAAGATCGTATATATGACATAATCGTTATCCGATCTTACCAAAGCACCTTGGAACCAAAAACTTCCTTCCCATGACCCGGTCTTACCATACACGTTAGCCTCTCTTTCAGGGCATTCGGACCAGTAAAGAGTCTTTCGCCATTCTTCCATAATGTTCTTAGGAAGTCCATAAGCGTTCTCAAAAATTTTCACCCAGGAAGAATGTATTTTTTGGGGAGCTAATCTTATCTTTCCTCCATGTTTCAAACCGGAAAGATCGATCCACCAATCCTCAACTTTTACATTAGATTTAGAATTTTCTAAATAGCGGATCTTGCGTAGGGTAAGATCCAGTTTTTCTTTTCCCAACTTAGGAAAAACTTTTTCGAAATAATCATTTGAAGAATAGAATAATGCATCTCTTAGATCCAAAAACCTAGGGGAATTCGAAATATGTTTGTCTGAACATTCTATCCTTTCTTGGGGATCGATGCTATGATTCTCCAATAAAGACAAAACCAGATAGGTTTTAAATGTAGAAGCGGGAGAATATTCCCTTTTTAAAAGTGTGGAAGCACCGTAGACCTTTTCGGATCTGGCCTTAGAAGGACTTTGTTCGGTTACAAGAATCAATTCCCCTGAATGAAGTGTTAATTTTTTTGTCGAAAGGTTTTGGGAATGTAATGAAGTAAATAGGAAGAGGGAAGATAGTTGAAAGAGTAAAAAGCGACCTAGTGCGGAATTCCTTCCCTCTGAAAATCGAAACATGATCGTTTCCTATTCCATGGGAAAAATCCGCCCATCATTTCTTCAAAAATTGTTTTAAGATATTCTCCCGAATCTCTTCTATTTTAACGATTCCCCAAGCCAGAGGAACTTTGAATTTTAACGCATTCTCGCTCAGGTCTTTTTCTCCCTGGGCTTTGAGTTCGTCGAATCTCTGCTCCACCTTCTCCTTGCCGTCGTTTAGGTCTTGGAGAAGTTTATCGAAAATCTCTTTCGAAGTCTGGACGGCCCCAATCCCGGCATTGATGATATCGTTTAGTTTTTGGTTGTCCATGCCTTGCTATTCCTTTTTCACTCCATTTTTATGCACTGCACAAAAAATGCAAGAATAAAATTCAATCTCAAACTTTGAATCTGGTTGCCATTGCCGGATTTAGGGCAGATCTTTGGACCCCATGCGAGTTTCCATTCTACCCACAGTATTCGTCGTTATAGGCCTGCTTTTCAGTAATTGTTCCGGAGATGTCAAAGATATCCCTTTAAAAAATTGCTCCAAAATTTCCGGAATGCCAGGCCCGGAAGATTTGGCCATTGATAGAGAGGCGGGACTTCTTTATGTATCTTCTCACGAAAGAAGGATCAAAGACCAAGAAGGAAAGATCTACTTTTTGGACCTGAATTCTTCCCCGCTGGAACCCAAATTATTGGAAGTAGAATATCCAAAAAACTTCAGACCTCACGGGATGAGCCTTCTGAACCAAAACGGAAAATACAGATTATATGTGATCTCTCATATCACATTATACAAAGAACATTCGATAGAAGTTTTTGAAAGAACGGAAAAACCTTCCGCAAAATCCAAGGCTGGAAAATGGAAACATATCCAAACTTTACAAGATCCTTTGATCACAAGTCCTAACGATCTATCCGTCGCATCCGAAAACGAAATTTTTGTTTCCAATGATCATGGTGCAGGAGGGCTGTCCACCTACCTATTCCAGGACCTTTTCAGGATCAGCAGAGCGGAGATCGCTTATTATGACGGAAAAAATTGGTCTTCCTTAGGAAACCCATTATATTACGGAAACGGAATATTATACGTAAAAAGACAGGATGGAAAGGAATATTTATACAGAGCGGGATTCGGGCTCGGAGCGGTATTAAAATTCGATATCAAAAGGGAAAACGGAAAGATCTTATTAGGAGACCCAAAACAGATCGTGCTCGAAGGCGGACCGGACAATCTGGAGATAGATGAAAAAGGAACCATCTTTACTGCCACACATCCGTCCGTAATGAAATTCCTGAGACATGCAAGTAATGCGGAATCTCATTCTCCCACCAAAATATTTAGTATTTCTCCGGATGACTCTATCCAAGAAATTTTTTCCAACTCCGGTGAATTGATATCTGCGGGAAGTACCGCGCTTACATATAAGGAAAGAGTTTATATCGCTCAAGTATTTAACGATTTTATACTGCAATGCCAATTATAAGAACGTAATACCGGGATTGTTCGTCTAAACTTCAGATGTCGGAAGAAATTATCAAAACACCGAAACAATCCGCAGCGGAAACCAGGCATATAGTTATGCCCGACCATACCAATCATTATGGTACCCTTTTCGGAGGGACCTTAATGTCTTGGATAGACTTGATCGCAGTCATGGTTGCGCAAAGACATTGTGGAAGGGAGGCTGTCACTGCAAGTGTTGATAAATTGAATTTTCTGGAGCCCATCTCCTTGGGGGATCATGTGATCTTAAAAGCTTCTGCGAATTATGCGGGAAGAAGTTCTTTGGAAATAGGTGTTCAGGTGTCCAAAGAAAATCCTTATACCGGGATCGTGACCCGCGCTACGACCGCTTATCTCACATTCGTTGCCTTGGACGAGAATAAAAAACCCTGCCCTATCCCCAAGTTGAAACCCGAATCGGAAGTGGAGATCAGAAGATATGAAAACGCGATCCTGCGTCAGGAAGCCAATCGGAACCTTCTCAAAAAGATCAAAGACAATGGAAGATAATCAGAATCTATCTCAAGAGCGTTTAAAAAACGATTCCTTTGAGTGAACTCTTTGCCTGAGAGCGAAGCCAGGATGGCGAAGCGGCCCGGAGGTTTGCACAGGATGTGCAAGCGAAGGGGAAGGCAAGAGTTCACTAAAAGGCTATTTTTAAGTATTTTTGAGATAGATTCTGATTATCTTCTGCGATAGACTTCCGCTTCTACATTTGCCACTTTTCTAAGTGTAGAAGGTTCCGCCGAGATCCTGAATTTTCTGAACTTGGAGGAATTCTCCTCTAAGTATGCCTGCACGAATTCATTTCTTTTTTGGCGCTCAGAGAATACGAACGTATCTATTGAATCCAGAGTTTGTATAAAATCTTCTTTCGGGATTGGAAGTTCTCCGGGAATAAACTCCAATACTTTCAAATTCGGATATTCTTTTCGGATGTGGAAATAAGGATCCGGGATCGCTTGCAGATATATCTTTTTAGAACCTTTGAGTTCCGGTCCCAATACCTCATAAAATCTGTCCTTCAGATCGAACTCGGGATTTCCGAATCCTATTCTTTTGTACGCGTTCACTAAAATTGCTACATTGGAAAATACTAATATAGCTGCGATGAACTGCACTCTTCTACTTCTGATCCTTTCGAAAAAAAATCCTCCCAAAGCAGACAATGGGATACACAAATACATTACGTAATAATATTCGGTGGATAAGATCAAAAAAAATAAGATCGAAACTGTCCAAGCGGAAAAGAAGAATGCGGACTTCGGTTTGTCCTTTATTTCTCCTCGCACCACCCATAATCCGTAGACGAGCGCCAAATAAAAGAATAGTCTCAATCCCGGAGATTCATATCCGCCTAATAATACTTTGATCTTTGTGATCGGTGAGAAAGACTGAAACAGATCTTTTTTTCTTCCGAACTGCGCTCCGAATTGGTAGAAAAAAATTTCCCAATCGGGATGGATCCAAATTCCCCAAGCGATTATCGGCAATGCTCCGCCTAACCAAAACATCCAAACCTTCCAAGCTTTTGCCTGGTGGATCAAAAGTAATGCGGGTACTCCGAAGATCGCCCCGAATGGATGTGATAAAAATGAGATCCCTAAAAAGAATCCGGCTAAGAATGATTCGTATTGTTGGAGAGGAACTTCTCCTTTCCATTTCGCTTTTTTTGCAAGTACTAGTAAAGATAGAAGCGCCCAAAATAGACAAAGAGCTTCCATTCTTGCGGTCCAACCCACTCTTAAGAACAATAGATCCGTGAATAAAAGTAAGGAAGCTCCAAGCCTTGCGATCGGTGAATAATCGAATGTTTTAAGTATAAACCAAAATATCCAGACACTCGCAACGGATAAGATCGCAGCGAATAATCTTAGGACTTCGAGACCTTCTCCCGAAAATCCGATAACCCAACCGTTTAACAAAAAGAAGACGGGAGGCATCCAAAGAGTTTTAGTCTCCATTCCTTTTACTAAACCTTCTAATACTTCCGTGCGGAAGAGGCCATTTTTAGCAAAGTCAAGGGAGGGAGAATAGAATAAAACTTCGTCGGGCCACACGGGCGGGAACTCCAAGCCGGAGATCCTAAAAATTAACAGAGAAAGTACTGATAAAAAGAAAAGACCGATAAGTCCGTAAATTTCGGAAGACCGGTCTTCTGTGCTCGCGGGGGAACCCATTATAAAAAGCACCCCCGGCTTATTATTTTAATGTAGCTAATGCTTCTTGTTCGGTTTCGTAGACTTCGAAAAGATCCAACAATTCCACAACATCGAAAACTTTTTTAACGTTAGGTGTGATATTGCAAAGTTTGAGTTTTCGATTCTGTTTTTCCAGTTCCCGGACCATCCCGACAAAGATCCTGATCCCGGAAGAAGATATATAAGAAATATTTTGCAAGTTAATGACTATATCACCTGTTCCGGCTTGGACATCGTCTAGAAGTTTTGCCTCTACCTCGTCCGAATGAGTGATATCCAGCCTGCCATCCAATTGGACTAGGGTGTGTTTCCCTACTTTTTTCGTTTTAATTTCCAAGCTAGGCTCCGAGCGACGATCCATAAGATCATATTCCGACAAAGAAAATTTCCTTTTTTAGATACAAAAGGGGAACGGAAAGTTCGCCGTAGACTAAAATAGTTAGGAAATGGGGTTTTACAAGAATTTTTTCCCATCTCCTCTATTCTCTCATAGTTGGAAAATCCTAAATTTGGAATATTATGCCGCAGAGCCGTTAATTTCCTCCAATGGAAATATCTTGAGTAGAGGCCGTTTTGGTTTCTTTCCAAGCAAATCTCTGAGGGATTTTTGGGAAGAAAGCCCCAGCTGTTCCTGGATACTTTCCAGATCCCAACCTGCCTCGATCAGGTGAGAAGCCAAACTTCTTCTGAGTCGAAATACCGAAATAGGAAGACCCGTCAGTTCCTCTAGCTTGGAAAACATTTTTTGAACGGTCCTAGGACGAAGTTTGCCCATTCTGCCCGAAAACAAAAAGTCTTCTCCCTGTTTACCCTGAGAAATATACCAAAGATCCCTTCTTAAAGACAGGGGGATGGAAGGATTCCTGGGATTTAAGGTTTGGGAATGGTGGATCAATATTTTATGCTGGGACCAATCCAAATCCTCCACTCGTAAAGAGACTAACTCGGAAAGTTGGAGTCCGAAAGAATACAACATTCGAAACCATAGATAATGATTTTCATGAGTTTTGGAGGCGTTTAGAAGGAGCCGGATCTCTTCCTTGCTTAAAGGCGGATTTTCCTCAGATAGAATTTTTTTCCTGGTACTTTTTTCTTTTTTCATTCGAATACCCTAATGTGATTTTTTTCTCGGAAAATGAAACCTGGGAAAAAGTCTGCAAAGTAGAATTTGCCGTTTCGATCGATTGATTGGCGGAATAGTGGTTACCCGGGCGACTGAAGCGTGGATATACGGTCTGGAATGTGGATTCTCCGTTCCATACGGTATCTTTACCATATATTTCACACGAAGCCGGGAAGGTAAAAAGAGTCCTTTGAAAACAATTTCCTAAAAAAGAAAAACCAGACTTAGAAGAGAAATATTCAGGCTACTGGAAGAATTATACTCTCCGCGTCTTTACGCCTCTGCGAGAGAAAAAAACAGAGAGGAGCGAAGAAAAAACTGGAGACATTGACTCACTGTTCGACACCGATCGTAGCGGAAAGCGAAGCGGATTGAAGCATAGAGCGCGATCACGAGCAAAGCGAGTGAGTCGCCCGACTTTTCAAATCGTCATCGAATTGTTATCCGATCTTAACGAGTCCGGGTTTGGATACAAATATGAAATATTTCTGGAAGGCGGCTAAATTCGCTCTTCATTGCCAATTACCGACTCCGCCAAAAGTCTCAGAACAAGAGATCGTAGTTAAGACGGATCGATTTGAGATCCCCGCAATTCTTTATACTCCAAAGGGGAAATCCTGCGGAACTATTTTAGCGGTAAATGGATTGGCTTACTTAGGAAATAAGGACCCAAGATTCGCGGCGGTTTGTAGATCTGCAGCAGCAGTCGGCTATACTGTCATTTCGCCGTTACTAGTAGAAGTAACACAATTCAGGATCTTAAAAGAAACGATCGAAAAAATAAAAGAGCTGATACTTCATATCTCTTCCAATAAAGAATATTGCCCGGACCAAAAACTTTCGTATATCGCTCCTTCTTTTTCGGGAAGTATGGGACTCATCGCAGCCTCCGATCCGAAAGTGGGAGAAAAGATCTCTTCCATACTCACAATCGGCGCGTATTGTGATGTAAAATCCACTTTGGATTACGTGATGACATCGGATGAGGGCGACGAATACGGAAGAATGATCCTTCTTTACAATTTCGTAAAGTATGCTCTAAAGTCGGACAACCAAGAATTGGAGTTCGCTTTAAAAGCCTGTGTGTTAGACGGAAGTTTTTCCAGAGACACCTTGGAACTTCCTACAGTTTTGGAAAACATCAGCGCGGAAAACAAGGAAGTATTCTTCAAACTTAGAGAAGATAAAAATTTCAGAGAGAGGATCTGGAAAGAGGTCTTGGACAATGCAGGCTCTCAAAGTTCTTTTTTGCAGGAATTGCAAGTAAAGGATAAGCTACATTTATTGGACTGCCATGTTTCCATCGTTCACGGTTTGGGGGACAATGTGGTGCCTGCGAAAGAAGCAATGATCTTAAAAGAAAATCTTCCTCGAAAAAAATCCAAATTAGTGTTAACTCCTTTGATCTCTCACGGGGATGTCGGGATCTCTTTGGCCCAGATACCTGCTATCTACGATTTGGTGCAGGGTTTTGCATTTTTCTTTAAGAACGCTAAAGTAAAAGAAAAGGCGGCTTAACCCTAAAAACTTTTCGTATAAAAGAATTCGATCAGGTCGCGGATCTTGTAGGGTTTTTCCAGAAGATCGTTAATTCCGAGTGCAGAAAGTTTTTCTTTTGTTCCATCCCCGAAATCCGTTCCGGAGACCAAAATTTTCAACTCCGGACATTCTTTTTTGATCGTTTCTAAAAATTCCAAGGAAGAAAGATTTTCAAAATCCAGATCGATCACGGTCAAAACCGCTGAAGACTTGAATTTACTTAATATTTCATGAGCCTTTTTAACGCTATCCGCGCTGATCAATCTAAACCCCAAGGCCGACATTTGGTCTTGTAGGATTTCCGATAAATAAGGGGATTCTTCCACAACCAAAATGATACCTGTAGATCTCTGAGACCCTTTCGTAGGCTTTTCCATTAATTGGGAGGTTTTGGTCTTGGCCACCGGAAAGAACAATCGAATACTCGTTCCGGTTCCTAATTGCGAACTTACTTGCACCATTCCTTCATGATTTTGCATGATCCCATATACCATGGACATTCCAAGCCCACTACCTTGGGTTTTGTTTTTTGTTGTGAAGAAAGGTTCGAATATCCTTTTCCTAGTTTCTTCACTCATTCCTTCTCCGTTATCCGAAATTTCTATACAAAGATAATCTGCCGGTTCCGAAAGTGGAAAAGATTCCCTGATATTTGCTCCTTGTACACCAAAGGCACGTATCGAGATCTCTCCTCCATTCGGAAGCGCATCTCTCGCATTCAAACATAGATTAATAAGCACTTGTTCTAATTGGGAATAATCCCCTACGATTATTGGAAGTCCTTCTTTGTATTCTTTTTTGAATTTTATTTTTTCGGAGAATGTAGGAAGTAAAAGATCGATCGTTTCGTTGATCAGCTGGTCCGCAAATATGGTCTTAAATCCACCTCCTCCCTTTCTTGCCAAGGAAAGCAGTCTTCGAACTATGATCGCTCCCCTTCCTGCAGCCGCATTAATGGAACGGGACATTTCCAATAGAGAAGCGAATTTAGAGGACTCCAATTGTATCCTGGTCGCATAACCGGAAATGATCTGCAGGATATTATTAAAATCGTGAGCGATCCCCCCTGCCAATGTCCCGATCGTTTCCAATTTTTTAGATTCTATAAGTTGGTCTTCCAACTTACGACGGAGAGTATCATCCATTAAATACCCTCGGACAGAATCTATACCTCCCGACTTATCGAATGTGGCGAAATAATTTCCCGTCGTATGGATAGGGAGTCCGTTCTTATCCTGAAAGAATACTTCGTGGGTCTCGAGTCTGGCGCTGATCCGTATTTTTTGTAACAAGAACGAAAAATCTTCATAAGAAGGAAAAAGATCCGCAAAATTCCGAAGAGAGGCTTCCGTTTGGTTCTCGAACCCGAACATCTTTAGAAAGGAAGAGTTCGCGGCCAAAATATTTCCGGAGATGTCCGTGATAAAATTTGCGGAAAGATTTTCTTCGAAAAACTTTCGATATTGTTCTCGGCTCTGAAGAAGTTTACCTTCTATCCTTCTTCTTTTTTGAAGTTCCTTTCTGGAATCGCTTGTGGCTCTTCCAGTTATCAAAGCGACCACACATAAGATCCCCAAGTTTATCAAAAAAATAAGCTGCTTATCGTCCTTAAACCATTGGTAATTTTCGGAACGACCGACCAGAGCAGGAAATACTAAAGTCACTATTTGGACCCAAATATTTGCAGTAAGAGCCATGGTAATCCCATACCTCAATGCTGCCCAAAGAACAAATAACGCGAATACGAACCAATATTCTAAGGAAGGTATGATCGCACCGAAAAACCCGCAGAGTAGAAATACCGAGATAATCTCCGCGATTTTTCTAGGCTTCAGATTTCTGAACCTATTCCTATCCCAACTAGTTTCCCTGTTTTCCCAAGCGCCTTCCGTTTTTGTCCAACCTTTTAGCTCCATCCAAGGAGTAACCCATAGAAGGATAGGGGCGGACACACTCAATGTATCGAATAAAGTGGCAACTAACCCGGATAGACTAGATGCAAACCACTTATCCTGGGGGAGGTCTCCGAATAGAACAAGTCCTCCCGCTACCAAAAATCCGTTACATAAAGAAGCAGGAAAGGCCACCCAGAGTAAAAATCTTACGATCTCTCTCAGGTCAGGTAGCCAAGATTTTCCCTTTTTCCATTTAATAAAAAAGAACCAAGAAACTCCCACCGCCAAAACTTCCCAAAGACAATAGATGGGATATTTATCCACATCGTGAAGTCCCCAGAGGTTGGCGCTGAACAATGCGTTAGCATACATCGCGGGTAATGTGCGAGCCGGTCCCCACCAAAAGCATAGTATGATACCGATTGGGATGGGAAGATAGGATATGGAGATCCCTGTATCCACTTGGAAGGCTAAAGATACCTTGGAAGCGAAATAAAACAAGATTAGCGGAAGGATCCAAGTCCAATAAGGAAGTTCCTTATTTTCAATGTATGGAGCTCTCCCGCTGTTCTTTATGTCGGATAAAAAATTCAGAACCGCACTCCAGGCTCCAATATTCCTTATCGTTTAAAGGGAATCCACTCTTTGCATGAAATATGATTAAAATTAGTGATTCGGATCCCTGAAACTTTTTGTTTCTTTTGGGAAAAAAACTGACTATTCGTTGTTATACGGGCGTTTCGATAGCGTTCTATAGAAATTTAGTTCTGCTCCACCGGAGAGACATCTATATGGATCCAATACTCATCTCCATAATCGAAGAATAATTCCTCGCCCGCTTTGATCTTTCGCATTGCTTCGAATCTTGCGGTCTTCCAGCGAGTAGATACCACTAATCTTACATTCGGTTTGGAACTATGATTGATATAACGGGTATAGTTGGACTCTTTACCTTCTCCATAGATCCAATGATCTTTACAGATCCAAAGTAAATATTTGGACTCACAGTATTTGGCGGAATTGGCCGACTTATCGTCAAGGACCCTTCCGGTATAAAACCCGATAGTATCACCTTTGACCAAATCTTGTTTGGAGAATAATCCCATTCCGATTCCGGGTATCTTGGATTCCTGAATTTCGAAATCCTTCTCTGAAAATACTCGAGGTCTGCGAATTTTATATCTGACCGACATCGTGAGAATTATCTCCTCCTATTGGATCGGAATATTAATCCAAAGAATCTTATGCCTTCTTCTTGTCCATCCGCAATTGATTTATCATATTTTTCTACTGCAAAGAAACAGAGTCTCAATGACTGTCTTGCCTTGTTTAAAAATTTTCCTGAGTTAAGTATCACTTTAGGTCCAAATTTTTTTATAGGCTTGTCTCTCGAATCAATAAAGTAAATCTCTACTAAGATGGACAAACCGTATAGAAAGAACGTGGGAATGGTGGTCTTCAACTCTAAGGGAGAGGTCTTAGTAGGAGAAAGACTGAATTTTAAAGGCTCTTGGCAGTTTCCTCAAGGGGGAATAGATGATGGAGAAGATCCTGACTTAGCCGCTCAAAGAGAACTTTTAGAAGAAGTAGGCATCCAAAACGCTGAGATCGTATATGAATATCCAAGTTGGATCAATTATGATTTTCCGGAGTCCCTACATCTAAGCTCTAATCTAAAAAAGTATAAAGGCCAAACCCAAAAATGGTACCTTCTTTATTGGAATGGTAGAGCGGAAGACTGCAATCTAACGGCACATGAGCAAGAGTTTGAAAGAGTTCGATTTATCCCTTTCCAAGAATGCCTTTCGACCGTGGTCTCATTTAAAAAAGATGTGTATCAAAAACTAGTCCATGAGTTTGAACCTAAGATACTGGACTTTTTAAAGAATGGGTCTTCTGCATGAACGCGACGTTTTATACCCCTCCCGGAGGACCTCCACCTCCGAGTCCTCGCCTTAGAGAATTATTTGCTAAAGTGGGAGAAGATCCCATTCGGGAACTTGTTTCCGTTTTTTATGATCAAATAGCAGTCAGTGAAATTCGTTGGATGTTTCCGGAAAATCTGGAAGAGAGCAAAGTAAAGTCTGCGGACTTTATGGTGCAAGTCCTGGGAGGTCCGCCCTATTACGTTCAAAAATATGGACCTCCAAAAATGAGGGCCCGACATCTTCCATTTCCGATCGACGAAAAAGCAAGAAGGGTTTGGCTTTCCTGCTACCGTAAGGCGATCAAAGACTGGGAAGCGGATGAAGAATCTAAAGAGATCCTCTGGCAGTTTTTACAGGATTTCTCTTCTTGGATGGTAAATAAGGCTTCTTCTCAAGAATGAAAAAGTATAATTTAGTTGTAGGAGTTTCAATAACTGAATGGCTGCAAAAAACGAATCTAGAGCGAAAATTAGGATCCGAGGAACCGTACAAGGAGTTGGTTTTAGATATTTCGTGCTACAAAGAGCGCAAGAGAACCGACTCAAAGGTTACACGATGAATCTTCCTACAGGAGAAGTGGAAGTTGTAGTGGAAGGAGACAAAATTTTTATCGAAGATTTATACAAGGCAGTTCAAAGAGGCCCTTCTAAAGCCAAAGTAACGGAAGCTACGATCCACTGGGAAGACGCTAAAGGTACGTTTAGGACTTTCGAGATCAAACGTTGACCTGATATCCTCTTTGGGGAAACTCGCCGGATTCGATCGAATAAATTTTACTGACGAAACCTGGTTTTTTTCGGAGAGTGACTGTATGCAAGCGAAGGAACCATCTAAAAATAAACTTCTGAACCTTGCTCTCCTCCGAATTCTCGGATCTATCTGTATACTATCGATCTTACAAAACCCGATCTTCTCTGTCACTCCTACGCCTGTTCCTCTTATGAGTCCTGTATATGCCGTACAGGAAGACAAAGGGATCTTAAGACTGATCACCATTTCTTCGATTAACGGGAAAACAGGATTGGTTTATACCGGAACCCAAGAAAAAGGGATCCCGGTCTTTCGGAAACAGAACTATATTCTGTTTAAAACTTCCAAAGATCTGAATTTATTAAACTTAACCAACTCCAAAGTGAAAACAATTAAAGGAACAAGAGACGCGTTCCCCGGGAATAGCGGATTCTTGAAAGATAAATCCATCGTGATCTTCTCCAGAAAAAATTCGGATAGATGGGAAACCGTATTATACGATTATGAAAAGGAGAAGGAGATAAAGTCCCTTCCCGGTTACCAACCGTTCGTTTCTCCGGACCAAAAAAATTTGGTGCTAATTGG
Organism: Leptospira sp. B5-022; assembly: GCF_000347035.1. Taxonomy (GTDB): domain Bacteria; phylum Spirochaetota; class Leptospiria; order Leptospirales; family Leptospiraceae; genus Leptospira_B; species Leptospira_B cinconiae. Next base: position 154,271 of record NZ_ANIJ01000015.1, read on the forward strand.
CAACGAAGTACGTTACTCGGAACATGGGGAGGAATCTTTACGAGTTCCGATCCACAAATATTCCTTAGAAACTACCGAATTAAAAACCCTAGCTTGGATAGAAAGTGGAAAACTACAGATCACTGACGTATATACGGTTGCAGAAGATCTAGTTATAGTTCGTGTAGCGACGGAGAAGGAAAATCGCCTTTATAAACTTCCTTCTTTGACAGGAGAATTGGTTAAGTTCTCGGATCCATTCTATCCTTTTCCCGTAAATCCTCAGTCCAAAGAACCTATGGAAAATAAGGAACAAGTGAACATCAGTTTTAGTCCTGATGGAAAAGTCCTATCCTTCACTGAAAGAGCGGACGGAAAATTGGGAAACATCGTCGTAGTAGATCTAAAAACCAAACAAAGATACGATTCTTCTTTTGTAGGCTGTTTTCCTGTGGTGAAAAACGGATCCGTTTATTTTTTAGGAGATCCTGAGTTCGTAAAACAATCCAAGGACCAGGAATACAGACCTTATAATAATTACACTCTGTACGAATTGGATTATAAAAAAGACAAGATCCGCTCCATCACTCCAATTTCCGGAAAAGTAGAACTTCTTGAATAACTAAATTCCGCCGATTCCTTTCATCGCCTGCCAACATAAAAAAACCTTGCTCGTTCTTTCGGAAGAATTAGAAAGATCCTCTCGCAGTGAAGAGGAAGGTCATGAAAAAAATCCTAACGTATTCCTTATCAGGGGTCCTAGTAATCGTTCTAGTTCTTGTAATATTCTATTACGTGACTTCCCAACCGGAAGAGACAATGAGGTTCCAAGATCCGTATCATACGGAAAGACCCACAGCCCAAGGGTCCAAGATTATGGTGGCAAGTGGTCATCCTTTGGCCACCAAAGTCGCGTTGGAAATTTTGGAAAAAGGCGGGAATGCCGCGGATGCAGGAGTGGCAGCACTTTTAGTTCTGAACGTAACCCAAGGAGAAGAGGCGTCTTTTCCCGGCGTAGCTCCTCTACTTTACTACGACCAGGCGGATAAAAAAGTACATAGTTATATCGGAGTTGGAACAGCGCCCGCAAAGGCTACGATAGAATATTTTAAGTATAGAGGGCATGAGTCCATTCCAATGTTAAAATATTCCTCTCAATTGGTTCCAGCTTCTCCGGATGTGATAGTCGCATTGCTGAAAAAGTATGGTACGAGATCTTTTGAAGAAGTGAGTAAGCCCGCCATTCAAATTGCGGAAGAAGGATTCCCGGTTCATAGAATTCTAATGAGGAATCTGAACATAGGCGTTTTCAAAAGATTAGGCCTCAAATTTTTACTTCCTTACAATGCAAAAATTTATGTCGGAGACAAATGGTGGAAACCGCTCCATCCCGGAGAAAAATTCAAAAGGCCTGCGTTATCCGCAACACTGAAAGAGTTGGCAGAAGCTGAAAAGGCCGCTTCTTCTTCCGGAAAAAACCGCGCAGATTCTTTAGAAGCGGTAAGAGATTATTTCTATAAAGGACCGATCGCTGATAAGATCGCTAAGGCTCATGCGGAACATGACGGCACCATGGTAAAATCGGATCTAGCGAGATATAGCGCCGACTGGGAAGTCCCTTTACATGGAAATTACGGACCTTATACCATCTTCTCCAATCGGACTTGGAACCAAGGAGCAGTTGTTCCGATTGTCCTCCAAATTTTAGAAGGAATAGATCTTAAATCCATGGGCCATAATTCCAAGGAGTATGTTCATACGGTGGTGCAGGCGATCGAACTCGCGATGGCGGATCGTGAAAAATATTTCGGAGACCCGGCGTATGTTTCCGTTCCGGAGAAGGGTCTTCTTAGTAAAGAGTACGCGGCAGAAAGAAGGAAATTATTACAATCCAAAGCTTTCGGAAAAACTCCTCCGCCGGGAGATCCATTCTTATTCGAATCTACTGCAAATTCAAAAAAGAAAACATATCCAAAAGAAGAACGGATTGTTTTGAATGAAGAAACTTTTTTGGATCTTACTCCCAGTTTTTGGGAAAGAACGGAATCCGGAAAAATAGGAAGAGATACGACTTATTTAAGTATCATCGATTCTAAAGGAAATTCTTTGTCCTTAACTCCCAGCGATTTCCCTCAATCTCCTATTATCGAAGGTGATATTACATTAGGGATTAGAATGACCCAGTTCCGTTTGGATCCGAACCATCCTTCCTCGCTGGTCCCGGGAAAAAGACCTACAATTACGCCTAACGCATCGATGGTATTCAAGGACGGAAAATTCTGGATGAGTTTTGGAACCCCGGGCGGAGACATGCAAACGCAAGCGGTGGTCCAAGTATTCTTAAATATAGTTGTTTTCGGAATGAACCCGCAAGACGCGGTTAATGCTCCTCGTTTCCGTTCCTTGAACTGGCCGGACGCCTTCTCCCCTCATAAATATTATCCTGGAAGAATAGAATTAGAAGAAGAGATCTATAGAAAAGAAGGAAAAGGTCTTGAAGCTCTCGGTTACGAAGTCAAAGAAAGGGAAAAATGGGAATACGATTTCGGAGCTCCCTGTATTTCTTTAAAAGATCCTAAAACAGGAATTTTATACGGCGGGGCCGATCCCAGGAAAGAATCCTGGGCGGAAGGAAAATAAAAAGAGGTAAGAATGAAAAAAAGAAGGCTTGGAAAAACCGGTATGGTGGTTTCCGAAATTTGTATGGGCACCATGACTTTCGGTTCCACTTGTGATGAAAAGGAAGCGCATCGTATTTTGGATAAGGCCTTCGATTCAGGTATAGATTTTTATGATACTGCGGAGATCTATCCTGTTCCTCCCGAAGCGGAGTACGTTCACGCCACTGAAAAAATTTTCGGCAATTGGCTGAAGACTAAAAAGAGAGAATCTATTCTGATCGCCACCAAGGTTTGTGGACCGGGTCATGGATGGTTTACTCCTCCTGTGAGAGAAGGTAAGACCGCATTAGATCGCAGAAATATCAAAGTTGCGATCGAAGGTAGTTTAAAAAGACTCGGAACCGATTATATAGATTTATACCAAACTCATTGGCCGGATCATGATTTCGGATACGAAGAAACCTTGGAAGCTTTGACCGAATTGATAGACGAAGGCAAAGTCAGATATATAGGAAGTAGCAACGAAACCGCCTGGGGAACCATGAAAAGCCTGGAAGTTTCCCGCACGAATAAAATTGCAAGGTACGAATCCATCCAAAATAATTTCAGCATTCTGAACAGAAGGTTCGAAGATGCTCTTTCCGATATTTGTAGAAGAGAACAGATCAGCCTTCTTCCTTACTCTCCTTTAGCAGGAGGAGTTCTGACAGGAAAATACAACGGACCTATTCCACCCGAAAACGCAAGATTTACGCGTTATGCAAAACTTCCTACGGAAAGACAAAGAAGAATGGCGAATCGTTTTTTGAACGAAGGCACACTTGCTTCTACAAAAGATCTGATGGAAATCGCAAAGGAGGCAGGGATCAGCGTGACCACTCTTTCGGTCGCTTGGTCCAAACAACACGATTACGTGGCTTCTACCATTATCGGGGCCAACACTGTAGAACAATTGGAAGAAAGTTTAAAGGCCGCAAATTTGATCCTATCGGATGATATTTTAAAAAAGATAGACGAGGTCTCTAAAAAGATCCCTTATCCGATGGGATGATCAATCGCCTCTCCAAACTTCCTCTTCGGAGATGACTTCATGCTTTTCTCCGGCGAAATTAGGAAATGATTTAAAAAAACCTGTGATCAGATAAGGGATCACATCGAACATCGGCCCGGACCTACCTTCTCCTTCCACGTTTGCTTTTAAAAGTACGCTGGAAGGAAGTCCTCTATAACGTTTTCCGTCATAGATCACTATTCTAAAGATCACATCGTAAAAGTTTTCATAATAAGGGCTGGAACCTGAAATCCGAGAATTGCCGAAATTTCCCATAAATGCAAAAGGGGAATATCCTCCAGCACTCCCTAAAATAGGCACTGCGGCTAATCGGCTGGAAGTTCCGCCGTAAGAGTGGTATCTCATCCCTCTGGCGCTAGTCCATCCACCGAAGGCGCCCAGATCCGCTTTATGATCGATCACACTTCCTCTCGGAAAAATTAATATATCATAATGTACTAATTGGTCCGCTCTGGAAATATCCACTTCCCTATAACCCTTCTCCGCAAATTTTTCACGGATCAAGTCTTCGTTCTCGCGGATCAGAATAGGCGGCGCTTGGCCTAAAAACGGAAGAAACGCGTAGGTTTTTTCGTAGTAGCGGATATGATCTGATCTTTCCACCTCTACCTGGGATTTTACCTGGAGAGGAGAACAAAAATTGAATCCTAATAATAGCAAGAGGACCAGAACTCTCATAACATTATTTCGACCGGATCGAATTGGATTTTACTCCCAAATCGAATCGTTTTCATTTAAAATTCGGTAGTTTAGTTTGAAAATTTCAAAAGGACCTACAAACCTACCTAACGAATTCCGATCATTTGTTCCAGATCTTCCGTTTTTCCGAACAGCACTAGTATATCCCCTTCCGCCAATACAAGATTAGGAGAAGGAATACCTAAAACTTCTTCGTCTTTTCGGTCAGATTTTCTTCTGGTATTTTTAGGTCTTTTGACTGTGATCAGATTTAAGTTCCAATCTTCTCTGAGTTTGGCTCCTTGTACCGTTTTACCTTGCATATGTTTCGGGACCATGGCTTCCAAAATCCTATAATCTTGTCCAAGCAAGGTGACACCTTTTACACTGCTATTAGCAAGTTGCTCCGCCATAGAATGAGCCGCTTGTTCTTCCGGGTTGAATAAGTTCTCAATTCCTAACATTTGCAAAACTCTTTTATTCAGATCGGACTGATAACGGGCGAATATATTGATAGCTCCTATTTTTTTTAAAGCATCCGCTGTCACGATCAGATTTTCGAAATTATCCCCGATTGCCAATACGACAGCGTCCATTTCGTCCAAACCGTGTTCTTTCAATTCGGATTCGTCCGTGGAATCGATCGCGACACAGTAAGTCGAAAATTCTCTAATACGATCTATCTTGTTTTTATCCTGATCGACTGCAGTGACTTCTTGCCCGTCTTCGTATAATCTTTTTACGAGTTCGATCCCGAAATCTCCGAGGCCTATGACTGCGATCCTTTTCTTTCTCATTCGAACCTTCCTTTAACCGACCACGACATATTCTTCCGGATACCAATATCTTCTGGGTTTCCGTTTCGGAACAAAAGCCAATAATACGGTTAGCACTCCAACCCTTCCCACAAACATTACAAAACACAAAATTAGTTTTCCGGGATCCTCTAACTGAGAAGTGACCCCTCTAGAAAGACCGGTGGTTCCGTAAGCGGAAACTACTTCGAAACAAATATCTAGAAATGGTAAAGGTTTCTCGAAACAGACCAAAAAAAAGATACCTAAGAATATTATAAACATAGAAAGTACGATTGCAACGGAGGCTCTGGAAAGAGAATTTTCCGCGACGGTTCTTCCGAAAACATCCACTCTTTCCTTTCCGGTAAAAAATTGATAAAACTGTAAAACGGCAAGCGCTAATGTGGAAGTTTTGATCCCACCTCCTGTAGAATTTGGGGAAGCGCCCACCCACATCAGAAATAGGCTCACGAACACCATAGGTATTCCCATGGAGGAGATGTCCAAAGTATTAAATCCTGCAGTCCTTGCGGTAACCGAATAGAATAAAGAATGGAATGCCTGGTCGTACCAATATAAGTCCTTCAAACTGTAATTTTTTTCCAATACCCAGTAGGAAATCCAACCAAAGAGTAATAGAATGACGGTCGTAATCAGGATAAGTTTAGAGCCCAAAGAAAAACGATGTCTAAAAGATTCTCCATCGAATCTGATTTTTTTCAAGAGTTGATTTACGGTGGGAAATCCTAAGCCTCCGAATACGATCAGGACCATTAAAACGGAAAGTAATGAATAAGACCCCTTCAAATGGGGGTCCGCTAGTCCTTTAGGAAAAAGTGCAAACCCTGCATTACAAAATCCTGTTATAGAATGAAATACGGACTGAAAGATAAGTTCTCTTTGTGAAAATCCCAACTCTTTAGGAAATGTTAAATATAAAAAAACGGAACCTACCCCTTCTATCGCAAATGTCTGGTAAGCGACCTGTTTTAAGATGGAACCCGCTCTTCCAATGGTTTCTTGGCTAAATAGATCCTTAACGATCAGTTTTTCCGTAACGGAAACTTGTCCTTCTAAGACCAATGCGAAGAATACGGTCAAAGTCATCAGTCCCAAACCGCCTAACTGCACAAGCACCATCAAGATCACCTGTCCGGTCCCGGTCAGATCCTGAGAAACATCTATCGTACTAAGACCTGTGACACAAACCGCACTCACCGCAGTGAAAAAAAGATCCACTAATGGGATCGGTCTTGCTTCTGCTCTAGGAAGGCATAAGGCAGCGGTTCCTAAAAAGATCAAGATCGCAAAACTTGCTGTCATTACCAAGGAAGGAGAAATTTTTCCGAGAGAAAGTCTAGCTCTTCGTAAAAAGTGCGCAAACCCTCCGAATGCCAAAGTCAATTGGCTTAAGGATAAGAACAAGAGTACGACTTCTTCCGTTCTTTGTTGAGAAAGAATCGATTCGATCTTTTCCTCGAAGAAGAACTGTAAGATCACTATTAGGACAACAAAGGCCTCTATTTTATGAAACTTTAAATAATCGCGATACGGAGTTAATGTGAATATAAAACTCAAAAATTCATAGATTACCAAATACCAAACGATAGTTAGCGTAACTAAACGAAGTGGATGGACCCATTCAGGCGGATAATAAAATCCGTATAAAAAGATCAGTATAAAAAGAGAAATAATCCCTAAGACCCCGAATATAAACCGTAAGAAAGGTTTGATATTCTCTTCAAAAAAGAGCGAGACCCTTTCCCATTCGGAAACTATTCTTGTCCGTACATCGGGATCTAAAAGAGGATTCATATTTTATCAGAAACGAGTGCTAAAAAATTCGAATTCCATTCTGTATTCCATATTTCTGGAATACAATCCGTATCCTGGGATCGTTTTAGGATGTATCGTTTCGGAAAGTTTATCCGGTACAGTCGGATTCGGAGTCGGGCTTTGCGGTTGGTTTTCCAATTTCATACGATCATAATCCCTTAGATCCAACCAAGCATTTGCCAATGCAAGAGTGGAAGCCACACCGAATACGATCCATCCTCCCTCGAATGTTTTTTGATACCCCGGATCTACGGCGGATAACGCACCATACGCTACACCGGCGGCGATCGGAAGTGTCATAAAAAATATGATCGAAAAACGACGAAGCCTGGATTCGGTATAAGGTTGAGGATCGTTCCCGAATTCTTCTAATTTTCTTTTGCGATCTCTTGCCTGCTCTTGTTGTCGTTGCAAAGCCTCGGTATTCACTTCTCCAGTGACCGGATTAAAGAGACCTTCGTCATTTCTACCTTGGACCGGGTTCGTAGTCCTTCTGGTACCTTGGCTCCCCGAAGAAATGGGCAAACCAGTTTGGAAAGGAACTTGCACATTTCTTGGATTTACCAAAGTAGGTTTATCCATTTTAGGAGGAAGAGAATATTCCCTAAATCCATCCGGAGATTTTTCATCCTTATAATTTCTTAAATTATAATCGTACGGATCCGAAAAATCGCTTTGGTTCTGAGCGAATATCGGAAAAGAAAACGCTAAGATAATACAAAGAGCAGCTAACTTATTTAATAAAGAATAAGATCTCATCTTTAGAGCACTGCTCCTCGTTCGGATCTCATCCTTCCGGAAAGGACTTCGGATGTATATTGAAAAGAATTCTTTCTAACCTTTTCCAAAAGTCCGGAGTCCAATCCTAAACGTTCCGCCTTATCATATTCCTCTTTAATATTGGTCCCGAAAATCCCGGGATCGTCGGTAGAGATGGTAAATTTCAGATCGTTCTGAGCGAATCTGATTAACGGATGATGAGCCTTATCCCGTACCATTCCGATATACTCATTGGAACTAGGGCATGACTCGATGACCACGTTTGTATTTTTGATCCGATCCATACAATACTCTTGAAAAACCTTTGTTTCAGAGACCAGGTTTTCAGTAACGGAAATTTCCACTTTCTCCTTATGTCGGATCGAATCCAATTCGGATTCCAACTTTTTTTTGGGAGGTAATTCTCCGTATTTGGAAATTTCTTCCCAATGATCCAATTGAAATTTGAGTGTGTCTTCTCTTTCGGACACCGGTTCTAAAACTTTTTTACCAAGATATGCATAGGGATCCAAACCGATTGCGATTGCATGCCCTAGTCTATGTGCCCCCCATTCAGCCGTTTCTACAACCCATCGAGACGCGGAAAGGAGAGTTTTATCCAAGAAAGATTCCCCTACATGATAAAGAACCGCAAGCGCTGTAGAAGTTTCCGCAATATTATCTTTTTGCACTTCTTTCAAAAATTCCCTTTTCCCTTTCGGGGGAAAACCTTCTTCAATATAACAAAAATCTAATCCGACTAGATACTTTTTGATGAGGGCGTCTTTCTCCATCATCTCTTTTAGCATTTCGTATTCTTTGAATATTTCTCCGTCCCTGTGCAGGGAAACTACTAAGCGGGATTTAGCCTTCCCTGAAAGTTCGGACTCCGCATCTTCAAAACCTTCGCAGGCAGCTAACGTTTTAGAATAAATCCCTTCATAGGTTTCGAGCGGGGAATACATGATACGATATTCTCCAAAAGTTACTCCTTCTTCGTATTGGTCCTTGCTTATATGTTTGGATACAAATTTGATCTCTTGAGGATCAAATTTAGAAAGTGCAATGATCAGGTTAAACTTTGCCTGGAATTCGGGAAAAGGACCTTGGTGATTGAATAAGTAGATCTTTTTAAAATCTTCCAAAGATTTATAATCTTCGAAGAATGTCGCAGCGTTAATGGACCTACCGTAAAGTTCCTGGAAAGGTTTCGTAAAAATTTCCCAACGAGGGGAAGGATTATTCAATCCGATCTGCCTAAGAAGTTCAGGTTTCAGACTACCGTATAAATGATTATGAAGATCTGCAAATCCTAGATTCGAGTCCATGTATCCTTCTACACTTTTAAGTCATCTTAACTCTATCGTTACCGGGATAAACCGTTTTTCATCGAAAAAATGTTGTTCGCACAACCCTCCTTTCAAAGCTGGAAACTACTTGGATCCTTTATATAAAAAAATTCTCAGACTCTATCGCCCAAGCAGATTAAACGTTAAAATCCTTTCCTTAGCGTTACCGGTTGTTTTCGGAATGCTTAGTCAATCCTTAGTTTGGATCACGGATACGGTTATGGTCGGATACTTAGGCCAAAATGCGATCGCGGCCATAGGCATAGGCGGGACCTGTTATTATACTCTTGTTGCATTCCTAATCGGATTTTCCATGGGAGTGCAGATCATAGTCGCAAGAAGATTTGGAGAAGGTAAAAAATCCGAAATCGGAAAAGTAGGAGTTTCTACACTTTATCTTTCCGTATTTTTAGGATGTATCCTATCCATATCCGGCCCTTGGGTTTCAGAAGAGCTTATGTTTTGGATCGGTCCAGAAAGAACGGTCAACGCGCTCGGAACGGAATATTTATACTTTAGATTTATAGGCAGCGGATTTTATTTTTTAGGATTCTGTTTTAGAGGATTTATGGACGGCCTTGGATTTACCAAGGCAGGATTTGTTTCGATGGCGGTAACTACTATCGCAAATATAATCTTTAATTGGATGCTGATCTACGGAAACCTAGGATTTTCTCCCATGGGGATCGGAGGAGCTGGCCTTGCATCTTCCATCGCTGGCCTAGCCGGGCTCTTAGTATTCCCTATATTCTTTTTTTATTATAAATTAGAAGAATATTTCGAAGGAGTAAACCTTCTCCCCAGCAAAGAACATTTGATCGAAATTTTCAAAGTAGGGCTCCCTCCCGGCTTTGAAGAAGGATTTGTCAATATTGCATTTGTGATCTTCTCCAAGATCCAAGGATTGATCTCGGTACTTGCGGTCGCAGCATCCAATGTTTTGTTTTCTACCTTAAGTTTTGCATTTTTACCCGGATACGCATTCGGAGTAGCCGCGACCACGATCTTAGGGCAAGCCATGGGAGCCAAAAAATATAAACTAGCATATCATTCGGCATTTCGTTCCGCATTTATTTCCGCGCATGTAATGGGATTCATCGGTTTATGTTTTATCTTTTTAGGAAAAACGATCGTGTATGCGATGACCAGGGATCAGGCCCTGGTGGAAGAATGTTATCCTGTGTTACTATTATTAGGAGTTATTCAAATCGGAGACGCTTACCACATGGTTATCGGTGCCGCTTTAAGAGGAGCCGGTCTACAGAACTATGTCTTTAGGATCTATATTCTTCTTACGTATGTAGTAATGCTTCCACTGTCTTATCTTTTCGGGATCGTATGGAAAGGCGGAACTCTTGGGATCTGGGCCGCAATATTCGTTTGGATCGGATCGCTTTCCCTGATTTTCATTTATGAATTCAGAAAGAAAAATTGGGTGAAAGGGACGGTTTAATCCCCTGATCGGAAGTCCCACAAAAGGTGGAATTTGAGACCGGTTCGGTAATCTAATCCTTCTTGCCCCAATAACAAAGCCGGGGTTTTTGGTTCCAGAATGAAAAAGGCGCTTATTACAGGGATCACGGGACAGGACGGATCCTATCTTACCGAACTTCTTTTGGAAAAAAAATACGAAGTACACGGGATCGTTCGCAGAACCAGTTCCTTAAATCGGGATCGGATCGAACATCTAAGAGGAAATCCTCACCTTTTTCTGCATTACGGGGACTTAACCGATTCCAGTAACCTAAACCGGGTTTTGGAAAAAGTCCAACCGGATGAAATTTATAACTTAGCCGCACAATCTCATGTGGGAGTTTCTTTCGAAGTCCCCGAGTACACAGCGGAAGTGGACGCAGTCGGAACTTTACGAATTTTAGATGCGATCAAACAAACAGGAGTCAAATCCAGATTCTACCAAGCTTCTACTTCCGAATTGTACGGAAAAGTGCAGGCCGTTCCTCAGGACGAAAAAACTCCCTTCTATCCTAGATCTCCTTACGCAGTCGCAAAATTATACGCGTTCTGGGCGGTAGTAAACTATAGAGAAGCATTCGGATTACATGCTTCTAACGGAATTTTATTCAATCATGAATCTCCAAGAAGGGGAGAAGGTTTTGTAACCAGAAAGATCACTCTCGGAGTCGCGGGCCTGGTTTCCGGAAAAGGTGGGCCGATCCATTTAGGGAACCTGGACGCAAAACGAGACTGGGGATATGCACCTGATTACGTAAATATGATGTGGATGATGTTACAACAATCAGAGCCGGACGATTACGTTGTGGCCACCAACGAAACTCATACCGTCAGAGAATTTATAGAAGAATCTTTCCGACATCTGGACATTCAAGTAGAATGGAAAGGAAAGGGAGACCAAGAGAAGGGTTATAATAAGAAAGACGGAAAACTTTTAATCGAAGTAGATCCTTCTTTTTACAGACCGACCGAAGTGGATCTTCTGATAGGAGATCCTGCAAAGGCAAAAGCAAAACTAGGTTGGGAACCTAAGGTCAAGTTCAAAGAACTAGTAGAGATTATGATTAAAGCTGACTGTAAAGCTTTCGGGATCAATATCTAAGGACCGCTTTGCGTAAGCGAGCCTCTCAATATATACTTAAGCACGTTTTTTGATCTTAGCGTCTATCTGGGATTTTTTCCGGAACGCTTGTACTAATTTTTCCAATTCCACAAGATCCGTGCAGGAAATTTTCCCCTGATCCAATTTGATAAATTTGTTTTTGGAGATCAGATCCAGAACCAAGTTCTCGTCCTTTGGATACGTCAATCCCACCATCTTGATCAAGTCTTTAGTACCGATCTCGAAATTGTAGGTGGATTTAGGAATAACTTTGACCCTATTTTTCTCCACAAGAGTGAGTAACGTATCGGCGATCCTTCCCTGAGGATCGGAAATAAGCAAGTTAGCGAGCTGTTTATATGCAGTCCAAATCCTTTCCGAAAGAAGAGTGATTAGCCTTGTCGCCAATTGAGGCTGAGCCTTGACCATTCCCTCGAAGTTTGCCTTATTGATCGCAAGGAGTTGCACTTCACCCCAGGCAATCGCCGACGCGGATCTAGGTTTATTATCTAAAAGTGCCATTTCTCCGAAGATATCCCCGCTTTGTAAAACGGCGAGAAGCACTTCGTTAGAGTCTACGATCTTAGTGATCTTCACTCTTCCGTGCTGGATGATATACAATTCTCTACCAGGCTCATGCTCGCAAAAGATCATTTCGTTATCGCCGTACGCACGATTGAACTTGGTATAATCTATCGGAGAAGGAGCAACCGGTTGATTAACGGTCTGTAATTTCAATTTTGCCTGAGTGGCAAACTGACCGTTAGGAAGATATTGCAGATATTTTTGGAATGCGTATGCGGCATGAAGAGTGTTCTTCTGGTTAAAGTAATACTCACCGATCGCAAACAACTGATTCGGGTCTTCTTCAATTGCAGTACGGAAAGACAGACGAGTGATCGTAGAGTCGAACTGTCTGAGTTTCATCGAAAAGTAGCGAATGATCTTCATCGCTACCGGAGTATTTTTTTGGATCAGAGTTCCAAACTGATCATAACTTACCTGAATTAAAGAAACATCGGTAAGAGCTATCGCAGATTCGATCTGAGCGTGTTGGCTCATCGCAGCGACAACACCGAAAAAATCCCCCGGGCCCAAAAGTTGGTTCGGATCCTCTCCTACTACTTGGTTTTCGCGGGCGACCCTGACCTTGCCTTGTCGGATGATAAAGAAATTGTGTGCCTCTTTCTTGCCTTCGACGATGACATAGGACCCTTTCGGGTAATTCACGATTTGAAAGAAGCCGTTGGACATACTTACCAGAGATTAAAAATTTCTTCCGTGGGAATTCAACTATAAACTAGTATCGGCTCGCGATCGGAGAATTCGGACCGAAATCCGAGTATTTCCTTATTTTTCGCGACAAGATTCCCCTTCCGGAGAAGGTTCTTCCCCATCCGAAAGTAGATCGATGCCGGAGAATTCCAGGGCGGCTTTTTCTGCCATGGCTCTGGAGTAAGATTGTCTGCAAATAGAGGAGAAAATCTGCTTCGCCTGGTCGATTTCTCCCATCTTGGCCAGGAGGCGCCCGGCTTCCAAGTAGGATTCTAATCCGAATTCTCCAGTCGGTTCCATTTTATAAAGATCCAGACTGACTTCTAAAGCTTTCTCCGGGCGATCCAATTTCAGAAAACAATCTTTCAGAAGGCTAAGTACCCTGTTTTTTTTAGGATTCCCTGGATAAAGTACCAGGAAGTTACGAAGACTTTCCGCCGACTTGTAAAATCGACGGTCCTTATAGGCTTCTTCGGCGATCCTAAACAGAATATCCGGATCGGATGGCCCTTGTTTGGAAGGATTTTCCCCTTGGCCGAATGTGGAGAAGGAGACTGAAAAAAGTATAAGGAAAAAGATTAGGATTCGGGAGAGGCGAAACGTTCTGAAAGCATTGTTCGAAAAAGGAAAACGTATGCTCTTAAAATAAAATCCGGAAAACAAGAATACCTACCAGAGCAAAAGCTCTTTATAGATTATCAGCCGTTTTCCGGATTTTATGAACTACTTTTTTTTATCTATTTTCTTCCGGTGGAATTCGCAGAGGCGATACAACCTGCCAGTAGACGGATTTTTTTTACCTACTTTAGTGCCGCTGACGATACAAAGACCTTCTTTCCTTCTCCTTTGGTAAAGGAGCTGAACCCTCTCCGCCCCAGACAGGTTGTATTTACTAACCTGAATCCGAAATCCTTTGTAGAGGTAATTACCAATCGCTTCAACAGCTTGAGTTTTTACCCCGGCGATGATCTTTTCCAAATCATCGTTAGTGACTTTCTTTGGTTTCATAAATGTTAACTGACGTAACAACAGTTATATTCTTACAAAAGTAGTAAAGTGTTTTTAATTTTCCGCATAACACAACATAAAATTTTTTGACAAAACTCGTATTAGGTTGCTGTTTTTTTAATAAATTTCTTCGTCAGAGGACCTCACTGTTTCGGCTAACGATTAAAATAATCGATTATTTCGCCCGGGGCAACGTTAAGTCGTTTTACACCAATTCTCGATAAATATGGAAATTTATTTCCATAGCTCTGACATATAACGGAGAACGCATTAGGCGATTATAGCAAAATAAAATGATTTAAACTAACGGTGAAAAGCCGAGCCTTAAGGGATAGGGAAACGGATACTATTCCCGCTAAAAAATCGTTACTTGAAGGCTTGATGTCCGAGACTGTACTCCTGGCAGGAAATGGCGGAATTTCTACCAGAAGCCATCAAGATACTCATACGTTGTGCGGTATCCGCATCTTGCTCTAATCGTCCAATCAGCACTTGAGTAATATTTACGCTGACTTTCTGTATTAATGTCAGCCTGAGGTTCATGCACGTAAAAACGAAAAGGGTCGCAGAAATTCATCTGTTCCACTTTCTTTGACCCAGGTTCAAATTGGCAATGAGGCGGCTGCTCTCCTCTTAAACGTTTATCATTCGTTATGTGAATGATAGTTCGGTTAATTTCCATATTCTTTATCGAATAATCAAGGAAACTTAAAGTTTCCAAAATATCCTCATTTATCTGAGTTAACCGACACAGCATTCTATAACTTATCGCCTGTTTGGCACTCGCCAGGAGGCCTCGATCTATTGCTTTGATGAAAATCAAGCCGAATCTCCGGTCTAACTACGAAATCCGATTTGACTGCTCCTCTCTCGCTTAAGAGAATCTGAGTTTCAATATCTCCATTAGCGAAACGATCTTTATCCTCGGTAAAGGCGAAAGGAGCCACGGCTTGGAAACGAAAGTTGTCTGTTCTCTGTCGATTTTAACACTGCTTGCCTGCTCCACACCGGACTCGACTGCAAACCTAAGATCTTCGGAAGAGAATGTCCGACAAACCGGATATAAGCTGGAAAGAAATTCCAAGGAAAAATTGATCGGGTTTACTGCAGACACTCCTTTAGCGGACTACTTGGAAGAAGGGATCATTAATAATCCGGAAGTTGGGGCGGCTTATTTTAAATGGAAAGAGTCTTTTTTAAAATCCAAAATAGAAGGTGCTTTGGAGGATCCAAAACTTACCTTCCAAGCGGATATTAAAATGACTGTGATGTCCTTTATGCCCGGGTTGATGCTCGATCTGTTCGGGCCAGGTAAAAGAGCTTTGCGAAAGGATATCGCCCTAGCGGAAGCAGATGCGGATTATTATAGATATCGCCAAACCGTTTTGCGGGTATTGCACACTCTGATCGAGATTTACTATAGATATCATTTGGTCCATAAGAAGGTCGAAATTAATAAAAAGATGCTGCGAGTTCTCGCAGACATCGAAAAAATCTCTAGATCTGGGTTCGAAGTCGGTCGATTCACTTTAATCGACGCTTTGCGAACCCAAGTGGAACAATCTAAAAATGCTTTAGAGATTCGTAATTTAGAGGACTCCGAAAATCCTTTGCGTTATTCATGGGCGGTAAATCTCGGGATCAATCCAAAACAGGAAAAAGTCCCCTTTCCGAATTACATTCCTATCCAATCGGAATTTTTGGAATCCGAAGCCATCTACGAAGTTGCTTTCGAAAACAATCCTCTATTAAAAGAAATGGAATCCGAAGTACGAATGGCCGAAAAGATGCTGGAACTGGCAAATAAATCCAAGGTCCCGGATTTTGCCGTGGGTTTGATGACTGATTTTGCAACAAACCCTACGATGTTTCGGCCGACCGGTTTTGTCACTCTTCCGATCTGGCGGGAAAAAATCGAGGGCATCATAGGATCCTCGGCTGCCGCAAAGGAAGGAGCCAAAAAAAAATATACGAAGGAATTGATCTCTTTGGTCTCCGACTTTTCGGAAAAATTATACAAATATCGCGAAATCAATCGTAATCTGAACGCTCTATCGAAGGACTTCCTACCGAAGATCGAAAAAACTTTTGAAGTCGGATTAAGCGGCTATTCAGCGGGTAAGATCGATTTCGTCACTCTACTGACGATCGAAAGGGAGGTCTTGGAATTTCAGATCGTGCAGGCTGAATTGAGTGTGGAAAGAGAGATTTTGATCGCCGAGATCAAGCACTTATTGATGGGGATACCGCTCGGAAAATTGGATGAAAAGGTATTACAGCCATGATGGAAAATAAATTCCGAAAAGCTTTCGGCAGAATTGTAATTTGGATCTTTTGTCTTTTGTGGGTTTTTTACTGCGGAAAATCGCCAAAGAATGATCGTGCGGCGGAGGATCACTCAGGGCACTCTGCCCCCAGTCCGTTACAAGAAGGAGAGATGGAGCTCTCCGAAGAGCAGCTAAATCTGATCCACTTGGAGACTTCTCCAATCATAAAAAAGGAACTTTCCGTAAATATCAATGCCGTCGGGAAAGTACAGATTAACGAAGAGTCAGTTTCATTGATTACGAGCAGGTTTGACGGGTATGCGGAAAAGCTGTACGTCAATTATGTAGGCCTTCCGATCAATAAAGGTGATCATATCCTGGATGTATACAGCCCGGAATTAGTTTTAGCCGAGAGGGAGTTCCTGCTAGCGGAAGAAATCGATTCACTTTCGGGACTTACCGATTCCGCCAAGGCCAAATTACTTAGATACGGTCTAACCGAAGCTCAAGTAGCTCAATTAAAGGAATCCAAAAAAATCCAGGATAAGATCACAATAAGGTCCCCCGTAAAAGGAATCGTATTAGAAAAATCTATATTAGAAAAAGGAGCAATTAAGACAGGAGACGCCTTATACAAACTTGCGAATCTGGAATCGGTCTGGGTCTATCTGGAATTGTACGAGTATGAATATCCGCTTATCCGCTACGGCCAAATAGTCACACTGACGGCGGACGCTTATCCAATGGACACCTTTAACGCTAGGATCTGGTTTGCCAGACCGGAACTGAATGAAGACACCAGGACCTTAAGAGTGTTAGCAAACGTGGACAACAGGTCTCTAAAACTTAAACCTGGGATGTTCGTACACGCAAAAGTGAACATTCCCATCCTCTCCGACGGCTCTCCTGCACCGACAGGAGTCGAAGGTAAATATTCTTGTCCTCTGCATCCAACCGTGATCCGTTCTCGACCGGGAACTTGTCCGATTTGCGGAATGGATCTAGTGCAAATCCCGAAATTCGAAGGAGGGACATCTTCCGGCGCCGGTCGTGTTTCACTTGCCGTTCCTATAAGTGCGGTTTTGGATAGCGGACTTAGAAAAGTAGTCTACGTGGAATTAGAGAGAGGAAAATACGCGGTCCGAAACGTGATCGTCGGCTCAAAATCCGGAGATTATTTTCCTGTCCTGGACGGACTCAAAGAAGGGGAACTTGTAATAACCAAGGGAGGGTTTTTACTGGACAGTCAGTTTCAGATCAAGGGACTCCCAAGTATGATGAACGATTCAAAAACGACTTCTCCCGTAAAGACACACTCTCATTAGGTATTGGGATTAGGAAATCTATATGGTCAATAAATTAGTTCGTTTTTGTTTAGAGAACGGCTTTCTATTAACGATCAGCATTATTGGAATTATTTTTTTCGGACTCTATTCAATCTCCAAAACGCCCGTGGACGCTATTCCTGATATAGGCGAAAAACAAGTGATAGTTTTTGCGGACTGGCCCGGGCGTTCTCCCCAGGATATCGACAATCAGGTAACGTACCCCTTAACGATCAGTTTGAGCGGTACTCCAGGAGTAAAAAATATTCGTTCCATGTCCGGTTTCGGCTTCTCGATGGTGTTCGTCGTCTTCAAGGAAGAGTTCGATTATTATTGGGCGAGATCAAGGGTCATCGAAAGGATGAATGTTGCCCAACAAAGATTACCAACGGGCGTCGTACCGGTGTTAGGTCCGGATGCTACCGCTTTAGGACAGGTATTTTGGTACACTGTAGAAGGAGAAGGTTTCGATTTAGCGGAACTTAGATCGGCACAGGACTGGTTTATCCGTTATCAATTGAATTCCGTGGAAGGAGTTTCGGAAGTTGCCTCCATGGGAGGTTTCGTAAAGCAGTATCAGATAGATGTAAATCCGGATAAGTTGCGAGCCTACCGAGTTTCTCATTACGATCTTTATGAAGCGGTAATGAAATCTAATATAGATGTAGGCGCAAAGGTTATCGAAAAAAACGGTATAGAGTATTTTATTAGAGGAGTCGGCTTTATCAAGTCGGTTACCGATATCGAAAACATAGTCCTAAAGGAAGAGAACGGGATACCGATCTTCGTCAAAACCGTAGCGACAGTTTCCCTCGGTCCTGATTTTAGAAGAGGATCCTTGGATAAGAACGGACAAGAAGCCGTAGGGGGAATCGTATTAATGAGATACGGTGAAAATCCTCTTAGGGTGATTGAAAGGGTAAAAGAGAAAATCCAGGCTATCCAAACTGCTCTTCCGAAAAAGATCATAGCCGGCGGGAAAGAATCCTCGATCAAAATCGTTCCATTTTACGACAGGACAAAGATTGTAGAGGAAACATTAGATACTTTGAAGGAAGCCCTAATAGAAGAAGCCCTCCTTGGCGGATTCATTATCCTGATCTTCCTGCTTCATTTTAAAAGCTCTTTTTCAGTGATTGCAACTCTTCCTTTGAGCGTGCTACTTTGTTATATTCTAATGTATATGTTCGGAGTCGATTCGAACATAATGTCCTTATCCGGTCTTGCAATTGCGATAGGCGACGTAGGCGACATGGGGATCATCATGACGGAGAGTATCTACCGTCATGTCATGGATAAAGAGGATAACAAACCTTATTTCGAGAAAGTTTACGAAGGTGCAAAAGAAGTGTCCGGGGCGATCTTAACGGCAGTAACAAACACTATCGTTTCTTTTGTTCCGGTATTCTTTTTGACCGATCAAGAAGGAAAACTATTTAAACCCCTGGCCTTTACAAAAACCTTCGCCATCGGCTCCTCCGTGGTACTCGCTCTGACGGTGGTTCCTTTCCTTTGTTACCTGCTATACAAACCTTTCAGCATTTCCCAAAAAAGAGCGGTCCTTCTCTCCTCCCTTTCGGCTTTCCTTGTCGCCATTTCGGTAAAGTTCGTAATCGCGCCGAATCTTATGGGGATCTACAGCGGCTGGCCGAGCTCCATCACGGCCGGGGTAATCGTGGGCTTGTTCGTATATAGAGCCCTAACGGAGAAATTCATTCCATTAGAAAAAAATTATGCTTCCAGACTATTGATCAGGATCTATGAGCCTTCGCTCCGCTGGGTATTAGAAAATAAGAGAAAATTTATCATCCTGCCGATCTCAATCCTTGTGATAGGGGTCACGATCTGGGTCGGGATCGGCACTGTTTTTCGCCCGTTAGAATGGGTCGTAAATTTGTTCAGCTTCGAAGAAGCTTCCGAAGAGCTCAAACATTCATTATTTATACCTCATAACCAAAAGTTCAAAAGACCTTTATTAGAATTATCTTATATGAGGTTCCAAAATCTGAAAAACGTTCACAATGGATCTTTTTCCTTTACGCTTCTGCTTCGAAGGAAAGATCCCAAAGACCTTCACAAGGAGATGGAACAGGGCTGGAGATTGTCCTCCGAGACTAGGATATTGCCGGGGATCGGAAGGGAGTTTATGCCTCCGTTAGACGAAGGCTCAATCCTATACATGCCGACGATGCTTCCTCAAGCCGCGTTATCCGAAGTAGTAAACGTGAATCGCGGACAAGACGAGATTATTTCCAGAATTCCGGAAGTGGAATCTATAGTAGGCAAGTTAGGAAGATCCGACTCGGCCCTGGACCCTGCTCCCATCGGAATGATAGAATCCATCATTTCCCTAAAGCCGGAAGAGGAATGGAGAAACATAAAGGAAGAAAGGTTCTATTCAAGCTGGCCTAATTTTCTCCAATTTCCTTTTCGTATATTCTTTCCAGATTCTAGAAAGATCACAAAGAAGGAAATTTTAGAAGAGATCCAAAAGAAGACCAGCATACCCGGGGTGATCCCCACCTTCTTACAGCCGATCCAAACCAGGTTGATAATGCTCCAAACCGGATTTAGAGCGATGATGGGGATAAAAATATACGGAACGGATTTAAAGAAAATAGAGAACTTGGGACTGCAAATCGAAGGGATCCTCAAGGGTGTTCCGGGGGCAACGGACGTAATCGCGGATCGTATAGTAGGAAAACCTTATATAGAACTGGTCATTGACCGGGAAAGGATCGCTAGATACGGAATTGCCATCCGTGATGTCCAAGATGCGATCGAAATCGGTATCGGCGGTATGAATATTACCGAGACGGTCGAAGAGAGGGAGAGATACCCTGTTCGCGTTCGTTATCTACGCGATTTCAGGGAGGATATCCCCGAAATCGGAAAAATTTTAGTGCCTGGTATGAGCGGAGCTCAAATCCCCCTAGCTCAACTCGTTTCAATCCGGACAGTAATGGGTCCGCAGGAGATCAAGGGAGAAAAGGGACTCCTCGTAGGATACGTCACGCTAAATACCAGGGACCGGGACGAGATCAGCGTAGTAGAAGATGCGGAGAAAGTGCTGCGCGACGCAGTGAAGTCGGGACAATTGATCGTCCCGCAAGGATGTTTTTGGGAATGGTCCGGACAATTCGAAAACCAAAGAAGGGCGACCGCTACGATGAAGGTCGTAATTCCGGTATGCCTTTTCGCGATGTTCGTACTTCTCTATATAGGTTTTAAAAGGAAATGGGTCGCGTTCATCATCTATTTCGGAGTCTTGGTCGCCGCTTCCGGAGGTTTCATTTTTCTAGCAGCTTGGGGAGCGAATTTGTCGGTTGCAGTCTGGGTCGGGATGTTGGTCCTGTTTGGAGTAGTGGACGACGACGGAGTCGTGATCTCAAGCTATTTGGAGGATATATTTGATAAAGGAAAGCTTCATTCCGTTCGAGATATTCGAGAAGCGGTAGTAGCGGCAGGGATCAAGAGGATCCGTCCTTGTGTGATGACTATCTTCACTACAGTATTCGGACTGGCTCCGATATTTATGACTAACGGAAGGGGATCAGATATTATGCAGCCTATGGCGATCCCGTCCATCGGGGGTATGACGGTCAGTTTGGTCACTTTATTCATAGTTCCTTGTTTGTTTTGTGCGGTGGAAGAATGGAAGTTCAAAAAAACGGGAGCAGCTTTGTGATGCGGTTTAGACCGAGCAGCAAAGGCAACAAGGAGTGGGAAGGATCGTAAACATCCTATCCCGAAAGAAGGCGGGGACAAATCGTTGAAAGAAGTTATACATAACATAAATATAAATGAGATTATTCGAATATTCCAAACTGATACCGAAGCAGGCATATCCTCGCCTGAAGCGGAAAGCCGTCTCCAGAAATACGGACCGAATAAGATCCAAGAAGAGAAAAAGAAAAGTATATGGTTGGTGTTTATAGAACAATTTAAGAGTCCGATCGTATACTTACTTTTTCTTGCAACCGCCCTATCCTTTTACTTCGAAGAATGGCTGGATGGAAGCGCGATCTTGGTCGTAATTTTGGTCAACGGATTGATCGGATTTTATATGGAAGTGAAAGCCGCAAAATCCATGGATGCCTTAAAAAAATTGTCCACGGTGACTGCAAAAGTAAAGAGAGACGGAAAAATACAAGAACTGGATTCGGAGTTGGTTGTTCCGGGAGATATCATTTACCTGGAAGCCGGAGATATTATTCCGGCTGATGCACGGATTTTTTCCCTTGTAAGCCTTCAAACCGACGAATCGACGTTAACCGGTGAATCCACCCCTTGCGATAAGAACAACGTATCTTTGCCGGATGACATCCCCCTGGCAGAAAGATCCAACTTGTTATTTAAGGGAACCTTCGTCACAAAGGGGAACACATTCGGCATAGTAACTTCGACCGGTATGGCGACTGAAATCGGAAAAATCGCCAAAATGCTGCAAGGAGCGGATTCCAGCGCCACACCTTTAGAAGCCAAACTATTACAATTCACTAAAAGATTGATCCAAGTAACCGTCTTCTTGATCGGTTTGATCTTTGTACTAGGTCTATGGGAAGGCAGACATTTCCTGCAAATGCTTGAGACTTCCATCGCATTGGCGGTCGCCGCTATCCCGGAAGGACTTCCAATCGTGTCCACTCTTGCGTTAGCCCAAGGAATGCTGCGGATGGCAAAGCACGACGTAATCGTGAAAAAACTTTCCGCAGTAGAAACATTAGGCGGAACAAACGTAATCTGTACGGATAAAACGGGAACTTTGACCCAAAACAAGATAGAAGTCGTAACGATCGTTACTCCTGACGGAAGTTTTGATCTTGCCTCGAATTGGACCGGCATAACAGGAATTAGCCGGGATATATTGCTTCAAGTTTCTATTCTGTGCAATACGGCCGAGATTGATCATCAATCCGGATCCGAAAAGGAGATAGGAGATCCTCTGGAAACTGGTCTATTAAAATTTGCGGAACGACTCGGTTCGGATCCGACTAAGATCCGTAAAATGTATCCTAAGATCGGCGAGATCCCTTTCGATTCCGATACGAAGATCATGTTGACACTTCATCGAAATGAGGAAGGAAATAGGTTACTGGCAAAAGGCGCGGCAGAGGTTATGATACAAAAGAGCAAAAGTATGCTGTCCTCTTCCGGAGAAAAGGAGATGGCTAACTCCGATTCAAAAAGTTGGCTTGACCGGGCTGATGAGATGGCTTCCTCCGGTCTTAAAGTAATCGGGTTTGCTTATTCGGACACTAAAAGATCGGAAATAGATCCATCGTCCGAATTCGTATTCGCAGGTTTGGTAGGTCTAAAAGATCCTCCAAGACCGGAAGTCTATAGTGCATTAGAAGAATGTAAAACTGCCGGGATCAAAGTGATCATGATCACAGGGGATCATCCTTTTACCGCAAAAAATATCGCTTTAGAACTAGGGATCACCGATCCTTCTTCGAGTTCGAAGGTCATACTCGGAAAAGATATGCCCGGGTTAAAGGAATTGACCCAAGAGCAAAAACAGGATTGGATCGGTTCCAATATTTTTGCGAGAGTCAGCCCGAAACAGAAACTTGATCTAGTAACGGTACTTCAGGAAAATAAATTCATAGTCGGAATGACAGGAGACGGAGTCAACGACGCACCTGCTTTGAAAAAGGCCGACATAGGGATTGCGATGGGAGAGAGAGGAACACAAGTCGCCCAAGAGGCGTCCGACATGGTGCTCAAAAACGACTCTTTCAGTTCGATTACCGTTGCCATCCGTCAAGGCAGGGCAATTTTTGAGAATATTAGGAAATTTGTAATATACCTTCTTTCCTGCAACCTAAGCGAACTACTGGTGATATCTTTTGCATCAATACTAAATCTTCATTTTCAGTTATTTCCTTTGCAGATACTTTTTATCAATTTGATCACCGACGTATTGCCCGCTTTGGCATTAGGAGTGACCGAGGCCGGTCCCAAAATTATGGATCAGCCTCCTCGTCCTTCTTCTGAACCGATTATCGACTCCAAGAGATGGAAAACGGTCTTTATATACTCCTTTCTAATCTCTCTTTTCAGCCTTTCGTCTGTCTTTATAAGCCATTACACCGTCCATCGGTCCGAAGCTTGGAATCCGGAGCTTTGCAATAATATTTTGTTTTTTACCCTTATCTTTTCGCAAACACTCCACGCATTTAATATGGGCTCAGGCAGATCAGGTTGGAGAAATTCGGAAATACTAAAAAACCGCTATCTTTGGATATCTTCCTTCGTTTGTATAGGACTAGTCTTGATCTGCATCTACATTCCAGTGTTTAAAAAAGCATTAGATATTCATGAAATGACTTTCGAAGATTGGTCTATTTCGATCGGCTTTTCTCTTTTCTCATTTTGTGCGATCCAGATTTTCAAAAAGCTAAAGTTAGTGACTCAGTAGTTTTTCGAAAAAAATTGCATTCGTAAAGAAATCGGATCAGGAGAATTGTATCAGATAAAATGCGGATACTTAAATAAACGCTGCGTATTAGAATTCTAAATCCTCTGAAGGTACTCGGACGGATTGAACGTTAAAATTGTATTTTTATCGATGGATTTTTTTCCGAAAATAAGTCATACTAAACGACAGATCGGTTTTTGCTTTCGGTATTCCTATGAAAACAGCTCTTCAAATATTATTGGTCTTTCTGGCCATTCTCCAATTTTCTTCCTGTTCCAAATCACCTCAAGAAAAAGTAAGAACGATACTTTCCGACGCGCAATTAAACGAAGAAGAAAAGATCAAAATGGCAGCATTCGCTTTATTCGGTGAAAGATTAAAAGAAATCGATCTCATCAAAACCCAAGATGATAAGGGCACTAAATATGAGGTGTACTTAGGATTCGGAGGAACTTCTGCACTTACATTTCTAGGTTCCGAAAAATACTCAGATCATATGAAACTGGAATTGGCTTTAGGTACTTATAAATTCCTGCAATCTTTGCAGGGTTTTCGTTTCGGAAAATATAGAATGAGCCTGATCAAACCCTTTTTCATTAAGAACGGAGAAGCAAGAGGTGCAGAAGAATTCGAGATCTATAGATTCAGAGCGGAAGGAGAAGATCTGAAAAATATAGAAGGATTTCAAGAAACCGACGCATTCTCCTCCGATAATTACGATGTTCCTTCCGAACAGGTAGTATCTGTCCTAAAAAATATGATAGATCATTGGCAAGTAGAGCTGGACCAATTTGCCAGAGTAGAGATCAAGTAAGAAGAGATCTCATTCTTTTCGGATAATTCGTAAAGATCCCGTCCACGCCTAGATCTATTCCGAACTTCAATTCTTCTTCCGTATTCAAAGTATAAACTAAGACGTTAAAACCTTCCTTTTGGATCTTGGAAACAGTTTCCTTGTCCAGACCCTTTGCGGAAAGATTCAAACTGAAAACGTTCAATCTAAAACCTAGATCTAAAGCTTCCATCCAAGAAGAAGTTTCTTCTCCGATCAAGATCCCAAGTTTTGCTTCTACGGACAATTCCCTGAGTCTCACCAAAGAGTCCCAGCAGAAAGAGGAGAATAACGTTTTATGGAAAAGAGAATTTTTTTTCGTATAGTCTATCAGTTCCTGTTCGATCGGAATTTCGATCGGGATCTCTTCGTAGGCGCAGGATTTGATCTCCACATTCAGGCCTATATTTTTGGATTTTAAAAAATCCCAGACCTCCCAAAGTTCCGGCACCTTCTCCCCTTTAAATTTTGGATCTTTCCATACGCCCGCATCCGCTTTACGGATCAAATCGAAAGGAAGAAGTTTTACTTCTCCTTTTTGATCGGTGGTTCTATCCAGGGTATCGTCGTGAATGACTACTATTTTTCCATCAGCAGAATGGATGATGTCCAATTCTATCCAATCGGCCCCCAGTTCACAGGCGCTTTGGAAGGAGATCATAGTGTTTTCGGGATATTCTCCGCTGTCTCCTCTATGCGCGATCACCCAAGGTTTAGGAAGAAGAAATGGATCCGTCATTAGAAGGCCCACCCGACAAAAAGATTCAAACCAAAGCTGGAGCCGGGCAATCTTTCTCCATTCTG
The DNA here is from genome assembly GCF_000347035.1 of Leptospira sp. B5-022. Classification (GTDB taxonomy): domain Bacteria; phylum Spirochaetota; class Leptospiria; order Leptospirales; family Leptospiraceae; genus Leptospira_B; species Leptospira_B cinconiae. The sequence goes on from NZ_ANIJ01000015.1 coordinate 179,872, forward strand.
ATATGCATACTTTCTGTATAAAAGATCCCCCATACTTGCGGTCCTATCCGAATAATAAAGATCGGAAACGGAGAATGAATTATGATAAGGAGAATACCAGCTCCATACACCTTCCCAACCGAAAAAAAGACCGGAAGAAGTTTGGAATCTGAATCCGACTCCGAAACCGGCATAGTTTCTTGGTCCGGAACTATAAGAATCTTTTTCGAAACGATACGTATTTCCGGCGGATTCCCAATAAAGAACCGTTTGGGTTTTTTGGAAATGTTCTCTTCCCAACCAAAGGGAAACGAAAAAAGGAGAATCTGCTATGAACCTTTGGACGAAGAATGCTCCTCCCCAATACTTTTCCTCATAATTTCTCAACCTACCGTAAAAATCATGAGGCGGAAGAAAATAAGAATAAGCGGTATCATTATCAAAACGATTCACATAAGAGTTAGTATATCCGCTGAGTCCGATTGCCCATTGTGAATCCAACATTCTGGCAAACTGCAAAGAATAATACCTATCGAATCTTCCTAACGCGAACCCTCCGATCTGGTTCTTGAATTTTTCCCTAAGTTCCGGCTGGCTTGGTCCAGTCGGAGTTTTTTCAGGAGGAAGTTCATTCAAAGGACTAGGCTTTTGCTCAATATTTTTATCCGGAGAAGGTTCCGTAGTTTGGGGCCAAACTTGGAAAGATAGGATCATTACTAGGAGAACGGATAATTTAGGAAAAAACGCTGAGGCGGATTTTGGATGGGAGAACATCCCTAGCAAAAACACCCGAAAAAAGAAAATGTCAAGCAGTGGAAAATAAGAGGTGGGAAGAAATTAGCAGGCGAGGTTTCCCTTCGCCCGCTCGGTCGGAAATTAAGCTTTTCCCTTTGCAGTAGCTTTGATTGTCTCAGCCACTTCGGTTAATTTCGCTTTAACAGCTTCTAATTGTCCTTCCGGAACGCGTTTTTTGATCTCTTCGGAGATTTGATTGTACTTCTCAACGATCTTGCCACGAGTTTCCTCGTAGTTTTTACCGGCAACAGTGGAAACTTCTTTGATTTCGTTCAAAAGTTTATCCACAGATTCGCGAATTTTTACGGAAGTTTCAGAATTGTCTGCAGCGCCTTTCGCTACTAATTCTCCGTAGGTTTTTTCCAAATCTACTTTCGCTTTGTCTAGTCCTTCTTGTCCAGATTTCAAAAGTCCGATTCCGGCGTTAAGAATGTCCAACAGTTGTTTTTCCATTTTTCTCTCCTTTTTTCGCAGCATTTTTAGTGCAGCGCACAAACCATTCATATTGCACCGCACCACAACGGTCAACCTCTAATTTATGAAAAATTTGAAAAAATGAAAAAAGAAAACTAGGCTAAATCCCGCCTGGTAGGACTTCCAACTTAGGATATTTGAGATCCATATCTTCCAATTCCTTGCGGACGGACTTAGCGATCAAATAATCCCGGCACCATTTTTTGTTCGAAGGAACGATTACCCAAGGAAAACGATCCTTTGAATGGGAAAATATCCACTCATACGCGCTCAGATACTTCTTAAAATTTTTACGAGCTTCGAGATCGCTTGGATCGAATTTCCAATTCTTTTCCGGATTTGATAATCTTTCTTCTATTCTTTTGGTCTGCTCCTCTTGGGAAATATGTAGGAAAAATTTCAGGATATGAGTATGATTTTCCTTTGATACAAATTCCTCGAAAGAATCTATAAATCCTAATCTGTCCTTCAGCCTATCTTTGGATAAACTTTCAGAAACGTACGGAACCAGAATATCCTCGTAATGAGATCGATTGAAGATCTGGATCCAACCTTTCCCGGGAAGTTCTTTATGGATTCTCCAGAGAAAGTCGCGACTTAATTCCTCGGACGTAGGAGCTTTCCAAGCCTTGCAGGTACAACCCAACGGATTTAAAGCCGAGAAAAGTTTTTTAACAGTCCCGTCTTTTCCGGATGCATCTACTCCCTGAAGAATGATTAGTAATGATTTCTTTTTACTAGCAAAAAGACGGATCTGAAGTTCTTCTATTCTTTCCAATTCCTTAAGGCGAAGTTCTTCCGCTTTTTCTCTGGAAAGATCTTCGTTCGGTTCCGTGGAATATTCGGAAAGTTGGATCATTCTAACCTACCAACGAGCGATATGATCTTCCGCCCAACCTTGACCGTTTTCAATCCTAAATTCACTTTTGCCGATCCGGAAAACGCCGTCAAAACTTCCGATCATTTGATTCACCTTCGAAGAAATTAAACCCATATTGGAGTAGGCCTTTCGATGGAAGTCGGGAGTGAATACAAGCTCGACCGCTTTACTTTCCTTGGAATAGATCATCCAAGGTTTTTTAGGATCTTTTTTATCGAATTCAAAAGCGATCACGGAAGGAATTTTATAAATCCTACCATTGATCAAAAGAGCATTCTCGGTAGTCCCTGTTCCGTCGGTCCAACCCCCGCCCAAATTCATTCCATAGACTTCGCTGCCACCGGGACGATACGACATGGATGCCCAATTCCATTTGCTGAAATATGGCCAAACACCTCTTCCATAATCCAAAACACCGAAAGAGGTTTTAGGTTGGAATTCATAAGATTTAGAAGCAGTCGTAACTTTCCCCTTTGCCCCCAATCCGAATAATTTATGAGTGAATTGAAAACGATTTCTATTCCAAGGAACCACAACGTTCAGACTTTCCCATTGATTCGGAACTTCTAATGTAATATCCGCTTGGATGGCCTTGCGGGTTCCCTTTAGGAAGTCGACTTTGATCCGGTAATTTCCATCTTCGTCCATTTGGAAATCCAGAAATCCTTCCTTACCTTCGTAACGAGCGCTGCTGGAAACGGTTTGCCCTAATAGAGTACCTTTTCCGAAAGGAGTGATGACAGTGGACTCTTGGAACTCGCCGGTCTTTCTATCCAACCAATAACAAAAGATCACGCCTGCGTAATCGATATCCGAAACAGTAAAAGAAGCCAAAAAATTTTGATCGTAAAAACACCAGTAATTCCATTTTTTCTTTCGGAGCCAGTGGCCTTTTACATTACATCTATGTAAGGGAGTTTTGGACCAGCCGATCGCATTCCGATTCACTTTACCGGAAGGGTCGCATAAAATGGTAGGTTGTTGGATTTCTGTTTCTAAGTTCATGCTCGCAATGGACAATACCTTGGGCCTGTACGGACCCACAATCTAAATTTCTTTTGCAATTTTTCCGAGAGTCTGGATGGCAGAGATCACCTTTGGTCCCATGAGAACTCCTGCATTAATCCTAAAATTGTTCACATACTTACCGGAAAGAGAGAAAAGATTTCCGGGAACCAAACTGATCTTCTTTTTAGCGGCTTGGAATCTGAGGACTCTGGAATCTTTTCCTTTCGGAAGTTCTATCCAGAGAAGAAAGCCGCCTTGTGGAATGGCAACCTTGGTCCCCTTCGGAAAATATTCCAAAAAAGAATCCGCATACGAAAGCACCAAACCTCCCAACTTTCGTCTAAATTCCCTCAAATGTCTTTCATGAGCTAGAGATCCCATAAAATAAGAAGCGGCAAGCTGGGGAATTGCAGGTAAAGAGATCGCCTCCGCTAAACGAAGACGTCTAACATTTTCCACTTTAGTCGGATCACTGATCATCCAACCGATCCTAAGCCCGGGATTCACGGATTTAGAAAGAGAAGAAACCTGGGTCACAATTCCTTCCGTATCCAAAGATAAAAGAGAAGAAGGACGGATGCCGCCGTTATGCTGCAAGTCCCCGTAAATATCGTCCTCCAGAATTTTCACACCGTACTCGGAGGAAATTTTCAGAAGTTCATTTTTGGATCCCAATGGCATAAGACTTCCGGTGGGATTCGAAAAGGTAGGAATGGTGATCAAAAACTTAGGAGATTCTTTCTTTATAACGGAAATATAAGATTGAAGATCCAAACCGGAAACAGGATCGGTTGGTATCTCGATCGCCTTTAGTTTTAAATCGGAAAGAATTTGATACAAAACAAAATGAAGAGGACTCTCTACTGCAACCTTATCACCCGGTTTGGTGGAAAGGCTCAAAGCCAAAAACGCCGCTTCCGAACAACCCAAGGTGATAAACACTTCCTCGGGACGGATCCTTCTTTCTTTACCGGAAGAACGGATTGCGATCTTTTTTCTGAGTTCCAAAATACCGGCTGCATCCGAATATTTATAAACCTGAGAGTCCTTTAAGGATTTCTTATATGCTTTCTGCAAGGAAGAGTACGGCAAAAATTGAGGATCCGGGACCGCTGCCCCGAAAGGAATGAAGCCGGGATCCGCAAGTTCCGACATCAAAGAACTTACCTCTTCCGGAACCGACGGATTCGGAACTCTTACAGGTTTTTGTAATTTATATTTAGGATAAAATTCCGGTCGCGGAAGAACGAAATAACCGGACCTCTCTCTACCGCTGATAAGGCCTCTTTCCTGAAGAATGCCGAAAGCTTCCACGGCAGTTGAAAGATTACATTCTTCGAATACACAGATCTTTCGTAGAGAAGGTAATTTGGAACCGGGAGGGAATTCTCCAGATTCTATCCTACGTATCAAAGAATTTGCGATCTTAGAATATTTAGTAATAGCTCGATCTGTATCGGTCATAAAAACGATTTCTGTATCTGTATGGTATTCTCAATTTAATGTATAAACAAAATAAGAAGATGGGCAAGTTAATTCTAGAAAATAGCTCCGAAATTTTCCGACCTTCTGCAAGGCCGGCCAGAACTCCTGCGTCTGTGACGAGAGAGATACTGAAGGTAATCGATACACCGGGTATGATCTCTTTTGCGGGAGGTCTTCCGGATGATACTTTGTTTCCGATCCAAGATCTAAAATATTTTTTCGAGGCTTCCGTTTCTAAAAAAGGCGCAAAACTATTTCAATACGCGGATACTCAGGGACATTCCGACTTACGTGCCTGGATCGCAGATCGATATTATCCAGGTTCTAATGCTGACGAAATTCTTTTAACTTCCGGCTCACAACAAGCATTGGATCTACTCGGTCGTTATTTTATAGAAGAAGGTTCGCTCATTCTTTTAGAAAGACCCAGCTACTTAGGAGCCATCCAAGTATTCTCTTCTTATGCACCATCCTTCTTAGGGATCAGCTATGGAGAAGAAGGCCCGGACATGGAAGAATTAAAATATACATTGGCGACTTCCTCCGTAAAACCGAAATTCTTTTACTGCATTCCTGATTTCCAAAATCCTTCCGCGTATTCTTATTCTTTAGAAATTCGACATTCGATCTCTGAACTCCTTTTAAAAAATACAGTTCCGATCATAGAAGATACTGCTTATAGAGAATTGTATTTCCAGGAGAACTTGCCGATTTCTTTATGCGAATTAGGCCCGGAAAATACGATCTCTATCGGGACATTCTCCAAAACACTTTCACCCGGATTGAGAGTCGGATGGATCAGGGCACCGAGACAGATCCTCCAAGATCTGATCGTACAAAAACAATCCATGGATTTACATTCCGCTACCCTGAATCAGGAATTAGTATTTGGATTCGTATCTTCTTCCAAATATGAAGAACATCTATCCTTGATCCGAAAAACTTACAAAAAGAAATCGGAGCATACGTTTACCTGTTTCCAAAATAATTTCAAAGATTCTATTCCATTACAAATTTCTAAAGGAGGTTTATTCTATTGGCTGGAATTTCCGGAAGAGATCGATACGGACCTACTTTTTCGAAAATGTTTGGAGAAGGGACTCGCGGCGGTTCCAGGATCTTCTTTCTTCGTAGGTAAACCGGAAAACAATCATCTACGATGGAACTTCTCAAACGCTTCGGAGGAAGAAACAAAACTTGGAATAGAGAGATTATATAAAGTGTATAAGAGCCTTTCAGGCTCTTGAAGCCCGAAATCAAGTACCAGTCGATAACCTTAATTTAGGGACGGACTATCAGGAAATGACCGAGGTATAAAGTTTACTTTCTTCCTGTACTCTCTTTCGAATTTAGATTGCAAGTTTGTATCTAAGGAACTATAATCCTTCCCCCCGGGTGTTCCAATGTCGGATCATATTTCAGTCCCAAATACAATTCTATCCAAACTACGTTTGATCTGTTTGGATCTTCCGGAAGCTTATGAAGAACAGGCTTGGATCGGAACTCGCTGGTGTATCAAAAAGAAAAATTTTGCTCATGTATTGATGTTGCAGAACGGGTACCCGCCTGCTTATGCAAAGGCTTCCGACCTGGAAGGAATTGCTTGTTTATTAACCTTTCGTTATTCTCCCAAAAAGATGGATGTTTCTCGTTTTAAAGATTACCCATTTTTTAAACCGGTCTGGTGGGAAGATATTATCGGGCTCGTGATCGACGATTCGATCGACTGGGACGAGGTAGAAGTTTTATTGAAGGAAAGTTACTGCCAACTTGCGCCTAAAAAATTAGCGGAGATGGTGGAAAATCGTTAATTTAGATCAGAAAAAGAAAAGAGAAAAAAATTTTCGGCGGGAAGGATCTCCCGCCGATATTGGGAGGTTCAAAAGGCTTTTATTAAGCAGTTTTTTTAGTTGGAGCAGCAGGTTTTTTAACTGTCTCCGTAACTTCGCTAAATTTTGCCTTGATAGCTTCGATTTGTTCAGCGGGAACTAATTTCTTAGCTTCTTCAACAATCTGGTTATAAACTTCAAGTGCCTTAGCGCGAGAATCTTCATAGGTTTTAGTAGCTGCGGTAGTTAATTCTTTAGCTTCGTTTAAGAATTTGTCTACGAACTCACGAACACGAACAGATGCTTCGGAATTGTCGGAAGCGCCTTTAGCTGCGAGTTCTTGAAAACTCTTAGTAAATTCTGCTTTCGCTTTATCCAGACCTTCTTGTCCGCTTTTAACCAAACCAAGACCTGCGTTCAGTACATCTAGAATTTGTTTTTCCATTTTTAGCTCCTTGATGCACCGTTGTGCGGCGCACAATCCATTTGTAGTGCGTAGCACAAATACAGTCAACAAAAAAACGAAAAAAAGTTTCAAAGGTGGATTTTTACGTTAATTGAGGAATGCGACGCACATGGCAGAAATCTGCCGAAATTCTAGCATGATATAGACGTTTATAGGGATTCGGGCAGGGTTATTTACAGGTTATGAACATATACCGGCTAGGAAGAACGAAAATAATTCTTTTTTTACGAAGAAAAGCGCCTCACTGCCTTACTGATCAGCTGCAAATTCATTTCCGTACTTTTTCTTAGACCCGAATAAAGAAGAAGGCTCTTTTTCGCAACTGCAAGTCTTTCATTCTTCTTCTCTTCCAATGTAAGTTCGGTGTCGTATCCTTCCGTGATCGCCAAGATCACTCTCTGCAAACTGATCCCTAAAAATTCAGTTAGCCCTTTTTTAGAACTGATACGATCATCTATTACGGAAATCTCATGCAATGCTTTTCGAATGGACTCTTTGTCCTTCTCTCCGTTTTGGATGAGGTCGTAAATTTTCTCGGAAAGGACTTCTCCTTTGGAAACTTGCACTCCGAATTCTTTTAACTCGTTGCGGATCTTGTTTAATTCGACCGATACTTTTTTGCGATTGATCTTGGAAGGAAGAAGGTCCTGGATCTTTTTTTTGATCTCGGTTACCTCTTTTATATTCGATGGGTTTTGTCCATACCATTCTTGAAATGTAATATTCTGGATCCCTTCTAACTTTGCTCCGTCTTGCCCCAGATTGGCCCAAGGACGGTCTTTTTGTCTTTCTTCGAACCATTTTTTGAAGATCAGAAGTTTTTCATTTGTCCTAAGTTTTTTTCCCCGGATAGATTCGATCCACTTTGGCGGCAAAGCGGTCATCTGCTTATAATTATGATGTTCCCTTCTCTTTGTTCTGGATTCCAAAAAATTTAATCTTTCTTCTAAGATTGCACCCTTACAATGCGCTTGGGAACCCGGAAAAGAAAGGTCTTGTCCTAAAAGTAAAACGGACCTTGCATCCATTTTTTCCGCTAGACTTGCGGCATTTGTGGAAACGGAACCTCCGAAGTCCACGGCTCCCAGTCCGTTTTCGGAAGCATTTTCCAAAAGTTTAATCCAGGGAAAAGGAGAGGAAGTCAGATAATGGTTTCCACCTATATAAGGCATTCTTAATGAATGATAGGAAGTAGTAGGATCGAATACAAACTTTGCCTTTCCGAAATATCCTTCTAAATATTTTGAATTTAAAGGTTGGGGATCCACACTAAATACAAGATCGGGATCTATTCCTGATTTTTGCAAAATAAGAAGCGCAGTATCCACTGCGATCAATATAAAGTTTTCTCTATATTCTTTCAAGTCTTGCAAAGAAAGATAAAGAGAGGGCCCGGCACCGCAAACTACCACATCTATCTTGGATTTGCATAAACCGAATAATTCATTGATGGGGCTCATATCTACAAGTTCCGGAAGATTGCGGATAAAATTACCGGTCCAGACCTTCTCGAATCTGGTCAATGTGGCTGTGTTCACATCTTTTTTATGGAAGAATGTCTCGGCCAAAAACCTAAGTTCTTGGTATTCTTCCTGTTTCCATTGTAGACTTCCTCTATGAGGTATAAAACTTACGGGATATCCCGAGATCCCTTTAAAACCCTCGTAAAACGCGGATTCTTCGTATGGGGGGAGAAATATTCTCAACTTACCGGAAAGGATCATGGGAGAAAAATCGAATAATGAAAATGCAGCCTTGATAATTTCCGGAAAAGGTTCCATCCATACGCAGATTATTTTATCAAATCTTAATGTATATTGGATGGAATAACCGAGCCCTGCTCCGAAAAATAGGAATGCCCTTTCTTCATCCCCTTTTTTCAGATCCGCAAGCTGTCTTTCCGCTTCTTTGCGAGGATCCATGGAACTATGTAAAAGTACATTGCCGATCTTTAAACTTGGATCTTCCGTTTTTGTAGGGACTATCTCGAAATTGATCCGGGAAGATCCTATTCTTTCGGAGGCTTTCGGCGCGAAACTGCGAAGTGAGGCCAAATTTTTTTCGAGTAAATCCGACCTGAGTTCTTTCATTGGAAGAATACGTTTATCCTTTTTCCTTCGTAAGAAGAACCCGGAGAGGGATCTTGCTCGTAACAGAAACCGCTTCCGTGAAGTTTATAAGGAACTCCTAACGGAGCTAATAATTCCACAACTTCTCTTTTACTCCTTCCGATGAGATCGGGAATACGTTCCGATTTGCCCGTAAGAGGTTTTCTGTCCAACTTAGGGAGTTTTACGTTAATCGTCCTTTCCCCTTGTTCTATGATCGGAATAATATTCTCCACTACTTCCCTGAATACGGGAGCGGCAAGTCCTCCCCCTGTATGACTGTCCCCTCTCGGCTCATCAAAAAGGATGAGGCCGACCACTTTCGGTTTGTCTGCCGGAAAAAATCCTAAAAAGGATGCGGACCAAAGTCCGTCTTGGTATCCTCTACCAGACACCGCTTTTTGACCGGTTCCTGTTTTTCCCGCGATGGAATATTCTTGTATGTATGCGTTCTTTCCTGTTCCGGCTTGGACGACTCTAGTCATCGCTTTCAATAATTTTTCGGTGGAATATTCTTTGATACCTACCGGAGTCTCTTCCGATTGGAATTCCTGCATGACTTCTCCGTAGGAATCGGTGATATGAGAGACCACCCTAGGTGTGATAAATCTTCCTCCGTTTACGATAGAAGCTGCGGATGCTACTAACTGTATAGGAGTTACCGATATTCCCTGGCCGATTGCCATGAACATCGGAGTGGTCGGAGTCCATTTATTCAAGATCGGCATATATCCCACGGATTCGTTGGGCAGAAGTCCCGCTCTTTCCCCGAAACGGAATCGTTTCATATATTCATAAAGTACATCGTTCGGGATCTTTGCGGCCGCCTTTATGATCCCAGCATTGCAGGAATACTGCAAAATCTCTTCCAAGTTCACTTTTCCATGAACATGTGTACATTTGATCCTGGTCCTTCCATAATCGACGTAACCTGGACAATCGAATTTTTCGTTCGGATGGATTAAGTTTTCATTAAGAAGAATACTTGCTAGGAAAATTTTCATGGTAGATCCGGGCTCGTACACATGTCGGATCGCCCAATTCGTATGAGAATATTCTTCAAAAGAAGAATAACGATTCGGATCGAAGGATGGAAAACTGGCCATCGCCAAAATTCTTCCCGTATGGATCTCCATCAATAGACCTACTGCTCTTTTAGCACCGGCTTCTTCGAATCTTTTTCCAAGCGCCTTTTCCAGTTTGAATTGGATGAGTCCGTCCAAAGTCAAATGGACATTTGCACCTCTGGTGGAATCCGCTTCAGTAGGCGTCATCAATTCTTGATTATAATAATATTCTAAACCGGATAGAGCCTTATCGTCGTCCATCCCGGTAAAACCGACAAGACTTGCCGCCAAACTTCCGTGAGGATATACTCTTTTAAATTCTCGTTCTCTTCTGACTCCGGGAAGGGCCATCTCCATAATACGGCTCGCGGTCGTATCGTCTATCTCCCTTTTCAAAAGGAAATATCTGCTTTTTTCTCGGATCAAAGATTCTATCTTTTCGGGAGGAATGTCCAAATAAGGAGAAATTTGTACTGCGGTAAAATTCGGATCGTAAACATTCCCGGGATAGATCCCGATCGTAGAAGAATCAATGGACAATGCCAATTCGATCCCTCTTCTATCGTAGATCGCGCCTCGCCCAATCCTTTCTCCATTCTTGAATGCGATCTCTCTATCGTTAAAGAATACCAGATAACCTACTCGGACCAAAAGCCCGGAGAAGAATACGCATAATAGAACGAATAATATGGTGAATCTTTTTCGATTAAGAGGGCTATAATCCATCGATGAGCGAACCGCTTTTATAAATTTCGGTCTTTTTCAGAATGATTAAAGAGCTTTTCTAGTACAAGTGAAATCCGAATTCGAATAATGGTTTAAAAGCTAGCGATTACCTTTCCTCTCAACTTTTTGAAAGGAATTAGGCCGTAATTTCTGGAATCTGTGGAGAATTCTCGGTTATCCCCCAAAACCAAAACATAACCAGGAGGGATCCTTCCCGAATCTCCGATGCCTATATTTCCGGAGACTCCGATCACAGGTAGAATGGAGGCGGAAGGAGCTTGGGTCTTATAGCCTGAGTTCAAGAAAGGTTCTTCTAAGGAAGAGTCGTTTATTAAAATTCTTCCTTCCGAAAATCTGAAAAAATCTCCGGGAAGCCCTACCACTCTTTTTAAACTTAACTCCGCTCCGATCCCATCCAAGACTAAGACATCGAATCTGTTAACGTCCGGTTCTAAAATGTATAAAACCCAGGGACCGATCTGCGCCGGGAAACCCCATTTTTTAACTAGGACCCAATCGTTTTCTTTATAGCTTGGCATCATGCTCGTGCCGCTGATTAGATAGAATTGGATCACAAAAATTCTAAAATATAAAATGAAAAATATTGCGAACAAGATCGGAAAAGAAAGTTTAATCCATCGAAATGTGGAGTGCCGAATAGAACGAATTATTTCCGAATCGAATTTCATACTATGGTTTCGTAATTATTGGACAGACTATGAAGTCTTGGTCTCACTCTTATTTTCCAAAACTTTCGGTTTTTCTTTCCACCAAATAAAAGGTTGTTCTATGAGTAAAAAGATCGGCCAAGCTGCTAAGAATGTAAACCCAAAGCATATAAAATAGAGCTTAGGTAATACGCTTAAAGTGACCAATGTTTCCCCTTTTAGAGCCCATTGAGTGGCAATCCCCATCAACGGTATGTTCCATAAATACACAGTAAATGTGATCCTGGACAATGGACGGAAGATCGGTAATGCTAAGATAGTTTTAAAAATTCCTTCTTTTTGGATCGCTAAATAGATGATCAGAACCAATGCGATATTGTAAAAATTATTCGCAAGCGTCAATCGAATGAAATGTTTCCAATTGAAAGAATAAGAGATCAAAATGAATACGATCGCCGAGAATCCGATCAAAGAATATTTCAGTTTTCCTAAACTTTCTCCCACCGGTCTAGAGTCCACATATTCCGCCAAAAGCATTCCTGCGATCATGGAATCGAATCTGTTCTCCGTCCAGAATAGGGCATTTGCGTTCATCTGACCTTTAGAGTATAGATAACATCTAGATAAGAAAGGGATAATATATATGATCGATAATATGATGACCCTTACTTTTTTGGTTCTAGAGAATAAGAAGAAGGGTCCAAGAACCACCATCAAAAAGTAGATCTGCTGCTCTAAGGAAATATACCAACCCACATCCAAAACCCTAGGAAAAAAGTTGGATAAGAAGATGCTGTCGGCCCAAACGTAATCCAGACCCTTTTGGCCTTTATCTATTAACCAGATCAGATCCGCACTTGGATTCGGTATATTTTTCAGGCCTTCTACCTGTTTAGAAAAGAAATAGTAAGAAAAAGCTAATGCAGTGTAATATGCAGGAAGAATTCTCAAAGAACGATTTATGATAAATTTGCGATAGGGAAAACTGTTTTCCCTTTTATAGTATTGGAGTATACCTCCGTAATTCAGAAAACCTCCCAATACGAAAAACACATCCACGATGGTGGTTTGATTCTCCACGAACCAGGACAACCAATAAGGCATTTCGCGCATGATCGGTTGTTTGGAAACCCAGAGATGGTTTGTCATAACCATCAGAATTCCGATCGCTCTGATCCCGTTTAATGATTCTATTTCCCCCTTTTTAGAAGCAAAGATAGACAATATATAGGATTTCATAATGAAAAGATTCTGTTTCCTGAATTGAATTAAAAACTTTTCAAGGATCTGCGAGCAAGAAATAAACCGGGGAACCCCAAGACCTAAGTTACGATTTCACGGATATGATACGAAAAGAGTAGTATTTGTCTTGCTTGGGAAGAAATTCCGGATCATTCTTCTAACCATGACTTCGAACAACCCAATCTCACAATATGTTTCCAGATTCAAAGCGGAGAAGGGAAAGATCTTATCCTTTCTATCCGCATTTCCATTTTATGGAGAAGTCTTAAAGAACCATCAGTATTACGAAGCGGATAGGATCGCTCGAAACGAATTAGCCAAAAAATTGGATTCGCTCAAAGAACCGATCCGTAGGATCGAAGAAAATTTCGTCCGAGAAAGAAGAATGGACCTAATCGGTTCTACGGAGGTCTTACTTTCCGTCTTAGAAAGACTCAAAAATGAAATTATCGGAGCAAGTTACGGCCTAAACGGATTGGGCACCGGGTTTAAGGCGACCGAATCTGAGTTGGAAGCTTTGGCGGAATGGGATTATTCTTTGATCCATCATGCGGAAGAATTGTCCACCAAGGTTCGATCCCCGGACTTTCCTCCGGAAGTTTCGGTCGACACTGTAAGGAATTGGGTCAGCAGTTTTAGATCGGAATTAGATGAGTTCGATGCCGCGCTAAAGAGCAGAAAGGACGTCTTCTTAAAACGATAGTCTCATTTTTGATTTGCCGAATGTAGAGTAGTGAATAATATATTTCCAAGGAGTTCTTATGGCATTAATAGACGTAATAAAATACGAAGGGAAACCGGGAGAGATTGTATGGAAATTTCCCAGAAACGATATCAGTACCTTCGGACAATTGGTAGTGAACGAAAGCCAGGAAGCTATCTTCTTTAAGGAAGGTAAAGCTCTGGATATTTTCGGACCTGGAACTCATACTTTAAAAACAGGAAACGTTCCTATTTTAGAAAACTTAGTGAACCTTCCTTTCGGAGGACAAACTCCTTTTACTGCGGAAGTGGTTTATATTAACAAGGCCCTTATCCAATTAAAATGGGGAACTCCTGCACCCATCCAAGTCGAAGATCCTAAATACACCATCACTTTGGGAGTCCGTGCAAACGGTGCATATAATATCAAGATCGTAGATTCCAAAGCGTTTGCAGTAGGAGTGGTCGGTGCAAGAGGAGCTTATTCACAAGACGAGGTGGATAATTTTCTAAGACCGATGATCGTAACTAGGCTAAGCGATTTCCTAGCGGAAGTCGTTTTAAAATCGGGAGAGCCGATCACTCGATTGAACCAACATTTGGAAGAGGCCTCGTCCGCAGGAAAAACGAAAATCCAACCGGACTTCTCAAAATACGGGATAGAAGTTTTGGATTTTTTTGTCCAATCCATCAACTTCGATCAGAACGATCCGAACTTCCAAAAGATCCAAAAGATCCTCACAGACAAATTCGAGATCGATGCTTTGGGCGGAATGTACCAACAAAAAAGAATGTTGGATATCGGAGAAGCGGCCGCAAAGAACGAAGGCGGGAACGCAGGTGAAGGAATGTCCGCAGGTATGGGACTCGGAATGGGAATGAATATGGGCAATATGATGGCCGGGATGATGGGCCAAAACAATGCAGGTAATAATGCCAACCAGAACGATGCGACAGCGAGACTCACAAAACTTAAGAGTATGTTGGACCAAGGCCTGATTTCTCAGGAAGAATTTGATACCAAAAAAAAGGACATTTTAAATTCTATCTAAAGTATGAGCCTTACCTTCACCAAGTTGAAAGCGGAATTTCGCTGTATCAACGATTCTTGCGGAGCAACGTACGATCTGAATGATATCGTATACGAATGTCGTAAATGTGGAAGCCTTCTCCAGGTTTCCCATGATATGGGAGCTCTCAAAGAAAAATCGGGAAAGGAATGGAAGGACCTATTCGATTCCAGATTGGGTTCGGTAAAATTCCCGAACAGCTCGGGTATCTGGAACAAAAGAGAATGGGTTCTTCCTCATGTAGGGGACTCGGAGATCGTAAGCTCAGGCGAAGGTCTTTCTCATCTATTCAATTCCGAAAGACTCACAAAACATTTCGGCCTAGGGGGACTTTGGATCAAACAATGTGGGATCTCCCACACAGGTTCATTTAAGGACCTGGGCATGACCGTTCTTCTCTCCCAAGTAAAACATATGTTGAATCAGGGAGCAAAGATCAGAGCGGTTGCTTGTGCAAGTTCCGGAGATACTTCCGCCGCACTTGCTTCTTACGCTGCGAAGGCAGGGATCCCTGCGATCATTTTTCTTCCAGCAGGGAAAGTTTCCCAAGCACAATTAATCCAACCGGTTTCGAACGGTGCAAAGGTAATCGCTCTCGAAACCGATTTTGACGGTTGTATGAAGATCGTGAAAGAAGTTACCAAAGAAGCCGGCATCTATCTTGCAAACTCCATGAACAGCCTCCGTATCGAAGGACAAAAAACGATCGCACCGGAGATCGTTCAACAATTGGAATGGAAAGTTCCCGATTGGGTGATCATTCCCGGAGGAAATTTGGGGAATGTTTCCGCACTCGGAGCAGGCTTCGAGATGGCAAAAGAGTTGGGACTGATCGACAAACTTCCAAGGATCGTTTTAGCTCAAGCGGAGAATGCAAATCCGCTCTATCTTTCTTATCTGAAAAATTTCGAGGAATTCAATCCTGTTGACGCGAAGCCGACTCTTGCTTCTGCAATCCAGATCGGAAATCCTGTATCAGTCCAAAAAGCAATTCGTACATTAAAAAAATTCAATGGGATCGTGGAGCAAGCAAGCGAAGCGGAACTTTCGGAAGCTTCTGCCAAAACCGACCTATTTGGATTGTACAATGACCCTCATACCGGAGTGGCGCTTGCTGCTCTTTACAAACTAATGGCTAAAGGAACGATTGCCAAAGGTGATCAGGTGGTCGTGATCTCCACTGCTCATGGACTAAAATTTACCGAATTCAAACTCAAATTCCATGAGGGAAAGATCCAGGGAACCGACCCGAAATTGGTTAACGTTATTCGATCCTGCAAACCGGAAGTAGGGGCCGTCATGGACGAAATCGGGCAATTTCTTAATCCCGAAAAAAGCTGGAATTTATCTGATGTTAAAGAAGTTTAATCGAGTTCAAAAAAGTTGAATTTTCTACAAGTGAACCCCTGATTTTTTGCAAATTCGACTCGAAATAACCCTTCTTTTTTCCCGGGTGTTTTTCGTTTTTTTCTCGTAAGCGCGCCGGGGTCCATATAATCGAGAATCCAAATGTACGAGGGAATCGAGGAACTCCCCCAAGAATTCCTCTTCGAGGTCGAGACGGCCGTAAAAAAAGAAGAGCCAATTTCTATCATTACCTACGTCCTGAGTACCCGGGGCGAAAATAAGCTCAAACATATCATACAAACCGTCCTTTCCAAATACCAAAGAGTGGATCTGACGGAACTCATATTTACCTCCGCAAAAGAGCTGATCGTAAATGCGACCAAAGCGGCTATTAAACGGGTTCTATTCAAAGAACTAGGACTGAATATCGCTGATCCATCCCAGTACGATTTGGGTATGGAATCCTTTAAGGAAAATCTAGTCAGTAGAAAGTTTCCCTACTATCGTAGGAAAATGAAAGAGCATGGTCTATTTGTAAAAGTCACCCTCAGTTTCAGTTCGGACCGGATCATTCTATTCGTACAAAATAATTTCACACTCGCAGTCCGAGAAGAGAAACGGATCCGGGAAAAGTTCGTACATTCTAAAGAATTTGACAATCTATTCGAATACTATATGAAATACGGTGATACCACGGAAGGTGCAGGTATGGGTATCACTATGGTGGAAATTCTGGTAGCCCAAAGCGGCTATGACCGCCATTTGTTTACGATCTATAGCCGCCAAGCGGAGAATAAAACCGTCGCGAGAGTTGAAATCCCTTTGGATCAGAATTATGTGCCTAGAAGACAAAGATACCAAAAATGGTTACAAGAAAAGGCTAGCGGCTTAACATGACCTAAAGTTCTCCTTACGACGGTTAGGTCTTTTGCAATATGGAACAGAATCCTCAGACAAGTAAACTCCAAGAACAGGCAAACCAGATGAACCTTGCTTTGGAATCCGTTCATACCGAAGAACAAGCAATCGAACTTATCCAAGGAAAAATTAAAGACGCCTATCTTTTAAAATTAAGGATCGATGTTGAGAACAAAGCGGGTGTGGTCCTAGGGCTTTTATCCAGATATAAAAACGAATTTTTGGAATTGTATTCCTTGTTTTCCAACTCTTCCATGATCCGAAAAATCAGGACCTTCGAAGATTTCGGTCAAATCTCGCATGATATCGCAGAAGCAGCTAGACAGGAAGCTCCGGATCCGGGTTTGTCGGACCAGGTCGGAAGAATTCTTCACACTAAATTAACAAAACAAATATTAGAACAATATTATCCTATGTGGGATCGAAACGATACCGCTGCTCTGGTAAACATGTTGGAGAACCAGATCAAAAGTGCTATGAAGATCAATATGATCCGCGTTCAAGCAGACGTAGAATACGTATCCAGCTTGAAATGTAGGGGTAAAAGTTTTTTTACAGGTATCATCCAATCCATTCCTAAACCTCCTGAAGAACCCGCAGACGGAGCAGTTCCTGTAGAAAATTTAGATCCGGAAAAAGCGGCAGTCATGCGCCAGATTGAAACCATTCGAAAAGGTTTCGGAAGAGTGGTGCAAGCAAAGACGATCCTTTCTCCTGTAAACGGGGTCGATTTTGATGACCTGAATGAAGGCGACAAGATCCTTTTACAACTTCCTTCCGTTTCTCCTGAAGAAAAAGCATTGGCCAAAACTTTAGGCGCTATGGATAAGGACGGGAACGTAAAACCGGTGGTCGGTTCTTTCGTAGCGATCGCTTCCGGTAAAAACGAATATCATATTTTTGCAAAAGGTCCGGCAGGAGTTCTTTTACAAGCATTCGAAGAAAGACCGGTCCGTTTAGCCAGGCCTAAAACCGCTGCTAACGCTCCTCGTCCAGCAGGTATGGGTGCAAAACAATCCGAAGGAAGTAATACTCTTAACTACGCTATCCTGGTTGGTGTCGTGTTGTTGGTGGGGCTATTAGCTTTTATTCTTTTGAAATAGTATGTCTACCCTGCACTCGCGTATTCGTCACCGGGATGTAGGAGCTTATAAAACTTTATCGTTTATCTGCAAATCCGCGATGCAGGAATTCCTACATCGCATATTCTGAAAATTTTGATCGGTGTAATCTCGGATCTTCTATCCGACCACTAGGTTCACCAGTTTGCCGGGAACATAGATCTCTTTTCGGATCTGTTTTCCGTCTAAAAAGACCTGTACCTTATCTAAGGATTTTGCGATTTTAATCGCTTCTTCCCCCGCGATCTCTTTTGCTGCTTTGAATTCGGCTCTTAACTTTCCGTTTACCTGGACCACGATCATGATCTCGTCGTCGGTCAGATATTTCTCCTCATAACCCGGAAAAGTTTGGTAGGTCAAAGAATCGGATTTTCCTGCTAAAGACCAAAGTTCTTCCGCCAAGTGAGGAGCGAACGGAGCGATCAAAAGTAGGAATGGTTCCAGGATCTTACGAGGTCTGCGTTGGCTTGGAGTTAACTCGTTCACAAAGATCATCAACTGAGAGATAGCAGTGTTGAATGAGAAATTATTAATATCATCATCCACTTTTTTAATGGTTCTATGAAGGATCTTTAATTCGTCTTCGTTCGGTTCGATATCTTCCAAACGGAAAGATTCTTCCGCACCTGAATGATATAATCTCCATACACGGTTCAAGAAACGGAAAACACCCTCTACACCTCTAGTGCTCCAAGGTTTTACCATTTCGAAAGGTCCCATGAACATTTCGAAAAGACGTAAACTATCCGCTCCGAAATTCGTAACCACTTCGTCGGGATTGATCACATTCCCTAATGACTTGGACATTTTTCTTTTATCTTCGCCCAAGATCAGACCTTGGTGGACCAGTTTTTTGAAAGGTTCAGGGGTCGTTACGTATCCTAGATCGAATAATACCTTATGCCAAAAGCGAGAATAGAGTAAGTGAAGAACCGCATGTTCCGCACCACCCACATACAGGTCCACCGGCATCCAAGTTTTTTCCAAATCTACATCCACGAACTTGTCCGGATTTTCCGGATCTATATAACGCAGATAATACCAACAAGAACCCGCCCATTGAGGCATAGTATTCGTTTCTCTGGTACCGATCTCACCAGTTTCAGGATCTTTGTATTTCAACCAATCTCCCGCTAAAGCAAGCGGAGATTCTCCCGTTCCGGAAGGTTTAAATTCCGATAAATTAGGAAGTTCTAATGGAAGTTCGGACTCAGGAATGGCCTTTGTAACTCCGGAAGGAAAATGTACCAAAGGTATAGGTTCTCCCCAATATCTTTGGCGAGCAAACAACCAATCTCTGAGTTTGAATTGGGTTTTCCTCTTTCCGATCCCTTTTTTCTCAGCCCAATCCGCAATTTTAGAAAATGCTTCCTTATATTTGAGACCATTAATAGAAACTTCCGATGAAGATGAATTGATACAGACGGATTCTTTAGAATCGAAAGCTCCTTGGGAAAGATCTCCTTCGATCACAGGTAGGATATCCAACCCGAAAGCTTTTGCAAATTCATAGTCTCGTTGGTCATGAGCAGGCACCGCCATAATAGCCCCTGTTCCGTAACCATAGAGAACGTAATCTCCGATCCACACCGGGATCTTTTTAGAAGGGTCCGCAGGATGGACAACATAAGCGCCTGTGAATACACCTGACTTTTCTTTGGAAAGTTCCGTTCTATCCAAATCACTTTTTAAAGCGGAAGACTTTTTGTATTCTTGCACCTTCTCCCATTGTTCTTTGGAAGTTATGGAATCCACTAAAGGATGTTCCGGAGCAAGCACCATATAACTTACCCCAAATATGGTATCGGGACGAGTGGTGTATACTTTGATCCCATTTTGAGGAGAAGAAGGATCAAAAGGAAATATCAGCTCCAAACCTTCGCTCTTTCCGATCCAATTCTTCTGCATTTCCAAAGTAGAACTTGGCCAAGTGACTAAAGACAGATCCTCTAGCAACCTTTCTGCGTATGCAGTGATCCGCATCATGTACTGTCGCATAGGTTTACGAACTACTTCGTACCCTTTTCCAACCCATTCTTCTACTTCTTCATTCGCAAGAACTGTTCCAAGACCCGGGCACCAGTTTACCGGGATTTCCGCCTGATATACGAGACGGAATCCGGAGAGAATGGCTTCTTTCTTAGCATTAGAAAATTCTTTCCAATCCTTTGCGGAGAAGGTCTCGAGATCCTCAAATCCTTCGGAGCCCTTAGATTGGAAGATTTGGACCAATTCGAGGATTGGTTTTGCCTTAGAAGCCTTAAAATCATACCAGGAATCGTATAATTTCAAGAAGATCCATTGGGTAAATTTGTAGTATTTTGGGTCTGTGGTGGAGATTTCCCGGTCCCAATCATAGGAAAGACCGATCAATTTGATCTGTCTTCGGAAATTGTCCACATTCTGCTTTGTAGTGATAGCAGGATGAATCCCTGTCTGCATTGCGTATCTTTCTGCAGGAAGACCGAACGCATCCCAACCCATAGGATGCAAAACCTCAAAACCTTTCATTCTCTTGTAACGAGAAATAATGTCTGTAGCCGTATAACCTTCCGGGTGACCGACGTGCAATCCCGCGCCTGAGGGATAAGGGAACATATCTAAACAGTAGAACTTCGGTTTAGAAGAATGCAGATCCGTTCGAAAGGAAGAATTCTTTTCCCAGTAGTCTTGCCATTTTGATTCAATTTTCCGAAACGGATAGTCCATACCGTGAAGTTTTTTCCTCCGGCCTAGAATCCAATTCTTTTTTGTGATACTGGAAGTTGATTATAGGGGTGAAAAATCTTGAATGAGAAAGGTTTCTTTCCTTTTAGGAAGAAAAAAGGGATTCAGATTTGTTACTATAAGAAGTGTTTTTAAATAATCGGGAACCAAAGAGTTGATTTCGGGTCCGAAATGAAGAAAGCCGGAGGGAAACCGGCTTTCTCTGGGAGTGAAATTCTAAGCTCTTGCTTAGAAAACGGACAAAAAATTTGGATAAGAATCTGACTTATTTACGTACTGAGTCAATAACCTTGATCAATCGTCGAAATGTTTGGTTCAAACAATCTCGACATAGGTCGTACTGAAAGAGATTCGGTGTTTCTTTACCGCATCCTTTACATGTATATTGCTTACTTTGCGCTTGGGTAAGTTCCGCTTCTTCTTCGTTCAAATCCGTCACTGCTAATAATTGCATTTTGCTCCCAGAAAATTCCATTGAATGTCTTTTTATTTACGGAGTGTAAATAAGTCCGAAGATTGATAAGTGTTTTCGGAACTTCTCTCCGTACGTCGAGAGTTACTTTATAAAATCGGCTCACTCTAGAGTCAAAAAAAATTAGGTTGGAAGTTTGTGAAAATGACCGCAATTTTTTTAAAAAAAATTTCTAAGCGCGGTTTTATTTGGAATAGATTTTCAAGTGCGGTTTTTTCAGGTAAAAATAAATTTCCTATCAAGTGCCGAGTTTACGTCAGTCAAATCAAAAAGAAGGTGATCATTTGTTATCTATATCAGGCTTAAACAAGTCTTACACTGTTGCAGACCAAACATTTAACGTACTAAAAGATGTTTCATTCCAGGTAAAGTCCGGTGAGTTCGTTGCTGTTATCGGCCCTTCCGGTTCAGGCAAATCTACATTACTCGCAGTTTCGGCAGGATTAGACAAAGCTGATTCAGGAACGGTGCTTTTAGATGGAATATCTCTATTTGAAAAGACTGAAGATGAATTGGCAAAGATCAGAGGAGAACAAATCGGCTTTGTATTCCAAAATTTTCAACTGATTAAGACGTTAAACGCTTTGGAAAACGTTTCCCTTCCTCTTGCTTTGACGACAAACCTTCCGGAAAAAGTGATACATGAAAAAGCGATGTATTGGTTGGAGAAGGTTGGCATCGCACACAGAGCATACAACTTTCCGAGCCAACTCTCTGGCGGAGAAGAACAAAGAGTAGCGATAGCACGTTCCTTTATACACGAACCTAAACTTCTTTTTGCCGACGAACCTACCGCGAACTTAGATAAGAAGAATGGAGAGAATATCATGTCTCTTCTTAAACAACTCAATAGAGATCGAAAATCCACTTTATTGGTTGTTACTCATGATCCGAAAGTAGCGTCAATGGCGGATAGGATCTTAGAAATGAGAGATGGAGTGATCTTAAACGGAACAAAATCCAAAGTGGGCGTTAAAAAGAAAGTATCTAGGAAGAAAAAATGAATATCAGATTCTTTTTAAGGGTAATGTTCCGGGAGATTTTTTCCAAAAAGACTTCTTCCTTGCAGATCATTCTGGCAATCACGATCGGAACAGGCGCTGTTCTTGCAGTTCACTCATATAGGGACCAATTTACGGCATCTATCATAAAAGAGGCTAAAAACATTATGGGTTCGGATCTTGTTGTTACGAGCCCTACTCCATTAAATTCCGAACAAACAGCGTTTCTTTTGAAGGAATTGCCAAAAGGAAGCAAATTATCGCAATTAGTGCAGTTCCCTTCCATGATCCGAAACCCTGATTCCCAGGATTCCAGTCTTTCCTTGATCAAGGCAATCCAAGGAGAATATCCGTATTTTGGAGAAATAGAAACGGAACCAAAAGGCCTTTTTCGCAAACTAAAACCGGGAGAAATACTCTTAGAAAGCGGGCTGATCAAAAACTTAAAACTTAAAGTAGATTCCAAGGTTCAATTAGGAGAAAGTAATTTTGTCCTAAGAGGAAGTATCTTAAAAGAACCGGGAATGGCAGGAAACTTCCTCTCCATGGCTCCAAGCTCCATCATTCGAAAAGAATCTTTGGCCGAAACAGGTCTGGAACAGAGAGGTTCGCGTATAAGTTACCAGGTCCCGATCCTTCTTCCTATCGGAACAAACGCAAACGTATTCAAAAAAAGTAAATTTTCCGAATTCGCCAAGAATGATCTGATCTTATACGAAAGTACGGAAGCAAATTCAGGATCTCAAAAATTCCTTACAAACACATTGGATTTCTTTTCTTTATTGGCATTATGCGCATTCTTCCTGGGAGGGATCTCCATCCTTCTTACAAGCAGGGCTGTCGTAAGAGCTAAATCGAACACATTCGCGATCTATAAATGTTTAGGGGCCGGACCGAATTTGGTTTTAGGTCTTGTACTTTCGGAACTTTTAATACTATCCACGATAGGAGCCGTATTCGGATTTTTATTCGGAAGCTTTTTACAAACTCAGATCCCGAATATGGCGGATAAGGAATTTCTTTTCGAACCTAAGCTCGTTCCGGATCTAAAAGCGTTTTTCTGGGCATTCGTTTTAGCTTGGGTAGTTCCGTTAGTTTCCGCTTGGGAAAGTCTCTCTGCTACTCGAAATTTAAGTCCGATGTACGCACTTAAATCGGATTTTGCAAATGAACTTTCTTCCGTACCCAAACTAAAATTAAAACAGTCCGTTTCTTTTTTTGGAGTATTCGGATTATTTTTCATACTCGCTTGGTGGGAAACGGGAGACTGGATCAAAGGATTGATCTTATGTGCAACTCTTCTTTTCTTACCCGTGGTTGTTTATCTCGGAATTTTAGGAATTCGTTTTGTGATCCGGTTTTTACTACAAAGATCCGAATTTTCCGCAAGTGTAAGAATGGCATTACGAAAACTAGATAGACCTAGAACGGGACTCTCTTGGGTTTCAGTCGGACTTGGTTCTTCCGTTTTCGTTCTATTGCTCAGTATTTTTTTAAGCGATAGTTTATTGGAATACAGCGGAGCAAAGGACAAGGAAAGAAGACCGAATATGTTCGTGTTGGATATACGACCGGAACAACTGGAAAGTTTCCAACAAACGGCGGAAAAGTATAATGTGGAAAAACTTTTAACTTCACCGGTGATCGGAGCAAGACTCACACGAGTGAACGGTGAACTCGTTAAAAAGGAAGATATGGAACTTTCCGCTCTCAGAAGAGATTGGAGATCCACGGCAAGGACCAGAGAATATTTCTTATCTTATAGAGAAAATTTATATCCGACTGAAAAGGTCACTGACGGTGATTTTTGGAGAAAAGGAGAAGAAGACCAAATCTCCGTCGAAAAAGAATTTTCCAAAAACTTAAAAGTGGACTTAGGAGATAAACTTTCTTTTTCGATTGGCGGGGTAGAAGTCACCGGAACCATCCGGAATTTCAGGACAGTCAACTGGTCGGACATGAGGCCGAACTTCGTAATCCTATTTTCAAAAGGGATCTTGGAAAAAGCTCCTAAATTCTATTTAAGTTCGTTTTTGCTAGAATCTTCGGACTCTAGATATTCTCTCCAAAAAGAATTATCAAATGAATTTCCGAATCTCACCATTGTAGACACGGAAAAGGCGGTCCAATCCTTCTTAGGGATTTTAGAAAAGATGTCCTTTGCCATCCGTTGGATGACCGGGCTTATCGTTTTGTCTTCTCTACTGTTGATACTTTCTTCTTTGGAACTGAGTAGAAAGGAAAGATTGGAAGAAACTTCCCTTCTCAGGATCATCGGCGGGACTAAAACCTTTTTACGAAAATACTTTCTAGCGGAATCATTACTTCTCGCGAATCTTTCTTTCGTATTGGCGTTCGTTTTAGTTTGGGGAGTTTCTTCCTACATGTCGGAAATGATTTTCGAGATACAAGCAAGTGTTCCTTGGTTGGAGATAGCGATCTTTTATGTTTCTCTGAACTTGGCGGTTGTAGGAATGTATTTCGGAACCTTACGGAACGAATGGAAAAGAAGTCCGACTCTATATCTGAAGGAAGTGTAAGTTAGCCGAACCGATGCTGGCAGAGTTTAAAAAGAGCGGACGCCCGAATAAATCTGGATGATGAAATGTTATTTTGTGCGAGTCATGCGGGCAAGAAGATCTTCCGGTTTCGGATCGAATTTCGCGGAACAAACCTTATAATTCGAAGCGGTCGGACAGGCCGCGGTTCCGGTGATCTTACATCCTTTGTTCTCGCAACGTTTCCTTGTATCGAAAGAATCAGATCCGGAAAATCTACAATAATCCCTGCAAGCGTCAGAACTATTTACGGAACAAAGATAACAACCGTCAGCGGACAATTCTTTTATAAACCCAACGTAACCTAAAAAGAATATGATAGAAAGTGAATATAATATCTTTTTCAAATAAAACCCCTTAACCTTAGATCCCGATTGTAAGATATCGCATTGGGAACCTGGCTTTTATTTACTTATGGAGGTGTCCGACTTCTTCTCCACTTTATCTTCTAGAAACTCCGCAAATTCTATCTGACCTTGGATAAAATTCAAATTATAACGGCTTTCGTACAGTAAAAGACTGCTCGCAATAAACAAGAAAATCCCGCCTATCAAAGCTAGTCCTGTGGCTACCCAAGATGCGGAACTAGATATGGCAACTATAATCCCCAAACTCAGACTGGAAGATACAAAAAACAAAGTCGCTGTATAAAGAGCTGCCATAGACCTTTGGATCAAATTCGCTCTTTTCTTTTGAACTTTTAATTGTCTTCTGAGATAGGCAAGTCTCTCTTCCGGAAAAGAAAGTTTTCCTTCCACGACTCCTTCTATCTCGTTTTTCAGTAAATTCACGCGATCGAATATTCTACCCAATCGATTTGCGGTAGAAAAGATCAAACTCGCGGTTGCCGAAATCAAAACGGCCGGAGCGATCATACCTGCTAAAATTTCCGTTCCGGTCAAAGCAGAGAGCATAATCCTAGTTCAGCATCGGATCTTTTGTATGTTCCACAAAATACTTATACAATCCGCCTTTACTCTTTAAGGCTTCTTGCCAAGTTGCTTCCGGATCTTCCGTAAAGATCCACTCTGCATTCGGATCGTGAACAACCCAAGATTTACGCTCCATTTCCCCTTCTAGTTGAGAAGCTCCCCAGCCGGAATATCCTTGGTATACGTTAAACTTCGTTTTATCAGGATGTTCTAATAGTTCCACCAAAGCTTCGAAACTTCTGGCTAAAAACACACCTGGAATAACTTCGATCCCCGGTTGTTTCAACTTAGGATTATCGTGAAGGATAGAGACAAATGTAGGATCCACAGGGCCGCCGGAATAGATCGGATAAGAACCGTCTATGCCCTCCGGGATTCCTTGGATCACATCGCTTAGGGCAACATCCATCTTTTTATTCAAAACAAGACCGAACGCACCTGCATGATCATGTTCGACCATGAGGATCACGGTACGATTGAAATAATCCGTTACGATGGATGAATTAGAAATTAATACTTTTCCGCCAAATCCGTTTTCCATACAACCCGATCAGTTTTTATGTATCTCACTCAAAATTTTGTAGGCGATCTCCAAGGTTTGGATATCGGATCTTCCATCTACTAAAGGTTCCGTTTCTTTCAGGATACATTTTACAAAATGTTCATGTTCCTGTTTTAAAGGGTTGTCTTTGTGAACAAAGATCTTTTCCACGATGGATTCTTGGCGATACTTGATCTCTCCGGTCCTGAGTAGAATGTCCGAAGTTGCTTGCCGATGAAGCTCGATCTCTTGATCGCTAAAATCCAATGTTATGTACACGTCTTTTTGTGTGATATTCAGGGTCCGAATTTTTGATTGTGTATTTCTGCTCGCGGAAATATTTGCTATCGCGCCATTCTCAAAATGAAGAATAACGGCAGCAATATCTTCGTGACCGGAAACCACTTTGGTCCCCACTGCACTTAGATATTTGACGGGAGATTTTACTAGATTCAAAACGATATCTATATCATGGATCATCATATCCAGAACTACACCCACATCCTTAATTCTAGGATTAAAAGGGGCTAATCTTCTGGATTCGATTAAGAGAGGTTCGGTTACGATCTTTCCGAGTTCCAAAACGGCTCCGTTAAAACGTTCAACGTGACCTACCTGTAAGACCAGATTGTTTTTAGAAGCAAGTTCCACGAGTTCTTTTGCTTGTTCTAAAGTTTCCGCGATCGGCTTCTCTACCAAAACATGTTTACCAGCAACAAGCGCCTTTTTAGCGATTTCATGATGTAGGAAAGTTGGTACCGCAATGATAACTGAATCAGTATGTTTGATCAGATCGTCTACGGTGGAGAAGGCGGAGGTTTTGTGTTTTTCCGCCATCTGAGACGCTCTTTCGGAATCGGAGTCGTAAATGCCTATCAGCTCCGCATCGCTTAATGTTTTTGCCACGTTTACGTGGTATTGGCCCATATGGCCAGTTCCGATTACTCCGATCTTGACTCTATTAGTCATGAAACTTCCTTTTTATGGATATTACTTATTCGTAAAAATTTTACCCTTAGAACCGGAAACGGATTCTCCGGACTCTCGAGCAAATTCTTCGATCAATTCTCTTTGTCTTCTAGTCAGTTTTTTAGGGATCTCAATGCGAACGATCACATGCTGGTCCCCTTTTCCATATCCGCCTAAATACGGAATACCATGACCTTTCAAGCGAAACACTTGGCCTGACTCGGTTCCTTCCGGAATTTTCATCTTTACCTTTTTGCCGTCTATGGTTGGGACTTCTATGTCCCCGCCTAAGATCGCTTGTGTTAGGCTGATCTTTTTGTTTAAGATCAAGTCGTTCGCTTGGCGTTCGAATAATTCATGTTTTTTAATATGTGTTACCACATATAGATCGCCATGAGGACCACCGTTAGGTCCTGCTTCCCCTTCTCCGGAAACTTTTAGTCTGCTACCGGATTCGATACCGGGTGGGATCTTAATATTGATGGTACGTCTTTTTTCTACCAGACCTTGTCCATGACAGGTCTTGCATGGATTGGAGATGATAGTACCTTTTCCCCGACAAGTACCGCAGGTAGTTGCTACGGAGAAGAATCCCTGAGATCTACGGATCTGCCCTGAGCCTCCACAGTCCGGACAAGTAGAAGGTGTACTTCCTTTGTTCGCACCGGAACCTCCGCAATCTACGCAGGTTTCAAGTCTTGGGATCTCGATCTTATATTCCCTACCTAAGCTTGCGTCTTCGAGAGAAACTTCTAGATTGTAACGAAGATCAGAACCGCGTTGAGGACCGGACCTGCGGGATCCACCGCCCCCGGCTCTTCCTCCTCCGAAGAAGTCGCCGAAAATATCTCCGAAATCACCGAAAATATCGGAGAAGTCGGTATACGCTCCTCCTCCGTATCCGCCTTGGGCGCCTGCACCCACTCCGGCTTTGCCGTATTGGTCGTACATGCGACGTTTATTAGCGTCTCTTAAAACTTCGTAAGCCTCGGTAGCTTCCTTAAATTTCTCTTCAGCAGCTTTATCACCCTGATTTTTATCAGGGTGATATTTGATAGCTAACTTCCGATACGCGGACTTGATCTCTTCGTCAGTCGCGGATTTGGAAACACCGAGGATATCGTAGTAACTTTTGTCACTCATGTCTTAGTTACTTTTTCTCATCGTCCACTACGGTATAGTCCGCGTCCACGACCTTTTCTCCCTTAGCTTGGGAATTGTCGGCACCTTCGCTTGCTCCGGCACCGTTAGGTCCTGGACCTGCTTCTTGCCCTGGAGCTCCTTGGGAATAAATTTTGGAACCTATTTCCGAAGCTCTTTTCGTGATGGACTCTTTCGCAGCATTGATACGACCGATATCTCCAGATTCGATCGCTTCTCTTGCACGTTTGATCTCGTCATTCGCCAACTGTTTTTCGCTGTCGGAAAGTTTATCCCCGGCATCGGTTACCGCTTTTTCCAAAGAATAAGTGATCGTATCCAACTCGTTCTTAGCTTCCACAAGTTCTCTAGCGGCCTTGTCCGCAGCGGCATGTGCCTCCGCATCTTTTACCATTTTAGAGATCTCATCTTCGCTTAATCCGGAAGAAGATTCGATACGTATCTTCTGCTCTTTACCTGTTCCCAGATCTTTTGCGGAAACATGGACGATACCGTTCGCATCAATATCGAATGTAACTTCGATTTGAGGAACTCCTCTTGGTGCCGGCGCAATCCCGATCAGATCGAATCTTCCGAGTGTACGGTTACCTGCCGCCATATCCCTTTCTCCTTGGAGAACATGGATAGACACAGCATTTTGGTTGTCCGCAGCAGTTGAGAACACCTGGGATTTTTTAGTCGGGATCGTAGTGTTTCTCTCGATCAGCTTAGTCATTACACCACCCAAAGTCTCGATACCGAGTGAAAGGGGAGTAACATCCAAAAGAAGAACATCGGAAACTTCTCCCGCTAAAACTCCTCCTTGGATAGCGGCACCGATTGCTACCACTTCGTCAGGGTTTACGGAACGATTCGGTTCTTTTCCGAAAATTCCTTTTACAAGTTCCTGGACCGCCGGGATACGAGTGGATCCTCCCACTAATATCACTTCGTCGATGTCGGCAGCCTTTAAGCCAGCATCGCGCAGCGCGTTCTCACATGGAATACGAGTTCTTTCCACCAAGTTGCGGGTCAACTGATCGAACTTAGCTCTGGTAAGATTCATATCCAAGTGTTTTGGTCCGCTTGCGTCTGCAGTGATGAACGGAAGATTTACTTGGGTGGACATAGTACCCGAAAGTTCTATCTTCGCCTTTTCCGCTGCTTCCTTCAAACGTTGAACGGTATTTTTATCTTGGGAGATATCTATCCCGTATTGTTTTTTGAATTCTTCGATCATCCATTCCATGATGACCATATCGAAGTCGTCCCCACCTAAGTGAGTGTCACCGTTGGTGGACTTAACTTCGAACACTCCGTCTCCCAATTCTAGGATAGAAATATCGAAGGTTCCTCCTCCTAAGTCGTAGACAGCGATCTTTGCGTTAGTCTTCTTTTTATCGAATCCGTAAGCAAGCGCGGCTGCGGTCGGTTCGTTAATGATCCTTTCCACGTCCAAACCTGCGATCCTACCTGCGTCTTTCGTAGCCTGACGTTGTTCGTCATTAAAATAGGCAGGAACTGTGATCACAGCCTTGGTTACTTTGTGGCCTAGGTAATCTTCCGCAGTTTGTTTCATCTTTTGCAGAACTCTTGCGGAAATCTCCTGAGGAGTAAACTCTCCGGAAGCAGTTTCGAATTTCAGGCCGTCGTTACCGCTGCGGATCACTTTATAAGAAACGTGTTTCATTTCTTGTTCCGCTTCGTTAAATCGGCGCCCGATAAATCTTTTTGCTGAACGTACGGTATTTACTGCGTTAGTAATTGCTTGGTTTTTGGCAAACTGCCCAACCAAAGTTTCTCCCTTAGCGGTAAAAGCCACAATCGACGGAGTGGTTCTCGCTCCTTCGGAGTTTTGGATTACTACCGGATCCCCACCTTCCATTACGGAAACGCAAGAGTTGGTGGTCCCTAAGTCGATCCCGATAATCTTCTCTTTTGACATTTTGGTTTCTCCTTCCGCTTTTTCGGGATTTCCCGCCAGCGGTTATTCAAGATATATTTCGCTCTATTCAAGGCGATATTTCGCCTAACAACCAAAGTATTATACCTTTGGTTTTCCGATCCTCACCCTAGCGGGTCTTAAGGAAAACTTATCTTCATTTTCCTTAATATAAAATCCCGCCTGATAGACTTCTATCACGGTTTCTTCCTTATACTGATCCCCTTCTTCCGAAGACAATGCTTCCATCAAAGTCGGATCGAAAGGTTCTCCCTGAGGATACTGCCTAAACACATTCGACTTTTCCAAAACGGAATAGAATTCCTTCAGGATCATGGCGACCCCGTCCACGAAAGGTTTCACCTCTTCCGTGACGTTTACACCGGAACCTACACGATCCAAATTATCGATAGGATTCAAAAACTCCGTTACCAAAGATTTGACTGCTTCCCTCTTTATATTAGAGAATTCTTGTGCAGATCTTCTCTTATAATTCTGAAACTCGGCTCTTTCCCTGGTCCAGGAATCTTTTAGGGATTCGATCTCCTTTTTCGCAGCCTCTAATTCCTTACGTAAAGTTTCCTCTGCCGTTTCCGGTTTTTTGGAATCCTCCGGATTTTCTCCGGCAGGCGTTGCGACCGCTTCTTCCTGACTCATCTCTTTGTCGTTTCCTTGTATAATATTTTCGGTACGCGTATTTTCGGGCTCCGGTCTCGCGTTATCCGGAGCGGCGTCGGTCCTATTTTGAAAGTTATTACCCTCTCTGGTTTCCACGTCGTTCTCCCTTTATTTACTAATCCGTGTGATCATCTCCGAAACTAATTTCGAGGTAAAATCCACAAGAGGAAGCGCTCTATGATAATCCATCCTTTGAGGACCGATAATTCCCATAGCGCCTATCCTTTTCTCTCCCATTCTATATCCGGACGTAATGATGCTCACCCCGCCCATTCTTCCGTCTCCGTCCTTTCCTATAACGGTATACACTCCGTCGTGTTCGGAATATTCTCCGAACATTCCGGTGAGGAATCTTTTATCATCCAGCAATGAGAGAACCTGGTTGAGTTTTTCCTCTTCATCCTTAAATCTTCCGTATAAATTCTTGAGACCGTCGATATACAAAGACACTTCCGAATTATCGGGTGTCATAGCAGCGGAGATCACTCCGGACACTTTATAAAAATCTAATGGTCCATCCTTTCTCAGCAACAGGGAAGGGATAACCTTCTCCTGGATCTCGAACATATCGTAACCTTTCGCGTTATCGTTCAGATACTTTGAGATCTGATACAACTCTTCCTGGCTGTAATTTCGATCCAAAAATACGTTTCGGTTCAGGACAGCTCCGGAACGCATTACCATGATCATCAGGACCTCGTCCCCATGCACATGGATCAATTCCACGTGTTTCAGAGTGTCCAAACTTTTAGCCGGTCCTAAAACCACTCCCGCAGAATTGGAAAGACTAGCGAGAACACTTGCAGTCGCCTTCAGGATTTGATCCAGTTTGAACTGCATCTTCAGATATTCTTCCTGGATCCTTTGTTTTTCCTTGATGGTTAACTCATAAAGAACCACCAGCGAATCCACATAGAATCTATAACCGATCTCTGTCGGGATCCTTCCCCCCGAAGTATGCCGAGAAGCGAGATAACCCATCTCTTCCAGTTCCTTTAAAACGGTCCGAATGGAAGCCGGGGACAAACCTATATCATGTTTGTCGAATAATGTTTTAGAGCCAACTGGACGGTTCTCCTGGATAAACTCGTCCACCGTTGCCTTAAGGATCATCCTATGTCTTTGGGATAGTTCCATATCTACTCTTATTGGCACTCTGCAAGTTAGAGTGCCAAATCACCTCTCAAGTTTCCATACGGCTCAAAAAAAAGTCAAGAATTTTGGATTTTAAGCAGTCCCAGAGCTAGTCTGACAGAAAAAATTGGAAAAAATACATCCCATAAGGGATAAAATTAAAAGGCCAAGTGGATGAAACCTTAGTTTCCTTTGAGGTGGCATGAGTAGGAAGAACCAAGCGATTATTTGGTATCGCTCTAGGCTCCGTTCTAAATTTTAGTTTCGGAGCTTGATTCTATAAAATGCAACAATTCGAGAACGTAACAGTAATCAAAAAAGCAAACGTATACTTCGACGGCAAAGTTACCAGCAGAACCGTATTATTCTCCAATGGAGAAAAAAAGACGCTAGGTATCTTGATGCCCGGAGAGTACGAGTTCGGAACAGACGAAAAAGAAATTATGGAAATTTTAGACGGAGATCTTTTGGTCCAACTGCCCGGAAATACGGATTGGAAGCAGATCAAAGGTGGACAATCTTTCGAGGTTCCTGCAAATTCCAAATTTAAACTAAACGTTAATAAGCTGAGCGATTATTGCTGTTCCTATATTAAATAAATCTATTTGGCCGTTCTCGTCTTATCCGAACGAAAACGGCCTTTTATATCGATTTCAGGTTTGAGCTAAAATCGGAAATTTAAAGCACTTTTCTGGAACCGGAAATTCTCCCTTCACAAACAGAGGTGACTCAAAAGGCGCCTCGAATTTTTCGCAACGAATATCGAATTTTTCCGGAGAAAAACCGAATCGAATCTCGGCGGCCTCAGGTATTCCTAAAGAAGCAAGTAGTTTTTCAAGATCGGGCCTTCTATCGCACAAAACATCATAAATCCATAATGTTTTGTCTTCCCTCCCAATAACTAAGATCGAATTTTCCGAATCGTCGTATAGGAACTGAAAAGATTCTCCCGCTAAAAAATAAAAAAGTAGGATCGAACCGTATCCCATAGCCCCGAAAATTTCCGTTGTAGGCAACGAAAAAGATGAGATCCTTTTCAAGATCTCCACATCTTGTGCAAAATTTGGATTTAGAATTCTGTAATGCTTTTTCTTTCCTTTCCCTAAAATACTTTCAGGATATGCCGCTCTGAACCAAATTTCTTCCACTTTTCGAAATCCGAACTTAGGATAAAAATCGGTAACGGAATCGTTTGCAAAAAGAAATACCAAGCCGTTCGAATACTTTTCCAAAACGGTTCGTATCAGTTTTGCGGACAGACCCTGTTTTCTATAATCGGGGAGAGTTCCTACTGCCCCGAGTTGAATTGCGCTCCTTCTATCTCCTAAAAGAAGAACGTCCATTTCCATTACGGAAACGTTAGATAGGATTTTTCCCTCCGGATCGATCAATGAATTGGGATGGTACTTTTCAGACCAACCTCCTTTTTCGAACCAAGGACGAAAGTCAGCCCCATACAAAGCCTGGGGAGTAAATTCGAAATATTTTTCTCTCAGGTCGGATCTGTCTCTATAACTCGAGACCGTGGATACACCTCTGTTCATAAGTTTTCCTTTTCTTAAAGACAATATATATACCTGCGCAGTTCGATGATTAGAATGCGCATTTTGTAACTTAGATTTGTTTCGGAAAATTTTAGAGGTGGGTCGGAGTCATGGCTGGTCTTAATCTGTATGTACCAAGGTATTTTGTCAACATTTAGCTTCTATTCTACTACTTGACAAATTCGTTTTCCAAGCTACACTTCGTTTAGAGTCTGCTTAATCCGACAGAAATCGGAGCGGAGGAACCAATTTTTGGGGCTAACCGTTCTCACGGGGGAAATCTCTCTTTCCTAGCCCGTCAGCTAACTTCGTAAGCATGGAGAGAAGACCAGGAGTTCCCTCCCAATCTTCCCGGCTCATTCTGACCTCGGGATTTTTTCATCCAACGAAATAGTTCCGGGAAAATTATAACCTAGGAGGCGAAAATGAAAGTCCTAATTTCTTTTGCCAATCCCAAGATGGGAGCAAAACTTTTCGGGCTAACAAGGGCACTATTCTCAAAGTCCCGCGAAAACCTTTCCATAGTAGCGTTACACGTCGTTTCAGTGGAATCTAGATCCGAAGGGTTTCCAATATTAGAAGAAGACGAAATTTTCCAAGCAGTAAGAGAAGAAGCTGCCGGTTCCGAATTCGATTTTGAAACCGTTGGATTTCCTTCCGACTGGGTAGTGCCGGGTATTGTCGAGATCGCAAAAAGTAAACAGATCGATTTACTTCTATTAGGTGCAGCGCGTTCGTTATTCTCCGAGGATCTGCTAGGAGGAAAAGTAGGAGATGTGCTCAGACAATTGTCCGATCTGGATATCGCAGTACTTGCGGATAACGGATTAGTCGCTCCGATCGAGCCGATTATCTATTCTCCAGGTCTGGATTCGGCTCCACTTTTTCCATTCTCCACCGGTCTTTCTGCTTTTATAGAAAAACCGATCCCTGTCCTTTCTGGCGTAAATCAGTCGGAGTTCGGGTTGAACCAATCCAATCAATTTAAACCTTGGATCCCATTTTCTTTGAACGCAGCCGCGGACCAAACCAAAAATTTGGCAATCCTAGATTACGGGACCTATAAATCTTTTCACTCGGCTCTTTTGGATAGAAAAGGACTCTCCTTTCTAATCTTAAGAAAGGGAAATTAAAATAATAGTCTAAGTTTCGGAAAATTATACTCTCCGTATAACAATTTCTTAGCAGCATTATTTGTAATCGCCGCCTTACTGAAAACAGGCGGTCTTTTTTTATAATATTATCTTTTCCTTGCCTAAAAGTACAAAGCGTTAGATCCTTCCCGAAATCGGAAGGCGCACTTGAAATCCAAAATTTTAAATCCTGTTCTAATTCTTTTCATTCTATCCATAATCTCCGCCATATCGATATTTATTTTTGTAGCGACTTATTCTTCCCCTATTAATAGAAGTCAAACGTCCGCAACTAACACTGAAATTGGGGGATTGATCTGGTTGGTAGTTACTATATTAATTTTATATAATGCGGGATTAGCTTCTTTTCGGAACCTATTTTTGGAAAAATTTTCGGAGACCCGAGAAAGTTTAGGAACTGCAAAAGGTTTGTTTTTTAGCGTTGTGAGCCTTATTTTATTTCTAATCGGATCTAAACTTGGTAGTTTATTTAAGGCGGAGATCAGTAGCTCGGAACTTCTCATGATCTTTCCTATCGTCTTTGTAGCGACTTGGGAAAATTTTCTAACCAAAACGATCGCCCTAAAATTCAGATCCGTTTATCTCATCTTAACCACAGTATTCCAAATTATAGTTTATATAAGTTTCATGCTCTCTTTTCTCACAATAGCCAGTTTGGACGGATTCGACTAAAACCCGGTCTAACGGTGTTTTAGAACGGTTTATCAAATTCGATTTTTGAAAAAAATCGGATCCGGTTTCGGATATCCGTTTTTTTTCCCGTCTTACATGAAATGCCGACCATTCTGGATTTCGTTCATAGCGTTTTTACTCGAGTTTATCCCAAAGATTCCTTCATTTTTAAGGAAGGTGAAGAATCCGACGGAAATATGTATTTCCTTTTCCAAGGACATTTAATGGTCAGCAAGAATCGCCCGGAGGAAGGAGATAAATCCATTAAAGAAGTTTTTCCGGGAGAATTTTTCGGAGAGATCGCTTTGATATCCGGAAGAGCCAGAGCTATGTCCGTCCAAGTTCTTTCTCCTTCCGCAAAAGTTGGGGTCCTGAACAAGGGTGTTTTTGAAAAACTGGAAAAAACAAGTCCTCAATTCCTACTTTTACTTCTTAAAAACACTTTTGAAAAATTGAATCGAGCAGAGATGAAACTAGAATCCCTATACGCGGAAATCCATAAAAAGGAAGAAGAATCCAAAACCGCAGCTGGGCCCATTACGGAGAACCAAGCGGTAATTCCGGAAAATGCCGAAGTTATCGATTCCGGTACCTTCCACGAAACTCCCGCAGAAGCGACAGGAAATAAGGAATGATCAGATGGGAATTAATATTTTAGAATTCATTAATAACGTTTCCGTTAAAACCTATCTAGCCGGAGAAGAAGTTTTTAAAGAAAAAGATCCTTCTAACGGTATGATGTATTTCGTATTCACAGGAGCTTTAGAGATCAGAAAGTCTTATGACGGAGAAGAAAGAGTGATCCGAAATTTGGAACCCGGAGCTTTTTTCGGAGAGATTGCATTGATCAACAATGTACCAAGGGCTGCAACCGCAAGAGTGATCACTGAAAAAGCTAAAATAGGGATCTTGGACCAGGAAATGTTCTATCGGATCGGACAAACGAATCCTAAATTTTTTTCACTGCTTCTCAATACTACGATCCATAGATTGGTTTCCGTAGAAGACGAGATCGCAAAATTATGTTCAGGACAGCCTATCCATCCGATCCGCAACAAGGATTAATTTCCGATCAAGCTACCTTCTTCTTTTCGGAAACCTCCGGAGAAGGAGTTTCCGAAAAATATCTACTTAACAAAAACGTAAATAAGTAACACTTGGAAACTCCGTGTTTTCTTGCATAGTTGCCTAGAAGGTTCCAATCGTCTAGATCCGGCCTAAAATTCAGGCGGTTCCAGTCTTTCTGTTTACCTTCTTCCTTTTTTTGGTACAACATCAAAGTGGAGTCCGGATTTAGTTTTTCTTGAAAATGTAGATCGGGACCGTACAATTCCAATAAATCCTTTAGGCATCTGGCTCCTGACCTAGACCCGCTCCAGTTTTTCAGATAATTTTTAAATAACTTATCCGGCAGGATCAACGTACAGACCGGCATAGATTCTCTGGGAGACTTTGCCTTCCAAGATTTACTTTTGATGGGTTTTGGGTTTAATATTAGTTTGAACTTCATACCCGTCCCGGTCTCTATTCCGGTCCGACGCTTACGTTTTTTTCCGCGTAAATCCGGAAAAATGTTTCCGGGACCCTACTTTCCGACCGGAATCAAATCTAATAAGAAAGGAGGATGGAATGTCGGAACAAAAAGATCTGGAATATGCAATTTTAGGTGGGGGATGTTTTTGGTGCGTCGAAGCGATCTACCAATTGGTAGACGGTGTAGAATCCATTGTCTCCGGCTATGCGGGAGGTCATGATCCTGCGCCCAATTATAGATCCGTTTGCACCGGACTGACGGGACATGCGGAGGTGATCCGAGTCGGATTCGATCCAAATAAGATCTCCTACAAAAACATTTTAGAAATCTTTTGGGAAGCGCATGATCCAACTACTAGGAACAAACAAGGCAACGACGAAGGTCCTCAGTATAGAAGTATCATCTTATACGAAAACCAAACTCAGAAAGAAATTGCGGAAGCTTCCAGAGCGGAAGCAGGTCCTAAGTTTGCTTCCCCTATCGTGACGGAGATTGTTGCATTAGAGAAGTTTTTTCCGGCGGAGAATTACCACCAGAATTACTTCAGACTGAATCCGGGACAGCCATACTGTCATTATGTGATCCGCCCTAAGATAGAAAAATTCCTGAAAAAGAAAACTTCTGCCTGAAATCGTACGAATTATTGGGACAAAACTCGGATATTTTCGGGTTTTATTTTAATAAAAAACATACCATACTGTATGGTATGAAATTGACAAACTCCGGAAAAAGCTTATCTTTAGGTTGAGAAAAAAGGAGGGAGATATGGACTCCGAAATTTTAATCAGATCAGGCGCCGTATTTAATCTTGGATTTGCGGTATTCCATTTATTCTTTTGGAAATTATTCGAATGGAAGAAGGAATCCAAACGAATGAGCCGAGCCAACTACGCGATTATCCAGATTTTCAATCTATGTTTGATCCTAGTATTTATCGCGATGGGCTGGATCTCCTGGTTCCATTCAGGAGAACTTTTAGGTTCTGCATTAGGCAAAACCGTCATTTTCTTTTTTGGTTTATTTTGGGCGGCAAGATTTCTGGAACAATTCATATTTTTAAGAGTGAATCGAGTTATGGTACATGTATTGTCCGTTTTGTTTTTACTCGGAACATTATTATATTCAGTTCCGTTCTTTAGAGGGATCTAATAATTGAAATCAGGAAAAGAAGATTGGATCAAAGAAGGTCTTAGGATCTTGTATGAATTAGGACCGGAGTCTTTGGTGATCGAAGAACTTTGTAAAGGGCTTTCCAGGACCAAGGGCTCCTTCTATCATCATTTTTCCGGAAGAGAAGATTATTGTTCCCAACTTCTAAATTATTGGAAAAATAAAAACACGTTAGAAGTGATCCGTATTTCTTCTAAAAAAAATAGTTCGGATAATGCTTTGGCGAGACTTACCGTCTTAACTCGCAATCTAGAATCTAATCCAGAAAGAGCGATCCGAGCCTGGTCTTTTAGAGATCCAATCGCAGCAAAAGTCCAGAAAGAAGTAGATGAATGGAGAATCGATTATTTAAAAAAATTATTATCTGAAACCTATTCCGAAAAGATCGCAGAACTCAAAGCGAAAGTGATCCATTCCGTTTTTCTAAGCTACACTTTAGCTTTCTCTTCTATTTCGAAAAAAGATCTGGTGAAAATTTACGAAGATATTGTTCCGGAAACGTATCCGAATACATCCAAAAAAAGATGAGGATTATATCGGCAGGATCACTAAGAAGGCAGTACCTTGGGGAGAGGTTTCGAATCCTATAGATCCCCCATGATTTTCCACGATTCGTTTTGCGATATCCAAGCCTAATCCGGATCCTTCTCCGGGGGCTTTGGTTGTGAAGAACGGTTCAAAAATCCTTTCTTGTATAGCTTCCGGGATCCCAGGTCCATTATCCGAAATCTTAATACAGATATGATCTTTACCTTTCCCGGTGCTTACGTTAATTTTTAGAATTCCTTTGAAGCTCATCGCTTGTGCCGCGTTGTAGATAAGGTTGGTCCAAACATGTAACAGATCATCAGAGTATCCCGGAACAATCGAGGTTCCTGCATCATATTCTTTAATGATCTCAATGCCCGCCTTCAATTGATTTTGATAAATAGTAAGAACGGTATCTATACTTTCCCTAATATTCACAGGAGTTTTAGGTCCACCATTGCTAAAATGGGAAAAGTTTTTAAGCGCATACACGATCTTAGAGGTTCTGTCTACGGACATATCCACTAATTTGGAACTTCTGCTTGCTTGGATCTCATCCAAGGCATATTGGATAATTTGATGGACCTTTTCTCCGATAAATAATTTCGGGAATTCTTCTAGTGCGGCCTCTAATCCTGCTTCTATCAAACCTTCCGCTATATTTCTAGCTTCTGAAATCCCAAGTTCCTTAAGTCGAGATTCTAAAATTTTTGTTTTGGCTCTCACTTCTTTTGGTGGAATAATTTCTTGGTAGGCTCTTCCTTTTTTTAATAAAGATTGGAATTCCAATTTGGCTTCGTTATCAAGATTTTCCGAAACTGAAGCAGCTTCCTGCATTCTATCCAATACACGATCAAAATGGCTTTTGACGGACTCGTTCGCCGCTCGGATCACTCCGATGGGATTATTGATCTCATGTGCAATCCCGGCGACCAATTGACCTAAGGAAGCCATTTTCTCGGAAAGTATCAATTGATTTTGAGTTTTTTGAAGATACTCAAGTGTGGACTCTAATTCCGTTTTTTGTCTTGCAATCAATTCGTTCTGAGCGGAGATCTCATTGTTCAAAATCCTTAATTCTTCAGCCTCTTTTTTGGAAGAAATATCCTTTACCATATTGATCATACGGGCTTCTCCGTCGATCACTGCGAATCTAGTGGAAAATTCAACTTGGATCATACGTCCATCTTTGGCCCGGAATATTACTTCTTCGTTATGTAAGAATCCGTCCCGTTTGATCTTTTCCTTAAAGTATTCCCTTTCAGCGGAATTTAACCAGATACCAAGCTCCACGCTAGTGCGACCGATTACATCGTCTCTTGTATAACCGAGTAATTCGGTAAATCCGTCATTGATATCCACATATTTTCCATCTTCGAAATTGGAAATGGATGTAGCATAAGGGCTTAATTTGAAAACTTTGGAAAATAATTCCTGGCTCGCTTTAATCTCTTCACCGGCGATATGTTTTTCGGTAATATCCTGGCCGGTCCCATAACCCATTATGGAATCTTTATATTTCCCCTTTGCTAAAATATATCTGGTTCTCCCGTCGTCACCCTTGGCCTTAAAAATAAATTCAACGGAGAAAGAAGGATCATTGAAATTTTTTGCTCCTTCGGAAAGTGTAAAAATAATTTTTTCCTTATCCTCCGTTTCTACGTATTTTTCCAAAAATTGATCCATAAGCATCGTTATGGCTCCTTTGGCGGTTTTATCCCCCAACATGATACGATATTCTTTTGATAAGGTCACTTCCTTAGTTTCCAAATTTATCGTAATTCCGCCTAACTTAGCATCGATCTGTGCCCTGGATAATTCTTCTCGTATTTTAGATAATCCCGATAGTCCGAATTTCATCAGGATCCAGGCCATAAACAAACCTACTGAATTTCCAATGAAGACGGACCATTCTCCCACCGGATAATTTGGCGCAGGTATCATCCCTTTGGATTTTAAATAGATGCTTACAAGTCCGGTAAAGAAGGACAATAATGTATAAAATAAAGCCCCAGCTTTCCCCAGGATCAAAGAAGCGAGAACAATTATGATCATAAACTGAGAGAAAGATATGGCATAAACTCCGCCTTCTCTCAATGACACGATACAAAGTGCAAGCCATTCTAAAAAGATCATGAGATGGGCGCCTAGTTTTACCTTCCCCGATTTGGCAAGAAGGTGGCAAAGGATCACCGCAGTAGGAATGATATAAAAGGAATAATAAACATTCTTAGGTTTTTCAGAAATGAGCGGATGAATGATACGATAGAGGACCGCAACGGTAAAGGTGACATACATCAGACCATAAAGAAGTTTTATCGAAACCTCTTTTTCGGCGTCTGCTGACAGTGGAGGATAAATTAATCTTTTAAGACGTCGCAGAATCATTCTTAATGCCGTTGACTTGCCAATTTAGAATTTCTTGCACAAGATTGAAAAGCGGGATTTAATGATCCTTATAAAATTCAAGTAAGATCAAAACATTCCATTAATCCGAAAGATCTAAATTTTTAGTCGATCTGTCTCTTATGTATCGGTTTTGAAGGGATCTTTTTTTATCCGTATAAACAGATCTTGTAAAAAAATTTTTGCAAACCAGGTGACATGGTATAAATGAGAATCATGAATTTCCTGAAAAATCTATTTCCTTCTCCTTTTAAGATCCACAGACTCGTGGAAGTTCTAAGCATACTTTTATTTTTAGTTTTTTTAGGAATGTGCCTGTATCAGTTTGCAAAGATGTCCTTGCCGATTTTGCAGGATTCTCCCTGGATCTTCTTTTCCAAACTTTTAGCTCTCTTATTCTTAGCTTATATTGCTGCTGATTTTCTTTCAGGCCTCGTTCATTTTTTAGGAGATAGTTTCGGGAACGAATTCACTCCTTATATCGGTCCAGCTTTCATTTTTCCTTTTAGGGACCATCATGTAGACCCGAAAGGGATCACAAGACATGATTTCGTAGAAACGAACGGAAATAATTGTCTAGTTTCTCTTCCGATCCTTCTGTATTGTTTTTTTGCTCCTTTAAAAAGCGGGGATTTTCCTTGGATGAGAACATTTTGGACCTTAGTTCTAGTCGGGATCTTTTTCACGAACCAGATCCATAAATGGGCCCACCAAGATGAGCCCAATACGTTCATTAGATACATGCAAAAAAAACATTGGATACTTTCTCCTGAACACCATAAAATACATCATACCGCTCCATACGATACGTATTTTTGTATTACCACCGGTTGGTGGAATCCGTTACTGCACAAGATACGATTTTTTCCGGCAGTGAAGAAGTCTGTGAATTCCTTTCTAGATCTTCTACACATCCGATAATACGAACATCGTTCTTTACTTCCATTTTGATTTGGAATTTTCCTTGATTCCATTTCGGCAAGGAGGAGGATCGCGGGTATGCTTCGTTTTCTCTCCGCATTCTTCGTATGCGTACCGCTAATCGTTTCTTGTTCCGCGAATATCGCGTTAAAAGGTGAGATCCTTCATCCAAAGACCTCCGACGGTTGGGATCTGACTCTGGAACATTTTCCTCCTCTACAAGGAACTTCACAAAAAAAATATCCTGTGATTCTTTGTCATGGATTCATAGCGAATCGTATCTATCTTAAGATCAATGAAAAGTCGTCGATTGTCGCACATCTTCAAAAAGAAGGTTACGACGTTTGGCTTTTGGACCTAAGAGGAAAACAAGAAGCCGGATCTCCATCTTTATTTTGGGGAGATAAAACTTTCGATTATTCCATAGATGATTATATAAAACAAGATGCGGATGCAGCGATCCAATATGTTCTTAAAACAACCGGCAAGGAGAAGGTGAACTGGATCGGTCATAGTATGGGAGGAATGCTGCAATACGCAAGACTCGGAAGTTTAGGAGAAAATAGAGTCGCTAACTTCGTAGCGATAGGTTCTCCCGCAATCATGGATCCCCCATCCGACGCGTTAAAATTATGGTCTAGTTTTACTTGGCTTATGAACCTTTGGCCGGCAGTCCCGACGGAAACCTGGTCTGGCATCCGGGGAGGAACGGGACTCCCGATCTTTCCTAAAAAAAGTTTCGAAGAAGTTTTTTGGCACCAACCGAATATAGAACCGAAAATTGTATCTGGGATCTTTACCGACTCTATCGCAACAGTATCTAAAAGAGAAGCAAGACAGATGGATAAGATCGTAGAAACAGGACAATTCCGTTCCGAAGACGGTAAGTTGATCTACACCCAAGGTTTTGGAAATATCAAGATCCCCGTATTACTCGTAGCGGGCAGAAGGGATAAACTAGGATTCGCATATTCTCTCCGATACGTTTACGACCAATTAGGTTCTACCGATAAAACATTATTCGTACTTTCTAAAGGGAAAGGTTTCTCAGAGGACTATGGTCATACGGACCTAGTGGTAGGAAAAAAGGCGGATGACGAAGTATTCCCGACGATCATCCAGTGGCTGAACAAAAGAAATTAACTCCGGATCATAAAATGAAATTCAAAAACAAAATCATATTTTTCTTTTTTTCCATTTTTCTGCTTCTCTCATGCACTCGATACGCAGTGATCACGGAAGAAACTTTTAAAAATCAGACGGCAAATATTGCGTCTAACGTATATCTCACAAACTTTTTAAAACATAGCTCGGACTATCCGCCTATCCTACTATTGGATCCTATCCTAGTGAATAAAAAGTCCTTATACCTGGGTGATTATAACGGATTGATCGGAGTACTAAGCGGCAATGGATTCTCGGTATTCCTTTTACATTTCGAAGTGTATCCCGGTTTAGATCTGAAAGAAGTCGGAGAAAAACTACTCCCACAAGCCGTCTCTCAAGTCCAAGGTTTAAGCAATCGAAAAGATTACATTTTAGGCGGGGTATCCGTTGGAGGTCAGGCAATTCTTCATTATATACGATTCAAAAAAGATCCTGCAATCTCAAAGGTTTTCTTTTTAGGGACCGGAATGGATTATAAATACAACGATAGTTTTTTGGATGATATGAAAAAAGAGAAACGATTCGGCACTGACCTTTCCAATTCCTGCAAGAACAAAGATAGTTTCTGCTCTAGATTTATTTCTTTGGACGAGGATAATCCGACTACTTTATATCTTTACCAAACATTGTGGAACTATCTCCCTCCATTGGAAGAAAATCCGAAGGTTTGGACCGATTTCGAATTAATGGATTTTCCTACTCTTTTTGTCGCAGGTAAGTTGGACAATATTGCAACTTCAGAATCTATCCATCCGGTATATCGTAGAAAAAGAGGATTTTCTCAGTTTTTCGAAGTAGGAAGGGACAATGGAGGAAAGATAGACTATGACCATCTTTCCTTATTTGCACATGAATCAGCTCCTTCCGATATTTATCAAAAAATAGCGGATTGGTTGGCTAAGAAGAAAGGAGAGTAATTCGGACGGCGATGCAGGAATTCCAGTAAGCTCCGAACCGCACGTCGAAAGTTATGTTGGAATTCCAACTTCGTGTAAACTGTAAAT
Source organism: Leptospira sp. B5-022 (assembly GCF_000347035.1). GTDB lineage: Bacteria > Spirochaetota > Leptospiria > Leptospirales > Leptospiraceae > Leptospira_B > Leptospira_B cinconiae. The sequence goes on from NZ_ANIJ01000015.1 coordinate 223,951, forward strand.
TCCTGGTCTTGTAGGAGTTCCAACAAAATGTTAGAAGGGGTTGTAGAAAGATTACAACTCCAGTGGATTCTTAAATTCCTTTTTCGGTTTAATAGGAGAACAAAGCCCGCGGATACGATTCCATTCTTTATTCGAAATCCCTAATTTTCCTTTTGGATAGTCGGGATGAGAGATTATATTTTTCACATATTCTATTCTCTCTTGCGTAGCAGGATGAGAACTTAAAAAATCCGGGACATTGACAGTGTCTTTTTCTTCTTCCCCTTCTACTGGGACTTCGTATTCTTCCTGGATCCTTTTAAAAAAATTCAAAAAACCTTCTCCGGTTAGATTCGATTTTTTTAATTTTTCCAATGCGATCTCATCCGCTTCGGATTCGTATTCTCTGGAGAATTTTTGGTCGTATATAGTTACGCTTAAGACTTCGTAAAGAGAGTCCATATTTTCCAACATGTCCACTCCCTCAAATCCGGAACCGATACCTAAGGACAATAATACTACATTCCCCGCAGAGCGGATCTGCCTTCGGACTCCGTGCCTTTTGTGAATATGGGCCATTTCATGGGCCAATACTCCTGCGAGTTCTTCCGGAGTTTCCGTCTTTTTTAATAGTTCCGTAAAAACCACTATGGTCCCACCCGGCATAGCGAATGCGTTAAACACATCGTCATCGATCACTATAATATCGTAATCAAAGGGATCGTCCTCATCCTTCAGCTTTTTGCCGATCTTCTTCAAGGTAGATTTTAAACTTGGAGAAGAACATTCTGAAAAATAATCCCGGACCCATCCTGACATTACTTGTGATTGTTTTTTATCGTAACTGGTCGGGACAAAAAAATATGCGTAAGAAAGCCCCGTATTATAAACTGAAAAAGCCAATATTGCGGTAAGTATTAAGGCTCCGATCTTAACACCAAAATTGGCATTCTGCCAAAGATCTAAAAAAGGTAACTTTCTCAGGGACTTTCTTCCCAAAAGAATCGAGGTATAACTTTCTTTCGAATAAAATACGATTATAAAACTATGAGTTGGATTTTCCGGATTTCTGATCTCTAATCTAAATTCCCGACCGACGGGATCTAAGTTTAGAATATCGGAATATTGGAAACTAACGGTTTTCTGATCCGAGAGAAAGATTATCTTGTCTTCCTCCGAGACCAGATTCCCCTGAAAAGGGACAGCCGTTTTTCCGTCGTATAGTTTATCTTTCATCTGTATTTTCTCGGATTAGTATTAGTCGAAGATATCCGCTAATGCTTCCAGAGAACTTTCAAATCCTTCTGCCAATGCGGAAGCTCCCTTGTCATATTCAGGCTGGATCTGGCTAAGATCCGGTTCCACTTCCAGAGAGATCGCTTCATAAAATAGTTTGTACCAAATCACGGCAATCCAAGGAAATGCCAAACCTAAAGAGAACAAGATCGCCAAATAGGAAAGGATGGTATAAACCAGTATATCTTCTCCCTTTAAATTGGACTTGAATCTGATCCCGTTTACCGTGGTGTGATTCCAAAAATAGTTATAAACGTTTGCCTGCCACCAAAAAGTGTAAAATCCTAATGTCGGCAAAAGAAGAAGGAAACCTTTTATATGGATCCAAAATAAAGATCCCCCCTTACCGTCAAATTTGAACCCTGCGTTCCCGTAATACGTATTTTCTATCTGGAACCTTTTCAGACGTATCGTGAACCAGGGAGAATAAAATCCGAATGTGATAATCGTAAGCGGAAGGCCGATTAGGAAAATTTTAACAAGTTCCAGTACTCTTCCCGCGAAATGAAATCGGATATTATTGTAAGACGTCCTACTTAAATGAAATCTCAATCTTCCTACGAAAATAAAAGGTCCTAATATATATAAAAGAAGGAAGATCGGGATCAAGTTGGAGAGAGGTTCAAATTCCGGAGAAAAGACCCACCATTGTAACGGAAATTTGATCGCGCAGAATAGGATAATTGCGATCGGAGCCGCTTTTAAGAATCCTAAAAATCTTTCCAGACCGGTGGCGTGAAAATCAAACCTTTGTCCCAAAAAAACGGTATGTTGTCTTAAGTATTTTTCGACCCTTACCCTTGCCCAAAATGAATAAATACCTAAAGTACTGATGGTAGCTAAAGCATTAAAAAGATATAATTTAAGCAATTCCCATCCGGTCCCATCAAACTTGGCCCGGGTCGTTGAATTTTCCATTTCATTCTCCTGAAAGATTCCCTATTCGTAAATCAAGGATTACGCAAAAGTTTACAAACAGAGGGTCAGATTAGATCTCTGTTTCCCGTCTGCAAGAAACAAATTTCCAACCGATTTCCTTTTACATTGGAATAGGATCTATTTTATACTACCCGGAACGTTTCCAACCCAGTCGTTCCAAGACTTTTTTTATATCTTCCCAAACGTCTCTTTTTAAGGGACTATTCTCTCCACCGTTGCGGATTACGTAACTTGGATGGTAAGTTGGCATGACAGGGATCCCGTGAAAGTCTCCCCAATTTCCCCTAAGTTTCGTGATCCCTTCTTTTGTTCTCAAAATAAATCTAGTAGAGGGATTTCCTAAGGTAATGATCACTTTAGGTTGTATGATCGAAATTTGCCTTAGTAAAAAAGGAGAACATGCGATCACCTCATCTTCTTCGGGGGGTCTGTCCTTTTCAAATTTTAGATCTACTGTAGGTCTACATTTTGTGATGTTCGCGATGTAGACGCTGTCTCTAGAAACTCCCATCCCTCTTTCAATAATCCTAGTTAATAATTCTCCCGCTTTTCCTACGAAGGGCCTGCCTGTCAGGTCCTCTTGTTTCCCTGGACCTTCTCCTATGAACATAACTTCCGCATTCGGATTACCTTCTCCGAACACGGTTTGAGTCCGAGTCTTACTCAATTTGCATCGAACACAAGGAGCCACTTCTCTTGCGATGATCTCCAACTCTTGTTCTTTCGAAGTTTCACTCATACCTACCCTTATCGATAAAGAGAACCTATTATCCTGCAACCAATTTCTAAAAAAGTGACTGGAAGATTTCGAACCGTTCTTTATCTTAGATCCATGCACGGACATCATCATCATTCTCACGATGATCATCATGAACATTCTCACTCTCATTCGGGCGATCCGCATTCGACTTCTATGCCTGAAAACTCCCGTGCATTCTTATTCGCGTTCCTTTTGAACTTCGGATTTGCCGGGATCGAATTTGTAGGCGGTTATTTTTTCGATAGTTTGGCCATTCTTTCGGATTCACTCCATGATCTGGGAGATAGCGGATTTTTAGCTCTTGCTTGGATCTTTCAAAAGATCGCAGCAAAACCAAGGACCCAAACGTTCACATTCGGGTTCCGAAGACTTAGTCTTTCCGCCGCATTAGTAAATTCTTTTGTTCTATTCTTAGGATCTTTCGGGATCTTATTCTTTGCTATTTCCAAATTGAAAGAACCAGGTTCACCAAACGGCTGGGGAATGTTAGGACTTTCCGTATTAGGTGTGATCGTAAACGGAGCTGCGTTATTCAAATTAAAAAACAGCTCCGGTCTAAATGCAAAGACTGCATTCCTTCATCTTTTAGAAGATGTGTTAGGATGGGTCGCGGTATTCTTCGGAAGTATCGCTTTATTGTTATTCAAATGGTCTTGGGTGGATCCTGTCTTATCCATAGCAATCTCTCTTTGGGTCGGCATCCAATCATTCCGCAATCTTAGAAAGATACTTCTTTTACATCTGCAATCTTCTCCGGAAGGGATCGATACCAAAGAATTAGAAAATCGGATCTTGAAATTAAAGGGGGTTCGCTCAGTTCATGATCTTCATCTTTGGTCTATGGATGGAGACTATCATGTTCTTACACTTCATGTCGGCGTTCAGGAAACTTCCATCGCGCAAGCTCAGAAATTAAAGGAGAAGATCCGTAATATCACTAAAGAATTCCATATCCCTCATGCAACTGTGGAATTAGAACCTGCAGGTGCGGAATGTCCGTATCAGGAATGCTGATCAGTGGATCCTGAAGGAATCCACTAATTCCCTAAGTCGGTTCGTCTTCGAATTCATTTCCGAAGTGCGGGCTTTTAATGATTTTGTGGATCCGTTCGATTCCTCGATCGACTCATTGATCTGATATACTTTAGAAGCAATCTCTTGCAACGCATTCTTTTGTTCAATCGTACTTGCGCTGATGGACAAAGATCTTTCCTTTATAGTAGTAATAGAAGCTTCCAATTTTTCCTTTATTTTCATTTCCTCCGGAAGAAGTAGAGTCATTTCGTTTAACCCATCAAAAATAGAATCCACTCCGGAGGTGATCAATCGCCAAGAATTTACTGAGGCATCTACTGCAGACTTACCGGCTTGGGCTTCTTCCGAATTATTAACTACTATTTTGCGTATTTCTAATATACTCTGCGAAGTCTGTTCGGCTAACTTAGTAATTTCGGAAGCCACCACTGCAAATCCTCTTCCTGCCTCTCCGGCCCTTGCAGATTCAATGGACGCGTTGATTGCGAGCAATTCCACTTTTTCGGCGATTTCATTAATGATATCCACAATTTTACCGATTTTGTCCGAACTTTTAGAAATACCATCGATAGTCTTCACAAGAGACCCTAGATTCGTTTCGCTTTCATTCGCTACTTGTTTCATTCTTTCCATTGAAGTTTTTACTACTTGGATCCCATTAGAGATCCTCTCTATTAGAATCGAGAGTTCCCCGGCTTTTTCCGTTAGAAAAGATAAACTTTCAATCTCTGCCTCAACGGTATTGGTAACAAATTCGGAGGAAGATGCAATTTCTTCCGTCGTCGCAGTCAACTCCTGAATAGAAGAAAAATTATTGCTCGAAGTCTTTTCTAATGTATCCGAAACGGAGACGTTCAAATCGGCTATCTCTTTTAATCCTTCTGTCACTTGAATTACGTCCGCCAAAACCAAACGAATTCTTTCGACGAACGTATTAAAACCGACCGCTATCTCCCCGAATTCCGCACCGGCATTCTCATCCAATCGTTTCGTAAGATCCCCTTTTCCTACGGCAATTCCTTCCATCCTTTTAACGACATTCCCGAATTGGGAAGATAATTTAAACAATGTAATCGCGATACCAACGACAGGAATCGTTAACAAAACAAAAATGAACCCGAGAATCGAATAATTACGAATTTTTAAACTGCTTATCCTATTTATTAAACCTTGTTCAAGAGAATCAGAAGATGCTTGATACAGATCTTCTGTATATTTCGAAATATTTAACAATTCTTCGGATAATTGCTTCCGATAATCTTCTGTTCCATTTACATTCGATATTAGATTATTTAAATTTATCAGACCGGATTTAAACCTGGAATATGGAGTAAGTAATCGATTATTATAATCAGAATTAGTTTCGAGAATCACTGAGATGCCTCGGTCCATTCCAGAAATCGTTTCTGTTAACACTCCGGATTTGGAAATTAGCCTTACTTGGAAACTTTCGAAATTTGCCCCCCGCTCTTGATTCATACGATTTATCTCTTCCAATAATTTATAGAGTATAGGTATACGTATGAGTACGATATCCATCAGATAGTACGTATCCAAGTCAGGATCTAAAATGAGATTTGAAACATCTCCGATTCTGTTATTCAATTCTAAAAGTTTATTGATTTCCCTTTCAGATAATTCGGGAGATTTTTGATTAGGGGTTTCCTTTTTGAATAATTCCAAAGTGGGAGAAAGTTCTATTATTAATTTTGAATTTCTGAATTCGTGATCGAAAGTTTTCATCTTTGTAGACCAATCCGTTTTTTGATCCTTCCATAGGTGCATAACTCTTCTTAATAAATGAACACCGGATAATTCCTTTTCAGCGAACTCGATTCGTATATTTTGTTCCGAGACTAAAAAATAGATTATGAATGGGTAAGGTAATGAAAGAAATACGGATAAAAATAAAATCCTCTGCCAAATTTTCCAATTTTTCATTTTTCTCTACCGGTTAACGTTCCTAACGCTTTTGGATTGATTTTGACGAGACAAAAGGAGTAAATTAACAAACACAGAGGTTGAAAATTATCAACATTCGATATAGGCCTACGGGGACAATATCTCTCCTTTGGTGGATTTTTCGTTGGGGCTTATGTTATTGCGGTTATTATTCAGGCTTATTTTGGACATAATTGGTTTTCTTTTTCATTCGAATATTCCTGAACATGTTTCAATTCCATACTCCTGAACAAACCTTCTATACTTGACAGGGCGGAAACGACCCGGATTTTGGTTGGTATGAACCAAAAAACAGCTAAACTTCTCAAAAAATACGCGGAAGCAAAAGGTATTAACGAGAAACAGATCAAACGTGAGTGGCTGGTATTAAACGAATTTCAGAAGGACCAAAAAAAACAGGAAATCCTGAAAGAACTGGTTAAAAAGTAATCCGCTACCTGAGCCTTCTTAAGACCGGATTCACAAAGTCGGTCCATGTATTCCCGGATCGGTTCTCCGAAACCGGGCTTTCATTTTCCAGAACCAACCACTCATCCAATGTCTAAATGGAAGAAATAGAACTTACCAAAGAATTTCGTTTCGATGCCGCACATTTCCTTCCGAATGTTCCGGAAGGTCATAAGTGCAGAAGGATGCACGGACATAGTTTTCGATTCAAATTACATCTGAAAGGTAGGGTAGACGAAAAAACAGGTTGGTTGATGGACTTCGCAGAAGTTAGTAAGGTTGTTAAACCGCTTCTCGAAAACTATCTAGATCATTATCTTTTGAATGAGATCGAAGGTCTAGAAAATCCTACCAGCGAAAATATCAGCATTTGGTTGTGGAAAAAACTTAGACCTGAGCTTCCTCTTTTATACAAGATCACTTTAAACGAAACTTGTACTAGCGCCTGTGTTTATAACGGACCTTCCGAGAAATAAAAGATGAGTCCTTCTGCTAAGTCGAACAGCGTTCGAACGAAATCTCATTCTAAAGATCCAAAGGCAGTCGTTCTTTTCTCAGGCGGTTTGGATTCCACTACTTGTTTGTTCCAAGCAATCCAAGACGGTTATTCTCCTATAGCTCTTTCCTTCGACTATAATCAAAAACACAAACAAGAACTGAAATCGGCCAAAAAGATCGCAAAACTTTTAGATATACCTCATCTGATCCAAAAATTGAATCCTGAATTTTTCCAAGGTTCTTCCCTTACTGAAAAGAAGATCAAGGTACCTAAAAATTCTTTGGGGCATTCTGAGATCCCAAACACTTACGTTCCAGGAAGAAATATTTTATTTTTATCTTTCGGAGTCTCTCTGGCAGAAGGTATCGGAGCCAAGAGACTCTATATTGGCGTGAATGCATTGGATTATTCCGGTTATCCGGATTGCAGACCTGAATTTATCAAAGTTTATTCTGATGCAATCCGTCTCGGGACCAAAACAGGAGCGGAAGGTCATCCTCTTGAGATCTGCACACCTTTGCAGTTCCTGGATAAAAAAGAGATCGTTTTATTAGGCTCTAAATTAGGCGTTCCGTTTGCCATGACTCATTCTTGCTACGATCCCGTCGGAGGCAAACCTTGCGGAAAATGCGACTCCTGCCTGCTTCGAAAAAAGGGTTTTCAGGAAGCAGGCGTCCCAGAAAAGTGAACGAACAGATTTTAAGGCATCGGTTTTGAGGATTTTTTCCCGCCGCCGTCCATAGGAAGCTAATATGGAACAGTTCGTAAGCTACCTGACGATATTTTTAATCGCAGTGTTCGTAGGAATCGAGGTCATCAACCGTATTCCTCCTTTATTACATACCCCTCTTATGTCAGGCTCTAATGCCATTTCAGGGATCACGATCATCGGGGCGATCCTAACTCTTCATACAACCAATCATTGGATCATTCAAGTATTAGGATTTCTAGCAATTGTTGCGGCAACCGTCAACGTGATCGGAGGGTTCGTAGTAACTCACCGTATGTTGGGAATGTTCAAGAAAAAGGATTAAACCATAAATGGAAAAAGCGTATATCAACCTCATTTATCTTATCTCCAGTATCCTTTTTATCGTTGGATTAAAGTTACTTTCTCACCCTAAAACTGCGGTGAGAGGAAATTTTACCGGAGCATTCGGAATGTTCCTAGCGGTTGTGGGAGTATTCTTCGAATATGGAACCATCAACCAAAGTGATATCATCATTATCGGTGCGGCGATCCTAGTCGGGACCACAATCGGAACTTTTATCGCTCTTAAAGTAGAAATGACAGGAATGCCTCAGCTTGTGGCCCTTCTAAACGGACTTGGAGGACTCGCTTCCTTCTTAGTCGGTGGAAACTCCTTGATGGAGATCCTACAACCAGGTCATGATACAAAACAACTTGCTGATTTCCAGTTCACAATCTCCACTGCGGCAACCGGTATTATCGGAGCCGTAACTCTTACAGGAAGTTTGATCGCATTCGGAAAACTGCAAGGTTTGATCTCCGAGAAAGCCGTTCGCTACTTCGGAGACCAGATCGTTAAAGTTCTATTTTTGATCGGTGCGCTTTACTTAGGTTATTTGAACGTAACCGAGCCTACTAAGATCGAGTGGTACTGGTACATCGTATTAGTCGCTTCCGTCCTCGGAGTTCTGTTAGTAATTCCGATCGGTGGAGCGGATATGCCGGTGGTAATCGCTCTTCTGAACTCTTATTCGGGACTTGCTGCTTCCGCTACAGGATTCGTTTTAGGAAACAACGTACTCATCATCTCCGGATCTCTTGTTGGAGCTTCCGGGATCCTTCTTACTCAAATTATGTGTAAGGCGATGAACCGTTCCCTTCCAAACGTTCTTTTCGGAGGAATTGGAGCAGCGACGTCTTCCGCGGATTCCGGGGACATCTACGCCGGAAAAACAAAATCTACTTCCGCAGAAGAAGTGGCTATGTTACTGGATATGGCTCAAAGAGTGGTGATCGTTCCCGGTTACGGAATGGCGGTTGCCCAAGCACAACACGCAGTTCGCGAACTTTACAACCAACTTACAGATAAAGGGATCGAAGTTGAATTTGCAATCCATCCGGTTGCTGGAAGGATGCCTGGTCACATGAACGTTCTATTGGCGGAAGCTGATATTCCTTACGACAAAATGAAGGAAATGGACGAGATCAATCCTACTTTCAACACTGTGGACGTAGTTATCATTAACGGTGCAAACGACGTCGTGAATCCTCTGGCAAAAACGGATCCAGGTTCTCCAATCGCTGGAATGCCGATCCTAGATGTGGACAAAGCAAAAACCATTATCGTGATCAAACGTTCCTTGAGCCCGGGATTTGCAGGGGTTCCTAACCCGCTTTTCATCCAAGAAAACTGTCTCATGTATTTCCAAGATGGTAAAAAAGCCACCCAAGAGATCGTGACTGCACTCAAGGATACCTAAGAAGGTTTTTCCGAAAAATATCGGAAATGATCCTTGCAAAAGGGAGGCTATGGCCTCCCTTTTTTTATGTAGGAGCATTCCGTTGGCAGAACAAAAGGATTATAGCCATGAAGTAAAACTTCACAGATATGGATTCGTTCGTTATTTATTGATCATAATCGGGACCATATCCTTAATTCTGGGAATTATCGGGATCTTTACCCCGGTTTTACCTACTACTCCGTTCTTACTTTTAACCGCAGCTTGTTATGCGAGGGCCTCTCAAAAATTCTATAACTGGCTGATGAATAATAAATATTTCGGAAGTTTTATTAGGGATTGGAGAATACACAAAGCGATCCCTCTAAGAGCAAAGATCATCTCCGTTTCCACAATCGTGATCACAATGACTATCAGCGCGATATTCGCACCGATCCTGCAAGTTAGGATCGGAATGGCAGTGATTGGTGTATGCGTAATCTATTATATTCTCCGCTTTCCGACTAAAAAGAAAGAAGTTTCCGAATAATCAGTTATTATACGGTGAACGGGAAGGAAGCATATGATATACTTTCGGATCATTCTCTCTCAAAAGTTCCGCTGTATCCAATGCTTCTTGGATCTTTAATTTTTTTTCAGGTTCTTCCAACATCCATGAAGCGACAAAAGTTTCTAACCTTCGGTAATCCTTAATATACACCAAAGATCTGAGATAGTTGATCCGATCCTCTTCCGAGAGGATCTTAGAACCCGAAATGATAGAATACACGTTTGCAGAAGCCCTGTAATTCGAAGTGTGAAAGTAAGCATGGGCCAAAAATCTTTTTTCGTTAAAAGGAAGATCAGGGAACTGATTGTATAATTTGATCGCCTTACGGAAATTTTTATCTATATCCATCGTAAGACGTGCATAAATATAAGCGAATTCCCTGTGAACAAAACCTTCTTTTGCAAATTCCTTACATTGGGCGAGAGCGTCGGCTTTATTTCCCAAAAGAAAATTCACTTTTAATAATATGAGTTTTAAATTCCTGTAATTCGGCTTGAGCTCTATTCCCTTCTCCGCTTCTGCTTTTGCTTTCAGATATTGCCCTGTTTCGAAATAAGCCAGAGCCATATTCAATCTGTAAAATGGGTTATAATTCGCAAGCTCTACCGCTTTTTGGAAATAGGGGACGGAAGATTCCCATTTACTTCTTCTTACAAATATCATTCCGAGAAGGTAATAGGATGGATCATGACTTGGATTAATCTCTACCGCTTTTAAAAGCGCTTTTTTAGATTGGGGATATCTTCCTATTACGTACAGATACGCGCCGTTCAGATAATGATACTCCAAACAATCCGGATCCAACTTTTTCAAACGTTCTATATTTGTTTGGGCTCTTGCTAAAGCATTGGATCTTAAGAGATTGATGGTCTCCGTATTCAGGGCAAGGATCTGGTATTTTCTTCTAGAAACTTCGCTTTGGTCGGTCGGTTGAGGGGGAAGAGGTAATTCCCCTTCCGGAGAAGGGGCAATTATCGATTGGTTTTCGTCGGAAAGTTCGGTTTCCTTTGATCCTAGGTTCGCTCCGAATAAAAATATAAAACCTAGGAGTAATGCAGAAATATTCTTCCGACAGAAGATCATTCGGGAGCAGGACCTAACTTTTTATAAACTTCGGTATTGTTCAGATCCGGATTGAGTAGTTCTAAAGTTTCTTTATTCGCTTTTTTCACTATATAACGAATATCGAATCCTAGATTCAAAAACCTAAATATAAGTTCAGGCTCTCTAGACTTGGTTTCTTTCTCATAAAACTCGTATTCTATTCTGCGCTGATTTTCTGGATCTTCCGGGTTTTCGTAGATCGCAAGTCCTGGTCTAAAGATAGAAAGTTTAGGAGCCTTACCCGGATCCGAATTTTTACACTGTCCGTCGGCTGCACAAACGGCGGTTCTTTCCCAGATACCTAAAATTCTCTCTTGTAGTGGAGGTTGACAGCCTATAAATAAGGATAAGATCGCTAAGGAAAAAAGAATTTTTTTCATGGAAGCCAAGCTATATCCTATAGTAAGGATGTCCAGGGAATTCCCGAGCCCCCGGGGACCTAAAGCGATTTGAGGAATAAAGTGAGGCTCTAAGCGAATTTTAGATTCGCTGAAAGTACTCGTCGATCTTGAGCACTTCAAATGTTTTCATCAGGTCGGGATGTATTTCCCTAATATCGATCTCGATCCCTTCTAACTTAGCGTTTTTGCAGAACCAAACCAAGGAACTAATAGAAATGGAATTCATCACGGGAATTTTGCCCAGATCCAAGACGATTTTAACCGGCTTTTTGGCGATCGCATCCATTAACTGGTTTCGAAATGCGTAATAGTCGTTAAAAAGGGCAGTTAGCTCCGGTTTGATCTCGATAATCTCCGAATTTTCACCCATTTTCGATTTGAGTCCTTTTTTGGCCTTTTCTGAGAAATTTTTGGCCGGATTTCTTTTTTTATCTTTGGGAATTTTGAAATTCAACCGAAATTTTATTCGGGAGAGCTTTATGTTCCAAAAAACACATTTCATGAAGACTCAGGACTTGCTCGAGAGAGGAATGAACGCTGCCTCAATGAAAAGAAAAGTCCTCGCGGACAATATCGCGAATGCGGATGTTCCCCATTTTAAAAGAAGTGAAGTACTTTTCGAATCCATGATCAAAAGAGCCTTGGAATCCGAAAAGATAGAAGCTTCTAAGGCGATCCCGACCAGGATCGAAGATGAACGTCATATTTCCTTTTTTACGCCATTAGATTATAAATCCGTAAAGCCAAAGGCTAACATAGATTATCTGACCACAGTCAGAGCCGATGGAAATAACGTGGATCCCGAAAAAGAAGTAATGGAAGCATCCAATTCTCAAATGCAATACATGATGATGGTCGAAAGACTGAATGCGAACTTCCGTGATTTGAAGAACGTAATGAGGTTGGCTTAATCTCGATAGAGACATAGCTAAGATTTAGAGGAAGAAGATGGGACTATTTAGCGCAGTTAATATCTCCGCCACCGGGCTTTCGGCACAAAGACTTAGAATGGATGTGATCGGGAACAATATCGCGAACGCAACCACTACCAGAAATACGAATGGAGACGGTCCTTTCCGTAGGGACAGAGTGATACTGACTCCCGTAAATCTAAGAACCCGCTGGAAAAGTCCAGTTTATCCTTTTGGTCTCTCTCCCGGAGAAGGTAAGGGTGTGAAAGTAATGAAGATCGAGAAGGATATGAGTCCTTTAAGATTAACTTACGATCCTACCCACCCGGATGCGATCCAGATTGGACCTAAAAAAGGCTATGTAGAAATGCCGAACGTAAATATAGTCACCGAAATGACGGACATGATCTCTGCTTCCAGATCCTACGAGGCAAACGTCCAGATGATCAACGGATCTAAGGCAATGTTCAACAAGGCCTTGGAGATCGGAAGAGCTTAATAGGAGAGAAGAATGAACGTAGATTTTAATTCCAAACTTTGGTACACCTATAACTCGGGATATTCCGATTCTCGTTATCCCCTTTCTCCTAAAGGAGACAAGGTTTCCGTAAAGATAGAAGACCAACGTCATTACGGAGATGTGAAAGAGCCTGTTGCTCCGGACTATGTTGCTGAAAGTTTTTCGGAAGCGATGAGAAACGCATTCAAATCAGTAAACGATCTACAAGTAGAAGCGGACGAACTCACTCAAAAAATGGTATATGATCCGAATAGTGTGGACGCTCACGAAGTGATGGTCGCTTCCGAAAAAGCAAGAGTAGCACTAACATTCACTAAAACTCTAGCGGATGGTGTAGTAAGAGCTTATAGAGATCTTACTTCCATGAGATAATTTTCATCATTCGATTATCTATTCCTAATATAAAAAAAGGCGGGTGGAGACCCGCCTTTTCCGTATAAACCAAAGCCAAATCTTACGGTTTGATCTTTTTGATTAATTTCAGATCGGCTTTGCCGAACACTGCAATTTCGGTTTTTCCGGAACCTTCTTCCTTGCCGGTTACGTAAATTTTTTCACCGAAGAAAGTCACATTGGAGTTCGGGCTGATCTCCTCTTCACTTCCCGCAGTTTTCTTTAAGGCTTTGTCGTAACGGCTTAAATAATATTTTCCGTTTCTTTCTTCAAAGGCGTAGATCTCTTCTCCTTTGATGATCATTGGAGAACGCCAGAATACGGAATCTGCAGACCAAATCGCCGGCTTTAATGTTTCCTGATCGATCAGTATCAATTTGTGGGCAGCGGAGTGATCGGATTCGTAACCGACCACAAGCGCTTTTCCATCCACTACTTCGAATGTACGTCCACAAATCTTATTGAAGTCACCCTTGAAGATCGTATCGTCCTTGGTAGGATCTAACGCGTGTAGCTCATTGCTATAATGTCCGTCGGAAGTGTACTTTAAGGTTTTTAAGAATAGAATTTTTCCTCCGACAACGTTCTTGTCGAATTCTTCCTTCTTCTTCTGTTCTTCTTTAACCGTTTCCAGTTCCTTTTTAGTTTCTTTCAGTTCTTGTTTTAACTCTTCCTTGGACTTATTATCATCGGACTTAGCCTCGGATTTTTTTGCATCTCCGGAGGAAGAACTTTTGGAATCGGAAGAAGATGAGGAAGATTTAGAATCCGATTTACGGGATTCTTCTTTTTTAGCGATTTCTTTCTCTTTTTCCTTTAATTGTTGCTCTTCTTTTTTGGCCTTTTGTTGTTCTTGTTGGGCCTGTTTACGTTCTTCTTGTTTTTGAGTGATCTTTTGTTTGTTTTTAACAGGATCTTTGTTCAGTTCCTGGATCTCTCTTTCAGCTTCTCTTTCTTTGTTGGAAGCTTCTTCTTGTTTTTTTCTATTCTCTTCTTTTTTGTCCTGGAGTTTACGTTTTTCTTCGTCCGCCTTCTCGTTTTGAAGGTCGTTCATTCTTTTTTTATCGTCTTGGCCTTCTTTCTTTTTGTCCAGGTCCTTATTGACTTCTTTTTCTAGCTCATCGGTATCCAGATCTTTTCCGTCGTCGGTAAGAATATTAAATACGATTGGGATTACGATCTGTGTTTTACCAGGCCATTCCGTATAACGTCTACCGATACCGATCTTGTCTTTTTGCGCGTTTTTCACAACTTCGGTATTATACTTACGTTTGATATAATCCGCACTCTTACGATGGATCGCGTTGTAATAAAGTATATAAGTCGCTAATGTATCCGAGTTCGCTTCGGAATATCCGAAATTTGCCTTAACATATCCGGAAAGGATCCTTTGGATGGAGTTGATATGTCCGTAGTCGGCGTCTTTACCGATGCTGATCAGATCGGCTCCGAATTTTTTTTCCTTCTCGTCGGGAAGGATGCGGATCGCGGTGATCCCATCCGCAGAAGCGGGAGATTTAGGATCTTTTTTTAATGCTTCGGAGATACCGGCACCGGTTCTGGCGTTACTTCCTTTTGTCTCTTCGTCGGCTCTTGCAGCGGATCTATTGATGAAGTTCACCTTTCCGGTAGAACGAACTTCCTTTTCTCCAAGTTTGGGCCCCTCTTGGGCGAAGATCGGAAAGCTAAAACTTCCGAGGAAGATTAGAAATACGGCCAGTCGAATCCGTGACATTATGGAACTCCTTACAAATACGAATCTCCCGAAATCGGGTGAGACGATTGGCTATCTTACGATTCTAGTTAGGACTCTGCCAAGGATTTTTCAATTCTTCCAGAATGTTGGAACAGTAAGAAGTTGCCTCCCGAGACCTGATTTTTACCCTAACCTCATGAGCAAATTTGAGCGCCGAATCTACAATTTTTGCGCAGGTCCTGCGATGCTTCCCACTCCAGTCATGGAAAAGGCCGCATCCGAGTTTCTGAACTATCGCGGATCCGGTATGTCCATTATGGAAGACAGCCATAGGGGAAAACTTTTTGAAGAAGTCCTGGATACGTCCCTTTCCTTGCTCAGAGAATTATTATCTATTCCGGAAAATTACGAAATTATGTTTCTTTCCGGAGGAGCTAGCCTTCATTTCTCCGCCCTCCCCTTAAATCTTCTAAAGGAAGGGGAATCGGCCGACTTCGCAGTCACAGGTATCTGGGCGAAGAAGGCTATGGAAGAAGCTCTCAGATTCAATCCGGTCAAAAAGATCTACGACGGAGAAGATCATAAGTATACCGAGACTCCGGAACTAAACGACTCCATGGTAAATCCGGGAGCGGCTTACGTATATATTACTTCTAATAATACTTTATTAGGAACTCGTTATGCGAATATTCCGAATATCACCAAGGCTCCACTGATCGCGGATATGACTTCCGAAATTCTTTCTAGAAAAATAGACGTAAGTAAGTTCGGCGCGATATTTGCGGGAGCCCAGAAAAATATCGGACCTTCCGGTCTCAGTGTTCTCATTATCCGCAAAGAACTGCTCGGACGTTCCGGAAGAACCGTTCCTATATTGATGGATTATGCTCTGACAGCAAAAAATAAATCCATGTATAATACTCCTCCTACTTATTCCATCTACATGTCCAAACTTGTGTTTGAATGGCTAAAAGATCTAGGCGGAGTGGAGAAGATCGAAAAGATCAACGAGGAGAAGGCTAAAATCCTGTACGATTATTTGGATACAACTTCCTTTTATAATGCTCCCGTAAAACCGAATTCCAGATCCGTAATGAACGTTGTCTTCACTTTGCAAGATAAAAATTTAGAATCTAAGTTTTTGGCTGGAGCAGAAGAAAGAGGACTCCACGGATTAGAAGGTCATAGGTTAGTCGGCGGTTTACGAGCTTCTATCTATAATTCCATGCCGAAAGAAGGTGTAATTGCCTTAGTGGAATACATGAAGGAATTCGAGAAAAAGGTTTAAATCTTTCGGAAGGATAAAATGAAACACATTCTTCTGATCCTCACTCTTGTGTGCGCGGGTATGATCCGGATATCCGCTTCTCCATTATTTTTTCCTACAAAACTGAAAGTAGGCCATTGTTTATCCCAAGGCTCTGGCTCAAAAGAGTTAAAGGAATTTTATACTTCTAAACTCTCTCCGGAAGAGAGGACCAAGATCGCCGAAAATCTCGCCTTACAAGAAGCTAAATCCGCTTACCAAAGTTTGGAATGTATCCGTATGTCCGGACTTTCTAAAGAAGAACAAGTGACTTTACTCGCCGACCATTCTCGTCATAGAGAAACCAAAGAACTTATGTTTTCTTATTACGAAAACTTTTTACTCTCCGACGAAAAGACCATTCGTTTGTCCGCTTTTGAAGAGAAAAACTTACGTAACTTTTTAGAGGCTAAAAAGGAACTTTTAGCAAGGCTTCACCAGGCTGAGTACCAATCCTTATCGGAAAAGCTTCTTCCCTTATCCACTTTCCAAAATACCTATATGGCCCTCTTCGTCCAACATTGGGAATTCTACCAGACCGCTCCCGATTTCCTGAAAGAAGGTCTCTTCGATTAAGAAACTTTTCCTTATTTTCCGATCCTTGCTGTAAATTGCTTGAATCGGAGAATTCACGTAGGTACGGTACCTATAGAACATGAAAAAAATTGGCATCGCTTCCGATCACGGTGGATTCGAACTCAAAGAATACCTTCGCAAAGAATTGGCGGACTCGATTGAGATCCTGGACTTAGGCACAAAGGATGAGACCTCTGTGGATTATCCTTTAGTAATTGCAGACGCTTGCAAAAAAGTACTTTCTAAAGAAGTGGATGGACTGATCGCACTTTGTGGGACAGGGATCGGAGCTTCTATCGCAGCAAATCGTCATAAGGGGATCAGAGCTGCTCTTTGCCATGACGAGTTCACCGCGGAAATGTCCCGCCGTCATAACAATGCAAACGTATTGGTTTTAGGCGGAAGAGTTTTAGGTAAAGACCTGGCAGCCCGAATCGCTCAAAAATGGCTGAATACTTCTTTCGAAGCGGGACGCCATGAAAGAAGAGTGGGTCAGTTAGACACCATCGTTTAAAATCGGAATATAACTTTTAAGAATGCGAAACAAGATCCTTTATCCGGTCTATCTCTTAGGTTTGGTCGGTCTTGTTTCTTTTTTCTCCGTCTCCATCTCAGCCGAATCCAATTCATTTTCTTTAAGCGCATTCGTTCTCAAATATGTTCGTTTGGGAAGTACGGAAAACGGAGCCCCCAAATTAGAATTAAGCCCCCGCGATCGTAAAGAAGGTTCCGATCTATTTTTAGATTTCGAGGAGAAGGAAGCCTCGGACCTGAACGACAAAGCGGGAGGTTACAGAATATTATCCTCTTCTTATCTTCCCGATTCGGCAAAGGCACATTCCGGAAAAAGATCCGCAGATTTCGTCGGTAAAAGATCGGGTATCAAAGTTTCCGGAAAAACAAAAGGAATACTTACAAGTTCCGACATTAAGGAGGAATTTTATATCTCCTTTTTTATATTGCCCGGAAATCTGGATAAGGAAGCCGTCCTACTCTCCAAAGAGCTGTATACTCGAGGAAAAAAATTCGGCTGGGACCTTAGGATAAAAGACGAAATACCGATATTAGAATTTCGTAATTTTTTCCAAAAAACGGACAAAACACATTTATCTTTGAAACTTGCAGGGAACTCGAGACTATCCAGATCGGATTGGAATCATTTTATCATCCATTTCAAGCCTGCTCAAAGAGAAATTGTATTCTATATTAACGGGAAAGAAACCGACAGGGCTTCTGTCTCTTCTAAGGAACCGATTATGCGGATCGGTTTCCATCCGGAGGACAGCACTCCGTTCAAGATCGGGGAAAGTTTTTATGGATGGTTGGACGACTTTTTAGTCTCTAAAGGAAGCCCTGATCCTGAGGTCCTATCCACACAATACGACGGGCAAAAGTACGATCCTTCTTCCTTTACTGCGGATGCGAAATTCGGGACCGCAATTTCTCCCGTTTACAAGACCAAGTTCTCCAATTCTTTACCGGAAGCAATATTATTAAAAGCGAATATACCCAAATCTTCCGTGCTCGAGTTATATTTCAGATCATCTCCTAAAATTTTCTCCAAAACGGAAGAATACCCTTCGTGGAAATCGATCGATCTCAGAAAGATAGAAGAAGAATTCAAAGAAGATGATCCATATAGGGAAACGGAAGAAGAAAGTTCTCCAAAAGGAAAATCTTCCAGCTATCGTATCCCTCTGGATAAAATCTGGGGAAACAAACTCTCTTATTTCAAATATTACCAAGTAAAGGTCAAATTTAAGACCGATTCAGGTTCAAAGTCCAGCCCTGAATTAGAAGCTTTAACTTTTTCTTATAGAGAAACTACTCCTCCAGTCAAACCCGCCGGTTTAAAAATAGTGAACTTTGACGATTATGATCCGGAAGCACAAAGTCCTCGCGTTTGTTTGAGCTGGACCCAAAACCCGGAAAAGAATGTGCAGCAAAAAGGCGGTTATGTTATCCATTATGGGGTCGGTCCAAACCGTATGGTCGGGATCTTAAAAGGCACCAGCAAAGAATTGGAAAAAGGAAAAATGCCGGTTCTATCCACCAAGGGAAAAACCAAACATCCGATGAGCGAGTATTTAGATCCGATCTTTGGTGATGATTCGACTTGTCCAAAACGTAACGATATGAGCGGGCCAAAACTTTGTCAGTGTATAGACAATCGGCTCATTTCTTTGAACGCGGAAAAGCCGGAAGAAAATGACGACGAAGATGATAGTCCTAAATCCAAAAAGAAAAAGAAGAAACCTCGTAAGGACCCTTACGATAAAAAACTTTTATTCTTCCAAAAAGGATTAACGTATTATTTCAAAGTTGCGGCTTATAACTCTTTGTACGATCCGGAAAATGGTCCGGACCAACTGAGTCCTTTAAGCGACCCCGTCGAGGTCTATTTCCTGAGCGAGTAAGATCTTTACTAAATTCTGCTCTTTCCATTTAGGATCCGTACATAAGATCCCATCCAAGTCCGCCAAAGAAGCGGTCGCAATCTCCAACCATTCTTTCCAATCCAGATTTTTAGATGCAGAAAGCCGTATCGCAAGCGAGATCTCTTCCTTTCTTATGGTGAGAAAATCCAAGAATAAATTTTTGGATTGGTTCCAGATGATCTCCCTTGTTAAAGGATCGGGCTCTTTTGCAAGAACCGTATCCAAACTAGGAAGAGCCAAAACGAAGATATGATTTTTTTTGGTAAGTGATTCGATCGCATTCGATACGGAGCGACGAGAAGCGGAATTTCCGA
The DNA here is from genome assembly GCF_000347035.1 of Leptospira sp. B5-022. Lineage (GTDB taxonomy): Bacteria > Spirochaetota > Leptospiria > Leptospirales > Leptospiraceae > Leptospira_B > Leptospira_B cinconiae. The sequence continues at coordinate 243,507 of NZ_ANIJ01000015.1, forward strand.
GCATCAAATCCCTGAAACAATCGGAAGAAACTAATAATTTCAAACTTTTGCTTCCGGATAAATTTTGGATAATTCTCTCAAGGCTTCCAATCTTTGATAAGAATCCGATTTAAACACTTCGTTCCGAAAACAGGAGCGAAGTAGTTCGGACGCGGAGAGGTCTCGTTTCTCCGCCTCAGTCCTCAATAATTCGAATTCTTCCTCGGTGAGGAGCATCTGAAATCTTCTTTCGACACGGGCCATTACTCCTCTTCTTTCAGTTCCTTTTCGTTTTTCAAGTAGGTTCCGTAATAAATTTGAGAATCTAGGATTTGTCCAAGGCTTTCGTAAATCGCCCCAATATTGTAATTTGCCTGATTCAAACGAAAATCATGCTTAAAAGACTTCTTAAATAGCTGAATAGCTCGGTCTTCCCTGCCTGCATACCATTCGGACATGGCCCATAAAAAGGTCCACTTTCCCAAATCCGGATCTCTCGGACTTACCTTTGCTAAATATCCGACGTTCTCTTCGAAAAGACTGGCTGCTCTCAAGTAATTATCCCGGATCTTTCGGACCTTCTCCATTCTAGAAAACACATCTTCCGAATGACCAGGCAGTTCCAAGTCGGCTCTCCAAAAAAGTGCCCGGGCTAAATAGAGTTTATAGACCAACTCATTCGGATTTTTTTTAACGTATTCTTCCAGGAAAGGAAGGCTCTCCGCTTCTTTTCCACTTTGGTGAAGAAGTAAAACTTTCTGTTTTGCCGCCTTATTCCATTCTCTTCTATTTTCTTCTTGGGGAAAAGAAGGAAAAAAACTGGAACAGATCAGAAGGATGTATAAGAGAGAGCGCATTTTCGATTCAATCTTATCCGACAGAAAAATATTAAATATATGTGTACAAATTTTTTCCGTTTTCCGGATAAGGAAGTGGAGTGATCTGATATTCCTTTCCTATCGAATCCAAGATCATTCTAAGTTCCGATTCTCTTTCCTCTCTGGACAAAACGAAAATTTCGGAAGGAGAAACTCCAAACCCGTAATCTTCCGCTCCGAGTCTAGGTTGGACCTCCTCAAGTACTTCTTTTCTCCATTTGTCAATGGCAGAATAATCCAAGTCGCCCGTACATTTGATCTTGTATAAATTACATCTGCTTCTTTCGCCGTGAGTTGCCCAACGAAGAAGTAAAAATTGGATCTGGACCAAATCCCTTTTGTCCTGGATGGCATGCGAAGCCTGCTCTATCTCTAATTGTAAAAATGCATCTTCCACGGGTTCTATGGAATTTTCCACATTCTCTTTAATCTGATCCGCCAGATCGTTATTAGGCGGGTCCGGGAACATTAGGAAAAATCTAAAATCCAAACCGGATCTAAAAAGTGGAAAAGAAACAATTCTCATCACTCCATCCAAATCCGCAGAGTCGAATTTTTTACGGAAAAAATGATCGTTACGCCTTTCTTCAGTAACGTCAATGATGGAAACATCTCCCGTTTCTTTCCCTAAAAATTGATCTCCGTATAAAAAGATCATATTCTGACGGCTATAAGGTTGTAAACCGTAGGACACAACAGGAAGATAAGCTCCCCTTCTTCTATCATAAAAATGAATACTGAAAGATTTCAGATGAAGAGAGGAAAAAATCGTAAGATAATATTTTAATAAAGAAGAAACGGGAGCATCCAAACCCTGGTGGATCTCATCTAAAACTTCTAAAATTTTCCTTTTTTCACGGATCGGTTGTTTATCCAACCAGCTTCTGAATTTTTCCGAAAGGGGAAGTTCCTCGTTCGGATCGGTTTTACGAATTCCCCACCAAGCTCTCGCCCAAAGAAAAAATCTTGATTTATGCTGAGGAGCAAGCCCCCTCGCAGCTTTCAAACCGATCTCCGCTAGTCCTGTTACTCTCAGGGCTTTTGCTAATAGTCCCGAATCTTTTGGACGATCTAAAATTTGGATCTTAGGAATTTCTGGAGAAGTGGATTTTACCTTATCCACAAGTCTTGCTAATTCGTCCGTGAAAATAGAATCTCTCTTTTTCTGCAGAGCTTCGGGCATTTCCACAACGGATACCGCCGAAAGAGCGGAAGCCACTTCACTTTCTATATGGATTGGCTCTTTCTTTTCTCTCAAAAACTTAGGAGTTAAAAAAGAATCCCCGGGCAGATCGAAAGGTAGAACATAGAATGTCCCGCTAGCATTAGGTTTAGTCTCCAAAACGGGAGGGATCGTTACGATTTCCGGAAGATCGGGGAACTCTTGCATTTTTGCCGCTTCGATCTGTTTAAAATTGGTCTCTTCTATCCTTTTAGAAAGAGTTTGAATGAGTTTGGAAACATCCGATTTCGAATAGGAAGAAGAGGACTTACTTTTGCGGACAAAAAGGATACAAGCATCCAATAGGAGCAATAAGCCGAAAAATACCGGGAACAATATTAAGAAAATATTACGTTCGAAAGGTACTAAAAGCAAAATCCCTTGGATAAAACCTATCTTATCTTCCGGATAAAAAGCGTAATATGCCCTGTATAATTTATCTCCTAAACGGATCTCTTTAAAGTCGGTTCCTCCATCTTTCATAGATTTCAAAACTTCTTCCGAAACCTTTCTAGGATCCGTTTTATCCCCATTTTCTTCCCAATCTTGGAAAGTGCCTAGTCTTGGTTCAGGAACGAAGTATTCCACCTTATCGTCCAAGGAAATTTTGAATTTTTCCTTATCTAAGACGGCAAGTACTGCGACAGACTTCGTATATAAGGGAACGAATAGTACAGGTTCGTTTTCTAAAGAAAGAAAACGACTCGTCTTTCCTTCCCAAGCTTGGGACAATAAATACCTTTCCTTGTCCCCTGAAAATTCCAGATTCGGAGTATTTTTTAGGTTCGGGTCCCAGGATAAAAAATTTTTTACGGGAAGAAATACATTGTTCGCGTCCAATTCTTCCGGATCCGATTCTCTGATCTTTTTTTCTAACTCTAAGATCTCTTTATTAAAGGAAACAAATACGGATTCCAATCTGGACTTATAAAAGATCCCGGAAGGGAAGTACGGTTCTAATAGAAGTACGGAAACGGAAAATATAAAAGATAAAGCGAGTATAAGTCTGAATTTAAAGCCGATCATTTTGCCTTTTCCCTAAATTGTCCGAGTAAACGGATCAGCTCGGTTTTCATTTGGACCACCTCATCTCTTTCGGAAAAACGGTTCTCCATTCGGATTGTGAAAAGTATTCTTGAGGCGAGTATTCCGCAAATCAAAGCGATTAAAGAAATTCCGAAAGCACTCAAGACCAATAATAACTCTTCCGCTCTTGTCTTCCTTGGTTGGGAAAGAAAAATTTCCAAATCGCCTGTAACGATCTTTTCCCAAACGGGACGCACTAGAATATTCCGGGACTTGGAGTTTTTATCCAACAGTGCATGTATCATTACCTTTGATTCCTCAGAGTTTGCAACTTCGGTACTATCGGGAAGTAAAGTACTGTTCGGGTTCAGATTGGTTTCTAAGAGTTCGGAATTTTCTTCTTTCTTCTTATATACCCAATACAAGATCCCTTCCGAAAAGTCCCTAGGTAAAAAGGATTTTTTAGAACCGCTTGCTTCTTGGACGATCCGATCGCCGTCTTCTTTTAAGATCTGTAGATATAGATCACCTGAAGAATTTCTGTATAATAAAAATCCGTCCGTATCTTCTACCCAATCTGCCTTAGACACCTGCATTCCGAGTAATCTGAGTCCTTTGTGAAAACCAGGACCTTTCGGATCGGAAGAATACATTGTCCTAAAATTATAATCATAAATTCGGATCTGTTTCAACTGGATGGAAGAAATGAAAAGTTTTCCCAAAGCCTCTGCGCCCTTGTCGGTTTCAGGTTTGGGAAATTCTCTCATCAAATATTCGAATCTATAACCCAAGTCATAGTACTTGTTCTGAAATCTTTCTAGGATAGAGTCTAGGAAAGATTCCTTTTTCAGTTTAGGGTACAAACTAAGAATTTGGATCGGAGAGAAGAAAACTGCATCCTTCCATGCGCTTGGAAAAAAAGGGATGGTAATCAATACGATACATAGCAGTATCAGAGATAGAATTCGAGATCTTTTGCTATGTTTACGCGGGTTCACCCTTCTAGTATCGGCGATTCCTTCATAAAGAATCAGTCTAATTCAATGGGATAATCGATACTTCTCGGACCAATATGATATTTTATGTATTTATAGACGGGATAGGCTTTGGGGAAAACAATCCGGATAAAAATCCATTCTCCAAGTATGCAAAGGGGATATTTCTACCCTTGGGCAACAAAACGATCCCGGAAGATTCCCCCTCCAAATTAAGAGAACTCACCTATATTAAAACGGACGCAAGTATGGGTGTCAAAGGGCTCCCCCAAAGCGCCACAGGCCAAACTTCACTTTGGACAGGGATCAATGCCTGCCAGGTCTTGAACCGTCACATGAGTGGATTTCCCACATTCACCTTAAAACGTATCATCGCAAAATATTCCATTATTCGTATCTTAGAAGAGAACGGATTTAAAGCGGATCTATTGAACTGTTATACCCCAGGTTTTGCAGAACATATAAAAAAACATCCTAGACATGTATCCGCTTCTACTTTGATCCAAATGGCTGCAGACAAACCCTTAAAAGATATGGATGATTTGAGAGATGGTAAGGGTCTATATATGGACATCAGCCGCGATTTCCTTAGGAAGTTCGGAAAGGACTTTATAGATAAGGATGATCCGGTTTTAGAGATCCAAGATCCGTACAAAACCGGTAATGAGATCATTCCCGCGATGAAGGATCATACTTTGTGTATCTACGAATACTTTATCACGGATAAGGTAGGCCATAAAATGAACTGGAAAGGTGCCGAAAAATGTATCTCCGACCTGGAGAGTTTTTTACTCGGAGTTTTGGACGCGATGGATCCTGAACAAGACCAGCTCATTCTCACTTCCGATCATGGAAACCTGGAAGATCTGACTGTAGATGTGCACACTGTGAATCCGGTGCCAACTATTCTGTACGGTAAATATACGGAACAAATGAAGGACAAGATACACGCTTTAAAAGATATCCCTCATGCAATCTACGATTGTTTAGGGATACAGATCCAAATGTCCGAACAAGAATTTATTCAGACATCTGCAAATTAAAATTTCTTAATATTTCCAATCGTCGTCTTGACGATCATCGTCGCTAGGTTTAGCTTTTCCGCCGCCTTCTCCGTCCTTGTATCTAAGATCGTCTTCTATCTGATCCAAGGCTTCTTTTTTCCAAGCAGCCGATTTTTTACCTACAGGACTATCGGGATTTCTATCCGCAGATTCTTGGAAAACCGCAGCAGCTTTCTCATACTTTCCGCCTCTGAAATAAATGGTCCCCTTTCTGAACATAGCGGCTTGATCCAAGGTTCCGTCCGAATTTTCCAGGATTTTGTTCAAATACTGGATGGCTTGTTCCGATTTTCCCAAAGCGTCGTAACTTTCCGCGATATAATACCAGGCTTGTTCCCTAGCTCTTTCGCTGACACCGATGTCCAAAGCCTTTTTCAAGGTTTCGATCGCAGAGTAATATTCCTTGCGAACGTATAATTCTCTTCCCTTCTCGAGAAGTCCGGAACGGAATTCCTTATCCACGGCAACCTTGTCCGGATCGAAGTAAGCGTCGGACTGAACGTAATCCTCGTACACATCGTAAGCGGACCAATCTTTACCCATTCTACGTAAAGATTTTCCCCATCTGACCCTCGCTTTTACGTTTTCAGGATCTTCTTGTAAGGCCAATACGTAGTTCTTTCTAGACTGATCGTAGTTACCTTTTTTCATATAATAATCGGCAATTGCGGATAACGCGTTGGATCTAAGCTTATTGTCTCCGGAAGTCCTAAGAACTTCTTCCAAGTGTCCCTTACCTTCTTCATCCCTGTTTAATAAAAGAAGTAGATTCCCAAGGCCGTAGGCGACCCTAGCCTTTTCCTCGCGAGCCAAACCTTCTTTTTGGTTCAGCTCTCTGAAGATGCCAAGGGCTCTCATCTTATCTCCGGTCTTGTCCAGAGCGGTTGCCAGATCGTATTGGATGCGGAAAGAAAGATCCGTGCCCACATCCTTGGAGGATAATTCAGCGAAAATGTCCAAGGCCTTTTCGGAAGATTTAGGATTGGAATGTTTTAGGAATTCCTCTCCTTCTCTGACTTTTTCCATGATCCCTTTATTTGTGGAATCAGTGTCTTGGATCACCGCAGTGTATATTCCGGTAAGAAGGCCTGCGCATACGAATAAAAATCCCGTGACTAAAATGATGGAACGGTTCATCTTCTTCCTCCGCCGATCCGGGCCAGACATTGTTTGGTCCAGAACTCGGTTCGTTCCGGATTGTAGTTCTTTGTATCCTTTTGAACGAAGAACTTTAGGGCTTTATTATATTCGCCCTTCTTATAAAAAGACATTCCGAGGAAAAACTTTGCTTTTCCTCTAATATCTATATCACTAGAACCTGCATAAGGAGCCAATTGTTTTACCGCTTCTCCGTATTCGTTTTTCCAATACGTCGATCTCAATACACGATCAATTTCTTCGTCGGTCGGTTCTTCCTGCTCGACGATCAAAGGTTGTTTTTCATCGTTCTGAACGTTTTGGTTATTCTGAGGAACTTGCTCTTCTTCCGTCGGTTCGTTTTTGCTAGGTTTGTCGTTTTCTGCCGTTTGGGTATTGTTCTCGGTAGGACCGGATCCACCGATCGCCACATACGATTGATCCTGAGTCAGAGTGAAATCTTCCAAATCTCCTCGTTTTACGGTAACCCCAAAATACATGGTTCCGGTGTAGGCTTTCATCTTCACCATCACGTTCGTATCCGGATGAGCTATTTCTCCCAATTTTCTAACATTACCGCCAAGGAAAGTAGAAACCCCGCCCGATAATGGTTTACCCGCTTGGTAGATGGAATAGATAGTATTTTCATCCGCACGATCGGGAGATTTCCAATCTAGACGAACTCCTCCGTCAATCACACTTGCCTTCAGATCCTTTACGTGCATTTCATCGTATGCGAATTGAGGATTTGTAACTACTGAATCTCCTTCGTTAGGAGGTTTTCTTTTATCTTGATCATAAACATAAAATTGACGAATGAAGGATTGGTTCTGCACCAAAGGTAGAACTTCTTTCAAACCTTGTTTTACGGAAACGCCATAATAAAGAGTTTGTGACTTTGTCAGATCCTGATCCAAGAAAGTGTTTTCCGGATGAGAAACTTCCGCTAACTTCTCCGCTTTTCTCATCGATGTCATGCTGGACATCGGTTCTGCGGATTTATAGATCGTGTAAATAGTCTCCCCTGGAATTCCTTTAGGATACGGTTCCCAAGAAATACGAAGGAACTGACCTTCTCTTTTTACGGAGATATCGGTGACCCTAGCGTTATCCGAAAGATACTTCTGCTCCTCAGGTGGCGGCTGATTCGTATTCGTAGCGGGAGGGTAATTATTCTGAGTATTGGTCGGAGGATAATTTGTCTGTGGTTGTGGATTGTTCTCTATCACAATCGGGATCGTAGTGTAATTACGATTTGCGACTAATCGAACATCCTTCTTCCTTACGTGATGAGCCAATATAACTGCGTAATAATAAGTTCCGGGTTTCAGATTATAATCATAGATCTGATTCACACCGTTAGCGACACCGCTCGGAAATTTTCCTAACGAATCGGAGATATAACATTTTTCGGGACTATCAATGATGGAAGAAGAACGGGCCACTATAATTTCGCCTGTCTCCCTAGGCGCCTCCCAACTGATTCGGACGGACCTACCATCTTTTAGGACTTCCACGTTGATCGAATTGGCGACACTTGCGTTATCATTATCCAGACGAAAGTCCTGGGCATAGATAGAGCCGCCAAATACCGAAAGGAAGAATATAGATAGGATCCGGAGTCGAATTTTCATCTGGAAATGAGGTTCCGAATTAGATTATCGGTTGCTACAACGCAAATTTTTACTTCGGTTTTTAGGAGAATGTGGGGAAAATAATATAAAATGCACAATATATGGAAACTTCTCCTTTCGGTTTGATCTTGACTAACGAAAGCATTCATATGACATAATACGACTTCCGGCAATTAAATGATCGATATAGAATATTATTACGACCCAGAATATCAGAATTTTCTCCTCTCTAGTAAGAGACGTGAGCTTACTCCTCCGGAAATCGTTTTGAAACATTTTTCGCTAAAGGATGTGCAGAATATCGTGGATTTCGGGATGGGTCTTGGTTTCTGGACGGAAACACTTCTCAAATCCATTCATAAAGAGGGCTGGGTCTGGGGTGCAGAATGTAACCAAGATTTTCTGGACGAAGTATTACATTGGAAAAACCGCGAAAATATCCAAAGATTCACTCCGTTTTATATGGAAAAAGCGGACCGTCCCCTATTGCCGGAATGGATCCCTGTTCCTGAAGTTATTTTTGCATCCTTAGTACTTTCCACTTTTGCCGACCCAGGCCAAGCAATGGACGGCCTCATTCGTTCGATGAAGAAGGGTGGCAAATTGATCGTCCTAGACTGGGTTAAAAACGAATATCCGATCGGCCCTAGGATCAACGATAAGATCTCTTTGGATAAAATGAAGTTTTTAGCGGAACAGTATAAATTAGAAATTATTAAAACTGTTCGCATCAGTGAAAACGTATACGGATTGGAAATCCAATCAGGCCCTGAATTCGAATACGGTTATTACGATCTGAGAGAAGAAGAAATGTATTCGGAAGAATTGATCCGTTCTTAAACTTCTTTGGCTTGTATATGACGAACAGTCCAAACGGATGATCCTAATTATTTAGAAAAATCTAAATAATTAGCCGATCGCGGCAAGTATCCTGGCGGAGACCTTACCTTCTTTATCGGAAGTATCGGGGATATACTCTCCGATCTCTACAGTCAAGAACTGTCCCGGGCTTAAACTTTTCACATCGCTTTCGGGTATCACTGCTTTTAGATAGTTGTCTGTCACCGCAATTCCGCCTCTTTCCAAAACGGCCTCTCTGCTTTTAGAGAATTGGCTTTCTGCATATTTGCGATGGAGCCTTTGAGAAAGATCCATAAGAGAATGAACTCTTTCCTTTTTAGTATCCTTAGAAACGGTTTCCGGAAATTGCTCCGCGGAAGTATTTTTCCGAACGGAGAACGGAAATGCATGTATTTTAGAAAAACCTAATTCTTCCAGAATAGAACAAGAGTCCTGAAAATCCTGTTCTGTTTCTCCCGGGAAACCTACGATCACATCCGTTCCTAAAAATAAATCAGGGATCTTGGACTTAGCGAGTTCTATCCTTTTACGGAAAGTTTCCGGAGTATAACTGCGTTTCATTCTTTTCAGGATCTCTTTACTTCCACTTTGTAAAGGAACGTGCAAGAACGGAGTAAATCTAGGATGGGTAAGAAGTTCCGCAAGTTCCACACCCACATCCGGAGGCTCAATGGAAGAAAGTCTGAGCCTGGAATATTCCAATTTATTTAAGATTGCCTCGAGCATTTTAGGAAATGCCTTTTTGCCTTCTGCGTCCCTATACCATCCCAGGTTCACACCCGTAAGTATGATCTCTCCTACTCCGTTGTCCTGAAGAAAGGAAATCTGATCCAGTACATCCTTCCAATTTCGGGAGACACCCTTTCCTCTGGCCTGGGGAATTTTACAATAAGAACATTGACGATCACATCCGTCTTGGATCTTTAAATAAGCCCTAGTATGTCCATTTGGTAGAACGTCCGAATATGCAAATCGATCTGAAACGACTGGAATATAAGAAGGATCCGCTCCTTCTTTTTCTAAGATCAATCTAGGCAGATCTGATTTGTTCTCGTTACCGATCACACCTGCGATCCCAGGAATGGATTCTATGGATTCTTTGTCGGTTTGAGCATAACAACCTGTTACCCAAACCTGAGCGCCGGGATATCTTTTGATGGCATTGCGAATAATATTACGATTTCTTGAATCTGCTTTATTAGTGACGGTACATGTATTGACCACAACCACATCGGGAATATCTTCCGCACCGGCTACGGAATATCCGTGTTTACTCAAAGAAGAGAATAAACCGTCCGACTCAAAAAAATTGAGCCTACAGCCTAAGGTATGGAATAATACTTTTTTTTCAGCCGGCGGAAAGGGCATTGATCCTTGCCTCTATTCTTCTGATATTACCTTTTATTTTTTCGTCGTCCGGTTTTAACTTAAGTGCGGATTCCAATTGTTCTTTAGCGTTTCTTAATTGTTCGAGGGCCTTTTTGATATTCCCTCTTTTTGCTTCTTGGTTTCCCGCTTTTTCGTAAACTAACCCTAAATTATTCAACACATTCGGATTATCCGGAACTAAAGACTGAGCCCATTTCAAACTGACTTCCGCTTTTTCCGCGCTTCCTAAATAGAAATAAACCTGAGCTTCCAGAACTAAAGGACGGTAATCGCTCCCATCTTCTGCTTTTAGTTTTTCGATAATATATAATGCTTCTCTCGCTTTATTATTATATAATAAAGAAGTCGCGTATAATAATCTTACTTCTCTATTTTTAGGATTGGATTGGTAAGAATTATATATGATCTCCAAAGCGTCGGGATTTCTACCTACTTGGATCAGATATCTGGCAAAATCGATACTAACGGCCGGATCTCCGGGTTTTAATTTTAAAGCTTCGGACCAATGAGTGGCTGCAGATTTATTTCTTCCCGCATTATAATGACAGAAAGCCGCCAAATAATGGGTTTCGTAGGATCTTTTTCCTTGTTCGTGAAGTACACGAATGATCTCTAAAGCTTTTTCGGAATTTCCTTTTTGGAATTCTTCCAATGCCGTTTGGTAATCCGGTTCGCTTTGAGCGATAATATTCCCCGCGGAAGATACAAATAGTATCAGTGTAAGTAGGAGTATTTTTCCTTTGTGCATCTTTTGGTCACTTTTTATAGGCGGGAAAAATTTTAGGTGGGGACCCCCATTGATTTTGTATTTAGACAATCAATTAAGGAATGAAATGGCTCCACCGGGTCGATGAAAACGATTATACTCGGATATCGTATGGAAAGGAAATGTTCTATTCTTTCCTCAGATACGATCTGAAAATCCCCGGTTTCCAAAACAGGTAAACCGTCCAAGTTTCTGTAGATCTCGTATTCCTCTTGGTCGAGGAAATCCGTCAACAGCATATAACCGGATCCGAAGTAGACCCCGCCTTGGAAGTAGTATTTGTAGAGGACGCGTACCTCGGGAAGAAATAAATCAGGCTGGAAAACACATAGGGAAATTTTTTCGATCCCTGCAACGGTTCTGATCTTACGTAAATGGAACCATACCTTACGGACCAAAAGGTAAAGGAGCACAAATATGATGGGAATCAGGTACGGCATACACCCTCTCCAATAAAGTCTCCCTTTCTAGATCAAAAGCCCCCTTTTCGTTTCCGTAAGGGGGCAAAGATCTATTACACTAGCGCAGGTTCTTCGGAACGCTCCGGATTGTTTGGAGAATTTCCTCCGTCGGAACCTTGATCCGCAGGTTTATAATCGGTCCAAACTTCTTCCAAGAAGTCCAGTTTTCCCTCTTTAAAGGATACTGTGATCTTGGTAGGCTCTTTATAAGCCCCTTTCAAGGTTTGGACAGCCATATAATCTTCCAACTCACGTTGGAACACTCTACGCAATGGACGTGCTCCGAACTTCTCGTCGTAGCCTATATCCATGAAGTGGTCCTTCGCTTCTGGAGTCAGGTCTATCTTGATCTTCTTATCCAATAATCTCTTATTGGTGTCTTTGATCATGATATCCATAATCGCCATTAGCTCTTCTTTTCTGAGAGGTTTGAAGTAAACAACCTCGTCCACACGGTTCAAGAACTCCGGATTGAAATGTTTTTTCAACTGCTCTCTTGCTTGGTCCGACTTGTACTTGTCTGTCTCTCCGGAACGATCTTCGAATCCTAAACGAACCGTGCTAGAAATTTCTTTAGCACCGATATTAGAAGTCATGATGATGATCGCATCCCTGAAGTTTACCTTACGACCTTTGGTATCGGTCAGGTTCCCTTCTTCCATTACTTGGAGAAGAACGTTGAAAATATCATGATGAGCTTTTTCGATCTCATCCAACAAGATGATAGAATACGGTTTTTTACGCACGAACTCTGTCAATTGTCCGCCGTCATCGTAACCAACATAACCTGGAGGAGCACCGATTAATCTACTGACCGCATGCGGTTCCATATACTCGGACATGTCGACACGCAACATTGCATCTTGGTCTCCGAATAAGAACTCAGCCAACGCTTTAGCAAGCTCGGTTTTACCCACACCTGTAGGTCCGAGGAAGATAAAGGATCCGGTAGGTCTACGTTCTGCTTTAAATCCGGTTCTCGCTCTACGAACGGATTTTGCGATTTTTTCGATCGCTTCGTCCTGACCGACCACTCTTAGTTTGAGTTCCTCTTCCAAACGAAGAAGTCTAGAGGACTCGTTCTCTTCCATCCTTTGTAATGGAATTCCGGTCCATTGAGAAACCACGGAAAGAATATCGTCTTCGTCGATGGAAACCGCGAAATCATCCAGTTTCTCCTGCCAAGATCTGATCTTTTCTTCCAGAACTTGTTTTTTACGATTTACCTCGTCGCGAACTCCTGCAGCTTTTTCGTATTCTTGGGAGCGAACTAGATCTTCTTTCTTTTGGGAAAGTGATTTGATCTCTTCTTCCAAATCTTTTACTGCTTGAGGACGGGCACAGTTCGCAAGTCTCGCTTTTGCTCCCGCTTCATCGATGATATCAATCGCCTTGTCTGGTAGATATCGATCATTGATATATCTATGAGATAATCTAACTGCCTGGTCCAAAGCTCTTTCGGAGTAACGCACCTTATGGTGAGCTTCGTACGCTTTTTTGAGTCCTGTAAGGATTTGGATCGCATCGTCTACGGAAGGTTCTGCAACTTTTACGACTTGGAACCTTCTTTCCAATGCCGAATCACGTTCTATATACTTGCGGTATTCGGTACTGGTCGTAGCTCCGATACATTGCAGCTCGCCTCTTGCCAGCGCAGGTTTCAGGATATTTGCGGCATCTACCGCTCCTTCTGCTGCTCCCGCTCCGATCAGAGTATGCAACTCGTCGATAAATATGATGATATTATTAGAAGAAGAAATTTCTTTCATGATCTTCTTCAATCTTTCTTCGAACTCTCCGCGATACTTGGTTCCAGCGATCAAGCTTGCTAGATCTAGGGAAAGTACACGTTTTTCGAAAAGAAGATCCGGGACATTCTTCTCTACGATCGCAAGCGCAAGACCTTCGACAATTGCCGTTTTACCGACTCCGGATTCTCCAACGAGGACCGGGTTGTTCTTAGTTTTACGAGAAAGGATTTGGATCACTCTTTGGATCTCGTTGGATCTTCCCACGACCGGATCCAGTTTTTTATCTCTGGCTAGTTGGGTAAGATCTCTTGCAAACTCATCCAAGATCGGAGTTTTCGTTTTTTCAGCGCGAGGAGTTCCGGGCTGAGCGGTTGGCTGGCTGGAAACTCCCACTGTGCTTGTAGGAGGAGCGCCTAAAAGACGCAAGATCTCTCCTTTGATCACATTATAGTTCACGCTAAAGGAGTATAACGCTCCACCTGCGATATTATTATTATCCCGCAATAATGCTAGAAGAATATGTTCCGTTCCAACATAGTTGTGTTTCAGACGTTTGGCTTCTTCCTTGGAGAGTTCGATAATTTTTTGGTATCGATCCTGCCCTTGGGCCATGTCCATCAACAATGTGCCGGAGTTCTCCCTGGTCCTTCGCTCTACTTCTTTACGAAGTTCGTTCAGATTGATGTTCAGGTTATTCAGTATTTTTATCGCGACCGAATCTTCTTCCTTTAACAAACCTAATAAGATATGTTCAGGGCCTATAAATTCGCTACCAAGACGTTTTGCTTCGTCCTGCGCGATCTCGTTGATTACTCGTTTTGCTCTTTTAGTAAATTCCAACATAATTGCACGCCCTTCCTGATGGGTTCTGTAGGTTAGACTGTATTCGTATCCAATTTCCAACTGGGAGCCGGAATCTCCCTTAAAGAATATATCGGACTAGTTAACCAAAAAGGATTACGGTTCAAATGAGGCTTTTGTCTCGTCTTTTCCGCTTATTACCAGTAAGGCTAAATACGAAACCAAATTGAAAAAGGAATTTTTTCGATTTGGACCGAAATTTTTTCGGAAAAAAACCAATCTACCCTTCAATTCTTCCCGATAGAAGCCCCAGTCTGTAGGCAATCGGAAATCCTTTAACTCTCCCGAGTCCGCAAGTCTTGCCGGAATGGAAACAGAAAGTTTGTCCCCAAAACCGGAGTTGGTAGGACAGGAATTGATGAATCCGATCCCTTTTTGAAAATCAAACTTATCTTCTGCCTCGAATTTTATTAAAAAATCGGATTTTAGGACTGAGTTTAACTCAAGAAGGGAATCAGTCACATATTCCCAGCGAATATGATCCTCGTCTCCCACTACTAATGTCCCTGATTCCCAAGGAATTCTTTGTTTTAATTCCGGGATCAGTCGATTTTTTCCCGAATTTAGATCTTTGGTCTTGGAATCATTCTCTCCTATAAACGAATCTAGAAATTGGTCCGTTTTTTCGGAACGTTCGGTATATGTGGAATTTTTCGGGTTTCTGGCAATACGAAATCTGTATGTAAACGGTAAACGATGAGAATCTATATATGATAGACCTTCTTCCCAATTCGTTTTTCTGAATTTTTCCCAGACGGAAATTGCGGGAAAATGAGAAGGCGGTTCCCAATCGGAAGGAGCTTGGATCGGAATAAACTTGGTATATTCCTCTCCCAAAAATTGGATACAATGAGCGCATCCGATTTTTCCCCGATTTTTCCAGTCGAGTAGGGATAAGCCGCAATAAATACAGCCATCCATAATTGTTTACACCGTTTGCGGGATGACTGCGGGTTTCAATTTTCCTTGGAAGATCTGGTTTCTTTTATGTGCAAGAGCCGCCAGTTCCATATCGTGGGTTACTAGTATTAGACTGAATCGAAGATCCTTTTGTAATTCCTGGATTAGACCCATTAGATTTCTGGAATTCTCTCTGTCCAAGTTTCCCGTAGGCTCGTCGGCGAGTATGAGTTTTTTTCCTGCGACAAGCGCTCTTGCCACACCCACACGAGCGCTTTCACCTCCGGAAAGTTGAGAAGGATGACTATGAATTCTTTCTTTCAGTCCTACTTTTTCCAACATGGAAATTGCTTCCTTTTCCGCTTTAGAAGTAGAATAACCTTTGATCAAAAGTGGAATGCTCACATTTTCCAAAGCGGAAAAATCCGGAAGAAGAAGATGATGTTGGAAGATGAATGCGATCTTCTCCGCACGAAAACTTTCTTTTCCCCTCTCGTCCATCTCGCTTAAATTAATTCCGCAAACTTCCACTTCGCCGGAATCGAAACCGTCCATGGCTCCCAATATGTTTAGAAGAGTGGATTTTCCGATCCCGGATTTTCCCTCTATCGAGAAAATCTCTCCTTCCTCCACGTCCATGTCCAATCCATCTAGTACGGAAAATTCCTTTTCGAGGATATGATACTTTTTAACCAGATTTCGGATCTTAATAATACTCACGTTAGTCGTTCCTTATGGTGTCGACAGGATTCAGGCTTGCCGCCCATCTTGCAGGGAAGTATCCGGCAATTCCGGAAAGTATGGTAGCCGCAGTGGTCACCATAAAAATAAAAGGTATATTGATATCCACAGGAAGTTTATCAAAATAATAGATCCGTTTAGGAACTAATTCCACAGGAGTCCAATCCGAGCCGGTAAAAGAAGGTCCGAGCATATTGATGATCTCTTCTACATAACCTATAATCGTATCGAGTGAGTTTGCTAAGAATACTCCCGTAACTCCGCCGGTCAAAGATGCTAAGATCCCTACAAGCATCGCATTCAACGTAAAGATCAAAAGTATATCGGAAGCCGGGAGCCCAAGAGCCTTGAGCACTCCGATCGATTTCCGTTTTGCACGAACTAGAGAATAAACGGAAGCGACCATCCCAAGCGCGGCTAAGATAATAAATAAGAAAACGATTATAGAGATGATCGTCTTCTCCAATTGTAGTGCTGCTAAAAGATTTTCCTGCTCTTCTGCGATCGTTCTCACGGATAAAGAAGAAGCAGCATCTATTTCCTGCTCGAATTCTAAACTATTAAAAAGTTTGTAAAGTTTACGTTTGCTGATCGCAAGATCATCCAGGGATTTCGCTTTGATCGTGATCTGGTTTACGGAATCTTTCATTTTGAAAAATTTCTGCGCTACCGGCAATGCCATATAAACAAAACTGGAATCGAACTTATAGTTCCCTGTTTTAAAAAATCCGGATACTCTGAAGTTTTGAACGCTTACTTCCACCCCTTTTCCAAGAGAGAATCTTCCTCCCGGCACTGCCAAAGTAAGCTGTTTGCCCAAACTGAAATTGTAAAGATCCTCCATCTCTTTTCCCAAGATGATGTAGTTCTCTCGATTCAGATGACCCAGCTCTTCTCTATCGTAATGGACAAGTCTTGGAAAGTTATGAAGTTTATGTTCTGTCAGCGCATCCACACTTGGGACTGCGACCGCCTTGATTAGAACCGGATAAAATACGTTATATCTCTGGATGAGCCCGTGACTTTGGATCCCACCTTCAACGGAAATGATCCTATCTTTGAGATCAGGATCGTTTTGTATATATTTGATGATTTTTTGGTAGTCCCGGATCTCTCCGCCATTGGAACTACTTTCAATTGTAATATGTTCTCCACCTTGCCACAGAGATTCCTTAAGTTGCCTTTGAAATCCGTTGAAGATAGAAAGCACTACGATAAGTAGGGCGACTCCGACAGCCATAACGATAAACGAAATCCTGGATTTGATCGAAAGGAGTCCTGTAACTCTGGATCCTCGGATATATCGGGAAGTGAGAAGTAGGATCAGGGGGGATCTATGAAAGAAGAAATTCATCAGTTTGGCGATTGAAATTAAACAAATTCGCAAATTTCCTTAGTTTGACAATTATCAGATTCCGATGCAGGATGTCAAAAAAAAGTCGATACCGATTTAGCCTCATAGTAGGATCGGTCTCTCATTCGAAATTATATGCCATCCGAACAAGTATACTCCTTATTATTTCAGTCTAGGGACGGGGCTTCCTCTCTTTACATCCTATTTGGGGGAATCGTCGATCCGGTTTCCAGTCGGATCGATAGATTCGAAGTAGTTGCGGTGGGAAATAGCGAGTTGATCAACGTTCCGTTATCCGGAACAACCTTTAAGGATGTCACCAATATCTGCCAAAAGATCAAATACGAAGGCAAACAACTTAAAAATCTCACAAATAAACTTCAGGAACTATTCCAAAACAGCGGACGCTCCGACGATTTTATGGAGCAGCTCATTCATTATATCAATAAGCGCGAGGACGAAAAGATCAGATACCTGATCAATCAGATCCAAAACCAAGCAATGGGAAATTCCAAACCGGATATCAGTCTTTGGTATTCCTTAATCGATCGAGATAAGATCGAGGAAGCCGGTTCCGGGAAAACTTCCTTTGAAACGTTGGATTCGGCGGAAGAAGTCCATGAAGAATCCGCACCGGAAGAACTTCCTACAATCCCAATTGGAATTCCGACAGGAATAGATGCTTCTATTCCTCCTACCGCTTCAAGAGTTCAGTTCAAATTTATTCTTTCTCCTGTTTCCGGGATCCCGGTCAATCAACTCAAACCAGGGGATCAGATCGTAGTCCAATTGATCGGAAACGATCCTACTACTTTGGGGATCATAGACTCTATGAAACTCAAAACGGAAGACGGAAGTATTAAACCTATTCCGGCCACGGTTGTCGCCACTGAGAATAAAGGTGTTGAGAATGAAACCATTGTCAAAATAGGGAACGATGTCTTCGGCAAAATTTACGAAGAAGAAAATTCCATCAAGGTCCGTCTTTATACCGGAGAAAAACCGGTTTCTAAGTCCGGCGGCCCGAGCAGCGCCTCTTCAACTTCCAACGCTTCCTTGGAAGCGGGAGAATCCAGTCTACTTCTGACTGTATTGATCGCATTAGGGGTTGTGGGAATTGGAATGATCGCGATTTTTGTATTCTTACTTTAAGTCAGGTCTTTCTCTCACAACTTTTTGGATGGAGAGAATCCAGCTCAGTAAAATCATAGCCCTATAGACGGATTACGATATGAAATCTCGCATTAAATTGACTATCACTTACATTATTCCATTCGTTCTTCTATTGGTCAGCGGGTTTCAACTTTTTTTACAACCTACTTTCTTAAATACAAATGACACCGCAACAATGGAAGCTTTGTTAGACGGGACTGCGAGAGAGCCTATCTCCGGATTTTATTTCCAAGGTGGAGCGATCTCTCAAATGATGCTGACCAAAAAGATCCTAAAAGAGATAGAAGATCCAAGTCTTCCGAACGATTCCCAACCCGAAGAGATCAAAAACAGATTAGGAAGAGTATTACTCGGACAAAGATTGCAGATCTTCTTTTATGTATTTTTAGCGATCCTCTCCCTGACTTCTTTTCTTTCTCTTTATTTCAGGGCATTTTTCTACACGTTCTTAAACAGAATATTGTACTTTTTCGGCTTTATTCACGGACTTTTCAGTATGCCGAATATTGCTTTAGCTGGAGCAAGTTCCGGAAGAACGGAAGACCTTTTTTGGGTGATCCCTTCTTTATTTTTTGCGTTCGCTTGGATCATAGGTATGGTCTATTTGATGTTTACCATCGGAAAACTTTTTTCAAAGGATGACGCAGATCGCTTTTCTTCTCTTAAAAACTTGAGAGAGGACGAATCTGAATTTAGATCAGAAAGTAATCGGAACCATTCTTTTGCTACCGCACTTCTCCATTTTTTGGGAATTGTAGCTTTGGGAACATTGATCGGAAATATCGTTTATATCCCGCTGTTCGTTCTCCAAAAAAATTATTCGGAACCTTTCGGGATCTTGATCGCAGGGGCAGTCGTCGTGATTTCTGCGTTTTATATCCGCAACTATCTCAAGTTCGGAAAAAGCTCGGAGTTGAGTACCTACCAAAACTTGGCCTTAGGGATCAGTTATCTACAGGTCAGATTTATCAGGATCGCTTTGATGATACTTTTGGTTTTGGTCCTGGTGGTCGTATTTATCCTGTTCTTATTCAATCTACTTACGATCAACTTCGGGATCTTAGAATCCCTGTTTCCATCCATCGACAGTAGACAAAATCTCTAAAGCGTTCTTTCCCAACCAATAACAAAGAACAATATGAGAAAAAGCTAAAACAGAATAGCTCAATCTATCCAACACTCTTCTAAATGCGATAAATATCCCGAGATGGGTCACGACCAAGGAGAGTATAAAACCTTCTCCCGCATAATGATTCAGAGTGAGATAAACACTTAAGTAAACCGTAATGATGAAAAATCCCCAGGCTGCAAACTTTTCCAGTTTGAGATGTCTGGGATCCATTAGGGATTATCCGCAACGAGATTCTTTTTTCTGAACTTCACAAAGAACTTTTCCAGTCGGAGAAAAGATAGTCCTGGATAAAAAATTGCCATTCTCATCGAAAACTTCGACAGACTCTGTTTGCCTGTTCGGAAAATAATAGAACCAGGTGCGGATCTTTTTTCCTTTGGAATAATAACCTGAATATTCCAATTCTCCGTCTTTGAAGTATTTCTGCCAAAAATCGGACTTCTGTCCGTTCTTATAATTTCCTTTTACTTCCAGAGTTCCTTCCGGATAATATCTTTCGTACGGACCTTCTTCGTTTCCTTCGTCACCGTTAATTTGAGCGAACTCGTCTTTGATCTGGCTTCCAAATTTTTGTTTGATATAGGGTTTACCATCCGCAAAATACCAAACCCAATCCCCAACCTTGGAACCGTGTTCGTATTTTCCTTGGGAAGAGATCCCTTCCTCGGATCTGAGATAAGATTTACATAGTCCATGATAGAGTTTGTTCTCATCTAAAGGACATTCGAAGTATAACTTCCCATTATCGTAATATATTCTGGCAAGCCCCGGCTCGTTCAGAATATACGCGTTCATATTCTTGTCGTATTTTGCGCCTGCAGGTAGACCATGAGGCCTTTCCGTAGATTCACAAAAGAATAAAAAGGAGCAGACGAAGAATATTATAAATTTTGAAAATTTCATCTAATCGATGGTGAATTTTTTGGTCACGAGAATTTCTCCGTTCTCGTCCTTGATCTCAGCTTCGTAAGCGCCCTCTTCGTCGAAGAAAGAATCGTCGTAGTAGGTTTGGAATTTATCGAATCTGCGTTTGAACTCTTTCTCCTGAACGCTGACCTCTTCCCTGGATTCATCCACCTTATAGATCGTAAGTTTGATCTTATCGGGAGAGAACCAACCGCCTCTTTTATAATATATGAAAAAGTCCTGTCCGTGAGTAAAATGATACTCTTTTTCCGAACCCATTCCGGAAACCTTGTCCGGGGTCATTTTATCCACGTCCATATAGATCTCGTGTTTAGAAGGCCATAGCCACCATACAAAGATCAATACCAAGAAGACACCGAGAATGCGGATCCATTTTTTATTTCCGTTAGAATCGCGGAGTCCCGTTTGTGTGTATTCTTCTATCCTCATACCGTTGTTTAGCTTGAAAATGGGCTCTTTTTTGGGCAATTGTTTTTCCCGGCTTTCGGGCGGTTCGGAAGGAGTAGAATCAATCTCCGACTTGGAACCGGGTTCCGAAACGAAACCAGTCTCCTCGGAAGGGACCCGAGTCGAGGAAATCGGTTCTGAAACCG
This sequence comes from Leptospira sp. B5-022, assembly GCF_000347035.1. Taxonomy (GTDB): domain Bacteria; phylum Spirochaetota; class Leptospiria; order Leptospirales; family Leptospiraceae; genus Leptospira_B; species Leptospira_B cinconiae. The sequence goes on from NZ_ANIJ01000015.1 coordinate 264,351, forward strand.
CGGGTGTCTCCGGCTCCTTTAGATCCGGCTTTTTTTCGGCGGAAAATTCTCCGCCTAATGTTTTTTTGACGGCCGCCCCTGCCGCTTTTTTTAATAAGTCCTTCTTACCCGCCAAAAGAGTAGACCTCGTCTGTGAATTGCTGGTAAGCCTTGGTTGTTTTATTTTTGGGCTGGTATTCGTACAAAGACTGGTTTAAAAGATGCGCCTCTTCCACTGCAACGGAAGGAGGGATTTTCGATTCGAATAGACGAAGATGTTCTTCAATCATAGGAACTACCGTTTGAGACATCGTGGTCCTTTGTTGGAATAAGGTCAATAATGCTCCTAAAATTTTCAATCCGGGGTTAAACCTTTTAACGGTATGGTTTTTAGCTTCTAAGATCGCCTCTATCCCATCCAAAGAAAATTTAGAGATCTGCAACGGAACGATGAGTCCGGTCGCGGCGACAAATGCATTCATAGTGATCAATGAAAGGCTTGGCGGACAATCGATCACCACCCAATCAAAATCATTCTGAACCGTTTCCAAGGCTTCCTTCAGAACAAAAAAGCCGTCCATTTTTCCGGAAAGAAGAACATCGATCTGAGAAAGTTTAGAAGACGCAGGAAGCAAACTCAAACCGGGAATCCTGGTCGGAGAGATGAGTTCGCGAATCGGGACCTTCTCGCTAAAAAGTAAAAAAGAGTCCTTACCGTTCTTGGAAGAAGATTCCGGGAACACGGAACTCGCATTGTTCTGGGCATCCAGGTCTATGAGCAAAACCCTTTCTCCCTTTTTCGCAAGGCCCACGGCAAGATGGACGGACGTGGTGGTCTTTCCCACTCCCCCTTTTTGATTGGCTATACAAAGAGTCTGTTTCATTCAAAAATCCGTTGCCGGTACTGGTCCTCTTAGAAGAATAACTCCATAGGCCTCTAAAATTTCAAGGAGAAGGAAAAATTTCCTGGTCTTTCGGAGAAGGAGGCAAGGGAGCCCTAATGGAATACGAAGTAATCATCGGTTTGGAAGTACATGCTCAATTAAACACGGATTCCAAAGTTTTCTCCGATAGCCCTTCTAAATTCGGAGCCGCTCCCAATTCCCAGGTTTCCTCGGTTTGTTTGGGACTTCCCGGTTCTTTGCCGGTTTTAAACGAAGAAGCGTTGACCAAGGCGATCATGGCGGGCCTGGCATTCGGTTCCAATATTACTCTACATACTAAGTTCGATCGAAAAAATTATTTTTATCCGGACCTTCCCAAAGGGTACCAAATTTCACAATTCGACCGACCTATCTGTGAAGGAGGTAAGATCACCTTTACCGTTAAGGGAGAAGATAAACCTAGATCCGTAAACCTCACCCGCATTCATATAGAAGAAGATGCCGGAAAATTAATACACTCCGCTGATCCCAAGATCCCTCAGTCTTACGTAGACTTAAATCGTGCAGGCACTCCATTGATAGAGATCGTTTCCGAACCGGAAATGCGTTCTTCCGACGAAGCTTACTATTATCTTTTAGCTCTTAAATCCGTTCTCAGGTATATTAGAGTTTCCGATTGTAATATGGAAGAAGGTTCCCTCCGTTGTGATGCAAACGTTTCCATTCGCCCGAAAGGTTCGGACAAATTCGGCACAAGAGTAGAGATCAAAAACCTGAACTCGTTCAAAGCGGTCAAAGCCGCTATCGATTACGAGGTAGAATGGCAAAGAGATATGTATTCTCAGGGAAAAACATTCCCTCAACAGACCAAACTTTGGGATTCCGCATCCAACGTGACTCTCACTATGAGAACTAAAGAAATGAGTCACGACTACAGATATTTTCCAGATCCGGACCTTCCTCCCGTAATTCTTACAAAAGAAACCGTAGAAGATATCCGCAAATCCCTTCCGGAACTTCCCGATGCAAGAAGAGACAGATTCGTAGAAAAATTAGGACTTCCCAAATATGATGCGGAAGTACTCACTGCGGAAAGGGAGATTGCCGATTATTACGAAAGCGCTCTTAAAGTCTCCGGAGACCCTAAAAAAACTTCCAATTGGGTCAAAGACGAAGTATTAGGAATTGTTAATAAAGAAAGTATTACGATTTCCGAATTTAAAGTTGGACCGGAAAGAATAGGCGGACTGGTAAAACTGATCGCTGACGGAAAAATTTCGGGTAAGATCGGTAAAACCGTCTTTGAAGAAATGCTCGGGACCGACAAAGATCCGGAAACAATCGTGACCGAAAAAAATCTGATCGTAGTTCGAGACGATAAAGAGATTGAAAGGATTGTAGACGAGGCAATCGCTGCAAACGAAGACGCCGTCCAAAAATACAAATCAGGAAAGGACAGAGCTCTCGGTGCAATCGTAGGTTATGTGATGAAAGTTTCCAAAGGAAAAGCGGACCCGAATCTGGTAAATCAGATGTTACTGGATAAATTAGGGCCTTTGCCTCCTAAAGGTTAAGACAAGATCATTACATAACTTTAGTCGACCTTAGGATTTCGATTTTCTTTTTGTGGAATTCTGCCTTTGGTCCGATTCTATTTGTCCGTCAACCATATTGATCCTTCTGTCGGCTAAGGCTGCGTATTCCGGATCATGAGTTACATACAGGATCGTTGTGCCGTTCTCTTTATTCCGTTGCTTAAAGATCTCCATCGTTTTGTCTCCGTTTGCCGTATCCAAATTTCCTGTGGGCTCGTCCGCAAAGATCAATCCCGGCTCCATTATTAGCGCTCTGGCGATCGCAGCTCTTTGTTGTTCTCCGCCGGACATTTGCGAAGGATATTTATCCTTACAATGTTCCAACCCGAAGTCCTTCAGTAGGCTGCGAGCATAATCTCGTTTCTTTCCTTCTTCTCCAATTTTTCTTGTGGGCATCAATATATTCTCGATTGCACTTAACTCGGGAAGAAGATAATGAAACTGAAAAACGAATCCGATATTTTTGTTCCGAAAACTATGAGCTTCTTTACTTTCCATTTGGAAAAGATCTTTTCCTTCCAAATATACTTTACCGGAACTTGGAGTATCCAATCCGCTCAACATGTAAAGTAAAGTGGACTTTCCGGAGCCTGATCGACCGGTAAGAGAAACGAATTCCCCTTTTTTTATGCTAAGAGTAACATCACGTATTGCTAAAGTAGCCGGTTCTCCGAAAGATTTTACGAGAGAATCACAATTAAGAATTATATGAGGATCGTAATTCATGCGCTTCCCCGAATGATCTCTACAGGAGACAATTTAGATGCCGATCTGGCCGGAATATATGCAGCGATCCCACTAGTAATGACGGAAAGGCAAAAAGCCTGGATATAGATACCGTAATTCCAAGAGATCTTCATTACGTTGGTCATCATCGGACCTTTTGTGGTTTTTCCTCCGATCGGATAACCATCCAACCAATAACAAGCAATCGCTCCGACCAAAAGTCCCAAAAGTGCGCCCAGGAACCCCAATAATAATCCTTGGATAATAAAAAGACGGATCGTATCATTCTCGTCGAATCCGAGAGATCTTAGGATCGCTATCTCTTTTTTCTTATGGTTCACGACCATATTTAGTACATTATAAATTCCGAATGCTACAACCAGAATGATCGTAAATGTAGTCGTATTCCGTACTATGTTCTGGGTCTTAAATACCGAAAGGATACTTTCGTATGCTTGGTCCCAACTTTGTACCTTATCCCTTGTCAGAAAAGACCATTCGGTCGCAACATCCGCCGCCATTGAAACGTCTTTTAATCGGACTACTATCTCCGAAATAATCCCGTTTGCCTGAGTAAGTCTTTGAACTGTTCGGATAGATGCATATACTGAACTCTCGTCTATCATACGATTTCCGATCCGAATCACCCCTTCCACTTTTACGTTTGAAATTTTTCCATTCGTCGAAACTACTTGGATGATATCTCCCGCTTCGGCACCCAATCGTTCTATGAGCCCGGCCCCTGCAAAAATTACGTCGCCACCCCGGTCCAGGTCCCGCAAATTTCCCTCTTCGACGTAGTTCCCGATTGTGGTAACTTTCGTTTGTCTGACCGGATCTATCCCGAACAGTTTGGCGGGAAGAGTTTGTTTTCCGAACTTGAAAATCAATTGCCGATTCAATTGGGGAGCGTAAGCCTCCACCCTCTCATCAAGATCTAATTTTAGGAACCAACCCTTAACGTTCGTTAGCTGAGTTGAATCGGTTTTTCCCGATGGAGGTTTGATCCAACGAACGAACGAATCCGGAAAAAAAACTCCTTCAAAACTTTCCTCTTTTAAGACCTCGTCCCTAGGAGAGATCCTGATCTGTGCATCGTTATTCACCAACTGATCAGTGATATATTCCTGAAAGCCCAACATCATCCCGGAAAAAACAACGTAGCCTGCGGTTCCTAAAAGGATCCCGAAAAAGGTAAGGAAAGTTTGTTGTGGACGACTGATCAATTGCCGGATTGCTAAAAAAAACATTCCGATCTCCTTAGGGGTTTCCGTTCATCAGAATCGAATCGGTCTCTAAGACGGAATTTTCCAATACCTCGCACCATTCACCGTCAACCGCTCCCACTTTCGCATCTACCCAAAGTTTTTTTCCGGATCTTATTATATGGATCCTTCCTTTTATGATGGATTTCACAGGGACCAAAAGAGCTTTTTCTTTTTTAGCCACTTCAACAGCTACGTCCGCAGTCATTTCAGGCAAGACCCCTTCCGGCATAGAGTCTACATCTACCGTCACATAAAATTGTCCATCGGATGGATATACTCGATCGATCTTTCCGGTAAGTTTATTACCACGGATGGTTTCAAAACTTAGTTCCGCTTTTTGCCCTGGTCGCATTCTTAATACTGAATCCTGGTCCAAGGAAAGTAAAATGTAGGTCTTTTTCAGGTCCATGATCTTAAGAATAGGAGTGCCCGGCATAACAACCTCTCCTTCTTGAAATGAAAGTGTTGTCACAGTTCCGGAAAAAGGAGCTTTAAATAGGGTGCCGGTATCCGTGTAGAGTAGATCGGAACCTTCTCTCACTTCCTGACCTTCCTTTACATATAACTTTCGGATGGAAGATGTAACGCCTAACTTTAAATGGTAAACTCTTTCGGATTTTACCGTTCCAAGGGAATAGACCAATTCAACGATCGATCCTACCTTTGGGGAGATCTCTTCTTTTCTTCCTTTCATATACGCATAAGTAAGGAACAAGAACAAAGTTAAGAAGATTCCGGCTGCCGCAAATCTTCGCTTTTTAGAAGAATATAATAATTTTACAAAAGCTAGAAACTTGCTCATTCGGATTTCCCAATCTATCTTATCTCCACTATTTTCTACGATTTTAAGCGCAGTATGTCAACAGGAGATGGGACAAAAGGGGAATCCAGCCGATAATCAGTCCAGTTAAAGGGAAAAAAGTTCTCTTTGTTAAGCCGGGATAGCCTTCTCTATTTTTCCTTAGGGACTGCCCAGTAGTAATGCAAAAATTCCTCGTTTAATTTGAATCCAAAACGTTCATAGAGATGTCTCGCGTGGCGATTATCAGGGTGAGTTTCCAAACTCATCCCTTTGCCTCCGTGTTCAATGATATGATTTGCCACTCCTCTCAGGATCTTTTTAGCAGTTCCCTTTCTACGTTCCGTTTCTCTAATGTATAGATCGTTGAGTATATAATCTCTTTTTAAGGATAATGAAGAGAAGACGGGATAAAGTTGTGCGAAACCCAACAGGCCTCCCCCGCCTTCTGCTACGATCAAGACTGAGTCCTTATGTAAAAGTCTATCTTCTAAAAACTTTTTTGCCCCGACAGGATCCGAAACAAACCCATAAAACTTACGATAAAGGTCGAATAATTCCGAAAGCTCTTCTAAGTCGGAGCGGCTAGCGATCCTTATACTGATGGACTTTTCTGTTTGCATATTTGTTTTAAGAAAGAGCAAAACAATCCATGCTTTAAAGTCTATTTCGATTTTCTAAATTATATCTTTTCCTATCCGATTTCTTGGACTTTCTCCACCTTTCGAACGTTTCCCACCGATAGGCAGCAACAATCGTTAGAACATACTTCAAATAATACAAAATAGAATGTAGTGAATCCTTTGACCAAGAGCCAAGCCAAAATGGCAAAGTGATCCCCGAAGTTTTGCAATAGAAGCGCCGGTAAAGGAGAAGCTAATGAATTCGCTGCTAAAATTACTCTTAGAGTATTTTCGAGATAGGTTCAGAAAAGCGGAATTCGAATAGATTGGCGGCGGCTAAGACTTACGTAAATAGTATTACATCGTTTGTTCAGAAAAGATGGATTTTATCTTTTTTTGCCATTATGATTCTCAAGGAAATCCTTCGAGAAATTCTGGTATTTCGGTATGGAAAATCCATACCCGGTTTTCAAGATTTCGGCCTACTCCGCTTGACGGAGACAGGTCCCGCTTTCTATTATGTCCCTTGTTATGGAAGACTTTGCCCACCTTCATCTCCACACAACTTACTCCATGCTCGACGGGGCAATCCGCATCAAAGAGCTAATGCAACATGTCAAGGAGCTTGGTATGAGCTCCGTGGCAATGACGGACCATGGGAATATGTTCGGCGCCATCGAATTTTACAATGAGGCTACCAAAGCCGGGATAAAACCGATCATCGGCTGCGAATTTTACGTTTCTCCCAACAGAAAGGCGGAAACGGAAGAATTTAAGATCGCGGACGGAAACGCATACCATCTCATTCTTCTTGCTAAGAACGAAGTAGGTTACAAAAATCTAATAAAGCTTGCGAGTAAATCGTATACCGAAGGTTTTTATAAGAAGGCAAGGATCGACTACGATCTTCTGGATAGAAATAGCGAAGGTCTAATCTGTCTTACCGCCTGCCTAGCAGGAGAAGTGAACCGCAAAATTTTAGAAGGTAAAACTCCTGAATCCTTCCAACTCGCGGGGAAACTAAACGAAATTTTTAATAAAGAAGACTTCTACTTAGAGATCCAAAACCACGGGATTCCGGAACAAGATATTGTCGCGAAAGGTGTATACGATCTCGCTCAAAAGACAGGGATCAAATTAGTAGTAACGAACGATTCTCACTTCTTAAAAAAAGACGATAAGGAAGCCCAGGACATTCTTCTTCGTATCGGAATGAGAAAAACGATCGAAGACGAAATGGAGTTCGGATTCAACCAGCACTTCTACGTAAAAAGCCCTGCGGAAATGAAAGCACTTTTCCCTGAAATCCCTCAGGCATTCTATTCTACATTAGAAGTTCGTGATAAAGTAGATCTTAAATTAAAGTTCGGCAATTATCTTCTGCCTGAGTTTGCTGTTCCGGAAGGTTTCGATGAATACGGTTTTATGGAAAAACTGGTTTGGGAAGGAATACGCCAGCGTTATCCTCAAGTTACTTCCGAGATCAAAGAAAGAGTAGAATTCGAGCTAAACACGATCAAGAACATGCACTTCGCAGGCTACTTCTTGATCGTTCAGGATTATATCAACTTCGCCAAAAAAACCGGTATCCCAGTCGGTCCCGGAAGGGGATCCGCAGCAGGTTCCATCGTGGCTTATGCACTCGGGATCACGAACGTAGAACCTTTACAGTTCAATCTACTCTTCGAAAGATTTTTGAATCCGGACAGAAAGGACATGCCGGATATCGATACGGACTTCTGCGTGGAACGCCGAGAAGAAGTGATCAATTATATCCGCAAAAAATACGGAGAAGATAGAGTCGGTCAGATCATTACATTCGGTTCCTTGGGCGCCAAGGCAGCGCTCAAGGACGTTGCCAGAGTGATGAATCTTCCTTTCGAAGAATCAAATCGACTCACAAGTTATTGTCCTAGCAAACCAGGTATCACAATAGACGAAGCATTGGCGATGTCCGGTGACTTGAAACAAGCCAGTGAAAAAGACGACTTAAACAAAAAGATTTTCGCGATCGCAAAACGTTTAGAAGGGAACCATCGGCAACCGGGACGCCACGCTGCGGGCGTAGTAATCTCTCCTTTTCCCTTGGAAGATGTAGTTCCACTTTCCACTGTTGCGGAGAAGGACAAGCCGGGCGTTCGATCTATCGTTACCCAATACGAAAAAAACAATTTGGAATCCGTCGGCCTGATCAAGATGGATATTTTAGGTCTCAAAAACTTAACGACCCTAAACTATGCGATCAAACTTGTTAAGGAAAGAAGAGGGATCGACTTAGATCTGGACAAAATCCCTCTGGATGATGCAAACACGTACGCATTATTAAGAAAAGCCAATACACTTGGTATCTTCCAATTAGAATCCACCGGTATTACGGATCTTGTCGCTCGAAGCCAGGTCTCCAATTTCGACGAGATCGTAGCCTTGATCGCACTTTATCGTCCCGGTCCAATGGAATCAGGGATGTTAGAGGAATATTTGGAACGTAAGAGTGGCAAAAAACCGGTCACTTATCCACATTCTTCTTGCGAGGTAATTTTAAAGGAAACTTTCGGACTCACCGTATACCAAGAGCAGGTGATGAGTATCTCCCGAGTTGTGGGAGGATACACCATGGGCGAATCGGATATGCTCCGAAAAGCCATGGCAAAAAAGAAAAAAGAACTCATGGATCCGTTGCGGATCAAGTTCATCGAAGGCGCGCAAAAACAAGGCCACGCAAAAAAATTCGCAGAAGAACTATTCGACCAGTTGGAAAAATTCGGAGGATACGGATTTAACAAATCGCACTCAGTAGCGTACGCGTTAGTCACCTACCAAACCGCATATATGAAGGCAAATTATCCGACCGAGTACATGGCTGCATTACTCGCAGGAGATCATTCCAAAACGACCGACATTGTAAAATATATCAATAATGCTCGCGAAATGGGGATCAACGTTTTGACTCCGGACGTAAACGAGTCCGATGTATCCTTCTCCGTAATCGATGACCATACGATTCGATTCGGGATCTCTGCAATGAAAGGTGTAGGAGAGGGTGCGGCAGAAAATATAATCCAAGCAAGAAAGAACCTCGGAGGTTTCAAAAAGATCACCGAGTTTATGACCAATATAGATACTCGAGTACTGAACAAAAAGATACTCGAAGCATTGGTACAAGGTGGTGCCTTAGATTCTTTCGGCTACACTCGAAAATGTCTATTCGAGTCCATGGACAGTCTGGTTTCCTTCGCACAAAAAGAACAGGAAAGATCTAGAGAAGGTCAATTCTCCCTTTTCGGAGACAGCGGCCTCAGCTACGAATTAAAACTCCCTAAAGACGCAGACGAATGGGAAATGGAAGATAGGCTCAGAAGAGAAAAATCGATCACCGGTCTTTTTCTTTCTGGGCATCCTTTGGACAAATACCAAGGTCACTTAAAAAGTCTGAACTCCGTTCCGATCGAAACCTTGGACAATATCAAAGCAGGTAATAAAGTAGAAGTTGTAGGGATTCTTACTTCTTTAAAGATCAAATTCACTAAAAAAAAGGAAGAATTCGTAAACTTTAAGCTGGAGGATCGCACGGGAGAAATAGAATGTGTGGCCTTTCCTAAAGTGTACCAAAAGTTCAAAGAACTCATCAAAGAAGACCAAGCAGTATTCCTAAAAGGAGATTTAGACAGGATAGAAGCCGGAGAATCCGAACTCAGGGGGCAGATCAAAGTAAACAGCTTTGAGATCTTGAACGAAGCAACCATTGAAGACAAGATGGAAAAAGCGCTTCACATCAAGTTAGGAGACCGCCATAGAAAAATGCCGGATATCATCGGTCAGCTGCATACTTTACTCGCTGCATACCAAGGGAACTCCCAAGTTTATTTCCATCTAATCTCAGGAGACGAAGAGAAGAAGGTGATCCGCGCTCATAATCATTACTCAGTGCAGCCGAATCCTGAATTGATGAATCGATTGGTTACTTTATTGGGAGAAGATACCGTTTTCGAAAGTTTCGGAGACAATGTCAGACTCTACGGAAACAATGGGACCAAACAAGCGGTTAAGATGTAATTTCCAACCGCACTCAAATTTTATATTCTCAATCACAGATGCTGGAAACATCCCGCTTACTATTAAGAAAATGGAGAAAGGAAGATCTGGAACCTTTTTCCAGAATGAATTCCCATCCGAGCGTGATGAAATTTTTTCCAAAACTACTCGACAAATCCGAAACTGAAAAACTTACCCTTAGGATAAACCGACATTGGGAAAAATTCGGTTTCGGATTGTTTGCCTTAGAAGAAAAGTTATCCGGGATATTTTTCGGATTCACCGGCTTAATGTATACGAATTTTAATTCCTTCTTCACGCCAGCATTGGAGATCGGTTGGAGATTGGATCAAAATTTTTGGGGAAAAGGATACGCAAAAGAAGCAGCGACAGCAGCTTTAAAATTCGGATTTGAAAATTCCCTTTCAAAAGAGATCGTTTCTTTTACTTCTAGGATCAATCATCCTTCCAGAGGAGTGATGAATAGTATAGGATTATGTTATTCTGGAGAATTCGAGCATCCCAGAGTTCAGAAAGGTTCTTCACTTAGGACCCATGTTCTATACAGGATCAGTTCGGAAGATTGGAAAAATAGAATTTAAACATTACCTTTTCAGAGTCACTAAACTAGCCGAAACTTTTCCAATCCCGCTCGGATCCACTTTTAGATCTCCGCCAGAATGACTTAATAGATCCCTAGAAAAACGGCTCCAATCCCCTTCCACCAAACTTGCCCCTTCAACTTGTAATTCTAATGTTCTAATCGAAGGATTTCGAAAACTGATCTTCAGATCTTCTACATGATTCGTAACGGATTCGGAAGTTGCCGATACGATCTCTCCCAAAACTAAAAGCAGAAGGTTCGCTTCTTTCACATCTAACTGATAATGTTTCGCGACAGGATCCAAGTTAGGAAGTGCTTTGTATTTAGAAACGATACGATTCAAATAATTTTCGATCACATCCCCGATTGAAACACTCTGGATATGTTCGGCATCTAGTGAAACTGTATGAACGGACGCGAGGGCCAGTATTCTTCTCTCTAAAATCTGTAAAACGTTTCTCGTTTCCATCGAATCTTCAGAATCTTTGAGAAAGGAAACCATCTCCAATATCACTTGCATATTATTTCTGACCCTATGAGACAGTTCTCTCAAAAGAATATCTTTATCCGAGATCAACTTGTTCAGATTTGCACCTATCAGAATCGCAAATAAGGTAAGAACGCAAAGGGATGCAATGGAGTCCGTATAAATTTCACTGCCGTTAGATCCGATAGAGACACCCGTCTTCCAAAAAATAAGTCCTAAACAATAGAACATGGCTATTATCGCCGTCTTCCGATTGAAAAAATAAAGTTGGAAAAAGACTAAAACAGGAAACCAGACCGCGGCATTCTTAACTCCAGGACCAAAAACAACGCCTAGTCCCAAGGCCAAAGCAAACATAAAGGAAGAGAGATAAACCGCTTCTTTGTATCGGGACTTATACAATAAAAAACAACAAAGTATTGAACTGATCCCAGTGACCGTATATCCCGGACGGAATGTATGATTGCCAGTTAAAAACTCGAAACCTAAAATACCGGCGGACATTAAACCGACGACTATCGCGATCCCTAAAAGATATTTTTTCCGAGGTAACCCCGGAATATCCACGATTTCAAACATAAAGACACCTAATCTTCCGAAAGGACCGGATAGAATAGCCTATTGGACGGAGCAGACTTTTTATCCGCAACAAAGCAATTTAAGTTGGAATTCGGAAATAAAGAATAATCTAATTTTTATAATTCGATTAACCGTTAAAGATATACTAACGGATTCGGCTTACGTAGAAAGTGAACGTTTTTTCGGTAAGATTTTGACGAAAGTCCCATGCGAGGACCTTGATCACATTCTCTCCATTTCGAAAATCCAAATGACCAACCAGATATTGATCCTTAAAATAAAGTTCTGAAAATGGAAAACCTTCCGAATTTTTCCATTCTCCTTTTTCATAATGTAAATTGGAGAAACTTGCCTTCTTTAATAATTGCCCATTCAGGGAGATCTGGATCTGAGAAACGCCCCTTCTCTGACCCGGTTTTTTACCTGCATCTTGGATCCCTACAGTCACAGGAAAAGCCTTGGAAATATTGATATTATCTCCGTCATTTACCTGGCTGTATTTGTATTCATCCTGATGGATGAGTAAATTTCCTATCACTGGTGGGCTTTCGTCGTCCACGATAGGCAAAACCTTCATAGGATCTTGGATAGTCTTTCCGAAGTCTTTTAGTAAAACGAAATGTAAGTGGGCGCCGCTAGAGTGACCCGTGTTCCCTGTATAGGCGATCTTTTCTCCCCCGGCGACTAGACGTTCTTCTAAAAGTCCCGGAAAACGACCATCCTTCAAATGGTAATAAGAGGAATACGTCCCATTTCCGTGATCCAGCCAAACTGAGTTACCCGTCCCGAATTCTTCCCCAAAAGGATCGTCTTCACCAAACCGTGAATAGAGGATCTTGCCCTCCGCCATCGCCAAAACCGGCTCTCCCGTTGAAGCGATGTCCATTCCGTTATGAAAATGGTCCCCCCTGGATTCTCCGAACACAGAGGTAACCTTATTCTCGATTCCGTCGGTTTTCACCGGGAAAAGAAAATTTATTACTTTATCGTTTTGCGCAAAGGTGCTTAGATGGAACGCGGCCAAGATAATTCCGAGGGATAAACTACGTCTCATATCGTTGGCTCTCAGGTGCAAGGTTAAATAAAGAATGAATTTGTCAAAGGATAAAACCCTCGACCTAGTTACCCGATGCGGGGAAGGAGACGAGGCCGCTCTCAAGTTATTCTTCGAGTCCTATTCCGAAGATATTTACAATTTTCCGATGAAGATTTTCCACCTCAGTGAAGATGATGCCGGAGACTTCTTCTTATACGCGTTCGAAAGATTGAAAACCGGAGCTAGATTTTCCAGCTTCAAAGGTAAATCAAGTTTTAGAACATGGTTTTATTCCGTTCTACGTAATATGCTCATCGATTGGCAAAGAACCAAGAGAGAGCTAAAGATGACCAACCTTGGAAAGGTCAATAAAGAAGGAAAAGAATACGCCACTATCGAAGACGAACCGGATCTTCGTCCGGATTTAGTGGAAGAAGCCCAGGAGCTTACCAAACATTTCCACCAAGTTTTAGGGGATATTGGAGTTGAGAAGAGGGTAATTTTCAAACTTTCATATATATATTATCTTAACCTCGACGAAGGGGAGATCCAATTCCTAGTCGAAAAAACGAATCTAAGTGTAGAGGATTTAAAAAAGAAAATTTTAGGTCTTCGCTCCGAACTTTCCAAGCGGGAAGAAGAGAATATCCGTATGGAAGATAAGATTACGTCTCTATATTTAAATATTCTGGAATTGAAAGAAAAGCAGACGGCAACTGTTAAAAAAGCCCCTTTACTTCCTCAAGAAATAGATAAAACTTCCCAAGCTCTAAAGAAGAAATACGAACAACGGAAAAAACTCTTAGAAAAGCGCAAAAAAGGCCATTTCCTTGCAAGAACCCCGTACAGAGAGGTTGCAGACCTTTTAGGGATAACCGAGGGAAATGTGAGCGTTACATTACTCAGATTGATCGAAAAAATACAAAAAAAACTCAAATTTTCCGAATTGTCCGAGTAGAAAGAATCGTCATAAAACCTATTGGAGAATCTTACTCAAATGGAATCCAACCACGAAAACCCGGTGTCAGAAATCATCCAGTCACTATTCGAAGGGAAACCAGAAATACTGACTAAACTAGAAAAAGACGCCGAATTACAAAACGAACTTATTAGAATGGAAGAAGCGCTCCAGGCTAGCCTAAAGGCTGCCGGTGAGTCCTACTTCGATTCAGCTTCACGTAAACATTCTTTCCAATCCTTCCAGGAGGATCTGGATCTGAATAAGGCCGAACTAAACGAAGGATGGCAAGCGAAACCGTTTCCTGAATATCTGAAAAGATATGTGGAAATGGAATTAGCCCGTAAGGCACAAGGAAAAGAGTCCATCGTAGTTAAATTAGGAAAATCCGGAGCACAACTTTTCGGAAGCCTGATTGAAACTCTTCAAATCAACACTCGTGTAGATTATGCGCCTGCTATGCGTTCCGCAGTAGCAAAATCGCCGTCTTCTTCCGAGTTCATCGTTTTTGAAGAAAAAATGGATAAGGACTGCAAGTTCACTTACCAAGTCGTACAAGAAACCGACGAAACCGCTTACTTAAGTGTCAAAATCGAATGTCCAAGACCGGAAGATTTCCAAAGAGTAAATCTTTCTAAGGACGGAAGATTCATACTTTCCAACCAATTCAATTCCGAAGGGATCACTAATTTCTCCGGACTGAGAGAAGGAAAGTACACAGTGGAGTTTCAGGGAAAAGACTTGTCTAAATCCATAGATCTCTTTATCCTTTTGGATTAAGAGCGTTGTAATCAGTTTCCTTCCTGCGCTTATGTCACGGCAAGGGAACTTTTTAGGCGCAGTTTTTAGATCCAATGCTGAACCTAATCATAGACAGAGTCGGTGCCGTAAACGTATTCAATATTCTAGATAGTTCCGGCAGCGGATCCGAATCGCATCTTCAGTCCACGATGGACGAAGATCTAATCCTAGAATATATTAAGGAAATTGAAAACTTAGTCCGAGTCTCCGTCGCGATCCACCAAAAATCGGCACAAACTCCGACATTAGAAACAGACATTCTTCATGATCTAAAGATCCTGGGAGAGACTTTTTACGATCAGTTCTTTCCTGCAGCTATCCAAGAAAAACTCAGACTTACTACGGAAAAATACCTTCACTTTAATATAGACCCTAAATTAGGAGTGATCCCGTGGGAACTCCTACATGACGGTACCTGTTTTCTTTCCGATAAATTCTATATAGGAAAAACGGTACGAGGAGAATCCTCCGGCGGTGCCTTCAAAGAAAAGGAGAAGCTCCGAATGCTCATAATCGCCGATCCGACTGAGGATCTAGAATGGGCCCAAAAAGAAGGAGAGCAGATTTTCCGCGTTCTAAGTGAGAAGGTGCCTAGCTCCAGATTAGAGATTGAATTTATAGGCGGACGACAAGTTACTAAATTAAAACTTCTTTCTCTCATAAAAGGAAAGAATATCATCCATTATTCAGGACATTTGTATTTTTCCGATGATCCATTGGAAAACGGATGGCTGATCTCCGAGGGAAAGATCCTAAAAGCAAGAGAGATTAAAAACTCGGGATTTAATACCGATATGGTATTTTCAAACTCTTGCCAATCCAACAAAAGCACCACTAGAAATCTGAACGCAGATCTGATGAATAATTTTGCGGGCTCCTTTTTGATGTCCGGGATCAAAAGTTTTATCGGGACCAACTGGGAAATCGCGGATAATCAGAATACGATCGACTTCACGATCCAATTTTATACGAATTTATTCGCGGATAAAAGTATAGGCGAGTCCTTGTATTTAGCAAAGGAACATGCCAGAAGGAACTACGATCCGAGCGATCTGACTTGGACTAACTACAGTCTTCATGGACAACCGATCATCAGAGTTGTCTCCGATCCTACAAAAGGAAAACCTGTCCATAAGATCATTAATCCTTCTTTAATATTCAAATTTTATCCGAACCCGATCGCGGCGTCTTATTACAAATTCACTGAAAAACAAAAAGAAGAATCACTCACTTCCTATCAGTTAATGGAACATTTGATCTTCGCTTTCGAGGAATTTTCCAAGGTGATCGGAGGGATCCTTTTCAGCGACCACCAGAATCACTCTTTAGGAAAATATATCCCGAACAATCCGGACGACGCGTATAATACGGAGAGATGGTGGGAACTGATGTTCCAATGCCTTCATGATTTCAGAAAACTGGAGATCACTCCTGTCGTTACGGACCTTCCTGAAATACTTTTTGCAAACAAGGATACGATCTCGAAGATGATCCAATGGATCGATCTGTATTCCAAAGGACAGATCCAACCCGAGTCAGCGGACGGATATCTGATCACATTCCAGTATTATTTTGAAAACCTTCTAACGGAGTTGGAAGAATTGGAAAGGATCAGCATCTTCTTAGTTTCTACTAACTCGAACAATCATCTATTCTTCCGCGGTATAAAGCCCGAATCTTCCTTAGTCGCTGCTCCAATGATCAAACAGGATTTTATAGGAGAACAGATCGAAAAGTATAGAGGAAAGGTAATCGTTTTCCATGAAGATAGACTGCAGATCTTCCCTCTGAACTGTAATATTGTAGAAAATCCAGCGACGAAAGAATTAGAACTCGCGTTCTTAGGATTTCTTCCTTCTAAACCCGGGAATCTGCCTCACGGCGGTTTATAAGTGGGTCTTTGCCAACCCTCCGCAGACGTTCCTTTTTCCTGCGGGGCCTGCTGCGGATTATTCAATCTAGAATTAAAACCCGACCAATTCAGGACTCTCCTAAAAGAAAGGACCGAGATTTTCAAAGGATCAGTGGACTTCTCCAAACCTTATACGATGGCGGAATTCAGAAAGATAAGAGAAGAAGCGGAAAAAAATTTTGTTAAGAAAGATCCTCTCACCTACAACTGTCCTTTTTTAGGAATGCTTATGGAAGAAGTAAACGGACATTCTCCTGAGACCAAGGTCAGAAGTAGGATCGGTTGTATGATCCATCCGGTTTATACGGGAGATCCACGTAGCCAGAATTATTCCTTTTATGGAGCATCGATCTGCCAAGCCTACGATTGTAGGAACAAAGAAAGGAGTTTCGCGGATGAATGGGAAAGTGTATTCTCCGAATTTTCCGATGATTCTTTTTCTTATTCGGCCCTTTCTTCGGATTATAGAAGTATAGATCTGATAGAAGGTTATCTAACCGAAAAAGGGATCCCTTCTTCCGAATGGTTTACTAACTTTAGGGAGACTATTATAAAGATCCTGAAGATCAAATTCGAACAAAATATCTCCTTGTGGAATACTTCTTTCGAACTGGATATGGAAAGCCCGCCTCCGATCCCATATAAGGAAAGATTAGCGAAATGGTTGGGCCTGGAATCGGATGATCCCAGGCTTTAATATATTTTGAAAATCGATTTGGATTGGTGAGGAAGATTAAAAACGAAATATAGTAAGATTCTCAGTCCTTAGAGTTTTTCTTACCGAATTCTTTTTTTGCTTCTTCTACTTTAGAGTTCACTTGGCCGGCTAGTCCTTCCACGGAACGTAATGCGTCTTCGATATATTTTCTAAGATTATTTGCAACTTCGCTTTGGTCTTGAGAACCTTTTGCGGAGAGTTCTTTAAATTCTTTTTCCACTTTTAAAAGAATACTGTCCGCTTGTTCTCTCAGGGTTTTTGCCGCTCCGATCGCGAAATTCAGTGCTTCTTTGATTTCCTTTTCCATGCTTTTGATCCCTATATATTCTATGATGATTATGCGCCGCACAACGGTTTGTCAACAACTTCCCGAAACACCGCGGGCATAAAAAAGGAGTAAGGGGAAAACCCACTTACTCCTCCGGACAAAATCCGACTTCTTAAAGATCTTAGCCTAACTGAGGTCCAAACGCTGTGAAGTCGAAGTCTTTGGAACCTTCTACATATTTTTTGAAGTTCTCAATAAACATGCCGGCAAGCTTTCTAGAAGACTCGTCATAAGCAGCTTTATCAGCCCAAGCCTCACGAGGATCCAGAATAGCGCTATCCACACCTTCTACGGTTTTAGGATATTCTACTTGGAAGATCGGATGTTTTACAAACTGAGACTTGTCGATGTTTCCGTTCATGATCTCGTCGATAATTTTACGGGTAGAAGGAAGATTCATCCTCTTACCTGTTCCGTAAGCTCCGCCAACAAGTCCTGTGTTCATCATGTATGCGCGAACGTTATGTTTACGCATCTTCTCTCCCAACAACTTAGCATAAACGGTTGGGTGTAGTGTCATGAACGCAGCTCCGAAACAAGCCGAGAAGGTAGCGGTAGGTTCTTTAACACCTCTTTCAGTTCCTGCAACTTTCGCAGTGTAACCGGAAAGGAAGTGATACATCGCTTGTTCGATAGACAAACGAGAGACAGGAGGGAGAACTCCGAATGCATCGTAAGTCAAGAAGATGATCACTTTAGGGTGGCCACCTTTGGAAGGAACTTGGATGTTTTTGATGTGGTAGATCGGGTAGGAAACTCTGGTATTTTCGGTTTTAGCGGCGGAAGTATAATCTACAACTTTCGTTTTTTCGTCGTAAACCACGTTCTCTAAAAGAGCGTCTCTTTTAATCGCTTCGAAAATTTCAGGCTCCGTTTTAGGATCTAGGTTGATCACTTTCGCGTAACAACCGCCTTCGATATTAAAAATTCCGTTATCGTCCCAGCCGTGCTCATCGTCTCCGATCAGTTTACGGTTCGGGTCAGTGGAAAGAGTAGTCTTACCCGTTCCGGAAAGCCCGAAAAACAGCGCGGTGTCTCCGTCTTTGTTCCCTATATTCGCGGAACAGTGCATGGAAACGATTCCCTGCAACGGTAACTTATAGTTCATTACGGAGAAGATACCTTTTTTCATTTCTCCGCCGTATTCAGTCCCGCCGATAATGCAGAGTTTTTTTGCCAGGTTGAAGATTACGAATACTTCCGAGTTCAGGCCATGCTCTTTGTATTTTTCGTTCTTCACTCCGCAAGCGTTGATGATAGTGAATTCAGGAAGAAGATTTGCTAACTCTTCCTTGGTTGGACGAATGAACATGTTAGTACAGAAATGGTGCTGCCAAGCTTTTTCGGAAACTACACGAAGACCGATCCTGGTCTCAGGGTTTGCTCCTGCGTATCCGTCGAATACATAGAGTTTTTTTCCGCTCAGGTAATTTACACATTTCTGATAAAGCTCTTCGAAAACCGCTTCGGAGGCTTTAAAGTTGATATGACCCCACCAGATATTCTTGTTAGAAGAAGGTTCGTCTACGAAGTACTTATCTTTTGGAGAACGTCCGGTAAAAATACCGGTATCCACCATCATGGTTCCGTTAGAGGAAAGGACCGTTTCCCCGTTATTCTTTTCGTGTTCGAAAATTTCGTCGTATGAAAGGTTATGGAAGACTTCGGAGGGCTCTATACCGAGCTCCTTCAGTCCCTTCACTTGCGTCTGGGCCTGCATTTGGCTCTCCTTATTGAGATCGTATTTCAATTTTTTTTCGGGTCAGGATACCGTCAATTCGGAACCGGGTCGAATTTTGAGGCAATTCCTAAATACGACCCGCATTCTGTCTCTTTAGCGACCGCTTATTGCTGTTGTTGCTGCTGATCTTGGAAATCTTTACGATTCCCGAAATCTTCACCTCTACTCTCGTTGCGATCGCCTCTTTCTTGGTAATTACCGCGGTTCTGGTTTTTGTTTTGGTAATCTTTACGATTCCCTCTTTCCTCGTTTCCTCGGTCCCCACGATCGTATCTGTTTCCACGATCTTCTCCGCCACGATCGCCTTTACCGCGATTTTCTTTTTCGGGAGCTCTCTCGCCTTTATCGAAGCTACCGCCACCACCGTTTCCGTTAGCCTTGGTGAAGATCATTTTTCCGGCAGCAGTCTGGATGATAGAAGTGACAGTAACCTTCACTTCTTTGCCGACTAGGTGTCCGCCGTTCTCGATCACTACCATTGTTCCGTCTTCTAGATAGCCGATACCTTGGTTTTCGTCTTTTCCTTCTTTGATGACTTGGATAGCCAATTCTTCTCCAGGAAGAACGACAGGTTTTAATGCGTTTGCCAAAGTGTTCAAGTTCAGGACTTTTACTCCTTGGAGTTCCGCGACTTTGTTCAGGTTAAAGTCGTTGGTCACAATCTTTCCCCCGGTGTCTCTAGCAAGTTTGATCAACTTAGCGTCCACTTCTCTAGTGTCCGAATAATCTTTGTATGTGATCTTAACTTCGATGGAACCTTTTCTTTGGAGTTTGTTCAACATCTCCAAACCGCGACGTCCTCTGGCTCTTTTGATCGGATCGGAAGAATCGCTGATAAGCTGGATCTCTCTTAACACGAAGTTAGGCAGAATGAGAGGACCATCGATAAAATGTGTATCAGCAATATCTAATATTCTTCCGTCGATCACGACAGAAGTATCCAAAATTTTGTCCCGTACTTCGTCTTTGCCGATGGAAGCCACGCCGAATGGATCTACTAGAGAAGTAGGTCCACCCCCGCCTCCGCCGAATATGGAAAGGCCGGGTTCTTTAGCGAATGACTTACCTGCTCTAGCTCCGAAAAGACCTAGGATCAGATACAATGCAAGATTCAATTCCTCAAAACGAATAATCGTTCCAATAAACCAAGCGAGTGCGAAGCCCAAAAGAGCACCCACTCCTACACAAAAAATAACGTCTCCGCGAAGTTTTGGAAATAGTTTAGTTTCACCGAACAAAAGTACGAGAGAAATTACGAGTACAAGCCCCGCACTGGAGCCTGAGAATACAAACTCTTGGGTTTGTTTTTGCGTCACAAAGAACGACACTAAGGAGAGTAGGACGGCCGTTAGACCTTTATAAAAATACGCCATAACTCAAATCCTTTGATAATAGATTCGAGTTTTATCGGAAATTATTCTTCGTCTATGTCGACTGCTGCCACGGGAACTCTTTCTCCCGGAGCGAATGTACTAGCTAGAACATCTGACACGAGATTCCCTGCTTCTTCTTGGGAAACTCCTTTGCTTAGGGCGACTTCCATCTTAACTAGATTGTACGCGCTTTCGTACAATTTACGTTCCATGATGGACAGTTCTTTACCGTTTGCCCTGCGGAATAAATTCCTGCACACATCCGCCACTTCGAAGATCGATCCGGACTTTATTTTGTTCAGGTTGTTTTGGTACCTGATCTTCCAGTCCTCCTCAGTATCGACCTCGTCTTTCTTGAGTAGATTGATGACTTTTTTAATATCCTTCTTGTCGATAATGGGTCGAATTCCGACCTGCTTTGCTTTATCGACCGGGATCATCACCTTCATCTTGCTACCCTGGATTTCCATTACGTAGCACTCTTTTTTCTTTCCCAGGATAACCTTTTTAGCGATTTCGGTGATTTCACCTACCCCGTGGATCGGATATACGACGTAGTCGCCTACGCCATGATCGTAGCCAGATTGTTTCTTTTTGCCAGCCAATTAGTATTAAGACTTCCGTTAAAACTCTGCTCAAAAATATAGCAAATTTTGAGGCAAAGTCAAGGAAAAAATGAGTAAACGCTCAAGACTGAACTTTATCCGAAAATTCGGATCAAAATTGAAGTTTGTGAATGGAAGTTTTGTGAAAAATCGGATCGTTCAGAGGACGAATGGATTCCAGAGCCTTGGTGGCTTCTTCTTTTCCGTAAAAATATCCTAGGAATAATTCTCCGTCTTTGGATCTGAAAAATCTTCCTTGGAACTCAGGTCTTGCTCTTAGCAATTTTTTTCCAATTTCCATCGCTTCTATCGAATCTTCGGTCGGGATAGATAGGAAATAATTTTCCTTATCCGATCTAGCGGGATATTTGAGTCCTGGATTCCGATTAGAAGTGGAGGAAGAGGAAGTTTCAGCAGATCGTTCGCTTGCGTTAGAATTCGTGTTTTCGGAGGAAGAATTTTCTCTCTCTTCCACCGATTGCTCGGTTCTTACGTTTTTCCCTGTATTATAAAAAGACTGAGTTTCGTTTTGAGCAAAGGCTTGCTCTTTCTGATCCAATCTGAGACCGACCACTACCCCACCCGTAAAAAGAGAAATAGCCCCTACTAAAACCAGAAAGATGGATCTTGAGCTCGGAAAAGAGCGGATGGGAGAATTTCCCCCTCTCACATGCTGGATGGTTTGCACGGTTGGGAAAGATTCACCCTGACGCGGAGCCGGTCCTCTGGTTCCGGATTGTCTCAGTCTTCTGGAATAATCTATATTTTGCATATTGTGTCCGGGAAAACTAGTCTCTTTTCAAATATCGGCAGGATTCGCCGTTTCTTTGCAGTTTTTTTGAGCCGGGTCTTGTGGAGAAAAATAAAAAAGCCGGAGAAAAAACCCCGGCTTTTCGCAACGATCTTTCAATCGCAGTTTTTGATTCTAACTTATCCCACTAAATAAAGAAGAGGGAAGAGGTAAATCCAGATCAAGTCGACCACGTGCCAGAAAAGCCCGACTCCTTCGACAGGAGTGTAGTATTCAGGACCGACTTGGTTTTTGATCACTTTCAAAAGTACCCAGAAGATAAGAAATGCACCTGCAAGAACGTGCAAACCGTGGATCCCGGACATTACGAAATAGAATCCGAAGAACAAAGGCCAATTTTTGGTTCTTTCTAAAAGGGTAAGATGTTCGTATTCAGTTTCGTCCAGATGAAGTTTGTGCTCTCTTTCTGCAACGCTAAGTTTGTTAGCTTCTGCAAGTAATGCACCTACTTTAGTTACCTTCTCACCGGAAGCGTTTAATTCTTCGGTGTAAGCGTATTTACCGGGAACTGTGCCTACGTGGAACTTGTGAGTGTACTCGAAAAATTTTACGACCATGAAGATCGCCGCACAAGCGATTGTCACCGCAAGAGCGATGATCGCCTTATTTTTCAGCCCTCTTTGCACATAGTTGATCCCGAGCGCCATAGTGAAGGAGCTGAATAGAAGAACTACTGTGTTCACCGCACCTAACACAACGGAAAGTTGCTTACTTCCCGCATGGAAAACCTGAGGATACAAAGAATGGTAGATGGAATATCCTACGAATAATCCACCGAACATTAGGATTTCCGTAACAAGGAATAACCAGATCCCTTGTTTAGAAGACTCGTATTGATGTTCTGCGCTGTCGAAATGATGTGCGTGATGAAAACCACCTGTGTGATTAGCGGTACTCATATGGCCCTCCGGTTAGTACTGGGGTCTTGTCAAAGTTTTCGTGTGGAGGAGGAGAAGGAATGGTCCATTCCAAAGTTTTTCCTCCGAAAGGATTGTTTCCTGCTTCTTTTCCTTTCATAAGTGCATGAAACACTCCGAAAAGTCCGACCAAGAATCCTGTTCCGATCAACCAAGATCCAAAAGTGGACATTTGGTTCAACTCGGTGAATGTAGGAAGATAATCGTAGTATCTACGAGGCATTCCCATATTTCCTAAAATGAATTGAGGGAAGAAGGTTACGTTAAATCCGGAGAAAATAAAGACCCAGGAAATTCTTCCGAGTAAGTCGCTATAAATTTTTCCGGTCACTTTAGGGAACCAGTAGATCAATGCTCCCATAAGAGCCATCAGAGTTCCACCAACCATCACATAGTGGAAGTGCGCTACCACGAAGTAAGTATCATGGAAGTGAACGTCCATACCGGTAGAAGCCAGATACACTCCGGTCAATCCACCGATGGTGAATAAGAACATGAACCCGATCGCGAACAACATCGGAGCATCCAAACGAATACTTCCTTTATACATGGTTGCGATCCAGTTGAACAATTTGATCGCTGTAGGAACTCCTACTAACATCGTGATGAAGGAGAATAGAACCCCGGCAAACTCGGATTGTCCGGAAACGAACATATGGTGTCCCCAAACTAAGAAGGAAACCCCGGCGATCGCTAAGGAAGAGTAAGCGATTGCAGTATATCCGAAGATGATCTTACGTGAATAAGTTGCTACCAACTCGGAGATCACTCCCATCGCAGGAAGGATCATGATATAAACCGCAGGGTGAGAATAGAACCAGAAGAAGTGCTGGAATAGCACCGGATCTCCTCCCAACTGAGGATCAAAAATCCCTACTCCAAGAGTTTTTTCCGCAATCAGCAGAAGTAGAGTGATCGCAAGAACCGGAGTTGCCAATACTTGCAGGATCGCTGTAGAGTAAAGGGCCCAAACCATGAGAGGAATTCTGTTCATGGTCATTCCAGGCGCTCTCAGCTTATGAGTGGTTACAATGAAGTTCAGACCCGTAAGGATTGAAGAGAATCCGATAATAAATACTCCAAGAACCATCGGGATCACTCCCATTCCGGTTTTAATGGAAGAATACGGAGTGTAGAATGTCCAACCGGTATCTACGTTTTCTAAGAAGAGAGTGGAACCGGTGATCGCAGCACCGATCATCAGCATATACCAGCTCATCAAGTTCAATCTTGGGAAAGCTACGTCTTTTGCTCCGATCATGATCGGAAGAACGAAGTTTCCGAAAATTGCAGGAATCCCTGGAACGATTACCATGAACACCATAATGGCTCCATGGTAGGTCATCATTCTATTGTAAACGTCTGCGGAAAAAAGGGTTTTTCCGGGTGTGAATAATTCTGCGCGAACTAATAGAGCGAAAACTCCTCCTAAAAAGAAGAAGCTCATGATCGCGATAAAATACATGATCCCGATACGCTTATGATCTAAGGTCGTAAGCCAGGACCAAATCCCCTTCTGGTGATTCAGGTAATTATGTTGCTCGTGGGCCATTGTCCGTAATCCTATTTAAGCGTCTTAATGAATTCGATGATGTCCTTGATCTCGTCCTCTTTGATCCTTCCTTGGAAAGAAGACATTGCAGGAGGAAATCCAGCGACGATTTTCGCAGTCGGAACAAGGATGGATTGTTTGATATAAGCATCGTCCGCAACAACGGAAGATCCGTCTGCGAAGTCTCTCTTAGTACCGTAAAGACCTTTGAAAGTCGGTCCAACAATCCTGGATCCGTCGATCGAGTGACATCCGCTACATCCAAGGCTTCCTTTGAAAAGAGCTTCTCCTCTTTCCGCGGGTCCTTTGTTACTAGCGCCAGCCATTCCGGCGAGTTTTTCAGACTGCCAAAGAGCGAATTGCTCTCCATCTACCACACGGATCGTAGCCATCATGTTCGAGTGTTTTGTTCCGCAATACTCAGTACAGAAAACCGTGAAGTCCCCTTTCTCGATCGGAGTAAAAGTGAAAGTGGTCCGTCTGCCGGGAACCGCATCCATTTTGTTTCGGAACGCAGGAACATAGAAGCTATGAAGAACGTCATCGGAAGTAAGAATAAAACGAATGGTCTTACCGACCGGAACCACTACGACCTCAGGTTTGAGAAGAGTAGAGTCCGGATCATTCTCCACTAACTTTTTGTCGCTGGGGCTATTGATCTCGATATCATTTGCGTATTTGAAAGTCCAAGCCCACTGACGAGCCGTCACGTGAACTTCAACATCACCTTTCTCTCCGACTCTGCGAAGATCATGAAATACACTCCATCCCCAAGCAAAGATGATCATCATGATCACGAAAGGTATGAATGACCAAAGGAACTCAGCAAGAGTATTATGCGTGATATACGCACTTTTCTGATCTTCCGTTTTTCTTCTATACTTGAAAATGAATATTACCATTCCCCCAATGAGAATGATAAAAGAGATAAGGCCCGAAACAAGAAGGAAGATATAGAGGTTATCTACATCTCCCGATTCTTTAGTCGCTGGAACCGGCATGAAGCTTGTCGCCGTAATAAAAGAGAACCAGTTCATCGGATCGAAATCACTCCTTCCTTTTTTTATACTGTACTAGACGAGTTTTGTTTCTTCCAAAAGCGGAATAAGAACGCTGCAAGAACGAGGACGGTAAGAAAACCGCCGATTCGCATGATATTGAATGCGTATAATGTATACCTATTTTTGGATGGATCAAATTGGAAGCAAAAAAGGGCAACACTGTCAGTCAAATCGCCGATTTTACCGTTTCCTGCCTCTACGAGAGATAATCTCAGGGTCCTTTCATCCATTGGCATCCCTTTTAAATACCTGGAAATTTGTCCATCAGGGGTGATCACATAGGCTACGGAAACATGCACCCATTGATCATTATAAGGATTCCATTTGTATGTAAAACCCAGGCTGGAAGACAATGCCTTTATTTCTGGATCATTTCCGGTTAAAAAACTCCAGCCGGAACCGTCCCCTCTTCCATAATCTTTCACATATACTTCTTTTTTCGCTTTTGCCAGATCCGGTTTTTCTTTCGGATCAAAACTCACCGCTACGTAATTGAATTCTTTTCCAACTTCTAAATTCAATTCTTTGAGCGCGGTTGAGATCTCGTTTAAATAAAGACTGCAGAGTGTGGGACATCTATAATATACTAAGGTAAGAAGAAGAGGTTTTCCTTCTTTCAAATAATCGCCAATGCGGACTTGTTTTCCCTGCTCATCCACGAAAGATAGATTGGTATCGATATAATTCCCTAACTTTTCTTCCAGACCAACGCCTTCTAATTCGGGTGGGACCGCATGAGCAGGCAACTCTCTCTCGGTATCGAAGGATAAAACGGATAGGAATGGTAATAAAAGTATTAGAGCCGCAGCTATTTTAGAAAAATGCTGCGGATGATTGGAGGAGAACAACGTTCTATCCCGGCTTCTTTCCTTACTTCGCTGCTGCCGAAGTGTTAGAAGGAACTACTTCGTTATAATCTTTAACACCTTTGTGGAACGCAGAAAGATAAACGAAATAAAGAATGTTTGCGGCCAATACGACCACGAATGTCCAAAAACCTGCCTTGTTGTAATGGTCTCCGTTTTGG
Organism: Leptospira sp. B5-022; assembly: GCF_000347035.1. GTDB lineage: Bacteria > Spirochaetota > Leptospiria > Leptospirales > Leptospiraceae > Leptospira_B > Leptospira_B cinconiae. Next base: position 290,767 of record NZ_ANIJ01000015.1, read on the forward strand.
CTCATGGAATGACTCCTAAAGTATCAGAAAAAAAACGTTTCACTTCTGTTAAAAGCGAAAGATACCAACCAGTTTTGGAGACCTGTCCTTTTTTTGAAAGCGTTTTTGCTTTTCAGACCTTTCAGACGTTTAGAACCGACATAAAAAGCTTCTATCCTTAGGTCGGGATAGCAGAACGCTCGTTCTTTAGAATCATCGAATGTACATTGCATGAGAATTAGTCTCAGATCAAAATGGAACCTTTCAATTTTCAAATATCAAATCTCTTGCCCCAAATCAGTCGCGCTCAAGTATGGTAAAGGAGAGCTCGGATTCTCCGAAAAAACAGAATGATCGCCTCTACTTATTCTCATTTTAGAAAGTTTTCTCTCTTTCTCGTCATTTATTCGGTTTTAATTTTTCTAAACTTGTTGTATGGTCCGCTTGTCCGAGCCACTGATTCCGGACTCGCATGCCCCGATTGGCCATTTTGTTTCGGTAAAATTTTTCCGGACTTCGATTTTAATATTTTTATGGAAGTCGGACATAGATATTATTCCGGATTTTTAGGAATTGTTCTTATCGCCGGCACGATCTGGACTGCAATCGTTCCCGAATTAAGGAAACCTTTCCTGGGCTATTTTATACTAGCGATCTTGTTGATTGCTTCTCAAGTAACCTTGGGCGGTTTGACTGTTCTTCTTTCCTTGGATCCTGCGACCGTAAATCTTCACTTATTGAATGCTATTCTGTTCTTACTTTGTATCGTTACAGCTACGTTCAAGGCTCGCAATCTTACAAAATTCCCAAATTCGAATGAATTTCTAACCAAAGAAAGTTTATTGCAAAAGGACCAGATCCCTCTATTGATCGGAGTTTTATTGATATTCTTCCAAATCATTTTGGGAGGAAGAGTAAGTTCCAACTACGCGGGTCTTGCTTGTTTGGAATTCCCGACCTGTAACGGAGAATGGATCCCTTCCGTTCCAGAACCTAAAATACAAATCCAAGTGCAACATCGATTGGGTGCATATCTAGTAGCATTTTACGTTCTTCTAATAAACCTTTATGGAATATTCAAGGGATTTTCGGAAGAGACCAAAAAATACGTGAAAACGGCGATCGTTCTTCTGATCATACAGATCGGCTTGGGAGTTGTAAACGTCTATATGAAACTCCCGAAATTAGTGACTGCTGCACATACCGGAGTGGCCATTCTTCTTTTCTTATCCGTTTATGCGGTTTGGGTCCAAAGAGCTTCCGAGCTTTCTAAGAGTAAGGTTTCTTAAATAGAATGAATAATTTTCTTTCAGACTGGAATCAGATGATCAAACCTAGGGTTACTTCCCTAGTGTTAGCAACAGCTGTGCCCGGTCTATATCTTGGCTCTTCTTCGGCTCCGAGCACCCTTTTGGTTTTTATGACCATGCTCGGGACCTTTTTGATGTCTTCCGCATCTTTTATCTTCAACCAGATCTTGGAAAAAGATAGGGACGCTAAAATGAAACGAACTGCAAATCGTCCGATCCCTGCAGGAAGGATCAGCGGCACTCAAGCTTGGATCGTGGGATTCGCGATGACTTTTGCTGCGTTCGGGATCTTGTATTATTTTGCAAATCTTCTGACTGCGATATGCGCATTTGCGGCACTTCTCGCTTATGTTTTTCTTTATACCATATTATTAAAACCCAGAACACATCAGAATATCGTAATAGGAGGAGTGGCTGGTTGTGTAGGACCTCTAATCGGTTATGCAGCCGTTAGTAATTCTTTACCTTTGCCGGCTTGGATCTTATTTCTAATGATCTTTCTTTGGACACCTGCTCACTTCTGGGCTCTTGCCATCTTTTTAAAAGAAGATTATAGCGACGCAAATTTTCCAATGCTACCGGTTGTAAAAGGTGTGAAGGAGACCGGACGCTCTATTCTGTTTTACACCGTTCTGTATGTCGGCTCCGTGATTGCGTTCTATTGGGCGGAACCTTCCATGGGTTGGTTGTATATGGTCTCTTCCGTGGCGCTGAGTATATCTATACTTTATCTTTCCGTAAAATTGTTCCAGAATCCTGAGCCTAAATTCGCCAGAGGATTTTTCTTTTTCAGCATTCTGCATTTATTTTTGATCAATATATTGATCCTAATCGACCATTCCATCCCTGCCTAAAATTAGAAGTTTTCCAAATCCGGTTCGGATATAATTTATTTAGGAGAAAATTTCCTTTACTTTAAACCCCCATTTTCGAGCAAAAAATTTCACTCCGTTTTTTAAACCTTTCAGAGTTGACAGTCGCTTAAGAGCGTATAGTTTTCTCTCCTCAGAGGTTTTTCCCATGATCAATCTTTCGTACTCGGTTCGTCCTTATGTCCTGAAACTTTTGGCTGTTTTAGGTTTAGTTTCACTTTCGGGCTCTCCGATTTTTTCTCAGAACAAACCGGGAGAATTCGACGCGGAATTGTATGCACAGTTAGTAAGACAAAGTAACGTGCAGTTTACAAATCTGATCAAGTCAAAGACTGTGCTTACGGATCATAAAGGATGGAAGAAGCCTATTGACAAAGCGTTCGGCAAACTTTCCAAAAATTCCGGCAACCCTCCTTTTCCTTTAGTTTACAAAATCGTAAAGGAAGGAAGTTTCAACGCATTTGCCATGGCGGGCGGGCAATTTTGTATTCATTCAGGTGCATTAGATTCACTCGATGAGATCATCAAACAAAAAGAAGCGGATGCAGCTCAAAAGTTGGACTTCCATCGAGAAAGATATATAGCAGGAGTATTGTCCCACGAGTTAGCTCACTTCTATAACAGACATGTTTTTAACAGTGTAAAAAAGTTTTATGCACTCAAGGATGAACCGTCCGGAAAAGCATTCTTAGAAAATAGCAAATTTTCACAAGAGCAAGAGTTGGATGCGGACCAAACGGGCTTATTTCTACTGGATAAGGCAGGTTACGGCGGAGACTTTATGCTGATCACTCTGCAAACTTTGAACGAAGTGGAACAATCTTATAAAGAAGCATTAGCAGCTTCTAAAGCGGATAAAACCAGACCTGAATTGATCGGCTCTCATTATTTCTCCAGCCACCCTTCTCCGAATGAGAGATTGTCCAGACTCAAAACGGATAAACAAGAACTGTACAGCTTCTTGGCTAAGATGGAAAAAACTTTCGATGATATTCAACTGGGAAGAAATTTAGACGATGCCAGATCGAATTTAGAAGACGGACTTAAAAAGTTTCCGGAAAATACTTATTTAAGTAAAGCACTCGCAGTTTGTATGCATAAGATCTGGATGGCAACCGCTTCCAATGAAGAATTAAAATTAAAACCGGTTTTGGACATGCCGTCTTTCAGAGATAATATGGTGTTTCCTCCGGATAAGAGTAAACGTGCAGTTATGAGGATCATTCCGGGAAACGAGGCCGCTTATAATCGTGCCCTCAAAGCATACAGAGAAGTGATCGTAAAAACGGACGATCCGTACTTCCTCTCCAACTATGCAGTATTACTTTCGTATTCTGCCGACGAAAAAGATCTAGACGTAGCTGTTAGCATTGCCAACAAAGCATTCCAAGCGGAAGGAACCGTTTCCTTAGCAAATAACTTGGGTGTCGTTCTATTCTGGACGGACAAAAAGGAAGAAGCTAAAGAACTTTTTAATCGTCTCGCCTTGTCCATCGATCAAAAGATCAGAACTCTTGCTTCTCAGAGCGGAAACAATCCTCAGATCGCTCAGTATTTAAGAACGATCGGGCAATCCACCGCTCAGAAACAACAAGTAGATCCGGATTATATCTATGAGAACTTTACTCCAATCTTGAATATCGCATTGGTAGAATCTTATTCGGCTGTGGATCCCAAATCCAAAGGACTTGCAAATTATTATCTTACCAATTACGATTCCACTTCCGGTTGGGCAAAAGTATTAGCAAAGATCCATTCCATCGAACTGACCGCTCCTACTCCTGCAAACGAAGTGAATGCGTTTAAAGTGGGTGGCGTCGGCCCTGGAGACAAGTTAGAAGATCTTCTAAAAAACTGGGGAAAACCTACACGTATCAAAACGGATAAAAAAAGCGGTTTGGAATATTTCGAATACGATAACAAAGAGACCGCTTTTATTTTAGATATGGGAACGGTAGTGCAAGTGAATGTAGTCGGAGATGCTAGCCCCGGTTTAGGACAAGGAATCACGGTAGGCGCTTCTAAACCTGCTGCGGAAAAACTTTTGGGTTCTAAATTCAGAAAACAAGGCGAATATCACGACTACTACGAAAAAGGAAAAGCTTTCGTGAAGTATAATAAACGGGGAAAGATTGACCTTTTAGTGGTTCAGTGAAGTTGATTTAGATTTTTTAAAATCAGCCTCGAAAGGTTTTCGAGGCTTGGCTTTACTATATCATAAATTCTTAATTTTAAATATTAAGAATTTATGATTATTGAGCCGGCAGAACGCTCTGACTCGGATAAATAATTTTTATATTCAGCTCTAGATTCTTCCATATCTTTATATATCAAAGAAGCTAACGAGGATAATTCCTCCAGTTCAATATCCTTAATCTTTCCGGCATTTTTGGCTTCTTCGATAACGCTAGTAAAAAGCATATCCATTGGATCAGTGTTTCCAGGCATTCCAAGCTCCTTTAAGATTATTCCGATACATTACGGAAGGAGGGAAACTCTCTTCAAGCCTTTGAGGTTTTGAAGGGTCGTCAAGTAAAAATAATGAATTCGTATATTGTATTGCTAGAACGGATCTCAATGATTCATCCCCTGTAGCATCCATAAGAATTCGGCCTACTACCGAATCAGAATTTGATATATAATGTTCCTTAAAGCCAATTTCAGCAAGCCAAATGAACTTCGGTAAAGCTAATTCTAAAAACACTTTTCCTAACTTTCCGAATTTATCCTTTAAAGGAAACCAAAAGCCCTTCCATGATTTTGAGGACGTCAGCAATAATCGAAAAGTAAATGGGCCTTGATCTTTTATTGGCTCAAGACCAAATCGTCTATCCCTTAAAACTGCCTTTGCAAGAGTCCTTGCCCGAATCGCATCCAAATGAATTTTCGGATACAAAGGAACTACAGTATTTACTACATGCGCTCCTTGAAACTGACTATTACTTTGATAATATTCGAACGGATTTTCAATCATTGCAAACTGGTAAGGAGTATGATTATCGTCTTGGAAAATATATTTTCCGGGAATGCTTGCTGTGTCGATTATATCCACTTCTTGGCCATTATATAAATTTAATTTTTCGGAGTTTGCATGATTAATTGAATCGACTGATCTAACTTCATGGCCAATTAAAACAACTGCATGAGATATATTTTCATTATTTACAGTTAATATTTGCGGTATGCCGGATTCTGCGTAAGTATATATGGTTTCATAAAAGACTTTCTTTTGATTATCAGAACTTCCAATACTATAAATCATACTGCCAAAGCCGAATTCTTTCAGTGCACGAGAAATCTGTAATGAGGTAAGACCTTCAGAAGGGAGACTTCTTCTAGGATACGTAGATTCAAGGACCTTCCGAATTTTAGAAGGCAAGACTGGAATATAATCTCTATATCTTTGAGAAAAATATTCCATTACCGACCAAATACAAGTTTCTGCACAAGTATGAGTATGAGAATCTTGTGAAGAATAAGGAAAACCTACGCTTGAAATAATTTTTCCTCTCACTTGGACTTTCACTTCGGATAAGCATATCTCTGCATTTTCTCTCCGTTTCATAAGCTCCGGAGATATATGGCTTCTCCCCAATAAACGATGTGGAGTTGGTCGCAATACAACAAAGCCAAAATATGATTTAGAACCGTCAGCTGGATCTGAGACTGAAGAAGAATTAAAGAAATGAATCCTAATGCAATCTCTTTCATATCTTCTATGTTTTGCGGAATAATATGTATAATAGCTATCTCTATAAAGGGGGTCTACATAAGGATATTCAAAGACAACAATCGCTTCATCTTTAATTTCCAGCCAAAGCTGTTCCAAACGCTCAAACCCTTGTTTTACATTCAAATCGCCAACCGAAAAACCAGGGTAATCTGTTATAATAGTCTTGAATTGTGTTTTCCAGTCATTTAAAGAAAAAGATTTCAGCTTTATCATAGAGATATTAAAAGGACGAATAACGTTCTGATAAAATATCGCCCGTAATTCAAAAATTTAAAGCTATTCTTTACGATTAGATCGGAATTCTTATTCAGTTTTTCTAATAAACCACCTTATTCCAATTCCCACAATTGAAACCAAAATTGCCGGGATCCAAATATACAAAAGTTCCGATTGGATCACAACCCATCCTCTTGCAGTAAAAAAATTCCTAGGGCCGATTGGAGAAACTCTTATCGGCCTGAACTCGAAGAAAGTTCTTTCAGAACTCCAAGGTATTAAAAATCCGACTCCTAAACCGCCTGTGGTCATTGCATCCAACACTCCATGAGAGACCGTAGATACAAAAAGAAATGAAAAGAGAGTAAGCCAGCTTACTTTCAGTTTGATCTTGAAGAATGCCACAATGCAGGACATTACCAGCGCGAATAAAATAGAATGAGTAAATCCTCTGTGACCCCAATCGCTTTCATACGGGATCCCGAATTTAAAAGCGACTACGTCAAAATCTGGAAGAACAGAGAAAAATATTCCAAAAATCGCAAGTAAGACCGGGATTCTTTTTTTTCCGAAAAAGAAGAAAAGGGAAATTGGAACCGCTGGGTGGGAGAATATTGTAGCCATTATTAATCTATTTCAAGTCCTACAACGGACCAAACTCCCGTCTTTACGGAAAAAGATCCTCATCTCCATTCCCTTCTCAGGAGCCTGGGCATGATAATCCAATTTGCATTCCGATTCGGAAGGAGAGAAAGGATTTCGGGGAAGTTTTTCCTTAGGGCACCAAAATCTTTCCTTTTCGGAACTATATAATTTCCAATCGGAAGGATAGAGAGGGTGGATGCCTGCGTCTAAGAACAGGTTCCTGGAGAGTTCCTGAGGCTGGTAAGGACTTCCTCCTCCGTGAACTCCTACAAACATATCCATTCTATCGTCTCGGATGTACAGAGGTGATCCCGTATCATTCAAGCAGAAATAACCGTCGTGGCTTTTACCATTCTGCATTTTGATCCTCTTTTCTTTGATCCTGGGAATAAACGCCAGCGCGCCGATGACCTTTGACTTATTGCAGGAAAAAATTTTAGACCCGATTTTCTCGCAAAGATCCTTAAAACTTACTGCCAACGTTCTGTAAGGAAACACCTGATAATTGTATCCTGCTCCCCAACCCCATTCCAGATCGTAGAGCTCGTATTTTCCCTCTCCTGCGAAATGGTATTTCTTTCCATCCTTTGCGATCCCACTTCCTTCCCAGCGCACTTGTTCTAAGAATGTAGCGGACGCTCTGCCGATCTCTTTTCCGGAAGGAGAATAAGCCGCTACCTCCGTTCCAGGAAAAGCTTCTTCCAATGCCAAATGATAATAGGTAGGATAATAGGTTCCTAAACTTGTAGGTTGGAATTCAGACAAACGTTCCAGGTCTTCTTGGGAGAGAAACCTTTCTAAAGGTTTAGGAGAATGATCCAAAGTGGTCTGCATGGGCCGAAATGTATGTTGGTAAGCAAGGGGTTTCAAATTTGCCCTTGGATAGATACAGGAATCCTTAGAGCGACGTATCTTTGATTGTTCGGACTTTATGAATGGATCTTCTAAAATAACGGCTTCTCCGTGAAATACACGGATACTTTGCTCCTTTTCAGGAAACTTACATTCACAACCTTCCGGAGAGTTAACGCAGAGTACTTTTGCGTAAACCGGAGGAGAGTTTTGGCTGAATAGGGAACTAGAAAATAGGAATAAAAGTAGAAGGCGGAGTAATATCCCGCTCCCAATAGGGAGCGGGACCAGTTTTCTCAGAAAAAAGAGCAATTAGATATTGCTCCCTCCTTCGCCGGAACCGCCGGTTGGGAACAGGCTTGGTGCAGGCGTAGGTTCTGGGGTCGCAACTGGAGCAGCAGGACGAGGCGCCGGTTTCGGAGCAGTTTTTTTCTTAACTACTTTCTTTTTAGGCGCAGTCTTCTTCTTAACTGCTTTTTTCTTAGTGGCTTTAACGACCTTTTTTTTCGCTACTTTCTTCTTTGCCGCTTTCTTCTTCGGTGCGGCTTTTTTCTTTGCTTTCTTCTTAGCTACCATGGTAGATACTCCTTGTATCTGGGGAATCTTTCCGTTATTCCTAGAGTAAATTTCCACTCGTAAGACTTAGAGCCAAAAGAGTAAAACCTTTTTTCATTTTCTTTCGTTAAAGCAATCTAAAACGATTCATAATGTTTCGTTTCTATCTCTAAGTTGCGCTGAATGAGTATCCTAGATCGGTAAATCTCTCTTCAGGAGAACGTAGTCGATGGCTGATTAAGAAGGTTTTGACTAAACCTTTTCCTTTCACGTTGATCTCTCCCCTTTCCGTTAAAGCAAAATCGGATCGAATAAGTTCTGCAGTGGACTCTGTAACCTGAATTTCTCCCGGAACACCGTGAGATTCCATACGACTGGCAAGATTTACTGCGTCTCCCCAGATATCGTAGATGAATTTTTTCGTACCGATGACACCTGCAACTACTGGACCCGTATTAATCCCAATCCTCATACGCAGTTTCGTACCCATTTTTTTGAGTTTGAATTTGGAAAGAAGCTCCTTCATATCCCAAGCCATATGAGCTACAAGCAAAGGATGCGCCTCATTCGGTAGAGGAAGACCCCCAACCGCCATATACGCGTCTCCAATCGTCTTAATTTTCTCCAAACCATACTTTTCTGCCAGAATATCGAAGTGAGAGAACACTTCGTTTAAGAGTCGTACTACGGACTCGGGCCTCATCACTGCGGAAAGTTTAGTGAAACCCACGATATCCGCAAAAAGAATAGAAACTTTCGGATAACTATCCGCGATAAGCCCGGCATTCGCCTTCAGCTCTTGTGCGATGGAGTGAGGAAGGACATTCAGAAGTAATTTTTCCGCCTTATCCTGCTCGATACGCACCTTTTCATACGCGTCCGCAATTTCCGCCCTTGCTTTTTCATTGTCGGCAAGTGTAGAACGTACTGTTCCCAAAACCAAATTATAACGTTCAGCGATCTGACCTACTTCCGTAAACGGTTCTACAGGAACATCCACTGCCAAGTCCCCGGTCTTTCTCTGGTAATCCATGGCTAAGAATAGATCGATCAGCTCCGTAGTAGCCTTATGCTCCGAAATGTTTAGCCCCATTCTTTCTTCGTCCCCATCTACCCGGAGAGGGAAAAATTTATTAATCAGGTAAAAGATCAGCAAAGAAAGTCCGAATGCAAATCCACCCACGGAAAGTATACCCAATACTTGGGTAAGAAGAAGGGAAGTTCTTGTGACATTATGACCAATCAGGTTCAGATCCGCAAAAATTCCCACAGCAATCGTTCCCCAAATCCCTCCGATCAAGTGGACGGGGATAGCTCCCACCGCATCGTCTATCTTCAGTTTATCTAAAAGTTTTTCTGCAGGAAGAACCAAGGAACCCGCTATGCTACCGATGATCGCAGATTGAATCGGAGTAAAACAATCCGCTCCCGCAGTGACGGCGACTAAACCGGCCAAAGAACCGTTCAATGGGGCAGTCGCTTCCGGAAATCCTTTAATCAACCAAGCGGATAACATCGCTACCATAAGGGAGAATCCGGAAGAGATGATAGTGTTCAGTATAATGCCCGGAACTTTTTCATTAAAAGCTAAAGTACTCCCTCCATTAAATCCCATCCATCCGAACCAAAGGAGAATTCCACCTAACATCGCCATTGGGAGATTACTTCCGGTGACTGCTTTGGGTTCCTCATTCTCCGGAAATCTTCCTATTCTAGCACCCACTACAAGCAGAAGAGAAAGTGACACCCAACCACCCACGCTATGGACGAGAGTGGAACCTGCGAAGTCATGAAATCCTCTAGCAGCCAGCCAACCAAGACTTTCATCCGTCATACTTCCTCCCCAACACCAATGACCGGCGATCGGATAGATCAAACCCGAGATCAGAGCTGTGGCGAATAAATAAGAATGGAATTTTAATCTTTCTGCAACTGCTCCTGAAACGATCGTCGCAGAAGTTCCGCAGAACACTAGCTGGAATAAGAAAAAAGTCGGAGGCCAAGCCTTACCTTCCGGAAACACAGGAGCAAATAAAGAAGTTCCTATGAGACCGTTCCATGTGACTCCGAACATAAGCCCGAATCCGAACGTATAAAAAAGGAGAGTGGCTACTCCGAAGTCCGCAATATTTTTAATGGCGACATTAATGGAGTTTTTGGCTCTAGTAAGTCCGGATTCTAATACAAGGAAACCGCCTTGCATAATGAGTACCAGTCCTGAACATACCAAGACCCAAAGTATATCTAGTAAGCTCTTTTCTAAGATCATAGAAAAGGTTCCCCCGAATGATTCCTGCTACAATTGTTTCGCTTATTAATCTAAATTATCGGAATCATTTTAATCTAATCTAACAAGACGCAAGCGGGAAAACTCATAATAATGTAACAAAGAGGATGATAAATACCCCAAAAATCCTCCCTCACTGAAATGAGTTTTAATCGTAAAAGGCATTACGGGCCCTTCTCCAAACCCCGAAACTTCTTAAAATTCGAGAGAAAATTCGTTTTTTTCGAAGAACAGTGTTTATTTCGAACGTAACGACCGTTCTACAAAGTCTTATAGATAACGGCTAAAGCAGGGGCTTCGAAGGAGAAAAAAGCCTTTCCCTCTAAAAAGCCTGTTTTAAACAAGGATTAACTCTACAAAAACCGAGATGTTGGTATAATTCCATGAGGGAAATCAAAACCGTAACCGTTCTTGGCGCAAATGGGACAATGGGCGCCGGATCCGCAGCTATCGTGGCAGCTTTTGGTAAGGCAAAAGTCTATATGTTAGCCCGTGACGTTAACAAAGCTAAAGAAGGGATCGAAAAAGCTATTTCTTCCATCAAAACGGACACAATCCGTCCTAGATTAATTCCCGGTTCTTATGACCAAGACCTGGAAAAAGCTGTCTCCGAATCCGATTGGGTTTTCGAGCTTGTTGCAGAAAGTTATGAAGTAAAAGAACCGATCAACAAAAGGATCGCTAAGGCTCGTAAACCGGGCACGATCGTATCCACTGTTTCTTCCGGTCTTTCTATCGCTCGTTTAGCGGATGCTTTCGACGAAGACGGTAAAAAACATTATTACGGAACTCACTTCTTCAACCCTCCGTATAAAATGATCCTCTGCGAATTGGTAACTCATGCAGGAAACGATAAAAAAGTTACCAAAAAACTGGGAGAATACCTGGATAAAACTCTGGGACGCGCCGTCGTTTATACGAACGATACTCCGGCATTCGCAGGTAACAGGATCGGATTCCAGTTAATCAACGAAGCTGCTATCAAAGCGGAAGAATATTCCGACAAAGGTGGTATTGCACTTATCGACGCAATCATGAGCGGTTATACCGGAAGAGCAATGGCTCCTCTGGACACTGCGGACTTCGTCGGTCTGGATGTTCACAAGGCGATCGTAGACAACCTCTATGAGATGACTAAAGACGCTGCACATTCTACCTTCAAACTTCCCGATTATTTCCAGAAGTTGATCGATAAAGGCGACTTAGGAAGAAAGTCCGGACAGGGTCTTTATAAGATGACCAAAGCTCCTGACGGTAAAAAGGAAAAATTGTATTACGATATCAAAGGTGACCTGTATGTTCCGGTCCCTAAATTCGATATTCCTTTTATCAAAGAAGCGAACCGCAGGATCGGCGAAGCTGATTATATCGGCGCAATGAATATCGTAAAAGAAGCGAAAGGTTTGGAAGCGGACATTGCTCGTTACTTTATCGCTCGTTACGTAAGCTACTCTCTTTCTATCGTGGGAGAAGTTGTAGAAACCAAAGAAATGAGCGACCTTGCAATGGGAACCGGATTTAACTGGGCTCCTGCATCCGCATTCGTAGACTTCTTGGGCGGACCAAAAGAAGCAATCAGTCTAATCACTAAGGCTAAACTTCCTGTTCCGGATGTATTGGCAAAAGCGAAAGCGGGAAAACCTTTCTATCAACTGAAAGACGTTTTAGACGCTCGTTCTCTTTTTAAAGGATAATAAGGGAGGAAAGATTACATGAAAGATGCAGTTTACGTACTCGGCGGAGAACAAACAGACTTCCAACGTAACTGGACTAAAGAAGGAAAAACCTTCATGTCCTTGTTCAGGGAAGCCGTTCAAGACGGACTAGAAAAAGTTGGTCTTACTCCCGACGAAATCAAAAAGTTAAACAAACAAAATCGTATCGGTGTTTTCGTAGGAAACTTCGACGCGGAACAATATGCAGTCCAAGGACATCTGGGCGCTTTTTTAACTGAAGTTGATCCTTGTTTCTTCGGAGTTCCAGGCGCTCGTTACGAAGCAGCTTGTGCTTCCGGATCCGTCGCTTTAGATGCGGCTCAAACCAAACTTCGCTCCAAAGATTATGATGTAGCGATTGTTGTAGGTATGGAGATCATGAAGACTGTTTCTTCTTCCGTAGGGGGAGACTTCTTAGGAACCGCAGCATATTACGAAAAAGAAGCGAAGGGAGTCCAATTCCCATTCCCTAAACTTTTCGGAAAACTCGCAGACGTCCTTTTAGAGCGTTATAAGTTGGATGAAAAACGTTATATGGGCGCTCTTGCGGAAATTTCCAGAATTAATTACGCAAACGCAAAACGTAACCCTAAAGCTCAAACCCGTTCTTGGTTCATGAACAATGAACACGCAAACGCAAGAGGTGGAGAATTCAATATGGCAGTGGGTGGACGTCTTGCAATCACCGACTGTTCTCAAGTAACTGACGGCGCTGCGTTAGTGGTTCTTGCTAACAAAAATTATGCGGAAGAATTCGCTAAGAAAAAGGGAACTAAACTTTCCGCTTATCCTAAGATCAAAGGATGGGGACATAGAGTAGCTCCCATCACTTTCGAAGCGAAAGTTGCCGAATCCAAAGGAGATAAATGGGTTCTTCCTTGGACTCGCCAAACCGTGAAAGACGCATTCGATCGTTCCGGTCTGAACACTAAAGACATCGACGTTTTCGAAACTCATGACTGTTTCACTTCTTCCGAGTATGCAGCGATCTCCGCATTCGGGATCACTCAACCAGGAAAGGAACATGAAGCGATCGAAGACGGAGTGATCGACTTCCATGGTAAAAAACCGATCAACCCATCCGGTGGACTTATCGGAGCGGGACACCCTGTTGGTGCTTCCGGTGTGAGAATGATGTTAGACATCTACAAACAAGTTACCGGAACCGCAGGTGATTACCAAGTAGAAGGCGCGAAAAACGGACTGATGCTCAATATCGGCGGATCAGCAACCACCAATTACGTGTTCGTAGTCGGAAAATAAATTCTTTCTACAAAAAAAGAATGGAAAAGCCCGGTATTCCCGGGCTTTTCGTTTATATGGGTTTACGCACGGCAAAAGATTGGAATCAATTTTTACTCAGGTTCTTCGTAGCTCTAGGCTTCTGGGAAGTAGCTTCCGTTTCTCTTCGAACTCTTTTATTCTCCACTTTCTATTTTGATCCGAATCTAAAAAACTTCTTCGTTCCTATGTCGCAGGTCTTTTGGATCGGACCCATCGTAGCAGACATATTAGAAGTATTCTTCATTGGAATATTAATATCTCTCGTTAGACCGGCATTACCGTACGGGCTTATTGGCGGACTTCTTGCAGGGATCATTTTTTCCATTGCCGCTTTTGCCGCCCCTGCTCTAGCAATCTCTCAATTCACCGGCGCTTTTCCGGTAAAACTGGTTTGGCTTTGGGTATTCTATCAATCCGTTCTAAGCATATTATCTTGTTTCGTTTTTACGTTCTCAAGCGAAGAAGATTGACTGCACCCGGTTTCATTCCGAATTTTTAGAACTTCATTCCAAATCCAAAAACCTTGGGAGTAAATCCTAACCTGCCAGGGTCCAATCTTCAAAGAGAGATCCTCTTTTCAATAATTGTATGAAAACGATCCTTTGGGTTCTAATATCACTACTTTCTTTCGGGAGTCTTGCAGCAGACCCCAATGATCAAAGCGAGGTCCGCAATATTCCCCTCTATTCCTTGGATTTGGAAAGAAAAACATTATACCAAGAACTCGACCAAATCCCCGATGAAGATCTAGTGATTTTAAATTTCACCAGTTCCGATTGCCCTCCCTGCAAAGAAGAAATACCTAATTTATTGGAATATTCTAAAAAATGGAACGCTTCTCATCCAAAAAGAAAACTACATCTTTGGATCATTTTTGTAGGAGATGATCCAGGTTCCGTTTCCGAATTAGCGAACGAACTTGGTATCAAACGACAAACATCTTTATATTTTGACAGCCTTCAAACTAGCATGAGAATTTTAGAATTCCCAGGAACTCCGACCAGCATGGTGGTCCAAAAGAAAAAAATAATATTCAAAGAATACGGATACACTCGGGAAAACTGGTCCAAAATGATTTCCATTCTGGAAAACAAGAGGTAATCCTTTGGAAAACGATTCCGTAAAGCCTGGGCCCAAGTTAATAACGGCAAACACCATCGTGGATTCCAATCGGGAATCTTATCCTGTAGAAGTTCAAACGATCAGCTTCATTCTGAATCTTTGTAATGTTGGAATTCCAACAAAGAACGAATTTATTAAGTCCACCCTTATAAAAGTCGCTTGTATTTTTTTAATTTTCTTTCTCTCTGGTTCGGAACTTTTTTCGAAAGAAAATTCGGTCCGGAAGATCTATGTCCATAAACTGAAATTAGAAAACGGTGTGCCAAAATATCTAGAGAGTAGATTTAGGAACGGGATCATCAATTCCATATTAAAAAATTTTGAAGGAAAATTCAATATAGCCGACGATGATTCTTTGGCGGCACTTCTAAAACAAGTTGAGCTAAGCCAAAAATTGAACTGTAACGACGAGATCTGTATGAAACAGATCGCAGATGCGATCGATGCGGACGAACTGATCTCAGGTTCTATCTTTCTTTCAAATAAAGGGTATAAGATCAATCTAAGATCCCAAAAAAGGGATTCTGTGGCGCTCACTTATTCGATCAAAACTTCTTTCGATTTGGAGTTTCCCGAATACCAGATCGATTATTATTCCTCGGAAGCCGGTCGCAAACTGATCGATCCAAGATACGCAATCAACTTTGCAGCGGCGTTCCCTGGAATAGTAGAGAAGGTAGAATTCCCCAGCTTTAAGGTCCAAGATGATAAAACCGGAGAGATTAATGTTTTAAATTTCAAAATAGAGGACCAGAGCGCGAAAAATTTTATAGAAACGATCCGGCCTAAACTTTCCAAAGCGGACGACCTGGTAAAAGAAAAACTCTATGAGAAATCGATTTTGGAATACGGGGAAACCTTAAACGCCTTAGAACAAAGACTTTCGGACAGATCCAGATCGGAGATGTCCGACTATCTAAAAAATATCAGAGGCAAAATTTCAAATTCATATTTTCTAATATATAAGGATAAATTCTCAGAAATAGACTCATCCGCACAGAAAGGAGGAGAGATCTCTTTTTTAAAGAGATTAAGCGAAGAATATAAGCAGCTCAAAAAAGAATACATAACCAAAACACCTTCTTCTTTCCGATTGGCAGAATTTGAAAAAGCATTAGATGATCGGATCGAAAAACTGAATTTTCTGATCTTCGGTCTCCAAGAGAAGGAAGGGGACAGACTTTATGCGGACTTCGATTTTAGCGGCGCTATTTTAAATTATAAATCCGTTCGAAACGAGCTTATCAAATTAAGATCCGGGCCCGAATCCTCCGCATTAAAAGCAAGAGTGGAAAGAAAGATCCTCACTTCCGAAACTACCGGAAGATCGTATTTGCAAAGTAAACTTTCCGGATTGTACCAAAGTTTGGAAAAATCATTTTTAGCGGAAGCATTGGAATCGGACCCGGAACGCAAAAAAAATCATATCGAAAAAATTGGAGAAGGTTTCAGACAGATCCTGGAAATTTTAGCCAGATCCGAATTTGTTTCGGAAGAACAGATCAAATATTTCAATCATTTCCGGACAAAAGCAGCTCCTCAGGTTGGTAAAAATTTATTCGACCAGGGAACAGCGGACCTTCTTCTTCATGAAGGAATTGATAAAAAATCCAAAACACAGGTGGATACCTGCATCAAGTTAGGGGCAAATCCGAATTCTACTCATTCGGATTCGGGAAAAAACGCTGCCCAAAGATTAGCGGAAAGCGATATGATCCTGATCAGCTCGGACTCCTTAAAGATCGTAAGAAGTTCCCTCAAAACCGACGCTAGTTTGGATCCGGATTTTTTTGAATCAGTGCGCCAAAGAAAGATAGATGACATCAATCGATTCGTACTAAGAGGCTCCGATCCGAATACGAAAGATTATTTGGACAATACACCTTTGCACAAGTCAGCCGGTTTCGGATACTATGAAGTATCCGCCTTCCTTTTACAGATAGGAGCGGAATTGAATTCCAAAAACGGAGAAGGGGAAACTCCATTGCATAGAGCGGTTCTTCATGGTTTCTACGAGTTATGTGCATTGTTCTTAAGATCAGGTGCAGATCCGAGTGCGACGAGAAATGACGGAATGACCCCTTTACATTTGGCTGTCCAATTTCCCGAGATCACAAGATTACTTTTGCAGAGAGGATCGGATCTAAATTTAAAGAATGACGATGGATGGACACCTGTTCACAAGGCCGCGGAAAGTGGGCACCCTGAATCCTTAAAACTGTTGATCCAAGCAGGTGCAAGAGTAAACGAAAAAGATAATATCGGTTGGACACCGATGGACTGGGCGGTCCAAAAGAATCGGTACGAAAACCCGAATATAGTGAAGATCCTAAAAAAAGCAGGAGCGGAATGCCAAGTGAACTGTGTGGAGTAACCTGGCCCGATCTATAATATATTATGGTTTCCTAATTCGTAAAATTCTTCCGAACCGCATCCTTTGAAAGATTCCCTTCCTTGTCCGTTTTGATCAGAATCGGATCTATATAAATCGCAGGCTTTCCTTTTGTGTAAGCCACTATAATAAATCCGTCCGAAACGTTCAGGATTCGATAGGCTGAATACAATCTTTTCGTTTGTTTTTTCTCCCAAAGTTTCTTTCCTTCGGCGGAAAATTTCACCAAACGTAAAGGACCTTCTCCATCGGAGGAAAGAGCCATAAAATCTTTTTCCGGGGTTTCTATTATATCCGTTAAAAATCCGAGTCCTTCAATCTTTTGTATAGTTTCCCAGATTATTTCCCCGTTTTGATTCAATTTCATGAGCCAGGTCTGAGTGTTCCTAGAATTTAGAGTTACAGCACCTGCAAAAAGTAGATTCCCGTCTGAAACAGAAATGATCTTGGAAGCCCATTCCTCTATTCCCGGTTTTCCATATTGTTTTTTCCAAACAGGCTTTCCGTCCTCGTCAATTTTATGGAGGATCACATCCTTTTGGGATTCCTTTCCGGAATGGATGCTTGTATTCTCTGCAAGTAAAACTCCTCCATCAGAAAATCCTAAACTAGTTTCAGGAAAGTTCTTAAAATCCTTTAGGTATTTTACGAATTTAATATCTCCATCTTTAGAAAACCGAACAAAAAAATATGCAGTCTCTATAGTACTCGATATCGTGGTAGTATTTCCCTCTTTTGTTTCTTTTTCTAATCTATATTGAACGGAAACGATCGCTGTCCATTTGCCGTTCGAAAGTTCGTGTAGATGACAAACACTTACATCCGTTTCTCCACAAAAAGAATCACAAAAGTCTTTGGGCAAAAGATATTTGTCCCAAAGCAGTTTTCCATCGGCATCGTATTTCATAAATACAAGCTGTTTCTTTTCGACGGAACCCATGGTGCCCATTGTTACGAACCCGCCATCCGAAGTTTCATGAGAAAGTTTTGAAAGTACACTTTCATGATTCAAAACGAATTGGGTGTATCCGCCAAGGTCGATCGGTTTTCCCGTGAATAAGTATTTCCACCAAACAGGATTTCCGTTCCCGTCAATCTTGGTTGCCCAGGCATTGGAATATTTTCTTTTCTCCGCTAGGGCATGCGTATCGAGCCTACTACAATCGTTGGCGGATCCGATGATAACGGAGCCTCCGTCTTTTAACATAATAAAGTGACCTGGCAGATCTTCCGGACAATCCTTGGCAATCATGCCGTTGTATTGTTCTCCTCCGACTATCGTTTGCCAAAGGTTTGCAGTTTGAGACCATACGGGAAAAGAGAAGGAATAAATTAGAATAGTTAAGAAGGTTCGTTTCATTGGAAATTCCAAAAGGAAGCAAACGATGTTGAATTTTTATATTTTGTAAAGAATTTATTACCTCCGTGGGGATTCCTAGTTATCCCCAAAGTTATAAATCATTTAAACTTCGGGAATACTTTTGGATTGTTCTTCCGGACTTTTCCCGACATTCTTTTGAGATCTTTGATAGAAAGTTTAAAATGCACCGGGCTTGAATTTGCTCCAGAATATACGACCTTCTCCTTTTAACCTTTGCGAAAATCTACCGCTCACTACTCCGAAAATTTTTGTGTTCTGTTTTTCAAAGACCGCAGGTAAAAGGAAAAATTCAATCCGCTTTTTCAAATGTGGCTTTGAATATCTCCAAATCCTCTACCAAAATTTTACGGATCCAATCCGGGATCGGTATAGAGGATTTATTCCTATGATCGTAAGACACTTGGACCGTTTTTGCCTTAGTAAAAATTTCCTTGGTTTCCGTATGTCGTATTAAGGAAGTAAAATCCCATGACTTATTCCCGATTTTAGAAACGCAGGTCCAAACTTCTATCGGATGAAATAATTCGACTGCCTTAAGCATATCCACTTCCATTCTTGCGAGTAAGAATGGAACATCGTAGATATCTTTGGTATTGAATTTTTTGGAACAATAATCCACTCGTCCTATCTCAAAATAGGACATGTATCTGGCATTATTCACATGCGCGAAAGGATCCAAATCGTTCCATCTGGTTTGGATCGGAGTGATAATCATATTAGAATTGTTTTAAGAACCTCAGGTTCCCTGAATGTAGATAACGGATATCATGGATCCCGTATTTCATCATAACTAATCTGTCAAGTCCGAGTCCGAATGCAAATCCGGTCCACTCTTGAGGATCTAAACCGTTCAGTTTGAAAACGTTCGGATGTACTAAACCGCAAGGCATCAACTCCAACCAACCGGATTGTTTACATACGGAGCAACCGCTTCCTCCGCAGACCTGGCAGTTGATATCCAACTCGAATGCCGGCTCTACGAACGGGAAAAATCCGGGTCTTAGCCTGGTCTTTACTTCTTTCTCGAAAACTCTTGAAAGTAGGACTTCCATCGTATAGAGCATATTACCCGCGGAGATGTCCTTTCCTACCACCATACCTTCTATCTGATAGAAGGATGTTTCGTGAGAAGCGTCCACTTCTTCGTAACGGAATACACGTCCCGGTCCGATAATCTTGAAAGGTGGTTTCAATTTTCTTAATGCACGCACTTGGATCGCGGAAGTGTGAGTACGAAGAAGGTTTCCGTTTTCCAAATAAAAAGTATCCTGCATGTCTCGAGCAGGGTGATCGTCCGTAAAATTTAAGGCGCCGAAATTATTAAAGTCAGTTTCAACTTCCGGCCCGTCCCAGATCTCGAAACCCATCGAGGTAAATATGTCCTCGATCTCATATTGAATTTTCGTAATAGGATGTAATGTGCCGGGCTCTGTCTCTCCCAATGGACGAAGAACATCGAACCATTCTTTTTCGGACTGTTCTTTAAAACCTTTGGCCTTGAGATTTTCCCTGGTTTTGGAAACGATCTCTTCCAGACTTTTAGAAAGGTCATTCGCCTTTTGGCCGACGGTTTTTTTTTCTTCGATAGATAAGGACGCTAAGTTTTTGAGTACTGAGGTAAGTTTTCCTTTTTTACCCAAATACTCGTTCTTGTTTTTGTCCAGATCCGCTTCGTCGACGGAAGATCCGATCAAACGATTCGCTTCTTCAAAAATTTTGTCTAATTCTTCCGATAGATTCATTTTCTAGATCCGACCAATTCCTTCAAAGAAGGATAAATTCCGCCGAAAGCCCCATTGGACATCGCTAGGATCAGGATTTTATCCTTCTCGAATTGGGGAAGGATTTTCCGAACTTTCTGGACCAGATCCTTAGGGTCCTTGCAGTAAAAGGGAAGGGTCCCCGAATGTTTTGGAAGTTTCAGGATCAGCTTTTTTACATCCAATCTGCTGTCCTTGGAGACCTTTTTCAGATTATAAATTTCCGTAATCATGGTCACTGCAGAACCCTTAAATGCAAAAGAGTACTCCTTTTGGAAAACGTTTCTATGGGAAGTAGCGCTTCGGGGTTCGAATAAGCTGATAATTTTAAAACCAGGAAATCTCTGCTTTACGGAGCGGATCGTTTCTTCTACCGCAACGGGATGATGGGCAAAGTCCTCGATCAAGATACTTCTCGCAGACTCGAATAATATCTCCTGTCTACGTTTTACACCGGGGAAGGATTCCAAAGCATCCAGTAACTTTTCCTTTGCTTTTGGAATATTTTCTTTTTTTAATATTTCTTCGCAAACCCTGAGCGCGACTTCCGCGTTCCTATAATTATGGTTTCCGAAAAATCCAGGACGGAGAAGTCTTTCTCCGGAATATAATTCTCCCTTCTTCCAAATAAGAAAGGAATCCTTTTTATTAAATTCGAACGCTTCCGATTTTACGAATTTAGAAGCTTCTCCACAAATTCTTTTTAGATTTGAGGCGCCTGCCCAGTAATATACTTTTCCGTTTCCAGGCACGAGCCTCAACAATCTGGAGAACATTGTTTCGATCTCTCCGATATCCTTAAAAATATCTGCATGATCAAAATCTAATGCGTTCAAGACCGCATAGGTAGGTCTATAGTGTAAAAACTTGGAGGCCTTATCGAAGAATGCCGTATCGTATTCGTCTCCTTCGATCACAAAATAGTTTCCGTTCGTGAATTCGAAACCTGGAAATCCGTCCTTACGGATCCCGCCTACGAATAATCCGGGATTCAATCCTACTTCTTTCAATAAATGATGGATCAAAAATGTGGTTGTGGTTTTGCCGTGAGTTCCCGCAACTACCACCACTTTTTTTCCGGCGAGAATATATCTTTCTAAAGCGGCGGACATGGAAACATATTCCAATCCGGAATTTAGGACCTCTTCGACTTCAGGGTTTCCTCTGGAGATCGCGTTTCCGATTACGATTAGATCTTTGCCTTTAACTCTCTCCGCATCGAAACCTTCTGAATAAGGTATGCCCCACTCTTTTAATTTATCGGACATTGGAGGATATACTCCGGCATCGGAGCCGGAAACTTCGTGGCCTAGACTTCTCAGCATGGAAGCCAGGTTTCCCATTGCGATCCCGCCTATCCCTATCAGATGAATTTTCAATTTAATAAGGTCCTAATAATATTATAGATGAATACGAAAACCAAGGAAATACTTAATAGATACGCTGTCCCAAAAAGGAAGAATATTAGAATTTCTTTAGATTCTACTCCGCTCACTCTTTTCATTCCTATAAAGGAGAGATATACGGAATACAAAAAAGAAATCCCTATTAATCCCAAATTGATCGGACTCGGAAGGATCCAAAAGATAGAAGAAGCGGAGAAGGCTAAAAATGCAAGCGTCAGGACGTCGGCGGCGGGATAATTCTCCCCTTTTGTGCGATCCACTTTTCTATAAAACACTCGGACCACATCATACTGAGAAACTACTAGAAGTATAACAGGATAGATGATAAGAGAAGTGATCACTCCGGAGAACGGATTAAAATCCACTTCCTCTCCGAAGATCAGGTCCAAAACGATCTTGATCAGGTTCCCCGCAATTTTCGAAATCGGGGCAAGGAGCCAAAGCGCATAATGTAATCTTAATAGTTCCTTTCTACCCAAAGATGGATTTCTAAGATAAAGATCGAAAGCTTCCGTAGGGGCTCTGAAAATTTTATCCAATAGAGAAAGTTTGGACTTTTCTACTTCAGTGAGTTCCGAGTTCGGCGTGATCAAAAACATTATTTTTTCCGAGAGGTATTTCCAGGCTTTGTTTTAGCGGGTTTTACGATCGCTTTTGCGTTTTTGATCGCAGTCGCGGCAGCTTGAATTTGAGTAAATGCATTTGCCACTACATAAACCGGAGGTTCTTTAAAATTAGAATTTATAATTCGGATCACAGGAGTCAGTTTTTTATCTCCAATGCTGGTCTCTTTATGAAAACGATATACGATCTCGTTCCCGTCGGAAATCAAAACCTTTACACTAGCTAAAGAAAATTCGGACTTCTCGGCATCGGGAGCGAGTATATTTCCAATGCCAAAACCGGCGCCATTCTCATCATCAGGAAAAGTTTCCACCTTCAAACCTGTCATGTATCTGTATAGATCTTCGCCAAACTTAGGTTCCAGCAAAATGATCTCGCCGGAAAGCCTGCGCCAGAAATTTTTTTTAATACTATTCGATTCAAAAGGAGTATTATCGATTCGGATTGAAGTACCATTCTCATCTACATAAGAAATTTCTTTTACATATTCCTTATTTAGGGTCAAAATACTTTTTTGACGGAAGTCTTGAGGACCTTTTTGGAATCTATCGAATAAATAGGAAGAAGAGGTCAGTATATTTCGGATCGGCCCTTCATGCAAGATTACTCGAGTAGAACCTAAGGAATGTTTTTTTCCGATCCTTAAAGTTTTGGAAATATTGCCGGAATAAAAAACTAATTTAGGTGAATCTTCCCCTACTTGTAAGGATTCCTTGATCTGTACGCCTTCTAGAACTTCTTCGGTCCCTTTTACTCTATAAGTCCCGAAATCTCGGACGGTATTCTCCGAATTATAACCGCCTTCGTATTCTATTTCCTTTCCGGTTTCAGTGTCTTTGTTTAAGACAGTAAAAAATTTTTCTCCCTTTCGAATCCCTTCTTTCACGGAGATCGTAAAGGGTTTAGAATAAAATTTTTCTCCCGTCTTTTCTATCCATTGTTCACTAGGCGGATAATATTCGATCCGATCCAAAGAAAGTTTCCAATATTCTATCTCTGTCGTATCTTCCTTAGTTTTTTCCACAAGGAAGAAGGCCAAAAAGAGTAAAACGACAACGAGGCCGAGTAAATAAAGTTTATTACGCATTCTTCTGCCCGGCCTTTCTTCTTTTGATCACGTAGATGGAACCTAGACCCGCAATGAGTCCGGGAAATAAGAACATTCCCAAGATCCAAACTGCTCTTTTCTGCCCGTCCGTTAAGGAAACGGTTTCGATCTCTTCTTTTTTAGGAGGGATCGCGGGAAGACTAACGTCTTGGTACATCCAAGTGACGGAAGCTCCCGCAAGTTCGTAGTTCGCCTCGTAAGGAAGATATTGGTTCGTGATCCAGGAAGTTCCGGAATAGATCACGATCCGTCCTTCGTCTTCCGATTTTGTTTCCGGCAATATTGTGGGGGGTGAATTCGGATCCGCAGGCGGAATGACCGGAGTCGACGACTTGGTTTTTAATACCAAAGCGATCGGAAGATTTTTTTTCTCTTCTTCTTTCTCTTGTTTTCCGTTTCCATTCTTATCGAGATAAACATCTCCTCCGGTTTCCAATAGGATAGAAGCGTCTAACTTTATTTCTGCAGGATTAGCGGGAGGTTTTTGTTCGAAATATCCTCCATAAGGAAATACGATCCCGGTGTCTTTTTTAGATAGGGATTCTTCGATCGCATGATCTCTAAAAGCTTTGGTTAAGATCAAACCAGGAGCCCGACTTGGACTTTGGGAAAGATTGCCTTTTGCAAAAGAATATCCCGCGGCTTCTAAAAGCCAATCGAAACTTTCCCCGCCTCTTTGTTCGATCGTGATGAAAAGTTTTCCCTTCTTTTTAAAAACAAAATCCAAAATGGACGCCCTTGCTTCCGGGGAGAATGGAACAGTAGGTCCTGCAATTACCAGAAATTCCGCATCATCGGGGATCTTTGGAGGCCAATTATTTTGGAAACCGATCCCGGTGGATTTAAAATTCAAAAAAGATAATGAATCCGCAAAACGGACCACCTTTTCGTTCGGAAGATTTTGGAAAGTTTGGGAATATCTTTCCCCATTCGCTTCCGTAAAGTACACCTTTCTTTCTTTGGTGGTGACGTTCATAAAAGCCTGGACCAATCTTCTTTCCAGATCTTCCAGTTCGGATTTATCTTTCACTCCGACCTTTTGCTCGGGATACGGACCGGCAATAGAACCTGCTTTACGATAACGTATCAAAACGTTACCATTAGAAACCTGTCCGAATTCGGCAATTTCATCCAGTTCCACATCCGCATTGATAAACTTTACTTTGAATCCCGGATGAATAGAGACCAATTGGCTGAGTAAAATTTCCAGATCGGGACGAATTCTTTTTAGCGCGAGAGAAGAACTTCCATCCGCATTTCGAGCGGTGCTGTCCAGCGGGCGAGGATAAAAAGCGATTACGTCCACTTCTCCACCTTCCGGAATTTCTTTCAGGATCTTTTTGGCTTCGATGGAGAAGGAATGAACTCCCTTGGAGCTCAGATCGAAATTATGATTTCTCATTACGGAAATATAATTCGCTAATATTAGTATAAGAAGAAGTATCCCCGTCCCGAGAAAAAAGTCCCTGACAAGGCTTTGTTTTCTTCCTTTCAGACTGGATTGGTTTTCGAAGGAGCTTCTCTCCCATTCTCTTAATAATCCTAAGAATACGCTTCCCAATACGAATAATACCAAGAAGACCAAAAGGAATTCCCTTAAGTTTGAGATCCAAACCGGAGCAGTTCCCCCTTTTTGAAGAGAAAGATCTTCCAAATAGACTCTCAGGAAATAAATTCCCAAAGAAACAATGCCCAATCCGGAAGAGATGAGTAAGTTGATCTCCTTATCTTCTTTTTTGGAACTTAAATACGATAAAAATCCGGATCCAGCGATAATAGAAATTACAAGAATGGAAATCGCCCATCGGACTCCTGCGCTTGAAAAAGACTCATAAGCAGGGAAGAAGAGTAATAAAAATACGATGGAAGCCCAGGAAAGAATTCTAGACATTAAATTTGATCTCATCCTCTCCATCTCCTAGATTCTAAAACTTTTACTGTAAGATACAAAAAGAAGATCGTTCCACTGATAAAAAAAACGGTACTGCTCAAAGGGAGCACTCCTTTTGAAAAACTGATAAAGTGAGTAAATATATGCAAGTGAAACAAAACGCTACGAGTTGCGGCATCGAATAGATGGGAGAAGTAACCGATCACCCATAAAGTCAACAAGATCGCGATCGAGATCAAAAGAGAGATCATTTGGTTTTTTCCCAAACTAGATCCGAATAATCCGACTGCAAAGGTGAAGAGCCCGAGTAAAAAAACTCCGATCGTACCGGAAGCAACTATGTATAAAGGAGCTTTCCAAAAGAAATAGAGGAAAAGCGGAAAGAGACCATCCACTGCAACGGAGATGATCGCACATACAAACGTTCCGAATAAAAATTTACCTACTACGATCTCCAGATCGGAAATAGGAGCGGTAAATAGGAACTCCAACGTTCCTCTGTTTTTTTCTTCCGTTATAGAACCCATGGCAACGATCAGCATCGCAATCAACATTGTGCTCATAAAGGAGATAAAAGTAATGATTGTTGTTTCGGTATAATTCGTTCCTGAGTTAAAATTCAAGATCAAAACGAATAATGAATTTAAGAACGCTGTCCCACCCAAAACCAAGGGAGCCAAATAGGTGCCGAAAAATACCCTAACTTCTTTTAAGAAGATCCATTTAATATTTCGAAACATGAATTAAACCTTGTTCATAAAGATTTGTTCTAAGGTCACATCCTGCTTGCGGATAAATTCAGGCAGGATACCGGAGGAAGAGATCCCGGCATATAATTCTTCTTTAAACTTCCTTTCCGAGGAAGTGTTAATCAGAAAAGTAGAACCTACGGAATCTTCCCCTACGAATTTTAAGGTCGCGCCTGATCTGCTCGCGATCCCATTCAGGTAAACTTCCGTTTCCGATCTGGATTTCCCGGATAAGGTCACTTCGAGTCCGGAAAGATTTTCCATTTCTTTTTCCAGTTCCTGGCGGTCACATTGGTATACCAATCTTCCCTTATGCAAGAACAGGAATCGATTGCAGGTTTTGTAAACTTCCGGAAGGATATGGCTGGAAAGAAGAATGGTGTGTTTTTCCTTCAGGCCATGGATTAGATTACGGATTTCTACTATTTGTTTAGGGTCCAAGCCTGAGATAGGCTCATCCATAATGATAATTTCAGGATTTCCTAAAATAGCTTGAGCGATCCCGACTCTTTTTCTAAATCCTAAAGATAGAGTTTCGATCACTTTCTCTTTCACTTGAGTCAGATCAGTTAGGCCTAAAACTCGATCCAATTCCGAGGAAAGATCCGCCTCCGAGATCTGCTTGATCCTAGCGGCAAAGGTGAGATATTCCATCACGGTTAATTCCGGATAAAGAGGAGGAGTTTCCGGAAGATATCCTATCTTCTTCTTTACATCCAAAGGATGTTCAAACGTGTTAAGTCCGTTCAACTCGCATAATCCGTCGGTTGCCATCAGGTAACCGGTAAGTATTCGGATCGTAGTTGTTTTTCCTGCACCGTTAAGGCCAAGTAAGCCCACAATTTCTCCCTCTTTGAGTTCGAAATTCAAACGATCAATGGCTAATTTCTCTCCGTAAAATTTGGAAAGGTTCCTTACTTTTATCATATTGTTTTTTCTGTCCGGTCCTACCGGAGATTAGAAGATATTTCTAATTAGAAGGGTTTTGGAAAGAATAACCTCATGCGGACCCGACTAGGTCAATCATTTTCCCGGAGAAGGACGGAACCGCAAGGTTTTGAGAGATTTTAAGCGAACAATCGGATGTTTAATGGAACGGTCGTTCTTTACGAACGCTATTCAGAACGAAAAAGCTCTTTAAAAAAGAATTGCGAACCCAAGGCTGGAAAGAAAAGCATCTTCTAACGACTTATAACAAGGCATAATATGGCAGTAGCAAACTTTTTGAACGAAGCGAAAGCTCAAGGCAATAAACTTTTTTTGCAATTCGGAGGTCAGGGTTCTCCTTGGTTGAAGGAACTTTCTAAACTTTACGAAACGGATCCTTCTTTAAAAGAATTGTTTGATACAGCTTTCAAAGCACTATCTGAAGAAGTCCCCGGTCTAAACAAAAATATCATTTCCCAAGGGTATGATTTCGAATCCTGGATCAAAAACCCAGACTCCGCGCCTGACGAAAATTACCTCTGTAGTGCGCCGGTCTCCATCGTAGGTATCTTCCTAACACAAACCGCAAATTACGTCTCTTTAGTGAACAAAGGTTTTGCCACTTCCGAGTTGATCGCAAACGCAAGCGGCGCGACAGGTCATAGCCAAGGAATCGTTCCTGCAGTATTAGTCGCCTTAGGAAAAGAAGGCGCCGACTTCTACAAAGATTACTCTAAATTTTTAAAATTCATTCTATATTTAGGATATAGAGCTCAGGAACTTTACGGAGTTTATAATCCTTCTGAAGAAGTTCTAAAAGGTAACGAAGAGATCGGAGACAAACAACCGGCTCCAATGGTTGCAGTCATCGGTTACACGGCTGCTGAACTTTCCGAAAGAGTTCAAAAGGCAAATGCGGAACTTGGACTCAGCGGAACTAAAGCGATTTATGTTTCTCTATTTAATACTCCCGATTCTAATATCGTTTCCGGAACACCGGAAGCACTTCTTGCTTTCCGCAAAAAGTTCAAAGCGGAAATGGATGAGAAAAAAGTAAAATTCGTCTACTTGAGAACTACCGCTCCTTTTCATTGCCCTATCATGGAGGAGACTGAAAAAACCGTTCCACAAGATATGGAAAGGATCGGATTCAGCTACAAAGGTTCCGAGTTAAAGATCCCTGTTTATTCTATCTTCGACGGAAGAAATTACCAAAACGACGCGGATATCAGCCTACCTTTGTTCAGAGAAGTTCTGATCAAAGCTCTTTATTGGGACAAAGCGATTGCTACCTTCGTTAAGACTCCAAAGTTAGTCGGTATCGATTTTGGACCAAGTGTTGTTTCTCAAAAATTGACCCAAGCAAATTTGGGAACTTCCGAGAACAAAATTTACAGCGCTTCCAGTCCGAAAGATATCAAGGTACTTTTGGCTTAACTTTCCGATATCGGGAATTTTCCCGTCGGAAATGAAAAGACTCCGCCATGGATTCGGTTCCTAAATTACTAAGAACCTCGATTCGGCGGTTGTCTTTTCTTTTTCCTGAATCTCTACGACGAAAACTTCTATTCGATGTTCTGGCCCCCTATAGGGAAAAAGAACTCCCTCTATTAGGAAGAACCGCATTCCAAATAGGCCAGCATTGCGAATTACAGTTTTGGAAATTTCTAAAAGAACCTAACCTTGAGTTCGACATTTCCAATCAGTTCATTTCACCTAAACAAAAGTCTTTGCTCAAAGATATCGCGGGTAATCTTTTCCCGGATGCAAAACACGGTGGATATAAGGATCCTAAAACGAGATCATATTTAGATTCGAAACAACCCGTTAAAGGAGCATGCGTCAGAACGAAATTTTTCGATACAAGAGCCGACTTTCTGATTCCACAAGAAGAAGGTTGGCAGGCAATTATTATCAAAGCATCTTCTTCCGCCAAGAAGACGCATATTTCCGAACTTTCATTTATCAGAATGGTTTTGGAAGAAGCCGGATATAAGGTGACTTCTACTCAAGTATGGACGGTAAGTTCTGAATATACTTTTAACGGAGCGGAAATTGAACCGGATCGATTATTTCACAAAAAGGATTGTAGTAAAGAAACTTTAGCCAATCTGGAAGACACAAAGGAAAAAGCGTACAAACTCCTAGAAATATTAGAAAACGATAAAATTCCTTCCACTATCTTCTCCAAACATTGCAATCATCCCAGAAATTGTATCCATCCGAAATCCTGTTATTCGGATTCTCCCCCGGGAGATCTATTCACCTTGAGAGAGGGAAAAGAACTCACTCTTACTCTTTGGAATCAAGGTATAAGAAATCTATCCGAGGTAGAACCGGATTCCGAATTTACCCATCGCCAGAAGATCCAAGTAGAAGCAGTAAAGACCGGAAAAGAATATCTGGACCGAGACGCACTCTTATCGTATCTAAATCGATTGAAGTTTCCTATATATTGTTTGGATTTTGAGACGATTAATCCTCCCGTACCTGTTTATCCGAATACACATCCTTTCCAACATGTACCGTTCTTATATTCTTTACATATCCTTCGAAATGACCTGGAAGAAACGCCGGAAGAGTACATCTATCTGGACGATCATGATAATGATCCTCGGTTAGGGATCCTTGAATCTCTTGCCTCGCATATCAAGCCGGGAGGAACTATCCTAGCATTCAACGATAGTTTTGAAAAACGTTGCCTGAAAGAATCCGTCCAAGCTTATCCTAAATTTAAAGAATGGTTCCAGTCAATTGAGTCCGATTTTTCCGATCTAGCGAAACCGTTCTGGGATTATGATTATTATCACCCGGATCAAGAAGGAACCACGTCTTTGAAAGTGGTTCTTCCTGTACTAACGGGTGCCCATTACAAAGAACTCACAATTAATGCGGGTCATATCGCAAATTTCGAATTTTTAAGGGTCAAGACCGAGAACGTAACCGAGCAGGAAAAAAGAAGAGTGGAAGCCGATCTGATCGCTTATTGTAAGATGGATACCTATGCTTTAATTCTGATCCTGAGAGCATTCGCGGAGAAGTTAAACTGGCCCGGAAAATCTTAACAATTCCAGCCGGACCGAATCTTATGTAGGAATTCCAACGAAAATCGGACTTGTCGGGAGGGGTCCAGCGATTTCCCTATCCTTAGAATGGCGGCTCAAAAGAACATAAAGAAAATCGTATTAGCATATTCCGGCGGATTGGACACATCCGTAATTCTTACCTGGCTGAAGGAAACCTACGGTTGTGAAGTGGTAGCATTTACCGCAGACGTAGGCCAAAAAGAAGAGCTCACCGGCCTGGAAGAAAAAGGAATCAAAACCGGAGCCTCTAAAGTTTATATTGAAGACCTTCGTTTAGAATTCGCAAGGGACTTTATCTACCCCGCCATCCAAGGAAACGCGATCTATGAGATGAGATATCTGCTCGGAACTTCCTTAGCTCGTCCTTTGATCGCAAAAGCGATGGTAGAGGTCGGTAAAAAAGAAGGAGCAGATGCATTCGCCCACGGTGCAACCGGAAAAGGTAACGACCAAGTCCGTTTCGAGTTGGCTTTCAAATCCCTGGCTCCCGAAAAAGAAATTATAGCTCCTTGGAGAACCTGGTCCTTCGGAGGACGAGCAGACCTAATAGAATATGCGAAGTCCAAAGGTATCCCTGTGCCGGTTACTGCTTCCAAACCGTATTCTATGGATAGGAACCTAATGCACATCTCTTATGAAGGTGGAATATTAGAAGATCCTTATAGAGAACCAAATGAAGATATGTTCCTTCTTACGGTTTCCCCCGAGAAGGCGCCGGATTCCCCCGAGTATGTGGAACTCGACTTTGTTGAGGGAAATTGTGTAGCCGTTAACGGTAAAAAAATGGATCCGTACCAAGTAGTGGACACCCTTAATACGATCGGTGGAAAACACGGGATCGGAAGAGTGGACATCGTAGAGAACAGATTGGTAGGAATTAAATCCAGAGGAGTGTATGAAACCCCGGGTGGAACAATTTTATTCCATGCACATAGAGACCTGGAATCCATCACGATCGACAGAGACACACAACATCATAAAGATAAATTATCCGCAGAATTTGCGGAGCTGATCTATAACGGACATTGGTTCTCTTCCAGAATGGCTGCAGTGAGAGCGTTCATCTCCGAGACTCAAAGATTCGTAACCGGAACCGTAAAGGTGAAACTATATAAAGGAAACTGCATCATCGTAGGAAGAAAATCCTCGGTTTCACTTTACAATCCGGAAATGGCAACTTTTGAAAAAGAAGAATTGTACAACCAAAAGGATGCCGAAGGTTTTATCAACCTATACGGACTGCCGGCAAAAGAAGCGGCAAGGTTGCGTAAAAAATGACAAGAATTGCTGTTTATCCCGGCTCCTTCGATCCTTTAACGAGAGGGCATTTGGACATTCTCCAAAGGTCTGTAGGTCTATTCGATAAAGTGATCATAGGTGTCGCCGTAAACTCCAATAAAAGTCTTCTTTTTTCGATCGAAGAAAGAATAGAATTCATCCGAGAAGCGACCAAAGGTTGGGAAAATCTGGAAATAGACACTTTCGAAGGACTGACAGTGGACTATTGTAAAAAAAGAGGGGCTAAAAGTATCATCAGGGGATTAAGAGCGGTCACGGACTTCGATTATGAATATGCAATTTCCCTAATGAACAAAAAACTCGCCCCCGAAGTGGAAACCATCTTCCTAATGTCCTCGAACGACTATTCTTTCGTTTCCTCCACAATCGTAAAAGAAGTGGCAAGACACGGTAGGGACGTATCCGCTCAGGTCCCGGAACACGTTAGTAAAGCATTACTTAAAAAATTATACCACAAGTAACTAAGGAATAAAAATGGCTAGAACATTTATCATGATCAAACCCGACGGAGTAAAAAACAAACATGTCGGCGATATCCTACAAAGGATCGAAAAAGAAGGATTCAAAATTTTAGGACTAAAATACCTTAAACTTTCGCTGGAAGACGCAAAACAATTCTATAAAGTACATTCAGCTCGTCCTTTCTATAACGACCTTTGCAGCTATATGTCTTCCGGACCGATCGTTGCAGCCGCTTTAGAGAGAGACAATGCGGTCCAACATTGGAGAGACGTGATCGGAGCAACCGATCCTAAAGAAGCTGCTGCAGGAACGATCAGAGCCTTATTTGCGGAAAGTAAAGAAGCGAACGCAGTACATGGTTCCGATTCCGATGACAATGCTGCATTAGAGATCAGCTTCTTTTTCAAAGGGAACGAGCTGTTCTAATAAAGCAAATTTTTCCTTTTATAGACCCGGTGTCCCTAAAAAGACCACCGGGTTTTTTATTATTATCTTCTAATATAGTACAACCTAACATTCGTTCTATATAAAAGAACTTATTCGACCGACGTTCTTGTCGGAGAAAAAAATCCGGATTATAACGAATTTTTCTTGTACTTTTTGGAAATATCTTTCTCTATTTTTCCTACGTAGGCGAAATAAAACCACCGTTTCGACCGAAGCTAATAATATGAACGCAGCTACCAAAGAGCAGATCATCAAGCACAATCGTATCATAGAAAAATACAGAACAAAGGATACTTTGTTCGACAGCGCCCCGGATTGGATGGACGATGTTTTGGAAGTGATCTACTCCCAAGACGATTTTATCTCGGAAAAACCCGATATAGATCTGGATATAGAGTAATCTAATCCCTCTTCTATTCTTCGAAAGTTCTCAAACCGGAGCGAATGCTTCGGTCTCTCTTATTATTTTCAGTATCTCAGGCCTACAACTTCCACAGCCCGTTCCCGCTCCGGTCTTCTCGGAAAGAGTCTTGAGATCGCAGACACCGTTTCGGATCTCTTCTTCTATATTCCCTTTTCCTACTCCATTACAAGAACAGACCAATGCGCCTATCGGGGGTTTAAGTGGAGAAGATCCTGTCAAAAGTTTATCTCTTTTATCTCCTAACTCGATTCCTGAGGAGATCATCGTTTTAAATTCCGAAAATTCGGACTTGTCTCCGACTAAAATCGCTCCAACCAAACGGTCTCCCTTAATGATACATTTTTTATAACGGCCCTTTCTTTTATCGAAAAATACGATCTCTTCGTATTCGGGACCTGCCTCGTCCATCGGTACATCAGGCAATCTTAAGGAAACTAATTCCAAACCCGGTATTTTTAAAAGATTAGAATGCATCGAGCCGGAATATGAAGCGATCTTATATCCGTATATATGCCAAGCGGCAAACTCGGCCTGCTCTTCCGTGGCAGCAACGGTTCCATACATTCCGGTAGAATGTTCAGCGACTTCTCCTAACGCATAAATATCCGGATCGCTGGATTGTAAGAAGTCATTCACTAAAATCCCGGACTTACAATTCAGTCCTGCTTCTTTCGCTAGTTCCAAATTTGGAACCGTACCGACTGCAAATACGATCCCATCCGGACGAATGCTGGAACCGTCTCTGAACTTAACACTCTCCAATCTTTCCGATCCGTATACTTTTGAGATTTCAGTATCGAATAAAATCCGTATTCCTCTTGCTTCGACTTCTCTTCTTAAAATTTCTCCCGAGATCTCATCCAATTGTTTGGACATTAATCGATCCGTTCTCACAAGAATGGTCACATTTACATCCAAGGATCTTAATGCGGCAGCAAGCTCTAAGCCTAGCAAACCCCCGCCTACGATCAACGCATGAGTATTCGGAACAAAAAATCCTTTAATACGGTCCGCATCGTTTTTTGAACGAAGACTGAAAACCCCTAACATCTTCTCCGGGATATATTTAGGGATAGAAGGTCTGCTGCCTGTGGCAATGATCAGTTTATTATAAGAATATAAAATACCTTGGGAATCTCTGACCTTCTTTCCTTCCGGAAGGATCTCGGAAACGGAGACGGAAGGTTTTACTTCTATATTCCAGGATTCTATTTCCTCTTCGCTCACCGCAGATAATTGGGAGAATTGTTTATCTCCACTGATAAGGTCGGGCAAAAGAATACGGTTATAAAATGGATGTTCTTCCTTGCATAAGACTGTGATCTCATCCTCAGGAGAGATAGCTCTGAACTTTCTAAGGAAAGCGAGAGTACCATTGCCTCCTCCTATAATCAGTATTTTTTCCTTAGGTTTTTTATAAGGAAGGACTTCCACTGCGGAAATTTTAAACCCGGGCTGTTTGGAAAATGGATCGAACTTAGAGCTTGTGAGATTGTTCGCTCTTGCCTCATCGTTTCCGTTCTTTCTTCCCCAGTGCATAGGTAAGAACACGGTACCTTGTCGGATACTTTCCGTAATCGTTGCCCTAACTCGAACACTGCCTCTTTCGTTTTTGACTTCTACGATCTGGGAATCAAGGATCTTTCTTTTTTTTGCATCGATCGGATGGATCTCTAGATAAGGTTCCTTTTTATGTTCTTTAAGCTTTCGCACCTTTCCCGTGCGGGTCATCGTATGCCATTGGTCTCTGATCCTGCCGGTAGTAAGAATTAAAGGAAAGGTTTCGTTCGTTTTTTCGGAAGTATCCTCAGGTTCGACTGAATGTATTTTTGCTTTTCCCCCCGGACGATAAAACTTTCCGTCAGAAAATAATCGAGGAGTTCCCTTATGGTCCTTGGAAGGAAAAGGCCATTGTACGGATCTTTTTTCTTGTAAGATAGAATAATCCAATCCTGCAATATCCAGATTAGTACCCTTAGTAAGCTTACAATGTTCCAGAAAAACTTCTTCTTCATTCTTATAATGAAAAGAAGGACCGAATCCCATCTTCTCCGCAAACTCTGTCAGTATCCAAGTATCCGCCTTTGCATCGCCGGGAGGATTGAAAATTTTAGGCAGATACGTTATTCTCCTATCTGAGTTGGTCATGGTGCCTTGCTTTTCTGTCCAACCGGCAGCAGGTAGAACGAAATGAGCGAATGGAATGGATTCATGTCGATTGGAAATATCCTGCACAACTACTAGTTCGGCATTTCGAAGTCCCGCTTCTACTGTCCTTGCGTCGGGAAGACTTACCGTGGGATTTGTACAAACGATCCAGATGGCTTTCATCTTTCCGCTCTTGAGATTTTCAAACATCTCCGTAGCAGAATAACCGGGCTTGTCCCGAATGGATTCCACTCCCCAAAAATCCGCCACTTCTTTTCTATGACTTTCATCCGCAAGATTTCTATGAGCAGGTAAAAGATTACATAGTCCTCCGACTTCTCTTCCGCCCATCGCATTCGGTTGACCGGTTAAGGAGAATGGGCCGGAACCCGGTTTGCCAATCTTTCCTGTAATCAAATTCAGATTAATTAAAGCTAAATTTTTATTAACTCCTACGACACTTTGGTTCAAACCCATTGCCCAAAGAGTTAAGAATCCTTTTGCATTTGCGATGAGACTTGCAGCGTTCCTGATGGATTCTTCCGGTACTCCGCAAGAATCCGCATATTCTTTCATACTGATAGAAAAAACTTTTTCTTTCAGCTCTTCAAAACCTTCGGTATGAGATTTTATAAAATTCGGATCTAATCCGCCCGTCTCTATCAGACTTCTTGCAATAGCATTGAATAATAATATATCGGTTCCGGGTATAATTTGAAGATGTAAGTCAGCGTTTTCACAACTTTCGGTCTTTCTAGGATCAATCACTATGATCTTTACATTTGGGTCTGAATTCTTTCTATCTTCTAT
Organism: Leptospira sp. B5-022; assembly: GCF_000347035.1. Classification (GTDB taxonomy): domain Bacteria; phylum Spirochaetota; class Leptospiria; order Leptospirales; family Leptospiraceae; genus Leptospira_B; species Leptospira_B cinconiae. The sequence goes on from NZ_ANIJ01000015.1 coordinate 326,251, forward strand.
TCTTCTAAAAAGAATCGGATGACACCAAGCAGGGTTGGCTCCTGCTATCAAAAAACAATCCGCAATCTCTATATCGTCGTACGATATCGGAACGCTGTCCTCGCCTAAGGACATCTTATAACCTACAACTGCCGAACTCATACAGAGTCTTGAGTTTGTATCTATATTATTCGTATTTAAAAAACCTTTGGTGAGTTTATTCACTACGTAATATTCTTCCGTCAATAATTGTCCGGAAACATAGAAACCGACGGAATCGGGTCCGTATTCGTTGATCAGATTTTTAAAACGGGAAGCAATCTCTCCTAACGCAGAGTCCCAATCCGTTTTTTGTAATTCTCCCGTTTTAGGATTTCTTGTCATTGGGTATAAAAGCCTGTCGCTCTTATCCAGAACGGTGTGATGCAAGTTCAACCCTTTGGAACAGAGCATTCCCTTATTCGCGGGATGATCCGGATCTCCTTGGACGGTAAAACCGGTTTCACTCTCTTTCTGAATCAATACTCCGCATCCGACTCCGCAGTAAGAACAGGTACTTCTAAATCCGTTTTTTGTATTCACAAATTCATTTTTAGCAATTTTCATGCCAAATTATAAAATTTATTCACAGACCATCTAAACAAGCAAAACCTCTTAATGGAATTTGAGCGAATGCAATTGGTGCGCATTTAAATTAAGCATGATGTACAATATATGCGTATTTTCTAGCTATTTCGCTCTTCCTTCTTTAATCATACGTCGATGATTTTTACATTAATGTTCGAAAAAGAAGACCTCAATCTAAATTTTTATATGATTCTAACTGAATACGATGTTTTTCAAAAACTTATCCATATATTTGGCATGACTCTTGCTATAAGTTGCGTGTGAGCATTTTTGCTCGTTAACGGAGAGCTTTAAATGAAAAAGTTTCGTGAATTTCTATCTATCGGTCACTTTCCATCGCTTGTGAGCTCCTTTCTATACTTTGATTTCAGCTTCATGGTATGGATGTTGCTCGCCGCTTTGGGTGTTTTTATTTCAGAAGAATTCAAACTAGGTCCTGCTCAGAAAGGTATGTTGGTTTCCGTTCCTCTATTAGGAGGAACATTATTAAGAATTCCTTTAGGGCTGCTTTCTGATCGTTACGGATCAAAGATTGTCGGTTTGTCAGGAATGGGGATCACAATGTTCACCCTTTTGATGGGTTGGAAATTTGCGAATACTCTTCCTGAAGTGTTCGTGGTTGGATTATTATTAGGAACGGCTGGCGCAAGCTTTGCAGTGGCGCTTCCTTTAGCCAGTAGATGGTATCCTAAAGAATACCAAGGTTTAGTAATGGGTATCGCAGGTGCCGGAAATAGCGGATCTGTGATCGCAACATTCTTCGCTCCTGATCTTGCAAGAAATTTCGGGTGGCATGCCGTTTTCGGCCTCGCTCTTATCCCATTAGCTTTTGCCTTCGTATTCTTCTTAATTTTTGCGAAAGATTGTCCGGGAACAATTTCCAAAAAACCTTTAAAACAATATTTAGTACCGATCAAATCGAGAGACGCTTTATTCTTCTGTTTACTGTATAGCGTAACGTTTGGTGGTTTCGTAGGTATAGCCAGCTTTCTTCCCATCTTCTTTCATGATCAATACGGTGTGGATAAGGTTACTACAGGATTATACACCTCTTATTGTATCTTAGGTGCAAGTCTGGTTCGCCCGATCGGAGGATATCTTTCCGACAAATTCGGAGGAGTTACAGTTTTACTAACCGTATTCGCAGGAGTCGCATCTTGTTTGATAGCCGTCTCTTGGTTACCAACTGTCGGGATTATACTTCCGATTTTCGTAACTCTAATGATCTTTTTAGGATTAGGGAACGGTTCCGTATTCCAGCTCGTACCTCTTAGATTCAGCAAAGAAATCGGGATTATCACGGGATTTATCGGAGCATTCGGAGGTTTAGGAGGATTTTTCGTTCCGAATCTATTAGGAAGTCTGAAAGCGGTTTCGGGCACTTTTTCCATAGGATTCGTCGTTCTGTCCGTGGTGGTTGCGTTATCCGCCTTCCTTCTGTTCATGATGAACACTTATGTTTGGGAAAGAAATAGAAAAAACGAATCCTTAGAATTGGAGTCGGCTTAAGCCGACTCCTAAAAGGGAAAGGAGATAGATAAAAATGAAACGGAAGTTAGTAATTCTTGGGAACGGAATGGTGGGTCATAGATTCGCCGAAAAGATCGCAGAGTACGGTGGTACTGAAAAATTTGAAGTAACTATTCTAGGAGAAGAACCTAGGAGAGCTTACGATCGGGTTCATCTTTCCGAATATTTCACGAATAGATCCGCAGATTCACTTTATCTTTCTCCTTCCGATTGGTATAGAACCAACGGGATCCGCTTATTACTCTCGGAGCCCGCTATTTCAGTGGATACGGTTTCCAGAAAAGTCGTCACTTCTGCCGGGACTGAATTACCCTTTGATGAACTAGTAATAGCTACCGGTTCTTCCGCGTTTGTTCCGAATTTCGAAGGTGTTGATAAACAAGGAGTTTTCGTTTATCGAACTATTGAAGATTTAGAAAAGATCATGACTTATGCTAAACAAGTCTCCAAAGTCGCAGTACTTGGCGGAGGTTTATTAGGTTTAGAAGCCGCTAAAGCGGTTTTAGACATGGGAAAAGAAAGTCATGTGGTGGAATTCGCTTCTCGTTTAATGCCCAGACAATTGGATGAGGCAGCTTCTTCCGTTCTAAAATCAAAAATAGAATCCCTAGGCGTTCGTATTCATCTAAACAAAGAAACCAAACAAGCATTAGGCGATTCTAATTTCCAAGGACTGGAATTTGTAGACGGATCCGTTTTAGAAGTGGAGATGTTGATTATTTCTGCAGGTATCCGACCCAGAGATGAACTGGCAAAAAACTCCGGAATAGAGGTCGGACAAAGAGGCGGGATCATCGTAGACGACGAGTTAAGGACGAATGTGTATGGCGTGTACGCGATCGGAGAGGTAGCGCTTCATAAAGGAATGATCTACGGACTTGTTGCCCCAGGTTATGAAATGGCTGAAATACTCGCTTATAATCTTTGCAGTCCTGGACAAAAAACAAAATCTTATGCAGGTTCCGATCTTTCCACAAAACTAAAACTCATCGGAGTGGATGTCGCTTCTTTCGGCGATGCGTTAGGGCAAACAGAACATCTTCCTATCGCTTACACGAACCCTCGGACGGGGGTTTATAAAAAATTGGTAATTTCTCCTGACGGTAAAAAACTGAAAGGGGGAATACTTGTAGGAGATGCGGATGCATATTCCAACCTTCTCACTCTTTATTTAAATAATGTAGAACTTCCTGCCGAGCCGGAGTCCTTGATCGTAGGTACTCCATCTGAAGAAGGATCCGCATTCGGCTCTCTTCCTGACGATGCAAAGATCTGTTCTTGTAATAACGTTTCTAAAGGAGATCTTTTAGGCGCGATCCGTTCCGGTTCTTGTTCCGATCTGAAAGGTTTAAAAGAATGTACCAAGGCCGGAACAGGTTGTGGTGGTTGTATCCCTCAGATGAATTCCATCTTGAAGGAAGAACTTCGCGCACAAGGGAAAGTGGTTACGGAACATGTATGCGAACATTTTAAATATTCCAGACAAGAGTTGTTCCAGATCGCAAAGGTAAAAGGGATCCGCAGTTTCGAAGAGTTGATCCGCTCTCATGGTATGGGGAACGGTTGCGAGGTTTGTAAACCTGCTGTGGCTTCTATCATTGCTAGCATTTATAACGAACCGATCCAAAAACATAGAGAGATCCAAGATACCAACGATAAGTATCTGGCTAATATCCAAAGAGGTGGAACTTACTCCGTCGTTCCTCGTATCCCCGGCGGTGAGATCACTCCGGATAAGTTAATCGTGATCGGACAGATCGCGAAAAAGTACGATCTTTATTGCAAGATCACCGGCGGTCAAAGGATAGATCTACTTGGCGCAAGAATGGAACAACTTCCCGACATCTGGAAAGACCTAGTGGAAGAAGGTTTCGAAAGCGGGCATGCATACGGTAAAGCTATGCGAACCGTTAAAAGTTGTGTGGGTTCTACTTGGTGTAGATACGGAGTACAAGATAGCACCGCATTTGCGATCCGTATCGAAGAAAGATACAGAGGGATCAGAGCTCCTCATAAATTAAAATCAGCAGTCTCAGGTTGTATCAGAGAATGTGCGGAAGCAAGAGGTAAAGACTTCGGCATCATCGCCACTGAAAAAGGCTGGAACCTTTATGTCGGCGGGAACGGAGGAGTAAATCCTAAACACGCGATCCTTCTTGCTGCAGACTTGGACGAAGAGACCTGCATCAAATATATTGATAGATTCCTAATGTTCTATATCAGAACGGCGGATAAACTTACTAGAACATCCGCTTGGTTAGAGCAAATGGAAGGCGGGATAGAATATCTAAAAGATGTGATCATCAATGACAGACTCGGCATCAACAAAGACCTGGAAGAAGAGATGAATCATCTTGTCGGGACCTACGTTTGTGAATGGAAGGATGTGGTAGAAGATCCTGAAAAACAAAAAAAATATAAACATTTTATAAACAGCGAAGATTCAGATCCTACAGTACGTTTCATCGAAGAAAGAGGACAAAAACGTCCTGTAGACTGGCCTAAAAAAGAATTGGTTTCGAACTAGGAGATGAAAATGAACACAACCGCAAAAGAACCTGTTTGGATACCCGTTAGTACAATAAGTGAATTTCCGGACGATGGTGGAGTCTGCGCCAAGGTTTACGGAGAACAAATTGCAATCTTTCATTTCAGTTCCAGGAATGAATGGTTTGCATGCGAGAATAAATGTCCTCACACAGGAGACATGGTCTTATCGAGAGGAATGATCGGTGATTCTCAAGGAGAACCTAAAGTTGCATGTCCTATGCATAAAAAATCATTCTCTTTAAGGACGGGAGCTTGTATCAGCGGAGAAGAATATTCCGTAAAAACGTACCCTGTCCATATCGAGGACGGGACCGTTTATATCGGGATCGAAGACCCGGGAACTCAGGGTTAGGATCATGAATTTCACCGCAGGAAAAGTATATTTAGTAGGCGCAGGCCCGGGTAATCCGGACCTTCTCACCGTTCGTGCAGTAAAACTATTAAGAAAAGCTGATGTAGTTCTATACGATGATCTGGTTTCTGCGGGAGTTTTGAAATACTGTAAAAAATCCGCAGTCTTGGAATATGTAGGTAAAAGGATCGGACAACATAGCTGTCTCCAGACTGAGATCAATCGAAAATTAGGGGAATATGCTAAACAATATTCTAATATAGTTCGGTTGAAAGGCGGAGATCCTTCCATATACGGAAGAGCCGGAGAAGAAATAGAATATCTTGCTTCCTTAGGGATTGAATGTGAAATTTTAGCCGGAGTCACAACAGCATCAGGGGCAGCTTCCAGTTTGGGAATTCCACTCACGCATAGAGAATATGCAAGAGAGATCCTTTTCTTATCAGGTCATAAGAAAACCGGAAATAATCCGGAAAGTTTCGAAGACTTGATCTTAGAAGATAAAACGGTTTTGGTTTATATGGGATTGAACAGTCTGGAAAGTATCCGGGAGAATTTATTGGAATCCGGAAATTCAGGCTCCACTCCTATGGCTTTCATTGAAAACGCTACTCTTCCCACTCAAAGATTGGTGTTAGCAAATCTGGATACCTGTCTAGAGAAAGCGGAAAAATTCCAGATCAAGACACCGGCACTTTTGATCTTTGGGGAAATCATTCGTTTTTATACGGAGTTACAAAGACTAAAAGATGAAGGTAGGATTTCCTATTGTTAGTAGGCCTTGTTCCTGTTGCGAATGTAGGAACTGCTCCATCCTGGATCTTGTCATTTAATCTTATCTTTAAACACGCTGTAGGAACTCCAACAAAACGTTTTTACATAAAAACACAGGTAAACTACTCGCAGTTTTCCAGCGCAGAATTATATTGATTCCTGCGGATTCCCGCCAAGAGGAAGCATGAACGATATCACCGGAAAGAAAACAACGCTTAGAACTGCCCAAGCGGAGGGTTTTGTATTCTGCAAACCGGAAACCATAATCAGGATCAAAGAAAACACCCTTCCCAAAGGAGATCTTTTCGGAGTGGCAAAGGCAGCCGCACTTTTAGGTTCTAAAAAAACTGCAGAATTGATCCCTCATTGCCATCCAGTCTCCATTGATTCCTTCCAAATAGAATTCGAAGTCCTTTCCGACAAAAACGCTGTCCGGATCTTGGCCACAGCTAAGTCCATAGGAAAAACTGGCATAGAGATGGAAGCTTTGACTGGCGTAAGCGTAGCTTCATTAGTGATTTACGATTTACTAAAACCAATCGATAAAGAGTTAGAAATTTCCTCGATCCGTCTTTTAGAAAAGAAGGGAGGAAAAACGGACTCTCAGATCACGAAATTTGCCGCAGGCTCTAAGGCTGGGATCTTAGTTTGTTCCGACTCCACTTTCCAAGGAAAAAGAGAAGACGGCTCCGGAAAAGCAATCCTAAATCTATTAAAAGAACATGATGTAGAAACCGTTAAATCGGAAATTTTACCTGACGAACCGGAACAGATCCGAAATACAATATTAGAATGGTCTAAAATAGGTTTGGATCTGATCGTCACCACAGGTGGAACCGGGCTCGGCCCCAGAGACAATACTCCGGAAGCGGTAAAGGAGATCCTAGAACAAGAGATCCCGGGGATCGCGGAAGCAATGAGATCTTTCGGTCAAGATCGGACTCCATTTGCAATGTTATCCCGATCTATCGCAGGTAGAATAGGCAAAACCTTAGTGGTGTCCGTTCCGGGAAGTACGAATGGGGCGACTGAAAGTTTGCAGGCCATCCTTCCCGCCGTATTCCACGCAAAAAAAATGATGAGAGGAGAAGGACATTGATCTCTGTCCAAGAGGCGCTTTCACTCGTCGAATCTGCTGCGAGTGTTTCTTTTTCCGAAAATACAAACTTGGAAAATTCTCTTGGTAAAGTCCTGAGAGAAAAGATCTATGCGGATAGGGATTATCCTCCTTTTCATCGGGCGACCATGGATGGATTTGCTTTGAAGTCCGAAAGTTTTTCGGAAGATCGGATCTATTCTTATACAAGAGAATTACATGCGGGAGAATCTTTCCAATTGGAAAACGGAGAAGAAGCCATTCGTATAATGACCGGTGCTCCTGTTCCGGATGGTTTTGATCTCGTTATAAAGATAGAAGATTCCGAAGATGTAGGAATTTCTAATGGAAAGAAACAGGTTCGCTTTCGTACGGAGAAATCCGCCCCTTTCTCCAATATAGCGATCCAAGGAGAAGATCTAAAACAAGACCAAGAGATCCTAAAAGAAGGTACGTTCATTAGCGCTTCCGTCTTGTCTTTACTTTCTTCTTTGGGAAAATATTCCATCCAAACTTCCAAACTTCCCAGAGTGAGAGTGATCTCGACAGGCAACGAGATCGTAGGTCCCGGTGAAATCCCGAAACCTTGGCAGATCAGAGATTCCAATTCCTACTCTATCCGATCTTTATTACAAAAATATTGTATAATTCCCCTATCCGTTACTAGAGCCGGAGATGATCCTATCCTTTTGGAAAAAGCGGTGCAGGAAGGATTAGATTCGGATCTCCTCATTCTTTCCGGCGGAGTCTCTATGGGAAATTTAGACTTGGTCCCTAAAATTCTGGAAGCCTCCGGGGTGAAGGAAATCTTTCATAAAGTAAGGATCAAACCTGGAAAACCGATTTGGTTCGGTAAAAAGAACGACCAGGCAGTTTTTGGTCTCCCGGGAAATCCTTTTAGCGTTCAGGTTTGTTTCCGGATATTTGTAGAAGCGTATTTGAGAAAATTTTTAGGACTTCCTTCTGAGAAACCGATCTATCTGCCTTTCGCGGGAGAAAGAAAGAAGAAAAACAAACTAACCGAGTTCTTCCCGGTCTCTTATGAGACCAAAGACCAAACTTTTTTATCGGAAAAGAAGTTTAATGGAAGTGGAGATATTCGAGCGGGAATTTTTTCGGACGGACTCGGAGTCCAATTTTCGGATACGGAAACTCTGAAAGAGAGAGATGTATTGGAATTCTATCCCTGGACTTAATCCAGATTGACTTAGTCTGCCTCGTCGGTTGAAGTAAGATTTTACTATCTCAAAAACGTTTTGTAGGAATTCCTACATCCGATATTTGAGCACATATTCGAAAATATATAATTATTTCGCCGGAGGTCGGTATGAGCTCGAAGAAAAAAATCGCTGTCGCTAAAGGAGATGGGATCGGTCCGGAAATTATGGACGCTACTCTTAGGATCTTAGAAGCGGCAGGTGCGAGCATTGAACCGATCTTTATAGATATCGGAGAACAGGTCTACAAAAAAGGCCATAGTGCAGGAATAGAACCGGCGTCTTGGGATATTCTCCGCGACACAAAAGTATTTTTTAAAGCTCCAATCACAACCCCTCAAGGTGGCGGTTATAAAAGTTTAAACGTTACCGTTCGAACCACTTTAGGACTATTCGCTAACGTTAGACCCTGTATCTCTCTTTACCCTTACGTGGATACTAAACATCCGAAGTTAGACGTGGTTATCGTAAGAGAGAATGAAGAGGACCTTTACACAGGTATAGAACACAAACAAACTTCCGACACCGTACAATGTCTAAAATTAATTTCCAGACCGGGCTCCGAGAAGATCATACGTTATGCATTCGAGTATGCAAAGGCTTACGGCAGAAAGAAAGTAACCGCGATGGTAAAAGACAATATTATGAAACAATCCGATGGATTGTTTCATGAAGTCTTCAAAGAAATTGCAAAAGAATATCCCGATATAGAAGCTGCAAGCGAGATCATCGACATCGGTGCGGCTCATTTAGCGGAAAGACCTCAAACTTATGACGTAGTGGTTACCTTAAATTTATACGGAGATATCATTTCCGATATAGTCGCTCAGGTCGCTGGTTCGGTAGGTATGGCAGGGTCTGCAAACATAGGAGAAGTTGTCTCCATGTTCGAAGCCATCCACGGCTCCGCCCCCGACATAGCGGGAAAAAATATCGCAAACCCAAGCGGACTGATCAACGCAGCAGTCATGATGCTTGTCCACTTAGGACAACCCGATATCGCAGCCAAGATCCAAAACGCTTGGTTACTTACGATCGAAGAAGGGATCCACACCGGAGATATCTACAAAGCCGGTGTAAGCCGTATTAAAGTAGGAACAAAAGAATTCGGAGAAGCTGTTATCGGAAACCTAGGACATCTTCCCGAAAAATTCAAACCTATCTCTTTCGGAAAAGCAAAAGCGATCCATATCCCGGAATACAAAAGGACAGTTCTAAAAAAAGAATTAGTAGGCGTGGATGTATTTTTAGATTGGGTTCCCGGAACGTCCGAAGAGCTGGCAAAAAAACTAAGTGCCGTCTCAGGAGATCTGAAACTCAGAATGATCACGAATAGAGGAGTGAAAGTTTATCCGAACGGGGCTCCCGAAACCTTTTTAACGGATCATTGGAGATGCAGATTCGTAAATCCGGAAACTCCGGATACAGAATCGGGCGACGGTTTTATAAAGATCCAGCCTGAACAGATCGCAAAATTATTACTTAGGATCTCGGAAGCCGGCTTGGATAGTATTCAAACTGATAACTTATATAAGTTCCAAGGAAAAAGAGCCTTTTCCCTAGGTGGAGGAGAATAATTAGGACTGGTTTGTTAGGATCTTTTTAAACGAATCCAAAGACACAGGTTTGATTATATAATCTTTTACTAATGGAATTTCTTTCGCTCTTCTAAGATCGGAATCATCCACGGAAGAGCTAACCATATAGATTTCCGGCTTTTTGCTGAGCGAGTTCACAAAGTTGGCGTACTCGTCTAAAAACTGCCAACCGTCCATAAACGGCATATTTATATCCAAAAATATAAAATCAGGAATGATATCCGGATCGCTTTGATGTTCTCGCAAAAAGCTGATCGCACCTTCTCCATCCTGAAATACTTTTAAACTTTCGACCGCGCCGGTTTTTTCGATGGTTCTTTTGGCGATTTCCACAAAAATCGCATCGTCATCGACGAGTAAAAGTTTCTGTTTTTTAGATAGTGAATTCATTTGCTTTCGAAAGATGAATGATAAATTTAGAGCCCTGACCGGGAGTACTTTCCACATGGATTTCGCCCCCCAAGGATTCGATTTGGTTTTTGGTCATAAATAGACCCAAACCCCTTCCCTCGGTGTTCCGGTGAAATCTTTTGTGTAATTTAAAAATCTGATCCCCATGTTTATTTAAGTCAATTCCTAAACCGTTATCCTGCACTTCCAAAATATGATTTCCGTGAGACCAGTATGTCTTAAATCGGATCACCGGATGAGGGGATTCGCATCTATATTTCAAAGAATTGGAAAGTAGATTTAAGAATATACTCTCTAAATACACTTGAGGGTAAATAATAGAAGGAGATTCCGAAAAGTCTGCGATGATTTCCGCCTCATATTCCAATATTTGGCCCAAAAACATTGCCTTTACTCTGGAAAATACGGATTCAAACAGGATTTCTTCCGAAACAACCTTCGGACTTTGTCGTATTTTAATAACTTCTACGATTTCGTTTAATGTAGTAAGTAATTGGTCGGAGGTCGTCTTGAGATAGTCCATGTATTCGACTCTTTCTTTTTCCGTCTCTGCTTCTTCTAAAAATTTAACTAAAGTGGAGATGTTCCCGATCGGGGATCTCATATTATGGGAAACGATCTGGTTGAATTCCTCCAACTGAGAGATTCTCTCCTTCAAGTGAGTCCCTACGGATCTTAGCCTTGCGTTCTTTTCTCTAAGGATATTTTCTAAGATCCGTTTGCGGGAAATATCCTGGATCTGAGAAACAATGAACATCAACTCTCCTGAATCTTTTCGAACCGCAACCCCGGTGATGAATACCCATACGATATGTCCTTTTTTGTGTAAGTACCTTTTGGCAAATTGAGCGCTATCTCTTTCTCCATTTATTATTTTACGAAATGCTTCTGCTCCTATATTCAGATCTTCAGGATAAGTAATATCTTGGAAAGATTTGAAAAGAAGCTCATCCGGTTCATACCCCAACATCTTAGCGAATGACTGATTCAGTTCCAAAAAGTGGCCGTTCCTATCCAGAAGGATGATCCCGTTACCAGAACTATGAAATGCTTCCGAAAATTTTTTCTCACTTAGACGGATCTCTTCTTCCACCAATTTAGAAAGAGTGATATCCTGCATCGCTCCGTATACACCAACGATCCTTCCATCGGAATAAGCAGGCTTCCCTTGAGTCCTTACCCAGATAACTCGTCCCGTCTCAGTGACCATCCTATGCTCTACAGAGTAAGTCTCACCTTTCTGATAAACTCTTAAGTTATTCTCCTTTAATTTTTCCAGATCTTCGGGATAAGAATATTTTTGGTAAACGGTATCCCTATCAATTCCGAGAGAAGGGTCTCTCTCCAAGATCTTATAAATTTCAGATGACCAATATAAAATCCCGGTTTCAATATTAGATTCCCAGGCTCCTACCTTTGCGAGTTCCGACATAATAGAGGAAAATTTTTTTTCCTGCTGCAAACTCTCCGTTAGCTGTACTTGGTCCGTAACATCTCTGGAAGTTGTGTTTAAGTGAGTTACCTTGCCTTCTTTATTTCGTATAGGCTGGGTCAAGGTTTGGAACCAAACATAGTCCCCATCCTTCTTTAAAAAACGATATTGGGTAGCGACCGTTGGTCTTCCTTCTTTTGCAGGATTATGAGAATCCGTACGAATACGCTGCCGATCATCAGGGTGAATAAAATCGTACGGGTCACGGCCCAACAATTCTCCCGGTTTAAAACCGGTAAGAGTTTCAATAATCGGATTAACGTATAAGTAAATCCCCTCCGGATCGTGGAGGCAGATCAACTCTCGACTGGTTTCGATTAAGACCCGGTACAAATCTTGGTTTTGATCCAATTTGATTTCTTCTTGGCCCGGTCTTTCTTCCATAAAATGCAAGAACTTGCTCTATCGACTAATACATATAAAGACAGCATAGACGAGTACATTGCGAGTAAAAAAGGCCCAAAATCCTAAAATGTAAGGGATTTATTTCCGCAACATAAACCGATCTAAGATTTCAAATGTCACTCGAACTAATCCTTTCGTTATAGAACGAGTGATCTACTATTGGGAATTCGATTCCGATGGAGCCTTTTTTTTCGCGTGGGCGTTCTTTTTTGAAAGGGTTAAAATAGGATAGGAGAATTAGAAAAATGTAATTTGATTTCTGGGGAAGTTTTTCGATCGGCATAAAACCGAAAAACTCCGGACCGATTATTCTCCGTCGTCACCGATCGCTTCGACAGGACAAATTTCCTTCGCTTTGCGAGCGGCAATTGTTTCTTCCGGAGTAGCAGGCTGTCTATGGAAATATACCTTAGACTCATCGTCGGTATATTTCAAAAGTTGAGGAGCCTCTTCCAAGCAGTCATTACAAGGAACACAGCTATTATCAACATAGAATTTTCCCGGAACATTTTCCGGAACTTTGTCATTCTTATCTGCCATGAATACTAAGGATTATCGAACGTTTGGAACGTCAAGTTGGTTTTCTATAGGGAAACGGGTAGGATAGGATTGACAACTCCAAGAATCAAAGGAAAACACTGCAATGGCAAATTCAGCCCCGCGTTTTTCCCGTAAAACATTCTTGAGACTGGGACTCGCCGGTTCGGGAGCTCTAGTACTCGGGGGATCTATTTGTATTTTAAACAGATCTTCCGGACAATTACCTAAGGTGTTATTTTTCTCCGAATCGGAATTAGAAACCCTGGCCGCATTATCGGAAGCTATCTTACCCGAAGCTGTTGGAGCTCCAACGTATAAAGAAGCCAAGGTACTCGAAAGATTGGATGAAGAATTTTATTTCGTAGATCCTTTCTTATCCGAGGACTTTAAAACTTTAATATTGGTTTTGGAATATCTTCCATTCTTCCATTGGAAGTTTTCCAGATTCTCCAAACTTTCCTTGGAAAGTAGAAGAAAGTTCTTATCGGAGTTGAATCAATCCGACTCGGATACTGTCAGAGCGGTTTGGGCAAATTTGAGAATGCCGATTTTTCTAATGTACTACGGACACGAATCCACTTTCAAAACGATTTCGTATGACGGACCGTTTTTAAATCCTCCGGAAAAGTTAAGCGAATCCAGGATCTATTATCGCAAACGAGTAGGAGGTTCCGATGTCGGGTAAAATTTACGAATGGAAAAATTTAGGCGAGTCCAAGGAGATCCACACCGAAGTTTTAGTGATCGGAACGGGCTGCGGGGGAGCCACCGTTGCTTATGAACTAGCTAAGCTAGGTAAGAAGGTAACCTTAATCGAAGAAGGAGGTTACTATCATACCGGAACATTCGATAATCATGAATTGAATATGGCTGGCAAAGTTTCCGCAGAAAGGAATATGGCAACCACTGCGGATGGAACAGTCAATATAGTGTATGGAAAGAACGTGGGCGGCGCCTCCGTTCATTATTGGGCGGACAGTTATAGAACTCCTAAAGATAGATTGGAACTCTGGAAAGACAAATTCGGGGTATTGGGTCATGGGCCGGAAGATTTAGAACCGTTTTGGAAAGAGTTAGACGACACATTAAATGTCCATCCTGCAAAGGAAGAAAATTATAATAAAATGAACCAATTGGTTCGTAAGGCTTCGAAAGAATTAGGATGGGAAGGAAACCCGGTTCCCCAAGCTCGCAAGAATTGCCAAAAGTCCGGACATTGTATGCAAGGTTGTATGTTCGGAGCAAAACAAAGCCAATTAATCACTCATATCCCGATGGCTATGGCATTAGGAGCTGACCTTTACGCCGATACTAAAGCGTTAGAATTGGAACTGGAAGGAGACAAAGTAGTCGGATTAGAAGCGGTTGTGATAGACAGACCTTCTCAAAAAGAATCCGAAGTAAAATTGCGCTTTAAAGCGGACACAGTCGTGGTCGCCGCAGGAGGTTTCGGGAGTTCCACCTTTCTTCTTAAAAACGGGCTCAAAAAAAAGTTGCCCGCATTGGGAGAATTTTTGGCGATCAATCCTTCTCCATTCGTCCATGCTCTCTACAAGGAACCGATTATCCAATGGAGAAATATTCCATCGGCATACGGTGTAGAAGAATTCAGACTGGCACGTTATGCGGGCGGCATTTATAGGGAAGGCGGTTATCTGATCATGGCCAATCAATTACAACCGGCAGCGATTGGTGCTTTGGTTCCGGGATTCGGCGCCGAACATTTCGAGGTCATGAAAGAACTTCCTAGACTCGGCGGCACGATAGGTTGGATAGACGATCCGGACACCGAGTTAGGAAGAATAGAAGTCAAATCCAGCGGGAAAAGAGAAGTGCAGTACAGCTTCGGACCGCTTACTAAAGAGATACTCAGAGACTGCATTCGTAAACAAGTTACTCTGAACTTTAAAGCAGGCGCATATAAAGTGATCCTTCCGGATCTGAAAAGAACCGTTTTAACTAAACCAGAGGAGATAGGCGTTGTGGATTCGCTTCCATTAACACCCGCTTCTATGGCGATGGCAGCTCCCCATCCAGCCGGCGGATGCAGAATGGGATTGGATCCTAAATCTTCAGTCGTAGATTGGAAACATAAGGTGCATGGAATTTCGAATTTATATGTGAGCGATTCCAGCGTATTTCCTACGGCGGTTTCCGTGGACCCAAGCTATACGATCATGGCATTCTCCAAAAGAGCGGCCCAATTTATTTCAGAGAAAAAGTCCTAATCCTCCGCTCGGAACTTTTGGATCGAATCTCCTTGACCGGACCGCTCCTTGGAAAATCATCGTAATCGCAACCAAGAACCGGAGAGGTGTCCGAGCGGTTTATGGTACTTGCTTGGAAAGCAAGCGTAGGGTAACACCTACCGGGGGTTCGAATCCCCCCCTCTCCGCCAGTTCTTGATTCCAAGTGGACCTGATATGGAACCGCTAGGTAAAACATTTCTTTGGATCGGGGCATTTTTCCTGGTTATCGGAGCCGTTATCCTTTTCGGCTCCAAACTCCCGTTTATCTCTTCTCTCGGAAATTTACCGGGAGACTTCAAGATCGAGAGAGAAAATTTCAGATTCTATTTTCCATTTGCGACTTCCATTCTGATCAGCATCGGACTTTCCCTTCTTCTGTATCTCTGGAACAGATTTATACATTAAGAAAACCGCATGGATTCGGAAAACACTCCTCGCTTTAGCGACAGATTCGAATTCATTCCGGGAGAGAACGATCTTTATTCACTTTTAGGATCTTTTAGGAACTCCGGACAGGATTGGATAGATCTAACCGTTTCCAATCCTACTAAAGTCGGGCTTGTCTATCCAAGAGAAGCAATACTACATTCCTTTCAAAAACCGGAAAGTATGGAATATGATCCAGATCCGAAAGGAACGTTCAACGCGAGAAGATCCATCGTAAACTATTACAAAGAAAAAGGACATATCATTTCGGAAGAGGATATTTTTTTGACATCTTCTTCATCAGAGGCGTATTCTTATTTAATAAAACTATTATGCAATCCTGGGGAAGAAGTTCTCATCCCTTCACCAGGATACCCGCTCTTTGAATTTCTATCCGTATTGGAAGGAGTAGAATTCAATTCATATAAACTAAATCAGAATGATTGTTGGAAAATCGATTTTGAAGATTTAGATTCTAAGATCACGAACAGAACTAGGATCTTATTTTTAGTTTCTCCGAATAATCCTACGGGAAGTATTCTTACCTCGGAAGAATTCGAAAGACTAAGGATCATTTCTAAATCCAAAAAGATAGCGTTAGTTTTAGATGAAGTATTCTCGGACTATTTGTATGAAAAAAATCAGGAACAAATCGATTTCTTTCATACCGATTTTCCTTTGTTTGTTGTAAACGGAATATCAAAGATACTCGCACTTCCCCAAATGAAACTTTCCTGGATCCATGTTGGTGGTCCTACTAACTGGAAAAAAGAATGTAAGGAAAGATTAGAGATCATCTCCGATACTTATCTTTCCGCCGGAACTCCGATACAACTTGCTCTTCCTGAATTATTCCAATGGAGAAATATGATCCAGAGCCAAGTATTAAGGAGAATACAAAGAAATTTGCAGATTCTGGAAAGTTTCCGTTCTTCTCATCCTCAAATTGTTTATACTTCTCCGAAGGGGGGATGGTATACGATATTACAATCCAAATCCTTCTTAAACGACGAGGAGTTCTCCTTTCGATTATTACAAAAAGAGAAAGTATTAGTCCACCCGGGTTCCATGTTCGGACTCGAGGAAGACTTAGGAAGTATAGTGGTCAGTCTGATCTCCGAGACGGAATTGTTTCACTCAGGACTCGAAAAAATTTCCCGGCTCCTATAAGAACCTGTCCCAGGCTATCTAAGCTCGGAACGGAATACGTATCGTTAACCTAAACTTTTAGGACGTTCTTATAGAACCGCCTTTTGTACGAAACTTTTGTATTGTTTAGGAGTAAGACCCGTCGCCTTCTTAAATTCCACATTAAAAGAAGTTTTGGAACCGAAACCTACTGCAAACGCAATATTCAGAATATTGTCCTCGGTATCGTTTTTTAGCAGAAGTTTCGCTTCTTCTATTCTTTTAGAATTCAAATAAGCCGCAAACCCCATACCTAATCTGGAATTCAGAAGTTCGGATAATTGATGAGTGCTCAAACCTACCTTAGAGGCCACCATCTGGATCGTAACTTCCTCCTCGGCGAATAATTTCTCCATATTCATCAGATTTTCGAGAGAGTTCAGAGACTCATCTACATCGAGGCCGGAGATCTTAGAACGAGCATATCTGGGCTTATCTAGGAAACCTCTCAAAGTCTCGAGTAGACTATTCTTCTCCTCCAAATTCTGGGAATATTTTTGGATAATATTATAAAGAAGGATAAGAAGGTCCGCAGGAAAGAAAAGAGGCACCGAATAGACCGTAAAAAATCCGTATTCCAAAAATCCCATATAGTAAAAAATACTAATATATCCTAGAGTAAGATACAATCCCCAAGAAACCAAAAACAGATTTAATTTGCGATTTCCCCGTCCTCTCAAATAGATCCCTGAAATCAGGATCATCGGAATAGAAACGGAATAAATGATCTCGTTGGTAAGAGTGAGATAGGCGATGGTTTCCGTCGCAAAAATAAGCGGAAGTGTAAAACCCAAAACTATCGCAAAAAAGAATAAAATTCGATCTACCCAAGGCAAAAAAGTTTTTGTTTCCAAAAATTTTCGGATAAATTGAAACCCGAAAATGCCGCCCAAATTAAAGAAAAAGTAATTCACTTTCTCGGCCCAAAGAGGGGAATTTTCCCAAAATAGCTCTATTGCATTTCCGTAATTTACGTCGTAAGAGGCTCCCATACAAAAAGCATAGCAGGTATATAGTAGAAATTCCTTATATTCTGTAGCTCTATAATACAATAAAGCCACCAGGATAAGCATTCCGTATAAGCATGCGGAGAGTGAAAATACTCCTGTTTCTATGGCAAGATTTGCTCTGAGACCTGCCTCATCCATAATATCGATCGGAAATGACATAATGGATTCCGATTTAAGCCGAACGATAAATTCTCTTTCTTCACCTGGCTCTCCTTGCAAGAGCAATGTCGGATAGAGGACGTTTTTTACGGGCCAATCATTTTTTGATAATGTATCTCCCACTCTTTGTATCGGACTTACCCCATTTGGGGTATATAATTCCGCTAAATCATGAGCTTTCCATCGGATCACGAAGTAAAGATTTTCACGAATTTCTTCTCGAAATTGAATTCTGAATTTTAACCAATAGGACCTTTTTGAAAAATTGAAATTTAAGGCATTTCTTCCAATTTTTTTCCAGCCGTTGACCTGATGCGAAGGAGGAGGAATATTTTCAGTATCTGTTTTTTGCCAAAGGTAAAGTTCAGGCGTAATATTTTTATTATGTTCGTTTGTTTTTAGAATGAACGGAAGTTCTTTTGCAAAGATAGAACCGAAACTCGAAAGGAGAAGGAAAAATAAAAACGAAATTCGGATCATGTGTTAAAAACATTTTTTTGTAATTCAATTGGATGCAAACAAAAAACGTTCATGTCTATAATCCCGAACGATTTCCGATTCTATATAGTATATTATTGAAATGTTACTCTCCAGTAAGAGTTATCACTTGACTCATATTCGTTAACTGGAGTTTACACCAACGCCTTATGGCGTTTTCTATTCGCCTTGCCTCGGACGAGTTTAATCCGCTTGTCCGAATGATTTTCAGGCCCGCCATCTAGCGGGCCTTTTTTTATCTTTTCCCGAAAATTTTTACTAAATCCAGTCACACTAAATCGGCAAATTCGATCCTAATATGCGAAATCAAAAAGGAAATTCACATGCATCCAAACGAAGCCAAAATCAGAGACTTTTATAAAAGTTTTCATTCTAGAAATTCCGCAAATATCGCGGACTTTTACTCACAAGACGTCGAATTTTCAGATCCTGTTTTTCCGAAATTAAAAGGCGGAGCTGTACCAGGAATGTGGTCCATGCTTTTGGAAAGAATGGATCCGAACGCTACGATCGAGTTATTAGAAGCAAACGCTGACACTGAAAGTGGAACCGCATATTGGGTTGCCACTTATCTATTCTCAAAAACCGGAAGAAAGGTTCAAAACCATATCCGATCCGAATTCCTATTTAAAAACGGAAAAGTGGTCAGACAAAAGGATAGATTTCCTCTCTGGAAATGGACCAGAATGGCTTTAGGCACTCCCGGAGTACTTTTGGGATGGACACCTTTCGTCCAAGGAAAGGTGAGATCGGAAGCTGCCAGAAATTTGGAACATTATCTTAGGAAGAAAGGGATCGCAGCTTAGAATGGAAAGATCCGTAACCATACAAGACGAGTTTACGGATATGATCCGGATCGCCTTAGAAGGAAGACCTAGGGCGATGGAAATACTTTTGGAAAAGATCCAAGATTATATCTTTAATCTTTCTTTAAGAATGTTATGGGATCCCCAAGAAGCGGAAGATGCTACCCAAGAGATATTATTCAAAATTTCTAATAAACTCTCGGGATTCAGGTTCGAGAGTAAATTCACAACTTGGGTATATTCTGTCGCGAGCAATCATCTTTTATCGATCAAAAGACCTAAGAATATCGTATATCTAAGCAGAATACGCCAAGAATACCTTTCTAAACCGAACTCCGTTTCCTTAGAAGATCAGGTAGAAAGCAAGATCCTGGAAGAAGAGATCCGATTCGGCTGTGTACATGCTGTTCTATTAAAATTGAATTCCGCAGACAGGATCGTATTCGTATTATCCTCGGTGTACGGAATGAGTAGCGAAGAAGGAGCCGAAATTATAGGAATCAGCGCGGAAAACTTTCGTCAAAAACTTTCCCGCTCGAAAAAGAAACTATCCGAATTTTTATCCAAAGAATGCGGAATGTGGATCGATGATAACAAGGCGTGCCCGTGTATAGGCTTGTCAGGCCATCTTTTAGATCGGAACAAGGATAATTTTTCCTTTTTTACGGAACTGAAAAAATTAAGAAGGAAAAATCCTACTTTAGAAGATTCTAAAGTATTAGGCCATTTAAAAGAGCTGGATCGTCTCGCCTGGATCTATAAAAGCCAAGGGATTTACGAAACTCCCAAGGAAATTTTAGAAAAGTTAGGGCCTTCTTAAATTCTCCAAAGCACCGGCAGAAACTACTGAGCTTCCGTCCAGTCCTTAGGTTTTGTCAGACCTAAACGTACAAAGTCCCTTAAAAAACCTCTATACCTTGTCAAAACTTCGCTCTTATTGTGTTCGGCAGGTCTAAAGATCCCTTTTTTAGAAAATAACTTCAATGGTTCTTCTTTGATATCCGACCAGGTCCCTACTTCCAATGTCAAGGGGAGGAATTTAGAACTCCAACCGGCTTGTTCCGCATACAACTCTTGGTAATGATCGTAAAACTTATCCCAGAGATCTCCGTGAGTGGTGTAACTCGCACTCTGAGGACCATACGCAAAATTGATATGACCACAATGTCCCTTCAAATGAGAAGCGATCCTTTCGTATAAAAACGTATCGGGACAGGGCTTATGAGTATAAGCATAAGGCCACCAAACATTATCAACCGTTCCAAAACCCGAATGTAAATCCAGAACAGGCAAGATAGAATCTCGGACATGAAAGAATTTTTCGAAAACAGTTCTAGAAAGAGTTCTGGATTCAGGTTCTAATCCGTGTCCCCTAAAATAGGGAAGTTTGTTCGAGAACTTTTGGCCCCCGAAAAACGGAAGAGGTTTCTCCGCATCTATTCCTGAGTTTCTCATCAGATCCACACCCCCTGGATTTGCCCTAGTCTTTGCGGCCACTCCTCCGGGATTCACAATTGGAATAACAACTAATCCTAATTTACCTTTTTTTAATTCGGGAAGAAAGCCCGTGGATCTAGGATGAATAATATATTCCAAAAAATCGATAAGTATCTGGATACCGATGGTCTCTAATCCATGAACACCGGCGGTAATTCCAACCGGATGTTTTTCAAGACCTTCTTTTGTTCCTATTTCCAAACTATAGATCGGAAAACGAAAACCTTCCTCAGTCCTTCTGGAAAAACCTGCTTGGTTGATTTTTACGAGTTTGCCGCCCAGTTTTGCGATCCTGAGCAATCTTTTCTCGTAACGATTCAGTCTTTTGATACCTCTGAGCAAGGTCCGCCTCCGAAAATTTCAGATCGTATCTTTAGTCCACGGTTGGGCCGAAAGCCCGGGTCTTTTATCAGACCTTTATATTTTTACTCTCTGGAGTTTTGCAGAGCTTGTAACCATTTACAATCTTCCGAAAGTTCGGAAACTCCTTTTTTGATCAGAGAACAATCTGCCTCGGTAGCCGCTTTCAAACAGGAAATGGTCCTGCCTAAAACCAATTTAGGTTCTTGCGCAGCCAAAGTATACACTTTGGATTCTTTAAATTTTTCTAAACAAAAATCCTTTCTTAGTCTTTTTTCTAGAATAGCCTCAGAATCCGGATTCAAGGTTTTCATGTCCGGGTCCGCACATTGTCTGACCTTTTCACAATACTTGGAAACCCATACAAACCCGCTGGAATTCCCCACTCCATCCTGATCCGCTTTCCAAATAGATTCCACTGCAGCCGGAACTTTTTTCTTTTTGGAACAACCGGATGAGAAAGCTCCCACCAATGCGAGTACCAATCCGAAAGGAATTAAAGTTTTATTTAGTCTAGAGATCATTCCTTATTGTTCCTTTCCTCGTTTACGAATGATGATTTCTATTCTTTCTTGAGAGGCTTTTATTTCCGGGCTGGGACCTTCTTCCGGTCCTAACTTTCTAAATCCATGATACGCCTGGACGGAGAGTCTATCTCGAGAAATACCGTATTTTTCCGACAAAGTTTCCGCGATCAAACTTGCACGATGTGCATTGTATTCCCAAGTATTTCTAAAACCTTGGCCAGCTTGCTCTGCATAAGGGACCTGAACTCTTAAAGTGATGTCCACATCCATACCTTGCGCGACTTCCGCGACTTTTTTGAATGTGAAGTCTGTATCCTCATCCGGATAAAATTCACCTTCTCCCAAGGATGGTGCGAATACTTGTATACGGATTTCTTCCGTTTCATTGATTCCGATGAATAATTTCGTTTTCTCTTTCAGCTTTTTTAATGCATAAGAGATCCTTTCCCAGAAACGATAGATTTGGGTCCTTGGTTGTAATAAAGGATCCTCTTCCAATGTGATATTGGAACCTTCAAAAAAGGATTCTCCTAAACCGAATCCACCTCGAACCAAGTCCGCCACTTGTTTCAATTTATTTTGGTCTACTTGCGAAATAGAGTATAAAATAATAAAAAGTCCGAGAAGAAGGGTGATCATATCCGCATACGTCAAAAGCCATCTGTCGCGATTCTCATCTCCGGTTTCGACAGGCTTTCTGTATCTGGAAAAACGTGATCTTCCGTTCAAGCAGACGACTCCTTAGGCTGCTTTCCATTCAGGAAAGCGGACTCTAGATATTCCGTCTCTCTTCTCTCCACTTGCTCGATAAAAGAAACAAAAATTTCAGGGGACACAGGTAAAACTGCGTTGTATGCCTTCTCCACCGATTCGAATAAAAGAGAAACTCCCAATAGAGATGCCATAAACCTGGCAGGTCGGATCAGATAAGCGGAGATAGGTTTATGCGCTAGTTCATAAAATGTTCTGAGGTTATGAAGAACGATCTCTAACTGTTTTTTTCTTTCTTCTTTATGACCGTATGCTTTGTACAGATCGTCGTATTCTTCTCTGGTAAGTTTTTTACCGTCCCAATCCCTTTGGACCAACAGCTTTGCCATTTCAGAATCTAAATGATCCGTTAGATTGTTTAATTCGATCAAAGTTTCTAGATTCGCTCTGGTGGTTTCCTTCATCATACCTTTTACTTTTTGATAAGTGTCCAAGGCGAGATGCATCCATGCTTCTTTTCCATCCAAGTTGTAAATGGTTTCGAAAAAATACTCCACCATGGAGATCGTCTCTTCCAGGTGAAAATAATCCGCATAAAATTTGCGGAAACGTTCCACCTGAGCTCGAACGATCTCTGCTTTGGCTTGTTTAAGTTTATGTTCTTCGAAACTACTCACGATATTATCCGATTATTTGGACTTTCCTCTTGGAACCAAAGATAGAGGGTAACTTTTGAAACCTTGCTGGTCTATTTCGGTTTTTACGGAACTGTAATCCGTAGGAAGATTGATCGTCTCTCTATAAGACTTGGAACTGGAACGCACCAACAAACTCGGAACACCATCCACTTCAGGAGTGTATTTAAAACGAACTCCGTATTTATGGTTTCTCGCCCAACCTTCTTTGGTAATTTCCAATAAAGGAACCTTGGAGTTGATATATTTTTTTTCGAAAGAATATACGGAAGATCCCGGAGAATAATATCTCAATCCTTCTTTGCCGGAATCCACTTCCAATTTTCCTCCTTGAGGAAAAGAAAGACTGATATAGGTAGTGCCTGAATAAGATCCTCTGTTTTTGAACCAGATCACTACCTCGGATGCAGTATCCTTTTTCCAAACCGTAGGAGCTTCGACACTTAGTAACCCCGGAGCGGCCACATTCGGAACATCAGGAACCATTTCCCATCCGTTGAAGTTAAAATTTTGAGCGTAGGTCCGATTATTCGGAAAGATGGTGAGATTCTTCTCTTCTTTATTATAGGAAAAATCTATACGTTTCGATTTCGCTAAAAACTGATGATCCTTTAAAGAAGCAAGTCCGTCTAGAATTTTTTCACCTTTGCGGATCACGTACGGAACGGAAAAAAGCCCTAAAGGCGGTTCTTCGCTTAAAACTTCCAAAAAGAGAGAATTGAAAGAATCTCCCGGAAGTTCTTCCATTAGAATTCTTTTAACTATATAGCCGGATTCCTTTGTATTCTCATCTTCCCCGGCTTTCCAAGCGGAAACCTTAGGATCGTGAACAAATGGACCGATATTAAGAAGATTAAAACCGATCTTTGATTTGAGAGTCCATTCTCCGTTTTGTTTTTTGAAAACTGCGAGTATCTCTTCGGTTCCATTGCGAACTAAGGCGAATGTTTCCAGATCCGGATCCTCGTCCAGGTTGCCCAATTTTTTTAGGACTACATCCGGACTTTTTTCTTCGGCCTCCGGAATGGTTAACGAAACGATCTGGGAATCGGATGGCGTTTTTGAATTACAAGCTATGAGAAGAATGACTACTGAAAAAAGAATCAGTACTCGTGCAAAAGAAACAAAACGAAACATATTCTGAACTACAGCTTCTTTCCAAGAAAAGCAGATGTCTATCGATTTCCTAGGCCTTAACTAGCCCCCATACCTAACACATTTTTTACGATTCTAGCATTTGTAGTACCATCGTATTCGTCCGTATAAGCTCCTAGGGCCTCTGCAAACTCGGTCGATAATCCGGCTTTGGTCCTAAGTTCCGGAAAATATAAAAATCCCTTTGCCCTTCTGGGAGTAAATGGATGGGTCAGATATTCCAGATATTTCTCCCATTGTCGTTCTTGGGAAACCCCGTCTGAGAATACGATCTTAGCTCCTCTTTTTACGTGGCGGATCTCATCCTCATGAACGATCTGCATGATATCGGCCCGTTTTTGGTCTCCGAATTTTTCGAATGCTTTTTTATAGATGATAGAAAAATCCAAATTGGCTCCTTCGAAAGAAAGGGCCATGATCGCAAAAAATTTCTGCAATGTCTGCATATTGGGGGTTTGTTTCCAGAATATATAATTGAGGGGACGATCTCCTAGGTCCATTCCCCATTCTCGGATCGATCCCAAATAAAGTTTCAGATGTTTTTGTTCTTCCAAGATCGTCTTGTACATACTTTTACGAACAGAAGAAGGAGCATTCTGAAATTTTAATATAGCCCAAGCGAAGATCTCCACGGCCATAAGCTCATGATTAGCAAAATGATGGAGGGAAAGGATCCGATTTTCTTCGGAATTCAAATGTTCCACTCGGGGCATTTTCGATTTTTTATCCGAGAAAGATATTTTAGATGATCTTTCCGGTCTGTCCTTCGGAAGAAAATTCGGCCAAAGAATATCTTCCGGCATTTTTTCCGGAGAATATAACTTATCCTCTAACTTGGGAGAACTTAAAAGAAATTGAGCGTATTCGTTTAAAGTCAAAGTCAGTGTTTTTTAGAATCGAATGCTAATTCGATGATAGACCCGCGGATACTGGAATCGGTAGGGTCTGAGGAAATTTTTCCTTCTTTACAATGATACATGATCTTTACCGAGTCCATTAAGGATTGCATAATGAGTAAACCTTTTCCCAAGTTCCTATGCTGCGTAAGCTTTCCTCTGTTCGGAAGGACTTCACATTTGCCTTCTTGGTAGGTTTTTACTTTTTTTAAGAAATCTTGTAGGGAAGAAGGTTTCGCTTCCGCAATTTGCTCTTCTATCTTTTCTTTTTTCAGACCGGAACCGTAATCCACAATCCATAAAGTGAACTTAGAATCGTTAACGATCCATCTGCAAATGATTGTTTCTTCCGAACTAGAATTATAATTTGCGGAAATGGAATTGGTGAGTGCCTCATCAGCTGCTAGTTCGATCTGCTGGATATCTTTAGAGATGAATGTATTCTCTTCTAAAGATTGGCGAAGGGCTCTTCTGAACTCCCGAATGCTAGCTAAATCAGGAGGTAGGAACATAACGTACGAACCCGAATGATGTTTAACCAAAAGTGAATCGGCCGTATCCCTCATTTCTTATCTGAGAAGTCCTCTAGTATAGTAATACAGAGCGAAAGGGGGGTTTTGCAACAAAAATCCCCCGAAAAAATCCTAAGGTAAAGAAATTCCTACTTGTACCGAGATTTTCTCTATTCGTTTGAGTAGCTTTTCCTTCCCTAAGAGAGGAAATAGGATAGGTAACTCTAGTCCATGGGCCTTGCCGGTTGCGGATACTCGGATCGGCATAAATAGGGTCTTTCCCTTTTGGCCGGTCTGTTCTCCCGTTTGGGTCATCAAAGCCTTATAATCCTCATCGGTCTTTGGATCCGAGTTTCTTAATAATTCGTAGAATGTGGAGACAACTTTGGGAGAAAATTCTTGGGAAAGAATTTCTTTCGCTTCCCCCTCTTGGACCTTCAGGTCGGATACGAAAAATTCCGCAATATAGTCTGGAGCCTGGCGTAAATTGTCCAGATACACTCGAACACTATCGACTAAAGAATGTAATTCCTTGTTTTTAGGATCTCTGTATTCTTCCGGAATATCCGTTCTGTTCTCTAAAAACGGAGCTAGACTATCCGCTACTTTTTGGATCGGTAGTTCTCTGATGTATTTGTTAGAAAGCCAATTCAATTTGGATTTCGGGTTCATCGCTTCTGCGATCTGATCTAAGCTCGAGAAGTTAGTCGCAACTTCTTCATCTCCACCTTTCGGTTTTTTAAATACGTCAAAGGTGGAAGGCGACTTGGAACAACGATGCACATCGAATGTTTTAGGAAGAATGTTCCCTGGCAGATATTCCTGGCCGTCAGGAGATGTCCATCCTAACAGAGCCATATAATTTAAGAACGTCTCCGGTAAATAACCTAAATCACGAAATGCTAATATAGAAGTCGCTCCAGCACGTTTGGACAATTTTTTACCGTCCATCCCGACGATCTCGGATGCGTGAGCAAATTCCGGAACCGGGAAACCCAATGCCTCATAGATCAGGATCTGACGAGGTGTATTGGAAAGATGGCCCACTCCACGGATCACATGAGAAATTTTCATGAGCCCGTCGTCCACAACCACTGCGTAATTATAAGAAGGGAAGCCGTCCGATTTTACAATGATGAAATCTCCGATCAGTTTCGTATCGAACTTCACTTTTCCCTGGATGATATCATCGAAGATCAAAGTTTTGGAAGGAGTTTTAAAACGAACAGAATAAGGAGTCCCGGCTTTCAGTTTTTCTTGGACTTCCGCCTCGCTCATATTCGCGTGAAGTCCGTCGTATACATACGGAACCCCCATCGCCTCTGCTTGTTTTTTCTTTGCTTCTAGTTCTTCCTGAGTACAAAAACAGCGGTAAGCTTTTCCTTCGGAGATCAACTTCTCCGTATATTCTTTGTAGATGGAAATCCGTTCCGATTGAACATAAGGACCGTAAGGACCTCCTACATGAGGACCTTCGTCCCATTCTATTCCCAGCCATTTTAAGGATTCAAGTATGGTTTTAAAAGATTCTTCGGTAGATCTTGCTTGATCCGTATCTTCTACCCTTAATAAAAATTTTCCGCCTTGGGCTTTGGCGTATAAGTAATTGAATAAAGCGGTTCTAGCTCCGCCCACATGAAGGAACCCGGTAGGTGACGGTGCAAACCTGGTTCTAACTTCCTTATTTTCTGGCATTGTCGTAATCTTTTAAGAGGATGATTGGATAGTTCTTCAAATCGGCCGAGGCAGTAAACGGAATATTATTGGCTGCATCATAAAAATGTATAGGTATGAATTCATCCCTTCTCTTCTGTTTCCATTTCGATATATTCTTTGAAGTCAGTAGATCCTCCGGAAGAATTCCCCAGACCCAACGATATTCACCTTCCTCTTTGAAAGTCCAAACGGGAAGTCTACCTTCTGCCATATTTACGTATTGAAATATTTGGTTCTTATAATCGTAGTCCGCGTATGGAAAACTTTTACCGCCCGGGCTTGTGTAATCCGTGGTCAAGTAAGTGCGGTTATTGCGAACATTCTCCCAATTCAATTCCACATTCTTACCTAAACTTCTATATTCTTTAGCAACCCATACGATCCCTGATTGGGAAAAATTATATAGGATTCCCCAATCGGAAATACTGAGTTGTTTAGGAGATAAAGTTTGTATTCCCGATCTCAAACTTTCTCCTTCCCAATTCCAAGAGAGAACTCCCTGGGGATGAAAGGAAACTTGTTTAGGATGAGAAGATTCCCCGTCTTCTAATTTGGCAGAACCGGAAAATAAGGAAGCCTTAAAACTGAGTTTCGGAAAAACGATCCCTTTAGGGAGAGAAGTATGAAAATCTTCTTTTGTTTCCCAAAGATCCACTTCACCGGTCCAAATTTTTTCCTTAGAAGCTTGGGTCACTAGTACTAAGTATCTCAGATGACCCGGCTGGTTCCGGAAAGATTCGGAACTTGCAGGGATAGAACTAATATTGGAATAGATCCGAATACTGGGAAGATCTGAAACGAAAGGTTTTTCTTCCGTCCATTCCGTCAAAAGAGAACAAGACATTAGAAAAAGTAAATAGGTGGTTAAACCTAGTGAGAAGAATGTTGCTGTGAGATAAGATCGAGACTTCGGTTCCAAAAAAATACAGCCGGAAAAAGAGGATTTCTTGAAAAACTTCCCGTTTTAGTCCGAATCTTCAAGGAAAAACCGGGAAATTTTCTTTCCTTATCGGTGTTTCCCAACAAGAAAGTAAGAATTACTGCAACTTGAGTCGATTTCTTCCTAAAAAGTATGTACGAATTCGGGTAGTACGTTAAAAGGTTGACAGTAAAACCGTCCTAAAATCCTTTGGCAATAAAAGTCCTATGAAAGATTCCAATAAATCAGGTAAAGAAAACTTCCCTAAAATACCGTTTGAGGACCAAGTCAACGACGATCAGAGAAAATATTCTCGATATGTCTGCGATTCTCGGGCAATTCCTCACGAAATCGACGGCTTAAAGCCCGTCCAGAGAAGAATTCTTTGGGCAATGTGGAATTCGGACGCACGCAACCGGTTCACGAAGACCGTAAAAGTAGCAGGACTCGCGATGGGATATCACCCACACGGAGATAGATCCATCCAAGACGCTCTTTCTCAGATGGCTCAGGATTTTACGTTCGCAAACAACCACCCCCTAGTTGCTGGAGAAGGTACGTTCGGCGACGTTTTAGATCCGAGCGCAATCGCTTCTCCTCGATACACCGAGGTAAAACTTTCCGACTTCGTAAAAGATCTGGGATTTTTCGAAAGTTTGCCGGATATCGATTACGTAAAAAACTACGACGAGACTGAAGACGAACCGATCCACTTCGTAGGAAAAGTACCTATAGTCCTTCTGAACAATATTATGGGAATTGCAACTGGCTTCCGTTGTTTTATCCCGGGACACAAACTTTCCGATATTATTAATTCGCAGGTTAATTATCTCAAAACCAAAAAGCCTCTGCCCTTAAAACCTTGGTACAAGGATTACAAGGGTGAGGTGAAAATGGCCAAGACCGAGGCCGGTAATATTACCATGACTACTACCTTCGGTTTTACTTGGGAAGGAGATACTCTGTATCTTACAGATGCACCTATGAACTGGAACAGGGAGAAGGTAATCAATCTTCTGGATGATATTCTGGAAAGAAAAGATTCCTGGCTGAAAGACTATGTGGATCATTCCAGCCAAACTTTCCGTATAGAACTGAACTATAAAAAAGGAGAAAAGCCTAGTGCGAAAGAGATCGCAGCGGTAATCTCCAAAGAAGATACTCAAACTCTAGCCAATAACGTAATCACTTACGACGGTCGTTTGAAAAATTTCGGACCGGAAGAGATCATCAAACGTTTCTGCGATTTCAGAAAGACCCACTTGATCCGTAGATTCAAACGTTTGGCAGGTCTGGAAGAAGAGAAGATCGAAAGAAACTCTGAATTGATCCGTTTCATCAAAGAAAAATGGAACGAAAAAGTGATCGGTATCAAATCCAAGAAGGATTTTGAGGATAAATTACAGAAGGCAAAATTCAAATATTTTGAATGGTTGGCCTCCATCCCCATCTACAGGATGACTTTAGAAGAAGTTCGCAAATGTGAAGAAGCCATTGTAGAGGCCAAAACCGCCCTTTCCAGATACCAAGGGCTTGTGAAAGAAGATAAAAAATTAACGGAATTCATGATCGGAGAATTAACCGAGCTGAAGGATAAATGGGACAAGGAATGAGCACTGCTAAAACCAAAACCGAAAAGAAGCCCACGTCCGGAGGAGAACGACACTTCAAGAAACTCTCCAACGTAGAACACGTAAGGATGAGGACCGGAATGTGGTTGGGGCAAAACTCCACTTCCACATTCGAGCAGCATTTTTTCCGTAAGAACAGCGACAATTTATACGAAATCGTCCATGAGGAATTGGAAGACGTTCCCGCCAAATTAAAATGTTTGGACGAGGCCTGTATGAACGCGGTGGACGAGTACCGCAAAAACCAAAAGGATAAATCCATTCCTGAAAAGGATAAGATGTCCAAATTGGTCATCCAATTGTCTTCCGACAGAAAGACCGTAAGTGTCATCGACAACGGAAGGGGTATCCCTGCAAAAAATGCGGAAGGTGTATTTCTACATTTGATGTACGGAGAGAACTTCGACGACCAGGTAAAACAAGACCATGTTGCCGGCCAGAACGGAGTAGGTATCTCCCTC
The DNA here is from genome assembly GCF_000347035.1 of Leptospira sp. B5-022. Classification (GTDB taxonomy): domain Bacteria; phylum Spirochaetota; class Leptospiria; order Leptospirales; family Leptospiraceae; genus Leptospira_B; species Leptospira_B cinconiae. Next base: position 356,238 of record NZ_ANIJ01000015.1, read on the forward strand.
GTAAGAATGGTTTCTTCCTATTTTAAAGTAAAAACCACTAACGACGCAGTCACTTTCAAAAAACTGTTCACTATTCACGAAGACGCAAAGAAGCAGATCCGTTCTTATAAACTTTCCAAAGAAGACACAGAAAAAGCTTTCCTGTATTTCGACGAGCATGGAAAATTCGACGACTGCCCTGTTCTCACAAAAGATCAGATTGATAAACTGAATCCTATTTGCAAAAAAACGAATATGATTGAGGCGATCGAAAAAGGTTCCAAAGAAGATCACGGAACTTCGGTCGAATTCGAACTTAATCCCAAGTATTTCAATAACCTGGATATTTCCTTCAACGTGGATCTGATGAAACAGTATCTGCAGGACATTGCAATGACCAATCCTGGATTGGAAGTGCAGTTCGTTCATAAAGGTAAGAAGGAAAAGTTTAAGTTCAAAAAAGGTTTGGATGAGATATTCTCACATTCCGATCTGACTTACTACAAATTGGATTACAATGCACCGTCTGCCGGATCCCAATTACATTTAGAAGCTTACTTAGTGATCGGACAGAACAAAAACCTGACTTGGGTGAACTCCATATTTGCTCCTCAAGGCGGTTCAGCCATCGAGTATCTGGAAAATAGACTTTGTGACGAGGTCCGTAAAAAAAGCCAGATCGTTTCCTTAGAGAAAAAACTCAAAACAAGCTGTACTCGTAACGACGTAAGAAACTGCTTTCACATGTATGTGAACATGAGGCTGCTCAATCCTCGTTTTAAATCTCAGGACAAATCTTATTTGATCAACGACTTAAACGAAGACATCCGAAATGCGGTGGATAAACACTTAGATAAGTTTATTAAAAAAACCGGATTATTGGAAGAAGTTAAACTCCAAATGGAGAAACGTACCCAACTAAAAGCTTTCGAAGACGCACAACGCGGACTCAAAAAAGCAAGTAAGATGAATATACCTAAACTCATGCCTCCTACGGGAAAACCGGGAGATTCGGGAAGGGTATTATTCGTAGCGGAGGGAGATTCCGCGATTGCCGGTCTTCGTCCCGCAAGAAATCCAAAACTTCATGGTCTGTTCCCTCTCAGAGGAAAACCCATGAACTGCAAGGGAGTTTCCCTAGCAAAAGCGATCGCAAACGAAGAGCTAAAGAACATAGTCGCGATACTAGGTCTTCCTTTGGACCAAAAAGTAAAATCTATAGACGAACTGAATTATGAAAAAGTAAGTATCATCACGGATGCGGATTTTGACGGATATGCGATCCGTTCCTTAATGCTTTCTTTCTTTTACGAGTATTGGCCGGAACTTTTCGACCTAGGACTCATCCATATTTCCAGCGCACCTTTATACGAGGTGGATGTTAAAATGGGAGATTCCAAAAAGACAGAGACCATATTCTGTATCGACGATAAGGATTACGATGCCTTAGTCAAACGAGTGGAAAAATCCGGAGGCCAGATCGTTCGTAAAAAACGAAACAAAGGACTCGGAGAGACCGGGAAAGAAGCGATGAAGTTCGCAGTCGATGAGTGTATGACCAAGATCACCATCGGAAACAAGAAAGAAGCTTCCAAGATCCAAAACCTTTGGTTCCACAAAGACTTTGCAGAACAAAGAAGGGATGCTATATCCGAATACGCAATGAGCGTGATCGAAGATTAACCTTCCGACTTAGCATCTTAAGATAAAAAAACCCGGAAGTGATTCCGGGTTTTTTTGTTTAAACCAGATTTACAGCTTTGATCGCGGAGCTTAATGCCGCCTCTACTGTACCGGTAATTTCTCCGGTATGTTCTCCTGCGAAGAAGATACGATCAAACGGTTTTCTGAGAATGATCTCCGATCCAAAACTTCCCGGTGGAAATTCGGCGATCCCATTGGGTACGTAATCTTTTTTAGTATCCGTAAAATAGAATCTTTGTATCTGCAAGTCCTTCTTCAAACCCAAACGATCGAGAGTGAGGCGAATATATTCCACTTTTTGGTCTTGGCTGGCGGAATCGAATACGGAAAATCTATCTCCGTTAGCTATAACACCTAAAACCTTATCTCCGGTATCCGACTTGGTACCTGCATCATATAAAAATTGAGCGGCAGCATCCGAATGGACTGAAAAAGGAGAAGATTCCCATGGCGATTCTTTTAATACCAAAAACAATTTAAAGATCTGCGAATAGCGAACTCTCAATGCGGCCAATAGTTTTTCCTTATCCAGTCCCGGATTCCATTTTACGTTCGAAATTTGATTCGCAGGTAAAGTGCATATACAAGCTGAACCGTTAAATTTTCTGCCGGAAGTTGTACTTACCGTAACTCCTGAAGAATCCTGGTCCACAGACAGCACGGGATCCGAAAAAACGAATTCGGTGTTTTCTATATTCATCACCAAGGTTTTGGCGATACTTTCCATTCCACCTTCGATTCTACTATTCCTTTGGGGGAATTGTGCAAGATCGCTTAAAACTTTTTCGGCGGATAGAACGCGAATACTATCTCCGTAATGAAGAGAAAGTTTATGGCCAAGCAAGGCCAAGTCTTCCGGACTGACTCCCTGATATATTAGATAATTATAAAAGCTAATCCGATCCAAGGCTTGTTGTTGAGCCGTATCTAATTTAGAATTTTGTGATATTAATTTACTTAGGATTTCCTGGGATTTAGAAGAAAGTTCCCATGTGCCCGCTTTTTTGTAAGTCCCTAAAAACAGATCAGGGATCAAAGGAGAAGGTTGCAATTTTAATCCCAGTTCTCTAACCAAACTGCGGACCGTTTTTTCCTCCGAAGAAACCCATTCCGCTCCTAGCTCCACCACATGGCCGGAAGGATCCTGTATAGATCTTACTCTTCCTCCAACTCTGTCGGTAGCCTCTATCAGAGTTACCTTACTTCCCGTTTTTCCTAGAATGTACGCGGAATAAAGTCCGGAAAGTCCCCCACCAAGTATGATCACCTTTTTCCCGGAGTTTGTATTTTGAGCGGATAAATTTCCCTTACGACTTCCTAATAAAGCTGCGGCGGTTAAAATTCCGGCTTTTAGAAAAGTGGATCGGGTAATTTTCATCGGATTCCTCTTTAGAAGTTTTATTAGAACTCTTTCTTTTATTTTCGGTCTATGAAAGATCTTTCCCGAATTTTTTGCGAACTATAAGTCTCATTGATCTTAAATTATGCACCGAATCGTTCCAATCCGTCCCTATACTTTGAATATCGCAGATTTATTCCGATATTGCAAGGAATAGATACCTTTCGTATCCTAATAGTTTTTCCCTTGCCAGGGGAAGCGCTAAACCAAAACCTGGAATTACGCTTTCAGGGAGGAAGTCGGGTGAAAATCCCGCGCTGACCCGCAACTGTGATGTCCGTTTTACACGGAATAAGCCAGATCTTCCCCGCGATACTGAAACCTCGAGGTTGGGGAGTATCGTAAATCTCGCTCTTGAGCGCATCCGCGCTTTCTGCGATGGGGCCCCGAAAGTTAAAATGTCGGGGCTCTCGAACGGAAAAAGAAACCACCGCAAATACACAATCGTTCAGATCTGAACAAGATCAATGATCGACTAACGTAATTTTGCTTTTATTTTCTTTTTCTGCGATATCCGGCAGAACCAGGAGAGAAAAATGAAAAGATTCAGAAAACTAGCGACCTTGCTGCTAACCATCACTTCACTATTCGTATTTGTGAATTGTTTCGATTTGGGAGATTCAAAAAAATCCGACGATCAGAACATACTTGCTTTAGTAGCAGTTGCAGGATTAAATCCGATTGCGGGCAATTACAATTACTACAATGGAACTTCCGATTACCCGGGCGGGACTTATACTGCGCCGGGAAATGAAATCGTTGGTACGTACAATATTTCCCTTTCTTTAGTCGCACAAACCATGTTCGACGAAACTTACGGAAACAGTTATTTATACGGAGAAATCCAAGAGATCGATACGAATAAAAAAGTCATTTATGTTCGCTTCCGTTCAGATTCTTCCTTCTCTCAAGGAAGTTACGGTTGGTATAGATGGACGATTAAAGACGGTAAAACTTACGTTTGTCCGGACCTTTCAGACGTATCTACTCAAACAACTTTAGCATCCGCCAAAGACGATGATTTGGATTATTATTCCGATCCAAGCGACATTAACGCAGGTTGCGGTTTAAATAGCGGTTTCGATCCGGCTCCTTGGAGCAGGCTTGAATTGAATTAAGATCGAATAAGAGAAACAGGTTGAGCAAGAAATCCTTATGAAAATATTTCAAATTTCCTTAATATTGGCCTGTTTCTCTATTGGGCTCGTCAATTGTGAGGATTCCAAGAGTTCATCCGCTGCCGAGTCGCTTCTTGCTTTAGGTTTAGGGGGATCCGGTTTCCTAAGTTCCTGTGATTCGAAAAATCCGGAAACAGGTAGAGGAATTTTTGTAGCCGATGAAATCGTTTCTGCACCGACAAGTAACGGGGTCGGATTCAAAGATTCCGATTGTTTGGTGGATGGAGTTCGCGGTCAGGGAAAATTTAACGGCTCCTTGGACGTTTATAGTTTAGAAGATTCCGGAAGCGGATCTGCGATCATACTTCGTTGGTCCGGAGTTAAGGTTCTTCCCGTAAGCGGGATCGATTTTATAGTTTACGAAAATCCTTTTTTCATCGGGGTACAAAACGATTCCAACCCTTTTAACAACGTATTTATGGAACCTTTAATCGTTGAAGTCGGAAACGATTTAATCAATTGGTGCGGTTGGGATCCTGAATATACGAACCCCGATCCGAACACTTTTGTAGGAAATCCAATTTATTGGGAAAGATTCGCAGGTATCACACCTTTCGTTTATAATCAGGATACAAATCCTATGACCGTTTCGGAAGTTTTTGATACTGATATCGTTAATGGTGGCGGAGGAGGAGACGGTTTCGACCTAGCCGATCCTAATTTTGGAAATTCAGGGACAGGATGTGATGGAAGTTTGAAGACCGATATCCAAACGAATGGATTTGCCTATATAAAAATCTCTGCGGCAAAAACAATCCTATCAACTCTACCGATTGACGCGGCTCATGCAAATCCCGATATAGACGGAGTTATAGCAAGATCTGTGACTCCTTGACTTAAAACCGAAGCAGAGATCTTCCGATCCTTTTTTCGGTTTAACGATTTAAATTTTTGAAAGTGAAAACAATATGATCCGCCCTAAAGATGTATACCAATTGAACTTAGATAAACATTTACGCAATAAGATTGATACCAAGACGAAACCATTAGGCGCTTTGGGAAAATTAGAAGATCTAGCTTACCGTATAGGTACGATCCAAAACACTATAGATCCCGTATTATCCAATCCTCATTTAATGGTGTTCGCAGGGGATCATGGACTCGCGGACTCCGGAGTCTCCGCATTTCCAAAAGAAGTCACATACCAAATGGTATTAAACTTTTTGAATGGAGGAGCGGCCATCAACGTATTTTGCAAACAACATGGGATCAAATTGTTAGTAATAGATGCAGGAGTTTCCGGCAACTTCGAACAAATTCATCCTGATTTTATATCTGCAAAGATCGCATCAGGCACTAGGAATATTCTAAACGAACCGGCTATGACTAGAGAAGAATGTGAAGAAGCCATCCGTATCGGCGGAGAGATCGCAACAACAAGGATCCCAAAAAATTGTAACGTGATCGGTTTCGGAGAAATGGGAATAGGAAATACTTCCAGTGCTTCCCTACTCGCTTCCGTTTTTTTGGATCGTTCCACGGAAGACCTTACGGGTAGAGGTACCGGCTTAGACGACGAATCTTTAGATCGTAAGAAAAAGATCCTAGGTGAATGCAGGTCAAAACACCAAGTAAATCCAAAAGATCCGATTGAAGTCCTCTCTAAGTTCGGAGGTTTCGAGATCGCGATGATCTGCGGAGCGATGCTTTCTTCTTATAAAGAGAATCGTTTGATCTTAGTTGACGGTTTTATCGCAAGTTCCGCATTCTTAACAGCTTCCAGAATTGAGCCGAAGATCGTTCGAAACGCGGTTTTTGCTCACAAGTCTTCCGAACAAGGTCATAGATTGATTCTCGAATTTTTCGACGCAGATCCTATCTTAGATCTCGGGCTTCGTTTGGGAGAAGGGACCGGATGCGCACTCGCCTATCCGATTTTAGAATCCGCATTGGCATTTTTGAGAGAAATGGCAAGCTTCGAATCCGCGGGCGTTTCGGAAAAAAAAGACTAAGCGCGAGGTAAATTCTCGCTGATCGAATCGGAGGAATGAATAAGTTCGTCTTTGCATGTTTGGATTTATCCGCAAAGAATTGATCATTTTTTTTTCCTCCGTACGTTATAATACCCGCATCATTGTTCCGGCATGGGTGGAACATTCCGACGAATATCTTAATTCTTCTTCCAGATATTTTCCTTTAGTAGGATGGATTGTCGGAATTTCGACATGGTTCGTCCTGTGGGTTTCACATCTTTCTTTGAGCTGGGAGATTAGCATCGTTTTGGCAATGGCCGTTTCCGTTTTGGTGACCGGAGCTTTTCATGAAGACGGGTTTACGGACGTTTGCGACGGTTTCGGAGGGGGTTGGACTAAGGAGAAGATCCTTGATATCATGAAGGACAGTAGGATCGGTGCCTTTGGGACCATCGGGATCATTCTTGTACTTCTCCTGAAATTTTTCTGTTATAAATCTCTGGAAGATTTTTCTATCGAAGTGCTATTTATAACTATAATTTCTTCTCATTCTTCCAGTAGGTTTTGGGCTCTATTTACCGCAAAAACACTTTCTTATGTGAGAGAAGATCAGCTGTCCAAGGCAAAACCCATCATTCAAACATTAAAAACCTCTAATGTACTCATCGCTGGGATCTGGGGATTGGCTCCTTGGCTCGCTTTCTTACATAATAACTATCTTCCATCTGACCGGGTTTTCGGATTTATTTTGTATCCTTTTCTATTGCAAACTTTCGGGTATTTGTATCTTAGGAATTTTTATAAAAAATGGTTGGGCGGATATACGGGAGATTGTTTAGGTGCAGTCCAACAAGTCACCGAATTATTATATCTCATCGGGATCGTTGCCGCATGGAAATCTTTTTAGTCAGACATACAACCCCGGAAGTGGAACCCGGAACCTGTTATGGTAAATCCGATCTAGGACTACCTTCCAGTTTTGAAAAAGAAGCGGAGAATGTGCTGAAACTTCTTCCAGAAAAAGTGCATTCTATCCGGACCAGCCCTTTATTCAGATGTTATAGTTTAGCGGAATATATCAGTAAACATCAGGAATCTAAATCGAACGCTCCTGCTTGGAAAGTGGACTCGAAGATCCAAGAGTTGGACTTCGGTGATTGGGAAGGACGATTGTGGGAAGACCTTCCTAGATTCGAAACGGATCCTTGGATGGAAGACTACGTAAACAGAAGACCACCAGGTGGGGAAACCTATTCCGAATTAAAAACAAGGATCTTAAGATCTTGGGAAGAAGGTCTGCAAGAAGCAAGGTCCTGGGAAAATCTCAAAAAAGAAGAAGGAGAAATATCGGAATACAAAACAATCTGGGTCACCCATGGCGGACCCATCCGATGTTTGTCCTCTATCGTATTAGGTTTCCCTTTGGAGAATTCGTTTCGTTTGGTTCTAGAGTATGGATCCGTTTCTTGTCTTAAGATCCGATTCGGAGAAATACAATCTTATCCTCAGTTCGTTTATTGGAATAAGAAATAATACTCAACTCATAACAAATAAGACATAAATAGAAATACTAAAAGATTATTTGCGATAGATTCTAAGGTGTTTTTACTTCTGTCCGATAAGGAATATAGTATTCGGATCGCCAATGCTCTTTTTCCAAATATTCAGATATAGACCCCATATTAATTATAAATATATAAAGTATATTCTACTCATATTCTTACTTCTTGATCCTTCCTTTATCGTTTCGGATACATCTCCCGAACTTGTTATGCCCGAACAATCGGAAAGAGCCAAATTGTTTATCTTAGATGCAAGCGGCTCCATGAACGAATATCTAGGGATTTACCAAAAAGTACATTTAGCTAAGAAGTACGTTCGACATTTTGTAGAAAAACTTCCTGAAGAGACCGAAGTAGGTTTTATCGCTTACGGAAATCGTCTCCCCGGTTGCCAATCTTCCAGGTTGTACCAACCTTTAGAAAAAGGAAATCGTCCCGGCTTTCAAAACAAACTTTTCGGCCTAACCCCTTCCGGGGCGACCCCGCTTGCAGAGTCCATCCGAATCGCAGGTGATTATATTATCCGAAGAAAAACTCCGACGGATCTGATCTTAGTAACGGATGGAATTGAAAGTTGTTATGGAAATCCCGAAAAAGAACTCCAAGTCTTACAACAAAAAGGCGTAAATTTCAAAATGTATATCCTAGGACTTGGATTAAAACCGGATGAAAAAAGGATCATGCAGTCTCTTGCAAAAACAGGGAACGGAAAATTTTATAATGTCGGAGAAGATAGCGACTTCTTCCTTGCAATCGAAGATCTTTTAAAACAAGAACCTCTGTCTAAACGAACCGAACTAGAACCCGAAAAACAAAAGTCCAAGATCCGGATCTCCGAGATCGAAAAGAAACAAACCGATTCGGAGGAACATTTTTACAGAGTCAAATTCGTTTTTGAGAATTCGGACTCTGATAATCAATGTGTAATTCTAAATTTAAAAAGAAAAAATTCCTCTCCTACGAAAACACAAAACTGGAATCCACAAAGAACTAGCGAACCGGAAAGAGTTTTACGAACCGAACAGATCTGCTTCCAAGCAAGAAAAGGAGAAGGTGAATTTCAGATCTCTGCACCGGCGCATCTTCCTTTAAATTTGGAATTAGAACTCTGGGACACACAAGGTATCCCAAATTCCGTGGACAGAAGCGGAGAAAGAAACCTTACAAAGTAAGATCTTAAAATGATCTTAAAAAATCCAAGTTCTGATTGTTAGGATATGTTACCTTATATTCCAATTTAATCTCTTTTTTGCCGGAAGCCGGAATTTCCAAACTCCACTCTAAAATTCCGGAATTAAGACGATATTCTTTTGAACCTGGAGTGGTTCTCTCGTCATTCACTTCCACTTTTACACCGGCAGACTCGGAAATAGGGATCTGTTCTCTTACGATTACCTTTTTACTTTCTTTGCCGAAATTTTCCAAACTGAGATAAACTTTCTTCTCCATCACTTTCTGAGTGGAGATCAATCCTTCTTTCGTTTGGTTCCAATCTTTTCTATAAGAAAGTCTTAAACTACCTTCCGTTCCTAATGAAACGGAAAGATTTTCTTTAGGAGAAACATAGGGGACTTTTGTCCTTCCCACAAGTCCTGAACTTCTGAACAAAGAAACTTCACCGGGTAAAATCGGAAACTCACCCATATTTTGGAATTCGGCTTCTAAAAGAGGAAATGGTTTATACCTGGGGGAAGCGATCGTTTTAACCTGGATGGGTGCATTAAAGGATAACATCTCGAATTTTCTAGATTCTTTTTGAGAGGCTAACGTGATCGTTTTAGGAAGCCTGAATAGAAATCCACTCCCTCTTTCGCTGGAGGGAGAAGGTTCTTCCGTAGTAGGAATATTTGATTCTTCGTTTGGCATTTGAGCGGCTCCAACTGCCTGAGTTTGGTTGGTGAGAATTTCCTGCTTTGAGTCCACCTCTACATCAAATAATCGTAATGGACGAAGCCTGTCCCTTCTGAGTGACAGGTCCGGTCTAGTGGTAGAAAGAAGAAGTTGGACCCCTCTCCAATCTTCTCCCGTCTCTTGTCTGATTTCCACTATATATTCTAACTTAGCTTTACTTAAAGCATCATCCGCAGTCAGGATGTAAGCGGGTCTCCAATCGGCGTTAGAAACCAAATAGCTTAAACGAAGTTCCACACTTTTAGTCTCGGAACCGGTGTTTACGATCTGGACCCAAGTAGTACGTGTACTTTTTTCCGCTTGAGACAATAAGAGTGAAAGTTGTGCTCTTGCTTCTTCCAGTTCTGTTTGGACTTTACGTTTGGATTTTTCCAACTTCTCCCAAGATGCAAAAATAGAAACTGCTTCATCTCTGGTTTTTTTGAGATAGGCCCCCCAGTTTTTTCCGTCCCCCTCTACCCTACCATAGAGAAGATTACGGCCCACAACATCCGAAACCTTTTTGCGCATCTCGGACAGTAGATCCTTTTCTGCTTTTAGATCATTCTCTTTTGCTAATATACTTTCCATGTCCTTTTCCAGTTGTTGCACTTTCTTCTGGAGTTGAGCGACTTCCGGATTCGAGGCGGCTGTACCTTCTTCCTTCCAAGTCCTGGAACCCGTGACCTCTACCTGAGAAGAATTGACCGCAGCTGTTAAGGTTTCTTCTAAAAGGGAAACAGGCAAATAGGAGATCTCGATCTTGTTTGTTCCCGGTTCTAGCTGCACTCGACCTGATCTGAGGATCTGAGCAGTTCCTTGGTGAACAGTCACTTCCTTGATGGGAAGGTTGAATTCTTTTCCGAATATGGGAATAGAAATCAAAACGAATAGAAAAGTAAAACGAACGAGAGATGAATACATTAATTTTTTATAATTTTTCATGATTAGCCTCAATAAGAATCCGAACCTGGAGTTTCTCTCAGGATATTGTCCGCAGGATAGGAGACTGTGTATTCAAACTGGATCGTTTTGCGGGAATTCGCCCCTATTTCGAATTCATATGTCAGGATCCCGTCTTCGGTTTTGGACTTAGGAGTATCCGTCCCGGGAGCCCATTCTACCCGTACGCTATCGTCGTTCGTATAAGGAATACGATCGATCAATCGAACAGGAACGGCTCTACGTTTATTATTTTTAACGGAAATGGTAACTCTATATCGGATATTCTTTTTGCGGGAAATGATCCCGGACTTATCATCCAGTTTTTCCTGCTTTCTTTCCACCTTGATATCCCGATCAGGACCAAGTTCCATTTTGATCTCTTGCCCGGGTTTTAGAGTGGAGACGGTTGTAGTTCCAAGAAGATTTTCGCCGGAATAAATTTCGAGAGGACCTGCAAGTAGCGGTTCCCTTTCCGTATTCGAAGATACCACGTTCAGAAAAACTCCATCGTTCGTAAGGGGAGAAGTCTCGTACCCTGGACGAACCGAGATATTTCTTTTGCGAAGAAAGACCCGGTTCAATGTTCGATCGGAAGGGATTTTTTCTCGAGACTGAGCGATATATCTGAAATCAAATCCTTCGGAAGAAATTCCCGGAGCGATCAACTGATTGGAATATTTTTTATCGGAACTTAATTGAGAGGATCTATTCAGAAGATTTTGTACTTCGTTTTCGAGTTCTTTCAATTCTTTTCTGGAACTCTCTCTCAAACCGGAAAATCTGCGAAGAGCTTCCTTTCCATATCGAATGGATTCTTCGTAAGACCCTTGGTCGAAGGAATATTTTTGGCTCGCAAGTTCTCCTTGCAGCCTGTTCATATTTTCTTCCACACGAAGTGAATTGGATCTATCCTTATAATTTCCTTCGATCAATGCGCGGGACTGCATCAAAGGACTATCGTTCTTCTCTTGGTAATAGACGTCGTCTATTCTCTCTTCTGCCTTACTTCTTTGAGAAACCTTAGGAGCAGGAGCTTTTTTCTTAGATTCTTTTTTGCTTTGGATCACACTGCCGGCATTTGCGGAAGGTTTAGAAGGCGCGTTATACTCTTTGTCTGCGGCGGAATAATCCTCATCTCCCGAATACACTGCAACTTCCTTGGAAGCGATCCTATATTCTCGGTACTCAGGTAAGTCTATGTCTTGGTTCGGATTAGCCGTGGAAAATTCTAATCGAACGTTTTTCCAATCCTCTCCAGTTTCATTTCTAACTAAAGCATGCCAACCTAATTCCGCCTCTTGTCCATTTTGATTCAATTCCAAAGTATAACGAGGATACCAGTTCGCGCCTCGTATCAGATATTTATATTCGAAAGGAAAAACATTTGCGGAATCGGATTCCACATCCAATCGGATCTCTTTCCTGCGAAGCGTATCTCCTTCTGCAAGATGAGCAAGTTTAGTAGTAACTATATAAAATTCTTCCCGGATTCGATCCAATTCTTCCAGCTTTAATAATCTAAGTTTTGTATTATCTTCCGCAAGTTCTGCGTATGTTTTTCGGAAAGAGGAAAAATTTTCGGAGTCGATCTTCTCCACTAGTCCGTCTTTTTCTCGAATAGAGGGTTTGATAGATTTGATGGAAGTTTCCCAATCCAAAAGGTCTTGGACCTCTCTGGACTTTGTGCTTAATGCCAAGAGTAGACCTTCTTTTCTTTTTTCTAATTCTTCCGCTTCTTGGGATTTTTTTCTTCTAGAAGCTTTTTCCGATACTCGGATCCCTTTGATCTTAAATTTTTTATTCGGATCCGTAAATGTGACGATCACACTTTTATCCAAAGAAGCGATCGGGACTTCTCCCAATAAAACTTCCGAAACTCCGACCGGAAGTTTAACCTCGGATTGCCTTGTTACGTAAACCAAGTCTGAATATAAAAGAACGGAATCTATTCTAGCGTACGATACCGAGACCGGGGACTTGGAGGCCTTCTCTTCTTCCGTAATCGCTGTGGGTGTATCACTTTCGGAGGGGTCGGATCCTTGTGCAAAAAAATCGGTCCCTAGTAAGATCAGAAAGATAGTCGCAAGAACCGAGGAGGAAAAACGGGAAATCATAGGTTCTAAGTGGATATTGCCGAAACACACTTCGTCAATTTATTTTCACGGCCATAAAAAAAGCGCCTTCTTTGAAAAGGCGCTTTTCATTCTAAAAACTAGCTCAAAAAACCGGGATTAAACTGTTTTAGGCGTGTATCCTTTGATGCTGAAAAACCGTTTTTGAGAAACCAAAAAACCTCCCAACACGAAAAACGAGATCAATGCGACCTGTTTCATTAACATAGGAAGATATTTCAAAGTTTCTATCGGAAGAACCGCAGTCAATCGTTCCACATGAGTGAAATCGAAAGGATACACGTAGGTCAAAGCGGCGATAGAAGCCAGACGGATCAGTTCGGAGACGATTCCCGAAGTTTTTAATTCGAAGATCGCACCGATATTCCAAAGAGTCCATAGCACGTAAAAACCTAAAGTGCACATTTCCAATAGAGGTAATTCTTTTTTGAACTCTATATATACCATAGATGCGCCCAACCCAAAGAAAAATTGAGTAATGGAATACGCGAGAAGTGTATAAGGAATATGTGTATTAAATTTTTGGTAATTAGATCGGTCTATCTCTGGAGGAACGACAGATTCCCCCAGATCTTTCGGTTTCCAACCCGGAGGTTTAAACCAAACTAAAAATTTATCCTTCCAACTTTTCGTCTTCCAGGAAAGAAGAAACAATTCTTCGAAATAATGGAATTGTGTCCAAACTGGACTCCAGGTCTGCATCGGTTTTACGATCCCGAAGATAGGTTCTTCTTCTTCCTCTTTATAAGATCCGAACATTCTGTCCCAGATCGCAAAGGTTCCTGCATAATTTTTATCTATATATTTAGGATCCCTTCCGTGATGTACTCTGTGTTGGGAAGGAGTATTGAACACCCACTCGAAAATTCCCAACTTAGGGATCGCTCTAGTATGAAGCCAAAACTGATAAGCAAAATTGATCTGGATACAAAGAAGGAACATGATAGGAGGAAACCCCATCACTGCCAAAGGAAGATAAAAAGGTAGGGAGAAAGTATTCTGAGTGACTCCTTGTCTTAAAGCCACCGTAAAATTATAATCTTCACTTTGGTGATGAGGAACATGGGAAGCCCAGAAAATATTTATTTCATGTCCGAACCTATGATACCAATAATAGAAGAAGTCTGCCAGAACGAAACAAAACACCCAGCCTATCCAGGAATCGTTGGAAATGTTCAATATTCCAAATTTTGCATATACCCAGGAATAGACCGCCATTAATCCCAGAGAGATAAACACAGTGAATATCTGCATAAAAATCCCGGCTGAAAGATTATTGATGGAATCCTTAAAACGATAGAACGGTTTGTTCCCAAATACGGAATAAAGCAGTTCCACAACTACCAATACGAAAAAAACGGGAGTGATCAGTTCAATAATATTCTTTTCCATCTCTATACCGAGTTTCGACTATCTCTGTAGCGATCATTCGGTCAAGAAAAAGAACCGAGGCGGGTTTCGAATTCCGCCTCAGATGGAGCTATTAGATAACAAATGTTATTTCATTTTCCCGACAATGGGAAGAAGTTTAGAAGAATAAGCTTACGGAGAAGGTTACTGACCAGATATAACCGCCATAATTATAGTTTGGATTCCTTTCCGTAGGAGTATATTTATTTATCTCAACACTTCTCAATTGTTGGTTCGAAAGAGCCAAATCGAAAATTACGGGGTTTTTCAATCTATCTTTCAAGAATGCGAAATTCCTTCCATTGAAGATATAGGAAACACCTAGGGAATAGATCATACGATCGTTATCCATCCAATTGTTTTCCCCCGCGTAATGTGGAACAGGGGATGGTCTTTTTCCGATCCCTCCTCGAAACTTCAAGAAAGGACGGAAAGCATATTCTGCTCCCATACGAACATTGGTTGTGTCATGGAAATCCAAAGGCTCGGAATATTTTTCCTTAATCCTGGAAAGTTTATATAAACTCCAGATCTCTCTGTTCACATCTACACTTAATAAAAGTTTTTCTGTCGGTCTGAATCCTATACCGTAAGACCAAACTCTCGGGTTGTACTGATCCAATAAAGCCAGATCAAAATCCAATTGGATTCCTAAAAGAGTAGTCTGGGCCCGAGCAGGGATCGGGTCCGCAGACAGATAGGTTTCTCTTTTATACGAAACCCCGGCACTCCATTTTCCATAAGTGAATTGGAGACCGTAAGTCGGATTGATGATAGGCTTTAAAGTTAATACTACCTGTGAGTTAGCAGTTACTGGATCCGGAGAGATCGGAACGTCTTTTAGCAAGATCGCACCGGAACCTCCAGCAAGAGCGGTGATACCAACCCCTGCAAACAAACGGTCCTTCCAAAGTTCCACACCGACCCCGGCCATGATAGTAGGACGTTCATTACTTTTTCCTGAATTAAGATATCTAGGAACGGTAGGGTTTTGATCGTTCACTACCATCAAATTTCCGGAAGCAGGAACGATAGCATTCAATCCGAAACGAATGGTTCTACCGATATCGAAAATTTCGTTTAGGTTCATAGTAAAACCCAAACCAACGTAACTGTCATCCGGGTTTTTAGTGTTCTCGTTTTTAGGAGCGTTATTCTTTAACGTAGGGTTTGCGTAAGTTCCTAAAAAAGACACTTCATGATAAGGACGGTTCGGACGGAGAAGAGGCTGATACGTGAACATCCCTTTTCCCATATTTGCAAAGCCGTCTCTGAAATTAAACCAAGCTCTTTTGTACCACTTAGCAGGAGCTCCACCATCCTCTGTTTGAGGTTCGGTGTTCAACAAAGGACCTTCCTGAGGAATAGGATTCCCATTTGCGTCTTTGGGAGTTTCTCCGCTAGCCGCTGCTTCTTTCTCTTTTTCCTTTTGTTCCCATTGAGCGATGAACAAATCCGCTTCGTTCAATCTTCCCAATCCGGCAACATTATAGAAAACCGAAGACGAATTGTTTACCGTAGCGGTAACTGCCCCGGCCATCCCGGCTGCACCCGCATGGGCTCCATATATATCCCCATAACTACCGGCAGTCAGCTCGGATGTGCCAACTCCCAATATCCCCAAAACTGCGAGGGCAATCCTCGACCTGGAGATAATTTTTTGACTAGAAACTCTGTTTCGCATTGTCCCTTCCTGCTTTGAACCAATTCCTTAACTTACTCTAACCCATCTAGAATTGGCTGATCTCTTTATTACACATCAGTTATTTTTTAAAAATTTTCCGTATCTTAGCGGAAAGCCCAAAATTGTCCACTAAAATCAAAAAAAGAGCCTTTAGGTGTTTTTATTCATAAAAAAGTAAAAATCGCTAAAATTTGAAGATAAACATTGATTATTGTAAAAGAATGAACGCTACATATATTTTTAGCTTTTAAAGAAGGAGCTAAATTGAGCTTAAGTGCTTGAAACCGGCTTAGCAGATCGAGTCTTTTCAAAATATATGGAAATAATGTCAGCATAACGTAAATATCCCAAATATTTTCCATTCTCTTCCACAGGAATCTTATCCATCCCCATATCCAATAGGGCCTTAAATGCGGTCGCCAGGTTTGTTCGGATGGAAATCGGAAGAATAGATGTGTCGGCGACATCTTTTACAAGGATCAGGTTTTGAGTGAGATCCCTTCCTTCTAAAAATAATCGACTAGTGCGTAAGGATATCATCCCAAAATAATTTCCATTCTCTTGTATTACGATATAATCGCTGGCGTTGATCTTCAAAGCTTCCTCTTCCAGCTGAGAGAGTAAAACGGATGTTTTGACTTCTGCAATATTCCTGAGCCTATCCCGAATATCTTCGATCCGTATTCCTTCCAATAAATCTCGGTTCATGTCCCAATCATGGGCGGGGGATTGGAAACGAGTATTTTTCTGGCTTTTATACAAATTCAATTTGTGAGAAAGAACAAAAGTTATGATGGAAACGATCATCAAAGGAGGAAGAAGTGAATAACTTCCTATGATCTCGCAGATCATCACCATTCCTGCGATCGGTGCGCTTGCAATCCCCGCGTAAAAGGCTCCCATTCCTACGAGCACGAAAGAAGCGACGGATACCTGATAACCCAAAACCAATTTCGCAAAGGTGCCGAGCGCTCCACCCAACATCCCGCCAATAAATAAGGAAGGCCCGAACATTCCTGCGGATCCTCCGCTTCCGATCGTAAACGAAGTGGAGATAATTTTTAAGAATGCAAGTAGTAAGAAGAAAAAAATGATCTGTATATCTCGATCCAAAGAAGAAGCGTAATTCGGAAATTGAAAGCTACCTTCCAATACATCTTGCAGAACCCCTGCCCCAGTCCCAAGAACTTCAGGTAAAAAATAACCTATGATGCCTACAGGAATGCCGCCTAACGCAGGTTTTCCCCACATCGGAAATTTCCAGTTCTTAGACCATTCCTGAACGAACTGAAACACCTTGATAAGAAAGGCACCGTTCAAATAACACACGATCCCTAAAAACAAATAAAAGACGAGTTCCTTATATTCAATAAAGCCGATCTCCGGAACTTTGTATACGGAACCGAACCCGTTAAAGGAAGAATATGTCAGGAACGCAGTTACCGAAGAAATGATACAAGGAACCAATGTATCGCTTTCTATATCTTCTCTGTATACCATCTCTACGGAGGTTAATGCTCCTCCTAAAGGTGCATGAAATATGGCACCTAGACCCCCTGCAGTCCCGGCGAGTAATAGAGTGCGTCTTGCCCTTGCACCCGCCTTAGTTAAATTTGCGACTAAGGAACCGAATCCGGCGCCGATCAAGGAGATCGGACCTTCTTTTCCTCCGCTTCCTCCGGAAGATAACGTGAAAACGGTTGCGATCGACTTGATCAGAGGGACTTTAGGGTCCACCTTACCTTCTTTATTATGAAAAGAATCTATCAAGGAATCCGTTCCAGTACCGGCGGAATCCCTAGAGAATTTCCAGATAATCCAACCCGAAATTAATCCTCCTAAAGGTGGAAGTACCAAAAGCGCCCATCTTCCCAAATAAATGGAGGCAATCGGTTCAAGCGAAACGTAAAATTCTCCGCCCGAATGCGTATTATGTAAACCTGATATTGATTCTAAAGAAATGTATTCCGCCCAGGCGAGCGCTCTGGAAAAAAGAAGTGCTCCCAAGCCGGAAACGATCCCGGTCAAAACACAATATAGAAATAAAGACCTTCTGCCCTTAATGGTGAAATAAGACGATAGCGGTCTTTTTCGGAACTCTTGTAAGACTTTTCCGAACATAAAAGATCCTTAAAACGATTTGGAAACCGAGATCTCCATGATCCTATTATGGGTATAGGTATCCTGCCAACCGCCGATCATTCTATACAATCTAGGAATGATCAATAAACCGATAAATACAGGCGCTCCGGGAGAATCCAAAACATTTCCGGAAGCGGTAGGTTTTAGGAAATAAGACTCGAGAGCACTGTTCTTCTCCATCGTAGTAGTCGCATAATAATAACCGACCCCTGCGAGTAAAAGATCCGTGATGAGATAACCGAATATTCCTTTAATTCTATCCGAACCCCCGTAGACAGGAGATTTATAAGAGTTATAAAAGACGGAAGCAGCCGGATGGATCAATGCTAAGGATTCGCTCCAAAAATAACTTTTACGATAAGGTTCGAATTTTACATTTTCCGAAACGTCCGCGGAGTTATAAATTCCGAGCCCTCCAGTTAACTCTTTTTTAGTGAGTTCTTCCTGGAGAAAGTTTCTAAAGACCCTTTCTGCTCCTTTTTTAGAAGACTCGATCCGGATCAAACTCATCTTTTCTCTTTTTGCAAGTCCTAAAACGAATACGTCCAATCGTAAGGGTGAATACCATTTAGAAACGTATCTGAATGCAAAACCTTTCGTATTTTGGTCGGATAATATCCTATCATAAGTCAATCGGTTCAATGCGGAAAGCAGCCTGATATCGTTCTCCCCGGGATCACCTTCTAATTCGAAAACTTCCCCTGCATAAACGGAAGAGAAGGAAGACAAAAAGAAAAATACGAATAAGGTTTTTAGGATTTTATGTTGAATTTTTTTTTGCATGTTCATTAAGAGATCCGATCCCCAAGCAGAAATCCAGCCAAAAGCATGGATGCGTTATATGTGATATGTGCGGTCACAGGCACCCATATATTACCGGTTTTTAAATAAGAAATTCCAAATGAAAATCCCACAAAGATAAGAAGGATCGGAGCCACATAAGATCCCCCGTTAAAATGTACAACCCCGAAAATAACGGAGGTGATAATTAGTCCTATGGAGCTCAGGTTTTTTTCCACAAAGTATTTGAGCAAAAATCCCCTGAAAAAAAATTCCTCGAATATTCCGGCTCCGAATGCGATTGCAAGCAGGGTCCATCCTAATAATTTCCAATTTAGAAAAAGATTTTTGGTAAGTATGATTTCCATATAATTGGATTGGGGTTTGCCTATGATAAAAAAGATCAAACTACTTGCTACATTCACAAAACAGAATGTAGCAAATCCGGTCGCAACTCCCGCAAGTATATCTCTCCCACCTGCGGAATCGGTGAACTCGGCGGTTTCGATCCGTGCGATCCTTCGAATAAAAAAGTAAGAAGGAACCAGAAAGCATAATCCCCAGATAATTCTGTCCAAGGACAATAACCATGGACGTTTGGTGACTACAAATTCGGTATACTCTCTAACCGCTTTTTCGGCAGAGGCAGGTTCGTTCCAAACCACCTCGGAAGGTAAAGTGTTTACGATTTCTTTTTCTTTTACAAAGTTCTGCTTGGATGTTTTTATGGATAAGGTGCTTTCTACTTGAAATCGGGTGACCTTCATATAGGAATACATACCGATAAACAGTACAAAAACCTGGATCAGGCCCATGAGCAGAACGTCTCTGCCAGGTGTGAGTTTTTGATCTTCCTTTTCTAAATCCATTCCAAAGGGCCCTTCCAATCATTTACGGGGGATTTTTTGCGTCATTGTTTTTTTATGATCTGCCGACTAGAGAAAAGATATGCCTTCTTTCAAAAGACATCTCCAAATTTTGTTATCTGCACTCATCCTGATCTCTTTAAGCGAGGTCCAAGCAGTTTACGATCGTCTCCCATTAAAAAGTTTGGAATATTCGGACACGAAGATCATTCGAGTCAGAGAAGAGATAAAATATAACCTTCAAATTTCAGTTTCCAACTTGGACCAAAAAGATCTGGTCCCTCTTAGATTCCTAGTCTATAAAGTTGGACCTAAGGATACTTTTTTTAAGATCATGGCCAGGACCGGAATGGACCTGGACACTCTTTCCTCCGTAAACGAATTAGCCTCTCCCCAAGACATTTATCCGGGGATGGAACTTTTGATCCCGAATATGAGAGGTGTTTACGACTCGGAAGAACATTCTCCAGACGAATCCGGACGCAAAAAAGTCGCGGCCCGTTTTCGGATCTCTCCCAAGTTCTTATACTATGATGACCTCAGAAAATCCTGGTTCGTTCCAGGAAGAGGATTACCGAAAGAAGAGAAAAACTTTTTTTACGGATTAGTTTTCTCCGATCCGTTAGCGGAAGAAGGAAGAGTCAGTTCCAAATTCGGAAGAAGAAAGGACCCTTTCACTAAAAAGGATACTTTTCACGGTGGCATCGACCTCGCGGCAGAAGAAGGAACACCTGTGTATGCATCTGCTGACGGAGAAGTTTCCTTTTCCGGAACAAGAGGAGGTTACGGGAGACTGATCATTTTAAAACACGGATTGGGTTACGAAACCAAATATGGACATTTAAGCAAAGTATTGGTATCTCCAGGCACAAAGGTCAAAAAAGGACAGTTGATCGGAGAAGTCGGAATGACCGGAAGAGCCACCGGATTTCATTTACATTTTGAAGTGTTGAGAAATAGTTTGAGACAAAGGCCCGTATTTAAGGGTCATGTCTGATGTTCTATCGATCTATTTCTAATCCCTATATCAGAATACTTTTCCCTTCTTTTTTTATTTTCCTGGTTTTCGGGATATTCATTCTATTTGGTTGGAACAAAACGGATCCGACCGACTACGAGCCGGACGATATCATCCGCCAAGAAGAAAGAGATATATTATTTATATCTAATGTAGTCAACGAAAAATCGCCTATCGAAAAACCTTTCGGTCTTGCGGTGGATTCTAAAGGAGCCATTTATACGGGTTCTTCCGATGGAAATATCTACAAGATCAAAACCGACGGACAAACGGAACGATTCGCTAAAACTTCCGGAAGAGCGCTAGGAATTGTATTCGACGGAAAGGAAAATCTGGTCGCCTGCGTTTCCGGATTAGGTCTGGCATTTTACGATTCCAAAGGAAATGAAAATGTACTCCTCCGAGAAGATTCGGAAGGAAATCCATTAACTAACCTTTACGGTTTGGATATTGCCTCTGACGGAACAGTTTATTTTACCGAAGTCAGCCGAAAGTTTTCTTATGAAGATTCCTATTTGGAAGAATTGGAATCCAAACCTAACGGCAGAATTCTTTCCTACGATCCGAGGACCCAAGACGTAAAAACGATTTTAGAGGATCTTTATCATCCTACCGGGATCAGCTTGTCTTCTTCCGAAGATTTTTTAGTTTTTGGAGAAAAGTATAGGCATCGTGTTTCTCGCTTCTGGTTAAAAGGAAAGAAGGCCGGCAAGGACCAGTTCTTTATCACACATCTTCCCGGTAGCCCCGCTCTGATCAGTTCAGACTCTCAAAAAAATTTTTGGATCGCCTTATCTTCTCCCCGACATATCGCAATCGATAAGATACAAAATTTTCCGCTCTTAAAGAGAATACTCGCTTCTCTTCCGTTTTTCTTTAAGCCGATTGAAGGAGAATTAGCGTACGTTCTTTCTATGGATGAAGAAGGAGATATTAGTCTTTCTTTGACGGATAATACATCGGATAAATTGGGATCGGTTACTTCCGTTCTGCAATACGGATCAGGACTTTTACTTGCGGGATTTTCTTCTCAGAAAATTTGGAAATGGAAGTTCGAGACTCTGGAAATGTTTTTCTAGAACCTATTTCAAAAAACACTCTCACTAGAATAGCTCGAAGTGAGTTCTTTTTGCCTGAGAGCGAAGCCAGGATGGCGAAGCGACCCGGAGCTCTGCACAGGATGTGCAGGCGAAGGGGAAGGCAAAAAGAACTCACTCCAAGAAACTATTACGGGTCTATTACAGGTTTTTGAAATAGACTCTAGCTAAAAACTGGAATTACATCGCTCCTAGCAATTCCCTGAACTTATCCAAAGAATATCGAGCGGCAAAGTCTCCGAATCTTTCGTTCGGGTTTCCTTCTTTTTTCCAAACTTCGAAAGCTTTCTCTAGTTGAATAGGAATGTCTGCGAACGGGACCTTCTTAGCAACATAGTCGCCAACTTTGGTTCCTTCCGGATTTCCTCCAAAAAATAAGGAGTATTTTCCTCCTGCTTGTTGACCAACGATCCCAATCTCTGCGGAATATGGTCTAGCACATCCGTTAGGGCATCCTGTCATTCTTACGATAGGAGCTCTGTCGTTCAGATCCAGCTTATCGATCACTTTTTGGATGGATTCCAGTAATTGTGGGAAGGTCCTTTCGGATTCGGTCAATGCAAGACCGCAAGTAGGAAGTGCAGGACATGCAAGTGCGCGATCGTACAAAGGTTTAGGAGAAGCAGGATTAATATTATATTCCTTTAATTTAGCTTCTAATTTATCCTTATCTTCTTTTTTAATACCCATCAAGACCAAATCCTGATCGGCAGTCACCTGCACACTCAGCTTGAAAGTGGAAATAATATCTTTCAAAGCGGTCTTTAAAGGTTTATCAGGAAAATCTTTAATCCTTCCCGAAAGAGTATGGAATCCCAATGCAAGAGTTCCATCCGCTCTTTCTGTCCAACCCAAATAATTCGGAGTTTCCCATTTAGGAAGTTTACGATCGAGATCGAATTTTACACCGGATCTGCGTTCTACTTCGGAGCGGAACCATTCCACACCCTTCTCAGCTAAAACGTATTTCAAACGAGCATGTTTACGATTTGTACGATCCCCGAAATCTCTATGAGAAGTTACGATACCTTCCGCAACGGAGATCAGGTCTTTTTCAGGGATCCAACCAAGCAAGTTAGCAGCTCTAGGATACGTATCCGCCTTATTGTGGGTCATTCCGAGTCCACCGCCAGCGAATACGAAATAACCGTCTATCTGACCGTTCGCATCTAAAGTGGCCGCGAATCCCATATCGTTGGTGTAAATATCGACGGAGTTATTGCCTGCAAGAGTCACAGCCACCTTGAACTTTCTAGGAAGATAAGTGGTTCCATAGATCGGATCAGGTTCGTCCTCTTTGTTGATCTGATTTTCACCTAACCAAAGTTCGGCGTAGGCGTTACTCTTATATTTAAAATGATCGGATAAAAGTTGAGCGATCGGGTCCAATTGGCTAAGCTCTTTGTTCCCCCAAGGGTTTAAAGCTTGAGTAACGTTACGCACAACGTCACCGCATGCCCCCATAGTGGAAAGATTCACTTTATGCACCGCCTGCATGATCGGTCTTAGATCCTTCAGAAGGATCGTATGCATCTGGATGGATTGCCTAGTCGTTAAACGTAAGGCGCCTCCACCGAATTTATCGGCCAGATCGTCCCAGACCATGTATTGGTCCGAAGTAAGCCTTCCACCCGGGATCCTTCCTCGGATCATAAACGATGTAGGATTTTCGATAAATTCTCCAGCTTCGTCCTTTCTACGGTCTCTGTCCTTCTGCTGGTACATTCCGTGGAATTTGATCAATTGTTTGTCGTCATCCTCGAATCCGTCTGCTCCTGTTTCGATAGCAGTACCGATCTTTCCTCTTAGTCCCCTAGAGGCGGTTTTAATATGCTCGACTTCGCTAAGTTCTTTTTCTTCTGACATCGATCGTATTCGTCCTTTTGGATTAGCTTCCTATTATTTCGTATCCGTTGATAAGTATTTTTCTTTAAACTCGCTCAGCAAAAATTTGAGAGCCGTTTTTCTTTCTTCCGGATCGCCTAGTTTACGTTTGCTCAAATTACGGATTTCTAATAAGTTTTCCAATTCTTGGTCATGGTCCTTTGGAAGGATCTCTTCTAGAATGGTGCGAATGGTCCCGGCAAGTCCGGCGAACCCTCCTTGGGTGGAAACCGCCACACGGACCGGTCCCCTATCAAAATATGCGGAAGAATAAAAATCACAAAGTGAAGGATCGTCCGCACAATTGATCCAGATCTTTTTTTGTTTGGCATATTCCACAAGATCACGATTGGTTTGCCTATCGTTTGTGGCGGAATATACCAGATCGAAACCGTCCAGATCGGACACCTGCACTTCTCTTGTTTCCATTTTTGCTTCTTTTACGGAGGAAAGCAAACGAACAGTTTCCGATTTGAATTCTTTAGAGATAACTGTGAGTTGGCAGCCTGTGTCTTTCAAGTGTTGCAGTTTTTCGAGAGCAACGTTTCCTCCGCCTACTACTAACACTTTTTTATTTTCTAATTTTATAAATACTGGAAGAAGTTGGTTCATACTTCTTCTCCTTGAGAGGCAAATCCCCGAAGATCTAGTCCAGGGGTTTCTCCGATCAGATGAACTACGGGACCTATATAGATAATTCCAGGCCCGGAACTTTGTTTGGATAAACCTTCTTCGAGAATTCTACCCAAATTTGTCACCGTTGTCTTCTGATTTTTTAAACTTGCGTTTTCTACCAAAGCAACCGGAAGAAGTGGAGAAGCCCCGTTATCGATCAATTTTTTAGTGATCTGTACAATGGAAGAAGTTCCCATAAACAGAGCGATCGTGCCCTTGAAATCCGCGAACCATTTCCAATCGGTGTTTTCTTGCAAAACGGTATGACCGTCCATGACCAGAACCTGTCTAGACAGTCCTCTATGTGTAAGAGGAAATCCTGCTCCGGAAGATCCCGCACTTAATGCACTAACGCCAGGGATGATCTCGTACGGAATTTTATGTTTTCTTAAAGTGAGTAATTCTTCTCCGCCTCTACCGAATACGAAAGGATCTCCTCCCTTCAAACGTACTACGGATTTTCCTTGGAGAGAATATCGAACGATCAGGTCTTGGATCTCTTCTTGGGTAGCGGAATGTTGGCCTGCCCTTTTGCCCACATAATGAACGATAGAAGTAGAAGGGAAATATTCCAAAAAGGAAGAATCCAATAATGCGTCGTACAAAATTACTTCCGCTTTTTCTAATATTCTGAGGGCCTTTAAGGTCATTAGTTCCGGATTTCCGGGACCTGCACCCACCAAATATACTTTTCCCACTTCGGTATTCATTAAATTAGATCAATAGGCTCCTACGATCATCCCGGCGCCCACGGTATTATTGGTACCTTCGTCCACTAAAACAAAACTTCCTGTTCCCCGATTTTCCGAATAACTATCGAACGCTATCGGTTTGGCAGTTCTGATCTTTATCCTTCCGATCTCGTTCAAAGCAAGTTGAGAAGATTCTAATTTTTCGTGGGTTTGGATATCTATTCTAAAGGAAATTTCTTTGACCGCGGATTTTACGGAACCTGTGGTCTGTCTTAAAAGATATTTGTTTCCAGGCACTAATGACTTAGCATCCATCCAACAAAGTTCCGCTTCTATATCCTGAGATACAGTCGGCTGATGTTTATCGGTTACGATCATATCCCCACGACTAATATCTATTTCATCTTCCAAAAGGATCGTAACGGACATAGGAGCAAAAGCTTCTTCAACTTCGCTTTCGTACGTATGAATGGATTTGATCTTAGAACGTAATCCGCTCGGAAGAACTACGATATCGTCTCCCTTTTTAAAAACTCCACTTCTGACCTGGCCTGCATATCCTCTGTAATCATGATGCTCTTCCGTTTGAGGACGGATCACATACTGTACAGGAAATCTAGGCTCGTGTTTGGTCTCATCCACTTCGATCTCTAGATCTTCTAAATAACCCAGAAGTGTTTTCCCTTTCCACCAGGTCATATTGGGAGAAGTATCTACGACATTATCCCCGTTCAGAGCGGAAATCGGTATGAATTCCAATCCTTTAAATTCCAGGTCGGAGGCGAAGTTTTTATAATCTTCCACAATCTCATCGAAACGTTCTTTGGAAAAATCCACCAAGTCCATCTTGTTCACACAGATAACTACATGAGGGATTTTTAATAGAGAGGCGATATAAGAATGTCTGTAAGTCTGTTCGATCACTCCCTTACGAGCGTCTATCAGAATGATGGCAAGTTCCGAGTTGGAAGCGCCGGTCACCATATTGCGAGTATACTGGATATGCCCTGGAGCATCCGCGATAATAAACTTTCTTTTGGGAGTGGAGAAGTACTTATAGGCCACATCGATCGTGATCCCTTGCTCTCTCTCCGCTTTTAGTCCGTCTGTCAAAAGAGCCAAATTGATCTGACCGTTTACTTGTCCGGTCCTTTCGATCGCTTCCAACTGATCTTGGAATACGGATTTACTATCATACAAAAGACGACCGATCAAAGTGGATTTCCCGTCGTCTACACTTCCCGCAGTAATAAAACGTAATAGATCCATCAGAAGTAACCGCCTCTTTTACGTTCTTCCATTGCAGCTTCCGAACGTTTATCATCCAATCTGGATCCTCTTTCCGTAGTTCTGGAAGTTTGGATCTCACGAATGATATCATCCAATGAATTCGCCTCGGATTCCACCGCCGCTGTGCAGGTCATATCGCCAACAGTCCTGAAACGTACGGTTTTTTCTTCCACCTTATCGGAAGAATCAAGAGTTACGAATTCCGAAACAGGAAACACAACATTCTCTCTCCAAACGATCTGTCTTCTATGAGAGAAATACAATGAAGGAAGAGGAATATTCTCGGCTTTAATATATTCCCAAACATCCAACTCGGTCCAGTTGCTGATAGGGAAAACTCTTACGTTTTCTCCTACATGGATCTTTCCGTTATAAATATTCCAAAGTTCAGGTCTTTGTAGTTTAGGGTCCCAACTTCCAAATTCGTCTCGTACGGAGAATACTCTTTCTTTTGCACGGGCTTTTTCTTCGTCCCTTCTCGCTCCGCCTATACATGCGTCAAATTTGAATTCTTCGATCGTATCTAATAAAGTAACGGTTTGGATCGCATTCCTACTCGGGAATTTTCCTTTTTCTTCCACTGCTTTTCCCTGGTCTATGGAATCCTGAACGTATCTAACGATCAGTTTTTCTCCGATACGGTTCGCGAGATCATCACGAAATTGTAATGCTTCCGGAAAGTTATGACCGGTATCGATATGTACCAATGGAAACGGGAACTTTCCCGGACGAAAAGCTTTCAGTGCGAGATGCACCAAAGTGATCGAATCCTTTCCTCCCGAAAATAAAAGCGCAGGTCTCTCGAATTGGGCGGCAACTTCCCGAAGTATATAAATGGATTCCGCCTCTAGTTGTTGGAGATGCGACAATCGAGTTCTAGTCGTCATACTTCTGATCCTTTTTTTCTTACCAATTTTCCATCCACCCAATGCAGTCCGCATTCTTTCGTGGATTCATTTTCCCACCACCAGCGCCCGGCTCTGAAATCTTCGCCAGGCATGATCGCTCTTGTACAAGGAGCGCATCCGATACTGGGATATCCCTTATCGTGAAGAGGATTGTACGGAATATTTTTGTCTTGGACGTACTGTTGCACATCCTCCCAAGACCAATCCAGAATAGGATGGAATTTCAAAATATCCCTTCCGGTATCCAACTCCACTTTGGTTAAATTTTCTCTGGAACCGGATTGGTCGTTTCGAATTCCGGTGATCCAAATTTTAGCTCCCTTTAAAGCTCTGTTCAAAGGGACAACTTTACGAATATGACAACATTCTTTTCTATTTTCTATGGAATCGTAGAACGAATCCGGACCTTTCTCATTGATCAGATCTTCCACCGCTTGTGCATCCGGGAAGAATGTTTGAATACGTTTCCCGTACATCCCATTCGTACGCTTATGAAGTTCGTAGGTTTCGGTAAACAATCTACCGGTATCCAATGTAAAGATACGAATATCCAGATTTTGGGAATAGATTGCGTGAGTGATTACTTGATCTTCCAGACCAAAGCTGGTGGAAAACACCGCCTGCCCAGGAAAATCCCGGGAAATTTTCGCCAAAGAATTTTCTAAGCTCAAACCTTCTAATTTTGCTTCCAAATCGGATGGACTCATCGAAATCGAACCTTTTTATATTGGACGCACCCAAATTAAGGCTGACCAATATAATGTACCAAAATTTTATATATTGGATTATTTGTAAAGTATAGTTGATGCTATATTACAAGGTTCCCACCGGAGTCGGTACAGAATAGAGAATTTTTATCGGATCAACAAAATCTCCTTATATGCTTAAAAAATTCTAAATCTCTGCCGAATTTACCGCCCTGTAATAATCCTTTAAATCGAAACTTTTAATTATGTCCCAAAAAAAGGGAAGGATAAGCTTTCATCTGACTAAGCTTGGAATGGTACTTTGCAATAATGAATAGGCGGAAGAAGGATTGGAAGAAGATAGAAAGCTTCTTCATTGCCATTCTCAAGATTTGGATCTTTCCTAATATCAAAAATCCATCTAAATATTTTGGAAACTCATCCATCTATCTAATTATACTTTGTCAAAAAACATAACGATCCGACGGCCAAGCACGTCTAACTCCTCGTATTCGATTTAGACCGGAGAGTTTCATTTAGTATTGGATTCGTTCCATTTAAAATTCAGAAGAAAGAATCGGAATTGACATTAATCATAACTGAACATCGGTCTAATATTCATTTTTTATAACTTTCTTTTTAGTCGTTGAGAAGGTATGATATACTTGGTGTAATTGACGAATTACATATCATCAGGAATTTTGGATAAAGATGGGAACTATAAATAAAAAAAATATACTAGAGATATTCTCCCGTTATTCCGTCTGGGTTCTGCCTGTAGTAATACTAGTTTCAGATTTTATTGTTAGAGATGAGATATTACCCACATTCAAACCTTTACAGTGGGCGTTCTATTTTCTTTCATTCGTATATTCCGTTATTCTCTATTCTGCAGCGATCATTCTTCTCAGAATATTATACAAACGAAGATCGAAGCTTGCATTCAATATCGTATTCTTTCTGATCCTATCTTTTTATACGGGAACATTATTAGGTTCGTACGGTTATTACGCGTATACGGGCATCATGCCTAATTTTTTCGTATTCTCTTTTATATTCCATGAACCTTTGAACAGTTGGACGATCGTGCAGGGGGGATTTACCAAATCTTCTTTGATTTTCGGACTTCTCTCTTTTATCGTTTTAGGCGCTTCTCTTTGGTTTACCGCGACTAAAGAACCTTTAAGATACAAATTCCAAGTACCTGTTAGAATAGCAGTAGTGGTCTTATTCTTAACAATCAGTGGTTTCCTACATAATAATACCAGATTTAACGACCAAGTATATGTTTCGGATACCAATACGATCGCGTTCGTTTGGAGGAACTTATACAATCACCTAACAGGCGATAGTTTAGGATCCGCAGGTTTACAGTCTAGGAACAAACCTAGGCTCACTCAAATCGTTTCCAATCCGGGATTTAATGTTCTTTTCGTAGTAACTGAAAGTTTAAGAAAAGGAAGTTTGGGAGTTTACGGTTACGAAAGAAACACCACTCCTTTCATGTCAAAATTCGCCCAAACTGCGGACAGAAACCGATACTTCTTATTCAAAAAGGCGTATTCCAATTCCAGCTCAACCCTTCTCTCTTTTCCGAGTTTACTGACCGGAGTTTCTCCAGCACAACCGGTGCCAATGACACATACGTATCCTTTGTTTTGGGAGTATGGGAAATCCGCCGGGCTTTCAACGTTTTATATAACAAGCCATAACCTTCAGTGGAATAACTTCGAAGGATTTTTCAAAAACTCAGGGATCGATTTCCTTTGGGATAAAGAAAGAAGCGGGTTAAATGTATTTAACGATATAGGGATCGATGATAGGGAAACGGTCAAAGAATTCAAAAGACATTTGTCCGGATTAAAAACTTCGGATAAAAGATTCGCGGGAGTTCTGCACCTCAACACGAATCATTTTCCATATATAGTACCGGAGGAGTCCAAGTTCTTCGCAGTCGACTCAGTACCTGACCAATACGATAATTCCGTCCGACATCTTGATAGCCTTCTTGAGGATGTGTACACTTATCTAAAAAAAGAAGGGTTTTTGGAAAATACGGTAGTGATCTTCACGTCCGATCACGGAGAATCCCTTTTCGAGCATGACTACCTGGGGCATATAGATAGCAACTATGTGGAAACCGTTTCCATTCCGATGCTGTTATATATTCCGGATTCCCTAAAAGAATCCGTAAACCTGCAAGCGATAAGAAGAAATACGGAAAAACCCGTGGCAAACACGGATTTGATCCCGACTTTTATAGATATTTTGAATCTGGAAAACAATCCTGCGATCAAAAGGTATTCCGCAAACTTGGAAGGTAGGTCCTTACTCAGAGATATTTATGGGGACCGTAGGATTATCATTACCAATAATAACGAGATCTCTTTGTATAAAGTCGGGATCAGTTATATAAAGGGAAATTATCATTATATAATGAACCTCAATTCTAATCCTTCCAAAGAACGTCTATTCGATCTTTCTAAAGATCCGAAAGAGTTAAAGGATCTTTGGGTGGAAGCAAGTGAAGAGAATAAGATCCATTTTAGAGAAGTGGTAAAAGACTGCGGAGTCTGTGTGGAATTATTTATATCCCAAGATCTACCGTACCAAACTTCGGAAGCAGATCTGGAAACTGCGGAACTAAAAAGAAATTCCCCTAAACCGGCTACATTCTGATCAAACCTTAGAACTTTCGGAAGAAGGTCTATATTCTTTCCAAAACTTATCGAGATCTTCTTTATTTTCCGGCTTAGTATGCCAACGTCTATGCAACCAGAAATAATCTCCCGGATGTTTGTAGACTTCTTCTTCCAAACGTTTTACCCATTTGTAAGTGAATTCTCTCTCCCAAAGTTCCGGGTCTTTTCTCGGGTCCAAATTGGGTCTTTCGAATTCTTCCACATAAAAATATAATTTTCCGGCCTTATCATACCAACTACTGCAGAATATGATAGGCACATCTGTCATTCTGGAGAAAGTTGCCGGTCCTAAGAATGTGGAAGCCAGGTTTCCTAAAAAAGGAAAGAAGGATCCCGTTTTGCCCGCGTCCTGATCCGAGATAAAAGCGACTAACTTTCCTTGTTTTAAAAGAGTTAAGGCCTTTCTAGGGCTTTCATCCGTATAAACCAACTTGATCCTTTGGGATGCTCTGTTCCGTTCAATCCAAGCGTTCGACCAAGGATTAGATTGCCTTTTTGCAAAAACGTACAGATCGTTTTTAGGAGCGGTATAGCAGATAGAAACCCCCATTGTTTCCCAGTTACCTAAATGGCCTAAAACCAAGATCCCACCTTTCTCAAATAAGCGAGTATGAGTTTTTTTATCCGGCAGGAAAGTAACCCATTGATCTATGAATTTTCTGTCCATTCTCGGTTCTTCACAGAACTCGTTTGCCATATGGGAGAGATTTCTGAGGTTATGAAGAATGTATTTTTGTATCTCGGAATCCGACTTTTGAGGAAACGCGGTCCGTATATGTCTTTCGATCCTTTTTTTAACGGCGCCTGTCGTTCTGGCTAGGAACTGAATGATATAAAATAGGATCTTTCCCCTTAGAACATAAGGAAAAATGGAAAGAGTACCTACTAATACTCTCGCGAAAACATACTGTAGGAATTTTTTGACTTTCTGTCTTTCTCTTCTGGGTTTAGGATTTCCCATAATTATGATCCCATGTTTAAGACCGGTCCGAAGACCACCCGATGTATTCTAAATTTTAAGACCTTCTTCAATTCTAAAATAAAAAAACGAATCGATTGAATACTGAAAAAGGAAAAGAAACCATGGTCGGGTCTAATTTTCCAGGACTTTATCCCGATTAGAATGAAAAGGTCGATTTATATGCCCTTCAATTTTATAACCAATAGAATCGAAAAACCGAAAAGGATTTCTTGGATCTTCGTATTAGTTCTGTTCTCCGGTATATTCTTATTCTCGGGTGGAATCGGATTTGCCGCTCCCAAAACCGATCTAAAGGAAACTCCAGGCAAAGGTTTTAAATTTCCCCAGGATCATTTTTTCCATAAAGGATATAGAGTGGAATGGTGTTATTTCATAGGTATACTGGATACGGAAGAAGGAAAAGAGTTAGGATATGAGTTAAGCTTCTTCCGAGCTTATCTAGGACCGAAAGTCGCATTATATCCTGTACATTTTGCGATCTCCGATCTAGAAGACGAAAAGCACAAAATTTCCCAAACCATCGAAAGAGAATTAGGTGGGGTTGCCGGACAAGACAAAACCAATCTATGGAGTGGGGACTATCGAATGGAAGTCATCGGCCCTGCGGATTTTAGGATCACTGCATTTCCTAGAACGGAATCAGGCTTCGGTTTGGAACTAGAACTCAGCACCAAACCTAAAAACATACTAATACACGGCAAAAACGGAAAATCATTCAAGAGTAGAAAGAATCCTAAATTTTTCTCTTATTACTATAGTATTCCTCGTTTAGAGACCAAAGGTTCCCTCTATTTAGAAGGAAAAGAATATCATGTCAAATCAGGGACAAGTTGGATGGACCATGAATGGAGTAGTCCGGAAGGTACGGACGCTGCGTTCGATCTTTCCTCGAAGGACATTTCCTGGGATTGGATCTGCATTCAAATGGAAGATGGCTCCGATATTATGGCATTCAATTTTAAGAATCGATCGGGAGATATTGAAACCTTCGGTACTTATCGTTCTCCGGACGGAAAAGTGACTTCTTTAGAAAATGAGAACGATCTGAAATTTATTCCGGAGGACAAGGCCTGGAAAAGCGACCAAACAGGAAATTCCTACAAATTACGATGGAAATTAATTTCCGAACGATTTAATTTGAATATCTCGCCTAGATTCGAGGAGCAGGAGTTTGATGCAAGATCTAGCACCGGACTCATTTATTGGGAGGGTGCGGTCAAAGTCGGCGGAGAGATCGAAGGAAGATCCGTAAAAGGAAAAGGTTACCTAGAGCTAAAACCTTTCCGTTAATTGCCAAACCCGGCCGGAGAAAAAACCTTTATCCCTGGCAATCGGTATGGAAAATTGTTCGATGCCCGAGGCGGGTTGCGATATATAACGAATTTTAATCCGAATGAGAAATTATTTTTTAAAAAGGATCCTGCTGATCGTTCCTACTATTCTCGGAATCACATTCCTAGTATTTATTTTATCCCACTTGGCTCCAGGTGGACCCTTAGAACGAGAGATCGCTAAATTAAGAGGTTACGGCAACGAAGACGGGGCCAGATCTTCTTTGATCAATAACGAAGAAATAGAGATCCTAAAGCAAAAGTTACGTCTAGATAAACCGCTCCCGATTGCTTACTTATATTGGTTATGGGACGTGGCGAGTTTGGATCTGGGAGAATCCCGGTTACATTCTCGGCCTGTGAATGAACTTATCTTCGAAAAAATTCCCGTTTCTCTCACTTTCGGTCTTTCCGGATTTTTACTTTCTTATTTGATCTGTATTCCATTAGGAATTCGTAAAGCGATCCAAAGCGGGCAACCGTTTGATAGCGGTACCAGCATCGTAATTTTGATCGCATACTCCATCCCCGTATTCGCCCTTTCCATGTTGTTATTATATTTGTTCTCTTCCGGAGAGGTATTTTCCGTCTTTCCATTAGGCCACGAATATTCGGATAATTACGAAGACCTAGACTTTTTCGAAAAGATCATGGATAGAGCAGAGCATATGTTCTTACCGGTACTATGTTACGTTTCCGGTTCCTTTGCAATGCTTACTCTTTTGATGAAAAACTCACTTTTGGATCAGATCTCTAAGGATTATGTTCGGACTGCAATTTCCAAAGGTTTATCTTTTAAAGATGCTATTTACAAACATGCTTTTAGGAACAGTTTGATCCCGATCGCCACCGGATTCGGTTCCAATCTAAGTTTAGTCCTAGCGGGATCTCTAATCATCGAGTTGGTATTCAGTATAGACGGGATCGGGCTACTCAGTTTTCAAGCGGTTACGGAAAGAGATACCAATCTGATGATGGGACTTTTGCTGATCCAAAGTTTTCTTTCATTGATCGGAAATATCCTTTCCGATCTTTGTTACGTTATTATCGACCCTAGGATCAATTTCGAAACATGAACTCGCTCGCTAAAAGAAGATTCGAAAAATTCAGATCCAATACAAAAGCATGGATCTCTCTTTGGATATTAGGAACCTCTTATATCATTTCCCTATTCGCGCCAATACTTGCAAATAATCAACCTTGGATCGTTTCGTACGAAAATTCTTGGAAGTTCCCCATCTTCTTTCGTTATACTGATAAGGACTTCGGCGGATCGGAGTATTCTCCTATAAATTATAAAAAACTAAAATTGAGGGATGATTTCGCGGAGGGTAATGATAACTGGATCTTATTTCCTCCTGTTCCTTACGGATATAACGAAGATAATTTAGAAACTATCGAAGACGACGAAAATCCACCTTCTTCTCCTAGTTTAAAACATTGGCTCGGTACGGACGATAGAGGAAGAGACGTATTCACACGGATCTTTTACGCCTACAGAAATTCCATGAGTTTCGGACTGATACTAGTAATTATAGAATTTATCTTCGGAACGATCGTAGGCGGGATCCAAGGATATTACGGAAAAAGAACGGATATCATTTTACAGAGGATAATCGAAATCTTATCCGCAATTCCCTTTTTATATTTGATACTGATCATGGGCTCTTTTTTCGGAAGGGGATTTATCGTATTAGGGATCACTTATTCCGCATTGAGCTGGATAGGCATCAGCATGTATATGAGGGGAGAATTTTACAGATCCAAGTCCCTGACTTATGTAGATGCGGCTAAAGCGTTAGGCGCTAGCTCTTGGAGTATTATGAAAAATCATATTCTCCCGAATGCGATCACTCCACTGGTTACCTTCTTACCTTTTGCACTTATTAGTGCGATCTCTATTTTAAGCGCTTTGGACTTCTTAGGTTATGGGATCCCGGCGCCCAATCCGTCTTGGGGAGAAATGATCAGCCAAGGAAGGGATAATCTCAGAGCTTGGTGGTTGATCACTTTTCCTTCTTTGTCATTGGCTGCGACCATTCTTCTTTCTTCATTTATAGGAGAAGGGATACGTGATTCTTTTGATTCTAAGGAGAAGGTAACGTACGAATGAATTCGGAAGCGATTCTCCAAATATCCAACCTAAATCTGGAACTTTCCAAAGCAGGAAGGTTTGTACCGTTATTAGAAGATATCAATTTCGAGATCCGTAAAGGAGAAGTTCTAGCACTTGTTGGTGAATCGGGTTGTGGAAAATCTGTCTGTGCCGCTGCGATCACTAAATTACTTCCTCGTGAATCGTTTAGGTATGCGGACGGAAAGGTCCTATTCCAAGGAACGGATCTTCTTCGAACCGACCCAGAAACTTTAAGAAAGGTCCGAGGAAAAAAAATCTCGTATGTTTTTCAGGAACCTTTCTCCGCTTTAAATCCTTTGAGTAAAATAAAGGACCAAATGACGGAAGGATTTTTAGAACACGGACTCGGGACCCGTAAAGAAGCCGAAGATAAGGCCGAATATCTCCTTGGAGCGGTAGGAATTACCGACATAAAATTAAGGATGAATTGTTATCCTCATCAGTTGAGCGGTGGGATCTTACAAAGGGTTGGGATCGGAATGGCACTGATGTGTGATCCTGAACTTTTGATCGCAGATGAGCCTACTTCGGCTTTGGATGTTACAGTCCAAGCGCAGTTGGTGGAACTCCTACTAAAACTTAAGGAAAGGATGAACTTATCCGTTTTATTTATCTCCCACGATTTCGGTTTGGTCAGCCATATCGCCGACAGGATTTGCGTATTGTACGCAGGAAGGATCGTAGAACTTGGAACAGTGGATCAAGTTTTAGACCAACCGAACCATCCATATACGAAGGATCTTTTGGATTCTTTGCCTTCTCATTTCTCCCGGACCGGTGTTTTTAAACCGATTGAAGGAAGATTACCTTCTCCCGGAGATTATCCTATAGGTTGTCACTATTCGGAAAGATGTGATTTCGTGTTCTCGCCTTGCAAGACCGCAAAACCTAGATTAAATAATATGAATGGAACGGGTCATTTTTCCGCATGCTTCTTAAATGAGAAAGAGGAGCTTACTCGATGAAACTTTTAGAGATAAAAGATCTGAACGTAAGTTACGGAAAAGAAGGTTTCTTTGGCGTCAGAAAATCAGTCATTAAAGCTGTAGAAGATGTAAACCTGGAAATGGAAGAAGGGGAGACATTCAGCCTAGTAGGAGAGTCAGGTTGCGGAAAATCCACATTAGGAAGAGCGATACTGAAACTGCTAAAAACGGATTCAGGTTACATATTTTTCAAAGGAAAAGAGATCTTAGAGCTTAAAGACAAAGAATTTTTACCTCTCAGAAAACAAATCCAGATCGTATTCCAAGATCCTTATTCTTCTTTAAATCCAAGAAGGAATATTAAGGAAATATTGACCGAGGGACTTTTTATTCACGAAAATTATACGGATAAGCAAGCGGAAAAGGAAGCTTCGGAAATTTTAGAAAAAGTAGGACTTTCTCCCGAGATCTTGAACAGATATCCTCACGAATTTTCCGGAGGGCAAAGACAAAGGATTGCGATTGCAAGAGCACTTATCCTTAAACCTGAATTTATACTTTTCGACGAAGCTGTATCCGCTTTAGACGTATCCAACCAAGCTCAGGTACTTCTTCTATTACAAAAACTAAAAGCGGATTTCGGACTTTCTTACCTTTTCATTTCTCACGATCTAGGTATCGTAAAATCCATCTCGGACAAGATCGCAGTCATGTACCTGGGAAAGATCGTGGAAGTTGGTACAAAGCCTCAGATCGTGGATAAACCTTCCCATCCCTATACGAAAGCTTTATTCGGAGCTATATTCGAAGTAGAGAATCGTAAGACCCGAAAAACACCTCTACAAGGAGAGGTACCTAGTATATTAAATAAACCTAAAGGATGTCATTTCCACACTCGTTGTCCTATCGCAAAAGAGATCTGTTCCGAAAAGGCCCCCGAATGGAAAGATCTAGGTGAAGGTCATAAGTCCTATTGTCATTTTCCGGAAGGAAAATAAAATGCGTTCCTGGGATGTAATCAATCGATATTTAGAGGAAAATAAGATCCGGTATATTTCCGCGCTCGGATTTTTCATATTATTATTCGTACTGATCGTTTATATCCCTTTTATGCAAAGAAAGGATGTATATAAAGAATTCATACTAGATAGGCTTCGAAGCTCCACCGGCCTGGACATTAAGGTAGAAGGGTCGGACCTGTATCTTCTTCCATTTCCAGGGATCGAGCTGAATAAAATAGAGATCCGGAAAGATAATGTACTGATCGCGGTTAGTGATAAAGTAGATATAGATATTTCCTGGTTCGGTTTGATAAAAAGAATGATAGAGATCCGGGATATTTCCATCAACGGAGGATCCCTTCATTTAGAAAGAAGAAAAGATGGAACTTTTGATATAGTAGAATATTTGAATGGAAAGAAAAAAGAAGCCGAACAGAAAAGTAACGTAAAAGAACTTTTTGACGATGTAAATTCTCGAATCGGATTTTCTACTGAGGACTTTTTTGCAATCAGTTTAAAAAATATAGAAGTAGATAATTTTACATTAGTATACAACGAACAAAGTCACGATAAAAAATATATAGTTTATTTCAAAAAGTCCCAAGTCTCCGTTTCTTTCTACGGAAAGGATGTGGATCTCCTCTTTCAAGGAAGAATAGACGATCAACCAATCGATCTGGAAATGACAGGAGGCCTGCAAAACTTTCCGGTGAATTGGGAAAAATTGCAGTTTAGCGCCGTCCTAAAAACCGAAGAACTTTCCCTTTCATTACTTAGAGAAGTATTTACAATCTTTCCTGCCGGCGATTTTTCTAAGACAAAAATTTCCGGAAGAACGGAAGTAGTAAAGGAAGAAGGTACTATATTCAAATTCAAAGTCCGGAATCAAGTTAAAGACCTTTCTTACAAGGGAGGACTTCCTTTCGGAAATATCAGATTGAATGTGGACTTTGATCTGGACCTCATCAATAAAAAGGTCGCATTTCCTTTTATAGAAGCCGTTTGGGAAGGAGTAGCAAAGGTTACCGCAAAAGGAAGCGTGAATTGGAAGAATAGGAGTTTAGGCCAGTTCGATATCAAAGCGGATTATGGAGATTATCATAATCTTTTAAAACTAGGAAAACTATTCCAAGTCAGGGAAGATCTTTTCGATCCCAATTCTCCTCCGGGTATTTTCTATTTTACCGGGGAATTGAATAATATTTTCGCATTCAAACATAGATTTGCCCAGATCAAAATAGAAGCGAAGTACGTGGATCCGCTACTTTCTATCCCGAATTTCCATGCTTATATCTATAACGGAGAGATATTAGGAAAAGCTAAAATATATCCGGATATACCTAAGATAGAAGTAGAAGGAGACGCCCATAGACTTCAGGTGGAAAAGGTTCTTCTTCCCTATCTGTCCGAAAAAATTATGGAAGGCGAACTTTCTAGCTGGTTTTCCTTTGAAACACAGATCAAAAATCATTCCCGGGACTCCATGACGGAACTTTTTGCAAACATGAAAGGTATAGGGAACATCACGATCAAAAATGGAGAGCTGGTCGGTTACGCAAACTTCATGGTTCCGGTCTTGAATACCTTAGGTAAAATAATCGCATTCAAAGGAGTAGATGGGCGAGAATTAAAATTCGTTACTCTTAAGTCCGATGTGAAAGTTGCAGGCAATGAAATGTACTTTCCCAATATGAAATTAGAGATTGAGAACAGTGGAATGGATGTGGACGGGAAAGGTACCGTAGGCTTCGATCAAAAAATTGATATGAGACTCCATCTTCGTCTCGGTGGAAAATTAATAGGAAAAGGACTACAGATCCCGATCATCTATACGGGAACTTTCGGAAAAAGTATACCTTACGTGGATCCGATCTGGCTCGGAAGTGTGTATACTGGTATGACACTCCTAGGGCCTTATCTTATTCCACTCGGTGGACCATATGCAGGTGGGGTCGCCGGATCCGTGATCGGAGAATATGTCAGAGATCTATGGGATGGTGTTACCGGTTTGTTCGGCGGTAGCAGCTCCGACTCGGACAAAAAACCAAAAGAGAAATAGTTAATACTCTTTTCTTTGCAATTCTTCTTTGGTTGGAAATACCAAATTCTGATTCATCAGCTCATGACTTAGATTCAAAAAGGCTCTGGCCTTATTAAAATGAGAATCGCAGATCTCAGGCTGCGTATCGCAAAGACTAACTTCTTCTCTCGGGCCTTTTGCGGAATATTTTAAGTTACGATTTCCATCCACGAAATGGATATAGAATAGATCCGACTCGATCCAACCGATCAAGTTTCCATAGGCAAAGTACGCAGATTCCGTCTTTTTGGGAGCAAGCAAATTTCTTCCCATAGCGGAGAAGTACGTTTCTTTTCCGACTAGACCCAGGATCGTAGGGATCACATCCAATTGAGAAGCGTCCCTATCGTCGATAGCAGGCAATATTCTTCCAGGAGAATATATTAAAAACGGAATATTCCTGTCTTCATAATAATCCAAATAACGGTGATGAGTATGGTCTGCTACGAAGATAAAGATCGTATTATCGAAATATTTTGATTTTTCCGCACGATCCATAAAATCCCGTAAAGCCCAGTCCGCATAATGATACACATTTAGATATTCAAAGTCTCTTTCATCTTCTTTAAAGATCCGGAACCTAGGATCTGGAGCACGATACGGGTAATGTGTGGATAAGGTTAGAGAAACTCCTAAAAAGGGGTTTTTGGATTCCGAAATTTTTTCATGCAATACCTGAAGCACATCCGCATCGTCATAACCCCAGGCTCCGATCTTGAATCGATCCAATTTAGCGATCTCTTTCTCGCCCATAACGGTATCGAATCCCCAATGAGGCATTAAAGTCGCTTTATTATCAAAACTTAAATCTCCACCGGTTACAAAGAACGTATCGTATCCCAAACCTTTGAAGATATTTCCGATCCCGGAAAAATTTCCCAAGACTTGGTGGGTACGGACCACAGTCAATCCGGGTCGATCCGGCAAACCGGTCAAGATAGACATCATACCGTTCGTAGTTCTTCCCCCTGAGGCAAAAAACCTGGTATAAAATCTTCCTTTTCTTAAGAGTTTATTAAAATTCGGAGTGAGTTCCTTTCCGAAAACTTTTCCGTCGCTGATCGGATCTATAAATTTTCCGGTCCAGTTTTCCAAAAGGATCAAAACGATATTCGGAGGTTTTCCGTTATTAGTTTGTTTTTGTTTTCTTAATAAAGGATATTTTTTTCCTACAAATTCCGCACCATCATAGGAAATCTCTTCCCGAACAATACGGACCGATTCCTTCGTTTCCAATTTCAGATAATTCGGAATGGATTGGCTTTTCAGATCCATGATAGAAGTGAACACACCATTCAACGCGATATTATTTACGAAAGAATGTCCGGAAACGATTGCATTACTCGCTCTTAAAGGAGTTTCCTGAACTCCTCCTCGGATCGCAAAAATAACGATTACTAAAACAACAAATGAAAGAATAGAATCCCTTTTCCAAGACTCTGGCTCGTGTTTGTACGGATTAAATTTTAAGAAAAGATAAGTGGATAAAGGTAAAAATACCAAAATTAAAAGAGAAGCAACGACAGCAAGAAATGGATTCTGTTCGAAGGCGGACTTTAAGATCACACCCATATCTTTTCCTAGAAATACGAAGCCCTCATAGCCGATATGTTTGTTCGCATTCTCGAAATAAACAATATCAGCGATCAAATGAGAAAGCATCCAAACGCTGATCAGGATCGGAAAGTAACCCCAAAAAAAATTAAAAAACTTAAAACGATTCAAATAGGGAAGACAGGAAAGAAAAGCGAACGGCCCCAAGATCATTCCGATCACTGAAATATCGAATCTTAGTCCTACCAAGATTGCCCATAATATATCTTTGGTTTCCGCACCTTCTAATCGATAGGAGTACACCCAAAGAAAAGCCGCTTTATAAAAAATTAGAATGAGAA
Organism: Leptospira sp. B5-022; assembly: GCF_000347035.1. Lineage (GTDB taxonomy): Bacteria > Spirochaetota > Leptospiria > Leptospirales > Leptospiraceae > Leptospira_B > Leptospira_B cinconiae. Next base: position 397,126 of record NZ_ANIJ01000015.1, read on the forward strand.
CAAAGTAGATCGCATATCCGCCGATCAATTTAAGATTGTTTGGTAAACGTTTCATCTTTTTCATTTGATTAGAATTTTAGAGAGTTTGTCGGCAAGACAAAAAAGAGAGACGTCGGTTACCAATCGAAGTCAAATTTAATCCAGATCCAAACCTTCTAATCTCAAAACTTCCAGAGCGTTGCTGGACTGGACTATACCTGATCTGATCTTATAATCGAAAGTCATTTTGCCGTTCTCTATTTCTTCTCTGAAATGAAACAAAGAAAGCTCGGGCAAGTCCGCCAATTCTAGATCATGGGTCGTAATGATCCCGAATACTCCGTACTGTCTTAACTTCTTCAGGATCCCTTTGCAGGCAATTGTCCTTTCTCTGGAATTCGTACCTTTTAAGATCTCGTCCAATAGAACTAATCTACCTTTATCGGAATTTTTAATATCTTGTAATATTCTTCCTAAACGTCTAACTTCCGCGTAAAAGAAAGAGATTCCTTCTTCTACAGAGTCTTCGTTACGGATACTGGAATGTACTTCTAAGATAGGAGTAATAAATTCGGATGCAGGAACCGGTCCGCCTGCCATCGCGAATATTCCCGAAATTCCTAGCGCCCTTAAGTATGTTGTTTTTCCCGACATATTCGATCCGGTTAAAAGAAGAAGTTTCCCCGGTTGCATAGGCTCCAGATCGTTCGGCACTCTCTTTTCATAGGGGATCAACGGATGAACAAGATCCTTCGCATAGATTGTCGTATTCGATTTTTCTAATTTAGGGAATGTAAACCCAGGCTCTATCCAACTCAAGTTTGTAAGCGGAAGTAGGGAATCCAACTCTGCGAGATCCGACATAGAAGCCTTTAAGGAAGTTCCATCCTGATTCCACCAAGATGAGTACCTTCTCCAGATCCAAAGATCGAAAAAAAATAAAATATTCAATAAGGCATGAGCGAGAGGAGATTGGGTATAAGCCGCTAGGTTTGAAATTTTCAGGAATGTTTTCCAAGAATCTTTTAATTCTTTCTTCTTCCAATTGGAAAGAAAAACTTCTCCTTTTGTTCCGGTAAGATTCGAAGACCGAATATAGAGCAGAAGTTTTCCTAATTCCTCTAATGTTTCGGAGTCTTCCGCAATGGGTTGTAACATTTTTAAGGATCTATTTCTATAAGATCCGAAAAATGCGGAATGTAGAATGAAGATCCCGAATCCCCAGGTTTGCCCGAATAGAAAACTTCCCAGTACTAAAAGCCAAATAAGAACTAACCAAAAAGGAAATAAAACTCTAAACACTCCAGCCATTTTTCCAAAGGAGGATTTCCAAAAAGCGTTCGGCTCTTCTTCAAATAAATTAAAGGGAAAATCTATCTTATTCTTTTCTGAACGTTCCGGCTGTAAGTTCCCGATCTTCGGAATATAAGAGGGAAGTTTTTCTTCTTCTCCTTCTCTTCTCGCCGGAAAAGAAGCCTCGTACAACCTAAATTGTCTGAGTAACTTTTGTACGACCCTACTTTTTTTGGAAAGCCCATATACTGCGTTTTGTCTTGCAATCACATTGGATTCATCGGGAGTTTCCAAAAAGTATCCTAAAAATCTGGAAGTTCCTTTCTGGATAACAGTGGTGTCTATTCTAGAAAAAATCCCCTTTTCCCCCAAAAAATCCAGATCTTTCGTCCAAGCGGGAAGTCCTGTCTCTAATACAAGATTTTTATAATATTCTCGCTTGGCCTTGGGATAACGTTTCCCATCCAACTCGATCCTGGAAATCTGAGCCGTTAGGAATTCGGACCAGACATGTAATCTTCGGATCTTCTCCCTTCTCTTTTGGTATGTAGATAATAAACGATAGAAGATCGCTAAGATAAGAATAGAAGGTAAATAATACAGATCGGATACTGTACGGAAAAGATAAACTCCGACAACCCAGGCGATAAAGAATAAGAAAGAAAGTATCCGGAAAGTGGATAATAAGGAAAGAGCGGATTCTTCCTTTTGAATGATCTTGCCCAGACGGGAAATTTCGGATCCAAGTCGACGGACCCTATTCAGGGGGTTCATACCGCTATAGTAACGTTCTCGTAATTTTCGGTCTCTCTTTTGTATATTTCATGGTCCAAAAGACGAACCAGGGAACCGACGTCTTGCATCAACCATCTGGAGACCATTTTACCTCTATCGCGGCCCAAAAATTTGTCTACGTAGACGTAGCCGAATAGATCCGTTCCGTACTCATAAACGACGAATCTCCCCGATCTTTTGCCGGTCCTATTTTCCAGACGGATCTGCATTTTTACCGAATTTACTCCGTACTTTCTTTTAGTACAAGAAAAAAAATATCTCAAGTATTTTCACAATGTCCCGAAGTACAGTTTGGGAGAAAGCTTCCTTTCCAAGGACGGAAAAGCCGGAACTTTCTCCCTTTTTTCCCGAATGGGGTCGCACGGAGGCGATTTATGATATATCCCGAAATGGATCCGGATCTACGGAGTTCCTTCGCAAAAATCGGAAAAACCTTTGCCAATCTTACAAACGATACCGCTTTACCGGAATTCGGTCTAAAAGCGGGAAATTTGTTGGATAGAAAACAAATGAAAATTTTAGTCGAAATCCGTAAAAGAAGGATCAATTCCAAACAATGGAATAGTTTCCAAAAAGATTAAAACCCAAACCAGGAACAAAAAAAGCCCCTCGATTTCCCGAGAGGCTTCCTGAGACCTAAGAACCTGTCTTCACATTCTTGAAGCCCGAAATTATACACTAAATTTATAGCCGAAATATTTGAACGGACTATAAATATTCAAATTTCTTAATATTTGGTTTTGGTAGAAGGAAGTTTTACGTTCAGGATAATATCCACTTCAGTTACTTCTCCTTCTCTTACCTTAATATCCGCATTATTCAAATTCAGATCTTCCGCGAATGTAGCTTTGATCTCGTACTCCCCCGGTTTCAGGTTTGTAAACCAGAAGTTACCGTTTTGGTCGGTATTCAATTTTTGGATACCGGTCACGCTTGTGATCGTAGGCATGAAGATCGGTTGATTGATCACAGGATTATCCAAGGTTCTGTAGAATACTTTTCCTCGGATCGCGCCATAGCCGGTCATAGAGGTTACCACTTCCAGATCGTTTCTCTTATTAGGAAGGACAGCCTGGGTTTTTTGAATTTCCGGATAATCGTCCGCTTGAATGGTCACCTTATGAACTCCGGCAGGTACACCTTTGATTGTTAAGGTATAAGTTGCACCTGGTGTCAGTTTCCCCATTCTCTTAGTCGCGCCCCAATAATTGGAAGATTCGGTAGTGATGGTTTTATCCACTTCCTTATCATCGATAAGTACTCTAATAGACCGATTTCCCACTCTCTTCTTACCGGAAGTCAAACGGATCTCCGGAGGAAGATCGGAAACAGCATAAGCTCTGTCTTGGATGATCGTGGTTTTGATCACAAGATCACCTTTCAGATTTGTAGGAACGACCGGAGGTTCTTCGTTAGTGACAACGGGAGTTTCAGGCTCAGGTTTAGGAGGTTGTACATCCGGAACCGGAGTCGGATTTACGGGAGGTTTAACCGGCTCAACAGGTTTTGGAGGTTCGGGCTTTTTTTCTCCGGCTAAGAAGATACCGGACGCGTTACCCGAAATCTGAGGCACCTGTTCGTGATCGTACTTTTTAGCCATATTCACCGTTTCGTCTTTAGAAGCGAAGAATGCTTCGAGTGCGGTGATCACGTTGTCCTGGTTTAAATCCCCCTTAGAGAGAGCCTTTCCGAAATTGTACGTAAAGATCCCGTGATTGATCGTTCCACCAACTTCGATTGCAGTTTGATTATCATCCGCACTGGAAATAATCGCCTTATCTTGGAAGAAAAAATCCTGAGAGTCTTGTTTGACTGTTCCATCACTACCTTCCGGGATCGGAACATTGGCAGATCCTCTGGTTGCCTTTCCCTTTTTAGCGATCCCGCCGGAGAAGCAGCAGTCGAAAACGAAAACCGTTTTAGGAGATTTGATCCCTTCTAAATAATCGTTCAATTCGTCGTCGGAAAGGTGAGGCCTATCATAGCAAATGATCAGGTTTCTCATTCCGTTCTTTGCTTTTTCATCTCTTTGAAAAGCACCATGACCGGAGAAATAAAGAAAAACCGTATCGTCCGCTTTTGCTTTGGAAGCAAGAGCCTTAATTTCTTTCTGAATATTGTCTTTGGTTACGTCCTTACCTAAAACAATTTTAATTTCATCGAATTTTCCTACACGTTTGATCTCATCGTGTAGATATTTGGCATCCGCCTCGCAAAGATTTAATTCCGGAATTCCGGCTTTGTTTCCTTTATAGTTGGATCCGAAGATAAGGCCTAACCTTTTCTGTGCGAACACATCGGTGGAAAACAAAAAGAGGGAAATTCCGATTATGGAAATTAAGGATTTCAATCAGAGCCTCCTGGCTTGGGTGTCTCAAAATAGCAAAAAGCTAGGCTTTGTCATTATTTTTTTGCCCTAAGGATAGATACCTTCTAAGAGCAATTGCCGGACGTAAGACCCGGTTTTTTTCGATTTTTTTTCCAAACTTTGGCTGATTTTAGGGGCTCAGGCAAGAAATTTCCAACGTATTCTGCCAAAAATTCGCTGCTATTTGGGACAATATGAAATTCCTTCATCCCATAAGGTTCATTCTAAATGATTCAGGTCAAAATAGATAAATTTGATCTCCTATTTTTGTCTAATACCAAAGGTATTAAGGTGCGAAAGATTCTTTTTTATTTGATGGTTGCATTTTATCTATTAGCAGGGTCGGCTCATTTTATTATCCCGGAATTTTATTACGGAATGATGCCCCCGTATATACCTTATCATTATGAGGTGAATATATTGGCGGGAGTCAGCGAAATTTTACTCGCTCTCGCCTTACTACCTAAATCAACCAGAGTGTTCGCCGCCTGGGGAATTATCTTACTATTGATCGCGGTTTTTCCTGCGAACATCCAAATGAGCTTGAACGCTTACGAATCAAAAGACCCCAAATTTCTTTTAACATTGATTCGACTGCCATTCCAAATATTATTCCTTGCCTGGGCATGGATGTTTACTAAGAAGGATCCCGCTTAATTGGATCACAAAGTTCGTTTAGTAATAAAAAAAGGCCGGAAAAAGTCCGGCCTTTTTTTATCCAAGTTTATTAGGATTTTATCATTTACTCAGCCATTTCATCATGCTGCGTAATTTTTTACCAACATCCTCGATCGGATGACCTGCGTTTTTCTCTCTCATCTTATTGAATTCAGGATAGCCTGCTTTAGTTTCCGCGATCCAAGCTTTTGCAAACTTAGAACCGTTCGCTTTTTGGATATCCGCAAGAACATCCTTCATGCGGGCTTTAACACCCGCATCGATGATACGAGGTCCGGAAACATAGTCTCCGTATTCCGCAGTTCCGGAAATGGAATAACGCATACGAGCTAATCCACCTTCGTAGATCAAGTCGGTAATCAGTTTAACTTCATGTAAACATTCGAAATAAGCGATCTCAGGATCGTACCCCGCTTCGGTTAGAGTTTCGAATCCCGCCATGATCAAGTTGGAAAGACCACCACAGAGAACAACTTGTTCTCCGAAAAGATCCGTTTCAGTCTCTTCTCTGAAAGAAGTTTCTAAGATCCCTGCTCTTCCGCCACCGACTCCCGCTGCGTGAGCAAGCGCTCTTTGTTTCGCAGTTCCGGTTGCATCTTGGTTTACGGCGATCAAACAAGGAACTCCACCGCCTTCTACATACACTCTGCGGACTAAGTGTCCCGGTCCTTTTGGAGCCACCATGTAAACGTCTACGGTTTTAGGAGGTTGGATGAATTCGAAATGGATATTAAATCCATGAGAGAAAACTAATGCGTCTCCGTCTTTCAGGTTCGGCTCGATATCCGCTTTATAAATATCAGCTTGGATCTCGTCCGGAGCTAGAATTTGGATAATGTCCGCTTTTTTAGCGGCTTCGGAAACGGAGAATACTTCGAAACCGGCTTCTTCCGCTTCTTTTTTGGATTTGGATCCTTCCTTGAGACCGATGATAACTTTCAGCCCGGAATCTTTCATGTTCTGAGCTTGTGCGTGACCTTGGCTTCCGTATCCGATTACGGCGATGGTCTTTCCTTTTAATACGGAAAGATCCGTATCTTTATCGTAATATAAATTAGCCATTGTGGTACCTCGAATTCTACCTTTGACCTTTAGATACCCTGCGATTTGGAATGAGACTTAATGCCAAAGGCTTGATCTCGAATTTTTGGAGTTCCTGATTATGGCAGGCTATGGAAACGGGAGTCGAACCGGTTTCTAAAGGGTCTTTTTTACAAAACATTGTGAAATGGCCGATTCCACAATCTAAATTTGTTTTAGTAGCCCTTCGATTTCAAGAGTTCGTCCAGCTTTCTGACTCCTGGACTCTCCGCATCTATCGACCATGCAACTTCCAGGACGGAACGAGCCTCGCTAAAACGGCCCAATAGTCTATAATTATCCGTAAGATTGATTAGGTTTGCAAGACGATGAGGTTGGGAACTGCGAACCTTCTCCGCTGCAGAGCTCGACTTTGTATATTCTTTTAAATGTTTATAACATACCGAAAGTAGAAACCAGATATTCGGAGAATCCGAATCAAACTCTAAATATTTTTCGAACCAGCGAGAAGAAGGATCATACTCCTTTCTATCATAATATACTTGTCCTAATAATCTTGCGGCCGCTTTGAAAGATGGAACGGACTGTAACGCTTCCTCCAATAATACGACTGCTGTACCTATTTCCCTTTGTTGTAATAATGCCTTGGCTTCCGTGTACTTTCTTAGTACCGATTCCGGGATGCTAGTTTTGGATTCCGTAATATTCGATGAAAGTTTTTCGTGAAATCCGATCCGTATCAAAGAAAGGTCGTCGGATAACGCACCCAAACTATGAATACAATCCACTATACTATCCAGGTCTCCCTTGGATCCTTCCACGGTTTTGAGAAACACATTCTCATCGGAGTTCATTGTCCAATTCACCCCGTCTTCCGTTACATTGATATCGTCTCTTCCATCCGAACCAACATAAAGAATGTCTCCTGGCTTCAGATCGAATTCCAAAATCCGAAAACTCATTTCGGAAGGAGAACCTAGTTTACGTAAAGTTAATTCTCTTTCTAAAAAAGAAGCTTTGCCGTCTCGGAGAAGTACTGCCCAAGGATGTTCGGCATTAAAATAATACATTTTTCCGGTACTTTCGTTGATTAGGCCGAGAATTGCCGAAGCCATCATAACTCCGTCGAATGTTCTGAAGATATCATCCAACTCACGGTAAGCCTCTCTCACCCAATCTTCCGGAGAAATATTCAGGACCTTTCCTTGACTTGCGGATCTGGCCATAATATTGTTCATAGCTGTCCCGAGCACAATAGCCCCTCCCGCTCCTTGCATGGATTTTCCCATAGCATCCCCGTTTAGAAAAACGGACCATCTTTCTTTTTCAGAGCCGAATAAGAGATTTCCGCTGATACAAATATCTCCTCCTATTTCCGATTCTTTATTCTTAAATACGAATTTTTTCTTTTGTTCAATATAGAAGTTAGTCGTAACCAAAGACGATCTGTTCCAATTCGTCATCAAAGGTTTGCTTAAGAGAGACGTTAAAAAATAATCTCCATCCTGCTGTACCTTAAGCGATTGGATCTCTTCCATTTTTTCGGTAACTTCTTTTGTACGAGCGTCCACCTTTTCTTCCAAGGTGTCTGCGTATTCTTCTAACTTGGTCCTTCCTTCTAAAATACTCCCCACCATCTTATTAAAAGATTCGGATAGATAACCGATCTCATCTTGCACAAGCACAGGAATGCGGATCGTAAGATTTCCTAAATTTACTTCTCCAACTCCTCGGATCAAAGTATTTAAAGGACGTACTAAACTCCGATTAAAGAAGAATGGAAAGAGAACTAAGATCACGAATACAAGAGAAAGAGTTAATAGCACTAGCCAGCTATTCGTTTCATCCAAAAACTTTCTGTAATGTAGATACGGAAAAGCGACCAGAAGAGTTCTTTCTCCCACTTCATCTCTCAAATAATAAGAATAAAACAGATCGTTTGGAGAAGGTACGTAATTCTCTAAACTTGATTTAGGTACGTTCGTAGTTGGAGTTCTTTTTTGGAAATTTCCGGACTTTCTATTTTCTAAAATTTCCTTTTGCGCCAAATTTAAATTCGGCTCAATCCCGGGGGATTTTATCAAAACCTTCGGTTTAGTGGAAGAATCTCCTAAAGAAACCGCATACGCGATCGAAGAACCCTCGGATTTGCCTGTATTCAGAAAAGTTTGTGCTTCCTTTATACTGATCTCATCGAATAAGGACTCATTTTTTAGATTTACTACGGTTGAAAATGCCTGAGCAAAGACCAAACAGGTCGCCACGGTAATTCCAATGATCTTGGTCATAAAAGAAGTTTTATCAACTGTATTATTAATAAATAAAATAGTTAGGGTAAAATAACCCAAGATCATAAAACCCACGTACAATTGCTGGAATGCGTTAAAAGTGATCACACCTTCCCTAAACAAAAGATTAGAAACTACAGGGACCAAGTAAGTAAGGTCCATCCCCAAAGACATTTGTATTAAAGCCTTTCTTTCTTCCTTATTTGCTTTGATAATTTTTCGGACCTGAATAAAGATCATGACCAAAAGAAATGCAAGAAGGGATATCGCTAAAATATTTCCCACCTTCTGTTGATAATTATAGATCTGCCCTTCAAAATGGAATAAAGGCTTATTAGTAAAGATCTGAAAGTAAGAATAAGAGATCGTAATTGCAGAGATCCCGAGTAGAGATCCGATCACATACTTTGCTTCTTTTGGATGATCGTTCCTAGGATATAAATACGCGAAAATACAAAGAAAAATCGTACCGAATGCCGCTGCAGGACCGGTGACTATCCGATGATAAGCCGCTTCCGGATAGGGAAAGATCGCTGAGAAAAAAAATCCGAAATTAATCAAAAAAACGAAAAGAAAGAGATAAGAGAACGCACTTGTATAATTCGCCTTCTTCTTTAACGCAGCTAAAAAGGCAAAAATGATAAATGTAAAAATGGAACAGATGAGCGAAGAGATCGCCCATGAGTTAAAGTAAACCATGGAGCGACTTTTCTAATCTCTAGTGTTTAGAATTCAAGGTTTTTCTAAGTAAACTAGTTCGGATTTTTTATTTGAAGTACGACTAACTTTTTGAAGCCAATGTTTGCGCTTCGGTTTCCAAAATTTTGATGGTTTCTGCCAACATTTCGCTCTTTCTTAACAAAGAATCCATTGAACTTTGTAAAGAAGAAACCGACGTCATGATCGCATTTGCTCCTAGAGTCTGTTCTTTGGAAGCGGATTCAATATCGGAAGATAAATTTCTTAAAACTGAAAGACTGTTCAAAAAACGTTCGTTCACTATTTTCTGTTCGCCCAATAGTTGATTCAGTTGTTTAAAACTATCCAAAAAGTTTGTGAACAAAGTATCTTGCTCCTTCACTTTTTCATTTGCTGTATGAGCGGATTTTTGTCCGACTTGCACGTATTTAGTACTTTCGTTTATTATTTTAGAAATACGATCCGCATTCTCGGAGCTACTCTCCGCAAGTTTGGAAACTTCCGTTGCAACTACTGCAAATCCTCTTCCTGCAGCGCCGGCTCTAGCGGCTTCAATCGATGCGTTTAAAGATAAAAGGTTGGTTCTATCTGCAACGTCAGACATGATCTGATTCACCTCTCCCACGGAACGGAAAGAACTACCTAAAGATTCTAAAGAAGTTCTGAGCCCATCTACAAATTCGCTGACCGCTTTTCCCGCTTCCAATACTATATCCATATTACGATTCAAATCATTGGAATGTCCGGAAATCCGATCGATCAAAGTATTGAGGTTTCTACTTTCTCCCAGTAAACCTTCAATTTTTGAAAATTGGTCTTTTACAGTTTCTGCGGACTGTTCTGTTTGTGCCAAAAATTCTTCCATGGTAGAACTGATCTCTTCGAAAGAAGCGGCATGATTGCTGATTACTTCCGAAAAATCATCCGAGAACTCTTTTAACTTTTTCGAATTCTCTCTCAATGAAACTGCGGATTCGGTCATTCTGATCCTGCCGTGTTCTAAGTCCGCTTTGGACTTTTCGATAGCTTGGGATTTTTCTTCTTCTACGTTCTTTAGCTGAAGAAAGATCTTAATTACCGCAACCACAATGAATGCCGTGGTCAACAAGAACAACATTTTGGTAATCTGTTCCGACATAGCTGCATAACCGGGGGTGATTGAAGTTATGCTGTCTTCGGTAAAAATAACCCCTGTATTTGCCGCATTCACTGTTACCAAAGTCTGGCAGAAGATAGTTAAAAGTCCGATCAAATATACGAATCTGGGCGAAAGCAACAGTCCAGCATAAACAATATAAATAACGTTAATCGTATAAAGCACAACTTGTTTGATAATATTCGAGGCAAGCTTCGAATCTTCGGTAGTCGCTCCGATCATGACCAAACAGAGAACGACCACATCGGTTATTATGAAAACTTTTCCTAAAAAAGGAGATACTCCGCTCCCAAACCTATTTTTGAGGAATGAGTAGGTGACATACATCACCATAATAGAAGTCCCGAGAATATAAAGGGAGTTTTGGAATAGGGTACTTCTTTTGTATCCCATTGCGATGGATGCAAAATAAAGCAATGTCAGACCGAATCGGATCCTATTGATCGTAATCGGACCTTGAGCGAGAATTTTTTCCGTTTCGGAACGTATCGCCATATTAGAAAAACCCGCCTTAGGTATATTTTTATTACCTTATATCCAAGACGGCAAAAGGAAGAATAAATCGATCCTTTTTCGAAATTTATTCATGGAAAATTTATTGCAAAAGAAAGTTAACGCAATGGTTTAAAAAACCTGAAACGAATTCCGATAGTTTATCCGATATAAGGGGCCTGTCCCAGGCTCCTGAAGCCCGTACCTAGTATGGATCGATGGAATAGGTCTCGGACGGACTATGAATCAATTTTCCTTCGCGAGAAGTTCTGCTTCTTCTTCCAAAACTTTGATTGTGTCCGATAAAAGTTCGCTTTTTCTTAATAAAGAATCCATTGAACTTTGTAATTCCGAGATAGCACCCATGATCATAGAGGCTCCCGTATTCTGTTCATTGGATGAAGTCTCGATCCCCGCAGAAAGTTTTCGTAATTCGGATAAACTGAAAAGAAATTCGTCGTTTATTTTGATCTGATTTTCCAATAGTCCATTCAACTCGTTGAATCTTTCCAAAAACGTAGTAAATTGATTTTCCTGATCTCTTACTTTTTCGGAAGTTACGGAAGCGGTATTTCTTCCGTTAGCCACGTAATTATTGGATTCTCTGATGATCTTCGAGATCCTAGCTGCATTTTGACCGCTACTTTCCGCAAGTTTGGAAACTTCCGTTGCAACCACTGCGAAACCTCTTCCTGCAACTCCCGCTCTTGCTGCTTCTATGGAAGCATTCAAAGAAAGTAAATTAGTACGATCCGCTACTTCGGCCATAATGTCCGTAACTTCGCCTACGGATCGAAACGATTCCCCCAAAGATTCCAAAGATTCGGAAAGTCCGGAAACGAATTTTGTCACTTCCTTACTTGTGTTCTGAACCGAGTAAATACGCTCATTCAATTCGGAAGAATAATCAGCGATCTTATCGATTAAGGTCCTCAAACTTTGGCTTTTGTTTACTAGTTGTTCGATTCTTCCGAATTGATCCTTTACTGTCGCAGCTGCGCTTTCAATTTGAGATAAAAACTGGCTGAGAGTACTTCCGATCTCGTCAAACGAAGCGGCATGATTGTTGATCACATCAAAAAACTCGTCGGAAAAATTCCGTAAAGATCTGGATTTTTCCCGTAAAGAAACGGCTGCAGAATCCATTTTTCCCTTACTTTTTCTTAATTCGTTTCCGGATATTAAGATCGTCGTTAATTTTTCCTCTTCCGCACTACGCAAAAGTGAGAATATGTTGATCACACTTTTCACTATGAAGGAGATCACGATAAGAAAGATCAATTTGAGTACTTGTTCGGAGATAGAAGCAAATCCGGGAGAAAGAACTTCCAAAGGTTCTTCCGAAAACACAACACCATGAAGATAACAATTCAATATCACGATCCCTTGACAGACTGCGGATACGAATCCGGTTAAAATCACGAATCTAGGACTAAGAAGTAATCCGGAATATACGATAAATATTACGTTAATTGCATATAATATGATCTGCCGTATAATCCCGGAAGACATGTTTTTTTCGGTGGATGCCGCAAAGAACATCACACATCCGAGAATTATTATATCGGAAATAACGGAGAACATTCCGATCCGTTTCGGGATAGTTCCCTTTTTAAAGGAATAAAACAGATTTATAGCGGAAACAATCCCCATCGCGATTGTCCCACCCAAGTACGCCATATTCTGTTCGAAAGTGCTTTGCTCCCAAGAAGCCGCTAGGGAGGCTAAAAATAGAAAAACCAGGCCGATCCTGATCCTACCGATAGTTAGAGGACCTAAAGCCGCTATTTTTTCCGTGGTTCGTTCGTTGTCCATTAACGACCTCCGAAGCATATTATGGTTTTATAGAATGAATACCCTAAGTTCAAATGGAAGCCTGAGAGAATCGATACATTTTTTATAAAGCGAGCAAAAACTCACATTTACATTTTACGTTCAGGGATCATCTGAAGAAAAAAAACTGCAAAGATCCGAGCAAAACGCAAAAATTACACGTCTTTCGGATTCCAATTTTTTCGAAGAACATCCCGAATCCGAAGTACTGCCTCGTTTTCAGGCTCCAAATGTAAAGCGGATTGAACCATATACATCGCCCGTTCATAATTTTTTAAAGCGATATACACCTGAGCCAGATTCATTAGATTTTTAAAATGGTTTGGTTCTCTCAGCCGTAACCTCTCCCCAAAGTCCAAGGCTTTTTTTAATTGGCCGGCTTTCCTTGCAGAGAAGGAAGCAACATACAAAATTTCCTTATCTACAGGTTTGATATTCAGATAGTCTTCCGCGTAACGTGCGGCTTTAGAATAATCTTTAAGTTTTAAGAATAATTTTACGAAATTTTTCTTCACTTCAGGAATGCGGCTGTCCAGGTTTTCCGCTTCTTGCAAATAAGTAATCGCTTCCGCAACATCTTTGTTTTGAGAAGTTTCTTTGGCTCTATGAAGTAACTCTTTTATCCTTTGTTTCTGTTCGTCGTGAATTTTTTGTTCAGAATCATCTTCTTTAAAAGAAAGTCGGATCAAAGAAAGGTCATCCGTAAGAGGACCTTTTCCAATGATTGAATTATAGATACCGTTTAAATCTCCTTTACCTTCTTCCACAATTCTGAGGAAAAGTTTCTCGTCGTCATTGATAATCCTTCCCCCGTCCTCGTCGGTTCCGATAAGAATATCATCCCTGCCGTCTGAGCCTGCAATGATCACGTCCCCGGGCTCCAATTGGAATGTTTTAATATATATACGACCTTCCATTCCGGTAGTTCCCAGTTTTCGGAACATCAGATCGTCTTCTATAAAACTTGCAATCCCGTCTCTATACAATACCGTCCAAGGATGTTCTGCATTAATATAATATAAAATACCGACTTCGTCGTCTACGAGTCCCATTACCGAAGAAACCAACATGGAACCGTCAAAACTCTCAAAGACTTTATGTAACTCCGTAAATGCGTTTTTCAACCAACGTTCCGGAGACTGTATTTTCATATTATCAACGAGCCTGGTCCTTTCTATGATCGATTCAAAAACGGATCCCAATACCAATGCTCCGCCTGCTCCTTGCATGGATTTTCCCATCGCATCCGCATTCAAAAACACCGTATATGATCTACCTTTCAATTCTATATGATTGGAGATATTTAAGTCCCCACCGATCTCGTCATGATATCTTCTGAAAGTGAATTTTTTCTTTTGTTCGAGTAAAAAATCCACCTTTACGTTTTCATGAATCGCTTTATTTGCGCCTAGCGGTTTGATCAAAAGAGAAGTTAAAAAATAGTCCCCGTCCTGTTGCTGTTTGAGTTCTTGGACTTCTCCCAAGGTTTGTTCCAATTCCTTGGTTCTTTCCTTTACTTTTTCCTCTAGCTCGTTGGCATACTGCTCCAACCTTTTGCGAGCCGCTTGGATGGACCTTGCCATTCTATTAAAAGATCTAGCGATAAATCCGATCTCGTCTTCTACTCTCGGTTCTAGTCTATAATCCAAGTTTCCGGAATTGACCTCAGTTAAACCGACTACAACCTCATCCATAGGTTTGATAAGAGCATTTTGAAAGAAGAATCGAAATCCAAGACTGATCACCAAAACGATCGCAAGTAAACATACGACCAGGATCAAGGCAGGTTCATGTATGAATGTACGAAAGGATTTGTAAGTGAATCCAACTTCGTAAACATTTCCGTTTGTAGGATGAACAACCAAGTACGAAACATAATACTGAGGTTTCTCATCTCCTACTTTATAATATTTCGTTCCTCTATAAATCCTTTCTCCCACTTCTCGGATCGGAGTTAATGGAAGAAGGACCGTTTTATCCAGATCCGAAGCCGATATATCCGCCTCAAGATCCGCCTCGGCCTTACCTTTCACATTTTCTAATATTGCTGAAAGGCCTACTTCTTCCGATTTTAAAAGTTTATAAATAGCAGGGGCATCCGATTTGGAAGGTAGGTGAGAATACTTGCTTCTTACTACTTTAAGTTTTTTATTGAGAAGTCTGAAAAATTCACGTACATCTTCGTCGGAGACAGGTTTACTTCCCTTAGATCCTAAAAATTGTTTTAGTCCTTCTCTATATGCATAAAATTCTTTGGGGGAATTTTCCAAAATTGTATTGGATCTTTCCCATCTTGTTTCGACCGGAAGAGTACCTAAATTTGTAAGATTTTTCGCGATATAAAAGAAACGGATCTCTAATTTATCTTCCGAATCGAATCTTGGATCCTTAAATCCCCGTTCTGTTCGAAAACGATCTTCGTTCGGATCAAAAGAAGTCAAATATGCGAATCCTTGCGGCGTTTCTCCCTGTAAAACGACCAGTTTAGCTTCTTCTTTTTTGATCAGATCGAAAGAAGAATCATAACCGTTTAATATGGCAAATCCCACTAGCTGGAATGCGAGAAGGAAAGTCGCCATACTCACTCCTACAATCCTGCTTAAGATCGTGGTCCTTTCCTTGGTAGCGTTCACATAAACGATGAGTATTAAAAATAGTCCTGCAACAAGAAGAATGTCTGCCGTTTGTTGGTACACCGCTCTAGAGACGGTTCCTTCTCTACTTAAAGCATTAGTAATGCCGGGCAAAAGTGTAATGGTAAGATATGCGACAGTTATGTAGATAACGGATCTTCGTTCGGCTCCCTTCTCTACGATTGCTCTCCAGACCGCTGCGGTCAAAAAGATGAAGTTATAAAGAAAAACAATAAGTGAGAAAATTTTATAGAAAAGATGGGTTTCGAAATCCCAATAATGGCTACCCATCACGAAACTTCGAGTAGACTTTAAGGAAAGAATAATATAAAAGATCGCTAAAGTTATAACGCCCGCATACAAAACCGCATATAAAGCCAGCCCTAACTTTTCCTTTTTAGGAGTCGGGAAATAGAAGAAGAAGATAAAAAGCTGAGTATAACCCACCATCGGAAATGGGATCACTATCCATCTGTGAAAGATGGTCCATTCTTCCGGAGAACAAAACGCAACCAAATATCCGAAATGAAAGATGGTAGTAGATAAACTCGAAAGACCTAAATGAAACGCCGCCTTACTTCTGTCCTTGATTGTCAGAAAGAAAAAGGAAACATACAATGAGAATAAAGAAGCGAGTAAGGATCCGAAAAAATAGAAATTAAAATAAAAAGGGTCCATAAAGAAGGGCAGCCTAAGAAAATTGATCCGAATGACCCATCCGTCAAGGAAAATGCGAAAAGGAGTCCGAACTCAGAAGACGAAATTTTTTTTACAAAATTAACAGCGAGGATTCGAAGTTTCTACGACTAACCTTGTCCACCCCAACAGATATATTTTATTTCCTGATATTCTTCTATTCCATATTTGGAGCCTTCTCTACCCATACCTGATTCTTTTACACCGCCAAAAGGTACCTGCTCGGTCGATAGAATGCCTTCGTTTACGGAAACCATCCCGGCTTCAAGAGCCTCGGAAATTCTCCAAATCCTGGCAGGGTCACTTGTATACACATAAGATGCCAAACCAACATCGCTTGCGTTTGCAATCAATAAGGCTTCTTCTTCCGTTTTGAAACTTTTTATAGGTGCAAGGGGACCGAAGGTTTCCTCTTGAAAACATAACGATCTTTCGGAAACTCCCGAGAGAACGCTCGGTTCATAAAAGTTTCCCCCTAACGAATGAGGCTTTCCTCCAATAAGGAGTTTTCCCCCCTTTTCGATCGCATCTTGTAAATGAGAATCCACTTTTTTGACTGCTGCAGGATGGATCAATGGACCAATATTGACCCCTTCTTCAAAACCGTTCCCAACTTTAAATTTGGAAACTTCTTCCGCTAAACCGTGAGCAAATTCATCTGCGATCTTTTCCTCTACCAAAAATCTGTTCGTACAAACACAGGTTTGTCCTGCATTACGAAATTTTGATATAATTCCTCCGCGTATCGCTTCCTTAATATTTGCATCGGCGAAAACTATAAAGGGTGCGTTTCCACCTAATTCCAAGGAAATTTTTTTTACCTGTTTTGCCGATTTTTCTAAAAGAATTTTCCCCACTCTAGTAGATCCTGTAAAACTGATCTTTCGAACGATCTTATTTTCTAAAAACTCATTTGCGATCGGTTCCGGCTGACCGGTAACCACTTGGAAAACCCCTGGGGGAATTCCGGCCTCCTCTGCAAGAACAGCTAACGCTATCGCGGAATAAGGAGTGAGTTCCGAAGGTTTCGAAACGACTACACATCCTGCCGCAAGCGCAGGACCAATTTTCCGAGTGATCATAGAAGAAGGAAAATTCCAGGGAGTTAAGATCCCGGTAACTCCGACGGGTTCTTTCCATGCCATCAATCGAACTTCTTTTCTATGAGTGGGAATCAAATCCCCGTATGTTCGTTTCGCTTCTTCCGAAAACCATTCCAAATACGAAGCTGCGTAATCGATCTCCCCTCTGGATTCGGCTAAGGGTTTCCCCTGTTCCCAGGTCATAATTTTTGCCAGGTCTTCTTTGTTCTGGATCATTAGATCCGCCCAATTCCGAAGAAGTCTGGCTCTTTGTTTTGGAATAGTCTTCGCCCATTCCTTTTGGGACTTCTCGGCAAATTCCAAAGCCCTCCTCACTTCCTCCCTAGGAAGCTCCGGCACTTCGCCTATTTTTTTTCCTGTCGCGGGATCGAATACGGGAATCGTTTGAGAGATGGTTCTCCATTCTCCCGCGTAAAAATTAGAATTTTTGAATAAACTAGGGCGATTGAGTTGGATCATATTTTGCCTGAAGGAAGCTCTTTCTCCAAGCTTACATCTTTGATAAGAAGCTGAAAACCGAATTTTGCTCGCCAATGGCCTAGAATAGTTTAATGATCAAATCTTTGCTGAATGAAGGACTTTTCTAAACTCGGATCCGTTCGGCTCCCCATATTCCTTCGCCGTACTTTTATTCCATAAAGTATAAAAACTGTAATGTGGCGGCAAGTTCCATTGCCAGCGCTACCCCAATATGTATCAAAATCCCTGCATATACCGATTTAGTCCGGTAAGAGATCATCCCCAAGATAAATCCCCCGAAAAAGGAACCTAATGCTTCGTATTGAGGTTTCGTAAAATGTAGTAGACCGTACATGAATGACATGGCTAAAACTGCGGGTTTACTTCCCACTCTGGATGCCAGAGGAAAAACCATAAACCCTCGAAAAAAAGTTTCTAAAACCGCAAAGTCTGCCGCATAAGAAATTTCGAATAGAATGATCCATAAAGCGGGAGGATAGATCAAATAGCCGTCTGACATTCTTCCCGCAAATCGCGGATATACGGAAAGAAAAGAGAGAGAGAAGGAAGCAATCGCGATTATCGGAAGCATCAATCCCAATAAAAATAATACTTCCCCGAATTTCGGTGACTTATTTAGTCCTAAAAATCTTTCAGGAGAATTTTTGCGGAGAATGATCCAGATTAAAGGCAAAGCAACGTATGCGAGAATGGTTCCAACATAGTTCACCGTTAACATTGCAATTTCTACCGAAGAAGAAGGAACCCAATTGAAAAGTTCAGAGTCCCTGATCCTTGCGGAACAAACAATTGCTAGAACGATCACAAAACCTAAGATTAAAGGAATAGAAGGTCTGAATTCGTTTAGTTTTCCATAAAATGAAAGAGAGATCGGATAAATTACCAAGGCACCCGCAGCAAAAAATAAAAAGTAGAATAAACTTAATCCGACCTGATTGTCTTTTAATGCCTGGGTAAAAAGTGGCGCAAATCTAAAGGAGTAATTGTAAGACCAAAAGATTAAAAAAAGAAAGAACACTCCAGCAAAAGAGATCCAATCCCGTTTGGTTTGAAAAAAATCCTTTAAACTTTCTTTTAATAAGCCCAAAATTCTCTCCGGATCGAAGATACCCGATTCGGAGAGAATTTCCATTAACTAAGCCTGGGTCTATCTTTTTCGGATCAAATTTTTGGAAAGACCACAGATGTGATCCCGAATTTCCTTTCGAATTCGAAACTTGTGACGGACTTCTTATCTTTTGGAGGGATCAAGGACATCGCTCTTTCCGTCATAGCAGTGATCGAAAGAGAAGGGTTTACACCTAAATTTACGGGAATCATTGAACTATCACAAACCCTTAGATTCTTATAACCATAGACTTTATTTTCAAAATCGATCACACCTTCTTCGGGAGTTGAGCCCATTACACAACCGCCCATAATATGCCCGGTAATAGGTGCATTCAAAAGAACATCGTTTAAGGAACTTCTCGGAATACCTCCTATCTTTTTAGCGATCTTTCTTGCGGTTTGGTTTGCGATCGGAATATACGAAGGTACCTTGTCTCCCGAACTAATCGCAGAAGTCATGGACTTCTCGAAAGGCCAGGATATTCTTCTTTTTCGAACCAGCTTTACCTTACTGTCCAAGGTTTGCATGACTAAAAGAATAAGGGAATTTTTAGCAAAACCGAATGGCCAGGAAGCTTTCAAAAAATAGATAGGCTGAGTGAACATAGTAAAAAAATATTTAAGCGGTCTGGGAAAGAAACCTCCTCCGTCTGTCAACACACTCGCAAGCGTTCCAAAAAAGTCAGACCCTTTGGAATATCGGACCGGTTCTATATGAGTATGTTCATCCGGATGGATGGAGGAAGTGATCGCAACTCCCCTGGAAAAATCCACATCCTTTCCGAACTTGGTAACTCCTAAAACCGTTTCACTATTCGTGCGAACATCATCCCCCAAACAATGAGAAAGACGTTTCATATGTCCTGCTTCTCTCGAACGTAAAAGTAAACCGACAGTCCCCATCACTGCCGCCGAAAGAACGACGGACTTAGCCTTAAATTTTCTTTTAGGGGATCCGAACCAACCGGTAGTGGATCGAGTAGATAGTTGGTAACCGAATTCTCCGCTCGCATCCGGATCGGCTTCCCCTCTTTCGTTTAAAGGAACTATATCCGTTACCTTCGTTTCAGGAAGGACTTTCGCTCCTAACTTCTCCGCAAAAAATAGATAATTTTTATCTAATGTGTTTTTAGAATTAAAACGGCATCCTACCATACAACCTCCACAAAGATTGCAGGTAGTTCTTTCGGGACCTTCTCCCAAGAAAAAAGGATCTTTTACAGTTTGCCCGGGCTTTTCTCCGAAGAATACTCCGACTGGAGTAGCAGAGAAAGTTTCCCCCCTTCCCATTTCATTTGCGATCTCTTTTAATATTGCATCCGATCCGTCTAAGTGAGGATTTTGAACTACTCCTAACATTTTGGAAGCTACTTTATAAAAAGGAAGCATCCCGTCTCTGCCCCCGATCTTTTTGTATGTAGGATGATTTAACGTTTTTTCTGAAGGAACGTAAAGTGTATTAGCGTATACTAACGATCCTCCTCCCACTCCAGCACCGCTGACTAGGAAAAAATCCTTTAAAAGATTCAATCTTTGTATCCCATAAAAACCCAATCTAGGCATCCATAAGTATTTATGAATGGACCAATTCGTTTTCGGAAATTCCTTTGCGGTCCATCTTTTGCCGGACTCGATCACCAAGACAGAATACCCTTTTTGGCTTAACCTCATAGCGGAAACACTTCCACCAAAACCGGAACCCACTATGATATAGTCGTAATCGAAATGAACGTTTGTTTTCTCTTCTGTCTTCATAAGTCCGACCTAAACATATCGAATTATTAACTCAATCCATTTTCGGGCTTGACTAAGCGTTCGAAAAACTTCTACTACTAATTCGTTTTATTACTCTAATAAAAAATCGGAGAACGATATGCAAGAGTTGCCGAAAGTCTGCGTTATTGGCGCAGGCTCTAGTGGAATCACCGTTTGTAAATCATTGCAAGACAAAGGAATACCCTACGACTGTTACGAAAGAGGAAGCGACGTAGGAGGTAACTGGAGATTTAAAAACGACAACGGTCTCAGCAATATTTATAAATCATTACACATTAATACTCATCGGGATAGAATGGAATACAGAGATTATCCTATGCCCGATTGGTATGCGGATTATCCGAACCATGAACCGATCCAAAAATATTTCTTAGATTATGTGGAGCACTTTGGTCTTCGTAAGCATATCAAATTCAAGAACGGCGTTGCGAAAGTTGAACCCCAAGACGACGGAACGTATTTAGTGACTAGCGAGAAGGGAGAAAAAATATTTTACGACGCAGTGATCGTCGCGAACGGACATCATTGGTCTCCGCGTTGGCCGGAGCCCGACTTTCCAGGTAAATTTAACGGAAAGATAATACATTCTCACGACTATGTGGACCCCGATCATCCCATCCAATTGGTAGGTAAAAGAGTTGTAGTCCTAGGTATGGGAAATAGTGCAATGGATATTTCCGTCGAGTTAAGCCGTCCGGGAGTCGCGAAAAAAGTTTTCTTAAGTTCCAGAAGGGGGGCTTGGGTAATCCCGAATTATCTTTTCGGAAAACCTTTGGATAAACAAACAGAGTTACTTCCACCCGGAACACCTTTTTGGTTAAAACAATTTCTATTCGGGACAATGCTAAAGATCGGCGTTGGAAAGATGGAAGATTTCGGACTTCCTAAACCGGACCACAAGCCGGGTGAAGCCCACCCTACGATCTCACAGGATATTTTAGTAAGGCTCGGAAGAGGGGATATCAAATACAAACCTGTGATCCAAGAATATAATGGAAACAAAGTAAAGTTTGCCGACGGTTCGGAGGAAGAGATCGATGCGATCATCTATTGTACCGGATATAACGTTAAGTTCCCATTCTTCAAACCTGAATTTATCTCCGCTCCTGAAAATCATCTTCCTTTGTTTCACAGAACTTTCAAACCGGATTTGAATAACATATTTTTTGTAGGATTGTATCAGCCTTTAGGAGCGATCATGCCTCTTGCGGAGTTCCAAGGAAAATGGCTGGCAGAATATCTGACCGGAAATTACAGCCTGCCTACGGTCCAAGAAATGGAAAAGCAGATCCAAGATTACGAAAAGAAAATGAAAAAAAGATACGTAACTTCTGCAAGACATACGATGCAGGTAGATTATGAGGACTTTCTGTATTATATGCAAAAAGAATTGAAAGCCGGTAAAAAGAGAGCCTCTAAAAGTTTGCGAACATTACCTGTTCCATCCAAAGCAAAGTATAAACAATCCGGTAAACAAAACTCAAACGGAAAATCGGAACCAAGGAAAAAAAGTGCTCTGGCAAAAGTTTGAGACTTTAGCGGCCAGAGCCTTACTTTCTCTTCCGAATTCAATACTCAGTGTCTTTGGAAAAGATATCAAAAGGGGAAGGACTTTGGATCCCAAGGTCCGAACCGCATTAATTTTAGCTAAAATAAAGCCGAAACCGGAAGATCTTCCACCGCTTAAGGCGAGAAAACTTTTCAAAAATATAATGGGTTTTTTTGATTTGGAAAAGGTAGACCTTCCCAGGATCGAAAATTTTTCCATCCCAGGAACAGGACCTAGGATTAAGGTTAGGTTATATTCTTCTAATATATCTAAGGACCTGGAACCATGTTTATTGTATTTTCACGGGGGTGGATTTGTGATTGGAGATCTGGAATCTCACGATCCGCCTCTGAGATACTTAGCAAAAACTTCCGGAAGGGCGATACTTGCAGTCGATTACAGATTAGGTCCCGAATATATGTATCCTTCTTCTTGGGAAGATGCGTATTCCGCTTATAAATGGGTAAGGGAAAATGGAAAGTCACTGGGAATTGATCCAAAAAGGATCGCAGTAGGCGGGGATTCTGCAGGTGGAAATTTAGCGATCTCCATTTCAACTCGAGCTAAAAAAGAAAAACTGACTCTTCCTCAATTCCAAATACTTATCTATCCCTGGATTGACCTAATCCAAGAAAGAAAAAGTGTGGAAGAATTTGCAAACGGATACGCTCTTACTAGAGATCTACTTCGTTATTTCAAATATCATAGCGTGCCTAATTCTAAAGATTGGAAGGATCCAAGAGTCACACCTTTCCAACAAACGAATTTTTCTCATACACCTAAAACGTATATGTTGATCGCAGGATTTGATCCACTACAGGACGAGGGACTCGCATATGCGGACCTTCTTCAAAAAGCAAAAGTAAAATTGGAGATCAAAACTTATGAAACTTTGATTCACGGGTTTTTTAATTTAGGAAGAAGTATCCCTGAAGCCAAAAATGCACTCGACCAAATCGCAAAATGGATACACGCAGGATTTTCCGAAAAATAACTGTATATTATTTTTATAAAGTATCTTACTGAAACGATTTCTAAAAGGATTTATAGACTAAATTATGTTGAACCGATTCGACGAAGCCGGATTTGGAAGCCGCCGCTTTTAGAATACCAATGCCGGGATCGGACTTATACGTTACCTTATACACGTCTTCCATGATTGTTTCTATATTCAGGACCGTAGCATTAGGAGCTAGTTCCTTAATCCTCTCCGAGATAGTTCCGGAAGTTAGTTTGAAAATATATTCGTTTGGAACGATCCGCCCAGGCTTCACATATTTTCCTTTTTCAGAAGGAAGGTTCTTCGGAAATCCCTGCGAAAATATAGAAAGAGCGCCAAACGATATAAAAAGAAAGATCGAAATCGTCTTTAACAAAGATCTAAGGAACATCTATGCTCAAATCCATCGGCGCTTCCAAATTCCGAATCGCTCCGTCCCCATTCGCGGCCTTACCATACTTAGTAATGTTTTGTAAAGAACTGGTACTTGTACCGCCTGAGATTATAGCTTTTATCGTATCCGAATAAGTAAATTTAGGATTAAAGGATCTCAACAGAGCTGCAATTCCGGCCACATGAGGAGTAGCCATCGAGGTTCCGTTGATCGTATTATATTGGTTTATATTATCAATATCTAAAGTTATCAGATTAAATGCCGTTATGGCAACACCGGCCCGATTGATAGAAGAGTCCGAAATGAATTCATAGCCGAAAGAACAATTCGATGAACCTACACAATTCGGGGCCGCAACCTCGAAATTTGAAATCAATTTTCCGTTCGTTTCCCCTGAAAGGCTTCCTACTCTATTAACCGAATTGAATATATCGAACTCGTTACCGGAAACGGACGTGTACATATTGATGCCATCAAATCCAGCCTCCGTATCCAAAAATAAATTCATTCTCGCGGTAACCGCATCTGCGCCCGAAAGAATTGTGATCGGAGCAAAAGTCAAAGCGTATGTATTTGATGTATACCCGGAATTAGAAGTGCCTAGGATTGCGGTAGCACAACTAGTAGATAGATAAAGTACTGTCGGAGGACAATTTGTCGAGTTCCAATCTGTTCCTTGATAATTCGATTTTGTCCAACTAGCAAACGCTAAAGAAGAAGTAGCCTCTGCACCTGCCCAGGTACTGCGAATATTCGTACCTGGAGCGCCTATATCCACTCTCTTCTTGGAAGAATCATAATTGGAAAAACTTGCTAACTGGAACTTTTGGTCTAAAGCAGCCACACAAAGAATATTCGCTTCATCATACTCGCAAGGATAGGAATTGTCGGATTTGAGGTCGTTATCTTCATTTCCTGCGGCAACCACGAATAACGCGTCATATTTTCTGCCTGCATTTGCAATTGCAGAACGCATGGCAGAATCATAATCCGGACCGCCCAAACTCAAATTTAGGACCTTAGCTCCATTCCGTACCGCAAAGTTGATCCCCTTGATAATTGTAGCAGTGTCTCCGGAGCCTAACTGATCCAAAACTCGAACCGCCATAATTTTCGCAGTCCAACAAACTCCTGCAACTCCGGTCCCATTGTTTCCTTTGGCGCCGATCGTACCTGCCACGTGAGTTCCATGACCGTTTAAATCCATAGGATTCGAATCGTTATCCGCATAATCCCATCCGTTCGAACAAGAACCTAAAGAAACACCTTTATCCGAAACACAAGAAGCTGAGCCCCACATATTTTCGTTTAGATCCGTGTGATTATAATTCACTCCCGAATCGAGAATTGCGACAATAGTATTAGAACAATCCGTATTCACATCCCATGCACTCTCCATTCTCATATCGTCGCCGCTGGTACCTGGATTATTTGTAGGAGGACCCGAGTAAGAAGCAGTAGCAATAACCTGCCCTGTATTATTCATTCCCCACAATTGACCGTATATCGGATCGTTTGGAGACGTACTTGCATGATATATATAGTTAGGCTGAACAAATTCCACATCGGGATGAGAAGAATACTCGGCTAATGCCTCTTCCACGGATTGTCCTTCTCTCAACTCTACTTGTGAAATTCCAGTCTCATCTAGATTGTTCAAAACTTTTCCATTAAAGGAACCGACTGCATAAGATTTAACGGAGTCACCTGCATTGTCCTTGAACTTCACTAAAATTTCCGAAGACTTGAATTTTCTTTTCGAATCCTTTTTATAATATTTTTTATTATCTGTATTGCCTACAGGATCCAAAAGTTTGCTCCAATTCGGAGCTACATAAGTCTCCTTTTCAGCGAAAAGATAGCCGATAGAGAAGATCGAAAAAATAAGAGCGAATAATCTAAATTTATTCTTCATAATATTTCTTTAGTATCCTGGAGAACTTACTTTTGCCTGGATCGGCTTAGAGAATACGGAACCCGTTGCATTAAATTGAGAAAAAGACTTTACTCTAATATACCAAGTCCCAGCGGAACTCACCGTGATCGTTTTATAATTCGCAGTGTAAGGATCTCCTGCATACATAACATCTGCATCACAGGTTACCCCGGAATCTCCTTCCCCGCTAAAATCGGAACCTTTTTTATAACAAACTCTGTATGCCCCTGAGGCCATATGAACTGCCTGTTCTTTAGAATGCGCCCAAGTTACGATAATGTCCCTTCTTCCACCCGCCCCTGAAACGTTCAGAACGGAACTGGAAGCATTCCCACCTTTTCCATTATTCGTATTCAAAGTAACTGTAGCCGATTTGGAACCTACACTAGTGGGACTGAACTTAATTACGAAAGTGCTAGAGGCATTCGGCGCAAGACTCGTAACAGAAGGTTGAGTTACCGTAAATTCCCCCGGATCTGATCCACTTAAAACTACAGGAGTAGGCGGAAAATCTATATTAGAACTTCCTAAATTACGGATCGCAATCGTTTTACTGGAAGATATTACGCCAGGGAAAACACTTCCAAAAGAATAAGAGAATCCTGTACTACTAGTGATATCTCTGGAGATACTATTATTATCCGAATAAGTAACCGATATCTGAGGAACATTTCCGGAAGTTCCTACTCCGGAAAGTCCAAGAACATAACTCGGAATATTCGGATCATTGCTGTCGATCGAGACCGAGGCGGAAAATGTAGAAACGGAAAACGGATTAAAAGAGATCGTAAATGTATACGTTTTTTTAGGAGAGATCGTAATTGGAGAACCGTTCTCGTCGAACGAGCTTGCATCCGTTCCGCTCAGAGAAATATTAGAAATTACTAAATCTTGCTCTCCGCTGTTTTTAACCGTAATCGTTTTGGAAGAAGTTCCTCCGGAAGGAGCATAAAAATTGGTCTGAGCATTCGGAATAAAATTAAAACTACCTTCCGAGACCTGGATCCCAGGAGCAGGGGCGTCTGTTCCTGTCCCTTTCAAATAAAGAATATAAGTACCAATATTAGGATCGTCCGAATTGATGATCAAATATGCCGATTTTACACCTGCAGAGCTTGGCTGAAAACTGACTTGAAAAGAACTAGAATCCCCTTCCGCTAAACTTGTACTTGATGGTTGGGAATCGATCACATATTGAGAAGAATGAATTCCACTTTTGGATACCGAATCCGGATTTCCGGTCAGAGTAACGGTAAAGTTACCGTCATTCTCTATCACCAAAATATTAGAAGATGATGAACTAACTAAAACGGAACCTAATGAAAATGTGGAACCGGAAGAATATCTTTTACCTTCCGAATCGGAAACGTGCAAACCTTTGATTCCCGAAGAAGAAGGGAAAATGGGAAATATTTTCATTCCACCACCGCCCCCTCCGCAATTCCATTGGGGAAGGGTACCTGCCAAAACACAGAAGATAGAAATAAAACGATGATAACCTGAGCTCAATCTCGATTCCCTATTATTGTTATGTTGGAATTCCTACAAGGGAAACCCAATATAAGATATGACTTTACTAACAAATGGAGACTATGATTCTCCCATTTCTATTGCCGAATGTTTAGAAAGGTACGTCCAGAAAAATACGTTCTTAAAATCAGGAAGAATTGGCAGAATAATGCCAAAAAACGATCAAAAATAGGAACTTATAAGCGGAAAATTATCTTTGAGAAAACAAAAAGGGCCGCACAGGCGACCCTTTTTGTTTTTCATAAGAAGTGAACTTTATTTTTTGATCGGTTTATTCTTTCGTAAATTTTCTAGATCTGCTTCCGTTGGCTGACTAGTTTTTCTGAAATTTTCGAACCTTACTTTTTTCAAAGACTTAAGGACAGTATTTCCGATCTTCGTATCCGATTGGAATTTTTTCAAAAATGTCTCCACCTTCAACGGATCGGTCGAATAAAATCCATCTGTGTAACCTTTCACCGCAAATTTACGCAGCGAAGGATGTAGACTTTCTTGCTCTATCCGACTTCTTAAGAAGTTAGCCGAATCTTCCGTTTGATAATCTTTCAAAAGATAGATGGCTTTTTCTTTTACGTATATTCTAACTCCTGCTTCCTGAGAGATAGCGATCAGATATGGAACCGGATTGTTCGATATACGATCGATGCTTGCTTTCAGATCTGAGCTAGTCGAATGCCTAGTCAAAACTAAAGATTCCTTTATTTTAGAATATACATTAGAATCCAAATTTTGCGCTGCAATGGAGATTGGCAGCCCGAAGGCTACCAATCCGATCATTAAGAATGATTTTAACTTCATCTCTTTTTTCCTCTGTTAATAAGCCAGCGGGTTGAGTCTTAATAACCAACCTTGTTCGCCGGTAAGTTGTGTTTGAGAAGTTACTCCGTCACCTGCCCAGAACATTAGATTTGATGCTCCGGAATTGGTGAAGCCGGTACCGCTGCATTCACTTATGGATACCATTCCGTCAGTATTTGCATCGTTTGACTTATTACAGAATGGAGTATCGGACATAGCATCCTTATTGTATATCCCGAACGGCCAATTGCTTACGGAAGAAACAAGAGTGCTGTCAAATCCACCTCTCTCATTCGTATGGAACAATCCAAGGAAGTGACCCGCTTCATGAGCCATAGTGTCTCCCATGAACGTTAAGTCTGCGGCACTAAGTGCAGTTCCTGCAGTCCCGGATGTTCTATGAGGTTCTAAGAAGACAATCATACCTGCCTTTTTAGTTCCGACGACTCCCGGCAAACCTGGGATTCCGGATGCTATTCCTAATACACCACCTACTTCGCTTTCGCTCGCTGTAATGTAGATATTTAAACTATCCGCCGCCTGTGCACTTCCTGGATTCGTAACATACAACTTAGTAAGGGAACTGGCTACCGTTCCCGTATCGTCGCTTAGATCCGTTATATCTTGGAATTCAGCTGCACTAATGGACGTAGCGGAAAATTGAAGGTCTATCTTCACTGAGTTTTGACCATAGATATTAGTCATCCTATCAACAGCTTCCTGGACTCCAGCGACTGTATAAGTCGGGTAGGTTCCCTGAACGAAGATCAGATTTACCTTCATTTTCTTACGGTACGTCCATTCTTTGGAGAGTCCGCTGGAGCTTGTAGTTCCGGTAGTGGAGGTGAAAGACCTTTCTTCCAACAAGGATGGACTACAACTACGAACCACTCGGAAACTCGCATTCGCAGTAACAAAGCTTGTGAAAGAATCCAAAGCCACTAATGCTGTAGCGCTGGTGCTCGGTGAGAATGTCAACGAGCCTGTTCCAAAATCCTTATACAAGAATTCGGAAGTATTCCTGCCGTAAGGCCACATTCCGGAAATCGCAGTCGTTCCGATTCCGTCCCTGCCATAGAAACCGGTAGTTTCCGCAGAAGTCGCATAATAATATGCGTACATCAAGCTGCTCGATCCTGCACTCGCTTGGTCGGCATAGAAAAGAGCCGTCGGGAAGGCGGTTCCGGTCGTTAAGGAAATATTCGAACTTTCAAAAATACTTCCGAAGGTCGCATCATTTGTCGATTTTGTTCCGGTACTGATATCGAAACAAGGAGCAGTCGGCTCATTTCCGATCGCAGAAAGATTGATTACGTAACTGCTCTCATCCGAATCGTTATTTGCAATCGTCAAAGTCGCACTCTTCGTTCCCGTAGAAGTTGGAGAGAAGGTAACCGTGAAAGTAGAAGTTCCACTCGCTGCAACAGTTGCCGAAGGCTGAGAAGAAACGCTAAACATTGATGCGTCTGTTCCCCCAACAACCACTCGCGGGGTTCCGCTCAAGTTCAAGGTTGCCGTTCCAGTGTTCTCAACAGTAAACGTTGTAGTCGCACTAGTAGTTCCGATCCTGGTATCCGCGATGCCCGAATATGTTCCGGAGCTTGCAATATTTGTCGAACCTTGCTTCAAATTAATCTCGGGAACAGGCGTTGGAGTTCCGGTTCCAGTGATCGTGAAGTTATAAGGATTTTCATCCGAATCATTGTTTGCGATCGAAATAGACGCCGTTTTTGCACCTGTGGAAGTAGGAACAAATCGAACGGAGAAGGTTGTATTCGAAGAAGTAGCAACACTAGCAGTGCTTGGTTGAACAGTCACTTCGAATTGATCGGAATTGGTTCCGGTAATCTCCACGATTGGAGTTCCGGATAAGCTTAAAGAAGCAGTTCCTAAATTCTGGATCCTAAATTGGACCGCAGAACCCGCAACATTCTCTACTTGGCTTCCGAAATCGAAAGTACCGCTTCCATCCGCGATGTTTACGGAACCAGTGACTCTTTGTACGTTAATTTCTGGAACAGGAGTTGGAGTTCCGGTTCCGGAAAGACCGAACGTAAAATTCGGAGTACCTGCATCATCACTTGGGATAGTAATCGTAGCAGTTTTAGTCCCGGTAGAGGTCGGTGAGAATGTAACGGAAAATGTTGTGGAGCCGGAAACGGCAACGGAACTGTTAGTACCCGTAGTATCCAAACTATACTGGTCAGCATTTGTTCCAGTTAGAGTGATCGTACTTAAATTTAAAGCAGCATCCCCTAAATTGTTGATCGTAAAAGAAACCGCTGTTCCGCTCGTATTCTCTTGGACACTTGTAAAAGTATGAACGCTCGACCCACTGGTAAGAGTAGTGGATCCCCTTCTTACTTGGATATCCGGAGCAGGTGCAGGGTTTGCAGTTCCGCTAAGATTCAAAATAAAAGTAGGAGTATTCGGATCGTTAGATGCTATTTGCAATTGAGCCGATTTCGTTCCGGTTGGCGAAGATGGAGAAAAAGTCACAGTGAACTCGGTAGTTTCCCCAGGATCTAAAACATTATCAGTACCTGATTGATCTATCGTGAATTGCGCTGCTTCTGCCCCCGTTTTCGCAACGATCGGAGTATTAGTCAGATTTAAAGTTAACTCACCGTTATTTTGGATCGTAAAAACACGGGCAGTACTACTTTCCGTAATTTTTACACTTCCTAAATTTTCGGTGGAACCGTCAGATACGGACGTTACCGTACCACTTCCTCTGTAAACCCGAATAGTAGGATCAGGATTTGGAGGTTCTACAGTTTCGCCAGGCGGCAAAAACAAAGGCCCCTTTCCTCCACCCTTCGGACAATTTACAAAGGAGAAAAGAATAACAAGAGTTAGAATACTCTTGAGAAAAAATGTCGTAAACCGTTTCATATCGGAACTTTTCGACCTCTCTATTTCCAAATTAAATAGCACCAAAACCCCGACGGGGTTAAAATGCCTTCTTCCTACGTTAGTAAAAACTGTATACAACTCAGACAAAAGTTCCAAAAAAATTATCGAATTTGTATAATTAATCCGCGTTAGTGGAATTTTTTTTTAAATTCCACTTAGTATACGGAAAGTTATTTGCACTTTGGATGATTTTCATCAAAATCAGATACCCCAAATAGGATAAAAAAATTTTATATGTCGGCTAACGTTGACGAGAGAATAAGAATCATTAAAAAGATCATCTATCTTTAGCTATTCGGGCTACTGGAAAACCCACCGCGATACGAGGGTCCCTTCTCCCTGAAAAAGAAAAATAAAGGGGTTTTGAAACGGGATTGTGATAATTTTGGAAAGAAAAAATTTCGATATTTTGCTTTGGATTGCCTTATAAAGTAAAAATACTTGTACCTTGAAATCCTGTATATACCGATAGGTAGTAAGAACCAAAAAACCTCGTCCAATAGAGATTTATGACCCTTAGAAAATATTCCGTCTTCCTCTATATTTCGGTTTTATTCTTCCAATCCCCCGTTTTTGCCTTGGGAACTTATTCGGAAGGCTGGACTGTCGCAAAATTGATCCAATTCGAGAGTCGAGGCATCGTCTACGAGTCCTATGAGGGTGTGATAGAAGTACTTACCTACGATCCTGCCGAAGAATGTGACGAAGCTAGGGACGAATGTTTTATGCCTATGCGCAGAAAGGCAAATATCAGTGTCCGCCCGGAAAATGCGGATGTAGTAAACTTTCTGATGAAAAATCTGAACCAGACAATAGTCGTCCAATTCAATATTCACAGGATCCAGCCGATTTCTCTTTCAAGCAGCATCGAAATAATAAGCGCGCAATATCAGGAAAATATAATACCTCATACAACCCCCGTAAAAGATCCAAGCGGAAGAATTACTGTTTGGGTCCAGGCACATGATACTTCTCATCCGATCGATAAGATGGTAACTCGTAAGACCGGTGGAAAAAGAAACTTCTCCGTTATGGGAAGGATCCTAAGTCTAGAATACAAAGGAACTATTGTCGGAACGTACGAAGGTCTTTATATGGATGAGTCAAAGGGCAGAATTCATCCGTTCTCCATAACTTCCGAAGAAATGGCGGAATTCGCCTGGAAAGCAATGAAATATACAGGCAAATACTATTTGGGAGTTTCAGTGGCCTTTGTAACTGGGGTTAGGGAATCACATTACGATATATTTGAGATCAATTTTAGGGAACCGGCAGGTTCTCAGGAAAAACCTAAAAACTAAAATTAGTTAAGTAAGATTTAGAATCCGAATTGAATTGTCTGCTAACCAAATAACCTTCGTTTCCGGTTAGAACAAGTACCTCTATATTACCAGAAAAATTTCCCGGCAGATCTTCTCTGATATAAACTTTAGCATCCGCTAGTTCTAGTGGCGCTTCCAATCCGAAATGAAAGATGTCCCAAGCTAATTCCTCTTTCCAAAAACTTTCATCTACTTGGTTACTCTCCTTCCAACCTTGTTTCAGAAAACGTTCGGGAGAAATTTTTAAATTAAAATGGGCATATACGTTATGATCGGAAGGTTCAGCGAAAATTCTCAAATTTTGAGTATCAGCTAACTTATGGGTCTCTACATAATATACAGCACCTTTCTCCATTCCTAAAGAAGGGTCCTGGATCTCATACAGATCTCCCTCACAATTCGAACTCAGTATAAACGAAAGCACGAACAGTAGGGAATAAACGAAATGTCTGAAAGAGAGGCCCATATATTCTATTATACGAAAATAATTAACATTGAGGGACAGGGTTTTTTTCGGAATTTCGCAAGAAAATCCATTTGGAAAAAAATTTCTTATGTCCATAGGCGACTAAATTCTAATCCAAATGATCTATAAATCGGATTAGGTATTTTACAAGTTCCTTCTATTTTCCGACTTGACAAAACTTTCAAACTATTTCGATGTCTAAATAAATGAAGCCGGAGTATGTAATTCATTTATTATCCAGGACCAGAGACCGGATCCAAAAACATTTGTCCGAAGAATTCCTAAAACAAGGGATCCAGGATCTGGTACCTGCCCATGGCGGAGTACTTTTTGTTTTGGGAAAAGAAGGCCCACTTACGATGAGCGAGTTGGCAAAGTTATTAGATAGAACCAATTCCACAGTGACGGCTCTTTTGGACAAAATGGAGGATTACGACTATATAAAAAGATCCAAACCGTACGAGGACGAAAGAGTAACTTCGGCAGAATTAACGGAAAAGGGAAAACAAACACTAGAAAAAGTGCAAAGAGCTTCCAAAGCGACACTCACAAAGCTGAGTCAAAATCTAGAGCCGGGAGAAAAAGAGGAATTCATGCGGATTTTAAGTAAAATCCATTCGAGTTTCGATCCTTAACGGGAATTTTTTGCATTAATATTTCGACATCGAAATAAATAGGAGAAGGATATGTTAGAGGGAAAAACTGCTGTCATCACCGGATCGGCTAGAGGGATAGGAAAAGTAATCGCAAAAATGTTTTTGGAAAGAGGTTCCAAAGTTATTCTTTCCGATCTAGAAGATTCAAATTGTGAGCAAACTGCGGATGAATTGGCGAGGATTAATCCGGAGAGAGTCTTCTGGAAAACCTGTGATGTGACTTCCAAAAATCAAAACAAGGAATTGGCGGAATTTGCAATCGAGAAAACCGGAGCCTTGGATATTTGGATCAATAATGCCGGAGTCGTCCAAGACGATCTACTCTTGAGAATGTCCGAGGAAAAATGGGAGAAAGTACATTCCGTAAATTTGAAAGCCGCCTTCTTCGGAATCCAAACGGCGGCAAAGTTTATGCTAAAGAATGAATCAGGTAGGATCGTAAATATTGGTTCTGTTTCAGGATTTTACGGTAACGCAGGTCAGGCAAACTATTCTTCGGCAAAAGCAGGACTATTTGCTCTCACAAAATCCGCCGCAAGGGAACTCGCTTCCAGAAATATAACCGTGAACTGTGTGGCTTCCGGTTTTATCAACAATCGATTTGCCGAGCATGTTCCGGAAAAAATTAGAAATTCTATCTTGGATTCCATTCCTTTAAAAATCAAAAGAAATCCGGAAGAAGCGGTCGGCTCTGCAGTCGCTTTCCTAGCTTCCGAAGAAGCGGATTGGATTACCGGAGCAACTCTCCGAGTAGACGGAGGTATGTTGATCGGATTTTAGACCGTTTGCTCATTTGGCAGTTTTACGAACAGGTTAGAAAAGAATTCAAAAAATTTCTTGCCTGTTCTTTTGTAAGAAGTGATTTAACTCTTTAGATTCTTTTCTTCTTATTTTATGAATGCTCTTACAAAATATTGCCAATATGTTCTTTCGCTTGAAAAGGATCAAGATCCGGAAAATAAAATCTATCACGACACGGAATACGGTTTTACCCTAAGATCGGACGATGAATTATTCGGCAGGCTAATCTTAGAGATCAACCAGGCAGGTCTTTCTTGGACCACGATCTTAAAAAAGAAGGAAAACTTCCGTAAGGCTTATAAAAACTTCTCTATTAAAAAGATCTCAAAGTTTTCCGAAAAAGATTTCAATCGCCTTATGAACGATGCAGGGATCATCCGGAACAGACTTAAAATAAACGCCGCCATTCATAATGCGAACGTAATTGTCGGTCTCCAAAAGGAATTCGGAAGTTTCCATGATTGGTTGTATTCGCATCATCCCAAATCATTGGAAGAATGGACCAAACTATTCAAAAAAACTTTCGTGTTCGTTGGTGGGGAGATAGTGAACGAATTTTTAATGAGCACAGGTTATTTAGAAGGAGCTCATGGTCCGGGTTGCCCGATCTATAAGAAAGCCTTAAAGTCCATGCCTGCCTGGAATTCTAAATAGATCTATCATGCAAAAATGAAATCCTTCCTCCTTTCAAAAAAATCCAATGCTGAATTCGAATCTTACTAATCGGCTCCGAAAATCAGGTTTTCTGCTGGTAGACTATCCTAGCCCATTATAAAATAACTTTCCAAGCAAATGAAAGGTAAGTTGTTCTCATTTTCCATTCTTTTCTGTTTCGCGATCAGTTTTCCTTTTTTTATAGGAGCTCAGCCCGAGAGTAAGACAGTTTGTTTAAACTGGGAAAAAAATTTTCCCAAAATAGATTCCAAACTATATTTAGAGATCAGCGGGTTAGAATTGATCCTAAATCCTCCTTCCGGCGCGACTATGAGAAGCAGAAGACCGGGAGAGCTAGTTCCCGTCATTCACGGATCTTATAAAATCGAAGGAAACAAATTAGTTCTGATCGAATTTCCGTACGAACCTTCCGATCCTGACGAGTGTTCTTTCAATTGTAAGGAACAATCACTTACTCTTCGGGCCAATCGAAATGTTGAGGAAGTATTCGATACTTGTTTCAAATCATGCAAGGACAATACGAATTTCAAATACGGAAAGGATAAGTTCAAACTACATTTGAAATTTAAGATTTACAGGGATGAATCGGATACTTTACGGATAGATTCAGTTTCTTATAGAGATCTGAATCCGGTCACAGGAAAGTTGGTTTATTCATTTCCTCATTATTTCGCAGGCGACCTGGTAGAGTGCGCTAATTCCATTTGGGATTAATATATTCTTAAAATATAATATTACTTATCCAAGGATAAAAGTGCTTTTTCTAGTCGATGGATATGTTTAAAGTCGCCTGACATTCCATATAATTGTAACGCACCTTGATAATAAAAAAGGATACTTTCGGAAATTTCCTTTAACTCGGACTCGGTTTTTGACTTTTTAGAATTCCAAGTAAATCCTTTTAAACACAGTTCGAAATCCTGGACCCAACGATTTAATGCGACTTTTACAAAATCCGAGATCTCAGGTTCGTCATGTGTTTGATTGGATAAATTTGCGTAAGGACAACCGTAAATATACGTATTTTTCAGTCCTCTTCTCAACATTTTCATCCAAGATCGGATAAAGTCCGAATATCTTTTTTCTTTTGCAGCAATCTTTTTAACAAAACCTAATATAGCTTC
This sequence comes from Leptospira sp. B5-022, assembly GCF_000347035.1. Taxonomy (GTDB): domain Bacteria; phylum Spirochaetota; class Leptospiria; order Leptospirales; family Leptospiraceae; genus Leptospira_B; species Leptospira_B cinconiae. The sequence continues at coordinate 432,713 of NZ_ANIJ01000015.1, forward strand.
TTCTTGTTCCAAAAGATAAGCCTTACCCAGATCCCTTTTTGAGGGAAAATGGATGTACAAGCTCTTCTTAAAGGCACCCGCTTCGTCTAAAATTTCGTTTATTCCCGTATTCGGATAACCCTTGGAATAGAACAATTTAAACGCCGCCTGGAGGATCCTGTCCTTGGCCGGATCTTCCGATCGAATTAAGTCCTTTTGGATTCTCATCTTTTTTCTCTTCCGATTATAATTATGGTAGACTGATTTGTCTACCATAATTTATTCTGGAATTTACGAAGTAGACCATTTTGTCTACCGGAGGCTTTTTATGAGGCTCATGGAAAAAACAGATAAGATCAGCACATCCTTCACCGTTCCTGTCCGTAAATCCGACATAGATGTAAACGGACATGTAAATAATGGTACCTACCAAAGTTATTTTGAAGAAGCAAGGATCAAAACATTCCAACTTTTAAAAGAAGAAGGAGAAACAATCCTTAGTTCAGACCGCTTAGTAGTCCGCCAATGCGAGATAGAATACAAAGCAGAGTTAAAATATCCGGAAGATGCAGTAGTGACTACGAACATTCTTCACTCCGATCCCGAATCGACGGAGATTATACAGGAAATTTTCCGCTCTTCCGATTCAACATTGGTATGTAAGGCAAGATTTGTGATGAGCCTTTTTAACGATTCGGAAGAGGTCTTTTATTCGGAAGAGGATTATCCGTATGCCTTCTATCATCCGATCAGCGTAGGCTGGGCGGAGATGGATCCGGAAGGTAAGGTAAATCTAGAAACAATCCAGTATTATCTAGACGATGCAAGGATCCGCTCTTCTTATCAATGCGGATTGGATTTACATGCATTACAGGCAAAAGGGATCGGTCCGGTTGTTTACAAAGCCGAATTAAACTATTTCGACTCTATGGGTTTTCCGGAAAATTTTGTGATCGTAACTGTGTATCAAAAAGCGGAGAAGAATAGATTGGCATTTCGACATGATGTATTCTCTAAAAAGACAAAAAAATTGATCCTTACTTCTTTAGTGCAAGGACTCTTTATGGATCTAAAGAGAAAAAGACCCCACCAATTCACTGAAGAAGAAAAGAAAATGATATTTAGTGTGAAAACTAAGCCTATCTTCGATTGAATTTATGATTTGAATTATAGCTAACAAAAAGAGAGGTTAGCTTCAATGAGATTCGAACATTGGAGCCCTCTCCATTTTATTATTCTTTTTCTCACGGCTTTCCTCGGTTTCGGACTCCCGTACTTCTCTAAAAAGTTCGCTTCTCCCAAAGTTAAGAATACGATAGGGTATGTACTTGGGACTATTCTTCTTTTAAATTATTTGGTTTATGTAATATATCGAATCGATTCGGGATATTGGCAGATACGTTATGATCTTCCTATGGAGTTTTGTAATTGGTCCGCAATCGTAACCTCTCTGGCGCTTTTTACTCGAAACAGGACTCTTGCGGAACTTTCCTATTTTTGGGTAATTGCAGGTTCCATGCAAGGGGTTATTACTCCGGATCTTTCAGTTACATTTCCTCATATCTACTTTTTTATATTCTTTATAGCTCATTCCGGCCTGGTCATTGCCACTCTTTATGTTGTATTTGGCCTGGAGCTCATCCCCAGAAAAGGTGCAGTTCTTCGAGCCGTTCTTTACGCGCAGATCTACGTTATTGTTGCTTTGATTATAGATTTTGCTTTAGACGCTAATTATGGATATATGAGAGAAAAATCGGCAGCAGGCTCTTTAATGGATTATTTAGGTCCATGGCCTATTTATATTCTTTGGATGCAGGCTTTAGGAGTGATCCTTTTCACCATATTATATCTTCCATTCTGGAAGAAAAATGCAGAATCGAAATATTAAACAAGAATGGTGTAAATCAGCAAAGATCGGCAATTCAGCCGAAAAAACAAGACGACTATTCAGATTCTATTCTTTCTACAGCGTCTACCGGAATGATCAAGTTTCCATCCGGTCTTAATACTACATAGAAGCTATCTTGCTGGTAAATTATCCCTCTTTCCATCGATCCATCCTTTAGATAGAGAATACGGACTTCTTGGGAGATAACATGTGAAGCACTCGGACCTTTACTATTTAAAATGTCCGTAATGGATGACTTGTCCACCTTCTTGACCAACTCCATCAATTGTTCTCTTTCCTTCAGATCTTTGGGAGGGAAACGAACCATACTTGCAAATTTTCTTTCCAAATCCGCTTTTTCATCCGGAAGGATCTTTTTTAGGGAATTTTTAAGCTCTTTAGGAGAGATCAAGAAAGGGTCCTTAGGAAGCGAATCCACATGAGGTTTCAAACTCTTAATGAGAGTTTCGTCCAACTGAGCGCTAGGTAAGGATTTTTTACCGGCCTTAATCGAGTCTTCGATCTTTTTAAGGCCTTTTATTTTTGCAGGAGAGAATCCCTTCCATGCAAGTTGTTGTCCAGATTCTAATATTACTTGTTGTTTATCGAATAAGATCGGATATTCTTTTTCAAGTAGCGCAATTTCTTCTTTCGTCAACCAACTTGAGACCGATTCCCAGAAAATGGCTCCTCCGGACTCTAATCTCGCTTTTCCTTCTAATACTTTTACGGATAAAGAAGAATCAGTACGTCCTTTGTTGATAGAGACTTTTGTTCCTTCTAAGACCAATCTAAAGTCATCAGAACCAATAGAAATATTTTCCGAATCTTTCGGGCCTTGGCTGTCCATAAGAATTGTTCCGTATCCAAGGGATACATGAATAGCATTTTCCTGACGTTCCGCAGTGAAGTCCGTGTCAGGTAGGGCTCTAAGAGTCACACTCCTTTTACCTTCTAACTGAACATCACAAACGGAAGATTTTCCGGATACGATCCGTTTTCCGGAGACATCTTCGCCTGCTTGGGAAGTTTTACCTTCGATAGAACAATCGCCGTAAGAATAAGTGAACTTATCCAAAGTAGCTTCGCCCTTTTTGATCCGGGAACTCTGATAGAAGTATATTCCAAAACTTGCAAATACCAAAGCTGCCGCTGCGAGATAGATCCTAGGTTTAGGGAAAGGGAGAACTGTTTTAGAGGAAGTTTGAGGAGAAATGTTTTTTAACTCCTGGGAAGCGCTAGGAGTTCTGAGTTGGGATTGGATCTGGGTAAGTCTTCGGTATTCCACCGCTCTTTCAGGGTCCTTTAATACGATCTCCAAAAGTTGTTTTTTCCCTGCAGCATCCAGCTCGCCGGAAAGATATGACTCTAGTAGGTCTTCGAAACTATTTGACTGTTGAGTATCTAATGCCATCTTATAGTCCGATCCCTTCCGCTTCAAGATGTGTTCTTAATAATCTGAACGCACTAAGCAAACGACGACTAACGGTTCTCTCCGATATTCCGAGAGTATCCGCAGTTTCCTTGAGAGTTTTCTTTTGGATTTCCTTCAGTAATATTATACTCTTCTCAGGCTCAGGAAGACGCGAAACCCCATCTTTTAATGCTAAATTTAAAGAATTTTTCTCCAATTCAAGAGGATCCTCATGGTTCCCCCCTGAGAGTTCCGGAAAATTCTCTACATTAATTGAGACGTTCCCCGTCTCCTTCTTTGTACGATTGAAATGTTTAAAATAGAGGTTTTTAGCGATGGTACAAGACCAAGAGGAGAAACTACCTCTCTCTGGATCGAATCTATCCATGACCTCGAAGGCCTTCAAAAATGTCTCTTGAGTCAAATCTTCGGCAATTTCGGGATTTCCTGAGAGTTTTAGCAGGAAATGGTACACAGTATTCTTGCAGGACTCGTAAAGAGTGATAAATTCCTGTTGGGAAAGACCTTGCATTTTTTGTTCAGTAGGACCGAAAAAAAGGATTTCTGCTAATTTTTGGGATATTCCGATTCTGCGGAAGCGAAAAAAATAAGGCCCCCGAAAATCGAGAGCCCTACTCTTTTTACAGAACACAGCGGTTTCCCGCAGGTAATTTTAGCGTAAGAACTGGAACTTTTCGTTATCCGTCCAAGCACATGGCCATTGGATCAGGAGACCTCCATCCCCAGTCGCTCCGCCGGCGATGTCCCAACACTGGCTGCTATGTTTTGCCTGAAGAGCAAAGAATCCATCTCCGTAAGAGAGCAATTGGAATCTTTGGTTGTTTCCGCTACCGCAAGAATATTGGATTACATTCATTCCTGCCGCAGTCGATCCTCCCTTCACATCCATACATTTGCCGCTATGTTTTGCGATAAACTTGAAGTATCCATCTCCAGTAGATTCAAGTAACCATTTTTGGTTATCCTGATTTACGTTCGTCCATTGCCAGATATTGGTGTTGTCGGAAGTGCTCACACCGGAAACATCCAATACTTTGCCGCTATGTTTTGCGGAAATCGCAGAATAATCCGAACCGGTCGGATCGTTTACGAAAGGAATATTTCCTCCCACGGAAGACTTATCACATCCATCGGATCCGCAACCCGCACGGGAACGCCAGTCCCCTCTTTCCATCGGATGACCGATCCCGTCGAAACAAGCCGATCCTTCACAATTCATCCAGCTAGGAGCATCTCCGCCTCTTCTCAATTTAACTAAATTGTTCCAAGTATCCTGGTGATAATCGTTGCTCCCCGGATTTCTGAAATCTTCGAAGTATAAACAACCGCCTGATCCACCGTCATCATGGAAAGATCCGTGCGCATTCTTACCAACATAACCGACAGGATGAGTACCGTTCACAACTTCAAAGTTCCCGATTTCTTTGGAATACCATCCGGAGTGTTGAGACCAAGCAACTCGTTTCATTTGTCCGTTTACTACGAGTACACTCATTCCTTCCCAGTCAGCGGCGTGACTTCCGAAGCTTAGGAAACAAGTACTTTGCCAAGCATAGAAGAACCAGTATCTAAGAAGAACTGCATTTGTTCCGACAGGAGAAGCTTCGTAGAAAATAGGTACTTGGTTGTTTGCAATAGTGGAATAATCCTTATTACAAAGATTTTGAGCGGGAACCCCGGCAGCTCTCTGAGTGTAATAGGTCTGAGGATCGCTAGTGAAACATTTACCAGAATCTCCCGAACCTGTAGTAGTCTCTTGATCGAATCTCAAACGCGGAGCAAATTGTTGTGCCAACGCGTCGTAGTCGACACTTGGTCCACCGTTATCGGCTTGGCAAAGATATAAGCTCATATTGTCGCAATAACGACCATTACAGCTTGCGCCAGCGATATACATGGATTCAGGAGCTACGAATTTCCCGCCGTCCTCCTCAGAGATGCCGGAAGTCCAATAACAATTATTCCTTACTCCATTATTGTTCAATTGAGAACATTTCAAGGAAACGTTATCGCAATAACTTCCGGAACATTTGATCCCGGTAACAAACGCGTTATTATCACAAACACGATAGTTTGTACCTTCTTCCGAAAACCAATCTGTCCACCAGCTATTGGTGTGAGTATATCCGGATTCGCTTGCTAGAAGATTTATATCATCGCAATAACGACCGCTGCATCGTAAACCGCGGGTTAAAAACGTTGGCCCTGTTTCGATCGGATTCGCACCATCGGTGGTCCAATTCAACCAATGGGGAGGAAAAATCTCATTATGAAAATAAGTGCTGGCTGCTGCGCTAAATAACTTAGATCCATTTCCGCTTTTAGAAGGAAGAAGGCTAGAAAGCACTCCTAACTCCGCTCCGTTCGACGAGGACTTATCGCTACAAGCCACAAATGACCCGCTGATAAGCCCGATGATTACCAGAGTATATACACCCCGGATGATGATTCTCTTCATTAAGATCCCTCTTTAGTTTTAATGTGGAGGTTTATGTATTTAAACGATAGGATAGTATAGGCACCTTAATTCTCACTTATTTTCGAAACTAGATAATATAATTTCTGAAATAAATAAAATTTTTATTTCGAAAGCTTGTTCGATTTTAATGAATAAAGTTCGTTCTATATTTAACTGAGAAGGAAGATAGGGTTACTAAGGGGATGAGAATTAAGACTTACGGCCCTTCTTCTTTGGTGAAGCTGCCTTTAGGTTTTTAGGATCCTGATCTTTGCTCATTCTGATCAATTGTGGTCCCATAAATTTTATGAATTCTTCTAAGAATGTGACGAATCCTTTGGAACCTCTATTCTCGCTTATAAAAATCAAGATCCTACGAATTGCCGGATCTTCGGTTAGATCACCTAGCGCAGTTTCGTGCGAGCTTTTCTTATCTTTATCTAAAAACGCTTTTAGCTCCAAGCGAAAGAATAAACAAAGATTGATAAAATCATGAGTAAGTAATCTCGACTCTCCTCTTTCTATTTTTCCTAAAAGGTTCGGATTGAATGGAACGCCATATTCCTTTTTGAGAGTGTCGGCAAGTTCCTTTAAAGAGAGTCCCTTCTCCATCCGGCAATATCTGAAGACGTCGCCGATTTTAGTGTAAATTGATTCGATGGAGCCGTTTTCCATATTTCGAACGTTTAAAAACGTCTATAATAGAATAGGATCTGTGAAGCTGCTCAGCTTCGAATCGAATTCTTCTTCCTTGGATTGACTTGGCTTGTTTTAAGCTGAATTTTTTATCCTATGAGTACTTTTGTTACTTTTATTTATATTTTATTCTTTTTATTACTTTAAGGATTTTTTTGAAAGTTGTTTATTCCCTAAATCATACGGATTATTTCTTTCCTCGGAAAAATTTCAGACTAAAGAATTAAAGATTCAAAATTTGGCTGGGAGCCTTGTTGTAAAATTAGAATGGAAACAAATACAGAAACTATAGATCGGATCGTATCCCATCCTTCCATCTGCGGAGGTAAACCCGTGATCCGGGGGACCTCGATCCGAGTTTTAGAAATATTAGATATGATTTTCTTAGGCTTCGGATACCGTGAAATTCTGAACGAATATCCGAATATTAGGGTTTTGGATATTGAAGCTTGTTTGGAATACGCTTCGAAAAGATTACATTCACCGATATTGGATAAAGCAAATCGGGAACTACCAAGAGAATTTGACTCGTCGGAATTACGAAATTCTAATCGAAGAGTTTCATAAGAGCCTTGTTCTAAGCTCCTGAAGCTCGCAAAGCGAGCTATAGTCGTTACACTTCCTGAAGCTCGCAAAGCGAGCTATAAACAGGAAAAGCCGGAGGGTTAGAGCCTTTCTCCTAAGATTGGTCCTCCGACTTTTTGCATCATTCTTTCCTTAGTTAAAATCAGATCTTCTCTATTGTCCGCGGCCATCTCCGCAGGACCATCCAAATAGATCGCACCTTTAGGACAGGCCTCTTCGCACATCCCACAGAATATACAACGCAATAAATCTATTTCGAATTTTTTAGCAAACTTATCTTCCGGATGAAGATGTTGGATCTCAGGAGTAACATGTCCTGCTTCTATTTTGATCGCGTCTGCAGGGCAAATCCACATACAGCAGAAACAGCTGGTACATCTTTCTCTACCCAACTCGTCTCGTTTCATAGTATGCATTCCGCGGAAACGAGAAGAGAACTTTCTTTTCTTTTCGGGGAATTCTAATGTGACTGCTCCTTTCAAAAAAGCGGCTTTGATAAAATGTTTTAACGTGATCCATAATCCATTCGCTATGGAATAGGAATATAATCTTTGGTACCAAGCCGGCTTATGTTTTGCCGCTACATTAATTACATTAACGGTTCCCAACGGCTGCCTCTCTAGGGTTAGAACGTAATTCTAATGTTTTCTTTTCCAATATTGAAAAAATTTCCGCAGAGCTTGATAAACCTTTTGGGGCTTCCATTGATTTACTAAAGTTCTGGATCCATCCTTTTTTATTCGTAAAACTTCCGCTTTGTTCCGAATATGCTTTGATCGGTACTGAATATTTTGCCTTAGCTACGTCCTGCGTAAGGTTCGTTTCTAAGACTACAATAGATTCGGAAGGCACGCCAGCCAAGATCTCGGAAACTTTTTCCTTAATCACGAAGATCAGATCGAATTCACCTTTTGCAGCAGAAGAACGAATGGAATCGATTCCTTCAACAGAAACGAATCCTGCATCTACTGCACCTTTTGTGTTCGGTCTTTGATCCGTAGTGTATAAGAAATCCACTTGTTCAGGCTCTTTGTATTGTTCGGAACTTATTCTAGCCTCGGTTACGAATGCAACTCCAAGCCTAGATAAGGATTCTTTGATAGCTTTTAAGTTCTGATCCGATTCGTGAGCCCCGCCGACCACTGCGATCTTTTTGGATCCAGAGATTTTTTCGGAAATCTCATCGAGGACAGTAGAGCTAACACTTGCTTCTCCATTCTTATAGAAGGAGAAAAGTCTGTTTGTATTCAACCAGTCGACATTGAATCTTCCTTTATCACAAAGGAAATACTGATCCTTTTCCTCGTCTATTCGAGGCATATAGCGGAACATTTTATTATCCCGAACGTTTGTATAAGTTTTACAACCGGTGCTACAGCCGGGACAAACGGATTCTTCCGATTTATACCACCAAACCCTGGATTTGAATAATGTTTTATGATTTAATAATGCACCAACAGGGCAGATATCAGCAAGCGCACCCTGGTAATTATGGTTGATCGGTTCTTCTTTTGCCAGTCCTATGATGGAATGATATCCCCTTTCGAAGAGTCCAAGGTTGGATTCACCAACCATTTCTTCTTCGAAACGAACGCAACGATAGCATACGATACAACGATTGTGGTTGATGATCAGATTAGAACCGATCTCTTCCTGAGGAATATTCCTTTTTTCAAATGTGAATCTGGAATTTCCCTTCCCTTCTTTGAAGGAATTGTCTTGGAGCTGACACTCTCCGGCTTTATCACAGACTGGACAATCCAAAGGGTGGTTTGCGAGTAAGAACTCCATCGTGCCTTCTCTCGCTTCTTTCACTCTATCACTTTTTGTGACGATGGAAAGTCCTTCGGTTACCTTAGTATTGCAAGCTACTTGTAAACGTGGAATCCCTTCTATCTCGATGAGACACATGCGGCACATGCCGACTACGGATAATTTAGGATGATAACAGAAAAACGGTATATCCACTCCTACATCTTTAGCGGCGGATATTAGATTTTTTTTCTCGTCGACCTCGTATTCGATCCCGTCTATCTTTATCTTGACCACTCGAACCTCCGTTTTTCTAAACAAGCCAGGCGCCAAATCTCAATTGAAACGTACTATTCTAAGTTGGCAACCCGTTTCTAGATCGCATAGAGGTGAGAGCCTGTCTCAGATCCTGGAAGTCCGTTGCAGACTAAAGAGACGAATTCAGAGTTTTAAATCTCTGTAATAATCCGGAATTTTGGCCCATTTTTGGAACCACTGCGGATTCATCGCTCTTTGGTAAAGGTAGGCGTCTACTAGAACCAGGTTTATGGCCGCTTCCACAATTGGAACCGCTCTCGGAAGAACACACGGATCGTGTCTGCCTTTCGCCTCCAGTGTGGTTTCTTTTCCTTCGATATTTACAGTATTTTGTTTTTTGAAAATAGTGGAAGTAGGTTTAAACGCGGCGCGGACCACCAAAGTTTCTCCGTTAGAGATCCCTCCTTGGAGTCCTCCGGAATTATTTGTGCGAGTGCGGACTCTTCCGCTTCCTTCTTCCACGTAAAACTCGTCGTTATGAGTACTTCCGGTTAGAAGAGTACCGGAAAATCCGGAGCCTACTTCAAAACCTTTACACGCTGGAATAGAGAGAATGGCCTTCGCTATGTCTCCATCCAATTTGTCGTACACCGGATCTCCAAGACCTGGCGGGAGATTATAAGAAGCAGAACGGATGATCCCACCCACGCTGTCTCCTGCTTCTTTCATTTGTAGAATAAGGGCACGCATTTTATCCGCAGCCTGAGTGTCAGGACAACGGACCTCGTTTATATCAACTTCTTCTCTAGTTTGGGGATATTTGTTTTCTGCAATTTCGGAAGAGATGGTCCCGATCGTATCCACCCATGCGACCGTTTTCACTCCTAGATCGTCCTCTAAGATCATTCTGGCAATCGCACCTGCAGCGACTCTTGCGATCGTTTCTCGAACAGAGGATCTTCCTCCCCCTACGTGAGCGCGGAATCCGTACTTGGTTTGGTAAGTATAATCTGCATGGGAAGGGCGGAACGTTTCTCTTAAATTTTCGTAATCTTTGGAGATCGTGTTCTGGTTGTTTACGATCAATGCGATCGGACTTCCGATCGTTTTCCCTTCAAAAACCCCCGAAAGAACTCGAACCGTGTCTGATTCGTCCCTAGGAGTGGTGAGTTTACTCTGTCCGGGTCTTCTCCTGTTTAAATCCTTTTGGATCTCGTCCAATCGGATCGGAATTCCTGCGGGAACTCCTTCGACAACAACTCCCACCGCTTCGCCGTGAGATTCTCCGAACGTACTGACTTTGAATATTTTACCCCAACTGGAAGGCATACAGTACCAGAAAACAGGAGACCACCAACGGAAGAAAGTAGGATTCCAAAGTGGAGAGGAAAAGCGGATCGTTTACGCGACAGATTTCGGAGCCGTTTTGCGATAACTTTTATCTATCAGATCGAACAAAGGAGGATCCAATTCCGGATCAATCGCGTAAATTACCCTTCTAGGATCCACTGCATTGGAGAGATTGAAAACCGCCTTTCTTATATCCGGGCGGAACGTTTTACGATCGTAACCCACGATCTTTAACTTTCCTTTATTCGAGAAAACAGGCCGTATAGTCCCGACTCTTTCTAGGAGGGGACGGGTTTGGTTTTTGTTAATTTCCCGAATAACACATGTCTCGAAGTGGATCTTGTGCTGAGAGTCCGTGGAAACTACGATCACATAGTCTCCCACATTTAGAACACTTTTGTTCTCACATAAACTCAAAGCCATAAAATCGAAAAATTCCTTAACTACTCTTTCATTATATGAGAAAAAGCTGTTATTCAAGATCAACTTCATGGCAGTGATAGGAGAATATGCCGGCCTCCAATTCTGAGCGGTGCTAAGAGAGGCAAACTCCCCTGCAATGGAAATAATCGCAGGATCGTCTTCGCTATACGAATTACTTTGTAGAATATACAATTGCCTTTGCATATCTTCCACAAGCACACTTCTAGAAAGATCGTTCTTATATTTTTCGCAATATTCCCCCAGTCTTTTCACTAAAAATGCAGTAGAAGGATAGTTATTGTTCAATCCTTCTCCTCTGTATGGCCTATGGCTATTCAATACTGCGGTTTTTACCGGACTTTGGATAGAAGCTAGATTCCCGATCATCAAATAGCTGACAATCGGATGATTTTTAACGTATTCAAATTCTTCCGTACTTAGATTCCCGTGGTCCGGAAGTTTCATTCTGACCTTGCCTATATCGACCATATAAGCCGCCATCATCAAGTTCAATTGTTGTGCTTTGGAATTTTCGCTGTCTTTAACCGAGATCGCTTTTAAACTCCTTAGCTTCATCGCCATTGAGATAACAGTTCTTTTGGTCAGGACTTCGGAATCCGTTTCAACTCCTGCGGATTTCATTACTTCGATTACGTTGACTAGACCCAGCTCAACATCCTGGCTATTTGCAAAATCATCTAGGATCACATCGATCGCCTTCGCGACATTCTTCACATGATTACCGTTTAACGGATAGTCTCTCAATTCCTTGAGAAGATCGGAGGCCTGTCTTGCCATCTGCAAGGTAAGATCAGGATTCACTAATTTGATATAAGAGACTTTTTTACCGTTTACCGTGTCCGGTTGTTCCGTTTGGATCCCCACCTTATGTCTTTCGGAGAGAAGGTAATAGATCCCTTGTAGTTCGAATTTTTGTAGTTTGTTAATATCCGCTTCGCTAGCGTTATCTTTGCGATGAATTAAGATTTGCCCGTTCTTATTATAAAAATCGACAGGAATAGATTGGTTTTCTTTAAACTGTCTGATTACTTCCGCATTAAACTCAAATCTTTCAAGTCTGAGAGGATCGATCGGACCACTTTGAAATTGAGTCATAGTAAAAATCCATACGCATCACCAAAGGGCCAAAAAAATAAGCCCAATGTACATAACGTTTAAGTAAGATATCTGTTTAGTAACAAAGAAATGATCAAGCCTTAGTTGTAGGCAAGAATAAATTTCCGAAATTGTGTCAATCGATCAAGAAACGGATGGTTTAGAGGCGGAATCCTGATCAGAAGAAGTCCTAGAGGGATACGTTTCCCGTACTTTACGATCTAAGGAATCGAAAAATTCGGGATCAATTTCCGGATCCACTAAATAGATGATCCTTCTCGGGTCAGCGTTGCGCTCCAGATTGAAGATCGCCCTCCTTCTATCTACACTCAAGCTACCCATTTCGAAACCCGAGATCCTGATCTTTCCGTTGTTCGCAAACTTCGGTCGGATAGTTCCAATCCTCTCGAGCATCGGACGAATGGAATTTTTATGGGATTCTTTGATAATACAGATCTCGAAGAAAACCTTACGATTCGAATCCTGGGAAGCGACAATAACGTAATCTCCCACTTTGATGAAAGGTTGATTATCGCATAAAGAAAGACCCACATGATCAAAAAAGTCTTTCAGAGTTTTTTCATTATACGCGAAAAAACTATTATTCAAGATCAGCTTCATCGCCTTGAGGCCGTCCATCGGTTGTCTCCAAGGTTGAGGGGTCGTCAATGAAGCGAATTCACCTGCAATAGATAATACTCCGATATCTTCGTAAGAGATCGCGTTAGTAAGAATGGACTTTACTTGCTTCTGAATATCGGTAGCTAAAAGATTTTTACGATAATCGTCTTTATATTTTTCTCTATAACCTTGGAGTTTTTGCACCAAAGGTTTGGTTTGGGGATAATTATTATTCATCCCTTCTCCGCGATGAGGTCTATGGTGATTTAGAACCACAGATTTAACGGGATCCTCTATCTCCGGAATATTCGCGATCATCAAATAACTGATGATGGGATGGTTTTTGATATACTCCAATTCTTCCGGTTTAAGATTCGCGTGAGTGGGGATTTTCATCTGAGTATAGCCGATGTCTGCGAGATAAGAAGCCATCATCAGATTCATCTGCTCCACTTTTTTCTGATCCATATCCGCTTTGGTAAAAACCTTTGCAGCTCTTACTTTCAAAGCCATAGCAATCACTGTCCTTTTCGTAAGAACCTCGGAATCCACAGGCATACCCGCATTTTTCATCACTTCTATGATATTGACTAGTCCGGTTTCCATATTCGGAGAGGATTTAAAATCGTCTAGTACTGCGTTTATGGATTTATTGATCTCTTTTACATGATCTCCGTTCAGCGGAAACTTTTTGATATCGGATAATAGGTCCGTTGCTCCCCGGGACATATCCAGAGTGAGTTCAGGATTGATCAATTTGTCGAAAGAAGGATCTAAGGAACTTTTTCTACCGGAACTCGGATGGATCTTGGCAATCTCAGCAGTAAGAAAATAGATCCCTTGTTTTTCGAATTTTTGGAGACGACTGATATCGTCTCCTGTGGCCATATCCTTTTTATGGATAAGGATCTGTCCGTGCTTATTATAAAAATCGACCGGTATAATCCTATTTTCTCGGAAGTGTTGGATCACTTCTTCCGTAAAATCGAATTTTTGTAAATCTCTGGCTGCGTCCATCGTTAGGCGGAAGGAACTCCTGAATTACAATATCGGCAAATTGATCCGATGAATCGAATCATTCCGATACCATATACTTCTCTTTTGTCGGTTTAGTACTTTGGACGTTTCAAATATGCTAGATCAAACTTGATTTAGGCTGCTTTGCAGAATATATCTACGAATCCGCTCTTCTATGGAACTTCCTGAGAAACCGAGCCCTGTACGAGAGTCGGTTAGTATGAATGTATCCTGAGCTTTTAAGGACTTACCGTCGGTTCTAACTTCCCCGGAAAGAATATTAATCCCGAGATCCTTCAAAACTCCGGTGACAAAGTATAATAATCCTTTTCTATCCGGAGCTTCTAAGTAGAACTTTGTAGCAGAATTGCCGGGTAAGTCTTCAAACTCCAATTGAGAATCTTGTCCTAGATAAAATGTATTTCGAATATCTATTTCACTTGAGGTCTGGATCATCTCTTCCAAAGCGTTATCATCGGAAAATACGGAAGACATTAAGATACCGAGTTTGGAGGCTTTGATTTTAGAATCCGTTTCAGAAGATCTGAGAAGAAATTCATCGTAACTGATCATCGACTCTCCTTCCTTAATCGTGCGAATATCACCGGAAAGGATCTCGAATCCCATAAAGAACATTGCCTTCACCATTTTATGAAGGGTTCCCGGGGCGGTCTCGGAAGTCTTGAGAGTGACTCTATAGACCCCGTATTCTTCTTTGTAGTTAAATTCTATCATAGTTTCCGCTTCCTACAAAGCCTGCATATTCCCTGAAAAATAACACTCAAAAACTACCGTATTTCGAGGAATGTTTTTCGAAGTCTAAATGAGTAGTAGCTTCGCTTTAAATATTCTGTCTCCTAAAATTTTTCAGCAATGAGACAGAAGTTCCAAGAAAATCCGCTGCTACCGGATATACGCCGAAAGGCCTCTCAAATATCCTGGGGAAATCGGGGAAATTTTTTTACTAACCGATACGCCCATTTCTCCCGCCGGGGATCCATGGGGATATATATATGACAAATAAACAGAAATTCACCGAAGGATTTAAATTCGGAAAAACGCAGGCGACGAATTCTAACACAAAATTAGCCGGACCTAAGATCCCGCAAGGAAGTCAGGCCGCTAGAGGGTCCTATTCTTCTTCTTTAGGGCCAAGCTTTGCAGGGAACGAACCCTCTTCCGAATCTCCTTTGCTAGTTCTGCTCGGTTTAGGCAGATATTTTAAAAAATATAAAGTACGACTTGGCATCGTTTTAGGCCTTCTTTTTACCGAAATCATCGTTTATTCCGCAATTCCTTTCTCTTTTAAGTTTTTGATCGACGAAGCTTTGATCGGGAAAAATGAAACCGTTCTCTATATCACAGGCGCTTTGCTGATCGGCGGGACGATCTTGATCACTGCCGCAGGAACAGTCCGTGATTATTTATACAATTGGGTATCCGCTCGTGCAATAAGAGACATGAGAGAAGAGTTATTCATTCATTTGCAAAGAGTGAATCTGGAGTTTTATTCAAATACTCGGCTTGGAGACGTTCTTTCTAGATTTTCCACCGATCTGACCGCTCTGGAAAACGCCGTTCTTGCGCTTATTCCTTGGGGACTTTCTCCATTACTGGAAGCGATCTTCGGAACCGCGTTATTATTCGCTTTGGATTGGAAGTTAGGTGCAATTGCTACTTTGATCTGGCCGATCACTTTCTTAGGGCCTGTATTCTTCTCCACTAGATCTACCGCAGCGAGTTACGAAAGAAAGATAGAAGAAGCTAAGGTCCTAACCGCTGTCGAAGAATCTATCTCGGCTCAAAACCTGATCCGAGTATACGACTTAGATGGAGCTTTCTGGGAAAAATTCAAAGGAAACTGTGAGAAACTATTTCATGTTTCCTTAAGACTGGGTTTGACTAATTCTTATTTGGAACGTTCCGCATCCGGCGGGATCCTTCTTTTACAAGCAGTACTTTTGATCTCAGGAGCTTGGTTTGCATTTCACGGGATGGTGAGTGTGGGAGCTTTAGCGGCATTTCTTCCTCCATTCTTGAACTTGTCGTATTCTCTACTTTATGTTTCCCAATATTTTCCTACAATGAACCAAGCAAGCGGTTCGGCTAGAAGAATACTAGAGATCCTAAGGACGCCTACCTTCGAAACGGAAGGAGAACGTCCATTTGCACCTTCCGAACTGTACAACTCCATTAAACTAGAAGATTTACATTTCCGTTATAAAGGTAGAACTAAAAACTTGAGCGGAGTCAATCTAGAGATCAAAAAAGGATCTTATACTGTGATCCTCGGGCAAAGTGGTTCCGGAAAAAGTACAATTCTGAAATTTATATTGGGAATGATGGAGCCGAACCAGGGAAAAGTCAGCCTGGACGGTATCGCAATGGAGAAAATCCGGTTAGATGCTCTTCATTCCATGATAGGTATCGTTTTCCAAGATACTTTCTTATTCCATACGAGTATTCTGGAAAACATACGTATGGGACGCCCGGATGCGACCCCGGAAGAGGCAATCGAAGCTGCAAAACTGGCCGAGATCCATGAATTCATTTCCGCTCTTCCTGATGGATATGAAACGATCGCGGGAGATAAGGGTTCTAAACTTTCAGGCGGAGAAAAACAAAGGATCGCCTTAGCGAGAGCATTAGTGAGAAATCCTCAAATTCTTCTTTTGGACGAAGCGACTTCCGCTTTGGATCCGATCACGGAAGCGAGAATCTTGAAAACTCTCCAAAAATTGAGAGAAGGAAGAACAATCGTTTCCGTAACCCACAGACTGACCGGTCTACATGCCGCAGACCAAGTAGTAGTCTTGAAAAATGGAAGTTTGGAACCGTATCCTTCTCCGGAAAATGATTCACTTTCCGCGGCCGCAATCGGATTATAGAAATATGCTGAAAGTGCCGACTTACGTTGCCGAGTCTTCTATCGGGGGCCTTGGTGTTTTTGCAGGCAGAGATATAGAAGAAGGGGAACTCGTGTGGGAGTTCCATCCTAAAACCGTTTGGACCCTTACGGAGGAGGAAGTCCAAGCTCTTCCACAAAGGCTCCGAAATATGATCCATACATATTCTTATTTGTTTGAAGGGCAGTGGTATTTTTGCGTGGATAATTCCCGCTTTATGAATCATAGTGATCAAGCAAACACCTTGGAAGATAAAAGCGGGGTCCAAGGAGAAAGCAACCCTCTAGGGAGGGATAGAGCCGTTCGCAAGATCCTAAAGGACGAAGAGCTGACCTGCAATTATAAACAATTCGATCAGAACTGGAAGGATAAACTTCCTTCTTAGTAATCTATCTTAAGATCTTTGATCTTCTTATCCAAGGTGTTTCTGTTGATGCCTAAAAACTTGGCAACCCTGGTCTTGGTATATTTGAATTTCTTCATGGCATACTTGATCAGTCTTGCCTCTACTTCTCCCACTACAACTTCCATTGCCCGCCCGTCTAACGCATCTAAATGAGCCGGGGAGAACTTGGAACTTGCCACTTCGGAAGAAGCTTCCGGATCCATACCAACTTCCACTTCTTCGCCTTCGTCCCCGTAAAGGATACGACCGCTGATCTCGGAGAAATCTTGTATATCCAACATTTCAGATTGAGAGAGAACCACCGCTCTTTCGATTACGTTTTCTAATTCTCGAACGTTACCGGGCCAGCTATAATTCATCAGAAGTTTATGCGCTTCCCTAGTGATCCCTTTGATCTTCTTAATATTCTCCGAAGTATACTTAGTGATGAAGTGATTGATCAAAAGAGGAATATCTTCCGGTCTTTCGCGAAGAGGAGGAGTCAACATATTAACCACATTTAAGCGATAATATAAATCAGCTCTAAACAATTTTTGAGAGATTAGATCTTCCAGGTTCGCGTTAGTCGCCGCTATGATCCTTACGTCGATCTTCTTCGGTTTAACAGAACCGACCGCTTCTATTTCTTTTTCCTGAAGAACCCTTAAAAGTTTGGACTGAAGATTCAGATCCATTTCTCCGATCTCATCCAAGAAGATGGTCCCAGTGTCGGCCATCTCGAACTTTCCTTTTTTGTCGGCGACTGCACCTGTAAAGGATCCTTTTTTATGACCGAATAATTCGGACTCCAAAAGATTCTCAGGAATAGCGGCACAGTTGATCTTGATAAAAGGTTTATCACCTCTGGAAGAATTGTAATGGATCGCGGATGCGATCATCTCTTTTCCGGTCCCGGATTCCCCTGTGATCAATACCGAAGCACGAGAATCCGAAACAAGTTGGATCATCTCGAAAAGTTTTTCCATCGATTTGGATTTTCCGATCAATGAACCGAACTTGTATTTATTCTTAAGTTCTCGTTTTAATAGAATGTTCTCCCTAGAGATCTCGCGTTTTTCTTCATCGATCAGTTTTTGGATACGGATCGCTTGGTAAATTATGGATGCGACTACTTGCAGGAAGTCCAAATACGTTTTTAAATCCACGTATTTTTTATGAACAAAGAAAACGCTGACTACACCCAATACATCAGTGTCGGACTTGATAGGTGCTGCAAGAAAACTAACGTTCTCCGGGTTATTCTTAAAATGACTGGCATTCCCGAGTCTATCCAAGAATTTATCATCGCTTACGATGGATTCCACTATGACTGCTTCTCCGGATTCGTAAACTTTTCCGGTAACACCTTCTCCGGGAAGATATACACCCTTCTCCATTTCCTCTGCAGTAAGTCCGGAAGCAGCGATAAGTTTCAGGATATTCTTATCTGATTCGAAAAGAACGATGGATCCTCTTTCCAGGTTCAGAGATTTATCCAACCTATCCATCACATCGTCAAAAATTTCCTGCAGCACTAACGTAGAAGTTACGGTCCTAGAAATATCTATAAGTACCTGTTGGATCTTATTTTTTTGTTCCAACTGTCTGAAAGTCTGGAGGTTTTTAAAGATCTGAGCCGCCATATTAGCGAGAGTGGAAACGAGTTCTAGGTGTTCATCGCTGAATGCTTGTTTTCTGCTTGAATCAAGAGAGATAACTCCGATGACTTCGTCTTCCACGATCATCGGAACTGCAAGCTCCGAAAGAATATCATCCTTAATGGAAATGTAATGTGGATTCTGGGTAACGTCGTTTACGATCATCCCTTCGCCGGAAGCGGCAACGATACCGGTAATTCCTTCTCCCACACGGAGTTTAACTTTTGTCCGAACGGAAGGGTTCATCCCACGGAATGTAACAATATCCAAGACTTCGTCAACTCTGCTGATCAGCATGAGGGAACCGGAACCGACTTCACAAATTTGGATACATCTTTCCAAAATCAAATCCAGAAGGCGGTCCGGATCCAAAGTCGAATTCATAGCGGTTGCCACTTCTTGTATATGGCGGAGTGGGCTGGGTTTTACGTAACCGGACATCTGCTCAAAAAAGGTGCTGATTGATGATTTTCCGGTCAAGGAAAAAACTTAAAATCCAAGCAAGTCGCTTCGTTTCGAGGAAGGAGCGCAAATTTTGTATCAGAATCGATTTAAACCCGGCAAATCAAATGACATAATATCATGGAGATGGATGTACTTTCTTTTTTTAGAAGAAGATAATCTTCCCTCTTTGGAACAAATTCGTGTTATTCGGAGATTTTCTGAAAGAGGAAGATAAAAACATCTTTCCAGTCTCAAACCTTGCCCTTATCATCTTGTCCGGATGTCCTGCGTATTTTGCGGAGAATTTTATCTTCCGGAAGGAAAACTCAAAGATGGAAAGTTTCTTTGCCATTCCTGTGGAAGAGAATGGATCTTAGAAAAAAGAAAACGAAATAGGATCAAACCTCCGGAAATACATACGTTATCCAACGATATCTTATTAGAATTCCTCTCTCTTTTTAATACTAGTCCGAATCTTGACGACCTTCTTCAAAATTTTACGAACCTAGCATTCAGAAAATTGAATCTTCCAGGCATCTCGGTAATGGTGTATGAACCTCGATTGGATCGGATCTTGGTAAAATCCTGTAAAAACAAAAAAGGTCCTGCATTAGAAAAACTTGCCTTTAGGATGGAGATAAAAAAGGGAGAACAGAACGGACCTTTAGGACAAGCGATCGAAACCTGCAAGTCGGTATATTATAGATTCGATGAACAACCCCATAAACAGATCCGACAATATGGAAGAGTGAATAAAGTTGAATCGGAACTTTCCGTTCCCATTCATCTCAAAAAAGAAGTATTAGGATTAATTAATGTTGATTACGAAAAAGACGATCCGGTCCAAGCGGAGAAGGACCGCTATTTTCTGGAATTAATCGCTAGTCAGTTTGCCACTACGTTAAAAAACAGAATTCTTTTCGAGGTATCCCAGACCCAATCCAGGAATTTTAGAAATTTACACTCAGCCGCCTTAAAACTCAGCAGTTTAGGATTCAAATACAGAACTGAAATTTTTCGGGTTATTCTTCTTTCTTTAACCGAATTTTCGGAAAGTAACCTCTACGCTCTTATAGAAAGAAAACTCGACTCGGAAGGAAAAACAACTTCCACCGAAGGGCATATACTTACGGGAAGCCCAAGAGCGCCCGAAATTAAGTTAAATATCCAACTAAAGGGCGAATGGAGTGTATTGAAAAAACCGAACGAATCCGCTATCTTAATGGATTCCACGGATCTGAAAGAATGGAAAACTTTAGGAAGTAATGGAAAGAAAAAACATTTGGCGATCTTGCCCGTTTTACGTTCCGACAATTCGGAGATTTGGATACTTCTCGCTAAGGAAGAAGAACTCCATTGGAGTCCCGAAGAAATCGATGTCCTAAACGCATTTGCCGTCCAAGCAGGGATCTCCGTTCAAAACTTTCATTTATTCCATCAAAGAGCCGAAAAGGAAAGATTGGATAAAGAAATTGAGATCGCTAGAGACCTACAAAGATCCTTACTTCCTAGAAAAATGCCCGACCATCCTAATTACGAATTCGGCGGGATAATGGTGCCAGCGATCGGAGTAGGCGGGGATTATTACGATTTTATAACACATCCAACAAATAAAGAAACTTATGTTTGTATCGGAGACGTGAGCGGCAAAGGAGTTCCAGCCGGGATCGTGATGGCAACTGTCAGAACGGTTATCCATTCATTAGTCCGAAAGAATCCGACTCCTTGGGAAATTTTACTTACGGTAAATACCTATTTATATCAAAATTATTTTAAGGACGTTGTTTCTCCTCGTTTCATGTCCTTGACCATAATTCATTGGGACCAAAACGAGAATCGTTTTGTTTTTAGCGGCGGTGGACAGGGAAATATTTTAGTTTATCGCAAAAAGGAAAATCGTTTGGAGGAAATTCCGACGGGAGGGGTTGTTTTAGGAATTGATCCCGAAATAGACAGATTCGAGAATAGAGGAGAATTAAACTTAGAACCCGGTGATTTTTTCCTAATGTTCACGGACGGCGTGTGGGAAGCCATGAACCTTACCGAAGACTTTTTCGAAATAGAACGCTTACATGATTGTGTTTTCGAAGCCAGAAAAGAAAACCTCCCTCAACTCTTAGAAACCGTCTTAAAAAAGATAAAAAACTTTACCGGGGAAAGGGAACAGACGGATGATATTACTTTAATAGGTGTAAAACGCTTAAGGTGATAATGAACGAAACCTTAGAATCCATTTTTCAATCCGCTTGGTCCCGTTTAAAAAATTACCAGGACTTCATGAAAAGTAAACCTGCGGTAATCTCTTTTTCCGGGGGAAAGGATTCTTCCCTACTTCTTCAATTCTTTCTCTGGCTTCATAATAAAAATCTAATCTCTCATT
This sequence comes from Leptospira sp. B5-022, assembly GCF_000347035.1. Lineage (GTDB taxonomy): Bacteria > Spirochaetota > Leptospiria > Leptospirales > Leptospiraceae > Leptospira_B > Leptospira_B cinconiae. The sequence continues at coordinate 454,064 of NZ_ANIJ01000015.1, forward strand.
TTCCAACCATTTACCATTTGGATCATTCTATCCGGGATAATTCGGAGCAAGAATCCGAGATCCTAAAGTATATCAGTTCCTTAACCCCAAAGCACATCTTTAAAAAAAAAACGTTCCGAAGTTTGCAAATAAGACAAAAATTAGTTTAGAAGAAGCCGGCAGAATTCTCCGATTTAGAGACCTAGAGAAAATTTCCGAAAAGATAGGCGGGTATATCACAACCGGACATCATACGGAAGATTATCTAGAAACCGTACTGCTACAACTCATCAGAGGAGGGGGGTGGAATTCGCTTCGCACATTAGGAGTTTTAGAGAATAAAAGATTTCGGCCATTATTATTATTCGGAGAACAAGATCGTAAAACCGCATTGGCAAAAGCGGATTGGCCCGTATTCGAAGACGAATCCAATCATTCTTCACGTTATCTTAGGAACAGGATCCGATCCGAACTTCTTCCTGTACTTTTAAAAGAAGGCGCAGATCCGGATAAAATTTTTCATAATTTTCACGATTCCGATACACCTAGAATCGGAATTACAAACCGAAAAATAAATGAAGACGAGATTAGAACAGTTTCCAGACAAATTTTAGAAGAAGAGCCTGGCTCTATATGTAAACAAATTCTGGACTTACATATGAAAAGTCTAGGTCTTCATCCTCTGAATTCTCAGTTCCTTTCGGATCTTCTTCATAACATAGATAGGAAAGTTTCTTTTTCACTCGAAAACAAAGAAGTTTGGTTTTGGAAAAGTGTTTCGTCGGATTTGTACATCTTACCAAAAACCGCTTCATATTTGAAACCATTCAGTTATAACTCCGAATCTTTCTTTTTGAAATGGAACGGTAAGACCAAAAAGATCCCGAAAAATTGCGAACCCTCTAACGACGGAGAAGGAGAAAAAATCCTGCTTGGAGGAATCCATAGAGACGTTTCGGAAATCCTTCGGGAGAAAGAGATTCCGGTTCAGGTCAGAAAAATGCTACCCATTCTAAAACGGGAAGGGAAAACTGTATTGGTTTGCCTTCGAATGTGGGATTCCCGTTTGGATGATATTCGATCGGATGATTTCCCGCAAGACTAGAGAGTCCAGAGGTTTATGGAAGAACTCCAAGAATTAAAGCCGGACCCGTTCTTTAGAGAAGTTAGATTCGTATCTTCTTATGCGGATGCTTCTAAAGTTCCTTCCAAAGGTATTCCTCATATAGCATTTGCGGGTCGTTCCAACTCAGGAAAGTCCAGATTATTAAACGCAATCGTAGAAAGAAAATCCTTAGCAAAAGTTTCTGCAACTCCCGGTAAGACCAAATTACTGAATTTTTTCTTAGTATCTAAGTCCTTATTCCTCGTAGACACGCCCGGTTTCGGTTACTCCGCAAATTCACATAAAGATCATGAACAAATGATGGATCTTTTAATGAATTATCTGAACTCGGCCAAAGATCTAAAATGTCTGTTCTTATTATCCGATGCACAAAGAGAATTACCCGATGAAGAGCTGGAATTGATCGGTACCTGTTTCGAAAGAGGGACCAAACCTGTTTTAATTCGTACTAAAATAGATAAACTCAATCAGTCGGAACTTTCCAAACTCAGAAAAAAAATGAAAAACATCCAAGGACTATATCCTATGTTGGAAATCGTTTTTGTTTCTCCCAAATACGGAAAAGGTCTACCGGAACTCAGAAAGATCATAGAAAATATGATGAAATCATTAATCATTCCTCCGATGGAAGAAGACGCAATCCCACAAGAGATCAATGAACAAGGCTAAAGCTTACGCGTGAGTTTCTAACAGATTACCGGCAGAACTAATAGCATCTCCATAATATACTTTTCCGGCAAATTGGAGCTGTTTTTGATTTAATTCTTGGATGGTTTTTAAGGTTTCTTCCAAAAGGGCTTTCAGTTTTTCCTGGCTTAACGCCATCTCCAATTTACGTTTTCTTTCGATCAGTTCCATATGACGACGAGCTTCGTCTTCGCTCTTTCTTTCCGGATTATCATGAGATGAAACCTGATTCTTATCCAGTCGGTTCAATTCCAGATCGATCTCACGTAATTCGGACATAAGTTCCCATTCTTTATCCGAAATCAGATCGGAATGAGAAGCAGCTTCTTTGTTTTTAGTAGAATCGGCCGAGTTATTGCTCTTCGCCCCTTCTTCATTTAAGGATGAAACATTAGGTTTCTCTTTTTCGGCCTTTTTAACTGTGGTCGCTCTGGTTTCTCCAGCTACCGCTACTAATTTTCCGTCCCTAAGTTCGTATTCGATAGATACGTCTATAGATCTGAGTTCTGCATTATCTCGAATAGCATCGTTACGAAACTCAGCAACATGTCCTAATTCATGGGAGATTACATGGAGTACAGAACTAGCCTGGGGCGCACTTTCCAGTTGCCCGTGACCAATGTACTTAACCGAATTATCTTTCGGTCTTTCCAGCATGGAAGAAGATTGTATAACTCCCAGGTTCATCCTATTATAAATGTCGGCCTGGCAAGCCTTGAGTTTAGAGCTTTGGAAAAAAATTCCAACTACTTAACAAAAAACGTTATTTGCAATACGCTATCTTATTAAGTATCTCAAGTATGCTTGAGTCGCAAAGATCGTGAAATACTATCGCATATCTTTGCCCAACGTCCGTAACGGTTTTACGAATGACCTCTCCCGGTATCTCGCAGGAAAACATTGGCGACATAATCGTGATTTTTTTGCCTGGGCTCCAATCCTCATCCGAAAGAATAGACGCTCCAATCATCGATATATCTATCAGAATACCTTCGCTCCAATTTCCTCCCTCAAAAAGTTTAACCCGACTGTCTTTACGGAACCTTGTATAAAATCTTTGATCCGTCAGCGAATCGGGTACTACCTTTTTAGAAGGATCCATCCCGATCTCTAGTTCTTGCATAGCCGGGAGAGCATACAGTACTTGGAAAAAATTTAAAAGAAGATTTCTTTTGAACTTAAGATTCTTTTAAAAAAATGAATTTAGAAGTGAGAAGGACCGTTAAAAATAGATCTAAACATCTATTCTTATGCTAACTTCCTTCTACAAATTAAAGATATCCGATTCTCTAGCTAATACGATCTCTGAAAGCGCAGTGGATTGTTTTTCTTGATTGAACATTCGTATGATTTCTTCGTCCGGATGATCTGGTTCATGATGAGTTAGCACCAGTTTATTTACACCCAGGACTTCCCCGCAACGCACCGCTAATCTACCGGATGTATGCCCCCAACCGATTTTACGATCCGCTTCTTCGGAACTGTATTGTGCATCTATGATCAGCATGTCAGGACTTCCGAATTTCGCGCGTAATTGTTCGAATTCGGAAAGATCCTCTTCTCTCACTTCCACATCGGTACAAAATAAGAAACTTTTTCCATTTTCTTCTATATGATAGCCCGTACAATTGCCCGGATGTTTTAAAAGGAAAGGAGTAACTTTAAAATCGCCGATCTGGACGGTCTTCTGTCTTTGGAGAAGGGTGAATGTTTTCTTGGACATCATCTCATCCAATGTGATCGGGAAGTTTTCCGGATTTTGCTGACGATCGAATCTTTCTTTCAGATTGCTAATGGTGGAATAAAAATCGATTTGAACGTTTGGAACGTATCCAGGTTTAAAAAAAGGCCACCCTTGTATATGATCCCAATGAGTATGTGTCACTAAAATTTTGATAGTACCGCCTTGAGCTATGCCGTCTTTTAGAAGATCGTTACCAAGTTCTCTCATTCCGGAACCGCAATCTATAATTAACTTCTGACCGCTTGTGGATTCCACAAATACACAAGTAGTGTTTCCTCCTACAGGACGTAATAGTTCAGGGCTTAAAGTTTGTAAAAATGTAGGAACGGAAAAACTTCCATTCTTAAGTTTGAACTCCCTATGAGCGGACTCTAGGATCTTTTCTAATTTTTCTCTATATTCCGAACCGGAAAGCGGAGTAGGAAGTGATCCTCTTACTCCGTATAATTTTATTTTCACTGTATTAAATTAGACAACTAAGAGATTTGGTATTTGCAGGCATTCGGCGATGACATCGAATTTTCGTGAAAAACAATGGAAGATCGCGACTAGAATCCCGTTTACCTCTGATTATTTCTTAAAAATAAACCCCGGAAGTAAATTAAAAAAAAACGATTTGTTTTCCGAAGAATTCGGGACATATTACCTAGAGTTAGGTTCCGGTTGGGGAGAAGTTGCCGTATCCTTAGCGAAAGATAATCCAAATACCGGTTTTGTTCTTATGGAAAAAAAGCCGGACCGTCTGCGCAAAACGATCCGCGACTTGAAAGAATACGATATAAAGAACGTTAAACTTCTTTCAGTTAACTTCAATTGGTTTTTAGAAGAAATTTTCGAACCAGGCATCTTCGACGAAATACTTCTCAACTTTCCCGACCCTTGGCCTAAACGTAGGCACCATAAACATAGGACATTGAATCCCAGATTTTTAGATACTGTTCATACTCTTTTGAAAAATGGCGGCAGATTCCATTTTGCAACCGATTACGGCCCTTATGCACGCAAAGGAATTCGCCTTTTTAGGAATGATCCGAGATATAAACCCGTCAATACAGAGTTTTCTCTCCAAAGAGCAAACTTCCCAATCTCCCATTTTGAGCGGGAAAAACGGGAGGCTGGCTCCCGAATTTATTATTTGGATCGGATCAAAGTAAACAATTGATCTTAGTGATACAATAAGGAGTAAACATTGTCCGAATCTTGGACTAGTTTGTAAGTCCAGACTGTTTCTCCCTTTTCATCATATCTAATTGCCGTATTATCTTTATATAATACGATCACATCTTTCTTTTTCCCCGGCAAAAGGCCTTCTACTTCTTTGTCCGAAATTTTGATCTCTTTCAGACCGGAAGAATCCGCATCCACACGATAGATCTTATCGTTACCGGCAAACCAGAGAGAATTTCCTCTCACGCTGAACAGATTTGCAGATTTGTCAGAAATTTCCGTCTTAGTCGCTTTTCCTTTTCCGGAAATATAAACGATCTCCTTATCCGTACGGAAGAATGTGCCGTCTTCCGTGGCACCAAGCAATCTTGGATTCGTAGTTCCGGTCCAAGCAGAGTCCACATCCTTACTTAATTTTGCATCCGTATATAGGATCTTGTCTTCTTTCGAAGATGATTGCACCAAGAACACTTGTCCCTTTTTAGAAGCGGACCAAGTTTTAGAATCCAATGGAATGGATTTATTCTCTTCGAACGTATCCGAGTAACTGGTTAATGTCCTTTTTGCCGAGTTTTCGGTTTCCACTAAAATTCTATCACCGGAAACCATTGCTTTTTTGAACATTCCAGACAGATTAATCGTTTGAAAAAGAGAGCCCGAATTTTGGTCTCTGACTTCTAGAGTTCGATCCGTAAATGCGTATACTCTGCGATCCGCAAGAACATTACGGAAAGGTTTATTACTTGTGATCCTCCAAAGACGGATCGCTCTATTTTTATCTAAAGCTTCTATGGAAGTTCCGTAATTCATCAATAATAGATCGTTGACGATCACTGGAACTCCGATCAAAGATCCACGATTCGGAAATGGCTGTAATATCACAGGAGTATCCGAATCGGATAGGACCAATCTTTCGGCTTGGCTAGAATAGGGAGAATTCGGGAATTTTTCCGCGAGTTCTCTTCCTAATTGTATCACCAGTTTTTTATATTCCGGATTTGCAGGATTTTTGATCTTTAATTCGGAAAGGATCCTGATACGGGCATGCAAGAACTTCTCGTCTCGTTCGAGTTCAAGAGCCTTTACTATCTCGGCGTCCGCAGCTTCCAAATCTCCTTTCTTAAAATAGATATAAGAAAGTTGGAAATGTGCATCCGGGAAGTCAGGATTCTTCTTTATGATTTCCTTAAATATTTCAACGGATTGTTCCAGAAGATTATCGTTAAAAAGGACGATCCCAATATTGTAAGGCGCCAATTCATTCTCAGAATCCGCCTTCATAGCGCTTTCGAATTCCTCTTTCGCTTCTTTACTTTTATTCTGATTATAATAAGCGATCCCTTTGCCGATCCGGGAAGGGGTAAACTCAGGATTTAATAACCAGGAGCGATTGAATGACTCGATTGCTGTGTCGAATTTTTTCTTTTGAAGAGCGATAATGCCTAATTGATAATGGCTATAGTAAGAATCCTGTTTTTTTTCCAGAATCTTTTGAAACCCTTTCTCAGCGTTTTCGACTTCCCCTTTTCTTAGTAAAAAAGCGTAGATAGCTTCTTGGGCAGCTAGATTTTTAGATCCCTCCGGAGAGTTTTCTAGAAGAGAAATCCCTTTCTCTTCCATTCCCATTGCAAGATAACATTCAGCTACCTTAATATACAAGGTTAACTTTTTTGTTTTATCGTAAGCTGATTGGTAAAGTGGGATCGCTTTTTCATAGGATTTATTGTCGAAAAGTCGATTTGCCTTTTGTATAGCAGGAACTACTTCGGAAAACTTTCGATTCTGATCTATGGTTTGTTTTGCTTCCGCGATCTCAGGTAGATCTTTGGTTAATTTTTCTGCCTTTGCCAACCAAGAACTTGCCGAATCATAGTTTGCTTTTTCATTTTCTTCTAAAGCGATCTTATAATAAAGAAATGCCAGACGGAATTGGATGGATTCGTTGTCCGGGTACTTCTTCATTAAACTTTTATAAGTATTTTCCGCCTTATCGAATTCTTTTTTGTCTTCGTAAGTTCTCGCTAATACTATCCCCGATAGAGGATCATTCCCCGTGATCGCTTCCAATTCTTTAGTGTACTGAGCGACTTTAGATTGATTTTTTTGAGCTGCATAAAGGCGGATTAAACCTTGGAGTGCAGGAAGATTCCCTTTTTGGAGACTCAAAGCTTTTAAATAATTTTGTTCTGAAAGTTTTGTATCTCCGCTGATCTGATACAAACGACCATAGGCCGTATAAACTCCCGGGTCATCCTGATCTTTAGCTTTTGCACGATCGAAATATGTTTTTGCGGATTTAGTATCCCCTTTACGAAGACGTAAATCTCCTTCATGGATCAACTCGGAAGATTCCAAGAAGGCGGCGACCTTCTTTGTCTCTTCGTCGGACTTTAAACTTTCTAATTCATTTTTTGCCGTTTTATATCTATGCTCGGAAGCAAGAAGGTAAACAAGGTTCAAAACAGGTTCCTTATAGTTCGGATCCAATTCACGGGCCTTGCTGAAGGAAACCATCGCTTTAGCATTTTCGCCTAAAGACTTTTGGTTTAAACCGATTTGGTTATAGATAGTTGCGTTTTTCGGGAAGAATGGAATGGCCTTTTCTAAAACGGAAATCGCTTTCGGATTATTCCCAGACTTGCTGTAAGCCGATGCAAGACCGGAATAAGCTTCCAAATAGTCCGCTTTTAATTTTAGAGAAGTTTCGAAAGCTTTAATTGCTCCGTCCGTATCATTCGAAAGTATTTTAGCATTTCCTAAAAAAACAAACGGAGAAGGATTTTTCGGATCCAATTGGGTAGCGGAAGTAAAATATTGGACCGCTTCCCTGTAACTTTTTATTTTTAAAGCGGCATTTCCTTTTTCTAATAGACCGGCAACCTTAGTTGCCGAAGCGGATTGTTTTGCGGAAGCCAGATCCGGATCCGCGTTTCTTGCCTTTTCAAAATAAGCCTCTGCCGCTTCGTAATCTTTCACCTGAACGGCAGTATCTCCCAGTTGCATGTACAACTGGGCCTTAAATTTGAACTTATCTTCCGGAATCGATTTTAGAGCGGAATATGCCTCGTCGTATTTTCCAATCGTTTTTAATAGTACTGCCTTTTTGAATGTATAAGCGCTTCCATCTACCTTAGGAAGTTTTTCTAATTTGGAATACACTTCTAAAGCGTCTTTATTGGCTCCTTGAGAAGTGTATAAAATCCCGAGAGTTAATAGGATTTGTTCATTCTCCGGATCTAGCTCGGTTCCTTTCTTTAAAGAATTTAAAGAATCTTCGGTTTTACCCAAGCGGTACTCGGAGGATCCGATTAAATAATAACCTTCAGCGGTAGGATATGCTTTTACGGCTTCTCTTCCTTTTGAAAGAGATACTTCGAACTTTCCCTTCTGGAAAGCTGAGTTTCCCTCGTTAATCAATCTAGACGCTTGTTTTAATTTTTGAGCCGCAATAATGTCCTTTTCCTGGATAGCATCTTGAGAATTCGATTTTCTGAAATCTTTCGAAGCACAATGGACCGCAAAAACGGAAACGATAGAGAATATTAAAAAACGTGAAAGTATACGATTCATCACTTGTATCCCTTATAGAGAATCTTCAGATCTTTGATGGGAGTTTTTTCCCTAAACTCCTCTCCTCTGGTCAAAATGGAAACGGTCCAGAGTCCTCCCGCGGGTAGATCACCCTGCCAAACCACATCCCTTCCTAAGTATAGGGACAGTTTTTTGTTTTTTATATCCGTTTTGAATGAGAATGGACGACCAATATCCTTGTCCACATCCAGATATTGATAAGTACTGAGTGTTTTTCCATCGGAAGGAAATTGAAAGACGGAAACTTTCTCTTTTCCAGCGACAACTCCAAGAGAAAGTCCGTTCAAGTGGAACGTCACAGCCACAGAGCCGTCTCCATGATCTACTGGAAGTAAGAAGTAACCTTCAATCTCCAATTCTTCCGGAATGAACGGAAGGGAATACACACCATTCCAACCATTGGGCAAGTTTTTCTTCTTTGCGAATTCTAGACCATTCGGCCCAAAAGGAGAAAATCCAAATTCGCCGGATGGTTTCCAGAATTCTAACTCGGACAATAAATTGTACCCGAAATAGGGAAGCGCTAATTCCACCAGACGGTCCGGTTTTACATCCAAGATCCCTTCGTAATATACATAAGCCCCGTCCGCACTTTCTTTTAGGAGCTCCAACTGGTATGCTCCAGGAGTTAGACTACTACGATAAAATGGTGTTTCTCCCTGCTTGTAGCCGTCCAGGGAAACGGAAAGCCCGCTAGGAACCGTGACTACTTTAGCTGATCCTAATGTACGATCTTCTTCCCATTCTTGAAAAAGGAAACTTTTTTTGCCCGCTCTAACTTGAATGGTCTTAGTGATCGGCTTTTTCCCCTTTAGGACTACTTGAATGTCCTGGATTCCCTCTTGGATAGGGACCTCAGTCAATGGAGTATTTCCTAACGACTTGCCCTTCCAAAGTATCTCCGTATCTCCGGAAGAAGCTCTCACGGTTAAGGTTCCCTTAACGGAAGAATTTACGATTTCTTTAACTCTTGTTAAGTCCGGTTTTCTATCCCAAACCGGAACGGTAGTTTGTTTGGATTCTAACGAAATTACTCTATCGGACGATTTCCAGAAGATCGCCTGGGTCCAAGCTCCAACTTCCTCCGTTGAAACAGGACGTTTGAATGAAAGTTCAAAATCCCCATAGGAACTTGTGTCCACGGAATCTTTTAATTCGAATTTGAAAGTCCAACCTGTTTCGGATTCACTTATCGAACCTAAAACCAAAACGTCCACATCCTTGGATCTCAACTCTTTTGCTAACCCAGTCTTATCTTTCCAAACATCCGAAGAAATTTTAGCGTTCGAAAATTTGATATCCTTCCAGATCAAACTTATCTCTTGTTCGAAATAAGAGGCTAATTTTTTATCCACTGATTTAGGATATTCGATAGGAGAGAAAGCCAAGATCGGGATCTCATGTCCCGTTTTACGAACCCTATGATCCGTATCGGATTCCCGAAAAATGAACACGCTCTCTGAATCGCCTATCGCCTTGTAATATGGTTCTTGTATCAGCTTAGAAGGTTCGTTCAGCTTCTGTACCGAGGAGCAAGTAAGCCCAAGGCTCGTAATAAGAGAGAATATAATAAGATTACGAAATGAATTGTTCCCCATCCCGTAAAAAAATTTCTCAGGGACTGATTTAGCAAATCTTTTCCTAGTTCCGGAAAAAATGAGGGCATTTTTAGAAAGAATTTTCCGACCTTGGTTGGCCCGCAGGTGAATTACAAAATTACGACATCTTTATAAAGTATCCGCGTAATTCCGAAAGATCCCGGATCTTGAAACTCGTTATCAGGTTTCTATCGACGACCTTTGTTTTTGGAGGGATTTATAGGAAGAGAAACCCCGCTGAATAGCGGGGTTCGGTAGAATTTTTGAAAAGCGGAAAAGAAGAAGAAACTAAATTAGAAAGTTTCTTTTGCGTTGAGTTTCAACTTTTCCTTCTGAACGTCTTGTTGTACGTATTTTGTTTCGTTTAATTGCTGAGCGGTTCTGGCTACTTCGTCCGCATTGGCTCTGGTAGCTTCACGTTTTTGCAACTGGGTACGAACTTCTTCCACAGTGGAAGCCTGGCTTAATATACGAAGTTCTTCACTGGACGCTTTCAACTCATCCACCAGGTTATTGTATTCGAGAACGTCGTTTTTCTTGAGAACGATTAATCCTTTCAGTTCTTTAACGGACTCAGGTCTCAAAGAAAGGATCAATTTTTCGGTCAACTTTTGGTTCTTTTTCAGGGTAATCTCCCTGTTTCTCTCCAGGATGACTTCCGATTCTTCTCCAACCTTAGATACTGCGACCGAACCTTCTAAAACCGCGAATTTAACATCACAATGTTCTTCTGCGCAGTTCACTTTTTTGCCTGTTGGATTTTCAACAGAAGTTAAGAAGGTAGTTCCACGAACTCCCGCGAGAGCGGTAGGAGTCACTACGCTGAAATCGGAGGTCTTGTTCTCTTTACGAACTAGGGTTACGATCCTTCCGTAGTTCAGATTGACCTTAACGTTAGTTCCTTCGTCTCCCACTAGAGCTGCGATAGAAACTTCACTCTCTTTGGAAACCTTGATGATACCGCTTTCGGCAACCATGATCTCTACGGATCCGTTCTTACCGGTTAGAATCGTATCAGCAGCAGTTACTGTCTGACCGAATTCGGCTTTTTTTTCACCTTCGGCGGACTGGACTTTTACATCTCCATTCAACCAAACGATCTTAGCAGCAGAAGACACCGCTTCCGATTTTACTTGGCCACTGCTTGTTTTAGGACTACAAGCGATCAGATAACCGATTGCTAGTAGAGTCATTAGAATTAGGGTGTTTTTACTTTTTAACATATATTCTCCCCCGCTTTTTAAGCTTAAGAATCCTCTAGATATAACAAACTAACAAGGACTTTTTACCAATACTTCTGTTTAAACCATTTTACAAAAAGCAAAAGATTTACCTTGGAAAAAAATTTCCAAAGAATGCCCCTTTGGCAGTTTAGGTTTGAAAGCCTGAAAAATAACCCTTAAGGGTTATTTATTTACGAACGAATTCTATTTTTTCTCAGCTTTTTTAGGCTCTATTTCGGGTAAAGAATCCAGTTCTTCTTCCAGTTTGCATTTCGGATAATGATCCGCGTTCAGACTGGAACCCACCCAACCGAAAGCCTCTTGAGATGAGATAACGTGAATATCCCAACCTTGCACTATATTCGGGCAATCCCAGACTTTATTCTTACATAACACTTGGCTTGCCTTAGGTTTTGGGTATGCCCAAGCGGCCGGTGGATGAAGACATTGCATCTCCACTTCCGCCAACTTACGCATACGCTTTACGTTTTCTTCAAATTGTTTGAATAAATTTACCAAAGGATTGGCAAGCACTTCATTGAAGTAACCCCTGGAAGTGTTATATGCCAAGAAGTAGACCAATTCTTCCATTACATATTCTTTATCATGAGTAAAGGAACTAACAGTATGGATATACCGAGCGATCTTTAAGGAATCCGTGAGAAGTTCTCGTAGTACATCTTCCGATTTATCGGGTAGCCCTGCGTCTTCATCGTCGTCAGGAGTAGAATCACTTTCCCCATCATCGACCATCAACTCGGAAAAAAACGTTTCATCCGGATTTTCCCGATCCGATTTTTTAGGACCTGCTGCGACTACTTCCACATTATCCTGTAATCCGAGTGGAACGTGGTTCGAAGCGGCAGAACATACGAATTCAGGGAGGTCCAACTTTTGCATGAAGTTAGCGCATTGTTTAGCGATCCTAGTTTTTTCGGTATCATCCGGAAAAGGCCGATTCCAATGATCCCCGGATACTCTAGCGATATCCATAAAGATCCCACCAAGAAAAGAATACCTACGTAACATTTTATATTTGAGGGCATCCGGAATGAGAACGATCCCCAAAGCAAGTAAACCTAGTTCGCAGATATGTTTGAAAAAAGGAGGATTTGATTCGTATACCTTAAAAAGTGCAAGTAAATGTTTCTTATTATTGATCCCGTTACGAATAATTCCCTTATAGTTGAATTTATTCTCTTCGTACATGAACTTTAAGAATTTCTTATCCGTTTGCTTGAGTTGCTGGACAATCTTTTCAGCCAACTTGTCCTGTATCTGACCGGTTAATTCTTTGGTTAATTTTATTTTAAATTCGGGATTGTACTGACCCTTAATTTCTTTCAGTCTGGTAAGAGCAGATTCTTTTACCTGAACTTCTTCTTTTACAAGAATGTTACCGCTATTGTCTTCGATCGCATTTAGGAACCGTAACATATTTCCGGCATCGTAAATACGTACGAAATTTAAAACCTCTTCGATCGAGTTGTATTCTACCGATTTAGGATTTACTTTCATTCTTTAGGTGATCTCTACGTGTGATTCTAAACGGGTTTTCCAAGCTTGCAAGCATAGATTCCAGGCTCTTTTTTCTTTCCGTACTTATATCGGTCGCTTCTCCGATAGAAAACAACATTTTGCATCCCGGGCCCGCGTCACAACAATCGGAAATGTCACATTCTTCTTTATACTTTCTCAATTCCGGGTAACTTTCTAGGATTTCACCTTTCGACAAATGTAAGATCCCCCATTCTTTGATGCCTGGAGAATCGATTAAAACGATATTATCTTCCAGGACTAAAAAGTTCGAGTTTGTCGTCGTATGTTTACCCTTCTTAGTGGAAAAACTGACCTGCGAGGTTTTTTGCAATTCCCTATCCGATAAGACGTTTACTAAGCTAGATTTTCCGACTCCGGAATTTCCGACTAAGTAGGTGGTTTTGGAAGAAAACTTGGAGTACAGTTCTTCTAGACCCTGGCCGGTCTGACAAGAAACCATAATTACCTCATAACCTAGATCTTTATAAACGGAAGAACGTTTAATGGCCGTTTCTCGATCCACTAGGTCCAATTTTGTGAATACAATTAGGGGAGGTACCTGGGAGAGATACGCGGCCGCCAAACAACGATCTAAAAATCCGTCTTTGGTTTCCGGATCTTTTAAAGAGGCAAGAACCGCGATTTGATCCACGTTTGCACAGAGAACTTGTGCATCCCCCTCTTTACTCTTACGCAAAAGTTCGTTTTTGCGGGCTAATCTCTCTTCGATGGCCCATTCTCCGCCTGATTCCATCGCGTAAACCCTGTCGCCTACTACAAAGGGATGTCTTTCTTTTGAGGAGATATTTCTGAGTCTCCCTCGAAGTACAGCTCTTACCCTTCCTCTTTCCGGAGAATATAAATCATAGAAGGCTCCGAAGACCCTCGCTATCGTAAAAAACTCCTTTACTGGATTCGTGGAAGTAGACATTCTTAAGCCTAATTTTACAGGCACGCGATGAAAATCATACGCAAATTCGGACCAATATTCGGTCTTGTTTTAGCCGCATTCCTTCTGCAATCGGCGCTAATATTCGGTTTGGATTTCAGATCCTTGGATCCTGATCGTACTATCGTGCTTCTCATCAGTTTGCCTTTTACCACTTTGGCTGCCGTTTTCGTTTGGATTTGGTTCAATGAATTCGGACCTTCATGGAACTTATCATCTGCTCTTTCCAAACTGACAGACCAAGAATATGTAAAATACCTTTCTTCGTTAGATAAATTCAAAAGTGATCTGATTGCAACCAACATCACGGAAAGTGTATGCGGTAAAATCCTAAAATTTCTCCCAAGTATCATCAGCACAAGTCGGGCGAAAATTTATTTATGGAGAGAGGATCTTGGAAAATTTTCCCCGTATCCAAGGGATTCCGGAGAAGATCATTTTTACATTTTCGATCCCTTCCTATTATGGATCACTGAACACGATAAAATTTTTTATTCGGAAGAATTTATCGATAACGTAAAACTACAACCAATCAAGGAACATGCACTTTCTTTCACAGCAAAAACAAAGGCCGATCTTCTTGTTCCTTTTATCTTAAACAAAAGCCTTTTAGGCATGTTGGTTTTAGGTCCTAAAAACGATGGAAGAAAGTACACCGCTTCCGAGCTGGAAAAACTGAATGAAATGCGTTCCGTTTCGGTAATGTCGCTTTCCAATTCCATTTTTTACGAAAGACTAATAGAATTAACGGAAACCCTCGAAGAAAAAGTAAGACATAGAACGCAAGAACTGGAGAACGCCCAATCTCAACTGATCATGTCCGAAAAGATGGCTTCTCTAGGAACTATGGTTGCAGGGATCGCACACGAGATCAATACTCCGGCAGGGGTTATTAACGGTTCCGCGGATAATTTAGAATCGAATATGAATTATATCGTAAAGAACGTATTCGAAATAGTCAGATTCGCAAGAAATAAGAAGTTAAGAAAATCGTTCGAAGTCGCCCTTCTTCATATCTTAAGAGACCGGAAAAAAAGTCAGGCAATGGAATCCAAAGACAAATTCCGGATCAAAAGAGAATTGAAAGAAGAAATGATCGAAATGGGGGTAGAAGTTTCCCTAGCGGGGGAAGTTGCTTCTTTCATCATCGAAAACGATATCATGGAGGTGAGAAAGTACATCTTGGAAATTCTGGCCCAAGGAGCCAAACCCGGATATGAAATGCTTAAACACGCATCCAATACGAGCCGCAATATTAAGAATATTAAATATTCTATAAAAAATATAGTTAGGATCGTAAAAGCGTTAAAATATTATTCTCACCTGGACCAAAGCAAATCTTTCACAAGCGCCGACCTGATAGAAGGTATCGAAAATACTTTGGTGATCATGAACAACCAACTTAAGTACGGTGTGGAAGTGAAAAAGAACTTCTCCACTATTCCGAAAGTTGTATGTAATCCGGATGAATTGAACCAAGTCTGGACCAATCTTATACAAAATGCAAACCAAGCAATCCGGGGACAAGGCACGATCGAATTATCTGCGTATTCTTCAGGCGACACAGTAACGATAGAAGTGCAAGACGACGGCCCTGGGATTGATCCTTCCATCAAAGACAGGATCTGGGATCCATTCTTCACTACAAAAGATCAGGGAGAAGGTTCCGGACTCGGTTTAGGCATAGTAAAAGGGATCGTGGAAAAACACAAAGGAAAGATCACTGTGGAATCCATGCCTGGAAAAACGGTCTTCAAAGTAGAATTGCCGCTTAGACCTCCCCAACCGAATGCGGAAACAAATTTAGAAAAACCCGCAGTATGAGTGCAAAACCTAAAAAGAAAAAAATAGAACTAAAAGCGGAGAATTTTTACGAACTAGTTTATAAAATCGTAAAGAAAGTCCCGAAAGGAAAAGTCACCAGCTACGGCAGGATCGCTATTCTGATCGGCAAACCTAGAGCGGCCAGAGCAGTTGGTTACGCCTTAAACGCTTTGAAAAAGGGTCAAGAACAGAAAGTTCCTTGGCAAAGAGTCATCAATAGTATGGGGAAAATTTCCCATAGAGGTGATACACCTAGAGCCATCCTTCAAAAAAAACTTTTAGAATCCGAAGGTATCAAATTTTCTAGAGAAGAGGTCGTGGATTGGAAACGATTCGGCTGGCCTGAATAATTTATCGTAAGGTCTCAAATGCAAAAGCCGGTAGTATTAACGATCGCAGGTTCAGACTCCGGAGGTGGAGCAGGGATCCAAGCCGACCTAAAAACGTTCAACTCTACCGGATCTTTCGGAACATCCGTAATCACATGTTTGACCGCGCAAAATCCGGACGGCGTCGCGGGCATTTTAGAAGTAGATCCCGACTTTTTAGAAAAACAACTCTTAGCTGTACTTTCTTATTTCCCTGTAAAAGCGATCAAAACCGGAATGTTATTTTCAGAAAGCCTAATCCGGAGAATTTCTAAAATTTTAAACGAATACAGAGCCAAAGGACAAAACTTCGAGTTAGTTTTAGATCCCGTGATGGTGGCAACAAGCGGTGCGAAACTTTTGCAAGACGGAGCAATTCAATCTTTGATTTCCGAATTGGTTCCAATGGCGAGTGTCGTCACTCCAAACTTGGACGAGGCGAAAATTTTAGGCTCCGCAGAAATTATCAAAACCGGATCCATGGAGTCGGAAGCGGTTTCTCTTTCTAAAAGATTAAAGGTGCCTATTTTATTAAAAGGTGGTCATATCAAAAATTCCAAAGAGGCTTTAGACGTATTAGGAATTCCGAATGGAGAAACCTTTAAGTATGCGAAACCTTTTATTGAGGATTTTAATCCTCATGGAACCGGATGCACATATTCTTCCGCGATCGCTTCCTATCTTGCACAAGGATTCCCTCTTTCCGAGTCTGTAGCAAAAGCAAGGGAATTTCTACATGCGGCTATTTTGCAGTCCTTCCCTGCAGGAAAGACTAAGACATTAAATCATAATCCGAAACTTTAGTTTTTAGGAACGAGTCCCAATTCTTCCTTCGAAGCATTTTCTAAAATTTCTAGAGGAAGAGAACCTTTTCCTAAAACGAAGCCGTGATATTCTTTGATATCGAAAGCTTCTCCTTTGACCGATTTCCAATCCTCTCTCATTTTTAAGAAGGAGATCATTCCGATCTTGTAAGAGCAGGCTTGTCCTGGATAAACGATATATCTTTCGATCTCGGCGGAAACTTCTTTAGGAGCCATGCCGGTATTGTCCGACATATAACGGATCGCATCTTCTCTGCTCCAACGTTTGTAATGGATCCCCGTATCCACAACCAAACGAACTGCTCTGAACAATTCAGCTTGTAGCCTTCCAAGATCTATAAAAGGGTCGGAGTAAAAATTATAATCTTTCGCGAGTCTTTCTGCATACAATGCCCAACCTTCTACAAACGCGGTAAAATGTGTTGTTCTTAATTTTCGCGGCGCAGAAGTCAATTCTTGGGACCAAGCGATCTGCAAATGATGTCCCGGGATTGTTTCATGATATGTTAATGTATTCATTCCGAACTTAGGAATTTCTTTCAGGTCGCGGAGATTTGCGTAGAATACACCGGGGCGTTTTCCATCCAGACTGGGTTCTTCATAATAAGCCCCAGGCGCTCCTGCTTCTTTAAATTCCGGAATTCTTTCTACCTGTACTTTTGCCTTCGGCCAAGACGGAAAGATAGGTTTGGATCTTTCAATGGATTCCTTTAGGATATCTTTGTATACCTCTATAACCTTTTCCTTTCCTTCCGGAGTGTTTGGAAATTGGAACTCAGGTTTTTCTCTCAGTTGTTTCATGGTAGCTTGAAGATTGGAAACTTTGATTCCGGAAGTCTCCAAAATAGATCTCATTTCGGTTTGTATTCTTGCTACTTCCGAGAGTCCTATAGAGTGAACTTCCTCCGGAGAAAGATTTGTAGTAGTATGATATTTTAATGTATGTTCGTAATATTTTTCACCGTTCGGAAGTTTCCATACTCCGGCTTTACTATCGGCAGATTTGAGTTGTTGTTCTAGAAAATTTTGAAGTTTAGAATAAGCGGGATAAACGGAACTTTCTAAGATTTTTTTTACTTCCGCCAAAGAAGAAGTTTTTCGTTCTGATACGATCTCATCATTCTTCTCTAATTTTTTGCGAAGGCTAACATACAGAATATTTTCTTCAGGATTTTTTACCCTGAAATTTTTCAATTCATCCAAGACTCTTCTTAAAATGAAATCGGGTGGGATTACTCCGTTGGATTGCCTGACCTCCAAACCTCGGATCACTTGTTCTAACTTTTCGGAAATTCCTTGTAGCCTCGCAATATATGAATCTACATCTTCATAATCTTCTATCATATGAGAAGTTGCCAAGAAGGAAGGAATATGATTTTGGACTCCAAAAAGCTGATTTACCGGATAAGAATTATAAATGTATCTTTCATAATCCGCCGCAAGTTCCAGATCCCACTGCAAAGCCTTATAATAGATCTTGTCTTCTCCGCTTAGTCCGGAAGGGTCATAAGTCCTCAAAGTCTCCAGATCCCTTTTTGCTTTATCCGCCCTTTCCATTTCCTTTTCAGGAGAAGAGTCGGACCACCTATAATTATGAGAAGTGATCCCCCAGGAATCCAAAATTCTGAGAGAAGTTAGGGTTTCCGGATCATCCAGAACATTCTCCCAAAAAATCTTTTCATAATATAAGCCTAATGTGATCGGCCGGAAATTAATCGTATGCCAAACTAATATTCCGATAGAAAGTAAAATTACGCCAATCGTCGATATAGAGATAATGAAGATCTTCTTCAGCATGGATAATGCTCCGATGTTTAGAAAAGTGGTATCAGGATTTTAGATAAAAATACGAGTAATAGTGTCCAGATCGCGGATGAGGATGCCGCAAAAGAAAAATGATTTTCCCAATTTAATAAAGGTACACATACGAATAAGAACATTCCGAAATAGGAAAGATAAGGGTTTCGAAGATACAAAGTTTTTTGCCATTCGAAAAATCCTTCTCTAAAGTCTTTTGCATCTCCTTTAACCTTGTTTAAGAAGATCCATTCCGAAACAAATCCGAAGACGGAAAATGTAAAAAAGAAAAAGGAAATGATAAGTATCCAAGACCAATCTAAAAAAGGGATCGGATACATTGTGAATACGATCGGAAGTGCAAAAGAGATCAAAGCGGAGAATGGAAAAAAAATAGTCGTCCGAAATAATCTACTTTCGGATAAAAATTTGAAAAACGGAATCCGACCGGGTAACTGATAAGATCCACAAAACAAACATTTTTCCGAATCGGAAAGAATGGAAGAGCCGCAGTTCCTACAATGAAAATTTTTTTTGAAAACTTCGGCTGCTTCCGACACTGAAAACCTCAGACCTTTTTGATCAAACTTTCGATCAAAGCTCTTAGGAAAGCTTCTTTCGGAGTTCCACTCTGTATCGGTTTATTATTAATAAATAAACTAGGCGTGCTATGGATCTCCACTTTAGCAGCATCATCCACTTCCTTATTGATCTGATTGCGGACCGCAGGAGAAGACAAACAAGCGCGGAACTGGTTCATATCCAGTCCTTCTTGCTGAGCCAAACTCAACACGGATGCAGGAGAATGAGCGATACGATTTTCCGTATTTCTATAAAGCCCTTCGTACACTGCCGGAAACTTATTTTGTTTATCCGCACATATCGCAGCAGAAGCGGCCACACAGGAACTTGCGTCAGGACGGGGAGATTGTACTAAACGGTTACAGTTTGCGTCCAAGGGAAAATTTTTATAAACGATCTTTACGAGTCCAGGATAGTCTCTCAAAACTCTTTTTAAGATGTGAGAAGTATCCATACAGTGACCACAATTGAAGTCCGCAAATTTTACGATCGTGATCGGAGCGTTAGGATCTCCTTGTATCGAAGAACCTTGTAGATCGATGGATACGACCGGTGCCTTTTCGTAATCAGCCAATTGTTTTTGGATCTGAGCGACACCTGTATGTTCTCCATCTACTAAAGAATCGTGGAAAGACTTTCCTCCGATCTGACCGGCTGCTAAGAATAATAAAACTACTATATAAGTATTTAAACCCTCCAGTTGGAAAACACTGTACGCTTTTTTCAAAGACTTGTCCTGATAGTTTTTAATTTGGAAAAATGTCCCTACAACCAAGATTAAGGTTAATATCCACGTAGCCGCACAGAGCCCGCAAATCGCATCTATATAAAATACTGAAGCAGAAAATAATCCGAGGTCGACCACCAGTCCTAGTAGCAAAATATAAAAAGAAAGAAGAAGATAACCTTCTCTATTTTCCGGGTTTTTCTCTGATCTTATAAAAAGGTATGTAACAAATCCGTAAAATGCGAAACCGAAAAGAGCTATTGGAAGATCTCCGAACCAAGGAACATCTCTGATCGCAGAAATGCTACTTTCGGAAACTTTGGAACAAGAGCCTGTCTCGCTTACAGCATCGCAAAGAGATTGGGCGAGTCCATCAGCGGTTTCTCCGCCGAAATATTTTCGTATCAATAAGAACGAGATAAACGCCGCGATACCGGAAATTGCGGCAAGAACATAGCTATGAGATAGTTTTTTCATTCGGGACTCCGATTACAAAATACCTTTATACGTACATGGAAGGCATAAGGAAAGAAAAAATAAGCCGATCTGAAGTTATAAAAGGGAATTTAAAATTAATCGGAGCCCAGGCTTGTGATCGCTTCAGCCAGATCTATTTTACCTTCATATAAAGCTTTCCCGGTAATCACTCCATACATAGAAACCGATGTACCCAATGCGGATAATGCCATAATATCTTTCAAAGAAGAAATACCGCCGGATGCGATTACCTGAAAATTATATCTGCTTAAAATTTCCTTATATGCGTTAAGGTTTGGACCCGCCAATGTTCCATCTTGTGCGATATCCGTAAAAATAATATTACGGATCCCTGCTTGCTGCATCTTTTCCAGAAGGTCCAGATATTTCACACCTGAATCCACTTCCCAACCTGCAATTTTGACGATACCGTCTCTAGCATCCACTGCCACAACAACCCTATCTTCTCCGTATTTTTTAAGAGCGAAATCCAGAAGTTCCGGATTGTTTACTGCGGCGGTTCCGAGAATAAAACGATCAATACCAATCGAATCGTAATATTCCAACTTCTCCTTATCTCGGATCCCTCCACCTAGCTGGATCTTTAAATTAGAAGATTTACGAATTTTTGAAATAGATTCCGTATTGATGCCGATCTGATTTCTTGCACCGTTAAGGTCCACAAGATGTAAAAGAGTAGCACCATTTCTCTCGAAACCTTCTGCAAGTTTCCAAGGTTCGGTTGAGTAGACCGTTTTTTCTTCGTATTTACCTTTGAATAATCTAACGGCGCAATTATCCAACAAATCAATGGCTGGAATTAAAATCATAAGGATCGAATAAAGTTCTCCAGGATCTTTAGACCGAAGGAATAGGATTTTTCGGGATGGAATTGTGTTCCGAAAACGTTTCCTTTTTCGACCACTGCGGGGAACTTCTCCCCATAATAATCGCAGAAGCCGGTGATAGCGGAACTCTCCACTCCAACGGGACGATAGGAGTGTATAAAATAGGCGAAGGATTCGTCTTCCAAATTTTTCAATAAATTACTTTTGGAAGGATTTCTTTTATATAATTTATTCCAGCCGATATGAGGAACCTTGTAGTTTTTTCCCTTAAACTTTCGGATCTTACCTTTGATATAGCCAAGCCCTGGAACGGTCTCATTCTTATTTCCGGAAACAACCTCGTCGGAATCTTCGAATAAAATTTGGAATCCGATACAAATCCCGAACAAAGGTTTTCCTACCTTCACATGATCGTCCACGAAGGTTCTTAAACCGGACTCATTCAAATTTCTCATGGCCTTATCAAAATGACCGTCGCCAGGAAGAATGATCGCATCCGCTTCTTGCAAAACGGAAGGCTCCTTAGTATAAGAAAAATCTTTAGTGAAAAGAGAGATCGCTTTTAAGCAAGAGTGAATATTCCCCATTCCATAATCGAGAACGGCTATCATTCCAAAACACCTTTGGTAGAAGGGATTGCACCGCCTGCAGCAGGATCTATCTCGATCGCCATTCTCAAGGCCTTACCAAAAGCTTTAAAAATAGATTCATGGATATGATGACGATTTTCTCCGTAATGAACGTGGACATGGAGATTCATCTTCGCATTCAAAGCGAACTTCTGTAGGAATTCCAACGACAACTCAGCATCGTAAATTCCGAACTTTCCCGCAAGTTCCGGACCGGTATACTTATAATAATATCTACCGCCCAGATCAACAGCAACAGTCGTGAGAACCTCATCCATAGGAAGAGTGTAATGACCATATCTTCTGATGCCAGCCTTATCTCCCAATTGTTTGTGAAGAGTAGAGCCAAGAAGAATTGCAGTGTCCTCGACACTATGGTGGCAATCGATTTCTATGTCGCCTCGCAACCAAAGATCTATATCCAGAAGGCCATGTTTAGAAACGTGAGAAAGCATATGCTCGAAGAACGGAATTTGAGTATCGAATTTATAATTTCCCGTACCCCGAATATTCAGGGAGAGCTTGATGTCCGTCTCCGAAGTTTTGCGTTCTTCTTTCATTATATCCTGACCCTACTTTCCTATTAATTATCGTGTCAATGAATTCCAAAAATAAGCTGACGGAAAGTCCCCGGAGCCAAAATTATCCCAAGGGGTAGAAATCCCGCCAACCACTAGCCGAAGTGGCGGAATTGGTAGACGCACTGGTTTCAGGTACCAGCGGGTAACACCGTGGGGGTTCGAGTCCCTTCTTCGGCAAAAAATTGCACTTAAACTAAATTAAGATCCAAGGGACTCGAAGCTTTCGAGCGAGAGTGTTTGCAGTGACCCTTAGGGAACGTCGCAAACGCGATCTGAGTCCATGGATGGACGAAGACGCGAGAAAGACGCCGTGGAGCCCAATCGAACAGGATGTGAGATTGCGAAACGGCGAGTCCCTTCTTCGGCAAAAAATTGCACTTAAACTAAATTAAGATCCAAGGGACTCGAAGCTTTCGAGCGAGAGCGTTTGCAGTGACCCATAGGGAACGTCGCAAACGCGATCTGAGTCCATGGATGGACGAAGACGCGAGAAAGACGCCGTGGAGCCCAATCGAACAGGATGTGAGATTGCGAAACGGCGAGTCCCTTCTTCGGCAAAAAATTGCACTTAAACTAAATTAAG
>NZ_ANIJ01000016.1 GCF_000347035.1 Leptospira sp. B5-022
AAAATAAATTTCGCATAACGACCAAGCCTAGCCGACGTTTCGCGAGTGCGTAAGCACTTGGCACGAGACTTGCCCTGCAAGACGAGTGACAAAGCGAAATGTGCCGGAGGCCAAGCAAGGGTCGCGTAGCGATCCCGCAGCGCTGCGGCTGAGGCGAAAGTTAGGCGCAGTAATGAATCTTCACAAGTAATTTTATGTTATTGATTTTATTCTTTGCCAATGCTTTACCAAAAAAACAAAATCAAAATAAATTATGAGAGTACCAATAAATATAATTAAATAATCAAACTTTTGAATAATCAGAAAATTAAAAATATTTGAAATCGTCAATAATATGTGAGGGATAAAAAATATAAGGAAATATAGATAAGATTGCCGATTACTAAGCATTATCTTGAAATTTCGAAAATATTCTTTCATAGATCGAGAACCGATAATTATTGCTGCACCCATTAAATATAAAGCAAAATAAGCTGTTACACCTGTCGTATATACTCTTACTTTTAGAGGGGACTGGTTCAAGTTATTTGGATCAGGATCCATATCAATTAGCATCTTTAATAAAGGTGAATAGCCCAGAAAAATAAACCAATTTGGCACAGTAAAAATTGCCAAATGACCAAACATGTTCATCAATGAACGTTTGGGTAAACTATCTGCATTTGTTAAGTCCATAATGGATTTTAAAGCAAAAAGAATAAAAAAGAGAAGCACTAACGCATATAGCGATAAATGTAAAATGAATGAATCTGCATCCGATGTAAAATTTACATTAAAATGTTTCTCTAAAAGTAAGATAATTTGAATTATAAAGTAAAAAGTAATAAAGAATTGAAAATATTTATTCTTAAAAATAGGGAATAATTGTTCTTTTACCACGTATTAAATATCCTTTTCATTATTGCGCCTAACGACCGAGGTGCTCCGACGTTTGCAATGGCACGAACTTGCGCAAGCAAGTGCAGTGACAGAAGCAAATGTGGCGTAAGCCCAAGCGAGTGGGTTGCGAAGCAAGCCCCGAGCGGCGCGGAGGCACCGAAAGTTAAACGCTGTTTTTGCGATATATAACTGCGCATTAAGCCAAGGATGGCGTCACTTTAACTATTCTTAATCCCGAGCAAACTAAGAGCTTTTGAATTATTTTTAAGAATAAAGAGCATTCGTTGAGCTGGACCTTGAGGTATATTCCTCCCCGACTCCCATGCTTCTACTGTTTTTACAGAAACTCCTATAGCTTGTGCAAATAGATTTTGAGTAAGATGAAGTTTTGTTCTAATATTTTTAATTTCTCTAGCTTTAAATTGAGGTAACTTCTCTATAGAAACTTGATGTTCTCTAATTCCAGAAACTTTTTTACCTTCAGAATACTCTATAGCTTCATTAAGACCTTTTGCTAAGCTATTAAATAATTTACTATTTTCTTTTTCCATATGAATGCTTTCCCGATTTCAATATCTCTTTCAAACGTGCTATCAAATTATATAAAATCGTTAACTCAGATTTCGAAAGGTTCTCTTTGTCATTCTTTTCTAAAAGCGTTATCAAAAAGATTATTTCAAATTCTTCAAAATCAATATAGAAGACTCTAATTCCACCGCTTTTACCTGTTCCTTTCTTCTTCCAACGAATCTTTCGTATGCCGTTTGAACCAGGAATTACTACACCTTGCTTCGGATATTCTAAAAGGTGGTTTTGGAAATCTTTAAGTTCATGATCTCCCAGACCGGCTCTTGTCCAAAAATGATCGAAATCAGGTAAATGTACAAACAGTCTTTTCAATTTAGACAGAATCCCTACTGAGTAGGGTATTGTCAAATCTTAACTTTTTTCGAAAAAATGCAAAATTGAAACTCTAATTCAATTTTAAACAGACCTAATCTCACTCCTCGCCGCATGGACGCGGCGAAATTGAAAACGGAGGAGTAGCAAAAATGGCGTTTAACGACCAAGGTGTTCCGACGTTCGCAACGGCACGAGTTTGCCCATGCAAACGAAGTGACGGACGCGAATGTGGCGAAGCCCAAGCAAGGGTTGCGAAGCAAGCCCGCAGCGCTGCGGAAGCACCGAAAGTTAGACGACGATGCTATCAATTAGCCATGGATACCATTTCCTCGTTTTCTTAGCACCATCGTATAGGTATCATGATATTCATCACTACCATCTCTATACTTTAGCTTTACTGGATGCTTCTTTCTCAATAATATTTCGTAAGAACCCAAACATCGAGCTGACAATTGCTCAATTAGATTTTTATTAATAAATGAGCCTACTAAATAAATGCTATTGAAGTTGTTCGGAAGAATTTTACCGTTAATGTACCTTTCGTAAACTTCTGGCGTTTCATGGACTTTTATATTTTTCCCAACAATCACGACTGCTAAATTTGAATTAGGTCTTTGAAAATTTAAATTTTTATCTTCACCCACTTTCTTGTCAGCAAGCTCCAAGAGAAATTCAATTAATTGATCAACTTCAACTATTAGCGAAGCGTCTTTAACTTTCCCATAGACTTTTCCGCCGATCAAGTCCAACTCATTCAGCAGTATCGTATAAAAATGCCCCAACTCTTCAATAATTTGGTATTTTTCATAATATTCTTTAATTTTACCGGAAGCTTTTAAAAAGTTTGGAAATGCATAATTTTCTAAGTAGTAATCTCTTACGGCTATTTTCTCTTCCTCTATAATTTTACCTGTAACAAACAAGTCTAGCGACTCACGTTGCGATGGCGAAATGTATCTTTTCGCTTTCATTAGCAATGAAGTGGACACAAAGTGATACGTGGCATGAACAAAATTTTCATTGTCTTCCGCTTTGTTACTTAATCTAATGATTACTTGATCGTTTTCTAAAAATGTTTTCTTATCAATTTTATCCAAATCAACCCAATCGATTCTACATTTTTTAAATTCCATCTGCGGGATCGAAGCAACAATTCTTCTAACAAAAATATTAATTCTCGATTGAATATCGCGTTGAATATAACGTTTCCTAGCCCAACCAGCAAATATTCCAATTTGTGTGAAGAGCTTATATATTAGAGAAGCCCATTTTTCGACTATATCTGGATTTTTAACAATTTGATATATTATAATAAATAAACTTAATGTTGAGAAAGAACTGAAAATTAAATATAGAATTATCAGGTCAACCATACTTCTTTTTCTCCAATTGTCTATGAAACTGGTCAATGCATTCTAACGAATCGCAAACTAACTTAATCTCTCCTGACTCGGGAAAAATTGAATGTAAATTCTGTTCAGTAATGACCGACTTGCAAAACTTACATTTCAATTCTCTGTTTCTAAATTTTCCAAGAATTCCTAACCGAGACATTATAAGCTCTGTTTCATCATCCAAAAAAGCGCTTAATTTATTTTTCATCTTACACTCCTATTTATAGCATTGTCGTCTAACGACCAAGGTGTTCCGACGTTTGCGATGGCACGAGCTTGCGCACAGCAAGCGCAGTGACGGAAGCAAATGTGGCGTAGCCCGAGCGAGAGTCGCGTTAGCGAGCTCGAAGCGTAGCGGAAGCACCGAAAGTTAGACGCTGGCGTTTTTATTGGAGTTCCTTTTGAAGCTCCGCCTCATGAGCTTCGTTATTGACAGCATTTACCAAAAGATTAATTGATTTATCAAAGTTATTATAACTTGCAAAAAGGACGTAGAAATATAATTCAGAGCGCGCATTAGCTAAAGTATAGTCTATTAATGATTTTTGAAAAAACATATTCACTTTAAATTTTCCACTTGGGATATTTAGCTGATGAGAAAAGATATCTTCAAGCTTAACCGAAGTTTGCAAATATATAGTGTTAGCTCCTAATACCATATCTCCATATTTGTCTACCTTGGTTGGCAATTTAGGAAGCTTATATTTAAGCTTCACTCGCTCATTAATGATTGAAATTCCTAGGTCCCCTTCTGTTTCATTTATGTTCTTTGCAACTTTTACAATAGAATCAAAATTCATTGGTTGATAGGCAGCAAAGTTAAACGAAGGCTTCGGTTTCGGAACTTCTTGTATTTCCTTGGAAGAGCAGTTTGTTAACACCAAGATTAACATAAGTGACACTAATATTTTTTTCATTTTTCCTCTTATATAATATAAATTCAAAACGCTTGCGTCTAACGACCAAGGTGTTCCGACGTTTGCGATGGCACGAGTTTGCTTTGCAAACGAAGTGACAGAAGCAAATGTGGCGAAGCCCAAGCGAGAGTTGCGAAGCAAGCTCGAAGCGCTGCGGAAGCACCGAAAGTTAGACGTAGTCGCATCAAACAGTGATACAAATCAAAAATCTACCTTAGGATAGAACGAGTTGTTGGCAGAGATAACTTACTTACACAAGTTTATCTCTAAACTCATAAGATCCATTCCTAAGTATGTCTTCAACAATACTTTGAATACCGTGGGGTTCAAAATCATCTAACAGATTATTTGGATCTTTTTTGAAAATAGCAATAATATTATCCCAAATAAGAAGCGTCGTCTTTAAACTTTTTGAAACCTCGTCAAACGTTATTCCAGCGACGATCGAATGCGTTGCTCTATCTTTAGTAATTCCAAAATGTCGACATTTGTTGTAAATTGAGATAAACTCATCAAATCTTTTGTTGATAATTTTTTTTCTTTTCTTCGAGAAATCTTTATTTTGATTAAAAATATCTGCCAACAATTCTCCTGGATTTGGGATGCTCTTCGCTCCCTTTGAATAATTCTGTCCAAGTAATTGAGTTAGGCTTAAGCCTAAGCAAGCTATAATGAAAACATAGTATTCTAATAATTTCGAACTATTAGTTTCGCTTTTGCTCCGCATTTCGTTAACTTCATTCCAGTATTTGAAAGCCTGAATAAGCGAAAATAATTGCAAATTTGAAGCAGTATCTCCACTAGTATCTCTTACAAAAAATAAATCCATCTATCAATCCTTTCCAAAGCACCATATCTATATAAGCAGAAATTTTTGCGA
>NZ_ANIJ01000017.1 GCF_000347035.1 Leptospira sp. B5-022
GTTAATCGTTGGGGCTCAACTTCGGATAACTTTCGGTGCTTCCGCGGCGCTTCGGGCTTGCTACGCAACCCTTGCTTGGCCTTCGGCACATTTTGCTTTGTCACTCGCCTTGCATGGCAAGTCTCGTGCCAAGTGCTTCGCACTCGCAAAACGTCGGAACACCTTGGTCGTTAGACGAAAGGCCAAAATAGAATAATTTTATGAGAGGAATTGTAATAGGTGCAGGAGCAAGCTTTTCAGAATCTTTAGCAGTAAATGCGCCAATTGAATTCCAAATGCCATTAGTAAAGAATTTTGCTCGTCAAACTTGGTTTGATTGGGATCCGGGCATCTATTTGTATCTATACTTATTGAGTATAAATATAAATGTTACTGATACGACCCAAATGAATAAGCAATTCTTTGAACTCGAAGCTAATGGGGATACAAATATTGAAAAATTTTTTGAATTTGCATGGAATAATCGCAATCATCCTCTAGTACTTCAACAAAGCTCTTTGCCAGGTATCGAAATTGGAATTTCACCCTGGGAAAACATGTTATATCATAGCTTTGGAAAACCTCTTCATTTTATAATGTTGCAAGCATTCCATGAAAACGGAGTAGGGTTTGTAAGATTCATTGAATCAGAAAAAATAATAAAAAAGTTAAATAAAGATGATTTAATATTAAATTTGAACTACGATACCATTTTTGAAATTGCGCTCCAGCAAAATTCACTCTCATTCAAGTATGAATATATTCCACCTACTTCGAATGAAATCACCGTTTTTAAACCTCACGGATCATTAAATATGCTAATTTCGAAAGATGGCTATTTTGCATTTAGTCAACCTGAAGCTGCAGGACATTCCATTGAAGGATGGGCTTGCTTTATAGGTTTAGTTCCTCCAAGATTGAATAAAAATTATCTTCAACATCCGATTTCTGCGCAAATAATGGCGAATATGAAGAGTCATCCAAAGCCAAATATTCTTACTTTTTGGGGAGTGGGTATTACTGAGAGTGATATTGATTTAAACGAGATTTATAAAGATTGGTCAATAAGTGTCGATTCCATTGAAGTTATAAATCCTGATAAACAGGTCGCGGATAAAGTGTCACATTTATTAGGTAAGAAAGTAGATTGGTATCCTACTGTTGATGAATGGGTAAACGTATAAGTTTTGGCCCATCGTCTAACTTTCGGTGCTTCCGCAGCGCTGCGGGCTTGCTACGCAACCCTTGCTTGGGCTGCGCCACATTTTGCTTTGTCACTCGTCTTGCAGTGGCAAGTCTCGTGCCAAGTGCTTACGCACTCGCAAAACGTCGGAACACCTCGGTCGTTAGGCGAAATGAAGCGTTAAAATTTTCTTTATTAATGGGATTTCAAAAGGGGAGATCATTATATTCGTTTAATTGATTTCTTTGATAAGATAATTCCAATTACTATACATATAAATAGTTTATTTATTGCTTGAAATAGTGTATAATTCATCTTTGGTTGAATGCCAAAAGTTTTTGAAAGAAACGGCTATAAGTTCTTCTTTTTTGCAAACGAAGGAAATCCTCGAGAACCAGTTCATATTCATGTGAGAAGAGGAGAAAAATTAGCAAAATTCTGGCTAAAGCCAAATGTAAAGTTAGAAGATAACTACGGATTTAATTCTAAAGAGTTAAATTGGATTGAAGAAGAGATTGAGAAGAATTTAAATCTGATAGAAGGTAAATGGAATGATTTCTTCGGTATCTGAAGCGAAAGCTCAAAGAATTGGTTTGATGATGATAATCTTTGGCTATCTTTGTATGATGGCAGAACTTTATCCGTTCCACTTGCTTATTTTCCTCGATTAAGAAAGGCAAACAAAGAACAACTTGAAAGGTATGAGATTAGCGGAGGGGGAATAGGTCTTCATTGGGATGATTTAGATGAAGACATTAGTGTTCCTGGTCTTTTGCTTGGAAATGGCGATCTCACCTCACATAATAAAAATTTATAAATCCTTCTTATATTAA
>NZ_ANIJ01000018.1 GCF_000347035.1 Leptospira sp. B5-022
TCGAAAGACCATCCTCCGTCGCCAACGGAAGTAGCATCTTTTTGAGCGGTATTAGCTCCGCAATAGGTAAGTAATGCAGCAGACAGCGCAATAGCGATTACTTTCTTGATCATCATTTTCTCCTTGATCAGATGGAATTGAGGAATATATCCATTAAACGGATTCCGCAAGCCATTTTTTAATGAATACGTTTAAATTTGAAAGCAGCCAACTTTTTGGTAAAAAAATATTTATTCGCAGCGCACAATTGTCAAAAAATTTCCGAAATTTTCTTTTTGTTCTGCTAACTCTGGCGGCTAGCGACGCAATAGCGACGACAGTAGTGTTTCTTCCCGGAAATTGGGAAGGCCAGGCTCCGGCTTCCTTGGAAGGAACAGGAGAAAAACCGTACGAGCTGGCAAAATTAGGTCAGTTCTACGCGACCAGGATCTATTCGGTTCAGATAAAAGAACAACTCTCTCCGAATTCGGATCCGGAAATAAAAGATTTTCTAATTCCTCAGGTCTCGAGAGAAAAATTCAAACAAACTTGCTCTAGACTCAAACCGGATTACGTGGTCCGAGATCAGTTATCCATCGAGGAAAAGATCCGGATCGATCGCTCCGTTTACGATTGTAACCTTTCTAAAATGGAAGAATACTCCATCATAGGAAGAAAAGATCTATTCGAAACCTTAGAAAAGTTGACCAAGGATTCCTTTCCTTTGGTTCCCAAAAAAAAGATAAAAGAATATTCCAGAGAAGTTGTACGTGCAGCGAAGTCGCAGATCATCGTGCTTGATTCTTCTTATTCTTACGCGCCTGAAAGAAAGGAATTTATGTCGCAATTAGAGGCAATCTCTTGGCAACCGGAAACAAAATTTCGTCTGGTAGTTTTCAGCGAGAATGGATCCAAAGTTTTTCCGGAATCCATCCGCTCCGAATTCATCAAACAATGGAAGGATTTTAAATCGGAAGGAAAATCCAACACACAAGATCTCACGAATGCTCTTCTTCGATTAAGAAGGATTCTAAGTTCTGAAGATTCTCCAGGTAAGAAGAAGGAAAGAATGATCAGCATTCTGACCAATGCAAAAGCCTCTAATTCTATCAACGGGTATGGCGCTGCCATCGAAGGTTTGAGCCGGAGCGGAGCGAAAGTTTCCATTCTATATTCTTCATACGCTGGGCCGGAAGCGCGCAGGGAACATAAAGAGGCTTCCAAAAGAGGAGCAGAATTCAGGGAAGTTTCCTATTTTCAGAGGATAGTCACTCCGAGGGATTCGAAAACTCTGGTATTGAAAGAAGGAAAATTATACATTTCAAGTGTTTCTCCTGATCCAAAAATGAAAATAGAGGATTCTTCCCTTGAAAAAGTGGAATTTGCAGGTAAGTATTCCTTGGGAGAATTCTTAAATCCTTGGAGTTTAGGAAGTATTTATGAAGAAGTGAAGAAGGAGAAGATCCTTACTTCCGAGCCGGTCCGCAGCAATTTTGCATCTTTATTCTCCAATTCCGTAAGTGAAGCGTCTAATTCGGAATATTTTGGAAATTTTCCGAAAGTTTTAATAAAATCCGGGTCTAAGGCATTCTGGATCCGAGTTCCGAACCTTTCCGGATTTTCGGAAGGAAAAAAAGGAGTGTGGGCGGTTACGTTTCTTTCATCCTCTTTTTCTTCCGAGGGGGTCGAAGTAATACCGGATTCGTTAGAACGATATACTTTCTCTACCGCTAAAATTTTAGAATGTGATCCATCCGTGGCTCGAAATTATATACGAAATACGGAAAAGTTCAAATTTGATTGTTTAGTAAAGGGAGAGATCTTGGAAGTTTCGCAGCCGTAGCAGAGCCATGGAAGAATCTAATTTTATCGCATTATCCCCTTCTACCCGCAAAATCCTGGATCGTATGAAACAAGCAGTCTCTTCCGATCTACCCGTCTTATTTTTAGGAGAGGCTGGGACCGGAAAAAGTTATTTAGGTTATCTTTTTCATTCTTTCTGTAAGGACAGATTTCCGTATTACCAAGTTTTCGATTTTTCTATCTCCGAATCCGAGGCGGAAACTTCCGAGATCTTTTCTAAGTTAGACGGTAAAGTGGGAGCAACGATCTTTTTAGAAGCGATCTCGAATTTGAATCCTAATTTTCAAGTGCAACTATTGCAAAAGATACGAAATGAAAAAGGGAAGAATCGATACATACTCTCCGACCAGCCGGATCTTTCCGAAAAAGTGAAGTCGGGTAAAGTGCAAGAATCCTTGATGACGGAGATCCAAACCCTTCAGGTCAAAATTCCTACATTAAGGGAAAGAAAGGAGGATATTCCGCCACTGACACGATTTTTTCTGGATCTGATCGGAAAAAGATACAACCGAAAGAATATTAAAATTTCGGAAAAGTTAGGAAAGTTTTTATTAGAGTACGATTATCCCGGAAATCTTCACCAGTTAAAGAATCTATTGGAAGCGATGGTATCCATGCACAATGTAAAGACTTTGGATACAAAACATCTTCCTCCCGAATTATTCGAAACAGGTTATAAACAGAATAATAATCTATCCGTTCGTACGGGGATCCCTCTCAGAGATTATGAAAGGGAAATTATCAGACGAAATTTGATCCTTGTAAACGGGAACAGAGAAAAGGCGGCAAGAATTTTAGGTATTTCTGAAAGAACGATCTACAGAAAGATTACCGAGTTCGAACTGTTCGATTCCGAGGATGGAAAAAATCCTCCATCTTCCTGAAGAAGTAATACACTGTTTCTTCCTTTTCGGAACCGGTTTTGATCTTTTGGTTCATTTCCAATAAGAACTCGTACAATTCCGTAATTTCCAGATCGTTAAACGCAGAACTTTCTTTCCTAAGTCGTTTGAAAGTATGATTTTTTCGAGCGGGGGAATAAGCCGCGATACCAAGTAGGTCCGATTGTTCTTTGTCATTTAGGACCTTGTCATACATTCTTAGAATAATTTTATAAATCCTTAATTTATCTAAATGATCTTTTAACAAAGAAAGAAAGATCAGAAGTGAGTCCTTCCCGATTTTGAATTTGGAAAATTCCCTAGAAAATCTTCCGTAATCTTTTTCGAAAAAATAATCCACAATTTCGGAAGAACTGAATTCGGAACTTTGGAATAACACTTCCTTGAGGTCCGCAAGATTGAAACTTTTCTTTCCTAAGTATAATTTCAGTTTTTCCAAATTTTTTAAGTATGCGCCTGCACTCGGATTTACTTTTAGTAAAAATTCTTCTTCCGCTTCATCGTCTAGTTTTACTTCTACTTCTTTGGCGGCTTTTAAGAAGGCTTCCTTTCTTTTGTCAGGAAATATTTTGGAAGATTTAAAATGAGAAACCTTATCTCCGAATATTGAGATCAATTCTTTAGGAAGATCCCAATGATCGTAATGGATCAGAATTCTTACTGTTTCCGGAACCGAAAAAGATTTGGGAGAAGTTTTTGATTTCGTTTTCCCTAACCAGGGTTTGAAGAATGTAACGCCAGATTTTATGATAAATAATTTTTGGGCCGCAAACATGTCCAGGTTTCCGGCTTCGTTCTGAAAATTCTCCAGATCTCCTGGCTCCGCTACAAATACCACGATCTCATAAGGATCTGCACTTTTTTTATATGCAGACTTGTACAGATCGCTGACCACACTGAATTCGTAAGAATCCTGAGAGACCACAAATAGGATTTGAGGCAAAGATTCCAGGTTAGGCTTGGTCTTGTGCAGAAAATCGATCAGATTCTCATAAAAATTCGAGACTTTGTTTTCGGCCACGGTAATCATCTTGAAAGGAAATCCGAGAGAGTCAAGCGGATGATCCGATTCTTTTCCTAAAGTAGATCCCTGATCTTTCCGATTTATTCATTAGGTCCAAGCCTTATGAGAATCAGCGACGGCGTACAAAGAATTTCTGCCCAAGAAGATTATCTTACATATATCAAACCGATCCTAAATCAATCCAGGGTTCCCGCTATCGAGCCGATCCGCCAAAGGGATTTTTCTGAGACTGCGAAATCTCTGAAATTTTATGGTCCGGATGGAAGTTCCGCTCCTCAGGATTCTTCCGTTTCTAAAGGCAGATTTCTGGATCTTTACGTTTAATTCTCTTCAGCCTCTTTCTAAAATATATTAATGAAGCTTAGAATGGATCTCTTGCCTGATAGCGAAGCAGGATTGCGAAGCGACCCGGAGCTCTGCACAGGATGTGCAGCCGAAGGGGAAGGCAAGAGATCCATTCTAAGAAATTGTTTTATAAAAGTATTTGAATGAGTCTCAAAAGAATTAAAGAAACCCGCTCCAAAGAGTGTGATATAGGAAAAATTTGCGGATCGGAAATCCTAAAATATTGGAATAAGATCCTTGAAAATTTTTGGCAGGCGAATTTGGGTCTTGGATCCCGTATGATCCGGCTTTGTCGTACGGTTTGCAAATTTTAATATATTCTAAAATTTTCGCTTTGTCCCAAGCATAGAATTCTACTTCGGAGACATCGTAATCGAAAATTTTTTCGTTCTTGGTCATGATCCCAAGTCCTGAATACACTTGGTGTGTTTTTCCGGAAAGTTCGGATAACATAGAGAATGCCTCCGATTCATTCGCGGGTTTCTGCAGGATCTTATTCCGAAAAACAACGATGGTATCCGAAGCCAGGATGACTTCTTGCGGATTTTCCGGCTTGGGTCCAAGTTTTGCCAAGGTTACCCTTTCCAAATAACGAACAGGTGTTTCTTCGTGAAGACTCGTTTCATCCGTGGGCAAAGGTAGGACTTGAAAATGTAGTCCTAAGGATTGTAAGATCTCTTTTCTTCTAGGAGATTGGGATCTCAGAATAAGCATATATCCATTCTGAAAGAAAAGCCTTGCCAGACACTCCTTTTCCCAGTATCAATGTTCGCACGGATCGAACCAATGAATTTCTTTCTTAGATCATTCTGCCCTATACGCACGCAAGTTTTGATAATTCTTTTTTTGTTTATGGCTTTCACTTCTTCTTATTCCCAAGAAGCTAAGAAAACCGCACCTAGTGATAGTCCGGAGGCCAAACCGACTAACACAAATGTGGATCCGAAATCCAGAGCGTATTCATTACGTAAAAAATCCTGGATTGCCCTGCGATATCTTAGAACCAGTCTTTTGAATTTTGGAAAGAAGGCGGACTGGGATGCTTGTCTTGCAGAATATGCAAAGGCAGAATCTTCTTTTCAAAGAGGAGAATGGGAGCCTGCCGGAAACCAATTCCAAACTTTAAAGACAAAACTTGATCAACTTGCGGAAGCTCAGGCAAAGGAAGTATTCAATCGTTCCGACGCTTTGGAGAAGGATATCCAACCCAAGGTTGTGGATCTGAAATTGAATACGGAATCGCCCGGCAGACAGTACATTCCTGTGATGGAAAAACATCTCCAGATCTATAGAGATACATGGCAGGCAGCAAAATTAGAAAGAGAGATCGGGAACCAAGGACAGAATTTATATTTTGCGAAACAAGGTCTGTTACAGCTTTATAAAGCAAAAATCCTTCTGGAAAAGGCAAAGGAAGGAAAACTAGAATCGGAAGAAAAACTGAGCAAAAATAAAGTTTTGGAAACGGATTATTTAACTCCTGAGGAAGTAAAATACTGGGACGATTGTTTGGAAGTATTAAACGAATCAGAGGAGAAGAATCGCCAAAAAGAAAAGCAGGCCATTATAAACGTTTACCAATCTAGAACCGGTAAAAAACCGGGAGAGTCTAAGAATAGTGCAGGCTCTGCAAATTCGCCGGCAAGCGTCGAAGGTAAAAAGTAAGAGCCTTTTAGGTTTTTTTTCCGAAAGTAAGAATAGAATATGAAATTCTCCAAAGCCCTTTTACTTCTATTCTTTCTTTTTTCCGTTTCTTGCCGAGGATTCAATCTTCAAAATTTTAAGAATCATACTTTTGAAAATACCTGTGATTGGTTCGATCTATTCTGCGATAAGATCGTAGTGACCCCGGATCTTTCCGACTGCGATCCGTTTCACGAAGAATACGAAGGATATTCTCATTATATAGATCGTGGTGTTCTGAAAAACGATTATAAGATAGAAGAAGAAGCCAAACAAGAGAGAGAACCTAACGATCCTACGGAACCTCTACCTAAAAAGAAAGAAAAGATCAAGGCAACCAATACGGATTATGGAAACAACATGAGAATCGATTCGAAAAAACTATTCGAAAGATATGATATTTCCGCAGGGCGAAGATCGGACAAAGATAGATCCAAACATCCTTGTGGAGTTCTTCAGAACGGCAACAAACCAAAAGTGTATTACTCGGAACCTAAAACTAACGACAAGGGAGGAGAATTTTGAAAAACGTATTCGATTTAACGGGTAAATCAGTATTAGTAACGGGAGCAACTAGAGGGATCGGAAGACAGATCGCTCAAGGATTTTTAGATGCAGGTGCGACGGTTTATGGCACCGGATCGTCTGCGGAATCCATCAAACGTTTAGAAGGATCCGGTATCGAAGCATTCGCTGCTGATATTCGCCAACCAGGTGCGATGGATTCTATCATTGAATCATTAAGTAAAAGACATGGAAAACTGGACGTGCTCGTAAATAATGCAGGAGTAGCGACCAATCTACCTGCTGGATTTTTTAAAGAAGAAGACATACAAAACGTTACACAGACTAACTTTGTGGGAGTGTTTCGTGCGAGTCAGGCATACTATAAAATACAAAAGAAAAAAGGCGGAAACATAATCAATATAGCTTCAGTCCTAGGTATGGTCGGCACTAAATTTGCGTCCGTTTATTGCGGAACAAAAGGTGCTGTAATTAATATGACCAAGGCTCTCGCAGTGGAATGGGCAGGTTCCGGATACAGAGTAAACGCGATCTGTCCCGGTTTTATAGATACGGACATGACGGACATGATCAAAGAAAGACCCGAAGTATTGGAGCAAATGAAAGCAAGGATCCCTTTGTCTAGATTAGGCAAACCGGAAGATCTTGCGGGAGCGGCAGTCTTTTTGGCTTCCGATGCAGCGGCTTACGTTACCGGTCAGGCTATCGTCGTGGACGGAGGTGTTACTTCCGGAATATGATATTAGAATTACATCCCCAGAATCCTGAGAAGAGGATCCTCGGACAAATTTCCAAAAAATTATCCGAGGGAGGGGTGTATATATTTCCTACCGATACCGTTTACGGTTTGGTAGCGGATTCTCAATCCCATGCGGGAGTGGAAAAATTATATAAACTAAAAAATATCTCCAAGAATCAACCTCTGTCTCTTCTATGTGCGGATATATCCACCGCATCCAATTATATGGAACAACTTTCCAACGAAGCGTTCCGTTTGATGAAAAGGATCACTCCAGGGCCTTATACATTTGTGGTGAAAGCGAACAAACATCTTCCTAGAGTTTCTTTTTCGAACCAAAAAGATAAGAATATCGGGATAAGGATCCCTGATTCTAAATATCTACAGGCTTTACTGGAAATTCATCCGAATCCTCTTACTTCTACTTCCGTTTTTTTCAAAGATGAATTTGTGACCGATGTGGACATGATCGAAAACGAATACGGTAACAAAGTGGACGGGATTATCGATGGCGGAATTCTAGAACTGGAATTATCCACCATTCTTGACTGTACCGGCGATGGGATCTCCATCTTAAGAGAAGGCAAAGGGATGGATCTGATCAACTCGTTATAATCTTTGGAGGCAATCATGCAGAAAAGACAATTGGGAAAGATAGGTCCACTCGTATCCGAACAAGGATTGGGTTGTATGGGAATGTCCGATTTTTACGGAAAAACGGATGATACTGAATCGATAGCGACCATACATCGTGCGATAGATCTCGGAGTTACATTATTCGATACAGCTGATATGTACGGCCCTCATATAAACGAGGAACTTTTAGGAAAAGCGATCAAAGGTAAAAGAGATAAGTTGGTGATCGCCACTAAATTCGGAATCGTAAGAGATCCTAACGATCCTTATAAAAGAGGATATAACGGAAAACCGGAATATGTAAAAGCTGCTTGCGAAGGAAGTCTGAAACGACTAGGCGTGGATATGATCGATCTGTATTACCAGCACAGAGTGGACCCTGACACTCCTATCGAAGAGACAGTGGGTGCAATGGCAGATCTAGTAAAACAGGGAAAGGTAAAATATATAGGACTTTCCGAAGCAGGAATTGATACAATCAAGAGAGCAGCTAAGGTTCATCCGATTTCTGCGTTACAAACCGAATATTCTCTTTGGACCAGAGATCCGGAAGATGGTATCTTACAAACATGCAGAGAGCTTGGGATCGGATTCGTAGCTTACAGTCCTCTTGGTCGCGGGTTTTTAACGGGTCAAATCCAAAAATTTGAAGATCTGGATCCATCGGACTTTAGAAGGAACTCCCCTCGTTTCCAGGGAGAGAATTTCCAAAAAAATTTAGAGTTAGTCTCTAAGATCAAAGAGATCGCTAACGAAAAATCCGTCACTGCGGGACAACTTGCTTTGGCTTGGGTTTTGGCTCAAGGACAAGATATCGTACCGATCGCGGGTACCAAAAGACGAAAGTATCTAGAGGAGAATATAGGTGCGAGTTCAGTAAAACTATCGAAAGAAGATCTTGATAGGATCAATTCGGTCGCTCCTAAAGATGCCGCCGCCGGACTACGTTATCCGGCAACCAGTATGGGTTCTGTAGGAAGATAATCGATCAGGAAGGTTTATTTAGCTTTTAAAGCAGCCTTCCATTCTTCTTCTTTAAAACCGACTAATCCGAAGTTTTCTCCTAAGACAAACGGTCTTTTGACTAAATTTCCGTTCCCGGAAAGAAGTTCGAACTGCTCTTCCAGGCTCATCTTTGCAAGTTTGTCCTTGAGTCCGAGTTCCTTGTAATCTCCACCCGAAGTATTGAATAATTTTTTGGAATCTCCGCCTAAATACCCGAGCATTTTTTTGAGTTCTGCCTTGGTGGGCGGAGTTTCCCGGATTGCCTTCTTATCAAAGTCGATCTTCTTACCTTCCAGGAATTTTAGGGCATTTCTGCATGTACTGCAATTTTTGTATTCGTAAACTTTTAACTTCACCGTCGGATCTCCTACAAAGCGTTCCCTTCCCAAATTCGGAATTTATGTCGTCTTTGCAAGTCGGAACTGACAAAAAAACTTTACCTTGAAAAAGGAAGGTTTTGCCGATAGTATTCCTTAGGACGCGCTCAAAGTGCTGAATAAAAAGACCTCTTTAACCGGAAGACAAAAAGCGGCCATTTTCTTAATCGCCGTAGGGTCCGACGTATCTTCGGAAATTTTTAAACATTTACGTGAAGACGAGATCGAGCAGATCACGTTCGAGATCGCACGTCTAGATAAGATCACTCCGGAAGATAAAGAGAAGGTTCTCGTAGAATTCAACGAGCTCATGATGGCTCAGGAATTCATCTCGAATGGAGGTATCGACTTTGCTAGGGGTCTTTTAGAAAAGGCTCTTGGTAACCAGAAAGCGATCGATATCATCAATCGACTTACTTCGAGTTTGCAGGTTCGTCCTTTCGACTTTATTCGTAGAACAGACCCTCAGCACTTATTGAACTTTATCCAGAACGAGCACCCTCAGACAATCGCATTAATTTTATCTTATTTAGATCCTCAGAAAGCATCCAGTATCCTTTCAGGATTACCACATACGATCCAGGCGGAAGTAGCAAAAAGGATCGCTACCATGGACCGGGTTTCTCCGGACGTTCTTCGAGAAGTGGAGAGGGTTTTGGAAAGAAAACTATCCACATTGGCGAGCGAAGATTATACCTCTGCCGGTGGTATCGACTCAGTGGTTGAAATTTTGAACCTTGTGGACAGGGGAACTGAGAAAACGATCATCGAAGCTTTGGAAGAAGAAGATCCGGAACTAGCAGAAGAGATCAAAAAGAGAATGTTCGTATTCGAGGATATCGTACTACTCGACGACCGTGCGATCCAAAAAGTATTGCGAGAAGTAGACAACTCGGATCTCGCAAAAGCCCTCAAGTCCGTGGATACGGAAGTGCAAGAGAAAATCTTCAAGAACATGTCCAAACGTGCAGCGAACCTCCTCAGAGAGGATATGGACTTTATGGGACCCATTCGTATTAAAGACGTGGAAGACGCTCAGCAAAAGATCGTTAATATCATACGTAAGCTGGAAGAATCCGGAGACATCGTCGTCGCACGTGCTGGCGAAGACGAACTCGTTATGTGAGGTCCGAACCTGGGCCATATATCTCACAAACGTTTTTTATTCTGGATCTGCATAACCTTACTGGTCTCTCAGTTCGGTTGTATCGCAGATACAAAGCCCGTTAGAAAGATAGATTTTTTAGAATTGGAGTGGACCGGAAGGCTCATAACGGAAACTCCAAACGAAAAGAAAGCGGACCCAAAAAATAAAAAGCAAGAATCCACATCCGAAGATTGGACTCCTCTTCCGAATTTACCATGGACATTCAATAGTCTTTTTCAGATCCCCATTGATTCGGGTCTCCATCAAGTTGAGATAAAAACGGAATTCAATTTAGATAAAGCGGACGATTTACTTAAGATCCCTTCCGGAATGTATATTTCGGACATAGGGGAGAACTGGAAAATTTTTCTGAACGGAGTTTTAGTAAGGGAAGAATGGTATGAACCTACTGAAGGACATCTTACTAAAAACCGTTCCTTAAAAGGGCTGATCATTCCACTTCATAACGGTCTTTTGAAGCCGGGCAAAAACGAGCTGAAGATCCGTTTTATGGGGATGGCGGACAGCAACCCTATTAAAGCAAACGACCATTTCGGATTCTATCATCCTAAAAATTTTAGGATCTCTTCTCTCGAGGAAATCTATAATTCAACTTCGGAATATTTCGATATATTCCTTTTCGGGATCTATTTTATATTCGGTTTCTACCATGTTCTATTTTTTGTGACTAGAAAGCAGGACATCTATTATCTATATTTCGGTCTATTCTCATTATTCTCTTCCGTATACTTCTACTTCACCACTTTTCATAAATATAATAAATACATAAATTATCCGGGAGGACCGGACACGGAATTTTTCTTTAGAGCGGAAATTTCCGCCCTCATTCCGATGGTGCCTGTCTTTATGCTTTTTGCAAAAGACTTCTTTTATCAGAAGGAAGGAAAGTTTTGGATCATTCGGACCTTCTGCGTTTTAAGTGGGATTCTATTCTTAACGAATTGGTTTCTTCCATTTAAATACGTTCTTCCGAATTTGACCGTTTTCCAAGGGCTCTTATTTTTGATGCTCCTGTACGTGATCTTTTTCTCCGCCAACGCCATTCGTTTGAAAAAACCGGACTCCATCAAACTAGCTGTAGGTATTGGGATCTGCGGACTCTTTGGACTCTGGGACACGATCGATGCGATGACTAAGATCGCAGGATTCCACTATCCATTCTTTAAAATTTCTTTTTCCGTTTTCATTCTTGTGATCATCAGTCTTTTGGTTTCCAGATATGTGAGTTTGTATAAGCAATCTCAAGCCTTGAACTTGGAGATCTCAAAACAAAGAGATGCATTTTACAGATTCGTTCCTTCCGAATTCATTTCGATCTTAGATAGAGAAAGTCCTGTTGAGATCAAGATAGGAGATTCTAAAGAAAAGACAATGTCCGTATTCTTTGCGGATCTACGCGGTTATACTACCGTCTCCGAAAAATTGAGTCCGGATGAAAATATAAAATATCTGAACAAATATTTCTCGGCTTTTGAGGATATCATATTTAAGAACGCAGGTTTCGTAGATAAGTACATCGGTGATGCGATTATGGCCCTTTTCTCCGATCATAGCGATCGAGCAGAGAAGGAAAATTTCAACTCTGCGGACAACGCTCTGCAATCTGCGATCGATATGGTTCGCTATGTTGAATCCTTAAATGACGGGATTGGGCTAGGTGCCGATTTGGGAATAGGAGTGAATACCGGGCCTTTGATCTTAGGAACAGTAGGAAGTGAAAGAAGAATTGATACTACCGTTGTAGGAGATACCGTAAACCTATCCTCGCGAGTCCAAAGCCTTTCCGGATT
This sequence comes from Leptospira sp. B5-022, assembly GCF_000347035.1. Lineage (GTDB taxonomy): Bacteria > Spirochaetota > Leptospiria > Leptospirales > Leptospiraceae > Leptospira_B > Leptospira_B cinconiae. The sequence goes on from NZ_ANIJ01000018.1 coordinate 12,037, forward strand.
TTATAAAGCGAAAATTTTAGTAACTCATCATACTTTCTTACGTTTGAATCTGCTTTCTGACGTAATGGCACGAGAGATCGATACGGTGATCGTAAAAGGAAAAACACAACCCGTAATTTTATATGAGGTTTTCCAAGCCGATGAACCGGAATCAGTGGATTGGAAAGAAGGATCCAAAACAAAATTGAACGAAGGTATCGCTCTCTACAAAGCAGGCCAATTTAAGACCGCATTTTCGATCTTCAAGGAATTATATAAAGAAAAACCGACCGATAATATCGTAAAATTGTACGCCAAAAGGACCAAAATGATCCTTGGACAGGCTCCTCCCGGAGATTGGGACGGGATTTTCAGGCTTCACAGAAAATAATTTCCAATTTTGATCCATACTTCGAAAATTTAGGGAACGTATAAATCCTTCTCCTGTCTGATTGTTTACTCGGCTTTGTAATCCGAATTTAACCGCATCCGAATAGGAATTTCTAAAATATGAAGTATAAGTTCCGGATTATCTCAGCTGTTTTACTTCTTTCCATATTCGGATTAAAAGCGGATGAGAAAGAGAGACTTCCGGCTTTTACATTGGCAGACCAAAAGGGGAAAGTTTTCAGCTCAAAGAGCGCAAAGGGTAATACCTACTTTTTACTAGGTTGTAGTTTTAAAGACGTGGTCCTATGCAGAAAGCATGGACGTAAAATCTATTGGAAGATGCAGACTTTATTGAAGGATGAGGATCGTGCGAGTTTCTCCGCGTATTTGAATTTGAAAAACGCACCTGCGACCGTTTTTGATTATATCGTACAAGAAAAAGAGAAAGATTACGAAAGTATATTGTTAGATAAAAAAGGCATCTTGTCCAATGGTTTGGTCGAAGGAAAATCATTTTTGAGAGTGTATTCGCCCAAAGGTATGTTGATCCATAAAGAATATTTTGAATCTGTGGATGACGCAAAAGTTTCGGAACTTTATAAACTGATCCAAACTGGAAAATAAAATGAATAAGAAAAATTTTCCTTTTTATATTCCCCTTTTATTAATTCTTCCTTTAATCGTAAACTGTGTAGAAAAAAATCAAGCTGCTGCGGAATATTTCGAACGGTATTTTAAATACCAAGACTTTATCCAAACGGAATTTAAGGACGATCCTGTACGAGGGATTTTATACGGAAATCCTGAAACCGACGCGGAGGAAAAGTTTTATAAGAAAGACGGATATTTTGCGCTTTCTTTTCGCTTGAATGATATCGGCAGAAGTGGATTTAAAAAAGAATTATCCGATGCACCTTTTCAGATATTTCCTCAGAGTCCGTATTCAATCTTCGTAAAGGCAGAACCTGCCGAGTTCTATAAAAAACCGACTTATAAGGTCACCCGCACTGTAGAAATGTTTTCTCCGGAAGTGAGTGTTTTCGACATTTTTCCTATGATAGAAGAGACCGTCGAACATCTGCGAAATTCGGAAACGAATCAAATTTTGGAACATTCTCCGCTCCAAAAATTCTTATGCCGTCAATTCGATTGTGAGATCAAAAAGGAAAACGGGGAAATCTTTCTAATGTATACCCTTTCAGAAAGGATGAAGGAACAATTTCCGATCTCTTATAAAAAATGGAATAAACGTTTGGGTCAGGTTTCCTTTCGATTTCAATTGTTTCAGCCCGGTGGATTTACGAAAGGTTGGGAATTTTATAATGAAGGTAAAAAACTCATATTAGGAATTCCTGATTCTCCGAAGGGATATTGGTCTTCTCCTAGGACTTTGTATCTTAGGACTTATTTGTTCTTAAACATTTACGGATTAAAGATAGATATTCGAGGATTAGGATATACTCTTAAGTTCAGTCGTTCCGGAAACACGGACACTGTCACAGGATACTATAATAAAATTCCGGAAACTACGATAGGTGGTAGATTTCTTTCCATTTTTCCTCCTGGAGCCGTGAACTTTTTTATCCCGGGTAATATGGATGAATACTTCGATGGAAGTTTTAAACTTCTGGTAGAAGGTTCGGACGGAAAAGGTGGGACTCGTTTCGCAACGAAAACTAAACGTAACGGGAACAAAACGAGAGTACTTCTTACCGCCGAGTCTGAAATTTTTAGAGATCGTTTTCTTCCTTTCAAGTCGAGTGACGAAGATGATGAACCCGGTTTTTTTTCGGAGTTGGGAAAAAATATCGTATTAGATTTAAGAGGTAAATAACCTCAAAACTTCAAGTATACTTGAAGTTCGTAAAACCAATTTAGAAACTTTCCAAAACTGCTTGACTGGACCTCTTTCGCAAATAATTCTAATCGGATTCGGTTAACGACCGAATAATATTTTTAGAACTGTGTTCGGAGGAATCATGGAATTAACCCTGTTTACCACCACGAACGGGCTTTATTACTTAGTTAAGTACATTCACTTTTTATCCGGGGTAACCTGGATTGGAATGTTGTACTACTTCAACTTCGTACAAGGTCCTTTCTTTAACGAGACCGATGCGGATACAAAAAAGAACGCAACTCAGAAATTAGTTCCACGCGCATTATGGTGGTTCCGTTGGGGTGCAATGTTTACCTTCCTGTCCGGTATCGTGATGATCGCGATTGCACTTGGAGCTCAAGGTATTCCGCATAATTCCCAATGGGTAGTCGTAATTCTAGTAGGTGCACTTTTCGGAACGGTTATGTGGGCGAACGTTTGGTTCGTAATCTGGCCGAATCAAAAAGTTGTGATCGCAAAAGCTAAGGGAGAGACTACTGTGGACCCTGCTCCTAATGCAAACCGTGCATTCGTAGCATCTAGGACTAACACTTTGTTCTCAATTCCGATGCTATTCGCGATGGGAGCGGCTCGTAATCTTCCGTTGAATTATAGTCCTGAGAAGTTGAGAGTTTTCCTCGGAATTATCGTACTTTTGATCGTTATTTTCGAAGTGAATGCTTTAAGAGCGGACCAAAACGGACCTACTGTTAAGCCGATCAAAACCGTAAAAGCGGTAATTACTAGCGGAGTGATCTTTGCTTTAGTTACTTACGTTCTGATGGAAGTTCTTTTAACTGCTTAAGGAATATTGAATGAATCCATTCCAAATCAATCGGGGTGGAAGCGAGAAGGGCGGTATTCACCGCCTTTCTTTTTTGAGCTTTCTACTCTTACTATTTTTTGCACTTATTTTCTCTTTCTGTAAAGAATCCAAACCACTTTCTCCGGAAGCGGAAGCAGGTAGAGGATTGTATATGGCAAACTGTATCGCTTGTCACAATGCTAATCCTAAACTCGATGGAGCCGTAGGACCATCTGTGGCAAATTCTTCTTATGAATTATTGGAAGCTAGAATGCGGGGAGAATATCCTCCAGGATACCTGCCTAAGCGCCAAAGCACTGCGATGACCCGTTTTAATTTTACGGAAGCTCAACTAAAGTCTTTGGAAGAGTTTTTGAAACAATAAGTTCGCAGCTAGCTACGGTGCGATATCGCAGCAATTAAATGTCAGTTTCTTCCAATGGAGATCCGAACATTTCGTAGAATGTCGATGATCTGTTTATGGATCCTTCCATTGGAAGCTACTACTTCCGCCTGACCGGATAAGAAATGTTTTCCTTGAAAGTCGGTGAGTTTTCCGCCAGCTTCCGTTAAGATTACGGAGCTAGCAACCGTATCCCAGAGTTTTACACCCTTCTCCCAGATTCCATCGAGTACACCTTCTGCCACCCAACAAGTATCTAAAACAAATGATCCGGTCCTTCTCATGGATCTACCGCAACTGATAAACGCAGTGATGTCTGAGATGACCTCGTTTAAAATTTCCTTTCTGTTCGTGGGAAAGCTGGATACCAAAAGGGATCTCGCAAGTGCGTCCGTGTTGGATACGTCGATTCTGAGTCCGTTCTTAAAAGCGCCTTGGCTTAAAATTGCGGAGTAACGTGTGTCCAGTTCTGGGGCGAATACAACTCCTGCGACTGGAGTTTCTCTATGTTCGAGTCCTACGGATACACAATAGAGAGGGATACCTCTTACGAAATTCATGGATCCGTCGATAGGGTCCAAAACCCAACGGAAAGAATTGCTTCCTTCGTGTTTAAAATAATCTTCTGAAATGATGGAGTCGTTTGGAAAGTTTTGTCTGATAAAATCGATCAGGAATTTTCCCATCAATTCGTCGGCTTTATGAATACGTTCTTTTTCTTCGGAGTCGCTAACGATCCCGAAAACTCGGATCTCTTTCTGGAGTTTGCGAGCGGATTCCAGTATAAGCCCGGATACGGATTGGACTGATTTCACTCTCTTCTTCACTTCTTCGAGAGGGAAATCTATGGGAGGTGCTAAGGATTCCATGTTCGGGCTTATGTCCTTTATACCCGTAAAATTTTCCAAGCCATGTTTCCCGAGGGGGAAATGATCCTCTCCGATTTATGAGATCGAAGCCAAGCGAAGAATGAATTTCGGGCAGATTCTTCTAAGGTCATGCTGCCCGGTCTTAACAAAAGATCAACAACTTGGTGAAACGAATTAAAATCCTTTGCGATCTTATGTAAAGAAGGGTCCAGGAACCTGGCTGTAAGTGTAAGGTATTCGACCGCTAAAGGAGCAAAAATTTTTCCAAGGGACCAATCTGCGGGAGTAATCCCTAAGGATTCATGGATAAAACTTACTTGCTTGGAATAATCCACCTCGTCGAAAATTTCAGAATATGTATGCCTTACCCCTTCGAATGTATCCTTGGAGATCTGGACCATGAAGTCGGACTCTTGGTATTTCTTAGCAGTAAAGTCTATAACCGCATCTTCTAATACGGTAAGAGAATCCAAGGGGATAACCCGGGACGAAAAGTAGGCCCGTTTGGTGTAAACGGACATAGTTTTTCCCTGAGAAGCCGGTTGATAAATGTCCTCTTTGGGGACTCCTCCTAAATGCATTACATGAAAACTAGTAATGATCGCAAAGGGAGGGAGCTTATCTCTCCACACTTCGGGAGAATTTTCTCTGAACATTTCTCCTTCCGTATAAAACGGTTTGATCAGGAACAAACGATCAATATCTCTTTTTGGTCTGGGCTCGGGAAGAACGAGAGAATCTGCTACTAACTCGGGAGCTAATTTTAGAATTGATTTTAGGAAACTTTCCGCAGCGCTAAACTCTATCTCAAAAACGGAGGTAGAAGGAAGAATAAACTTTTCTTCGAATTCGACAAAGGAAGTGTGAAGATTATCCACATAGACGGAAAGTTCTTTGTTCCTTACATTCGAATGATTCTGCAAGAGCCTGTTTAATTCTTTAACTTCATTTAGCTTCATTTTTTCTTTTTCGGCAGGATCCTTACCTCGTACGGCTTGAGTAACTTGAAACCGGCAAAAGTTTTCTTACCGGAATGATTGATAAAAATTTCGTAGTTTTTGGACTTACCCTTTCTAAAACTACGCTCGATGGTAGGGCCGTAAAAAGTAAAAGGGATGCCCGCCATCCTTAAAGTTCTTCTGTACAAGAGCATAAACGAGATCGGGCTCAGACTCGCTCCAACGTATACGACAGATCCTTTTCCGAATCGATTACAAGTTATGACAGGTTTTCCTTTATAAAATTTCTTATTGTCGGAATATCTTGCCCAAACTTTGGCCGTTATAGGTTCCAGGATCTCACAAATTTTCGAGCAGGTCCCCGGTAAAACTCTGAATCGGAAGTTTACGTTTCGATTCCCTACCGCTTCGAACTTTCTTACTTTGACTCCCGCCATTTCAGAAAATGGACCAGGCACTTGAGAATCCAACATCCAGGAATTTTTGTCCTTGAGACCTGCTCTATACCCTAAAATTAGAACACCTCCTTCTCTAACGAATTGTTCTAATTTTTTAACAATCGAGTCATTCACCATTGCATACAGAGGAAGTACCAAAACCTTGTACTTGGAAAAGTCTGTTTTGGAGACGGGCAAAAAATGTGTGTTTACATTCAGAATGTTCAGGCCTGCAAACCAAGTTGCCATCTCTATATCGTAGCCGACTTGTGCGAATGGAACGGGACTGTGTTTTAAACCGGAAGAGATGGGTTGGTGTTTGAAATTTCTCGCATTCTCTATATCATGAAGGACGGCAACATCTGCAGGAAAATGTTCCGAAGCAAAGTCATTCGCTTCCGGTAAGATCTCCGATATCCCTCTTTGTAATTCCAAGTATCTGTCCGTGAGAGATTTATCATGATCTAAGATCCCATAACAGAGTTGTTCTTGTCCGAATCTTGCAGTTCGATATCGGAAAAATATAATTTGTTCCGAACCCTGAACGATCGCTTGTTTCATCCAAAGCTGTACTTGTCCGGGTGCTGGAAGATATCCCAACGTATCGTGTCCTTGGAATCCTGAAATTTGTTCCATCACAGTAAACGGAAGATCTTTCAGACCTCGATTGTACTGATGCATTGCGGAGATAAATGGATGAGGAAAAGGTTCTTCTTGATCTCCCCATGTCGGATAATTATCCCAAGAAACGTAATCTAAATGAGTGAATAATTCGCTCATATCGATTACGGGAAGAAAGGGACTCGGATATAAATTCGTGGTGAGTTTCCGATTCGGAGAAAACTTTCGAACAATATCAGATTGCAGTTTTACAAAGTCCACGATCGTATCCGAATGGAATCTGTAGAAGTCTTGGATCATAGAAGGATTATAACCTGCACTCACATGAGGACCTGGTATAGGTATTTCATTCCAATCATTGAAGACCACTCCCCAAAAAATATTTCCCCAAGTATCGTTCAGATTCTGGATCGTTTTGTATTTAGCCTTCAGCCAAAGACGAAATGTTTTGAGAGAAGTTTCAGAATGATCGATGTCCGATCCTTCGTGGCCGATCTCATTGTCTATCTGCCAGCCGATCACTGCTGGATGATTTCCTAAGGCTTGGGCCATCTTAGTCACGACCTTAATCACTGCTTTTCGATAATTCGGAGAAGAAAAACATGCCTGTCTTCTTGTACCTATATTTCTTAAAACTCCATCTCGAACTTGCAGAACGTCAGGATATTTTTTAGCAAGCCAAGGAGGGAATGTGGCCGTAGGGGTTCCCAGGATCACATCCATTTTATGTTTTTGAAAGAGATCCAACATCTTCTTCCAAAAAGAAAAATCGAACTTTCCCTCTTTCGGTTCGACTAATGCCCAAGAAAACTCTGCGAGACGAACTCTGCTCAGTCCCATGCCCTTCATAATACGAATATCTTCTTCCCAATCTTTAGGAGTCCATTGTTCAGGATAATAATCCGCTCCGAAAATCATTCGGTCCTCACAGGTTAAAAAGGTAGAGACGATGATTCTCTTAAGGGAAGATCTTTCCAGAAAGAAAACCGGGAAATACCTTAGAAACTAGGAAAAAATACTGTCTTTTCGATACGATTCAGGGAGAATAGATAAGAACCTCGTCCTGAAAGGTCGGGAACCCTATATTGCATGGAAAACAACGATATATACCATTATGGGATTCTTCCCGACGTTCACTTTCGTTTTTCCTCGGCCGAAATTTCTTACGCAGTAACTGCGGCGTCTAACTTACACGGTTTCGATGACGCAGGAACGGAACTTCTGGCAAGGACGATGCTTGCCGCATTCTTCTTAGCGGATCTAGTAAAAGAAGATACAAAGGTAAGCGTTCAGATCCGTTTTTATGACGATTCGGAGATTCATTCGGTCTTAGCTTATAGTACTCGTAATGGAAGACTTAAGGCAACTTTAAGACATCGACCCGAAGAAGATATAGAATCAGGACAGATCTCAGAGGAAAATTTAGGAATTTTGAAAGTATTCCGTTGGAAAGACGGAGAATGTATTTATCAGTCTATCGTACCTTTTAGAAACCAAAGTTTCGAAACGAATATCGAAAACTACCTGAGAGATTCGGAGCAAGTTCCTTCCTTTTTAGTGGCTTACGTTAAATTGGAAGGTTTGCATTGGAGGATCAAAGGTCTGTTCTTACAAGCATTGCCGGAAGCAAGACCGGAACATATAGATGCAGTTAGAGAATTAGCCGGAAAACTAGAAGAGGAAAAATCCAAAGTTTTCGAAGGAACCGTTTCCCAAGCTTTAGAAATTCTGCAATCTTCTTGGAATACGAAGTTCGAGATACTGGAAACAGGAAGACCGGAATACAGATGTGATTGTTCCGAAGAGAAGATCAAGGAACTCATACAAAATTTAGGAAAAGAAGAAGCAATGGACATTGCAGAAGAGCAAGGACAGATCGAAGTCACCTGCGAATTTTGTAATTCCATCTATAGATTTCCGAAGGCACAGGTCTTAGAGTTATTTTAGAAAACGGAATGTCAGGACGGTTTGAAAATCTTACCTTAGATTCTATAGACATCCCTGTCACAAAACTTGCAGGGATTCTAGCCGTTGTCTGGAAGGAGGGAAAATTTCCCCTCCTTCTTCTTTCCGGAAAAATGGGCTCGGGAAAAACCACATTCGTTTCTAAACTTGTAAAAGCTCTGTTGGATCAACTGAAGCCCGGATTGGATAAATCCAAATTATTCGTTAATTCTCCTACTTACACCTTGATGAATGAGTATCCTTTTCTCGAGATCCGAAATCAATTCGGAGATCCATTGGAGATCTTTCATTTTGATCTGTATCGGATCGGTTCTTCGGAGGAGATCCCAGATCTGGGCTTTGAAGAATATTGGAACGGCAAGGGAATTTCTCTGATAGAATGGTGGGAAAAAGCAGAACCCGAATTTAATGATAGAAAGTTCCGCATTAAAATAAATTTGGAAGAAGCGGACGAGGATACCAGAAATCTGCTGATTACTTTTTTAGGAGAAGAATGGAGAAGGCCCGATCTGCAAATCGAGCCATTCCTGAAATCGGAGAAAATTTTATGACAAAAATATTATTCTTCGATGCGACTAACTCTTGGATCTTAGCGGGTTGTTATCTTAAAACCGAAGATGGCAAACTCGAAAAAGTTTCCGAATACAGAGAATTGCATAACAGGGAATCTTCTCTCTTGCTTATTAAAGAAATTTCCCATTGTTTGAAGGTATCTAATTGGGAAAAACCTGATATAATAGTTACCACTACCGGTCCCGGATCATTCACGGGGATTAGGATCTCAGTGGCAACAGCACGTAACTTTTCGCAAATCTGGAATGTTCCGGTTTTGGGAATCGATAGTTTAGAATTGTACACCTGCCAGTATTATGCGGAATCGGAATCTTCCGTTTGTGTAGGAATAGAAGCGAAACAAGGAAAAATTTATTTCGGTCTAAGAGACTCCAGAGGTTATTGGGGCACCTTGGACATTGCTCCGGATCTGATCCCGGAAACCATCCCGGAAGATAGGATAGGCTCTTATCTTACCGGAATTAAGTTCAGTGACTCTCCCGAATTTTTTGCGGGAACAAATATGAAAGAGAATCTTCCTTCACCGGAAGCGAGTTTGTTGGAGAAGTCCGGTGATATCAAAAAGGCGTTATCGAAGCCGGAAGATCATTCGTATTTGCATTTGGTTCCGAATTATCTGAGAGGAACGTACGCTGATGATAAGCCTAAGGTATATTATACATGACACAAAAAAAGAAAATAGTTAAACAAACGCTAACAAAGAAAAAAACAAAAATCAGAGAGAACGGTGAAAAGAACCAAGGACCCCAAAAATCCAACTCCAAAAAATCGGATGAGAAAGATCTAAAAAAAAGTATCCGAGAAGCAAAGGAGAAGGTCTCCAAAAAGAAAAAGGATCATAAGTCTTCCCGCTCCAAGAAACTGGAACTATACCCGGTCGAACAAAAAGTTTCGGCTCCTTCTTCCAAAAAAGGAAGAAAAGATAAAAACAATTCTTTTAAGCAAGAATCCATACAGGAATTTAAAGAAGAAATTCCTGCACCGAAAGAAGAAATAAGCCGTAAGAAACCTTCTTACGAAAATCAAAATAAGAATCCGGGATATTCTTCCAAACCTACTTATCGCAAAAACGAATCCCATGTTCCGGGTTCAAAGCCCAAGTTTTATGATAGAAAATTCGGGAGTCATGATTGGGAAAGAGAGAATGAACCTGGCAGAAAACTTTTAAAATTTTTCCGTTCTAAATCCGGAAAGGTTATCTCTATGCAAGAGGTATATTCTAAATTTATCGCTCATGCCGGGCAGAAAAAGGGATTTAGAAGAGAGAAATGGGAAGCCCAGGAACAAAAACGTTCTGCCGAAGAAGTATTGATCTTCTTTGAAAAAGAAGGTCTGATCGAGATCCAAAAAAAGAATATCATAGTTCGTCCGAACCAAACTTTACAAGGAACTATCTCATTAAGTAAGAAAGGGGACGGCTTCGTGAAGCTGACTACCGGAACAGAAGTTTTTGTTCCTGGACAGTACACTTCCTCCGCAATCCAAGGAGACCTCGTAGAAATTCTCCCTACCGGTATCGGCCGTAAAGGAAAACTAGAAGGAGAAGTTGTCTCCGTTCTTAGACGAGGTCGTGAACTTTATAGAATGAAGATCACGGAGAAGGACCATAAATTTATAATCGGGACCTTTTTGGATATGGATGGAGATCTCAAAGAAGGTTTCCTTCCCCGTAAAACATTACTCCAAGATCTGCAAGATGAGATAATCGTTGGAGATGTTTTGATCGTAACCTTAAAACAAGATTCCGATCACGAAAAGAATCTATACGAAGCGCACTTTGTTCGTTTCGAGTCGGATACCAAAGAAGACACGGATCTGATGAGAATGTTAATGAAGTACAATTATACCATCCTCTATCCGGACAATATAAAACTGGAAGAACTTCCGGATGAAGTGGATGAATCTACCGTAGATAATTGGAATTCTAGAGCAGACTTGAGAGAACTGCAATCCATTACTATTGATGGAGAATATTCCAAGGACTTTGACGATGCGATCTCCTTCATAAATGAAGGAAAGAAGATCCGATTTTACGTTCATATCGCTGATGTATCCCATTATGTCAAACCTGGTTCCGATCTGGATGTGGAAGCTTATTCCAGAGCAACTTCCGTTTATTTGGGAAGTAGAGTTGTACCTATGCTTCCTCCCGAACTTTCCGAAAATCTTTGTAGTCTTGTGGCTAAAAAAAATCGACTCGCATTCACTGTGGAAATGGAAGCGGACTGGAGCGGAACAATCTTCCACGCTAAATTTTATAAATCCATAATTCGTGTCGCAGAGAGATATACGTATAATCGCGCAGAAGAAGAGATTAAATCCGGAGATCCAAACAATTGGATCTTCCAAATGATGAAATTTGCGGACATTCTCAGAAAGAGAAGATTGAACTCTGGAAGAGTCGACCTGAACCTAAAGGAAACTAAGGTGGTCACCGATTCGGAGCACAACGTAATCGAGATTAAACCGGTAGAAAGACTACAAGCTCATATCCTAATCGAAGAATTCATGCTCTCTGCGAATATTAAAGTGGCGGAGTATATCCGTAAAAAAGAAAGACCTACTCTATATCGTGTCCATGAACCCATGGATGTGGAAAAATTGGAGATGTTAAATTCTTTTTTAAGATTGAACGGGGTCAACGCACAGTTGCAAGATACCAATTACGAATCCATTCGTAATGTTTTACAAGCTATCGAAGGAACTCCGTCCGAAAGGCTCTTTAATATTTCTCTTTTGAGAAGTTTTATGCAGGCTTACTATTCCGGAGAATATTTGGGACATTGGGGCTTGGGTTTTAAAGATTATTGCCATTTCACTTCTCCAATTCGTCGTTATCCCGACTTAGTTTGCCATAGAGTTTTAGAAAGTATTCTTCTTTCGGATAAGGAACCTTATTCTGAAGAAGATATTAAAGTAATGGGTCTTCATACTTCTCATGAAGAAAGAAAAGCCACGGATTCCGAAAGGGATTATTATAAACTCAAGGCTTGTAGATTTTTGGAAAAAACCGGTATCAAAGAATTTACCGCGACCCTTGTTGGATTTAAGGCGGCTGTTGCATTTGTGGAATTGAATAATCCGCCGGTCGAAGCGATCATCCCTGCGATAGAATTTACGGATGAAGGCGAATTACAAGCGGAGACGGACTTCACTTTCTATTCTAAAAAATATACCAAACAATATTCATTAGGAGAATCTTTCCCTGTTGAATTGGATAGAATCGATTTTGAAGAAATTAAAATTTACGTGAAGATGAAAAAATTCCAAAAGAAAGGATAGACAAAGTCGAACATATTCCAGAACATTCGTTACGGCAAACTTTGTTTTTTCGAACAAAGTTTAGGAGTTAGAATTGGAATCGTTTCTGGATGAGAAAGTTTCTCGTAGCCGCTTTCTAAAGTTTTTGTTCAAAACGGCCGCCATCTCGGCCATCCTAGTTCCTCAAGCTTCCTGCAAATCCGGATCAATTCCGAAGTTGCATGGATTGAGTGATTCTGAATATCTCGCTTTCAAATCATTGGAAGAAGTTTTCCTAGTAGGGAATCCGATCCAAGGATTCGACTTGGGAGTCGCCGCGGATAAGTACATCTACGGCCATCCTTATCCGATAGATACTGAATCCGTTTTGAAATTATTAGCATTCTTACCGGGTTCCTCTCTTGTTTCTCTAGCTTTGGATTTTTCTTTCACCTCTATGGTGGGACTTTCCAAAGAAGATAGAGAGAAACGACTTCTCTCCTGGAAAAACTCTTCCTTATCTTTGAAAAGAGGCGCTTACAATATTATGCGTCAGTTGTCCTTCTTCTTAGTTTCTATGGAAAGAGATTATAACGAACTAGTGGGATATAAAGGTTAAGAACTATGGGAGCGATTCCTGAGGCAAATTATAAGATTATCACTCCGGAAAAACACGAATCTTTGATCAAAGAGAACGGGATCAAAGACAGAGTTTGGAAATTACAAGCAGAAGCAGTCATTATAGGTTCCGGTGCAGGAGGAGCAGTTGTTGCTGCCACTCTTGCAAAAGCTGGATGGAAAGTTGTCCTGATCGAAGAGGGCGGATATTTCACTCCTGCAAAATTCACAGGCGACGAGTTTCTTTCCCAGGCTAGATTGTATAGAGATGCAGGTTTTATCATCTCAGAAGAGCAAACTCTTTCTATTCTTCAAGGAAGGACGATCGGAGGTTCTACCACAGTAAATTGGCAAACATCTCTGTATCCTCCGGATTACGTAACTAATGAATGGGATTCCCGCTTCGGGTGGAAAGGTTACGGAAGACAGGAAATGGATGCCTATATTTCGGAAGTCCACGAAAGGATCGGCGTCCACGAAGTTCCTCAAAATCTGATCAATGCAAACAATAACACCTTGATGAAGGGTGGAAAAGTATTAGGTCTTCATCCGGAAGTATTAAAGAATAATAATAGAGGATGTATTGGCCTCGGTCGTTGCGGTTTGGGTTGCCCGATCAACGCAAAACAATCCGCATTCTTAACGTGGATCCCGGATGCGATTGAAGCCGGCGCAACCGTTATCTCCAATATGAGAGCACAGTACATCCAAGACGGAGATATTAAGACGATAGTTGCAGAATTCACCCCTGATCCTTACGAAAAAGCTCCCAATAATGTTCTAGAAAAAATTGTGATCGATGCTCCGGTCGTAATCGTGAGCGCGGGTGCGATCGAAGGACCTGCACTTCTCCAAAGATCCGGGCTTGGAAACGACTGGGTGGGAAGAAATTTGAAAGTCCATCCTACAAGCACGAACTTTGCGATCTTTGACGAGACGATCAATATGTTCTCCGGACCTCCTCAATCGGCGGTAATCAAAGACGGTCATAACCAAGACAATACAGGTTACGGTTATTGGTTAGAAGTAGCTCCGTTCCGTCCTACCTTGGCAAGTTCACTTATTCCTTTTTATGGGCAGAAACAATTCGATACGATGAAAAAGTATCCGAACATGAGTGCAGGGATCGTCCTCGTTCGTGATGGTGCGGATGGTGAAGCGAATGCTTCCGTAAAATGGTCTTTGGGAAGAAGAAAAGTGTATTTCGAGATCACTCCTACCGACGGTAAAAATTTACTCAAAGGTTTGAAAGCATTGGCAGAAGTGCAAGTTGCTGCGGGTGCAAAGGCGATCGTATTCCCGTTCCCTGATGTGGAAGAACCTATCCCTGTGGATAAAAATTCCAAGTTCGATTGGATCTTGGACAAGAGTATCGAGCCTGGAAAGATTGCGATCGGTTCGGCTCACCCTCATGGCTCCATCCAAGCAGCTAAGTCTCCCGACTTAGGTGCGGTGGACCTGGATTTCCAACTCTTTGGCCATAAAAATATTTTCGTAATGGATGCTTCCGTTTACCCGACAGGATTATCGGTAAATCCGCAAATTACAACAATGAGCGTGAATCTGAGAGCCGCAAGAGCCTTGGCTCAGAGAAAGGCGGAGGTTTTAGGAAATAAATAATTCCTCTTGGAAGGCGAGAATTCCACTTTATTCATGGCGTTCTCATCCAAAATTGGATAAATGCCTTCCTTCTTTTGTAGTATTCGGAGGGAAAATACCGGTCTTACTAGTATGACTAGGCCGTTCCTTTCCTTCTTGATTTGCTTTAGTATATTCTTCTTTTCCAATTCTGTCTCCGCGGATATGAAAGAAGGTAAAAAAGCCTATTCTAGAAAAGATTACACAGAGGCACTCAAACAATTCCAAAAATACAACGATGGAAACCCTTCCTCCGGCGAAGCCTGGATGTATATGGGTTATATCTACGAGAGCAGAAAGGATTATACCAAATCCATCCAAGCATTCAAAAAAGCGGTTAGTCTAAACCTCCCTAAAAAGGATCTGGTCAATTCTCTTACAAAGATCATTCTGTATCATAATTATCAAAGAGATTATGGAGAAGTAATCTCTTATTCCAATCGATTATTAAAGATCGATCCGGAACTTTCTCATATCCAAAAGATCAGAGCTGCAGCAGAGGAAAGATATTCCTCCGGCGGAAGTTATCGAAAACCTGTTTATCATGAGGAAGAAACGGAACAGGAAAGTGTTTCCAGTCTGGAAAAAAAGTTAAAACAGGATCCGAACAATAAAGAGATCCTTTGGAGACTCGCATTAGCTTATTATAATGAAAAAGAATTTGCCAAATCCGAATTTATTCTTTCCGGATTAGTGAAGAATGAGCCGGAGAATGTGGAGTATGGTTATAAGTACGGCGCTTTGCTCGTCCGGATCGGAAACTACGACGATGCACTTGTCGTTCTGAATCGTATCGAACCAAAGATCCCTTCCGAAAGGGAAAAATTACTTTATTATACACATCTTACCCAAGCGGCCGCTTACCATAAAAAGAAAAATTTCGAAGAAGCGTCCAAGTATTATCGAAAGGCACACGCGAATAAACATACGGTATTACCCCTGATCGGTCTGACCAAAATTAAATGGCAGTTAAAGGATTGTGATAACGCGATCAAAACCGCCGAAAAGGCGCTGGAATACGGAGAGAAGACAAGAGAGATCCGAATGTATATCGGCCTCTGCAAGATACAGATCGGTAAAAAGGAAGAAGGTTATGATCTTTTGAAAGAGATCGGGGCCGCCATTGAAAAAGAAAATCCTGATCTGAAAGATCTTCCGGATGTGTATTACGACGGTATCTTAAAACTCGCCAGATATTATACAAACAACGGTAACTACGATAAAGCCCTTAAATACTTTCATGCTGTCCAACCGGACGAGGAAGAGATCAGAGAATATAATTTTTATTTAGGTAAAACCTATCTATATACCGGCTCTGTCGACAAAGCGATCAATCATTTGGAGAAAGTGGAAGATTCTGCGGGAGCTTATTATCTTCTCGCAAAATGTTACGCAGAGAAGAATGACCAAGAAAGGACAATGTCCTATATTAAAAGATCCGGAAGTATTAAATCTTCCTACTGGGCTTCCGCAGAAAAAGATAAGGCTTTCAAAAAATTCAGATCCGACGAAAGTTTCAAAACATTCTTAGAGACGAGAGCCGGGACTAGAGATCCTAAAAAATCGGAAGAGGAAAAAGAAGAAAACGATTCCCAAGATAGGGATTAATCTTTTAATTTTCTTTTAGAAAGGACGGTTTCTAGATCCACTTGGCCGGGGGCTTTCGGCTCCCCTAGACAACAATACGTAAATTGAGATCCTATTTTTTCCGGGAATATCCTGAATTCCTTTCCGGATTCTCCCATTAAAATCCCGCAAAAACCGATCGGTATATTTTGTTTTGCACAAAATTTGGAAAGTTTCAGCGCGGAATGTTGGAATTCCTCAGATTCTTGTTCGTCCTTTGGAAGTGCAGCTATCTTAAAGATCCTTTGAAAAGGAAGTTCAGACTTAACGGTAGCTAGAACTTCTTCCGTAACAGGTCGTAAAAAAAAGAGTAATTCTTCGAAATCGGGAACTCCGGAAAAACTGTGAACGGATCGAATGATCCCGAAACGATCTTCATCTATTCCGTTAAAGACCGGATTGTCCTTATCCAATTCCAGATCAATATAATGTTTTCCCGATTCTAACCCTGAAAGTAAAGGGGCAATATTATCTCTATTCCAAATTCCTAAACTTTCCAGACTTGAATCTTCCGGTTGCCTATAAGTGAATACGCATGAAGCGCTTAGTTCCTTTATTTTATGTAGGATCTTTTCGGGAGTATCATTGTCTGAACGGAATTGGTCCAAACGGATCTCTAAAAAATCGGCTTTTGGAAGAGTTCTTAGACCGAAAAACTCCTCTTCATTCAAAGTAAGAATGATCCGAATTTTTTGAGAGTCGTTTTTGCTCATCACAAATCAGAGTCCTTTTTGTAAAAGATCATGGATGGAAATGATCCCGAGTAATATCCCGTCTTTGGAAACGATCGGAGCTACTGAGATCGGTTTTTCTCTTCTTTCCATGGATTGTAAGACATCGTAAGCCATGATCCCGCTCTCGAAAACGGTCGGTTTAGAATTCATTAATTCTTTCGCTTTGATGGACTTTTCCAATTTTCCGTCATTTAATAATTTTCTAATATCGTAATCGGTTACGAATCCGATCAATTTACCGCTTGGATCCACGACGCCTGTTGCACCCACAAGTTTTGTTGTGATTTCCGAAAGAACTTCTTCTAAACTTGCGTCGGAACTTACCTTTGCAAGTTTATCTCCCTTTCTCATCACATCGTCCACTTTTAGGGATAATCTTTTTCCGAGTCTTCCTGCAGGATGATATAATGCAAAATCCTCTTTTTGGAAATTTCTAAGTTCCATGAGCGCCATTGCGATCGCATCTCCCAACATCAAAGCGATCGTTGTGCTGGAAGTGGGGGCAAGTTCTAGAGGACATGCTTCTTTTAATACCGGGGTTAAGATTACAATATCGCAGTCTAAGGCCAATCTGGACTGAGGATTAGCAGTTAAACCTACCAACTTGGCTCCTATACTTTTTATGGTAGGAAGAAGGTTCAGTAATTCTTCGCTTTCACCGCTCTTGCCGATTGCAATAACAACGTCGCCATGCGCTAAAATCCCGGCATCACCGTGTGCTGCGTCGGATGGATGTAGAAAGTAAGAAGGAGTTCCTGTAGAAGATAGAGTGGAAGCGATCTTTTTGCCAACGTCTCCGGATTTTCCGACTCCGGTTACGACTACCTTTCCTTTGGCTTGGAAGATCAGCTCTACAGCTTTTTCTACATTCGGATCTAGGTTCTCTCTAAAATGAAGGATTGCTTCGATCTCGGTATCCAAAGCTTTTTTAACTTTATCTAATGTATTTCCCACTTCTAATTCTCCTCGTCCGTTTCCAATAGTTCCGAATCCAATTCCAAGGATACTGTAGTATCCATTCCGGAAATGGAAACAAGAATAGACGATTTACTTCCTTTTCGGATTACTCTTGCCTTTCTGTCTTTAAAAGGTCCGTTTTTGATCAGGACCTTTTTACCGGGAGACAGCATCTTTTCCCTTTCGATCTTGATCTTATCCGGATACTCGGTCACAAGTTGGCGGATCATCTCGATATCGTTCTCTTCGATTAGGAGAGGAGTCTCTCCAATCGAAACGAATCGTACAGCTCCTGAAGTTTCCAGGACTTTTAGTTTTTCGGTCCTTATATCAATTTTTACGAATACGTAAGAAGGAAAAACAGGTACCAGAACCGTTTTGATCCGATCAGACCATTGTTTTTTTGCCGAAATAATCGGCAAGTATTGGGTTATTCCTTTTTTGGAAAGTTCTAGCGCTAACTTCTTCTCCGCCCTAGAATTTGTATAAACGGCATACCAAGATTTAGAGGTGTCACTCATCTGATTCAATTCGAAAGGATACCGGAATAATTATAATATTTCCTTCCGGTAGTTGAAATTTCCAGCTAGAAACCGATCTTTTAAAATGTGTTTCGAAAACCTTATACTTGCAAGGTTTGATAGTTGTAACTCTTTTTGCGCTTCCGTTAGGTCCTATCATTACTTCCCAAGAACAATCGGATTCCAATCTCTGCTCCAATGCTTCCGGTGGGAAATGTATCTCGTTTTTAAACCTTTCGATCTCCGCTTCCGGCGTTCCTGCCAGGCCTGAGTTAGAAGATGTATCCTGTCCTTCTCCTTGATTTTTAGGGAGTGAAAAATGAACACTAGGGACTTGTCCTTTGCTAAGACTGAGTTTGATCTGTTCCGAAAAATTTTCAGGGTTTAGATTTCGGATCAAATAGTAAGATATGAATAGGACCGCATGTATAGAGAGAGAAATGAAAAAGGAAACCTTGGGTCCCATAGGATAGTTACGATTTTACAAGAATAATTGACATTGAATTTTTCTTGAATCGAATTTTCCAATTCATAAAACTCTGCGGATGCAATCTTTTGATCCGATTCACGGCTCTATGATCGAGATTATTTCGATCTTGGTCACCTGTTCCTTTGTAGGTTGGATCACAAACTATATAGCAGTGCAGATGATTTTCTATCCGGTCAAGTTTAAAGGTTGGGGAATTTTAGGCTGGCAAGGTATCATTCCGAGACATTCTAAAAAAATGGCAGGTCTCATTTCGGATGTGATGCTGGAAAGATTGATCCGCCCTTACGATCTTTATAAAAAAATAGATCCGGTACAAATTGCAGATCTGATCCGAGATAGGATCGGCGAAAAATCCTCTTCCATAGTCAAAGACATATTTTTTGCGGACAACCCTGTGATCTGGAAGATGGTCCCGGAAGAAGCAAAACAAGTCTTAGAAAAGGAGATCCGAGAGGACATTCCCAAAAAGATACAAGAGATCTATACTTCTTTCGGGAAAAATCTGGATAGTATATTAGGAATTGGTGATTTGATCAAAGAATCTCTTTCGGGAGAAAACGTAAATATTCTCTCTGAAATTTTCAGGAGATGTGGAGGTCCCGAGTTCAGATTTATCGTTCGATCCGGGATCTATTTCGGATTTCTGATCGGATGCGTTCAAGTCTTATTCATCGCATATTTAAACCAATGGTGGACCATGCCTATCATGGGAATTTTTGTAGGTTATATCACTAATTGGCTGGCGATCCTTATGATCTTCTCCCCTTTGCGACCCAAGAACTTTTTATTATTCAAATACCAAGGTCTTTTCTTGAAAAGGCAGAAAGATGTTTCCAGGGAATTTGCATCCGTGGTGGCTTCTAAAATTTTAGATCCGGAAAGTTTAATAGGGGTGATCTTCAAAGGGAAAGGAGGAGATCTGATCATTACTGAACTTCTTTCCAAATCCAAAGAATTGATGGATGAGAAATTAAAAAAAAAGATCCCCTATGCTTCTCTAATTTTAGGTTCTAAAAAGCTGGAAGAATTAAAGGAGAAGATCGCAAATTCCATTTTGGATCTGATACCCGAAACGGCTGACAAGATGAAAGATTATATCGAAGAAAGATTAGAGATCGAAAAATTGGTCTTCGAAAATTTGAGTATACTGCCCCCGGAAGAATTCGAACATCTATTACATTCAGTCTTTAAAGAAGACGAGGCCACCTTGATTACCTTAGGTGCAGTTCTCGGAGGTATCGCCGGATGTATCCAAGCATATCTTGTTTTTATAAAATAAGAGTGCAGTCGGTTTTCGGATATAACCACTATAAAATAAACCGAAAGTATTATCCTTTCATCGGATTTTTTCCGGATTATTTCCCTTTTATATTCCGATTTATTAAAATCAAGTAGCTGATCTTTTAAATTCGCTATACCAAACTTGACTTCAATAAATTACTGAAAATATGAGAAAGAACCTACCGGTAACGGGTCGAGAAATTCAGTTCGCTGAATCTGCGGTAATTATTTCCAGAACCGATTCGAAAGGAAAAATCACTTATGTTTCCCAGGACTTTGCGGATGTAAGCGGTTTTTCAGAAGAGGAGATGCTGGGCCAACCTCATAATATTGTCCGTCATCCGGATATTCCCCCGGCAGTTTACAAAGATCTTTGGGACACCGTTCAGTCGGGCCGCCCTTGGAATGCGATCGTAAAAAACCGCGCAAAAAATGGAGACCACTATTGGGTGGATGCCACCGTTACTCCTGTTCTTGAAGACGGAGTCATTACCGGGTACATGTCGGTTCGCAAAAAGACAACTAGGCAACAAATCGAGAAAGCTGAAAAACTTTTTGCAAGAATGAACGGACAGTCTCAACTCATTAGAACGTTCCTCTCTTTTATAAATTCCCTCCGAGTTAAATTCGGATATCCTGGTCTTGTGGCTTTCACATTCGCATGTATTTTCATTCCTTCTTCTTATTTAGGTTTGAAACTATTTTTAACGGACCCGATCGCTTCTACTTTAACCTTTCTTGCTGTGGTTCTGGGATTTTCACTTTGTTTAAGAGCTATCTATAGTTTAAAAAAGAAAATGTCCGAAACCTTGGAGATAGTAGGTAAAGTTGTAAACGGAAATCTTGCCGCTGAATTCCCTAGGAAAGAAGGGGTCGAAGATGCCGACAGAATTTATTCCAACTTCAGATGTATGACTATCAGTCTTTGGGGACTCCTTGTCCAGATGAAAGAAAACTATCAAAGAAA
Organism: Leptospira sp. B5-022; assembly: GCF_000347035.1. Taxonomy (GTDB): domain Bacteria; phylum Spirochaetota; class Leptospiria; order Leptospirales; family Leptospiraceae; genus Leptospira_B; species Leptospira_B cinconiae. The sequence continues at coordinate 32,989 of NZ_ANIJ01000018.1, forward strand.
CTTAAAATTGTATGAGGAACTTTTCCAATCAGTAGGTTCTTTCGAAAGAGTTTCTCAAAAACAAGCGCATGCCGTGCAAGAAACTGCGGCGGCTTCCCATGAACTGTCTAAAACGATAGATGAGATCGTATTAACCATTAGTGAGCAGACTAGAAGTTTATCTAATGTAAACGAAAGTATCGGTTCTATCGATGTGTCCTTGGGAGAAACCTCCAAATCAATGCAAAACCTGGAGTCACAAGCCGGGACTGTAGCGAACAAGGCCGATCAAGCAAAACAGATCTTTAATGAAGCTATCCAATCCATGGAACAAATACGTTCTTATTCCAATGAGATCAATAAGATCGTGGGGATTATCACGAGCATTTCCGAACGAACGAATATGCTTGCGTTGAATGCATCCATAGAATCCGCAAGGGCCGGAGAAGCAGGAAAAGGATTTTCTGTTGTTGCGGATGAGATCTCAAAACTGGCGGAACAAACCAAATCTAGTATCAAGGATATTACTTATCTAGTAAAAAGTACATCCAACTCAGTGGAAGAAGGTGCGCTAAAAGTGGGACAGTCAGTAGATGTCTTCGAAAATTTACAGAACTATATCGAAGAAGTTCATAACTCCGCGTCCAAAGTAAAAAGTCTCTTGTTGGAACAATCCAAAAGATTGGGAGAAATACGCAGCAGTTCCGATCAAGTTTTGGTTTTAGGAAAGATGATGACCGGGACTTCCGAGCAACAAAAACTTTCCGCGGGAGAAATTTCGGATTCTATGAGTGCAATTTCCAAATCGGCAGAAGATATAGCTGCCACCTCCGAAAATATCAGACAATCTGTAAAAGATACCCTGGTACATTCCCAGAAATTTGGCGGAATTTTGAGCCATTTTAAAACGGATTAAATTCGAAACCGGAAAATTTTTTCATCCGGTTCTTATCCATTTCCCCGGGAATTTCCCGCAAAAAAGCCGATATCTATTCTAGAATGGAGAATCGTTTCCTAAGACTTGCACTCTTACTCGCGATCATAGTGACTCTTCTTTCCTATTGGAATCATGGATGGGTTTCTTATCTAAAAGACTTCGTGGTTTTTATCCATGAAGCAGGACATGCGATCGCAACTTTGATCTCAGGCGGTTCCGTACAGATGATAGAATTGAACGGCGATGAAGCTGGGCAAACCGTTGCATCTCCTACGTCCGGTAAAAGTCCTTTTATATTCGTGGTCTCTGCAGGTTATTTGGGTTCTTGTCTAGTTGGCGGATTTTTGATCAATAGAGGATTCAAAGGAAGTCTAGTCCGTCCCACTTTGTTACTTTTAGGAGGGGCAGTTTTACTGCTTACTCTAAAGTACACTTCTTCCGGCGGACTCGCTCAAAGGACTGGTTTGTTTTGGGGGATTTTTCTTTTCATCTCTTCCTTTTTACCATTCGGCTGGGATCGATTGATCACTGTGTTTTTAGGGACGAGTGTAAGCTTGTATAGCCTCTATGACCTTTTGGATTTTACCGAGAATGTACAGAATACGGACGCAGGTATCTTAGCTTACTGGGCTACCGGAACTTCTCCAGGTAGTTCCGTTCCGAAATCGGTTTTATTCCTGGGATATTTGATTGCTCTGCTCTGGTCTTTTTTTAGCGTATCCATCATATTCTTTTCATTGAAGAGAGCTGTGGTTCCTCGTCCGATCCCGGAGGAGACTCCTGGATTTGATGAAGGGCCGGTAGTGGGTTTAGATAATCCGTTTCCTGGAGAAGTAACTCCGGAAGTATTGGAATGGTTTTTAAGCAGAGGTTTGGATCTGAACGGTAAACCTCTTCCCCCGGAATTTACGAATATTGAGAGAATTGATGGCTAATAGAGTGCTAGTGACCGGCGGTGCCGGATTTATCGGATCTCATTTATGTGAAAGATTGATACAAGAAGGTAACGAAGTTATCTGTGTAGATAACTTTCACACGGGAAGAAAGAAGAATGTCGAAAAACTTCTCTCCAACCCTCGCTTCGAACTGATACGTCATGATATCACTGAGCCGATTCGACTCGAAGTGGATCAGATCTATAACTTTGCTTGTCCTGCAAGCCCGATCCATTATCAATCCAATGCGATCAAAACGATCAAGACCAATGTCCTTGGTACAACAAATATGTTGGGACTTGCTAAAAGAGTAAAGGCAAGGATCTTACAAGCTTCCACTAGCGAAGTTTACGGAAACCCGATCGAACATCCTCAAAAGGAAACGTATTGGGGAAACGTAAATCCGATCGGTATCAGAAGTTGTTACGACGAAGGAAAGAGGGTCGCTGAAACTCTTTGTTTCGATTATCACAGAAATCATAAAGTGGACATTCGAGTGATCCGTATCTTCAATACTTACGGACCTCGCATGCTTCCGGACGATGGAAGAGTAGTAAGTAATTTTGTGGTCCAAGCGCTTGCGGGGAAAGATATCACTGTTTACGGAGATGGTTCACAAACTAGATCTTTCTGCTATGTGGATGATCTTGTGGACGGTATCATTAAAATGATGAACACCCAGGACTTCAATGGTCCTGTAAACTTGGGCAACGATGGAGAGTTTACGGTTAAGGAACTAGCGGAGTTAGTTTTAAAAGAGACCGGCTCTTCTTCCAAGATCATTTATAAAACTCTTCCCCAAGACGATCCTGCCCGCAGAAAGCCGGATCTGACTTTAGCTAGACAAAAACTGGGTTATGAACCGAAGGTTCCTTTATTGGAAGGAATCAGGAAAACGGTCGATTATTTCAAAAATCACTTGGATTAATCGTTCGCCGAGAAAATCTGGACCTACTTTTCCCCAATAAGGGAATTTAACCGAAAAATTGAGTTTCGAGTAGGCTGTATGAATATCGGAGTTTTAAAAGAAGCTAAGGAAGAAACTAGGGTAGCCGTAACCCCGGACGTAGTCGACGCCTTAAAAAAAATCGGTGCTTCTGTTCTCATCGAAAAAGGCGCTGGAGAAGGTTCTTATTTCTCCGACGAAGATTATAAAAAAGCCGGTGCGTCGATCCAATCTCGCGCTGATATACTAAAAAAGTCCGACCTAGTTGTGAGCATTCACTTAGCGGATGGTGCGAGCTTATCCAAGATCAAAAAAGGAGCCTTCTATTTAGGAATGTTCCAACCTGCGGTAAATCCTCAGGTAATAAAAAAGCTTTCTTCTGGGAAAGTTACAGTATTGAGTCTGGATGCGATCGCTCGTATCACTCGTGCTCAGTCTATGGACGTTCTTTCTTCCCAAGCAACAGTTGCCGGATATAAAGCCGTTCTTATCGCTTCCACTCATTTGACCAGATTTTTCCCAATGCTAACGACCGCAGCGGGTACGATTACTCCAGCTTCCGTACTCATCATAGGAGCGGGCGTTGCGGGATTACAAGCAATCGCAAGTTCCAGAAGATTAGGTGCAGTAGTAGACGTATTCGATACTCGTCCGGAAGTAAAAGAACAAGTTCAATCTCTCGGCGCTAAGTTCGTCGAGGTGGAAGGCGCAACTCATTCCGCTGCTGCGGGTGGTTACGCTGTAGAACAAACCGAGGAATACAAAAAACGTCAGCAAGAAGCGATCGAAAAATTCGCTGCAAAAGCCGACGTGATTATCACGACTGCATTGATCCCGGGAAGGAAAGCTCCGATCATCATCACCAAAAAGATCGTGGATAGAATGAAAGCTGGATCCGTAGTAGTAGACCTTGCTTCTCCAAACGGAGGAAATTGCGAGTATACTCAACACGGCAAGGTTGTATTAACTAAAAACGGGGTTTCCGTAGTTGGTCACCAAAACTTGGCTGGTTCTCTTCCTTCGGATGCATCTAGAATGTTCGCTAAGAACATATTAAACTATCTGAAACTTTTGGTGAAAGAGAAGAAGATCAACTTGGATTTAAACGACGAGATCATTTCCTCAACCACGATTACTCATGATGGAGAGATCCGTCATAAACTGACTTTGGATGCTTTAGGCGGTTCCAAACAAGAAGGGAAGAAGCCAGCGGCCAAGAAAAAGGCCTAAACTCCCGAAACAGGTTCCTATCAACCACCCTCCGAGTACATCGGAGGGAAAATGGTGGAGAGATAATAATCTTCCTACCCCCGCCATAAAACTCAGCGCTAAAAACCATTCCGGAAAACCGAACAAGAACACTAAGATCAATGCTGCCGTCATCGAATTAGATGCATGCGCGGAAGGAAAAGAATGTTTCATGTCGGGATTTTGATCCACTTTTCCGGCAACGGTAATTAGAGGTCTTTTACGAGCGATCAGCTTCTTTAAAACTAAAACAAAACGATCATTTGTATAGGCAACAAGCCCCGAATAAGGAATTACGATCCACCAAGGATAAGGAAGAGCTCCCTGCCACGCAGCATAAGCGAGATAAGGAAGAATAAGAACTAACATGATCTCTCCCCGATTGATCCTAGAGAGGGTTCGGTTCAGAATGGGGGAATGGATCTTTTCGCGAATAAACATTGCGATCGCATAATCGATCCTTTCGAAAACGGATAATTTTTCCAATATGTTCTTATCCAAGTAAGGATTTCCGTAACGTGGAGATTAGATCGGACCTGGAAACGGAAGACTGTTCTCCCGAGACGATATCCTTTAACTGAACCTTGTTTTCGGAGATTTCGGATTCTCCTAAAAAGATCAAGAAACGATATCCTTTTTTTTCCGCCGTCTGGATTTGTTTGCCGAGTTTTGCAGGCTCGAGCATGGTTTCCACTCCGATTCCTTCCTTACGAAGCTCTTCTGCGAGTTTCAAAACTTCAGGAAAAATTTTATCGTCCATCAATGGAATTAAAACTGCAGTTTTAGAATTCAGATCTTTTGGGACCAGGCCATGTCCTTCCAAAAAGTTTTTGAATGTAACATCACCTAACCCGAAACCGATACCGGAAAGTTGTTCATTAGAGAATAATCCGATCAGGTTGTCGTATCTTCCTCCGCCATATAATGACCTTCGGTTTTCGGGATTGGTATCGAATACTTCGAAAATACAGCCGGTATAATAATCGAAACCACGAATGATCGAAGGATCGAATTCAAGTTGGTCTTTGATCCCCAAAGATGCCAGATCCGAAAATAGGTTCCTAATAAAATCCACGGAAGAACGGTCGATACCTTCCAATTCTCCGATCGTTTGGAGATTTGTATCCAGATATTTATAGATTAGAGTAAGTTGTTTTTCCGGATCGGAAAGTAAAGGTTTGATCTCTTCTTCAAAAGACTCTTTGCTGATCTTTGATTTTTTATCCAGAAGTTTGGAAACTGCATGGGCTTTTTCAGGAGCTAAAGTTAGGGTTTGGTTCAAGAATGAATCCAAAATCCCTCGATGCGAGACCTTGATCTGGTAACTTCCTTTTGGAGCTTTAAAATTTTCTAAAATTGCATTTGCGATCAGAATGATCTCAACTTCCGCCCGGTAGGAATTGACCCCGAATAGATCCACATTGAGCTGCCAATGTTCTCTAAGGCGCCCTTTTCCAGGCTGTTCGTATCTCCATAAGTTCGGGATGGAAAACCAGCGAATAGGTTTGGCAAGATTTCTGACTTCGCCGGCAACCATTCTTGCTAGAGTGGGAGTCATTTCGGGACGGATCGCAACATGACGATCTCCTTTGTCCGTAAAATCGTACAATTGTCTTTGTACGATTTCTTCTCCGCTTTTTGCCAGATAAAGTTCGAAAGATTCTAGGATGGGGCCGTCGTATTCTTCGTATCCGAAAGATTGGACAGTCTTCCTCATAACGGAAAACATCCAATTTCGGAATCTCATCTCTTCCGGATAAAAATCTCTCGTCCCCTTGTAAGGGGCTGTGGGTAAAAAGGCTTTCTGTTTTTCCAAGTCTCTTAGACGCTCTTAATGAAGCTTAAATTCTTCTTTAATAGAGTCATATTCGTCTTGGCATCATTGGAGCCAACTATTTCTGCACCGACTAGGTAAATTTCCCCTACTTGAGAAATATGTCGGATTTTAAATGCGAATCTCAGTGGAGCTTGCATCTTAAAAGTTATATCCGCTGTAAAGAAAGGTTTGTGCAGAAACGATTCGACTAGCTGGGATTCGGTTACTTCCAAAAGAATTCCCCCCTCGGAAGCATTGATCACGTTCTGACGGATATCGACATCTAGCGTGTTAGAATCTTCTATCCTATCGTTAAATACGTCTTCTAATTCGGCGTATTTTTTCAGGATCGCCGGATCCAAAATTCTGTCCTTAGTCTCCGCATAACCTAAAGCAACGAGTTTAGGTCCGGAAGGATCTTTGTAGTAGATCGGATAGACAGCAAAAGATTGTATTTTTCCGGAGCGATACACTTTGGTCCGATCTTCCAGGATCATCTCGTCTTCCAATTCTTGCTTTAAATCAAGAATATTAAAACCGTTGGATTCTTCTTTGGAAAGAGGATCCATACTGATCGCATCTTTTACAAAGATGGTTTTACCTGTACGTTTTGCTAAGTCCTGCTCAAAGCTAAGTTCTTTCCCCGAGGGAAATACCAATCTAGAATAAGGAAATTCAGATAAAATGTTCTTGTGTAAGTCGGTTAAAAGAATTTGGCCGGAGGTTCCTAAAACTTTGGTGGAATCCTGTTCTTTCTTTAACATGTGGAATCTATGAGCAACGACCTTGCCTTGTAATCCTTCAATCCGCGGAAGAATACGGCCGTCCTTTGCGATCCTTACATATTCGGGAGAACAAACAACTACGCCATCCTCATGATTGATCGAATCCACTCGAAAGCCGATCTCCATGTGTTTACTTAAAGTTTTGTAAACAGTGATCTCGCCTTCTTCATTCAAAGTTTCCGGATCGATCCTGAGAAAAATTTTTCCTTCAGGAGTAGTTTGTAGGATCTGTAATTCTTGTTTTAAGGGATTTTCTTTCAGAAAGAGCCCGTTATTATGAACGTACTCTTTCAGAATATAACCGATTTTTTGAGGATCCCGGATCGTATCCCATATTCTTGGTGATTGTAGGTAAGATCGGTACTCGACTTCCATCTGCTCTCCTGTTATAGCCCCAAAAACTTAAGTTTTTGGATCACTGCGCTTTTAGGGCTTCAAGAGCTTGGACCGTCAGGGACAAGCTCTTATAGCTTGCGGAAGTCGACCCTCCTGTTCTTCGCTCTTCCGTCTTCGGTAGAGTTATCTTCGTCGGGTCTGGAATACCAATATGCTCTGGTTTTTAACCTAGAAGCTTGGATCCCTTTACTACGAATGTAGTCAAAAACTTTCCGCGCTCTGTTCCCGCTTAAGCGAGTATTATATTCTTTGGAAGCTATATTATCCGTATGGCCCCCAATCTCTATTTTATCCGACGGATTTTTCTTGAGATAGTCCACAATCAGATCGAGTTGCTTGCGATGTGCGTCAGTCACCTCGGTCTTATTGAATTCAAAATAGAGTTTTGTACTTAAAACAGCTGGGATTTCCGAATCTTTCCTTAATGCGATAGAAATTGTTGATCCGGGTTTAATATCTTTCTTCAAAATATTAACACTTTCGGAAATATATTTCTCAGCCTTTGCAAAGATCTCAAAATCAGTGTCGGGAATCAACTCGATATGGAAATTTTTTGACAAACTGTTGTATTTTAAGATTTCTCCCTGTCTATTCTTAGGAGTAAAAACTGTAGCGCTCGCTCCAGCAATTGGTTCTTTAGTAGTAGCATCTACAACTACTACATTAAGTCCCTTTCCTTTATCACCGTCTCCTGTGCTAACGATCTTACCTTTTTCTTCATCTTTGATAGGAAGAAGCACGTAAGTTTTATAAACTTTTTTATTTCTCTCTACGTTTCCGCGTAAGTCGAGTTTGTCCTCAGTGGGATAAAATCCGGGGGAAGAGATTTCTACCTTATACAATCTTCCCGTTTTTAAAACGGTTTTAAAATTAGTCGGATTTCCTTTAGAAAGATCTCCGCCTATTCTTCTGGAAGTAATGGTTCTGGAAGGGCCTACGCTATCCGAAATTTTAATCGTTGCATCCAAGCCTATCATTGTGGCTTCCGAGCCGTCCAAGACCAATCCTTGGAAGGACACATCGTAGGAATTCCTTAAATTTTCAGGGACCTGAAATCTATAGATATCGTACTGGCCCTGCCCTCCATTTCGATTGGAAGAAATGTAAGCCCAAAGGCCCTCGTGATCAAAAGAAATCCCTTCCGAATCAATCCCTTCCGGAGTTTCCAAATTGAAAGGATAGGGTAATTTTTCCAGACTTCCGGTTTCCGGTACGGGATAAGGAAGATTCGTTTTAGAAACCGTAAGTTTATCTTCTGCATCTTCCGTATCGGCTGTGCTTGGAAGATTTAAGAAGTTCCGATACAAGGAAAACTTTTTGCGATCATTCTCTCTATTAGAAGAGAAATATAACTGTTCTCCATCCGGATGAATGTAAGGAAGAATTTCACTAGCCTTGGAATTGATCTCGGATCCTAAATTGACAGGACTGGACCAAACACCTGTGGAAAAATTTCTGTAGCTTACCCACAGATCGTATTCTCCATATCCGCCGGGACGATCGGAGGAAAAGATCAGATATTTTCCATCGGGAGAAATAGCAGGCATCTTTTCATTAAAGTTGGAATTAATCTCCGAGACGCCGATTAAATCACTCCAACGTTTCGTTCTTTCGTCTCGTTTCGTATAATAAATATCTAATGCGTCAAAACCTTCTCTGTCCGCTTTTACGTTTCGGATAGAAGTCAGAAAAATTTCCTCAGGGTTGCCGAATTCATCGAATCGAATCGAGATCCCACCTTCGTATTTATCGGTATTGAATAGTTTGGATTTTTTTTCTCCCGCAGGAAGTTCCTTTTTATTCTGCTCCCAGATGTCTTGGTTCAGGTTAACCGGTTTCTTCCAATCAGCTTCCCCGTCTCTTTTTTTGTAGTTTGCGTTTTCGGAGAGCCAGATGTCCATCTCTCCTTCTCCGCCTGGACGATTGGACTGGAAGATAAGGTATCTTCCGTCAGGACTGATAATGGGATTGTATTCTACGTTTTGTGTATTTAAGGGAGATCCGAAATTTCTTTCCAAGAGTGTAGGAACAGGTTGGGCGGATCCATTCCAGGAAAGTAAAAAAAACAGAAGAGTTCCGGCAAGGACGGAGCTTAGAAAATGATTTCGCTTTGTATCGGGTCCTTTTCCTTGATTGTAAAAAAACATCTTGTATTTAGTATCGGAACAAAGACCCCAAGTATCAAGATGGAAACTAAGATGGAAACGGACGTTCCGAGCAGAATCCAGGGAGAAATTTTTCCTCCTAAACCGATCTTATTCGGGGTTTTGAACATAACTAGCGACTCCTTTTCCGATGGGGGAAAATATCTACGCCAAGATCTCGCTTTTGCTAAGGCAAAATCTCTAATGGAAGAAGGTGCGGATGTAATAGATATCGGGGCACAATCTTCCAACGTTAAAGCGGAGCCCGTTTCTGAGCAAGTGGAATGGGATAGAATGAAAGAGATCATCTCCGAATTAAAAAGGGAGAAGGTTTCCATCTCTGTAGATACTTTCCGACCCTATGTCATTCGAAAAGCATTAGAAGAAGGTGTGGATTACATCAATAATATCAGAGGCTTTGTAGATCCTGAAAGTTTGGATTTGCTAAAAGAAGCAAGCAAACAATCCGCAAAGTACGTTGCCATGTTTTCTCAGGATCATTCGATCAAGGCATCCGAGTTTTCCGATCTAAAACCGGAAACAGTTGTGCCTTTGGTTTTGGAATTTTTTAGGGAAAGGACAAAAACTTTCCAAAGTTTAGGACTAGCTGATCGACTCATCTTAGACCCCGGTATGGGATTTTTTTTAAGTCCGGACTATAAGGTAAGTTTTGCAGTTCTTTCTAAGATCACCGAGATACTTTCCGAATTTCCGAACCTTATGGTTTCGGTTACTAAAAAGTCTTTTTTGGGAAATGCATTAGGTGGTTTAACGGTGGAGGATAGAATAGTCCCTACTGCGATTTCCGAGACGTATCTCTGGTCAAAAGGAGTTCCTATGATCAGAACTCATTCTCCAAAATCTTTTATATTAGCACAGAAAACTTGGGAAATGTCTCACGGAGTTTATAGTCCGCAACGCGGGCTTCAGGAGCGAAGCGATCTATAGTCCGCAACGCGGGCTTCAAGAGCCTGGACCTTTTGGGACAGACTCTTATCGTCCGTAACGGATTCTATCCATTGTTTCCTTACCTTCCGGAGTCATCGTAGGAAAAAACTCTTCCTCAGTGAATTGAAGTCCCTTGGATCTTAATTTTCTAAAATAAGGAAGTAGAGGAGAGAGATCGGCTTTAGGATTTTTGGAAAGTAAGGAAAGTTTCCATAATTCTAAAAAGACCAAGGATTCTTTTTCGGAATCGGGAGTTTTTTGGATCCAATCCAACGCTTCCGAATATCTTCTCTTTTCGTAATATGCATGAGCGATATAATATTCCAATTCCGGAACTCTTTCGCCGGTTCCACTCAAGCTAAGTCCGAAAACTATAACATCGTCCCATTTTTCTAAAATATGGGCCATCTTTAACGTAAGGCCTCTTGCATTCTTATGAAAGGGACTTTGCTGTAGCATTTTCTCCAAATAGTAATAACTTTTAGACCATTCCTGTTTGGAGAAAAAATATTCCGCTAATCCTTCCCAGGCATAAACTTCCTGGCCCGGAATGGTAGAAAGTGCATCTCGGAAGATGACTAATTCTTCCTCCCTTTGGGCCTCGATTAGGAGGTTCTCGAATTTTTTGCGTTCGATCGGAGGGGACTGTTTTAGAAATGTTTCCAGAAATTTTTTGGCTTCGGATATATCATCTACTAGATAATATAAACGTAATAGATTTAGGGAAGGTATAGGATTGTTCGAAAGAAGTTTTTGCGAACTTAAAAATTCCTCTTCTGCATCGTCGATTAGAGAGAACCTTACGAATAGAAGACCGAGATTATTTTTGTCTGGAGCAAGGATCGCTTTTCCCCTATGGGATTTCGCTTCCCAAGGACTTTTTACGGAGTCAACCTTCTCCCTTGTGTAATCGGTTGCAGGGAGATACAGAAACATAGGATCGTTTTCGATGAGTTCGTTGTTTCTGACCGGGTATAAACAAGAGAAGAATATAAGAAAAGATAAGAGTAAAAGATTAACCGGCTTCAGAAGTGGGATTTTCCTGTAGGTTTTTCTGCGCATATAATAAATACTTTAAGGCCCGCTCGGTATCTCCATGAAACAGATACATAAGAGAAAGATCAAGCGCGTCCTGTGCTTCCGGAGCTTCGAAATCCTGAGGATTTTCTTTAGAAAGAGTGAGTTTATCCTTAAATTCATCCAATTTTTTTCTGGTTAGCACTTCCAGATTATCAAAGAAAACTTTTTCTTCCGGTTTCGGCTTTTGTTTTGCCGCTTTGATGGATTCATTGAATTGTACGAATCCTTGGGCGGTTGTAGTTACTTTCTTAAGAGTCTCGAATGATTGTTTATAATTTCCAAGTTTTACATGGATCTCCGTCATTAGGATTTCCATTCTTGGATCGTTCGGATTGATCTGGATCGCAGTGTTCGCGGCCGCTAAAGCTTGTTCCCATTTTTCAGTATCAAAGTAGATGGTAGCTAGAGCTGCATAAGCTGTTTTATTTTTAGGATCTAATTTGATCGCATTCTTTAGATATAACTCCGACTTGTCCGGGCGATCTAGTTGTTTATAACAGTAAGCAAGGAGAAGATGAGAGTTTAGATATTTTTTATTTAGCTCCAATGAACTTTTAAGAGCCTTAACTGCCGCATCCAAACTTCCTAGTCGATAAAGCTCCACTCCCAGGTTATAATAAAGCTCGGTAGTTTTTCCAAGTTCGAGAGCCTTTTGGTAGGTTTTGATCGCTTTCTCAGAATCTCCGGTGCGAGAGTAAAGTGCCCCTAGGTTCAGATAAGCCTTTTGGAATTTGGGATTCATTCCCAAAATTTCAGTATATATCTTGGCCGCCTGGGAGATTTTCCCGTCTTTTTCGAGTTTTAAAGCCTCGTTGAACTTACGTTTGATATCGGCCTCGGTCATATCCGGAATATCGACTAAAATTCCCAAGAAAACAACCTGAAAAAAACTTCAGGTAAAATGTAAAAACCTCCGAAAATAAAACATAGAAAGACAGAGGTCCGAAATGAAACAGATAGCCGCTATCTTCGCGTTGATAACAGTCACTGCTTGCGCTTCTTCTGAAACTAGAAGAAGTATCAGCGCGTCCGGAGATCCTTCCGAAATATTTTTTGAAAAAGAAATCGTTCCTATGGACCAAGAGTCCAAAAGAGATCTGGTATTGGCTAAGAACTCTTCCGCTTCCAGAGGATTAGATGATCTTCTCGCGGATAATAAACCGGTAAAAGCCACTACACCTTCTAGACAACAATCAGGTTCTACGGGAGAATTCGACGAGGTTGGATATTCTTCCTGGTATGGTCCTAAATTTCACGGTAAGCCGACTGCTAGCGGAGAAATTTTCGACAAAACCAAACTAACTGCAGCTCATCCAAGCCTTCCTTTAGGTTCGGTGGTTCGAGTTAAGAACCTGGAAAACGATAAAGAAGTTTTAGTAAAAGTAAACGATCGCGGGCCTTTCGTAAAAGATCGGATCATCGACCTTTCCGAAAAAGCGGCAGAGAATTTGGAATTCAAAGATGTCGGAATTGCAAGAGTTGGTCTCACCGTAGTTAGCAAAGGTGGAGCAGTAGAGTCGGAAGATATGGAAGGTCTGGAAGATGAAGAAGCTCTTCTGAAAGAGAACAAGCCCGAAAGGCTCACCCCTAAAAAGGCCGTAACTCCCGCTCCACTAGTGAAGGGAGCTCCAAAAGGACAAACTGTCCAAGTTGGAGTTTTCAGAAACAGCAGACTTGCCGAGGATTACAGAAAAAATCTTTCTGCGGAGTACGGCGAGAAAGTATATTTATTTGAAAGAGACGGTATGTTTGTTCTTCAAATGGGTGATTTTATGGATCGCGCAAAAGCGGATCTTCTAAAATCAAAATTAAAAGAAGATGGAGTGGATTGTTTTATTCCTAAAAAATAAAACTCTCATTCGGTCTCTGTTTTGAAGAGGGGGAGGACCCCCCTCTCCGGGGAATAGTTTGGCTCTAGACCCCGGAGCCAAAAAGTTTTAATTCCTATGAGCCCTGCAACCTTCTAATTTCATTCTGCTAGCACATAGAGTTTTCGCCAACTGAACGTAAGCAGGAAGACAGGTACCGGTTCCTTGTCCGCAAGCCGGATCCGCTATCAAAAGAATAGTAAAACAATCATCGTAACTTTTCAGATCATCAGAGCAAAGATCCTCATGGTTCACTAAGATCCCGCAATCTGAAAAGGAATATAGTAGGATTGTAGAAAAACAAACTAGAAAAAAAGTCCTTACTTTCGACTTCATAAACCCTCGACCGCAAAAGCGGCTAACGAATATAGCCCAAAGAATTCGGAAGAAAGTCAGTTTGTCAAAAAAAAACTTTCCGGAAATTAGATCCCGTCGCCATGAATGAATTCGTTCAGTTCGTTGTCTCGGTCTTTTGCAGAGGATTTTTTCTCTTTCAGATTGGATTTTGCGTACAGTTCGTTTACTTCTCTCTGCAAAGTATCTATCTTTTCGACCAGAATGGAAAAAACCCTTGCGACAGGGTCCGGAAGTTCCCCATGATCCAGCATTCTTTCTCCCTCTTTTCCGAAATCAACTTTGGAACGGACTACTTTTCCAGGAACTCCGACAACAGTACAGTCAGCCGGAACATCTCTCAGTACGACAGAACCGGCGCCAATCCGAACATTATGTTCTATTACTATGTTTCCTAAAATTTTTGCTCCGGCTCCCACGACCACATTCTCTTTTAACGTCGGGTGTCTTTTGCCGCTTTCTTTACCGGTTCCGCCCAAAGTTACACCTTGCAGGATCAAACAACCTTTTGCTATTTCTGCGGTTTCTCCTATGACCACACCTTGACCATGATCTATAAAGATCCCAGGTTCAATTTTTGCACCAGGATGGATATCGACTCCGGTCAAAAATCGAGCGAAAGTATTGATCATTCTGGGAAATAAGGGAACTTTGATCCTATATAAAAAATGAGCCAGGGAGTGGAACCAAAGCGCGTGTAACCCCGGATAACATAAAATAACCTCTAAATAGGATTTGGCGGCAGGGTCGTTTTTTTTAATCGCTTTGATGTTCTCGAACAAATGTTTATCCCGGTTCTTCTTTTGATCCGTCTTAAAAACTAGCTGATCGATAGATAGACAGTCGATAGAAGAATAATGTTATATTTCGTTATGAATAAGCCTGAATTTATAGTTCGATATGTAAAGGAGGAATCATTTTGAGAGAGGACTTGAGTCGGATTCTACGGGGAAAGGGTATAAAAAATTGAACAGACCGACTTACGGATGGAATGTACTTCTTTTCGTTCTTACTTTTTTCACCTTAACATTTCAGGATGATATATTCAAGATCCCATATTTAAACTCGGCGACAATATCGGAAATCTTTCGGATCAGGATTCCCTATTCTTTTTCTCTTCTTGGAATTCTTTTTTGTCATGAGATGGGGCATTACTTCGCCGCCAGATATTATGGGATCAAGACAACTCTACCGTATTTTTTGCCGGTTCCATTTTCTCCCGTAGGCACAATGGGTGCTGTGATCCGTATCAAAGATCCGATCGCCAATAAAATCCAATTATTCGATATTGGGATCTGGGGACCCGCTATGAGTCTTGTTCTTTCGATACCATGTCTTGTGATCGGATTATATAATTCTCAATTAGTTTCTCTGGCGGAAAGAACTACAATCTTACAAGCTCACCCGGGACTCATGGACATCCATTTTGGAGACAGCATTTTTACATACGTTTTATCCCAGAAAATATTAGGTCCTTTTGATCCTTCTCTATTTACTGTAGAATATACTCCTTTGGCCTTTGCCGGTTGGGTCGGACTTCTGATAACTGCATTAAATCTTTTACCTTTCGGTCAATTGGACGGTGGACATGTTATCTATTCCTTAGCGGGAGAAGGTTACAGAAAGTGGATCTATTATCTGTTTTCCGGATTTCTTTTACTCTCATTTTGGAATTATTCGTGGATCTTATGGGGATTGCTCATCTATTACTTTATCCGAGTAGAACATCCTTTTGTCCCGGATGCTCCTTATCCAATCGGCAAATTTAGAAAGATATTTGGCTGGGGTATGTTATTATCCTTCCTGCTTATTTTTCCGGTTTCTCCAATCACTGTCGTATCCTCTTCCGGGGCTAAGACCAGTCTAGGAGAGGATCTCTGGAATTTTCTACTCGAAGTATTTGCAAAATGAGAAAATTGATCGTTCAAATTTTCATCCTACTCTTGCTGATCATCTCTCTTTCTATCCATTCACAAGAAGAAGGTGACGTAGACATACAATTGACCGAGAATCCATACGGCCTTTCCTATGACGGAACGAATTTTTGGTTCGCCGATAGTAAAAGGAGAGCGATCATTCGTGTGGATCCAAGCGGTAGGCAAGAAGCTTTTAATTTAGGTATTCCGTTCATTGCCGGCTTAAATTTCGATCCGAGAGAAGGGAAACTTTTCGTAGCGAGTAAAAGGGTCATTCTAAAAGTAGAGCCGAACACAGGTGGAGTTACGGAACGGATACAGGTCCCGATTGATAAGATAGGTGGGATTGCAAACTTCCAAAATTATCTGTATATTCTCGATTCGGACACCGGAAAGGTCTCCGTGTATGATAAGGGAACCCAAAGTTTTTTCGGCGGTTTCTTAACCGATAGGTCCGAACCGAAAGATATTTGTTTTGCAAGAGACAGTCTTTGGATCACGGATTCTTCCGATGGAAACGTTTATAGATATGATCCTACTAGCGGTAAGATCACCGGTTCTATTCGTTCTCCTTCTAAAGACATTAGAGGAATCGCAATCCTAGGAAGCAGGATTTACGTCGTCGATAGAACTACGCGAGAAGTCAAAAAGATCTCCTTTGTGGAAACGGATCGATTTCTTGCTTCCGGCGAGGCGACTTATCTTATCAACGTAAAGATCAAATATTCTCTGGATGAGACGACTCTAATAGGTGGAGTTTTGGGACTTCTTCCTCCTCCCACCACGGAACACCAAAGGATACGAAATCTAAAAACCAAGGACCCTAAATTTAAAGGCGATATGGTAATGGGAGTCCGTGCTCTTTCTAAAAAATTAGGAATAGACGACCCGAAAGGTCCGCAAACCTTAGAATACCATTTCGAAGCAAGAACGACTAATGTTAGATATTACGTCCTGGACGACTTTCTCAAGAAAAAGGAGGAGATCCCTACCGACCTCGCGGCGTTCACCAAAAATCGTGTTTCCGTAAAAGAGAAAGCGGGGAATTTTTTCTTAGATAAAATTTTCGATGCAAGATTGTTCCGCTCCGATTGGGATAGTCTGAAAAAATCTCTATTAGACTCAGGTTTGCCTGTTCGCCCTGTCCGGAGTTTGGTATTTTCCGGATCTTCGAACCCTTCTTTCAGAGATACCTTGGATATATATATTCCAAGTTTCGGTTGGGTGCCATTAGCAAGTGTAAAACCGGAGAAGATCGAATCATCTCGTGCTTACCAAAAAGGAGAAGATATGGTGGATCTATATCGCAGCGAGGCTTGGGCCGCTTTACCTTCTCCCATTTTATTCAAGGCGAAGGATTCCGAAATTTGGAAACCAATTCCTGCGGAGATAGAAGTTACACTTCTTCCTAAAGGAACGGATCTTTCTTCTAACTGAAGGATTCTTGGCGGATTAAAAAAATTTTTTGTAAGCAACAACTCCGAGTGTTATCGCTCTTCCTAACATATAGGAGGAGAGGGAAAGCCAAAGTATATGATTATTGTTTTGGATCTTTCCCCAGTAAGCGATCGGAAAGAAAAACAAAATGGAACTGATGATCATTGAATTTCGAAGAATCTTACCTTCCGAGATCCCTAAGAAAAAACCGTCGAATATGAATGCAAATGACCCGAAGAGCAATATTGGCGTTATCCAATAACCGTATTCTTTTGCAAGAGCGACAACAGGTTTAGATTTACTGAATAATTCGAATAAGAATTCTGAAGGAAGAAGGATCAGAATACAAAAAAACAAAGAGATCCCGAATCCGGAGACGAGGGCCATCTTTAAGATCTTTCTTAAACCTTCGGAGTTATTATTTCCTTTTAAATTTCCTGCGACAGTCTCCATTGCGATAGCAGCACCATCTATCCAGAATGCTCCAATCAAGATCAATTGATGAAGAATCGCATTTGCAGCCAAGGTCTCGGAGCCTAAGCTGGAGCTGTAATTTCTAAACAAACTGAATGTTGTAATCAAAAGTAAGGTCCGGATCATGATATCCGAATTCAAGGAGAGAAGAGAAGTATACCCTTTAACAGAAAAGATCCGGATCTCACGGTAGATTTGGAAAAAGCGGTCCTTCTCCTTGAATAATAATACAATAAAGAACGCTGACATTAAGTATTGACTGATAGAAGTCGCGATCCCTGCGCCATACGCATTCCAATCTAAAAATAGAATAAACCAGATATTCAGTCCTATATTGACGACATTAGCGATGACTGTTGCAACCAGAACAGTAGCACTTTTGGATCTTCCTAAGAACCATCCTGTGAGTACGAAATTGCTAAGAGTTGCGGGGGCACTGATGATCCTGGCCTTGAAATATTCTCCACCTGCGGATTTTACTTCCTTCTCCCCTTCTAAAACTGAAAATCCGAACTTTTCTAAATAAGTGCTTGCGAGTAGTATTAAAATACCGATCCCGACACCTAATAAAAGGGATCTTAAAAGTATCTGAAAGGATTCTTTGTAATTTTCATTTCCTTCTGCTTGAGCTGTAAGTCCAGTCGTGCTCATTCTCAAAAAGGAAAATCCCCAGAACAAATAATCGAATAGTATGTTGGATAATGCCACTCCGGCTACGAATGTGTGTGATTCCAATTGACCAAGCACTGCAACATCGGCAAAGCTAGTCAGTGGTACAGTCAGGTTCGCGATTATATTAAAGAAAGTTAGGGTGAGAAATTTTTTTTCCAAAAGTAGAATCAAATACCCTGTCGTTTTCTATCATCTATACTTTGGAAAACATTGCAGGCAACTAAATCGCCGGTTACATTGACGGTGGTCCTACACATATCCAAGATACGATCCACTCCCAAGATAATACCGATCCCCTCGGTTGGAACTCCGACACCTGCCAAAATAGATGCAAGGATCACGATACCAAGTCCGGGAGTGCTTGGAGTTCCGATCGAAGCTACTACGGTTGCGATGAGTACGAATGCAAGGTTTGTTGCCGTTAATTCTATCCCATAAACCTGTGATAAAAATACCGTGGCGACTGCTTGGTAAAGTGCAGTTCCGTCCATATTCACCGTGGCTCCCAAAGGAAGAATAAACTCTGCGATCTTTCGGGAAACGCCCATCTTCTCTATTCCGGTTTTTAAGGAAAAAGGAAGAACAGCGGCAGAACTAGAAGTGGAGAACGCGAGCAGTTGTACCTCGCCTGCTTGCTTCAAAAACCAAATAGGGCTCTTTCTTGCCACAAGTGCAAGTATGATCGAATACATGAAGAGCATTATGGTTAAGCCGCCAAGCACAGTGATAAAATAAACTCCCAAACTTAATAAAACTTTCAGACCTATTTTTGCGGTGATCTGCGCAATTAGTCCGAAGACTGCAAAAGGTGCGATCTTCATGGCCCATTGAACGAATACCATACTGGTCTTAAATATCGCTTGGAATACGGGAAGAACGTACACAGTACTTTGCTGTTCTATAGAAAGGATAGCAATACCAACCAAAAGAGCTAATAAAACTACTCCTAACATATCTCCGTTTGCAAATGTTTGGAATGGGTTTCTAGGAAGGACTGAGAGTATTAACTCTGGGACCTTCTCTATTGAAACACTGTCCGAGGTTTCGGAAACTTTGCTCGGGACCTGCACTCGCGGGATACCGGCAGGATCAACAAAACTTCCGGGCTTGATCGTACTTGCTAAGACCAATCCGATCGAGACCGCTAATATCGTGGTAAATACGAAGTATAAGAACGCCTTTAATCCGAAACTTTTCAGATTCTCGAGTGTTTCACCGGCATGTATCCCTAGTACAATGGAGCAAAAGACTAAAGGGATCATGATGATCTGCAATAAGATCAGGAAAAAATGGCCCGGAAGCCCTAACCAAGAAACGATAGGCGTCGAATATTCTATGGTTACTAAGGAATTTTCCGGACTTAGATAAAGGCCCGTTAAAAGTCCGGATACCAAACCTAACAAAACTCTGAACCAGAGTTTCTCTAAAGGAAGAAATCGAATAACATTCGGAAGGTTTCGGTTCGGCTCAACGGACATACTCGACAGAATAGGAGTCGCATTCTTATTTTTCTATTGATTTTTCCCTTTTCAAAATGATAGTGAAGGCTTTAGCCGATTTTTTACCGATTCTGAAGATGTATTCCGGAACCGGTAAACTAAAAATAAAAGATTCGGTTTGAAGTCAGTTTCGATCATCGGCGTTCGAGTGCCTACAGGAGTTTATGGGGTTAAATCCGATTTCTTGGGACCTAGTCCTTTTTAATTATTATTCGTTTGGAAGTTTATTGGTCACTTTGACCACCATATTCCTCGGGATTTTCTTTCTTACCTTAAAGAATAGGACGATTGCCACCACTCAACTTGGGATCGGCTTCATTCTATTAGGTGTATTTGAGACCGGATACTTTTTAGCAGCCTTCTTATACCATCCCATTGCAGCGTACCATCGTTGGATGACCGGCGGGTTTATTCTTTTTTCTATAGCTCATTTCACTCAATTCTTACTTAGGTTTCCGGGAAATAGCAACCAACGTATAGCAAGATGGGTTTTGATCGTAGAACATTCGGTTGCTGCGATCACTGTAAGCTTATTTATTTACTTCACCTATATTTCCGAAAAGATCTATCACTTCACTGCACATCATTGGGATTTTAACGCATTCGATGCTAGCCGCTATCTTGCAGTGGTGATCGGAATCTTCTCGATCGTAGGTTTTGTCATCGTTCCTGCTTGGAGAGTTGTGATTACCAAGGACAAGAGAAGGATCGCCCTTTTTATGTTCACTATAGGGTTCTTGATCGCAGCAATCTATCCGAATATTTCGAATATTCTCAGCCGAGACGGGGTGATGGAGCGGTCCACTTACATGACTTCGAACGTCATCCTCTTCTTGACTGCATTTTCTTTCTTAGTTATTGCATTTATCAATAATAGTGCGGAACGTACTACCTTCATGGTTAAGATCGTAGGGATCACACTCTTTACGATCTGTTTGATCATGCAGGCTTTGGTGTATATCTCCAGTCAGGAAAAAGACGCAGAATACGATAGTTTGCGTATGGTGAATATCGAAAGGGCTTTGGAGAACGGGGTCAAATCGGGAGATATAGAGTATGCTTTCCATTGGGATGACTCCAAGGAAAGTTTAAATTCTTCTGAATATGATCCCAATAAGGAATTGGATCTCAAACAGATAGAGGCAGACCTACAAAATATCACCACTTATGAGGAGATCCGAAATTTAAAAGAGGAAGGGTTTAGAAATTCCTTAAATTCCATTCTGGACAGAAGCCATACGTACTTCGGCGGTTATAAACGTTTTATCCAAAAGTTATTGGAGGAAAAACAAGACCTCTCCGATGCAGAACTTAAAAAACTCATTTTAGAAAATGCAGAACAATGGAACAAGCGTGCGTTCGTTTCTACAAATCGATTAGAAGCGATCGTAGGAGGATCTTTCTGCAAGAAGGGAAGAGACTTTGTGAAGGGTTTGGGAGATTCGGAGTTCGGTTTTAAGGACGAAATTTTCTCCCATTGGTCCGAAGATTGTCTTTGGGATGGAAAAGAATTAGACCAATCCCAGATCCGGTCCGAAGTTCTACGATATTTCAGGTATTTTAAACCGAGCGAGACACGTCACTACAGAAGAAGTAAGGATGGAACAGGGCATTACGTTGCTTTCATGAAATTCCAACCTGAGAAACAACAAATGAGCGAGGTTGGGTTCTCTTATAGATTGTATAGGGACTTCATGCATCCGACAGCGGTGAAACAAACCGGTATTTTGTTGGCGGTGATCTTTATCGTTCTCGCGTTATTCCCTCTTTTCTTTAAGAACAGTTTAGTGGATCCTTTGAATAGTCTTCTTTCCGGGGTGGAAAAAGTAAACAAGGGAGATCTGGATGTAGTAGTTCCGGTTAAGGTACGGGATGAGATCGGATTCTTGGCGGATTCATTCAACGCGATTGTTTCTTCTATCAAACAAGCCAGAAGAGAGCTCCAAGACTACGCCGAAAATCTGGAAGAAAAAGTCCGTGAAAGAACTAGAGAAGTCCAAGAGAAGATGGAGGAAGTCCAGCGTCTCAAGGTGCAACAGGACGGGGACTATTTCTTAACTTCCTTATTAGCAAAACCTCTCTTTTATAACGCGAATAAATCTAAATTGGTTTCTACGGATTTTATTATCCGCCAAAAGAAACAATTCGAGTTCAGGGGAAAACATTCCGACTTAGGGGGAGATATTTGTGTCACCGGAAATCTTAGACTAGGGCGTCCCGATTCATTTAAACGTTATACTGTTTCTATGAATGGCGATGCCATGGGTAAATCCATGCAAGGTGCCGGTGGGGCTTTGGTGATGGGGGTTGTGATGAACTCCATCCTCGCGCGTTCAGCCGCAAATAACAGAATTCTAGATGTAACCCCTGAACAATGGCTGACTGAAATTTACAATGAGATCCACGCTGTCTTCAAATCTTTCAATGGATCTATGGTAATCTCTGCATCACTCTATCTAATAGAAGATGAAACCGGAAAGTGTTGGTATTTCAACGCAGAACACCCTTACTCCGTATTATATAGAGATGGTAAAGCTAGCTTTATCGAGGACGGACTCACCCTTAGAAAATTAGGTCTGGATTCTGAATTCGAATTTAAGGTAAGAAGTTTCCAACTTAAAAAAGGTGATATTATCATCCTTGGCTCGGACGGTAGGGACGATGTTGATCTAACTCCTGAAGAGACGATCCGGACCATCAATGAAGATGAGATGTTGTTCCTTCGCCATGTAGAAAATGCAAAAGCAAATCTCGAAGATATAGAAACGGAAATCCGTAGAACCGGTGAGCTCACAGACGACCTTTCCCTTCTTAAGATAGAGTTCCAAGGGGAACCTAAAAACGACGAGATCGAAGAAATTTTCGAATCGACGGATCATATCGACAAGGCTTTAAATACCGATTCGGTTTACGAAGATGCTAAGAAGATGTACAAAACGGGACGTTTGGAGGAAGCATTAGAACTTCTGAAGACAGGTTATATGCATGATAGCGCTAACCAAAGGTTAAACAAACTTTTGGGACTTCTGAGTTTTAAAGGTAAAGACTATAATACTGCGGTAGAAGTTCTGAATAACTACCTAGGAACGGATCCGGATCTTCACGAGTATTGGTTCTATCTATCTATCGCGAATAAAAAGATGGGTAAATACGACCAGGCTTTGGCAGCAAGTTTGAAACTTTTGGAAATCGATCCTAATAATATTTCCAATACGATCAATCTATCCGATATTTATCGACTTATGGAAATGTACGATAAAGCGGAAGAATATGCTCGAAAAGTATTACAAAAAGAACCCGGGAACGAGAACGCTCATAAACTGATACGTTTGATAGAGAGAGATCGTTGATAAACGGTTTCTTACTAAACTTCGCTTTTTGGACGCGGATCGGGATACTTTCCGCATTTTTCCTTTTTGTTATTCCTCTACTTTCTCAAAGTAAGAAGTCAACCAAAGTAAACGAATCAAACTTCTCCTTTAGATTAAAAGGAGGAGATATTAAACTCTCCGTTAGAAACGAGACCGAGTTGAAAGAGTGGGATAAGTACGCTTCCGATAAAACAAAAAAGATCCTGGATGCTTATGAGTCGTATCTTGGGATTTCGTTCCATCAGGCTTCTTCGCCAATATTTAAAACTCTTCCTTCTTCGGAAAAAGATAAGATACGATTGATTTTAAAAGATACGGTGTTTCTGAATGGGACTCGAGTTGGAGGATATAATAATGTATCCGGAGAATTGGGAAAAGAACTAGGGATTTTTATGGAATTGGGCCTGGTGCCACCCGGTTATCCCGCATTACTTTTACATGAGTTGGGGCATTATTATTTTACAGAACCTTCCTGGTTAAGCGAAGGGATCGTTTCCTATCTTCCCTACCTTTTGTCCAAAAGAGGTTATCTGAAACTGGATGCGGATGAACTCCAATCCGTAACGGAAGAATGGAGTCTTGCCGAAACAATTCCCAAAAACGATCCGCCTCTTTCTAAAGACTTTCATCTTTCCAATCCTAGTTTAGGGCCTTGGTTCTATTCCAAGTCGGTCCGCACTCAGTTTATCCTTCACAAAGAACTGGGCTACGAAGGTTATAAATCATTTCTAAAGCAGGTAGCTTCTTCATCCGAAATATTGAATACTGAACAAATTTTTAAAATTTTGAATCAGGTTCAGAGAAAGGATTGGAATAAGATCCTGCAAGGTTGGGTGGAACCAGGAGCATACGGTGTTTATCCTCCGACTTCCTTTATGAAAATCCAAGAGATTGAGAAACTTTAAGCTTGCTTTTTATATTGCATTCGTTATACAAAATAGTGAATTCTAAACGAATATCTTTTTTGATTTGATCTGATCGGTTCCGGCTTTAATATAATCCATTTATAAGAGCTTGTCTCGATGAGCCAAACTTGAAACCCGGTCCAAAAGCCGGATTATTTAGAGCCTTTCCTTATTGCTTGCATGGAAATTTTTTCAATCTTACAAAACGATGTTCTGCTGAACTATTATTCTTTCGGAAGCTTGCTATCGATTTTAGCTTTCTTATTCACTTCCTTATTCTTCCTCTTCTTAAAAGAAAAATCCTCAAGCACAATGCATCTTGCATTAGGGGCTTTGTTTTTTTCATTTTTCTGTTCCGGATATTTTTTCGCCGCATTCCTGTATAACCCGATCGCTGCCTATCATAGATGGTTGACTGTCGGATTTATTTTGCCTGCGCTTATACACCTGGGTCAATTCCTGGCACGTTATCCCCAAAACGCGAACCCTAAAATGAATCGAAATCTCACGATCGGGATGTACGTGGTTGCAGCTATCGGGATTTCTTATTTTTATTATATTACTCTTAGTTCACCAAGGAAATATCACTTCACCGCTCATCACTGGGATTTTAATGCGGAAAAGGCTTCTTCTCTTATTGCAGTTTTGATCGGTTTATTCGTTTTGATCTCCTTTTTAATTCTTCCTATCTATAGGATGACCAAAACCAAAGGTAGGATCCGCTTTGCGATCGGTGGTTTTATGGCGGCCCTTTTGGCGGGAGGTGTGGTTCCCGCACTTACGAATATTCTCAGCCGAGACGGATGGATTGAGCGTTCCACATATTTAACGTCTATCGTACTTTTGATGACTTTAGGGATCTTTTTGATCCTGGTAATCTTCCTGAACTTTAGCGAAGAAAAAACCACCTTCATGGTAAAGATCGTAGGTATTACCTTCGTGACCTTGATGCTGATCATGCAAGCTTTGGTATTCATTTCCAACCGAGATAAGGAGTCTGAATATGATACAAAAAGTATCGTAAACATGGCAAGAGCCTTAGAAGGCGGAAAACAGATCCCGGAAATGCAATATATAGTCCAATGGGAAGGCGGATCCAAGAACGTGGATTATTCCCGCTACGATAATCAGTACGATTTGAGACTTCCCCAATTGGAGATAGACTTTAAGAATACAATCATCTACGAACATATAAAACTACTGGCGGAAGAAGGTTTTAGAAATTCCGTTAAAAAAAATCTAAAAGATACGCACGAATATTTCAGCGGCTATAAGGCTTCTATCCTAAAGTTTTTGGATGATAATCCTAATTTGGAAGGAAAAGAATTAAAAACAAAATTATTAGATCATTTGAATTCATTAAACACCGCAGTATTCGTAACTTCTAACAAGTTGGATTATATCTTTCCCAAAGATTTCTGCGTGGACGGTAGAAATTATCTAAAAGGTATCAATACCAAAGGTGTCATTCCTTTCAAAGAACATCTTCTCCAAAAATGGAAGGAGAAGAACGGGACTTGTACCTTTGATGAAAAGGATCTGTTAATCGGTCATTTAAAGGCGGAAATCCTTTTGTATTTCCGTCCATTCCAACCTGCGTTGTATCGACATTACCGAAAAAGTTTGGATGAACATCAACACTTCGTAACATATATACATTATGATGTGAAAAAAGATGTGGTCAGTGAAGTAGGTTACTCGTATCGCAAATATAGGGAATTTATGCATCCAACTGCGGCCAAACAAACCCTTATTTTGGGCTTAGTTTTGGTGGTTGTATTTTTCATATTCCCTCTCTTCTTCCGACAAAGTTTGATCACTCCGCTGAACAGACTTTTATCCGGGGTGGAAAAAGTTAACTTGGGTGCCTTGGACGTACAGGTTAGAGTAGACTTAAAAGACGAGATCGGTTTCCTATCCGAATCATTCAATAACATGGTGACTTCCATTCGAAAAGCTAGGGGAGAACTCCAAGACTATGCGGAACACTTAGCTACCAAGGTAAGAGAAAGAACCAGAGAACTTTCCGAAAAAATAGATGAATTACAGCGCCTAAAAGTACAACAGGACGGCGATTATTTCCTTACTTCCTTATTGGCAAAACCGCTTTTTTATAATGCGAATAAATCTTCAAAAGTAAGTACTAATTTTATTCTTCGTCAAAAGAAACAATTCGAGTTCAAAGGCAAACGTGCGGACTTGGGTGGAGATCTTTGCGTAACTGGAAATCTTCGTCTCGGAAAGGAGAACGATTATAAACGTTATACCTTCGCCATGAACGGAGATGCAATGGGTAAGTCCATGCAAGGAGCGGGAGGATCGCTTGTCATGGGAGTTGTGATCAACTCTATTCTCGCAAGATCCGCTGCAAATGATAGAGTGTTGGATACCACTCCTTCCGAATTTTTAACCGAAATATATAAAGAGATGCAGTCCGTTTTCAAATCTTTCAACGGATCAATGGTAATCTCTGGGACGTTTATCATCATAGAGGATGAAACAGGCAAATTTTGGTATTTCAACGCAGAACACCCATTCTCCGTTATGTATAGGGATGGTAGAGCCGGTTTCTTAGAAACAGGACTTACTCTTAGAAAGATAGGATTGGATTCCGAATACGAATTTAAGGTCCACTCCGGAAGACTAGAACCTGGTGACGTATTGATCATAGGTTCGGACGGTAAAGATGATTTGGACCTTACTCCCGAAAAAGAAGTCCGTACCATCAATGAAGATGAGATGCTCTTTTTACAAATGGTGGAAAAAGGCCAAGGTGACCTGGAAAGGATAGAGGAAGAGATCTTAAAAGTTGGAGAATTAACCGACGACCTTTCTCTTTTAAGAGTGGAATATTCCCCTGTAGCTTCTCCGGAAAATGACGGAAAGGAAGACGAGCTTTCGGATCCTTTCGATTGGAAGTTCATCTACAAAAAAGCAAAAGAAGATTATATGGGCGGCCGTTTGAGCGAAGCTCTCGGAGCGTTGGAAGGACTGTATAAATCGGATCCTCAGAATACTAAGGTGACTAAGCTACTTGGGCTTTTAAGCTTTAAAGGTAAAAATTACGGCAAAGCAGTAGAGGTCCTAAATAAATATTTGGGATCTGATCCCGACTTGGTAGAATACTGGTATTATCTCTCATTGGCGAATCGCAGGATCGGTAGAATGGACGAAGCCATCTTGGCTGCAAAAAGAATGGAGGAACTCCAACCGGACAATTCCATGAATCTGATCAATCTTTCCGACTTATACCGTCAGACGGAACAATTCGATTTGGCTTTGGAATATGCTCATTTGGCCCTCGAAAAGGATCCGGAAGACGAGAACGCTCAAAAATTAGTAAGACTTATCGAAAGAGATAGAAAAGCTTCTTAATAGAAGTTTAATATTTTCCGTTCTCAAAATCCTTATAAAGCATAGAGGTTTGGATCCCTTTATTGCCTTGGTATTTGCCTGATTTGTATTCAGTGATCTCTCCTTCGACAGTATGGTAGAAGATCTGGCAAATTTCCACATTCGGATAGATGATTAAAGGTTGGATGACGGAAATTTCGAGGGTCCAGAATCCTTTGAATCCAACATCCCCGAAACCCGCAGTCACATGGACATACATTCCTAATCTACCGATAGAAGAACGTCCTTCTAACATTGGGACCAGATTATGTGTTTCAGTGTATTCTAAAGTTCTGCCCAGATAGAGAACTCCGGGTTGCAAAAGTAGTCCGGTCTCCGGGATGATCAGGTTTTCGGAAGGATTGGACTTTTTCATATCCAGTGGACTTTCCGTATAACGAACCAACTCATTATGAAGCCGTAGATTATAAGAGTTTGGATTTAAGTTATTGTCGGAGTAAGGATCTATGATGATATCCTTCTCTAATCTTTTTTTAATTTCCTTACCCGTTAGGATCATTTCGTATTCCAGCTTCCTTGTTTTGCCTATTTTCGGGTCGGCCTTGTGTCTCGCCTCCCTTTTTCGGAGTTCTATCTTCCTTTAAATTCCGGTTTTCTTTTTTCTCGGAAAGCCTTTAAGGCTTCCAGTCTATCTTCCGTTTTTAGGGTTTTATTATAATGTTTTCTCTCTATCTTTAGAGCAGCTTGGATATCTTTTCCTTCTCCTTCTCTGATCGCTTCTTTTGCAAGTCTTAAAGAGATGGGTGCCTTTTCGGAAAGTAGAGAGGCTAATTTTTTTCCGGCTATAAATGCCGAGTCATGCCAGACTGAATTCACAAGTTGAATATCCAACGCGGTTTGAGCATCTATTACGGATGCCGTTAAAATAAGTTCTAACGCTTTTGTTTTTCCAACTCTTCTTGGAAGTCTTTGGGTTCCGCCGGCACCGGGAATAATACCAAGCCCTGTTTCCGTAAGACCTAGTTTTGCTTCGGCGCTCATCAGAATAAAATCACAGCAGAGAGCCATTTCCAATCCGCCACCATATGCATCTCCGTCCAAAGCAGCTATGGTTGGGAATGGAAGATTTTCCAAGGCAAGGAAACATTTTCCGACTTGGTCTAAAAATTTATGTACTTCTTTCTCCGACATATCTGCTCTTTCTTTTAGATCGGCCCCCGCGCAAAATACGGAACCTTCTCCCTTGAGTACCAAAGCTCGGATTTTAGGGTCCTTGCTCGCTCTTTCTACATGGGACATAAGCTGATAGAGTAATTCTCTAGAGATCGCATTCCTTTTTTCGGGTCGATTTAAACTAATTATGCACGTATAATCTTCGATGGAATAAAGAACAGTCTCGCTCATATTTGCCTTCTAAAAAATCTTTCCCGGATAGGCCGGATCTTTCCGATAATTGGGTAGATTCTGCGGTTTTTTAAAAACGGCAAGCAAAAGCGCTGTATACGAACGGTTCTAGGTTAAAGAAAAAATGCGATTTCAGACTCAGATCTTAGCTTTTATGTTATCTCTATCCATTTTCGGACTCGGTTGTTCTACGGGTAAAGACTCGGACCTTGCTTCTCAATTAGGATTGGGAAATCCTGTGATAACCGAGATTGATCCTCCCAGCGGATCTCCTCCTATCGGGTCAAATCCAGGCACAACTGTTACGATTAAGGGCCGTTTATTTTCCGCGGATACGAATCTAACAACGGTTAAATTTAACGGTGTATCTGCAAGCGTCCTAAGTGCGACAAGCACAGAGATCATTACGGTGGTTCCGGCAGGAGCTTCCACCGGTACGTTATTTGTGACTAAAGACGGTCCTGTCTATTGTGATGAGAATAACGGAAGCGCGGCGACGAACTGTTACGGTACTAGGTTCTATATTGATTGTTATAAATCTTTCGACAATTTGTATGGGGATGAGGTCGGGGTGTCTTATCCGGACTCCAAAACTTTCGAAATTACTGGTCAGACCGGGACAAAGGCACTGCGGATCGATCTGAATCCGGAAGGTCCTACCAACGTTAAGATTGCCTGTGATACATATCTGATCTATTCCAAGTTTTCCAAAACCTGTGGTCGGACGGACGTTGGGACTTTTTCGGATACGAATACTTGGGTTTATGAACCTACTTTGACATTCTCCAGTTATTATACCGTGCAGATGTTCGTTACCGCTGGAAAGGGTAACTGCACCGTATCTTTTCCCTAATTTTCAGGGCAAAAAATACTTGGTTTATTATCCGATTTGGATTAGGATCTGAAGGGAGGGAATACTGAATGGCAACAATAACCTCTATCTATCTCGGACTGGCTGAAAAAGCTTCCTCCGATCCGCGCAAAATGCCTAAGGTGGAAGGAATTCCAAATAAACCTTACGAAAACAAGCAGGCGGAAATTTTTGATCAGAAGGCAATGAATCCTAGTTATGCGGGCGATATTTATAAAACTAAGGGAGCATTTGTAGACAAGATCTCCTAACTTTTTTTGGTCCGATTGTCTAAACACAATAAAAAAGCCCTCAAATTGAGGGCTTTTCTTTATTAAGGCCGAAAGTTTTAAGTCTTAATCTTCTTTGTAATTGATCTCTAATATATTACCGGACGGATCCAAGAAATGGAGAAACTCTCCTCCGTCTCTGGCTTCCGGACCTCTTACGATCTGAACTGATTTAGATTCGAGTTCTACGATCGCTTCGGTAAAATCATCCACATCCAATACGAAACTGAGGACAGGAGATTTAACTTCGGTTAAAGAACTTTTAACTCCGTTGGTATTGAGGAGTTTAATGTTCACAGAATCCAAGCCGATGATTGCGAATTCGTTTCCTTTTTCCTCGATCGTCTCGAAATCAAATAGTTCGGAATAGAATTTTACAGAGGCTTCTATATCCCCGGTAGGTATTACAATATAATCGATTCCTTCTACGATGATCATTGAGGTAGATCCTGTTTTCCTTTTTCGTCATTATGAGAAGAAAACCGGGCTTGTCTATCGGAAAACCGTAAGATACTCGTTTTTCAAGTCGAATTGGCTTTATGAGCCCAAATTCCGAATGCCCAGAAAGCCTTCCAGTTCCGAGTTGTTCTTTCCTCCCTTCCATAGGAACCCATCCAAGATATAATGAGTGAACTGGGGAAGAAAGAAGAGAGGCACTAGGATTCCCTCAAGGCCCTGTCCTAATTCCGCTTTTATTACGGAAGAGTTTCCGAATAAATACGGATGCTCCCTCCATACAAAACTATCCCAAAGCCATTCTTCCGAAAAGGCAAGGGCCAATAATACTAACGAAAAGCTAAGGATTGCCAAGGCTCCATTACGAAAACTATTATAAAATACGGAGGGAAGCTCTTTCTTTCTGAAATTGGAATATGCGAATACCAGGGCCATATAAGGAACCCCGTGGTTGATCACATTCGTAAGAGTAAACGCAAAATCGTCGTTTAGTAATACGATACCGACATACCAAACGGAGGCAGTATTTAATAGGAGTAAAAGTTTTCCCGAACTTATTCTTTTTCCTTTAATAGAAAGGTAGACTTGGATCGAAGAGTATCCTATCACCCAAACCCAAAATAGTATGTGAATGAAGTCTGAAAGTGAACGATTCGGATATTGATAAAAGTCGCCTTCCATAAACCATTCGAAATGCCTCCCTCCCGGAATTAGATGCCAGTACAAAACAGGTAAACCGGTCACTATATACAAAGTCATCTTATCTAAGAGAAACGGAATTTTGCTTTCGACTTTAAGTTCCCTTCTCGCATACAGACTCAAAAAACCGTATTGTTGTCTGATAAAATGAAACACCGCTAGATAAGCCATCGCTCCCCAGAAGAATAATTTTCCGAAAGAGTAAAGTACGAGCGCCGATATAAAACATAAAAATGGAACCAAGCTTAGAAGGACTTTTTTCCGATTCCAAACTTCTCTATCCCAATATGCTCTGAACAAAGTGGAATATACATGAGACACATCCACACCTGGGATAAGAAGTAGCCAAAGCCAAGGAGGCAAAGCATTTCCGCTTGTTCTAGAGGAACCAAAGGAAGAATTTTCCGGGAATCCGAAGTAGTGCGCGAGGAGCACAACCATTACGGAAATCAATCCGGGCGTGATAAACCAAGTAAGATCGAATCTTTTGGAGATGATCCAAGGACTAGGAGTTATTTTCTCTTCCATCAACTTCTCTTGGCAACGGTTTGGACTTTTTTAGAAGCTTCGAATCCTCTATACAATGCTTCTTCAAATATGGAAATCCCACTTAGGTCGCAATGAGCGAAATGAATTCCTGATTCGGATTTTGCCAATTTTTCTCTTTCTCCTCCCCAAAGAAAACCGGGAACAGGACGCACCATTGCATGTGCATGGGTCATGATATCGATTCGAGAAACTAAACTTTCAATATTGGGATGAGGCCTTTTTAGATCGGAAAGTATCTCTTCCTTCCAGGTATCCCAGGTTTTAGGAAGAATGGATCTTCTTGAAGCAAGAGTATCTTTTTCTCCAAAGGCAAGATAATAAGTAAGAACTGATTGGGGTCGAAGCGCTCTTAGATCTTGGTGAGTAGATACCACGTAACCGAGAGATTTACTCTTATAAATTACGTTTTCCCAAGCGGGGGGATGTCCTTTTCCTTGGGGTAGTTCGTCTACAAATAGGTTCGCAACCAGCCAAGGAGAATATTCCAATCTTTGTAGAATTGAATCCTTCTCTCCTAAAATATATTTTCGAGTGAAAGAAGGTAGAGCATAGATCACTTGCTCCGCCTTGATGAGCAGATCTTTTTTTGTTTTTATATCGTAAGCATTGATCTCCCAGGTTGCCGAATTCTTACGAATTCTTTCTACAAGACTGGAAGTTCTGATCTTATCCTTAGAAGGCTTTTGTAGGAGCTCTAATAGGAATCCGTTTCCTTCCGGCCAGGTCAGGACCGGAGGAGAATCTTCCTCTTCTCTTAATCTAGAACAGAAATAATGAAGTCCTGCCCAGGCAGAGATATTGTCGGAATTCCCACCGTAATCGTCTCGCGTGCAATAATCGGCATACCAAAGGATCTCGGGCGATTGGATACCTGATGTTTTTAGATAATCTGAAAAACTGATCCGATCTAATTTTAAAATTTCAGGGTCTCTGGAAGAACGATCTATCGGAATGCAGAACGCCTTTTGTCCGTCTCTTCCTTTCTTGTTTTGCCACGAGTTTATAATTTTACGAAATAATAATTCTTGCTCATCAGGTTCTCCTGTTCTTCTCGGAACTAAACCTGCTTGCCATCTTCCTTGGTAAAAGAGTCTTTCTTCCGGATCGAAACATAGATACTTTTCCGGATAGATTGGATTTCCATCGGAGTCTTTACCTTGGACCAGTCCGTTCTCTTCTAAAAATTTCCGGACTAATACCGACTCTGGTCCCGGTTGGGGAAGATAATGTGCACCCCAAGGATATTTTAAGGAATCGGTTTCCGAATATCTGGAGTTGCCTCCCACTTGATTCTCCAGGTCCAAGATCAAATAATCCGAGATCCCGAATTGGGATAGATAATATCCGGAAGAAAGTCCCGAGATACCTCCTCCGGCGATCAGAACCTTTGTTTGGATCGTACTAACGGGAGAAAAATCCGTTCTGACTTGTCTGATCCGATGCCCTGTTTCTCTGTCCGGTCCTAGGATATTTCCTTGGATATTTTTTTTTCTGAATCTAAAATAAGAACCAATCCCCAAAAGGGCTGCGCAGAATGCCAAAGCGGATAGGAATACTTTTCTGGAAAAACGATCTTCGGACATAAACAAACGGATTGCAGATTAGTTTTTAGGTAAGAAGAAGCAAGGAAAAAGAAATTTCCTATACATTTTCCAAAACTCTCCTTGGCTTTCCGATCGGTCCGAGGATTTTAGAGTTATGGCTGTTCTTTTGGATTTGGATAATACGGTTTTCGATTCCGTAGGGATCTATGAGTTTACGATCCGAGAAATGGAAAAAAAGGCAAAGACCCTGGGCTTCTCCTCTTCTAAAGAATTCAAAAAGACTTACGATACTGTCCGAGCAGAAGTTAAAAAAGAACTTCCGAACAATCCGGTCAATCGACTACGCATTCTTTATTTTAAGAAGATGTCGGAACTTCTATTCGGGAGATTGGATCCTTCTTTTGTCCTAAAACTGGACTCCGTTTATTTTGGATTTTTTCTGCAAGGGATCAAAGATTGGAAAAAGAAAAACTTTAAAGAGTTTAAAAGGATTTTGTCTCTGCTCAGAGCTTTACAAGAAGTCCAGGATATAGTCATAATCACGAACGAGTCTCTCAGGACCCAATTGCTGAAATTATCAGTCCTGTTTCCAAAAGACTTTAAATACAAATTAGTCACTTCAGAAGAAAGCGGAGCGGAAAAACCTTCTGCCTTGATCTTTAATAAGGCGTTATTGACTGCCGACCCTAAAAAGTCGTATATCATTGGAGACTCATTACAAGACGATATTGGTGGAGGACTTGCTTTCGGGTTAGAAGCTTTTTATCTGAAAAGTCCCATCTCTTCTTCCAAAACCAAATCAGTTCTGGAAAAGAAATCGTTAGAAGGAAAAGAATATTGGGAATCTCCCGATCTATCCTCCGCTTTAAATTATATCTTAAGTTTGGAAAAAGGGATCGTACTTTGATTACTTCTTTTTCAGCAGAGCAAATAAGGTCAGATTTAGGTTCACTTGCTTGAATGTCAGATACCAAAGCATTAAGGTTCCGTAATAGAAGGCTTTCTTTAAGAAGATCCCTAATTTCGCTTTCGGGCCGGAAACTCCGGACACGGAAGCGATCGGTTTTAGGATCGAAAACTCGACGGAAGAAAATCCGCATTGTTTCGCCAGAAGTCCTAAAGTTTTTTCCGTATAATCGTTAATATGATCTTTTGCTTCTAGGTAATGTCCGCCTTCTTGCATACCTTTTAAAGCAACTTTCAGTTTTGCTTTGAATAGCTGAACAGGGAAATTCGGAGTTTGAACGAACAAAAATCCGCCGGGTTTCAAAAGTCCGAATAAATATTGGATGAGACTATGCGGTTTAGGGATATGTTCGATTACGTCCCAAAGAGTGATGATATCAAAACTTTCTTTCGGAAGGCCACTGTCCTGAACGATACCTGGGAATACTTGTTTGAGACCGTTTTTTTCTCTCGCGAATTTGACCGCTTTTTCGGAGATCTCGTAACCCACAGCTTCCCAACCCGGTCTTGTAGTTCCGATCGTTTTTACGAAGAAACCGAGTCCACAACCAACATCCAAAATTTTCCCTTTAGGAGCCGAAAGAAATTTTCCTATGAAGTCTTTGTAGATCTCTCTATGAGCCACATCCCACCAGTCTAAATCATAACCGGTTTCGTCGTCCCAGTATCCTTCGTAATGTTCGTCTTGCTCATAAGTGGAGAATGCGTGGCTGCAATTCAAACAACGCACGATTGGGATTCCGTTTTCGACGAATAAGGTTTTGTTTTTCTGACTTCCGCAAAGATAACAGGTCTGGTTCAAAAGGGAGTGTCCGTTGGATTGATAGTTTATAGTCCGTCCCAAAACTTAGGTTTTCGATAAGTGTTTGATCACGGGCTTAAAGAGCCAGGACCATAGGGACTGGATCTTATCCTTCGGTTTCAGCCTCTAAATTCCAGTAAAAAACGAAGTCGGTCCAGGCCTTTTTGGATTTTCCAAGGAAGGTCCCATTGGAAGCATGGAAACAACCTCTCAGGTTTAATTAGGAGATTCGTTTGGCTAAAGTACATTTTACCAAGATGGAAGGGATCGGAAACGATTACGTTTACGTGGATGCAACTAAAGACGATTTACGTCTGAGCCCCGAACAGATCCAAAAACTTTCCGACCGTAATTTCGGGATCGGAGGTGACGGTGTGATCTTTATCCGTGCATCCGATAAAGGCGATTTCCAAATGGATATGTACAATGCGGACGGTTCTTCTTCCGAGATGTGCGGGAACGGAATTCGTTGCGTTGGAAAATACGTGTACGATCACGGTCTTACGAACAAAAAACAACCTAAGATAGAAACGGGCGCCGGAATTTTAGAACTCGACCTGAAAGTAAACGGAAGCGGTAAAGTGGAACAAGTTTCCGTGGACATGGGAAAACCGATCTTGGTTCCTTCTTTAATCCCTGTTAAATGGGAAAATGAAAATCCGATCTTAGAACAACCGCTTTCTTTCTTGAGCGGATTGCCGGGTTATTCTTCTTACAATTTGAAATTCAGCGCCGTAAGTATGGGAAATCCACATTGTATTATTTATGTAGAAGATCCGGATCAATTTCCGGTCCGAGAGATCGGTCCATTGATCGAAAATCATACGGAACTATTTCCTCGTAGGGTAAATGTCGAATTCGTATCCTTAAGAGGAAAAGACCATCTTTACCAAAGAACTTGGGAAAGAGGTGCCGGAGAAACATTGGCTTGCGGAACGGGTGCTTGTGCAGTGATGACAGCCTCTCATCTAAACGGTAAGACTGGCAAAGATGTCCGTATCGATCTAAGAGGTGGAACCTTACGAGTGCAATGGTTGGAATCAGGTCATGTGTTAATGACTGGTCCGGCTACGGAAGTATTCAGCGGAGTCGTGGAAGTTTAAGCTTCCGCGTACTGACCTTCTTGTAAGGCGATCATTCTGTTTCTGACCGTATCGGAGAGTTGTTTCATATTCTCCTCTAAGGTGCCTGAAAGAAAATCCCTATGGTCTACTTTTTCTCCGTAGATCACTTTTACCTTTTTATAGATCGCACGCTTTTTGATATCGCAGACTTCTTTTGGCATTCCCATAAAGCTGCGAACGATAGGAGGTATTGGAATATCAGAATAAGATTCCTCTACAGGGATAATGACAGAAGGAAGAATATCCACTTTATTGCGAATGGAAAATGCAGCGAAGCCTGAATGAAAGTCTACCATTCCGGATTTAAAATCGTTTTTGACCATATAGTCATGGCCTTCCGGGAAAATTCCTAAGGTCTCTCCCTTTTTAAAAACCTGTTGGATCATCTTAATGGAACCGATGGAAATATTTCCGTCAATGGACATCGGGATCCCACCCGCGATCTTTGCTAGGTCTCTGAATATAGGAATTCTGAAAGTGTATTCTGCAGCGATCCAGGAAATGAATCTAGGAAAAGTATAAGAAAGAATAAAAGGATCCATATCTGATCTATGATTGCAGGTAAGAATTACTTTACCGTTAGTTACAATATTCTCGGTTCCGTACGCGCTGATATTCACGGCTAGACCAATAAAGGGAGCCACGAAATTTTTGATCCGAAGATATGTTTTTGCTTCTTTCTCCACGGTCAACCTTCCTAAGCGACTATTCTCCTAAGAAAACGCTCCACCATTTTTTATCCTGCCCCGCAGGCTTATTGGAGTTCGGATCTCCATCGGAGGATTTTACCTCTTGTCGGGGTCTTCCGAAATCTTTTTGTTTTCGTTTCGGTTGAACATTCGAGAGATTTTTTTTGATCTCCTCGTATTCCTTCGAAGCGTTGGCATTAGAGCGAATATAATTACGTATATCGTCCCATTGAGGATCGTCTTCATTGCCGTAAGCGGCATAGTTGAACAGATCGATTTGATCGAATTCAGGCATACTTTTCCTTTCCGTTAAGGGGAAGTTCAGAATAGGATCTGATCGGAATCGCCTATAAGCAAAATCCTTTCAAACCATTCGCATGTTTGCCTGGGAAAATACTATGGCAACAGTTTTCGTAAATTTCAAACCGGATTTTCCGATTTCATTTTTAAAAAATCTAGCGAATGTCACTGAATTTAGGACTTCGATTTTCCGAAGGTATAATTTATGGAGAGAGAAAATCTCCCCCCTTTAAACAGACATAATCATAAAGAATCGGAAGAACAAAAAGAAACCGGTACGGCGAAAAATTTAGGCAGGATCATTCCTTTTCCTTCCCCGCCGGGAAGAAATTTGAAAAAGATCCGGGAATTGTACGAGGATATTTTCGATCCGAGATCTTGATCTATATTCGCTGTAGGCTTAGGAGCGACACGGTTAAATTTTTCCGGATTTTAGAAAAGAGATCTGAGAAAATCCAGATATTGAGTTTTTCCATCGCTGTTCTCCGTTGGGGCGAATGCGGCAAACTCTTTGTCAGTGCCGGGATCGTACGGTCCGGATTTCCCTTCGAAACAAATACAGGTTTCCGAAAGGCAGACCAGTGTATGGTACACTCCAGGTAGAATATCTATCCCGTAAATTGGGCCATCCGAACTTAGGATATGTTTCTCCCTGATACTTCCGTCCTCTTCGAATAGAATGAAGCCTAGTTTTCCCTTTAGAACTAGAAAGGTCTCAGGTTTGGGGGGATTTTTGTGACAATGAACTTGGACGTACGTGTCCTTTGTTAGTACGTTCAGAAATCTCTGATACGGTTCTATTAATTCGTGAAAGTTATGGTTCGTTCTTCCCCTAGCGGAAGAGGAAGCAAGTGGAAGGAGTTTATCGAATAACTCCTGATCGATGAGTAATTTATCCGGCCGAGACAAGTTGTAGATGCTGTTCGCAATACGCGATTAAGTAATCTTTGCAGGCTGTGCAAGTATCCGCAGCTCCGCAAGCTTTTACCACTTCGCGATAATCTTGTCCTTGTTGTTTTGCTGTCTCTACGATTTTTTCAAACGTGATTTGAGCACAATGGCACTTTTCCATTCTGGTTCCCGATCTCTTTCTATATAACTATCGTTTTTGAGACTCAGTATTAAAGTCAAGTTTTCTGAGCAAAAATTCAGAATATTTTCAAGATTATATGGGACATAATGTCAGAGTTTATGGGAAAGAGGAAGTTGGTGCGCCCAGAAGGATTCAAACCTCCGACCTTCTGATCCGTAGTCAGACGCTCTATTCAGCTGAGCTATGGGCGCGGGTGATTAAAAGAATTTCTTTTCCAAAAGTTCTAAATGCTCTTGGGGAAGTTTCGGGACCAGTTTTTTTCCCTTGGTGTAATTGTATAGCAGTAAACCGGATAAACCAAGATAGATAATGACTCCTGCTAAGTGTGCAAGATTGGCCAACCAAGGTCCTACAACCGGGATAAAGGAGAAAAGCCAAGACAATACTAAGAATGCGATAAAATACAGAACACCAACAAAGGAAAGTTTTGCATGTCTATAGACTTCCGCTTGGTTGGAGTAGAAAGAAAATCCGATCAACCAGTTGCCGAATAGAGGAAGTGTCACCAAGTAGATGCGAAATCTCTCAGTGTTTATAAAACTCTTGGCTTGGTTCCAATAAGGAGAGAGAAGATCTAGGACTTTAGCCTTGAGTTCTTCTAATTTTGCTGAGTATTTTTCGAACTTCATTTTCTATTTCCGGAAATAATGGTAATACGAACAGTTTGCCTTGATACGCTTGCAAGGCTCCCAAAATTCCATAACCAAATAAAGCCAGCCATGCGACATAGCTTATAAAATCGGTTACAACTGGATTTGCATGTATCCATTTTAAGATGGTGCTTAGGATTGGGAACTCTCTTAAGAACCAAACAACCAAATACAGAAAAACGAATCCTAGGTTCAACTTGATCGCTTGGAGCGCGTGAAACTTGCAGATTTCCTGTTTTCTTCTAAAAAACCAAGGAATGACCCATCCTAAAAAAGGAATATAGGAAATAGCAGCGAATAGATTAGGATATTCTTCCCCTTCTAATAATCGCTTGGTTTCTTCCAGGAATTCCCGGGTGTTGAATCTCTGGTCCGACATCTTCTTATTTCCCGGGGTCAGGTGAGAGTATGGAACTTTCGGAGACGCAGGGATTCGAACCCTGGGTACAGGTTACCCCATACGACAGTTTAGCAAACTGCTCCTTTCGACCGCTCAGGCACATCTCCAGTGTAGTTCCGTCTTCGGAGAAGGTAGGATTCGAACCCACGGTGGGAGTTACCCACGACGGTTTTCAAGACCGCTGCCTTAAACCACTCGGCCACTTCTCCGGTTAAGGATTACTTTACTGACAAGATGGGGGACCCTGTCAAGGTGATTTACCTATGAGTACGGAAAAGAACCATAGAGAAATTTCCGGATTAGTCGTGGAGAAATGGGCGAATCTTGGAACTTGTATTTCTCATGCAGAGAATAAAACCGTATTCGTAAAAGCTGCGGTTCCGGGAGAAACAGTTCGGATCAGAACTGATAAAGAAAATTCTAAACTGATTTGGGGAACTGTAGTATCCACGGAAAATGTTTCTCCGTTTCGGATTGCCTCAGATTGTTCTGCGTTTCCCGAATGTGGAGGTTGTTCTTATCGCCATATTCCGTATGAGGAAGAACTTCGGATCAAAAAAGCGCTTTTGCAGAATTCTTTTTTATATGTTTCCAGGTTGGAGCCTTCCCAAATCCCGGAAATTGAAATTTTAAGCGGACCTTCTAACGGTTATAGGAATACGGCTCAAATCAAAATCGGACTCAAAAAAGGAAAACCGAACGCCGGATTTTATAAAGAGAATTCCAATTCCTTGGTTTTATTTCCCAAAGAAGGTTGTAAACATCTTCCTTCCGAGATGAACGAGTACATCCGAAAGAATTTAGAAAGTAAAAAAACGTTTTCTAAGAAGGGAGATTGGAGACTCCGTTATTCCTTCGGAAAAATTTTGGAATATGATAAACAGGAAGTGAAAATAGGTCCGTATCTCCCCGAAAAATTAGAATGGTCCATCCCGGCAGATGGTTTTACCCAAGTGAATCGTTTTCTTTTGGAAGAATGGATGCTCAAGATCCGGTCTTGGATCCCAAAAGACTGCGGACCTGTATTAGAATTTTATTCAGGAGCAGGACTTATCAGCTTAGCGATCGGTCATTTAGTGACTCGTCTTTCCGGTTACGAGTTGTCCAACTCTTCGGTAAAAGCGGC
Source organism: Leptospira sp. B5-022 (assembly GCF_000347035.1). GTDB lineage: Bacteria > Spirochaetota > Leptospiria > Leptospirales > Leptospiraceae > Leptospira_B > Leptospira_B cinconiae. Next base: position 72,995 of record NZ_ANIJ01000018.1, read on the forward strand.
CGCGAGTAATGCGAAGAATATAGGGTATTCTCACTTAGAGTTCCATACATTGGATCTGAATTCTTCTTTGCCAAAAAAATTAGGTTCTATCGGAGCAAAACTGTGTATTCTAAATCCTCCGAGGGCAGGCGCTTCTTCTTCCTTATTAGATTTTCTGGATGAACATAAACCTTCTCGCGTTATCTATTCCAGCTGTAATCCGGGCACTTTAGCAAGAGATCTTGGGATCTTAAAAAACTCAGGATATAAGCCTAAGGAAATAATTCTTACGGATTTCTTTCCCAGGACTAAACATTTCGAAGTCCTGGTTCTTTTGGATCTCTGATTTTTTACTTTTAGAATTCCGATCCGAAATCGGAAAATGGTCATTGGAGCCTGGACTCCGGGGAAAATTAAATGCCGATCATAGATGAATACGAACTTCCTTCCAGAAAGTCAGACCCTGGATCCAAGTTCGGCGAGGTCCTGCAAGGGATTTGGTTAGAAGACGAGATCTGTTTTGCGATCGCAGGCGGTGGATGTAAGGCATTCTACGGTTTAGGGTTTGGACATGAGTTGAAAAATTGGGGATTAAAACTCAGGCAAGTGTCCGGTGTTTCCGCAGGTGCTGCAATGGTACTTTCATTACTCTGCGAAACGGAAGAAGAATCCGTTTCCTTTTTTGAAAGGATCGTTCGTAAGAACCCTCGCAATTTTTATTTTACTCGTTTATTCAGCGGAGAGAAGGCATTTCCTCATGAGGATATGTATCGTAGGACGATCCGATTCGGAATGGATTTCGAAAAGATCATTCGTTCCGGGGCAAAAGTTTTTATTCATACGATCAAGGCATTTCCGAAAGACGATTCCAATAGGAATACATTTAGGCTCGCTAGATTGATCGCAGAAACCGGAAAAGCGTTCTTAGAGGATGAAAGAGATCGTAACAAAGGACTTTATACCGAAAGGACGTTTCGTGTATTGAGAAATTGGAATATGAAAGAAGTTCTTTTTACGGAGGCGGATTTTAGGGACCCGAGTGTGATCGAACAGATTATCTTAAATTCTTCCTCTATTCCTCCTATCGTTTCTTTTCAGAATCATGGAAAGGAATATTATCTGGACGGAGGGCTCACGAATAACTTACTTCTGGAAGCGTTTCCTCCCAATGCAAAAATTATAGGGATACATTACGAGCAAACAACGATCGTGGGAAAGGACCCTCGCCTTTTGGATCGGTGTTTTTTAGTGACCCCATCTAAACCTTTACCTATTACTTCTTTTGATTATACGAATGCAAAAGGTGTTAGGGAAACTTATGAGTTGGGGAAATCGGACGCATTAAAAAATAAGGATAAGATCCTGGAATATCTCAAAAAAGACTGGGTGAAAAAAGCGGAAAAGTTGCGTAAGAATTAAATTCATTCGGGATCTGAACTTAAATTCGGACGGTAGCAGGGAGAAGCATAGGGATCGTAAAAATAAAGATATTCGATCTTTTTTTGCGAATTTTTCGAATTATAAAAGTCGGTTGAAAGAAGGAAACTGATCAAAAGTTTATCTTCGTAGAATTCCAACAGGTCTAAACGGACTTCACCTAAATACGCATTATAAAAAAATGATGTAGGAATATCGTACAAATTTCGAACAACAATATTCTCGTAAAAATCCTCAGTGTATCGTTCGATCAATCCTTGCAAGTCCACGAAACTTTCCGTCTTTTCCAAAAGTATTGTTTTGATATGATCGGTAATTTTTCTTTTCCAATTGTTTTGGATGAAACGAAAGAACAGGAACGCGGTCGCGGAAAGTAATCCAATCAAAAAACCGGATCTTGAGTATCTGTTTTTTAGTATATGATTGATGACTTTCAAGATCGGGATCCGGAATCGAATAATCTGTCTGCTGTTCTAAGGGAAAGAGCTGCGATTGTTAAGCTTGGATTTGCAGGAGGGGAAGTAGGAAAAGAAGAAGAGCCCAAAACGCATAGATTGCGGATCTTATGATGGACGAGATCTCGATCGACTACGCTATTCCCGGTTGAATTTCCCATAGGAACGGTTCCTTGAATATGGGACTCGGTCGAATTGATGGACTCAGCCAAGGTAAATGAAGAGGCCGAAACTGCCTTTGCGATTTCCGAAGCATATTTTTCCGTGTTTTTTAAGGCAGCTTGCGTTCTCGGATGATGCCCTTTATAAACCACGATAGGTAATTTTCCATTCGAATCCAATTCTATCCTGTTTTGGGATTGTCTGAGATCTTCAAAGATGAATTTAACATTCGCCCGATTGAATCCATTTTTCCACCTATTGCCGCCAAGAATAGGTGCAGTATGATTTTCCACGAGACAGGCAGAGGTTTTTTTTCGTTCCGGAGTATCATAAAACATATAACCTAATCCCGAAATTACGGTACTTCCGTCGAAGCCTGTTATTTGATCCAATTCCATCGAACAATTTATCGAAACCTGTTCATTGATCCCTTTTCCCAATTCCGGAGAATTGTCCCCGGATCTAATTAGTAGAAATGGATTGAAGATAGCGTTTGCTCCTAGTACGAATAAATCGGCAGAAATCTCATATTCTTTTTCTTGATAGGTGATCAGAACGGATTTCGCAATACCGTTTTCGATCCGTAAATATTCCGCTTTAGCCTCGGTTTTCAATATGACACGTGGATCCTCGTAAGCTCCCGATAAACTGTTTGTCACTGTGAATTTAGAATCTATAGGACAAACGTGGCAGACACCCGAATTACAACATTTAGGTCTTTGCTCAATGGAAATGGAAGGTCTTGCACAAGGTGTTGCAATGTAAAGAGAGCCGAATTTTTTCTGCAAAAGTTTATCAAATCCGGAAAGTTTATGCGGTGGTAAAGGATAGGAAGAAGTTTTAGGAAAAGGAGTTTTGGAAGGACCCGAGACTTGGAAAATATTCTCAGCAATGGAATAATAGTTTTCTAATTCCTCATAGGTTAGAGGCCAATCTATTCCGTATCCGTAAATCGATTTTGTACGGAAATCGTTTGGTAAAAAACGTAATGTGTTTCCATACCAACAATTGCTACTTCCCCCGAAAGAAGGAGAATATGTCCATTTTTTATTAGTATCATCGGTTTGTAAGAATGTTTTTGACGGATCGAGTTTTGTCGCAACTACTCCGTTATGTTTTCGGAATCGTCTTGCTTTCCTTTCCGAATGGGATTCTTCATATCCTTTTTCCAGGACTAATATCTTTTTTCCGATGATCTCTTTTTTTTGGAGAATTCTAGTCAGAAAAAAAGAGGAAGATATGCCGCTCCCTATAATTAAAATATCGTAATGTTCCTTCTTCATCCTGCCTTTTTCTCACAAACGAGGATCCAATCGTATCCCCATATCTTTTCTCCTTCGAGAATCTCCTTCGTTTCTTCCGCAAAAGGGGTTTCTTGAGAGCAATTGTAAATTTCGGTAAATTCAGATTGAAGTAATGCCTCTGCGAAAACCGGGAGACTGACTACAAAATCGGGAACCGTATCCAAGACCAATTTAGGAGGGATGGCTCCGATCGCTCCATCGGAACGCTCTTCCGGGATTTTTAAAGGATGGTAGGAAACGGATACGGACGAGCCTAAACCTACCGCATCTATTATTTCTCCTTCAAAGGAATGTCCCAAGGCGCCGATTTCAGGAGCAAGCAAGGTTCCGTTGGGCTTCTTTTGGTTTAAATATTTTCCGATCTCCAAGTAACGTACTATTCTGGAATTGTATGTCAGTTTTCGGTATTCGGAAAGTCCGAAAAGGCCGGCATATATGTCCTTCGAGATCTTTGGCAACGGCTGATATAAGACACCTAAGATGGAAAGTGAAAACAAGGCATAAACAAACCCTTTATTATCGACCTCCTTTATTTTGTGAAAAGCCCAAATTACCGAGAAAGAAAACGGTGCCAAGAAAAGAGGAGTATACCATCTGAATACGAATACACGACCCAGTATATAGATCAAAGGTAAAGCCAGCCCGAAGGCCCAAGCAGAAAGAACGAATCTTGGAGCGGTTTTAAAACCTATCCTGTATAAAATGAAACCGACTAAAAAGAATAAGGCTAGGTAAGCGACTGCTACCGAATAATCTCCAAAAATTGCCAAAACAGGATGGTCGTAAGAGATGGAATAAACGGAAAGTTTGACCATTCCAGCTCTGGGAAGAATCGTTCCGAAATGAAAATACATCCATAGGCTCAAAGCCGAAATAGGAAGGCCCGCGATCAATATCTCCTTTAGATCGGGTATTTTTGGAGAAGGGAATAGGAAAAAGAATATTAGAAAAACGGCAAGTTCGTATCTGAAAAATACGCTTAAGCAGAGTATTAAAAGAGAAAATTTACTTTTTCTTTCTTGGAGATAAATTCCAAACATTAAACAAGACAATGCGGCGGCGGATTCCATTCCCATAAGTACCGTATCATAAATCCAAACGAAAGTCAGCAAAAGACCGGCATATCTTAGAGAGGCATTTATATTCTCTCGTTTTAAAAGTATCCCGAAAATATATATGGTACTGAAAAGCCCAATACAACCTAAAAGAAAAGCGGCATACGTTATGGGAATTCCGGTTTTAGAAAGAAGGCTAAGACAGATCGTCCAGTTCGGGGAAGATGTTGAATTTACTGGATCGTTTAAATTGTAATATGGGAGTCCGGTTTTTGCGAAATTTTCGGCCACTCTATAATGAATATATGCGTCATCAACGATCGTAAAAGGAAAAAGACGAAAAAATATCCAAACAACAAAGGCTACGGAGAAAAAGGAGAAGAGTAAAAGACCGAAGTCTATTTTTACTTTCGGATATTCGATATTTTTGAAACGTAAAACCCTACTCATGAGAAAAAAATAAACGTAATAGGATCGGATTCAATCGCTTTTCTTAGGATTTTTTACCTTCGAAATTTCTTGAACAAGCGGAGCTATCCAACATTTTAAGCCCAAGGTCGAATATTTGTGTCATTAGATTCCTCTATTATCACCGTAAAGAATGTAACTAAAAAATTCAAAGATGTAACCGCCGTTAGCGATCTTTCTCTAGAAATTAAAAAGGGAGAGTTCGTAGGTTTGCTTGGACCGAATGGAGCCGGAAAAACGACTCTGATCGAAATGTTGGAAGGGATCCAATTTCCGGATTCCGGAAAGATCCAAATTTTAGGCACAAGTTGGAAAGAGAGCGAAACTTTTTTAAGAAGTAATATAGGTCTCGCTCTGCAAGAAACAAGATTTATGGATCGGGCCACAGTTTGGGAAACTCTGAAATTATTCGGAAGTTTCTACAAGGCTCCTGAATCTAGACTGTATGAAATTTTAGAACTCACTAGACTTTCCGAAAAAAGTAAATCCTTCGTAAACAGTTTATCAGGAGGCCAAAGGCAAAGATTGGCTTTAGGGGTTTCTATCATGAACAAGCCCGAAATTCTTTTTTTGGACGAGCCAACTACAGGTTTGGATCCCGGGGCTAGAAGAGATATCTGGAAAATCCTAGAGGATCTACGAGCTTACGGAACTACGATGATCCTCACTACACATTATATGGAAGAAGCGGAAGTACTTTGTGACAGGATCATCGTAATGGATAAGGGCCGGATCTTGGACCAAGGATCTTTAACTCACCTTTTAGGAAAATTAGGCGGAGGAGAAATTGTCCGTTTTTCTTTGGAGAATGGAACGGATCCGAGTGGATATCTTCCTGAAAAAGGAAAATTCAAATTCAGTTGGAATTCCGATTCGAAAGAAGGCAGGATCTACGTGGAGAGAATTACGGATTATCTTCCTGCCATGTTGGATTCCTTTTCAAAGTCCGGGATCGTTTTAAAAGAACTAGAGTGTCATAAAAAGACCTTGGACGACTTATTCCTTTCGATGACAGGAAGAGGATTGGAAGAATGAAACAAATCTATCATTTAGTCACGATTCAATTAAAAGAATTTTATCGGGAACCTGGGATCCTATTCTGGGCATTCATATTCCCGATAGCGATCGCAGGCGTGTTAGGACTTGCATTCACTTCTAAAGGGGTGCCTCAAACGAGAGTTGCCGTCATTTCCTCTTCGCATGATGCAAGCGGGCTATCGGCAAAAATCGAAAAAGCATTTTCTAACTCTTCCGGTGGGAATTCCAACGGATTAGGTGTGATCGTTCCTCAGCTGCTTGCGGAAGAAGAAGCGATCAAAGCCCTAAAAAGAGGAGAGATCAATCTTCTCGTGCAAGAAGATGAAAAAGGAAATTTAGAATTTTCCTTCGATCCGAATAATGCAAATGCGCAGAGAGATTATCTCCTTCTTTCCAATGCTCTTTTGAGTATGCAAGGAACAGAACAAGGTAACTCTAATATCCGAAAACTGGATTCGAAAGGAACAAGATATATAGATTATCTCGTACCTGGAATGCTCGCTATGGGAGTCATGAATTCTTGCCTTTGGGGAGTGGGCTGGAATCTCATCGAGATGAGGATGAAAAAACTTTTAAGAAGAATGTCCGCAACCCCAATGAATAAGTTGGCGTTTGTAATGTCTTTCTTCTTCACTCGGATCTTTGTTACGACCGTAGAATCGATCATCTTCTTAACGTTTACATTTACCGTTTTTGAAAATGCCTTTTTCGGATCTATACCGGCTGCACTTTTGATCTTTCTGACCGGAAATTTCGTATTTGCATGTATCGGTATCTTTGTCGGTTCCAGAGCACAAAGCTCTCAGGTAGGGAATGGGCTCGTGAACGCTTTCACCTTTCCGATGATGGTCCTTTCCGGGATCTTCTTCAGTTATAAAAACTTCCCGGATATCGTACTTCCGTTCATAAAACATTTACCTTTGACCTTGATGGCGGATACTTTGAGAGCCATATTTATAGAAGGGGCAGGACTAACGGAAATCGTTTATCCCTGCGCGTTTATGGTCGTGATCGGATTTTTCTTCTTGGGTGTTGGGCTTCGTATATTTCGCTGGTCTTAAACACTTCAATCTACAAGGAGAACGGATGAATTCTGAATGGAAACAATGGGTTTATGAGAAAACCGCAAAACCTTTCTTCTTAAGCATTCATCCTGAATCCGCTCACTATCTTGCCCAAAATCTACTTGGGCTTTCTAAAAAGCTTCCGTTTGTGTTTCCTGTTTTGGAATCGCTAATGACCTACTCCAGCGATCGTTTGAAAACAAAGGTCGCAGGGATCGAATTTGCAAATCCAGTCGGACTAGGCGCGGGCTTTGATAAGACTGGAGAATTATATCCGTTTCTTTCTAGATTAGGTTTCGGTTCGATTGAGATCGGAACGATCACAGGCCAAGCACAACCTGGAAATCCAAAGCCTAGGATTTTCCGATATGCCGAAGACGAGGCTTTGATCAATCGAATGGGATTTAATAATCCCGGAGCGGATGCTGCCGAAGAAACCATCCGAAAACAGAAAAAGAACTGTGTAAGAGGGATTAACGTAGGCAAAACAAAAATTGTCTCGGAAGAAGACGCGGTAGATGATTACGTATATTCTCTAAAAAAACTCACCGCCCATGCAGACTATGCGGTGATCAATATCTCTTCTCCCAATACTCCCGGTCTTAGGAATTTCCAAAAGAAGGAAAACTTTACCAAGTTGATGGAAGGCATCCGAAGCGGTTTAGGCGGAAAATTTCCAATCCCTACTTTTGTAAAATTTGCTCCCGATATGGAAAAAGAAGAATTGAAGGGCCTGCTGGAACTCTTACCCGACTCTAAATTATCAGGTGTCATTCTCACCAACACAACAATAGACAAATCGGTCTTATCCAGATACCCGAACGTAGAAAAAGAAGGCGGAGTTTCCGGAAAACCGCTTCGCCAAAGGTCCACAGAGTTTGTTCGCTATGCCTACTCTATCTTACAGGGAAGTCTTCCTATCATAGGAGTCGGCGGGATCGACTCGGGAGAAGCAGCCTTAGAAAAAATTTTAGCAGGAGCTGACCTAGTCCAATTATATACAGGCTACGTTTACAACGGACCATTTTTGCCTGTTAGAATATTAGAATATCTAGATGGAATTCTGAAAAAAGTCGGAGCGAGGTCGATCGGCGAATTGGTAGGTAAGAATAAGATTTGATCTTATTCTTCTGGGATTTTACATTTTCCTTTTTCGTCCCATTCCGCTTTCCAAACGGCGGAGTTTTGCTCCTTCACCAATCGAATTACTATGTCGGAACAAACCGTTTTAGAACCGTTTTCGGAAATTTCGAAGTCTCCCTCGTATCTGAACCAAAATTGTTCTTTATTGGGAGTCAGATTCTGTCCGAATTCCGGTTCCGTTAAACGAATTGAATCTACCGATTTGGATCTTCCTTTCTCTTCTAAGATCGCATCTTCTACAATTTGGTAAAGTTCGTCTTTTGTAGGCGGTTCCTTTCCTGGTTCCGTGACAACTACAGATCTTGCCATTCCGATGTCGGAGAAGACCCAACCTTTTTCTCTTATGAATTGATAGATCACTCCAACCGGAGTTTTGGTCGTCTGGCCTTCTTTTTTCCGACTAGTAACGAAGAAGGAAAATTTATATCTGAGATCTGCAGGTGCGTTCTCTTCCGGAGATTCTTTCTCTATCAGCTTAGGCTTTCCTACCGCTTGAACGGAGAGTATTCTGTCTCCTGGGAATTTTTTAGACCATTGATTTTGTAATTCTTTTTTAGCCTTTTCCTCATCGGGAGTTCCAGCAATTTGTGAAGAAAGGTTTGTGGCAAAGGATATTAATAGGACCACCCCGATAATATACATCTTTGACATAGCTCATGAGTTTTATCGTCGGGAAAGATCCTTGTCAATGAAATTCCAGATTTGAAGCTTTATCGCGGAGGAGAGGATTTTTGAAAGAGATTCATCTCATTAGACATTCTAAATCCGATTGGAGCGATACTCATTTAAAGGATAAGGAACGTTCTTTGTCTAAGAGAGGTCGTAAAAACGCGCGATTTTTAGGAAAATATGTGAAGAAGGTTTCCTTTGTTGCGGATGTCGCCCTTGTTTCGCCATCCGTCCGAACTTCTGAAACTTGGAAGATAATACAGAGTTTTCAGAATATTACGAATGATACAAAGATTATAAGTGAAATATATGAGGCGGAGTATTCCGACTTACTTAGGATTTTAAGAGGTCTACCTTCTAAAATTAACAATGTAGTTTTGATAGGTCATAATCCGGGAATGGAAGATCTTGCGAATTATTTATTATTAGGAAATAATCCCGACTCTCTTTTCGAAAAATTTCCCACTTCTTCTTTTATAAGTTTAGTGACGGACCAGAAAGATTGGGCGGATCTGGGAAGACAAAGTTGCAGACTCAAAAGGTTTTGGATCCCATGAAGAATAATACTTCAAATTTTAATAATATACCGTTTCAGACATTGTTTAACGAAGAGATGATCTCTTCTAGAGTAAAAGAATTGGGTTTGCAAATCGCAAACGATTACCAAGGCAAAAATCCCGTTTTTGTATGCGTTCTAAGAGGCGGGATTTACTTCTTCTCCGATCTGACTAAAGCGGTTCCCATCCCGATAGAATTGGATTTTATACAGGCAAAATCTTATGTTGGAATGGAATCTTCCGGAAACGTAGAATTAATTAAAGACTTGGATTCGGAGATCTCAGGCAGAGATATTCTAATTGTAGAAGATATCGTGGATACGGGCCGTACACTGAAATTTTTGATCTCTCATATTCTATCCAAAAAACCGAAGTCACTGGAAATCGCTTCTTTGTTATTTAAAGAAGGGGGAGAGGCAGTCGGATATCCGATCAAATATATAGGCTGGAATATAGGAAAAGAATTCGTGATCGGCTATGGGCTGGATTACGACGGCAAATTCAGGAATCTACCGGGAGTATTCATTTATTCCGAAGAATGAGAAACATTCTCCTGCTTTTTGATCAGAGTTTTTAATCCAATGATGGAAGTTTCGAGATCTTGGATCTTCGGTAAAAACTTCTCCCCGTCCAAAAAACCTTTCCCTTCATTCCTGCCAAGTTCGGAATAGATTTCTGCACTCAGATCATGATAGGCCTTTTGCAAACTGATAAAGGACGATTCTAAATGTCCGGGAGAGAGAGCCTTTTTCTTTACCTTATACTTGCGGAATAAAGAAAATCCGAATTTAAACACTACGAAAAAGTAAGCGGGAAGAAGAAGTGTGAGTGCAGTCTTTATGACAGCAAAAATTTCCCAAGACTCGGAAATCGTGTGACTTAAGAAAGATCTAAGTCCTGAGATAAAAACCACAGAGATCGTATAGTTCACTCTTGGCGTAGATGGAGATAAAGTATTGATAACGTATAATATAGGCAGGGAAAGTATTAAAACCAAGACCAAATCGACAGGAAAGAGATTTGAAATCAAATCCAGAAAATGAACGATGGCCTTATAGGTTCTCACCAGGTCGTCCACGGATTGGTTTAACCTGTCAAAGTCCGCCTTTAGATTGGAGAAAAACTGGGTGATCTGGTTCATTAATTCGCTCCCTAGAATTCCAGGATGGGAAAAGAGAACAGCCCTGTCTCGAAAGCTGCAAGAACTTTCCTTAACCAAAAAGCTCTTCCTGATATATTCCGTTTTCGCGTTATACTTTCTATTATATCACGAAGCACATCTCCCATTGTTATGGATGATCGGTCTGGCTTTGATCGGCTACCTTGTATCCGGTATCCTTTTTTGGGGTATCGTATTCGCATTCCGAAAACTAGAAACTAAGATCGTTTTACCCGCAATTTTTGCGGAAGTAGGTATTGAAAGACCCACGATCAAATTGGTTCCATGGGCGGAAGCTTCGTTTTTCGCTTTTTCAATATTGGCCTGTTTACTTACGGGATTTTTCGAGAATAGATCCGGTATTCTTTTCTTTTTGGTTTATGCCGTCGGAGTTTTAAGTACTAGATTTATTGAGAACAAAACATATTATAAAATTGGATTATTAGGAATGGTGGTTTTAGCCGCCGGTCTAGTCAGTTTTAAAAGTTTGCAGAAGGCTGAGATTTTCGTGGCCTACTCCATGTTCAAACCAGATTTCGAACAAAAGGATCTGAGTCGTTGGAATTACAACGAGGAAAATCGGACCTTACATAATGAAGATCTAAAGCTCAGTATTCTTTTACCCGAAGAGTTTTACTTTCATAATCCTCAGAATTTGAATTTGGAAGATAAGACAGGTATAGGACAGATTGCTGGTATCATATCTTCCAGTGACTCTGATCCGAATCGTTATCCTGTAATAAGGATCTTTTTTATTCCATTCCGATTTGACGACGAATCAGAACTACTTTCGCAATTCAAAAAATTTTTGGATCTTCAATTACAAAGGGGAGATATCCAAGAATTGAACGAATTAGAAAGAGAAATTTTTGAAGATAGATTTTTTGGGACCTTTTGGACATTCTACGATGTTCTCAGGCCGAGATATGCAAAAACCGGAATGTTCTTTTTAGCAAAACATAAACAACCTTATAGTCTGGTCTTTATTATAGACGAAAGTTTGATCAAAGGAAGAAGGCACGAAGAATCCGTGGAAAAGATCCTGACTAGCGTAAAGATAGAAGAATAGAATTCCTAACCGATCGTTACGTAATCTAAATGATTCGCTATATGCATTGAATGAGCGAGTTCATATTCTTGTTTTGTGAGTTTGCCGTACGCAAAGTGCGGAGCAAGTTCCCCATTATAATTGGAGAATGTTGAGATCGCCTTTTTTAGTTCCAAAATACTTTCTGAAAGCGGAATACCCGCTTGTAAAACATCCGCACCGGGGATCGGTGCATTTAGGTCATGGGACATCTTTCCCTTTCTAGAAAAATTCCAAAAAGCGATTTTACCAAGAGTGTTTTGAAATAGTTCGGATTTATTTTCCGGATACCCTTTTATCGAGTAGTAAATACTTTGAGCACAGTGCAACAACACTTGGCTCGGATCCCAATCTCCATAGGGAAGGACTGTTTTTGCTTGAAGTAATTTTGCGAGTTCGATTTCCACTTCGGAGAATTTTGAAAATTGGATCCCTCTCTCCTTTATTCCATAATGAACACTCGCGCAAGAATCCAATAAAGTTCCGGAACTTGTTAGAATTCCGATAGCCGCGGCTTTCTGAATAAATTTTTTCCTGGAAAAATTAACATCCGACATTAAAGCACCCCTACTCCTATCTTTCTATTAACTAATGCGAAGGATTTGGTGAGTCAAGGATTTGATTATTCTTGGGGAGGGTTTCCGATATACTTCGCTCTGGGGCGGATCAAATTTCCGGATTCATATTGTTCCATAGCATGAGCTAACCAACCCGCGGTTCGACCGATCGCGAAAATTCCGATGCCGGCACCTTTGGGTAATTTGAGCATTTTGGAAACCAGTGCGAGTCCTGCATCGATCGTAGGATAATCTTCCAAGAGTTCTTCTATCTGTATTATGAATTGTAGATATAATTGTGCATCCGGATCGTTTGGAAAAGATCTAGATATCATTTCGATTAACTTTCTACCTCTAGGATCTCCTTTTTTATATAGAGGGTGGCCAAAGCCCGGGATATTTTCTCCATTTCTTAATTTTTCTTCTATGAGTTGTTTATCTTTCTTTTTATTTCCCGTTACTTGGGCAAGAAGAAGAATCGCTTTCTCTGTGAGCAACCCATGTTTAGGTCCGGATAAAGCGGCGAGTCCCGCGAGTACTACTTGGTAAAGAGAAGCTTCACTAGAAGCTACACATCTTGCGGTAAAAGAAGAAACATTCAACTCATGGTCGGCGGAAAGGATCAAAGCCGCTTCTAAAAGTTTTAGTTTAGCTAAATAATTCGGATCTTCTTTTTTTCTAGAAGGATTCCAACTACTTAAAAGTGTTTCTGAAATTTTTCCTTCCGATCCAGTTTTGCCGGAAGAAAATAGAGTTAGATATCTTAAGATAGAAGAAGAAGTTTTTTTGAAAGTTTTCGTATCTTTACGGAATGCCTTTGCATCTTCATATTCTAAAAAAGGAAGTAAGATCCTAGAAATATCTAAGATAGGCCGACCCTCTAATAATTTTAGGATTTTAATACATTCTTCGGATAATATCGGCCAATCGGATTCGAATGGATTTATTTCTTCCGCTTCCCAAAGTAAACAAGCTACATCCTCAAAACCTTCGTTCTCCGAAAGATCTAAAACGTTTTTACCCCTGTAGAAGAGGGAGTTTTCTCCGAGTAATGTGATAGAAGATTCTAATACCGGTTGTCCTAAGGACAAAGCCGTTTTGGCGGTCTTTCCAGGCTGGCTTCTTTCTTCTCTTCTGAGCAATAATTGTTCTATATCTTCTCTTCTATAACGTTTACTTCTATCCTTATGGCCTCCCGACTCGGAATGCAGTAAGCCGCGACTAACGTATGAATATATGGTTTGTACCTCTACTCCTAAGGCAGAGGCGGCTTCATCCGCGCTTAAGAACGGTTTTTTAGTAGAAAAAGCCATATATTGACAATATAATCAACATTGACTAATATTTGTCAACCCGCTAAACTCGAATGGAAAAAAGGAGAAATAGAATGTTAGTCTCTGAACAGGAAAAAGAGAAAAATTACAGCCCGGGTTTAGAAGGAATACCTGCAGCAAGGACCAAACTTTCCCAGGTCGATGGGAAAGGAGGAAGGTTGATCATAGCAGGTTATGCTGTGGAAGAATTCGCCGGAAAGGCAGTCTTTGAAGAAACTATTTTTACACTTTGGAACGATAGAAGGCCAATGCCAACCGAAACCAGTTTGTTCTCGGAGGAACTCAGATCTTCCAGAAGATTTTCGAAAGTGATACGAACCATTATAGAGGAAGCCGTATATGCGAATCTTCCGTTAATCGATATTTTACGGATCGGATCCGCGGCTCTTTCTTTAGGTTCTCAAAAAGAAGATCCCAGAAAGGATGCGATGGCAGTTCTTTCCACATTTCCTTTGATCGTCGCGTGGGCTTTCCGTTTACTGAAAGGCCAAGCTCCCGTTCTTCCTAGACAAGACTTGGACATTGCGGCAAATTTTCTCTACATGCTGAATGGGAATGATCCCGATCCAAGAAACGTTCGGGCTTTGAATACGTATCTGAATACGGTTTGCGACCATGGATTGAATGCTTCCACATTCGCAGCGAGAGTGATTATCTCCACCCAGTCCGATATGATCTCGGCGGTAACAGGAGGATTGGGTGCACTAAAAGGGCCTTTGCATGGAGGAGCTCCGGGGCCCGCGTTAGATACCGTATTTGAGATAGGAGCGAAGGAAAATGCGGAGAGGGTGCTGAGAGAAAAATTAAAGCATAACGAAAGACTAATGGGATTCGGGCATCGGATCTATAAGGTCAGAGATCCTCGTGCGGATGTTCTCGCAAAGGCGGCGAAAATCCTATATGATACGGATGAAAAAAGAGAGTTTTATGATCTTGCGATGTACGTGGAAAAAACAGCATTGGACTTGTTGAAAGAATACAAGCCGGACCGAGTGCTCGAAACCAATGTGGAATTTTATACTGCGTTACTTCTTCATGGTTTAGGATTCCCGACCGAGATCTTTACTCCCGTATTTGCAATGGGAAGAGCGGCAGGTTGGACAGCTCATTGTTTCGAACAAATGCAGGAAAGAATATTAAGACCGGATGCGATCTATACGGGAGAAGATGGAAAACTTTGGAATTAGAGCCTGTCTCAAAAAAACTTTAAAATAGTCTTGGAGTGAGTAATTTGCTTTGCCTTCCGCTTGCAAGTTCTGTGCAAATTTCCGGGTGGCTTTGCTCTCAAGCAGAACTCACTCTAAGAAATCGTTTTGTATAGGGCCTTTGATATAGCTGTCATTATCGGGAGATTATTTCTTTCCCGTATAAACAGATCATTTTCTGGAGATTTTATTTCTACCCTCAATTAAATCCGTTTGAACAACGGAAAGAGGATCGATCATCGTTCCCAAAACTCTAAGCCCCAAATGTAAATGAGGTCCGGTGGACATACCTGTCGATCCGATCCTTCCGATCAAATCTCCCTTCTTCACTTTATCTCCAGTTTTTACTAAAATTTCCGATTGGTGCATGTATAAGGAATACAATTCCAAACCGTGATCAATTACCGTGAAGTTTCCTTCATAATACATAGGTCTTGCTAAGATCACTGTACCGTCATTGATCGCATAGATCGGATCTCCTATACCACCTTTGAAATCGGAACCGCCATGAGGACGGCCTTTCTCTTTGTTGTAGATCCTACGTTTGTAAAAAGGGCTATTTAAGATCGGGTTATGAACAGGATATTCGAAATCGGATTCTACCTGAAGATCGGACTTAGATTGGAATGCCTTTGCCTTCGCATCGGAACATTCTTTGATGAAAGCTTTTGTTTCTTCCGAAAGTTCGTCGCTAGTATACTGTTTGTCCATGGTAAGATGGGAAACTTTAGAAGTTGCAAAGTAAGTCTTTTGGACCGGAATCTCATACTTTTTGGAATCGTTTTTAGTAAAAAGACGTTTCTCTGTTAATTCCAAAACTCCATAAGATTTTGAAAATTCGGGAGAAATAGGAAGAAATGTGAGGATATAACCTTCTTTTTGCGAAAATGGGATCTCTTGTCCCTCCCAGTTGATCATAAAATTTCCGAGTTTATCTAAAATTTTAGGTAAAGGTTTTATTTTTAAGAATAGAAGTTCTCCTTGCGCGAACTTTCTTCCTGCAATAGAAAAAGAAAACAGTTCTTCCTGCTTCTCTACGATCTCACCTTTTATTCTTTTTCGTGTTTTCTTTTCGGAGACTACCTGCTTTGGTTTCCCTTCTTCTTTCTTCTTTTCCGATTTAGAATTCAAGACCACCTGATTCAGTTTGGGAAATACGGAAGCCTTTTTAGGTTCTTCCTTTTTCTTTTGCTCTTTTGCAAAATTTAGCGAACTAGAAAAAAGGACTAAGGACACAAATATGAGGATATTTTTTGAAAAACTACACATTGGAAAAAACAGTCCGACCAACGGGACATTCTTATAATCGGATAAGACGTATATTGATATAGAAATATTTTTCCAAAAATAGGAAGAATCTATTCTTCCGATAAAAACGAAACAAGTTCCGGATTTAAAATTTCAGGGATCTCATGATGGATCCAGTGAGTACCTTTAGAAAAGAAACGAACCGAAGCATTTGAAAATAATTCCAAGGTTTCTTCCGCCATTTCCTTCGCTAAAAATCTGTCTTTTTCTCCCCAGAAAATCCGGGTTGGGACTTTGATCTTTCTGGTTCGGATCAATTTAGGAGGATTTTTTACCGCTGCCCGATACCAATGCAGCATAGACTTCACACATCCAGGGATTGCCCATGCTTGCTTATAAAGTGAGATTTCTTCGGGGGAAAACGCACCTTTCATGGAGGTTTTTGTTAGGGACCTTTCTAATTTTCTAAAATTCAATCTGGAAAGTAAGAATTCAGGCAACCAAGGGATCCGGAAAAATAGAATGTACATACTCTTTTTTCTTTGGGATTTATCTGAAAGTATTTTTCTTTTCATGATCGTAGGATGAGGGACATTAAGAATACAAGCTTTTCTAAATCGTTCCGGAAATTTCGAAAGAGTCCAATATGCTACCGCTCCTCCCCAGTCATGAGCGATAATATCCGTTTTAGAAATTCCATACGCATCTAAAATCGAAACGATGTCTTCCGATAGAATATCCAATCCATAGTCCGAAATGGATTTAGGTTTTGAACTTCTTGCATATCCTCTTTGATCCGGAGCGATCACTAAATATCCAAGCTTTGCAAAATAGCCGATTTGGTTTTTCCACGCGTAAGAAAATTCCGGAAACCCGTGTAATAACAATAATGGTTTCCCGTTTTTAGGTCCTGACTCTAATAAGAAAAATTTTTGTCCGTTTGTATTCAAATATCTGGACCGTACTTCCGGAAAATCGGAAGGAAACGGAAAGGTAGAGTCCTTTTCTTGTAATTCGATAGACATGGTAGATGAATCTATAATGTATTCGTCTTTCTTTCAACTAAGAATACTTTTTGCGAACATAAACGATCGTTTATTTTTTACTTGAGAGAATATCTGAAAGTTTTATATTTTCAGAATGTTATTCAAGAATCGATTTTTAGACGGTATTGAAAGAGGAGAAATCACTATCGCTTTTAGAAATTGGAGAAGACCAAGCGTAAAGGAAGGTGGGACTCTTCGAACCCCTGCCGGGATTTTGGAAATTATAAAGGTGGAAAGATATTCAATTTCTAAGATAAAGAACATTGAAATCAAAAACGCCGGTTACGAATCTTTGGAAGATTTGCAAAAGGATCTATATTCTAAAATTCCCGGGGAATTATATAAAATTGAATTTAGACTAGTTGGGCCTGATCCCAGAATTAAATTAAGGCAGGAAACTTTCGATTCGGATCAAAATTACGAAATACTTAGGGCTCTTTTGGATTCTTGGGATAAAAGATCCAAACATGGTGTTTGGACAATTCCTCTCTTAAAATTAATCCGCAAATATCCTTCCATGAAAGCCGGAGATTTATCCTCCAAAATTGGAATCGAAAAAGAGGAGCTTAAACTTTTAGTAAGAAAACTGAAAAATCAAGGTTTAACCGAAAGTTTAGGAACGGGATATAAATTATCTCCTAGGGGAGAATCCTTTTTAAAAAAAATATACTAAATGTATCTTTATAGATATTCCGCTAATTTTCGATGTACATCGTTCGGCCAATCGGTTAGACTTAAATTATTAAGAGAAGCGAATCCATGTAAAAAATCTGCTGAACATCTTCTTTCTTCCTCACAAAGTGCTTCCACATGGATCAAGATATTCTGGCGCCTAAGGCGTTTTACTTTTACTCGAAATTCTAAGATATCTCCCAACTTTGACGGTTTATAAAATTTCGCTACGATCTTCATAGCCGGAATACCTTGATGATCCCGGCTTACCATTTGCGAAAATCCGAATTCGATCCCTTCTCTAAACCAGTCTTCTATCGCTTCCACGAACAAATTAAAGTATTGAGGTGTGAATACAACTCCTCCTGGGTCGCAATGTTGCATCCGGATGATCTTGTTTATGGTATAAATTTTATTCGACATATCGGATTCTTCAAAGAAACAAAGGAAAGACTGTTTTAGAGCGGAGAGCATGTCCACAAATCGAGAATGTAGTAAATCGATAGTCTTTAGCAGCCTCCGATTCTACTGGAGGGTTATCGCTAGTTACATCGCATTGATCCTGAGATACCCTTATAATACAAAGATAAACATCCGTCTCGTTTAAATATTGATATTCGGTACATCCTCTTTCCCAATGGGGTTCCGTACATGAATCGGTCATCATACTTAAATAGCTTACTTGATAATTAAAACCGGATTGGGTAAAAGTCTCGCATCTTTGAGCTAATTCATTTACTGCGGAGAATAATAGAATATGAGCATCTTTATGAAATATTTTAGATGGATTGCCTTTTTCTTTCTCTTCGTAGTATTCTTGAGGAATAGAACAATATGAAAGGAAGAGGGTTGTGAGGACGATCGCAGATTTATAAAAATATCCTTTCATGCCGTCCTCCTGAAGGGTAGATAGAAGTTATGCCCAACTCGGAAGAATATCTACAATTTTTTCAGAAAAAGATCGTCACCTTTTAGGACATTTAGATCTACCGGACCTTCTACTCCTTTAATTTTTGCTCTGCTATGATACTGCCATATAATCCAATTCCTTTTAAAAGAAGAAGGAGGATGCCCGAATATATCTCGGATCCAAACGGGATATTCAAGAAAGTCGTCCTTCAGATATAGATCTATAAATTCGTACGTAAGATATAATATGGGTTTCTTTTTATAATGATTTTCTAAAATGTTTAGAAAGTCGGAGATTTCCTTTTTTACATCCTGCATTGGTGGCCTTTCTTTACAATTTCCAACAAACTCTAGGTCCGCTACAGGAGGTAATGATTTCGGATCTTTTGGTACGTAAGAAATAAAATTCTCTGCCTGCTCCTTTCCGGAGCGGCACAAAGTGAAAAAATGGTAAGCCCCTACTCGGAGTCCTATCGAACTTGCCTCTTCCCAATTTCTGGAGAATGACTTATCCTTCCAATCACCGCCCTCCGTTGCTTTGATATAAACGAATCGGATTTTATTTTCAGGGATCTTCTTCCAATCGATTTTTCCTTGGTGATTAGATACATCAATTCCGCGAATCGGGTACTGTGTTTCGGAAGGATATACAAACCATAGAATTCCCTTATCGAGTGCAAAATACAAACCGAGAGAACACAGTAAGGACAGAAGTATAATCGGGAGAATTATTCGAAAGATTTTCATTTCAGTTTTCTGGCTAAGAAATCCTTAAGAATGCAGCTTTGAGACAATCCTTTTCTAAAATCTAGGATATCCAACACGATGTTCGTTTTAAAAAATTATGTCTCTTTCTTCAGGTTATCAGACTCGGCAAATTACCTAGCTTACTTTAAATAATTCCTACTGATTTCACTTCTCCACTTTTGCGTCTCGGAATTTCCAAAAAAACCCCTCATAAAATTCCGGATTCCGCCGAAACAAAGAACAGGGACCGGACAATGATATTAAATAAAGAGGAATGGTTGGATCGGGTGTCTTCTCTTTTCGAGGAAGAAATCCGACTGTACTCCGAAATCCTGGGGTTAGAGAAAGAAAAAACGGAATCGATCACGAAAGCGGACGGAAGAGCTTTGGAAACGATCTCTAAAAAGACCTACGAATTGATCGTCCATGCAAGCGAATTGGAAAGAGTTCGTATGTCGGCTATCCACGACGTTTATACTTCAGGTAATTTAGGAATTCCTAAAGAAGGTGAACTTACTCTTACTGATTTTTTAAATAAGATAGACCGTGAATCCGAGCACAAATTGAAACAACTCGGGACCAGATTAAAAGATACGGTGCATAGGCTGAAAGATAAGATCAAAGCCAATGACAAATTGATCCGAACCAGACAGGAATTTTTGAAGGCCACAATCGACGCGATGCGAACGAACGCAAACAGCGGAGAAGTCGCAGTTTACGAGGACGAAAATCCGAGCACAGTCAGGAACAAGAAGAAACGTTCCTCTGTGTTAGTAAACGCGTCCGCCTAAGGATTGGATAGGAGGGAAGAAGTATGGGATCCACATTCTCCGGATTAGAAATAGGTAAAAGAGGCCTTGCGGCTCATCAGCAAGCATTACAAACAACCGGCCATAATATTTCAAACGCGGATAATAAACATTATTCCCGCCAAAGAGTTGTTTTGCAAGCTACGGATCCTCTGTACGAACCTTCTTTGAATCGTGCTCACGTACCCGGTCAGATAGGCCAAGGTGTAGAGATCGCTTCCATTGAACGTGTAAGAGATAATTTTATTGATGATAGAATTATTGAAACATCAGGAGTGAAAGATTATTGGGCCGCAAAGAACGAATATCTCTACCAAGCTGAGAATATTTTTAACGAGCCTAACGGTACTACTCTTAGGACCTTAATGGATAAATTCTGGTCTTCTTGGGAAGAACTTGCGAATTATCCGGAAGATAATGCACATCGTTCCGTGGTTTTGGAAAAAGCCCAAGGTCTCGGAAGCAGAATGGAAGATGTGTATCGTAAACTTTCTCAACTGAGAGACCAAGCAAACCGCGAGATTGAAGCTCATGCGCTTCATTTGAATACGATCGGAGAAAATATCCGTACCTTAAACGAAAGGATCGCAAAGTCGGAAGCCTTGGGTGATAAACCGAACGATCTTTACGACAAAAGAGACGCTCTTTTACAAGAACTTTCCGGTTTGACAGATATTACGATCGGTAGGAGCGACGAAGACGAGCTGATGGTATTTATCGGCCAGCAGATCCTTGTCCAAGGCGGTAAGCTCAACCGTGTAGATATATTAGGAAATCCTTCTAAAGACGGTCTATTAGATCTATATTGGAAAGTAACGGGTGATCCGGTCCTTCTCCGCAAAGGAAGACTGCAAGGTTTGATCGAAGTTAGAGATAAAATTTTGGGCGAGAAGATCGACCAAGTGGATGCTCTTGCGATCAATGTGATGGATGTGATTAACGAGATCCATAAAGACGGTTTCGGTCTGAATGGAAATACGAATCAGAACTTCTTTGATATTCGTTCATTAGCTTTGAACACTTTCGGTGAATACGATTCAGACGGCGACGGTCAGAATGATATTACCGCTATCTTTAGAGTTACCGGTAAGAACACTCTGGATCCGGATCGTCCGATCGGGATCAGCGGAACTATGACCTTCTTAAAACCGGATGAAAAAGAAACTCAGGTTTTAATTCCTTATTCTGCAAACGATACATTGAACGGAATTATCAAACGTATCAACGCTTCTAAAGTTGGGGTTGTGGCTTACATGAATCACGACAACCAATTGGCGTTCAAAGCGACTGTCGCGGAAGATACTCCTAAGAAAAATTTCATTCTTAGACATATCGAAGATTCCGGGGAATTATTGGTCGGTCTGACCGGAATGCTGATGGCTTCCGGACCTTCCGGTGCTTACGATTACAAACGTCTGGGTGAGATCACCAAACTTCAATCTAAGCCGGAAGACATCACTTTATCTCCTCATTTTCATCCTTCTTCTCACTTTAAAGTGAACGAGCATATTGCGAATAACGTAGCAAATATCGCCGCAGCAAGAGGAAAGGATGTAGGTGGAACAGGCGATTATAATTCTCCCGGAGGTCATAAGGACGGAAGGAACGCTCTTTTAGTAGCTTCTTCCCTCAGAAACAATCCTGTGATGGTGGATTATTCCAAAACTACGGATGATTTTTATAATAGTCTGATCTCAAAACTTGCGACAGAAGCAAGAGAATCAAAACAAGAATTCGGGATCCAATCGGACCTCATGACCGAGCTTGAAAATATGAGACAATCGGTAATGGGTGTAAGTTTGGACGAGGAAATGGCCAATATGGTCCAGTTCCAGCACTCGTATAATGCGTCTGCGAAGATGATCAACACTATGAATGAAATTCTAGATACGATCATCAATCGTTTGGGCGCGTAATTCCGCCGGAATAGCAAGGAGGCGAAGCCATGATGCGGATCACTAACATGATGCAAAATAACACTTTGGTGAGGACTTTGAACCGTCACCAGTTGTCCTTGGACGAAACCCAAAACCAATTGGGTACAGGACAAAGGATTAGAACTCCTTCCGATGATCCGGGAAGAGCGACCAACCAAATGTTCTTCCGGTCTAGGATGAACGAGTTGGATACGTTCCAGGCGAATATTGACGACGGTTTCGGAAGATTACAACAGATCGACGGTGAATTGGATAGAATTGGAAATTTATTCCAAAGAGCAAGAGTTCTAGCGGTCCAAGCTTCCAACGGTATTTACCAAGGTGATAAAGGTTTCGAATTAGAAGTCGCTGTCGGTAAAGAGATCGATGAATTGTTAAGAGCGTTAGTCGATATTGCGAACACAAGAGATGCCACAGGAAGACCTCTTTTTGGCGGACATGTGATCGAAAGACCTCCTTTTGAACCGATCGAATCCAAGATCAAAGGACTCCAAGGATTGGAATTAAAGAACCAATACATCGGAGTGGAATATCGTGGAGATATCGGAGAGCAGATCAGAGAGATCGAAAAAGGCGAATATATTCCTGTTACAATTCCCGGAAACAAAGTGTTTTGGGGAACTAACATGAGCGTTACCAGTCGCGTGGATAACTCAGGTTTCGTTGCAGTCTCCGATCAAAAGTTCAAGATCGACGGAGTGGAGATCCAAGTTTCTGCCGGTGATACCATCGATGATATCATAGACAAGATCAATAACTCTCCGATCGAAGCTAAGGCGAATAAACTCGCGCAGGACAATATCAGTCTTAGTTCCACTGCACCCCACCAGATCTGGTTGGAGGATGTGGACGGAGGAACTGTTCTTAGAGATATCGGTCTGATCGACGCAGGTAATTCGGAACCCCCAAATAATTACAGCAAGTCGGCAACCGTTACCGGACTTTCCGTATTCGATGTGCTCATCCAATTCAGGAACGATCTCATCCAGAAAGACCAAGAAAGAATTTCAGGCCGTGATATCCAAGACTTAGATCTTGCTTTAGAAAATATTCTTCGTTATAGGTCCATAGTAGGTGCAAGGATGAATCGTATGGAGGAGCATTCTCAACGGGTTTCCTTCGATAAATCCTATATGACGGAGTTACTCGCCAAAAACGAAGGAATCGATTTCCCGGAAACTATCATGAACTTGAAGTGGCTGGAGACGATCCATCAATACGCACTTAACGTTGGTTCCAAGGTGATCAAACCCACTTTGATGGACTTTCTAAGATAAGAATTAGATTTCCCGAAATTTAAGTCGGGGAATTCTTCTTGTAGTGATTTGAAAAAAGTATAAACTTAGAGCGATGCTCTGAAAAACAGGTCGGTCGATGATTGAGATCCAAAGCAAACCTTTCGGAAAAATAAAAGTTTCGGAGCGACAACTTATCAAATTTCCGGAGGGACTTCTAGGTTTCGGGGGATATAAAAGTTTTGCCCTGATCGAAGAAGACGAAGAATCGGTATTCAAATGGTTGCAGTCCATCGACGAGGTGGATCTTGCTTTTGTAGTAATTCCTCCTTCTTTATTCAAAAAAGAATATAAACCCATTTTGAGCCAGGAAGAACTTTCCCAAATCGGGTTGCAGGATGTTTCGGAAGCTTTGACCTTAGTCATTGTGACGATTCCTAACGACGATCCTGCATCTATGACTGCAAACCTGCAAGGTCCAATTTTGATCAATAAGAAGGATTTGACCGGTCGCCAATTCGTATCACGTAACGAGGTTCATTCCGTTCGTGAAAGAATTTTGGAAAGCGCTACTGTGGAGATGTCCTAAGTGCTCGTACTAGCTAGGCGTACAAATGAATCCATTATCATAGGTGACGATATAGAAATCGTTATCGTAGATATCAAAGGGGATCAGGTAAAGATCGGGGTCAAGGCTCCTAAAGAAGTTTCCGTTCACAGAGCGGAAGTATATCGTGAAATCCAGGCTGAGAATAAAAAAGCCGCCGGTGCGAAAATTAAGCCGGAGGAATTGGGAAAAATTGGCAGCATGCTTAAAAAAACCGATTCGGGCAAAAAAGAAAAATCTTAAACTTCTAAGTTTCTTTCTAACCCTTCTATTTACGATTTCCTGTTTGTCTTCCCAAAGAAAGGGAATGGCTTCCTCTTCGGATTCAATCGTATTATATTATCTTAAAAAAAGCTCGGATACTCCACCCTTCTTACAAGCGGAGACTTGGTTGCCGATTGCCACTGGAGTTTTGACCGGTGCGGGACCTGACCAATTGGATAAGACGGAATTCCTTTCCAGGTGGGAAAAACTTTTTAAATTCACGGGTGTTGCGGATACTGGAGTCCTGAATTCGGAACCGATCCGATTATTTACGGAAGAAGAATCTTCCCGCTTGGGGGAATTATTATACCAAGCGGAAGCGGAGATTCCCGACGGGCTTCCGCAAGCGTACCAAGTCATTATTAAGAGGGAGGATCCGATCCGCCCTGGACTCAGGATCAGAAGAACGGTTTTTTATATTAGGAATAGTCCGGAAGGAATTATATTAGAGTTTTCTGAAATAGGACAGGTGCTTGATTTTCAAACCACTTATTCTTTTCGGGACTGGACCTTGATTCCGATTGTAAAGCCGGAGCCTTCTTCACGTAATTCCATTTATCTCCCTGAGATCCGTCCGGAAGGTTTGGATTATTTCAGTTTTGAAAGCGAAGGAGAGGAGGCAAGGAACCGTATCCTTGTAAAAAACGGTTTTTGGACTGGGAATCCTTCCAAGAAGAATGTCGGAACTCCTACAAAGAAAATCCCTAAAACGATTGAAGACCGGCTCAGGACTTTACAGGAACTTTTGGATAAGGGATTGATCTCTAAACAGGAATACGAAAAAAAGAAGGCTGAAATTTTAAAAGAGCTTTGATATAATAAGACCAGGAAACTTTCCAGCTTCCGGGTTTTATCGTTGAGAATATTATAAGAGCCTGTCCCAAAAGGTCCAGGCTCCTGAAGCCGGCGTTGTGGACTATAGTCGCTTCGCTCTTGAAGCCGGCATTGCGGACTATAGTCGCTTCGCTCCTGAAGTCCGCATTGCGGACTATAGATTCTTAACTAATCCTACGGTCCCTCCGTAGTTTCCGAATTGTTCGTTATCTGTAGTCGAACTTAAGTTAGGAACAGTACCTGCTTCCACGACCTGTCCTCCGGAAATGGAAGGACCTTTTACTTCTCCTACGCTGAAATAGGTAAGTTGGTAGAATCCACCGAATCTGATACCGAATGTTTCGAAAGGTTTCAGTACAAATCCTGTTTCAAAAGTCATGGTAAATCCGGAAGCTCCAGCAAAGAACCCGTCCTTGGACTTGAATGCGTTGAAGTCTAGACCGTTATACGCACCAGCAGTCGATCCAGTATCTATACCTAACTGAGCGGAGCTCAAGGACAAAGTTCCCCAGAAGAAGCTTGTATCACCTCGGAAGTACCAGTTCATCCAACTCCACATAGGAACTGCGACACCGTAATCTAAGGAAAGTGTGGTAATATTGTATCTAAGATCTCCGAATCCGATCGCATATCCTGACATTCCGTCCGAACTTCCGGAGCTAAAGCCTGGGAGCTTAAGTCCAAAATTGGAATAGTCTCCACTAGTTTTACCTTGTCCATAACCGATGGAAAATTCGTAACTTACGTTATTCGAAGTGTTTAAATTGAGAGGTCCCCAACCGTACTTTACTTTCCACTCGTTGGTGGTAGTGGTAATTTTATCTGTAGTATATCTATTAGAGGTACTCGTTGTTGTAGTCTCGGTCACGGATTTTTCCCCTAAAGAAGCAACGATACCAATGAAAGTATTATCAGATAACTGATGGGAATATCTGATCTTTGGAAATCCACCGCTTGGAGTCGTTTTGCTATCTTCTTTGAAGAATTCCGGTGTTCCCCCCAAAGCACTTCCGGCGATCCTGACACTATTTAAGATTCCATTAATAGATTGAGGTCCGCCTTGGTTCAAGCTTCCAGCTACTCCATCTAATTCTAAAATATGTAATAAACCATTTCCGAATGCACTTCCACTACTTGAGGGAGAATAAGAAGAACCTGTGCCTCCGATCGGAGTTTGGTCCTGTGGTGGTGGCTGTTGACTGTTGTTAGTAGGTTGATTTTTAGGCTGCCTTTGATTGTTCGGATTTCCTGTTTGTCCGAACAAGGAAAAGCAGACTAGATAGGCTGCTAGTAAAGCTAGAATCTTTTTTGTCATGAGGTGCCAGAGTAATAATTTTTTTCCCAAAACACCAATTAATGAGGAAGAGAGCAAGACAAAAAACAAAAGACCGGAGCGGCCCCCGAAAGGGCCGCTCACGTAGTGAGAATAGTGAAGAGAATTGGATATATGTTAACTATTTACCGGGTTATTGGTACTTAGGTAACAATCCATAAATACCATACCCATATAACCGATTGAAAAGACAGATTTTTTTCACTTATTTGCGGATTTTTTAATAAGAAACTTTCAATAGGATTTTTGCTTCGCGAAATAAATTTCCAGCCTCGATGGGAGTCGCAGATTTTCCACTCATGGTTTGAAAACCATCCATGACAGGAAGCGGTTCGGAAATTTCTTGGAAGTCGGCTCGTATCTCTACAAATTCCTTAAATTTCAAGCCTAATGCGGAGAGAATAATATCCGCTTTTTTGCGAGCATCCTTTGCTGCTAGTTGTAAAGCTTCTTGAGAAGCCTTCTCTAAATTTGTATCCGTTGCCTGCAATCGGATGCCTATGATTTGATTTGCTCCATTCTGTATAGACTCATCGATTAGTTTGCCTGCAGATTCTACTTTAGCTCTTATTAAGATTGTATTGGACGCTACATAACCCTTGATCTGCCTCGCGCCGGATTTAGGATATTCGTATATAGTTTGCAGACGGATTGCCTCCGTTTGTAAGGAAAGTAAGGACTGTTTTTTGAGATATTTTACGAGAGAATCAGTCTTTGCTGAAGTTTTCTCATGAGCTTCTTCGGCAGTTTTAGATTCCGTTTCTACTCCGATACGTATTTCCACAAGTTCCGCAGGAATTGCAACTTTAGCGAATCCGCTAACGATCAGGACTTTTTCTTGTTCTGAAAATGCGGACCCGAAACTTGCGAATAATACTATGCACCCGAATAATATCTTTTTCATAAAAACTCCGAAAATAGGACCTTTTTCCGTTCGGGAAAATTCCCAAAGGTTCCGGATTTTTAGGATTTATTCCAAGTTATAAAAATTGAAATTTGTAAGAAGAATAACTCAGTACTTTACGAATTCTTTATCGAGTTCGTCCTGATAACGGCTGACCCGTTTTTTCAAGTTTTTCTTTCCTAGATAATATTTGCCTTCTTCTTCTCGTTTCGCTTTCTCCGTAAATTTTTCGGAACGATGAGAAAGATAAGGATGGGTCATAAAATATTCTTGGATGGGCGAAGAAGCATTTTCTTTTCCACCGCTTTCTTCCTGTAACTTTAGGAAGGTCCTTCCCATTGCGAATGGATCGTAATTTTCCCTAAGCAATAGATCATAACCGTAAGAGTCAGCCTCATCCTCCTGGTTCTTACCGAACGAAGGTTTTAAAAGTAAGGCTGCCGTTAGGTCGGCTAACTCTCCTAGAGTGGAAGCTCCGATCTTCTTCGCCAATAACTCCCCTCTGACCATATCCATGCAGTGAGAAAGTTCTACATGACCGATCTCATGGCCGATCACTGCCACCAATTCCGCTTCTGAACTTACCATAGAAAGAAGTCCCTTTGTTACGAATAAGATCCCTCCCGGCATTGCATAAGCATTCGGAATGGAAGAATCCATAAGGAAGATCCTATATTCGAATCCTTTATTTTTTTCGATCGTGAGGTTCGAAACCAAACTTCTCAAATAGACCAGATCCGGATCTTTTTCATCCGCATAGGATTCATAACGTAATGCTATGGAATCTCCTAACTTCTTTTCGTCCAGATCGCTGATAGGCATCAGTTTTGTAAGGGAACGATCGAATACTTTGATCGGTTTTCCCAATAACTGGAATGCAGGAGAAAGAGTGGCTGGCATTTCTACATTTGCTTTACTTCTTACAGCCAAAAATGAAATGGCAGCTCCTGCTAGTAAAAGTATAACGAAGAATAGTAATCGATTACGGAGCATCCGTTTTCTCCTTATTTCCGAATTTGCCATAAAGGGTGTTCATCAGAATGAGTATCCCTCCCACTCCCAAAAATACCAGAGCGCGAGTGATTGTAGATGACTGAGAAAGATCCCAGAAGATCAGACGTAATAGACATACGATCATTGCTACCAAAGACACATAACGGAAATGTTCTTTTTTCAGAATGAGTCCCATTAAAAAAACGATGAACACTTCTACCATCCATAATAGGGTCAATAGAGAAGAATCAAAACTCCAGAAAAGGAAGAATGCCCCCGCCGCGAACAAAGGATAGAATATGATACTGTCGGATCTTTGGTCCAGTTTTTCGGAAAGTTGACTGATTTTTCCAGGATAACCTTCCTTTTCCATTCCTTGGAACGCAGGAAGAAGTTGGAACCTCACTAAGTATACGATCTGCAATAAGATCCCGACGAGCCCCCCCAACCATTCTTGATTCGCCCAATATTCGGAAGGGGTCAGAGCAGAACTGGAAATGAAGGCTACATGGATACAGGAATACCAATAAAAGCAGAGAGAATAAAATCTGAATCTGGAAATTTCCCAAGAAGTTTTTAGACCGATCTGATCTAAAAAAAACGCCCAAACGACCCAAGCTACAGGCAGCCATGTATTCGGGATTTCTAATGCGATAATTGCGGTGATAAAGATCGCAGTAAGTTCCCAGAATAATGGCAAAAGGGAGTTCCAATAATTCGGAGTTTCTTTTTTAGGATTCGGACTCTTGGCCCAGTAGATAAACGCTCCGATTGCTAAGGCTTGTATCAGAAATCTGATCTTGAAAATACCGACATATAGTTCGGATTGCAGATGAACTAGAATATGAGCTCCTAAAAACAATCCTACGAATACTAAAGCGAAAAATTGCCAGACCGGCGCCGCAGAGTTGATGGAAGATTTCCAAGTATTCTCCCATTTTTTCTCTCTTTCCGAGAAAAAGTTTTTGGTTTCCAAATATACCAGGGAAAGAAGAAGCCAAAGTATTCCCGGCAAAAATGGAGAAAGACTTTGAGTGCTCCAATACGCTAAGAATACGATATGTAAAGAAAGAAGGATCGCTCCCGGCGACGAAAAATATCCGGTCTTATCCGGACCCAACTTCACTTTAGAAAGAGGGATCATTAAGAAACAGAATAGGATCGTAGGAAGGTCCCTTAATAACACTTCCCATCTTTCTAAAGAATAAATTCGATAGATCACTTCGAAATGTAATGCGGCAACAAAGAAGAAGATCCCGACTCCCAAACCGTTCCAATTCCTGTTTTGTCGGATTACCAACAAAAGAATTCCGAATACGGGAAGATACAACTCCGAATGTCTCCAGTCGATTAATTGGAAACAAATAGCTGACGCCAAAATTCCGGAAAAAATCCCTGCAGGGGAAATCCTGTCGTCTCCACCTATTCCGTAAATATCGTCGCTCGCAGTAATCGTTTCCCTATTCCGAAACTCATCATAAAATTGGATCAAAAAACTAAGCAGGATCATTGCAATCGTAGTGATGACAATAGGCCAAGTCCCAAGATTCAAACCGTCGAAGAATTTTATGATCAGAAGAAGAATATATTGGATCCAAGAAAGATGAAGAAGTACTGCTCCGATATTCTTGAGTAAATTTTCTTTTTCTTCCGAACTGACCACGAAGAAGATGCAGAATAATAAAGAAACATATACATTGATCAGGAAGATATCCACTTCCCATCGACTGAGTAATATTATACCTATGGAAGCTAGAGCTAAGGACACTAGCGTATCGGTGAGATAGAGCCAACGTATGTTTAACTTTTCGCGGGCGGTTCTTGCCCAAAAAAATAATCCGATAGAAACTGTGATCAATACGGGAGGATTCCATTTAGAGCCTGTGGAATATACGGATAAACCTAAGCCGATCCCCGCCCAAACGATTAGATGAGTGATAAAAGGAAGGCGCTGGATACTTCCGGAAGTATATATTTTTCTATAATGAGCTAAGATAGATGGAATTCCGACTGCAAGAGTCCCTAAGATCCCCCAGGTTCTTGATTGAGAAGAACTTAGCAGATGAAGTTGTTCCGAAAAATGTCCTTTATAGAGATAATTTAAAATTAAAAAGGAAATCGCAGTTTGTATTAAATGAAATTCCCATTTGCTTCTGTAAGATAGAAGCACGCTGAAAGCGGAAACTCCCACCGCTAAGAAGAAGATCAAAGTGCTTAATGGAAGAATTGCCAAAGAGATCAAACTCAATACAATATGAAGACTTGCAAATTTTTGTTGGGAAGTTTGCCATGCAAGTCCTAGATTTACAAGAATTCCGCAAATAACCAATATAAGCGCGTAAAATTCGGACTCAATCCATTTCATTCCCGGAACGGAAACCGCTGCGATACATGAGAATAAGATAACTGCACCCGAACCGCTTCTGATCCAATATCCGATTTGTACCCAAAATTCTTTTTTGACTAGGAGAATGGAAGCCGCAAATAAACCTGCGCCGATCCCTAAGACCATTAAAAATCTGAGGAATGGGGACATGTTCAGAGCAGCATAAATCCCTAAAAATCCAACGCCCATTACGAGTATGATCGTTCCTAAGATACCGGTC
Source organism: Leptospira sp. B5-022 (assembly GCF_000347035.1). GTDB lineage: Bacteria > Spirochaetota > Leptospiria > Leptospirales > Leptospiraceae > Leptospira_B > Leptospira_B cinconiae. The sequence goes on from NZ_ANIJ01000018.1 coordinate 103,812, forward strand.
CAATTATTCGCGATCTGCTTCTCGAATTTTTCCCAAGCTTCCGATTTTTTAGTTAGAGATTGAGGCTCTTGTTTTATAATAGTTGGAGGTACAACTGCCGCCGGTTTTGGGGTTTTTGCAACCTGCTTAGAAGAAGGGAGTTCTTTCCTAGTCTCCGGAATTGTCTCTTTTACCAAGATAGGCTTTTCTTCTTTGATGGAAGGTTTTTTCTTTTCCACCTGAGTTTCCGGAAGAATAGAAGGTCCTCTTTCTTTTAGCCGATCCTCTAGATCTTGGATTCTTTCCAGAAGTCCGTTGATCTTAGATAATAAAACGAATGGAATAATAAGGTAGAATATGCCGACGAAAAATGCGAACAAACCGATCAAAAAATACATAGGCGGAATGAGTTCAGCATAAGCGATTCCGTTGTAAATTTATTTTTACGCCGTTTTCTTGGCCAGTTCAGGTAGGTCTTTTCGAGTAACGTGTCCCTAAGTTCGCAACTTTCTTGCATTTTGGAAAAAAAATGAACGTTTTAGAAAAGTAGTTTCTAGCGTTCTTTAGTCCATTAGTATTTGAGAGCTCATTCCATTGGTGATAAAAGTTTGGAATCTTCCCTTTCACAGCTCAATATTCTCAGGCAGTTTTTCGAAAGGATCGGGGACGGAATTCTCGTATTCTCTTCAGCCGGAAATCTGATCGAGGCGAATCCGGCCGCATTACAGATCCTGGGTTATTCTTTCAAAGAGCTAAAAGAGATAGATTTCAATCTGATCTCCGATATAAGGAACGGGATCTTTCAGAGTCTTAAAAAAGAAGAAAAGACCAACTGGTATTTAGGTTATTTTTTACTTAAGAACAAAGAGATTAGAACATTTTACTGCCAAGGTTTTAAGATCCAAGGAGAAACGGAACCCGAATCTACCACTTGGATTCATATTCGGTCTCCCAAACAACAAAGCGAACTTTCTAAAGAAGATATAACTCATCCTGAGATTGGTTGGAGAGCGTTAGAGAAATTTTTCGATATGAATCCTTTGCCTATGGCGATCACAGAGATCGACACTGGCAAATACCTAAAGGTTAACAAACAATTTTGTATTCAGGTAAAATATTCTGAAAATGAAATTATAGGAAGAAGTGCTTTAGAATTGGGATTTTGGAGCTCCGCGGAAACCAGGGCAGATATAGTAGAAGCTATTAAAAGAGAAGGATTTGTTCGAGATGTAGAATTACGTTTTACTAATAAACTTGGAGAGGAATTTTGGGGTCTTTTTTCCGCTCATCCGATCGAATATGCGGGTTCTTTAAAACTTCTTACGATCACAGTGCCGATCACGGATCGAGTAAGAGAAGAAGTAGAAAAGCAAAGACTTCTAGACGAACTGAGGGAAAATCAAGAGATCCTAAAGCAGATTATCAAACTAAATCCTACTGCGATAACATTGTCCAAATCCGACGGAACCTATTTGGACGTAAACGATCTCTTCTTGAGTTTGATCGGAAAGTCCAAAGAAGAGATCGTAGGTAAATCTCCCGTTGATCTGGGGGTATATTACGATCTAAGTGATAGGGAGATTATCCGGGGACTTTTGATGCAAAAAGGTGCGGTAGATAATTTGGAGGTTAAGATGGGGACCTCCGATGGAAAGATCCGCTCTATTCTGTTCTCCGCTAGAGTTATAGAAGCCGGCGGTGAAAAAAAGATCCTAGCGGTAGGTCACGATATTACCCACATTAAAGAGGCCCAGGCAGACTTGGAAAGTCTTGCTTCAGAACTCGAAAAGAGTAAGGAACTTTTCCAAAGATTGTTCCAATTAATCCCTTCTTCCGTGGTTCTTACCGATTTGATTTCAAGAAAGATCATAGATGTGAACGAAAGATTTTTGGAATTCGTAAAACTGAAAAGATCGGACGTGATAGGAAGGCTCACTACGGATATCAAGGTCTGGGATTACGATCCCGATAGAAGGGCCGAAATTTATAAACAGTTAGATGAGAAGGGCGAAGTAAGCAATATAGAAACCGTTTTCAGAGCCTCGGACGGAACGGCGATACCTGTTCTATATTCCGGAAGGATCGTAAAATTGAACGGAAGACCCCATGTAATTTCTCTCGCAACGGATATTAGAGAACGTTTAGAAGCGGAGGAACAGACCCGAAGATTAAACGCGGAGGTCCGACACAATAAAGAACTTTTCGAAAAAATTTTCCAAATGAACCCGGCTGCAGTTTCTCTTTCCGATCTGGAAACCGGCACTTATAAAGAGGTCAACCAAGCGTATTGTGATCTGATAGGATACACAAGGGAGCAAATCATAGGTAAAACTTCCGTAGAATTGGGTGTGTTAAAAAGTAAAGAGGACCGGGCAAAGATCAAAGCGGAACTTGAAAGTTCGGGATGGACAAAGAATATAGAATTAGCCATAGGTCATGCTGACGGATCGGAACGTTACGGACTTTGTGGAAATAGAATTTTCAAAATGGGAGGTCGAATGGTGCTCTTGTCTATGGTAATAGATATTACGGATAGAAAAAGAGCGGAGTCCGAAAGAGATAAATATCTAACTCAATTGGAAGAGAGTAAAAATTTATTCGAAAAGGTATTCGAATTGAATCCTGATACCATCTGTATTTCCGATTTGGAAACGGGTAAGTATATCAGTGTAAATTCCATGTTTTACGATCTGTTCGGCTTCACAAAGGAAGAGGCGATCGGAAAAAACTCGGTAGATCTGGGAATTTGGTCTGATCCTAATCTCAGACATATACTAGTAGAGAAGATGAAAGAGGATGGGATATTAAGGGATATTGATATACCTTTTAAACGAAAAGACGGAACACATATTGATTCCATCTTTTCCGGCCGTATTGTAAATCTGATGGGAAGACCTGCAATAGTTGCAATCACAAAGGACAATACTGCGGCAAAGGCGGCGGCTAAAGAAAAAGAAGAAGAAAATTCCAAACTTTCGGAACAGGCAAGAGTTCTTTTGAATATGGCGACCAATCCGGATTTTGCTTCCGGTAATATTCCCGCCGGTTTGAATAATTTAGTAAAAATGTGCACGGAAACATTGGGATGCGATCGTGCTTCTATCTGGCTTTTTTCGGATAAGGAAAAAACTGTTTGGTCTTTGGTCTCCGGATGGGACCAAAAATTCCAGTCATATATGGATCCTGCTTCAATGGATCTAAAACAACACCTTAATTATTTCAACGCAATCAAGACGGAAAGGTTCGTAGATGCGTATGATGTGGTAAACGATCCAAGGACTTCCGAGTTCGCGGAAACTTACAGTATTCCTCTCGGCATCAAATCTCTACTGGACGCTCCTATTTTTTTAAGAGGAGGAATTTACGGAGTCCTTTGCTTAGAGCATAGAGGATCTCTTAGGAGATGGAAAGGATACGAACAACAATTCATAGTCACTGTTGCGGAACAAGTCACACAGTTATTATTGAATTCTGAAAGGAGGGAAGCAAAGGAAGAATTGGAGCATGCAGTTCAAGTTCGGACTTCCGAACTAGCTTCCGCTTTGGAAAATTTAAAAAAGACCCAGGACCAACTTATTCTGTCCGAAAAAATGGCCGCACTTGGGCAGTTGGTCGCGGGCATTGCTCATGAGATCAATAATCCGTTGGGGGCGATTTCCGCATTGAGCGGAGAATTGAGAGCTTATTTAGATTCTTCTCCGGAGCGTTTGAAAAAATTGGGCCCATTTTTTGCGAAAGCGGAACCGAATTATATCAAACGATTATCAGAATTTATTCGCGCAGGGATCTCCCGTAAAGAAGTTCAAGTTTCAAGGGAAGAAAGGAGGGAACTTCTCAAAAAATTAAAGAATAAGCTAGGCGAACTAGGGTTCGAAAATCCTTATGATTTAGCGGATAGATTGATGGATGTAGGGCTTTATCATTCTACTGAAGAATTCCCTGAAATTTTTGATGCCAAAAAACATCTTGTCCTTTTGGATTTTGCGATCGAAGAGATCCAAACTTATAAGAATGCCGCTTCTATTCGACTGGCAGTGGATAGGACCTCAAAAATAGTTTATGCCCTTAAAAGTTTTGCTCATATCGATTCGGGAGAAGGTAAGATCGAGACGGATCTCGCGGAAAATATTGAAACTGTCCTTACTATTTATCATAATCAGATCAAAAACGGAGTTGAAGTTGAATTAGACTTCCAGTCAAGACCTATCATATACGCCTATCCGGATGATTTGATACAAGTTTGGACAAACTTAATTTATAATTCTCTGCAAGCGATGCAGTTCAAAGGAAAGATCAAAATTTCCATTTTGGATTCCGATACGGATGTTTCCGTTTTGATCTCGGATAACGGTCCAGGTATCCCTGCGGATATTAAATCCAAAATATTCGATCCTTTTTATACCACTAAAGCTCCCGGAGAAGGAAGCGGATTAGGTTTGGATATTTCCAGAAGGATTGTTTTAAAACATGGAGGAAGGATCGAATTTAATTCCAAGCCGGAAAAGACGGTATTTAAAGTAATTCTTCCTAAGAGCTGAAGTTTAGGTCTTAAAAAATTCCACTTCTTTTTTCAAAGAGTTTGCCTGTTGGGCAAGTTTCTCCGCAAGAGAGTCGATATCATTCACTATCCCATTCAAAAATTCGGTAGCTTCCGAAATACTTCCGATCGTTTTAGAAAATTCTAAAGAAGTTTGGGATTGTTCTTTTGTGTGATTTCGGATCTCTTCTGCGGATCGGATCAATTCAGAAAAAGCATTCTTAACCTGAGCACTCGCCACCAACTGCGATTCGGATAAAGAAGAAACCTGCAAAATCCGGTCGGAAGTGTTTTGGGCGGTATCTCCTATTCTTCTGAAAGCAACTTCTGTATTCTCCAAAACTTCTCTTCCTGAAGTCGTTGCCTTTACTGCTTCCACTAATGTTGCCCGGATCCGTTTTGCATTTTCTTGGGTCTGTTCTCCCAATTTGGAAATTTCCTGAGCCACTACCGCAAAACCTTTGCCTGCTTCTCCGGCCCGGGCAGCCTCTATTGCTGCATTCAAGGAAAGAAGTCCTATTCTATCGGTAATCTCATGGATCACATTCACACTAGCTTCCATTTTGGCGGTATTGGATTCAATCTCCGACATCGCATTCCGCGTTGATTGTAATGCGGACTCTCCATTAGAAGTCTCTAATCTCATTCTTTCCGCGTCATTTTTCGTATCCATAAGGGAAGTATGGACATTACGAATTCTATCTTCGAGTTCCGCTAGAGATGCCGTAGCTTGTTCAACCGTACTAGACTGGCTTTCCGCTCTAGCTGATGTGGAATGAATGGATGCTGCGATTTCTTCCACCCCTGAACTCATTTGTTCCGTGGAGGCTGCTTGCTCTTGCATCTTTATGGAGAGATCTTTTGTTTTTCCTTCTAAAACTTTCGAACTTTGGGAAAGTTTTTCGGATTCTTTGATAACGGTTTTGACAACGATCCTAAGTCGTTTTACGAAATCGTTCAACATCTTGCTACTTCTTCCCAGCTCGTCCGTTGAAAGCATAGGCAGTTGGATTTCCAACTCCCCTTGGGACATTTCCACAAAAGCATTCATCATATTTTTGGAATTCCTACGAATACTGGCTGCCAGTAGATAGGAAGAAATAGTAAGAGTAATTACCATAAAAAGTATGGTGAGAGAAAGCGCCAAAGTAACATCTCCCAATTTTAACCAACCTGAGGTCTCTTCCACAAGGAGGTAACCGAAAATCACGACAGGTAATAGAGCGATGGATGCGATCGTAGAAATGATCCTAACGAAAATAGACACTTTACGAATGTCTTTTTCTTCTAAAGGTAATCCGTTCAATCTGTCCGATTCCAATACTTCCGAGAGTACTGATTCGGTTAAAAAGAAATGAGAAATTCCTAAGGTAGGATAAATGATCAGGGGTAATAACAAGAATGGCGCTGATTCGAAAAATTCGGGAATAAAGAATAGATGCATCAATTTCCAAGCTGCAGGAATTCCGTAACTCCATTGTACGATATAAAACCCGGTATTTAGAAGCGGGAAATTCAGAAGTTTTTTCTTAACTTCCACTTTTCCTTTTGTGTTCAATTTTTCCCAATTATTGGGTTCCAGATTGGATAAGAGTCTTCCTAAATATAGGAATCTAAGTGTGGGGAAAAAATAAGAGGTGGTCAATACGACCGTAGAGGATCCGATCAAAGCGATCGCCTTATTGAAATCATACGCTCCGGCAGCGATAATGAATAGAACAGCCAGAGGGACGGCGAGAACCGAAGTTAAAAGTTCCAGGCCTAAGGTCAGTCTCCATCTAAGTTTTCTAGATTCTCCCCTTGTCATTTCCGTTCTTTCCCTTTTTTTGATTTGAAAGAAGCCTTGGGCTTCCAGATATTTCATGACAATGAGACGCAGATTGCTTTTATCATCCACCTCTTTGTTGATTTTACTCTTTGGATTCTTTTACATCGATTTTGAAATTTATGGAAAAAGTCAGTCAGCCGACACAACTTCGCCTTCTAGTATTCAATCGGGGCCGATGTTAGGTTACTCTACTCATAAAGAAGTAAAAATATGGGTCCAGACTAAGAGTCCTTCTAAAGTTTATGCGAAATATTTTATTTCCGGTAACCCGGAACAAAGTCACAATACTCGTGAAGTAACTACGGAACACTATAAGGGGAATGTTGCACATCTGATTGCGGATGTATTGGAACCGGGAAAAATATATGAATATTTAATTTATATCAATGGAAAACGCCAAGACCCCAAGTCTGAACAAAAGTTTAGGACACAACCGATTTGGATAGGAAAGCCGAGTGGACCGCCGGATATCAAATTCGCTTTGGGGAGTTGTGCATTCGTAAACGATCCAAAATACGACACTCAAACAAAACCTTATGGAGGAGAATATTTTATCTATCAATCCATCTCTGCTCGAAAACCGGATTTTATGATTTGGATGGGAGATAATGTATATTTAAGAGAACCGGATTGGGAGTCCAGAACTGGATTCATTTATCGTTATACGGAGCAGCGATCCTTGTCGGAACTGCAACCTTTGCTCGCGAACATTCATCATTATGCGGTCTGGGATGATCACGATTGGGGGCCGAATGATGGTGATGCATCCTTTTGGATGGGAGCGACAGCGGAAGAAATTTTCAAACTGTTTTGGGCCAATCCGAACTATTCGAAAAAAGGGATATATGGATCCTTCACTTGGGGGGATGCTCAATTCTTTTTGATGGACGATCGCAGCTTTAGGACTGCAAACGATAATAAAACAGGCCCAAGATCATTCTTCGGAGAGGAACAATTGGATTGGCTGGTCAATAGCTTAGCATTCTCCAAGGCTACTTTTAAGTTCGTAGTAGTAGGGGGTCAGGTCTTAAATCCGTTATCCGTTTTCGAGAATTATTCTACTTATGCGGAAGAAAGGGAAAAACTTCTTTCTAAAATTTCCAAATTAAAGATAAAAAATCTGATATTTTTGACCGGTGATAGACACTTTACGGAATTATCATATATCGAGGAAGGATTCGAATATCCTATATACGATTTTACCGTTTCACCATTGACTTCTTCCACTCACGCACCGATTACCGAAAAAAATCCTTTAAGGATCGAAGGTACTTTTGTAGACGATAAAAGGAATTTCGGAACGATAGAAATTACAGGTCCTTTAAAACAAAGGAACTTAGTATTTAGAATTTTTGATTCTTCAGGAAAAGAACTTTGGTCCAGGGAAATTAAGGCCAAATGAAAATCCAAACGTTTATGTTATATCTTCTTTCGGTCATATTTATCCTCTTTCTTGGACTTTTCGGCTTATTATATTCTAACCAGGACAAGTTAATCTTCTTCCCGGAAATTCTACCCGAGGATTTTCGTTTTACTTTTCCATACAAATTCCAGGAAGTCTCTTTGGAGTTGGAAGACGGAGAGAAGATATTTGGGTTATTCTTCCCTGCGCAAGGCCCTTCTAAAGGTACTGTTTTGTATTTTCATGGCAATGCGGGAAGTTTAAGGAGTTGGGGAGGAGCAGCCGAGGATTTTGTCCCGAAAGGTTGGGACCTTCTCATGACCGATTATAGAGGTTACGGAAAAAGTAGGGCCAAGTTAAACGAGAAGGGAATGTACCAGGATGCTGAACGTTGGTACGAATATTTGAAAACCGATAAATTGAAGAAGGAGAACGAGATCATTCTTTACGGAAGATCTATCGGAACCGGGGTTGCAGTGGATTTGGGAACCAAGACAAATCCCGGCCAAATTATATTAGAAACTCCTTATACTTCTTTGGCCGACCTGGCAAAAGAATATTATCCGTTTGTGTCTGAATGGTTTTTGTCTTATTCACTCAAATCGGAAGATAAGATAGGAAAATTGCGTTCTCCTATTACGATCATACATGGGAACGAGGACGAGATCATACCTTTCCGTCTGGGAAAAAAATTGTTTAAAACCGCTTTGGAATCGGGAGTAAAAACGGATTTTTTAGAAATAGAAGGAGGAAATCATAATAATCTTTCTTTATTTCCAGAATACCAAAAAGGATTGGAAAAAATCCTAGAATCAGTCCATCTAAACCGAAAAAAGTCAGGCTCTCAGAGATAATCTGGGAATAAAACTTTCAGTTTTGCGACCGTGTCCGGATTCCTGCGTTCAGGAGCGGTGATGATGGAATATTTAGTACTATTCTTCAGACTTAGATCGTCTCCATTTCCAAGATCCGGGATTAAGGCACTCAAAAGTTTTTTGGCATTCTCCGCATTCTTTCCTAGATTTGCCATCACCATTTCCGCAGTGACCGCTTCTTCATTCTCTCTCCAACAATCGTAGTCCGTGGACATACAGATCATTTGGTAAACGATCTCCGCCTCTCTTGCAAGTTTAGCTTCCGGAAGTACACTCATATTAATAATATCTCCTCCCCAGGAACGATACATATGAGATTCCGCTCTTGTTGAGAATAGAGGTCCTTCCATACAAACCAAGGTTTTGTTTTGGTGGATAGGAAGATTGATCTTTAGAGCCGCCTTATTAATTCTATCGCTCAGATTTTTGGAAAAAGGGTCGGCGAATGGAGCATGAGCCACCACACCCTTTCCGAAGAATGTGGATTCTCTCCCTCTGGTCCTGTCAATAATCTGGTTAGGAAGAACAAAGTCCAAAGGTTTGATCTCTTCCCTCAAACTTCCGACGGAGCTGAAAGCTACGATCTCTTCTACGCCTAAAATTTTGAGTGCGCAGATATTCGCTTTCATAGGGACTTCGTGAGGCATGATAAAATGTCCCACTCCGTGACGAGGGAGAAATGCGATCAGTTTGTCGTGGATCTTTCCGATCTTGATCGTGTCGGACGGTTTACCCCAAGGTGTTTCCGGAAGGACTTCTTCGACAAGTTCCATTCCATCCAGACTATAGAGACCTGTGCCTCCGATAACTGCAGCTTTTACTTTGGTCCCCATATCCCCCTCTCCTCTTGCCCGGAATAAATTCCATATATCGAAATATGGGTCCGATTGTAAAGAAGAAGGAAATGAAAAGGTCTTAGGAATTACCGCTCAATATTTTTAACTCGGAAGCCTTTGTTTTGATCCGATCAATCTCCGAATTTAAGTTGGCTGAATCTTCGTTGATCTCATTAATATCTTTTTCTAATTGGGACATGGTTCGGATCATTTCTTTTTGGCCCAAGGATTGTTCCTTTTCAGACTCATAGATCTCACTGGAAACAGATTTGATACTTTCCAATTCACTTAAGAATTTACGAATAATATTTGTCTGCTCTAAGTAAAGTTTGTTCATCTGAACGATCCTATCCGAAGTTTCCAGGATCTTGAATTTTTGTTTTTCGGTTAGATCTCCCGTTTCCGCCGAAGCACTTTTTGCTTCTTGGATAAAACTTTGGGACTGTCTTACGATCGTAGAGATGGACTTCGCGTTTTCCGAGGTAAAGTCTGCGAGTTTACTAACTTCGTTTGCGACTACCGCAAATCCTCTTCCTGCTTCTCCCGCTCTTGCTGCTTCGATAGACGCGTTTAATGCGAGAAGGTTCGTTTTATCCGCTATCTCTCCCATGATCTGGTTAATCTGATCCACTTTGTCAAAGGAACCGGCAATGTCTGCCAGATATGATTTGGTCTTTTCGGCAGCGATGGTCACATTCTCCATATCCGCTTTATTATCATTTGCGAATGAGGAAAGTGCTTCGCTATAGCCTGTTATATTAGAAACTATATCTCCTAACTTTTTGGAATCGTCCACAAGCTCGTTCAAACTTGTGTTTTGTGATTCAATGGATCTAGAAGTATTTGTAGACGCGGCTGAGAGTTCTTCTAATACCGCATTTACCTCTTCCAAGGCTGCTGCTTGGGATTCCATTTTTTCTCCCATACGATTGATAAATTGTGCAAATTTTACGATAGAATCTTCCAAACTGATCGCAGAATCTTTGATGATCGATTGATTCTCGCTTAGTTTTTCGAGGAGATCTTTGGAGTCGGAATAGAGACGGTTTCCTTCCTCCGTCAGTCTTAGAAATAATCTCATCAATTGAGCTAGTATTACGCTCGCAACGAATATAAATGCAATTTTGATGATTTCGGTGGAAGCGCTTATATTATAAGGAAGTTTCGCTTCTTCCGGATCCATTACGAAACCTGCACCATTTTTAAGAGCGCATACAAGAGCGACTATCGCACCCGCGGTGGAGAATGCCCCAACTACCAAAACAAAAATCCTTTCTCCCAATAGGCAGGAGTAGATCATTATATAAAAATAAATGAAGAATAATACGACGTTCTTCAAAGTTCCAGCCGCTACATCCGGAGAAACGAAAGTGTCCAAGATCAAGGTCGCACTTAGGACATTCACATCGAATAATACGAAAAGTTTATGAAATCCAATGGACATATTCTTTTTGCGATTTGCCACAAAATTGAAAATGCAGTATAGACCCATAAAAGCCGTACCGCCTGCGTGAACCATAAATTGTAAGGGTTGAAAACTCTTATAGGCTCCCGCCAAAGAAACGATAAAAAGTAAGACTAGCCCGAGCCGTATCCGGTTGATTACGATAGCCCCGTTCTTCCAGATTTGCAGGATCGTGGACTCCGCTTTTATATAGGAAATTTCCATTCTTACCTCGACTAAGAGCATTATCGGAGGCAGATGTTCATGTCTGAATATGAAGGGCCCCGAAAGATCTTTTAGAATAGACGGAATTTACCTAATCAGACTAACGTTGGGGGTCCGTTTATTCGTAAGAATGCCCGCTGAATATACGTTACATATCTTAAGAAAGGGAAGATCTTACTTCATCCAGGATACGATCCATTTCCAAGATACCGGCTTCGAATAAGGCAGGTCCCGGCTGTAAAATAATCGCAGGGTCCATCTCGAAAATTTTATCGTTTTTGATCGCCGGAATGTCTTTCCATTCTTCTCTGGTTCGAACCCATTCAAAATCCATTGGTTTTCCGCACCAGCTTCCGATGATCAGGTCCGGTTTTGTGTCCGCCACTTCATGAAGGCTAACGATCCTGTCTTTGGCTAAAGATTTTTCTTTTAAATGTCCGAAACAATCAACTGCTCCAACGATCTCTAATAGCTCGGAAACCCATCGGATCCCTGTTATGATCGGATGATCCCATTCTTGGAAAAAAACCTTGAGTTTAGGTTTAGAAGAAGAACGTTCTTTGATCTCCTTTAATTTTTTCTCATAAGATTTCACGAGTTTGGAAACCTGTTCCGACTTTCCTATCAGCGATCCCACCATTAATATGGTCTGAAAAATTTCGTCCAAACTTCTTTGGTTGGTGATCAATACATTCAGACCTTCTTTTACCAGATCATGAGAAAGTTGAGCCTGAATATCCGAGAAACCGATGATCAGATCAGGACCTAGATCTTTGATCTTCTTGATGTTTCCGTTAATGAAAGCGGAAACCCTGGGTTTTTCCTCTTTTGCTCGTGAAGGTCTCTCCGTATATGCCGAGATCCCTACGATTCTATCTTCTTCTCCTAATAAATAGAGAAGTTCCGTAGTTTCTTCAGTTAAACATACGATTCTTTGCGGACCAATTCTACTCAACTGTGATACTTCTTCTTATCTTCTATTAATTTTTCGACTACACTTGGATCCGCTAATGTGGAGATATCTCCTAACCCTTCGAATTCACCCGAAGCGATCTTACGAAGGATCCTTCTCATAATTTTTCCGGATCTGGTTTTAGGAAGTCCAGGCGCCCAGTGGATGACATCCGGTCTTGCGATCTTTCCGATCATTTTTTCGACAGTGGTTATCAGATCTTTTTTTAGAGAATCGTTTGTTGCTACTCCTTCCTTCACTGTGACATAGGCATAAATTCCCTGGCCTTTGATGTCATGTGGAAATCCAACAACTGCAGCTTCTGCAACGGAAAGATTTTCCACAAGAGCGCTTTCCACTTCTGCAGAACCGATTCTATGACCGGAAACGTTAATCACATCGTCTACACGACCTGTGATCCAATAATATCCATCCTTATCTCTTCTTGCTCCATCTCCCGTAAAATAATACCCTTTATAAATGGAGAAGTAGGTATCGAAAAATCTTTTCGAGTCTTTATACACTCCTCTCATCATAGAAGGCCAGGGAGATTTGATGGCCAGATTGCCTGAGACTTCTCCCTTAGAATTGATCTCTTTTCCTTCATCATCTAACAGAACAGGCTGCACTCCGAAGAATGGAAGAGTTGCAGATCCGGGTTTTTGTGCGATTGCCCCAGGTAGCGGAGAGATCATAATCGCACCGGTCTCCGTCTGCCACCAAGTGTCTACGATAGGACATTTGGACTTTCCTACATATTTAAAATACCATTCCCAAGCTTCCGGATTAATAGGTTCTCCTACCGATCCGATCAATCTAAGAGTGTTTAAGTTTCTTTTTTCGATAGGATCTGTTCCTTCTCTCATTAAAGAACGAATAGCAGTAGGAGCAGTGTAGAATATTGTAACACCGTGTTTATCGATCACATCCCAAAATCTTCCTACATCAGGATAGGTAGGAACTCCTTCAAACATAACGGAAGTAGCTCCATTAGAGAGAGGACCGTATACCAAATAACTATGACCTGTCACCCAACCGATATCGGCAGTACACCAATATGTATCCGTAGGTTTGATATCGAAGATATAATGAAAGGTCATATTGACCCCGAGAAGATATCCTCCTGTCGTATGAAGAACTCCTTTCGGTTTTCCGGTAGAACCGGAAGTGTATAGAATGAACAAAGGATCTTCCGAGTCCATTTGTTCCGGTTTACAATATGCAGGAAGTTCGGGATCGTTCATCAGATAATGCCACCAATGATCCCTTCCTTCTTTCCAATTCAGTTCCGTTTCTTGACCTGTCCTTCTCACTACGATCACATTATTTACTTTTTCAGAAGATTGATCCAAAGCGGTGTCGACCGCCTTTTTTAGATCCAGAATTTTGCCACCCCTATAACCTCCATCGGAAGTTACGATCAATCTCGGTTTACAATCTTCTATCCGGCTTTGCAAGGCTTCCGGGGAAAAACCTCCGAATACTACCGAATGGATCGCACCGATACGAGTACATGCAAGAATTGTAATGGCGAGCTCGGGAATCATGGGCAGGTATACCATGACCACGTCACCTTTTCTGATCCCGGAACTTTTTAGAACATTTGCAAGTTTGTTCACTTCCCGATACAAATCAAAATACGTATACGTTTTGGACTCGTGGGGATTGTCTCCTTCCCAAATGATTGCTGCCTTATTTTTTAAGGGTGAATCCAGATGACGGTCCAAACAATTGTAAGAGACATTGATCTTGCCTCCTTCGAACCATTTTACTTTTGCATTCTTAAAATCGTGATCTAAAACTTTGTTCCATTTTTTAAACCAGGTCAACCGGGTGGAAGCTTCTCTTGCCCAAAACTTTTTAGGATTTTCGATGGATTCTTTGTATAATGCCTTATAATCCTTGAGGTTGATATTCGCCGTTTTTTTAAAATGAACGAACGGCTGGACGATTCTTTCTTTCGACATGGCTTCTTCCTTCGCAATCGAATACCAAACTTTTTTATTTCCGTATTGTCCACTCATTCTCGAACCGACCATGGAAACATTGCGAAAACCGAGTTTTCTATGGGGCGCTCGAGATTCACTTGGGGTGTCTTCGATTACGCCTCTGGCTATCTCAGACAATCTCGCTTCCTATGGGGCGCTCGATTGGTTGCAAAAAAGTTGAACATTTGTTTTGAATTTTCAAATTTTATCTTACAGTTCTTGCTTAGGTTTTTCACATAAAATTATGATTGTTATGAAAAAAAGAATGCCCCCCGACCGTATTTTAGCAGGCTCGCCTCAATGTCAGAAAAATCGGATACCCGGGAAAGTTGGAAGCGTAGGTTTCTCGTATGGTTAGTACCTACTCTAGTAGTTTTTTTACAAAGGATCATCGGACTCACCTCAAGAAAGGTGGAATTGGGAAAGGAGCATTTTAATTCTCTATATCCTTTGAAGAAGCCGTTTATCCTTTCCGTTTGGCATACGAACGTTCTTTATTCACCGTACTTGAATAAGAATCGCAAGTTAGCCGTTTTAATCTCTGAGTCTAAAGACGGCGATTTTATTACCGGAGTGGTGCATAAATTCGGTAACGGAAGTATTCGTGGGAGTTCCTCCAAAGGTGGTTCGAAAGCTCTTAAGGCAATGATCGTTCATCTCAGAAAAAATCTTCCTGCAGCGTTTACTCCGGACGGACCGAGAGGTCCCGCTTGGATCGTTCAGCCGGGGGTCATCGCCGCCGCTCAGGTCTCTCAGGTACCGATCTTACCTTTTCATTATGAATGTACAAAACAATGGATTGCAGAAAAGTCTTGGGATAAACATAGGATCCCGAAACCTTTCACAACCTTTGTAATCTCTTACGGGGAGCCCATCATGATCCCTAGAGATCTGGATGAGGCCGGCTTCGAAAGAGAAAGACTGAGAGTAGAGAAAGCAATGCTCGAAAATAAACTTCGAGCAGAACAAAAGGCGGAAGAACTTAGAGGTAAAACCTCTCTTAGGTCGAACCTGTCCGAATTAGATCTAGAAACTCGCTCCTAGTTACCATATTCGTTTTAAATTCTCCGAGCATACAAGAAGTGAAAAGTTCGGAGTTTTGTTTTTCCACTCCTCTCATCATCATACAAAGATGTTTTGCCTTGATGACTACGGCAACGCCCAAAGGATCGAGGACTTCCATGAGGGCGTATGCAATTTGTTCGGTCATTCTTTCCTGAACCTGTAACCTTCTCGCAAATACGTCCACAATACGTGGGATCTTGGAAATCCCGATGATCTTTTTATTCGGAATATAACCTACGTGAGCCTTTCCAAAAAAAGGAAGAAGATGATGCTCGCAAAGAGAATACATTTCGATGTCCCGGACAAGAACCATACCTTGGCTGTCTTCTTCGAAAATAGCTCCGTTTACAATCGTATCAATGTCCGCCTTATAACCGGATGTCAGGAATTCGTAAGCTTTTCGGACTCTTTTAGGAGTGTTTAAAAGTCCTTCTCGACTCGGATCTTCTCCGATAGCTTTTAATATACTCGTTACTTCGTTTTCCAAGGTGTCTCTCCGTTCTTCGCTTTGAAAAATGTATGTAGTTAGACTCGTCTGGACAAGTCTCGGCAGTTTCCTTCTCTTTTCAAGGGGAAAAGCGATTGGCTTGCCATTCCGACTTCATCCTATACGATGGTTTAAATTTTCCATGAAGCTCAGTAGGATCAAAATCGGATTCGATGCAAGGATGATTGCCCATTCAGGGATCGGTTCCAGGATCAAAGGACTTTTACATTGGCTTGGAGATACCGCAGCTAAAAAAGGGATCGATATTGTTCTTTTGGGAAATCCCGATCTTATAAAAAAGAACCTATCCCCTAAGGTTTTATCTACTTACGAGATCTTAGAATATAATGCAGGGATCTATTCTATCAAAGAATGGTTCGGGTTCCCTGAGATGAAAGAATTCGATCTATTGGATATTCCCCATTTTAACGCTCCCTTAAAATTCATAGATCGTTGTGTGGTAACTATCCACGATATTATTCCGTTTAGAATGAAACAGTTTCATTCTTCCTTTTTGAAACAAGTCTATTTGAAACTTGTATTTTTGCTCATTCGGAAGAAGGCTAAAAGGATTATCACTGTTTCCGATTTTACCGCAAAGGATATTATCGAAGTTTTTTCTTTTTCTCCGTTTCAGATTCGCACCATTTATAACGGTTTGGACTCTAAAATTTTTTCTCCTAAAAGTGATCCGGAAAAGAAGAAGTTCCTAAAACGATATGGACTAAAACCCGGATACTTACTCAGTGTTGGGATCGGAAAGGAGCATAAAAATTTAGGATTTGTACTTCGTTCTCTCAAAAAACTTTGGTCCGAAAAAAAGTTCAAAATAGATTGGGTGATCGCGGGTTCAGGCGGAAAACTTCCGGAATATTTGGCGGAAGAAGCAAAAGGGTGGGAAGATAGAATTAAATTAGTTCCGTATTTGTCCGAACAGGAACTGGCCGCTCTATATTCTGCAGCCAAGTTACTTGTTTACCCATCTTTATACGAAGGATTCGGTTTTCCGCCTATTGAAGCTCAGTCTTGCGGTTGTCCTGTTTATTCTTCTAACTCGAGCGTTCTTCCTGAAATATTAGAAGATACTGCATTCTTCTTTGATCCCAAAGATTCCGCTTCTTTCGAAATAGGTTTGGTTCAGTTATTGGATTCCCCTAAACTTCTGAATTCCAAGACCAAAGCAGGATTAAAAAATTCTAAACGATTTGATTGGAAAAAATCCGCAACCGATATTGTAGAAGAATATTTGCGACTGATGAATAGCGGATCTAAGGATTTTTAAAACGAGATTTTCCGAGGGAAATTTTTCTTTCTTCTATTTCGAGTCGGATCGATTTTCTTTCGTCTTCCGAATACATAGTCCATCTTCCGATCTCTTCTAAGGTCCGATAACAACCTTCGCAGAGACCGGTTTCATGATCCATATTGCATATTTTTATACAAGGAGAACGAACAATCATCCTAAGAACTACTTGGCCTTTTGGACCTTCTTCTTATTGGACGTTGTTTTTTTAGGTTTCGCTTTTGCGGATTTTGCAATTGAGACGCTTCCATTTACGTCTACCATTCCGGACAATTCGGTAAATAGGGAAAGTCCTGAAATTTTTCCCGGAACGATCACGTGGGCCGCTCCGTTATTTCTGAGAACTTCCGCTTCTTTCGGGTCATCCGTAGTTAGAATGATCTTAGGCTGGTGATGTCGACAGATACTTTTCAAGGACTCAAGCAGCCTGCGGTTGGTAGTTCCTTTTAGGATCATATCGGAAACCGTACAGACAATATATCTTGCCTCTTCTATTCCTAAATGATGAAGGCTTTCAGGGTTCGCTAGATCTCCGTACGCCCAGCGGATACCTTTGGATTCCAAAGTTTGTCTATAGATCGGATTAAAATCCACAACCAATATTCTTTTTAACCAAGAAGGTTTATCTTCTTCTATCCCGTCGATCAAACCTTGGGCTATTCTGAAATATCCTAAGACTACGATATCCCTTTTGGTCTCTCCGGTGACTTGGGATTCTAATGGTTCTTTGTTTTCCTTTACCCCAAAGATGGATAAGAAGGAGATGATTCCTCTTGCGATCTTATCGTTAAATAGGATCACATAAGTGGAGATGATGGAAGCGATGATCATAGAAGTCAGAACAATCGCTTGTAGATCTTTTCCGATATGTTCTTTTTGCACTCCGAGCGCCAAGATCACCAAAGAGAATTCCGAAATTTGTGCTAAGTTCAGACCCGCAACAATTCCGGCTCTTAAACCTTTTCCGGAGAGGAATACGGTAGGCGCAATAATCAAAACCCGGCTCACTAAAACGAACCCAACCGCTAAGAATGCAAGACCTAAGTCGCTTGCACTTGGAGCTTGGATTTTCATCCCGAGAGCCACGAAAAATAATGTAATGAAGAAGTCTCGGATCCCGGAAAGTTTACTGATCACATCCGCGCCATAAGGGAAGGCGGCTATACTCACGCCTGCGATCAATGCTCCCATCTCTTTGGAAAGTTCTAACTTTTCCGCAACACCGCATAAGAAGAAACACCAGGCGATAGAAGTGATCAAAACCAATTCAGGCTTGGATGCAGCAAACAAGAAAAGTTTGGATAGAATAAAACGGCTGATTAAAAAGGAGAACGCTACAAGAGCTATACCTTTTACCAACGATGTAAGCACATTGAGTATCTGCGGATCCTGTAAATCGGGCTGTATTCCCATAAAAAGAATAGCCCAGATATCCTGTAAGACCAAAACCCCTATCGTAAGTCGCCCTGCTACCGTGCTGATCTCAAACTTATCGTGAAGCAACTTGACCACGATCATTGTGGAACTGAGAGAGAGTGCGATTGCAAAGTAGAGAAGATCAAAATTTCCGGGAGCAGGCGGGAAGAAGGAGCGGAATACAAACCAAGCGGCCGCAACTCCTAAGAAGAATTGTAGGACCCCCAATGCGAACATGGATTTTCCCATTCTTGCTAATTCTTTCAGATCGATCTCTAAACCGATGATGAATAACAAAAGGATCAAACCGATCTCGGAGATCAGTTCTATACTTTCTTCACTTTTAACGTAACCTATGGTCAGCTTTCCACCAACATAAGGTCCGAACAATGGGCCGATGACTAACCCGGCGACCACGTAACCTAAAACCAGAGGTTGTTTGAATGCTTTCGCTATAATTGCGAACATGGTCGCGAAAATGATACTAAGAGCAATATCAACTAATAAAGTAAGCGAATGATGTTCCATCTTGCCGGTCCGGATTCTCCTTAGATGATTTTTGGGGAAAGGATATTACAAAAAGAAATTATTAAATGAATATAGTCCATTCTCTTTTGGCACGGATTTTTACATCCAAATAATGAGGGAGACAGGCTTCTCGGAAAATTTCAGTCGTTGGACTTAAATAAGTCCTTCACTGCGTCTTTTGCTTTGGACAAGGTATAATCGTCCCTATCGATCAACACGAAATCCAAATTTTCTTTTTCTATTCGAGCCAAAACTTTGGCGATATCGGCGGGGGATTTTAAGTTGGTGGCCAGATATTTGAATTTGGTGCCACATTCAGGACAAGACTTATCCTTAGTATAATTTAAACCCAGATGTTTACACTTTCCGCAAGTCCCGTACAGATCATCGATGATCATTAACTGAGAAGAAACTTCGCTTACGCTCAGTTTTTTCCAGACCCGGATGTATTTTTTATCTTCGGCCGACATTCTTTTAAAAAAACGAATTCGAAGGATTAGTCAAGGGTTTTACGGATCGTTTGCAGAATGAGAGAAGTCGCTTCTTCCAATTCGGATTTGGAAATACAAAGAGGAGGAGCAAAACGGATCGTATGATCATGAGTTTGTTTCGCGAGAATTCCGAACTCTAAAAGTTTGTAACAGATCTTTTTCGCTCTCGGGCCAGTTTCATCCGGGAAAAATTCCACTGCGTTTAACAATCCTTTTCCTCGGATCTCTTTTATTTTACCGGTATATTCGCTCTTCAGGCTTTCCAGAGAAGAACGGAATTCTATCCCTCTCATCTCCGAGTTCTCCGAGAGATTTTCCTCTAATAATACTTGCACGGCGGTTTTGGCAACTGCTGCGGCTAACGGATTCCCTCCGAATGTGGAACCGTGGGTTCCGGGTTTTAATGTAAGAATGATCTCGTCGGAACCTAAAACAGCGGAAACGGGAAGCGTTCCGCCGGATAATGCTTTGCCTAATACGAGTAGATCCGGTTTTACATTCTCATGATCCGCTGCTAAAAGTTTTCCCGTTCTGCCAAGTCCGGTTTGTACCTCGTCTAGGATCAAGAGCACATTATACTCTGAACAAAGTTTGCGGACTTCTTTGAGATAACCTTCTTTCGGAACGATTACTCCTGCTTCTCCTTGGATGGGCTCTACCATAAATGCAGCTACATTAGGATCTTCTAATTCTTTTTTTAAAGTTTCCGTATCGTCGAATGGAATAATGGAAAATCCCGGAACAAAAGGCCCAAAGTCTCCTCTGCTAGTAGGATCAGTAGAAGCGGAAATCGCACCGATACTTCTTCCCCAAAAGTTTCCGGAAGCAAAAACGATCTTCGCTTTGTCCGTTGGAATTTTTTTGACTTGGTATCCCCATCTTCTTGCAAGCTTGACTGAAGTTTCGGCTGCTTCTACACCTGTGTTCATAGGGACCATTCTATCGAATCCGAATGTGTCACATAAAAATTTTTCCATAGGACCGAGTTGGTCATTATAGAATGCTCTGGAGGTGAGAGTTAGTTTTTCGGATTGGGTCTTTAAGGTTTCTATAATTTTAGGATGGCAATGACCTTGGTTCACAGCGCTGTATGCGGATAAAAAATCGAAATATTTTTTTCCATCCGTATCCCAAAGAAAGATACCTTTCCCTCTCTCCAACACAACGGGAAGAGGTTCGTAATTAAATGCTCCGTACTCTTTCTCGGTATCGAAGTAAAATTGGGATGTTTGCGTATGCATCGTACTCGATTCTAACCGGTTCAAGAGTCACACAAGGAGATTTCGGTATTTTACCTTGACTTTTATGTTTCAACTTGTTGAAATTTATTACATGCAATTCTCTTTTCGAAAAATATCCGCTTCTGTCCCCATTGTTTTTGCGATTATGTTCCTTACGAACTGCCTTTATACGAATATCAAATCTCCAGGCTGGTATTATTCTCAAAGTTATTCGGACGTAAGAGGAATGGAACCTGTAGGAAAATTGGAAGGCCTGTCCTGCGGAACTAGCTGGCTTTGGATGGTTTACACAGGGGATGAGAGTTATGAAACCGCAGTCCAAAATGCGATCAAGGACAAGGCGGATCTTCTTTTTGACGTTCAAACGGATTATAGTTATAAATCTTTTATATTCGCTCTTTATTTTGAAAAATGTACCAGGGTGACCGGGATCGGAGTGAAACTGCCTCAAAGACTTTTGAAAAAAGAATGAAACTCATTCCTTACAAACGGATCTTTTTTCTAATTCTGATCTTCGCAGAGTTGGTTGGTTGTATTCAAATGGGAGGGGCAAACAGGGCCTTGGTCCGCAGGAATCCGGAACCTTATCCTACCGGGATCGGTATTCCTCCAGACAACGATGTTCATCTGAACGGTGCAAATTTCAGGGACCCTTCCATCCATTATGGAGAATCCTCCACTAAGTTGCGAACAGGTGGTTTTGACGGTTATATCCGAGCTACTACTTCTCTTCCTCATAAGGATATGTTCCATGCATCGTTAGATGGTTGGGATTGGTCGGAACATAGGATCGTAAGATTCGTAGGAGAAAGTAAGGGATGCCAATTCGGGGTACGTTTGTTTCTTCCCATTAAACGAGGATCTAACGATGCATTCATTCCGATCCACTTTACTTTCGGGAACAAAAGTTTTTACGAAGAATTGGGTGAGCAGATGAAGTTGAATTCTATTGAAGCCTTATTCGATAGTAGGCTGGACGTAGAGTACACCGCCTATATTTTCGGATTATTCAGAAGAAAATGTCTGAGGTTTCAAAGTTATGGCATCCAAAAATTCTAATTCTATTCCATTATTCTTATCTTCGATATTAGGTTTTTTAGCAGTGGCAATTGGAGCATTCGGGGCCCATGGATTAAAATCAGTATTAGCTCCGGACTTGCTTACCATTTACGAAACTGGAGCAAGATATCATCTCATCCATGCGGTAGTTTTACTCGTATTAGCACTGAGCGGAAAACTTTCGGAATCCAAGTTCAGAAGGATCGGATTTTGGCTCATCTTCAGCGGGATCTTGGTCTTCTCCGGTTCCTTATATGCACTTTCCTTAACTGGGATCAGAGTTTTAGGTGCGATTACACCCTTCGGTGGATTAGCATTTTTAAGCGGCTGGGTATCCATCGCTTATTCCGCTTTTTCAGAGAAAGAATAAGTTCTATCTGGTAATATGGAAATTAAAATTCGTATTACCGAAAGTTCCGTACAATCTCAACCAGATGGGCAATAGCATTTCGGTTGCTCTTGCCCCTGTAATATCTCCGAGATCGATAATATTCTTCCAGCCAAAATCGTTCGCTAAAAGATCCGAGACTTCTTTCTTTGCTTCCGAGTCGTTTCCACAAACGAACACATCATGTTCTCCCGGAACTCCCGAAGCATTAACCATAATGGTACAATTCATCGTGTTTAATGTTTTGATCACTTTCAGGTCCGGAAAAGATTTTTGGATGGTCTCTCCTAACGAATCATTCGTTCCAAAAATTAAACCTGGCGGTTTTCCTTTGGAAAAATCGAGTGCGTTAGCAAGATCCACTAAAATTTTTCCTTTAAGGGTTTCTTCTCCGACGGATCTTAAAACTTCTACACTGATTTCACCTTTTGTACAATTGAATAGAATATCACCGAAAGATGCTGCATCCTTAAAGGTTCCTTGAGAAGCCTTGCTTCCGGATTTGGAAACCCATTGGGCCGCTTTTTCATTTGTGGCGGAACGAGATCCCATTTTTACCTCGTGCCCTTTTTCGATTAGTTTACTTCCGATGGTCTCTCCTACCATCCCGGTGCCTAAAACTCCGATTTTCATTTATTTCTCCGAAAGTACGACCTCAAAATCGTTAAACCGGATCAGTTTAACTGATCTTAGACAAAAGATCCAATGTATTGTTCTTTCTGTATTGGAAAAAAGAAATAAAACTGTCACTGTATTCCTTTTTAAAAATAGGGAATGATATTTATAAACATGAAAACCGAATATACGATTTTCCAAATAGATGCATTTACAGATTCCTTATTTAAAGGAAATCCTGCAGCGGTGGTTCCTTGGCAAGGAGAATGGTTGCCCGACTCCAAACTCATCGAGTTAGCAATGGAGAATAATGTATCGGAAACCGCATTCTTCCGTCCTAGAAAGGAAAAAGGGGAGTATGATCTAAGATGGTTTACTCCAAATGTCGAAGTCGACCTATGCGGTCATGCGACTTTGGCGACTGCATTTGCAATTCATGAAGTATTGGAGAATGGATCGGATGTTTCCTCTTTAAAATTTCATACTAAGAGTGGGATCTTGGAAGTGTTTCGGGAGAATGGAAAATACTATTTGGATTTTCCTGCAAGGCCGCCCGTCGAAACCGAATATTCTCCGGAAGATCTAATATCTTGTTTTAATATAAAGGCTAAAGAAATTTTAAAAGCCCGAGATATCCTATTCGTTTTTGAAAAAGAATCAGAGGTCCGCAATTTGCTCGCAAACCATGATGCTTTGACAAAACTTCCATTCTTTGCTGCGATTGTAACGGCTCCCGCCGATAGTGGGAAGTCCTACGATTTTGTTTCCAGATTTTTTGCTCCTGCTAAAGGAGTTCCGGAAGATCCAGTGACCGGTTCTTCTCATTGTACATTGATCCCCTTTTGGTCTGAAAGATTTAAGAAGAAAGAACTGAATGCATACCAAGCCTCGGCGAGAGGAGGTAATTTGGTTTGCGAGAATCGAGGAGAAAGAGTTCGTATCGGAGGGAACTGCAAACTATATCTGAAAGGCTTATTTTATCTGGAGTAAAATTTTACTTATAGGATTTATTCTTCAGGCCTGAATCTAAAATTTGTAATATCTTCTCCGCTTCTTGTAGAGCGTTATTCTTATCTATCTGCAATAAAGGGTTATTCAGTTGGCATTCGTTTAGAAGAACTGAATACCCATGAACCAAAGACCAGGCAGCAGTTGCCATTTCTCTTGCTTGGAACTTATTGATCTTTTGGGATTCACAGATCAGGATCGTTTCCCAAAGTTTTAAAAAGGAATTTTTACCTGCTTCCATAAGATCTTCCAGGTCGCCCACAGGCCCCAGATCAATATGCCACATGGCCCTGTAGTAGCCTACATTCTCCAAACAAAAAGAAATATAAGCGAGGCCTAGTCTTTTCAATCGATCGAACGGATCGGAAGGAGAAGAGGCCTTCTCCGCTTTCGTAAATTCTTCCGTTATTTTTATAAATCCGTCTTTGGAAATTTGAGCGAGAAGGTCCCTATGAGAAGGAAAATGTCTATAAGCGGCCGCATGACTGACTCCAGCTTCTCTTGCGATCTCTCTAATGGTAAAAGCGGAATCTTTGCTGCTCTCTAAACGTTTTAACGCCAGTGTTTTTAGGGTCTCCGCTAAATTCCCATGGTGATAGGAACCTTCCGGTTTTTTCATTTTTTTCTTTGCAGGCATAAAAATTTCCTAAAAAATGTTGACGTTGGTAACATTTGGTGTTACCAATAGTAACATTGTTGGACTGAGTCCAATATTTTTCAAGTAAATCCCGGAGTAGAACGGGAAAGGACGAGGTTTTATGACTCCAGAACTAACATTCAAGTTAGCCAGCAATTTTACGATTGTCGGCTGGTTATTGCTCGCCGGTCTTCCAAATGCGAGGATCACCAAACTATTGGTAAGAAACGGGGTTTGGCCCTTGGTACTTTCCGTATTGTACTTGTTGATATTAGCATTGAACACAAAGGGAGGTTTCGATTTCGGATCCTTGGAAGGTGTGACCAAACTATTTTCCGACCCTTGGGTCTTGCTTGCAGGTTGGGTGCATTATCTTGCCTTCGATTTATTCATAGGGATCTGGGAAACAAAAGAAGCGGAAACATTGGGAATATCCAGGTGGATCTTGATACCTTGTTTATTCTTCACGCTGATGATCGGGCCGGTCGGCTACTTATTATTTCAAATCGTTCGTTGGAAAAAAGGAGGAAGTCATGCAAGCATCTAACGTATTAAATCCGGCTAATTTTCATTCGGAAGGGTTTTTCTATACTTTAAGAAAGAACAGAGGCTTAAGTTTTTATACTGGGCTAGTATCTTTCCTTTTAATACCGGTCTACATTCTTCTTTCCCAAATCGATCCAAGGATGGTTGTGGGGGCGAATACTTGGATCAAACCATTAAAATTTGCTGTTTCTATCGGGATCTTTCTATGGACCATGGCTTGGTTTTTGGAATTGTTGGGAGATTTTCCGAAATTCAGAGATAGAGCAGAAAAATATTTTGTGATCTCTACCATAGTGGAGTTGGTGCTCATCACTTTACAATCAGCAAGAGGAGTGCAATCACACTTCAACCAATCTTCTGCACTTGATGGAGCGATCTACAGTATCATGGGAATGTTTATCTTCCCTATGATACCTGTTTCGATCTGGATGGATAAGAAGTTCAGACTTCTTGGTTCCAAATTGGATCCTCGTATATTAACTGCCGTTCGATTCTCTCTTTGGATCTTTGCAATCGCTTCCGTGGTCGGAGTTTTTATGTCTGCGAGATTAGCTCATGCTGTCGGCGTCCCTGACGGAGGTCCAGGACTGCCTATCGTGAATTGGAGTACGAACGGAGGAGATATCCGTATCGCTCATTTTGTCGGGATACATGCCTTACAAATTCTTCCTCTGTTTGCGTTTTTAACGATCAAACAAAGTTGGAATGTTTTAAGTGTTAAAATTGTTTCAATAGGTTATGCGATCTTGGTTGGGGCAGTTTTTGTAAATGCAATGCTCGGTCGTCCATTGATCTAAGAGATTCCGGATCCGAACCTGTCATATTTTGATTTGGTTCGGATTACTTTACGACTTATCCTCTTTCCGTTCCGAAATAAAATTTTCCTTGTTTACGAATCAGATTTCTGCTGATCAACCCGTCTGCAATAATGAGTAATCCTTGTGCTGCTGCATGTTTTTTTTCTTCAGGGACATCGTTCTGTTTGGACATCAACTCGTGAACATAAGCCCTACGTTTTGCATCCATAACTCCTAGCATGGAGCCGCAAACTTTTTTATCTCCGACCAAGAATGCTAGTGCCAAGGTTTGAGGTGGAGTTTCGTTACACAAATAAAACAACGCCAGGTTATCAAAGAAGGACAATTCTTCGAAAGATTTTAAAGTTAATTCTTCCTTATCTTCTCCGCTCATATTGCCTCCTGTTCTTTGATCTTAGAATCCAAATATTCCACTAAGTATTTGGAATTCGGTTCTTCTCCGGTTGCCTGTCGGATCAGTTCCTTTGCCTCTAGACTTCTGCCCTTACTATGAACATGTTTTCTGAGCCAATTAAGGAGAGAAGAAGTTTCTCTGTTTTTTAATTCATCCTTAAACTTAGGATTCTGTTTCAAGAAGGCCGAATAGAGTTGGGCCGCATAAATATTTCCCAAGGAGTACGTTGGAAAATAACCGAAGGCTCCACCGCTCCAATGAACATCCTGTAAAAATCCTTTGGAATCATCCGTAACGTCAACGCCTAGCAAAGATCTCATTCCATCTTTCCAAGCGCCTGAAAGATCCTTCAATACGAGTTCTTTTTTGAAAATCGCTCTTTCAATTTGAAATCTCAGGATAATATGAAGATTGTAAGTGATTTGGTCGGCTTCTACTCGGATCAATGAAGGTTTGGATCTATTCACAAAAGAATACAATGTAGGAAAAGGAAGAGAAGATTCGGAAATACCTAAGTTTTTCAAAAACAAAGGATAGATCCCTTCCCAAAATTCCTTGGACCTTCCCACTTGATTTTCCCAAAGACGGCTTTGAGATTCGTGAACACCCAAAGAAACGGAATCCTTTAAAGGAGAAGGACCTCCTGCAATCAACGAGATTCCCGCCTCATACAAAGCATGACCTGTTTCATGCAAAACCGAATACACGGAAGAAAGCGGATCCGATTCTTCATAACGTGTGGTAATCCTTTTATCAAAAGAACCTAAAGAAGTAGAGAATGGGTGTGCGCTAGAATCCAATCGAAATCCCGATTCAGGCAAGCCCAAAAGAACCGGAAGACTCTTATTAAAAGGAATTTGAGAATCGATCGGAAATTTTCCCTGAAAAGGAAAGTCCGCGTCTTTTGCCTTTGCGATGAGAGGCACTAATGATTTTCTGAGATCCACAAATAGGACTTCTAAGTCGGCAGCTTTTGCTTCCGGTTCGTATTCATCTAAAAGAGCGTCATACGCTTCCGTAGAATAACCGAAATAATCCGCCTTCTGAAAAACAAGATCCACGATCTTTTGTAAGATAGGAAGAAAGGAGGAAGCATCATTCTTCTTTCTGGCGTCGACCCAGATAGAATGTGCCTGGCTTGTTACCTTAGAAAATTCTTCCACCCAAGAAATCGGCAAACAAGAAGAACGATCCAGATCTTTGAATAATAAATTCAGCTCTCTTTCTCGGAGAGATTTTCCAGGAAGATCGGTGCGAGAATTTTCTTCCCTGGCTTTCTCCGCCAAACTGCGAAAAGATTCTCCGATAAAAGATTTATGGGCAAGTCCGGAAAGAAAACTAAGTTGATCGCCCCTTTCCGCTAAGCCGTCACTTGGGATACCGATTTCCATATCCCAATGCAATACACTGCCAATGTTTCTAAGATGATAAATATTACGGAATTCATCCCGGTAGGCCTTGAACGCCGGAAGGATATTTTCCCAATTTTGAAGCTCGGATTCCCACATACGTAAAAAACATTCTTTTCGATTGACATCTCGCCCACCAACCAAAAACTGACTTTTATCTATCGCGGGCATGGTGTAATGGCTAGCACCGTAGCCTTCCAAGCTTCTAGTGAGGGTTCGAGTCCCTCTGCCCGCAAAAATTTCCCCCTTAATTTAAACAGTAGAATAAACGAATCCCAGAAAATTTGAGGGACTCGAACGGTTTCATCTGTAAGCAAAAATAGCGACCCATAGGGAGCGTATATTTTTGCGCACGAGACACAAGGATGTGCCGAGTCGGATGAAACACGCCTCGGAGCCAAATTTCGCAGGATGCGAAATTACGAAGAGGTCGAGTCAACCTTCCTTAGTATTACACTGATCAAATTTGTAACAACGCTTGAGCGAAGCGAAAGTGCGCATCAGACAAACAAAAAAATTTCGTACTAAATAAACCAAAGATACAATCCTTCCGCAATAGAATTTCTAAATCTTTTTTTGTCGGAAAGTTTTTTCTGGACTTGTTTTTACTTCGGTTTTAGATCTGACCTCATTCTTTGGATTGGTGGAGAGTTATGGATCGAATTCCAAAATATATTTCTATTCTTTTGATTCTATTATTTGCGGGGATTTTATCCGCACAAAACGATACGTATACCGTAACCGCAAATTCTTGGCCTTCCGATTTTTCTTCTTTCGAATCGTTTAGAGATACAAATGCAAGTACTTCCCAAGGAGCGGTTATTGTTCTTTTGGCTGCGCTTTCTATCTATTCCAAAAATGCGGAAGAAGGTAAGAAGGCGTTGATTATCTGTTTGGACGCGAACTCTTTGATCGCAGATACTTCTCCGAATGGTTATAAAGGTTTTAATATCAATCGGAACACGATCGATTTAGTAAAAAGACAGTTAGAGCAACATCCTTATTTGATCGGTTCTTATCTTCCCGGTTCTTCTTTCCAAAACGGTTATAAACCTTCCAATCCTCCTTATACTTTTACTCTGACTTCCAATCGTTTCAGCGGAACGGAAGAGTCAGGGCAGAAAAAATTGTTTCTTCCTTCTTCCGGAGCCGATACTCCAAGGCCAGTGACAGTAAAAAGGAACGCGAAAGGTATATGGAAGGCTTCCGAGTTTTCCAGTTTGCTAGTCGGTATTAAAAAGCCCGCGACTTCTAATCCTGCGGACGATCTTTGATCGTCCTTAAGAAGCTTCTTTCTGCAGCATATCCGCAGCAAAAGCTTCTTCCAATTGACGGACTGCGTTTTTGGAATAGGCGATCAGTTCTTTTTCATTATGTCTGAGTTTGAATTGATCCTTAACCATTGCTTCATCGTAATCCCTGAATTTTTGGATGAAGTATTTTACTTCCGAAGGTAAAAATCCCAGATCTTTTAGAGTTTCTTCCGCAAGCTCTAAGGAAGAGGCGAAGGTATCTCTTCGTATCGTTTCAATCCCAAGTTCCATTAGATCGAAATAGTGGGATCTATTTCTGGCTCTTGCGATAATCCTTAAATTCGGAAAATTCTCCTTAGCCATCTTTGCGATCTTTAAAGATAATTCCGCGTCTTGGATCGCAAGTACAAGTATCTCCGCATGAGCTGCCCCTGCTGCGGTCAATAGATCCAATCTACTTGCATCACCGTAATAGATCTTATGTCCGAATTTTCTGGCTGCATTAACCTGGTCAGCATTATGTTCTAAGGCAGTGAATCTTATCTTATGCAGATATAACATCCTGGAAATGATCTGTCCAACCCTTCCGAAACCTGCAATAATAACGCGGTTTTTTTCATAAATCGGATCAGCCGGTCTTTCTTCTTCCTCGTGTATGTAAGGATCTATTATCTTTTCCTTAATAATCCCTATAAACGGAGTAAGAATCATAGAGGCAGTAACGATCACGATAGAATAATCGGTAGTTTCTTTGGAAAGAACACTCAGCTGTGCCGCTACATTCAGGATTACGAATGCAAATTCTCCACCTTGGGAAATACTAACGGCAAGATTGGAAGAAGAATCGGAAGTAAGATTTGCGATCTTTCCTAATACAAAAAGAACTATTCCTTTGACGGACATTAATCCGAGTGCAAGACCGAAGATCAAGAATGGATGATTGATAAGGATTTCCAAATTCATGGACATTCCAACTGCGAGGAAGAATAGACCTAAAAGTAATCCTTTAAAAGGTTCTAAGTTTGCCTCTAGCTCGTGTCTGTATTCCGAATCTGCGAGTAGTACTCCGCCTAAAAAAGAACCGAGTGCCATGGATAAGCCTACTTTCTCCATGGCAAAAGAAACTCCCAGTACCAATGCCAAAGAAAGTGCTACGAAAATTTCGTGATTACCCGTAGCAGCGATCATTCTAAAAAGAGGTCTCATCAAAAAACGTCCGCTTAAGATCACCACAATGATTGCCGTAATCGCCGTTCCTAATTTATAAAAATTGAATCCACCATGAGCGGCTTGCCCAGGCTCCAAAGCCGCTAAAGGAAGAATTGCCATAACGGGGATCACCGCCAAATCCTGAAAAAGAAGGATTGCAAAGGCGGATCTTCCGTACGAAGTGTTGAGTTGGTTTTTTTCCGCCAAAGACTGAAGAGCAAATGCAGTGGAGGAAAGTGACAAACTCACCCCTAATATAACGGAAGAAAGAAATCCTAATTGGAATAGATAACCGATCAATCCGCCTAACAAAAGTGAAGACACCGCTACTTGGAAAAATCCCATTCCGAAAACCGGTTTTCTCAGTACCCAAAGAGTTTGGGGTCGGAGTTCCAAACCTATTAAAAAAAGAAGAAGAACCACTCCGAATTCCGCAAAATGCATGATCTCAGTCCCGCCGGTCACAAGTCGGATCCCGTGAGGTCCGATCAAAATTCCTCCAACCACATAACCGATAATGGAACCGATCCCTAATTTTTTGAAAATCGGAACGCATAGAACTGCTGTGCTAAGTAAAATAATTGCCGTAACGAGTAAACTTTTCTCTTCCATCAATGCTCTTCCTTTCGATTCGGATCAATTTTCATTAGACATTTTGCGGATAGGGAATAAAACCACTTTTCCTAAGTATGATTCTTGTTCTTAAACTGGAAAATGCCATAATTATTTAGTATGGATGCGGGGAAAATCAGCTTTCTTAATAGGAACTTGCCGCAAATGTCTCCACTCTTGAAGCCCATTATTTGGTATCGATTGAAGACTTAAATTTTAGGATATACTGTAAGATTTGCGTTAAGAAATAACTTTCAGTCAAAAATGTGTGGATAATAATCAATTCTAAAAAAAACAAAAATTTATGATTCGCGAATTCAGGTTTTCCAAACTTATTTTTTTGCTCTGTGTTTATTCGTTTTCGGGGGCACTCTTTTCAGAAGAACCTAACACTCAAGAGACCTCAGGTAAACCCAGAGAGAAGATTATTCAAAGTAAAGAAGAGAATCTTAAAGCCGATACTCAAAAATTAACGGAAGCAAAGGATGAAGAGGAATGGGGTCTTAAAAAGGAAGAACTGACCCCTAAAAAGAAAGAAGATCGTGCTCCTCCGATCGAATTCGGTTTTTTTATAGATGGGTACTATAATGCAAGCTTAAACCGACCGTCATCAAAAGAACTATTATATACAACACAATCTACTCGAACGAACGAATACAATATCAACCTGGCTTATCTGGATGCTAAGGTAGAGACGGATAAATTTAGAGGACGATTCGCAGTTCAATTCGGTACTTCAGTTATAGCGAATTATTCGGGTGAAGGGACCACAGGAAAAACGTCTAACGAAACATCTATCCGGAACATGCAAGAAGCCTATGGAGGGGTTCGATTAGGAAAATCCACCTGGTTAGATGCAGGAATTTATTTCGGACATTTAGGATACGAGTCTTGGATCTCTCACGAAAATTTTATTTATACTCGAGCATTTTCTTCGGACTACGTACCATATTACGTTTCCGGAGCAAGATTGAGTGGAAAGATCAGCGATAAAGTTTCTTATCAACTTCATTTGAATAATGGATACCAAGTAGTAACGGATAATAATAAAGATATCTCGGGAGGTTTCCGATTGGAATGGAATCCTTTGAGCAACCTGATGTTCCGCTGGAATACTTTTATAGGGAATGAACAACCGACTCCTACTCCTAAAGAAACCAGATATTATAATAACTTTATAACAGAATGGAAACCGTTCCAACGACTGATATTGGCTTCTTCTTTTGATGTAGCTTATCAGGAAAGAGCGAGTAGAGAAGATTTAATCTATACTCCCGAAGGTCCGATCTACATTCGTCGAGATGGGGCTGCCTTTAGACAAACCTATGCAGGAAATTTTTGGGTAGCGTATCGATTCTTACCGGATTGGAGGATCGGTGTTCGTTTAGAAAGATACTTGGATCGAGAGCAGATGATCCTTGTAACCAATACTAAGGACGGTTTCCAAACAAGCGGTGCGACTGCCACTTTGGACTATCTTCCTGATCCTGCCATTTTGGTGAGATTTACATACCAATATAGAAGATCTATGGATTCTATCTATCCGCACGAGAATAATACTTCCAAACTAGACCGTATGTTCATTTTCTCCCTTTCTCTCAAGATCTGATTTTTTCGGAAGGTGTTAAATTTGGAACGAAGGAAATTTTAGAATTTTTCTAAAAAAGATTGAACAAAATTAAATTGTATGCAATCTATTTATTACGTAACCAGGAGGTGCCCACCGTGGCCCAAAATTTGTACGAGCTAACCGCTACCTTAAACAACGGAACTGAAAAGAAATTACAAGACTATAAAGGAAAGGTCTTATTGATCGTAAACACCGCAAGCCAATGCGGATTTACTCCTCAATACAAAGGATTACAGGAAATGTACGACAAGTACAAGGGAAAAGGTCTGGAAATATTAGGCTTCCCCTGCGACCAATTCGGTCATCAAGAACCAGGCAGTGATGCTGAGATCCAAAGTTTCTGCCAGGTGAATTTCGGGGTGAATTTCCCTCTTTTCAAAAAGATAGAAGTAAACGGCGACGGTACTCATCCAGTTTACCAATATCTTAAAAAACAAGCTCCCGGTCTTTTGGGGAAATCCATTAAATGGAATTTTACCAAGTTCTTGATAGATAAACAAGGAAATGTGATCAAAAGATTCGCTCCTATGACCCCTCCCGAAAAACTGGACAAACAGATCGAGGAACTTCTTTCCAAGTGAATTACGAATCCTTAAAGTTAGAGAAACAGATCTGTTTCCCGCTTTACGCTTCTTCCAGAGCGGTGACTGCTTTATACAGACCGCTCTTGGAAGAGTTTGATCTTACTTATCCTCAATATCTTGTTCTTCTGGTCCTTTGGGAAACCGATAAGATCCCTCTAAAAGAAATAGGGGAAAAATTATTTCTGGATTCAGGTACCCTAACTCCTCTTCTAAAAAAAATGGAATCATCCGGCCTTTTGACTAGAGATAGATCCGATCAAGACGAACGTTCTCTCGTGGTTAGCCTGACCACAAAAGGAAAAAAATTGCAAAAAAAAGCGGTTTGTATTCCGGAACGATTGTTGGAAGAATCAGGTCTTACTATGGAAAAAGTGCAAGGCCTGAAACGGGACCTCGACGACCTTCTAATTATCCTAGAACAAAAATTAAGAAATTCGGCGTGACAAATCCGTTTTATCAAAAACTATAGAGCGGCTTTTTTAAGTTGTGCACTTGCGCTAAGGAGTTAAGAATGAAACGCCAATTATCAGCAATATCGTTTGCTGCGGTACTTATTTTCGGAGCTTGTTCTTCCGAGCAAAAAAAATCGGAGGCTGCCTATGTTCCGAACTCGGATATTCGTGTTGTAGAAGCGAATATGATTAAAGAAGGAGATAAAAGGATTAAAGCCGAAGCAGTTTTGGGAACTCCTACTTTCGAAGAAAATACCCAAGATGGATCCGTTTTAGAATGGTACTTAGAATCCACCACCTACCAAAAAAATTCCTACAAAACTTTGTCAGAAAAACCTTCCAGAGTGGATGAAAGCACTAAGTATATCAAAGTGATCGTTGATAAAAAAGGTGTGATCAAAAAATACGAATACAAACTTTAATTCGAATTTAAGACCCGCATCTATAAAAAGGCCGTCTCTATAGCGGCCTTTTTTTTAGATATCGTCTTCCATCAGATCGATTCCCGCAAATCCTAATAGAAAATCCAGAAATTCCCCAAAATTAAATCCTAGTCTGATACCATATCGAATGGAGATATAAAGTTCTACTTCGAATAAAAACGCGGAAGGATAATCGTCTTTGTTTTTTGGATTTTGAGCCAGGAAAGTCTGAATTGCTTCATTTCTTCTTTGGGGGTCTAAACTTTCTAAGTATTTCCGAAAGAAGGCTTCCTTTTTCGCCTTTCTTCTTTCCGAAACCGGATTATTATAAAAACGTAGATATCGAATTTCGTAACTTTTAGAGTTTAGTCTTTCGTCGGAAAGTTCTGGGGTAGGATTCGGATCCTGTTCCGATTCGGGCGCTTCCGGAAGTAGTAAAAAATTACTATCCTTTTGCGAATTCGATCCAGGGGCTGTTTTGTTTCCTTCTTTTTGCGGAGAAGATTCAGTAGAAGGCATTGAGTGGAATTTCTCCCCGCCTAAAAATCCGAAAATCAATTGTTGGGATCTATAAGGTCCGTACGTTCCGCCTCTAAGTCCGTATCCTGTCCCTAAATCCCTTTTTCCGGGTTCCGATTCTCCACCTTGAAAAACAAATCCGGTTGCAAGAGGTCCTAATCTGACTCCGACTCCATATCCCGGAGTTTCAATTCCTGCGGTAAAGACGTCCGCTAAATCTTTTTTTCTATGAGACCAGTAAGTTGAACAATCGATCACGATCAGCCCCGGAAGTAAAATACAGAAAAAATGTATGCTGAGTTTTTTTTTCATTTCGGGATAAAGTCTGACTTTAGTCACCAAGATCGGCTTTCCGCTAAGCTCTCCGTTTCATCAGGAAACGCAATCGTAAAAGTGGAGAAATTTTATTGGTTTTCTTCCACTAGTCTTATTGAAAAGTATCCCCGATATAAGCGCCTGTCCCAATGATCCAGGCTCTTGAAGCCCGAAATTAGTTATTTATCGATAACTAATATTTTTATACGTACTATAAAAAAAATTGGAATGAAGAGATGAATGAATCGGAAGAAACTCGAGTCCATCATAAAAACATCGCTGTCTTCGGAGGCGGGCCGATGGGAGTTCATCTTGCCGTATCCTTAGCAGAAAGAGCGGATCGACTTTTTCTTTGGTATTCCGATAAAAAGAAGGCGGATCGTCTTCAAAAAGATAGGTCTGCAGAATTGTTGGAAGAATTTGTTCCGCTTGCGAATAACATTATCGTAACGAACGATTTCGATTTTTTATCGCAAGGCTCTTGGGTCATAGTTATCGCCGTTCCTTCCAGGCAAATGGAAAATGTGATCGATAGGCTCTCTTCTTATCTTTCCGAACAGGAAGAACATACTATCATTTCTTTTACCAAAGGTTTGGTTTCCACTTCGACCCGTAAAAAAACAAACGCTATTACTTTCTCAGACTATGTGATTAAAGTTAGGGAGATGAAAGAAAGTCTGAACATGGAATACGTTGCCGTGGCAGGACCTAACCTTCTCTCGGAAATGGCAAAGGGGAAACACAGCTTTTTTTCCATTGCTTCCACTGGAGAAAGAGCTTCCGAGGTCATGGAAGATCTTTTTTTCGGACCTAGAAATCATATTAAAACTTTTGAAGATATTCGAACTCTTGAATTATTCGGAGTGATGAAAAATCCGATCGCAATCGCCTGCGGTCTTGTGAACGGGATCCCGGAATGTGGATCCAATTTTGAAGGAGAGCTGATCAGCTTAGGCTTCTCAGAAATTCTAACTTTATTAAATATATTGGAACTTCCTGTAAAACCAGCGATGGAATTCGGGCTCGCGGATTTAATTACGACTGCAACTTCCAGATCTAGTAGAAATAGAGCTTATGGACAAAGATTTATCCGCAAGCTTATCTCCGGAGAAGACTCTCCGAATCTACTGGAACGGATCGAACTTTTCCTAAACCCGAAAGAATTTATCCAAAAAGAAGTGAGTCAGAGTGAAACACATGTAGAAGGAGCTTATGCTCTTTCCACTATTCTGGATTTAGCGGAAGAGAAAAAGGTAGAACTTCCGCTTTTTACTACACTCTTCGAAGTTCTCACTAGAAAAGTTTCTCCAACGGAAATGGTTCGATTTGTCTCCAAATCCACTAGTGATGATATACGAAATATTTCCAGAACCGCTCGTAAAAGATTCGGATTATCTTTAGCATCCGGGAAGGAATTCCAACAAGCGTTACGAAGAAGAGTACTTCGTCATGTTCATTCCCAACCTGGATTGACGGATCGGATCTTAAAACAATCCGGATTGCAGATCAAGTCGTTGGAAAAAAGATATTCTGAAGCAGTGGAAACCGGAGCCGGAACGGATTTGATGCTTCTTCCCAAAGAAATCGATCTATGGAAAGAAGCTGAGCTTGCGTATGAAAACGGAAAAAGTAGAAATCTCGATCGACTGGTTGAGTTTTATGTTTCAGAAATCGCGGACGAATACAGTCCGCTTTTTCGGGAATCTCTCATCCATTTAGTTGCCCCTGCACGTTTTGCGATCGGGGGTTTTAAACCGGGTGGAGGGCTTCCTAAGATCGGCGGTAATATAAAAGAGATCAAAGCGCTCGCTTCTAGATACGATATCCTATATACTCCGACTCATAGATCGCATTTGGATTCTATCGAAGTTGCTTTCGGTCTAAGATGGCTGGGGCTTCCGGTTCCGAGATATGCTGCGGATAAAAAAGTAATGGGGACTCCCGGACTTGCCCGGATTTTAAAAGCCTTAGGAGCCTACATGGTGGACCGAAAAAGAAATCGGAATCTTCTCTACTTGGAATGTTTGACCCAATATTCTACCATGATGTTGGAAGCTGGGATTCCTACATTGGTGTATCCGGAAGGGACTAGGTCGAGAACGGGCGGTATCATTCCGATCAAAACAGGAATTCTTTCCACATCTGTGGACGCATTTAAACATACAGGAAGCGAAGTGATCGTAGTTCCTATCGTTCTTTCCTATGAGAATGTTCCGGAAGATGTCGAGTTTGCCGGAAAAGACACACATCTTTCCTTTAAGGATTTTTTATTCAAAAGAACGGAAGTGTATATGGATCTTTGCGAACCGATTCCTGTTTCAAGATATATACAAGAAGATGATCCTACTCTTTCTATTTCCATGGAGATCTCGAGGGCATGGCAGGCGCATCATAAAATTCTTCCCAACCATATAGTCGCAAAATTTTTAATGGAAGCCGGAGGAGAGATTAGTTATTCAGATCTCAGCAAGATGATCGAAGAAATGATCCTGACTAGAAAAGGAAATTATTTGACCGAAGATGTACCGGAAATTTTAGATCGTGGGATCAAAGTTCTAATTTCCAGAAAGTTTATCAAAAAAGAAAACGGTCAGATTCAAGCCTTAGAGCCCGAACTTTTGCAATATTACGGAAACATGGTACCCGACCCGACTTGATCGGGCCGGACGTATATTAATCCACTTTGATCTTTGATGCGATCAGTACTGCTCTTTTTCGAAGCATGGAAATGGATTCTTCCTTTTCCGAATAAGTAAGTGCCACTCCCATTCTTCTGTATTTTTTAGTGATCGGTTTTCCGAAAATTCTCAGATCGGATTCAGGCATCTCGCATGCTTTGTCTAGTCCTTGGATATTCGGGACTTGGCCTTCCGATTGAGCAAGGATAACTGCGCTTGCTCCTCTTCTTACTAAAAGAATTTCAGGGATCGGAAGACCTAAAACGGTTCTCGCATGTAATTCGAATTCGTTAAAACTTTGTGTACCTGCCAAGGTTACCATTCCGGTATCATGGGGTCTGGGAGAAAGTTCGGAAAAATAAACATCGTCTTTCGTTAGGAAAAATTCAACTCCCCAGATACCTGCACCACCTAATTCTTTGGTGACTTTATCCGCCATTTCTTGAGCGGACTTAAGTTGAGAATCGCTAATCTCTGCTGGTTGCCAACTTTCTTGGTAGTCTCCTCGTTCTTGTCGATGACCAATCGGAGGACAGAATAAAGTTCTTCCTGACTTTTGTGTAACCGTCAATAATGTGATTTCGGATTCGAAAGAAATAAATTCTTCGACTATAATCTCGGAAGCGCCGGTCCTACCTTTCGTTTGGGAGGCGATCCAAGCCGTCTCGATATCGGATTCCGTTTTAATAACGGATTGCCCTTTTCCGGAAGAAGACATCAAAGGTTTTACAACACAAGGAATACCTATCGTTGAGATTGCTTCTTTCAATCCTTCCAACGTGGAAGCATATTTATATTTTGCGGTTTTTAAACCTAAGGTCTGGGAAGCAAGGTCTCTGATCGCCTTGCGGTTCATCGTAAAGTTAGCCGCTTTTGCGCTTGGAACTACTTGATACCCTTGTTTTTCGTATTCGTAAAATCTATCGGTTCGGATCGCTTCTATTTCCGGAACGATCAGGTCCGGTTTATGTTTTGCTACGACTCGATCCAATGCGTCTCCATCCAACATATCAATGACTTCTTGTTCATGAGCGACTTGCATTGCAGGAGCGCCGTCATAACTATCGACTGCGACCACATATTGGCCTATTCTTTGAGCTGCGATTACGAATTCTTTTCCCAGCTCACCGGAGCCGAGCAGAAGTATTTTTTTTCTCATAGGTTCTCTTGGGAGAATTTCCGGACTGGAAGAAGAATGGAAAGGAAAAAATGAGAACTCGGCCGATTTGTATAAATACAAACCGGCCTACAGAAGATTAAAGTTTAGTTTACTTTTTCTTTTTGGTAACTACGTCGAAGTTTTTATATTGAATATATTCCACTTCGGAAACATCCAAGCGGAAGATCCCTTTGGTAGAATGTACCAGCATCGTATTTCCGACCTGAGCTACGACAGCTCCGTGTAAAACGGTTTTGTCCAGCTTATGTACGGATTCCAGTACGCTGTAATATGTTTTGATCTCTTCTTCGGAGTTCAGTCTTTGAGAACCTGCTTCGGATTCTAATTTATCAAAAGCGATATTCAGTTTTTCGGTTTGGTCCTTCTCTATTTCCTTTGCTAGCGATTTATTGTCCAAACTTCCGGAAATAAGTTCCTCGTCTACTTTTACTAAAGTTTCCAGGTCCGCACGTTCTCTCGGGTCTTTTTCGAATTTTTCTTTTTGAACAGTGCGCACTAGATCGGTTCTGAAATTTTCAATACTTTGGGCAATGGCTGCATCATCGAGTCGATTCAAAATTGTTTGAGCCAGCTGGTCGAATTCAGGTTTAACTTCCGCTTCTTCTTGTTCCGAGATCACGATCTCGTTTTGTTCCAATAGTTTTTGGAGTTTTTGAAAGTTCGGATTTTCTGCAATTTTGTCCGCAGGGATTACCTGGCTGACAGGAGCCTTTAGAGTCATGGCCACCATACCTTCATACACTTTGATCTTTGGTAGCGTGCCCTGTACTACTTCGAAAGAGAATGCGGTTCCTCGAACACCGGCGATCGCGGTCGGTGTGGAAATTTTGAACTGCTCTTTCTGACTTAACTTATTCGTTTTTACAAGTAGAAGTCCCGTTTTAACTGCGAGGGAAGTTTCTTCCGAACCGTCTCCATGCAAAGAATCGATGCTCAAATTTGTATATGATTTTAAACGGATTACATGCCCGAGACTGGTTTGCAGATCCA
Organism: Leptospira sp. B5-022; assembly: GCF_000347035.1. GTDB lineage: Bacteria > Spirochaetota > Leptospiria > Leptospirales > Leptospiraceae > Leptospira_B > Leptospira_B cinconiae. Next base: position 143,127 of record NZ_ANIJ01000018.1, read on the forward strand.
AGGTCCCACTGTTCGTTTTAATAATATCGTCCTTTTGTAGGACACTCCCTAAAGATATAGGGATTAATTTTCCGTTTCTCTGCACCTCTACCTTGCCGGTTAGAAATATGATCACTAGTCCGGTTTTGGATTTAGTAACTTTGGAGCAGGAGTTTGAGGACCCAATGAATGTTACAATTAGTAACAAAAGGAAGAGTTTTCGATTCATTTGTTTATTCCGCCTGGAAATAAAAAATAGACGGTTCGAATAAATTTTTGACCGTATGAAATATATTTCCAGTCATATTAACAACTTGAAACTCTGTTTTTTTCATAAATATCGCAATTTCGTTTTTCTCTTCCTGTTTCCGATAATTCCCCTTGATTCGCTGGATACGGGAAAGATCAAATATAACGGCACCGCTTACGATCTGGAAACCGGCAATTTATTGTACAAGGATTTTCACGAGGAAACCTGGGAGAATGGCAGACATATCAGTTCCATAATCACATATAAGGATCCCGAAGGAAAAACGTTCGCGAAAAAAAGGATCAGTTTTTCAAAAAGCAGAACACTTCCCGAATTCCAATTAGAAGATTACAGAGACGGATATCTGGAAGGAGGGGCATTACGGAATGAAAACACCGTAAAATTATTCTTCCGCAGAAAATTTGAGGATTCCATCCAAGAAAAAACAATAGGTAGCGGAGGACTATCCGCCTTGGACGGAGGTTTTGATTATTTCGTAATCGATCATTGGGACGAACTTATGTCCGGCAAAAAAATAAAATTCAACTTTTTGGTTCCTGTAGAAAGGGATAAGTTCGAATTCCTTGCTGAAAAAACCAAGGAAGGGGAATACAATGGTAAGCCTGCTTTATATCTAAGGTTGAAAATAGCGAGTTCAATTCTCTCCGTATTCGTAAAACCGATCGATTTGGTTTACGATATCCAGTCGAAAAGAATTATGGAATTTCGCGGAACTAGTAATATCAACGACGAGAATGGAAAAAGTTATAAGGTAAAAATCGTTTATGGATTCAGATAAAATCCTAAAATCCCAGCCTCCAGAACGCCAATCCCTTTAATTTTACATTTTTTGCATATTCTTCCCAGAGTTTTAGATCCAGGATCAGACTACCTTCTCCTATTTCAGTACGAATCAGATAAATTCCTTCTTTTTCTTTTCCGTGCTGGATTACGAAGTTTTTATCTGAGGTTTGAGTTAAGAGCTTAGGTTTTTTCATATCCTTCTTCCAATAATAACCGTACAGAGGGAGACCGAGCCAGATCTGTTCCGGTTTATATGTTTTAAGTAGAAGGTCCATATTTCGTTTTGCCCAACCGAATTCTGTCACCGGCCCTGGAGAAGTTTTGGGAGAATGCAGATCATAAGCCATAAGTACAATCTCGTCTGCGAGATTTTCCCGATAAATTCCAGAATGAAAACCGGAAAGTTCTGGATTCAATCCTTCTTTAGGAAAGACCGCTAACGTAAGAAGTTTTCCTTTCTTTTTTAGGGCCGGTTGGAGTTCCAGCAACAGCTCTTTATAATGAATAGAATATTCGGGACCTAAACCTTCAAAATCCAAATGGATCCCCGAATAGAAGGAATGATCTTCCAGAAAGAGTCCTAAATTTCGAGCGAGAGTTTTTCGGAGTTGGGGAGACCTAAGGACCTTCTTCCCCGTATCAACTGAGCGAAAAGTGATGAGTGGAAACCATCTGGTCCCATTCTCCTTTGCGATTGTTTGGAGTGCAGAAGGAACCGAGGTCCCGGAAATTTCTCCATTCGCTCCGATAAAAGTCCCCGTAAAACATATACTGGTTCCGGGCTTGGAGATATTCTCCCAATAAGCCGAGGGTTTAGAGTTTAGATCCCGGCCTAGAGTATACTTCCATATTCTCTCTTGGGCCGATAAGGGACATAGGGAAATACATATTACGCAGAGAATAATGGCTCCAAGTCTGGAAAAGATCTTCATTTATCCGTCCTGTAATATTAAGGAAACCGATCCTTGATTTTTCTTCAATCCTGAAGGTTTGATCTCCGATTTTAATTACACAGCCAGGGTCGAAGACAAGTAGGATGCGAATGATGGCAATCACGAATACGGGAATGGGTGAGTTGATCCGGGACGGATTAGATCGTCTCGGTATTTTATCCTCCTCCAAAAAGGCGGAGATTACCCTCCATTCTACCAGCTTGTTCGAGCTATATAAGGCAAGGTTGCCTGACGGTTCTCAGCTAGCCATCAAGATCATTCCTAAAAAAGAAATGGCGGAAACGGAAGCGGAAGGTCTGGAACAACTTTGTAAACTGGGTGTCCGAGTTCCGGAATATCTGGGTACAGTTCATTTAGGAAAAGTTTCCCTTCTCGCTATGGAATTTATACAAACAGGTTCTTCCGCAGGGTTCAGGGAAGATTTGATCGCTAGTTTAAAAAATTTATACAAAAATGAATTCGGTTCTTGGGGTTGGAAAAGGGATAATTATATAGGTTCTCTCAATCAAGCCAATGGATGGTTCTCAACCTTTCGAGAATTCTATTGGGAAAGAAGACTAAAGCCGCAGATAGAGCTTGCACAGATGAGAAAACTTTTAACGGAAAAAGATTCTTCAGCCATCCGAGGAATCTTCGGTAAGTTTTCGGAAGAATGGGGGTTAGATCATATAAAGCCTAGAATGATTCATGGAGATCTTTGGTCTGGAAACGTTTTACAAGGTAAAAACGGTTTTGCATATTTAATAGATCCATCCGTGGCTTATTCTCATCCGGAACAAGACCTTGCCATGTTGCAATTGTTCGGAAGTCCTTTAAATCTGGAAGAGATGCAGGATATTCTAGCTACGGCAGGTTTGGATGATCCGGCTAATTTAAAGGACAGAATCCAATTCTGGCAATTGTATCCTGTCCTTGTTCATATCAATTTATTCGGTGCGTCTTACCTGACTAGCCTTCGGCACATTCTTCGCTATTACGGCGTGAAATAGTTTTCTTGATAGAATCCAAGTTTTCTGTTCTTTAGTAAGAAACCGACTTAGGACCGGGGAATGTCTTTGCCCAAAATAGCGAAAAAGAAAAAGCCAGCTTCCTCTAGGCAAAAAGAGAAAAACTCTAAGTTAAATCTGAGAAAATCACCTTCTCAAAAAAGAGCTATAGAGAGGGTTCAGTATATCCTGGATATAGTGGCGGATCTTTTGGACGAAGTCGGAACGGAAGGACTTACTACAAACCTGATCGCTCAAAGAGCAGAGATACCTATCGGTTCTTTATACCAATATTTTCCGAATAAACACGCAATCTTAAAGGCTGTGGGACAAAGACATTTGGAAAGAGTGAATTCCATGATCCTGAATTTTCTGGATACACATCCGAGCAAAACGGATTGGGAAAATCTGGTGGATAAACTCATAGATGCATTCGCTCAACTTTATAAATCGGAGCCAGGGTTTATCCCTATGTGGTCCAATAAAAATTTAGATCCCGAACTTGTGGCTATAGATAGGGAGAACAACCGAGCAATCGCTAATTTTATCGCGGAGTTATTTTTCGGGGTCATTCCTTGGATGAAGAAAAAAGAAGAAATGATGGTCATGTCCAGGATCATGGTAGAAGTATCCGATTCCGTTCTAAGTCGCTGGCTTCGAGAAAGACAGGACAAGGCTCTCGCGGACGGGATCTTACAAGAACTCAAGACCATGCTTAAAGCTTATATGAATTATTATATCCAGAGAGGATCTAAATGAAGGCCTTTCTATTCGAATTTCCTCTGACTGCTTTTGTCGTAGTGCTGATCAGTATCTCCCAGATCTTTCTTACGGTATTTGTTCCTGAAGAAATTCTAAATTCATTTTTTATCAGTCGTCCCGGAGAATTTTATCCTTGGAAATGGATCGGAATGGTCTTTCTTCACGCGGATATCACTCACTTGTTTTGGAATATGATCTTTCTATTTTTTTTAGGAAGGATCGTAGAGTATAAAGTAGGCCAAGCCGAATGGCTTCTTTTCTTTTTTATGGGAGCGCTAGTTTCAGGCGGTTTAGATTCTTTCGTAAGAGGATTGCTCTTAGGAGAAAGCCAAGCTGCTATCGGAGCATCCGGTGCAGTGTCCGGTTTATCCGCCGTCGCTGCATTACTTTCTCCTTTTTCTATTCGGGTCAGAAAGAGAAGTTATCCTTTTCCTGTTTTCGCAGTGGCTTGGCTTATGGTATATTCCGATATTACCAATTTGTTCTCCAAGGACCAAGTGGCACACTGGGCACACTTAGGTGGATTTATTTCAGTGGTCTTTACCGCATATTTTCTGAATAATAAGATCAAACGAGAATTGCATACCGGATTTGCATTAAACTTGGTATTTGTAGTTCTACTTCTGATTTTGGGATTTTTTGTCGGGGCAAGATAATTGATCGAAGTTCGTTTCACCGCTTACGAATATAACTCGAACGATTCTTTCACCAATTCAGTATATGAAATGAAAGGTTCGGAAGAATCCGGCTGGCAAATATTAAGAAATTCTTCACCTTATTTGGAACTTGGAAAAGGTTATCGACTTCTCAAAACGGAACTTTGCGGGATCTGTTCCACGGATTTAGATCGAAGATTTTTACCTTTTCCGCTTCCTCAGATCATCGGTCACGAAGTAGTCGCATCCGATTATCTTACCGGAAAAAAATACGTATTAGAGATCAATGATACCGTAGTTTCTAGAGGAGAAGAAGGGGACTCATTTTGCAAAGTTGGAATTCCAACACATAGCCCGACCAGAATGGTATTGGGGATCGACCGTCTTCCTGGCGGATTCGGGCCCTATATTCTCGCACCCAAAGGAAATTTAGTAGAAACCAAACAACTAGAAGATATGGAGGCGGTTCTATTGGAACCGTTTGCCGCTTCTCTACATGGGGTAGAAGTTTCCCTCAATCGGGCCGAAGCCGGCATCAAAAAGATTGCCGTTCTTGGTGCAAGACGATTGGGTTCCTTGGTGATCGCGGCCTTGGATCTATATAGAAAGAGAAACAAACTGAACTACGAAATTGTTTCTTTCATTCGCCATCAAAACTTAGCGGATCTATCTTTGAGAATGGGAGCCGATCGAATATTATACTTTTCCAACCTGGGAGAAGGTGAAGTTAAAGAAGGTCTTTTATTTGATAGGGATCTAGGAACCCCGACAAAAGCTTCTTGGTCCGATTACAAACAAACTTTCGATCTAACATTCGATACCACAGGTTCCGTTTCCGGATTGGAAACGAGTATGTATCTTACCCAAAAGGAAATTCATAGAAAGACAACGAATGGTCAGGCGTCTCTCGGGATTGCGCATCTCACTGAACTTGTCGTGGATGAGATCTCTATTACGGATCTAAGGTCCGATTTTTTGAATCTGGTTTGGGGAATTGAAACTTCTTCTCTTGCTTGGGTATTTATTTCTTCTCAGGTATCTCTAAACGAAGATGAAACAAAGTTATTAAATGATTTGGACAAGAAAGATCAAATCCGGATCTTTACAGGTTCGATAGAAGAAGGGATCAAATTTTTAGGATCGCAAGAATTCTCCGGGGCTCTACCTCGATTCGATTTTGCGATAGTAGACTCTTCTTCCGAACTGGATTTAGTAATCCGCCCGAATGTTAAGGAAGAAAAATCCTTAGTTCGACCAAGAGGTTTTATTCTGATCCCTAAGTCGGCGGAGAGTGGATCTAATTTATTTTTAGATTGGATTATGAGCGGCGGGATTTTGAGCACAAGTAGATGTGGGGACTTTGTTCGGACCAGGGAATATCTGGCATCCGAACCTGGATTTTTAAAATCCGTTTCCGAAAACTTGATCAACAAAGAATTCGATTCCAGATCTATTCCGGAAGCGTATACCGATGCGAGAAAACCAGAGAATATAAAAGTGATTGTCAGACATAAAGCTTCCTGAGCGAGTATTTAGTGACTTGCTTCCTACGGGTTGCTGTGAAAGGGAATGAAGACTTTGAGCAAACACGGTTTTTTTCAAATCACACAAAAGGTTTTTTTGAGAAAAGGAAAGGAACTTCTCATTCTTAGGGACCGCAAATCCGGATTCGGAGACCTTCCCGGTGGAAGGATGAATGAGGACGAATTTTATGGAGACTGGCTGGAAAGTTTATCCAGAGAGTTAAAGGAAGAAATGGGAGAAGCTTGTGAGATCAAGATCCACCCGCGACCCATCCTCATCCATAAACATAGAGTCAGTGATGGAAATCATCCTTGTGTGATCGTTGCATATCACGGAGAATTTGTATCCGGTGAGATCAAACTTTCCGATGAGCATGATTATATTGCTTGGGTGGATGCTGCGACTTACAATCCTAAACCTTTATTTTTCGAATACATGTTAGATGCTCTGCAATTGTACCAAAAAGAATATGTTCCGATGATCCCGGATGGTAAATTAGATCTTAAAGGTTGGCCTGTATGAGCCCATTCGTTAGGAATGCACTCGCTTCCTTAGTTTTAGTTCCGATCTTCGCATTTATCGGATGGCTTCTATCGGGGGTTTCTTTAAGCGAAGAAGAATTCCAAAAAAGGATCTCTAAAAAGGAAACCAAATCAATTTCTTTAGGCTGGGATAGAAGGTCCGGAAATTTACTTATCGTTCAGTTGGAATTCAAACCTGAATATTTCACTAGAGAAGATAGATTCAGGGCTTGGTTGGAAGAGCCTCTTGCTCTGGCAAAAGAAAAGGGCTGGCTACAGAATTCCACGATCGTTGTTTTTCCACCAGAGATAGGAAATTACTTTTTCCTAATGGATTCCAGAAAGGAACTTTTGGATTCGGAGAATATCGAATCTGCTTGGAATTGGGCTCTGTTCTTCCAAAGGATCTCATTTAAAAACTTCTCCCATATCCTGGACGGAGAAGCGGTATCATTTACGATCGCCCAAGATTCCAAAGAAAGATACGAAAGGATTTTCGGAAGTCTAGCAAAGATGTATGGAGTTTCTATCTTGGCCGGAACGATTTGTTTACCTTCTCCTGAAGTGAAAGAAGGAAAACTTACCATTAAACCGGGCGACTGGCAGGAAAGAGCATACATACTCGATTCTTCCGGAAAGTTTTTAGAAGGATCTTTGCTTAGAACTTCTGCTCTTAAAACGGAAGGCATTCGGATGGCAGGTTCCGAAAAAGAAGTTCTTCCAGAAGTTTGGGTAGCAAATTTGTCCTCGGGTAGACTAGGGATCTTATTTACGGAAGACCTGAAATCTCCTCAGATGGAAGAGATTGTTAAAAAAACATACGTAAGTAAATTGATCGGACTTGGCTCCGAGGAAGACGAAGGCAAGTTCAGAGAATGGATCAAAAATTCTTCTTTTGAATCCAGCGGACAGGTACAGTTTTCCGGCAAAGTATGGAACCATGAATTTCCTGCAAAAAGTTTTGCTAAGACACGTTATGGTTCACCTGAGCCGATTGAAGGCCAAAAGGGAAACCTGATCATCAATATCTTTTTCTAAGATTATTTATCTCTGGCTTCTTCGTACAATTTGAGAATTCTCCAATCTTCTTCCGGAAAATCCAAATTGGTAAGGTACAATCCGCCTTTTTCGTTCTCGCACAGAATCTTGTTTTGATCCACAAGCCATATCCTTTCACAAAGTAAAGGTAAAACTTGGCTTTTGCGAGAAGGTCCCCAAAGGTGTACTTTGCCTGAATAATTGGAAACGAATTCGTTTTTACCCGGAAGTTTCCAAGGATTGATCTCTTTTCTGCTGATAGTGAATAACTTACTGCTAGAAGGTTTGCCTTTTCCGAATTGTAACCTTCTTAAATGAAGTCTACCGATGGAGCCGCCCAAATAATATGCGGAATCTCCGGTGCCATAGTAGATCAATGGACTGATAACTTCTTGGTCTATTCTTTCTACCGATTTTTTTTCGGGTTGGAAATAGTATAAATAGTATGACCCAGCGTTTCCGGAGAAGAGTAGGAAATCCTTTCCGATCGGATATAAATAGAATCTGGCTTTGAGTCCTGAAAAAGGTGGAACGATCTTTTCTTTAGAAACGATCAACTTAGGAGTTCTGGGTTCCACAGTTTTCTCTTCATATAGTTGGTTGTCTACGAAGTAGTAAATTTTAGAACCGTCGTCCGAAATCCCACCTCTGTTGCGACAAGATATCTGCGCACCAGACTCATACAGAAGATCATTATTTTTTAATGATATAGCAAACAAGCGGCAACCGTTTGTCATCGGATATTCGGCCAATGCAAAGTTTGCATTTAAGGAAACGGCAAGAGAAGCAGGGACTTCGTCCAAACTTTTAGATCCGTTGGACCCGTCGCTTGTATCTCGCCAAACCAGTTTACTATCTTCCAAATATACTAATCTTTTTCGGTCGTGGGAGAGTTCGACTATTCTTGGAGTTTCCGGTTTTTCGGTAGAAAGAACTTCGTCGTCGGATTTGGGTTTTATCAGATAATCCTTTAACATGCCGGAAGCTTTTTCGTAATTCTGTTCTTCCAGTAGTTCTTGGATCTCTTCTATTAAACTTTCCTGTTTACTTTTGCAGTTCCAGGAAAGAAAAATCAGTAATAAGAAAGATAAGGCTCTGATCATTTTATAGAACTTAGATTTTGAGTTCAGGCAGTTTCCTCAGCCCAAGGCTCGTCCGATCGGACGCTGATGATATCTTTAGAAAATAATTTCTGAGCTCTTGAGGCAACGTTCTTAGTTTCCAAAAAGGAATATCCTCCGGAGAGCAAGGAACCGAAAATCGGGAGCCAAAATCCGTTTTTAGGTTTTGAAAACTTCTTCCCTTTGACGAGGTTTTTCGCGATCTGATAGGTCGCTTCTTGTAAGAGTTTCCAGGCAATTGGCCGGATCAAAACCCTAGCTCCGACATCTTTGAGAACGTTTCGAAAGAACGAGGTCTTGTCCTTGAATAAACAATAAGCCATAAGTTCCGGAGTCACCTGATGCTCTTTTCCATATAAAGCGGCGATGTCTTTTACCAATTTACTTTGGAGCCTTAAGACTAAAATAATTTCGGGGGCCAAGGTAACAAGTCCCAAACGGCCCTGAGGTAGGGCAAGAGCAGCACTCGCCGCTCCGGTTTGGAGAGAAGTTTTTTGGGTCAGTTCCTGTATGAGCTCTTCGGGAGAGCCTATGGTCTTTGCATAGGGGCTGCGATAAGAATGCAGACCGGATAAAAGATTCAGTATCTGATCGGAAACTGCGGAAAGAATCGAATTGTAGTTTTCCATGTAGAGGAGTAAGGTACCAAGGCAATGGGATACGGTTTCTATGTTAGATAGACTAGAAAAAATACAACAAAAATACCTCAAAATATCGGACGAACTTACTACCGCGTCCAACCCGGATGATTTGAAACGACTTTATAAGGAACGTTCCCGACTCACGCCCTTATTCGATAAAATTACCGAATACCAAAAAGTAATTCAGAATAAAAAAGACGCCGAAGAACTTTTAAAAACGGAAAAAGACGGGGATATGCGCTCCATGTACGAAGAAGAGCGCAAAGAAGCGGAAGAAAGGATAGAAAGTTTGGAGAAGGAGTTGGAAATCCTACTTCTTCCTCCGGATCCGAATTCCGGAAAAAACATATTACTCGAGATAAGAGCAGGGACCGGCGGAGAAGAAGCAGGATTGTTCGTATCCGACTTGTTTAGAATGTACACCAAGTTTGCGGATAAGCAAGGCATCCGTCATGAGATCATAGATTCTTCTCCCACTGGGATCGGTGGATTAAAAGAGATCATATTCGCAATGGAAAACGATAAAGCATACGATCTTTTTAAATTCGAAGCGGGAACTCATAGAGTACAAAGAATTCCAGCAACGGAATCCGGTGGAAGGATTCATACAAGTGCGGTGACAGTTGCAGTTCTGCCGGAAGCCGAAGAATCGGAGATCAATATCAACGAAAACGATCTAAGAATAGATGTATATCGTTCTTCCGGATCCGGCGGTCAGCACGTTAACACCACCGACTCTGCGGTTCGTATCACTCACATTCCGACCGGGATCGCAGTTGCTTGCCAGGATGAAAAATCCCAGCACAAGAACAAAGCAAAAGCGATGAGGATCTTAAGCGCTCGGATCTTAGAAAAGCAGGCGGAAGAAAAAAAGGCCGCAGCCGATGCTCTTAAAAAACAAATGGTTGGTTCAGGCGACAGATCCGAAAGAATACGAACATATAATTTTCCACAAGGAAGATGTACGGATCATAGGATCGGATTTACTAGTCATAATCTTTCTGCTATAATGGAAGGAGATCTGGACGACCTGATCAACGCTTTAACGGAAGAAGACAGAGTCAAACGTCTCGCAAATTCACAGGCAAATTAGAACCGTTTTAGACTTCTGCTCGTCCAACCGAATAAAGTTGATGTTTCTGCCTTAAATTTTGCGATGGTAATCAAAGTATGATACTAGAGATAGAAGAACCGCATCGAAGGATCTGCGGGGAAAGAATACCGTTTGAAAACATTCACGCGGTTTCCATGAGCCTTCCGGAAGTCGCCGATGTAATCGGATACGAAGAAAAAAGGACCGAAACTCTTTCTAGACTAAAAGCCGGATATCCTCGATTTGTAGCTCATGCTTATATAGAAAAAATTTTAGATTATAATCGTGAAACCAAAGGGGTGGATGGCCCTCAGTTTATCGTAAACTCTCGCAAAGCCGCCGATCATATCGTTTCCTTTTTTCAAATAGAAGACGCAAAGGTCATAGAAGATGAAGGTATCATTACTTTAACCATACCTTCCCATAAAGAAAACGAATCCAAAATATTATCATTCATCCAACATACAGGATGTTTATTATCTTCTCGTAAGGCGGAGGATTATTTATTCAAAAAAGGACTTATAGATTCCATATACATAGAAGAATCTAGAAAAGAAAAACCTTATGAAAGGGTAGAAGGATCACTATCCTCTTTGTATCCGGGCAAAAACCTACAAGTATATCTCGCAACTTCCGGAATGAATGCCGTTTATGCTGCATTTAGAGCATTGGACAAAGTCCGTGCCAAAGAAGGAAAAGATATCTGGCTCAGGCTCGGATGGCTGTACGTGGATAATATCAGAATATTAGAAAAATATTCTAGAGGCTCTCATATTTTCCACGATGTGGTCGATCTAAAGGAACTGGAAGAGTTCCTCATTAAAGAGGGCCATAGAGTTGCGGCAATCCTTACGGAATCTCCTACAAATCCTCTCATCCAAGTCCCCGATTATCCGGAACTTAAAAAACTTTTAGAAAAATACGGAATTCCATTGGTAGCGGATATTTCCGTAGCGGGTTCCGCAGTAGTGGATCTTTCTCCTTACGCGGATGTGATCGTGGAGAGTTTGACCAAGTTTGCATCCGGAAATGCGGACGTTATGATGGGCGCTTTATTTTTGAATCCTTCTTCTCCTTATTTCGAGACATTAAAAAAAGATTCTCCGGAGTTTTTGGAAACTCCTTACGTGAGGGATTGCGAACGTATGTCCTTCGAATTAGAAGGGTATATAGAAAGAGTGAGAGAGATCGGAAAAAATGCGGCGATACTTGCGAACTTCTTTTCAAATCATCCAAAGATCAAGGCGGTTCATTGGAGCGGTTCCGAAGAAAATCACGGAAACTTTTCCAAGATTGCAAGAGACAAGGATCTGCATTGCGGGGTGATTACGATCGAACCCGGAGTTCCTCTGGAACCGTTTTACAATTCTTTAAGATTGTTAAAAGGGCCGAGTTTCGGGACCGAATTCACCCTAAATATGTTATACATGTATTTGGCTCATTATGAATTAGTGTCCACGGAAGCGGGAAGAGGTTTCCTGCGAGAAGTAGGATTAGATCCGAGTCTTATCCGAATTTCCATCGGAAGAGAAAATCCGGAACTTCTAATCGCGGAATACAAAAAAGCTCTGGGAGATTAACTCGCCAGAGCCAAAAATTTGAACGGTTCTAAAGAAGGCGACCCTCGGGCAACTTAGGCGGCAGAACGAACACTTTGTAGTTTGCCGCTAGTCTCGGATTCGGACTGTAAAACATTCTTATACAAGATCCTGAATAATCCGAATTTAGAAATTCCTAATATATAGATCACTAAGCCGGAAACGATTGCCCCAAGGATCCAGCCCAGTTGATGCAGTATCACACTGGATATGATCGCAAATCCCAGGGCGCCTACGAACACAGTCGCTAAAAAAGCAATTGTAGAGGTTAAACCGGAAGGAGATTTTCTGACGGAAAATTCTCCCGAGCCTCCTAATACCCAACCTTCTTTTTCGATCCTCAAAAGAGAAACGATCAGAACAGGAATTAGGATCACACCCATTGCATATAAAGTGATCGCAACATCCGAGGTTAACCAGTTGATCGCCGTTCCCCAGGTCCAGTTCGTTTGGAATTGTTCCACAGATTCGGAGAAAAATCTTTTATAACCTGTCCCATCCCATCCATGAACAAGAATGAAGAACATACCGAAATATCCGGCAGGAACTTGTAGATAAGCTAAGAAATTTTTTCCTGCTTCCAATAATTTCCAAACGACCCAAAAACCCAAAATACCTTGAGAAATATTCGTTAAACCGAATAAAGCTACCAACCAACCCGGAATGGTCTTGTCTCCGGCGTGCATTGTTTCCCAGCTAGTAAACTGCCAAACAAGGTACAAGCCGGACGGAGCGAATAATAAACCTAAATAAAGAAGGTTAAAGATGAAGTAGGTATTTTTCCAAAATGGGACCTTCTCCTCTTCTTTTGTAACGGAAGGAATAGAACCGACGGTGCTTTCTCCTTCCTGCAATTTTTTAATTTGGCGAGCTGCGGCCATTGCATAACCGGCTCCCAGGCCGTAGGCCCAAAAAACATCCACTTGAACCATTGGATTGAACTCTCCTCACCTTTATTAAGCATAAGAATGACATGTCATTCAGTTTTTGTCAATAGAGAAATGAAAAATTTCCAAGAAAAACGGGTTTTACTTTAGCATCCGAATGACGTATCTGTCATTTCGATTGGGTGGGAATTTTCATTAAACAGGGAAATTATGAAAAGAACCACAATAAGCTTAATGTTACTTCTACTCTTTCTACTTGATTGTAGATTCTTAGGGATCGGCTCCGAGTCTCTAGAGGATTTGAAAGCGAAGTATACAAACTCTGAATCCAAGTTCGCTCCGATAGGAGACCTGAACATCCATTATAGGGACGAAGGCCAAGGACCAGTAATCATACTCTTACACGGTGTATGTTCTTCTTTACATACCTGGGATGTTTGGGCGGAGTTATTAAAGTCTCGTTATCGGGTCATTCGTATAGATCTGCCCGGCCATGGACTTACCGGTCCTCCGGAAGATCTAGAAAAATTGAATTTGGAGGAAGGTGTAGAAGTTCTGAACAAATTTTTGGAATATCTAAAAGTGGATTCCTTCTATTTGGTGGGAAATTCCATGGGCGGTTATATTTCTTGGAATTACGTATTAAAATATCCTAATAAAGTCCAAAAGTTGGTATTAATAGATGCGGCCGGGTATGCACAACCTATGCCTCCAATGATCGCCTTAGGAAGTAATCCTATCGTAAGTCCGTTTGCACGCTATATGCTGCCGAGTTTTATGGTGGAAAAAAGTGTGGATGAGGTTTACGGAGATCCTTCTAAGATCACACCTGAGATCAAAACAAGATATGTGGATCTTTCGAGAAGGGAAGGGAATCGACAGGCTTATAATTATTTTTTCAGGACGGCTAGGGAGAAGTTTACGGACCCTAAAATTTCGGAAGGGATCAAATCCGTAAAAACTCCAACTCTAGTTATGTGGGGAAAAGAAGATCATTGGCTAAAACTCGAATACGCCCAGAATTGGATTAAAGATATTCAAAATTCTAAGTTTATCACTTACGAGGGTGCGGGGCATATTCCTATGGAGGAAATTCCGGAAATAACCGCAAAAGATCTGGTACAGTTCCTTACGTTATAGGGATAAAATCTAACGTTTGCCCATTCCTTCCAGCATAAGGGTGGGCATTTCTTCCAACCAACGTTTTGCAAATTTAGAATCCACTTTAGAAGATAAGTTAATACGTATTCCTTCGAACATCATTGCGTTTACTGCTTGGGATGCAATGCGAGTATCCAATTCTTTCCTTAAAAATCCTTTTTTTACACCATTCTTTAGGTACAACTCTGTGAGCCTGGCGCTTTTATCGATGCCCAACTGCACCTTTCTTTTTACGGTTTCATCCAAGGCCATTGCTTCGAAAAAAACGATCTTTGCTTGCCTTGGATCCTTGCTGAAAAGTTGAAATAGTTCCCAGCCTATATTCTTGATCTGATTCCTATATTCTTCGATCGTGTTTGATTTTTCAGGGCTTTCTTTGCGCACCACTTCCAATAATCCGAGAAGGATACGGTCCACTAACGCATGTAGGATATCTAATTTATTCTTAAAATAGCGATAACAGGTCCCATGGCCTATATTTAATTTTCCGGCTATATCCGCAATACCTGCCTCATGGTACCCTTTTTCTGAGAAGACATCCAATGCAGCTTCCAGGATCTGTTCTCTTCTTGCTTCTGCCCTGTTGGCAATCGGACTAGGCGGAGTTGTTCTCATGTTCTCCTTACTCCGATTTGGAGAACTTGTCCGCAAGGAATTTTCCTAATTCGGAAGTTCAAAACGGATTTGGAAATTGGCTCCTTGATTTTTGGAGCTAGAAAAATCCAATTTTCCTTTTAATTGTTTAGTAAGAACCTGGACCAAAGTTAAACCGAAAGAATGAGTTGCGATCGGATCCAACTCATTTGGCAAACCGATCCCATTGTCCGAAACTTCTAAAAGAACGATCTTTTCTATTTTTTGGAGTTTAACTTGTATCTTAGGTCTTCCGTCGGAAGGAGAATAATTTTGGGGAAATGCATACTTGAAAGAATTCGTGAGAAGTTCGTTCAATGCAAGCCCTAGCGGAATTGCGATACTAATTTCCAAATGAATGGGACTGGATATCACATCCACTCTTGTTTCCGCTCCGATCTTATACGCAGTCCTAATCTTTTCCACTAGCCTTCTGGAATATCCGGAAAATTCCACATTGCCTAGATCGTTGGACTGGTACAATTCGTCATGGATGAGCGCCATGGTTTGGATCCTGTTTTGGCTTTCCGCAAATGCCTCGTGGATTTTTGGATCGTTTTCGTATTCGGACTGAAGACTAAATAAACTGGAAATCACCTGTAGATTGTTTTTTACTCTATGATGAATTTCTTTCAGCATCACTTCCTTTTCTTTTAAGGAGGATTTTAATTGTCTCTCGGCTTGTTTTTTGTCCGTGATCTCGGCGACTGTAACGATAGTAGAGGAAAATGTTTCCTCGAATTCCGGAGCCAAGGACCAACGTATGGATGCTTCGAATTGTTTTCCACTACAGGTGGATAACGTAACTTCCGTATGAAGTACTCTTGCTCCAAAATGGATCCGGGTTAGAAGTTTTTTAAAATAATGATCGTTTCCCTTTCTAAAAAAGTTTCTGGCAAGGAATAGGACTTCTTCCTTCGAGCTTGATTCGAATAGTCGAACGGATTCTTTATTAGCATCCACGACACTTACCGTTTCATAACATTCGGAAACGAAT
Organism: Leptospira sp. B5-022; assembly: GCF_000347035.1. Lineage (GTDB taxonomy): Bacteria > Spirochaetota > Leptospiria > Leptospirales > Leptospiraceae > Leptospira_B > Leptospira_B cinconiae. The sequence continues at coordinate 158,731 of NZ_ANIJ01000018.1, forward strand.
TTAGGATTTGTTTTTAGGAATTTAGTGAATTCCTTTTTAGACATCCTGGGTAATTCGCCGAGCATTCTTCGTACTTTGGAGTAATCACATTCTAAAATTGCGATCGGAACATTCTCGAATAATCCTTTATAGATCGCTTCACTTGCTCCTAAAAACCGATATGAACGATCCAGTTCTTGGGTCCTTTCAGCGACCAACTTTTCCAATTTTTGATGAGAGAGGAAAAGTTTCTCTTCAGTATCCATTCTCTCCTTTACAACTGCCAGTGCCAAAAGAGAAGCGATCGAGATCGCAGAAAGGAAACTTTGCAAAAGTAGAAGTGAAACTTCTTTGGACGCAGGGAAATTATAGGAATGCCCTTGTGCAGTCCCTATTATCGCAACGAAAGAAACGATTATCAGTACGAGAGAAGATTCCCTTCCTCCAAACCTGAGAGAAACAAGCGAAATGACAGCGATCAGAAGATAGGAAAGCGGAAAATAGGCAGGTACTTTGTTGATGGTAAAGAAGTAAAAGATCCCGGCCCCTAATAAAATTAAGAAGGAAACGAGCCCCGCACTCTCTTTCCAAGAATGTACACGGAATCTTGCTACTCCCGGCCCTAGCCAACTTAAGAAAAACGGAAAGTAAACGAATACTCCTAAAGAATCCCCCATCCACCAAATGATCCAGGTAGGAAAAAGAGAATTTAAATCGATGATCCCTAAAAGTAGAAGCCCTGAACATGCGATTGTTGCAGCGATAATACAAACGAACGTTTCTATCCAAAGAAATTTAAGAACGAAGGATGGGTTCTTTGTAAGGTCCAATTGTGGGATAAATTTTTTATATAAATAGGTTCCCGTAAAAGATTGAAGAGTACTGCCGCAGGCGATCAAAATCGCCGCCCAAAAGTATACGTTTAGTTCCTGTCCCGGAAAATTTTCGTGTCGGATCTGGCAGTTGTATAGAAAGGAACCTGTGAATATCCCGAAAAAGGAAACTTTTCCGAATAATAAAGGTGTGACCAGTCCCCAACCGGATGCGGGCCATATAGGAGAGGCGTAATCCGAAAAATTCCCAAAGGATTCTCCGAATTTTCCCAAAAGAAAATAAACGGAAGCCACTAGAAAAACTATGGCAGTTGATTGGACGTATTTTAGGGATCGAGATAACATTAATCTTAGAATCTTCTTCATTTCGCTTTTAGGATTCGGAAGCGGCTGAGAATAAGGTTTTAAGACCTTTTCCGATGATTTCCTATCTATTTCAAAACTCCAAGAAACCCTTTATTTATTTAGGAGAAGGTTTCTCTGAAGAGGGATGTCTAGTTCTAACAGAGCCGAATGAGATTCTTACTACTAATCGACGAAGTGAAGCAAGGAAATTCCTCTTAGAAATTCAAAACAAGATCTCCCAAGGGTATCATGCCGCGGGTTGGATTTCCTACGAAGCAGGAGAATTATTTTTAAACCCTGGTAATATGGAAGAAGTTTTCGAAAATCCTCTTTTTTGGTTCGGGATTTTTTCCGAACCAAAAGTTTTAGACCTTGGGGAAATTTCCGAGTGGGAATCAAAATATAAAGACAAAGGTTATTCCGCAAAAATCGGATCCGGAATGGATCAAAAGGAATACGAAAAGATCCTTCGTAAAATCAGGAATTTTCTCTATGAAGGTGATATTTATCAGGTCAATTTCACCTTTCCCTTGGAAATAGAATTAGAAGGTTCTCTCGGAAGATTGTTTTTCGAGCTAAGAAAAAAGCAACCTGTTCCGTATGAGGCTTGGATCCATACAGGAGATTCTATTCCGACACAAAGAGATATTCTTTCATTCTCACCCGAACTGTTTTGGGAAAAAAAATCCAATCAGATCAGGACTGTTCCGATGAAAGGGACCAGACCCAGAGGAAAAAATTCCGAGGAAGATCAAAAATTAAAACTGGAACTTTTCCGATCGGAAAAGGACAGAGCGGAAAATTTAATGATCACCGACCTTCTTCGCAACGATTTGGGACGGATTTCTTTACCCGGTTCCGTGGAAGTTTCTAAATTATTTTCCATCGAGGAATACCCTACCGTTTTTCAGATGACTAGTGAGATACGTTCCAAACTTTCATCGGATATAAAATGGACAGATATTCTGGAGGCATTATTTCCGGGAGGTTCGATCACCGGAGCTCCGAAAAAAAGGTCTTCGGAGATCATTCAAAGTTTGGAAAAAAAGAGAGGAGTTTATACGGGGGGAATATTCTATCTGTCTCCTCAAAAAGAAATTTCTTCCATTGCGATCCGCACGCTCGAATTTTTACAAGATTCTTCCGGACAAAAAAGAGGAAGAATGGGAGTGGGTTCCGGAATTACGATCAATTCCGATCCGAACGAAGAATGGGAAGAATGTTGGTCCAAGGCTAAATTTTTGAACGATACAAAGGAAAATTTTTACCTTTTCACCACTACAATCTGCAAAAGAAGAAAGATCTATTTTTTGAACGATCATAAAGAAAGAATGAGAACATCCGCGAAAGAATTCGGTTTCAGTTGGAAAGAAGAAGAGTGGGAATCCGCCGTTGGTGAAGCGACCGGCAAGATTAATTCCGATAATAATTATAAAGTGAAAATTATTCTTTTATCCAGTGGAGAGTTTAAATCCGAAGTTTCCGAATTTGATTCGGGCCCCAAAGAGGGGAAGATTTTATTTAGCGGAACTTCTACAGATAAAAAAAATCGGTTCTTTTACCATAAGACGAATATTCGGGAAATTTTTTCGGAAGGATATGAGTCTGCAACTTCTAAAGGTTATATTGATAGGATCTATACAAATAGGGAAGGTCATTTGACAGAGGGCGCTATTCATTCTATCTTTCTTTTTCTAAATAGGGAATGGATCACACCTTCCTTGGAGGAAGGAATTCTTCCCGGGGTGGCTCGTAAACGATGGATCAAAAAACTGAAAGCAAAGGAGAGAAGAATCTCCAAAGAGGACCTAATCCTCGCATCCAAGATCATTTTGGTGAATTCTCTTAGGGGGATTAGAAGAGTTACCGGGGTAGATTTCGAATGAGAAGTTTTTTAGGACTTACTCTTCCCGATCCTATAAAATCGGATCTGGAAAAGATCTGTTTCGGTTTGGAAGAGATCCGCTGGGTTTCTCCGGAAAATTTTCATACTACCTTAGTGTTTTTGGGCGAATTAAAATCCGAAGAAATTGAAAAGGTTTCCGAGATCTGCAACCAAATCTCCGAAAAAAGTTTTTCTTTAGAGATCAAAGGTGTAGGTTTCTTTGGGAATAAATTTCCCGAAGTTTTATACGTGGGTGTGACACTTTCAGAGGAATTGAAAAAACTACAAAAAGTTTTGGAATCCACTCTCAGAAGGGAAGGTTTCTCGATCGATAAAAGGGATTATAAACCCCATATTACTATCGGAAGATTCAAAAGGACCCCTGAAAAACGTTTGGATCTTTATTTAAACGAATTCTCCGGATTCCAAACCGACATAGTTCCTGTGTCGGAATTCCATCTATTTTCTAGTCGCAGTGGAGCGAACGGTCAGGTATACTCGGTCGAAGAATCGTACCCTCTGCTTTCGGAATAAATGGAAAACCCCAGACAAAATCAGTATTCTCCTATCCGGGACTTTTCCGATTTTTTTGCGGACCCTAGACATTCTGTGGAAGAGGTGGTCGGTATCGGTGGAGATCTAAAGCCGGATCGTCTTTTATATGCATATACTCGAGGGATTTTTCCTTGGGCCGACAAACCTTTACTTTGGTTCTCTTTGGATCCGAGAGCTATCTTTGACCTAAATGTTCTTCATATTAGTTCCAGGGTCCACCGAAGGATCCGACAAAAAAAGTTCACAGTCACTTTCAATCGGGCGTTTGAACAAGTTATGCGTTGCTGCGCATTTAGAACGGAAGAACAAACATGGATAACGGAAAACTTTTTACAAGGTTTTACCAACTTTCATAAGGAAGGTTATGCTCATAGCGTAGAGGTTTGGGATGAGAACGGACGGTTAGGCGGGGGATTATATGGGGTGGCTATCGGTAAATTTTTTGCCGGAGAGTCTATGTTCTCCTTTTTGCCTGACTTTGGGAAGATCGGACTCTATTTTCTGTTTGAAGCATTGAAGAAGGACCATTTTACATTATTCGATACCCAACAAATGAATCCGGTTACTTTGAACCTGGGGGCTTATGAGATCCCGAAGGATAAATTTTTGGACCGTCTGTCACTCGCTGTAGCCGTCCCGAACAAATGGGTCCCTCCTATGGATGAAATCTGATTTTTATGTAAAATGGATTTGATTTGCCTCGCATAATAATAAAATTACGACACAAACCAAAGTTTCTATAGGAAGATCATAATGAACCTATCCAAAAAAATTCTTGTTACCCTTCTTGTCTCTGCAATCGCTCTTTTCGGTTTCACCGGAGTGAGCGCACAAGAGACTACCGGCGATGCTCCTGCGAAGACTGAAGATGCCGGCGCTTCTAAAGCTGAGAAAAAAGAAAAAAAAGCTAAGAAGAAAAAAGGTAAGAAAAAACACCATAAGAAGCATAAGAAAGATTCCAAAAAAGGAAAAGAAGAAGGAACCAAGTCTGACGCTACCCCTGCTCCTGCAGAAGAAGGCGCTGGCGAAGAACAACAGTAATATTTTTCCTTTCTCACTCCGTTCGAGGTTTTCTCGAACGGAGTTTTCTCTTTTTACTCATCCTTTCTTCGATTTTGCACTGCACCTACACTTTGAGTAATTCTAAAATTTAGTTGACGGGTCGCCTTCTTACATTAACCTAAACGCGCTTTATGCCATAAGCGTAATATATCCCTTCTTCAAAGGAACAACTCCAATGTACAAAAATTTAGCAGACATGTACCTCAAGGCCGCCGAGTCTTTTGGGGACAGACCGGCGTTTTGGTCGAAGGACGAAAAGAAAGAATATCAGCCGACCACCTTTAAACAATTAGTAGATTTTGGCCTCTCTTTGTCCGAGGCGTTAATCGATTTAGGCGTAAAAGCCCGCGAACATATCGGAGTATTAGCGGATAACCGTTTGGAATGGATCATCGTGGATGCGGGGGTTCTTTTCTCCGGTTGTGCAAACGTTCCTCGAGGAACCGATGTAACCGATTCCGAGATGGAATACATCTTAACTCATTCCGAAGCTTCCGTAGTATTCTTAGAGAACGATAAGATGTATGAGAAGTTCGTTAAGAACAAATCCAAACTGAAAGGTGTGGAAACCGTTATCATTATGGACAAGGATAGCAAAACTAAGGCCAAAGGAGTTTTGCATCTTTATGATCTGATCGAAACGGGAAAACAGTTAAGAGCAAAAGGCGGACACAAGACGGAAAAAAGAATCGAAGGTATCAAACCTGATGATTTATTCACTCTGATCTATACTTCCGGAACGACAGGAATGCCTAAGGGTGTAATGCTTATGCATTCTAACATGGTCCACCAGATGGAATATGTCGTACCTTTGATCCTGAAAAAGTCATTACTGCGTGAAGATGACAGTATGTTATCTATTCTACCCGTATGGCATATTTTCGAAAGAGTAGTAGAATACTCTGCAATCTCTCTCGGGATCTCCACATTCTACACCAAGGTTGCCGACCTCAGAAACGACTTGGCAAAAGCCAGACCATCTTTTATGGCCTCCGCTCCAAGGGTTTGGGAGAGTATCTATACCGGGATCTATAATAAGATCAATGATCCTAAGCAGACTCCTCCGGTCCGTAAATTCCTCTTTAATACTGCTTATTTGTTCTCTAAGAACTATAACGCGGGAGTTCGATTCCTAACCGGAAAAGAAGTGGATTACGAAAACCGAAGTATCTTCAAATCGCTGGCTCTTGGGATCAAAGCACTCGGTCAGGTAATACTATTTGGACCGTTCACGGTTTCTTTGATCAGTGCGGTGGGATATTCTTATATCAAGATGTACAAGCCTGAGTTGGCGTTCTTAGCTCCAGTTCTGCTTACAATCGCGATTTTAGGATTGATCTTTAACTTTAAGACTTTGGATGCAGTTGTTCTCTCTAAGATCCGCCAAGCAACGGGTGGACGTCTGAGAGGGACCTTATCCGGAGGTGGGGCTTTACAACGTCACGTGGATAATTTCTTTAATGATATCGGGCTTCTGGTATTGGAAGGTTATGGAATGACGGAAAGTGCCCCTGTGATCTCGGTGCGTCATTACGATCATCCGATCATTGGTTCCGTAGGGTATGTCGTTCCTAAAACTGAACTTCAGCTAAGAGACGATCATGGAAACGTCCTGACTCATATTAACGATCAAAGACAACTTCTTGCCGGTAAGTTAGGAGTAAAGGGCATCGTTCATATCAAAGGGCCTCAAGTGATGAAGGGGTATTATAAAAATCCTGAAACCACTAAGAAAACGATTGTGGACGGATGGTTGAACACCGGAGATATCGGGTTCATCAACTACAAACATACTTTGACCCTTACAGGAAGAGCTAAGGAAACCGTTGTATTATTAGGTGGGGAAAACGTTGAGCCGGTTCCAATTGAGAACCGTATGGACGAATCTCCTTATATCAAACAATCCATGGTTTTCGGTCAGGACCAAAAAGTATTAGGAGCAATTATTGTTCCGGATCTGGAAGTTCTGGGTCCGTGGTTGGCTCAAAATGGTATCCAAGCTAAGGACATCAAGGATTTGATCGACAACCCTAAGGTAATCGAGTTCTACAAAAAAGAAATCAGAGAGTACAATAGTACTAAACACGGATTCAAGTCTTTCGAATTGATCCAGCATGTAGTAATCGCTCAAAAACCTTTTGAGATAGGCGACGAATTGACTAACCTACTCAAAATGAAAAGACACGTGATTACCGAGAAATACCAAAAGAGAATCGATAAAGTTTATAAATAAAATCTTCGATCCTGATCTATGTAATAAAAATCCCTTGGAGTTGAACCCGGGGGATTTTTTTTAATCTAATTTATAAATTCTCGGAAGAACTTCTTCTCCTAAAGATAAAACAGCTGGATCATGCATGGTCAAAATTTTTGTTCCGCTCGAAGATAGGACGGAAACATAATCTAAAAATTCTTTATTATTGGAAAGAGAAAAGGTTCCTTCCGAAGAAAGACTGTGGCCCTGCTTGCAAAATTCTACCCAATAACATTCGTCTCCGGTGATCAGGAATTTTTTACCCGGAGATCGTAGCCACTCTATCGCAATAGAGCCTTGCGTATGTCCTTTCGTTAATAGAATGCGAAAATTCGAAAAAACTTCGAAACTCGATTTTACAAATTGTACCTTTCCTGATCTTTCTTTGGCGAAAAGTTTGGAGCCTAATGTTCTATTTTTTTTAAGGGAATACCAGTCTTCCGGTGTAACATAAATTTTTGCATTTGGAAAAAGGTTTATTCCGCCTGAATGATCCGAATGAAAATGAGTGAGAATGATCTCTCCGATCATTCCCGGTTTTATGCCCGCAGATCCTAAAATTTGATCGGAAGAGATCCAATTTTGGACCGCAATCTCTGGAGTCGATATGGAAGAAGTCCCGGTATCGATCAAAATGTAACGTTTATCTAATTTTATTAGATAAAACAAGAATACGATCTCGGACTCACCTTCCTCTATTTCGGAATTCGTAAGACGATTCGGATAAAATGATTTTCCAGCCAGGATTACGTACAATCCGTCCTGTAATTCAGGAGGAGACATGGAGCCCGAAATTTCTGAAATTGGCTTTTTTACTTCTAGGGAAGAAGTCCCGCAATAGAATAATAAGGTCGTGACCAGCAGGATGAAAATTTTCAAAATTGAAGCACCAATCGATCTACTTTTTCTTGATTTCCTGACTAGCTCAACCGATTTTAAGTCTAATCATTAAATCTACGGGGACGAATTAGGTTTCGACTGTTGTAGTTAAGATGTGGTGGCATGTAGGGGTGAGGGGCCTCTTAAAAACCTTCAAAACAATAAACGCTAACAACGAATTAGCACTAGCAGCTTAATAGCTACTACGGAAGATAGGCTTACTCTCCCGGTGGTCTTTCTTCTGCCTTAAACGGGAGACTTTTTAGATCGGTTTTCGGTTCACGATTTAGAGAGTATTTGGACCGGATAGGAAGGACACGCCTGCTTATGGGCTAAGGCCTTTCGAGATTTAAAACATAAGACAAACATGTAGAGGCCCCATTAAGGCGCAATAGGACCCGGGTTCGAACCCCGGCGTCTCCATTGTAATCATTCAAATAAAATAAAATCTGAGGGGTTCGAAGCGAGACCGTGAAAGCGGAAGCAGCGACCCTAGAAGCGTCGCGAACGCGCCCGAGCTACAGGACGTAGCGCGGCACCGGTCGAGACGGCGTGGAGCTTAGTCGAACACGAAGTGAGACTGCGTAACGCCGAACCCCGGCGTCTCCATTGTAATCATTCAAATAAAATAAAATCTGATCGCTTGTCGACCAGATCCCAAGGCTCATAATTATCTGGACCAACAGAAGAATGGTCAATAAGGACCATAATAAGATACGTTTCGTAAAACCTCGTTTGCTATCCTTATATCAAACAAGGTTCTGGAAATCGGACAGCCTGGGAAAATTATTATTTCGGAAAAATCTTTTTGCCGAGTTCAATACCTAAACGAACATTTTCCCTCAGTAGGTTTGCGTTTGTGGTCATTCTTCCTGCAGGCAAAGTTTTTTCCGGAGCTATAATTTCAAAACGGATCCCTTTCGGCGGATCGTTCAGTATTTCCATAGCTCGATTATAACGACGATACCTTTGTTCTATAAATGCCTTTCCCATTTCCGGAAATTTAGGAAACGCTAAACTTCCGAGCAAAGGACTTGTCGGAGTTAATCTAAAATCCATTGGTTTTGTAAGAATAACGGTAATATCCTTATAACCTGCAGATAGCACAGCTTCGACAGGAATAGGATCTAATACTCCTCCATCAGTGTACTTTGAATTTTCCAAAAGTCCATATCCTTTGGTTGCGATCGGCAAAGAAGTGGCGGCTCTCAGTAGTGAAAAAAGATTTTGTGAGGTAGCCTTTATATATTCAGGTTGGAGCGTTTTAAAATTAGCGACTACGATATAGAATGGTACCGTCTTCCTTTGTTTCAGGATTTCCGCCTTAATCGGTACCTTCTCTTGGAAAATATGATCAATTAAATAATCTTGATCTAATATTCTTTTTCCTCGAAACAAATTCCAAAAAGAGATAAGATGATTTCCCGATAATTCTTTTCTCCAAATATCCAACGCTCTTTCGATATCTTCCGAAGATGGATTGGGTTCCGTAACATAATACGCGGAAGAACAGGAGCCCGAAGAGACTGCAACGATCAGGTCGAATTTGTTAGGTGGATAAGTAGGAGCCATGGAGGAAAGTACTCCTCCTGCAAAGGAGCCTCTCATTCCCCCGCCTTCTATGATCAGGGCTTTGCCTTTTTTCTTTTTGGTAAATTTTGGTAAGGATGACATGACTATGGATTATTTGGAATGATTCGGACGCTTTCTATACCAAAGCCAAACGATGACAATAAGACTGATCAATGCCCCTAAAAATTCTCTTCCGAGCTCTATGTAAGGTTTTTCGTCGGTCATTTTTGCGGTAATTAGGTTTTCATTTCCCATTCTCAACCAATCAAAGAACCCATCGATCGTTGCTGCGATCTCGATCCCCGCCATACCTATGATCGTATATAGTAAGGGAAGTTTATCCTTCTCTAATGCTGCAAGTACACATGCGAACGAAGAAGTGAAATACAGAAGCATCCAATGAATTGGATCGGGATCATTATATTGAACTGCACCTGCAAAAATGAAATAAGCGGCTAAAAGAAGAGAGACTATTTTAAAGAACATTATTTTGCCTTATGGTTCGGGTATTATCCGGTTTCTTTCACGTTCTTGCAAACCGGTTTTTTTATTATGTTTCTTCCGTAGACGGTAAACCGCTAAATACCAATTTATAAGCCTGGGTCTCTTCATCGATCCAGCTTTGGTGGAATTTCACTCTTTTTACTTTCCAACCTTTTTCCGTCATCATTTGGCGGAGTTGTTTATCCCGGAATACAGTCTCGGAGAACACAATTTCTCCTCCGTCCGCAATCGCTTGTAATTTCGCCGCAAAGTTTACTGTGTTCCCGAAATAATCTATATTGCTGTTCAGGTTCACTGCCAAACAAGGTCCGGTATGTAAACTGATCCGTATTCGAATTGGAGTCTCAGTATTTTCTTCCGAGAAAAATTCCTGGAGTCTTACGGAAGCTTCTACCGCTGCACTAGGAGAAGGGAAGGCGGCCATCACTGCGTCTCCGATCGTTTTGACCACTGCACCTTGGAATTCTCTCACTACTTTATAAACTTCTACGAAATGATACCTGACTTCGGAGAAAGCACCGGAGTCTCCTTTGTTATAATAGAATTTTGTAGAACCTACGATATCAGTGAACAGAATAGTCTGCATTCCTATATCTAATTGCAGATCTGTGGAAAGAGCTTCTTGGGAGAATAGATCTCGGAAGTCCTGGAAATTGAATAGATCCGTCGGTCTAAGACAATCCTGATCTTCTTTTCTTTCTTCGATTACAAAACCTTTTCGGGATGAAGAATGATTTTCCAAGACCAACTTAGGATGGTCTGCGATCTCTATCTGTTCCGGGATCTCATCGGTATTCCAAACTAGAGTTTCATTCGGCACTTCTTCTTTGATCTCTAATAGAGAATAATTTTTTTCTCCATTTACTCTCAGTCTATAAACTCCCGGAGAAAGTAGAAGTTTGGAATTGTACGTTTCTCCCGGATCCAAATATTTTTGGAAACGGATATGGCTTTTCGTTGCCGGCTCGGCTGCACAGAACATTCTTTTCTGAACTTCTCGGATTGAAGGATGTACATGGAAAGTGATCTCGATCGAATTTAACTGATTCGCTTCGAATTGTATATCGCAAACGTCGCAGGTATCTCTCGTGGGAAGATCTCCTAAATGTTGTGCTTCCGTTCTGACTCCTCTACAATGTGGACATACCACATCCCAACTCATTGTGAATAATCCCAATCTACATCCGTGTAAAAAAACGAGTAAAAGTTCCTTTTCGGGTATTTTCCAAGCTTTGGATAAGGACTTGATCCTGATCCTATAAAGGTCGGCCTCGTCTGCGTCTAAAATATAATTTAAAACTTTATCAACTAGTTCCCTGGATTGTCCTTCTCTGATATATCCTACCCGGATCTGTTGCATTCTTGCAGGGAAGACTGGATTTTTTTCCGATTTTGATTCTTTTATTATGCTTAATGCGCTTGGACCTAACCAGTTATATGCTCTCGTTTTAATTACGTCTTCTACTACACCCTTTAATCCTTTTATATAGGATTTTTCGAGTTGGATCATTCCGAACTTTAAAAGAGTTTTTCCAAGCCAACCTTTAGGGATCCAACCGAAGTATACGAATAATCTGGTAGAACTTTCTCCTAGAGGAAAAATAAGATATCTTGTTCTTACATAGTAAGCGAATCCCTTGGAATAGATGCGTGCATTATTGAGTTGTTTGCAATATTCCCATTCCCAGGGAACTTCTTCCCATTCCATTGGGATGCCTGCGTTCTTGGACTTTCCGAAAAGTCGTCCGTTAATCTCCTGAAATTTCATTTCAGGGACTTCTATCCTTTTATTAAAAGACGAGGTATCTATTAGCCAGGGCCAGATCTCTTGGGGAGAAACATCCAAGTCGAATTTCCAAAGTTTTTCAATAGGCTCTCCTAATGAGGTCCATTTTTCCTCCCAAGGATATTTTTCCAAGTAGGTCTGCAGATCCAAGGTGTTCGGATCCAACATATCTGTATCGTCGATGGAATCGATCGTTTGCATCGGTCTCTCCGGAGAGGTTGCTAGAAGAAAAAAATTCCTTCCTCTCTTAGATTATCTTTTCGGCAGTTTTGCCAAAAGAAAAGTGGAATAACCTTATGGACCAAGATTTCCTTTTTTCCAAATTCGGAGCCAAATTCCGTAACCAAACCGGGATCGGGCAATTGATGGAGGACCTGGGTAATCTTTCGCCCGGGGTCTCTATGTTGGGAGGAGGGAGCCCTTCCTTAATTCCGGAAGTGGAAGAAGTTTGGAAAAAGATCCTAAATAAATTCACCGCTACCGGGGCCTGGGATTCTATTCTGGGAAAGTATGAAACTCCCACAGGCAAAGAAGAAACTTTAGAAATCCTTGCTTCCTTATTAAGCTCCGAGACAGGGACCTCGATCTCCAAGGAGCAGATTGCGATCACGAACGGTTCCCAAAATGCGTTTTATCTTTTATTGAATTTTTACTCGGGAAAATTCGAGGACGGCAGTTTCAAAAAAATATTCTTACCGGTTTTACCCGAATATATAGGTTACTTGGACCAACCTTTAAATCCCGATTCATTTACGTATTCATTCGCTAAAGAGATTGTTACAGGGGAGGACGGATTTCGTTATGAGTTGGACTCTTCTTCTTTTGATACGATAACGGATGATCTTGGATGTGCGGTCCTATCCCGTCCTACAAATCCAACCGGAAGGGTAGCGAAAAAAGAAGAACTGGAACTGATCCTCAAATTTGCGAGAAGTAGGAAGATCCCATTCTTATTGGATAACGCATACGGGTTTCCTTTCCCTGGGATCGTTTATTCCGATGAGAGACTTTTTCATTCGGAAGGAATGATCCAAAGTTTCAGCTTTTCTAAAATAGGTCTACCTGGAGTTAGAACAGGGTTTGTTTTAGGAGACCCGGAAGTAGTAAAAACATTAAATAAAGCGAATGCTGTTCTAAACTTGGCCGGCGGAAATCTGGGTCAATACATAGCCTTAGAATTCGTAAGATCGGGAGAATGGTTCAGACTTTCTCGAGACATAGTAAAACCGTACTATCTCAAAAAAAGGGAAGTTGCAATTTCTTCTATCCGACGAGAATGGAAGGGCAAATTAAAATATAGGATCCATGATAGTGAGGGAGCCTTCTTCCTTTGGGTTCAATTTATCGGACTCCGTAAAAATATTTCCGAACTTTATCCCATATTAAAGGAAAAAGGGGTCATTATCGTGCCGGGGAAATATTTCTATCCGGTTACTAATTCGGGTGTGAGTTACGGCGAGGATTCTATCCGCATTAGTTTTGCCAGAGAAGATTCGGAAATCCAAGAAGGAATTCGAAAAATAGGCGAAATCCTAAGTACTTATTGTCCGTACTAAAACTTCGGCTATCTAATAAGTACCTCAGTTTCCGAGCTAATTTCGGTCGATTTAAAGCGGAATAAAATTGTTTCAATCTCTCTTTCCGTTAGAGATCCTGGTCGGAAGGAAACGATAGAAAATTTCCTAACTCGGATTGTTGTTCCGGTACGGTGCAAAACATGGAAACGTTGGAGCAGGAAATATCCTTCGAGGAGCTAGCTTCCAATCAAAACAAGGCCCCTGATCTGGAGGCCCTGGCGCCGGATTATATCTTCTTAAACGATGGAGCTGTTGGACTTTCTGCCACTGCGCGTTGTATCCTGGACGAACTTCGTGACTGGCATAAAAAGACCGAAAAACACGGCTCTAAAAGTGTTCATCCATCTTACCTTCTCACCCTCGATAAACTAGGGGAACTTCTGAACAAATATAGGAACTTAAGCGAGCAAGCTAAGTCTCCTCCTTCCATCGATATGGCTCTTCGGCAATTAATGGATATCGAAAAGAGGGGAAGGAATAAATCCGCTTTGATCTATCCGTTTTTGGTCCGAAACGGGAACAAGGTTTTAGCTAAGATCGCAGTCGCTTCTCCTCAAAAAGAAGCTAAGACCGATGTTACTCCTTTCCGAAAGGCATGCTTTTCTTTTTCGGAAGAGACCATCGATCTTATTTTAAATAATAGAGCAAAGAAGCCGCGTGTATTGGAAGAGGATCGTCCTGGGGCTATGCTTCTTCATAAAAACAAAAGTGGGCAGATCTGGCTGTACCCTAAACTTGCTTCCTTACAATCGGAGATGGCAAGTCTTCTTAAGCGAGGATTCCTACCGTATAGTTATATACCGATGAATGATTTCCTCGCGGACTTTGCAAACTACGCAAAGAACAAAGGTGCGGTAGTCGAAATTCTTCCGGATTATCATTTGATCTTGGATGATCTACAACTCAATGCGGACGGGACTTATCTGCACCAACCGGAAGTAATCGCACATTATAGGGCTCAAAGCGATGCTCTGGAAGTATTCGCTCTTACTTATTTAAAACAACTTGCCGAGAGAGCAGGTTACAATTTGTTCCGAGCTCGTATCCAAGATTTTGAAACTTTACATGGAAATGCGGAACCCGGTAAAAAACAAAATAGTGAAAAGATAGAAGCGCTCATTCAGCTTGTAGAAGATTTTCCTTTCGATAAAGAAAAAGATGATCTCGGAAAAAGGGTAGCCGAGACTTGCCAACAATCCATACGGATCATCCGAAAATTGATCCAAGAAAAATCTCTCTTGGGTGAAAGAAAGATAGAAGGCGCTTTCAAAAGTTTGAAGAATCGTCTGAACATTCAAATAAAGGAACATTCTCAAAACAATTTGACCCTTTACAGATTCGTACCTGAAAAACGTTTGGATGCCGTTGGTATCGCCGATCCTGAACTTGTTTCCAAATATACGAATGAGATTGTTGCAGATCTAAAAACCAAATTCGGTCTAAAAGAGGTCAAGAGAGAAGACGGAACTACTGAGGTATATGTAGTTGATCCCGGTTATATGGCTGCCGTTCTTCACAAGTTAACCGCTGATGCTAAAATAAGCCCGGCAGCAGAAAAGGAACTTAATATAGCGAAAGAGATCCATGCCTCGTTGATCAGTTCTAAAAATCCTGCACTCAATTCCATGCTCAAAGCGGATTACGTAGTGAAATTACAGCAAGATGCGGCTCTCATGGAGAGGGAAGTAGAAGATCGCCAAAAAAGCGAAGCACTCGCGAAGAAGATAAATCTTTCTATGGGACTTCTCGGATTTGTGGGGACTATGTTGTTCTTCCTGATCGCGAGTGTCCATTTTAATGCGGCGGGCGTGATCTTAGTTGGACTTCCTGTAGCACTTGTGATCGGTGGCTTACTCGCAGTATTCTTCAGAGATAGAGATAAATCTGATATCGGGCCGGGTGGAGTTCCGAAATCTTTCGGCGGTGGTGGAGGATTCGCTGCGAGTTATTCCGGAATTTCCACAGTAAGCGATTATTATCCGAGTGGTGACGACGATGATGCGGATGAACATTTCGGAAAGGCAGAAAGCCCAAAAGAAAAGAAAGTAAGTTTGATTGCGAAAGGCGCAGAACGTTTTGTATTTCCGAACAGATTCACCAAGATCCAGGATAAGATCCACGATTCCAAATCTCTTCGCAAAAAGATCTGGGACAATATAGATAATATCCGCCAATCAGTGGCTCATCTTAGGACCGAGTCGGATGACGATAAGGTAGCATCCACAGTCGAATATGCTCTTCTGCAAAACTCGGCCACAATTGCGATACCGGATGAGATCGTTCCGGTCGGAATGCCAAGCACCATCATTTTGAGCCATTCTGATTTAAAAGCGCCTTTGATCCGCGACCAGATTTCCGAGTTTCTAAGAAACGAAGCTCAAAAGAAAAAATACGATAAAAAACTCGTTAAATATTATACTTTCTTAATCAATACGATTGAAGTGGAATATTACAAATATCTTCCTAGCCGCAAAAAGAAATAGGAAAAACTATGCCCGAACTTCCGGATCTGGTAGTCATTCGAGAACGTCTTTTAAAAGAACTCCCGGGGGAGGTCATCCAAGAGATAGAGATTTTAGACCCTCTTGTAGTTCGCAATCTTTGCGGCGGGAAATCGGAAACGTCGTTTATAGGTTCTACTTTTGAAAGTTTGGAAAGGACTGGACCGTTTCTGAATTTTAAATTCGGTCCAAAAAATATCGTCATTCATCCGATGCTTGCTGGAAGATTTTCTTTAGATCCAAAATATAAGAAGAAGGACCTGGCGGTTCGGATCAAATTCCAGGATAAGATCCTGAATTATGCGGACGACGTGCATATGGGGAAGGTTTATTTTACGGAACCAGAATATTTTTCCCAAATCCCGAAGTTTACTGACCAAGGAGTGGATCTTCTTTCCGAAAACTTTACTCTGGAAGAATTTTTAAAAAGAATAGAGAAAAATCGGCAGCAAACCCGCGTTTTTCTAATGGACCAGACCAAACTTAGCGCAATAGGGAACGCTTACGCGGATGAAATACTTTTTGATTCCAAAATCCATCCCAAAACTCCATGCAATAAACTTTCGGAAGAAGAAAAGATCCAACTTTACCAGAGTATCAAATCCGTATTAAACGAATCTATAGATTACATTCGAAAAAAACAGGCACCTTTGGACTTTAAAGTTCGAGACCATGTGAAAGTTCGAAATCGAAAAAATGAAGCCTGTCCCCGCTGTGGAACCACGATTCGTAGGGCAAATGTTTTGGGTCACGATTCCTTCTTCTGTCCCAATTGCCAAAGAGTGCCTGGGGAACAGTTCATTGATTGGAATAAAACCCTCTGAACCGGAAATAAATCGCACTTGACAGTACAAGCAAATTTTTCAAACTGTCCATAGATTCTCGGTGATTATAGAGAGAGGGTCACACCCGTTCCCATCCCGAACACGGAAGTTAAGCCTCTCATCGCTGATGGTACTGCATGGTTCGCTGTGTGGGAGAGTAGGACGTTGCCGGGTTGTCATTATTTATTCCATTATATTTTATAGTGAAAATCCGCCAAAGAAACGGATTGACCCTTGGTTCTCCGGTAAAGATGGTAACCGGTAAGACTTACCCAGGGTCTTAAAATGCAATCTTAGAGATACAGGGAACCATATGAGAAGAACATACCAACCCAGCCGGATTAAACGTGCCCGTACCCACGGATTCCGCGCCAGAATGGCGACTGCCGGCGGAAGAAAAGTCCTTTCCCGCAGAAGAGCTAAAGGCCGTTACAAGTTGACCGTTTCTGACGAAAGAACTGGTAAAAAATTCTAACGAACCCATATAGAAGAGACACTTACATCCAAGAAGGACATCCGGGAACTTTTTGCTTCCGGAAAACGGGTAACCAATCCTCCTCTCACGGTGATTTATCGGGGAAACGGCCTGGAAAATAACAGGTTCTTATACTGCCCTGAACGTTCGGTCGGAAAAGCCGTTCGCAGAAACCGGATACGGAGAAGATTAAGAGCCGCCGTGGCCGAAACCGCAGGCTTTTTTCCAAAAGGATTCGATATCGCGATACTTGCGAAACCGGGCCTATTCGAAAAGGATCATACCGAACTTCTGGCTTGTTTGGGTCTACTCGCTCGTAGATTAAAATGAACCGACTCGCCATCTTTCTGATCCGATTCTACAAACGTTGGATCTCACCTATTCTTCCGCCTTCTTGCAGATTTCACCCTAGTTGTTCCGAATATGCAATGCAGGCCTTCCAAGAATACGATTTCTTGTCGGCAACTTATCTAAGTACAAAACGAATTTTAAAATGTAATCCCCTTTTCGCTGCAGGCGATGACCCTTTACCACCCAACCCTAGAAGGAATTAGGAATGGAAGATAGACAAAACAGACTTTTTCTCGCGTTAATTTTATCCATGGGAGTTTGGTTTTTAGTAACCTACTACTTCAACCCCGAATCGGGAAAACCGAAACAACAACAGAAGACCGAACAAACTCCCGTTTCGGAAAATAAAGAAAACGTAAAACAGGAAACCAAGGTTGAACCTAAACCCGCACCTGTAACGGCTACAAATCCTAAGGACATCAAAACGTTTACCTTTAAAACGGAAGCGCATATCGTTGTTCTTTCCAGCTTGGGGGGAAGGATCGAAAAATTCTATATCCGAAATTACAAGGATGTCGAAGGAAACGAGATCAATATCACCAGAGCGGACTTCCAAGAGATCGAAGTGGACGGTGAAAAGATCAAGGCGATCGAACTTTCCAGAGGAAAAGGTTTCGATTTCAACTTCTCTCATAGAAAAGAAGATGTAGCTACTTCGGCATGGAATCATCTGAATTTTAAAGCAGAAGAGAATAAAGAAGATCAAAGTATAACTTTCACAGCTAACGAAAAGGGCGTTCTTCTTAAAAAAGTATTTAGATTTTTCCCTCACGAAAATTATTTCAAAACCGAGATCTCCATCACCAATTTGGGTAAAGAAAAACTCTATTTCGGAGATCGTGACAAGCCGGCTTACCTAAGGACCTTCGGAAGTTTAGGACCTCTTCCTTTAGAGAGAGAAGCTACCGCTCAAGAATTGTCGAAATTTTTCCGTGTTTATAGAATGGACGGAAGTGAGAAGGACTTTGCTGACGGCGGAGACGCTTGGGGATTCTGGGAAGGCATTCGAAACTTCTTCTTCGGACATCCGAACGGAAACGAATTTTATAAAGAAGTTTGGAGTAGCGGAGAAGGTGTGGACTATATCGGTTCCGGCAGCCGTTACTTCTTGGCCGCAGCGGACACTTTGAATCATCCTGCGGAAGGAATTCTTTTAGATAATAGAAAGAAAAACGAAACAGGAACTATCTTAGCTTATTCTAATATCACTGTAGATCCGGGAAAAGAAGAAACTCTTGAATTCGCAAACTATGTCGGGATCAGAGAATGGGACGGGATGTTATTCAGAGATCCCAAACTGGATCCGTTTAAAAATCCTAAGTCCACTTTTGCAGGCTTGAGCGCCGATCTGAACAAATCCTTTAACCAAGGTATTTTCACTCCGATCCGAAACGGTATCGTTTGGTTCCTACAACAATCTTATAAATACACGATACCAAGTTACGGTTTCGGTATTCTACTCTTTGCATTAGTATTCAAATTAGTCTTCTATCCTCTCAACCAGAAACAGGCAGAGGCAATGAAGAAGATGAGTGCACTTTCTCCGGAACTAAAAAAGTTAAACGAGAAGTATGCGAACGATCCGGCAAAAAAACAAGAGAAGATGTTGGAATTATACAAAAAACATAATATGAATCCGCTCTCTCAATTGGGTGGTTGTCTTCCTATGTTGATCCAGCTTCCTATCTTCTTCGCATTATACGTTGCGTTTGCTGATACGATCGATCTTTGGAAGTCACCTTTTCTTTGGATCTCGGACCTGAGCGAGCCTGATTTTATCTGGACTTCTCCTGCGATCCCTTTCATTTCTGCGAGCGGGCTTTCTATCAACTTATTGGTACTTTTGATGGTGGGAACTCAGTTCCTCTCGATGAAACTGACTTCCGTGCAGACTGACCCGAACCAAAAAATGATGATGTATTTAATGCCAGTGATGATGGTGTTCTTCCTCTGGAGCATGCCGTCGGGGCTGACTTTGTATTGGACTGTGACTAACATCCTTTCCATTGCTCAACAGTGGTTGACCAATATTCGTAAGAAAGACGAGACCCCTGTAAAAGTGTGAATTCATATATCGAGGATACGATATGGAAAACTATATTTTCGAAGCCGAAGGAAAAACAAAAGCCGAGGCCGAAGAGATCGCGTTAGAAACCTTAAGACTGGAGCCCGGAGACATTCGTTTCGAAACTGTCGAATCCGGTAAGTCCGGGTTTTTAGGTTTAACACAAAAAAAACCGGCAGTTGTTCGAGCCTTCGTTTCGAACTACGATATTCCGGCTGAAAAGATCATCCATGGAGTTGTACTTACACTTCTCCGCAAGATGGGAGTGGAAGCGGAAGTCGTCGGAATGGGAGACGTGGACGGAAAGATTTATATCGAACTTACCAGCCGCGAATCGGGACTGATTATCGGAAAGAGAGGAGCTACTTTAGACGCTCTTCAATTTTTGGTAAACTTGATGGTGGATTCTAAGATCCGTCACGGTCGTAAGATCGTTTTGGATACCGAATCTTACAGAGACAAAAGAGAACTGTCCTTGATCAGATTGAGCAAGTCGGTAGCTTCTTCAGTCGCAAAATCCGGTAAGTCCAAATTACTTGAGCCTATGAATCCTTTCGAAAGAAGGATCGTTCATATGGCTCTACAAGAGAACGAAAAAGTTTTCACTAGATCGGAAGGGAACGGTACTTATAAGAAAGTCCGAATCATTCCGATGAAAGACAGACACAAGTACAAAGACGTCGTCGAAAAAAGCCCTAACGGGGACTTACTCGAGGAAGTAAACGACTACTGATCGGTCGTGGCTGATACGATAGCAGCTATCTCCACAGCTTCCGGGGCCGGGGCCATAGGCATTCTTCGGTTATCCGGACCGGAAGCGCTTCCTATCGCCTACAGGCATTTATCCTTTTTTGAGGGAGCCTTTCCTCTTTCTTCTATCAAACCTCGTAATGCATATACCTGTCGTTTTGTAGACGGGGGAAAAAAATTAGACCAAGTAGTTTTTATCTATTTTGCCGGACCGAATTCTTTTACAGGTGAAGATCTATGCGAGATCCACGCTCACGGAAATCCAATCTTACTTAGAGAAGCTTTAGAATGTTTGTTTCGTTCCGGAGCAAGACCTGCGAAGCAGGGTGAGTTCACAAAAAGAGCATTCTTAAACGGTAAAATAGATCTGAACGAAGCTGAGGCGATCGGAAGAATTATAGGTGCTCGTTCCAGATTCGAATTGGAACTGGCCCAAAAAAATGCGTTTGGAGAGATTTCCAGGCTCGCGTCAAATTTGAGAAGTCAATTGATCTCATTAAAAGCGGAATGTGAAGCCGAGATCGATTTTTCAACGGAAGATCTTACTTTCGAGTCATTCGAAGAAAGAAAAAAAAGAATTCGTTCTATTTCTAATATTTGTTCCAACCTGCTGAAAAGATCCAGTGAGACGGAAACTCTTTTGGAAAGAAGTAGGGTGGTCTTGTATGGAGAACCGAATACGGGTAAGTCCAGTTTGATGAACCTGATTTTGGGAAGAGACCGTTCAATTATTTCTGAAATTCCGGGAACCACCCGAGATTATATCAGTGAGGACTTTTTACTTTCCGGAGTTCCAATCAGACTCATAGATACCGCGGGTGTTCGAGAGACAGGCGATACCATCGAAAAGATGGGGATCGAAAGAAGTGAGAAGGAATTCTCCCAAGCAGACGTAAGACTTTTTGTGATCGATGTTTCTCAAAAGAACGATTGGGACAAGTTTGCGGAAGAGAACAAATCTAAGTTAGAAGGCGCTATAGTCGCGGCAAATAAATCGGATATAAGAGATCAAAGCTGGGATCCTCAATCCATCTTAAAGAAAAATTATCCCGGAACCGTTTTAGTCGAAGTTTCCTGCAAATCGAAACAAGGATTGGATACTTTGGTTTCCGAAATTTCCACCAAACTACAAGGTCTAGAAAGTTCTGAAGATTATGTCCTTTTGGAAGAAAGGAACAGATTTCATTTTTCTTCTATCACTAGAAGCCTGGAAAACTGTCTGACATTAATGGAAGAAGGGGCCCCAGCTGAGATTTACATCAAAGAAATTGATTCCGCTTTGGAACAAATCGGAGAAGTAAACGGAAGAGTGGACACGGAAGAAATTTTAGGAAGAATTTTTAGTAAATTCTGCGTTGGGAAATAAGCTCTTTCAGAAATAGAATAGAACCTAGGCCCGATCGTCGAAAAATTGGTTTTATCGTTATGAGAGAAAAATCCCTCGAATATCACTCCCTTCATCCAAAGGGTAAAATACAAGTTGTTCCGACAAAGCCGACTAGAGATTCCTTCGACTTATCCTTAGCATACTCTCCCGGGGTTGCCTATCCTTGTCTGGAAATTAAAGAGAATCCGGATCTAGTGTATGAATACACGAACAAAGGGAATCTGGTAGGAATCATCACTAACGGAACCGCAATCCTGGGTCTGGGAGATATCGGAGCTTCCGCAGGAAAACCTGTGATGGAAGGTAAGGCGGTACTTTTCAAAAAATTCGCCGGGATTGACGTTTTTGATATAGAGATAGATGCAAAAGATCCGGATGATTTTATAAAAGCGGTCAAAATGCTTGAGCCAACTTTCGGGGGGATTAACCTGGAAGATATCAAAGCCCCTGAAAGTTTTTATATAGAAGAAGAACTCATCAAAAGAATGAATATCCCGGTTTTCCATGACGATCAACATGGTACGGCGATCATCACTGTTGCAGGATTATTGAACGCATTTGAGATCAATAAAAAACGTCCTAGCGACGTAAAGATGGTGGTCTGTGGAGCGGGAGCCGCAGGGATCGCGATCGCGGAACTTGTCCAACATATCGGTATCCGAAAAGAACATATCTTCTTGGTGGATACAAAAGGTGTGATCCATACCGAAAGAACGGATCTAAATTCTACCAAACAAAAATATGCCCAAAAGACAAACGATCGTACTCTGGCAGACGTTATGCAGGATGCGGATATTTTTGTGGGAGTTTCCGTAGCTGATATGGTTACGGAAGACATGGTAAAATCTATGGCTCCGAATCCGGTTATCTTTGCTTTAGCTAACCCGGATCCAGAGATTCCGTATGCGATTGCTAAAAAGGTCCGTCCTGATATTATTATGGGAACGGGAAGAAGTGATATGCCGAACCAGGTAAATAACGTATTAGGTTTCCCATTTATTTTCAGAGGAGCCTTGGACATAAGGGCCAAGCATATCACTCTGGAAATGAAATTGGCCGCAGCTCGCGCTTTGGCCGAACTTGCTCGGATGGATGTTCCTGATGCGGTCAGCCTTGCTTACGGTGGCGAAAAATTCGTATTCGGTCCTGATTATCTGATCCCTAAACCTTTTGATCAAAGAGTATTGTACCATGTGGCTCCGGCGGTTGCGGAGGCTGCGGTCCAAAGTGGGACGGCAAGAAGACCATATCCTGGAAGGGAAAATTACGTTTCCTTCTTAGAAGGTTTGATGAGGTTTTAAAACCGAATTCTAAAGAAGTTCCGAATTTAGTCTAATACTCTTGGAACCTGCTCAAGAAAGCATGTATTCGTTTCCGAAAATATTATATTAGCTCGGCTTAAAAAAAAGCCAAATCAAGATCGGAGCAAAAGGGAAGAATTTATGCCCGAAATGGAAAATAATTCCACACCCCCCGCTTCGGATCCGCTCTCGGAGGGATTAGGCGTAATTCCGGTAGATCGTATCGATCTCATTCCGGAAGAGGAACTTCGTAATCTTCTTCTCCAAACAACTCCCAAAGCGATGAGGGATTTGGATATGATTGAGAAAGGAGTGGAGAACTTCTTCTTATTCAATTATTCTCCTTTTGCTCTCGCAAAATTCGAACAGTTACAATTTTTAAAACCCGCGGACCTAAAATACTTCGAAGATAAGAACGGTTTTGTTTTATACCAATATCTATTCGTTTCGGAAGAAACAAAAGAATTGGGACTAGCGAATGTTGCTATACGTCCAGCTTCGAGAAGAGCGGATCAGATCCAAAAGATCAAGTCCGCTTGTTTAGCCCAGTCCGCAGCCGCGTTTTTACAATTCCTTCTCCGAAGGGACATCAATCTGGCGGATAGAAGATCTGCCGGCGAATTAAGGGATTGGGTGATTCGACAGTATCTGAATACGGACGAGAAAGGAAATCCTTTGGATTTCCAAGATTCCAAAAATCTTCCTTACTCTATGAGAAACGTTAAGACACTTTCCGTAGAATCTTTTCTACAAAGGAATTTTAAGATAAGAGAAGATATACTGACTTCTTTAATTTCTATCTTAAGTAAAAAACCGAATGAGATTATCTCCTTTTTGGGACAGATCAAAACGGACCCGGACGCGTTACTCGCGTTAGAAAAAAGAGGAAGCCGCCCTCCTTTATTAAGATTACATTTGGAGTTCCACGTCATCCAACCTTCTTTGGAAGAGCTTGTGGGTGAAATTTCTATAGATACTAAAAAACCGAACGCGAACGAAGAGACCGAGATAGAGATCATTTTCGAATTATTTATAGGTTTGTCTAGGAAGATCTTAATGTCTCTTCTTCCCGGAGAACAAGCAGGATGGATCCGTCCTTCCGGAACCGAGCAAGGCCCGGATTATCTGAGAGAATTATCCAAACACCCTGCATTCACTTCCGGAAAAACCTGGGAAGGTTCGGACATATTTTTGCAGGCATTCGAAGTACTACTAAATTCTATGGATTCTCTTTCCAGCTTGAGAAAGGAATCCTTAATCAATTTAGCTTTTAGTGATATAGTGATCCGTGTCAGAGAATCCAAAGAACCTTTTGTTGTCGATTTGGGCGCTTTGAAGATCAAGGATTCATCCATCCAAGCAGCTGGTCTTACGAAAACGGAAGTTTTGGATCAGGTCTTGGAAAGATTCAAAACGAGAAACGATATTCTTACTAGAGAAAGAGTAACAGGCGGCGGTCCCGGGATCGTAGCGCTAGCTTTGGAAAATGTGATTTCTTCCTTTTTAAATAATAAGGAAAGAAGGACCTCTATTCACACTTTGATCCGTAAGAACGGGCAGCCGAAAGGAATTTACGCTTTTCTAAAGGATGTAACGGAAGGTGTGGATCCCGAGTTAGTGATAGACGAACAGATCCGCTTATCAAAGGCGATTGCAGATTGGGAAAAGGAAACCGAAAAGCAAAGACTGAAAGCGATCCAAGATTCAAAATCCATCTTGGTGAAACTTTTAGAATGGATACTTAGTTTGTTCGGTGTGAATCTTTCCCCTTCCGCTAAAAAGGACATTGAGCCGGCAGACGAATTTCAACCTTCCAAACAAAGTAAGAAGTCTCAAAGTAACTCTGGAAGTTCCGGGGAACCCGAAAAGGAAACCCCTAAAAAGAAAAAATCTTTGGGAGTACTTTTAGGTCCTAAAGAAAAATCCACTTTAATCCCGGCGAAGGTTCAGAAAGCGATCGATTACGTGGACCGAAAAAATAACGGGATTATTTGGTTGGACGAAGTTGTGAATGCTAGTTCTGCTCCGGAATTCGGAAAAGACAAAGTAGCCGACCTTATGTATTATGACCAGAAGCGGAGATATATCGAGATTCGCTCCATGAACTCAATCCGGCACGTGTTTATCCGGAAAGAGTTAGAATCCGATTCCGCCTGGTTGGATTCTACCTTGGAATATTTGGAGAATGTCACCGCCAAAAAACCGGAGTTTGCAGCCTTAGCGGATACTCTTCGCAGATTCCGAGACGAGTGATCAACTCCCGAGTTCTGATTAGGACATACGTTCCGAATCCGGAAAATCCAACCCGATCAATTCATTACTATTGAACGGAGGATTCATGAAAACTAGAATCGAAACCGACTCCATGGGAGAAATCCAGGTAGACGATTCCAAATATTGGGGCGCCCAAACCGAAAGGTCTCTTCATCACTTTCATATCGGGAACGATCGTTTCCCAAGGGAAATGATCCGTGCTCTTGGAGTTCTTAAAAAATCGGCGGCAATCGTAAACGCTCAGCTCGGGCTTTTAACCGAGGAGAAAAAAAATCTGATCGTCCAAGCTGCAGACGAAGTGATCTCCGGAAAACTGGACGAACATTTTCCTCTAAGCGTTTGGCAAACAGGTTCAGGAACCCAAACCAATATGAACTCCAACGAAGTGATCTCCAATCGTGCGATCGAGATCGCAGGAGGAGTAAAAGGTTCCAAAAAACCGATCCATCCGAATGACGATGTAAATAAGGCTCAATCTTCTAATGATACTTTTCCGACGGCTATGCATATCGCTGCAGCTGAACAATTGGTGAATAAACTTTTGCCAGCATTAGAACAATTGAAGAATACTCTTAAAAAAAAGTCGGATGAATTCAAAGATATTATCAAAATCGGAAGGACCCACTTACAGGACGCGACTCCTTTAACTCTCGGTCAGGAATTCTCCGGTTATGTAAAACAATTAGAGTACAATATTGAAAGAGTGAAAGCAGTTCTTCCTTCCGTATACAGATTGGCGTTAGGCGGAACCGCAGTAGGAACAGGACTGAACACTCATCCTGAATTTGCGGTAAAAGCGGCGGCTCAAATCGCTAAAGAAACCGGACTACCTTTCACTTCTGCGGAGAACAAATTCGAGGCTTTGGCCGCTCATGATTCTCTAGTGGAAACTCACGGAGTTCTAAAAACCATCGCAGCTTCATTTATGAAGATAGCGAACGACGTGAGATGGTTGTCCTCAGGTCCTCGATGTGGTATCGGTGAGATCTCTATTCCGGAGAATGAGCCGGGTTCTTCTATTATGCCTGGAAAAGTGAATCCTACTCAGTCCGAACAGATGACTATGGTGGCTTCTCAAGTGATCGCAAACGATGTAGCAGTGAATATCGGCGGTGCTTCCGGAAACTTCGAATTGAACGTTTTCAAACCTCTGATCATTCATAATGTTCTGAATTCTATCCGTCTATTGGCTGATTCCGCGGTTTCTTTCGAAGAACATTGTGCAAGAGGGATTGAGCCTAATAAGGAAAACATCAAAGAACATTTAAAGAACAGTTTGATGCTAGTGACTGCATTAAATCCGCATATCGGTTATGATAATGCGGCCAAGATCGCCAAGAATGCTCACAAGAAAGGAACTAGTTTAAAAGAATCCGGGATTGAACTTGGCTTATTGACTTCAGAACAATTTGATCAATGGGTCCTTCCGGAAAAAATGATCTCTCCAGGTGTGGATTGATAAAGTCTGAACGATTTCTAAAACCCTGAGGGTATAAAAAAGGCAGTGTGTAAACACTGCCTTTTTAATTCGGATCGAATACCTAGGTATTATTGTTGTGGAGCTGGAGCTGCCTGCACTTCAACAAACTTGAAGGTTACTCTGCGGTTTTTAGGATCTTTTGCATCCAGTCCGGAAACTGGAGAAGAAGAACCTGCACTCTTAGTAACGATACGGTTTGCAGGAATTCCTTGTTTAACTAAGGATTGTTTAACAGCTTTCGCACGAATTTCTCCGTAGAAAACGTTTCCTTTTTTATCACCTTCTGCTTCCTCAGGTCCTACTTGGTCGGTGTGACCGGTGATCTCTAAAGCCCAAGAATCAGGAAGTTTAGAGATTCCTTCTTTTAGAACGGAAATATTCACTTTTGCCCATTCGCTGAAATCTCCCGCGCTTACATCAGCTTTTTTGTAGCTGAATCCTGGACGAGTGATCCCGTCTGGATAGCGGAAGTCTTTAATTTGATTATTGAAAGCGTCTGCAGGAGAGTCTACGTTGACGTTACGAGAAGCTGCGGAATTTTGTTCTCCAGGCTCAGGAGCGGATTGCTCTTTATTGTCTGCGGAAGAGCAAAGAGCTAAGGAAAAAACCGTTGCACCGATGAGCAGGATATTGAAAATTTTTTTTACCATGTTGTATTCCTTCCTTAATTAGGGTAGGGGTTTATTTCGATGAATTTATCCAAAATATACCGATTCTCGCAAAATGGGAAATCTTTTTTAGACCTCTGTGCGAAAGGGATACGTTTTCCCCGCTTATATATTTCTTAGGAGAACTATTATGAATCTGGAACTTCATGCCGAAGTTAACGCTGACTCTGAGGGATCCAGACTTGATCGATTTTTAAAGGATTATCTGGGAGACGAGATTTCTAGAGCGTCTATCCAACATTGGATCGATTCCGGTTGGGTCAAAGATGGAGCCGGAAAAATTCTACTGAAATCATCCTATAAGGTGAGTCCGGGAGAAAACTTCCATATATCAGTTCCTCCTAAACCTCCCTTGAACTTAACTCCTGTAAAAATGGATATCGAGGTTTTAAAAGAAACTCCTCAGTATCTGATCATTCGAAAACCGCCGGGTATTGCGTCCCACAGTGGTCCAGGAGATAGATCCGCTACCTTGGTGAATGGACTTCTCTACAAATTTAAAGAGCTTTCAAGTATCGGTGGGGAATCAAGACCGGGAATTGTGCATCGATTGGACAAACCCACGGAAGGGATTATGATAGTAGCTAAGAACGATCAAGCACATGCAAAACTTTCCGAGTTGTTTAGAAGAAGAAACATTACTAAGAAATATCTTGCGTGGGTCCAAGGCACACTTCCGGAAGGAGAAGGCACAATAGACGCACCGATCGGAAGACATCCCGTAGAAAGATTGAAAATGACTGTGACTCCTAAAGGAAGAGCTTCAGTGACTCATTATAGGATTTTAAGAACTGCAGTCTCCAAAAACGGTAGAAAGTTCTCTCTTATCGAAGCTGACCTAGAAACAGGAAGGACTCATCAGATCAGAGTTCATTTTCAGAGTCTGAGATGTCCTGTGGTTGGGGATCTTCTTTATTCCAGAAACGCTGCACTTTTTGAGAATTACGGGCTTTTGCTATTATCCTATTGGTTAGAATTTAAGGATCCATTTACGGGAGAAGAAGTTCAGATCGTTCTAACCCCGCCTCCAAGATTCGAAAGTTTCGAAGCAAATTTGGAGAATTTCTAAACCGAAGACCTTGGTTATAAAAGGTCTTCGGATCTATAAGATAGATTATTGGAAAGTAACGGAAATTTTTCCGTCAGCAACATAGCCTGCCTTTCTTAATTCTTGAAGATATGCGACTTCGTTTTTTAGATCAATGGTTATATCCAATTTTCCGGTTCCTTTTTCGGTTGCAGCTTGGAATCTAAACTCGTATTCTCCCGGATCTAATTTTGCTTTCAATCCACTATAATCGAAGTCTTCATTGAAATATAGAATGACCTCTTTGCGTGCTACGGATAATTCCGGTCTAAAAACTCCTGCTTGTTTGGCGTTGGACCAGGAAGAATATTTTCCTTCAGGATTCGAAGTCTGTTTGGCATACATGACTATCCTGAACTTTTTACCATTTGCTTCTTGGGGACCTACTGGGTCTACCAAACAAAGTAAAGCCCACATTTCTCCCGAGAAATTCCATTTCGAGACTTCTCCAGGGAGGGCAGAGTCTCTTGAAATTTCTTTATCAAAAAAATAAATGTTACCTTTTTTCTTTCCTTCACAAAGATCCTTTGCCCAAGTTCCGGATGCCGCAAATAGAAGGACTAAAAAGGCCGCTATTCGAAAGAGTTTCATTCAAAGCTCCTGATTTAATTTACTAAGTCTAAGGTTGGGACGAAATTTTAGATTAAATATCATCTTTTGTAATGTAAAATTAAGGATTTTTTTTCGCTGGATGATCCTAAGTTATTCATCAAATAATTACACTTACTGATGCTTATGGAAGAAGATAGAATAGAAAAGATTAAACAAGGTTTTTGGCCTAAAGTGAAGAAGGTTGCGGGGAAGGTTCCTTTTCTTGCAGACGCGATCGCTTTATATTATGCGATGTTGGACCCTTCTACACCGCTAAAAGCAAAACTTACGATTGCAGGGGCGCTAGCTTATTTTCTTACACCTTTTGATGCCATCCCGGATATATTATTCGGCGCAGGTTACATAGATGACGCAGGTGTCGTCGCCGCGGTCTTAGCTGCCGCTTCCATGTATGTAAAGGAAGAACATAAGAAGAAGGCTAAAGATTTTTTGGATTCCAATCCTGAGGGTACTCCGGAGAATTGAAAAACTTCTCAAATGAGCTACCAAAACGAAATCAAGATTAGATACCAACATTTCCTCAACTTTGTCCCTACTATTTCAGAGTTCCTGAAAAAGACTCATGAAAGAGAAGATCTGCAAATCTCCTTTAAGGGAAGTATAGAATCGGACCTAGTCACGATCGCAGACAAAGGTTCCGAAGAGTTGATCGTCTCGGAGATAAGGAAGGCCTTTCCGAACGATCATATCTTAGGCGAAGAAGGAAGTAATTACGAAGGCTCTTCGCAGTTCAAATGGATTATAGATCCTTTGGACGGGACCGTGAATTATTCTCACCGTATTCCTCTCTATTGCTGTTGTATCGGGTTAGAAGATATAGAGAAAAAATCAGCAGTGATGGGAATCGTTCCTATGCCCGCATTAGGATATATCTATCATGCAATGCTGGGAGAGGGCGCATTCAAAGATAAAACACCCATCAAAGTTACTCAAACCAAAGAGATCAAAAAAGCGCTTCTTTGCACAGGCTTTCCTTATGATAGAGAAGAGAGGATAGAACAGCTTATGTTCAATCTGAAAAAATTCATCTTAAGATCTCGGGGTGTAAGAAGGACGGGATCCGCAGGTTTAGATATCTGTTGGGTAGCAGAAGGCAAGTTTGACGCATTCTGGGAAGAAGATCTAAAACCATGGGATATGACTGCTGCGGCCGCTATTCTCCAGGAAGCAGGCGGAAAGTTGAGTACGTACGCAAATAACACATTTCATCCGTACGTGACCAGTTTAATTGCGTCTAACGGAGTATTGCATGAGAAAATGGTAGAGATCTTGCAGGAGTATTTAGATATATGAGTTGGGTTTTATTGGTACTAGCAGGACTTTTCGAGGTCGGATTCACTACTTGTATGAAATTATCCGACGGTTTTAAGGATTGGAGATACGGTCTCGGATTTTTTGTGTTTGCCGTTTTAAGTTTTTACTTTTTGAATAAGGCTACTCAAAATATTTCTCTCGGGACAGCTTATGCCGTCTGGACAGGGATAGGCGCTGCCGGAACCGCGATTATCGGAATTCTTTCTTTTGGAGATTCTATCAATACATGGCGGGTCTTCTTCCTTTCCACTTTGATTTTGTCCGTAATCGGATTAAAGTTTTTAGGTGGGGAATAAACTTATTCAGAGTATCTTCTTCTGATACATCTCTCTACAATATGGGCGATCTTTTTTTCGACTATATCAGGATTGAAGTTCGCCTGAACGTATCTTTTTCCATTTAGTCCCATTTCTTCTCTTTCTCCGCCATGGTTTACGAGATAATCCGCTACCGCACAAAAGCTATCTAGATCCGAATAATATAAACCGCCGTTACTTCTTAAACAATGTCCTCTCAGAACATCCGATCTTCCGTTAACTAAAACCGCTTTTTTGCGGATCCAAGCCTCCATGATAATAATCGAAAAACTTTCCATTGGGGATGGATTGACTAGTATATCGGAAGACCGAATGAGTTCGTCCTTCGCTTCTTCACTTACGAAACCTAAAGGAGATACATGAGAAAACTTTGATATTCTTTGGAGAAGTTTGGAATCCCCCCTTCCTGCCAGAAGCAGTTTGTCGTTCCTGCCGCTTCTTTGCTGCCATTCGGAGAAGTATTGGGCCATCTCCAGCACACCTTTTCCTTCGTCTATCCTTCCCACGTATAAAAACTGAAAGGAGTCCTGGGGATTTTTTTTCTCGGAATTTTTCTTCTCCGATTCTTCGGGAATCGCCAAATGCATTCCGATCACATTCCCAAGACTTGGTTCGTATCCGTACAATTTACGAAAGAGAGCTTTCTCTTCAGGAGTATTAAAACAATATGCTGAGTCGTCTTTGAAAAGATTAGAATATACGGATAATTTTGCCGGAGGTTCATCATGCAATGTCGGAATTACAACGGACTTTTTTGCGACTAAGGGAAGCCCGTAAACCATAGGATAATACAGATAAGATACGAACACGAATACGTCGTAATCTCTTTCGTTGGTCTCAATGTATTGGATCAGGTCGGGACAGTATGGACCTTGCATGTCTACCCAGATCCTTTCTTTTTCTTCTTGAGATCCGACACTTTTTCCTGATTCGACATTTCGAAAGAGTTTGTTCGAAAACTTATTAAACTTAGAAATATTTCTTTCTTTATCGACGGAAAATCGAAGGACTCGAATTCGATTTCCGGGTTCCGGTTCCAACCATTCTCTGCTTACTTTCTTTTCTATATCCTTTCCAAGAAGTACGGGCTCCAGATCTTTTACCGGTATTTGGTTTTTCCAAGTGATATAATCGAGAGAACGGCTCGCAAGAACGGTTACTTCGTAAAATTTGGATAATATTAAAGTATATTGATAGATTAGTTTTTCGGAACCACCTGAAATATGATCCGAAAAAATAGGAGTTACGACGGCTAATCTTCTACGAGAGTCTAGCAAGGATAGGCCTCAATACTGTTTCCGTGTTGATCTGGGAGAATGAAGATAAACGTCTTTGTTGGGTTTCTAAGATCAGATCTTTCCAGTTTCGATCCGTTACCATTTTATGAGCAAGCTCCACGATCACATCCATTCTTTTTTCTTTGAATAAGATCCCGGCGCCGGAAAGAGTTTCTCCTACTGCGCCGCCGTCGAATGCTAGGATCGGAAGATTATGCACCATCGCTTCCAATAACGGAACACAAAATCCTTCGTGCTCGCTCATGGATAGGAAAAGATCGCAGTTCAGGTACATGGATTTTAATTCTTCGTCGGATAA
The DNA here is from genome assembly GCF_000347035.1 of Leptospira sp. B5-022. Taxonomy (GTDB): domain Bacteria; phylum Spirochaetota; class Leptospiria; order Leptospirales; family Leptospiraceae; genus Leptospira_B; species Leptospira_B cinconiae. Next base: position 190,964 of record NZ_ANIJ01000018.1, read on the forward strand.
AAAATCGGTGATGATCACGTTCTTTCTCAATTTATAAAAATCAAGCATACGTTCCAATTCTTCTCTATATAGATACAATTCTTTGGAGCTGAATCCTACCATAAAAAGTTGGAACTCAGGACCGTAAGCTTTCAGGTAGTGAAATGCGAATCGGATCAGATCGTCTTGTTTTTTATTCGGAGCGATTCTTCCTACAAATAAGAAGCGGGGAATATTGGGTCGATTCTTCGGGAAATTTTCCTTATAAGTTTGTTTTCCTTGAGGAAGTTGGTAAGTAATCGGAAGCACGTCCACATCTTCAAAACCCAGATCTAAAAGTTCCGATTTATTGTATTCCGAGACAGCGAACACTTTATCGAATTTATCCCGTAAAGATTCTAATTCTTCTCTTCCTTTGCGAAGAAGATAAGTGAGTTTCAGATCGTACTTTTCAAAAAAATGGCCCGGCGTTACATTATGATATATTAATATTTTTGAATTCTTAGGTTTGAGTACTGTTTCCAAAACGTCCGAATGGATAGAATGGTGGTATACCAGTATGTCTTTGCTATTCGAAGAATATGCCTTATACTTTTTTACAAAAGTATCCGTTCCGGGGCCGGTATTCTCCGCAAAAATTTCCGAAAAATATCCTATTCTTTTAAAAACGGATTTTAAGGAGTTCATCTCGTTTGAGATTGCATCCCCTAAATTAAAACCGGCTGCAAATTGATGAACTCCTCTTCTTCTGAAGATCATGAGGCAGCCGCTTCTTTAAAAGTGAATATCTGTTTCAAAACTCTTCCGTAAGGCATGGAATCGTAATCCATACAAACTTCTCTCCTTTTAGAAGAAGCATGAGGACCATCCACTGGATGAGTGGAAGATTGGGATTCTAATATGAAATGGATCCACTCAGCTAATTTTTCCAAACTTTTCAGATCTTTTTTTCTGAAAAGATATCCTGCATCTTTTAAAGTTTCGGGAACAGCAGTGCAAGCGTATGCAAATACGGGAATATCATAACTCAATGCCTCTACGAGAGGGATGCCAAAACCTTCGTGTTCACTCATGCTGATATAGGCGTCCATCTCTTCCCAAAACCTGGGTAGCTCGGAGTCTTGGACCCCCATTCTAAATTGAATGTTTCCACCGATGCCAAGTTCTCTGGCCATCTGCTTTAAATGCGTAAAATAATTTTCAAATATACTAGGAACATTTCCGATCAGTAGGATCCTGTATTTAGGTTCTATTTTTTTTAGAAAATAAGAGAGAAACAGAATGTCTTCTATCTTTTTACTCGGGACTAATCTTCCCACATAGCCAAGAGTATGACCGTTCTTGCGATTTCGTTTTTCACCCTTCCATCCATACTTTCTGACGATCGGTATAACGCTGGAATTTACTATATTCAGATCTTCCAAATTGGACGCGCTGTATCTGGAACTGGGAAGGAAACGTTCGGTAAATCTTTTAAGTTTATGTAATTCTAATATGGATTTCTTATAATCCAATTCGAAACTTCTGAATATATCCGTCGAAACAAAAGGTTTAAAGAATTTAGGAGGAGTGATATTCTGATAACGGACGAATTTCCTGCCTGGAAAGGATAGAAAAAAATCGATTGGATAACCGGAACCACCGTATTCCAGAATGTGCATGGAATTAGAGGATAGATCACTCTCGTTATGGAGTTCTTCCGTTTGTAAGGTTCGGATCGAACCGTCGCTAAGATCATTTTGGCAGACGATTTCCGTTTTGATCCCAGAAGAATTTAAAACTTCTCTTAAACCTTTTATATCGTTCCCGATCCCGTCCTTATCTCTGAATTCGGAAATATGGAGATAAGCGTTCATTTTCTGAAACTAAACACAGAGAAACCGTCTCCGGCCTTGGTATCCACTATATTCTTAAAACCTAATTTTTGTAAGAACTCTCTAAAAGCGGACTCGCTGATCTGAGTCAAAAGGATAGGCTGAAAAGGAGAGACCATTCTATTTGAATAATTGGAATATCTAAAGATGAACTCCGTTCCGCTCGAAGTTTTAGATGCTAAAGATTTAAAAAGTTTTTCCAATACCCAATTCGGCAAAAGACATAGATTCGAATTGGAAATAATTTTAGAAGGAAGCGGAGACTCGGGAAGAACTTCCTCGAAAGAAAGAAGGGAAATTGAATTGGTAATATGTTCTTTGATATAAGAATATTGGGACTTATTCCAAGTGACCGCTTTGAACTCGATCTGCGCTTTTAAAAGTTGTTTGAGGAATTTTCCCCATTCAGGATTGATTGTAAGTACCAAATCTCCAGGGTTCAGTCTGGAAAGAATCAGAGTTTCACTCTCTTCTAATGTTTCTTCTTCGTATAAAAACTCATTTGACCATACGAATTCAGGGCTGATCTCTTTTTTGAGAGCATAATTTAATTCTACAAACTCATTGTAAAACTTTTCGAATTTGCGTTTTAACTTTTCATGATCTCCCCTTAAGAGGATCAATTCATTCAAAACACTGTAGAATGCGCGAGTTCTATTCTCGGAAAGTTTTTTATCCAGGAAAGCGTAGAGCTCGATCAGTTTTATAAATAGCCAGCGGATCGGTCCGCGAATGTATTTGAATTTTGGATTCGTAAACTTAGGAGGGGAGATCCCTTTTTCGAATAAGTGGGCAGTTTCCGCAGCGTCGAACTCCCTGTATCCTTCAGGGGATTGAGGAGAAAACTTCCAACGAGAAAGACGTTCCAATTCTTCCTTGGAAACCGGTCTCCTGGCAAGCCGAGATTCTATCTCTTCCATGAGCTCGCGGACATTGACCGAGCTGTCCTTGATTTCTATAATATCTGAGGATCTTTCTTCCATGGGCGCCCGGACTTTTATTCGATTGTTTTTTTCTTATTCGACAAAACAATCGTATTTTTACTTCGATTTGTCGTAGTCCGTCCCAAAACGCCGGTTATCTACAAATACTTAGTTTCGGGCTTCAAGAGCTTGGAAGGCTCTTAAATATCAAACATGAAATACTTGGTCACAGGAGCGGAAGGTTTTGTAGGATCTTATCTGATTCGAGAACTTATACAAAAATCCGGGTCCGAACTTCTGGGCCTGGGAATGAATCCTAAAAACACAGAGTTTTCCTTTCCCTATAAAGTTTGCGATATTCGGGATATCCAATCACTCCAACAAGTATTCGAATCGTATTCGCCCGATGTATTGTTCCATTTAGCCGGACAAACATTCGTTCCAAGATCCATCGAAAATCCCGAGGAAACATTGCTCATCAACGTGGCCGGCTCATTGAATATTTTAGAGTGTTTTAAACGTTCCGGCAAAAAAGTAAAACTAGTATATGTATCTTCTTCCGAAGTATACGGGAATTTAAAGGAAGAGCAACTTCCCGTTTCGGAAAACCTTCTTCCAAGTCCTGTGAATCCGTATGCTTCTTCCAAACTTGCCGCAGAAACGTATTGCCTTCAATATTCCCGTTCTTATCCAAATATAGAAACCGTGATTGCAAGACCTTTCAATCATATCGGTATCGGGCAAAATCCGAATTTTGTAGTACCGAATTTTTGTAAGCAGGTGCTGGATAATATTTCTAAAAACGTTTCTTCCGAAATTTTAGTGGGAGATCTGACTCCGACTCGTGACTTCTTACATGTAACGGACGTGGTCAAAGCTTATATTCTTTTAGCAAACAAAGGGTTGAGCGGAGAAGTTTATAATATATGTTCCGGTACCGAGACTTCCATTTCTCAGGTCTTGGAATGGATTTTGGAGTTTGCGGAATCGAAACTAGTTTCCAAACAAGATCCAGCAAGATTGAGGCCTGCCGAAATGAAAAGGTCTTTGGGTAATAATTCCAAACTGAAGTCTTTAGGATGGTCTCCCGAAATTTCGGTAAAAGACGCTGTCCGCGAAATTTTCGAACATATTCGAAAAACAGAATATTCTTCTTAGATTACCGAACCTTTCCAGGTCTTGACTCCGCTACCTTCTATCGGAAACGGTTTACCCAAATATTTAGGCGCTGTATTGGTTAGATTCATATCGATCCAAGCTAAGGTTCTTGCGAAAAATTCCCTAAACCTGCTGGTCGGCCCGCTGATATAGATCCTTCTGTCCGACTCGTAGGATTGTAGATCTAATCCTATCTTTTTAGAAATGAATACCGCTCTAGGTTGATGAAATCTTTGGCTAACAAAGATCGCATCCTTGACTTGGAAAATTTCTTTCGCTCTTACTAAAGTGTCCAAAGTTCTAAAACCTGCGTGATCTACGAACACGTCTTTTTCATCCACTCCTCTTTCTAAAACGTACAACAGCATCGGCTTCACTTCGTTGTAATAACTGGTTCCGTTATCACCTGAGAGAAGAATTTTTCGGACCTTCCCTTGTTTATAAAGTTCGATCGCACAATCTAGACGGTCCTGCAAAACGGGTGATGGTATCCCCTTGTAAACGGAAGCGCCCGGTACGATTGCCACTGTCGCAGGCTTGAGAGAACGGTAATTTCCTGCATGGATACTTCTGTTTTCGTACTCCCACTCGATGGAAAGATCTATGGAAGCTGGAATTCCAATGCAGAAAGCGATGGCAAGTAAGAGTCCCAGTCTAATTCTTCCCTTGGAAAAGATTCTGGGGATTTTCTGGTTTTTTAGTCCAAAGTCCATAGCAGTTTAAGGGGAGAATACGCCAAAGAACCGGTTCCGGAAAAGGAATTTTCCCGGAAATTCGGGTTTTATCAGAAATTATGTTCTCTTTAAAGGACCGGATTTCTTTTTTTCGCGGACCAAAAATTTCAGTCGATATTTGGAAACATGGCGGCTACCTTGGGGTCTTAGGATAACACTAGGCTATGAACCGAGTAAGACTCATGAATCTCCTGAATTCATTCGTCAGAGTTGCTCTGGCCGGTGTTATTATAACACCGGCGTATCTTTTCTCGGAAGATTCCAAGACCGGTTTCCATACCGTCCGACCGATTCGCACTATCTCCTTTTACCGTAATGAAAGAGCTGCAGGTGTAGTTTTTGGTGACCTAGATTCCTTAAAAAATCGTTATATTCTTACAGACGCCCAACTCGAACGTATCGCTGAGCTGAACCGGAGATTTAAAAGCGAGCATGAAAAATGGCTTCGCAGGCTTTCTCCAAAACAAGTCGAACTCGAACTGGTACTCATGGATGAAAGTCCGGACCTCGTTAAAGTTCGAATTCTTGTGAACGCGATTGCAAGGTATACATCCGAGATCCGGATGAATCAAATCGCGCATCGGCTCGCGATCGAAAGGGTTTTGACCTCAGAGCAAAAAAAGAGGGGAAAGGAAAAGGGAATTGTTACCCTACCCGAGGAGCATAGGGAAGCTCCAGGGTTCCCCTTGAATCTGTTTGTTCCCGAGAGAATAATTTTGCCTGTGCCAGGCATCCTGAGATAAGGAAACTAAAATGGACCAAAGAGAATTTGCCGGACTAATAGACAGTACGAAACATATCGTACTCTCCGCCATTAAGAAGAATTTATACGAAGAGTTTTACGATACCATTGATGATGTTGTTCAAGAGACGTATATTCGGGCTTATAAAAGTTTAGCAGCCAATAAATTCAGGGGCGAATCTTCCCATAGCACTTGGCTGTATACGATTGCAAGGAACGAATCCTTGAGAATGAACCAAAAGCGTATGCGCCAAGCAAACCTGGCCATGAAGCTTAAGGAAAAAGCGACTCAAGACTCCATTTTGAATCCAAGGGAAGAATATAACGACTCCGGAATGGACATCGAGCTTCAGGATCTGATCTCCAATCTTCCTTGGAAATACAAGTCTGTGCTTGCATTAGTTTCCGAAGGATATAAAGAGCAACAGATCGCGGAAAAATTGGGAATTCCGGAAGGAACAGTGAAATCCCGATCTTTCCGGGGCAAACAGATGCTAAAGAAATTATTTTTTCAAGAGACCTAGAGAAGATCGGAAATGGAAGATAGAAACAGAGAAAAGTTAGACCAAGAGATTTTCCGTCGTTTAGAAAGTTACGAATGGAGCGATGATATTTCTGCAAAGATCATGAGAAGGCGAAAGATCGCTAGCTTTAAGCGATTTTTCATCTTCTCCTTTAGTGGACTTATTATCGTTGGTCTCGGTTTATCTTCTTTTTATTTTCAACCGGAGGGAGAATCCGAATCCGGAGATTGGCAGGTCCTGATAGAAGAACAAATCGAAGGAACCTTCGAAGAAGCGGAGACCAGTATGCAGACGCCGGGTCTAAATCAGGAGGATACTACCAGTTCTTCTTCGACCTTACCTTCTTCTTCCTTAATGGATATGGATGCGTTGATCGAAACTTCCTTCGAACGTAGATAGGTTTTTATACATAAATAGAAACTCGGCTTGCTAATATAGCGGTTGTTACATAGAATTGCGGCAAGGATTGGTTGGGTGAAACTAATCCAAACGTCCATCTCGGACTAGGAGTATACTCTTGTTTTCCTTGCATGAACCGACTTCGAGTCGCACCAATAAAAAACCGAATCTTCCTCCTGGAGTTTTCGGCATCCGGGCCCTTCCTTACGTTTCCAAATTGGCAAAAGATCCGATCGGATTTTTCCAATTGATGCAGTCCAAATTCGGCAAATCCTCCAGATTCGGTTTGAGGCAGGTTACCTTTCATTTAATTACTCAGCCGGAAGATATCAAAAGAGTCCTTCAAGAAAACAATCAGAATTACCATAAGGGAGTTTTTTATAAGGAACTCGGAAGGATTTTAGGCAAAGGTTTGCTGAACAGCGAAGGAGAATTCTGGAAAAAGCAGAGAAAACTTATTCAACCTTCTTTTCATAAACAAAGAATATCCGAGTTCGTTGAGATTATGGCCCAGGAAACCAAAAAGACTTCCGAGAATTGGAAGAATGTTTCCAGCTTGGACGTATCCAAGGAGATGATGCGACTAACGTTTGCGATCGTAGGCAGGACCTTGTTCAGGACCGAGGTGGAAAGTTATGCTGCAAGGATCGAAAATTCTTTAAAGATCGCGCTCGAGCTGGTTACTAAAAGGATCACTCGAATTTTTCCATTTCCATTCAGTTGGCCGACTCCAGAAAATCTGAAACTCAAACGTGCTTTGAAAGATATGCATTCCGTAGTGGATGAACTAATCGCGGAACGTAAAAAAAATCCTTCTAACGATTTGATCTCTATGCTCTTGGAAGTCAGGGATGAAGAAACCGGAGAGAGAATGAGCGAGGCTCAGGTTCGGGACGAGGCAATTACACTTCTTCTTGCCGGACATGAGACCACTGCAAATGCATTGTCTTGGGGATTTTATCTTTTATCCAAACATCCTGACATCTGTGAAAAAGTAAGAGAAGAAGCGAATCGAATTTTAGGCGATAAGATCCCTAGTTTGGAAGATGTTCAAAAATTGACATACACTCGCAAAGTATTGGATGAGGTTTTGAGAATGTACCCTCCTGCTTGGGTAATCGAAAGAACTGCAATGGGTCCGGACCAAATAGGCGGTTATGATGTAGAGACCGGTACCAATATCTCCATCTGCATTTTTAACATTCATCGGAACCCTGATTTTTGGGATAATCCTGACAAGTTTGATCCGGATCGTTTTGACGAGGAAAGATCTGCGGATCGACCTAAGTATGCTTATCTTCCATTTGGAGGGGGACCGAGAATCTGTATCGGTAATATCTTCGCACTAACGGAAGCTACATTGATCCTTGCAATGTTGGTCAAAAACTACAAATTCCAAACGGTTGCGGATCATCCCGTAGTTATGGAACCTTTAGTCACATTAAGACCGAAGTACGGAATTCTATTAAACATAGTTTCCACTTGACTTAGGTCTTTCCCGGCCGGAATCCTTCTACCAGAGGGATTTCGACCATGGAAAAGATGATAAAAAAACGCATCGACCAGGTAAAAGAAAAAGGTCACCAAAGGTTGACGGTTCTTTTGATCCCCCATGGATTCGATAAGTCCTTTCATTTCCAAATTTCCATCTTCACTATCTTCTTCTTAGTCGGATTATTATTCGCGATCGTCGGTATCGCAGTTTTAGGAATCGTTCGTTATAATAATACCAGAATACAGATTAATGCACTTGCTTCCGTTTACGGAAAATATTTCGACGAGTATATCGAATACAGCGAAAAGTTGGGAGATATCCGGGATGATTTTGCAAGTCTGAACGAAAATTTACAGGAAGTCCATTCTTTGATCGATGGAGAATCCGAAGAGCTACTTAAACTTCCGGATGAGGCAGACTCGGAAGACCTTGCTGCTACTGAATTAAAGGTAGAGGAAGCGGTGGATAAGGATCTAATGCTCGGAAGATCTTACCTTTCGGAAATTTACGGATACCGTGCAGTAAGAGTTTCCATGGAAAAAAACAAAGCTCTTGTGGATTCCGTATTTAACTTTTTAGATTCCAGATACGGTATTATGAATTCTCTTCCATTCGGCGAACCATTATTATCTTATAATTTAACTTCCTATTATGGAATGAGAAGGTCTCCTACTTTCGGATATATGGAATTCCACGATGGAGTGGACTTGGCAAACGTTCCCGGCACAGATATTACGGCTACCGGAGATGGAAAAGTTTATAGAGCCATCTATTCCAATCGAGGATATGGAAATCATATTGTGATCGCTCATGCTAACGGATATTACAGTTTATACGGTCATTGCACTTCTTTAAAAGTAAGAGAAGGTGAATACGTTCGCAAGGGACAAAGGATTGCGACTGTGGGTGCCACCGGGAACGTAACAGGTCCTCACCTTCATTACGAAGTTTGGATAGGGGAATCGAACCGTACCGATCCTATGGATTATATGAAAGTAGGTTTCGGCCAATATTAATTTTATATAATCGATTATGCCTAAAAAAGCCCCGGCTAAAAAGACCTCCCCTAAAAAAGTGGAGCCAACCGAAACGTCTAAAAAAGTTTCCTTAGATCTTCCAAAGGATCCTAAACTAGCGGAAAAAGAAATGCGCTCATTGGAAGAGCAGCTCCGCTATCACCAATATCTGTATTACGTAAAACATGCCCCAGTAATCACCGATTTCGATTTCGACCGGATGTTTAAGAGGCTGCAAGCTTTTGAGGAGGCATTTCCGAAATTAGCGGATCCTGCCAGCCCTACTTTAAGTGTCGGTTCCGATCTTGACAAAGATTTCGAGAAGTTCACTCATAAACTTCCGGTTCTCTCCTTGGAAAACACATACAATGAAGAAGAGCTTATGGAATGGGTCCAAAAAACGGGACCTGACGATCTATACTCCGTAGAATGGAAAATCGACGGGGCCTCTCTCATGTTATATTACGAAAATGGAATCCTTGTCAACGGTGTGACCAGAGGCACAGGAGGTATAGGTGATGATGTAACTGAGAACATTCGTACAATTCGTTCTATACCGCTCAGGTTATCCGAAAACATTTCCATCTATTTAAGAGGAGAAGTATACATGACTTTCTCCGACTTTGATGAATTTAACGAAGCTTCCGAAGGAAGATATGCGAATCCTCGCAACTTGTCCTCGGGTTCATTGAAACAGAAAAATTCTTCAGAGGTCGCAAAACGACCTCTACGAATATTTACGTATGACGCATTTTTCCCGGGCTCCAAAGCGAAATTTAAAACCCACCAAGAGGTAATGAAGAAAGCGGAGGATCTAAAATTCCCTCTTCCCCCCGATACTAAATTGTTAAAAGGGACGGAGATTCCGGCTGCGATCAAAGACTTTAAGAAGAAAAAGGAAAAAGTTGGATTTCCTACGGACGGATTAGTGATCAAATTAAACGATCTTTCAAAGAGGGAATCATTAGGTTATACTTCTCATTCTCCTCGTTGGGCCCGAGCTTATAAGTTCGATGCTTTGATGAAGGAAAGTAAGATCGTAGGAATCGATTATGCGGTTGGTAGAACGGGAAAGATCACTCCAAGAGCCGAAATCGAACCTATTAGTTTGGCTGGCACCACTGTTACATTTGCAACCTTACATAACCAGGATTATATCGACGAGCTGGGAGTAGGTATTGGAGCCATCGTAAGAATTTCCAAAAGGGGGGAGATCATTCCCGCGGTGGAAGAAGTAGTCACTCCAGGAAAGGAAGTTTTTAAGATTCCACTTCGTTGTCCTTGTTGTGGAACAAAGACGGAAAAGAAACAAGACTCAGTGGATTATTTCTGTCCGAATCCCGAATGTCCGGATCGGGTCAAGAACGGGATCATATTCTATTGTTCTCGCAAACAAATGGATATAGAAGGTTTGGGGGAGAAGCAGGTAGAATTTTTATACGATCAAGGGTATATTAAAGATATCGCCGATCTTTATTCCTTAAAAGACCATAAAGAAAAGTTAATGGAAGAAGAAGGATACGGAGAGAAAAGTGTATCTATCATCTTAAATGGGATCGAAGAATCCAAAAAGAAGGACTTTAGATTTGTGCTTTCTTCCTTAGGCTTGAGAGAGATCGGCCCCAAAGTTTCGGAACTTCTTACCGAACATGGATATGATACGATCGATTCAATTATCTCTGCGGCAAAAAATCCTAAAAAGTTGGAAAACTTCTTAGAAATTCCAGGTATCGGACCTTCTACCATCGAAGCGATCCAAGAGAATTTTACGGATAAAAGAATTCTTTCTCTTATAGATCGTTTGAAAAAGGCCGGGCTTAAGATGAAGGCGGATCCGATCGAAAAATCGGATAAACAACCTTTTGCGGGACAGACCTGGTGTGTGTCCGGTTCGTTTGAAAATTTCCAACCTAGAGATAAGGCAATGGATCTGGTAGTTTATTACGGCGGTAAAAAAGTAGGATCTATTTCTTCTAAAACAACTCACCTTTTGGCGGGACCTGGGGCCGGTTCCAAATTGGAAAAAGCCCAAGAGTTAGGGGTCCAGGTAGTTTCCGAAGAAGAGTTTTTAAAAATTCTAAATCAAAACGGAATTAAGATCTAATACCAAGTATAAAATTATACGTCGCGTATAGTTTTATACTCTCCTTTCTTTTTAAACTTTCATCGCTTAAGGATTGAAAATTCTGCATTTTCATTATCATACCCCTATGGCCCAAAAGAAATGCCCCCAATGTTCTCGCATTTTAGAATGTGGAGCGGACCAAGAGGTTTGTTGGTGCTTTGATATTAAATTAGATCCGGAAGCTTTGAAAAATATAAGAGAATTGTATGAAGATTGCTTATGCAAAGATTGTTTAACTCGTTTTGAAACGAACGTAGTTAATCAAAATTATTGAACAACAGCCGTATAATTAGTGAACTATTGTTCAGCCAGTTGCAGTTTTTTTGATCTAAATAAAAATCGATTGAAGCATAGGTCCTTCAACGTAAAATTTCCGTCGTAAGGAAAAATTTTAATATATAAGTGTTCTCAGGGGGAGTTTTTGGAAACTGATCAAAAGTATTTTTACGATATGCTGGAAAGGACGGCATCTAAATTTCCGAATAAGGAAAGTTTTTCCCGCAGAACTAAGGATGGAATTAAAGGAAGGACATTTTCAGAGATCAAGTCCTTAACGGATTCTTTAATTGCGGGGCTGATCGAAGAAGGAGTTCAAAAAGACGATAGGGTCTTATATCTTTGTGATTCCAGTCAGAACTGGATCATAGGTGATATCGCGATTATCTCTGCGGGAGCCGTTTCCGTTCCGAGAGGAACGGACGTAGTAGATGAAGATATATTATATATAGTTAATCATTCGGAAAGCAAGTATGCAATCGTTCAAAAAGAAAAAGACAAACAAAGATTGCTCAACCTCGGTCCCAAACTTCCGAGTCTAAAAAAAGTTTTTGTGATCGAAGATGATATCGGTGATCTGAAATCCGGAACTGATACGATCCAAGGTTTGATTGAAAAAGGAAAAATCAACTTTTCTAAAGATCCCGATATTGTTCGCAAAAGACTCCGAGAAAAATCTCCGAACGAACTTGCTACTTTAATTTACACATCCGGAACTACCGGCGCTCCTAAAGGAGTGATGCTCAATCAAACCGGCTGGATCTCCGCCGTGGAAAAAGTGATCGGATTCGTTCAATTGACTTCCGCGGATTCGGGTGTAAGTCTTCTTCCTCCGTGGCATGCGTTTGAAAGAGCGATCGAATATTGTATCTTGGAATTAGGTGCAGGATTTCTGATTTCCAATATCAACAATTTGAAAGAGGATCTGAAGGAATTCCAACCTACATTGTTCCCTTCCGTTCCAAGGATCTGGGAATCCTTGTATAATGGAATTATGAATAAGGTCTCCAAGGAATCCGGCTTAAAAAAAGCGGTATTCAAATTCTGTCTAAAGATCGGAAATCTTTGGGCTGTTCAAAAGGGCGTTCTATTCGGATATGATTTTAGGATAGATAAGCCGAACTTTATCGTTTGGACCTTCTCCAAAATTTCCTCTTTGACCCTTCTCATTTTATTATCACCCCTCAAGTTATTTGCACTTCTGGTCTTCAAACCGATTCATAATGCTCTTGGTGGAAAATTGCGAGTCTCCGTTTCTGCGGGAAGTGCCCTTCCTTCCGTAGTGGATAAATTTTTATCTTCTATCGGATTAATCGTATTGGAAGGATACGGAATGACGGAAACTTCTACAGTGCTTTCCATTCGAAAACCGAAACAACCGTCTCCTGGAACCGTGGGAACTCCGATACAGGGATATGAATGTATTCTGAAAGACGAGCATGGCAATCTTGTTCCCCAAGGCGGAAAAGGAAGTCTTTGGGTAAAATCCAAACAAGTTCTCATGGGATATTATAAACGTCCTGAATTGAACGATGTGGTTTTTGATAAGAACGGATTCTTTGATACGGGAGATATCATGCGCTTCAATTATAGGGGCGAATTGGTATTTGCAGGAAGAGCTAAGGATACTATTGTGCTTGCCGGCGGAGAGAATGTGGAGCCGGTTCCGATCGAGGACCAACTTTTAAATTCTCCTTATGTGAACCAAGTGATGGTAACTGGTCATGAGGCAAAACATCTTGTGGTCTTGATCGTTCCTGATTTCGAAAGATTAAAGGCTGAGTTTCCCGATCTACCGGAGGATGCGAATGTTTGGAATTCTCATCCTAAAATTAGAGAGATCTTTAAGAAGGAAGTTTCGGATAGAATATCCCGTAGAACAGGATTCAAATCTTTCGAGCTGATCCCTCAAAATGCATTCTATGTCATTCCAAGGCCTTTCGATCCGGATAAGGAAATGACTAGAACCTTAAAAATCAAAAGAAACGAAATATTAGAAAGTTTTAAAAAAGAAGTTTCCGATCTGACTAAAAATTAGAACGGAGTTGGGAGAAAAATTATGTTTTTAAATCCGTACTTAACATCATCAGATCTGGAATTTTACGAAACCGTAAAGGATTTTGCGAAAGAAAGAGTATTACCGTCTGTAGAAGATCGGGACGAACACGGCGTATGGGGCAACGATATCTGGAAGGAAATGGGAAGTATGGGCCTATTAGGTATCCCTGTTCCCGAGGAATTCGGAGGCCAGGGGGGTACTTGCCTTCAATGCTGTATTGCTCAAGAGGCATTTAACGCTGGTTCCCTTGACGGAGGATTTGGACTTTCCTGGGGAGCCCACATGATCATCGGGACTCTTCCTATTCTTTTTCAAGGAACGGAAGCCCAAAAGAAAAAATACCTCCCTAAACTCGCATCCGGAGAATGGATAGCTGGTCTTGCGTTGACTGAGCCTGATTCAGGTTCAGATGCAGCTGCAATGAATACATTCGCTACCAAGGTGGATGGAGGTTTTATTCTAAACGGAAGCAAGTTATACATAACCAATGGCCCGAACGGACAAGTATTCATCGTAATGGCGAGAACGACCAAGTCTAGAGGACCAATGGGAGTTTCCGCATTCATCGTAGAATCCAATATGAAAGGATTTCATGTAAGTAAGGTTCTCAAGAAGTTAGGGCATAACACTTCTATGACCGCAGAACTTTCCTTCCAAGATATGTTCGTTCCGGATGAAAATCTTTTAGGGCCTCTAAATTCCGGCTTTGTTCGTATCGGAAAGGGGACATTGGAATGGGAAAGAACAGTGCTAGTTGCTGCCGTTCCCGGGGGAATGGAATTCGGATTGGAACTTTGTTTGGATTATGCCTGGAAGCGTCACCAATTCGGAAAACCGATCTTATCCTTCTTCGGAGTACAGGAAAAGATTGCACGTAATTGGGTGTATCTTTGCGCTTCCAGAAGATTGATCTATTTCGTAGCGAATAAGAAGGACCAAGATCCGACTGCGAGCCTTCCATTCGAAAGTTCCGCATTAAAAGTTTTTGTAACGGAAACTGCGGAAGAGTTAGCAAGCGATGCGGTTCAGATCCACGGTGGAATGGGTTATATGAGAGAATGTCATGTAAGCCGCCAGTACAGGGACGTGAGACTCGGCACAATCGGTGGAGGAACTACCGAAGTCCAAAAAAGTATTATATCTTCTACCTACAAAGGTTTCGACAAGTTGATGGAAGTCCTACAACAATCCCAGCCGGAAGAGATAAGAGCTAAGGCAGAGAAGATCCTAACAAACACTCCGGAAGAAAGAATACTCACTGCGGCAAAAGAATTATTAAAAGCAGCTGGAGAACATTCCGACAGAAAGAAAAAACAAGCTTTGGAATTCGGATTTGCCGATCTCGCGGTTTTCGTTACCACAGTTCAGTTGGGATTCTGGGACACTGCCAATTCCACTTCCGAATACAAATCGGAAGAAAGGCTCAGAGATCTAAAAATACTTACCTTCTACGCTGGATGCAGATTTTTCAAAAGTGTACATTTCTTAAAAGAACTGGACGCAGAAAAAACTAAAAACCTGATGAGACTTTTCTCCGAACTTCCTTCCGTGGAAAAAGAAGTGGCTGATTGTGTGGAGTTCCTGAAAAACGGGGTCTTAGGCGCACAACTCGCTTAATCCACAAAAAAGAATAAGGAAATCGGAATGTACGAAAGAGGAAAGACTTACGACGAAATACAAATAGGGGATAAGGCGAGTTTCACTAAAACGATCACTGAAACGGATATCTATATATTCGCAGGGATCAGCGGGGATTTTAATCCTTTGCATGTGGACGAAGAATATGCAAAGACCACAGCGTTCGGTACTAGGATCGCACATGGTGGACTTGCCGCTTCTCTATTAGCTCCTGTGCTCGGGATGAAACTTCCCGGATTAGGGACAGTCGCTTTAGAAACATTAACAAAGTTCCGCAAACCTGTGTATCCTGGAGATACGATTACTTGCACTGTCACAGTGAAAGAAAAGATCCCAAGACTGAAAGCCGTTGCCATGAACATTGAGTGGACCAATCAAAAAAAAGAAACGATCGGCAAGGGAGAATGTAAAGTTCTACCTCCTTCTGCCCAAGCTTAGAATTTTCAGGAGTTATACATGAATTTTCCCGTTCTATTAGGAGTTGCCGACAGTACGACCAAGGATTTTTCGGAAGAAGAATATAAATCGTGGAGCGGGTCTCAAAAAGTTTTTCAACATTATAAAAAATCCATAGCTACACTTTTGGATTTTCTTGGTATGAAGAATGAGACATTGGCCTCTGAGATCACCGACTTTGTAAGTATAGAAGCAGCTTCTTTGGGAAAACAAGGTTACGGACACACCGTACGTATAGCGAATGAGCTCGGCTATACAGGGATGAAAGCCCATGTGATCGACTTGGGAGGAGCAAGCGTTACCGGAGCAATCGGACAAGCAAGAACCGTCTTAGTCGATAATCCCGATGCGGTCGTTTTAGTCGCTGCAGCAGATATTCCTAAATCAGCATTCCGTCAAGTTTCCGATTTAAAGATGGTAAACGAAACGGTATGTCATCCTGAGTTCGAATTAGATAACGGTGCCACTCTCATCGCAATGTACGGACTCTTGATGAAAAGGATGATGTTTGAAGAAGGGATCAGCCTGGACGATCTGAAAGAGATTACTCAAAAATTCAGATCGAATGCGATCGGAAACCCAAGAGCATTCTATTATGGACAAGAGATCACCGAAAAACAAATGTCTCGTCCGATTTCCGACCCATATCCGACTCCGATGATCGCAATCGTTACGGATCATGGCTTTGCTACTATTTTGGTTTCCGAAAAAAAAGCGAAGGAATGGAAATCCAAGGGTTGGATCCGAAAAGATCTGAAACCTTTGCATCTTGTAGGAGCTTCTCATACTGCTCATAGCGAATATTTTATTCTAAAAGGAGGATTCGATTCTCCTGCTAGAAATTCCGCGGAAAAACTTTTTGCTCAATCAGGTTACCAAAGAGAAGAAGTGGATTATGCTTGGATCTACGATTGTTTTCCCGGACAGGTAATCCAACAGTCCGCTCAATATTTTAAATTGGGCAAAAAGGAAGTAGTCAATTCTCTCAAGACTTCTTCATTAAAACTTTCTAATGGAAAGCAGATCCCCGTTAATCAGATGGGCGGGATATTGAATTACCAAGCTGCAATGTCCATCTCTGCTGCTACAGGTCTTGTGGATATAGCGGTTCAGTATGGATTGTACGCCCAGGTGGCTGATTCAGGGAAGATCCCGGCTCATTCTCCGAAGTTGGCTCTCTTGGGAGGGAATGGGGGAATCGATAGTATCAATTCGATCGCCTTATTCTCTTCGGAACGTCCTTCGAGAGATAGAAAATCGAGAACCCCGGAACTTTCTCCTCTTACTTTAAACAAACCGGGAGCGGATATCGGAGAAGAAGGTGTCGTCTGGTCTTCTACAACTGTTAACATGAATCCGGGATTTTCTTGGAAGCCTCCTTATTCTTTAGCTCTGATCAAGCTGGCAGAAAATCGTTTCGTTCTGGCAAATATCCACGAGAAAGATGGGACGATCCGCAAGTCCGGGGACGAATTGCAATACGACAGAACTCGGGTAAAAATAGAAAAAGAAGGAAGAAGATGGAAGGCGGTACTTTTATAAACCGATCGTTCGTCTTGCAAAACTAAATAGATTTTTTCTAATATTCTCCCCAGAAATCCGAAAAAAAATTGATTAGAATTGTTTTAGGAAGAAGAACTTTTACTTTGTTTTTGGAAAAAAATTTCCGAACTTGAAATACGTTCCGATTCCCTTCCGTCAGATTTTTTCTCGGAATGCGAAAGCGGCGTTGGATCAGAAGTAGAACTAAAAACAAGGCGGTCAAAATTACAGTCTAATGGTTGAGGCCGTATAACTTCCGGATAAAACCGGAAATCTGAAAAGAAAATGCGAGAACCGTTTCCGTGATTTGATTTAGATGTAGGGGACGATAGTCTTGTTTATCACTGCGGAGAACATTCGAACTGGAGAAGTTAGGACCTTTCTTGGAAAAGAAAGGATCTTAGTGCCTGATTCCAAACATACAGAAGAGACCCGTTCCCTTTATGCGCACTGGGAAACGGTGGAAGAATGTTTGGACCTACGAAAATATTCCAAATTTTTCTATGTCTCCGAAACGGAAGGTAAATGGCAAAGAGGAGAAGAAGTTTTAATCTCTACCGAAAGGCCTATATCCGACAGACCCGGAAGTAAAAGTTTATCTATGGATCGTTTGGATAGTTATAGAGTACTCGGAATTTTTTTAGAAAAGGAATAAAATCCGAGTAGAATACGAATCGGGAGAAGATAAGGTACGGACCCGAAGCACTCAGTAACAATGGTCCAAAAAAAGAAAAAGAAACCCTTGCCTAAGAAGAAGGTAGTTAAACGGGCAAAATCCTCTTCTACCGGGACAAAAAATGTGCGTATCCCTAGGGATAACGACGTAAAAATGAGCGAAATGGTGGATCTGGCCGCCGAAATATTCGTTCAGACCTTAGAAATCTCCACTAAAATTCCAGCCAAGCTCAGAACCAGATTGATCAAACAATTGAAAGAAGCCGCAAAAGAAGCCTTATCCTGATCATTATTTCCCTGCCTCTCAGGATAAATTTTCGATTGATACGGAAATTTTTTTCCAAAAACCTCGCTCGAACGAGGTGGGAATCCGTATTTATGTCCGTCGAAATTAATATGGAAACGATGTTTTTAGCAACAGCCCTTTTCTTGATTCTTTTCGAACAATATAAGGAAAGAAAGACCCGAGAAAAGGTTTTTGTAGAACCTTTACGTAACTTCCTTCACCGTTAACCTACGGTCCAAGTGCCGGGCGAAAGGATGCGCCGGCCTTCGTTTTTCTCGCCTCTTTAATGTTGGAACCGACTTGAATCCTTCCGGATACCAGGGATAATGGCCTTGGGCGGATTTCAACTTCTATGAAGAACAAATTACTCACACCTATCAAAGCGATAGATACCTTCGTAAAATGTAAAAAAGAAGGGGAGCGTATTCCCGTTCTGGTTTGGGACAGCTTAAGGACTTACCAAAAATGGGATCAGGTGGAGTTGACAGGTCTTTTAAACGCCAGCGCCTATTTTCCCGATATACTTTTCGAAAAGGATATGGAGAAGAAGATCCAGAACCGTCTGGACGAATTTAATTCTAGGATCGTGGACATTCCTATTAAATGAACCAAACTGCTGAACCTAATATTTTATACCAAGAAGCAAATCCTTATGGATCCTTGACCGCTTTTTTGGAAGACGACGGAAGGACCGTTTATCTGTATTTACAAGCGGAAGAAAGTCCGGACTTTGCGATCAAATCCGTTTGGGTATGCAATCGTATAGATGCACCTAAAACAAGGACAGATGCCGATCTAAGATCAGGCCTTGCGCCATTCTTAACGGAAGAGGAAGTTACCGATCCTAAAGGCCAACCTGAGTTCGATCCTAAAGAGATCCATTTTATCTGGTCGGAAGAAGGAAACGGAGTCTCTTTATTTTATAAAGAAGAGCTGATCGCATACCTACCTCCTTGGTCGGGCATTAAAGGATTCCATGGATATTCAAAATTTGCAAAAGCGGATACGATTACAGCCTACCCTTTAGGAAATACAGAGTTTGGAGTAATTCCGGATCGTATCAACCAAGACCGAAGTTTTTGGGAATACAGATCTACCAAAGGAATTTGGAAGAATATACAAGAGTCCAGACTTGCTTATCTAGAATACGTATTCGGTAAACATGATAAGTATTGGTCTGCTGACGGCGGTAAATACCCTCAACTAGGGATCGTAAGGTTTGCTCCTAAGAACATGCCGGGAGTTTATGTATATTCTACCATTGGAATGAGTGCACAAAACCTTCCTTCAGTCGAATTATATAGAAAAGATTATGAAAACTATGCGAGAGTAGAGTTAATCTGTGCCGTAAAAGTTTCAGACGAGGATAGGTCCGAAAGCTGGGTGCCTCATCAGATCGGTGAGATCATTCGTTATCCCTGGGTTATGAGCAAATGGTTTGGCCATGGACATTCGATCGCGATGAGCAGAAGAGATCCGGAAGCTTTGTACTTAAGTTTTAGTTCTCTTGTAATAAGAGAGATCGGAAAGGAAGAAGGATTCCCTGAATTGACGGATCTTAAGTCCGAAAGAGGAAATCCGATCAAATTTCTGGCTTTAATTCCTGTTTCCGAGGAGGAAAGGGTCTTTATAGAAGAAAAAGGCGCAGAAGAGTTCTTTTCCTTATTGGATTCTACTCAATCCAAGTGGATTCATAATCCCGAAAGACAATCCACGATCTGATCTAAAAGTTTTTGGAATGAAGACCTTTATCTCAAAACAAAATTTAATTCTTTTCGGTATAATCTTAGCATTTAGCTTTCTAAACATAAACTTAAACGCTCAAGAGAAGAGTTCTGGGGCGAATATCGAAAAAATTTGGGAGAATATATACTCTCAGGACTTTATTTCCGCTAAAAAACTAGTCCAAAAAGAACTTCAATCATCCAATTCCGAGTCTTTGCAGTTACTTTCCTTAATGGAAATCTGTTTAAATGGACTGGAAAGATACAAACAAGCGGATGAAAGCCGAAGAAAGATATTAAGTGTTTGGGAAAAGAACCACAAAAAGGCTTATCTAGAAGAGAATTATCCCTTAAATCTCGCAACTTGGACGAGAATGGCGGTGGTTACTCCGAATATTTTAGTTTTAGGAGCGGAATATTACCTTCCTTACCCTGTAAATTCTAAGAAAGAAGGTTTCTATTACCATAAATTCACTGCTTATAACCGTTATAGCAAGCGCGCAGTGAAGTTTTTTAAATTAGAGAACTCCCCCAATACGGAAAAAGAGTATAGATTATTCGAAATTTCGGAAGAAGGAGAGGCTAAGCTCGTTAAAAATTATGGAAATGCACTGCCGGACTTCAGAGATGAGATGAAAGACGTCCTTAAATATCTAAATCTTTAAGTGCTCGTACCTAAAGTGTTGTATTTTTACAACAGATCCCGTTAGAAAATCGGAAAATACTAATAAAGAAGGGTTATAAAAGAAAAAACCCGCCTCAAAGAAGCGGGTTTTAAGCTTCATTTCTTCCATAAACTAATATGGAAGAGATGTTGTTGAAGTTAGTTATTTCTTTTTCGCAACTTTCTTCTTAGCAGCTTTTTTCTTTGCTACTTTTTTCTTAGCTGCTTTCTTGACTGCTTTCTTTTTTGCAACCATTGACGTCCTCCATATATTAGAAACTTTATTGCCCGTCATATAATATGAAGGATCAAGAAAGCTCTTGGATAGTGACATAATTAAGCAATTTACTTTTCATTGTAAAGTATTTTAATTAATTTTAGGAAAAAAATTTTAATAAGTTGATTTCACACTAAGTGATACTTATTCGGAAACTTCTAGACAAACAAAAGAGATATCATCGCTAGGTTCTTTATAATTTCTAAACTCTTCTAGCGTTTTTTTGATAAGGTCAGCTAATGATTGGGCGTCTTTATCGTGATTTAAGGATAATATTCTTAAAAGATTCTCTTCTCCGAAGATTTCTTCGTTATCATCAAACGTTTCCGTCACTCCGTCGGTGAACAAAACTAATTTATCTCCGGGATTCAAATGAATAGTTAAGATTCTATAATCGGTTGGTAGAACACCTAATACTCTTTGAGTTTCGTTTCTAAGTTCGATTTTTCCATTCTTTCGAATACAAATCGGTGGAGTATGACCTGCATTCACGAAAGAGAATGCTCCATCGCTAGCGTTATATATCCCTGCGATAGAAGTCATGAATTCACTTCCTCTATATCTCTCTATCAAGAACAAGTTAATCGCTCTAAAAATATCCGGAAGAGAGGAAGAATTGCCCAATTGACGGCGAATAATTCCTCTTACTGCAGAAACTAGATAACCTGACCCAAGTCCATGTCCTGAAACATCTCCTAAGAACAATAACTGCTTTTTAGGAGAAAGTTTGAGAATATCTAGGTAATCACCTGAAATTCCGACTGCAGGAAGCGTAAAATAGCCCAATTCGACCGATTTTATCGTTTCTAACTCCGGTAAATGAAGAGTTTTATCCAAGACTGCCGCCATATTCAGGTCGCGAACGATCCTTTTCTTCTCCACTTCATCCACAAGTAGTGAATAGTTTCGGATGAGTAGGGATGCTAATCTTGTACATTCTTTTAAGAATCTTAGTTCTCCCAGAGTGAAATTCTTACGATTGATCTTCTCTCCAACTAAAAATACTGCGATAACCTCTTTCCCTTTTTCAAAATTGAATAAAGGATAGGCTAATTGGACTTCCATCTGGTTTAAAAATTTGAAAACGGATTCCCTTATACCTAATCCATAAGCAAGGTGAGAAGTAATGGTAACTTCGGTATGATTTTCGAAATACGTCCAAATTTCGGATCCATAGGGAATTCGAATGAAGTTGATATTTCTTAGATCGGTTCCGGAAAATTTATCCGCTGGGATGAGTATTTGGAGTTTTTTTACCTCTAACGCGTCTACAAGCCTGCGAATTAGATTATTGATAGTGGCTCTCATAGAAATTGGAGCACCGATCATTACGGATAATTCTTCCAATGCGGTATGAAGTTTTGGATTATTCCTAAAACTCCAATAATCTATCCACTTATACAATTTGTTGTTCAGTGAACCTAAAAAGTAAGCGGATACAACTACGTAGAACAAATTCCATTCTCTTTGATGCTTTCCTAAAAATCCCGGGTTCCATCTTACAAAAAACTCCAGACCGAACAAATATCCGAAGGTTAAGATCAAGATGGAATAGATAGAAGTTAAGGATGAACTGAACGCAATCTGTACCGGAACTAATGAATATGTGTAAGTCCCGAATATGATCAGAACGGGGAATAATATCAGAGCCACTATCAGATACGGACGGATCATGAAAAAACTTTTTGTGGCTCCTAACTCGGCCATTAAAAAAGGAACGATCGTAATTAAGAAAAATGCTAGTACTATGCTTAATTTTTTGGAAACTTCCTGAAAGTTCCCTTTATTCCTAAAAGTATGGAATACCAACTGCAAGATACAAATTCCGGAGGAAAATACGTTGAAGTAAATTCCGTTCACGGACAAGAATTGGAACAGATCCGGATTTTCCTTTTGGGAGAGTCCGACAAATCCTGCGACCAAGGAAAAAATTACTTGGGGAGCGAACCATCTGGAAGGGATCTCTTTTCCTCTTAATCTAAAGGAAACATCTAAGATCAAAAATCCGGTAAAGTATAAGAAGAAAAAGAACGGAAAAAGAAAATCATGGAACGCTAATAAGAAAAAGTTAAATAAGAATAAGGAGGATAGGGATCCGAATAACAAGAAAATATATAAGTCTCTGGTATAAAAGAAAAACCAGATCGCCACTAAAAAGTATAATAAAGATAAAAATATATCGGGTAAAAAGTCCTTCAGCACTTCGAAGGAGGACCTCATATCTAAGGAAAGGCTTTTGACCATACTTCCTTCTTTCGCAAAAAAATGGAACGAGTGTCCGGATAATCCGTAATCCTTTCCGAGTTTTCGAACGATCTCGTATTCGATAAGGTCTATTCTCATCCCGACTAGATCCGTATGAGATCCACTCGAAACCGCGATCTTTCCGTTCGGATAAAAATAAAAAGGAAGTCTTGCTTCTTTTGAATACGAGTTCAATAATCCTGAAAACAGGATCAAGCTGAATAGGATCACGGAAAGAAATACGATTAGAATATTTCTCACGGTTGTATCCCCAAGTGTTGGAAAGAAATAATATTACGATCATTCCAAGTTAAAAAGAGCGCATCTTTTCCGGGAGTTTCTATATTCTCCCATCCGATGGATGCCAAGTTTCGATCAGGTTTGGAGGCATCGAACAATTTAAATTTTTTACCTACGAATCTAAGGGAGATCTTACCGGTTTCCTTTGCGACCATTCCTACCGCGAGATCGTACCTTTCAGTCCATGAGATCTCTTTTAAGTTGTCTTCAACTAAGGATTTGATCTGAAGAATGTTCTTTAATTCTCCGTTTAATCTGGAAGAATATAAGGTTCCCAATATATAGCAAAGTGCTAAAACGGAAACGGCGTTGGTTACACTTAGGCGCAAGAATACGAAATAAAAATCACCCGAAGGGCTTTGAAAAAACTCTAAAAGTTCTCCAGGTTCTCTGGATAATAGATCTATTTTGATATCTCCCACCATAGGCGGTTCGGGAGATTCCAAAAACTTACGGATCTTACCCGCATTCTCCAATTCTTTTCTGTATTTTTTATTTTCTGCGATCTGCGAAGATAGGATCTGATTATGGACCGCTAATGCACATTTTCCCGCCAAAAAACCGAGTTCATGTCGTACATTGTCTTTTGGAATATTAGAAACGGCTAAAAAGCCGAAAAGTTTTTCTCGGAATACGAAAGGCAGAATGAAATTCGCTCTTAAACTTACAAAGTCTTCGTTGATAATTTTATTTTGGTCCGGTTCTCCGATCATGGCTCCTGATCTTTTGTTCAGGATATAAGTAAGAAGGGCCGCTCTTGGATTGATTCCTTCGAGAGTATTTACCTTTCTTTGTTTTTTGTGCGCATAAGTATATAATTCGTAATGGACTAAATCGTTCTTTAAAATAGCTAATTTTCCAAAATTACTATTGGTCAATCTTACTAGTTCGGGAAATACGTTTTTAATCAGTCCTTCCGAATCAAATCTTCTGTGAGCTAATCTGGAAGAACCCGGATCGTCGCTTAAATATTCTGAAACGAATGTGGACTTTAAGAAACCTGAAATTTTTTCTTGGATAGGTAGTATCGCGAAAACGCCGAATACCAAACAGGTTAGGACTGCGATCTCGCTTACATATTCAATTTCTTTAGGAAGAAGATAAATGCTGAGTTCATACAAACCTAGGATTACGAATACGGAAAGTAATCGTACGGCTACAGTGATAACCGAAGAGATAAGTCGTAGATCGGAAAAATAGGTCTTCACGTTTCAGGGATTCGATACGGATTCGACAAACTTAGGTTGTGTAGTATGCGTTTTCCTTCACGTAACCCTCGGTCAGGTCGCATCCCCAGAACACCATCTCTTTGTTTCCGGTATTCAATATCACATCGACAAAGATCTCGGAATTCTTTTTTAGATAGTCCGATAATTTTTTGAGAGTTTCCGAGTCTGCACCCTTGACCGGAAGTCCTCCGAAATAAATTTCCAAAGAGTCGAAAGGGATAGGTTCGTCAAAAACTTTTCCGACCGCCATAACCATTCTTCCCCAATTCGGATCTCCACCGTAAATTGCGGTCTTGATCAAGGGAGAATTCAGGATGGATTTTCCGATCTTTCTGGCTTGGGACTCATCTTTGGATTTTTTGATACGGACTTCTATCAATTTGGTAGCACCTTCTCCATCTCTTGCCACTTCTTTGGCAAGGTCGGTACATATTTCCAAAAGTGCTGATCTGAATTCTTTAGCGTCCACTTGGCCTGCAAGACCATTGCTAAGTAAAGCGACAGTATCGGATGTAGAAGTATCGGAATCGATCGTGATACAGTTAAAACTTAGATCCACACAATCTTTCAGGATCGGATAAACATCACCTTCGATCTGCGCGTCTGTGAGAATATAAGAAAGCATAGTCGCCATATTCGGCTCAATCATTCCCGCCCCTTTTGCCATACCGAAAATCACTGCTTCTCCGTTAGA
The DNA here is from genome assembly GCF_000347035.1 of Leptospira sp. B5-022. Classification (GTDB taxonomy): domain Bacteria; phylum Spirochaetota; class Leptospiria; order Leptospirales; family Leptospiraceae; genus Leptospira_B; species Leptospira_B cinconiae. The sequence goes on from NZ_ANIJ01000018.1 coordinate 215,997, forward strand.
AGATTTGATCTTTCTTACGGAAATTTTTCTGCGAGTATCAGTGGTCATGATGGCTTCAGCTACTTCTTCCAGATTACCCGGTTTTAAATTCGATTTTGCTTGGACACATGCCGGAAGAATAACCTGCATTGGAAGCGGAACTCCAATCACTCCTGTGGAAGAAGGTAGTACGGAAGTTTCGGCGATACCGAGAGACTTTGCGATCTCGGAACAGATCTGCCTGGAGTTGGAGATCCCTTTTTCTCCGGTTGCAACATTCGAGTTTTTAGAATTGATGACTACAGCTTGTAGAATTCCGTCTCGGATATGCTCTCTACCTACGATGACTGGAGCGCCCGGAAAATTATTTTTAGTAAATACCGCAGCTGCCTTGCAGGGTATTTCGGAATAGATCACTCCGAAATCTTTCGTCTTGTCCTTAATACCTATATTTGTACCGAATGAAAAAAAACCCTTGGGATAATCCATGTTCTAACCTCGACCGATGGTCCGGGATCTCGGCAATGCGAATTGCAGTACCGATTTTTATATATAGAATCTCTATAATCGCTTTGGGGCTGTTTTAGGAAAAGCGTATTACGAGCTAAAGCACGGATTTCAAACTTCGGAAATTTCGGAATACACTAACGGAAGAGTTACGGAGAAGATTGTCCCACCTTCCGGGTTATCGAAAACTTTGACAGAACCGTGATGTAATCTAACAATATGTTTCACGATAGAAAGTCCGAGGCCTGTTCCGCCTTCTTTTCTGGATCTGTTCTTATCCACTCGGAAGAATCTTTCAAAAATCCTTTCCTTATCCTCGTCCTTGATCCCGATCCCCTGGTCGATTACCTGGAAATTCACCGAGTCAGGTTCCACCTTTGTGATCTTCAGAGTGATTGTTTTATCATCCGGAGAATACGAAGACGCATTCGAGATCAAATTTAAGAGCATATGCTCCAAGAGAACCCAGTCAGCAGAGATTGTTAGAGAGGAAGGCATTTCCACTACGAGCTTTTGCCCTTTGGGGGAAATGACACCGTCCACAGTGAAGGAAAGATTTTCTACCAGCGATTTTAAGGTAAATTCCTCCGGTTGTGCGATCGCACTTTGATTTTCGATCCTAGTGATCGTAAGCATGTCTTCTACGATCCGAACCATTCTGTCCGTGTTGCGAGAGATCGCATCTAAAAATCTTTTTTCGTGACTTTCTTCTAAAAGTTTTAAACGGCCGAGTAATGTTTCCGTATAACCTTTGATGGAAGTGATAGGAGTTTTTAATTCATGAGAAGCGTTCTGTACGAACTGTTCCCGTATTAAGTAAGACTGTTTTTCTTCCGTGATGTTTCGTATGACTCCTATGAACATCAGGATATTTCCGTTCGTTCTAAGAGGATACATTTTGATTGCGTAAAAATTTTGGCTAAGATCCAGTTCCGTTTTAGGTTCTCCCTTTCCGGAGAGATTCTTTTTAATAAAGTCCAGTAGTCTTGGATCTTTGACCGCGTCTTCTACCTTTCGGGAACCCGAATTAGGTTCTATCAAAGAACCGGGAATACTTCTGTTTTGAAAAACGATCGAACCTTCCAGATCTACGGAGAAAACACCTTCTTTCAAATTTTGTAATACTGAGTCGAACTTTTCCTTTTCGATAGTAAGGTCAACGAATTGGTGTTTTAAACGTCCTGACATCAGATTGATGGAGACTGCAAGATCCGCTAACTCTTGGATATCCGGAAGACTCAACTCGGAACCGAAATCTCCGGCGTTGATCTCTCCCGTTTTCATTTCGATCTGGTTGAGCGTTTGAGTTACACTTCTTGCAATGGAGAAGGACATGTAAAAAGTCCCGAACATGGCTAATAGTATATAAGCGGAGAATAAAAGTATTTTTAAGTCAGGATGGATTAGATCCTCTAAAAAAAGGACAATCCCCGCGACAGCCATGAGGAAAACAAGTAGAAGCCAGTTACTTAAGAGTAGTTTAGAAAATAAGCTACGCCTCATTGAATCTGTAACCGATCCCGCGGATGGTTTCCAACCTCTCCTTCTCTTCTCCTAGTTTGTCCCGGAGTCTTTTGATATTAACATCCACGGCTCGATCCGTCACGTAAATATCCTTTCCCCAAACCTTATCTAAAAGTTTATCTCTGGTAAAGGCGACACCTGTGTTGGTCATAAACAGATAGAGTATCTTGTACTCGATCAATGTAAGATCGATTTCTTCGTTGTTGATGAATACTTTATGAGCTTTAGGATTTAGGAAAATTTTACCGACCGTAATGTTTCCTTCTTGGTCTTGCTCGTCTTCTCCTTCTCCGGATCTTCTCAATACGGAACGGACTCTTGCTATAAGTTCTCTAGTGGAGAACGGTTTTCTAACATAGTCGTCCGCACCGAGTTCCAGTCCTAAAACGGCATCGGTCTCTCCTGATTTTGCGGTAACCATGATGATCGGCAGAGAATATTTTTCTTTGATCCTTTTACAAAGATCCATTCCACCGATACCGGGGAGCATTAGATCCAATACTACCAAATCAGGCAGATTTTTTTCGATCCTTGGAAGCACCTCTAAACCGTTTTGGCAGGTGTCCACTTGGTAACCGTTTTCTTCTAAATGAAATTTGATCAGTTCTGCAATATCCTCTTCGTCATCTACTACGAGGATTTTTTGGCCTGGGCTGCCGGAAGCATTTTTCATAAATTCGCTGAAGCTCTTTCTCCTACGCCTCGGAGGATTTTTATCGTTAGTCGTCGGGGTGGAGGATCCTTGGATTTGGATAGGTTCCATCCCATTAGATTGTCAGAAAACCGTTACAAAAGGTTTACACAAACATTACAATCGCCGGAAAAAGAATATTCCGCGCTTAATCTTATGACAACCAGTAAACAAAAAGGAATATGTTCCTTTTCCGAGCTATACTTTAGACAGGATTTTCGTTCAGTCTTTATCCTGAATCATTTCATTTAACTCGTTGATCAGCTTTCTTTGACGGAAGAGGACATAAATAACAAATCCGGAAAATAAACCCAGGCCCAAAACATAGACCCAGAGAAGTCCTTTCAGTCTACTTTGTTCTTCTTCGATTGCTTTGATCGTAGTTAGGTGTTCGACTAAGAAAAAATAATTATCGGATTGGGCCCAGGATTTTCTGGCTTCTTCCCTGATCTGGGTGATCAGAACATCTGCTTCTTGTTTGCTCATGTTTTGAATGAGCGGAAAGACGGAGTCTAATTTCATTTCTAAGAATTCTTTTGCAGTGAGTTTGGTCTCCGGCAGATTTTCTTGCGCGGAGATTTGGCTTCCTAAGGTAAGCAGTAAAGAAAGAATGATCCCAAAATTGAAATATTTCATTCGTCGAATCCTAACTTGTTTTTCCATTCCTTGGTATAAGGACTCTTATTTTGCACAAGATAAATCCCTATTAGGACCGCAAAAAGCAGGAACAAAAAGCCGCTAGTCGCTAAAATCGCATGTAAAAGTCCCGTTTGGAAGAGAAAATTCCAATCCGTAAACAGAAGAGCGGTAAGAGGAGAAAACGCCAAGATCAAAATTGTGATCAGAATGAGCCGGATATGCTTCAGATGGATCAAATGAAGCATTACTTTTTTCTTAAGCATGGGTGGTACATCATCGTTCACCCTGCCTTCCGGAGGTTTAACAAAAAAATCCAATTGTTCCCGCAACTCGTCGGGAAGTTTATCTTTTTCCGTGCTCATCGTCTTTTTTCAGCCAATCGCGTAGGATTTCTTTCCCTCGAAATATATAACTCTTTAAAGTGTTCATTTTCAAGTTTAAATTTTCGGAGATATCTTTATAGGACATATTCTCGAAGTAGTGTAATGATATAGGTTTCCGATAAAGTTCAGGCAATTTATCCACTAGGGACCTGATCTTTTCCGTGGTTTCTTTTTCGAGTACTTCGGATTCTTGAGAGGAGAAATTATCCCCTAACTTCCCGCTGGATAAAGTATCTACGGGAGCATCAATCTCCGGATGTTCCTTTCGGTATCGGCGAATGATCTCGTTTCTTGCTATGGAGAAGATCCAAGTGGAAAATTTGGACTTTCCTCTGAATGTAGATAGTCCTTCGAACGCTTTTAGAAAAACGTCCTGCGTAAAGTCTTCCGCTTCCGCTTCATTACGGAACGCTTTTTTTGCCTGTGAATAAACCATTGCCTCGTACTTCAATACGAGTTGTTCGAATGATTCGAAATCTCCGGCTAGAACTTTTTGAATATTGGCCCAATCCTCCGGATCGCATAGGATGGGTTCTTCCGGTTTCATGGGATTAATAATAAACCTAATCCGGGAATGACCGATTCACTTTCTAGGAGACCATTTATAATAACATAGAAGACCTAAGCCCGTCCCGAGAGGGACTAATCCCCCGAGCATCGCTAAAGATTTTCCTAATACTAAAATGAAAGTAACGGATAACGCTACTCCGACAAATGTGAGGATTAGACCTAAGAAGAAAGAATAAAGACGCAGATCGAACTTTTCTTTTTGATAAAGACCTGCTTTGATGATCGCCATTCTTTGACGATACCACCAAAAGAATAGGAAGAATAATAATAACCATCCGAAGATGATCCCCACGATCGGAATACTGTACAGGATCGCTTTGTATTCTCCACCCAAGTGACTTGCTTGGATGGCAATCCTGATTTCTTCTAAACTACGAAAGAGGGCTTCCTTTTCTTCCGGTGTCATCTGCTAAGAACCGCCACCTTCAATGAAGAAGTTTCTCCCTTCTTGAAGTAAGGGATTTTTTGTTCAATGCCAGGTCGGCCGGCAAGAGACTCGTACCAGTCCTCTTCTTTCCAGCTTTCTTTTAGATAACTTGTGCGGATGTCGGAATTAAAAAGATCCTTAAATTTGCTCATTGGAATTCTCCTATGTAAAATGCCTTTTGAAGTTCGAATACGAACTTTAAAACTCCCGGTAAAAGGATTTTAAATTATGTCGTATATAATTTCGGTCCACTTTTGGGATCCCTAAAGTGGAAAACCTCGTAGGACTACATTTTTTAGAGACGTAAGGGTTAGAAGAAAAATCGGAAGATAAGACAAAAAAATAGAAAGAAAGAAAAATCAAAAAACTTGGATCTTAGGTTTTTGCGGAAACTATTCGGACTTTTTCACGTCCAAGAACGGCGCAGAATTCAGGTTGGGAGCTCTTAAAATGGGAGAACGATCGAAACCCGCATGTTCCCTTAAGAAATCCACTATGATCCTTGCAGTGGCTCCCCATAAAAGTCCTTCGTCTATATCAAAGTAAAAAACTTCCAACAAAGGTGAGTCGGGTTTTCTTCTTCCCTTGATACTGTAAAACGGAGCTTCCCAAAGTCTGTCTAGTTCCAGTATGATGATCTTTTCTACCTCTTCCGGGTTGAATTCGAATTTGAAATCCCCCGAATATTTTGCCAAGAAGGGAGTGATATGAAAACCGGTATGTGTAAGTTGCCCTCTATAATTTCCGATCACGGATAATTCCTGATTAGGAGCTCCCATTTCTTCTTCCCATTCTCTGAGGGCAGTGAATAAAAGATCTTTGTCATCCGGATCTTTTACTCCACCAGGGAAAGAGATCTGTCCCGGATGAGAAGCAAGGTTCGGATTTCTTTTTTGGAGAAGGAATCCGTCTTGCCCATTTTTCTGGAATACGGGCATGACTACGGAAGAATGGGCCACATCCTCCGGCAAATTCGGTTCTCCTTCCGGAAGAAAGGGAAGTTTCTTTTTTAGTGTATCTAATTCTAATCTAATCAAATTTCTTTTTGATCGGGACCAAACCGGACAAAGTGGTCTCGTACGGTTTGGATTGGATTGCTGCCAAAAGAGAAGGTCCGTAATTTTCCACTTTCCAGTTGGAAAAGATTCCAAGCTCTCTTAACTCTTCGATGGACTTAGGATTTTTTTTTGCAATCTCCGCGATATTCTTATTAGACGGCATCAAGTTGTGACCCATCCGGCGAATGGACATGATTGTTTCTCTCCATTGCCTTAATCTTTTGAATCTGTCCGCTTCTTCCCCTGTCAGATCCTCGATGGATCTTTTGAATAGATCGTTCTTTTGGATAGGAGGGCCGCTTGGATTTTTATAAACCTGGTATAAATTTTCGGCGTCTTTTTTGCCTACAATGTCTATAAGTTTATTCAATTCTCCTCTGGCCTTGACTAATTCCAAAACCTTATCGTTATTCCAAACTCGGAAAGGAGCTTTGTTTAATTTTTTAGCCTTCTCATCTCTAAAGCCTAGAGTATCGTGAAGTGCCCTTCTTTCGTCGGAACTCAATTCTAATACATTTGGGAATTTTTCCAAATTGATGGAAAATCCCTCGAAAGGTTCAGGCTCTTCTTCCGCGATCTTAACGAACTCCGAAAGCGCTTCGTCTAACAATTTCCGTTTTCCGAGTTCTTCTCTCATTCTGTCCCAAATGGATTCTAGGTAAACCGTATCCAAGGCGGCGTATTGGAGCTGACTTTTTTCCAGAGGGCGCTTTTCCCAGTTGGATTTTTGCTCCTTCTTGGAGAGTTTGACCTTGTGGTAATGTTCCACAAGATACAACAAAGAGTTCTGTTCTAAGTCTAATAAACGAGAGCTGAACATCGTGTCAGCGATGTTGATAAACTTGAAACCGAAGTCTCTTTTCAGGGCTTTGATATCGTCCGAAGCGGAATGAAATATTTTTAGAATGCCGGGATTCTCGAATAGAGGTCCTAACCCGGTGAGATCATCCAAACGAATAGGGTCAAAGATATAATTTTTACCCTTAGAGGATATTTGGATGAGACAAACTTTGGAATAGTAGGTGTAATAACCGCTGGATTCCGTATCAATTGAGAGGCAATCGGATTGAGAGAGAGTAATCAATGCCAACTGTAGGCTTCGGACGTTGTCTACGACAATATAATCGGATTGTATTTGCATCTAAAAGGCGACCTGGGAGACTAGCGTCGGAAGGGGGACCATGAGTTCGATTCCCAATACGTCCAGTCTACGGACCCTAGTCCGAGATGACAAACCAAAAGAAGAATGTGCCATCTTCGGGATTTTTAATTCTCAAGAGGCGGCCAATTTTACTTACCTCGGTCTGTATTCCATGCAGCACAGAGGCCAAGAATCGAGCGGGATCGTTTCCTCCGATGGAGAACATCTCTACCGCTACGCCGGTATGGGATTAGTAGCCAATATTTTTACCGAAGGCAAAATCCGGGAACTAACCGGAACCGCTGCTATCGGGCATAATCGTTATTCTACCACCGGTGCGAGTTTCTTAAGGAACGCTCAACCTCTCAGAGTCGAGTCCCATTTAGGACCGATTGCTTTGGCCCATAACGGAAACCTGGTAAATTCCTGGGAAGTTCGTTCCCAATTGGAAAAAGAAGGTTCCATCTTCCAAACAACAATCGATTCGGAAGTGATCGTCCACCTGATGGCTCGTTCCGGAGAGACAGATCTACTTTCCGCACTTTCTTCCGCTTTGAAAAAAGTAAGAGGTGCTTATTCCCTAGTCGTTCTTACCAAAAACCAATTGATCGCCGTTAGGGATCCAAACGGTTTCCGTCCTTTGGTCATGGGAAGAAGGGAGGATGGATCCATTGTATTCGCGTCCGAGACCTGTGCATTCGATATCACCGACACCACTTACGAAAGAGATGTGGAACCGGGCGAGATGATCGTTGTGGACAGAACAGGAACCCGCTCCTTCTATCCTTTCCCTCCTGCAAAACCCGCTCTTTGTATTTTCGAATACATTTATTTCGCAAGACCTGATTCCAATATTTTCGGTGAGTCGGTGTATAAGGTCCGCAAGGCTCTCGGAAACCAACTTGCTCAAGAACTTCCTGTGGAAGCTGACGTCGTGATCCCGGTTCCGGACTCTGCAAATATCGCAGCTTTGGGATATTCGGAAGCCTCCGGAATTCCTTTCCAATCGGGACTGATCCGTTCTCACTATGTGGGCAGGACTTTTATCGAACCGGACCAGAAAATCCGGGACTTCGGTGCTAAGATCAAGTACAATGTAGTGAAGAATGTAGTGGATGGAAAACGTGTCGTGATCGTGGACGATTCCATTATGCGAGGAACCACTAGTCGAAAGATCATTAAGATGATCCGAAATGCGGGTGCTACCGAGATCCACTTAAGAGTTTCCGCTCCTCCTACAATTTCTCCTTGTTATTACGGAATAGACATTCCGACCCATAAAGAACTGATCGCTGCTACTCATACGATCGAAGAGATCCGAAAGTATTTGAGAGTGGATTCTATCGCTTATCTATCAGTCGATTCCATGCATAAAGCGGTTAGTGAACATAGGGGTGGAGGTTTCTGCAACGCTTGTTTTACCTCGGATTACCCTGTGGAATTCCAAAGCGATATGGGAAATCAAAAGAGTTTATTCAAGGAATACGAGGTAGAAGAAAGGGTCTAAAAGTTTCCGCCTTATTGCCGGCTTTTAGATCTTTATTTTACTTTGAAAACTTGCGCCCTTCTTCCGAAGGTGATAAAGTCGGATTCTTCTCCTTTAATATAAGCGGACAATAGGCTTTTTTCGGAAAATCCAATATGATTCTGCTCTTCTAACATTCCTAAAATTTCCAAGGCAGCATCCTTATCCAAAGTATTCAGATAATTTAATACTTCTTGGTGAGAATTCTTTTTGTCCGACTCTTCTATAATTTTGATGACTTCTTCTCTTGCACGTAAAAGGGATTCCTTTCTTTCTACAAGTCCTTCCATCGTGGAAAGTATGATATTGATCTCGGGATCTTCGGAGAATAATTCCAGTAGATGAGGATAGATCCCTGGGAATCGGATCGGGAACTCGTACAAGGATTCTTCTAGTCCTTTGTAGAGTTCTACTTCTTCTGCTTTACTTAATCCCAAGGATTCCCCAAGCATAAGAAGGGTTTCGATCGGCATAAGTCCTAAAAATCTGGCTGCAAAAATATTATCGTTTTTGGTCCTAAGGCAGAATAATATAAATTTCGAGATCCTTTTCGGAGGAAGTCCGTTCCAGAATTGGGCCGCTTTTGAATCCAAAAAGTTGGTTTCCGTTCCAAAGATCTTCTTCTCTTTTTTAAGTTTTTGGAATATTTTAAAGTCTTCTTTTACGATCCTATACAGTAAGGAATCGTCCATCTCCAGGATTGTGGACATGACCTGGTCTGGAGAAGAGATAGAAAGAAAGTATCTAACTAGATCGAAACCGATTTCGGACCGAGTGGAAAAGTTTTCTAAAATATCTGCGGGAGCTTGTTGGAACGCAGTTGCGCCGACCGAGAAGGAGTTGACTCCTTCTAAAAATTTCTCTAATTTTTCGAAGGCAAAACAAGCCTGATCACCGGAACCATTCCAATTCGATTCCCTGTAAAAGTCCCTACAATTTCCGGGACAGGGTTTAGATTCGGAGACTCCAGCTAGACAGGTTCTTTCGTGTTGTTTTTTATCTTTAGGGAATAAGATCACCGCAATCACGCATATCCGGAGCATACGGGTTCAGGATTTTCATACCGGAAAACACCCATGTCTTTTTGACCATCGGACAATAGAAACGGTTTCTTCCGGATTGTAATCCGTGGACCTTCATAGTTTTTGCTAAAACTTCGCTGAACTTGGAATATGCCTCGAATGATATTTTAACGTCGGAAGATTTTGCTCCTTCCAATACATTCTTCATTTCTAACGCGGAAGATTCTAAGCCTCCTTTTGCTTCTCCCAAAGAATTTAAGGTAGAAATTAGTCCGCTTACATCGGGAGATATATCTTCCGTTGTTAAAAGACTTTGGATTATTTTATCGTTTTCCGACAAAACTTTTTCGAAGAGAGGTTTTTCGGTCTCTAATACGGGCTTATCTTCCTTTTTGCAAAAGGAAAGGAAGATGAAGAATGAGGTTAATAAAATTAGTATTACGGATCGTTTCATATTATTCTCCAAATATGAGTAAAATACTCGGGAATCGAGGTTCTAAGACCATAAAAAAATCTTTTTTCGGTTCTGGCAACCGTTAGAGCTTCAAACTAATCTCCGAAAAAATGGGTTCAAAGCTTTTGCCTATATAGGAAACTAGGAGGAAAGGCAAGGCTCGAATGTATTTTGATAAGCATGTTTTTGTCTGCGAGAATGTCAGAGCGGAGGGAGAAAGGCCCTCTTGTGGTCCGAAAGGATCTCCTCAATTGCTCGCTTATATGAAAAGGAGAGCGCAAGAACTCGGATTAAAAGGTAAGATCCGTATCCAAAAATCCGGATGTCTGGATCGCTGTGAGTTGGGTCCTGTGCAGGTTTCTTATCCGGAAGGTCTTTGGTTCTCCATCAAGACGCAGGAAGAAGCAGAAGTATTCATTCAAAATTATATACTAGAAAATAAACCGGAAGCGATCCGGCACCTGATGTTAAAGGATGAAGAGTGAGAGGGTAATCAAATGGCAAAAAAATTCGAAATACCAAAAACGTATCTTGCATACGAATTGAAAGAATACAGCAACGAACCCGGAAGAGCAAAGATCGTAGAAAAAGAACTTAAGCCTCTTAAGAAGGGAGAGGTTTTACTTAAAGTCCATTCCGGTTCCATCAATCCCTCCGATCTCATGTTTATGAGAGGTTTGTACGGAATTAAGAAAAAACTTCCTGTCGTTCCCGGATTTGAGGGAAGCGGTCTGGTGATCGCAAGCGGCGGCGGATGGAGAGCGAATTCTCTTGTAGGAAAACCTGTCGCATGTGTGGCTCCGAATAAGGGTGATGGACCGTATGCAGAATACATGATCACCGACGCCTATTCTTGTTTTACTTTAGGAAAAGATGTAAGCTTGGAACAAGGCGCTTGTTTATTCGTGAACCCTATCACTGCTTGGGCATTGTTGGACCAAGTCATTCGTGAAAAACATAAGGCTTATGTTCAGACTGCTGCCGCTTCCGCTCTGGGAAAAATGTTATTGAGACTTTCCAATAAAAAAGGAATTCCCGGCATTCATGTTGTAAGAAGAAAGGAACAGGTTGATCTTCTTAAATCTTTAGGTGCAGAACATGTATTGGATTCGAGCTCTCCGAATTTTGATCGTGAACTTAGGGTTCTTTCCAATAAGCTGAATGCTACTATTATGTTGGATGCGGTTGCCGGAGAAATTACGGGAAGAGCGTTAGCCGCTATGCCTTACGGAAGTAAATGTGTGGTTTACGGTGCGTTGTCGGAAGAACCTATTTCTTATCATGCGGGGCTTGGGATTTTTCAGGACAAAAAGATAGAAGGTTATTGGCTTTCTTCTTGGATGCCGAAACAAAATCCGTTGAAGATCTGGAAGATCACCTCCGAGATCCGTTCCCTTTTAGGAAAAGAATTCCAGACTCAGATCGCCGCAAAATATCCACTTAAGGAAGCTGATAAAGCGATCCAAGAATATACCAACAACATGACCAGAGGAAAGGTCCTTATTTCCAACGGCTGGGAGCTTTAATGCGAATATTTGTCCAGCAAGCTAAAAGGCCGATATTCTTTCGGCTTTTGGCCTTGGTATTCGGGACCTTCTTCCTTTTCACCTCTTGCTTGGGAGATCTAAGGGAGAACGTCAAAAAACTACAAGCATGCAAGTTTAGGATCTTGGAAACTAAAACGGAACGGGTAGAAATTCTGCCTTTTCCACCTTCTCCCAAGATTTTAATGACTTCTACATTGGAGATAGAGAATCCGAACGATACTTCCGTTAAAATTTATCAGTTCGATCTTGGCGTTATCGCCTCGGGTACCGACGGTAAAGACGCGGAATTAGCCAGAGTCATTTCGGAAGAAGAAACGGAAGTTCCGGCTTTCTCCAAAACTGTGGTCCAACTGAAGATAGAAACAAGCTTTGAAAAAAGAGAGAACCAGGATAAACTATTACTCGGAATTTTAGTAGTCACGAACTTAGTCGCCGGAAAAGATCCGAATTTAAGAATGAAAGGAAGTGTGAGATACAAAACCGTTTTAGGAGAAGTAGATATTCCTTTGGATGAAAAAATACGATTATTACCCAAGAAGCCGGAGCATGAAATTTAGTTTTTTAAGTATTGGAACTGTCTGTAAAAACCTGATTTTACTTACAATTGTCCTATTGGGTTTGTCGAATTGTTCCGACGTAGACGAAGATTTTTATACATTTGGAGAAGCGGCAACTAAGATCATGGTAGCTTATGCCGCGAAAGATGCACAATGCGGATCGAACAGACAGATCACTTCCGTAGTACCCGGAAAACAAAGGAAAAAGGACGTGGATAATTGTGTTACTTCAGTCGCTTTCGAAAATTGTAGTTTTTGGACCCAGGCTGGGGATCCGGTCCCGTTTGCATGCAAGGCTATTGAATTCAGATTGAAGTGATGGGATGGGTAGCCAGACATTTTGATTATCTGATTTTTGCAGCACTGGCTTTGTCCGGTCTGTCTTATCTTTATATACTTCTTACCAGAAATAAAAAGTACGATTCCAAATCCGTTGTACGTTATGATATTCTTCCGGAAGAACCTATGAGTTTCGATCCGAACGAAAAACCCAAAAAAAAAGAACCTAAGGTAAATGTTCTAGAAGTTTTCGATTATAATGGAATTAAGATCATGCATGAGAACGGAATGTACACAGTAAATCATGCCGGAGAGATCCAAGTCTACGGTTCTTGGCAGGCTCTTCCTCCTAGATATCAGGCAATGGTCAAGGAGATGGACAAGTCTTCCGTAGGGCAAAAGAAAAAAGGAAATTATTATATGGAAGTCCTAAATGGAACTTATTATGTGATCTTTCCGGACGGCAAAAAACATAAGTATCCAAAATTCGAGGACATTCCCGAAAAGATCAGAAAAGCATTAGGTTATTGAATTTTTCCGATTCAGATTTGCCAACTAACCGTATTCTTATTTTATCAAAAAATTCTTTTCTATTTTTCTAAACTTGATAAAACGAAACGGTCTGGGCCATTCCTTGAAATTTCGGATCTACTATCTTCTGATATTCGCATTGTTGCATTGTAATTCTTATTTCGAATCCATTTTAGATCCGACCGAATTAAGAATGCCTGCGGATGGTAAATCGGTTGCCGTTTTAAAAATTTCGAATCCAATCTTCGGGGCAGAGGACCATTTTCTTTTGGAAGAGATAGATCCTAATGTACTCAAACTTCTCTCGAACGAAAAAAACAAAAATGAAGACGTCTTACGTGTGCAAGCGGGGAATGTCCCTGCAAATATTATGATCCGAACTAAAAAGGGTAAAACAGTTCAGATTTCCTTGTTCAGCCGAGATGGGGACTTTGACCAGGATGGTTTTCCGGATTCGGCAGAGCTTAGGACCGAATCAGATCGTCAGGCATTTCGGGACTGGTTTGTTAGGATCTCTTTATCCCAATATTTAAAGGAGAATTCCTCCTGGAATCTGAAGGAAAGGGATTGCAGCGGATTGATTCGTTTCGCATATAAGGAGTCTTTAAAGGCTCATACTCAAGACTGGCAGGCAAGGACCGGGATCTTATTGGATAAAAATTTACCGGATGTCCGGGAATTTCAGTACCCGGATATACCCTATATTGGTAAAAATTTATTTCGGATCGGAGAGGGCAAATTCGGAGAATTTGCAGACGCGGAAAGTTTGGAAAAGTTCCATACTTCTTTTGTTTCCAAAGAGTTGGAGTCGGGACTAGCGGGAGATATTCTCTTTTTCAGATCGGATCGTGGGGTCGGAACCAATTTCCATTCTATGATCTTGGTAGAAGGAGAAAGTAAAAATCCCCAGCTTTTATATCATACAGGTTCGGATCGAGGGATCAAATTGATCCGAGCAAAAGAATTGGAAAGAAGTGTGTTGTTTTCCCCGGAAAAGAATAACCGAAATTTTCTCGGGGTATATAGATTTCGGATTTTAGAATAGGAATTTCAGAATGAGAACTCGTGTATCGGATCGTAAAAAGATAATATTCTCTTTTCTTGCAATTTTGATCTCTGCATTAGGATTATTTTATGTGAAACCGAATTTGTTCGGTTCCGCCGCTTTTTATCTAGGAACGGACAGAAGTTTCGGCTCCGGTGAAAATGCGTATGTAAATCTGGAAGGAAATGGAACCGTAAATTACGAATTCAGAGTGTATAAGATTGCGGATCCGAAAGCCTTTCTGACCAAAAAAGTAAAAGAAAGATTGGTCCAAGAGAATAATGACGGAGCATTCGGAAATCCGATCGCACTTTTTACAAGGACCTTGGATAAATTCAGGAACGATTTCCGTAAAGTTGCCAGAAAGGAATTCAATTCCAATACAAGATCCGAGCTGAAAAAAACATTAGGGATCGATTATGAACAACCTACCGAACAAAAACCTCTAGCGATCCCTGCTATTCTAAAAGACCAAGAATTGGTCGCTACCTTCTCGATTCCGACCGTTACTTCCTTTTGGGCATATCGCCGGATACCGGTTCCAATCCGAGATAACGGTGTTTATCTTGTAGAAGGAGTTTCCGGATCTCAGTTGGCTTATACAATTCTGATCAAATCGGGCTTAAACTTTTTAGTTAAACAATCGGATTCGGAGACATTCGTTTATGTGGGCCGCAAAGATAGCGGGGAACCTGTTTCCGATGTGGATCTCACTCTTTTTAATTTGGAGAATGGCCAGGCATTCCAAACTGGAAAAACAAGTTCTGATGGAACGTATTTTTATAAAGGAAGAAGTCCCGTAAAAGGACTAGTCCTTGCTCATAAAAATGGAGAATATTCGGTATCCGATCCTGAATTTTACTCCAGTTCCTTTTATGGAGAAGGCGGGCCGAGAGCTTATATTTATACGGATCGTCCGGTGTATAGACCGGGAGATACGGTTTATTTCAAGGGAATTGTCCGGAATTTCTCCCAAGACGATTATAGGACTATTTCCGGTGCAGGCGTGATTTCTATTGCCAGTGAGCAGGGAGAAACTTCTATCCCAAGCGTTCCGATCAATATCTCCGGAGATAACGGGACTTTTTCGGGAGAATTCATTGTCCCTGAATCGGGGAATACTACTCTCGGAAATTATTCTCTTATATTAAATTTTCGTGATAAAACTTTTCAAACCGAATTTGCGGTAGAAGCGTATAAAAAACCTACCTTCCTTGTATCCGTATCCGTTCCTAAATCCAATTATTTACAAAGGGAAGAAGTAAACGCCCTTGTAAAAGCCAGATATTATTACGGCCAACCGGTTGCAGGACAAGAGGTTGCGTATAGAGTATTCCGCAGACCTAAATTCGATTATTCTCCTGTGGGAACGATCAACTTCGATGCTTCTTCCGATTATTTAGAACAATCGGGACAAAGTGATAAACAAGAATTGGTCTTGGATGGAAAAGGAAAGTTAGATTCCAAAGGACAATATTCTATCAGCTTTAAACCGGATAAATCGGATGCGGATTCCGTTTATACGATTATCGCTTCCGTTCAGTCCGAGGATATGACCTTGGATGGATCTGCTTCTTTCTCCGTGAATCGAAGCGCTTTCTTTGTTCGGATCTCTAAGGATAATTCAGTATACGAACCTGGAAAAGAAGCTAAACTAACGGTAAGTTTGATCGCCTACGATAAAACTTTAAGCGAAGCAGAACGCCAGAAGATGGTGGGAAATCGAAATGTGGATCTTATCCTTTATAATCGGGACATCCAATTCGTAAGAGAAGCAAATCGTTCTAAAATTTCCTCCTTGTCCGTAATGACTTCCGCTTCGGGTGTCGGGACGGCTTCTTTTACAATTCCTAAAAGAGGACAATTCGTTTTGGTCGCAGAGACCAAAGATCCGAATGGGAATTTGACTAAGTCCGAAACATTCTTTTGGGCTTCTTCCGTTTCCGACTCTATCGAAATTCCTTTCAAGGATATCACTCTCAAGCCTGGTAAGGATATTTATTCCGTGGGAGATACTGCGGAAATCCTGGTTTTAAGTCCAGTTTCCAACGGACATATGGTTTTGACCTTAGAAGGAAATCGTATCTTCAAAAAAGAAGTGGTGAAGATGAAAGGGAACGCTTTAAAATATGCGGTCCCGATCACTGCAGAGATGAGCCCGAACTTTACATTATCTGCGGTTCAGTTTTCCGGAAACGATGTTTATAAAAGCCAAGTAAGAGTGGTCGCTCCTCCCGAGCAGAAGTTCCTGAAAGTGGGGCTGGAACCCGGACGTAAGGTATATCGTCCTGGTGATAAAGCGGAGATCCGTCTGAAAACCACAGGCCTCGGAGGCAACGGAGTTTCTGCTGAGGTTTCTCTCGCGATCGTAGACGAGGCGATCTATCAGATCAAAGAGGAGAAGACCCCAAATATAGGGACCTTCTTCTATCATCCAAGAAGAAATAACGTGCAGACAACGTTGGCATCCGCATATAAGTTTTTCGGATATTCGGAAAATAAAAGATTAAAACTGGCCTTGGGTAAAAAAGGGGAATCGGTTTATTCCGCAATGAAAAACGAGGACCAAGCACGGGATCGCTTTAAAGATACGAGTTATTGGAATGCAAAAGTAAAAACCGGACCGGATGGAACTGCGACAGTTAGTTTTAATCTTCCGGATAACTTGACTTCTTGGAGGGTGACTGCGATTGCGATCACTCCTGATACGAAAGTAGGAAAAGGCCAAACCAGTTTTGTTACTAAAAAAGATCTGATGATCTTAGGTGGAATGCCAAGATTCATCATCAAAGGAGAAACCCAAAAAGTTTCTGCTACGATTTCCAACCAATCTCCAAGTAAACTTCCAATCAAAGTTACTATAAAAGCGGAAGGTGCAAAAATTTTAGGGAACTCCGAAACTACGATCCATTTGGAGCCTGGTCAAAACCAATCTTTACATTTCGATGTGCAAACTCTTGCGGACCCTAAGATCAAATCCGCAAAGATCAGTATTCTCGCTGCAGGATCCGGTTACCAAGATCTACTAAAATCCGAGATCCCACTCAAGACTTGGGGATTGCCTAAAACGATTTCGGATAGTTTAGGAATGGAAGAAGGAGAACATTCAGGAGTTCTAAACTTAGAGGCACCTAAGGAATTAGGAGATCCTCGTTTGGAGGTCCGACTCAGTCCCGCTTCCTTACCTGCTTTAAGACAATCCTTAGATTATCTTGCCGATTACCCTTATGGTTGTGTAGAACAAACCATGAGCAGATTCTACCCTCTATTATCCGCTCAGAAAGCCGGCTTCATCAATGAAAGGCTTAGGAAAGAACTTCCTAAGATGATAGATGTCGGATTAAAAAGAGTGTCGGAACTCCAACGCACAGATGGAGGATTTGGTTGGTTTGAAGGTGGGGTAGAAAGTGATGTTCTGATGTCCGCTTATGTTTACAGAGGATTGGCGGTTAGCCAGAAAAACGGTGCCAAGGTTTCTGCTCCGGTATTGAATAGAGCGAGAGCTTATTTGTACGATGTTTTGGGCAAAGGCGATCTTTCTCCGAATGCAAAAGCATATATAATTTTCTCCTTAAGTGAAGGAGGAAATGTTGAAGATTCTATCGTGGATGGTTTGGTGAAGTCTTCCGCCAAACTAAATCAATACGGACAGGCTTTACTTTCATTAATATTAGCTAATAAAGGTAAAAAGGCGGAAGCCTCTACCTGGTTCAAAAAAGGAGTGGAGTCGAGCGGATTCGGTAAAAAACCGTTCTTTAAACTCACTTCTTACGGTAAAAACCCTCGTTGGGAAGAAGATAGGATAGAAACAATCTCCACATTATTGAGTGCAGGAGTTCGCCTCGGAGAAGATAAGGTCATTCTTGCCAATATTGCTTCTTCTCTTTTATCCAATCGTATCGAGTTAGCTTGGAATAATTCAAGAGATACTTCGGCGGCTGTATTGGCATTGTCCGAATTTTTAGTCTCTATCCGTGAGTCAGAAACTCCTGCAAATGTGGAGGTTGTCTTGAACGGAACCAGTTTGAAAACTGTTACTCTTCCTCCGAACTCGGAGCAAGGAGAATTGTATAAGATCCCGATCCCTTCCGAGTTGATCCGTTCCGGACCGAACAAGGTGGAAGTTTTGAAGAAGGACGGGCCCGTTCTTTATGCGACTGCTTCCTTGTATTACACGGATCGAAGTAAAAAGATCCAAGCTTACACCAATGGTATCAAGGTAAAGCGCACCTATTATAAATTAAAAGTGGATTCGAACGATATCACTCCTGTGGAATCCAAAACGTTTCAACCGGGAGATCTGGTAATGGTAGAAGTTTCGGTCCAGAAAGAAGGCGACGCGGATTCTTACTTCCAAGTTGAAGATTCTCTATTGCCTGGATTCTCATTTTTACAAAGAGATGCGGAGTATTATGCGGGCGATCTCAAGATGGAATATCTAAGTCGCCAAGTTTATGACGATAAAGCCGTGTTCTTTGTCGGAGGTCCTACAAAAGAATTTAAGGTCCGATACTTTATTAGAGCAGAAGTAGGCGGGAAGTATAAGGTGATACCAGCCAGAGCGTCCTTAATGTATTATTCGGAAGTAACAGGAGCGAGTTCAGACGATGAAATTAATGTTCAATAATCTACTTTTAAGCGCTCTTTTACTTTTCGGATCCGCTACATTTGCGCAGACCGTGACGATAGATTCTCCTCACGGTGGATTCACGACGGAACGGATCCAAAATGTTTCCGGTTCCGTTAGCGGAAATCTGGAAAAGGCGACTATCGTGATCAACGGAATTCCTCAGTCGATCCGTTTACACGGGGGGAAATTTTCCTTAAGTACTGTGGTTGCTCCGGGAACAAATCTGATTGAAGTCAAAGCAGGCAATGCAAGCGATCGAGTTTCCTTTTTCGCAGCCGTTCCACCTAGAGATATCAAAGTTGTCCTTACCTGGGACACTGCGACAGATGTAGACCTTTGGGTTCTAGATCCTACCGGTGAAAAATGTTTTTATGCAAATCGCTCCACCAAGTCCGGGGGAAATTTGGATGTGGACGTAGTGGATGGATATGGGCCGGAAACCTTTACCATGTCCAAGGCGCTACCGGGGAATTATTCCGTTCAAGTTCAGTACTATGGTTCTTATGATAAGCCGGTAACAAGAGTCAATGTATACGTCGTTCTAAACGAAGGAAAGCCGAACGAAAAAAGAAAACAATTCCAGTTCGTGATGACCCGTTCCCAACAAGTGTACCATATTGCGAATTTTGAGATAGATCCGGAATCTTAAGATGCTATTTTTCGATCGGAATAGTTCTTATGGAAAATCGAGCAGAGGCCTCGGAACAAGTATCCTGGCTTCTCTCGTCTTTATATATTCTTTTTCCATAATGTATTTGGATGCGGAAACCGTTTCGATCGATTCTCCTCACGGAGGTTTTACTACGGAAAGGATCCAAAAAATTTCCGGAACCGTAACAGGGGCAAATCCTGAAAAAGTCACTGTCGTGATCAATGGGATCCCTCAGATGGTGCCATTGTATGCAGGAAAATTTTCTTTTAGCACCGTGGCTTCTCCCGGAGACAATCTAGTGGAGGTTCGTGCGGGTAAGGCTTATGATAAGGTAAGCTTTTTTGCAAAGGTTCCTCCTCGAGATATCAAAGTGGTTTTGACCTGGGATACTGCGAGTTATACGGATCTTTGGGTAATCGATCCTACCGGAGAGAAGTGTTACTGGGCCCACACTTCCACCAAGTCGGGAGGTAATCTTGTATATGATGATGCTACTTTTGCACCTCAGACTTTTACCATGTCCAAGGCCTTGCCCGGCAATTATGCAGTCCAAGCACAGTACTATGCTCCGTTTAACGCTCAGGTTACCAGAGCCAAAGTTTATGTAGTCCTTTATGAAGGGACTCCAAGAGAAAAAAGAAAACAATACCAATTCACAATGACCAAGGCCCAGCAAGTCTATCATCTGGGTAATTTTGAGATAGAGCCGGATTGACCAAAATGTACAGGAAGGTATACTATAAAATCGAGATTTTGTCCGCTTTGTTCCTTCTTTATGGGGCAAGTCTCGAGGCGGCTCCTAAATTTTCTTATTCTCATTTAGATGAGGCCGTAAAAGAATTCGAATCTAAAAATTCCGCATCTTCGGTGGTATTGATGGAAATGGATTCCGGAAAAGTGGAATATATCTATAGACCGGAGATCGCTATTTCTAAAAAATTGCCTCCCGGTTCTTCGGTAAAAACCTTCTCCGCTTTAACGTTATTAAAGTATAAAGACAAACTCGGATTTTCTCCCGAAAAAAAGATCTTATGTAAGGGTAGATTTTATCCTAAAGAAAATTTAACTCCCACTAAATCGGATCTAAACACATTTCATTTGCCTCAGGACGAAAATGGAAAAGAATATTTGAGATGTTCTTTGGCAAAAGGTCATGGAGAAATGGATCTGAGATCCGCTTTGGTGCAATCTTGTAACGTATATTTTCTAACGAGCGCCTCCTCGTATCCTGATCTGTTCTATTCGAAGTTGTACGAGGACTGGAGTTTAGGAAAATCCACAAGGTCCAGATTGGATCCTTATATAGAACCTTCTGATACAAATTTTATATCGATCAGTCCTCTCCGAAAAGTAGCTGCTTCTATCGGAGAAGGAGGGCTTCTCTTAAGTCCTTTAAAAATTTCACAGTTGTATTCTTCGATATGGAAAGAAGGACCGAGACTTTCCCCTTATTGGGGACAAGGAAAAGAACCTCTCCGATCCGAAGAAAATCCTTATGCGGGACAGGATTTGAGATGGATCACCTCCGTTCTATCAGAGGTCCCAAAATCCGGAACTTTAAAAGATTTGAATGTTCCTGAAAAAGGAAACTTGGAGATTCTGGGTGGCAAAACCGGGACTGGAACCAAATTTATGCATAAATATGAGACGCATGGATGGACAGTATTATCTTTTCGTAAAGATCGAAAATCGTATGTGCTGACCGTTTTTGTGGAAAATGGGTCAGGAGGAAATCAAGCTAAATATTTGGCTTCTATTCTTCTGGATAAGATCGATCCTAAAAGTAAAGATTCTGCAATAAAATCAGGTAGATAAAATGAGAACTTGCATCCAAATTTTCAAAACCAAAGTAATTCCTAAGATCAAGGGTCTTTTTTCTAAAGAATCATTGGAAACCTTTAAGACCGGATTTACGGAAAACGTATTGAAAGATCCTAAAGTAGGAGTTCCTACCGGAGCGGGCGTCTTGTTTTTAGCGATCGGCTTCTATCTTTCCTTTAAAGGGTATTCCATAGATTCGGCGATCAAAGATCCTGCTCTTCTCATTCCTAAAAAAGCAAACCTTCTAGTAGAAGTATACCGCCCGGAAGAATTTGTAGAAGATCTGGAAAAAACGAATTTAGGAAGAGAACTTTCCGAAGATGGAACTTTTCAGAAAATTCTCACTGTACCTGAACTTAGAAAGATCAGCTCCGTTTTATATTTATTGGAAGCAAAAGCAGGAGTAATGACGAAACCGTCCAGATTAGCGGCTTTATTCGACGGACCAGTTGCCGTAGCTACTTTTCCAAAATCCAATTTTTTACTCGTGGGTAAGGCAAGTGCAAGTTCCAAATTGGGAGTGAGTCTGATCACAGGATTTAAAGGGGAAAAGATCGTAGTTAAAGAAACTCCTAAAGAGGAGAAACCGCAAACTCCTCCACAAACGGAAGAAGGATACTATACTCCAACCGGTTCTGAGACCACTCATTCTGCGGATGATTTTGCCGATCAATTCGCAGCGGGTTCCGAAAAATTCGGAAACTTAGAAGCGTTTAAATATGAATTCGGTTCCGGAAAAATTTTAGCGATCGTCCTTGGAGATTTTATTATACTCACCGATTCGGAAGATCTATTGGAAAAATCTTTAGACCTAGCTTCTTCCGTAAATAATGATTCTTTGGGTAATCAAAGAGGTTTCGATACTCTTCGAAAGGAAGCTTCTAAAAAAGAAAACAAGGTACTGTTCTTTGCAGGAACTGATTCTTTAATCGCTCCGTTTCTAAAACCTTCCTTTGGGGATTCTGGAGCCGCTTTACTTTTAGGTTGGGAAACCGGAAAAAATCTAGAAGGAAAAGTTTATAAGATCGGTGGAGATAAAAACCAAGTAGTTAGTTCCGGTCCTGGGCTTTCCAAAGTAATCCCTCGAGAAACGAATTTAGTATTTTATTCGGAAGAATTAAAACCGTCCGAAGTTTGGAAATCTTTAGAAACCATTAGTGGAGAATGGGAAGAACTCGGAGAAGGCTTAAATGCATTCGGTAAAAATGCGGGGATCCATGAACAATACTTCGGCTCCGAAAAAGGAATCGCTTTCAGTTTTAACGGACTGGAATACAAGTCCGGAATGGTCTATCCAAGGTTCGGGATCTCTTTACCGGCTTCCGTTCCGGATGATAAACTTTTAAAAGCGATTTTCAAAGTGGGAAATCCGATCAAAGTTTCTTACCAAAATACAAACTTAGAATCTTACCCTTTGAGAAAAGGCGGCTTCTATACTCCTGCATCCTTGAAAGTGGGAAATTGGAAATATTTAGCTTCGGATAGAAAAAGTGCAGAAGAAACTGTTTCCTCCGGAAACGGGAATCGGCCTAACCAAGCAGATCTTTTCTCTTCCGGTCCTGCTAAAGAGTTAGCTTATTATCCTCATCATTTAGTGGTTCGTGTTCCAGGGATTTTGGAAGATCTCAAAAGTTTTTATTTATACGGAGCGGAAGGTTCTCCTGAATATACATCCAAAACGATCGAAAGAGATGTGCAGCCTATTTTAGATAAACTGAAAGTTTTTGAAAGATTGGTAGTCTCATTCGGTTCCGGAAAAGAAGGAGAAGACTGGGGGAAATTGAAGATCTTTTAAAATTTGTTCAGTAAACGCGTGTAGGAACTCCTACACGCGATAAATTTTACTTTGTTGGATTTCTTACAAGACAATCGACTTCCTAAAATTAATACCTGGACTTTACAAATTGTGAATATATATTTTGGATTTCTGGACTTTGAGTTTCCAAAAAGACCCGAAATCTTGCCTCTCCCTTAGTCTTTAAAAGCCACGAGCCCCAGAGAAAAAGTTTCTGGTATAAGATTTTCTTTTTAAATCCGCTTCTTGTGTGGATTTCCCTACTACATTCTTCGTCGAATTTTTCCCAACTCCAAGGAAACTTAAGATCTAAAGATGTGGGTTTAGGATTCGTAGGATACAAAGATTCACAATAAGATTCCTGCATCCAAAAGGAAGTTTCCGATCTGGATTCCGGGGCTAAAAAATGACAAATCTCATGTTTGATCACCGTATCTAAAATTCCCTTTTTCGCTAAACTTTCCGGATTTTGGAAAAAGAATTTATTACTTTCGGGAGAATAGAACGCAGCTAACGTTGAGGGTTGGCCCGAGTATTTTCGAAAAACTTCCGAGTTTTCTGAAACGAAGATCTGGGCGTTTTGCGGGATTCTTCTATCCAATCTTTCCGATTCGGCTCTGATCTCGGTTACGAATTTTTCGGCGAAAGTTTCAAGAAATCTTTCGGGATTTTTTCGTTTGTTCCTGTCGTCTAAAAAGTAAAATTCGAATCCTTCTATTTTTCTTTTTACCGCTTGGGCATTTGCGGGTTCTATTAAGAATATTATAAAAAATAAATATATTGCCGATACGGTAAAAATAGATCTCAAGGGATTTTCCTCAGTTCCGCGCCTGGAAAATAAAAATGAAGTATCTCCTCCGATTTTGCTCCCCGAAACGCCATTTCTCTTGCTCCGTATTGGCAAAGACCGATCCCATGCCCAAAACCTTTTCCTTTGAAATAAAATCCTCGAGCGCTTGTTTCGATCTTAAAATCATTACTCTTGGTTTTATTCCAGCCTAACTTTCTGCCGATCTTAGATAAAAATTCGGAGGCTTGGATATTCTTTTTTCCGGAATAATCCTTATATTCTAAGGATGTTATTCTGAATTCCGAATACTTAGGCTCTAATTCGGTTAACTGTTTCGCTTCCAAGGCGGATCCCATTTCTTCTTTCGAAATAAAAGTTTCCCAGGAGAAGTAAGGAGAATTTTTACATTGAATCTCTCCATTTTTGGTATCGGGACCGGATCTATAATATTGTGGATTTTTGAAATTCTTCCAAAGAACGGAAGGAGAAGACAAATTTCCTCCGCAAGTAGAATGAAAGAATGTCTCTAAAACTTTCCCACCTTTATCTTGCAGAAGTATTTTTTTATATGGAGCGAATTGAATATTCTCCTTTTTTAATTTTCCTGAAAATTGGAGACAATGGGTTAGATCGCAAAGATCGTGACCTTCTTTGGAATGTCTTCCTAAGTTTGCGAGAGCGTAAGAGCGGATCATTGCGGATGCAGCGATAGAATATTCCTGCTTCCAGTTCGGATTTGGATCTTTTTCATTTTTAGGATAAAATAAGTCTCCGAATTCCGAGACCATTCCGATCCCTACGTATTCTTCTAACGGGACGGTAAGTACGAGTTTTAGTTTTCCTTTGGAAGAAGTGATTTCCAGATCTCCAGAATATTTTTTAGGAGTCTGGTCTTTGGGAACTTCAAGTTCGTATTCTCCACCTGAAAAAAGGATATGTTCCGATCTTGAGTTTTTGGTTCCGTCTATTATTCTGATTTCATTTTCTTCCGATCTGACCAAGATCGTTTTATCTTTTTCTAAACTATTTTTCCCTAAGGATTGTATTCTGGCGTTTTTGACGATGATCCGCACACTCTCCGGAGAATATTTAGATAAGATTCCTATTCTGATCTTATTCGGGACCGTATCTGCAAATAGAGAAGTAGATAAGAATAGAAAACCCAAACAAGCAAGTTTGGAAAGGCGATTCATTGTACTTGGATCGCCTTTGGGAACGTGGGACATGAAGAAACACATAAACCGCAACCGACGCAGTCTTGGGAGAAACTCGGTTTATTTCCTTTGAACCGGACTACATTCGGGATCGGACAAGTGATTGCGCAGGTCTCGCAGGTTTTTTCTCCCGTTCTCGAATTGATACAATGTTGGAAGAAACCTTTTGCCTTTCCGAATTTAGGAGATTCATTTTTTTTATAAGGTAAAAGTGCACCCGTCTCACAGGCTGAGATACACGGATAATCTTTGCATAACATACATGCATTCAGATTCACATCCATACGAGGAAAATGTTTGCCTGTTTTATCATCAGGCACCGGAAACAGGACCGAATATGGGCAGGCATAGATACAATCGCTGCAAGCAGTACATTTGGAGAAGAATCGTTTTCCTTTCGCATCTGCTCCGGGAGGGAATTGTAAATTTCGAAATCCTTTAAATTTACTTTTGACTATTTTAGGTTTTGGGACTTTGATCTGGGTTTTTTTAGGCGCGACTTTTTCCGGTTCCGCCTTATTAACTTCCCCTACAGATGATTTCCAAGTTTCGGAAATTTCATTTACACCTTCTTCCATTACGGAAAAAGCTTTTGCTAAGCCTTTCCGGAAGAAGTCTTTTCGGTTCATTCTTCACCTATCCTCTCAATATGAGCGCCTAGAGATCTAAGTCTGGTATCTATGTTTTGGAATCCTCTGTCTATTTGGACGATATTATGGATGGAGCTTGTACCTTCTGCACAAAGAGCTGCAATGATCATTGCCATGCCTGCTCTGATATCGGGACTGGCTACTTTTTGACCATAAAGACGATTCGGTCCGATCACGATCGCTCTATGCGGATCGCAAAGTATAATTTGAGCGCCCATGGAGATGATATTATCCACGAAAAATAATCTGGATTCGAACATTTTTTCATGAATGAGTACTGTTCCTTTACATTGTGTAGCAGTGACTAACGCAACGGAAGTCATATCCGCAGGGAAACCAGGCCAAGGAGAATCGTCTATTTTAGGAGTGGCTCCGTGATAATCCGGAATGATCTCCATTTTCTGGTCGGAAGGAACTAAGATACCTCCGTCTTGCGGACGAACTTCGATCCCCAAGCGAGAATATACCATGCGGATCATTCGGATATCTTCCAGCTCCACATCGCCGATAAAAATTTCTCCGCCGGTGACCGCGGCCAAACTGATAAAACTTCCGATCTCTAAATAATCGGAACCGATCCTATGAGGTTTATCCGGAGTTTTTAAGGAATTTACACCTTCGATCGTAAGAATGTTCGAACCGATCCCTGAAATTTTCGCGCCGGCAGAAACTAAAAATTTACAAAGCCTTTGTACATGGGGCTCGCTTGCCGCATGACGTAAGACGGTGGTGCCTTCGGAAAGTACCGCCGCCATAACCGCGTTTTCTGTGGCAGTAACGGAAGCCTCGTCCATAAGAAGGTCTGTGCCTCTGAGCCTGTCTCCTCTGATTTCGTAACCGTCAGGGAATACTTCTATCTGAGCGCCTAAGGCTTGGAGCGCGAGAAGATGAGTGTCCATTCTTCTTCGTCCGATCTTATCTCCACCCGGTCTTGGTAAAAACACTCTTCCTGTTTTGGCTAGAATGGGACCTGCAAGTGTGACCGCCCCTCTGATCTTGGAACAAAGTTCCGCAGGAAGATCCGACTTTAGATCTCCGTTATTTCTGAATAAATAGGTTCCTTCTCCCTTATCTTCTACTTCCATTCCTAAATGGCGTAGAACGTCCATGAGCATAAGTACGTCCGAGATCTGGGGAATGTTTTCGATAATTACTTCGCCAGGAACTAAACAGACGGCCCCTAAAATAGGTAAGGCCTCGTTTTTATTCCCTTGTGGCATTACAGTTCCATGAAGAGGATTTTTACCGATAATTTTGAAGTATGGAGAGCTCATGATCCGACCAGCTTTATTGGTATACTCATGTCTCCTTCTCCTACGGCAAGCACTTCACCGGGACCTAAATCGATTGACTCAAAAGGTTTTTTTTCCGATCAACGTTGGTATTCATGGATTCTTTTTTACAACGTTTTAGAGATTTTCAAAAAACACTGTTTTTCGACTTCTTCTGTTTTTTCTGGACCGGGGCGTTTGCCTTCTTAGCCTTCGCTCCATTTTATCTCAGCCATTTAGTTTGGATTGCCCCTTTCGGTCTGTTTTGGATCACTCATAAATATTCCGGAAGATATTGGAGATTGGTAGGATACGGTTTCTTATTCGGGGTATTTTTCTATGCCATCGCATTTCATTGGATCCATCATATGGCAATGGTCTTCGGGAATTTCCCTTGGCCGGTTGCGTTTATCATTCTTCTTTTAGCCGGAGTTTTGTTTGGAGCTAAGTTCCCAATCTTTTTAGTTTCGTATTCCTTTCTTTCCAGAAGAGTCGGAAAGCATAGCGTTTGGGTAGCGGGGGTTTGCGGAATGGCGGCGGACATGATCGGTTACCAACTGTTTCCTTGGTACTGGGGAAATCTTGCGGCTGGAAATATCATACTCGCTCAAACAGTGGAGATCTCGGGAGTTTATGGACTTTCCTTCTTAGTATTCGTGATCTCTTACACGATCTTTGAAACAAATCCGTTACATCTTCCGGAAATTTTAAAGTCCAAAGAAAAAAGATCCCATTTTATAAAATTCTGGACCTTGCCGTTAGCGTTACTTCTTCTTTTTGTGATCGTAGGCTCTTCATTGTATGTAAAATGGAAGAACGTAACACCAAGTAAAACCTTAGAAATCTTAGTCGTCCAACCGGATGCTCCAATGAGTATACGCGACGAGAGGGGAAGGTCTCCTCGAGAAGTGATCGAAGATCTGATGGGTAGAATGGACAAAATGGTGGAGAATGCCGTCCAAAGAGCCGGTAAAAATCCGGACCTGATCGTTTTACCGGAGGCCGGTATCCCGTATTTCTCTGCGAATCGTGAACTGTTAAAGATCAGAATGGGAGATCGGATCTATTGGCCTAGATTCGACTCTTTGATGGTTTCTTTCGCTAACAGATACAAAGCATCAGTATTCTTTAATGAAATAGATGCGGCTTATAAGATCAAAAGTTCCGGAAGAGAATATCTCAGATATTTTAATAATAATGTAGTCTATGATCCGAACGGTGTCAGAAGACAGGCTTATCAAAAACAATATTTGGTAATGTTCGGTGAGACCATGCCTTTCGAGTTCATGTATGACCTGAGCCCGCAAACGGGAAGGTTTGATCCGGGAGAATCTTTCGATCTTCTACACTATTATTCCGCCGTCCCTAAGGAAAATCCTCAAACTGTTTTGCCGGTTACTTGGGAAAAAACGGAAGGAATAGATGCTGATTTCGTAAGAAATTATTATTCTCCAACTCATACCGAATTGAAGGACGAGGGTTCTTTTCTTCCTTTAATCTGTTATGAAGTGATCGTTCCGGAATTCGTAAGAAAGTTCAAAGACTCGGGGAATCCTCAGTTCATTGCAAATCTCACCAATGATAAATGGTATGGAACGACGACGGAAAGCGACCAACATTTCGAGTTGGGAAGACTTCGAGCTATAGAATGGAGAAGATGGCTAGTCCGTTCTACAAACTCAGGTATCTCAGGATATGTGGATCATTTGGGGAATTTTATAGAAGGTAAGTCGACTTCTCTTATGAAAGCCGAGACTAGCTGGCAACAGATCCAAGTGATCGATTCTCCTCCCGGATTTTACGTTCTCTACGGGAACTTGATCCCTTGGATCATGATCATTCTGACCGCAATCTATTACGGAAATCTATTGCTTAGAGTCTATCGTAAAAAAGATTAACGGAACGGTTACTTTGAGTAAATTTTTGTCTGAAAGTGAGCGAAGCCGGAAAGTATTTTTGAAATCGACTCTTGCAAAAGAAATCATTTCTAGTTTAAGGATTGATCAGATAATAGGAAAAAATTCCCCGAAAGTTTTTATCTTTCGGAAGAATTCCTTCCGGAACTTGAGCGCAATCCAATTTGGAATCGGTTATATAATAGAGCTGGTAAGGTTTCGTAAAAAATAAACGGACAAAGAATCGAAGTACCGCGGATATATTGGAAAGAACATAGATCTGTCCGATCGTATGTTTTCGAGAGATTGTTAAACTACAGGAACCGCTTTCATCTAAATAAAACTTTTCTTTAATAGGGAGATGGTATCCTGAAAAAGGTTCCGTCTCGGATTCTAATACTTCCGACTTCAAAACTTTTGCGGAGAATAACATTTTTCCGGAAGGGTCCAAAGCGCTTACGGTTCGTATCTCTTCTTCCGGAAAGTTTTCGTTCCCGATAAAACCGCCCGCAAATAATCTTTCTCCTGCACTGTTGATGGAGCGGTACAATTCCCAACGTTTACTGTACTTATATACTTCATAGTTGGTAAGAAGATGTTCCATTCCGCCTTTTCCATTCAGCTCTATTCTATTTCCGTTCAAAATTAAATATCCTTTTGCAGGAACGGAGGAGAATGCCATGTCTGCTTGCACGAAACTATCTTTTTCGGGTAAGCGGATCTTCCCGCCAGAAAGAGAAACAGCTTTGGACCAACCGGTTTTATAGCTGATAAAAAGCTCCGCAGTGTCGGTGATCATTTTGATTTCGGGACCGCCTATTCCTTTTGAAACGGAACTATCATAAATTTCTAATTCTAGATTTCCACTCTCCGCTTTGAGTTCGTCACTAGAATATTCTCTTGTGGAAAATTGAGTACCGGTTTGTTTATCGTAAACTACAAGACTAACTCCGCAATTTTTGGTACCGGGACCCAGATTACTTACGATGAACGTTGCAAAGATCCAGGTCTGGTCATCCGTAAAGGAATAGTTCCAGGCTTGGAAATAACCTTCCTGAGCATAGGGATGAAATCCCATTTCGTATTTGCTTGTTTTTCTGGCCTGGATCTTTGTTTCGTCTGCCTCTAGTCTCCATTCTCCTAAACTGCTAAATAGGATTAAAATGACTAGAACAGATTTGAAAATAATTGTTTTGGATCGGTTAAAAGAACAATCGTTCGCCGAAGAATTTTCGGATAGAAAAATCATGGGGATCAATTCCTAACTCTGGTTTTATTCTCCGGCAAGCAATTCTTGTCCGTCGGAAGTAAATTTTCCAGATTTGTTTGGAATTTGAAACGAATCGGATCCCCTTTTTTGAATTAACCGCAATCCGAATCTATTTTGTCTTCTTCCGACTTGGATGCCGGGACACAAGAGGATTCGAAAATATCGCTAAGACATCTGATCTCATACGAGGGGTGATCCTTGACTCCTTTTGCCTTCATTTCGTCCCTCTCCATTTTGATCCCGTCCACATGGATCCAAGAATCGGATTCCGATTTTCCCTGGGTTTCGATCCGTGCATAGATCAGATATTCATAATCTCCGAACTTCTTCATAAAAATTTTAGAATATCTAAAATCCGTTTTTACCAATTTTCTTCGGAAGTAACGTAGTTCTTTGGATTGGGAGCCTTGGAGAGAATCGTAGAATCTATTTACGGAATGTATAATTCCTAAAAAACCCAGTTGATCGGTTTTCAATTTCATCCAACCGAAATGATCCTCTATATCTTTGTTTTTTCTCGCCTTCATAAAAATCCTCCGGAGAAACGGGTTCTTTTCGAAGGAAATGGCTGAAAAAAATTTAGAGTTTTAGAAAAAAACGGGACCCAAGGTATAAACTTACCTTTCTCATTTGGGACCTTTGTATCGAACTTCAGGAGTTTTTATGCGGAGCATTTTAAATTCGAGTGGGTTCTGGTCCGGAATTTTTCCTTTTTGGATCATTTTTTTTCCGTTTCAAACCAATTCTTATTAAAGAAATCCAAGGAAAATCCCATAGCAACAACTTCGGTTTGGCCCAGGCCACCATCACGGTCATCGAGAAAGAGCGCATTGGAAACGTAGGATGAAAGAGAAGATGAGACTGAAACTTCAACAGAAGTTAGATCAAATCGATCGCGAATTAAGGGAGTAAAATTATGTTTATGGAAGTGAATCATATCGGCATCACCTCCCGTGATCCGGAAGTAAGTGCGAATTTTTATCGTGAAATTTTCGGTCTCCCCCAAGAGGAGGAGACCGAAAAAGCGGCAAAAGTCCTTGGCATCGGAAAATCGAATATTGCGATTTATGGGGAGAAGAATGATCCTTCTTCTCCCGTATTCGGGTCCGGATGTGATTTTGCGATCAGGGTAGATCCAAAAAGTTTCCGTGAGATCGAAGAAAGATTGTTCTCTCAAAGATTGGAATATGGTGTTCGTAAATCTTCTAAGACACTTTTTCTGAATTTCCAAGATCCGGACGGTTACTTGGTGGAATTGATGTGTGAAGAGGAATAGATCCTATCGTTCGTAATAGGACCTATTCCTTGGGTGCCATCCATTTCCCAGTAAGTGGTATAGTCCAAACAGGATTCGAAGTTCAAGATAGAGATTGCCAAAAAAGGCCAAGTAAAAAATGTACTCTTTACCTACATGGAAACGGAATTACTGGGCCTGTTCTGGACGGAAAAGATCAAGCTCAGCCAGTACACTATCCAAATCGTAAAGGATCTAAGCGATTCACAGCTGGATCATACCGACGCGTTGGGTGAAACAATTCGAAGGTATCTGAATTCTATTGTCGCTTCGGACTTTTTATTTCGTCTTTCCCTTCCGGTTTCATTAGGGATCAGTTCTATTCTTCCGATACCAAGACAAACAGAATCCGAGGTCGAAAAAGACTTGGTCAAAGTAAGAGATCTGTTCGGTTCTCCGGCTCTTCCCAGTAATTTAAAAGATATAATTGTTAGCTCCGCAGAAGGTCTATATTTCGAAGGATGTAATCCTTCTCTTCTTCCTACCTTACAACGCTGGAAAAAGATACTTTTACGTTTAGAAAAGTCCATCACCGGTCTGAATGGAAAAGATTCTTTAAAATATCGTTATTTTTCGGTCCTGGGTATTGTTTCCCTTCCGGTCGCCATTAATTATTTTTCCACCCAAAACCTATACTACCTCCGAAACGGAATCTTAAAAATAAAGGAGAATCCTTCTTTCCCGAAGTCCTAAGTCCTTAGAAAATGGAAAAACCTAAGGTTTAAACCTGCATCCATTTGACATTCTAAGGAGCATTCCAATGGCTAAAATTAAGGTGAAAACTCCTCTCGTCGAACTCGACGGGGACGAGATGACACGCATAATTTGGAAAGAAATTAAGGATCGTTTTATTCATCCTTATCTTGATATTGAATTAGATTATTATGATCTAGGCGTAGAATACCGCGATAAAACGGAAGATAAGGTCACTGTAGATTCCGCTAATGCTATTTTAAAATACGGAGTGGGCGTTAAGTGCGCTACCATCACCCCGAACCAAGATCGAGTCGTTGAATACAAACTCAAAAAAGAATGGAAGTCCCCGAACGGTACCATTCGTTCCATTTTGGACGGAACCGTATTCCGTAAACCGATCATCGTAAATAATATCCCTTCCGGAGTTAGGTCCTGGCAAAAACCGATCGTTGTCGGTCGTCACGCATTCGGTGACCTTTATAAAGACACCGAGCTATATATTCCGGAAGCTGGAAAAGTTGAGATCGTATTTACTACAAAAGACGGAAAAGAAAAAGAAAGAGTAACTATCAACGACTTCGACGGACCTGGAGTTGTGATGGGACAGTTCAACTTGGACAAGTCCATCTATAGCTTTGCAGAAGCTTGTTTCAATTACGCGATTTCCGAAAAGATCAATGTTTGGTTCGCTACAAAAGATACTATTTCCAAAAAATATCATGCTCGTTTCCGTGCGATCTTCGACGAAGTTTCCACTAAAAGAGCGGCGGAACTCAAAGCTGCAGGTATCGAATACTGGTATTACCTAATCGACGACGCGGTCGCTCAGATCGTTAAGAATCCTGGCGGAATGCTTTGGGCCCTTATGAATTACGACGGAGATGTGATGTCCGATATGGTTGCTTCCGGATTCGGATCGTTAGGACTTATGACTTCCGTTCTTGTTTCTCCTGACGGAAAATTCGAATACGAAGCGGCTCACGGAACTGTGACTCGTCACTATCGTCAGTATCAAAAGGGGGAAACCACTTCTACCAACTCTGTAGCTTCTATCTTTGCATGGACTGGAGCTCTTGCTAAGAGAGGAGAATTGGATGGAACTCCTGACGTAGTCGCTTTCGCTCAAAAATTAGAGAAGGCGGTAATCGATACGATCGAAGCGGGAGAGATGACCAAGGACTTGGTATTACTTACTACTACAAAAGGCCCGAAACAATTGGATACCTTCCAGTTTATGGAGGCGATCCAAAAACGCCTCTAAGTGGATGGGATTTTTACCCGTGAAATTTAAAGACACAATCAGAAGAAGGAGCCAATTATGGCTCCTTCTTTTTTTGTTTTCGGTCACAGCGATTTTCGGCCAAAAACTTAGTTTACCTAAGGACCCGACTCTTCCGACCGAACCAAGTTTGGATGCAAGAGGAGATGCGCCTAGTTCTTCCAATTCTTCGAATAACCAGAATTCAGGTCCGACTGTGAAGGCATTTTTTTGTGACGGTAGGACGATCACCGGGACTTGGAAATCCGCACCTAAAGAATTCTCATTTAAACATACGAGAGAGAATGTACAATATTCAAAAACATTAAAGTCGGAAGAAGTAGCCAGAATTCTTCTCAAGGCTTGGAAACTGGTTCCAGGAAAACCGAATTCTCAAGGTATTCCTTATAAGGCCGAACCTTGGGAGATACATTATAAAACCAAAAACGGGGAAACGTTCGAAAGGATAGGAGAGATCAAAAAAGATTTCGGAGAACTCAAGATCCAAAACGAATTGGGAGAAGCGAATTTGTTTTTTTACTGGATCGATCTACAATTCGAAAACAAAACCTGGTTCTCCAAATTGCCTAAAATAGAAGGTGATATCCGGCGGGAATGTCATCCGGACGTGATTGTCGGTATCGAGTTTCTTTAACCTGAAACGCAGACTTCAGGAAGGAAGCGAATAAATTTCCGCTGTGTACTTATTTCAAAAATTTACAGATCTCTTGTATATCGTACGGTTTGGAGAATAACTCTACACCGCTCGGTATCTTATCCAAAGCAAAAGAGGATTCCTCAGCGGCTGAAGTGATCCCCAATCGGATATGAGAATATGCGGGATTTTTTTGGACAATACTACAGAATTCGTTCCCGTTCATATCGGGCATATACATATCCGTAAAGATCGCTTCGAATTCCTGTGGATTTTTTTCCAAAATCTGGAGTGCATGTTTTCCTGAAATTGCGGTTTGGACCTCCGCTCCTTTAGATTCCAGTAATCTCCTGAATAACATCAGGTTCAATTCGGAATCGTCTATGATCAGTAATTTGCGTTTTGTTAAACTAGGATTTTTTTGAGAAGGATCCTTTTTCTCTTCCACTAGATCTTTTATGATTTCGTCGATCGTGCATTGAAAGGATTTCAGGTCTTGGGTTTTTTCAATAAAACCGTCTGCACCTACATTGTGAGCGATCATCCGATTTTCTTCCGTAAAATCGGATGTCACGAATATGATCCTGGCTCCCGAGGATGCGAATTTTTCCTTCTTATTCTTGCTTCTAATTTTTCTGCAAAGATCGAATCCGGTCCCTCCTTCTAAATAGATTCCTAAAGTGATCAGATCGAATTTTTTTTCTTTAGCAAGTAGTGCGGCTTCTTCTATAAGAGATATTTTTTGGACCTCGAATAAAGATGAGGAGAATTCGGAGGAGATAATTTCAAGGATGACCTTGCTTGCATCTACGATAAGTACTTTAAGTTTTTCCGCAGGCAAACCGGAGCCCTCTCTTAGGCTGTCTTGCTGAGGTATTTCCCGGTTCGCGTTCATGGTATTGGAGACGAATAGAACTTTTGATCTAGATTGGAAAATCCGTGTCTTTATTAAGGAAATTTATTATATGATTTATTAACGTTATATCCCATAACGGATCACCCTTCTTTCCCGAAAACCGACTTTCTATAGTCCGCAACGCGGGCTTCAGGAGCAAAGCGATCTATAGTCCGCAACGCGGGCTTCAGGAGCAAAGCGATCTATAGTCCGCAACGCGGGCTTCAGGAGTGAAGATTATAATCACGGATCGATCCTAATATAGCCTCATATATATCTTCCTGGGTTTTATAAAAATTTCCAGACAAATCTTCCCAGGTTCCGGGAATCTTTTCGGATACATTTAGATAGAAGATCGGCTGGGCCTTTCTCCCCCAAGGATCCGTACTAGGCAATACTGTCATAGATCCGAATGCCGAGAATATCAAAGAATACTCAGCTGATTGATGAGAAAAACGATACGTTTTTGGCCAATCCGTTTCAGGATCTTGTTTCCATATCAAAAAAGAAGAAAGTCCTCGGATCAATTCCGAAACGATTGCCTGCTTTTCTTCCAAAGGATTTTGAGTTTGTTTTCGGATTCCGTTCTTAGCTTGGTTCCAAAGTTTTTCTAGTTCGTCCAGAGGTGTTTCCGAAAACTTGCGATCCGATTCTCCTAAGCGTGCTTCCATATATTCTATTCTATGTTTAAACTTTGTATTGGTTCGCGTAAGAGAAGATTCAGCGGATACTCCCAGCTTTCTTGCTAGGTTCACTATAGTAAAAAGAAGATCTCCCAATTCTTCTTCTATCCTGATTTGATTAGAAGAAGGATCCGAAATGCCTCTGATCTCCTCCAAGAATTCCTGAAGTTCTTCATTCAACTTTTCTTCTACACCTTTTATGTCTTCCCAATCGAAACCGGCGTTAGCTGCCTTCTTCTGGAATTTTTCCGCCTTTAATAGGGAAGGGAATGTTTCAGGGACTTCGGATAAGATGGATTTCGGTTTGGAAGTTTTTTGTCTGAGCTGTTTTTCTTTTTCTTTGAAAAGATCCCAGTTGGCGACGACCTCGTTAGCCGAAGAGATATCCTTTGTTTCCGGATCGAATACATGGGGGTGCCGTAATACAAGTTTTTCGGCAACATCCTTTGCGACTTCTTCCAAATCGAATGCACCTCTTTCGGATGCAATTTGGGAATGAAGTACCACTTGAAATAATAGATCCCCCAGCTCCTCCTTGGTATGCTCGTCGTTCCCTTGAAGTATTGCTTCTACAACTTCCTGAGATTCTTCGATTAAATAAGGCACTAGGGTAGAATGTGTCTGCTCTCTATCCCAAGGACAACCTTCCGGACTTCTGAGTTTAGAAGTTATGTCTTGGAGAAATGCCATCGAGTTCGGATAGTCTTTCGGGTCGGGAGCTTTCATTAAATACTAGGCTCGATTTTCGATTCCGAATTCCCAGCCTTTTTCCCGGAAATGAAGATTGACTGGTGGATTTATCCTCCCATCCTATCCGAAAATCCCTGTTTAAACCTAAGTACTTTCCAATCTGAAAGGTTTATGGTAAGATCGGGTAAAAAGGATACCAGAAAGAACATGTCACTATCTAAAAATTTGGTAGCTTTCGCATTACTAGTACTTGCGGTTCTCAGTCGTTTTCTTCCTCACTTGCCGAACTTCACTCCGGTTTTGGCGATTTCCATTTTCGGCGGAGTTTATTTCTCTAACCGTTGGTTGGCGATCGCTCTTCCTTTAGGAATTATGCTGATTAGCGACTTGTTGATCGGTCTTCACGATATGATCCCGGTGGTCTACGGATTATTCGTAGTGTATGCAATCGTAGGAATGAAGATTAAAGATCGTTTGGGTCTTGGATCTTTGGCGATTGTCGGTCTTGCTGGTTCCGTTTCTTTCTTCCTGATCACCAACTTTTTCGTTTGGTTGACATCCGGAATGTATACTTTGAACGGACAAGGATTGGTAGAATGTTATATCGCTGCGATCCCGTTCTTCAAATATAGCTTGCTCGGAGACTTTACTTACGTTTCCGTTCTGTTCGGTTCCTATTATTTATTGGAAAAGAACGGATTTGTCGCTTCCACCCAAGCAGCTTAATTTTTCCAGCTTGAAGCGCCGCAGCCATAAGCGGCGCTTTTCATTCTTCTTTCCTTAAATCGTTAAAGTTAAACTTAAGTAAATTCCGTAGAATTTATCATGTACTTCTTTTTGTAAGGCGGATCCTGTAGAGATCTGATCTAAAGGTTTGGAAACCTGATTTAAGAATAATACATCTCCAGGTGATCCGGGAATAACATTCGGATTATAATTGTAACCGGAAACCTTCGAGATCAATTCCGTGTATTGGAACCCTAAAGTATATTTTAACCAACGGCTTCTGAGTAAAGAAAGTCCCACATCGATCTCATATCCGGTCCTACTGAGTACATTCTCCTTTAGTCCACCTGGAGGAGCTGTATCTAAAATATAAGGTCCTCCTATTCCATTTAGAATACCTTGCGTGTTTCTATTATAATGTCCTAAAGTTCTAAAATAATCCGCTTTAAAATGTCCTAATAAGAATGCGTTAAAATTTTTGAAGATCCGAACTCCAATCTGAGGACCTAATCCGCCCGCTTTTTCTTCCGACTTTCCGAATCCATAATTCCCGGGGATCACTCCGTATTCGCTGGAAATGATATCCAAATTCCTTGCTCCGACAGCAATACCTATCCTTCCGGTTGCGGTTTGCATGTACCAAGCAAAGTTCAAAGAATAATCCAATCTTCTGTATTGAACTGAATGAAATTGTACCGGAGCAAGAGCGGACAATGCTGACGCGGTATCCACTGTCGTATAGGAAGGTTTGATCTTTAGATCCAAATAATTGAATTCTATTCCGAAAGTTTTGGCCGTATTCAAATAAGAAAGTTTAATAGGAAAGGCGGTCTTAGTATTTCCTTGGGGGCTGGAATAACTAGTGATACTATCGTTTAATAAGTTCGGATTTACGCCGGCATTTGCCGCGGCTGTTTGCGCATTTTCATAAGCGCCCGAAGCGGACAGTATCGTATTAAAATTATTAACACCGATATTCTTTTGTCTGGCTAGTACTTCCGATTCCCAGGTGGATTGTAATGCAGCGAATTGGATATCCAATGTAGGTCTATTGTAGGGTTTGGACAATTCCCTATCATGAAGTTCGTTCCGAACGTCTGCCGCTTGCTTTCGTTTTTCTGCTGCGAGTAATGCGAGCCTTCTTCTTTCGGCTTGGACCTGCGATTTACCTGCTTGGTATTCCAGCTCGTCTGCTTCTTTTTCTAAGGTTTCCGGATCCGGTAATTTCCCCTGGGAAAGTACGGGACTGGAAACGAATAAAAATATACCTAAAAATATGGATGCGGAAAGTTTCAGGAAAGTCTGCAAGGTTTACCTCTAAGTATTTCGCGTAGCTTTGTAATCGGAAAGACTAAGTATCTTTGACGCAAGACTCCAATTCTTTTTTATAGAAAGAATGAAAAAAGGGAGGAAGTATTTTCTTAAAATTCCAAGTTTTGAGGTATGGGTTTCGACTTTTCGGACGAATACAAAGAGATTGTCCAAAACATCCTTTCGGATCGGTTTTCCCAGGTTTCTAAGGTTTACGATCTAAAGGCCAGATCCAAAGGAGAAAGGAAATTTCTTGAGTTCCGATTGGAATTTAAAAAGGATGTTCAGCCTTTGGATTACCCTAAGATCTTGGGATCTTTACTAGACGATTTAAAACAGGAATTTCCTTATACGGAGATCATCATATATCCGAACCAAGGTTAGGTCCGAAATCTTTCTTCAGATCTGCTTCTTCTCTCAAATCAGGTTGCCAAACCTACTTCAAAATCGATCCTGACCCAGATGAAACCAGCCATTTGTGTATTCTGCGGTTCTAGACCTGGTAAGGAACCACGTTACCACCAAGCCGCAGTGTTCTTAGGTCATCTAATGGCCACTGAGGGAATTGGGCTGGTGTATGGAGGAGCAACCTCCGGATTGATGGGAGCCGTTGCCGATTCCGTTTTAGAAAAAGGCGGATCAGTAATCGGAGTTCTTCCCGAGTTCCTAACGAATAAAGAAATTGCTCATAAAGGAATTACGGAACTTATCTTAGTTCCAACCATGCATGAAAGAAAACTTCTCATGTACGAAAAATCCATAGCTTTTATCGCTTTGCCCGGCGGGATCGGAACCTTAGAAGAATTGGTCGAAGTAACTTCTTGGAATCAACTCGGAGTTCTTTCCAAACCGATCGGGATATTGAATGTAAACGGATTTTTCGATCCCTTATTGCAACAATTGGATCATATGGTCGAGGAAGGTTTCTTAGATTCTCAGACCAGAGAATGGATAGAAGTCAGCGCTGATCCCGAAGAACTTTTCGAAAAGATCATAAAAAGAAGTAGGATCTAAATTACTTTCCTTCTTCCGGATTCAGGAATTGTTTAAATATCTGCTGGAGGGCCGGACTTTCGGAAACTTCGGCTAACGCTAAAGGAGAATTTCCTTCCTTGTCTGTGGAATAAGGAGAAGCCCCATTTTTTACTAATAACTCGATCAGGTCCGTTTTTCCCGATTTTACGGCAAGTAGCAAAGGAGTCCGGCCAAGAATGTCCCGGACTTCTGCTTCGTAACCGTTGCTTAAGATCTTTTCTACTATATCCGTTTTTCCTTCGGAAGCAGCTCTAAACAATAAGGAGATTGTGGCCTTGTCAATGACCTTCAAAGTATGATGGAATTTCATTCTATAAGCTTCTTCTTTGGCTGTTTTACCGCTTAGATTTTTGGCCAAAGGATCTGCTCCTAAGTTCAGCAATCTTTCCAGACACTCTACGCTATCGTATAATGCAGAAAGAAGAAGAGGAGTATTTCCGTCTTGGTCCTTATTCTCTAATAAAGAACGTACTTCTTTATTCTCCGAAAATAGATCCAAGATTTCATAATCATTATGTAACGCGGTGAGATGAAGAATGGTCCGGCCTTCCGAATTTTTCTTTTTAGGATCCGCACCTTTGGAGACAAGATATTCCGCGATCTCTAAATGACCCATATCCACCGCGAGTAGAAGAGGGGAATAACCTTCTCCGTTTCTAGATTCTATATCCGGAGGATGATTGGGTAGATCGAATAATATCTCTACTAATTCTAATTTTCCGGAACTGATCGCTCTGGTTAAGGGAGTGTTGCCATCCATATCCCTGAGTTCGGGATCCGCTCCATAATCCAGTAGGATTGTTGTGAGCTCCGGATTCTCCGATTCCAATGCGAGAAGAAGTGCTGTTTCTCCCCTAGAGCTAGTCTCATTCGGATCGGAGCCGTATTCGACTAAAAGACCGGTAGCCTCTTTATTTCCTTCTTTGATAGCCCAGTACAATAGTCCGCAGCCGTATGAATCTCTTAGTTCAGGAAATTCTTCTGCGAAACCGTCTCTTGTCGCTGCCTCGGATAATAAGGCGCGAAGGGTTCCGTTATTGCTTGTCTTTACTGCCCGAAAAAGATCGTTCCAGTCCACGCCTGATTCTCCAG
This sequence comes from Leptospira sp. B5-022, assembly GCF_000347035.1. Classification (GTDB taxonomy): domain Bacteria; phylum Spirochaetota; class Leptospiria; order Leptospirales; family Leptospiraceae; genus Leptospira_B; species Leptospira_B cinconiae. Next base: position 256,199 of record NZ_ANIJ01000018.1, read on the forward strand.
GAGGTAATACAATCCCAAGGTCGTTAGAAAAGAAAGCGGTATTCCGATTCCAACTAAGGAAACAGCAAGTCTAGGTGCAAGTCCCCATTCCGCTGCGAGAAGACTTCCGGTGATCATGGGAGCCATAGCGGATTCCATGATGAGTATCTTAAAATTTCTGAGAAAATTAGAGTCTAGATTCTTTTCTGAATAATGGAAGAATGTTCCGAAACAAAGCCAGACCAAGATGGGACCTATGATCAATTTGAATATTAAACCGAATAACAAAGGAATTCTCATCCTAAAAGAATTATCTGATTCTCTTTTGGGATTTTCGGCATTTGGTTCTTCGGAATTGACGCGAATGGTCCCAGGAAGTTGGAATCCGACTGAAAAAAGAGCAAGTGGGATGAGGGTGTCTCCGATCCTTGCAATCGCTGATTCAAGCTCAGGAGGAACAGAAATCGGACGAGAAACTAAAGATACCAATAACGCGATGAAGGGAGGGAAGGTGAATAATGTCTTCCAAATAGAGGATTTTGTTTCGGAAGATTGGAGCGCGTGCCTTGCCCTTGTCCCTAAATAAGTCCCGGGAATGGCAAGAGTGAGAAAAGTTCCAAGCTGGTCTATAATGAGTACTGTAGGAAGTCCCTCTTTCGAATAATAGGATTCTATTAGCGGTATTCCCAAAAAGGAAGTGTTTCCTAATCCCGCAGAAAGGCAAAGGCATACTACCGTACTTTCTTTCCAATGTAAAAGTTTTCCAACTAAGCTGAAGAATAAAAATCCGAATCCGAACAGAACCCAAGGCATGGAAGCAAAAGTTAAAAAGTTCCCATCCAGAGAAGCATGACGCAGAGGTCCGAATTCCATACAAGGAAGCGAAACGGAAATGATAAATGAATTGATAACCTTATGTGAATCGGAAGGAAATTTTCCTTTGCTGCGGATCAGTATCCCGAATAGAAAACAAAGTCCGATTACTATAAAATTAGACATGGATCGATCCTTTTCACACGAAAGCGTATTTAGGTCAAGGAAGGATTTGTAGCGATCTTTCTCCGATCTCTTTTTCTTCTAGATAGAATTTGATCTTATACTTTCCGGGAATTAAGATCTGCATTATTTCCCAGGCCTCGAAGTTGATCCCACCCGGGATCTTTTCCTGAAACGTAAAACTTGTTTTTTTCGTTTTTAGAGAGATGAACTCCGCCTTAAAAGTATAAGGCCCGGATTTATAGATCGGTATCGAAAGATAAAATTTCCGTTTTGTTTGGATTTTATCAATACAGGAAGATGTTTTATCAGGATCCGGAATGGATTGGCTGAAACAAAATTCTTCCACATTTGTGATCGGAAATCCTGGAGGAGTTTTTCCGTCCGGTGTCCAGTAAGCATTCTCCTCGCTTAAATATTCTTTTTCTTCCGATTCCGTTTTGAAAATCGTCGCAAAACTTTTTTTCTTTCGATTCTCTTCCGGTTTATAAACTTCGAAATGTAAATGAGGTCCTGTGCTGAATCCGGTATTTCCGGAGAGCCCGATTTTTTGCCCTGCGCTAACTTTATCTCCGGGTTTTACGAATACACCTTTGGATTGTAAATGTCCATAAATTGCGACTGTTCCGTCGGAATGTTCTATCACGATCCGGTTCGCTTTATCTATGAGTTTTGGGTCCCTTCTTCCTTCCGTAAATTTATCTTCCGTTTCGACTACAATCCCGTCTCTTGCGGCCAAAAGTGGAGTGCCTTCCGGAAGGACAAAGTCCAAAGAATAAGCTCCTCCGCCTTTATGTTCTTCTCCGCTATTATAACCTACCGAGATCCAAGATTTACCTTCATAAGGAAGCGTGTATACATAAGCATCATCGTGGATTGCGGATAAGTTTCCATAATATGCAACTGCTAATACTGATACCGGGCCAGAGGCTTCCGCATTCTCTTTCTTTTTGAAGGTCAGGACCTTCTTCTTTTCCGGATCGTTTAATACGAATGAGATCGGGCTTTGAGGTTCCGTTTCTATATTAGAACCTTCGATTGCAGTATAGACGGTGATATGAGTTCCGGGGATCAGGTTTTTGGCTTGGAGATAGACGGACGTTTGATCATTTTCCGTTTCGATGGAAGAACAGATATTTTTTTTATCACAATTCTGAATGCTGTCCGCAAATAAAGGGCAAACAAAAAAGGATAAAATTAAGGCCGCAAATCTTCGGATCATCATGTTATAAGATCGGAATTTAGGGGGAAATAAAACAGCCCGCTGCCGGAATTGAACCGGCGACCTTTTCATTACGAGGGAAATGCTCTACCCCTGAGCTAAGCGGGCAAAATTGAGGCTCAATAAAGGAACTCTAACGATCCCCTCTGGCGCTTCGGAATTCTTTTACCATCAAAGATGTGATACTGTCAAGAGCTTTCACCTGCTGCTTCAATTCGGAAGTTTCATGTCTGTCTGAAAAACTATAACAGGAATTTCGGACACCTTTATCCTTCATCCACCAATGTCTTCCGATCTCTCTTCTGGATTTAGGGTCCAAGTCTCCTTGGTACATTCTATACTCGTCCCATTCAGGTGGGAAATTTCTTTCTTTTAAGAAGAACGCATAAGCGGAAGAAAAACTTTGAGCTGCGTTTTGTAAAAGTTCGTTGATATGAAGGCAGCCCATCGTTTTGTCTTCGGGAAATTTTCTCATAATTTTGTTATAAGATATATCTTCTCCGATCAGATAAGAATACGTTTTGATCGCATGTGGACAGGTTTCGTAAGGAACTCGATCTTCTTCCACATCCAAGTCCATAATTTTCATCGTAGCTAAGTTCACGAGCATATATAAGGTCATGTCATGATACGGATCTCTTTGGCTGACTTCTATCAGGCAACTCGGAGGACTTTCTTCCGGAAACCAATAATATCTACTCTCGTATCTACGCTGGAAACCGCAGTCTTTGTATCTGATCTTTTGTTTTAATTGGGAAAGCGCCATACATTCTCCTGGTTCCTTTTTTTTCCCGAGCGATAGACCTGAAAGGATTTTACAACGTTTTGATTTGCTTTTTTAACATTCTTATCTATTCTACTCCCTACTTTACGGATTTTAGGGATGGCGTCGTTTTTTCAGGATAAGGTTTTTTTAGTCACAGGAGCAAGCTCGGGTATTGGCAGGGCTCTCGCATTAGAGTTGGAAAAGCAAGGAGCATACGTGGCGGCTATTGCCAGAAGGAAAGAAGCCCTTAAGGAATTGAAAAATTCCGCTTCTCATCCGGATAAAATTTTAGTTCTACAAGCGGATGTGATGTCCGAATCCGATTTAAAAAAAGCGGTGGAAGAATTTCGGAAAAAATTCAAGAGAGTGGACGGCTTCGTTCATTGTGCGGGAGTTTCCATGAGAGGAACCGCCGCTGAAACCGAGCTTAAGGTTTTTTACACGTTAATGGATACGAATTATTTCCCATTAGTGATCTTATACGGTCTATTGGAATCCGATCTTAGGCAAAGCGAAGGACATGTGGTAGCCGTTTCTTCGTTATTGGGAAAGTTTTCCACCCAGTTTAGATCCGGTTATGCTGCCAGTAAACATGCGGTCCAAGCCTTTATGGATAGTATTCGGCTGGAAAACGATAAGACGGGCATACACGTTATGACTGTTTTTCCAGGTATCGTTAAAACGGATATTTCGATTAAAGCGCTTTCCGAAGACGGTTCTCCTCACGGGATAATGGATGAAAAACAAAAGAAGGGATTGGATCCACATGCCGTCGCTAAAAAGATATTGAAAGGTATTGAACAAAGAAAAAGGGAAATTTTTCCTTCGAAGTTTGGAGAAAAGATCGATCTTATATTGAGCAAAATTGCCCCTAAGACCTTGGATAAAAAACTCCTAAAAACAAAAGTGAATTAAAAACTTTTTAATTTTTCACTTCCGTGATCAATCTGAGACCTGCTTTTCGATCATTCAATAGATTGGGAATTCCTCCGAAGTCTCTGGCGTATACTTTAGCTTCTTCTTTGGTGCTTGAATAAGAACCGCCTCGGATCACTTTTAGATGTTTTCCGAATCTTCCCGAATTCGGTCGATGTCCCGGATAAGGGATATAAGGTGAGCTGGTCCATTCCGCAACGTTTCCGCACATTCCGATCGCACCATAGGGACTTTGGCCTTTGGAAGGAAGTTCATAAACGGAGATCGTTCCTCTGCTTCCGCTTTCTCTTGTATTACAAAGTGCGGAATCGAATTCATTGCCGAAAGGGTAATCTTGGGGTTGGGAGATAAATTCGTAACTCTCGTCCTTCAATAATCTCCAAACAAGTCCTGTTCCTCTGGCGGCTTTCTCCCATTGCCATTCGCTCGGGATCTTTTTCCCGGCCCATTTAGAATATGCTTCCGCTTCTCTATACGTAAGGTTGGTTACCGGATGGTATTCCTTTCCTTTTGGGAATATTCCGTTTTCCCAATGAGGAGGAGGAGGAGTGCCGGTCTCTTTTAAGAATTTATTATATTCTTTATTGGTGACTTCGTACTTATCTATATAAAAGGAAGGAATTTCTTCTAAGCTGGATCTGTCGGGTGTTACGAATTTAGGATTATAACTATCGTCTCCCGGATCGGAACCTTGTCCGTATAGGAAATATCCCATATGCTCGTATAAAATCTTTCCGTTGGATTCATAACCGGTGTGAACGAGTACCATTTCTTTTCCGTCTTTCGGATGGAGAATATTTTTAGCTAAACGATTTCGGACCACATCTGTGGCATCAAATCTAGCAGGGTCTTGGTAGAATGTTTCTTCTCCATACGCCCCGATCAAAAGTCCCACGCCGATCAATTTAGCAGGTTTACCTTCTGCAATTGTAAAACTTCCTCTTAGTTCTATGGAAACCGGTTTAGTGAGTTTTCCTACTTTTCCGAATTCTACTTCTATATTCTCTATTTGGAAAGCGCCTATCTCTTCCATTTTCGGTTTTCTGAATAAAGGTAGATTCGATCTTTCGCTGAGAATTCCTCTGATCTCCTCTTCGGAACGTTCCGAGAAGTAGGAATTCCTACCTATTTTGATCTTAGCTTTTCCTTTGTTCCTATAAACGGAAAGAAGTTCTCCCGTCCAAAGGATCGCCTTCCTGGTATCGGAGGAAGCAGTTTCCTTTTCTTCTTGGCTTGTCCCGGTTTCCGAAAAAAGAAAAAGAAAACAGAATGAGATGAGTATAATAGCACTGGTCCTGGACATAGAAGAGTGAGGTCCTCTAAATTTAAAGATCGGCAGAATTCATCGATTTTTGGACGGTTTTTTATGACTTGGTGCCGATGTAAAATCCGGCGTTTAGGACTTTATGCCTTAGACTTTGGAAAGAGTGCATTCCCAGCTTTTCTCATCACATGGACCAGCTCTTCGAAAACGATCGGTTTCGAGATATAATCGTTCATTCCGGCACGCAGACAAAGGTCCCTATCTCCTTGCATTGCGGCCGCAGTCATAGCAATGATATACGGTTGCGACTCCAGGGGCCAAGTATTTCGAATGACTTGAGTTGCTTGTAGTCCGTCCATCTCGGGCATATGAACGTCCATAAAGATCAGATTGATCTTCTTTTCTCTCAGAGCGATCAAAGCTTCTTTTCCATTCGGAACGATAAACGGTTCGTATCCTAATTTTTGGATAATTCTTTTCGCCAGAGTTTGGTTGATCTCATTGTCTTCAGCCACCATGATCTTAAAGGGGAATTGGGAACTTAACATTTCTTTTTGGCTGGCAAGATACGAGGATCTTGTATTTGCTTTAGCTTTACTTCCACCTTCCGCTAAAATTTCCGTCACAATCCTTTCTATATCTTTTTTCTTTACCGGTTTACTCAGTTCTCCCGCAAATAATTCGACCGCGAGTTCTTTGTCCTTAGGGTCCAGGAAAGAAGAAGATAGGAGCACTAATGGGAAATGAAAATTCTTTTTGCGGATTTCTTGAGCTATCTCTATCCCCGTATTTCCGGGAAGATTAAAATCTAAGATCCCTATGTCAGGCATAATGTCCAGATCGAGTAGGTTTAATGCCTCTTCCTTGGATTTGGCGGAGAATGTAATAAGACCTAATATCTGCAATTGATACGCGAGTATCTTGAGGTTGGTAGGATTATCATCTAGTATGAGTACTTTTTTATTTTCTAATTCCGAGTTTGTCGCTTTTGATTCGATTTTCGTTTGGTTGTTTCCTTCTACCTGAATATAAAAGGAGAAGGTCGTGCCTACGTTCAATTCACTTTCTACCCAAATTACTCCCCCCATCATTTCTATTAAACGGGAAGATATGGAAAGCCCAAGTCCTGTTCCTCCATACTTTCTAGTGGAAGATGTGTCCACTTGGTAGAATGGTTGGAATAGTTCCTTTTGTTTTTCAGCAGGAATTCCGATCCCTGTATCTCTGATCGCAAATAAGATCGTATACAGTTTCCCTTCTAATTTGGAAACCTCGGCTGATAAAAAAATCTCGCCTTGTTCGGTGAATTTTAACGCGTTCCCGATCAAATTGATCAGGATCTGTTTTAGTCGTAAACTATCGCAAAAGATCCTGTCGGGCACATTCGGGTCCAGATAATAGACAAGATCGATCTGTTTTTGAGCGGCGCGAGATCTGAATAAGTCCAAAACCTCCTCGATCGTTTCGATAACCGAAAATTCTCTGATCTCCAAAGACAAGGTTCCGGATTCAATTTTAGAATAATCTAAAATATCGTTGATGATATTAAGCAGACTTTCTCCGCTTTTTTGAATGATCTCTGCGTATTCTTTTTGTTCGGTATTTAGATTGGAATCGATCAGAAGTTCCGTCATTCCGACCACTCCGTTCATAGGAGTCCTGATCTCATGGCTCATCATCGCCAAAAATTCAGACTTAGCACGGTTGGCCTTTTCAGCTTCTTCTTTGGCTTTTTTGAGATCGTGTTCGTAGTTTTTGCGAACAGAAATATCCGTGAATAACCCGCAGACGGAATATACCTCTCCTTCTAAGTCTACTAAGGGAACGATCACACAATAGAATGTTTTTTCTTCTTCGGAAACGACTAGGTCTAGTTCGAAATCCAAGGAACCTTGTTTTTCCAAGGATTTCGCTATTATCGTTGAAATGAACTGGGCTTTCTCATTTCCAAAAAGATTTTCCAGCCCCATATCCTGTCTTTTGTCTTTGTTAGCTAAGAAACGATTTGCGAATACTTGGTTGTGAAATAGAGTTCTTCCGTCCAGATCCATCATACAAAATGCGGAGGGCAGATTGTCCAAAATGGAAAGAAGCCTGGATTCACTTTCGATCAATCTATCAGTGATCCTTCTCTTTTCTTTGATATCTTTTTGGACGGTATAGGAACCGTAACCTACAACCAGAAAGGAAACTATGACTAAAGTAAGCAGGGAATAAGCGACTCTGGTCCCTCTCAAAGAATTGGTGGCATTCCTTTTGTTTAGGAGCTTAAATTCCTCCTCCTGCATATGGTTCAGAAGTTCCGTTATCTCTATCAGTATAATTCCCTTTTTGGATTCGAAGGACCTGGGTTGTTTTTCCGCAGTTGCGATCAGGTTGGAAATTCCTTGGAGCCTCACTTGTTGGATCTGATTGTCTTTGATCAAATTCTGTAAGATCTTAATTTCGCTTTTCAAGTTGGAGAATAACGATCTTGTATTTTCGAAAGCGGAGTTACCCTTATATGCTTGGGCCAGACCGATCTCTCTAGTAATACTCTTACATTGGTCGATTTCTTCGATGACAGTAAATGTATGTTTTATTAAAACTCCGGAGTTCTTTAACTCTATCATTCCGTACAAACTGATCAAACTCGCTATGATCAATAGTAAGGTAAGGGAGAAAAAGCCGATCAGCACTTTCCATTGTAAGAATTGGGATTTTTCTTTGATTTTTTCTAAAAAGGAAAATTTCATGAAAGACGTTCTGTGACTTTTTAAACGCGAAAATGATTTCAAAAAGGCTTCCAAATTTATTACACGTACAAAGGTCTTTGAACAAGCTTTTTTCGCGATTTTGATAGCCCCATCTTGACTGGATCGGGCCAAAAATCATTCTGGTATTCTAATAAACGGTTTTTTCTGGATTCTGGTAAAGAAAGCAGGTAAAAATCTTGTACCTTGGAGAGCTATTCCTTACTATGAAATCCGTCGTTCATGAAATTTATCTCTCCGTTTCCGGAGAAGGAATTTCAACAGGTTTGCCTACCATTTTTGTCCGATTTGCGGGATGTTCTCTCAGATGCGGAATGGATGGAAATCGCAAATTATGGTGCGACACTCCGTACGCACTTTCTCCGAATGCGGGAAAACAAATGGAGTTGGAAGATGTGATCTCGGAGATAGGATCCATTACTTCTTCTCCTACACAAATACTTTTGACGGGCGGAGAACCATTAGAAAATTCGAATAGGATTTTCAGCCAGGCATTGGCGAAAAAATTGAAACAGTCGAGGCAAGTTTCGGGGCTTTATACGAGGGTGAGGGTGGAGACAAACGGTGCAGAGCCTATCTCCGGTTTAGAAAATATGGTATTTACTCTGGATTACAAACTCCCCGGTTCCGGAATGGAAAACAAAATGATCTTGGATAATTTGGAATTTGTCCGGGATAGAAACGATAATCTGGACGAGATTAAATTCGTAATTAGAGATAGAAAGGATTTCGATAGGACTTTGGAAGTGATAGATCGTTTTAAGTTAAAGGGAAATCTTCTGGCTTCTCCCGTATTCGGAGAGCTAGCTCCCGAAATCCTTGTAGATTGGATCAAAGAAAATAATAGAACGGATCTGCGTCTTTCTTTGCAGACCCATAAATATATCTGGGGAGAAAAAAGGGGAGTTTGATCTTGGACTCTACTTTGCAGCTCAGTCTAGATTTCGAATCCGACTCTTCCAGCGGATTCAGAGGGGATTCCTGTTATCTCAAGGATGAACCGGAATTAGGGATTGGAAGGATAGAAAGTTCCGACTCGGGAAAATTCCAGATCTATTTTCCATCTTCAAATACCAGAAAAACGGTTTCTGAAAACTCAAACAGACTCAAAATTATAGGAGCGTATCCGACCGCATTTACGGAATCTTTCGCAGATCCTGAGCTACTCGATCTAAGTCTACAAGCATTCGAGTTAAAACTCACACACGCATACGATAAACTTTCCGCTTTATCTAATTCCAGAACTAGGCTTCTTCCTCACCAAATAGAATCCACTTTCGTGGTAGTGAACTCACTTAGACCAAGATTTATTTTGGCGGACGAGGTAGGATTAGGCAAAACGATAGAGGCGGCTCTGGTTATGAAAGAGCTGATCTTTCGGAGAGGTTATAAAAAGGTTTTGGTTGTGGCTCCTTCTCCTCTTTTGGTCCAATGGAAACAGGAGTTAAAGAATAAATTTAACGAAGACTTTGAGATCGTTAAAAGAAAGAACTTCTTAGCCACGGGCGAGAAAAATTGGAAGAATTTCAAACATGTAATCACTTCCGTAGACTTTATCAAAAACCCTAAATATGCCGAAGAGATCCTGAAAACAAAATGGGATATCGTAGTCTTTGACGAGGCACATCGTTTACGAAGGGATTATCATAAGGTCACTAGAGCTTATCTATTCGCGGAGAAGATCGCCAAAAAATGCGAATGTTTGCTTCTTCTTACCGCTACACCTTTTAGAGGAAAATTAGAAGAGCTGTATTATCTGGTCCACTTAGTGGATCCGAATTTGCTCGGACCATATCATACTTTTATAAACGATTATGTTCTTGGAAATAAAAACGGATTAAAAGAAAAGATCTCGAAAGTTCTTTTAAGAAGAAGAAAGGTAGAAGTGGGCGGATTTACCAAACGATTCGCCAAAACCGTAAAGATAGAATTGTCCAACGCAGAGAGACAATTTTACGACGAGACCACCGAATACGTTCGTAGAGAATACAATCTAGCGATGAGAACCCAAAATCGGGCGATCGGGTTCGTGATGATCGTATTCCAGAAATTATTGGATTCATCCGTATTCGCACTTCTTTCCGCATTGTCCAAGCGTAAGTTCATGCTGGAGAATAGGCTCCATCGTTTACAAGCAGTCGGAAACAAATTAGAGGAATGGGACTTGGATGAAACGGAAGGAGTGGAAGATTTCGTTTCCGATCTGGACGAATCCGCTCCCTCCGATCTGGCAAATCTTAGAAGGGAATTATTGTCCTTAAACAGGTTGATCCTTTTGGGTAAAAAGATCAAAGAAGATCGCAAAAGCCAGAAGCTGAAAGAAACGATCGCAAAGCTCAAAAAAGAAGGGCATCCTAAATTTATAATATTCACGCAATTCAGAAGTACACAGGACTTCTTAGCTTCTACTTTATCGGAATACAAGGTCACATTATTCCACGGATCTTTAAGTGCGGATGCAAAAGAAGACGCAATCTCCGAATTCAGAAAAACTTCAGAGATATTGATCTGTACGGAAGCCGGCGGAGAAGGTCGTAACCTTCAGTTTGCAAACGTTCTCTTCAATTACGATCTACCGTGGAGCCCTTTAAAGATCGAACAAAGGATCGGAAGAATTCACAGGTTCGGTCAGAAGGACAATGTATTTATTTTTAACTTTGCTTCTAAAGACACAGTTGCGGAAAGAATTTTAGAAGTACTCTCCAATAAGATCAAACTTTTCGAAGAATCGATCGGAAACTCCGACGAGTTACTCGGAGCTATCGAAGACGAATTGGATTTTCATTCCAGCTTCATGAGATTCGTCACGGGAAACAAAAAGTTAAGGGAAGTGGAAGAGGAGATCGACCAAAGGATCAAGATCGCCAAAAAGGGTTTCGAAAAACTGGGATCTTTGGTAACTCCTAAATTATTGGATTTTAATTTAGAAGATTATTATAAAACTACTCTACAAGAAAGATCTTTTACAAACCAACACTTAGAGACATTTTTTGTCCGATACGCTAAAAAGTATTCGGATCGATTGAATTTTAAACTCAAAACTCTAAAGCCTCAGATCTATGAGTTGGATGGAGTGAACTATAAAGGAAAGAAGGCCACATTTAATTCCGAACTTGCACTCGCAGACGACGGTTTGGAATTTTTAGCATTCGGACATCCTTTGGTCGAAGAGGCTGTCCAATCCTTTCTGAAAGATAGATCCGGTTGGAAAGTTGGATTCTATAGGACTTCCGGCAATTTTTTATACTTCGTATTTATAGTAGAATTCAAATTTTCTTTGGACAGAAAAGAATTGTTCGTTGTGGAAGTGAACCGACGCAGCGGGAATGCCAAGGTATTGGAAAGCCTTCCCGAGATCGTAAGAGAGAACCGATTCAGATCCTCTGAAACACAACTACCGCAAGATACGGAAAAACATTTCGTGATCGCCTGCGAGACCTTAGAGTTTGCATTAGAAGATAGAAAAAAAGAATTATACGAACAAACCAAGGATCTATTCCAAAAAGAAGAATACAAGATCCGGAACAGCAACCAAAACACACTGCGCCAACTCGAAGAAAAACTGATGAGGCAAGAGGCTGCTTTTAAATGGGAAGGAAGACCCGAAAAAAAATCCGCAATGAATCGAACTAAGAACGAGATCCAAAAAGTAAAAGAGGATTTCGAAGTGGAGTTGCGAAAGGTAAAAGTTGGAAAAGAGATCCACCATCGTTTTGAACTTTTCCAAGCATATCTTCCGGGTTCGGATTAAGTTAAATTAGGGACCGTCTTAAACCTTTTATATTCCGGTTTTTACTGCTGGACATTGGCACCCGCTATCCGCTTTTGTTAAACTACTCCGCCAAATATTCGGCCTTAGGAGACAGTTTACGTGAAATTATCCCTGGATTGGATCAACGATTTTACCCCGATTAAGGATGTGTCCCTCGAAGATATCCTGAAAAAAATTGCGGCTTCAATATGTGAAGTAGATGGGGTCGAAGATTATTTTTCTCATTTAGAGAAGGTAGTTTTAGTAAAGATCGATTCCTTAGAAAAACACCCGCAGGCAGACAAACTCCAAGTCGCGCAGGTTACGGACGGTAAAAATAAGATCCAAATCGTTTCAGGCGCTCCGAATTTAAAAGTAGGGGACTTGGTTCCATTGGCAGTTCCAGGCGCAGAACTAGGAGATAAAAAGATCCTAGAGTCCGAACTGAGAGGAGTAAAAAGCTCCGGTATGCTTTGTTCCGAAAAAGAACTGGGCCTTTCCGAGGAAGATGCGGGAGTCATGGTCTTGGATGATCCGGATGCAAAACCCGGTTTGAATCTGAGAGAGCTTTTTGGGTTCAGAGATACTATTTTAGATATTGATAATAAATCGATCACACATCGCCCGGACCTATGGAGCCATTTCGGATTTGCAAGAGAACTTGCCGCTCAATTAAATCTACCGATCAAGTTTAATCCTTTGGAAACAGACTGGGAATTTTCCAAAAACTTGACTTCTCCGAAAGTAAAAGAAACGGATTACGCGCATTCTTACTATTCTTCTGCTATCGAAGGGATCCAGATCAAACCTTCTAATAAAACCGTTCGTTCCCGTTTGAAAAAATGCGGAGTGAGGGTGATCAATAATGTGGTGGATGTTTCCAATTATCTCTTATTGGAAGCGGGGCAGCCGACTCACTTCTTCGATTCGGATAAATTATTCGCTCAAGGCGGGATCGAACTAGAAGTGGATTATGCAAAGAAGGACGAAAGTTTTTTACTTCTAGACGAAACTTCTCCCAAACTTGATCCCGAAATTTTGATCATCCGTAACGCTAAAAAGGGAGTAGCGATTGCAGGTGTGATGGGTGGTGCGGATACCGCAGTGGATTCTAATTCTAAAAAAGTTATTTTAGAATCCGCGGTTTTTCCGAGAGAGTTTGTTCGTAAGTCTATTCGAAAAACGGGAATTCGTTCGGAGTCTTCCATTCGTTACGAAAAAGGTCTGGAAGCGACGACCGCTCTTCCTATCCTCAAAAGAGCCTTAAATCTTCTGAAAGAGAACGGTTGTCCGGATCTGGAGGCAAGTCTTCCTGCCGGATACATTCATACTGCGGATAAAAAAGTAGAAATAGAAGTCAGTTTAAATTTCTTAAATAAGAAATTAGGAACGGAAATCGATCAATCGACTTCGGATAAGATCCTAAAACAACTTTCCTTCTCCACGGAATGGAAAGGAGATACCGTTAAGGTGCTTGTTCCTAAATACAGGCATAATTACGATATCACTATTCCCGAAGATATTGTAGAAGAGATAGGCCGCACATTGGGATACGCTTCTATTCCGGTCCGTCCATTGGCTTCGGATGTAAAACCTCCTGCTCGTAATTTCTCCAGAGAGTTGGAAAAACATCTAAAAAGAGCATTCTCCCAAATCTTAGGATACAACGAAGTATTCAATTATTCTTACGCCTCTTCTAAAGATAATTCTTTCGAAGGAGAAGTAAAAGATTCTATCAAGATCCTGAATGCAATGCCGGATGAGCAGGCATATTTAAGAACTTCTTTATATCCTTCTCTTTTGAAAAATATCAGGCTCAATGGCGATCGTTTCGAAAAACTGAAAATTTTCGAATTCGGCCGCACTTATAAAAAAGCAGAGGAGCCTTTTAACGAATCCAAATGGTTTGTTTGGGCGGTTTCTTTCGGTAGGAAGTCCAACGAAAAGGATTTAAACGTATTAGAGTCCGATTTCTTGGACGTTAGAACAGGTATCGAAAAAGTATTAAGACATTTAAATTTAAGAGAGATCGAATGGAAGATAGAAGAAAGAAGCTATTTTCATCCTAAGGCTTCTCTTTGCTTATTCGTTTCCGGAAAAAGAATAGGGGAGTTAGGATACGCTCATCCTGCAGCCTTGGATAATGCCGATATCAAAAAGAGAGTCATTTTAGGAAGATTCGAATTCGCTTCATTGCTGGAAGTATGGACCGTGGATCGGAACACAAATTATTTTGCCGCTCCGTCTCATTTCCCTCAAACGGAGATCGATCTATCTTTGGTGATGGATCTGAATGAATCCTCTTCCAAGTTCAGTGATGCTGCTGTCCGAGAAAAATTCCCGGAGCTGCAGGATGTAAAAGTTACAGTCGTATTTACGGGTGGAAATCTTCCTGAAAACAAAAAGTCCGTTTCTTATAGATTTAAACTTTTGAGCCAAGACAAAAACTTGACCCAAGACAGGATCAAAGAGATCACGGATCGCCTCATCCAAATTGCGAATTCTTCCGGTTATCCTCTTCGTTAAACTATGAAAATCCACGAGACGGCATTTATCCATCCGGCTGCAACTGCATTCGGAATGTTGGAGATGGGACCTTTATCTTCTCTCTGGCCGGGTGCCGTTGTTCGTGCGGATCTAAATGAGATCAAATTGGGAGAAGGTGTAAATATCCAGGATAATAGTACACTTCATACCGATTCCACCGGAAGTTTATTTATAGACGATTATACATTAGTAGGTCATAATACAATGCTTCACGGCTGTAAGATCGGTAAGGGTTGTCTGATCGGAATAGGTGCGATCATTTTGGATGAGGCGGAGATCGGAGATGGAGCGATGATACTCGCAGGTTCAATGATCCGCGGTGGTAAAAAAATCCCGCCTAGAGCGATGGTGATCCCGAAAAACGGGGACATCGTTATCTACGAAAAAAAAGCAAAACCTGAGATGAGTATCGCAGGTTGTTTGGAATACATACAATTGGCAAAAAGATTCCAAGAGAACGTATTCAAACCTTTCACAAAAGAAGAAGAGAATTCGTTTATAGAAGAAGCAAAGTCCATCATCAAAAGATACGGCATATAATTCTTATCTAAACTTCTCCTCTACTTTCGATTTGATATAAATCAATTTTTCCTAACTCGATTTCTGATTCGTCCTGAACCTTGCCTGCTAATCCTTGTTATAGTTTTCCGCAAAACGACTTATAAGGATGATCTCATGTATGACGAAAGGGTTATAGAAAAAATCAGAGGTATTTGGAAGACCTTCGATCTTTCTTTAGGAATTCCTGAAATAGATAAACAACATCTTTGGTTGATCGGGATCCTTGCGGATTTAGAAGATAAACTGGAGTCGGGAACCAGATCCGCACTGGAAACTACGTTTACGAATGCACTTTCTAAAACCTTGGATTATGCATCCGAACATTTCGCTTTAGAAGAGAAACTTCTGGAGAGTATAGGTTACACAAAACTAGGACAACATAGATTGCAGCATATGCGGTTTCTCACTGCCTTAAAGAATCGGGTCCGAAAGAATTTCGAGGGAAACTTCGAACAAGCAGTGATGGAACTGCTGAAAAACCTGAAAAAGTGGTTATTCAGACATATTCTCAGCGAAGACAGACAGTATGTCGATCTTGCGGACATTAATATCACTCAGGAAATTTCTTCTTCGCTGAACGAACAGCTGAGAACTTCTCCTCATGCCAAGGAAATCGAAAATTTGTATGCTGCGGTGGTATATTCCGCTAAACAGACGGTCTCGAAGGAATTTAACGTTATAGGAGAGGATAATTTAAAGCTGATCTCCGACCTTTGGTATCGTTATAAACTCAAAACAGGGATTGCGATCGTGGATATCCAACATCTATGGCTTTTGCAATTATTGGTGAAAACGGATAAGTTATACAAGCAGAAGTTGAAACAAGAGATCGGTAGCGAGTATTTGAGTCTTGAACTGAAAAAAGCGATCCAAGAAACGATAGAATATATTAGGGAACATTTCAGCACGGAAGAAGCGATTATGCATAATTTTCGCTATATCGGAGAAAGGAACCATCAAAAACAACACGAGAATTTTAATATACTCATCAACGATATGATTGAAAGAAGTGAAAAAGAGGAATTAGAGTCATTGGCAATCTTGATCCAGGATCTAAAGGATTGGTTAGTGAGTCATATCGCCATTGAGGATAAAAAATTATTCTATTTTTTCAGGTCCAGGCTCCCGGAAGTCAACGAATATGTTAGAAATTTGAATCGTGAAGGAAAGATCCATATCTGGAAGGAAGCGGTCATGATCTACAAACTATTGGTAGAATACGAGGATATTACTAGGGAAAAGACACCCGTTTAAGAACGACGAAGTTCGTAATCGTTAATTGGAATTCTCCTTTTTTTCGCTAAGCGTTTGGATCGTATTTAGGATCTTTTTATTTTTCTCGGAAAACTCTGACTCCGGTACGGTCCCCGTAAAAATGTACACAAAACTTTCCTTTAAAAAGATCCATTGTAAAGTGCGGACCTGTTTTTTTACCTCGGTATTGGGGAGAACGAACTTAGATTCTAAAAAGATACATTTTTCCTTTCCGAAACTGCATTTTTGAGGAACGGAAAGTATTTCATATTCTTTGTATACATTCGAATACAGCCCTCCTATCGAAGCTACGTAATCCTCGAGGGTTGCCCAAGAATATTTAGGAGGAATCGGCTCCGACACAAAATTAATATTGGTCCTGATTTCGGAAGTTTTGTTTTGTTCCGGTTCAAAAAGATAGAACATCACCTTAACTTGTTTATCATTTTGGGATTCTCTTTTGTTTTTGGAACGATTCGGTTCGGAACCGTCACGATTCGGATCATATTCCTCATAGATCCAACCTTCATAATTCAAGACTAAGCCAAGCTCAGGGATCTCGATTGTTTTTTTGACTTCCGGAACTTTTTCAAAACAGGCAAAACATAAAATGATCCCTGGTAATAAGAAGGCCAGACTGTAACGTTCTAAGAAGTTCATGTTCACGTTTTTGAAATTTTGATTTTATGTTTAACTTTTTCTTCTTCTGAAAAGTAAACCGGACCAAACCGAATCGATTGCGCAGACTTTAACGTCTACCAATCCTGTCTTCAAGCCTATTTCTCGGATCATATCTTCTTTTAAGTCGGTTTTCACGCCGGAACTCATCTTCGGCCAAGAGATCCAAACCATACCTTTGTCCGCTAAGTAATCCGGGAACTTGGGAAAGTTTTTAGAAAGTTCGTCTTTGGTCTTACAGAAAAAATGAATATAATCGAAACTTCCCGCTAACTTCTTCTTGAATGTAATATTAGGAGGAAGTTCTTCCAATAAACCTTTAAATTCTTTTGGCTCATTGATTATGATCGCGTTCTGGCCTTCTTTAAATCCTAACTTTTTGGCCAAGGGGGTGCCTGAATATCCTGCCATAGTTCCTCTGTTCGAATTCGGATACGAAAGCCGAAAAGAAAATCTCAGGCTACAAAAAAACCGGCGTGGAAGCCGGTTCTTTTGAAATACAAAGGAAGTGTTGTGCTATTCTTAGTAAGGGAAACCTGCGAAAATTTTCGCTCTTGTGTAGATGTCCGCTACGGAGAATCCGAAAAGAAGAAGTAAGAACAAGAAGCCGGATCCGAAGATCACTCTGTTCATTACATTATCATACTTTAGGTGCATAAAGTAAGCTAATACTAAGGAAGCTTTGATGGTCGCTACAAGCATAGCGATCACAGTGTTCATTGCTCCGAAGTCAACTTGGGCTACTAATACTGTGATGATAGTTCCAACGATCAGTGCGGCAAACACTAAAGAATACGTTTGAACGGAGATCAGATGATGCCCGCCATGTCCATGCTCTTCTGCATGAGAAACAACTGAGCCGGGTTGAAGTTTGGTCTTACCTGCTTCGACTGCTTTTAGTAAAGCCTGACCAATCAAAGTAGACTTATTCTTTTCAAGATAAGCCTTCAGTCTATCCTCTTCTACGATTTGAGCCAACAAGTTAACGGCAAATCCGGCAACGGTAGCGTTTACGATCGCTCCCGCTCCGATAACAAATCCGGTGAAGGGAATCATGAATCCGATACTTACGATAATATACAGCGCGTAATTGAGAAACAGTTCCATCTCTTTTCCTGAAACCTGAGTAATATCTGCAGGCAGAGTTCCCCGAAGGGGATTGGAACCAGTCTCGGAGGCAGGTAAAGAATCACAAGTACATTTCAGGCGCCCAGAACTCGGTTACCGCTATCCGAAACAATTTTGGCCTCTTCCCAAGGATCTTGAGATTTTTGAGCCGGTAAGCGGACCCAAATTAGATTTCTCTGGTTCGGTCTTTTGTAAGGGGAGAAGAATGCGGAAAGTGGATAAATTTCCCAGCCTGTTTCCTTCTCCCAAACTTTTAATTTAGAATACGGGTCTTGGCTATGGACTTTAGGGAAGAAAAGAAGAAGGTCATTTCCCTTCTTTGGAAATTTTCGCCGGAGTTCCAATAACAAACAGCCCATGGTCCATCTAAAATTAATCTCCGAAATCGTGCGTAAAACTTCCGTTCCTTCGGATCTATAGAAAAAAGAATCCACGGAACCGAATCCTTCGTAGGTCGGATGGAATTTACAGATCCTTGAAAAAGGTTCAGACATTTCGGAAAGGTAATTTTCAATTTCTGAAAATTCTCCCATCCAAGTCCCTGAATATTTTCCTTTTTGATCGTTGAGTAGAATGGTAGCTTCTTCTATCTTAAATTTTCCGTTTTTCGCGGAGAATAATAAACTGAAATCTTTCGTTCGATCCACCCATGTCTCGATCCGAAAAGGTTCTTTTTTTACTTTTAAGAACATATCCGCCAGGTCTTTTAGTCCCGAGACATCTCTAAATTTCTGAGAACCTGCAAATCCGAACTCGGTCTTAAAAACGAATTTTTGCTCGGAAGAGAAGCGATCTTTTTCATTACGGAGAAACTTCTCCCAATCTTGCCGATTACGAATAGAGTAAGAAAAAAAATTCGGATTGTTCTCTTGGTTCCAATCATTTTGGTTCAATTTAGATCCGTATTCCCTTGCCGTTTCAAGAATAACCGGATCTATCTCTAAATCATTCTTTTCGGAATTCCAACGGGAGATTTTCCCCCATTCTTCCAACTGGATCTCTTTTTTATTTTGCAAAGATTGTTTTCGATTTCTGAGGAGAATAGGTTTTGGGATCTGTACACCCTTCTCCTTCCAGTATTCGATCCAATTTTCCTCCGGTGGTGAATGAGCTAAAACTTTTGCGGAGTCCGGAAATGAATTCAGAACTAAAAAAGAGGATTCTAAAACGGAATTCCTGGCTTCCAATTCTCTCGGAAATAATTTTCCAAGTCGGAGTTCCTCTTCGAAATAGGCATTCGGACGGAAGATTCGAGGCATAATCAGGAAAGAACCCTGGAAAAAATCCTTTTTAGGATCAAGATTAGGGTATAGTCTTTTCGATATTTAGAAGGAAGGCAGTTCTAATGAAAACCCTTATCTTTCTCATAATTTCCCTTTTGGCCGTATTCGTACAAATAGATGCGGCTCCTAAAATCCTGACTATGGAAGAAAGAGAGATCGAACGTCAGATCGAAGCCATCCGTAAGGCTGGGTTTTCGGACATTGAGATAGACAACTTGCACGCTTCTATCTCTCAGAATATCCATCAGATCAATAAGATCCTTCAGATGGATACCACCAAAAAAGCGTTAAGATATATCGGTGACGAGCCGCAGGAATTACCTCAATTCTTAAAAACGGATCGGGATAATAAACCGTATCTAGAATTAGACATGGGTTCCGGAGAATCTTTCTGGGACTTCCCTAAAACTTATCTTTTTAACGCTCGTATATTTATATATCCTGGCAGCAATCCTGAAAAACTAGAAAAAATTATTATGCAATTCAAGCGTACAAACTCGAACGGAGAAATTTTCGTCAGAGAAATGCGTAGAGTGATCAATATAGATCCTAAAGGACCTCAGATCGGAAGTGAAGGAAAAAGAACTCCGAACAACAATAAAGAGATCAAATTAGAATATTATTCCAGCTATGATACCGAATTGATCTGGCCGGATACTCCTGTCCAATCTATTGCACCTAGTGTGGAGACCAAACTACATGAGGAAACCAATCCTCTACCTTATAATAAACAAAAACAGATTATCGTAACGTACAAGAAATACCTTCGTAAGGTGGACAAGAATGTTCGCCATAAGTTGAGAGATCTGGAACTCAACCAAAAGAGACTTGTTTCTAAGATGTTGGAATTCCAATAAGAAAAAAGATTAGAACTTTAGAATAAGGGAAAAGGCGAGCCGATCGGTTCGGTTCGCCTTTTGATTATTGAGAAATATCATAGTATACTGCGGTTTCTACGAGAACTAGAAGAAGGAAAATCTGTGGCAAAATTAGCCGGATCTCTTGTCCTATTTGGACCAGGACCTTTTCGGGAAGTTAATAAACTTCTTAAACGATTATCTTCTATTGCATGACGTTAGTTTTCACTGGTTGGATAACGATTGTTATCCACCTGGGTGAAGTAATGTATCCCATAAACAGGGGTAAGGTCCCTAATTTAAGAATATCCAATGGATCTGAAAACGGATCAAAAAAATGTTTTCGGTTTCTCGCTTGCCTTTTCTTGGCGAAAAGGATTCTATTTACCGATGGCTATCCATTCCGTTTTCGGTAAATTACAATTCAAACCTGGCGAAGGGGAGATTTGTGTTTTATCTTCTCCTTATGAATTCGAACCTGCACTTTCCAGTTTAGGGGCTCCTGTAGATCGAGCGCTAAGGTCCGGAAAAAGATACAGACTCATTCTTGCCTTCGTTCAAACCGAAGTCGAGATACGTAATATCGCCTCAATGGTACCGACTACCTTGGTGGACGACGGGCTTTTATGGTTGGCCTATCCAAAGAAGACCTCCCGAAAATATAATGTATCCATTCATAGGGATGCGGGGTGGGATCCGCTCGGAAAGATCAGTTTCGAAGGGGTTAGATTGATCTCTATAGACGATGATTGGTCCGCACTTAGATTCAGGCATACTTCTCATATTAAGAATACGGAAAAAGATCCGAGCCTTACCGCAAGCGAAGACGGTAAGAAAAGGGTAGCACCGAAGAAAAAACCCTCCAAGAAGAAGGCCGTTCCTAAAAAATCTTCACCCAAGAAAAAAGCAGCATCCAAGTCTCCTAAGAAAAAGGTTAAAAAGAAATAAGAAGGATTTGATTTTTTCAGATCCAGGAATTTTTCTTAGGTTCTCTTACTTCTTTTTGCAAAAAGAAGTCTTTCCTGATATCTATCGGGATAGGTTCTCCAAAGGATCTCTTTTGGAGAACAAAGCGGTATACTTGCATGTCAGAAAAGTTTTCGGGCCTTTTAACCAAATTTATTTTTTATAATATAATCGGTATATTGCTGGTCCTTACTTATTGTACTCCGTCCGTCGATAAAACGCCTTATAAGGAATTAAGGGAACTCGCATTCGAAACGGAATACGATGATATAGGTATCAAAAATCCGAACGGAAAAACGGTCGTCTACGGGATCATTATGGATTGGCCCACCCAAAGAGAGATTGTCACTTTAGTCACATTCCTTTCCGGAGACGCTAGCTTATTTTTAACTTCGGGAGCTTCCTTTATTGGCGGTGGGGGAAGGGAAAGTATCCAAAAAAGTTCCATACGTTTGATCCACAAATATGCTTATCTTTGGAAAGAGGGAAAGAAGGTTCGCTGGACCCCGAATCCTGACTTGGATCAGGTAAGATTCTTTTTTTTAACCACACAAGGTACTTATTATCTGGAAGATACGGTCAGCGAAATAGATTCGGATACTTCTACCCTAACGCCAATGTTTGATGAGGCGCAAGCCGTGATCTCTGAAATAAGAATAGAAGCGGAAAAAGAAAAGGATGATGAGGACGAGTAATCAACTCGCGGAGTCCCTTCTTACGATCAGGTCACTGATCACTTTTTCTTCCGTGAGATATTTGCGATTCAAATACGAGATCGCGTAGTTCAGAAATTTAGGAATTTCTTTACCGGCATCCAATAGGTCCAATTTTGTTTGGGTCAATTCGTCCATCGTCGCCAGAGCCAATTTTCTTTGGCTCTGGTGGGTTTCAAATTCGTCCTCTGTATGGAATTCAGTGCCAGCCACAAACTAAGTATAAGAGTATAGTTTCGTATTTTCAAGCAAAAGCTTGGAAGAAGGAGAACTATTGCCCTCCGTTTTTCTCCCATTCCTTGGCTTTTTCGACCCCTCTTTTTTCGTTCACAAACATGTTGATGATCAAGGAAATAAAGAAGAATACGGCGACTACTAAGAACGCATTTCGTAGATCGAAAATTTTCTGTAATATACCGATCGCAAAAACTCCGATGGCGGCCGCCAATTTTCCGGAAAGACCCCAGAGCCCGAAAAATTCTCCCGATTTGGATTCAGGGGAGAAGATCCCAACAATCGCCCTACTTGCAGATTGGGTGGAACCGACTCCCGAACCTGCTAGAGTTCCAAAGATCACGAACACCCATTGTACGGATATATCCACACCTAGTCCGTTCACAAATCCAGTAATCTCTCTTACAAAATAAATTCCGATCAGACATAGTATCCAAAAGACCAAAGTGATATTAAAAGTTTTTTTGGCTCCGATCCTATCCTGAACGAATCCGAAGAAGATCGCTCCTATCATCGCAAAAAATTGGAGTAAGATAAATAACGCGGTTTCTTGTTCCGATGTGATCTTAATTTCCTGATTTCCGTATAGGAACGCAAACGCGATTACGATTGCAAGAGCAGCCATGGAGAAGAAAAGAGATATCAAATATATGACTAAATCTCTGAAGTAACCGATCGATTTAAGGGTTTCTATCAATTGACTGAATCCGATCGTAAGATAACTTTTTCCTTCCGGTCTTTCTGCATGCGGTCTATATTCTTTCAAAAGTAAGAATGTCGGAATTCCAGCTAGTAAAAAGAAGAATGCGGTCAGAGGTCCTACGTATCTTAAGGAACCGTAGATGGCAGGATCAATGGAAGGCGCCACGAAAGTTTGGACCAAGAATACGGAAAGTAAACCTCCCATATACCCGACACCCCAAGCATAACCGGAAATTTTTCCTAATTCTTCCTTTGGACCTAAATGTGGTAAGAAGGAAGAAGCAAAGTTTTCTCCGGATGCAAAGAAGAAGTTAGAAAGAATGATCAGAGCAAAACCTAATTCCCAAGAACCAGGAGTGGAAACTAACCAAAGAGCGGCAGTGCTGATTATACAGCTTATATAACTCCAAAAGAGAAACGCTTTCTTTTTCGCGGAGAAGTCGGAGATAGCGCCGAATAAAGGACCGGTTGCCACCACTAATAAATAAGAAAAAAATAAAGCTAAACCAAAAAGGAAATTCCCATCTTCATAAGGATTTGCCGGATTGGAGGAGATTGGGACAATTACTTCCGCGAAAACTCTGCAATAGATAACTGTTATAATTACAGTGGTATAACTAGAATTGGCGAAATCGAACATGCACCATCCGAAAATTTCCCGTAGGGGAGCGCGTTTGGTTACTTGCATTCTGTAGGTTTCCTTTATGGAATTTTCCGCATGAGGATGAGCTTGAAAGTCCAGCTGTCAACGAGAAATATCCCTCCTGGAATCCGTTATACGAACCTTTCTCCAAGGTTCAGGTTCTTGAGACCAGGATGTCAGGAGTATAATTCGTGTACCGAATGGAAAAAAAATTCTCTTGATCCGGGCCTTCTTATGTTTAGCTTGAGTGATGGTTTTGCTTTCGGCGTCCAATAATTAGAAGGCCTAATGAATTCTTCCGACTTTAGTCAAATAGACCTAAACGCCCTGATGCGACCCAGAAAGGTCTGCGTATGCAACCAGGTATCCGAAGAGGATATAACAAATTCTATTCGTCGAGGGAATGACACATTAGGTAAATTGATGAGAGACACGAATTGTTGTACCGGCTGTGGTACCTGTAGAGGAAGAGTTCTCAAATTGCTTTCCGAAACCCTCGCTTCTAAACCTCAATGAGCGGTCGTTTTGTATCCGTAAATATGGCTATGACCTTGGACGGAAAGGTATGCCGCCCCGATGGTAAATGGTACGGTCTTTCTTCCAGAAATGATAAAAGAAGAATGGACCAGATCCGCTCCGAAGCGGACGCTCTTATCCTCGGAAAAAACAGCATACTCAACGATGATCCTGTAACTCACCTCAGATATGTGGAATCGGAGAAGGAACCTAGAGCCATTCTTCTTGTCAGAACAGGAACAATTCCTTCCGATAAAAAAGTATTCCATTTTTCTAAAGTAAAACCGCTGCTATTTTGCACTTCTAATAACGAATCCCAGGTTAGGTCCGAATTATCCGAGTTTGCAGAAATAGTCACACTACAGGGGGAAGATCTGGCCCCGGAGATCATCCTGAACGAATTGGAAAAAAGGGGATATACCAAAATTCTTTTAGAGGGCGGTCCCAGACTGAACGATTCCTTTTTCAGATCGGGACTAGTGGATAGACTTTATCTTACGATTGTTCCATTTTTAATAGGGCAATTCGGATTACCTTCGATCACGGGAGGAGAATTCGCATACCGTAACTTTGATCAAGAGATTTGGAAATTGGTATCTTCCGAACAGAAAGAGCAGGAAGTATTTTTGATATACGACAAACAAAACAGCCCGGAAGTCCGATGAACGAGGGAAATCATTTTTTGCATAGATGGTTTTTTTTCGGGATCAGAAGTGTCCTGGTATTGGTATTCCTTCTTCTAATCTATTACCAAACCTTTCCGGAAAAAAGGATCTTATTCAGAGAGAACAAACTCATATACCTACCGGAGAATTTAGAATCCGTCCCGCTTGAAAACGATTGGGTAAGATTGGAAGAATTGCCACCCGGAAGTTTGGAATATTTGGTAGAAGTAGAAGATTATAGATTCTATAGACATAGAGGATATTCTTTAGCGGATATTCAATCTTCCATCCTACAGGCTGTATTTTTGTTCAGGAGGTTGAGAGGTGCAAGTACTTTGGATCAACAACTTGCCAGGACATTATTTTTATCCCGAGATAAAACATTAACCCGCAAATTGAAAGAGATCCGGATCGCGCAAGCATTGGATGAAGAGCTAGGCAAAAAGGGAGTTTTGGAATATTATTTGAATTTGGTATATTGGGGAAGAGGGCTGAACGGGATCTATAGATCTTCCAAATATTATTTTAATAAACATCCGGGAAATCTACTTCCCAGAGAATTTAAAGCCTTGGTCCAAATATTAAAAAAACCGGATGCGTATACCAGAGAAGAAGTCAGGGAACTTTCTTTAGGGTTTTGAAACTCGAAATCCGAATTTGCGCCTAGGTAAAAACCCGAAAATTCGGCTCTTTTCTACTTACTAAAAACTTCTATTTTTCTTTGAAAAAAAGTGGACTTCCGAGATTGGTCCGAAATACTGGCTATAGATTCTCGGTGGTTATAGAGAGAGGGTCACACCCGTTCCCATCCCGAACACGGAAGTTAAGCCTCTCATCGCTGATGGTACTGCATGGTTCGCTGTGTGGGAGAGTAGGACGTTGCCGGGTTTCTACCGCAATCATATAGGCCGGATTCATCTCCGGCCTTTTTTATTTCTCCAAACATTTTCCGTAAAATCAAAGCTTACAATTCTCGATGGGTCGATATCATTACGGTTTATTTCGTATCTATCGAATTCTGAACAGGGAGTATAAAGTTTGGAACCCGGCCGATCTACCTAAAGACTATTAGAAATAGTGAATATGATCAATGTAATGTGATCCATGGAATATCGACCGTTCGAAAAAAGATATTTCCAAATGAAATTTTTTTCCAAAATTTGGACCGTATTTATTTTGTAAGCTTGACGATTTAAAGACTCGATAGTAGAATGCGGACCGCTCTGAAGGTATGGACCCGGGGAGTTGATGTTAGATTAGATGGGCATTTTATATCCTAAATTCGGGTTCCAGTTGATGTACTATGGCGGTTGATTCCTGACTGTGCTTGGTCGGGAGGAATTCCCCTCCCGACCCACCTTTTTAAAACGATTCTAATATAATTTTTTTGAAATATAGGAAATTTATTTCGTTTTATTGAACTTACTTGTCCGGTTGAGATCGAACGGACTAAAAAATATTTTTCAGTCGGCGATAATTCAGGATCGCAAATTCTTTTTCGATATAGATCCTTGTCGAACCATTCGATTTAGGAGTCGATAGAATGTATCGTAAACCGATATATCTTTTAAAATTTATAACTAGTATTCTCTTTACAGGTGTACTTCTCATAGGTGGAACTTCTCTTTCTGCCGAGTCCCAATGCCAAGGTTTATCCAAAGGCCAATGTGAATCCGATTCTGATTGTACCTGGGTATCCGGCTATTCCAAACAAGACGGTACGAATGTTGATGCTTATTGCAGGGCGAAACCTGGAAAGGCATCCGATTCAGGAGATTCAGTAAAGAAATCTAAGGCTAAAAAGTCCGAAGATAAGGACGATGACGACGATCAAGACGAGCCTAAAAAGAAAAAATCTAAAAAAGACAAGGATGAGGATAAGGAATCCAAGAAATCTAAAAAAGATAAGGATGAGGACGATTCCGATTCTAAGAAATCCAAAAAATCCAAGAAGGACAAAGACGATGACGATGAGGGCGATTCCAAAAAACCTAAAAAGTCAAAGAAGTCTAAAAAAGACAAGGATGATGATGGAGACTCAAAGAAGTCTAAAAAATCCAAAAAGAAAAAGAAAGACGACTAATTCTGAACTTTCAATCTTTTGAAAATGAAAAGACCGGAGCGAAAACCCCGGTCTTTTTTATTATCTACGGACTTTAAGAAAAAATTAAAGATACGCCTCCGGAGGAAGGCAGGAACAAACCAGGTTTCGATCTCCATATACGTTATCTATTCTTCCTACATAAGGCCAGAACTTATGTTCTTTAGTCCAAGGTGCAGGATATGCTGCCTGTTCTCTGGAATATGCGTGGTTCCAATTATCAGAGATGACCATCGCGGAAGTATGAGGCGCATTCTTTAATGGGTTATCTTTAAGGTCCGCTTTGCCTTGTTCGATTTCTTGGATCTCAGCGTGAATGGAGATCATTGCTTCACAGAAACGATCCAATTCTTCTTGGGACTCCGATTCCGTCGGTTCTATCATCAAAGTTCCAGGTACAGGGAAGGACATAGTAGGAGCGTGGAATCCGTAATCCATCAGACGTTTTGCGATATCTTCTACTTCTACCCCGCTGGTCTTTTTAAAAGGTCTTACGTCCAGGATACATTCGTGTGCAACGAATCCGTTCTTTCCTTTGTAAAGCACTGGGAAATAATTCTCTAAACGTTTTGCAATATAGTTGGCGTTTAGGATTGCGGCCTTGGTTGCCTGCTCCAATCCTTCCGTTCCTAAGAGCGCGATGTAAACCCAAGAGATCAGCACGATGCTAGCGCTTCCCCAAGGAGCCGCGGATACCGCCCCATGTTCGTTGCCCGTTCCATTATCTACCAGAGGATGGCCAGGTAAGAAAGGTTTCAGATGTTCTGCAACACCGATCGGTCCGACTCCGGGGCCTCCTCCTCCGTGAGGAATACAGAAAGTTTTGTGCAAGTTCAGGTGGCAAACATCAGCGCCAATATTCGCAGGTCTTGTGATCCCTACTTGCGCGTTCATATTCGCTCCGTCCATATAGACCTGTCCTCCATTCTCGTGGATAATGGAACAGATTTCTTTGATCGGTTCCTCGTACACTCCATGTGTAGAAGGGTAGGTGATCATTAATGCAGCCAGGTTTTTAGAATGTTCTTTTGCTTTTGCTTTCAGATCTTCTAAGTCTACGTTTCCTTCGGAATCGCAGGCAACCACGACCACTTTAAATCCAACCATCGCAGCCGAAGCAGGATTGGTCCCGTGCGCGGAAATCGGGATCAGACAAATATCTCTGTTCTTATCTCCTCTGCTAATGTGATAGTTTCGGATCGCGAGTAATCCTGCATATTCTCCCTGAGAGCCTGCGTTTGGCTGGAGAGAAATTCCCGGGAATCCGGTCACTTGAGAAAGCCAGGATTCCAATTGAGAAAATACAGTTCTATATCCTTCTGTTTGGCTGGCCGGTGCGAACGGATGTATATTGGAGAACTCAGGCCAGGTTACAGGGAACATCTCCACTGTAGCGTTGAGTTTCATTGTGCAAGAACCCAGAGGGATCATGGAAGTCGTAAGAGAAAGATCTCTGGATTCCAATTTTCTAATATATCTCAACATCTTCGTTTCTGTGTGATGAGAGTTGAACACCGGATGTGTCAGATATTTAGAAGTTCGGACAAATTCGTTCGGGATGGAAATTCCTTCTAGCGAAAGATCTATCTTAGAGATCCCGAATACGGAAAGAATATCTTCTAGATCGGAAAATTCTACAGTTTCGTCTAGAGCGATGGCAATTCTACCATTTCCTAAGTTTCTGAAATTGATCTCTTTTTTGGAGGCAGCATCCAAGTATGTTTCAGCTTTGGATCCTAGATCTAAAACGATCGTATCAAAGAAGGTTTTGTTTAGAATGGCTAAACCTGCCTTCTCTAAATTTTTTGCCAATGTTTCAGTGAGTCGATGAACTCTAAGAGCGATATCTTTTAAACCTTTCGGTCCATGATATACTGCATACATAGAGGATAGAACTGCTAATAGAACCTGTGCTGTACAAATATTAGAAGTAGCCTTATCTCTTCTGATATGTTGCTCTCTCGTTTGCAAAGAGAGTCTAAGTCCCGGATTTCCTTGGCTATCCTTGGATACTCCTACAAGTCTTCCGGGCATATTTCTTTTAAATTCGTCTTTGGTAGCAAAATAACCTGCATGAGGTCCGCCGAATCCGTAAGGTAATCCGAATCTTTGGGAACTTCCTACGGCGATATCCGTTCCGAATTCTCCGGGAGCCTTTAGAACTGTAAGTGAAAGTAGATCGGCAGCACAGATGGTTAAAGCTCCGACAGTGTGGGCCAACTGGAAGAAACTTTCATAATTATATATTGTTCCTTCCGTTCCCGGATATTGCACTAATACGGCAAAATAATCTTCATTTAGTTCTGCGTTTAAATGGCTTCCAACTTTAACTTCGATCCCAAGTGGAAGCGCTCTGGTGCGAACCACATCGATCGTTTGAGGATGGCATAATTCGGAGATAAAGAGTAGTTTAGAAGTTTCGTTTTTGCGAATTCCAAAAGCTAAGAATACTGCTTCTGCGGCAGCTGTAGCTTCGTCCAAAAGGGAGGCGTTTGCGATCTCCAAACCGGTTAGATCCATAATCATGGTTTGGAAATTGAGAAGTGCCTCTAATCTTCCTTGGGAAATTTCCGCTTGGTAAGGAGTATAGGCAGTGTACCAACCCGGATTTTCCAAAATATTTCTTTGTATAACTCCAGGCATTACGCTGGCTTGGTAACCGGAACCAATATAAGAACGATATAACTTGTTCTTAGAAGCGATCTTTTTCAGATCATTTAAGATCTTTCTTTCGGTAGATGCCTTAGGAAGATCCAGGGCTTTTTCCAAACGAATTCCTTCCGGAACGGCTTTTGCCACCAATTCATCCAGTGCTGACAATCCAAGAGTGGACAACATTTCCTTGGTCTGATCTTCATCAGGACCTATATGCCTTCTGGGAAAAGTATCCAAAGGATCGAGAGGGTTCTTCATTTCAGTTTGTTTGCCGGATCCGTTCCAAGTTGCCGTACTCATTCTATTTTCCTAATCCAGTTTGCTCACGAATTCTCTGTAAGATTCGGGATCTAATAATTTCTCCAATTCGGAGGGGTTGAACCCTTTCACTCGGATCATCCAAGACCCGAATGGGTCCGAATTCACTGCTGCCGGGTTTTTGGAAAGGTTGCCATTAACTTCGACTACTTCTCCGCTGATTGGAGCGTACAAATCTTCCGCTGCCTTTACGGATTCGATTGTCCCGAATGTGTCTAGCTGTTTGATCGATTTTCCCACTTTTGGAAGGTCCACAAAAACGATATCTCCAAGTGCCGCTTGGGCATAGTCAGAGATCCCAATTAGTGCGGTATCTCCTTCTACCTTTACCCATTCGTGTTTTTCTGTGAACTTGTAGCCCGGAGGTGCGTTAGTTACTGCCATTTGAAAATCCTTAGTTTAATTTTTCCGAATGCTTCCCGGAATGAAAGATTGGGTGAATATGATTGCGGACTTTGCTTGTCCTCTGATTTCGATTTGGATCGATTCTCCATGTTTGATCTTTTCAGAATCTACGAGCGCAAGCCCTATTCCTTTTTTTAAGGAAGGGGAGAAGGTACCGGAAGTCGTGATACCTATATTTTTACCGTTCGAATCCAAGACAGGCATATTCTCTCTTGGGACTCCAGCTTCCTGAAGTTCGAAGGCCACGACCTTTTTTTTAGGTCCTTCTTTTTTTTCTGAGATGATCTCTTGGTATTTTGGATAAGGTGTTTTCTTTTCTTTTACGATCCAGCCTATGCCGGACTCGTTTGGACTTCTATTCTCGTCCAACTCATGACCATAAAGAGGATATTTTGCTTCTATACGAAGTGTGTCTCTCGCGCCTAAACCTACAGGAAGAAGTCCGTCTTTTTTTCCGAACTCCAAGAGTTCCTTCCAGATCTTGACACCCGTTGCATTGGAGCTATAAATCTCGAATCCGTCTTCGCCAGTATAACCTGTCCTAGAAAGGATGAGATCCTCTCCTGAAAAGGGGAATAACACGAATTTATAATATCCGATATGACTTAGATCCGATTGGAAATAAGAAGAAAGAATGGGATCCGCTTTGGGTCCTTGGATAGCGATCTGATGCCAGTTTGCACTTTGGTTCTCTAACTTTACGGAACTCGGAACGTATTTTTTTAGATACTCGTAAACCGAATCCACATTGGATGCGTTTGCACAGATCATATATTTTTGATCGTTGAACTTGTAGAGGGTGATATCGTCTACCAGTCCGCCTTTCTCATTGATGATCGCGTTATACTGCACTTGTCCATCCGTTAGAGAAGAAACCGAATTGCAGGTAACGGATTCCAGAAAACCGAGGGTGATGTCGGGCGGACCTTCGACAAAAATTTCTCCCATATGAGAAACGTCGAATAGACCGGCAGCTTGTCTAGTCGCTGTATGCTCGGCTATGATTCCTGAATATTGAACAGGCATATCCCAACCGCCGAAAGGGATCATCTTAGCGCCTAAAAGTTTATGCTCCTCATACAGAGGTGTGGTTTTCCATTGGGACATAAGCGTTTGGGGCCATCATTTCATCATAGTCCCTAGGGAAAAACAATTTTAGGCCCCTTTAAAAAAGATTTAAAGGCTTTCTTTAGAACGGTTCGACAAAAAGGTCCCGGGTTCGGTAAGCACTCCAACAAATCTCACACTGACGAAATTTGGGCGGCAGAGTTAAGAGATCATTCTTTCAATTTTTTTCTGACATAGATCACTTTGTCTACTTCAGCTATGAGTTTGCCGGTCTTTATATCTACGACCTGCGCGGTGAAAGTAACGTCCATTTTTCTTTTGCGATCCGTTTCTTCTTTGATCTCTTGTATTTTTTCCTTAGGGATATGGAACTCTGCTCTTACGGTTCCTTCTCCCGGCTTGAGGAATCTTATTGTCGCTGCTTTGTCCCAGACTAAATATCCGGGTCCTAAATGTTCGATCAGGATCAACATATAAAAAGGATCGCACATGGAGTAGAGAGATCCTCCGAATTGTGTTCCCACGTAGTTCTTATTAAAAGGAGTGAGTTTCATTGTGGTGGAGAATAAGGTTCTCTCTTTATTCAAGGCTTTTACCTTGATCCCGGCTCCGAAATAAGGAGGGTAGAAATTGAAAAAATGAAATTTAAGTCTTTGTAAAAAACCTGGTTGGGACATAGAAGATTCCTGATCTTTATTTCTAATTTTGTCCCAAACTAATAGGAGGCTCAAAAATCCGAGCTATTTTTGAAGAATATAATTGGTTTGTAAGACGGATCGATATCATACTCATATCCGAAAATTCTTGCTAAGAACGTACCCTTCTGATAGCAAGTAGAGGCTAAAATTTACACAGAATTCCCGGAGGGGGAATGAACCCGAATCAAATTGTGAAGAAAATCCAACCCTACCTAATTTCGATCCTTCTGATCTATTCCGTTATTTCTTGCGGAACCGTTGCCGAATATAAGATCGCATATAAAAAGCCGGAAGTAATCTCCAAAACCAGAGGACTGGTTGCGGGAATTTCCAAGGTGGACTTAACTCCTCCTCCCGGTTTACCTTTGGCAGGTTATTCCAAAATGGCCGAGACCGAAAAAGGTTTCCGTACCCGTCTTTATGCTAGGATTTTCTATATTAGGAAAGATGCAAATGAACCTGTTGTATTGATCCAAAGCGATCTTCTTTCCGGATCTCTGTTGATCCATCACTTGTTAGCGGAACGTTTGGCATCAAAAACGGATATTTCCTTTGGTGGAATCGTATTTGCCGGGACACATACTCATTCGGCTCCAGCTAACTTTTACGATAATAATTTTTACAACGAGTTCGCTTCAAATAAACCTGGATTCGATAAGGGTTGGACCGAGTTCGTACTGGATCGTTTGACGAGTGGAGTAGAAGAAGCTTACAAGTCAGCAAAGCCGGCTAAGATCGCATCCGGAAAAACAGCTATTTGGGGACTGACCAGAAATAGATCCTTGGATGCCTACCGCGCTAATAAAAATTCAGGATTTGAGGAATTAAAACCCGAGATCCAATACCAAGCAATCAATCCCGATCTAGTAATGATCCGTATCGATGCACAAGACAAAGACGGAAGATATAAACCTCTCGGGGCATTCTCCACATTCTCCGTACATGGGACCACAGTTCCGGATTCCAACGATGTTGCAAACGCAGATGTGTTTGCTTACCCAACTCGGATTTTAGAAAAGAAGATACGTAAAGATTTTAAACCAAGCTGGGATCCGATCCATGCTCTGAACAATTCCACGCATGGGGACAACTCACCCGATTACCGCGAAGACATGCAAGGTTTCATCGAATCCCGAAGAATAGGAGAAGCAATCGGAGAAGAAGCGGCTAAACTTTTCGATTCCTTGCAAAATTCTTTAAGTACTGATGCGAATCTTTCCTTTAATACAAGAGAAGTAGATCTATACGAAAACCAAAAGATAGGAGACGCTGAAATTTGTGATCGTCCTTATGTGGGAACCGCATTAACGGGTGGAGCGGAAGACGGACTTACACCGGTGCTGAACTGGTTGCCATTCTTTGCGGAAGGTTGGCCTCGTTGGTTTTTGACTGGCGGCTGCCAAGGTCATAAAAGGATCGTAGGTTTCAAATATCTGCAACCCATCGTTTTACCTAAATCCAAATTCCCTCATAAACTCCTTTTGCAGTCCGTGAAAATTGC
Organism: Leptospira sp. B5-022; assembly: GCF_000347035.1. Taxonomy (GTDB): domain Bacteria; phylum Spirochaetota; class Leptospiria; order Leptospirales; family Leptospiraceae; genus Leptospira_B; species Leptospira_B cinconiae. Next base: position 289,359 of record NZ_ANIJ01000018.1, read on the forward strand.
GGATACACTTCTTCTTCCTGTTCCTTTCGAAGTTACTAAAGAATCCGGCAAAAGATTTGTGGATGAGGCATTAAAATCCAGTTCTCAACCGATCAAAAACGCATCCGTGATCAGTTGTGCAAACGGATATTTCGGTTATGTAACTACTGCCGAAGAATATACCCGCCAACATTATGAAGGTGGTCATACTCTGTATGGTCCAGGCACTCAACCGTTCTTACAGGCACATCTTGCAGACTTGACCAAAAATCTTCCTGCAGCAGGAGGAAAGGAATCTTTTCCTGCTTCTTGGAATTACGAATTGGATCGCTCCGATCGTTATCCTGAAACTGAAAAATCGGAAGGAGTAAGGGAATTGGTGGATTCTCCCGAGCTGATCTTAGCGGAAGAAAATCTGGAAAAACATTGGGTCTTCCGTTATAAAGATGTGGGTAGTTCTGAAATTTCCTTACATGAATCCTTAATTTCTATTGAATACAAAGAAGGTGCTTCCGATTGGAAAGAATTAATTCAGGATGGAGAACCCGTAGACGATAAGGGAGTGGATATAGAAATCAGGAAAACTTCCAATTCCGGCAAAGGAATGGCAGTTTACCAAGTTCGTTGGTACAACCCGGAACAAAATGCAAAACGAAAATATAGATTTGTAATCCATCCTCGTGCAGGCCAGGCCAAGTTCGTTTCTCCGGAATTCTGATCAAATTTTTGACTTTGCGTGAGGATTGGATCTTGCGCAAAGTTTTCCTCTCTCAACTTTTTCCCTTTCCCGGAGAATCGATTTTAAAAGGATATCTCTATGGATTGGAAAATTTCCAAGTTTAAATCGGGCAAACCTCTCCGATGGGAATTTCTAATTCCTCCCGGTTCTGCTAGAGAAACGGAAACTTTGCTTTCTCAAATTGTTTCCGATCCATTTCTTCCTAGAAATCATACTCCCGAGTTTAAGGTCTTTCCGGAGAAGTTCGTATTAGAAAAAACGAATTTTCGTCAAGCGTTGGAAGTATTAGTGAGAATTCCCTGGATCCGGGATTTTCGTTTGAACCTGGGCAAATTCACTTTAGATGAAAAATTTACCTTCTCCGGTTTGATTGAAACTTTGAGAGAAAATGAAATTTTACCGGAAGGTTGGGGAATAAACTTCCATCCGCAAGTGCGGGGAAGAAAAGAAATCTCCAGAGAAGAACTCCGTTCTTTTTGGGAAGAGTCGTATCCTGAATTCGGAGATCCAAATCCGAAGAACACCGAACTAAACGCGCTTGCTCTGGGAGATAGTATTATACTTTCTTTAAGTTTAGCTGGCGCTCCTATTTTCCAAAGAGGAAATTTTAAACCTTTATCCAAATCAGCGCCGGTCAGGGAAGATACTGCCGCCTTTCTTTTACATTTGTTAAAAAGGCAGATGCCGGAGCCGGATGCTGTTTTGGTACCTTTTGCCGGTTCGGGAACATTTATCTGGGAATCCGCTTCTTTACTTTTTAAATTAGGTTTCCCTCATTTGGATCGAGACTATATGTTCCAAGAGATGAGGGAATTCCCCTCACCTAGTTGGGAATTTTTGAAACGTAAGATCGGTCCGGAAGAAGGAAGTAAAAAACGCATATTTTGGTACAATGATTCCGAGCCCGAAATTTTTTCCTATCTAAACGATCGAAAAGAAGAATATCATAAATTTATAAAACACTTTCCGTTAAATCCGGAAAACCGATTTATTGGGATAGAAGGGGACTTCTTTTCCTTATCTCCAAGAGAAGTCTGGGAATCCGCAGGAAGACCCGAAAAGATCTGGATGCCTCTTAATCCACCTTACGGTTTGAGAATACAAAAAGGTTCCGATCTGGGATTGTACAGACGTATTGCGGAGACTCTAAAAGTTTGGTGGGAACTTCCGGGAGAAATTTCCGGTTTTATTCTTTGTCCTGATGAAGAGACCTGGTCCTCTTTTTTGAAAGGAATTCATTCCAAATTACAAACAGTTCATATTACCCACGGTGGCCTGGACCTTCGGGCGGTTTATTTTTGATTAAAGTAGAAGGGAATTTTCCTCCGTTCAGATCCGTTTTTTCCTTTTAGGATAGGAATTAAAAGAGCAGAATGCCCTCATGATTCGCTCCGTTTATCGAGTCGATACCAAAGGTTCCTTAGATTCTTTGGAAAGAAGAGAAGAGGAACTTCCACCTCCTGGGGACAATGAAGTCGCAGTAGAGATCCGTGCGATTGGTTTGAATTTTGCCGATATTTTCGCGATTCAAGGATTGTATAGTGCGACACCAAAAGGTTCTTTTATTCCGGGTTTGGAATATTCCGGTAAGGTAGTAGCTGTCGGTAAGAAAGTCAAAAATTTCAAGAAGAACGATAAGGTCATGGGAGTGACCCGATTCGGAGCATACGCGGATTATATAAATATTGATTCCAGATATATTTTTCCACTTCCACCCAAATGGAGTTTTGAGCAAGGGGCAGGGTTTTTAGTCCAAGGACTTACCGCATATTATGCTCTTCTTCCCTTAGGAGATCTCAGAAAAGGACAGAATGTTTTGATCCATAGCGCAGCAGGAGGAGTCGGGATCTACGCCAATCGTATCGCTAAAAAATTCGGAGCTTGGACTTTGGGTTCTGTTGGAAACCATTCTAAAATTTCTCTATTGGAGAAAGAAGGTTATGATGCTTGGATCATTCGATCTTCTCGCTTTCCGGAAGAGCTAAAAACTGCACTTGGTGGTAGGGAATTACATCTGGTGTTAGAATGTATTGGCGGTAAAATTTTTAAGGCGAGTTACGATGCTCTTTCTCCTATGGGTCGGATGGTGGTTTACGGCTCCGCTTCTTTTATGAGCCAAGGAGATAAGGTGAATTGGCTGACTTTGGCTTGGAGATATTTGACCAGACCTAAAGTGGACACTTTAGAGATCGTATCCGACAATAAGGCTGTGATGGGATTCAACTTGATCTGGTTGTATGAAAAAATCGACGAACTAACCGTTCATCTTAAAGCTCTTTTAAAATTAAATTTGGAACCACCTCATATCGGTTCCGTATATCCTTTTGTGGACCTTCCGGAAGCAGTCCGGCATTTCCAAACTGGAAATACTACTGGTAAAGTGGTGATTACTGTCGAATCCGGAAAATGACAAACCGAACGGAAACAAACGAACTTTCTTTACTACTACAACGTTCCAAGGATCGTTTCGAAAATTATTTAGAAGACGAAGTATATCCCCTTTTTAAAAAAGAATCCGCTCCTGAACTTGCGGCTGCAATGGAATATAGCCTGAGAGCCGGGGGAAAAAGATTAAGACCTATTCTTGCATTTGCTTCTTTTGGGAGGATAGATCAGGATTCTCTTTCGATTGGAGCTGCCTTAGAATTTGTCCATACCTATAGTTTGATCCATGATGATCTTCCTAGTATGGACGACGATGATTTTAGAAGAGGAAAACCTTCCCTTCATAAACAATTTTCGGAAGCTACGGCAATCCTTGCAGGAGATGCATTGCAGGCGTATGCGTTTGATTGGCTGACCCGAATCGTTTCTTCCGATAAAAATTTGCATAAAGATTTGGTCGGAACTTTGGCAAAAGGCGCCGGGGCCGCCGGAATGGTCTCCGGACAAATGTATGATCTACTATTAGAAAGAAATCCTTCTTCTTTAATTGGGACAAAAGAAGAGCTTCTTTCTAAAACTCATCGATTGAAAACCGGAGCATTGATCCAAGCTTCCTTTTTGATGGGAAATCGTCTGCGAGAAGACTATAAAGAAAGAGAAGTAACCATCTCCGAATACGGTACAAAGTTAGGATTATTATTTCAGATCACGGATGATATTTTGGATATTGAAGGAACAAAAGAGGATTTGGGAAAAACTCCCGGCAAGGACGGAAAATCCGGAAAGATCACCTATCCTTCTTTGTATGGAATGGAAACTTGTAAACGGATGGTTTCCGATCTGGTTTCAGAGTTGGAAGAATTAGGGACAGATCTGGATTCTTCTTCTAAAAACGAAACTTCCGAATTTCCTGAATTCTTTCAATCCTTACCTTCTAACATTGGCAAAAGAAAAAATTAGGCTAGATGATCTGCTCTTAAAAAAGGGTTTGGCTGAGGATATTTCCAAGGCTAGAAGTCTGATCTTATCCGGTTCCGTGCTCGTGAACGATAGAATGTCCGATAAGGTAGGCACTTTATTCGATGAATCCGTTGAGATCCGGATCAGAGAGATCATCCCGAAATATGTGAGTAGGGGAGCCTATAAACTCAAAGCTGCATTCAAAAAATGGAATATTTCCGTTCAGGGGAAACTCTGTATAGATTGGGGAGCTTCTACCGGAGGATTCACTCAAGTCCTTTTGGAAGAAGGTGCTGACTTAGTATTCGCTTTCGATGTGGGCTACGGACAGATGGCTTCCAAGATCGCAATGAACCCGAAGGTTTCCGTTCGAGATCGATTTCATATCAGAGATACTAGTTGGGAATTATTGTCTTCTTTGTGGGTGGAAAAAACGGAGAAAAAGTTTCCGGACGAGATCTTTCTCGTTATGGACTTAAGTTTTATTTCTCTTCGTACTGTTCTTCCCGTTCTTACCGAGCTCAAAACTAAAAATCCTAACGTTCGTTGGAATATAGTCAGTCTATTTAAACCTCAATTCGAAACAGAGTCCAGAAATTTGGAGAGAGGAGTCTTAAGAGATCCTTGGATACGTTGGAAAACGATCCGTTCTTTTTTGCAGTTTCTGAAGAATGAAATTAAAGGTAAAAGAATAGGATTGGAAGATTCCCCGATTACCGGGAGAGATGGTAACCGGGAAATCTTGGTATACTGGACCCTTTAGCTTAACCGAAGGTCGCGTCTAGAACCATGGAGACTCTGGAGCCTATCCCCGGTTTTTTTGCTTTTCCGTCCGCACGAACGAATTCGTAATCGTTAGGACGAAGGAAGAACGTCCTAGCCTTAAATTCGAAAGTGAATCCAGGCCAAAGAGTGGTGTTTCTACCCGAGCTAGTATTATACCAGCTTACACATCCCCCGGTCAACCAAACGGATTTACCTAGGCGTTTTTGGATCTCCGCATTATATCGATCCTGAACGTCTTTACGAACATCTATAAACTTTATGTTTTTATTAAGTAGATAACGAATTCCTTGTAACGCATATTGCACTTGGGATTCTATCATCAGGATCATCGAACTATGTCCTAAACCGGTATTCGGGCCAACGATCATGAATAGATTCGGAAAACCGGATACTGTCGTTCCTAAGTATGCTTCCGCACCGTCTTCCCAAACATCCGCTAAAAGTTTTCCGTCTCTCCCTCTGATCTCAAAAGGGGAAACCGCTTCTGCCGCTTGGAAACCGGTGGCAAAAACGATGGCATCTACCTTATGTTCTACCCCGTCCTTTGTTCTTACTCCGGAAGCGGTGATTTCTTCTATACCTTCGGTAATTAATTCCACATTCTCTCTGTTCAACGCAGGGTAATAGTCGTTGGAAAGGAGGATACGTTTACACCCGATCGTATAATTCGGAGTTAGCTTTTTCTTAAGTTCTTCGTTATGAATACTTTTATTGATAAAACTTTTAGCGAATTTCTCGAAAATTTTCATCAGCTTAGGATTGATTGCAAATGCCAATACTCCTATTTCGTTTATCCAATAGATCACTTTTCTAAACAACCATCTTAACGGGGGAATAAATTTGAAGATCCCTTTTACGGAACCGGAGATATTGCTGTCCGGTTTTGGGATGATCCAAGCTGGAGTTCTTTGGAAAAGTTTTAATCTTCCTACAATAGGTGCGATAGCAGGAACGATCTGAATTGCACTTGCTCCAGTTCCGATCACCGCTACCTTCTTCCCTTGGAGATTATAGCTATGATCCCATTGGGCGGAGTGAAATTTCGCTCCTTGAAACGTATTGATTCCTTTGATATTCGGAAGAACGGGTCTACTTAAACCACCTGTGCCACTTACCACTGATTTTGCTTTATAGGATTTCCCACTTGCAGTGTTAATTTCCCAAAGGCCTGCCTTTTCATCGAAAAAAGCGCCACTCACTTCCGAATTTGTGCGGATGAAAGGGCGAATTCCAAATCGATCCGTGCATTCGTTCATGTAGTTTAGGATTTCTTCTTGGGGGCCGAAAAGTCGGGACCAATCCGATTTGGGCGCAAAAGAAAAGGAATATAAATGGGACTGAACATCGCAAGCAGCTCCCGGATAGGTATTGTCTCTCCAGGTTCCTCCGATCCCATTTCCTTTCTCCAAAATAACAAACGATTCTATTCCGGCTTGTTTCAAACGGATTCCCATACAAAGTCCCGCGAATCCGGTCCCAATGATGACTACATCATATACCTTTTCCGCTTGGGAGTTCTGATTGAGGCTCGGTCTTTCTAACGTCTGAGCTACCATTCTTCTTCTCTCCTCTAAACAATGTTTCCGGAGTTTCTCCGGTGTTTTGTTGGAAATATAGAATACTCGTTTTTTTGGAAAGGATCGTCCGATCTTAGAATTTGATACTGGGAAATGCTAATAAATTCCGGAATCAGTAAGGAATTTCATTCTGATTGTATTCTCAGTTTTCTTTTGGAATCAATATTCCGGCATAGAACCTTTCAATCTTGCAAAAAGTGCGAACCACTTTTCCTCTTTCTAACCCGTTCTTCTAAAGCAATGCGCTTGAAAATCAACTACAGGATGAATAGATTATGACTGAACCAATACTATTAGTTCCCAAAGCACTTAGGAACAGTTTAGGCGAGGAAGGTGCAGAGGCTCTTGTTAGTCTTTTAAATCAAGCCAATTCGGGAGGAAAAAAGTTTATGGAAGAATTCGTTTCAGAAAGATTTGAAAGAAGACTAATGGAAGAGACCGGCAAGCTTCGTTTAGAATTAAAGGAAGAAACCGGAAAATTATGGATTGCTATTTCAGAACTTAGAGCAGAAATGCACGCGGGTTTTGCGGGCATCCAAGAACAATTCAAAGAAGTATATAAAGAGATCGCAAATATTCATAAATCAATCGCTTCTCAAACGAGATGGATGGTTGCGGTGATCATTGCCTCCGTGCTTCCTATCTACCTGGGTTTAGCAAAACTGATCTTTCAATAATTTTAGAATTCATTTTGAAATAAAAAAACCCCGGGTTTCAAAGCCGGGGTTTTTTCCTACATTGAAATGAAAAGATAGGATTATGGGCGAACCGAAATCACTTCGTCTTTGTTGATCAAAGCAACGATGTGTTTGTATTCCGGAGAATCCTTTCCATATTTCAGCTCGGTAGCGCGGAGAAGGTGGATGTTTTTCTTGTGACGGAATTTGAACATCTGGTCTTCGCTTGCTCCACCGTATTTCTTGATCATGTTTTCCTCGAAAGCGTAGCAGCTTGCAAGATACTTGTGAGCTGGGTATTCTTTCTCGTTTTCATTCACCTCGATGTAAAGTTCCAATATAGGAATACACTGAGGTAAGTTTTGTAGATCGTATTCAGTAACAATCCAAGATCTGTATACATCGGAAAGAAGTCTTTTGAACTCGGCACGTTCACGTAAATCCGGGTTCTTGATCTCATCCAAATGGTTGATTGCCTTGGTGAAATAATTCAATGCTTGTTGTTTTGCTTCCAACTTTTGGCGGGAAACGACACGATCTTCGCGAGCTTTACGGTCGACTTTTTGCCAATACCATTTCTCGTCTAGACGTTTCTTCTCCGCTTCCTCTTTACGGTACTGCTCAACAGCTTCCCTCATCTTGAGGACGGTATTCACTCCGGATTGATAGCTAGTCAGGGCCAGGCGGAACTTGTTGTTCGCGAAAGCCTTAGAAAGCTGATGGAGTTCTTGGAAGTTCTTGTCGTAACCTTTGAAGTCAGGGTTCTTCCAGATCGCTTCCTGCTCCTGGATTTCTTTTTTACGTTTCTTAGCTTCTTCCGTTAGATTTTTGTCGTCGTCTTCCGGAACGAGCTCACCTTTCAGCAGTTCGTCGATCTTATCAGCTGCCGCTTTAGCATCTGTAGTATCCTGCCCCCCTTGGTTCTGTGCGAACAAGGAGAGGTTGAGTCCGACCACGGCCAGAAGAACGAATATAGTCTTCATCACCTTCATAGTGCTCACACCTGTGCCTTCTCTTTCAAAGATAGGATTTAGAAAAAGGACGGCAAAGTCCTTTTCTTCTGTTTAACTATCGGTCAGGGACCTTTAGATATAAACCTGGATTAGAAAAAATTTCCCATTTTTCCTATACAAGGGACATAAACGAGAATCTTTTTACAATATCCATTAGCGAAATTCTATCCTTTTTCGCTAATTTTGTACCCTAAATCCGTTCAAAGTACTCCTCCAGGATCTAGCTTAAAGCAGAACTTGTCAGCAGATTTTTAGGAATTCCTAGGAAATGATATGGTCTTAGATTTCTTTCTTTCTATTACTTCCCTTTCTTTCAGTCTGGATCTAGACCATGAATTTAAAGAATTTAACCCCGATCCGAGAAGGTTCTCCCAGTTGTAAATTCTGCGCGGGAGTCGGATTCCTTTTGGAAGAGAATGTAAAGAATTCCAGCTCCGGAGTCCTGCTACTTTGTTCCTGTGTGGGAGAATCCTGCCCTTGCGGCGGCAAGGCTCCCTATATGGTCTATGACGAAAGCCAAAATAGGATGCTACCTTGCGTCTGTCATAACGCTAGAATGGAACTGGGCAAAGTAGAGTATTTGGTAAAGAAGGCGGGGATTCCTGCGAGATATAAATACAGAACCCTGGATCGGATGGACACCACCGAACTTTCTTTCTTGGCGGCTCATGACTGGGCAAATGATATCGTAGTAAAGTGGAAAGAAAGAGAAAGAGCCCAACAAGGTCTTTATCTTTGGGGTGGAACCGGTTCCGGAAAAACATTATTAGCCTGTGCCATTTTGAACGAACTCATTCTTCGTTACGGTTTGGAATGTAAATATGCAAAGATCAATCGTGACTTTCTTTCCACAATCCGGGACAGTTATCAAAAAGAAAGTGAACTCCATGGAATGGAGCAAACCATTAAGAAACAATTCACCGATGTGGAAGTTTTGGTTTTAGACGACTTCGGAGCAAATAAGGAATCCGATTGGGCAAATTCTCAGTTATACGATCTAATAGATGCAAGATACGAGGAGGAGAAGGTAACTATTCTCACTTCGAATATTCCTCCAACCGATTGGAAGGACAAAGCGGAAGGAAGGATTTTTTCCAGACTCATGGAGATGGCAAAACAAATCCATTTGGATTGTCCGGATTATCGTCTAAGTCATAGCGCTTTCGGGACTCATTGATGGATAAAAATAATCATATCGCATTTCTTTGTTTGGGAACCAATTTAGGAGATCGTGAATTATATCTTTCGGATGCGATCCAAAAGATCGGTGCCCATCCTGAAATACGGATCCTGAAAAAAGGAACTCCTTTAAACACGGAAGCGCTTGAAGTGGTAGATCAACCTGATTTTTTAAATCAGTTAATACAGATCTCCACCCATCTATCTCCCAGAGAACTTTTGGATTTTTTACTCGGCATTGAAAAAGAAATGGGAAGGGTCCGTTCGAGAGATAAAGGTCCTCGTGTCATAGATTTAGATATTCTATCCATCGATGATATGAAAATCCATGAGAAAGGATTACATCTTCCCCATCATAGTCTGTTTACTCGTCCTTTTATATTAGAACTTTTAAATGAACTCGGAGAAGGTTCCCTGATCCAAGCTTTCGGGAATCCTTCGGAGGGATGACATGAGAGATGTTAGCAAATTATTTCCAAGGGGACCAAAACCCGTGGAGAAAAAGATTACAGTATTAACCTGCTACGATTTTATGTTCGCTCGTATTTTGGAAGAATCGGGTGTGGATTGTCTTTTAGTAGGGGACACTCTGGGTGTTGTTTACCAAGGCCAACCGACCACCTTGCCGGTTACCTTGGACGAAATGATCTATCATGCAAAAGCAGTCAGAAGAGGAGCCCCGAACACATTCGTAGTCGTAGACCTTCCCTTCTTAAGCTATCAAGTCTCTTTGGAAGAAGGGATCCGCTCCGCTGGCAAGGTAATGAAAGAAAGCGGATGCGACGCCGTAAAATTCGAGGGTGGTGGGCCCGAGATTTTGGAGCTGATCTATAAATTGGAAAGGATCGGCATCCCAGTTATGGGACATATAGGCCTTACTCCGCAGTCCGTGAACGTTTTCGGCGGGCATAAGATCCAAGGAAAAGCGGAAGAAGATAAGGCAAGATTGATAAGCGAAGCAAAAGGTATCTCGGACGCGGGGGCATTCTCCATTGTTTTCGAGCTAATCCCTTCTGCCCTTGCCAAAGAAATTTCCGAATCGGTCCCGATTCCTACGATCGGGATAGGAGCAGGAGCCGCAACCGACGGGCAGGTGCTGGTAATTTACGATTTTCTTGGATTGAATAAAGGCTTTAAGCCTAAGTTCCTAAAAACTTTCCTGAATGGATACGACGATGTCTCGAGCGCAGTCAAAAGTTATATTCAGGAAGTGAGAAATGGAAGTTTTCCCGGGCCGGAACATTCTCATTAACTCTTTTCTCTGCGGATTTCTTGACGTTCCATGTGTGAAGTAAAGGCTGGAGAGAGAATCAATCCCGATTGCAAAATCGAACAAAGATAGGACGGAAGATACGTGGACATAGTCGAACTGGAGAAGGGATATCCGGAAACCGAAGCAAAAATTAAGGCTTTGGCCTCCGAATGTGGGAACGCCACCGAGATCATTCGCGGAGCGGTCGTATCCGATACCATTCATTTTATCGGGGATACCCGTAAGATTTCCGACAAGGAAGGTTATGTAAAAGAACTTCCTGGTGTGACTAGAATTTGGAACGTATCATTGCCTTATAAAAATATCGCCCGCACGGCTGCCGGTAAAAACGGAGAAGTGGTTCACCGCGAAAACCGAATTGTAGAAGTTCACGGAAAAGACGGATTAGTCCGTAAGTTCGGAACAGGAAAACATATCTTTATCGTCGGTCCGGATTCTCCTCAGACTTACGAGCAGACTGTTACTATCGCGAAACAAGCGGTGGAGATCGGTAAAAAATTCGGAATTTTAGATCGTATCATCTTTAGAGGTGGAGCATTCAAGCCTAGGACTCGTCCGACTGATTGGAGAGGAATGGGTTGGGACGGTATCAAATTACTCGATAGAGTAAAAGAAGAAACCGGACTTCCTTACGTAACGGAAGTTATGGACCATACTATGGCGGAAGAAGTTTCTAAACATGCGGACATGATCCAGATCGGAACAAGGAACGCGCAAGACTTCGAACTTTTAGAAGCGGTAGGTCGCACAGGCAAACCGGTGATCTTAAAAAGAGGTTTCGGCAATGAAGCTATCGAATGGTTTTCTGCAGCGGAATATATCGCTAATCAAGGAAATTTGAATATTGTTCTTTGTGAAAGAGGAGTGAAAACCCTTTTCATCAAGGAAGGGTATTGTCGTAACACTCCGGATCTGAATGTGATCACTCACGCTAAGAACCAAACAATTCTACCTGTGATTTTCGATCCAAGCCATGTTGCCGGGGACGATAAGATTGTGGTTTCCAATTTACTCGCTTCTCTTCCGTTCAATCCGGACGGATCCATTACGGAAACGTTACATGAAGAAGAGTTTCGTAAGGAACAGATGTGCGATGCGGCGCAAGCTCTTCTCATGTCTTTATATGAAAAAACGGTAGAAGCTATTTTAACCTATGAGGAAAAAATCAAACCTCTCACGGATAAGGTTGATTCTTATTTTTTGGAACGTAAGGGAAAAAAATAAGTCCGAGTTTTCGGGCTTATTCCGGAAATTTGGGAGCTAATTCTTTTTTGGTTTGCTCCCAAAGGCTCGGAAGTTCCTGACAAAGAGCCAAACAAGCTTCGAAGTTTCCTTCCTTCAATTTTTGTTCAGCCTCAGTAACGGTTTTCTGAACTCCAGCGAGTCCAAAATTTGCCGCCACTCCTTTTGTTTGGTGTAATTCTGCTTGGAGTTCTACGCTTTTCTTTTCGTCAGTGAAACTTTTGATATTCTCTAAACGGCTGTTCATGTTCTTACGTAAGGAACGTACCATTTCTTCCAGCCAAATAATATCATCTTCATCGTCGCCTTGTTTTAGGGAATCTAGACGAGACCAATCCACTAACATAGAATTCTCCTTCCCGAACCGCGTTTGGCAATTGTATACGGTTCCCAAAATTCGACGGAGCCATAGACCCTTTACCGACCCCAATTATTTATAGCTTGAATAAAAAATCCACGTCGATTTTCGTATTATGGAAGATTTAAGAGGCGAAACTTAATGAAAATTCACCCAACAGCCATCGTTGATTCGAAAGCGGAACTACATGAATCCGTCGAAGTCGGTGCATATACAATTATAGAAAAGGATGTGGTAATCGGCGAAGGAACCGTGATCGAGACCGGAGCCCGAATTTTCGCAGGTACTAAATTAGGTAAATTCAACAAAGTCCATCATGGAGCCGTGATCGGAGTGGGTCCTCAGGATCTAGGTTTTGATCCTAACACTCCGAGTAAAACGATCATAGGTGATAATAATACTTTTAAGGAATATTCCAATATTCACAGGGGAACCAAAGTGGATTCTCCCACTATTATCGGAAATAGGAACTATGTGATGGGAAACGCTCACGTAGGCCATGATTGTATTTTAGGGGATGATAATATTCTTACCCATGGTCTTGTTTTGGCGGGACATGTTACAGTAGGCAATAAGGCCTTCATCTCGGGTTTAGTAGCAGTTCACCAATTTTGTTTTGTGGGTGACTATGCGATGATCGCAGGTTGTTCCAAAGTGGTTCAAGATGTTCCTCCTTTTGCTACCGCTGATGGAAACCCGTGTACGATCATCGGTTTAAATACTGTAGGATTAAAAAGAGGCGGATTCTCTCCGGAGACTAGATCTGCGATCAAGAATGCTTACAAAGTAATCTATCATTCAGGTATGAATTATAGAACTGCTTTGGATCAATTGGAGAAGGAATCAGGTCATCCGCCTGAAGTTCTTCAGATCATTAAGTTCTTTAGGGATAGTGATCGTGGGGTCATGAACCACAGATAATCGAATATTCCGCGTGTTGGAATTCCAACATGCGGTTTTACTCAATCTATCTTGGCGCAGTCAGGATTGATGGACGTCACATATTCCAGGGGAAGATCTCCCAAAAAGTCTGATCCCTGGAATTTTCCTCTAAAATTTAATTTTCCTTTTTTATAAGCTTCAACCCAGGCTCTTTGGAATTTATTCGAGAGCGGAGCATACGACCAATGCCATTTCTCTTCATTATACCCTTTTCCACCTCTTTCTGATTTAGGGGAATACGGCTGGCAGAATCCGAACCTATGAGCATTCTTCTTCATCCAGATATAAAATGTTTCTCCTCTTCCCCCTTTTTCAAAATAGGAGTTTTCCAAGGCATTGATATCGATGTCCGTCCCCCAGTGATGTCTGGAAGTGCCGGGCGCGCTGGAAAACTCTAATATTAAGGAGATGATTTGAGAAGGAGTTTTGTCTTTTACAGGTTCCCTCATCTTCTTCTTTCCGGAATACTTATCTTCCCAGATGGATTTTTGTTCCGAAAAAGATCTATGCGCGGAAATTAGGAACGGCTCTTGTCTTTCTTGAGGGTAGTCCTTTTTATATTCTTCCTTTAATTTTAAAAATGCAGCTTTGGTTTCCTTTCGGAGATAGAACTGCCTGGGATCGCCGGGATTCGTGAAAGATACGAGAGCTTTTTCTTTTGGAAAATCTCCAATCAGGTAAGAAGTTTCAGATACACCTTGGTAGGTTTCGTCTGTCGTTTGGGCAACTAAGCAGAAGCTACCAAAAACCAGAACAAGTACTAAACATCGGAATAGGAACGGCATAATTCCATATTCTTCTCCGGCGAAATGGGGAAAAGGGATTTTCTAGTACTCTTGATTTGTTTAAGACACAAATGCTACTACAGAAATTTCCGGGGCCTTATGACAAGCAAAGGCTTTGAAATCCGGAAATTTGTATTGCATTACCTAGGAAATTCGGTTGAAGTTAAGCTCTAATTGGAAATTTTTTGTAAAAAACAAATTGGGAGAACCCTGGATGAAAAAAATCATCACTCTTCTTCTGCCCCTGTTCTTAACGTTTAATTGTATTTTATTCGATACAATCGGTCTGTCCTATCCGGACACCGTGGACGGAACAGAAGCAAAAAGTATAATTCTGACAAGTGCTGTTATTGGATCCGCAGTTACCGGTTTCGAGGTTCTTTCTATTCTTGCTCCTCAATTAGCAAAAGTAGAAGAAGATAAATACTATAACAAAGCGGATGTGGACGATTGTGCGAACGAAGCGTTGATCATCAACTTGCTGACTGTGGATCTGGGAGGATTTACCTGCGATTTGAATCCTAGGCCGATAATCATTCCGTTTATTTATTAATTCTTAAGAATGAGACTTGTTTTTTGGTCGGTTGAAATCTCGGCCGGCCGGGAAACATTTCTTTCAATTCGAAAATAATAAAGCCCCTTCCGAAAACCTAGAAACAATTTCCGATTTTTCCAAATCTCCTAAATTCCCGAATTGTTTCGCATCTTCTCCGGAAATCTCAATCCATTGCCGATCTTCTCTTAAGTCCGCGATCTTAAAGTCCGGCAAACCGCTTTGTCTAACGCCGAGTAATTCTCCGGGTCCTCTCAATTTTAAGTCGGCCTCGGAGAGGAAGAAACCGTCATCGGAATCAACCAAGGCTTGGATCCTATATCTTGCCTCTTCCGTAATTTTGGAGTCCGAAATTAAGATACAAAAACTCTCGTGTTTTCCCCGGCCTACTCGACCTCTTAGCTGATGTAATTGAGAGATCCCAAATCTATCAGAATGTTCAATGACCATCACGGAGGCATTCGGAACATCTACACCTACTTCTATCACTGTGGTGCTGACTAAGATCTGGATCTCGTTTTGTTGGAATAATTTCATGATCCGATCTTTTTCGGAGGTTTCCATTTTTCCGTGGAGAAGTCCCACTTTGAATTCAGGAAAAACATCTTTTCTTAATGTTTCATAAGCTTCTATACAGGATTTTAGATCCGATTTTTCGGATTCCTCCACAAGCGGATAAACAATGTAACATTGTCTTCCTTGGGAGACATACTTTTGGATGGATTTATAAACTCCGGATCTTTTACTTTCCGTGAACCATAATGTTTTAATTGGAATTCTGCCTGCAGGGCGATTTTTTAGGGTTACTAATTCCAAGTCTCCGTATAGAGTGAGACAAAGTGTCCTTGGGATCGGGGTTGCGGTCATCGCAAGAATGTCCGGATTTTTTCCCTTGGCTCTTAATGTTTCTCTTTGTTCCACTCCGAACTTATGCTGTTCGTCTATGATCGCAAGTCCGAGATCCTTGAAAGTAACATCTTCCTGGAAAACACTATGTGTTCCAATGATAAATAGGGACTCTCCCGTTTTGATCCTGAATATTTTTTCTGCTCTGGTTTTTTTAGGTTCTTTTCCCACTAAAAGTTCTATCCGTAGGAAGGGCATATTTCCTAAAAAGTTCATTACAGTTTGATAATGTTGTCGGGCTAAAATTTCGGTAGGGGCAACCATACATACCTGGACCTGATTGTCCGTGTATTTGAGTGCGGTAAGAAGAGCGACCAAGGTTTTTCCGGAACCTACGTCTCCTTGCAATAGGATAGCGGCTGGAGTATCCGACTTAGTCCATTCCGAAATTTTTGCCAAACTTTCTTTCTGGTCCGGGGTCAGCTCGAAAGGTAAATTTTTGATCAGATCATTTGCGGTTTTGGACTCCGGAAGAGGCCATAAAAGCCTGGGGACTTTTGCTCTCCTGGAACGTTTGTATTCTATCAGAAGATTAAAATAATATAATTCTTCGTATTTGAATCTGGTCCTTGCTCTTCCTAATTGTTCGTCTTCCGTGGGAAAATGGATCTCATTATAAGCCTGGGCACGATCCATCAGATTTCTTTTTTTGACCGCTTGTGCGGGAAGAATTTCCGGAATTCTACCTTCTAAAAGTTTTAATGCAAAATGAATGAGTTTGCGTAGCTCTCTGGAATTGAGATGTTCATCCCTCATTGCCTCCGTTGTAGGATAAAGTGGAATGATGCGGCCGGTATGGATACTTTCCGGAAGATCATCTTCCGAAATGTCGGAATTCCCTCCATAAGACAGAACTTCATAGTCAGGATGTAATAGTTGGAATCCTCTGAAATATTCCAGTTTACCGGTTACGGCTACGAGAATCCCGGGTTGAAAAACCCTGCGGAAGAATTGGATCCCCCTGAAAAAAACCAAACTGATCGGTTCGTTGTTTTTTGTTTTTGCGGAAACTACTAGTCTGGATTTTTTTCCATGAGCCAGATAAGAATCGATTACTTCTAGAATTAAGGTAACCGATTCTCCCTGCTTAAGCAGAATGTTTTCCGTTAAGTTCCTATCTAAGTATCTGCGAGGAAACCATCCCAAAAGATCTTGGATGCTTTTGATCCCTACGGATTCCAAAACCTCCTGTTTTTTAGGACCCACACCTCTAATGACCCCGATGGAGCTGCTCAGGGAAACGTTGGAATTTTTTTTATCAGAGACCGAGTTCTTCATCCTGGACTGGTTTCGGTTGAGGAGAATTTTGTGCTGCTTCTTCCGGGGCCGAACTCGAATCATCCAATCCTAGGTAACAATAACGGCAACCATAAATCCGCGCTTGTCGTTTTGCTCCCGGAGTCGCGGGCTCGAAAAGTACCGCGTATAAGTATTCATTCTTATCCAAGAACCGACCGCATACAGGACAAAGTCTAGGGCGGGGAAGATTCGGATCCCAATTCCCACCGTATACTTTTCTGGGATTTCCGTAGTCATTGTCTTTTGGCCGGCTAGATGCTTTTTTATCCAGACGTTTTGTATCCACTGTATAGAGAACATGGAAGAAGATCGCAGCGGCGGCTAAACAAGCGACTAAGGTGAGAAAGGTGATCATTGTTTTAGATAATCCTTTATTTTCTCCGCCATAGAGCCGGGCAATTTAATTCCCTTATCGGCCAATCTTCCTGTGTATTTATGAAAGGAATAAGTATGTTGAGAGGATTTGATGATCCCTTCAAAACATTCTTCTAACGATTCGGAAATTTTTTCCCAAAGAGGAAGATTTTCCGAGATCAAGTTTTCGTATTTATGAAGAAGTCTACGATTCACTCCTCTACAAATGGATCTGTAAAAACAAAAGCGGATGAGTAAGGCGGACTCGGCATTTTTATCTTTTATATCTTTTTCCAATTGGTTCAGATTGATACAATCTACTATTTCCAGTTTATAAGCCTGAGAACTGTGTTCGAAGGTGACTAGGTTCAGGAACATATGTTTGAATAGGGAAATTTTATAACAATTTTCCAATCCACATTCTCCCATTTTACCTTCTTCACATCTGGTATACATCACTATGTCCGTATCGGAATCGGAGGTGGCCTGACCGAAATTTAAGGAACCCAAGATGTCGAATGCGACTTCGTCCCCTCCGAAGTTGATAAGTTTATTAAATTTTTTGAAATCTTCTATTCTCTCTCTGGAGACACCGGTCTCATGAGATCTGAAAAACTTTTTCAGACCTATAAATTTAACTATATTAGAGTTTGAATTGAGTTTCGGAAGAGTCATAAAACTATCGGATGAAATCTTCCGCCTGGACTTCTGAGTCTTTATTTGCCTGGACAAGCTCCAATTTGTCCCCCGAGCAATCGATCTCCATAAGTTGGCGAATTGAGTGATCCGATAGTCTATTCAGTTTTACTTTTTTTACAAGATCCTTTTCTAATTCTATTTCCGAGAAGAAGCCTCCGGGTTGAAATCCGAAAACCGAATCCACTGGTCCAAAATTAGAAGGATTCAAAAACACAGTTTTTCCTTTTTTAACGATTCCTTGGTCTTCATGAACATGGCCAGAGACGACTAAAGAAGGTGTATAATCGTCTAAATATCTTCTGATCCCTTGAGAACCTACATGTCCAAAGCTTGGTATCTTATCTAAAAATCCGTACGCTGGATTATGGATCACAACTATATCCGGATTTTCTTCCTTAAAAAAGTCCTCCGGTTCACTGTAATTTTTTCCGTTCCGATTGTATTCGTGGAATTTTACGGCTAATTTTTCCGGGATACCTGAAGTGATCACAGGGGCTCCGCCGTAACCTGCAAATTTTAATCCTCCCATATCGAAAGTTTTTCTATGGAGGTCTCTTTCGTATAACGCGGAATATTGAAGATCTATATCGTAATTTCCCGGTAGTAGCCATACGGGGGCTTTCGCATATTTTTGGATGATAATTTCGATGAGTTCGTATTTTTCTTTCATCGTTTTAGCGGCTTGGTGGAATAATCTTCTATAATCTTGGGACTTTTCTACCACGTTAGGCTGGTATTTTTCCGGAAAACGTACAGCTCTTGTCGCATAATCGTAAGGATTGATATCTTCTTTGATATCATCCATGATACGATACATATCCTCTTGGAGAGTAACGAACTCTATAATACGTTCGGGATTAAAAAAGGCCTTATAGATGATATCGCCGGAGAATAGGTACAAGTCGCATTCGGTTCCTAGTAGGACTTCTTTCAATCCTCTGAGTCCGTCGTGGATATCGGTGAGGTAAATGATCCTCATTTGGACTTATCCTAATTTTTATGTTAAACGACTTGAAGCCGTTCGACCCTTTCTATACTGATTCTCGAAAAACACGTGATAATGTCCAATCTTTCTAATCCCTCCACAGCATGAGCATGCTGTCCTCATTCTCCGAAATCGGTTCTATTCTCAAATAATCCGGTCCAAAAAAATCCAGTAGAGGTTTTAAGATCGTATTGGAGCGTACAAATAAGAATACATTTCCCTTTTCAGGGATTACTTTTTGGACAGTAACAGCTCCTGCAACTTCCGGAATTTCCGCCAAAAAATAATTCAGATCGACTCTGATCTCATTTCCTACTTCCGTAAGGGATAATATTTCCGGAATTTCTTCCACGATCTCTTCTAATATCAATTTTCGATGGAATTTGAAAACTTTGGAAAAAATTCGTATCGGATCTATAGACCTTGGGTTATGATCATAGAGTCTAAACGCTTCTATTCGAAACACAACTCTGTTTCCGTCTACTTTCACAGGTCGTAAAGAAAGTTTGTATCTGATATGATTCGTTCTTAAAATTTTGGACCAAGTTAGTCCTTTGATGGAATAATGTCCGGAAAGGTATAAAACGCCCCGACCGGAATCCATCACAAGCGATTCCAGATCTTCGGTACCCTCTACCACTTTTTTTTGCAGAACCTTATTCAAAGAATGAAGTAAAACGGCGATCCTGTAATTGCTCTTTAAGGCTTTTTCTTCGAAGGAATTTTTCCCCGTCAGAAAATCAAAAAGATTGAATCCCGAAAGTTTCCGCAAATCGAGCATGGAAGAACAAAGTTAATCCTTCGGATTCGGTCGGTAAACTTCATTTCTTTTTTAGGCCAAAATAAGAATAGACGGGCCTTCTTATTTCCCTCCTTTTTTTTCTTGCCGTTTAGGCTTTCCTAGTCAGGATCATCACTCCTTAGGGTTAGTCGGGGAAAGGATATCTCATGCAAATCGGCGTTATCGGATCTGGGAGTTTTGGTTCTTCTTTAGGCGTGCTCTTGGCAGACAAAGGGTATGAAGTTACCATTTGGGGAAGGAATTCAGACCTGATCCGAGAGATAAATGAGAACCATCGAAACGAAAAATATCTGCCGGGGATAGAACTTCCTAAAAATTTAAAGGGAAGTACAAGTTTAGAAGAAGCAGTTCGAGAGAAGGACATGATCGTTTCTGCTCCCCCTTCTCATGCGATCACTGATATTTTAAAAGAAATTAAATCTTTTCTGCCTGAAAAGGCTCCCATTGTTTCTGCAAGTAAAGGAATAGAGAACGGAAGCCTCAGATTGGTCTCCGAAATTTTTGAGGCGGAACTTCCCGGTAAATTTCACAGCAAATTATCTTATCTTTCCGGGCCTAGTTTTGCGAAAGAATTGGTCAAACGTGTTCCTACAATCGTGAGCATCGCCTCCAAGAATGAAGCAACAGCAAGAAAGGTGCAGGAAATATTCAGTTTCACTTATTTTAGGACCTATTGGACTCCGGATGTAGTGGGGGTGGAAGTCGGCGGTTCCTTAAAGAATGTGATTGCGATCGCGGCAGGTGTTTCGGACGGATTGGGATTTGGACAGAATACAAGAGCCGCTTTGATCACCAGAGGACTTACCGAAATTTCTAGGCTAGGAGTCAAACTGGGAGCGGATCCTCTAACTTTCTTGGGGCCATCCGGAATGGGGGATTTGATCTTAACTTGCTGCGGGGACGCTTCTAGAAATAGGACGGTAGGTTTTAGATTGGGAAAAGGAGAAAGTTTGGATTCAATATTGGGTGGTATGGTAGAAGTTGCAGAAGGGGTAAAAACGGCTAAAAGTGGATTCGAATTATCCCAGAAATTAGGTATAGAAATGGCCATCACCACCGAGGTGTATAAAATGCTTTACGAGCATAAGAATCCGAAGGAGGTTGTTAGAGATTTAATGGGCCGGGACTTAAAAAGAGAAGGTCTATAAACCGGACTTAATTCGCGATCGATTCCCTTGCAAAATGCAATTTTAAATATTCGTAAAATAGGCGGCATCAGCCTAATTTTCAAGTATATTCCATTTTTATTAATTTCATTCTGCTCTTTTTGCACTTCACTTTCGGCGCAGTCCCGTAATGATTACGGTTGGACCGGTTCTCCGGGAAATTTTTATCTTTTGATGGACGGCAAAAGTGTCCTAACCAAGGAAACGGATTTTAATTCTTTTCCGGAGGGATTAAATGGGGTCCAAAAATCGGAATTTGCACTTTTGGCTGGAGAATATTTACTTCTTAACAAAGATTCCGGAAAATTTTCCAATCTGATCAATACGATCCGAAAGGAAAAAGATCTAGGCTTTGCGGAAGTTCTACTGCTTTATTTTCAGGATATCTACTTCTCCAAAAAAACAAACGGAGAAAATTTCTTAAAGGCTTGGAATCCTCCTGTAGGAGACAGTTACCAAAAAGAATTGGTAGAATCTGCGCGTAATGTTCTTCTTCATAAGAAACCTGCGGATAAGATCAAATGTTCTCCTAAAAAACAATATTATTCGCTATGTAGAATGCTTCGCCTTGGGAGTTATATGGCGGATTTTAAACTCTCCGATCCGAATCATGATCGGGAATATACGAATCTACATAGAATACTTTCTCCTTTTCCCGGGGTCAGCGATCCGGAGGAGAAGGAGCTAAAACATATTCCTTTCTTATCTAATTTTCTTCCGAATATTGCGGATTATCTTTCCGAGCTGGGATTTGCAAGAGATGCGATCCAATTTTCTAAAATAGGGATCGTTTCCGAAAATTTGGGCGGAAGAATGTTGTCCCATTCCTACGAAAAACTGGCGTATTATTATTTGGTGGATGGAGATCCGAATTCCGCAGAAAAAGTCTTAAAATACGTCGTTGATAGACAAGGAGAGATGGCTCCTGTTTACAAAAATTCATTATATCTGAAGTTAGGCACTCTTGCATATTTGCAAGGTGAGCCTGCAAGAGCTTTGGATTATTATCTGAATCTCGACTTTCTACATTGGTCTACCAAGATACTTCATCCATTTTTGGGCGAGCCGATCTCGATCAATAGCGCTCGTGATTTGGTTTCCGTGGCCGTCTGGAAATCTAAAAATTCTCATAAGGCAGTAGACGCTCTCCAGTCGGTTAGTACTCCGAAAAATCTAACCGAAGACGATCTATTTACTAAATTAAGGATTATTCAAATACTTTCCGAAGACGAGCCAGAGGTAGCTTCCAAGCTTGCGATGGATTTAAGCTTTCTAGCACAGAGTAAGGGATGGAGAAGAGTAGAATATTCCGCTACATTACTCCATGGATTTTTGCAGTTAAAGACGAATAATCTCAGAAAAGCTATCATAGAATTCACCAAAGCAGGTGGAATCTTAAAAGAAGATCCGGCTTATAAAGAAGAATGGATCCGATTGAACGGCTTATTTCTTTCTCATAAAGAATCCTCGAATCTCCGAGGAGTAAAAGGTTTCTTAGATCAGGCTCTTAAAATTTCCGCTTCCGGTGTTACGGATGATAAAACTTTCGAGATCAAAAACTATCTGCCTCCTTCCTTTGGAAGTAAAAGTTTAGAGAACTCAGCCATCGATTTTTATATCAGACATGGATATACAAACGATCTACTTTCGTTTATGATCCATTATGAGGAGAATTCGGAACTTCAGGAGGACGATTCTCCTCCAGATCTGGCCATTCTCAAGACCCATATTAGGATCTCTAGATACAAAGGATTTTATCCCCCTGGAAGAGAACCTTGGAAATCCGCCTGGTCCGAAATGAGAGCCAAGGAATCCGCTCGAATTAGAGAGGAATCCGACCCAATCAAAAATGCGAATTTCAAAAAGTTAACTCATCCATTGATTGCAATTTTTGTGAAAGATAAGAGAGTATTTCTATTTCACAAAGACGGAGATTCTTCCGAGTTGGAAGCAAGGGAATTGAATACCGAAAATCCTTCCAGTTATACCGCTCAGTCTGCCTTAAGAAATACGATGGAATCCTTTTCCAAAAAAGACAAGGTCCAAATTTATCTGAATTCTCCGGGAGTCGAAGCTGCCGAGTATCTCAGGAAGGAATTCCCGGATTCGGAGATCAAATTATTCCTTAGATTCGATAAAAGGGATGAATCCGACTCCGCAAAAAAAGTATTCGGCCCAGCTTGTGAGAACCTTTTTCCAAAAATCCTTCCTGAAGGGGACGGGCATTTAGGTTGGCAATCCTTTCCATTACAATATTATGATGGTTCTAAACTGCTCCAAGGAAAGTCAGCGTTACTTGTTTGGAACATGAAGGTGACTTCTAAATCTCCTAACGGTCTTAGGGACTATGAATGGTCTTGCGGATCCGATTCTATTTCTTTCAGAAAAGCAAAGCGCAGATTGGATTTCAGGAATTTGCCTGATAGGATCGCATTCACTAAGGATTCTCTGAATGGTTCCGGTTGGGGAGATAAATCCGAGGATTTTCTGGACTGGGCCAGGTTCTGGTTATCCGCAGGAACTTCTCGCCTTTACTTTGTTAAATACTGGAATCCCGAGTCGGAATCCGACATAAATTTATTAGAAAGACTCGCGAACGAAAATGGGGACCCGAACCTGAATTCTAGAGTCTTAAAAATGGTCCGAAACGCTGAATAAATCACTTAAACCGAGTTCGGTAAAAAGGGAAATTTTCATTTTTTCGGCTCCAAAACACTCGACAATGGACCGTTTTTCATGGATGGTATCACAGATAGATGGACCCCGACAGTAGAAGCCGGATTTTTCCGGACCAAAGCCATATTTTTCCCACCTTGTTTTATTCTTTCGATCTAGCAATCCGCCTAAATCTTACATTCGGAAGATCTTGCCGTTAATGGATGTGATTGGATTTTTCGTAATTCTTCTTCTTATTTTTGCAAATGGATTTTTCGTGTCCGCGGAATTTGCCCTTGTCTCGATCCGACCTTCTCGTTTGGAAGAATTGATTAGAGACGGAAGACCGATGGCAGTTTTAACCAAAAAAGCGGCCAGTATGTTAAACGATATGCTCTCCGTCTGCCAGGTGGGGATCACGATCGCGAGTTTACTTTTAGGTTGGGTGGGAGAAGGTTATCTGTCCAGTTGGATAGAACCTATTTTTCATTATGCAGGTTATCCCGACTCGGATTTGACGATTCATGGTGTAGCGGTCGCGATCTCGTTTGCATTGATCACATTTTTGCATATTCTATTGGGCGAACTTCTTCCCAAAACTGTTGCAATCCAAAAGACAGAGACCATGGCTTTGGTGACAAGCGCACCTATATTCTTCTTTTATTATTTATTTTTTCCTATTACGTTTTTCTTAAATGGAATGACTACTTTTCTATTAAGGATGATCGGGTTTAAGGAAGATTCTCATCGGATCATCCATTCTCCTGAGGAATTGATGATCCTCATCCAGGAACAGAATAAACAGGGAAATATTGACCAAGAAGAATTCCAGATCATCCAAAATACTTTCCAGTTCTCCGAACATTTGGCGAAAGATGTGATGACTCATCGACTCAGTATTGTGGGAATCCCTGCGGACAGCCAAATGGACGGGGTCCTTTCTATTATTGCTGAACATCATTTTTCCAGGTATCCTGTGTACGAAGGAACTACCGATAATATAGTAGGTATCGTTCACGTTCAGGCTTTTCTTGCATGGCTTTCCGAATCCAAACGGAACAAGAAGGCAAAAGTCACTACAATCATGCAACCTCCTATCGTGGTTCCGGAAGGAATGTCAATAGAAAAGGTCCTTCAGAAGTTGCGCCTTGCAAAACAGCATATGGCTATCGTTATCGACGAATACGGAGGAGTTTCGGGACTACTTACTATGGAGGACATAGTAGAAGAAGTTTTCGGAGAGATCCGGGATGAGACCGACGATCATGAAATCGATGCCGTTCCGTCACATTCTCCTGATGCATTCGATATAGATGGAGAAACCGAACTAGACGAATTAAAAGAGATCCTAACCGGGATCGAAGAAGAAGAGTTGAACGATATTCGAACTATTGCCGGCTTTATTTTAGATAAGGTAGAAGATATGCCTAAAGAAGGAACTGAAGTTGTGATCCCGGAAGGTAAACTAACCGTAGAAAAAATGGATGGGAATAAGATCATGACC
This sequence comes from Leptospira sp. B5-022, assembly GCF_000347035.1. Lineage (GTDB taxonomy): Bacteria > Spirochaetota > Leptospiria > Leptospirales > Leptospiraceae > Leptospira_B > Leptospira_B cinconiae. Next base: position 314,177 of record NZ_ANIJ01000018.1, read on the forward strand.
GTTCGTTTTACTCGACTTTCGGCTCCTTCTTCCTTTGCGATTTAAGTTGTAAATCTAGTTGATCGGTTTTGGATCTGTAAGTATGGACAAAAAGGATATTCTGATCGCAGTCAGCGGAAGTATCGCGGCTTTTAGAGCTTGCGAACTAGTACGTAATCTTACCAAAGAAGGTTATCCTGTTTCCGTGATCATGACGGAGAACGCCACCAAGTTTATAGGTCCGATCACATTCGAGGCTCTTACCGGTAAAAAGGTGCAGGTGGACGAGTACGAGCAAGGAATGGCCCATATCGATGCAAGGAATCGTGCGGCCGTGATTGCAGTTGTACCTGCTACGGCAAATATTATTGCTAAAATGGCTAATGGAATTGCGGACGATCTTGTAACTTCTACCTATCTTGCTGCGAAATGTCCAGTATTGGTCGCTCCTGCAATGAATCCGAATATGTTCACTCATCCAGCCACACAAAGAAATCTTGCGCGTCTGAAAGAGGACGGAGTAATCATATTAGATCCACAAGAAGGCGTTGTGGTTTGCGGTGACGAGGGTTACGGTAAACTGGCCGATGTTCCGGTGATGCAAAAAAAGATCCTGGAATTGTATCTAAAAACTTCTCAATAAGACGTTCTTCCTTTGAATAAATATTCAAAAATTATAATAAGTTCGGGACCCACCAGAGAGTGGATAGATCCCGTACGTTTTATTTCAAACGCTTCCTCCGGAAAAATGGGTTATTGTTTGGCCCAAGAAGCGGCTCATTTAGTTCAAGATATCGTCTATATTCGAGGATTAACAGAACCGAAATATTCCGAACCTAAGGGTGCGAGAGTTATCAAGGTGGAAACAACTTTAGAAATGAGAGACGCAGTCCTAAAGGAAGTGGGTTCTTCTTGTATTCTTATCATGGCTGCTGCTCCCGCTGATTTTCGTCCCAAAAATGCAAACGAGTCCAAGATCAAAAAAGAAGAAGGTAACGACACCTTAGTTCTGGAGCTGATCAAAAACCCGGACATACTTGTTTCGGTTCAGGAAAAGATCCAGGCGCATAATCTAAAAGACGTGCTTCGTATCGGTTTCTCCGCAGAGACCGACCTATTGGACCAAAATGCACTCGGTAAACTTAGGAAGAAAAATCTGGATTATATCGTAGGAAATTACGTGGGAAAAGACTCCAAGGGTTTTGGAGATCTGGATACCAGCGTGATCATTTATGGAAAAGAAGGTTCCAAAAAGGAGATCGGTCCCGCTTCTAAGGAGACCATAGCAAAAGGTATTTTAGAATATTTGGATATTCTTTCTAAACAGGAAAGTATTAGATAAGAGCCTGTCCCAAATGGTCCAATCTCCTGATGCCCGGGACTTGGTATTGACCGAGGCTCTATATTTTGGTGCGGATTATAAGATTATTTAAAGACTGCTTTGGCTTCGTCTAAAGTATGATAGATCGCCACTTTTTTAGGTAATTCCATTAATCGGATCACATTCTCTAAGAAATGATTCAATCCTCCGATTACGATTTTTCCGTTATGCTGGTCTACGGTCTTGATAAGCGTTAAGAGAGTTGCAACCCCGACACTATTGATATATTCCAAAGAAGAAAGATCCAATATGATCTCGTAGATCCCTTCATCGAAAACGAAATTGATCTTTCTGGAAATTTCGAAAGCGTTCGTATTCGTCACTTTTCCGTTCATTATGACGATTAGAACTTCTTTGTCTCCGACGGAGTCTTTTTTAGTTTCTATGTACAGGCCTTCGAATTCCGTTTTTGCCATTTTATCCCGATCCGCGTTAAAAGATCATTATTCCGTCTTTGATGGTGGCTGTCAATTCCGTCCATCCGGAGACTTCATCCGGTTTGGAATCCGTTTTTGCGGATCCGCGGAAAAGTATCCTAAGTCGTCCCTTCTTTTCGATTTCACCTTCTAAATCCAGATAGATCCTTCTGTGATCTTTCTTTCTTTGAAAAGTTATTGTCGACCCACTCTCAAACAAATCCCGATTGGAAGCGACTGTTCCGAAGGTGATTAGACGAGAATTTCCGTCAATATCCAAAAATAAATCCAAATGTGGTTCCCCGAATCCTTCATGTAAGGATAATGTGCAGGGAAATTCGCTCATAATTTTACAATTTGTCTTCCAATCGGATCGCAACCGAGGGTTCTAAAACCACTTCGGAAGCGTCTATCCTTCCTAAAGATGCGGAAATGGAAGCTTCCACACAAGGATGTGTGACCACGACTACTTCCGCAGGTTCCGTTTCCGATTCGTTTTGGCGGACAGAAGAAATAGATACTCCGTTTGTTCCCAAATCTTTTGCGATTTCCGCCAAAACCCCAGGTTGGTCCAGGGTATTAAATCTCAGGTAATATCTGGCTTCGGTTTGGTTCGCTTCTGATATGGATGCTTTTGGAAATCTGTTCTTTTCCATCGGAAGATTTTTGCCCCGTCTTGAGCCATAATAGATCAGATCCGAAACCACGGAGGAGGCTGTAGGCAAAGCGCCGGCTCCCTTTCCTACGATCAGACCTGGACCGGCAAATGCGGTTTTGTAATACACCGCATTTGTCTCATTCATCACACTTGCGAATGCGTGATGTTTTGGGATCATTACAGGTTGGACTCTCGCTTCTATCTTACCGTCCAATTTTCTAACAAGGCCAAGTAACTTGATTCTATAACCCAGATCCGAAGCGAATGCGATATCCAGTCGTGTAATCTTTGTTATACCTTCCACCACTATGTTTTGTAGAGGGATCTTCTCTCCGAATGCCAAGGAGCCTATAATACTGATCTTATGGGCTGTATCTATTCCTTCTACGTCGAAACTTGGATCCGCTTCCGCAAATCCGTTCTCCTGAGCGAGTTTTAGAGCTTCTTTATAATCTAAACCTTCTGTTTCCATTTTAGAAAGGATGAAGTTAGTTGTTCCGTTTAAGATCCCATAAAGCCCAAGGAACTTATCACCTGCCAAACAATTCCGTATGGCTCGGATGATCGGAATAGAACCTCCGACGGAAGCTTCGAATCCGATTTCGGTCTGGTTCTCTTCTGCCGTTCTATAAATAATCTCTCCTTTTTCGGAAAGAAGCGCTTTGTTCGCTGTGATTACTGTCTGTTTGGATTGTAGGGCGGTTAATACGATTTCTTCGGAGATTGTTGTACCTCCAACAAGTTCGATAATGATATCGATTTCGGGGTTTCCCACTACTTGTTTGTAATCATCCGTTACAGTTACTTTGGAAAATAATTTCGAAATGGGGGCGATTTTGGAGGGAGTTCTGGTACAAATCGTATGTACGTTTAGCGAGATACCGTATTCTTTTTCGAATCTTGCCGATTCTTCCGAAAGAATTTTAAGAACTCCTGTGCCGACCGTCCCTGCGCCAATTAATCCGATTCGAATCGTCTGCATTCTGGGACAATCCTTTCGGTCATACTGGAAACATTCGACCTTTTTTAAGTATGACTAGGGGCTTTCCTTTCGGCTTGGCGGTTTTTTCTTTACTAAATGAGCTAGTCTTGGTAGAGATTCTTTTACGGACGATTTTCCAATTCGTCCAGGGCCGTTTTGAATAAATAGGTCCAAATCCATCGACTGAAAGGATAACCCACTTTATGGCGAACCGTCGTAAGCCTCCCCGCAAAACTTCCGGGAATAAAAAACAAGAATCTTCCCACAAACACCCAGGCGGAGGAAACCGCGGTCATCAGCAGAAAAAAAAGCCGGAACATGGTCGTCCAAATCGCCACCAGCAACATACTGTAGCGACTAAAATTTCGGAAACAATGAAAGAACTTCCTATGAAGGCACCTCAATCCGCGGGAAGTTCAGGGACTCTTGTAAAAGTTATCGGATTTCTCGCGGTAGCATTGATCGTGTTTTTCGGTTATTTTATCGTTCAGGAATATTTGGATAAGACCCCTGTTTATGGAAAACACGGTTGGGACGAAGAAGTCGGATCACCGGTAGCCTGGGAAGATGCGGTTCGTTATTGTTCTTCCAGAAAAAAGAGACTTCCGGACAAGGAAGAGCTTAAGACATTCTCCAAAAGAGCGGACAAAAAGATCAAAACCATAGGATTATTTTGGTCTACAAGTGCAGCCGGAGACAAAGGTGACTATATGACGGTAAACTTGAGCAGCGGGGATTTTTCTCCAAGTCCCAGCACAAACAAATTCGCAGTAATTTGTGTGAAATGATGCTTTAAATACATCATGTTTGTTTTAACTTTTTCCAGCGTCAGTTATCTTACCGGATTTCTTCTTTCCGGGCTCTGCGCTTTTTTTCTTTTGAGCAGAAGGGAAAAGTATGAAACAACCCTGCACCTAGGTTGGGTATTCTTATATTCCGCGTTACTCGAGCTTTCCTTTTTACTCGGGACTTCTTTTTTTCATCCTCTCTCTTTTTTGCATCGATGGGTTTCTTTACCTTCCGCATTTTTAATTTGTGCCCATCTTTGTTTGTATTTTTTCCTCCTGAACTCACAGGCTTCCGAAAAGACAGGAAGGATCTTATTGGGGGCAGGATATTTTCTTGCCTTAAGTATTTTGGTCCTTCATATAATAGGGACAATATTCTCCAAACCTGTTTATGATTTCGGCGGAGGGGTCTACGACGTAATCCATAGACCGAACGAAAGAGTGATCTTTTGGTTCGGTATTTTTTATGTTTCTCTAATTTTACTTTTTGGGGCATGGAGAGGATTTCAGGCTCATAGATCGGATGTTCAATTGATGGCGCTTTCTTTTTGGGTGCCATTTTTACTACTTCTTGGGACTACGATACTTTTTCATTTAAAAGAGATTGCGTATCCTTTAGACAGGGCCATCGGACTTTCTTTTTGGAACCCTATCTTTTTGACCGCATTATTCTTAGCTTGGCTGATCCATTTAAGGGCTTCTGGAGAAGTTTTTAGTCTCCGATCTCCTATTTTACTCGGGATAATATTATTATTAGTATTCGTGTTCCAAGGAAGTAGTTGGCTTTTTTTACAACCCGGTTTGGAGTCCTTTAACGAAACGGTAAAAGAAAGATTAAAAGCTCAAGATCTATCCCCCGATTCTTATTTACTTTCCGTGCAAGACAATGACGGATTTGTGCTGACCGCTTCCGGAGGATTGGAGACTTCGTTTTTTGCAGAATCCAAAAGAGATCTGATCCTTTCCTTTATCTGGAACAATCCTTCCTCCTTAAACAAAGAATTCCCTTCTTATGCAAAGGTTGCGGAGTCTTTGAAGGGTTCAGATAAATATTCTGAAAATTTAATAGGATTTTCCAAATATTTAGAGAAGTTCCGTAAGAAGATCAGAAACCTTCCTCCGAAAGATCTTCGGGACCGGATCTTGGAACAGATCTCGCCCGATGGAAAAGAGGAGAAGTTGGCCTTATTCTTAAAGATACTTTCCGGTTCCGTGAGAAACTCTTCCGCAGAAGGAGAGGCATTACGGAGTTTTGTTTTGGATCAAATGAGAGAATTGGTCCCGGAAGGGGAGCCTCGTTTTAGGAGGATCCAAGGAATTACGATGGGAGAATATTACTATTCCGTAATCCAGAAATCTCCCGGTAAAACACAAATAAAAGAGATCGGTATTCCTTATCAGGAATTTCTGGCGTTCGAGACAGGATTATTGAAAAAACCGGTTCTCGCGTTTTTAATTTGCCTTCTTCTTTTTGCCATAGCGATCAATTCGTTTTTCTCCTTCTTCGTAATCCAACCTTTGGACAGACTATATTCGGCCTTAGAACTTGCGACCGAAGGGGACCTGCAAAGGGAATTGCATCCGGAAGCTTGGGATGAGATCGGAAGTTTAGCGGATCAATTTAATAGAATGATCCAGTCTATTCGAACGGAAGAAAGTCCGGAATATTCTTCTTTTAGCCAAAATGAACCGGTATCTAGACCGAGTGGAGTAATTTCTTCTTGGAAAGAAATTTCAGATCGGATCAAAAAAACCAGTTCGGTTTCCGAATTGAGAAAATTCCTCTCCGATCTGCAAGGAAGCCACGAGTCACATCCGGTTCGTTCCAAATTAATTTTGAAACTCGGTTTGAAGATCAAGGATTATCAAACTGCTTATCTGGCCGCCCAGGAATTGAGAGAGATGGGGATAGTGAAAGATCCTGAGATGCTTTTTATCCTGTCTTATTGTGCAAAAAAAACGGGAGATATCCAAGAAGCTATCCGTTTGTCTGAAGAACTTAGATCCATTTCCCAAAGTCATACACAAAATAATCTGCATTTAGCAGATATGTATTATCATACAAATCGTTTGGACGAGGCAAAGGACCTCGCGATCCAAATTCGTAAAGAGCAAGGGCCTTCTGCGGCAGTTACGAAACTTTTGAATGCGATAGAAAAAAAAGGCGCTTGAGATATACTGGGCGAATGGCTTCTCAAATCCGAAAAATTTCGGGAAAATTCCAAAATTCCAAAGGATCCTTTATTGGAATGGTGGAACTGGATCCGAAAACCGGCCTTATACTTTCCGTTCAAAAAGGCAAAATATTACAATCTTCTAATTTGGAAGAGCTAACATTTGATCCGGACAAGTTTGTGATCTTTTCAGGCTTCGGCGATATCCATGTACACGCAAGAGAAGACGAGTCCGGGAAGCATAAATATAAGGAAGATTTTTTATCCGCTGGAAATGCAGCGATCAACGGAGGTGTGATCCATATCGCGGACATGCCCAATAACCCAATCCCTCCTACCGACGATATAACTTATGCTAAAAAAAGAGAACTCGCGGACCATTCTCCTGTTCGGATCACTTTATACGCGGGTATAGGTCCTCATACAAAACCTCTTAAAGTTCATGTTCCATACAAAGCATTCATGGGCCCTTCTATCGGAGAATTATTCTTTTATTCCAATGAGCAGTTGGAAGAAACTATACGCCATTATAAAGGATGTAATGTCAGTTTTCATTGTGAAGATCCTGAAATTTTAGAAAAGAACCAGAACGAAACCTATCATGAGGACAGAAGGCCGGCTATTGCGGAGACTTTAGCTACGGACTTCGCACTTTACTTGATCGAAAAATACGATCTGATCGGAAAGTTATGCCATTATTCCACGGAAGAAGGTTTAAAGAAGATCATCGATGCTAAGAATAGGGGAGTTAAAGTAAAATGTGAAGTAACTCCTACTCATCTCTATTTCGATAGAACCATGCTTACGGACGAGAACCGCCATTGGTTCCAAATGAATCCACCTCTCCGAGGACCGGAAGACAAAGAGGCATTACTCCGAGGAGTCAAAGATGGTTGGATCGATTTTTTAGCTACGGATCACGCTCCTCATTCTATCGAAGAAAAACTAAAAGGTACATCCGGTATTTCTCAGCTGGATACTTATTCTTTATTCGTGACTTGGCTGCATAAGACCGCAGGAATTTCTTTGGAAAAAATTTCCGAAATTTGCGCGGAAAATCCGGGAGATTTTGTGGCGGAGTTTTTACCGAAAGAATACGGAAAAGGGTTTGGAAAGATCGAGGAAGGTTATTGCGGAAGTTTTACCGTTCTGGATTTTGAAACTCCTACTACATTCAAAAAAGAAGATATAAAAAGTAAGAGCGGATGGTCTCCTTTTGAAGGTGTTACTTTTCCTGGAAGTATCGTTTCTGTCATTCACCTCGGAAAAAAGGTAAGGTAGGAGAATCGGAAAATTTTTGTTCTAATTCGAGCAGGAATTTTTTCCTCCAGAGTCCACCTCCATATCCTGTTAGATCTCCGCTTTTTCCCATGATCCTGTGGCAGGGGATCAAGATCGCGATCCGATTTTCTCCATTCGCTTTTGCAACCGCGCGGACTGCGTTTTTGTCTCCGATCCGGATTGCCTGAGCCTCATAAGAATTTGTCTTTCCATACATGACCGAATGTAGCGCTTCCCAAGCCTTCCTTTGAAAATCAGTGCCTAAGATTACAAGAGGGACATCGAACTCTTTTCTTTTACCTTCGAAATATTCCCAAAGCTGCCTTTCTAAAAGAGGAAAGAACTTACTTTCTCCCGGTTGTATATCCTCGCCGAAAACTTTTTTGAGCCGACTGAGTTGGAGTTCCAGCCTCTCTTTTTCGGTGAATTCCAAAAGGCAGATACCTTCTTCCACCGCACCGGCGAGAAGTATCCCTATAGGAGATTGTATTTCTTTACTGAGGATCATTTCTTTGTCTAAGTATAAAAGAATTTTTGAATTTAACACAACCCGAAAATTGCCGTAAAATATCTTACTAAGGATCTTAAGATTGAATCGAAAGCCGACCTAGGACCAAATAATGGACCGAACCGTTTTTGCCTAGTCTCACGTTAGCCTCGTCTAAGTAATGGAAAACAATACATGGATACTCGACAAATAGATAAAATGGGTTTTGTCATATGATCCGATTAAGTGTTTTAGATCAGTCTCCTATTCGCAAAGGTGGGACTGCATTCCAAGCGGTCCAAGAGACGATCGAACTTGCAAAACTTACGGATAGACTTGGTTATCACAGATATTGGGTTTCAGAACATCATAATATTCTTGGATTAGCCGGATCTTCTCCCGAGGTTTTGATATCTCATCTTGCAGGAGAAACAAAAGGAATACGTATGGGTTCCGGCGGGATCATGCTTCCCAATCATAGTTCTCTCAAAGTGGCCGAAAATTTCAGGATGCTTGAGACGCTCTTTCCGGGAAGAATAGATCTGGGACTCGGCAGAGCGCCGGGTGGAGATCGGCTAACGGCTGCTATATTGAATCCTTCCAACAGTTTTGTCCAAAATGATTTTATCCAACAACTGATGGATTTACGGGATTTTTTGACGGACAATGCGGAACCTGATTCTATCCAGGAGAAGGTAAAAGCGATCCCGGTTGCGGAAACCTGTCCTGAACTTTGGATCTTAACTTCCAGCGGAGAAAGCGCTTTGATTGCAGCTCATTTCGGGATGGCTCTTTCTTTCGCTCAGTTTATCAATCCTACCGGAGGATATGCGAGTATCCGGGCTTATAAGGAAAGATTCCAACCTTCAGAATCATTAAAAACTCCTCAAGCAAGCGTGGGACTTTTTGTGTTATGCGCGGACACAAAGGAGAAGGCGGAAGAACTACAGGCGGTAATGGACAGACAACTTTTAAATATTGAAAAAGGGATTAGCGAAGGTATTCTTTCTTACGAAGAAATTAAACCTTACGTTTATTCTGATTTGGAAAGGGTCAGGCTACTGCATAATCGTGGAAGAATGATTGCAGGCACACCCGATACGGTCAAAAAAAGGATTATAGATCTAACTGGCGAATATGGGATAGATGAAGTAGTGGTCTCTACGATCACATACGATTTTAAAGATAGAGTTCGCTCTTACGAACTATTGGCGGAAGCTTTTGAATTAGAAAAAAGATTATAAAAGCGTAAACTAGGGAAGTGAGAACTGGACTAGGTCCTGCAAACTAAGCGGGACCTAGTCTTTTTTATGATTAGGCTTCCGGGTTTTCCAGGATAAGAGCGATCCCTTGTCCACCGCCGATACAAAGAGAAGCGACTCCGTATTTTGCCTTTCTTCTTCTGAGTTCGTAAGCCAAAGTGATGGTCACCCTCGCACCGCTTGCTCCCAGCGGATGTCCAATCGCGACTGCTCCACCGTTTACATTGGTGATCTCAGGATTTAAGCCCAATTCTTTTTGGACGGCAAGATACTGAGCAGCAAACGCTTCGTTTACTTCTACAAGGCTCATGTCGGAAAGTTTTAAGCCTGCTTTTTTAAGAGCGATCGGAATTGCTAACGCAGGTCCGATCCCCATTTTCGCAGGATCACATCCTGCGTGTCCGTATCCTCTGATAATCGCCAAAGGTTTTTTGCCGATCTTTTTAGCATAAGAAGCGGAGGTAACGATAGTCGCTGCCGCTCCGTCGTTCAGACCGGATGCGTTTCCTGCAGTTACCGTTCCACCGTCTCTAAATGCAGGTTTAAGTGCGGATAGTTTTTCGATAGAAGCGGCGCCTTTGATAAATTCATCTTTTTCTAATGTAACCGGTTTTTTTCCGCCTACAGTTACAGGAAGGATCTCTTCTTTTAGTCTACCTTCTACCGTTGCTTTTTCCGCTCTGGTTTGGGAGATCCCGGCCCATTCGTCTTGTTCTGCCCTGCTGATCTTGTATTGGTCAGCAAGATTTTCCGCAGTGGCGCCCATAATGAGTCCTACGTATTGGTCGGTGAGTCCTTGCTCTAACGTGTCTTCGAATTCTGCGGAGCCGTATCTCACTCCCCATCTTGCGTTACGCACAACATAAGGTGCATTGCTCATGGATTCGGATCCGCCTGCAAGGACTGCTTCCGATTCTCCCAAGTAGATCTTTTTAGCTGCTTGGATGATTGCTTCCATTCCGGAACCGCAAAGTCTGTTTAAGGTCAAAGCTGGAACTGTGATCGGTAATCCGGTTTTGAGTCCGATATGTCTAGCAAGATAGATGGCTTCTTTTCCAGTGGGAACCACGTTTCCGAAAATAGACTCACCTATATCGGAAGGATTGACTCCTGTTCTTTCCAACAAAGATTTAGAGACTAATACTCCCAAATCAACTGCACTTACGTCTTTTAATGTTCCGCCGAAATTTCCGAAAGGGGTGCGGATTCCGTCCAACAAAACTGCTTCTTCCATTTTTCCAGTCCTAAAAATATTAATATTACGCAGTTATTAACTGCAGATCAATACGGTGTACTACCATTCCAATTTACATCGTTTCCGAGTCATACTATTTTAATTCGAATTCGGGGCAATCAATGGAGAATGGCACTTCTTTTCCTTCTTTGTTAATATAGAAGGAAGAATGTTTGAGCCTATAGACTCCCGGAGTATTCCGCTTATCCGTCTCCCAAACCAATCGTATCTTATCGTCGAACAAAGGTAAGAGGGATTTTTTAAAATAGAATTTAGTAGCCCAGTCGGAATCAGTATAAACAGTGATCCATTTATCTCCCTCTTTCTTCTCCACATCGAAATAGGATCTTTGTTTCGGATAAGAGATATTCGGATTTACGGAGCTCACTTCGCAGGAAACGGATTTTCCGATCTTTACGAAACTTTCATTCGGGGTTTTTATTTTTGGTTCAAAAGAAGAGATCCTCTCTCTGTGAGGGACATCCGTACCTATAACGGTTTTACTTAGATCTTTAGGAAAGGGTCCTTGGGCGCTAACCTTGTTCTGTAGAAGATCGTTTGCAAGTCTATCGTATTCTTGTCTGAAAAGATCTAAACTAAACGGACCATGAAGAGTATGACCGCCTTCGTATTGTTGTGTGGAATATTCTTCCTTAGTAGTAATATATCCCGCGAAATCGTTGGTCAATCCTGAGAGTGCGATCTCTTTGATCTTAGGCCCTAACACTTTTCTGACTGTTTCTTTCATTCTTCTGCTGGACATCGTAGTGACTTCGTTAGGTGAAATGATCAAGGCAAAATCACCGATGGTTGCAAGCCCCAAAGGTAAGATTTGAGAAAGAGAAGGATCCGGTTTTGTTTCTCCCATAGGGAATAGGATCGCCTTAGGTTTTTGGCATACTCTCAATTCATCGCTTGGAGCTTGCAATAATCTTGCGGCCAGCCAATCAATATAGAATTTTCTATCTTCGTCCTTCATTCCTTCATGGAAAAGCCAGTGACCTCCACCTTCTTCCGTGGAACCTGCCGCCAAAGCATAACCATATGCGGACAAACAAGTTCTTTCGTCTTTTCCGGTTTCCGAAAATTCCTTACGAACGATCGAGTTAGGCATATCTATAAAAGATTGTGTATAGTTAAGACCGGAAGGTAAGGCTCTGAGATTATTATCATTCAAGATCTTGGAACTCGAAAGATATTGTCTTTCTCCTATGATCTTGGTGCTCTCGAACATATCCTTTCCCGGGCCTGTATTATTTAGATTCAGGTTGGGAGTCACATCTCCTTCGTTTGCCTGAGCATAGATCGCGATAAAATCTTTTTGTCCTCTTTTTGCGGCTTCGGATTCCGAAAGATAAGAAGCATATCCCTTATTATCGGTCGATACCAAATGATTATCGAAGGTCATACTTGTAGTATGTACACCGTACCAATTCACGATCCCGATCACACCTCTTCTGGTATTTATAGAAAGTTGGATCATTGTTTTATCCGTATCGGAATCGTATTTGTCTCTTTCTTCCTTAGGATTTGCTTGGTATGCCGTTAAGGAACGATTGACTCCGGCTCCTTCTACAATTGCGCTTCCGACCAACAATTGTGCGGCTTCTTTCTTGGAATAAGCCTCTTTGATCGCCTGAAAGATCCCGTTTACGATCACTGAATAATATTCGGGAAAAAACTTAGTAGTATATATGGAATTTTGAATATAATGGAAGAATCCTGCCGGAGCGCTATGGGTATGGGAAGCGTTCAAAAGAACATTTGCTAAATTAAAATTAGGATCTACTTCTTTTTTTAATCTGGCTACAACATCTCTCTGCACTTCATGAGGAACTCCGCCTAATTCCGCTGTCACATAGGCTAATACTTTTTCGGATTTAGGATCTTTGACGACCAAAGCTCTTGCAAATTGCCGGAGATGTATACCTTCTCCTTTTTGTCCTTCTTGCGCATAACCCCAGAACATGATCCCGATAGGAGGTCCTGTGATATCTACCTTGGACATTCCGGCCTCGAAATTAAATTCTTTGATCTGAGGTTTGGCGGTTCCGGAAAAAGTAGGACCGGAAAAGAGAAAAAAGAAGAATGGAAGAATAATCGTTAAACGGAACTTCTTCATGGAAGTACTCCTGGCGGATTTTTATAATGGGTATTTCATTAAATTTGAATATTCAGCTTATTCCACATTTTCTGCAACAGGGAAGGTCAGATGGAACGGAGAAGCTGCTATTCCTGTTTTTATTCCTCCACCTTTGATAAAATCCGGAAAGATCGTTTCGTCCGACCAAACGGATTCTATCCTTGCGAATTTTCCTTTGCCTGTACCAATAAACGCAGTGCTTAGTTTGGAACCATCTTCCGCTTTTTGTAATAGAACATAAGGAAGGATCGATGTGCTTACCGGAAAATGAAAACCTAATGTGCGGATCTTAATTTTGAAAAAAGATTTTCCGTTTCTTGCAACTTCGATCTTAGTTACTGAGCCTTCTTTTTTCCATACGAAGTCTGCTCTTTCTTTTGGGATTGCCCAGTTGCGAATTCCTTCGTCTACAGAAGTTTGGCTAGATACAAAAATGCGGGTGATCCTTTTGTAATTTGTGCCCTTGTGTTCGAAATTTCCGGGAATGTATAAAAGTTCATAATAAGGCCCTACATCGGATCTTTCATAGTTCACTAACATCAAAGAACCGAGTCCTCCTTTGAAGGACTTACGATCTTCTTCATCCAAGAATGCCATTTCAAAATTGTAGGACTTCCTACCGAATAGCGGGAACAGGAATCCTTCTCCTGTTAATGACCAGGGGGCCGGAAAATGTCTCTTAGGGGACTGGGATTTGCTCTTACCATTTGTGGCTTTTTTGGGAGATTGCTGTGTGGTTTTTGAGGCTTTAGCCTTTGATTTAACCTTGGAAGAGGCGGTTGCTTTCATTCTGGGGGTCCGTTTCTATCTTTTTTCTATCCTATCCTAGGAAAATCCCCAAATTTGAAAAGGAAACTCTTGAACATCCTGCCTATTTTTGGGATAACTGGACAATGGGGACGATATTCGAGCCGTTCTCGGCTTTCGAATGTCCCGAAGGCAAAAAATATGACTGCAGTAGCTGCTCCGCGTCCTAGAAGGCGCACTAGAAATAGTTTAAATAAAGAATCCATCGTCCAGGCGGCTTTGGATATATTGAACGAAGAAGGAATTGATGGGCTGTCCATGAGAAGGATCGCCGAAAAGTTGGATTGTAGTGTAGCAAGCCCTTACTCGCACTTTAAAAGCCAGCAAGATATCATCAAAATTATCATTTCCCAAGGAGAAGCTCAGTTAACCGAAACTCTGAGAGCTTCCAGACTGAACGGAAAAAATTCCTATGAAAAATTGACTCTAATTGCAAGAGCTTATTACGATTTTTCCGGGAATAACCAAGAATTACATAAGGTAATGTTCAACACCGTTCACGGGCATATGCACAGAAAGGCTTTTCCGAAACTTCCAACCAGTTATCGGGTATTTTTGGAAACTATCCGAGCGGGCGTTAGGTCGGGAGAATTCAAGATTAAAGAAGAAGATTATCCCTCTCTCGCACGAACGATGTATTCTTGGATGTATGGGATCATTGTTTTGGACATGACCGGAATGTTGAAAAAAAGAGGGATCGGCGATCCACTGGACGAAGGCTTTTTATTTTTCCGGAAAATTCTTTTAGATAAAGAATGAGAAAGAAACTTCTCATAACCTTAGCGGTAATTGTACTCATCGTACTTACCGCTTTGCCGCTTGTCTGTTCCCGGGAAAAAATCGAATTAAACGAATCGGTACGCTCCGGAGTCTCCGGTCAATTTGCGGAATTCCCTTTGGGTTGGACTCATTTCGAATTGTCCGGACCGGAAAAGGGTGATCTTGTAGTTTTAGTACACGGATTTTCCACTCCTTATTTTATCTGGGATCCGGTCCAAAAATCGCTGACGGATGCGGGTTATAGAGTTTTACGTTTCGATCTATATGGCAGAGGTTATTCCGATCGGCCGGATACGGTTTATAATTTCGACCTGTTTACTGCTCAGATAAATGATCTATTGAATTTTCTGCATATAACCGAGTCTTTCGATATAATGGGATTATCTATGGGCGGTCCTATCGTCGCTCATTATGTTTCTAAATATCCGGAGCGAACTAAAAAAATAGTCTTAATAGATCCGTTTACTTCGAAAACGAATACGTTTCCTTTAAATGTTCCTTTAATTGGAGAATATTTGAACTCCGTTGTTTATATTCCTTCTTTGACCAAAGGAATCTCCGCCGATTTTGTGGATCCTTCCAAAGTCCCAAGCGATTGGGTGGAAAAATACGAGACCCAATTGAGTTTTAAAGGTTTTGGAAGAGCCATCCTTTCTACGATCCGAAATATTATTTCTCTCGAGCCTAAACCTGAATTCGAAAAATTGGCGTTAACCAAAAAACAAGTATTGGTTTTTTGGGGTGACCAAGATCGCACAACTCCGTTAGAAAAAGGAGAGTATGTAAAGGATTTATTGAAGGCGGAATTCGTATTGGTAAAGGATGCCGGGCATCTACCTCATATAGAAAAGCCGGAAGTGGTCCTTCCGGCTATTTCTAACTTTTTATCCAAGTAGATAATAAATTTTTAATATTTAGCCAAAGAGGGATCCACCTCGTCGGAATACAAAAGGATCCCACCTTCTAAGTTAAATACTTTCGAAAAACCTGTGGATTTTAAAAATCCGCAAGCATTCGCAGATCTTGCTCCGGAACGACAATATACTATAATTTCTTTTCCGGAAGATTTCCAAGAGTCCAATTCTCCGATCCTTGCAGGCAATTCGGAGACAGGGATCAAAAGATCCGTTCCTTCGATTGTGCAGATTTCCTGCTCGTTGGGGTTTCGCACATCCAGGAGGTAAAAATCGTCGTTTCCTGATTTTCTGGTATCTAATCTATTT
This sequence comes from Leptospira sp. B5-022, assembly GCF_000347035.1. Lineage (GTDB taxonomy): Bacteria > Spirochaetota > Leptospiria > Leptospirales > Leptospiraceae > Leptospira_B > Leptospira_B cinconiae. The sequence continues at coordinate 329,772 of NZ_ANIJ01000018.1, forward strand.
TTTAATTCTTTCGGATTCATTCAGTCTCCTATATGATCAATTATACTACGGAAGTAAGTTCTTCCATTTCGATTTGCAGTTTTTCCCAGGTTTCGGTCAACTTAGAGATCTCTTTTTTAGTTTCGTTATAAGTGTCTAATTCCATTTGGTAACTGCGTTTTTTATAAAATTCGGGATCTGCGAGAAGTTCTTCCGAATTAGATTTATTCTTTTCTAATAGAGCGATCTTGGCTTCGATTTGTTCTATTTCTTTTTGGATTTTTTTAACCCGATTTTTATCGGCGTTCCTTTGGGACCTACTCTTGTTTTCGGCACTTGTGTTTTCGGTCGGGGCTTTGACGGTAAATCCCCCTTCCGCTTCCAATTCCTCCGGAGGGAATTTCAGATAATCCGAAAAGCTGGTATTCAGATCTTTTACTTTTCCGTTCGAAACGGAAACCGTTCTGGTACATAGATCCTTTAAAAAATCGGGATCGTGAGAAATAACTAAAACCGCGCCGGGATATTCCTGGAGTGCACGTTTTAAGTTATCTCTGACTACCAAGTCTAAGTGGTTAGTTGGCTCGTCCAAAAATAAAGTATTTGAGGGGAATCTAACCAATAGAGCCAATCTCAATCTGCTCTGTTCTCCTCCGGATAGAAGTCCCACCTTTTTAAAAACCCTATCGTCGCTGAAGGAAAAATAACCCAATAGTTTTCTTGCTTCCACATCCGGAAGATCCGGGTAAACGGAAAGAATCGTTTCTAAAAGATTTTTTTCCGGATCCAGATGTTCATGATGGTTCTGTGAGAAATAGCCGATCTTTGTTTTGGGCCCGAAAGTGACCGAACCTTGGGTTAATTTATGAATTCCTAATATGTTTCTTAAAAATGTGGATTTACCTGCACCGTTCGGACCGATGATCGCTATCTTATCCCCGTTGGAAACATGGAGTTCCGCGTTTGAGAATATATTATTCCCTGTTTTTTCGTAAGCAAAGGAGGCATTCTCAATCCTGAAGGAAAGATTTCCGCAAGGGGTATAATTGAATCTGTATTCGGTTTTGGAGTTCCAGAAAGAATCTTCTGGTTCTTCCACCCTCTCCCTTTTTTCCAATTTTTTGATCACACTTTGGACTTGTTTCGCTTTTGTAGCCTTTGAGCGAAAACGTTCAATCCACTCGGTCCTTTTTTTTAAATAAGCTTCTTCTTTTTTGAACTGAAGTCTTAACTTATCCAAAAGTTCGTTTTTATGTTCGAAGTAATCTTCCAAAGTGCCTTTAAATTCCAGAACACCTGAAGGATTTAATTCTGCGATCGTATCGGTGGTCGAATTCAGGAATTCAGGATCGTGGGTAACGAGAACGAAAGAACGATTCGTAGCCACTAAATATTCCGCAAGCCACGCCTTTGAAGCGTGATCCAAGTGGTTGGTAGGTTCGTCCAAAAGAAGAAGATTCCCCGGGTTCAAAATAGCGATCGCGAGCCCAAGCCTGTGTTGATAACCTGGAGAAAATTCTTTTACCTTCTTCTCCATTTGATCATTCGAAAAACCTAATCCGCCGATGATTTTTTTGGCCTGGGCCTCCAGCTCATGAACACCGTAAGTAAAAGCGTATTCCTCTAACTGGCTCTGCTCTTCTAATAATGATCCGAACTCGGGAGAATCATGATCCGTGCGGTCCATTCTTGCATGAATGTCCTCGGCACGTTTAATATATTCGTTATAATGTTTATGTTTGGAAAGTGCAGTATCGATCACTCTTGCGTCGAAATTAAAATCAGGGATCTGTTGGAATAAGGAGATCTCGGTATGTTTGGAACGACTGACTATCCCTTCTTCGGGATTCAGTTCTCCTACGGCCATTTTGAATAGAGTGGATTTGCCGGAACCGTTAGGTCCTACTAGGGCAATTTTGGAGCCGGGCTTGATATGCCAGGAGAAGTTTTCGAAAAGTGTGGAGCTACCGAACCGGTGCTTGATATCGATGAATTGTAGCATGGTTCCAAGGAATATTGAGGTCCCTCCGCACGAGTCCGCGGAGGGTTTTGCGGGATTTGAAAGTAGTGCTTACTTCTTATTAGCGAGTTCTTCTTTTCTCGCTTTAAGATGTTGTACGTACTTGCTCGTTTCCCCGTTCATCTTCTCGACTGCGTTCTTTAAAGCTTGGTCAAGCTCCCCAGCGCTCATCTTGTTGATCTTTTTGTTCTTCTTTTCGGCTGTCTCTTCAGACATAGGTACCTTCCGATGCGTTCGTATTGCCAAAATTTACGGAAATACCCCTTTCGACAACCTATTTTGGTCCTGACCCAGACTTCCTGACTTAAGGAAGATAAATTAGAATGGAAATATGTCCGGATTGGAGTTCAATAGGATGCAGATTCGGCATGTTATATAATTTATTTCAAACGAAAGAGGGTTTAGGACCCTTATTTCTTCGTCTTGGCTTTGCGATTTGTATTTTTCCGCATGGAGCCCAGAAAGCACTGGGTTGGTTCGAAGGCTCCGGGTTTACTGCCGCGATGGACTATTTTACGGAGACCCTAGGTGTTCCGTATTTCTTGGGAATTCTGGTTATTGTTTTTGAATTCGTAGGTACTATCGGTTTAGCCTTTGGATTTTTAACCAGGTTCTGGGCCTTAGGACTGGCAATTACTTTGATCGTTGCAGGTTACACTCATAAAGATTACGGCTTTTTTATGAACTGGTTCGGGGACAAAGGGGGAGAAGGTTTCGAATACCATATTTTGGCGGTCTCCGCAGCTCTTTCGCTTTTGTTTCGAGGAGCAGGATCTTTCTCTTTGGATAAAAAATTAGGAGAATGGTCCGTTTAAGAACCTTTCCCTGCGAACTCCGGTCTTTTATACGGGTTTCCGGAGAGGCACCTATATGCAGTATGCAGGCATAAAAAAACCCGGAAAAATAATTCCGGGTTTTTAACTTAAGAAGTTCTATTAATTTTTCTTAATAGATGATCTTTTCGACCGAGTTCTCATCCAGGATATATGATCCTTTTAGGGTTTGAACGATCAGTTTTCCTTTCTTTTGAGAAACCACAACACCTCTTATTTCACGGCCGTCTTTCATTATGATATGTTCTATACTCTTATCATAAAGTTCTTCCAGCTCTTGTTCGGTCTTAGCGGTTTTTAAGTTTTGAGTGCTTGCTAAAACTTCTTTGTCTAAGCCGTTCAAGTTTTTGCGCATGTCGCCGTATTCAGGACCTTCATTTTTAGCGCGTTTTTGATCTTCGACCAAAATCACTTTTTCATCCGTGACTATGATCAATCCGCCGGTAATTAAAGCTCTTTCCGTCTTGTCGTGGATCAAAGGGGTCACTTCGACTGCACCTTCGACTACGAATACGGAAGATTCTTTATCGGAAGCGTTCACTTCGAAAGAAGTTCCCCGAACAGCGGCAACCACAGTAGGTGTATCTACGAAGTAGTTTGCGTTTTTCTTTTCCTTCTCGACTAAGTTCAGGATCTTACCTGACATTAGGGAGATCCTAATTTGAGAAGAGTCCGTTTGTCTTAAACTTTTGAGAATTAACTCGGAGTTTTCTTTTAAACGGATCACACTAGAATCAGTCAGACCGATATCGATCGATCCACCTTTACCTGTTACGATCTTATCGCCTTCGCTAAGTATATCGCCTAAATGTAATGTTACGGGAGCTTCTTTTACATTTTTTGCGTCACCTTTAACGAATACGACTGCCGCTTTAAGCAGTGTGCCTTCCGCAACCGGTGCAGCTTCTTTTTTGAAAATCGTAAAATAAGTTCCGGCTCCGATCCCTACGAATAAGATTGCTGCCGCAGCTAAGAACCATACTTTATTTTTGGAGCCGCCCAGTTGAACTACGTTGTCCTTAGTAGGAGATTGCATGATATTTGCCTCCACAGAGAAGCGAGGAGACATGCCGATCCATTTTGGATCGAAGTCCGGTGCCTTAGAATCCGGTAGAGTCTTTTTGAGGAGCTCTGCGAATGTTTGGAATTCAGGGTTCATTCTTTCCATCCTCTTTACCGTATCCTTTAGTTCCGGGCCAGTTCACATTGTCCTGCCCGCTCAGTTGGATCAACAAACTGAAGGTTGGTACCTTGCTCATTTTTTTGAGCTCGGATGGCTTTTTTGACGAAATGAATTGATTGTTCGAAATACATAATAAGCGAAAATCCTAGGATTTTAGAAAAGAAGAAGGTTGAATACCTCTCTTCTTTCCCTCTTGTAAAAGTTGCTTTTCGGCCCTTTCTAAGAGCCTGGAAACCCCGGATACGGATAAATCCAAAACGGAGGCAATCTCTTCCAATTTACAACCTTGGGAATAACGCAGCTCTATAGCGGTCTTTTGTTCTTCCGGTAAGGTGCTCAATAATTCGCTTACGATCTTTCCGAGATTCTGGGCTTCCATCTCGTCCAGGACCTGGCTTTCGGGCCCCTGGCCTTTGGAGCCGAATAAAGAAGAAGTTTCCTCTCCAACGAGAGCAACGTTCTTTTGATAATAGGATTTTCCGTGGTTAATCATTAGGTTTCTAGAGATCCTGAATAAGATCATCCTGGAGACCTGCTCATCCGGTAGTTCCTTGCCGGAATAATGTTTAAAGAAGTTCAAAAAGGTGTCTTGTAATAGATCCAAGGCCGTGGATTCATCTTGGATAGAGCGCCGAATAAATGAAAACAAGTGGTCCTTGTTTTTATTGTATAGTTTTTCGAAAAACAAGGTTTCAGACACGGTAGAATAGAAATTTTTTTCTATTGGTCTTTTTTCAAGTAAATTCGGTTTTTTCTTGTAGAAAGCAATCCGTTTTAAAACGGTTATAGGCAGACAATTTTAGTGTCTGTAGTCCTAAACCAAAGGGATTTAAGATAACATGCCTTATCGTTGGCTTTTTGCAATTTGTTTCCTTACTGTCACCCATTCCATTTTTGGCTCTAGCCTAACCTTAAAAAACGGAAAGGTACTGCAAGGGAAGGTAGTAAACCAAACCCGTACGGAAGTTCAGATCGAAGTGGATGGAAAGGTTCTAACCATTCCAAAAACCGAGATTGCCGAATTGAACTTAAAAGATACCCCTAAACCGGAAGTGAAAAAGGATCCTGTTAAACCTAAAGAGGAGCCTAAAAAAACCGAGGAAGAACTGGTCCAAAGATGGTACCATAAGCCTCGTTGGAATTATTCACTTAGGTCCGCAGTCGTTCCCGGTTGGGGAATTTGGAAGGCTGATAAAAAATATCATGCTGCGGCTGCATTTGTAGCTGTTTTAGGGACAACCTACCTGGCTGTGAAGGCTCAGAACGATTTTGGCGTTGCTAAAACCGCTTACGAGGAGAATGCTAGAAATTATTTCATATTTGCACTGAACGACCCGGTTCTTTCCTTACCTGCAAATACCGCTCAACGTTTGATCGGAGCATTTATCATTAACAAGGGAGCTTTTAATCATTATCAGAACCTTGCGGAAGAATCGAATAACTTCCAATACTTGTTCGGGATCGCCTACGGGTTACAGCTTTTTTATTCTTATTATTTAGGAGTAAAAGCGGAGCAAGGAGTTGCAGAAGGACCCAGTTCCGGCTTTCGGTTCAGCCTGGCTCCTTCTTACCAGCCAATGACTGTTGGAGGCAACGGTTTGGGTTGGAATGGGGAACTCAAATACGAGATCCGATATTAAAGACTGGATAAAAGTTATTTATAACCGAAAGGTCCCACTTCCATCCAGTAATAAAAAAACTCGGATCACTTAAGTAAATATCCGAGTTTTTTTACTTAGAATCCCTTTCTGTTACTGGATTACAGTAACGGGAAATTCTATACCATTGGAAGAGTCTGAATACACATTTGCAGTTCCTCCGATCCCACCTGTAAAATCCGGATCAAATAGGAAGATTGCATCGCTTGATTCATCTGCCACACTGATAAAACACGCAGTCGTTCTGCAAGCAATGGAAGAACCCATGGTTCTATTTGTTCCCAATTCGGAAACTGAGTAATCGGTCGGAATCCCTATAGCTCCAGAGGAAATCGTGACCGGAAGATCAGAGACTTCATTAAATATTCCCATGTCTGCACAGAAAAGGTCATACGAAACCAATAAGGTCGTGTTGGTAGCGATCGCCGCAGAAGGGATCATATATTGGTCCCCACTGCTATTGACCGGGTCGCATCCATACGGATTTGTTTCCGTTCTCATTGTTGTCGGCGTGATCTGGAAGTTCTTAGAACTTTTTAAAGTAGAAGCGTTCACTTCGCCCGAACCGTCCGTTTCCGTTTGACTGAAGAATAACCAGGTATTTGAACCTTGTGCAAGTAAAGAAGGATAATCTAAAGCGAGTGAATCGGTGCCGTTTACGGCAGAATAAGTTCTTACGGAAGTAGCTGATCCGGTTGAGAAGCTGAAAACGGTTAATGAATTTGCACCTCCGCTAGTTCTTTGTCGGAATGCCGTATTATAACTGCTACCGTTCCAAATTACGTCCGCATTAAAATAACTGGTACTTGTGGAAGAAGAAATGGTAGTCGCAGTTCCTATAAGCGCTCCAGTAGAAGCATTGATCCTTTGGTATTTTGCAGCCCTTGTTGAGGCTGATTCTGTCCAGACTATCGCAAATTCCCCGCTCGGATTATATGCAGCAGAGACCTTGCCGATGGTTACACCGGCTCCGGTATAAATCGTGAATGCCGCAGCAAGTGCGGTAAGTGTTATATCGTAAAGTTGCCCTCTAATTGTTGTGTCTGCCGACTTCCAGACTAATAGATAATTGGTCCCATTCCAAACCAATTCGGGATCAACAGAGCTTGGTGTTCCCCCGACTGCAACTGCGAAGTTTTCCGTTACCGTATAGGGAGAAGAGGAGTGATTTACTCCGAACAATCTCAAGACGGGGACGGAGCTATTGTTCTTCCAACCTGCAGCGATCGCTAATTGTCTCTCACAAACAACGGTGGCGGTTCCAGTTGTTCCAGCCGTACCGCTTGCATTTGATGTAATATTACAGGTCTGACCTTGGGTATAGGAACCTAACGTTATCGAATAAGAATTTCCACTTGGGAGTTCTGTGGAAAAAGAATAAGAACCGTTTGCACTTAACTGAAGGGTTTGGGTCGTACTAGTTGTCGAATCCGATAGAGTAAGATTCAGATCGGTGGAAGTAACATCCACATACCCGCTGAGAGAAATGTTTACCGGAGAAGTTCCTTCTGAGTTTCCAAAATTGCCGAATACTCCAAAATTACCGTCGGAAAGTAATGCGCCGATAGCGGAAGAACTGGCGTCTATATTGATAGCTTTGGCATCGTTACAACCTTGTAACAATAAGAATGGTAAAAGAAAACATCCCTGAATTATTAAATAAAATCCGTTTATAGCCTTGTTTGTATCCAGGAATCTTTTCATTTTAGTTCTCCATTGCGAAGAAGGGAAAATTCGGGTAGTTTTCCCCATAACAAAGGTAACAACCTAACTTAAACTCTTTGATCTTTTTTTTTTCGATGGAATAATTTTTTTACTAAAAAGTATCGGAAATGGTCATTGCCCGATACATAGGAAGTATCTAAACTTATTGCATGCATTATAATCCGGCAACCCAAGTGCTGTCTGCTTAGAGATCAGGTTAGAGTCTGTAGCGGCCAAATTCCCCACAATGGCTGAAATAGAGACCGAATTGCTAGACCAAGAAACCAGGCCGCCAGCTTGGTTTGTTCCGGCACATTCGCTGAGTATTTTGGAAGTAGCGTCCGACCAAGTATTCAATAGACCCGTCCAGAGCAACCCACTGCCAAGTGCCTGAGAAAGTTCGGGATTAAAGTTATACGTCCGACCGCTATCCGTGGTGAACATCTTCTTATTTTGGCTACCGAAATAATAAGAAGTATTCGCTGCAAAAGGCCAATCATTGTATTGAATGCCTCTGGTTTTAGAACCGTTGCTTGGGCCAGTCACACTTAAGAGTGCCTTATAAATCATAGTACTCGGAAAATTACCCGGCTTATTGGAAGAAGAATTACAGGCCGCATCAGCAAAACCTCTGGCATCATCGTCCAATTTGCTGTCCAAAGCAAAATTTCCCTGCCAGCCTTTTCCATCATTAGTGGCTACGAACGCGCACTTATCCAAATCCTTGGTATCGAACGAGATCGTCTGCGGAACGTTGGTAATCGAATCCACGGCAATAATAGAATACTTCTGCTCCACACAATCCGCATCATCCAGATAGAGAGAGATCACTGCTTGATACGCTTGCAAAGAAGGATTGAAAGTATAACTGTTATCGTTACTTCCTGCGATACTACTGATCTCGATGGAACTAGGATCGTTTGTATTGAAGGAGAATGTGATTGTTTCTCCCGTATCTGGACTCAGAGGATTAACAAGTTCTAAGATCACTGTGTTGGAAGAAGTAGAACGTTCCGTCACTGTATTCGGCGCGGCCGTACCCGGAGAATTTACTAATTGTAATGGGATAGGAGTGGCCCCAATACCGACAAGCAAAGTAGGATCGATCATGATCGCCCCGGTGATCGGACTTTTGCTACTATCAAGGTCGATACTATCCGCCTTATTACAGTAAGTTGAAGTGAATGATAAGATCAGAAAAAGAAAGGGCAGAGAATGAGCGTAACGCATATCAAGCCTCGTTCGGAAACAAGGCCAAATATATCCCATAAGAAAGGATCTTGATAAACTTTTTTCTAAAGAATATAAAAAGTTTAAGTCAAACGAAGTGTTACAGATGTAACACTATTGTCCTACACAGACAATGAAACGTCTTTGGGAGCAAGCAGTCTCAATCACCTGAGCCGGATCCGTAGTTGTCATCTCTGCAATCGAGTTTCCATTCACTGCAGAAAGTATTCCTTGAGTCCCCGTTGCAGTCGATGAATACCAAGAAGAATATGGCGCTCCGGATGGAAGTAATGAAGCACATTGGGTTGTTGTAGGAGAACCAGTTGTCCAATCGATAGAACTGAAGCCTGTCCAGATTTTACCGCTGGTCCCAAGACTATTTGTCCACTGATCCAAATTTGCAAAACCGATTGTAGTGGAAGAATTGAAAGAATATGCCAACTTTTTACCGCTCTGGCTGAAATACTTACGGAAAGAACTAAACACCCAATCCGTGGAAGGATTTCTGTAATTTCCGCTTGGGCTGTAGCTTACTGCGATCATCGCCTTGTAACCTACATCCTTGTTAATGCCGTCCGGAATATTTGAGTTACAGATATTGTCTGCAACTTCTACAGGGCCTGCAAAAGTTAGATTATCCATTCCTTTTTTCGCGAAGTTCCCAGGATAACCTGCTCCATTATTTGTAGCAACAAAGACACATTTATCGGAATCACTTACCTTAACTTTAAATGTCTGGGAGATTCCGGATGCAACGTCAACCGCAACCAAGTCATAATAGTTATTAATACAATTTTCGTCGGACAGAGAATTGATCTGGAATCCGCTCTTATAATCGAAATTGGAATTCTGAGGGTTCGGCCCGAAATCCACGGTCAGATAATCCTGATATCCTCCTTGGTCCGGGTTATAGTCCGTTGCGAAGGTGATATTATCATTTCTATAAAATCTAAATTGAATGGTGCTACCGTCGGAAGGAGGATTTTGAATTCCGAACAGAATATCCGAAGCATCGTTTTCATCTAAGGTTAAAGTGGTTTCTCCTTCGTTCAGAAGAGGTTCTATCGGATATGGGGGAAGTGTAACGAACAAGTCCCAGAAAATAGACGGATCTATTGTGATCGCACCCGCCAAGCTAGGTTTACTTCCGTCTAAGGCGGTTGATTTCGCATCATTACAATTGGAAATCAATAAAGTAAGACATAATAAAATGAAAGTTGTTCCTAATGATTTAGATCCTTTCATATTTGCACCAACCCGATCTCTTAGAGAAAAATATCCCTTAAAGTATGAAAACAGTTAGGCCGGAAAAAAATTGAACGATTTTTTCGTTTAATCCGGAGAATAAACGCAAATAAACGGTAATGCCAAAGTGGCATCACAGCTGGAAAGGGTCGTATACGCCGCATCTCCGGTAACAATACTTGAAGTTCCTAAGTTTCCGCTGGAGGAACCGGTAGTATTTGTCCAGCTTTCAGAACCGTTTAAACAGGTATTGCTATCCATTCTTCCCCAGCCTGAATGCATCCCGGTCCAATATTGTCCCGAATCTATCAATGGATTGTCAAAGTCCGAGCTAGGGGGCCAGACGCCACTGACGGAAAAAACTTTTACCCATGTCCCGTCCCCTCTCTTACGAACGTATCTTTTGTTCGTTCGGAAAAAGGAAGTGGAAGATAAGGTTTCTCCCGGATTTCTATCTCCGTAAGCAGCGGAAAGGGCACCTACCATCGCTTTGTAATACGCAGGGTTTCTGGGAAGACCTTTTGCACTCGCAAGGTTTTTACAATGATCGTCCATTGCACCGAGCCCATCTAATTGAGCCAGGGTTTTGGCAGAAGATTCGAAAATACAAAAATCCCCGTCCTTCACGGTTACATCATATACGAAAGAATCACTGGTAGAATCTTTCGTAATTCTGAAACTGAACTTGTCTCCTGCACGATCCAAACAGTTATCGTCGTCCGCATTTAATGCAAAACCTACGGAATAAGTTCCTGTATTGGCAGGAAGAGTGAATGTGTTATAACCGACAAAACTAGGTGAAGATACGGTAGTATAACTTTCGATTGCCATCGTAAAGTTTTCGTTCACAGAGCTTTGTTCCGAAAATGAAAGATCTATATAAGTATTTCCCGCATCATACATAATGTTAGAAGAAAGTCTCGGTAGACCTTCCGGAATCACCTGGACGCCGATGATATTCGGTAAAACTACGTTTAAAAGAACGCCGGCAGCACTATTGCTGCCGTCCAGATTGATAGCATTTGCCTGATTGCAAAAAGAGAATAAGGAGAATAACGATACTATCGGGATAAATTTGAAAAAGATCTTTGGATTCGAATTCATTGTTCCGGGTCGGTTGATTTCTTTTTAAAAATCACAAACCAAATTGCGAGTTTTTGCTCATTTTTTAAAAAAAATATTTCGAATGAATTCGTTTAAATTCCAAACTTTTTGATTGGTGGAACGAACAGAGTTCGTTATTAAGAAAATCCCTCAAGATTTGTCTACTTTTCTTAATTTATCGATTTCCTTACGGAATGACTCATAAGGATCATCCGAATCTGCTTTTCCTTTGTGAGGGGTCGTTTTGTCAGACGAAGATTTATGAGAAGCGAACCATTCGTCCACATGCTTAATTACTTTTGCGATCCTAGTTCTGCTGTCTTCTTCCTCCGCGGTCCGGACTTTGTTTTGCAGGACTTCCATCCTTTCTGAAAGGAGTCTATGCAATTCTCTGGCCTTATTCCTAAAGGATTCGTTCGCAGGATAACATAGGATCTGGTCCATTCTTTCCTTCCCTTTTTCCCAGGGGATAAAAACGAACTTCTCCCGATCTAAAATTTGGTAATATAGATCAGCGGAGTATTCTCCAACATTTCCCTGGATCTCGGAGGCTGTAGGCGGGACAATACGTTTAAAATAAAACTCGTCCATTGCGGAAGAAATTTTAGATTTCTGTTCGGCTAAGCGGATCTTTTCCTCTTCTTTGAGCTTTTCTTGGAGCTTTACCTGTTCTTCCTTTTTGGAAGTTTCGTGGTTTCTGGCCTTGAGTTGATTTTGCTGCCATTTGATCTTATCCTTTGCTTGGGCAAAGAACATATCTTGGAATAATCTTCCTATCCCCAGAAGATCAAGAATAGTATAATACCAGGGGAAATAATCTAAATAACCTTTCCTTAATACTTTTCCGTAAGCTTTGACCAGATCGGGTTCTCTAAAAATCGATTTGATCTGGGGTTCGTTGGATTCCACAAGTTGTCTGATGCATAGGATCTTCCAAGTTTCTACGTTTGTAGCGGCTCCTAAACTAAGAATAATCTGCCTGACACTGTTTGCATTTTTATGAAAGAATGCATGGATCGTACTGGTTTTGGTCTCCCAAGTGGAGTAACCGATTTCCAGATCGTCCATCAACATTCTTTTCAATTCTTCCGGATAGGATTTGAATTCCTTGTCAGGAACTAAGAGTACTTTTTTTTCCCAAGAACCGGATTCCGAGAGAAGATTTTTTTTGATATCATGGAACCTATTTCTATCTTTTTCCGCAGATTGTTTATGAAGTTCTTTTTCCGCAAGTTCGGATAAGCTTCGAACTAAAACTACACTTAACATTCCTGGAGTTCCGGGACTTGGATTGCCCGGCAAAGCTCTGGCAAAAGCTTCTGCTCTTTCCGCTTTGAATTTTGTGGTCTCGGGATTGGAAGTATTAGAATAATATAATTTTTCTTCCATGGCGATCTTTTGGAACTCGTCCATTAGAACATGACGTAATTGTTTGGTTCCTTTGGATTGGATAAAGTCGTCCACGTAGTCCATGATCTGAACTGCTTCTTTCGGATTTTTGATCCCGAATAGTCCGTATCCGGGAACGTCGATAATTCTTCCTTTCTTATGAAGATCGTCCTCTAATTCGAATAAGAAATCCTTAATGAACTCCGCATTTGCGGGAATTCGGAAATGTTCGTTATGGAACGCCTGTTTTAAATACAGGAATAATTGAGGGAATGGAGCTTCCTTCCTGGCTCCCCATTCTAGATCCGATTCTAGATTCTCCCAAAGTAGGATCTTGCTCGTTTCAGGCTTTCTATCAAGATAACTTAATAAAGAAGAAACGGAATAATCCAGAAGTTCCAGATAGATCCTACTTAGATCCAAAGATTCCGATTCAGGAAAAGTCGCATAACAAGGAAGTGCTTCCGGCTGTTTTTCCGCACTGTCGCTGATTAAGTAAGCAAGTTGAGAAACTGTACCATCCTCCAGCAAGCGTTTTAAATGAAGATCTATATCCTTCGGACCTAATTCTCCGACTTCGGGGACTCTATGATGCGGTTCGAATAACTGTCTTTTTTTTACGTTTTTGAAAGATGTCGCTGCCTGAATCGCTTTGTAGACAGAATGAGTTATCTTGTCGTTCATGTAGTAACTCACGACTTCGTTTAACTTCTTAACTTTTAAGAAATTAGGAACGGCTACATTGCCTGTATGCGGATCTAAGGGTTTGGGACCTTTTACGTTCATCTTTTTATAAATAATTTAATATTAAATATTTAGAATATACTTGCGGAGAGTATCCGCTTAAGGATATAAGTATCCCAAGGATACTCAAAACCATGATATAATGCATTCTAAACGCTTCCACCGAAAAACCTAAATTCTCTTTCTTTTTCGATAAAACCGATATAAACCGAAGGACGTATGCCGAAGTTGCTATATGAATCCTCTTGACGAAGCGTGCGGGAGAGCTTTCCTGGAATAGAATGCAACTGAAAAAAAAGACTCCGTTCTCCCCCAAAAAGCTATTATTCGTAATTTTAGACGGAGTAGGCTATACTCCGAAGGGACCCGAATTCGGGAATGCGATTGCAGGCGCCAATCTTCCTTTCCTCAATAAACTCTGGAAAGAATCCCCGACTATTCTTTTGAAAGCGCATGGGACTGCCGTTGGTATGCCTTCTGACGAAGATATGGGAAACTCCGAAGTGGGTCATAATGTACTGGGTTGCGGGCGTATTTTCGATCAGGGCGCTAAGCTAGTCAATAACTCTATCGCTAAAGGACTGTTATTCGAAGGAAAAGCTTGGCAAGAAATTGTAGAAAATACCAAGACCAAAAATTCCACTTTGCATCTAATCGGTTTGTTTTCGGACGGAAATGTTCATGCACATATCGATCATACAAAATCATTAATACAGGCTGCGATACAAGAGAAGGTCCCAAGGATCAGGTTGCATATTCTTCTGGATGGACGCGACGTACCGGAGAAATCCGCTCTAGAGTATTTAATTCCATTCGAAGAATGGCTGACCTCTCTTCGATCCGAAGGAGCTGACATAAAGATCGCTTCCGGCGGTGGAAGAATGACAATCACCATGGACCGTTATGAAGCGGACTGGGCCATGGTGGAAAGAGGCTGGAAGATCCATGTTCATGGAGAAGGTAGGACTTTCCCGGATGCAAAGACTGCGATCGAAACTTTTAGGAAGGAAGATCCGGCGGTAATCGACCAATATCTTCCTAGCTTTGTGGTTGAAGAATCCGGTAAGCCGGTTGGAAAAATTGAAAGTGGAGACTCAGTAGTATTCACGAATTTCAGAGGGGACAGAGCAATCGAGATCTCCCAAGCGTTCACTCAGAAAAATTTCGACAAATTCGATAGAGGAAATTTCCCCGCAGTATGTTACGCGGGAATGATGCAATACGACGGGGATCTACAATTGCCAGAACGTTTTCTGGTAAGTCCTCCTGCAATCGATCGTACTTTGGGCGAATATATGGCCAAGTCGGGGATCAACCAGTATGCGTTATCCGAAACACAAAAATACGGACATGTAACGTTCTTCTGGAACGGGAATCGTTCCGGCAAATTCGATCCCAAAAGTGAGGAGTATAAGGAAATTCCTTCCGATGTAATTCCATTCGACCAAACTCCTGAAATGAAAGCGCAAGCGATCACTGCGGAGCTTGAAAAAGTTTTAGGTGAGAATCATTCGGACTTTTATAGGATCAATTTTCCGAATGGGGATATGGTAGGCCATACTGGAAATTACCAGGCCACAGTGAAAGCAATGGAATTCCTGGACGGATGTATGAGCCGTCTTGCGGAAGCATGCAAAAAAAATAATGTAGTTCTATTGGTGAGCGCAGACCACGGGAATGCGGATGAGATGTACCAGCTGGATAAAAAAGGAAATGTGCAGAAGGATAAGGAAGGTAAACCCGTCCCTAAAACTTCACATACTCTAAATCCGGTTCCGTTCAGTGTTTTGGACCCTGAGAACAAGATTAAACTGAGAACGGATCTACAAGAACCTGGACTTGCTAACGTTGCGGCTACAATCTTAGATATTATGGGATACGAAACTCCGGAAGGATATCATCCTAGTTTAATAACGAAGTAAGATCAGTCACTTACACAATGAATTGCATAGCTTAGGCTTTTATCGAACTGATTTAGGCTCCCATACATGAATACTACGGTCCTTGCAAACTGATCCATTGGAGAGCCTGAAATTCCTCGGGATGCGGTCCAGGTTGCAGGAGAAACAGGATTTGGGAATGCGGTAGTATTGATATACGGATCAGCGACCCCTTCGACAAGAGAGTATAATTCTTCCGCTCTGGGAAGTCTCCAGTTTTCTCGATCGGCGTAACCAATTCCGGGACCGTGTACGGTGTTTAGGTAAGCACACGCGTCTAACGCGGCTGCCCAAGAAGTATTTGTTGCAGAGCCGGAAGCACAGCCTGGCCCCACTCTTCCTTCCCAACAAGTTTTCCAAACAAGTCCGGTAGAAGAATCCGTAGTGGTGATATCCGAAGTATAAATTCCATGAGCCGTCGGGCCGGAATAGACCTGAGCTCCTGAGACCGGAGCCCCGGTAGTGGTTGTAAAAGTCGACTGATGGCTGACTGCATTTCCGGCTTCGTCTTGCAAGGAACTGGCGGGAATTGTCCAACGTATCTGGGATTCTTCCGGAAAATAAACCCAGCTAACGGTTATAACTAAGGTTTGAGCGTCCTGCCAATCGAATATTGTATTACTGTTCGGAATTGTAACCCATGAGGTTCCGTTATAGATTTCCGTTGCCATGCTCATCGTAAGACCGGTATTCATGGGCTCTGCAAAACTTAGAGTAAGAGATCCGGGAGAAAGAGCAACTCCTGTTGTGCCATCACTCGGTGTAACTGCGGATATAGTAGGAGTCACAGTGTCGACAGTGATATCGGAAGTAGAAACGGTGGATACGTTCCCCGCCTTATCTCTTGCCACATACTTAAAAGAAGTGGAAGAATTAGCGGCAACATTGATAGGAGTAGAATACTGGGTCCCTACATTTATAGTTCCGCTCACCCCATCAATATCCGGAGTAGAAGTGTCGGTAACATAGGAGATCTTATCGCAACCGGCTCCTCCAGTATCCGAACATATAATAGAAACATTTTGAGAAGAATTGTAGGCCCCACCCGAGGGATTTGTGCCCGCGGTCGGATAAGTATCATCCCGAACGATCCTGAAAATCCCGGAACCGGTTAGATCCTCCTCCGGATCGGTGACACAAACTCTAACATAACTGGCTCCTAAAGGAAGAAGACTTGCATTGATCGCGGTCATATTGTCCGTGTTTGCGATTGCAGTTCCTGTGGTTAAACTTGTGCCACTTGTGCATGAGCTGGAATCTATCCGAATATCGTAAGGTCCGGCAGTGTCCGATCTCCATGTGAGGTCGGAAGAGGTAACTGCTCCAGGATTATTACTTACGAATTTAGTGCTAAGGCTACCACTGACTGCCGGGCCCGGAAGACATACATCCAATTCTCCCAAGATACAACGAACAAAGGTAGTTTCCCACCAAGCATCCGAGAATGGGATAGCCGGGTTATGCACTTCTATCGGTTTACATAACATTCCGAATCCAACTAAAAAAAATAAAAATCGAGCCCGCATATTATTATCTTAACAATGGTTTAATATCAAAAGGACGAAATTATCCTATGATCCATTTCCATCTAGTAAATAAGTTTTTAACACTTACGACCTGGTCGAACGCTTAGACTATCGATATAACCCTAAGCTCAGACTTCAATGAGCCTGGACCTTTTGGGCAAGGCTCTTATTTATCCCTATCTTATCTAGGATAAATCTCCGACAAAAAAAACATCCCATCCCTGATTTCAGGATTTTTTTGTATGTTTTTCTTTCTTTTTAGAAGTTGGAGCTTGGCGAACCTTAGAAAATCCTTCCCATAACATTTCGGCGGATTGTTCCAAAAGGGACGGGTCTATATAATTCTCCTGGATCCGATGGAAACGTAGGATCCCTGTAAAGGAACCTAATATGAGAGAAGGATACAGTTGTCTAAGATTTTTGTCGTTCTGGGTAGGGGCAAAGTATTCTGAAATTTTCTGCTTTAAGGCGGTTGCCTCTTTTGTACTTTCTTCATCCAGTATGTAGGAGGATAGATTTCTTTCTATCATGATCAACTGGTCGAATTTACCTTGCGAGAATAGTCCGAGTCCTTTCCAGAAATCGAAAAACTGTTCTTTTGGAGTTAGATTCTTAGAGACGGATCTATCTAAGAACTCAGAAAATTCTTGGACCGAGATCCGAAATGTTTCGTTGAACAGGTGATCCTTGTTCCGGAAATGACGATACATTGTCCCTACGCCCACTTTTGCATAAGCGGAAATCTCAGGGATCCTTGTTTCGAAAAATCCTCTTTCTGCAAATAACTTGAGAGCGGAACGAATGATCCTCTCTTTGGACTCGTCTTGTTTTTTGTTTAGTCTATCTTCCTGAGGCTCCTTTTCTGTTTCAAATATGGGATCCTGATCGGGTGTGAGCTCTGGATCCGAGGAAATATCTTGGGTCTCTAACGGGGGATTATTTTCCATTCGGGTAACCATTTTCAAATTTTATTTTTTCTTAAATTTCTTCCTAATAAAGTAAGGCCGAAAGTTCCGTCTAACGAGCATTATTGTCAAGGATGAAAGACCAAAATAACATAATTTGTAATCTATCCAATATATTTGCCTTCGATCAGTAAAAACAAAGTTAATTTGGGAAGACCTCTTTGGATAAATTTCCTATCCATAATACCGGAATCTGAATTCAGATTCCGTAAATCATTAGAATCTAATATATATGCATATTAGAAAGAGATGTTATTTGAGAAATGATAAATTGAGATTTTAAGAATATATAATTTGGAATATTGTTTCCGTTTTTGCTAAGAATCTGCTTTGGAATGATCCTTATGTCTTCGGAAATAAATTTTAGAACAGAAGGGATCTTATTTCGCCAACGCTTTCCAAAGAGTTAAACCGGAAGCATGTAAAGTTTCCGGAGAAAGTTGAATATATCCACCTTTGGCCATCTTTACCATTCCCACAAAACTTCCATAACATAAGGAAACCAGTTCCATGGAGCCTAGGTCGGATCTGATGTCTCCTTTCGCTTTCGCTTGTTCTAAGAACGTACAAATGAACTCCATGGTTTGGGAGGTTGCTTTTTTGCTAGCTTGATCCAGATAAGGAGAATGATAGTGTAGTTCTAAAAATTCGAACGCTTCCGGGTAACGGTGGTAGAAGGTAGCAAGTGCCTTCCACAAATGAATGAATAAGTCTTTGGACTTTGCTTTTTCCGGATAATTTGCAGCGAGAGTTTCTCTTAGTTTGTTTTTCCAGAAACGATATAACTCGTTTACCAGTTCTTCTTTGTTTTTATAATATCTGTATATGGTTCCGGCGCCGATACCCGCGTCCTTAGCTAGATCAGGTATTGGAGTTGCTTCAAAACCTTTTTCGGTGAATAATCGCAGGGCAGAGGTGAGTATTCTTTCTTTTTTATCTTCCGGATCTCGAACTACTGGCATTTTGTTTTCCTGGAATTAGGGAATGGTACCGAAGTATTCCACTTCTCTTTGTAATATCACACCGGTTTCTTTTTCCACTTTTTCTTGGACAGTATTAACTAGTCCATACACATCGGATGCCTTTGCTCCTCCGGTATTCACTATAAAATTACAATGTTCCGGAGAGATTTGAGCCCCACCTATTTGTAAACCTCTTAAGCCCACTTTGTCTATAAATTGCCAAGCTTTGATCTCTTTTCCTTGTTCGTCGAATACCTTCGGGTTTTTGAACATGGAACCTGCACTTTTTTTGTTCTGAGGTTGGGAAGAATTTCGTTTGTCCCTTTTTTCTTTGAGAGATGTTTCGATCTCTTCCAGGTTTCCAGGTTTTAATCCGATCCGAATGGAAAGAATAATGGAATCTTTTCTTTTTAGAAACTCAGTAAATCGATACCCATGCTCAATCTCGGAGGGTTTTCTTTTGAGGACTTCTCCGTTTCTCAGGAATTCCACTTCTTGGATAAGCTCGAAAAGTTCTCCTCCGTAACATCCGGCGTTTTGAATGACTGCTCCTCCGGTCCAACCAGGGATGGTGCTTAGGAACTCCGCCCCGGTATATCCTTTCTGAGAGATTTGGCGAAATACTGGAGTAGTGTTCGTTGCTGCTCCTACTTGGAAGATTCCTTCCCCTAAGTCTTTATATTCCTTAAATCCACCGGAAAGTTTTAAGATCACAAAATCATTCGGATGATCCGAGATGAGAATGTTCGTACCTCCCCCTAGGATTTTCCAAGGAAGGTCCAGTTTTTCGAATAGGGAAAGAGTTTCCAGGATTTGCTCCTGGGTTTCAGGTTCGACCATTATGGGAGAAATCCCGCCGATCTTAAAGGAGCAATGAACGCTCAAGTCCTGATTTTCCCGGTAGGGTAGACCGGAATTTTCTAGGGAATTCTTTAGTTCTCGGATCTGTATTTCGGAAAGAATGGCCACTTTATTCAAGTTTCCCCGTTCGGATCTAGGAGCAAGAAAAAAGTCTAAGGCTTAAAAAAGGCTTATGAGAAGAGTAAGCCAGTCCGACCATTCTTTTAGGGGCCGAAAGATTATGTTTTATTTGCTCTTGCAATCCGTGTATCAAGACTATATCACCGGAAGATCCGATCGGGAAACTTATATCAATTCCGTGATCCGATTAGCTCTAGACCAAGAAAAATTGGCAGGACTGGTATAAGGTCTACTTGTTCAAGAACCAAAACCTACATCAAACATAGGTTTTTTCCGTTTCCTCTTCCCATTCCTCGTCATCTTCCCAAAGTTTTGAGTTAGAGAGTTTTGCCTCTGCTTGGGCGTAAATTCTCTCTTCTATCCGATTCAATAGAGTGTTTAATCCGAAACCTTGGATTGCAGAGACATAGATCGTGTCCGGATCACCTTCTCTTAGAAGTTCGTTGCGCGCTTCTTCAGGTAGTCCGTCTATTTTGTTGAATACCAAGATCCTTGGAATGTCGGATAAATTCAAATCTTCTAATATAGTTTCGACCGCTTCCATCTGTTGTCTGAATTCAGGATTGGAAACATCCACAACATGCACTAGAAGATCCGAATCTCCCAATTCTTCGAGTGTTGCTTTGAATGCGTTGGAGAGTTCCGGCGGAAGATCGTGGATAAATCCCACTGTGTCCGAGATTATGATCTCTCGTTCTTCCGGGAAACGTATTCTTCTGGATGTCGGGTCCAAGGTTGCGAATAACTTGTCTTCGGATAATACGGAAGAGTTTGTCATCGCGTTCAGTAGAGTGGATTTTCCTGCGTTCGTATAACCCACGATACCGCAGACAGGGATCTCGTTTTTTTTCCGTCTTCTTCTCGCGATCTCTCTTCGTTTTTTTAAGGACTTAAGTTCCTGTTCCAGTCTGGAAATTCTTTCTTCTACCCTACGTTTTCCGATCTCGAGTTTGGTCTCTCCGGGGCCTCTTCCTCCGATTCCTCCGGTGAGCCTGGACATATTATCATCCAACTCGGAAAGTCTTCCTTTCAGATATTTTAGTTGGGCAAGTTCTACTTGGAGTTTACCGTCTCTGCTTGTCGCATTTCTGGCAAAAATGTCCAAGATCAATTGAGTTCTATCTAAAACTTTCAGATCCGCATAGTCGGAGATCTTTTTTGCCTGAGAAGGTGTAAGCTCTAGATCGAATACTAATAGTTCCACTTGTTTTTGGATGGCCTTTAATACGATCTCCTCTAGTTTACCTTTTCCTAATACGGTAGAAGGATCCAATCGATTTTTTCTTTGAATAAACGAGTCCACTACATGAACCCCTGCAGTCCTGCAAAGTTCCTTTAATTCTTCGATTGATTGTGCCGGGGGACGAACCCTATTATTTTCAGGATACACTCCTACTAAAAAGGCCCTATTCTCTTTTTGGGCGCCTTTTAGATTTCGACGGTATCTGGTCATTCTTCCTTCAATGTCCAGAATTTCGTCCAGTATACCTTCTTCCAATTGTCCCGGGACTTTTTTAGGAAGAACTGTCCAAGGTTCTCCATCTTCGTCTTCCGGATTTACATGTGCGGAGTAGTAGGACCGGGGAAGTCCCTTTTCGTCCATAGTGACCGCGGTTATATAATCTAAACGTAATAAAGCTAAGTCCGTAAGATCTTCCTGGTTCAGACTTTCTTCTTTGAGATGACTATGTACCAGTCTCAAACCCCTTAACCTGGCTTCGGATGTTCTGATGCGATCGAGCCAAGGGATATCGATAGAACTATCCGATCCCACGATCACATGGGTTACGTATCCGTTCCTATCGATGAGGATCCCGATTTGTCTGCTAATTTCGAAGGAAAGTTCTGTGAGTGTTCTGGAGACTTCGGGCGTGATGATCACGTTTTCCCGAATTCTACGCTCGGAGAGTTTTTTGAGTCTTTGGATCTGATTGGACTTTAGTCCGGAAAGGTTTCCGCTGAGCTTACTGATAAATTTGCCTCTTCTCTAAGAATTAGACGGTACCATTTCCTAAAAAGAGAGTCAAGCAGTTCCGATCGCAAAAAAGAGCAAGAAGATCGAATTCTATAGATATAAAGGTATAAACGGCAAATCCGTAACCCATTCCGGAAAGAAATTATTACTTTTACGGTTACATTACTTGCAATCGAGGATTCCGGCCTAAAAAAAGGTAAACGCACGATAACGGATGGTCGAAAAAAAGAATAGAGGCTGGCACAGGAAAATGTTTCTTGGACCAAAGCTTGCTTTTCGAATAAAAGAATGTTTGCCCCATTGAATTTCAGATTTTTATTTCCAGGCTTATTACTGATCGCCTCCCTTGGAGTCTGGTTTTCACCTGCTTTTGCTCAAACTCCCGAAGATACCGGCAATCCTTCCGATGTGGGAAATACTTCCTCGGACACCGAAGATCCTTCTTCTTCCGATGAACAAGGAACCAATAAGAAAAAACCTAAAAAGAAAGTATTGGATCCCGAATCCAAACGTTACAACGATCTTTTAAAGAACGGTCTGTTGAAGGTTTTTGAAGCGGAAGCAACTTACAATTTTAGCAGATTAAAACACTTCGGACTCACACATCCTATCCCAAGAGTTAGAGCAGCAGCAGCTTTGGCTTTAGGGAGATTGAAAAATCCTGCGGGCGTTAATATTTTGCACAGTATGATCGATCGTGACGGAGAATGGGTTCGTCAGGCTGCGTACAAGGGACTTGCGGATATCGGTTCCAGACGTTCATTAGATTATTTTTATATAGGTGCCAAATCCTCCGATAGGGAGATCAGAGTCGCTTCTTTCCGTGGAATGGGGAAAACGTTGGATCCCGGCGCAAGAGAAGTTCTTTTAAAAAAAGGTCTTAAGTCGGAAGATAAGGAAATCGTTAAGGCTACACTTTTAGGTCTTGGCTATTATCAAGTGCCGGAAGACCTTCGCATTTTTATAGAATATTTGAATTCGGAAGACGAGGAATTCCAAAAAGCGGCAGTGGAAGCCTTGGGAAGACATAAAACCCGGACTTCTATGAAAATTTTGGAGGATTCTTTCAAAGATAAAACAAATCTGCGTAATCAGATCTTGGATACTCTGACGGAACAGAAAAATTCTTTTGCGATCTTTGCACTATTAAGAATTCTTAATGCTCATTCCGGTTCGGAAGATATCGTGAACGAGATCAGCGCTAGATTGTATAAACTAAAAGCTGTCGGAAAATATATGACCATCATTTCCGATAATACTCCTCTTCTCAAAGAGCCTTATGTCGGAGCTACTAAGATCCGAGACCTGGAAGCGGGAGAAGTAGGTAAGGTAGTCGGCAAAAATTCCGTAGCTTATATCATTCCAATCGAAGGCCAGAGGATCGAGGACTTTTATTATAAGGTTTTGGTTAACACCAAATACAAGGATGCATTTACGGAAACTGTCCAGGGTTGGGTGTTTGGAAAATATATCCAGATCAGGACTATTTCCATGCCTAAGGAAGAAAAGAAGAGGAAGCCGAAAAAACCTTCTATCCTGGACGATATGGAAACTTCCGATCCGGCTCCAAATACTCAGCGTGAAAATCCGAATTCTCAATAAAGTTTCGTCTTTTCGTTAAGACATTGGATCTATCAAGACGATATCCTCTTTTACATTATTTTTTTAAGAGTAACCTCCGGCGCATGGATTCGGGTCTTGACTTCCGAATTTGTATAATAAAATATTGATATTCTAATTTTATTTTAAGAATGACCGATCTTTCCGAAATTTTATCCGTTTTTAAATTTGCATCTAGATCTGCCGGGATAGAGATCTTAAAATTATTCGGAAAAAAATCCGCTTTCGATCTGAAGGATCCTATGCAGGTTTTGACCCAAGCGGATTTGGATTCTCATCGTGTTCTGGAAGAAATTCTCAAAAAAGAATTTACCGGTATTCCTTTGGTAATGGAAGAGCAGAATAATTATGAGCCTCTTCCCAGGACTTTTATTGTCTGCGATGAGTTAGACGGCACCACTTTATTTTCCAGAGGGATCAAAGAGTTCAGCGTAATTTTAGCATACGTGGAGGATGGATCTCCTGAAGTAGGATGTATTTATTTCCCTGCCTTGGATACGTATCTCACGTCTCAAATAGGATTCGGGACTTTTATCGACGATCGAAAGATTCTGTTGAAAAAAGGAGGAAGTCTGGATCGTTCCGTTCTTTCTCTTGAGATCAATAATACTTTTCAAGACGAGGACTATCGTTGGATTGCGAGCGCTAGTAAAAGTACTTTAGCGACCCGTGCCTTGGCTGCGACAGGCGCAGGGTTTTTGGAATTATTGGAAGGCAAAACGGATCTCTTCATGAACTTAAGCGGTGCCAAGATCTGGGACTTTGCCGCAGGTGTTCTTGCTTTGGAAGAAGCAGGTGGGATCGCTTTGGATAAAACAGGCAAGCCTTTGAAATGGGATAAGATTCGAATGTCCGCCTTGTTAAGCAGAGATCAAGATTTATTAAAAGAAGTTTACCGACTGAAACCTTAAAGCATTCCTTGGAATATGCAGGAATTTCTAACCATTTTGGATTCTAAAACGATCGATACCTTCACGGTCAGTCTTCGGGTGGGGTTGATCATTCTTTTTGCGGGTGTGGTAGGCTGGAATAGGGAAGGCAAAAATCACGGTGCCGGTTTTAGGACCCATATCTTGATCGGTCTTGCTTCTACGGTTTTGATGTTATTATCCATTTTTATTCCGGAATTTTATTCGGTAGTGGGAGGAGATCCCTCTAGGATTGCGGCTCAGGTGGTTTCCGGAGTCGGGTTTTTATGTGCGGGTGCGATCATGAAGTTCGGATTGACCGTGAAAGGACTGAATACTGCAGCTTCTATCTGGATTGTCTCTGCCATCGGTTTACTTGTCGGTGCCGGTCTTTATTATGCGGGATTTTTAACCACGGTTGCTACTCTGATCATTCTGGTCTTATTCGATCTGGTAGAAGAAAGATATTTCGGAAAGTACGAATATAAGGTCCTGATCCTGGATCTGAAACAGAAAAAATTCCACCGAAAAGGGTTTAAGGAATTATTATTAAGAAATAAGTTACGATTGGTTTCGGAATCTTTTATGCAAGATTACCAAACTAAAAACGCTCAGATCAAACTTACGATCGCTATGCCTCGAGATTTCGATATTCTAAAGATCGTGGACGAGTTCAGGAATCTGGCGGATGTCATAAAAATCAGTATAGAATCGACTTAAGCTTGGACAATACCGATCTGAATTCGGCTCCAGAAATTAAGAGATCTCTAAATATCTTCCGATCATAAGTGCGGTCTCTTCTAGGATTTTTTCATCCGAGATATCGAATCCTTGTAGAACCATATACGTTATTATATCGTCCATTGCTCTTTGGGCGACTAAAAGAGCTGAGGGTTCGGATCTTAGTTTTCGGCCTTTGCCGAAGTATTGCAGCAGTTTGAAAACTTCCGTTCCAATCCTTTCCCTTTCTATTTTTTTTACGGCACTTGCAAGAGCCTGGTCCGAAAGAGACAATATCGCAAATTCTTTATGTAGTTTTTTGTTTTTTAAGGCGGACTTGCGCATTCTGGTTAAAATTTCCAAAATAATCCTGGTAAGATCTGCATTTTCAGGAAGTAAGCCGATAGTTTCCGCGGCAAGATTCCCGTAAAATTCTTCGCTATATTTTCGAACTATTTCTAAAGCAATATCGTTCTTATCCTTGTAGTAAGCATAAAACGTCCCGATGGAAACACCCGCTTCTTCCACTATGTCCCGTATTCCGGTTTCATTATATCCGTTACGTTTTACGAGTCTATAGGCAGCATCTATTATACTTTCTTTTCGGGCTATCGAACGATCTTGTACAGGATTACGGACAGTTTTTTTCTTCGGATCCATTTCTGAAAATATTCGAGATCGGCCGTTTTGCCTAACAAGCGTATTTTCCATTTTTTAAAAAACATGAACAAGGTTCAAATTTTAATTTACATTTTATTTTTAGTTCGTCTGATATATGAACAAAGTTCATGTTTTGGAGAATTCGAATGGGATGTATAATAGGGAAATTTAGTCATCTTTTGGTTTTTACGGTGCTTTCAATTTCCGTTTGGAACTGCGGGAAAATCGAAAAGGGGCGTTTTTTCAACGATCAGGCCTATCATTTTCAAACCTTAAGAGCCTTGAACGACGCCCGCAGTGACGGAGCGGAAACAGGAGAGGTTCTCGAGGCGGTACGGAATATCAAGGAAGGGGACCCTCAATCTTGGTTTTCCGCCTGGGAAAATGCGGGAAATAAGGTTTTAGAGAGAGGAGATCGTATCCAGGACCGGATGAGCCGGGGGCAAGCATACCTGAGAGCGCATAATTATCTTAGAACGGCGGAATTTTTCCTAGATCCTGAGGATGAAAAAAGATCTTCCGCATTCGATAGATCCGTGGAAGTTTTTCATAAAGGATTGGATACTCTTGGAGTAAAATATGAGAAGATCAAAGTTCCTTACGGCGAATATCAATTGAATGCGATCTATTATCCGGGGCCTTCCGGTGCGGATCATAAACCTTTGATCGTTCTCGTGGGAGGATTCGATTCGACTTTAGAAGAATTATATTTCGTTCTTGTTCGAGCTGCTTATGAGAGAGGGTTCAGCGTGCTTACTTACGAAGGGCCTGGCCAAGGTTCCGTATTACGAAAGCAAAATTTGGGTTTTACTCCCGAATGGGAAAAGCCGACGAAAGCCGTACTGGATACTTTTTTAGCTTCTCATAAGAAACCTAGCAAATCCGTTCTGGTAGGTATGAGTCTGGGCGGATATTTCGCTCCCCGTGCTGCCGCTTACGACAAGAGATTTGACGGAGTGGTTGCCTACGACGTTTTGTTCGATTTTGGAGAAGTGGCCGAGAATTCCGTTCCGGGGATCATACTCTGGCTTGAAAAAAAGAATTATGATAATGTAATTGAGTTCCTAGTGAAGATAAAATCGTCCCTTTCTCCCAGTTTTTCCTGGGGAGTAAAAAACGGAAGATGGACGATGAAAACCGGAACCTCAAGCGAGACTTTGAAAGCATTTAGGGCTTATACGTTGGCGAATTCTGCAGAAAAGATCACACAAGACGTTTTGATCCTCGCAGGAACGGAGGATCACTTCATTCCGGTCAAACAAGTCGAGGACTTTAAGAGTAAATTAACGAATGCGAAAAGCGTTACTTCGATACTCTATGACAGAGGATCAGGAGGAGCGGAGCATTGCCAATTAGGCGCTCAGGCTTTATGGCACGCGGACTTTTTCGATTGGATGAAAAGGTTCGAAAATAAATGAAGTTCTGTCATTAGGACCGCGACAGGGATCGCAGCGGAAATCCGGCGATGCACCGTTCATGGTGCGTCGCTGATTGCAGCGTAGAGCCCGGTCCGAGCGTAGCGAGGAGTCGCCCAACTCCGAATATTACAATTCTAAAATCTATTTATGTCCTATTACTTTTAGCGGGATTCTATTCGAATTTCGGAATTTGCTATGCTTTTTTTAAGAGTTTATAAAATGACACTGACCTGGATATGGCCGAAAAAAGAACATCGATCCCTTCGGATCTCGCACAGGAACTTGTAAAAATCATCCGACTTCTTGCCATGTCCGGCAAAAAGAATTTTAAGAAATATCTATACGATCCCTTTATCTACGCAGGTTGGGAAAAGGAAAAATCCCATTCTGCACTTGCTGCAAGTAAGATGATCGATAAGATCCAAGAGGATTTCAACAATCCTTCCTATTTGCATACGATCCCGCATCATTGCAAACGTTTGATCTCTCAGGCAATCATAGAAAGTCTTTCCGCTTTGGGAGACTCTTGCATTTTCTTTTTAGAGAAGATCCAGGAAACGGGTAGTATAGCCTCTTCTCCCGAGGCTTTGGAATTTGTCGCCGTATTAGAAAAACCTTTAAAAGAATTCGAAAAAGTAACCAGCAATAATAACGAAAAACTTTTCGAAGACTCCATTAAGAATTTCTCTAAAGAAGAATTAAAATCCGCTTTCGAGCCAGTGAAATTGGACGGGACCAGACAGAAGGTGTATCTTGACTCGGAAGTGCATACCTTGTATCAGCAGATACTTTCTGCGGCAAAGGTCAATAACCTTGTCCGTTGTAAAAAGTTACTTTCCAGATATATAATTAACTACAGCGATTCGGAAACTTATAGCGAACAAGAGGTGGAAAATCTTTTGGACGCATTAGGAAAACGTGAAGTCGGATTCAAGGAGAATTTAAAAGATTCTCTCGCCATAGAACTTTACTTTTCCATAACAAAGGGCATTTTAGAAGGGAATGCAAAGAAGGCGATCCAAGGTATAAGGAAATACGCTCATATTTTCGAAGGGGATCCGAACACGAAATATTATTACGAAATTGACTCCTTAGAAAGAAAGTTATACGGAATCATCCAAGCGAAGGATTTAATGAAAGAATTAAGGAAGGGTGTGTAAATGGCGAACCTCACATTCAACGAAAAAGTGGAAGGAAGCAAGTTGATCCTCAAAGTCGCGGGCGAGATCGATGCTAAGACCGCTCCGGATCTAAAGATCAAATTGGAAGCAGCGGTAGGGAACGGAATTAAAACAATTATCTGTGATTGTTCCGCTCTTACTTATATCGCTTCCGCAGGGATCGGTGTTTTAAACTCCATCCAAAAATTCCTGAAGGAAAAATCGGGAGAGATCGTTTTCTGCAGCCTTAAGAAGGAAGTGAAGGATACGATGGAACTCATGTATTTCACCAAAAAGGTAAGAGTATTCCCCTCTTTAGATGACGCATTAGGCGGGGTTTGAATCCTCTCATGGATTCCTCTCCGGAAAAAATCCTATATTACTCCGTAGACCTGGATGAACTTTCTAAAATTCGGGGGGAGGTCCGTGAATTTTTGGGAGAGGACTGTTCGGATATAGTCAAAGGCCGGATCGTATTCTGCCTGGATGAAGCAATGACTAACGTAATAGAACACGGATTTCCGGAGCCGAACTCCTCTAAAATCGAGCTCAGAATGAAAAAGAATAAGGGAAGCTGGAAGTTCTCCATCCTGGACCAAGGCGTTCCTTTCGATCCCACGAAAGAAAAAAGCGAAACCTGGAAGGAATTATACGAAAGCGGGGCCGATGGAGGTTTCGGATTACGTTCCATTAAAAAAATAATGATCGTACGTTACCAACGTCTTAAAAATCCCCCGCGTAACAAACTTACTCTGATCCACACGAGATAATAAGATGATTAAAAACAAATTCCTGAGAGCGGTTCTTCCCGGGATCCGGGCGAAACTTTCCTTTTTTACGGCCGCATTGGTTATCTCCATATTAGGCTTCACATCCATAATTCATTATGCCCAACAGACAAAGGCTTTGGAACAGAAGTTGGAGTCGGAATTAAAAGCTCCTTTGGAATATGTGAACTCTGTCGTTCTGGATCTGGAAAACCTGAGCCGAAGTATGATCTTGATAGAGGAATTCAAGGTCAGAGTGAAAGAGAAGAAAAAACAACTCAGTAAATTCAAAAGGACGGTCGTCCAGAAAGAAGGCGGGCTTTTCGGTGCGTTAAAAGCATTCGGTCAATCCATCGGTTTGAACGTGAAAAGGGGAAATGTTTATAAATCCGTAGATACTTATTTTACGAGATATCTTTCCGAAAAAGAGATCCAAGAATTCGAATCCAAGGTCCGAAACGAATTAAGAAAAGAGAATGGAGCTCCGATTGACGCACCTGTTTATGAAAAGATCAGATCCATTGCGGAAAAGACCGCCCTCGCAAGGATCAGTGCGGAAACTTCTAAGATCAGAATAGAAGAAATTACGGAAGAGTTAAAGGATATAGATTCTGAATTAGCAAAACCCGATATCGATCCTAAGAAGAAAAAAACTTATCTTACGGATAAGGACAAATTAGAGAAGGAACGAAAGGCCGCAGAAAAAGCGATCCCGGACGGAGAGAAGAAGGCGGCATCGGGTGAGACCGCTTTAACAAAGGCTCTTCAGAATTTTTTCAGAGGATCTTTTAAGGATCGAATTTCTTCTTTAGGACTTCTTCCGGATAAAATTAGGATTTTAGCTTATGATAGAGCGGGGAAGGAAACCCTGGACACAGGTTTACTTTTCTCTCAAAGTTCCGAGACCGGAAAAAAATTACTCACACAGACGGATTTTACGGAAAGTCGTAAAACCCTTTTCGGAGATACCGACGTTTTAGAGGTTATCCAAAACAAATCGGAGGCGGAAAGTTATGAAGTGGGCGGTAGACAATACGAAGTAATATATCGTCCTGTTTTTAGGAACCCAAGTACTGCGGAAAGATCCAGGTCCATGGCGGAAGAGATCGTTGAGAATCCCAAAGATTGGGCAAAGTATCTGGAAGAAGATAGAAAAATTTCCGCAGAGATTGCGGAGATCTCTCAAAGATTGAAATCAAGAATGTCGGAACTTCGCAAGGACGGAAAAGCTAAACCTTCTTCCGATAAGGAATTCAAAAATCTGGCTCTGGCCTATAGGCAGATGCTCAAGAAACGAGATACTAAGCTTGAACAGTTACAGCCGTATTCTTCGGTTTTTGAGAAGAATGAGAAAAAATGGACTGATGATCATAAATCCCTAAAAGACAAGATAACAAGTACTTCCAAGGAAATTTTGGAATGGGAGAAGATGCTGAAGTTCCCTCCTAAAGAAGGGGAGAACAAAACTTCACCGGAAGAGATCCAGGAAAAGATCAGGATATTAGAATCTCAGGAAGAAGAATATAAGGATTCTTTAATCCGTTTGGAATCGACTAAGGGTGATTGGAGTAACTCCTACGAACATAAAGCGGAAGACGCTTTTTACGGCCTGAGAGAGGCGGCATTGGAGGATTTCACATTTATTCCTTTCAAAACAGGGCCCGCCAGCATTAGAAGATATTATAAAGATGATAATGAAAGAAAGTCCGTTCGGATCAAATGGAGGCTTTTGAGAGAATGGATCCTTTCCGGAAATTCAGAGACGGAACTACCTAAAACTCCTAAGGGGATCGCTTGGGACTCCGGTATCCTTGTCAGAAGTAGAAGTGAAGCGGAAGAAATGATGTGGGCCCTGGACTCCACTCCACTTGTTCTTTCTGGAGAAGAGGAAGGTAAGGGGCTAGTCTACGACCTCCTCCGCAAAGACTTATTAGGGTATAATATTATTCTAATTGATAGGACCGAAGGTGTTCGTCAGATGAGATCCAACAGAGAAGAGATGATCCGTTACACGGGGATCATCGGAACTATCGCAATTCTTCTGGCGTACGGCTTGGCTTGGTTTGTGGTCCGCAGGATCAGGGGTATCAGTAAAAATGCAGAGTTAATCGGAGAAGGGAATCTGAATGTCGAATTTCCTCCTGCGGGTTACGACGAGATCGGCGTATTGAGTGAATCTCTGAATGATATGGTTCACGGTTTAAAGGAAAGAGAAGAGATGAAAGGGGAACTTCTGGCGGCGGAAGAGATCCAGAAACGTCTGCTTCCTGAAAAACTTCCTTCTAGCTTGAACGACTATGTTGAATTCGGGGCGTTCTATAAAGCGATGACCGGAGTAGGTGGGGATTATTACGATTTTATCGAATTAGGCGGAGGAAAGATCGCGATCTGTATCGGTGATGTTTCCAACCATGGTGTGGGTCCTGCGATCGTGATGGCTCTTTTCAGGGCTCAGATCCGGGCCATTCTACGGAAGGGAGAAAGGGATCTGAAAAAGATCCTGCTCGAGGCAAACGGATATCTGTATGAGGATACTCCGGATCATATTTTTATCACATTCTTTTTGGCGATCTTCGATTCCAATACCTCCAGATTGGAGTATATATCTGCGGGCCATGTTAAGCCTTTATTCTTCGACGCTTCCGATGGAAAGATCAAAGAACTTCCTGCAGGTGGTTTGCCGATCGGTATGGATGAAAATTCTTTCTTTGAAACTACTATTGAGAGGAGGGCATTAACTTTGGATTCCGGAGATATTTTCTTTGAATATACGGATGGTTTGGATGAAGCAAGAAGTCCGAACTCGGATATGTATACCAGAGAGAGGCTTGCGAAACTTTTGCATGCAAACGGAGAAAAACGTCCGGAAGAATTGATCAAGACAATCGTTACGGATGTGGAATCCCATACGCAACAAGATCTGAGTGCGACCGGGTTTTCGAAACTTTCCGACGATATCGCGATGATCGCGATCCGGAAAAGATAAGAACCGCTTGTTCTCATTTATGGCCTTGTAGGAGAAAAGCCTAAACAAGCGATATACACTTAACGCATGTTGGAACTCCTAAATCGCCATCCTTTAAAACGGATCGTTCAAATTATGGAAGGATCAAATCCTTCCATTCTTCTTCTGAACTGGAAGGACAAAGATATACTTCGCCCTCGGAGTATTTATTCTTATTTTTTCTCCAAAGAGAAAGTTTATGATCCGCTTCTTCCAAACCTGTTTTTAAAACTTCTCTTAATTCCGAGACAGATCCGAAGGTTCCGTCTAAAACTCCGGTATTTTTTGCGTCAAAATCAGCTCTGGATTTTTTTGTAAAAGATCCGAAAAATTCTTTTTGGATAGATTCGATTTCCTGAATATTTCCTTCTTTTCTGAGTGCGGCAACTTTTGCACCTTGGAATAGATCGAATGCGGAATTTCCCCCCATAACTGCAAGTGTTGCCTCAGCTAAAGAATAGTACGCAATTCCCGGTCTTAAGAATCCGCTAAAAGCATGTATTTGCCTTCCTCCGTAATTTTGTCTTAATACGATCGAAACCACGGGGATCTCTGAAAGAATGTTTACATCCAAAGATTCTCCACCGATTTGCTGTATTCTTGCTCTTTCTTGTTTGGTGCCTGGGACAAAACCCGGAGCATCAGAAATCATTAATAAAGGAATGGAATGTTTGTTTGCAAACTCGGTGAAAACTCTGAATTTTTCCGTCCCTGGAGCGTCCGGAGACCCTCCTCCTTTCGGTTGGTCGGCAATGATCGCTACCGTTCTACCTTGTATCCGTCCTAACCCTGTGATCAAACTGGAGCCGGGGTCCCATTCTCCGAATTCTAGGAAAGTGTTCTTATCCAAAATTTTTTGGACGATCTCTTCTTTCATATCGTAGGAAACAGTGATCTCGCTTGGAAGTTTGATCTCACTTTCGCTTGGCAGAAAGTTTTCGATCTTTCTGTGATTTAATAAATGGAAAAATTTTCTGATAATCTCATAAGCCTCCGGTTCGTCTTTTGCGGTGAAGGTAGCCCATCTTTTTTTATTCGAGAATTCCTTATGAGCAGAAGATTTACTTTTTGCGCTCGGTTCTAAAAGTAGCCATACGTCCGCATTCGAGGTAAGTTCGGAAACTCTAAGTCCCTCCGGATTTTTTACAAAATGTAAACAGGCTCCTTTAAAATTTTGTAATGATTTTTGAAAATCTCTTCTTGGTCTTAAGGAATCATAGTCATCCAAATGGGAACTTCTGAACCATTTGCTTCCATAGACTAAAAGTAAACTTGCTCCCGTTTTTTCCGCGATCCGAACGGACTCTTTCGCTTTGATAATACATGGAAGGGAGTGAAATCCATCATCGGTCCTTGGGCCCATGGAGAGTACGGGAGCTTCTCCCAATCGAATGAGCCCGGAAACTAAAGATCCTGAGCCGGAATAGTTTTCTTTGATTGGAAGGAAAAATCCGCTTTCAGAATAATGAGTCAGTTCGTTCTCGTCTAGAACATTCCAATTTTCCGATATAGCTCTTTGGCTTTTTTCTTTTGGAAGAAGTTTACATCCCAACAAAGAATCTTGTATCCTTCTGATAATCCATATAAGCTGGATCTTATCGTTTGCTACAAAATCCACAGTGCCTGTAGCTTGGCCCATAATTTTAGCACCGCCTATCTCGTAATTGGTGAATTTCTCTCCGGTTACGGATTCGATCACTGAAGATCCTGTTAGAACTCGATAAGATTCTTCTTCATTTAAAAGGACTTGTAAAGAGGCTTGAGAAGAGCCGTAAACGTCCAATCCAGTAGAAGATCCCGTTCCGACTGCGACCGTAAAACAAAACTTAGGTCTTTCTTCAGAGTTGTATTTTCTGAATTCTGGTCCGTATTTTTTTTCGGTTTCGGAGCATATTTCTTTTAAAATAGGATCCGAATGCGATTCGATTGCAGCCCTGAAATCGGAGGCTTTCAAACCGGCACTTAAAAGTGAATTCATAAAAAACCCTTCTGCAGCTCGGTTCAATGATACCATTCCTTCTTTGATGTTAGCACCGGCCCCGTCGTTCCAGATATATAAAGGAAGATCTTTTCGATAAGCGTAGTAGGCGGCTGCAATATATTTTCTTCCTTCTAAATCTCCTGTGGCTCCGCCCGCTACTCTGGAATCTTTAAAAAAACATAATGCAGGTTTTCCGCCGATCTTTCCTTCGAAAATTTTCGCTCCCGGAACATAGATCTCTTCTTTGCCTGTTTTAGGATTTTTTCTGAGAAGCCCGTCGGTTCCCGGGATCGTAATCTCTTGTACGGAATCCATGTCGAATATCTCGGAAACCCAACATTCCAGAGGCCATTTTCCTTTTTGGAAAACGTTTAGGTCTTTCGGATCGGTTCCCGTGCAATACGGAAATCTAGGATCGTTTGAATGGGCTATATCCATCCTAAGTTTTCCATCTTTAAAGAAGAAGGAAAGTGTTACCGTTTTTTCGGCATTTTCCGGAAGGAAAACCATCGTGAACTGGCTATACAACCCATGTAAGAAGAACCGTAGAACGGAGCCGGCAGATTCCATTATATTATTATAATTGAATACGTCTTCTTCGTTGGATCCCGGGTCGAATTTGATCATAAATCCGGAAACAAGGACTTCTAACCTGAAAATATCAACATTTTTGAATATTTGAGAGCCTTGTAAGATGCATGCTCCCACTTTCGCGGTAGTTTCCAGATCGAACCTGGAGATTTTCTTTTCCGCTTTAGCGTTTAATGTCGAGAAGAGTATATATTGTTTTTCTCTTTCCGTTTCTAAGAAATATAAGAAATGTCCGGTGCTTGGGGAGAATATTCTTTTAAGATTCCCTTGGGTTTGCCAATATTCCAGTTTTTTCCGGATCTGATAAGTAAGGGATTCATCGAAGTTTTCCGGGACCAACGGTAAGTTTTCGGAAAAAGACCTATTGAATTTTTCCTCTAAGATCTCGGATCCTTCTTCCGAAACGGAAGACCAAGGCGCTTTAAGAAACCGTACGTAATCGAATACGTGTTTTCTAGATATAGTCGCATCTCCTCCTTTGAATTTTTGCGGACGATTTCCTCTCGAGTTTAATATTCTTCTGACTGTTTTTTCGAGGGAACTTTCTTTTTCTCTTTCTTCCAAATATAAGATGCCGTTCAAAGCTAGGTCTATGGAGGGAGTAGGCGGAGCATAAATGGAAAGTATTTCCAAAAGTTTTGCTACAAGTTCCTTTCCTTCTCTAAGGTTCGCGTATGCTTTTACTAAAAATATGAATGCATCCTTTTGGCTTTTGGTCCTTCGAAGAGGATTCCAAGGTTTGATACCGTAATAGTGAAACGCATTGGATAAGAGTTTTTTTGTGGTCTTAGGTGGATTGTATCCTTCCGTATCCCATTCCGATAGAGCTCTTTGAACCTCTCCATAATGGGAAAATTTTGTTCCCGGATCCGATGAGAATATTCTTCGTACTAATACATGGAATTTTAAAAGTTCTAAATAGAAATTTCCCCATTGGCGGCTCTCTGGATCGGATAGTTTGGAAAATTCGAGATTAGAGAGTATAAAATCTATCTTTTCTACGGCGTCTTGTTCCCTAAAAGTTCCTAAGATCCAAGACCTCAATAAGGTTCTTAGATCGGGGCCTGATTTTTTTTGGATCGATGGAATTTTTCCTTCCGTATCCGGATCTAAGGAAGGCCAGATCTCCCAGATAGATCCTTCAGTACTATTATAATTATCTAATTCTTTTTTGGGTTCGGATCTTTGTTCTGTTTCAATTTTTGCAAGTATTTCCCCTTCACTTAAACCTTTGCCTAAGATCATCCCGGAAGCGGTCATTCCGCGAACCAATTTATTCCTATCTCCGTGCTCTAATAAATATCCTAGTTTTCCGCCGACTGGTGCGGTTAGGACTGTTTCCATCTTCATTGCGGAAATTACTAAGATCGGATCTCCTTCTTGGATAGTTTCCCCTTCATTCCATGTATTGTTCGTTTGCGGATTATCGCATATCTTTACGAATGTTCCTTGGAAGGGAGAACGTAAAACTCCTTCGTTGGAGGTATTATTCTTTTTGTCTTTGGATAAAATAGAGAATCGGAGATATCTAAGTTTTCCTTGGCTATCCGGGAATCTCACCAAGTGAAAAGAAGGCCTACGATCTACGCGGACGGGAATCGTTCTGCCGGCAAATTCCACTAAAAATTCTTCTCCAAATTCTCCTTGAACGGAAACCCCGATGGATCCGAAATCTTTCCCGTTTAGCAGAATTCTATAGCTAGAAATGGAAGTTCGGAATAAGCGGGTTTTATACGCTTTCGTTTCCGATCTCAATTCGAATTCAAAAAGAGAATACTCCGATTCTTGGGAATGAAGTAATTTAGGAAGATCCCGATCTCTGAAAGACCTTTTCAGATCGTTTTCGGTCATAAAAACCGATTCTGCAAGCGAGCAGATGACTGCCCCTTCTTCTTC
The DNA here is from genome assembly GCF_000347035.1 of Leptospira sp. B5-022. Taxonomy (GTDB): domain Bacteria; phylum Spirochaetota; class Leptospiria; order Leptospirales; family Leptospiraceae; genus Leptospira_B; species Leptospira_B cinconiae. The sequence goes on from NZ_ANIJ01000018.1 coordinate 365,935, forward strand.
CGATTCATTCTCCGCTTTTGTAAGTTCCTCATTATTAGATAAAATTAAATTATCATATTCTCCCGAACGAAAAAGATCATGCCTTACTAGTTTGATTAGCTGTTCAATGTTTGTGGTAATTCCGCGGATGTACAGATCTGAAAGTGCTCTTTCCATTCTGAGTAGAGCTTCTTCCCTTGTAGTTCCCGTAGTGATCAATTTTCCTATCATTGGATCATAGTCACCTAAGACTCTATCGCCTTTTTTGAATCCGAAATCACAACGTACTCCGTTGAATGTAGGAAGTTCTAGATCTTTTATTTTTCCGGGAGAAGGAGAGTAATTTTGAAAAGGATCTTCCGCATAGATCCTGCATTGGATGGAATGATTTCTGTCCGAGAATCTCCTACGGATAACTGAGTCGTAAGGGATCTCTTGTTCTCTACCATCAAAAAATAAAATTTGCCATTTGGCCAGATCGATCCCGAGAGATTGGTCGGTCACGGGATATTCCACCTGCAATCTAGTGTTCATTTCTAAAAATCCGAAATTGCCTGTTTCGCAATCCAGTAAGAATTCAACAGTTCCCGCGGCGCATCCTTCCGAGTAGCCCGAAATATGAGCGATCTTTTCCGCGGATGATAATAATTGTAATAAGGTCCTATCGTCTAAAAAGGTTTCTCCACTTTCTTCCACGACTTTTTGGTTCCTTCTTTGTACTGCGCATTTCCGGATACCCACAGCCGTGGAATTGAAAATTTGTACTTCAAAGTGAGCAGGTCTCTCCACATATTTTTCAAAAAAGAAGGTACCGTTCCCATAGGACTGGACTCCGATCCGAACCGCACTCTCGATTGCTGGAATTAATTCCTTTGAGTTTCGTACGATGACCATTCCTTTCCCGCCACCGCCGCTGTCTAGTTTGATCATGATCGGATAGCCGATCCTTTCCGCTTCTTGAATTGCGATCTCTTCTCCGCCTGTGATAGGCCCGCTCCCCAATAAAAGGGGGATTCCGTTCTCTAAAGCCAATTTTCTGGCATCTAGCTTATTTCCAACTTTTCGCATCACGGAAGCCTTGGGCCCCATAAATATTATGTTTCTTTTATATATGAGGGAGACTTCCTCTAGAGATTCAACGAACCTAAAGTCTTCGGACAAAAATCCGTATCCCGGATAAACTGCGTTTGCATCCGAAAGTAAAGCTGCGGCTATAATTGTCTGAGAGTTCGTATATTTATCGGAACTTCCAATGTAGACGATCTCGTCTGCGGATTCATACCAGGATTGTTCCCTATCCGGATCGGTTACAACTGCAACCGATCGGATACCTTCTTCTCTCAGCGCTAAAAAAAATCTTTTGGCGATCTCTCCTCGGTTTGCGATCAGCACTTTTTTTAGTACACCTTTTCTTTCCGGGTAAATTTCTTTTTTTTCTGAACGTCCTGGGTTTAGGATTTTCAATTCTTTTATGACGGAATCTATTTCAGGAATACTTAATATTCCTTGGGTAAATGATTCTGGTTCTGGCTTTCTTGTGGGTATCATTCGCTTTCTCCTAAAAGATCAGGAGGACTTCGGAAAATGCATAATCCCCCGTATGGCTGATGCTTAGCCGGATCGAATTCGGCTTTATATTATTCAAATATGTTTCAAAGTTTCCGTAAAAACGAAAATAGGGACGGCCATAATCATCATTCCGTATTTCTATTTCCGAATAGTTCACATTCAGATCGGGTTTTTGGAATAAACGATATCCGTCCAAAGCCTTGATCAACGCTTCTTTAGCGGCATATCTTCCCGCAAAAAAGCCGGCCCTTTGGTTTTCAGGTTTTGTTTCTCCCTTCTTTCTTTCCCAATCCGTAAAAGTGATCTTAAAGAAGAAGGTAGCCTTATCTTGCAAACTTTCCTTGAATTCAGGAATAAAAGTAAGATCCACTCCTACGGAAGCATAAGGACTCGTAATCGATTCAAAACTTGGAAGAGGTTGCGATCTTAGTTTCATTTTTTCTCTCCCGGTTTGGATCTGTATTCCGCGTTTAGAAGTAGACCGATTTCATCTTCCTGGAAGTAAGACTTGGTATGTCTTTCATACAAAGGTTTTCCTATTCCCATTCTGATCTCGTGATATCTGTTCCGATATCGGATCTCTCTTTTTTTTCTCAACTCTAGATAGGTTTCTCTTTGTTCCTGAGTGAGTGCTGCTAAAAAATAATCGGAATGAACGAAGAGACAAAGCGCACCGACATGTCCGAAACCTAAGGTGGTCAATATTCCGGCCCTAATATTATGTTTACCGAATGGAATACTTTCGTCCGTAAAAGTTACGAACGGATAATCGTTCATGTCCGGATCCACTTCTTCTAGATTTCGGTTTCCGGTTACGATACCGTTTTCTAGAGTTTGTAATATTCCGATTGTCTGCCAAGCGGCGGCCCCTCCTTTGGAATGTCCTGTAAGCGATTTTTGAGAGACTACCGGTAATAGGTTTCCTGGTGTTCTTCCTAACTTGGATAGTAAATTATACAAAAGTTTGTTTTCATTCTTATCGTTCGCTTTTGTAGAAGTATCGTGCTTATAGGCGACGCCTATGTCGTCCCCGGTGAGTCCGAAGGTGGATAACGCGTTTCTTAAAGGAGATTTTTCTTTTTCGGATTCAGCTCCTAAAGATAAAAGTCCTAATCCCGGAGCAGGAATAGAGGCTTGGATCCCATCCGTCTTAGAACCTGCATAAGCTAAAATCCCGTAGACAGGAAGTCCTGCTTCGAGGGCTAAGTCCGCTCTTGCGAGTAAAACGACTCCTCCTCCTTGGGCCTCTACGAATCCGCCTCTTCGGATATCGTTCGGACGACACATTCCTTTCGGGTCGATTCCTTGTTCCAACATTTCTACACTGCTTGCAGTCGCTTGCATATCCCCGAATCCGACCAGACTTTCCATCGCGAAATCATCGAAGGCACCGGCTAACATAAAGCCTGCTTTTCCTTCTTTGATCAAACTTGCAGCCATTTCCAAAGAAATTCCCGCCGTAGCGCAGGCTGCAACAGGAGTTTGGACGGGACCATAACCTCCTACATAAGAGGTGAGTGCCCAAGCGGTCGTAACGTTTATCAATGATTCTTGTAGCGCGTCATGTTGCCTTTGGTTTCCGAGTAAGAAGTCATGGAACATTCTTTTGAGTTTACCCATCCCTCCCATACCGGAACCGACCGTTGAGCCGACGAGTCCAGGATGAATGAATCGATACAATTCCATCGGTTCCATTCCGGAACGTAAGAACGCTTCGCATGTGCAATAAAGATTATATACTGTGATCGGATCCACTTGAGCGGTTAGATCTTTGGTTAGTCCGTATCTTGCCGGATCCCAACCTTTCGGGATCTGCCCTGCAACTTTTCTATTGAAGTCGGAAGCTTTTCTGGCCTTGATTGTACTTCCTTTTTTCCTTCTCACGAACCATTTGTCTTTTTCAGGATCATGATAGACTTCCGTAGCTTCCGGTTCTGCATTTTTGAATTCTTCCGCTTCTTTGGAATTCGAAACAGGTATAAAGAAGTCCTCTTCTAAAACCACGTCTACAAAGGAGAATAACGTAGATGGATCGAATCCGACACATTCCTGATCGATGATCCGAATGCCCGTATGGGCTAAGATCTTTTCTTCGTATTTGGATTTGATTTCCCATTCTGCGACCGCTTCTCCTGTTTCGGAGTCAGTCCAACTTCTTCCTTTATCGGCGGCTTGGTATTTGATAAAACCCATCATCCAAGCCAGTTCGAGAGCGGCCTCCAAGGAAAGTGTTCCGGATTTTTCCAATTCCCATCTGGTCATGGAACTACCGGCAGGTCCTAATTCCGCAAAACCGACAACACAAATCGTTTTAGAAAGATCTAATTCTTGTAAATACCCGATCTCATTTAACCTTGCTTGGTTCGGAATGGAAGGATATTTATACACTTCTTTAGGTAAGAACTCTCTTGTATGAGTTTCCTGTTTTTCTAATAGGATTTTGCTTTTAAGATAGAATGTTTCCTTTTTGATCTTGGCTTCCGAAAGAATGTCAGCACGGATCTTGCCTAAGGTCTTTCCAAGCTCGGTTTGGGAATCCAAGCCGCCCGTAAAATTTGCCTTAGTGATTTGTTCGGGAGAATGGTATACGCAAGTGTTGATCAAATTTGCTAAGAGAAGTCCCATTTCTCTTCGAGAGAATGTTAGCACACCCGATCTTTCTTCCAAAGTTTGGGCCACAAGATCGTTCGCTTCCATGAGACCGGTCCCTCTTACCCAACCGATCACACAACCGTGGATCCTTGTATGTTTTCCCCAATCGTCTTCTTCCGAGAATTTTTTTCGGAACAAAGTTTCAAGACCCAATTTGGTTTCGGCATACATTCCATCTCTTCCAAAGATACCATGATTCGGTGAGAGAGGTAAGATAACGTGAAGTGGAGAAGTTTCCGTAGGAGTATTCTTCAATCTTCCTAGCGTGCCAATCAGTTTTTCCACGCCGAGCAGCATCACTCTTAATGATGTTAAAGAAGAATCATCCAATTGTGATCCTGTATTTTCTTCTCCGACTGCACCGAATGGAATTAGGACATCAGGCTCCCAGTCCTTTTGGACCAACCATTCGGATAATAGACGAATATCTTCGAACGATCCTTGAGAGAAGGGAACTAAGGAGAGAGATGCGCCCTTTGCTCCGTACTTTTGGAATATCCTTTTATAAAACTTAACTTTTTCGGAAGAATAGGAAGTAGTTGTTAGGATAATATCCGCTCCACCGGCAAGCAGTACGAAGACGGTCTCTAACGCGATGGAGTTTGGACCTCCTCCTGTGACTAAAACTTTCAGACCCGAAAAACTGATCCCTTCTTTGGATGAACTCAAAATAGAGTTTAGAATAGATTCCGTCGCTTTATCGTTCTCGGTCCAACTTCCTCCTTGGTCCTTACTTGTTAATATGGAAATTTTGCCATGGAAGTATTCCTTTAAATTGGTAGAATATTCTACTTCTTTAAAGTTTAAATTACCGTCTTCGGAGATTTCTAACTTAGGACGTAAGACGGAGTTCTCTGCTTGAGAGATCGGCTTCCGATTCGGGTCCCATTTAGAAGAGAGTGATCTTAAATATTCTCTTTTAGATCCAATACTTTTCTTTTCTTGCGGAAATCGGATCTCGTCCTTTTCCAAAATTTGATCCCAGTATTGTAAAACCTGGGACAACAGAGGGCTTGCATGATTTGCAAAATACTTTTCTGCTTCAGGACCGAAATGATCCGATTCTCCCGTTCTGATCTTGGTTAGGCCTTGTAAAAGTTTTTTCTTCGCCCATTGTTCCGAATTGGAAAAACGAACAATTTTCTTTTCTTCGAATAAAGGAGAAGGTTCTGTCTGGATCTTTTGCCTTGCTTCTTGCAGGGCAAAAATATCTTTTATTAGAAATTCAGCGTATGGATCTTCTCCTAAAAGTCTATATTGGAAATTTTTGATCGCCTTTCCGAAAACTCCTTCCGCTCCGAAATATTTTCTTTCCAGCTCTTCCAATGCGGCAGCATCTACTTTTGCTCCCCCGGCCGATCCTGAATTATTCGCAGAAAGTTTTCCGATCCGGATTCCTTTGGATTGAGCAAACAGATCCACTGCTTTGTCCAACCATTTGGACGCCTCTTTGGCATTTCCGATCCGAGAGTTTAATGCAATAGGGCTCAATGCTCCTTTTCGCAACGACTCTCCTTCTCTTACATATAGAGGAAGAAAAATACTGACCGTAAAAATTCCCGAAGAACTTAAACCCCTTTCTTCTTTTAGATGTTTAAAGATCTCTGTTCTCCCGAAATCAGGCGGAAAAAATTTCTTCAAAGTTTCTTCGAATGAAGTTCGAAGATAAGGCCCCGGTTGTGAATACGCAGATTGTTCCTCTAAAGATTTTATAAGATCTTTTAAGGATTTCTCATGAGCTCCGTCCAAATTTGTCGTTTTGAATTCCGCTCCAAGATCCGCCATTACCTGATTTCGTTTGGAAGAATTTCCTCCGAATAGGGTGTCTATATTTTCCTCTTCCGAAATTTCTTCGGGTCGAATTCCCGCTTTTAAAGCAAGTAATACGAATAATGCGTCCTTCTTAGTTAGATTTACGGACACTTCTTCTCCGCCGAAAGGTTGGGGTTCCTGGATCGTATCCTGAACTTGTACAGGCTCTGTCCTACTTTCAGCTTGTACGATTGGGACTTCCGATGTTATCGGTTCCGCAATTTCTCCTAGTTTGGAAAACTCTGCGGTCTCACAATCTTCTAGTTCCGAAAAGACCAGATTTCGATTTTCTTCTATATGCAGGATTTCGAATGAAGAAGGATCCGGAAATTCCCTCAGAGTTTGCCTTGCCATTCCTGCAAGATCACCCCTAGCTCCAAGATCGATCAACCTTCGGACTTTCAGATCTTGGAAGAATTGATCCTGGGTCTTGATCCATTGTACCGGCATAGCAAATTGATAGGCTAGTAATTCGATCAATAATATTCTTCGGAGTTCTTTTTCGGAAAGATTTTTGCCTTCTTTTAGGATCTTTTCTAAAATAGGACTTCCGGAGACTTCCCAAACATACTTTATGAATTCTTGATCAATGGAGAATGGTTTTGCAACCAGATTCGGGATATACTTGCCGTCTAATTCTTCGAAACCGGAAATTTGGGGAACGTTCGCTTCCAGAGTTTTTCTGAATTCTGCAACCCCGTTTACTAAAACCCTTGAATGAAAAGGTACATCTATTCCTTCCAAGCGGATCGTAGTCTTTTTACCTCTCACGATCTCTTTAAAACGATTTTCCATTTCGGATAGCGCCTTGAGATCTCCGGTTACGGAATATTGTTTGTCTCTTATGTTTAAATTAACTACTTCTAATGGAAGTCCGGTCTCTTCTTTAATTTGAGCGACAACCTTAAGAATGGTTTCTTCATCCAAGCCAACATGCCGATTTCCTAATACTACGCTCATTCCGAATGGACTTCTTCCTTCCTTATCTCTTGGAACAAGGCTTTGCATGGTAAGTCCTCTTCCATACACGATCCGGATCACATTCTCTAATCCTAAAAATCCTCTCGCAGATAGAGCGGAAAATTCTCCTAGAGAATGTCCTGCAAACGGAGCCTCTTGATCTAAAAATCCTCTCTCCTTCAAGATCTCCCAATCCGCCATAGACTTAGTGACCAAAGCGACTTGTGTAAATTGTGTGAGATGAAGAACACCCTTAGGATGATTCCAAACTTTTTTTCCAACTTTCAATGAAGTCGGATTATCTTGTACTATCTTTAAAAGAGAGAAGCCTAATTCGTCCCTTGTAGTATTTTCAGCTCTTTGCCAAACGTTTCTTGCCTCCGGGAATTCATCTCTGAGTTTCATTCCCATTCCTTGGGATTGGGAACCTTGTCCTGTAAATACGTAGCCTGTTTTTTTAGGAGAAACGATTGCTTTCGCGCTTAACTTTTTCTCTCCGTCTCTGTTGACTAAACTGACGGAAAGAATTTGAGATCCTTTCTTTTGAGAAACATGGATTGCTTCCAAAAGTAATTCTTCGCTTAAATATACGGGGGCCTCGAAAGTTTCATCGAAGGCGGACAATCTGGAAGGATCTCCTTCACAAAGATCCATTACGATTTTCTTAATTACTCTGGCCGAAGTCCATAAACCGTGAACGATCCTGTCTTTCCAACCGGCATATTTTGCGAAATCGATATCCGTATGGATCGGATTTGTATCTCCGGAAGCAGCCGAATATTCGCTCATATCCGAAGGAGCGTAAAAAGTTTCGGATATGATCTTATAAGGTTTTGCAAGTGGAACTTCAGGATCACCTTCCGAAAGGTTGGTGAAGAATCGATCCAAGGATGTTGGGATTCCGATTTGGACTTTTTCTTCTAATTTGAATTCTCCCCATTCTTCGAAATGAGAGCCTGAAACCTTTTCAATCTTACCTTCTACTTTATGAAGTTCTTGATTTGCTCCCAAATATCGAACTAAACGATTTCCGGATGTGAATTTTAGTTTAGACCCGACTGAACTTATATTTTGACCTTCCTTTTTATGGATCCAAGGAATTGAATTTAGAAGATTAGATTCCGCTTCGGATCGGATCAGAATACTTTTTTCAAAAGGTAAACAATCGAATTCTTCGAATTTAGAATGGACGTCTCTTATCAAAAACCCGGTTTGGAAAGAGCATATCTTCTTTCCTTCTTTTGAAATTTCTCCCAGGATCTGGATCTCCTGTCCGGAACCAAGTTTACGGACTTTCGCAAGTCTTGCTTTGGACTTTAGCTTATCTCCGGGAATCAATTCGGCGGCTTCTCTTTCCCATTGGAAATTTTGGGAGAAGTGTAAAAGTCTAAATAAATTCTTATTTTCTAATGTAAACAATGGAGCGAGTAATACTTTCCAAGCAAAAGCGGTACTCATTCCAAGAGGAGGATTCGGATCGGATTTAAGATCCGTTCTCCTTAATTCTCCGATCGCTTTTCGGAAATTTAAAATAGATTCCTTATCGATTACGATCTCGGATTCTAATTCTTGTGAAATATTCTTGGAAGAATTAAGATCGATCCTTTGATTTAATCCCCATGTTTTCAGATAAAGATCCAGACCCGATTTTTCTCTAACCGTAAGATCTTCCTCTATGAATGCCCCTAAAGTTTTTCCTGCACTGAATTTTCTTTGAAAAGGGATCGCAGCCCCGTCTTTTGGATCATAAAAGAATAGCTTCAACTCCGCAGAATCTTTTTCAGAAAGTTTTAATTCTACTTTTAGTTTGTTTTCTTCCAAAACTTGGATCAGTAATAATTCTTTTGAATCGCTTGTCTCCCAGACGAACTTTCTGCCGACTCTCGGTTCGAAGAATAGTTTTAGATCGGATGAATTTTGTCCGATTTTGGAAGATCGTAAAACTGCAGTCAGGAAACCTTTTCCTAATGCTGCTAAATGAACGATCCATTCATTCGGAGTTACATCAAGATTATCGAATATAGAGATGGAATTGTTACTGATTTGTTCTTCTGAGATTAAATTCAGGATATTTTTTCTTTGGGATTCTGAATCAAATAGATCCTCCCATGGGATTTTTTTAGCTTTGGAACTTTCTAAACTTGCTTGTAAAAAATTTCGGAAGATAGAGGAGACCGGCTCGTTTGGTTTGTGAATTCCTTTGATCGCTCTTGGTCCAGGGATCCAAGCACAAGAATCCGGTTCCATATCCACACAATGAGAATACCAGAGGGAATCCGAGCGAACCCATTTTACTAAGTCCTCGTCGATAACGGGGATGAAGTTTACAGGCTTGCCGGGTCTTTTACAAACATCAAAGAAGAAAATAATATCTTCCGGTAATATAAGAATTGTATCAGCACTTGGGTATCTTGTCTTCCATTCGTGAACAAAACCATTCGGATCAAAGTCGGAGTTTACTTTTTCCAGTATAGAATTTTGATCCGTCGGTTCGGAGATACGGGCCTCGAATCTTTCTACTAATTCTATGAATCTATTTCTGAAACTTTTATCTATGAACGGATGATCCGGCCAATCCCCTTCCGGAGAGATCAATCTTTTCCCAGGGCAAGTAAGTTCCAAATATCTAGAAAGGATTTGAGTATAACTCATCTCTTCCAGATCGCCGAAGTACGGTTTTGCGGTGGAATTGATAAGGGAGATTAATTCTTTCTTTTTGGACAGGGTGGCTTTTTTAGCCTCCTCTGTTTCTTTTCCCTTTGTGAGTTCTTCCGCAAGAGAGGAAAGTTTGGTCCAAGTATTTTCCGCGTAATAAATATCGGCACCTAAGCCCGATCTTCCTGAGATGACCCCGCCTGCATTCTTACCATCTTGTGTGGTCTTCCAATTTTCAGATCCTGAGATCTCTACGAGAGCTTGTTTAATTTTTTCCGATGTGGCACATTCCTTGGAAGCCATGAGTCTGGTGCCGAGGAAAACTGCGTCTACCGGCATTGGATTTTTACCTGCCCATGTTCCGAATAGCCAAGACTTGGAGTCTTGCGGTTCGGCAATTCCTCCACCGACAGCTAAGATAATATTTTTACAATCTCTGATCTCGCTATAAGTAGATCGGACCAATTCTTCTAGATCTTCCCAACTGTGATGGCCTCCAGCGGCTCCACCTTCGATTTGCATTAGGATTTTTGAATCCGGCATTTGTTTTGCTATGGAGAGAACTTGCCGGATCTGTTTTTGGGTTCCAGGTTTGAAAGAATTCAACCAGATTCCATGAGATTCAAAATCCTTTAATATTCGTATTGCTTCATCCGTATCAGGAATTCCTGCCGAGATGGTGACTCCTTCGATTGGAGCTCCTTCACTCTTGAGTTTTTTCACCAGAGGAACTTGTAGATTCCATAAATAAGCATCTAAGTATAGAAGATTAACAACTATACCGACTCCCGGAGGTAATTCTTTTCGAAATACTTCCATTCTTTTTCGAAATAGTTCCTCCGTTACTTGTCCACCACCGGCCCATTCGACCAAGTATCCATCATTTGCGGCAGCGATCACAATTCCCGGTTCAACGGTAGAAGGAGTCATACCTCCTCCAAAGACCGGAGCTCTTCCAGTCCATACGGAATAGTTGTTTTTTAAGAATACTTTTCCGTTCGGTAGTTCTACGGTCTCAGGCTGGAATTCTTTCCATGATTTAGGAAATTCCAAATTAGTTTCTTTGGTGAAAGATCTATACGAATCGGATTTGCTTAAGTTTCGAATGAGATAGGATTTGCCTTTCAGACTGGGAGAGCATAATTTCTCCGCATCTACTCCCGGACCGAAAGAGATGAGTAAAATTTTACCTTTTTCTTTTTCTAAACATCCTAAACAGGTTTCCCAATCTAAGGTTTCCGCTACCGCCATTCTGGATAATGCAAGAGCAATGTCCGATTCCGTTCTGAGATCTCTTCCATCTCTTGTATCATATAAAGGAATTTTTAGATCGGATTGTTTAGGATTGAATCCTATTCTTTTTACGTCCTCTTCCAGAAGAATAGGGACTCTTCGTAATAAAGGGCTATGAAATGGAGCGGAAATTTTTAGAAATGCCCAGGACTCCGGATTAGGGAAACTATTATTTGCGAGATAGTTTCTGAACTCTAATAAAGATTCGGGAGACCCGCAAACAACTCTTGCTTTTGGTCCGTTCTTTAACCCTAAATATACTGTATCTTCGGAACTTCTAGTTGAATTAAATTTTTCTAATACTTCTCCCAGTAAGAAATCGTTTTCCGATCTTAAAACCGCCATAGGAGAAGCAATCTCATCCTGCTTTAGAAGTTTTTTTGCAAAAACATCCAATTCTAAAATCGGAAATTCTTCTTGGGTCCGTATGCCAAGACTGATCAGGTTCCTAAGTATCATTGATAAATTTTTCAAGAACGTGGCTTTATCAGGAGAAGAAGATAATAAGAAACCGGCATATACACCCTGAGAATGACCGAATATTCCTGAAGTTTCGTTAAACAAAGCCTCCCAGTTCGATACGTCTTGTAGGACTCTGTATAAGGCCGAAGCCTGAGCTAAAAAGATAAGCGGAATACTATAGGAACAATTCTTTAAGATGGAATGATCCGGAGTTAAATCAGGTTGATCGAGCCAGTCCTTTAAATGGAAGCCCAAAGGTAATGATCCGATCAGCCTGTCTTTATGGATTGCTTTACATTCTTCCTCGATGGAAGAGAAGACAGTTTGCCAAAATTCCGAATGTGTATGGCCTTCTTCATAGAAAGATCGTAATTCAGGAAGTGGATCAGCTCCTTGTCCGCTAAAGGTTATAAAGGTTTTAACGGATTGAGCGGAAAGATTTTTAAAGATGGATGGTGCTTGTTCGGAAGATAAAGCTCCGCTTGAATAATTCGTTTTCATATATTGACCCTTCCATTTTATTTTTCATTTGTTAAGATTTCATTTGAACTGGAAGAGGTTACGTTTTGATTTCAAGAAAAAATTTTTTTATGCTTAATAAAATAGAAATCGAAATTATGAACACCTGTTTGGACGGATGTAACAAATGCTATACATAAGTAATTTCCTAATTTATAATATGAATGCATAAATATTATGCTGATGAACGTTCGTTAGTTAAATAAGTTAGCTAACAATCGTTCGCTAATGGCGTTTGTTTATTGTTCAAAGGCTTACGTTTTGTAGTAAATATATTTCATTAAAATGAACGTATGCTTACATAATATTAATAAAATATAAAGCATTATGAGGTGCGGATCTTATTGCGGTTCCTTCCTGTATCGATTGATGAGAAGCCTCGGTTTCGGGTCAGGTTTGGAAAAAATACCCGTTGGAAACCGGAGCCGTCGGATCCGGATTTAAGAATGGGATCAATGTGTTTTTACGGGGGAGGTTATGGGATCCGGAATCTTCCGGTCGGGTCTATATATTCCGGACCGGAAAGCCTGAGTCGTTTCTGTTCTAGAATATAATAAAAATAGAATATATAATCTTTGGGTTTAGGATTTCAGTTTGCTTAAAAAATCCGAGAATACTCCGCTTGTCGGTAGGAGTATGACTTCTCCTTTTTTTAATGGGACTTTTGGCACCATATATTCCACTCCTGCAAACCAAGGAAGGAAATATTTACTTATCGCCATTACTCCGGATACGTCGAATCCGGTAGTAGCGATCACTTTAATTCCTTCGAATCCATCTTGGTAGATCCTACGGATCATCCAAAGACCGGAGGTCTGGGTTTCCATTGTGATGTCGGTGATGACAGCTTTGAGTTTATGTTTATTTGCGAGATAAAGATCCCAACCTTGCGAAGCATCTATAGCTCGAAGTACGTCGCATCCGTTTGCTTGGAGGTAGGTTTTGAGATTATTCGCATAACGATCATTGTCGTCCACTACGAGAACTAATGGTTTCAAGGTAGCATCCCCACTCCGGCGTATTGATTGTCTGTAAGTTTACGATAAAGACCGTTTTTCTCCATTAGAGAATTATGATTTCCTTCCTCTACAATCCTTCCGTTGTCCATAACAAGTATACGAGGGATATCCTTGATTGTAGAAAGTCGATGAGCGATCACGAAAGTAGTACGGTTTGCGAATAATCTACGGAATGCATCGCTTACTAATCTTTCGGATTCTGCGTCTAATGCGGAAGTGGCCTCATCCAAGATCATGATCTCGGGATCTCTTAATAGGGCTCTTGCTATCACAAGCCTTTGTCTCTGACCGCCTGAAAGATTTAAACCTCTCACTCCCAGGATACTATCGTATCCATTATCCATTTGTTTGATAAAGTCATGGGCGTGAGCAAGCCTCGCAGCTCGGATTACATCTTTCCTGCTCGCTCCCGGTTTTCCATACGCGATATTATCCGCCACTTTTCCGTGGAATAGAAAAATGTCTTGGGTCACGATCCCGATCTTATTGCGTAGATCGGCAAGAGAAAGATCCTTAATATTTTGTCCATCGAACTCGATCGACCCTACACTCGGATCAAAGAATCTAGGAATTAAGTCCATTAATGTGGATTTTCCACAACCGCTTGCACCTACAATTGCGATCGTTTCGCCCACTTTCACATTTAAGTTAATATCTTTCAATACTTCTGCATTCGTTCCAGGATAAGCGAAGTTTATACCTTTAAACTGGATCGAGTTAGTAACTCTTTCTACTTTTACTTTTTCTTCTTCGCTATGATCTTCCGTTTCCAGATCGATGATCTCGAATATCCTTTTGCCCGCGATGATTGCTTGCGAAATTTTTCCCACCATCTGCGATAATTGTGTTAAAGGACGAAGAAGGAAAAGTAGCGTCAGAAGAAATACCATGAACTGCCCCACAGTGAATGGGGTACCTACGTTCCCTGCGAGAATATACTTTGCACCTAATGCAAAAAAACCGAGAGCCACTAATGAGGAAGTCAACTCGACTAAGCTCGGAGCGATCTGAAGATAATACTGCCCTTTAAAATTCCTACGATAAACGTTCTGATTGATCTTTCGGAATTTTTCCTTCTCGTAATTTTCCGTGTTAAAAACACGAATCACTTTGATTCCGGAAATCATCTCTTGTAGATTCGCGTTCAGATCCGCCATCTTTTCTTGAAATCGTTCCGTTGATCTTGTGATCTTTTTAGTAAATAAGGTTACCGGGAGGATGATCAAAGGTACGATCCCGCATGCGATAAGTAGAAGTTCCGTATTCAAATAAAGTAATACTAGGAGGTGAGTGATTACGTAGAAAAAGTTGATCGTAGCATCTCTGAAATTGGAAGAAATCACGGCGGCTACCACTTCTACATCGTTGATAATCCTACTCATCAAAAGTCCCGTTTTTTCCTTAAAGAAAAAGGTGAGAGGGAGCATTTGGTTTTTCTCGAACAATTCCTGTCGGATATCCCTAACGGCCCAATAGCCGGCAGTTGCAAGACAATACACCGAAGCAAGATACGTGAGCAGCTTGAGCCCGTACAAAGGAAGTATTAAAAGACAAACCGCCCAAACCACTTCCTTAGGTTCCATGTATTTGGTGCGTCCGTTAGACCATCTTTTAACGTCTATCAGTACTTTTTTGGCTCTTTCTACAGGATTTAAACGGATCTCTAAGTTGGATTCTTCTTTTGCGATGATTTCCTGTTCAGCTTCCGTGAATTCGAATTGGAAGCGAGAATTCGGATCCGCTGCCATAGTATCGAAAAGAGGAATGATCGAGGTTAAAGAGACTGCATTTAAGATCGCAGTCAAAAGGGCGAATGCAATACCTAATGAAAATCTGTACTTATAACGTACTGAATAACTCATTAAGCGGAAAAAAATTTTCATTTGATTTATGCTTCTGACACGATTCGAGAAAAATTTCTCACCAGCTCCAATCCGTTTTGGGTCATGATAGACTCCGGATGGAATTGCACTCCGTATAAATGAGGTTTTGTCTTATGACGCACTCCCATAATAATCCCGTCTTCCGTTTTGGAGGAGACTTCCAATACGTCGGGAAGGCTTTCCGGTTGGATCACAAGAGAATGATATCTGGTGGCTAAAAAAGGTGATGGTAATGATTTATAAATATCCTTACCATCATGTTCAATCAGACTTACTTTTCCGTGCATGATAGTCGGAGCGTTTACGATCTTTCCGCCATTGACGAGTCCTATAGCTTGGTGACCTAAACATACGCCTAAGATCGGAAGTTGTCCAGCCAGTTCTTTTAAAATGTCTATACATACTCTCGAGTCTTCAGGACGTCCAGGGCCGGGACTTAATACGATCCCTTTCGGATCTAATCTTTTGATCTCGTTTAGATCTATCTTATCGTTGCGAAAAACTTCTACCTTGTTGCCGATCTGCGAAAAATACTGATACAGATTATATGTAAAAGAATCGTAATTGTCTACGAGAAGGATCATCTATTCCATTCTCCTTTCAATCCGTTTCTTGCAAAGTCCACAGCTCTAAGTAAAGCGGCCATTTTATTTTTGGTCTCTTCTAATTCGCCTTCAGGAGATGAATCATACACCACTCCGCCCCCCGCTTGGACGAATGCCTTTTCGCCGTAAAAAGAGATCGTGCGGATCACTATCGCCATATCAGTATCTCCTTGGTAGGAAATATAACCTAAGGCTCCGGAATAAATCCCTCTTCTGGTTCTTTCTAATTCGTCTATGATCTCCATAGCTCTAATCTTAGGTGCTCCTGAAACCGTTCCAGCAGGAAGAGTGGCTCTAAGAAGATCGTAAACGGATTTTCCTTCTTCCAAAATACCCGAGCACTGGCTCACAATATGCATTACGTGGGAATATTTTTCTATAATTTTGAAGTCTTCAACTCGAACACTTCCCGCTTCACAAACCCTGCCTAGGTCGTTCCTTCCTAGATCAACGAGCATGATATGTTCTGCGATCTCTTTGGGATCCGCTAAAAGATTTTCTTCTAGAAGTTTATCCGCTTCCGGATTGGCTCCTCTCGGTCTTGTACCTGCGATCGGTCGGAGGTACGTTTTTCTATCCTTACATTTTACCATGATCTCAGGAGAAGATCCGACTAAGGAAATATCGTCCAATTTGAGGAAATACATATAAGGACTCGGATTAACGGTCCTTAATCCGCGATATACTTGGAAAGGAGGAACTCCCGGTCGGAATTCCAACTTTCTAGAAGGAACGACTTGGAAGATATCTCCCGCGTAAATATATTCCTTCGCTTTTTGGACCGCTTTTTTATAATCCTCGTCCGGAATATTAGGAGTGTATTCCAACTTCTCCTTGGATTCCAATGGATGCTTGACCCAACCTGGGAGTTCTCCCTCTCGGATCTCTTTTTCGATTGCATCAATTCTTTCTAATGTAGCTTCGTAACAAGCTTTGGGATCTTCGTATTCTGAAAGACGTGCGTTTACAACGATCCTTAAAAGGCGATCCACATGATCTACAACCAGTATCTCGTCGTATAAAGCGAAGTAAACATCGGGAGAAGGTTCGTCTTCCGGTTTAGTATCCGGGATATTTTCATAATAACGTACAGCTGCAAAGGAAAGGAATCCTACTGCTCCACCTTGGAAAGAAGGAAGCCTATGATCCGGAACGTAAATATCGTCTCCCATGGAATATTCCAAAAGGAATAAAGGATCGTAAGTGATGATCTCGGTTTCCGGTTCTTTTCTTTTGGAAACGTAGAATAGACCGTTCTTACCGTACAGTAGTCGATAGGGATCTTTTCCTAAGAAGGAATTTCTACCTACATTCTCTCCACCTTCTACCGATTCTAGAAGAAAAGAATGTTTGGCCTCGGTGCCTCCCCATTTTGCAAAAAGAGACACCGGGGTTTCCAAATCCAAGAAGACCTGTTTGAAAACCGGGATCAAATTCCCGGACTTTGTTTTTTCCAGGAATTCTTCGTATGTTAAGGAAAATTCCTTCAGAGGTTCGGTCCTTCTATCCCTTTACCTTCAGTCAGGTAACGAGAGATGATCAATCTTTGGATTTGAGAAGTACCTTCGTAAATTTGGAAAATTTTCGCGTCTCTCATCAGTTTTTCCACCGGATATTCGGAGTTAAAACCGTAACCGCCTAATACTTGTACTGCGTCGGTGGTAATTCTCATACATGCATCCGCGCAGAACGCTTTCGCGATAGAAGCTTGGTATGTATTTCTGAAACCGTTATCTATCAACCAGGCCGCTTGGTGACAAAGAAGTCTTCCTGCTTCTATATCTCTCGCCATCTCTGCGATCATAAACGAGATAGCTTGGTTTTCTATAATAGGTTTCCCGAATGCAGTCCTAGTTTTAGCATATTCTAATGCATGTTCCATGGCAGCTCTTGCAACGCCGACTGCTCCCGTCGCAACACCCGGGCGAGTGTGGTCGAATGCTCCCATCGCGATCTTAAATCCGTCACCTTCTTTACCGATCATTTGGCTTTTGTGTACTTTCACTTCTTCAAAAGTGATCCCTCTGGTGTCGGAACATCTTTGTCCCATATTCAATTCTTTTTTACCCACTACTACACCGGGGGTTTTGGAACTAACTATAAATCCAGTGATACCTTTATGACCTGCGGCAGGATCGGTCTTAGTAAGAACGAAGAACCAATCCGCATAACCTGCGTTTGTGATCCACATCTTGGAACCATTAATGATGTATTCGTCTCCCACTTTTCTTGCGGTAGTGCGGATACCTGCAACATCGGAACCTGCTCCCGGTTCGGTCACCGCATACGCGCAGAGTTGGAATTGTTCGGTCATTGGTTGGACCCATTTTTTCAAAACCTCGTCGCTTGCACCGATGAGCACGGGAGCGAGAGCAAGGTTATTCGCAAGGATAGCAGTCGCCATTGCGGAGCAACCCCAAAATAATTCTTCTGCAATGATAACATCATCCAATTCCGGCATTCCGGCTCCGTTATATTTTTCCGGAATATGGATATTCATTAGGCCGATTTCCCAGGCCTTTTTCAAGATCTGAAGAGGGTATTCTCCCGTTTTATCGTGATGTTCCGCTTTTGGGCGGATCTCATTTTTTGCAAAATCTCTGGCAAGACCTCTAAGCGCTTTTTGATCGTCTGAAAGGGCGAAATCCATTATAACTAACCTTAATTGGAATGAGGGTTTCTTCGGGGGGCACGATGTATGAATCGTGATTCTTTTCAAAAGACGAAAGATCTTCGAAAGGATATAATAGGACAGCCGTCCGGTAAGCCGGTCCGGATAAAAATATCCCCGACAAAAAACCCTAAGGAACAGGTTCTAAGCGGAAGGGTACCAAGTCAAGAACGTACGATTCGATTAGAAGAAGTGAGAAAAATCGTAAAATCGCATAAATGCCGAAAGGACGGCATCGACTTTCGGACTTCTTATCGGAATTATCTTTCCAATAAGAATAACAGAACAAAAAAATCCTTCCTCTACAACCCGAATGGGTTCACTGATTTTATTCCGTATAAGAGATTCGAAATTTTTCTCTTTAAATACGGTCCGCTAAAAAGAAGAATATTAAATTAGTAAAATTTTATATAAACTTTCGAATTTTTATCGCGAGTGGTCTATATTTTCCCACAGGGACCTTCTACACTTTTAAACCGGACTCTGCGAATAACTGCGGATTTTTTCTGCTATAATCTTTTAAGTCCCCAAAATCTGGGACTTCATAAAATGAGCGGACCTTCTTCCAAGTTCTAACGCCAATCTACCGTTTTCCATTTTTTTCGGATGAAGATAGGGAGTATTGGTCACTACTCTAATTATTTTTTTACCGTACTTCTTGGCTAGTAATTCTTTCAGATCTCTGGTCTCGCTTGCGATCACACTCACGCAAGAATCGAATGCTCTCATCAGCACTTTATCCGAAACAGGTTTACGGTTCTCTATATCATGGACTACGATCCTTTTGATACTAGGGTCCAGAATGAATTCTTTAATCGGTTCGGCGTCTGCAACACCGCCGTCTAGAAATTCTTCTCCTTGTAGATTAGGAATTTCAAAAAGAAGAGGGAATGTCATGGAGGCCATGATCATATCGATGATATTTCCTTCGGTCTTTAATTCTCTGATCCCTTTCGTAAGATTAGAAACTGCGATCCCCATTTTAATGGGCATCTCCGAAATATCCTTACCTCCTAAGTAAGGTTCCAATAATGTCCTGATCTTTTTTCCCGAAAGAATGCCCGAATAATTTTTAAGTCCTTTTCTGATCGGTTTCAAGAATTGACTGAAAATATTCCCGTCCCAAAAATCGCTTTTTTTTAATGTAAGAATGAATCTTGTGATCTCTTCCGGAGGAAGTCCTGAGGCGACCAAGGAACCGATCAACGCTCCGGAGCTCGAACCGGTGATTGCAGCCGGTTTAAAACCGATTTCTTTTAGCCCGAGGGAAAAACCTGAATGAGCGTAAAAACCGAAAAACGCTGAATTCAAAACCAGTGCGTCATAGGATTTTTTAAAAATAAGGTTCGGCGATTTTTTGGAAGCCATTACGAATTTCTTAATTTAGAGGGGACCTTTGTCCAGAATTTTACCTAAACTTTTAGGATTTCGTTTTTCGATTTCATAAGAATCATCTTGAAACAGTTCGTTTCCCGAAGTATCATTATAATATGGGATATCGAACTTTTTACGTCACTACAAAGAACGAGACAGAGGCTTTGGAAATTGCGGAAACTTTAGTGAACGAAAGACTGGTCGCCTGCGCCAATTTGATCCCTGGGATGAAATCCGTTTATAGATGGCATGGCAGGTTGGAGCATGAGCAGGAAACCGTTCTTTTGTTAAAAACCAAAGATTCCGAGGCCGAAAAAGTTGTAGCAAGAATTTCGGAATTACATAGTTACACGGTTCCATGTATCGTTTCCTGGGAAATCAAAGAGGCTAACCAAAAGTATTTGAGTTGGATAGATTCGGAAATCAGAAAATAATTCTTTCCCTTTAAACAATATTTTCCTACATTCGGATATTTTTATAGGGTCTCTTGGTGAAATTCCGACAGATTCGTGACTGAGGCGGATGAATGGAAGAAAAAGCGGAAAAGTTTTGGAGCTGGTTTTCCCAAAACAGCCGGTATTACACTAAACTAGACGACTTGGAAGATAGAGAAAGAGATCGCCTTTTGGACGATCTGATGGATCGACTCCAGGAAGTGAATTCCGAGTTTTTTTTCGAGATCGGTGGAGGGGACGAGAGTCCTCACGAATTCACCGTTGTAACGGCAGGAGACGAAGATCTATATGCGGAGGCCGAAAGATTTGTCGACCTCGCGCCTGAAATTTCAGGCTGGGATATATATTCCGTAGATCAATACCAAGAAAAAGGTACAGTCATCTTTCACGAAGGCCTGGAATTGGATTCGGAAGAGACCTGGTTTCTGCCGTTAGAAAATACAAATCTTCCTAAAAGTTTCGGAGTCCGGATCTGTTTCCCGGATTTCCCGAATGTAGAATCAAATCCTCATCTCAAAAAAGCAGTCGGATTATTATTAGAGACCCTTTTGGGTGAAGATACATTTACTAAAGAAATAGGATATTACGAGATTGGAATGCTTCCCGACGATCCGGAAGAAGAAGGATTTATAGAACTAGTTGAATTGCCCGATTATATCCAGTGGAGAAAGGAAAGAGAGGCATAAAAAAGGCGGGCAAAGCCCGCCGTCTAAAAGGGAATGGAATTCCGAAATTAATTCTCCGATTGGATCACTAATGTGGATTGTTGGCTTTTGGAATGTTTCACATCCAGACCATAAATCAGCACGGTAGGCACAGCGTATTGAGAATCGAAAGTGTCGATTGCAATCGCGATCTTATTTCCTGCAGGAACATCGTAAGCTACCGCATTTAGATCGATAGACATACTTTTTGTTTCATACCATCCCGCGTCGAAAATGGTTCCAGTACCATGAGTGATCAAAGTAGCGGTGCCGTTTTTGTTTACATCGTAGAAGTAAACGTTCACGTTAGCCTTTCCTAAGCTGGAGGAGATCCTTCCGTTCCAGAACATTTTACCTCTGATCTTCAATGTAGAGTTTAAGGTAGAAGATTGGTAAACGATGCCGTTTAATCTGCTTACAAAACCTAAATTAGTTTGTACAGGAATTTCAGCATGTGCGGCGAGAATGTCCGAAAGCAAGGGAAATCCGGTGCTGGCGAGAGTGTCCGCTCCGGAAAGAATTCCTGTGTTTGTAACGGTAGTATTCTGGCTCGTGGATAATTCACCGTTCGTGAATAAACCTCTAGGTTTCAGATAAAAAGTTTTATCGGAAACGGTAGGAGAAGGCCAAGAAGGAAGAGTTATCCTAGGGCCTGCAAAACGTTTTTGGAAAGTAACCTGAGGTTTGTCCATGATCCCGTTATTGATCCCTTTCAACCAATAATCGAACCAATCATAGGCGTTATCCCATACAAAACCGGAGATACCTAAAATGCCGGTTAGCTCAGCGCTTGCATGGATCCCTTCGTTCATTAAAAGTTTTTTAGGAACGCTGATCTTAGAATAATAATCCAAAACCGCATTCGGGTTGAATAAGAAGTCCTCGAAATTATTAGAGATCAATACCGATTTACCTTCAGAAGCATTCAATTGTCCTACGAAAGTTTCCGGAGAACGATCTGCTGCCCATGCGGACACAAAATCGATATCCTTATGTTGTAAAAGTTTTCCGAAATTCTCCGCGATGATCGGATCAGGTCTTCCCGTAATATAACTGGAAGCGACTAGTAACAGTCCCCAGATCAATCGAGGAGTATCGTTACCATAAAGAGAACGTTTGAGATTTCCCCAACCGCTCATTGCAACTGCAGTCTTAATCCTAGGTTCGGTGCTCACACCTGCCAAAGAAATTCCAGCACCGTAAGAGATACCAGAAATACCGATATTTGCCGGATCTGATTGAGTATTAGCAAGCAACCAATCCAGAATTTTACTCAGGTCCGATCTGTCTTTTGGACCGGCAGTATCAATGAGTCCTCCGGAAGCTCCGAAACCTCGGGTGCTATACGAGAGAACGATGTATCCTTTTTTAGCGAGTTTGGCTGCGGGAACCAGATACTCGTATTTATTCAACGCCCAACTGTTTACGAAAATTACCGCAGGGTATTTTCCTGTTGGAGAAGGTGTATTAGGTGCGAAAAGACTAGCTTCTAATACCACTCCGTCGTTTGCAGTTATCTTTATAGTATTATCGAAAGTGAAACTTCCGTCGCTCTCCTGCGCGAAAGCGTTTTGGATCTCCCCGCTGGAATCTTCTAACTCGGAAACGTTTTTGTTTCCTACAGCTTGAGCCAGGCTTGGATCCAGGGAAGCTAAGAGGGCAGCAGCTTCCGCATTTTGAGAAGAATCACTTTTACAAGAGTAAAAAGATCCTCCCACGATCAGCATCAGTATGCAAAATTGCATAACTAACGTTCGATATATTTTTCTCATCACTATTCTCCATACGCTTTTTCAGTCTTTGACTTTTAGCTAATTTTATGAAGAGGGAGTATAAGACAGTTATCAGTAAGGGTCGTCTTGGATTCGAATTTTGGACAAATTAAAAGGTCTTAATTTTTTATTTAAACGAATTCGAAAGAAAACGTTCGTTCAAATTAAGAGACTTTGGATTTTCGCAGATATTCTCGAGGGGAAACACCTTGTATAGATTTGAATGCAAGGTTGAAGGTCGCCTTGGAATTGAAACCGGATCTGTAAGCGACGGAAAGGATATTGGCTCCTTCTTCTTTTTGTAATATACGGACCGCTTCCGCAACTCGGAAACCGTTTACAAACTTTGCAAAGTTGGTACCTTTTCTTTGGTTCAGAAATTCTGAAAGTTGATATGGTTTGATATCTAACTGATTGGATAGTGCGGAAAGAGAAAGATCTTCTTGCAGATAGATTTTTTCTTTTGTCATCAAACTTTCCAGACGATTTTCCAGATCCGTCGTATCCACACCTTCTAACCTGGAATTACGATAAGCATCTCTCATAGAAGGTCCCATCTCGTTGAAAACTTCCGGAGCATATATCTGCGCTAGATAACCGGCAACCGCATATACCACCGTACTTAGAACAGAAATGAATAATAAATGAATATCTCTGATCAAATAAGAAATGACCAGGATAGAAGTTACACTTCCGCTTCCGATCACAACGAACAGTAGAATCCTTGCTCCGGCGTCTTTTTTCAGTCTTTCCAATCGGAATGCGGCTCTTGTTTGCCAAACGATAGAAGAATAAAATAGTAAATTCGCGGAATAGGCGCCTAGTAGAAGGATATCCGACCAACTAGTGGAGCCCTTCTCGAAATAATCCACAGGATGGCTTGAAAAGATTTGAGGTAAAACTAAATATAAGGTAGGAAATACGATAAGAAGTAATATTCCCGGAAGGTAAAAACTCCGTTCGAAGGCTGTGAACTTCTCCTCTCGCACGGTAACAGAATATAGACTATACATTCCCGGTCCTAAAAACCAAGCGAATGGAATATGAAGATGATTTAAAAACGAAGGTTCGAAATAAATACCCTTCAAAAGAAAATACACATACAAGAATTGGATCGAAACACAAAAAGATAATAAAGATAAGATCTTTAAGCCGACTGTTTTTTCCGGGCGGAGTAGGCATGCAACGCAGAGTAGCATACAGAATAATACTCCGAAGAATACGATCTCATGGAAATGAGGGACCACGAACTAATTGGATGAAATGTTATCCTCTACTTGTCAAGTTCTTACGTTTAGAATAGAAATCCGCAAATCGTATTTAGAACCAAAACTTAGGCCGTTTTTAGTCTAAATTCCCGGAAAGAAGGCTCGTTTTTTGGGATTCCTTTCTAAGTTTTTGGGAGAAATTTTCGAAACTATAAGTATGGCATTCAGAGGGTTCCTCATACTCTTCTTCTTAATACCCTCTTATATATTTTCCGAAACTCCCGTATTATTCCGATGGAAAATGAAGTCCGGAGACGATCTCGAATTGAACGAATACCACCGAGTAAAAGCCAGACAAGGCGCTCGAGTCATTCACAGAGAAGATAAGAATCGAATTTTATTGAAGGCCGTCTCCTGTAAAAAGGAAGGCTGCGATTTTTCCGCGATATTCGATACCTATATTAAATTTCCCGAATTAGATCCGGCTTTCTATAAAGATAAAACTTTCAAGAGCAAATTTCATATTTCGGAAACGGGGCAGTATACGGTACCTCCCGAATACAGTATGCCCAATCTCAGATCGCTGCCTACATTCTCCTCGAAAGAAGTAGGACCGGGAGAAGAGTGGAACAAACCTGCTTCCGAAAGTTTTCAGTTCTCGACGGCTAGGATAGAGATCCCTGTCCAGGCAAAGTATATTTATCAAGGAAGAGGGGATTGGGAATACGCTGGTAAAAAAGGGAATGCAGACCTGATAGAATATAATTATAACTTAATGAAGGAATCCGATCCTATCGCTCAGAATATACCGTACAAAATTTACGGTTTCGCAAAGGGAAAAGTATTCTTCGATTCCGAACAAGGCGTTCCACAATACAAATATGTGCAGCTTGCTTACACGTTCGTTTTTCCGAATGGGATAGCGCAGGAAATGTCTTTCGAGATCCACGGGGTTTATTCCAAACAAAATTCCGTTACCGAGAATGATAAGGACAAAATTGCGGAGGAAGTAAAAAGGATCCTCGGACCTTTTCCGGAGGGAAGCACTTATCCTAGAAAAAGACCGAATGGCAAAAAAGGAAACGGATTAGAATGGCCCGAGTGGGAAGGAAATCCGGAAGAAGAAATCGCAGACCGCGCACCGGTTGAGATCAGAAAATCGAACGAAGGTGTTGTACTGTCTTTGGATAATCTTCTTTTCGATTACAATAAATCCGAATTAAAACCGGAAGCGAAAAAGGTTTTGGAAAGGATTGCAGACGTTCTGAAAAAATATCCGGATAGAGAAATTCGGATCAGCGGACATACGGACGATAAAGGAAGCCAAGAATATAATCTTAAACTTTCCCAAGATCGAGCATTATCGGTTCTGCAAGAGTTACGAAATTCTCATGGAATAGAGGAAACTAGAATGTCGTACAGAGGTTATGGGAAGTCTCAGCCTGTTACGGAAAATTCCACGGAATCAGGCAGGGCAAAAAACCGAAGAGTAGATATCACCATCGTTTTGGAATAAGTTTCGGCTCCTGCCCCTTTTAGACAAATGGGCGGTCAAAAGTAACCTTCATTTTTGCATTCGTTGTAGTGATCATGTTCCGTTAAACAGGAAAGAAGGATATTATTATAGGATTCCGTTCCAGGTTCGTGAGCGCTCACTGCCTGACAAACTGCATCTCTCATTATTTTTCTTCTGTCTTGGCATCGTTCTACCGGATTACTTCCGCAAGATATAAAACCGAATATTAGAATAAGACAAAATACAAGGTTTCTAATTTTCATTCTTTTCACCTATTTCTGTTTGGTTTAGCAAGCGGATAACATAACGAAGGATATAAAAAAAGCAAGGAGTTTTGGCAAAAACGGGAGCAGAAACCTTTACGGTCCGTTCCAAAAATGAAATTGTCGAGGATAGTTGATCGCGGGCTTCAAGAGCCGAAGGCTCTTATGTAAAACGGATTCTATTCGTGAATATAACCCCAGCTTTCCAACACTTTTCGGACTTCTTTTCCTAAAGCCGCCTGCTCGGAAGATTCGGAATTTCCGGAAAGACCGGCATCGTTATAAAAATAAGGTAATTTAGAAGTTTTGAATTCGTAAGGAACTTTTGCAGAAGCCACTGATTCGGGAGAATCTCTATAAATTTTAGAACTCGCTTCCGATAGAATTCCCCATTTTCCGGATTTATAATCTTCCTGCTTCCCGTCTTTGGAAACGGACAAACGAAATCCAAAAACAGGTTCAACCGTGTAAAAAGAGAGGATATTTTCTTTTCCGGGGGCCTGTTTGACAGTGAGGGAAGCGGACTTCGCTTCCAATCTATTCTCTATAAATGGAATGTCAGATTGTATTTTATAAATACCGGCTTGGATCCCGATCTCTATTTTGCGAGTACATTCTTTTTCGCAAGCTGGCAATCTAAGTTTGAAAACATTCTTCTTTAAACTATGACTTTCCAATTCTTCTCTTGCTTTTGTTAGAAGTGACGAATCGGTCGAAGAAAGATTTCGTAGTTCTCCCGGATCTTCCATTAAGGAATAGAATTCCTCGGACATTTTATGAGGTTCTCCTTCTTTGGTTCTTCGTACGAAATCGTAACCTGGGTATCTGCGAATAAGTTTGTATTCTTTGGTTCGAATCGATTCAGAAAACCGTCCCTCCGTATATACGAAGTTTTCGGATTGTGGACCTTCTTCACCATAGATCGCTTTAGAATAATCGTTTCCATCGCAAGTATTCGGATCACAAGGGAATCCCAAAACCCCTGCTAAAGTTGGAAAAAGGGAAAGTAAGGAGACTTGTTCGGAGAATATCTTTTTTTGAATATTCTGTTTTTCTGATGCAGGTGGATGAATGATCCAAGGAACCTTGATTTCTTCGTCGTAATGGGTTTCACCGTGAGCATGCAGATTTTCCGCCACGAAATGGTGATGGTAATAATGTTCCATAGATTGTAATTCTCCATGGTCTGCGACTACGGCGATCCAGGACTTATCGAAAGCCCCAGTCTTTTTAGCTTCTTCTAAAATTTTGCCTATAACCTCGTCCGTATAAAGGATTTCCGCCATGTACTTTCTGACATAAGGATCGTAACTGTTCCAGATCTTTGGATCCGTCTTCTTTGCTAGAATGTCCATGTATTTTTTTTCGGGCAGATAAGGATAATGAGGAGTGTTGATGTTTATATGTAGGAAAAATCTTCTGTTTTTATTCTCATTCAGGAATTGGACGGATTCTGCAAGTATAAGTTCCGTATCGTCTTTATCTTTTCCGGGTTGGAATAATTTATGAAATCCTAGATCCACCCCTACGCCGGTATAATCCAGTAGGAATACGTTATTCATAAGACTCGCAGTCAGGTACCCTTTGGATCTGAGATGGTTCGGAAGTGTTTCGGGTTTTTTAGAATAGAATATTTTTCGATGAAGATTGCTCGAATAGAACCAGGCATTCCCAAGACCTAATTCGGATGCGATTTTAGAAGTGAAAAAAGAGATCATACTCGGCTTAGTCCAATTTCCATTAGAGAAAGCGTTTTCAAAAACGATGGAATCGGAAGCAAGTTCGTCCAAATAAGGACTCGTAGGGACTGGAGATCCGCCGAAACCTAAACGATCCGGGCGAAGAGCATCTACAACGATCAATATTACGTTTTCTTTAGGTCCCCAAAGCTCCGGATCGGCAACGGAAGAATACAATGTAGGCTGTCCTACAAACATTAGGTCGTTCTGATTTTTGGGGAACCATTCAAAGTTCCAAGTGATGGAAGGATCCTCTTCCAAAGATTTGGAAAGTGATTCCGGGATCTTGATCTTGTGATCGATCCATTCTTTTCCTTGGCTTTGTACATCTTCCGAGAATACTACCGAATCCCCCAACTTCACGACCAGTTTCCCGGAGCTAGGAACATTCTCCCCTGAGGAAGCAAGCGCAGTGGTGGAAAAATCCAAAACGACATTTTGAAGATCGTAAAGTTTTGCCCCAGGGATGATGAACTCGGAGGAAATATCACAACCGCCGTTTTTGAAAAGTAACAAACTGTCCCGGGACTCGTTCAGTAAAGTTCGTTTATCTTTTAGGATGGTAAGCTGGGTGTTTCTCCATTTCTCATGAAGAGGGAGTTCCGAATAACGGGACGGATTTTTTTTATAATGATAAGCGATCTTTTGGACGGCTTCTTCCGAGTTTCCTCGGCAAACACTCCCTGGTTTTTTTAAGGAACGAAGTCCGTCCCAAACGGGGATAATGGTTTCTTCTTCTTTCGAAAACGATCCGGGAAAAATTTGCCTACAATCCGTGTAAAGATAACATAACAAGATCGGGATCAATATTCTAGAAAGTTTGGAATCAAAAGAAATCATAAGGAACAAGGACAGAATTTTACTTGAGGGGTTCGCTTACAACACTTATAGTCCGCAACGCGGGCTTTAGGAGCGAAGCGACTATCATCTTGATGAACACCATTCAGTCGATTGTTGGTTGAGTAAACAGAACGTTCGTTACTAAAAATTCAATGGACCTGTGGGATCGGTGTCTAAAAAATAGGGCCGTAGAAACGATCTTCGACACTTCGAAGGTTTTTTAAACCAATCCCAAGGAAAAGGATTATGGCAGAAAAAGGCATTTCAAAAGACCTGATCGGCACAAAACTCGACTCCTACGAATTCGACGTAGAAAGAGGAAAAATCAAAGAGTTTTGTCTCGCGATCGGTGAAACCAATCCGATATACTTCGATCTAGAAGCGGCAAAAAAAGCGGGATACGAGGATATTCCAGCTCCTCCTACATTTCCCACAGTGATCCAGTTTTGGGGATATCCTAAAATTTGGAAAGATATGGAGAACATGGGAGTGGATACTTCCAGGATCCTACATCTAAAAGAAAAATATAATTATGTTAAAACTCTTTACCCTGGCAGAGTTTCTTCTCAGGGAGAATGTGTTAACGTTACCGTCGGTAAAATGGATACGATGACTTTCCGCACTACCATTCGTAATGCCAAGGGTGAAACCGTGATCGAAGCGGAGATGTCCATTTTCATCCGTAAACCGGAACAGTGATAGGAGGATTATGATGAGTAAGATTGAATTCGATAAATACGAAGTAGGACAAGAACTCCCTCCTTTAAAAGTGGATACGGTTACGCATGCGCATTTAGTGCGTTATGCGGGAGCAAGCGGCGACTTTAACCCTATCCATAACGATCCGGATTTCGCTCGTAAGACCGGATTGGACGGAACGATCGCACACGGTATGTTCGTAATGGCTCAGATCGGAAGACTTTGCACTTCCTGGGCAGACCAAAAGCAGATCAAAGAATTCGGAGTCACTTTCAAAGCGATGACCAAACCCGGACAAACATTGACTTGTTCCGGTAAGATCAAACGTAAGAAAGAAGAAAACGGAGAAAAGCTGCTTACGGTAGCCGTTGAAGCTGCTGATGAATCCGGAGAAGTAAAAGCTTCCGGAGAATTAGTAGTTATTTGCTGATCTTTTCGTTTTTCTAAATTATAAAGGCCTCCGGATCTCGGAGGCTTTTTTATGCCCGGATATTTTTCCTTACAAAAATAGATTGTCCTTCTTTAATATTTAGATATGTTTATTGCCCATGATAAACGCGGCAAAAAGTGTGCAGTTTTTCGGGATTTTCTTATTGATCGAAGGACTTCTTTTGATCACGGTCCCGAATTTTTTCCTGGGTCTATTCCTATTAAGTGCAAGTGATGTTTGGGTAAGAGTGGTCGGTCTCACTCTGATCATATTAGGATATTTTTATTTTAGAATGGGTCAGGAGAATGTTCGTCTTTTCTTAAAATTGACCACTCATTCCAGAACGTTCCAGTTTTTGGTCTTAATTTCATTCGTGGCTCTTGGATGGATCCATCCTATGATCTTGTTGCCGAGCGGATTCGAATTTTTATGTGGGGTTTGGACCTTCTCCCTTTTAAATAAGGAAAAGCCGTAATTTTTTTTACGCAGGGTATTCCGGAGTTTCTCTGGATTCGATCGCGATGATGGTGATATCATCATATCTTTGTTCGTCTCCTCTGGACTTTTCTTCCAATACGACCAATTCTTCCAATAGTTTTTGGAGACCGACATTGGAAAGTGTGGAAGCTCTTGATGCGATCGTTTCCACAGTGCTCCATCTATTCTCCTTTCTTCTGTTCTCGATAAGTCCATCCGAAAAAAGTAATAAACGGCTTCCTAAGGGAAACTTATAAGTGGAGAATTCGATCTCCAAATCATCGAATAGTCCTAAGATTGGACCCGTTTTGTGCAATAATTCGTAATTACCGCCGGGAGAAAGAAGCACTTGATCCGGATGTCCCGCGGAAGCATAGAGCACTTCTTTTTTTTCCAAATAGATATCGGCAACAAAACAAGGGAAAATACTTTCCAAGGTATCGAACTTTCTTAAAAATCTTCCATTCAATTCTTTTAATACATGAGTAGGGCAGGCTAGTTTTTTTAACTCTTCGTATTCCGTTTTTAAGGCCATAGTCATAAGACTCGCTTGCACCCCATGTCCTACGGCATCCGCTAAAAGTACTCTCACTTGTCCCGGGTTGATCTCCGAGATGTCTAAGAAATCCCCTCCAACTTTTTCCAAAGGTTTATATACGTAATCGAAACGGATCCCTTTTATCTCTCTTTCCGGCGGAGTTAGGATCTTTCTTTGTACGTTCTGAGCGATCTCTAACTCCCTATTGATCTGTTGTAAAGTGTCGTTTAGGGTCCTGGTCCTATCTTCTACCTTTTGTACCAATTTTTCCTTCATTTCGAAAAGTTCTAGGTTCATGGTCTGTAGATCTTCGGTAAGAAGTTTTGCTTCTTTATATTTGGAAGAACGGTCCGAAGCGATCACTAAAGATTGTAAGAACACGAAAAGTACAAGTGCAATATGAGAGACCTGATGCGAGGAAACTTTCAGGATATAAGTATAGAATAGATCGATCGCAACTCCTAAGAATAGTATCCCGGAACCGTATAAAATATAAGAAGAATTACTTTCTTTATCAAAATCTATTCCGAAGATCACGTAGATCACATATCCGATTGTGATCCCTATGAACAAATGGAAATAGGCAACCTTACTACTGTTGAATTCCAAAGAACCGAATAAGGTCATTATAATAAATAGCGAAATGATCGCTAAGGAAATCTGTACGTATAGTTTGGATGCATAAACGCTGAAGGTTTCATAAAAGAAAAGCAGGTACAATCCGGTGGCACACATCATGGAGATCTGTTCTATCATCTGGATCCCGTTTTGATTGATAGATGGGAAAAATTCCATCAGTAACCTTGTATTTGTAACAAGGGCCCTAAGACTGATCGCCATACTCATAAAACCGAAATACAGAGGAGCTTTGCTGGATCTTAAGTACAAATACAAAGAGATATGATAGAGCCCCATGATCACTAAACTGGAGAATGCAAAAATTTCGGTAAAGATGGTCCTTGTTCTTGTGGATAACATCACTTCGGAGGGACCTAATTTGATCGGAGAGCTTATCCCTCCCTGCCTAGCGAAATTATTCGTAACGAAAAGTGAAACTTCCATCTGACTGGAACTAGGAACGAAAGAAAAAGATCTAGGCTGCACCCTGGCAACGCTGGATTTAGGTGAAGTAGACGGGGTTCCCGATTCTCCTAAGAATTCTCCGTCTAAGTATAACCGATAGGAACTCCAAACGGTACCTACGCTTAGAGTAAGAACCTTCCCCACCCAAACATCGGGTAAAAGTATCTTTAATCGATAAGTAGCATAACCTAACCTTTCATAAGATGGATGTAATTCGGTCTCTCTATTCCAAGAACCTGGAACCGTCATATTCCCATGAAAGGACTCTAAAATCTTACCAGGCTCTTGGCTCCAGAAAAATTCCCATTCTCCGGAAAGATCTACCGGGCCGGAACTTGCACTTTGGATCCCTCTGAGGTCGATTATCCCTTTGTAGGCGCGTAAGTTTTCTTCCTTATGCCATGGGGTGAGAGACAAAAGGAAAATGAGGAAGCCGATGGGTCCTAATAAAAAGAATAAGTATTTTGCCGTGTGCATTGAGCAGGAAGGTTGGGACCATCCTCCATCGGTTTATATTTTCTCGTCAATCCTTCTCCGACTAACAAGAGTATTCCGGAGAATTTTGGAAAATAATAATTTCCAAAATCACCTTTAGAACATTTGACCTTCTACTTTTTGCTTGGATTCCGTAAATACGAAAGAAGCGGCCCTAAAGTTTCATTCGGGGAACTTCAAAGATTATTAGAGGAAAAAAAGCGAAGAATTATACGTCCAATACGGTGTTTTTTATAAAAAAGAAGTATTTCGCCGGATCCGCGTGAAAACCTGGAAATTCCTGTTGCCATGTCGCTCCTCCGAAAGATGATGAAAAAGACCGATATTGACCTACAGATGAGCCGTTTTGATTTTCCCAAAAAATATCCTATTTTTGCTAGCGTTACACTCGTATTGGCTTTCTATTCCGCTTGTTCAGGGGAGAAGGATGAGCCATCCATTCTAGAGATCAGAGATCTATTGGACTCCGGCCATTTAACGGAATCGGTCCAAAAGGCGAAGGATAAGGCCCTTACCACCGGGAAAATGGATCAAGTCCATTATTTGAGAGGTTGGATCTATTACTTGCGCAAAGAAGACTCTTCTGCAGAGAAAGAATATAAACTTTGTTTAAAGGAGAATAAGAACTCTATCGACTGTCTGCGAGGGCTCGCTCAAATCGAAAAACATAAACAGAATTTTGAAAAGGCGGAAACAAGATACAAACAAGCCTTAGTGATCGCGCAGGCCTCTAAGGACAAAGAATACAGTTCTATGTTACTTACTGATCTTGGAAATTTGGCGCTTTCTCAGGATGAAAGAGAGGAAGCGATGGATTGGTACGATAAATCCATCCAAGTAAAGCCGGAAGGTTCTGCATTTTATGGACTCGGTTTTGTGTATCTATTAAATCGTGACAAATCTGCTTCGATCCGATCCTTAAAAAAAGGATTAGAAACCGAATACAGGGATTTGATCATTAAGGCGGAAACCTATTATCTTCTGGCGAAGTTACAAAACGATTTCGAAAAAAATCCGAAGGCAGCAAGCGAGTCCGCAAAAAAAGCCTTCGAATTATTTCCGGCAATGGAGAAATACTCAAAATCTTGGGAACATTATTCCAAACTTTCCAGTTCTAAATAAAACAGGCCATAATGAATTTTCTGAGAACGATCTGGCGGATCATCCATAAACAAATCATCTTACCTTTTCAAGAATCATACGCTCCGATCCACGAAGTTTGTTTAGGGACCACAATCGGTTTGCTATGGTCTATGACTCCTTTAGTAGGAGTGCAAATGTATTTGGGATTGGGGACTTGGTTGGTACTTCGATTATTCCGTATCCGTTTTTATCTTCCGATCGCAATCGCAATGATCTGGATCACAAATCCGGTCACAGTTCCGTTTTTCTACTCCCTATTCTATTGGACAGGAAAGCAGGTTTTACTTTTACTTGGGATCCCATTCCAGCAAATCAGCTTTGACACGTTATTAGCCATCTCTAAAGAATCGGAATCAATGGATCTGATCAGCGGATTGTATCATTGGACAATTTTCTTATTCGATAAGATGGGCCTTCCTATGTTTATTGGAGGTTTTGCATTCGGGATCCCTCTGGCTTTACTAGGTTATCCGATCACATATAACTTATTGAGTTCGTACAGGGCTAGAAGAGCGGAAGAAGAAGGTATCAGTTTGCATGAATGGGAACTAAAACATGTCAGAAAAGACGTGGGATTGTTCGCTGCAAAATCGCCTTAAACTCGTCCTATAACGTTCGTTCTTTTCAATATATTTTTTCTAATTTAAACATTATTAGTTGTCCGAATTCCTTGCCGACCGGCATATTATCTGTTACTCGATTTTAATCCCGGGAGAGATTATATGATTCCTCGATTCTTGGCCGCCTTCTTTTTTACGGCCATCCTATGGAGTCTTCCTGTTTCCGCTCAAAAATTTGAAACAGATGCAGACTTATTAAAATGGATCAAATCCTTAAAGTATGAAACTAACCTAGTACCCCTTACAAATAAGGACGGAAAGGTGATCGCAAATATCCAAGTTCCGAAAGGTTACAAATATCTGAACCCAAAAGACAGTAAGATCGTGTTGGAAGATGTTTGGGGAAATCCTCCCACTACCGAACCAGGACTAGGGATTTTATTCATCTCTAGCGAAACACCTTTAGACTTGGGTTCCTACGCGATTACAATAGATTATGTGGACGAAGGGCATGTGGATGACGAGGATTCCAAAGATATTAATTACGACGACTTATTAGCCGATCTAAAAGACTCTACTAAGGAAGAAAGCGAACTGAGAAAAAAAGACGGATATTCCGGATTGGAATTAGTAGGCTGGGCCTCTAATCCTTATTATGATTCTGCCGCTAAAAAATTACATTGGGCAAAAGAATATAAATTCGACGGAACCGAAACAAACACTCTCAATTATAATATTCGGGTTTTAGGAAGAAGCGGTTATCTTCTGCTTAACGTACTCGGGGATATTTCCGTTTTAAAAAGAGTGGAGAACGATGTTGGTAGGATCCTCGAAAGTGTGGAATTTTCCGAAGGAAACCGTTATGCGGATTATGATTCTAAAATAGATAGTTTAGCCGCCTATGGGATCGGAGGTTTGATTGCGGGGGGGCTTTTAAAAAAAGCGGGATTATTTGCAGTGATCGGAGGATTTTTGCTTAAAGGAGCAAAACTACTGATCCCTGCCGCCATCGGTCTCTTTTACGCTATTAGAAGATTCGTTTTCGGAAAAGGAAAACCGGAAGACACTGCTTCCGGACCGGGCGACAAAGAAACCTAATTCACTCCTAAAAGACTGGAAAGCGTTTCCGCATCGTATTGAGATTTACCGGAACCGCTTTCCGCTTCTGCGATCAAAGACGCTATTTTACGATTGATCGGTGCCTTATGTCCGATCTCATCCGCTAAACGTATGATCTCTCCGTTCAAAAAGGAAATTTCAGTTGTTCTTCCATGATGAAGGTCCTCCCACATGGAGGATCTTGCTTCCGGATCAATTTTCACCATACTAGAGGCTACTCTGAAAAATAGAAAATCGGGTAATTTCAGAATGATTGGTGCAAGCCAAGGGATCATTTTTCCTACACTTGCAGGTTGGATCCCGGAAAGTTTGAGTATTTCTAAACCTTCAGTGATCATAGAAGCTAAAATTTTTCTGTACGTTCTTTGGGATAATTCTTCTCTAAGAGGAATGCCTGCAAGTGCGTTGAGACTATTATTCAAATTAAAAAGTAGCTTTCCCCAAAGCACTCCCTCCATATTTTTATGTATGATAGAGGGTAAACCGGCTTTTCTCAGATAAGAATGGATCTTATTTCCGAATTCGTTCGATTTAACTACGAGTTCTCCGCTTGTTCCTTGGTGGAATTGCCCTTTTCCTTTTGCCACAACATTAAACGGGACCATACCCGCTACATTTCTATCGTTTAGCTCCGGCAAAACGGAAGCTAGTTCCTTGGAATTTCGAACCCCATTTTGAAAACTTATGATCACAATTTTCGAAAGTTCTTCCGGTGAAAAAAGAGAACGAATGGATTTTCCGACTTCTATCGTATCTTTACTTTTGACAGTGATCAGAAATACGTTCGAATCTTTGGCCTCCTTTATATCGGTTACATAACGGATCTGGCTTGGGGCAAGTGTGAAGGAATTTCCTCGATAATCACTGATCCCTAAACCGAATAATTGGATCTCTTGTTTTAATCTTTCTCTACCTACAAATACTACGGGATAACCTGCTTTTAACAAGTACGCACCGATATACGTTCCTATACTTCCGGAACCCAAGATCGCAAATTTCGGGGAAAAACTCATAAGCGGAAAGAATGAGGAATATTAGAAAAATACCAACTAGAAAATCGCTATTCTACCCTTAGGTTTGGGCATAAAAAAAGCCGGGAGATTAGCCCGGCTTTTCCAGACACAACGTTCGAAATTACTGATTAGATTTCGCGTTGGATGCCATTTTCAGGAAGTAACCTTCCACGTCGTACCAAAACTTTCCGGAATTTAGAGTGTTGGAGCACTGGATATGGTCTACACCTGTTACCAGAAGACCGTAATCAGGTCCACCTTTGAAGGTTCCCCATTTCAAAGAAGAATAAGGAACGAGTCCGTCGCAAGTCCCACCTTGTCCATTAAACAATCCGCCGGCGATACAAGCAGGTTGGATCAACCCCATCAGAGGGTGTTGGATTAAGTCAGGAATTGTGATGTAAGAACCGTAAGAGAAATATTTTACGGAAGGAGCATCAGGAGTACGAGTATTAAAGGCTGCAGTTCCGCTTGTAGTCAAAGAGCCTAATGCAGCAATCGCATTTTGCTCTCCACCATTATATACTAACTGAACGAAAACCCCAAGAATCGTGCTAACAAAAGGTTTAATCCAACTAGGCAATACAGTATTAATAATGTCCGCAATCGGAGATCCTCTATGAGGAGTATTCAAAGTGGTTAGAGTAGAAACTTTAGAAGAAAGTCCAAGGTTGGAAATTGCGTAACGGCTATCCAATCCACCTTGAGAGTGCCCAAGGATATGTACTTTGCTGAAGCCGTTTGCAGCCATATAGACAAGGATTTTGTCCTTTAACTGAACTCCGCGAGTTTCATTGGATTGAGCCGCGGTTTTGGCAGGTGCATATACGGTAGCTCCTTGGGATTGAAGGTAAGTATCCATTCCTCCCCAATAGCTTAAAATACTGATAACACCGGAGGAATCATTTCCCCAACCGAAAAGTCCATGGGAAAGAACGATTGGATACGATCCCGCTAGGGGCTTGGAGGAAGATCCTCCACCGGAAGCGAACACTGTGCCGCTACACAAAAATAGGAGCAATACTGCTAATCCTAATTTACGCATTTGAGTTTACCTCTTCACTATTCTCTTGCTGTCTATATGGTCTCAGATTGAGATTCGCTTAGTTTAACTTGTTCGCTTTTTTATCTGTATCACTCGGTACAATACCGAGCTTTTGAAGATTAATTCAAGACTTGTAACTGTCAAGAGAAAACACTCGAAAAAAGCACTGATAAAATAACATTTGATATAGAACCAATGTTTTTTTATAACGCTCGGTTTTTAATAAATATTCTTTTAGGGATGGGTTAAGGGTAGAAGGTCCCAAGTTGAAAAATCCCCATTTTTAAGACCGACTAACGTATTTTGGGGGGAAGATGCGCTGGTTTGGAAATTTTTTTCTGAACAATCGGGGATGGAGCGGGCGAATAGGGCTGAGTTACGGATTTTGTGTAGAGCATGCTCTAATTTTGTGCTATCAGCCTGCCCGGTACTTTTGCCTGTGGTCGCGTCGGAGGGCGCATGGAGAAGGTTCGCGTATGTGCCGATGCCAGGATAGAACTCAGCGTGATCGGTCCCATCGTATATACAATTTTCTTTTTCCGTGAACAATCGTTCATCTATATTCAAAAAATTTGAAAAAGATTGACTGTGGATTATTATACACTTTCGTAGCGAAGCTCTAAAACATAGGATAGAGAAGAGGAATCATTATGAAGTACGATGTTCTGATCAAGAATGGAAGAATATTCGATGGAGAAGGGAACGGATCCTTTATCGGAGATGTTGCGGTCCTGGATGGAACTATTGTAGAGATCTCAAAATCGATTTCCGGTGATGCAAAGAAGATTTATGACGCAAAAGGACTTTGGGTTACTCCGGGATTCATTGATTTTCATACACATTACGATGCAGAGGTGGAAGCTTCTCCAGGACTTAAAGAATCTGTAATGCACGGTGTGACCACCATCACAATGGGAAGTTGTTCTCTCAGTCTTTG
Source organism: Leptospira sp. B5-022 (assembly GCF_000347035.1). GTDB lineage: Bacteria > Spirochaetota > Leptospiria > Leptospirales > Leptospiraceae > Leptospira_B > Leptospira_B cinconiae. The sequence continues at coordinate 403,424 of NZ_ANIJ01000018.1, forward strand.
TATCGGAACGGCTGAAGACCTTGCGGATATGTTCAGTAGGGTGGAGGCAATCCCGAGAGAGCAAGTGCTACCTTTATTACAAAAAAAGAAAACTTGGAATTCGATGAAAGAATATGCCGACCATTTGAATTCGCTTCCTTTGGGTCCGAATGTTTCTACATTTTTGGGGCATTCTGCTATCCGAGCTTATTCTATGGGATTGGAAAGATCTCTTTCTCATGGAGTAAAACCTACGGAGCAGGAAATGTTACAAATGGAGAAACTTCTGCAAGAAGCGATCGACTGCGGATACTTGGGACTGTCTATCAATACTCTTACCTGGGACAAGATGGATGGTAGTCGTTTCAGAAGTAAACCTCTTCCGTCTACCTTTGCCAAATGGTCCGAGATTAGCAGGTTGAATCGAATCGTTCGTAGAGAAGAGCGTATCTTCCAAGGAGTGCCGAACGTTTCTACAAAGTATAATGTTCTTCTATTCTTTAAGGAAAGTCTAGGGATTTTGAGAAAAAAACTAAAGACTACAATCATTTCTCTCATGGATCCAAGATCCAATCGATCTATTTACAAATTGGTAGCGTTTTTAACTCGGATCGTGAATACGATCTTAAAAGGAGACGTTCGTTTGCAGGCGGTTCCGGCGGTATTCGATCTTTATGCGGATGGAGTGGATGTAGTAGTCTTCGAAGAATTCGGTGCGGGAACCGCTGCCATTCATTTGGCGGATCTTGCCGAGCGCAGGAAACTTCTGCTCGATAAAGGGTATAGAAAATGGTTTCGCAGACAATGGACCAATTGGTTTTTGCCACGAGTATTTCATAGAGACTTCAACGAATCCAAGATTGTAGAATGTCCTGATCAAAAACTAGTGGGCAGATCTTTTTCAGAACTCGCAAAGGAAAGAAAACAACATGTGGTCGAAACATTTTTGGATCTCTGCGCCGAATATGGGAACGATATCCGTTGGTATACCGTGATCGGCAACGATCGAAAAGGTCCTTTAAAGTATATAGTCAGTCATCCGGATGTGTTGATCGGATTTTCGGATGCAGGAGCCCATTTAAGAGGAATGGCTCATTATAATTTTCCATTACGTTTTCTGAAATTAGTGAGAGATGCTGAACTGGAAGGAAAACCTTTCCTCTCTACGGAAAAGGCGGTTTGGAGAGTGACGGGAGAGATCGCTGATTGGTTCGGTTTAGATACAGGCAAATTGAAAGTAGGGGCTCAAGCGGATATCGTTCTTTTAAATCCAAACGGTCTGAACGAAAAAGTGGAAACCATCCAAGAAACCCCCATGCCGGAATTCGGTGGAATGGTTCGTTTGGTTCGCAGAAATGAAGAAGCGATCCGTGCGGTGCTGATTAACGGAAAAGTCGCTGTGGAGAACGGGATCGTTCTTCCCGAGATCGGAAAAGAAAACGGTTTCGGTAGATTTATGGCCCATAAGGCAAAAGATTATTTGTACCGCTCTACAAAGGGGCAAAAACGGGAAACTGCAGGTTCTGCCGCTTAAACCAAGTTTAAGGAATACGAACTACGATCTTTCCGAAATGTTTTCCGTCTTTCAAATAATCTAATGCATCTTTGAATTCGGAAAGTTCGTAGACCTTATCCACTACCGGTTTTAGTTTCCATTCTTCTATTGCTTTGTTCATGGCAAGGAAACCTTCTCTATGACCGACTACGATCCCTTGGACTTTGATCTGGTTCATGACCAGAGGGAGAAGGTTTAGATCCTTGATGGCTCCCGCTAAGATCCCGATTAGATGGATTGTGCCGAATAATTTTACTGCCTTAATGGATTGTTCTAAGGTTCCAGCTCCGCCCACTTCCACTATGTGATCGGCACCTTCTCCACCGGTTAACTCTCTGATCTTCTCTCCCCAGGATGTTACACTTTTATAGTTGATCAGATAATCCGCGCCTAAGGATTTTCCTCTTTCCAGTTTTTCGTCGGAGGAAGAGGTCAAATAGACTGTGGCTCCAACTGCTTTAGCAAATTGTAATGCGAATAAGGAAACTCCGCCTGTGCCTTGTATAACTACGGATTCCCCTTTTTTGAGTCGGCTTTCCACAAAAAAAGAAGACCAAGCGGTAAGTCCGGCACAAGGAAGTGTGGCAGCTTCTTCAAAGTTGAGATGAGAAGGCATTGGAACCACTCCGGTTGCAGGAAGGATTGCATATTGTCTTAGAGTCCCGTCCAAAGGACCGCCGAGAGTGGTCCTGAGTTCTTTTTTGTTTGCATGTCCGGATAACCAGTATGGAGCAAAGGTTGCGTTTATTTTATCTCCGCTCTTAATACCTGTGACATTCTCTCCGACTTCTACTATTTCTCCCGATCCGTCGCTGCAAGGAACCATTGGTACGGGAAAATTCGGATTGTACTTTCCTTGAACCACCAGATAATCCCTGAAATTTAAGGAAGCCGCTCTGAAACGGACTAAAACTTCTCCAGGACCTGGCTTGCCCGGTTCCGGTAGATCGATTAAGGAGAGATTTTCTTTTCCGAAAGAGGAAAGTTGGACCGCTTTCATTTGATTATACTTTTATAATGTAGTTCGGAGGGTAGAAGGACTCCCGCGATCAGGAGCCCTTCTGCGGTAGTTTACTTTCTACCTAGTCCTAGTTTATCAGCACCCACAAGGATACTCATGTTTCCTGAAGGGTGTTTGTTTTCTTTCATCAATTGGTGAGCCATTGCTGTCTCTTCAAACTTGTACGTATGAGAGAGAGCAGGATCTACCTTCTTGTCGATCACGAGTTGGTTCAAACCGGCTGCGTTTTCGTCGTTTGCAAAGTGAGAACCTTGGAGACGTTTTTGGCGCATCCACAGATATCTTAAGTCTACGGTTGCGTTATAACCTGTGGTTCCCGCGCAAATAACTACCATTCCTCCGGTTTCACATACGAAAACGGAAGTAGGGATGGTGGTCTCACCCGGATGTTCGAATACGATCTTAGGATTGTTTCCTTTTCCTGCGATGTCCCAGATAGCCTTTCCGAATTCGCGGGCTTGTTTGGTCCATTCTACAAATACTTCAGGCTTATTAATATCCGAAGTAAGGGCACCCCAATGTTTGAAATTGTTTCTGTTTATTACACCGGCAGCGCCAAGCTTTTTACAGAAGTCGATTTTGTCGTCGGAAGATACTACAGCGATCGGAATTCCGCCTGCTGCTTTTACGATCTGGATTGCCATAGCTCCGAGTCCACCGGCTCCTCCCCAAATCAACACTACGTCCCCCGGTTTTACATCGTTCGGTTTCCAGTGGTGAAGCATTCTGTATGCCGTTGCTCCAACGAGCATGTAAGCAGCAGCTTCTTCCCAAGAAAGATGTTTCGGTTTAGGAAGACATTGGTGGTCTTGGACCTTACAGAATTGTGCGAAGGATCCCCAGTTCGTTTCATACGCCCAAATCAATTCGGAAGGTGCAAGCATAGGATCATTCCCAGCTTTGATCCAAGGATCGTTTTTATCCCAGATACCACAGTGTAGGACGACTTCGTCTCCGACTTTTACGTTCTTAACTTCGGAACCTACTTTATATACGATTCCGGAAGCGTCAGAACCTCCGATATGGAACTTCTCCGGCTCGCCTTTTTTGTTCCTAGCGGCAATCACATCTACCGGGAAGCCTAGACCGGCCCATACGTTGTTATAATTAATTCCTGCCGCCATGACTGCAACCAGCACTTCGTCCGGAGCAATTTCAGGGACATCTATCTCTTCCGGTTGGATGGATTTGATCGGGTCTCCATAACGCTCTGGTCGGATGACCTGTGCATGCATTTTTTTCGGGACCACCCCTAACGGAGGGAGTTGGCCAATTGGTACGATTTCAGGTGCGCTCATGGGGACCAGAAAACAGAACCGACCGAGGCTTACGAGAAAAAAAAGGGTCTTTAACTTAGCTTTTGAGGCTAACTAAGCAGGATATGATCGATCCTATCTTCCAATCCTCTGACCCTATCCTCAAAAAATCGCTCTGAGGAGATAGAAAGTATCAAACTATGCAATAGGTCCACGAGAAGGGATAGTTTAAGTTCCGCATTCTTAGCCGGGGGGTTCCGATCCACGGCTGCATCCAGTAACTTTCTATACTGGGCTCCATAATGATTCGTATATTCTTGGACCAGATTTTCCGGCGCAGAATATACTAAGCTGAAGGGAAGTTTAGCTCTATCGGGAAACTGTCTAGCGATATCGGAAATTGCCCTAAATACGGATACAACCTCTTCTCTTAAACCTTTATCTTTTATCACTCTGCTTCGGATATCGTTCAATATCATCAAATGAGTGGCTACCAACGCTTTTCTAAACAGGTTCTCTTTGGAATGAAAATGATGATAGATACTAGGTTGCTCCAACCCACATTCTCTACTGATCTCTCTCAGAGAAGTTCCATGGAATCCCTTGCGGGCAAAAGCAATCGCAGCGCCTTCTAAAATTCTCTCTCGAGAATTTCTGAAAACTCCGTTTGTGGGGTAGACTGGGCTACCGTCCTTCTTTTTCACCGATCCGACCTCTTTTAGGAGGATTAATCCGGCGAAATGATTTTTTTTTGTCTGAAGATCGAAGATCCCGAAATCGCCGGAAGATCTATCCTTTAGGATAGAAATTTCACTATATTAGCGAAGATATAACAAACGCCAGAATTCCGCAATTCATTAACTTATTTGGAAATGCTATTTAGGTCAATCTTGTAGGAAAGTTAGTCTTACCCGACTTAAATGCAATCTGAAGATTCAGAACTCTTTCTTAAAAACTTCAAAGTAGTTATTCAACTCACTCGTACCAGGAAGTCTTCCTTCGGCTCCCGGTTGTTTTTTGCCTGGAGAACCTGGTTGGTTCAGGTTTTGATCCTTTTCCTCTCTCCCGAACGCGGCTGCAGGAGTGTATAATTGGCTTCCGAATAGAAGCTCGAAGTTTGCAACGTTAGACTCCGATTCATCTAATCTAATCTCTACTAAGAAATGATTTTCTCCGAATCTAGCTTCCCATTCATACACGAAAGAAGGTTCTACAAATCCCGTAAATAGAGGAGATAATTTTCTATCTTCGCTATCCGATTGGAAGATATGAACCAATACGGCTTGGTCAGGATTTTCGTGAGCGAGACCTATTCCTAACTTGCGAACGATCTTTCTATCCTTTCCTTCGGGGAATTGTAGTTTGAATGATACGGTATTCCCTTTGAATACGGAACCTGTAAAATGTGATTTTCGGTCTACGATATATCCTCTGTCTTTTAAAGAAATCTTAACTTCCTCCACCAATTTTTTGAATGGGGGGGGGCCTCCTGCTATGGTCTCTTTAGGATTAGCTGGGGGATTTGAAGGAGCGGTTTGGGCGTACGGGCTCGATTGGATAATTAAGAATAAAAACAAAATTAAGGGAAAGAATCCAAGTCGGGGAAGTTCTAATAATAAAGATCGCATGATTACTAACAGACTAACTTGGATCGCACATTCTCGCCAGATTTTTTCGAAAATAATTCGGAAAATAGAGGAGAATCCCTTGGGAAAAGTCCAAAAACAACGATAAGTGAATTATGCGTCCCTGTTATAAGAAAAAACTCGGAGGAATCATGAAAACGAATCTGGGTATTCTTACCTTTGCCTTAGTCTCAGTTCCCCTTTTAACCAATTGCGTTTCGCAATCCAAATACGACGCATTACAAGCGATGTACGACGAAAAAGCAAGGGAGCTTTCCAATTTAGAAAGAGATAAATCTTCTCTTCAAAGATCCGTTGAAGATATGAAACGTATCCAGGAAGAAACGGAAAGAAGGATCGCCGATTACAGAAGCCTATTAGAAAGTTTTAAAGGAATGATCGATTCCGGAAAACTAAAGATCCGGATCGTAGACGGAAGAATGGTAGTAATTCTTTCTTCCGATATATTATTCCCTCCAGGATCTGCGAGTTTATCCTCAAAAGGAACGGATGCGATTAAAGAAGTTACAGGGATCTTATCTTCCCTTCACGGAAGAAGATTCCAAGTAGAAGGTCATACGGACGATGTACCCACCGGTATCAAAGGATATTCCAATTGGGAACTTGCGTCCGCAAGAGCTTTGACCGTATTGCATACAATGGTGAAGTCCGGAATGCCGGAAGATCGGATCAGCGCTGCTTCTATGGGATCTTCTCGTCCTTCTGTACCGAATACAAGTGTGGAGAATAGAACCGCAAATCGAAGGATAGAAATTGTAATCGTCCCGGATTTATCGAATCTACCTGGAATCGAAGAATTACGTAAATTGAGCGAATAGACCCGGCCTAGGATTCGCTTGGCGAATTACTGCACCCTATAAACTATGGTCCTATCCCCTCTTTTTAAGATTCCTTCGGTGTTAGGTAGGTTGTATGATCAGCGTTTCGGGTTTATCTCTGAATTTCGGAAAGAAAATTCTTTTTGAAAACGTTACAGTTAAGTTTAAGGAAAACTGTAGATACGGTCTGATCGGAGCCAACGGTTCCGGTAAATCCACTTTTATGAAAATCCTTGCCGGAATGGAACAAGCTGCCGCGGGTTCCGTTGCCATCGATGTAGGAGTCAAAGTAGGTTACTTAAAACAAGACCATTACGAATACGAAAATGAAACCGTATTGAATACTGTGATGATGGGGAATAAGGAACTCTGGGCAATCGCCAAAGAGAGGGATGAAATTTATTCCAAACCCGAAATGTCCGACGAAGACGGGATCCGAGTTTCCGAACTAGAGGAAGCTTTCGGAGAAATGGGCGGATACGAGGCGGAAAGTGTTGCAGGAGAATTGTTGGAAGGTTTAGGAATTCCTACAAACATCCACAGCCAGACACTTTCCTTTTTAACAGGTGGATTCAAACTTAGAGTATTACTCGCCCAAGTTCTATTCCAAAAACCGGATGTTCTACTTTTAGACGAGCCTACCAACCACTTGGATATCAAGACAATTCACTGGTTGGAATCATTCTTATTAAATTACAAGGGAGTCGTTATTGTGATCTCCCACGACCGTCACTTCATCAACTCGGTTGCTTCTCATATCTGCGACTTAGATTATCAAACGATGACAGTTTATCCTGGAAACTATGACGAGTATATGGAAGCTTCTCAGGCTGCCAGAGAAAGAGCTCAATCCGATAATAAAAGGTCAAAAGAAAAAATCGCAGAACTACAAGAGTTCGTAAGTAGATTTAGCGCCAATGCGGCAAAATCCAAACAGGCTACTTCTCGCCAAAAGATGATCGAGAAGATCAAAGATAATATGACGGAGATCAGACCTTCTTCCAGGTTATTTCCTTATATAGTTTTCAAAATGAAACGGGTTTTGGGTAAGGACGTCATCCTTGCCGATAATATCACCAAAGCTTACGAAGATAGAGTTATCTTTAAAGATTTTACGATCAATATCACTAAAGGCGAGAAGATCGCGATCATCGGAACAAACGGTGTCGGAAAGACCACTCTTTTAAAAACTCTGATGAAACAGATCGAACCTGATTCCGGAAAGGTTGTTTTCGGAGATTCCGTAGAAGCTTCTATCTTCCCTCAGGATCATAGAGAAGGGATTGGAGAAGACGCAGACTCTATTATAGAATGGTTATATAGATACGCTCCTCCAGGCACCGAGATGGAAGAGATCCGAGCAATTTTAGGCAGAATGTTATTCAGCGGGGACATGGCTAAAAAACCGACCCAGGTACTTTCCGGAGGAGAAAAATCCAGGATCATTTTAGGAAAGATGATCTTGGCCCAGGACAATCTTCTGGCTTTGGACGAACCTACCAACCACTTGGATTTGGAGTCCATCGAGTCCTTGAACTATGCTTTGACCAAGTTCGAAGGAACTATCTTATTCGTTTCTCACGATAGGGAATTTATAAGTTCGATCGCGACCCGAGTTCTGGAAGTTACAACGGAGGGTATCCGAGACTTCAAAGGTACTTACGAAGAGTTCTTAGAAAGAGAAGGTCAAGAATTCTATAAACGTTTGGCAGGCGGGCCTGTTCTTACGGAAGCTCAATAAGACAGATACATTCGCTCGAAGCATATTCAGTTTTATGAATATGTTTTCAGGTATTTTACTAACTCATCCAATGCTTTCTTGCGATGAGAAACCGAGTTCTTTTTCTCATCCGAGACTTGGGAAAAATGTGCTGAGAAGGGCGGGTAATAGAAAATAGGATCGTATCCGAATCCATTTCCGCTTGTATCGTAAGAATCGGAGATCAGTCCGGGACATTCTCCTTCGAATGTAAATTCTCCTTCCGAAGTGACTAACGCGATCACGCATACGTATTTTGCGTTCCGATTTTTTTCTCCTTTCATTTTTTCCAGAAGAAGTCTAGCTCTTCCCTCGTCGTCTAAACCATCTCCACCGAAACGAGCGGAATAAACTCCGGGTTCTCCGCCTAGAGCTTCCACACAAATTCCGGAATCGTCCGCTAAAGAAGGAAGTTTGGAAAGAGAGAATAATTCCCTGGCTTTGAGAATTGCATTCTCCGTAAAAGTTTTACCGGTTTCTTCCGGACCGAAATCGATCCCTAACTCCTTCGGGGTGGATAAAGTGAACCCTAAAGGAGAAAGGATGGCCCGGATTTCGCGAACTTTATGGGAATTGTTGGAAGCTAAAGAAAGGGATTTCAATTTCCCAATTTGAACTCGTCAAAAGCGTCTTCGATAGTCGGAAGAACTTTAAAAACTTTGTCCAACATTGTGATCTCAAACAGTTGAAGAAGATCGTCGTCGTTCACTACGATGATGATATCCCCTTCCGCAGAGTTGAACTTTTTTTTGTAGGAGACTAGGATCCCCAGAGCAGTCGAGCAAATATGACTCACCTCTGTAAGATCGATTATGATCTTAGGAGAAGGTTCGAAATTATGATCGCTCAGATTGCGGTCCAGTTCCTCGCTGTCGGATTGCAGAATGGATCCGGAAATTTTGATGATGTGGATGTCGCCTTGAACCGTTATTTCCATGTGGGTAACGAACCTTGTGTGCATATTCGATTTTTTAATAGCAAGCAAAAAACAAGCTTTCGTGAACTTCTTTCCCCCTTCTTCTCGAATAATTTTAGAAAAAGAAGGGGAGGAGCCTATTTTAACGAATTTCCCGGGAAAAAACTTCGTTTATGTCCCTATTCTCCGGGTCGTTCAAAGACCCTAATTCTCATTTCAGATCAGGGACCTTTTGCAATTGTTCGCTGAAAACTTGCGAGGTCATCTTAACTTTGTATTTTGCAATCAGCTTGTCCTTTAGGATCGCAAACGGTTTTTCAGTGATCAAATGGTAAAAATAAGCGAAAAAGAAAACTGCTAACCCGACCGGAATTGTATAGAGCAGGAATTCGTGTTGTTCCAATTTTTTATCCGCAAAAAGTAACTTTCTAGAAATAGGCGCCATCACCACGATATGGATGATATATGCGCAATAGGATAATTTTGCAAATGGGGAGAATCCTTTCCAAGAAAGGAATTTTCCGATCGGATCCCCTTTTCTCATAGAAAGAATAAAGATCCCGATCCACAACAGAGCAAAACTTGGGAAACGAACGACCTGATGAAATCCCATTTCGAATTCATTCGCTAGAGCGGTGTAAGCCAATAAACCGATCCAAAGTCCTGCATGCAGGTAATTGGCCCAGGGACCCAATTGGAGAGCTTTTTCCACCCATCCTTTATGAAAATTGAATATATATGCGAATATGATCCCATAAAGGACGGAATCTATATGTCCGTGGAACGGATAATAGATATTTGCATTGTATAGATCCACACTTTCTGAGCCGGAGGTTTTTAGGATCACTGTATACATGAAGATCGCGCGATAGATCAAAGGAAGTGCGGTAAGAAAGATCAAAGATCCTAATCTAAAAGGTTTCGGAATATATCTGAAAATAACCAATAGAAAGATCGGAAATGCTATATAAAACTGTTCCTCCAGAGATAGGGACCAACCATGGAACATGGTCCCTTTGAAGTAATTGGATATATAAAGAAAATCGAACCAAATTTTACTTTTTGCCGCTTCTATTTGAGGGATAAGTTCAGGGGGAGCGCTTTTGAGCATTGCAGGAATGAATACGAAATACTGCAATATTAAGAAAATATAGAACGGAGGAAAAATCCTTAGGGATCTTTTTATATAAAAGAATTTCCAGTTGATAGTTCCTTTGGATTCTAATTCCGCAAATAAAGGGCTTGCGATCAGGAATCCACTTAACGGAAAGAATAAGTCCAGACATACGGATCCGTTGTTTAAGAAATTTCTTAAATAGGGATCTATATCCGGTATAAAGATCTGAACTGTCCGGTACATATGCCCGTAGATCAGCATAAAAAAGCCGATGGTCCTTGCTCCGTTAAAAGGTGCGATCTCCCTTTCATCGGGTCTAAAAATTCCAAGGAAATATTCTTTCATTCAATGATCCTTAATATTGTGGATTTATAGTGAAAGGAGTTCTTGTTTAGAAGTTGAAACTCTTCACTTTCTTTTTCCGGGGTTTCTAATATGATCGTAATTGCAGGTTCCGAGTCGGGACATCTGAACGATCTTGGAACTAAAAAATGCCATTCTTCATTCAGGCATACGTTGTATCCTTCTCTGGTTAATCTCAGGAGGATACCCAAGGCTAAATCTCCCTGTCCGAAATCTTTAGGATCCGATTTCCAAAGGATCCTGTATTTGTTTTCTTTTTGCGGAGAGAGTGCTGTTAAAAATTTTTCAGGTCTATTATCGTACTCGAATTCCGTATTTTTACCGTAGATAGCGATACAAAGGAATACTATGGAAATAGAGTAAATTCGAAAGTTTCTAGTACTCGGAAAATCTAATTTAGATAGAATAACCTTTAGATTTAAATAGTAAAGAAGTCCTGCCAGAACATATGTGAACCAATAAATATGGGAAATCTGGCCGCCTTTCATCTTGAAAGCGCCGAATAACGTAATAAAGAATGACCAGATCAGGATTTTGAGTAATGACCTATCAAATTCTTGTAATTTATCCTTCCGGAAAATAGGAATTCCGAACAGTATACCTACCACTAAAAGGGCCGGGATCTGTTTCGGGATACTGAGTGGGGATACATAGTAGGACAGAACGTATTGTAGCGTAGGGCCCAATTTGTGAAAGGTAGAATTCTTAAGAGCTAATCCGAAAATTTTACTTAAATTGCCGGGAGAATTTGTGAATTGTTCAACTAATGGCGGGATCCAACAGATAATCGTAAATGTTATCGCCAACAGGACGTTTAAACCGAACTCCCTCGTTTTGTATCGGGAAAGTCCTTTATTTTTATAAAAATAAAAACTTCCTACGGCGAACATCGGTACAATAAAAGAAATACCGACAATTTGGTTTTGTACGATGATATTCGAGCAAACTATAACCCAAAAAAAATTTCGGATAGAACCTTGGGAAAAATCCGTTAAAGAAAGGATCAATACCAATGTGGGTAAAAGTACCACTCCCGGTCCCCAGATATTGGAAAATGCATTCGGTAAGAGTGGGATTAATCCTATTACCAGGGATGCAAATAGAAGAGCAGTTGATCTGTTCTCTTCCGATTTTGTATCAGAGCCGGTTTGAAAAGATCCAGGCTCTTGAAGACCAGGGATTGGCATTGTTCTACGGCTAAAGGTTAGGGAAGAACTATAAAAAATTTTTAAACCGATCAGAAGGAAAATGAGATTATAAAAAACGATCCCGATAGAGTGGGCTCCGTGAGGTGACCTCACAAAGAAAAATATTTTTTCCGCAAGAGCAAGATAATAAAAGACGATTGGTCCCGGGTGATTCACTAAAAAACGGGAGTAAGCTCCTAATGTTTCTTCAAACTTTCCAGCCTTCCAGATCTGAAGAGCGTTGGCAGCATAATCTCCTGTCTCTTGGTATGGTTGGCTAAAGAACCCGGGGTTTGCCAGTAGATATCCTAAGCAGAATAAGATCGGGAAAATTACATATAGCGGAAGTTTTCTGTCTGAAGATGTTTGCATGAATCGGGGAAAGTAGGTTGGCCGATATTTCAAGTAAGCTTCCGTTTTTCGGTTCCTGGGTCAAGAAGATTCCTTTTTAGAACGTGCTTTATGCGAAGAGAGAAGTATTAGAAAAACCCTTGAACGAGTTTAAACTGGAATTCCTACAAATCTCAGAAGTCTCATAAAATTTTGGAAATAAATTACGCTTGATCCGAGTCAGATCGTTACTCTAAGCTTCCGGGACCGCTTTTCAACACCAATCAATGGATCCGTTATTTTTTAACTTTTACTCTTTCGGTTCGATCTTAATAGTTCTGTACTTCCTCTATGCCGGCTTCTTTTTTCTTACGATCAAAGAGAGAAGTATGGCCGCCTTTCATTTGGGGGTTTGCGGTTTAACAACCGTTTTCCATAATGTAGGATATTTTTGGGGTTTTATCTCCTTTGACGAAAGTACGATTTTCCATCGGGTCATTGCAATTGCAGGACCACTGATGAGTTTTACACAATTGGTAGGTTTTTTTATATATTTCCCTGAACCAAGGAAGAAAGGGATCTTACCAGGTTTGATCTTTTATTGGCTTCTATATTTGGGAGTGTTAGTCGTCACAGGATACTATATATTTATATGTTGGGATGCTCCTAGATCTTTTGTGCCAGGAAGTCATTATTGGGATTATGAAGCACACGTATTTTACAGTTATTTTATATATATTATCTTATTCTACGAAGCATGTTATCTTGTTATCGGGATATGGAAAGCGATCATTGAGAAAGGTAAAGAGAGAAGGTCGGTAATTTACATTCTTCTTAGTTATGCCGTGATTACTGTAGTTCCGGGAATATTGAACGCGCTTAGTCGTAACGGATCAGTTGCGCGTGCTACTTACCAGCAGTCCTTTAATCTGGGCATGGTTACGGGTATGTTCCTGATCATGATCGTTTATGTGAATGCTACTAAAGAAAGAACTACGATCTTAAACCGTATTATCGGGGTTTCTTTAGCTACATTCTTCGTATGTTATCAGTTGGTAGGTTATTCCATCTTGAATGGATACGAAAGATCCTACGATGAGATGAAAAAAAGAGACAGCTCCATTGCCGTTATGGAAGAAAAAAATCCGCAAGGTCTCGCTTATATAGTCTCTTATGATCCTGAAAAAGGTGAGTTCCGATCGGAGCGAGGGAACAAAGATCCCAGATTTAAGAAAGAAGATGAGTTGGAAGTCCGATTCTTTAGAGAAAAACAAAGGATCTCTAATTTAGGAAGTTTGCCTGCAAAAGAACGTTTGGAAAAAACGGAGAAGATTTTGGAATCTTCTCCAAACGATTTTAAGGCGTATGCTATCGGAGTTCTTGCTTTCTTGAAATCCAAAAATAATGAGACTGTAAAAGACTCCGATATGGAGGATTATTTTCGAGGTATATACGGAAAACTGAATATTATCAGAAATAAATACTCCCGACTTCCCGACCGTAAAAAACAAAAATCTATCGAAGGATTGCTCTTTTCGCCGGACATAGGCCTCTCGGAGACATTGGCCTACGTAAAACAATCGGCAGTCCAAGCGGTCAATTCGAATAAATCGGCCGAACAAGTTTCGAAGATCGTATTAAATTCATTGGCCCCAATACATTTTGCAGGAGAGAGGATCTACCGTGGCACAAGGATCTACTCTCCTTCCGATCCTAAACCTGTGATGTATTTGTCCTATTATTTTCTTCCGAATCCGAACGGAAAGATATACGAAGTGGGATTCGAATATAAAGATTATAGAATATTCCATCATGATCCGAGTTTTATCTTGGTCGCCTCTATGGTCCTGACTTTTTTTGTGATCGTCATCGGATTCCGGTTCTTTTTCCAGAATGCGATCGTGGTTCCCATGGACGAAGTAGTTGTCGGACTAACGGAAGTAAATTCGGGAAATTTAGACTATAGACTGACCCCTCGTGTGGAGGATGAGATCGGATTTATCGCTAGATCTTTCAATAAGATGGCAAGAAGTATCCAAGCCGCTAAAAAAAGACTCCAGGAATACGCGGATGAATTGGAAGAAAAAGTAAAAGATAGGACCAAGGAATTGGAAAAAACCCTAGAAGAAGTGAGGGAACTAAAACAACAACAGGACGGGGACTATTTCCTCACATCACTTCTGATCAAACCTTTAGGAGCAAACAAGGCAGTTTCGGAAAACGTAAAAGTGGACTTTCTGATAGAACAAAAGAAGAAGTTCAGCTTCCGAAGATTTAACGATGAGATAGGTGGGGATATGAATATCTCCAACCAGATCACGCTGAGAGGACAACGTTACATAGTGTTCTTAAATGCGGACGCCATGGGAAAATCCATGCAAGGAGCGGGGGGAGCCTTGGTTCTAGGAGCCGTATGCGAGTCCATAATAGAGAGAACTCGGATAGTAGGATCAATGAAGGAACAGTCTCCGGAAAGATGGCTGAAAAATGCCTTTATAGAATTGCATAAAGTATTCGAAAGTTTCGAAGGTTCTATGCTCGTATCGTCAGTGATAGGACTGATAGATGAAAATTCCGGAACGTTATATTATATTAATGCGGAACATCCTTGGACAGTGTTGTACAGGGACGGAAAAGCGGATTTTATAGAGCGAGACCTCATGTTCAGAAAGTTGGGAACTACCGGAATGGATGGAAAAATTTCGGTGAAAACGTTCCAGCTATTACCTGGCGATATAATTATAGCAGGTTCGGACGGAAGGGACGATATCCTTATCGGGAACGACGAGGAAGGTGCAAGGATCATCAATGACGATGAAAAACTTTTCCTAAGACTTATCGAAGAAGGAAAAGGAGAACTTTCCATTATATACGAATCCATAAAAAAAGTAGGTTCTTTAACTGACGACTTGTCCTTGGTTCGTATCTCCTTTAAAGAAGAAGGTGGAATTGAAAGGATACAAGAGAAGGAAAAGATAAGGCAACTTCTCAAAAAAGCGAAAGAAAAATCCCAAAACAAGAATATCGAAGAAGCATTATCTTTATTGGAAGAAGCAGACTCGATAGACGATCGTCTACCAGAGGTCAAAAAAGGACTCCTTAAGTATCATATTCGATTAAAGAACTATTCCAAAGCTTCTCAATTTGCGGAAGAATATCTTAACATCCGTCCCGTGGATAAAGAAATATTATTCATCGCCTCGTACGTAGCTAGAAGAGCTAGACAATTCCAAAAAGCCCAGGATTTCGGCGAGAGATTACTCTTAAGAGAGCCGGAACATATTAGAAATTTGATTAATCTAAGTCGGATATCAATCGCTTTACGAAACTATGAAAGAGCAAAGGAACATTTAAGAGAGGCCCACAGATT
Source organism: Leptospira sp. B5-022 (assembly GCF_000347035.1). Taxonomy (GTDB): domain Bacteria; phylum Spirochaetota; class Leptospiria; order Leptospirales; family Leptospiraceae; genus Leptospira_B; species Leptospira_B cinconiae. The sequence continues at coordinate 418,741 of NZ_ANIJ01000018.1, forward strand.
GGAGCCGGAGAACTCCCAGGTCCAAAAGATAAAGCAAGCCTTAGATAAAATCTAAAACTTTCGATCTAATGTGACTTAATTAAGAGGTTAAATATCGAAAATGATTTCAGGAAATTAATTTTGTCCAAACTATGTAAATATCTTGCAAAATCAGGTCAAAAAAAATAAAATACGCGGATCAAACATGAGATAGAATTAGAAGATTAAGAACTTTTAATTTATCTTTTTCCTTATATCATGCTCTCTTATAATTCTAAACTGAGATTCGGGATTGTCGGGATAGGATTTTTAGGCCTAATCATCGGTGTTTCTTCCTGGATTAGCAGCAGGAATCTTACACAATCGAAAGACTGGGAATCTCATACTTTCGGAGTACTTTCAAGATTGGAGGGTTTGGTTTCTTCGGTAAAGGAAACTAAGATCCGTTTTTTGCTCTTTTTGACTTCGGAAAAAAAAGAGGACCTTGAATATTATAAAACTGAAAAAAAGAATCTGTTCCTTAAACTCCGGGAACTAAAATATATTACTAGAGATAATCCCACCCAACAAACCGGCCTCCTTGAGTTGGAAAAATTACTTATCAGGCGGGATGAACTGATCCAAAAATTCGGATATTCCCCTTTCCAAAACAAAGAAGCGAAAGCGGAAAACGCCGCTCTGGAAAATGAGATAGGTCGTTCTATCGACAGACTAAAAGAAAAAGAGATCTCACTTTTAGCGGAAAGAGTTTCCGATTCCAAAACTAATGAAAAGATCACAGATTGGATATTGTTTCTTTCGATTTCGTTTAATATTCTTATCTTAATAGCAGTTTATAGATTCTTAAAAAAGGAATCCGATCTAAAGATCAAAGCGGAAAAGATCCTATCTGAAAAAAATACACTTTTAGAAAATTCACTTTCCGAAAAGGAAAAGTTCTATAAGGAAATATTAATGATCAAATCCGCTTTAGATTGTGCGTCTAGCAATATTATGATTGCGGATAACGATCTGAATGTGGTATATACGAACCGTTCCGTTGTAAATATGTTCCAAACAGCAAAGGAGAATATTCGGAACCAATATCCTAGTTTTTCTCCGGAAGCGCTTTTAGGATCCTGTATAGATATTTTCCATTCTCAACCTGAAAAACAAAGGCAAATCCTTTCTACATTTACTGACACTCACAAAAGTTCCATTTCTATCGGTGGAAGACAATTTATTCTAAGCGCAGATCCCGTAATCGATTCTTCCGGTAACAGATTGGGAAGTGTCGTGGAATGGCTGGATGTGACTGAAAGGAACGAGAGGGAATTCCGAATAATCCAATTAAATCGGGATCTCGAGGAAAACATTCGAAAATTAGAATATGCGAATCGAGAATTAGAAGCTTTTAGCTACTCCGTTTCTCACGATCTGCGGGCTCCGATCCGCGGAATAGACGGATTTACCAAGATCATGCTGGAAGATTATTCCGCTGTTTTGGAGCCCGAAGCTCTCAGACTTTTGAACGTGATAGCCACCAATTCCAAATTTATGGGGCAATTGATAGACGACCTTCTTGCATTTTATCGTGTTTCAAAACTGGAACCAAAATCGGATTCCATAAACATGAAACATATGGTTTCGGATTCGATCGAGATCATAAATCAGGAATACGGATCCAAGAGTCCTAAGGTGCAAATTTCGGAACTTCCTCCGGTCAAAGGGGATGCTTCCATGTTAAAACAGGTTTGGTTGAATCTTATCTCGAACGCATTTAAGTATTCTTCCAAGTCGCAAAATCCTTTTGTCGAAATCGGTTTTTTAGACGAAGAAGGGAATCGAACGTTTTTCGTAAAGGATAACGGAGTTGGTTTCGACGATCAATATTCTCATAAACTTTTCAAGGTATTCCAAAGATTACATTCCAATGAGGAATTTAACGGAACCGGTATCGGACTTGCAATCGTGGATCGGATCGTACAGAGACATGGCGGAAAAGTTTGGGCGAAAGGAAAAATGGGACAAGGCGCCACATTTTATTTTACAATACCGAACAAGGAATAGAGAAGAATGAACCAATCGGGAAACTATGATATACTTTATGCTGAGGATAATCCGAACGACGCGGAACTTACTTTGAGAGGTTTCAGAAAAAATAATTTAGTAAATCAAGTTTTCCATGTGAAAGACGGAGAGGAGGCTCTGGAATTTTTGTTTTGTAGAGGAAGATACAAGGATAGAGAATCCGGCGGAAAACCTTTGTTCGTTTTGTTGGATCTGAAAATGCCGAAAGTAGACGGACTCGAGGTACTAAGAGAGATAAAGTCCGATGAAAAATTGAGAACGGTTCCCGTAGTAATGTTAACTTCTTCCGCGGAAGAAAAAGATATAGTAGAAAGTTATAAATTAGGTGTGAATAGTTATATTATCAAACCGGTAGAATTTGAAAAATTAATCGTTACGGTATCTGAAATAGGACAATATTGGTGTATATTAAATAGATCGGTGCATTGACATGAAGACGCTAAAGTTCCTTTTTTTAGAAGATTCTTCTACCGATCTAGAGCTTATCCAAAGGGAGCTAAAAAGGGGAGGGGTGGATTATATTCCTGTACATGTCCAGGACAGGGACGAATACCTAAAAGCAATTATAGACGAAAAGCCTGATTTTATCTTTTCAGACTACTCACTTCCGAACTTCGACGGATTATCGGCATTATCCATTGCAAAAGAGCAGTGTCCCTCTACTCCTTTTATATTCGTTTCCGGAACATACGGGGAAGATGCAGCCATTCAAACTTTGACAAGAGGAGCGACGGATTACGTTCTCAAGGACAGGTTGGTGAAACTTGTTCCCGCTTTAAGAAGAGCGATCCGAGAAATAGAAGAACATAAGGCATTAAGAAGAGCAGAGCAAGAGAAGTTCGAAATAGAAGAACAACTTAGACAAAGCCAGAAAGTGGAAGCGATGGGGTTTTTGGCCGGAGCTATGGCCCATGAGATCAATAATCCTATCATGGCGATCATCGATTATGCCCAATTGATCTCCAAAGGAGAGATGGATATAGATAAGGCGCAAAAGATCGCTTCTAAGATCAAACAAGAAGGAGAGAGAATTTCCGTAATGGTAAAAGATCTATTAAGATTTGCCAGACAGGAAAAAGGCGCTTTCGAACCTGTAAGCGTGTTCGCCTTAATATCCAAGACACGTTCTATCTCAGAACAGCGATTAAAAATGAGCCGAATTCAGTTGGATCTGGACGTACAGCCGGATCTTCCATCGGTTCTGTGTAAAGAAGGTCAGATACTTCAGGTGCTCTTAAATCTGATCAATAATGGAACGGATGCATTGAATCAACGTTATCCGGAATATGATGAGAGCAAAAGGATGATCATCTCCGCAAAACCCGAAGAGATCGGAGGTAAGCCCTGGGTGCGGATCACTGTCGAAGATTTCGGTTCCGGAATTCCTCAGGAGATCGGTAAGTCCATCTTCAATACATTCTTTACTACCAAGGGAGCGGAGAAGGGAACCGGTCTAGGACTTTCTGTCAGCTTAGGGATCGTTAAAGAGCACGGAGGGTTTCTTTCTTTCGAAAGTGCACCAATGGAATATACTCGATTTTTCTTGGATTTACCCGCGGTCTAACAGCGATTTTTGGACCTTCTTCTTAATTTTTTTGTCAAATAATTATCTAAGAACGGTTATACTAGAAGATGGAATCGATTGAATATACAAACTTAGTCTCGGAAAGACCTTTTGCCAATCTATACTTAAAAATCGGCAAGGTAATCGGTTTTGAATTGGTTCTCGATAGCGGGGAAAAAGCTTATAGATTGATCTTGGATTTCGGCGAAGAAGCGGGTATCCGTAAATCCAGCGAACCTATACTTGCTCTCGGAGAGGAAAAAGATTTCTTGGGTAAACAGACATTATGTGTGATGGACTATCCTTCCGCTCATATAGCAAGAATGAGAGCCCAGGCTCTATTTTTAGGTTTTATGGAAGACGAGGAGGAGTTCAGCGAGTCCGATGCGATCAGCTTCGTCCAACTGGCCTGTTAGTCTAATCCGAATAATTAAGAAGCCTTTCCGGCTTCATAATAGCTGATTTTAATTATCTTTCTCCCTTGACGGCACGCAATTTTTACGTATAGTAAAGCGGCGCCGTCCATTTAAGAATCCTAAATATGCCATACAAACCCACAGAACCCAGCATGAAGCTGGGAAAATTCGCAGTTTCATTCGCAAGAGACACATCACTCGGGGTTCTGTCCGGAGTAAAATCCGCACTAACCGGTTCATTTGAATGGTGTGCGAAAAGTTTATCCCAAATTTCGGAAACACCGACTGTAAACGGTACTCGTCTGGGAGAATTTCTGAAAAATACAGGCAAGTCCTTGGGAGAAGCGGGAAGTAAAACGGAAGAAGGTCTCTCGAAAGCATTCGAGTCGACCGCACAAGCAATGCATACCGCACTGGAAGCTTTGAGCGAAACGGAGTCTTTGATCCAAAGAAAGGTATTCGAGAATATTTCCGTTTCCAGCGTAGTAGGAGAATCATTCGCGGGAATGATTACCACTTCCGAGATCCAAGCATCTTTTCGTTTGGATGGAAAAGACGTAAGCCCTGAAGAAGTATTGGCCGATTGGAAAAAGTCCGGATCTAAAAAACCGATCCTTTGTGTTCCGGGTTTATTTTGTGACGAAGGACTTTGGATCAAGAATGGGGAGCCAACTTTCTCCGAGATCCTAATTCGGGAAAACTATTATCCTTTTTATCTTCGGTTCAATCCGGGGGCTCATATCTCTGACAACGGATCTAAACTTTTGGAATTAATGAGAAAGGTTCTGGAAGATCCGGATATAAAAAGTAAAAAATTCGACGTGATCTGTTATAGCCAAGGAGGTCTCGTCTTTAGAAGCGCTTTGTATTCCTCGGGAAAAGAGGGTAATCCACTTGCCTCTAATATTCAAAAAGTATTATTTATCAGCTCTCCTGACGGAGGTTCTTATATCGAAAAGGTGGGATTCTGGCTGGGGCTTGGTGCGGAAGCTTTGCCTGTGTTCCCTGTGCAGTTAGTAGGATATATAGGAAACCAGAGAAGTGAAGCAATGAAGGACCTTTCTCATGGTATTATCCGAGAAGAAGATTGGAAAGAAGGTACACATCTCGGCAGGTACGGGAAAGAAAAATATTTCGGAGAATTGGATGAGATAGATGCCTACCAGATCTATAGTTTTGTTTCGGAAGAAGAAGGGGACTGGTCTTCTTGGATTGGAGACGGTATCGTGGAAAAACCAAGCCTTTCATTTTTGAGCGATTCCGTATTTCGAACAAAATCCAATCCGGAAACTAGAGTTAAGATCTTGAAAGGATTATCTCATTATCAGATCATACCATCTTCCGAATTGAGGGAATATTTTCTGAAGATTTTCATAGGAAAGTAAGGGTTTTATTTAACCCAACCCTTCTTTTTATATTCTTCGTATCCTAATTTCAAAGCGTCTTTTATTTGAGAAAGAAGGACTGGGTCCTTTTTCTTTATATAAAAACAACTTTTGCCTTTTAAACATTTCAATAACTCCGGTTTGAAAAATTTTTTCAATTCCGGCTGAGAGTATACAGGCATAAAATAAAATCCAACATATCCCTTTTGAACGAGTAGGCCAGCGAAATAGACTTCGGGCTTTTTTTTGCCGTCTACCTCGATCTCCATCTCGCTCACCAATCCATATTGGCCTCCCGTATCTCCTCTTTCTTTGAGGCTTCCCTTTTTATACGGTTTTATTAACTTCTTGATCTCTTCAAAAATCGGGACTAGTTCCGGTTGTCCTGGGGATTTATCTTCGTATTTTATCCCTTGTTTAGGGGAGGAACTTGCCTTCTTGGCCTTCTTCTTCGCTGGCATGTTTCGCATTTTGCGGACTTCCTTCCGACCAAACAAGATTTTTTCGGGGAATATTCGTTTTATAAAAAGGATCTTCACAATTTTATACTCCGCGTATAAAAATTGTGAAGATCGATTAATATTATATAAACATAATGTATGAGCGGTTGCTCACTTAACTCTGTTTGTTTGTGGTCCCACTAATTCATTCGAAAATTATAAATAACGATCGTTTTTCATAAAAATAAACAGATGTAAGCCGCTTATAAGAAGAAGCTTGTTACAAGTTAAGCCTTCGAAATAATATGTTTCCACAGAAGTAAAAAAGGTGAATGGAAATATGAAGAGAAAATTGATCATGCTTACCGTTTTGCTGATAAGCTTGTCTTCGACTAGTTTGTTTGCAAGTAGAGGAGCAGTAACTGAAAGTCCGATCGATATATTCGAAAAGTCTGCGGAAGCAAAATCACTCGCTGTGCAAAGACAAGTGCAAGTGGCTGCAAACCTACCTGTGCATAAAGCTTTGTTTTACGGCACACACAATTCCTATAATAGCAAAGCGTATGCGGGACCTTTCTTTTCTTACGCTTTCCCGAACCAACAGGTCTCTATCACCGACCAGTTGAGATTGGGAGCTAGGTTTATAGAATTGGATATTCATTATTATTTGAGTACGAATTTCAAAAATGATTTCTTGCTCTGCCACGCTAAATCGGACGATTTAGGATGTAACGTATTCGATCGCCCCGCCAGTAAAGGATTGGAAGAGATCCGCAACTGGATCTCTTCCCCTCAAAACAGGAACGAAGTTCTTATTCTGTACTTCGAGGATTATCTGGACGGAAGGGCCGACCAATTTTTAGGAATTGTAAGGAACTACTTGGATCCTTATCTTTACAGATATAGCAGCGGTTCGTGCGGAGATATTCCAAACGCATCCAACATGCCTAAACTCAAGGATATGGTTTCATCCAATAGAAGGATCCTGATGATGAGTAATGGATGTTACGGAGGGGCTTGGAACCAATACTCGAAGAGGATCTTCTTCGGAAGCAACACGATCAGCCCTAAAAATTTTCAAGGATATCCTAGCTGCAACTGGTCCCGAAGTGTATATGATAACACCATGACCCGTGTTTTCAACGATAGCACCAATTATTTCGGTATCTACGACGGCGTGAAAGAAAGTGGAGTATTCACAAACGATAATATTGCTCAAATGTTGGCTTGCGGGATCAGCGTATTCGGAATAGACCAATTCAATCCTGATTTTGCAAAACGAGGGCTTTGGTCTTGGGATAATGCGGAGCCTAACGATTACGGTGGAGCGGAAGATTGCCTCCAGATCGTAGGAAGCGGACGATGGAACGATAACAGATGTTCTAATAGCTATCGTTACGCTTGTAAAGACGGAAGCGGAAACTGGGCGATCACTGACTCTTCCGGAAATTGGGCAAACGGAAAGAGCGCATGTTCTTCTAGAGGCTGGAACTTCTCCGCTCCTGTAACTCCTTACGAGAATAAAAAACTACAAGAGGCAAAAATCGCGAAAGGAGTTTCGGAAGTTTGGGCAAATCTTACCGACCAGTATTCTGAAGGATATTGGGAAGCCGGAAAATAATCTAACTTACTTTCCGCTCCAACGCGAAAAACGGGATCTCCGAGAATTCGGGGTCCCGTTTTTTTATTTTTCCCCCAAATCCGTCAAAATTTTATCGTCGACTTAAACATTATAAAAACGGATAATTTACGCAAAATAAAAGTTTTAAGTCGGCCCATTCGGAGGTCCCGGCGGGCTCATTAAGGAAAAATGTCAGATTTATGATCCAACCTTTCTTTAAAATTTTATTTGCGGAAGATAACGAGACTTCTGCCGAGTTACTCATTCATTTTTTAGAAAGGTTCAACTTCGAAGTGGACCATGTCGTGGACGGAATGGCTGCGGAACTTAAATTAAGAAAAACGAAATATGATTTGGTCCTTTTGGATAATATGATGCCCGTACTTTCCGGTGTTCGTCTCGTAAGCAAGATCCCTGATCTGAATAAAAATACTCCGATCATCTTTCTGACTGCGAGTAATGAAAAAGAAGATGTGGTAGCTGCGGCTCATAGCAAACAACTTGTGGGATATATTCTCAAACCTTTCGATCCGGAAAAACTTTTGCAAAAGATCGTCTCAGTTCTCAAGATCCCCGAGAAAATGATCGTGGACAAAAAAAAATACCCATTCTCCATTGAAAGGACTCAAAATGTTTCTTATGGGATCGGAGTAAAATTGCTCGGTTGTCCTTTCCAAAAAAATGCCGAGAAAATCGCTCAAGAGATCGCTTTCATCCTGAAAGAACTCCCGGGAGTCCGAAAATTTTTTATCGAAGTAGGCGAAGAATTCTATTACCACAAAAAGTCTCAGGAAATACTGAGTTCTCTCATTACCCGCCTGGCCTCCAAATACGAGATCAAGGAAGAAGATATTCTCATACTTTCTTCTTAATTTTTTTGGAACCGGCTTTTTAGCTCCCGGTCCCAGTTGTATAAAGAGGAGAAATGAATGTTTCGCAAAATTTCGAAAATAACCGCGATTTTGTTGGTGTTGGGGACGACCGCCCTACTAACTCAGGGTTGCCATCATAAATGGATGTCTCATGAAAAAAGGGCCAATTATATCGTCAAAAAACTTAAATCCGAACTGGATTTAACGGATACACAAGCTGCGGCCTTGGATAAAATTAAAGAGGACGTGCTTGCAAAACGGAAAGAGCTTAAATTGGGCGGACACTTCTTCCCTAAGGAAGCAGTAGAAGAACTTCGTGCAGACAAATTGAATCCTGAAAAATGGAACAAACTGGGCGAAGAAAGAGAGAAAAAGATAGCAGCTCTTAGAGTATTTTTTACCAAAAAGGCAGTGGAATTCCACGCGGTATTAACCCCCGAACAAAGAGGGAAACTGGCGGATCTAATCCTTAAGTTCCAAAGTAAATTCGATAAGGAAGACGAGGATTAATTTCCAAAGTTCTTCGGAGGTAAAATGGGAGAGGCAGAATTTTCCCGCTTCGTAGAGGAAACCAGGGAGATCGTCTTAGCGGCGATCTCCCGTTACTTGTATGAACGATTTGCATACGCGATAGACGATGTCGCACAGGAAACATATCTTCGCGCCTATAAGGCATTACAAAAAGGTCAATTCAGAGGAGACTCTAAGTTGACAACTTGGTTGTACACTATCGCTCGGAACGAGTCCATTCGGATGAATGAAAATCTGATAAGAGAAGAGACCAAGGCGGAGAAGGCCGGAAAAAGATCGGAAGAAGATTCCAGAAGTTTCGTTTTTGAAAGAGAACAACGTGAGGATAGAGAAAATCTTCCTACATGGGAAAAAGCAAAACTTTGGATCGGCAATCTACCGGAAGCGTATAGAAGTGTGATCCAATATTATCTTTCCGGATATTCCGAAAAAGAGATCGCCGAAGCTCTAGGAGTTCCTGCCGGAACCGTAAAATCCAGGGCGGCTAGAGGGAAGGAAATGTTGCGAAGAATGCAGAACTCCGAAAAAAGAGAAGGAGGAGAAGTATGGGGAAAATATTAAAAGATTGTCTACCAATGAAGGAAGAGATCGAAAAAAGAAAATCGGATCCGAACTGGTCCAAAAATTTAGCTTCATGTGTGATCGACAGATACATAAAGGAAGAAAGTTCTAAAAAGCTGGTTCGATTCCCGATTAGAAATGTATTGGCGGCAGCGGCTGCTCTCCTCTTAGGCATTTCTATCGGATGGTATACTTTTTCCGGACAATTCAACTCGGAAGATGAATACTATCTTGGTGTCTCTTCTATTTTGGAAGGTGAATCTTACCTCTCCACTCTGGAAGAATAAAAAGGTCGGGCCCGAGTATTTGGGCCCGTCATTCTTTCCTAATAGGAGTGCGAACACTGCGGAATAAAAATTCCGATAGATACTTCGGTAATTTCGAAAAAATTGCAAACTTAATGAACATTCTACTACACGTAGCTCCTATATTCCCCCAGGAGGAAAATGTTTATGAAAAATCTATCACTCACAGTTCTGGACGGTTTTTTAACCGTTGATCCGGAATTAAAGAGGACCCAAGCAGGAAAGTCGGTCACAAATTTTACTGTGGCGGTTAATCATAACTACAAAAGAACGGAAGGAGAAGAATCCGAAGTCTCGTACGTGGATGTGGAGGTCTGGGAAAGACTCGCCGAAAATTGTTCCGAGTATCTTAAAAAAGGAAAAAAGGTAACGGTAATCGGGCATTTAAAACAGGATCGATGGAAAAATCAGGAAGGCCAATCCCGTTCCAAGGTCAAAGTAATAGCGGACGAGGTCCGATTCGACAGTTTCGGAGATAGAAAAGAAAAAGAAGCGGCGTAATACCCTCCTGGGCGAGGCCTTGGGAGGATTTCCAAGGTCTCACCTTTCTTGACGGTTCTGGTCGGTCCTTGGTTTATGTAGGAAAAGGATGCTTACTATCATTTGGGCCGGGGGACAACCCGGAAAAATTTCGGCATTGAGAAGAATGACCCAAGAAGAATGGGACCTTCTCCGCCGCGACCTTCCGACTAACGTGAAAACTTATATAGACTGCGACGAAGATACGATACTAATTTTTCATCCTAATTTTTCGGAAAAGGAATTGATGGAGATCGAGAATTTCGACGACCTCAAATTCTCGGATGGTTTGATTCCGGTGATCACCAAGGATGAGAAGGGTCTTGTTTTGATGCAGGCATTCTCCACTTTAGAAAGTTTAGAACTCAGCCAAAAAGAATCCATGGGAATCTATTTTAGCAGATCCAGAAACCGGCTTTGGAGAAAGGGCGATACTTCCGGACATATCCAAAAACTGAGAAGGATCCTCGCACCTAAAGACGGAAGTTTTGTCGTGTACGAAGTAAAACAGGAAGGTGCAGCCTGTCACGAAGGATACTATTCCTGTTTTTTCAGAGAGCAGGATAGAAGCGGGAACAAAAACTTAGCTCCGGAGATCCCTTTTTTGGGGAAGTAGAGGTTCCGTAAATAGGAATATTCGCCGATAGAAATACGAGGCAGATGCGGTTATGATTTTTAAAAATACATTCGTGAGAAGATCCGTTGTTTTATTAGGAATACTTGTCCTTTCAGGGATTGTCGCCTTCTTTGTTGTGGATGAGATCAAAGGGGGAGCGGTTGGCGCAGGCCAGGTAAAGGTGGACATCATCGTTGAACCTGGAGACTCTCCGGTAGAAGTTACGGAAAATCTTTCCAAGAACGGACTTTTAAAGTCTTCCAAATATTTCCTTTTTCTAATTAAAGCGACGAGGTCCGCAGGCAAGATCAAAGCAGGTCTGTATGAGATCAACGACGGGATGGATGCGCGTAAGATCCTCCAAGTGATCACGGAAGGAAAAGTAAAACTCGTAACTTTCACGATCCCGGAAGGTTATAATAACCGCCAGATCGGGGACTTATTAGTTAAGAAAAATTTAATTAAAACCAGAGCGGACTTTTTGAATGCAGCTTCCAGAACGGAACTATTGAGAGAATTCAAAATTCCCGCAAATAATGCGGAAGGTTATCTGTTCCCGGAAACGTACAGCGTGCCGGTGAATTTTCCGGTGGATAAGATCGTCAGAATGATGATCAAAAGATTTTACGTACGATTGGAAAAGATCCCAGGCGCTAAAGAATTGGATCCTAAAAAATTACATGAGATCGTGGTCCTGGCTTCAGTTGTAGAAAGAGAAGCCAAAAAAAATGAAGAAAGACCTTTAATGGCGGGTGTTTTCTTAAATCGTCTCAAACAGGATATTCCTTTGGAGTCTTGTGCGACGATCCAGTACCTTTTTGATAAACCTCATCCTCGCATTTTCGAAAAGGATCTGAAGATTATTTCTCCTTATAATACGTATATGAACAAAGGATATCCGCCCGGTCCTATTTCTAATCCGGGACAACCGTCTTTGGAAGCGGCGCTTATGCCTACCAAGACCGAGTATCTCTTCTTCTTATTAAAACCGGACGGGTTCCATTACTTCTCTAAAAGTTTTAAAGAACATGCCGAAGCTAAGAAAAAGTACATCGATGTTCTTTACGAATAGAGGAGTGCAATCATGAGTTCCCCTGTAGAAGAAATCGTTTCGGTCGCAGAACAATTAAAAGAGGTCCAAAGATCTTTGGATCTTTTTAAGGAAAAACAACAAAAGAGGGAATCTGCCAGTGACGCGGCCATCGAGTTCGTGGAAAAAGCGAGTTTGGTTTTGGGTAGGGCGGAACGAAAAGAGATACTTCTGACAGAGGACCAAAAGAGAAGGATCCGGAACAATCTATTGAAGATCAGATCTTCTCTAGTCCGCAATATGGAAGGTTGATATAGGAACTCCTACAGGCTTCATTGGACAGAAGAAGCGACCTTCCACCGGACATTCTGTCTCATTTCTTCCCGAGACTTGGGTTCAAAAACTTAAATGACAGGCCGAAACGGCCCCAGGTTATAGTATTTTGAGTAATATTCCCAAATAATTGGTAGGAACAAATGATGGCAACGAAAGCTCCGACGGACTCTTCGGCGGCAAAACAGGCTTTAAGCAAGTCTTCAGCTATAATCGAACAAGTAACCAAGGCCTTAGCGGCTAAATGTAGCTCCAATGGAAAAGTTTCCGTTTCCAAGATGGACCAAAACCAATTCGTACAATACCAAATCGCTTGGTTGACTTCCGAGCAAAAGATCGCGGAAAACTTTATCGAGTACGCTTGGAACGATTCTCTCGGGACCGGCGAGCTGGAAAAATTAATGGCGCAAGTTTTCGCTGCGGAAGTTGTTTCCCATATCCGCACCGAGTTCAGTTCCAGAGCTTCCGAATACGGAATTTCCACCCAAGAACTGGTTTCCAAATTATTCGACGACTCCACTAACAAGTTCTTAGAAGAATCCAGTGCGATCGAAAATTATAATCATATTGCCGACCTGATCGCTTCTACCGGAAGTTTCGGAGCGTACGGTCTGAGCGAAGACCATGAAATGTTCCGCCAAACTTTCAAACAGTTCGCAGAAGAAGTAGTGGCTCCTAAAGCGGAACACGTTCACCGTCACGACGATATCGTTCCGGAAGAGATCATCCAAGGTTTAAGAGACATGGGATGTTTCGGTCTTTGTATTCCTGAAACTTACGGTGGATTACAACCGAACGACAAGCCGGACAATATCTCCATGCTAGTCGTAACCGAAGAACTTTCCAGAGGATCTTTGGGGATCGCAGGATCTCTCATCACTCGTCCTGAAATCCTTTCTAAAGCGTTATTAAAAGGTGGAACAGACGCTCAAAAAGAGAAGTGGCTTCCACTAATCGCTTCCGGAGAGAAGATGGGCGGTATCATGGTGACCGAACCTAACTACGGTTCGGACGTTGCCGGAGTTTCCGTAACCGCTAAAAAAGTGGACGGAGGTTGGTCGATCAATGGCGTTAAGACCTGGTGTACTTTTGCGGGATATGCGAACCTTCTTCTTATCCTTGTAAGAACAGAGACGGATCCTGAGTTGAAACATAAAGGTCTTTCTATCGTTCTTGCGGAGAAGCCAAGTTTCACCGGTCACGAATTCGATTATAAACAAGATGGCGGCGGAAGAATTTCCGGTAAAGCAATTGGAACCATCGGTTACCGCGGTATGCACTCTTTCGAAGTCTCTTTCGAGGACTATTTTGTTCCGGAAGAGAACCTGATCGGAGGAGAAGCAGGCAGAGGAAAAGGATTCTATTTCCAAATGGAAGGTTTTGCCGGAGGAAGGATCCAGACCGCGGCTCGTGCAAACGGTGTGATGCAAGCTGCCTTAGAAGCAGGTCTTCGTTACGCACAAGAAAGACAAGTATTCCAAAAACCTATCTTCGATTATAACCTGACTAAATATAAGATCGCTCGTATGGCGATGATCGTTCAAGCGTCTCGCCAGTTCACGAACACTGTAGCAAAACTTTTGGACAACCACGAAGGTCAAATGGAAGCGACTCTCATCAAGTTCTATGCTTCTAAAGTTGCTGAATGGGTGACAAGAGAAGCAATGCAGATCCACGGAGGAATGGGATACGCGGAAGAATATGCAGTTTCTCGTTATTTCGTGGATGCCCGTGTATTCTCCATCTTTGAAGGTGCGGAAGAAGTAATGGCTCTTAGGGTAATTGCAAAATCCCTAATGGACCAATATTCGGCTTAAATTCCTTCTTAAAACGTGAAATAAAAAAAGGAAGTCGAAAGACTTCCTTTTTTTTTCGAGCGGACCTTTTGAGCGATCCGTCGGAGCGAAATCAAACAAACTGTACTCGAGTAACTTAACTGGCGAGTTGTTCTACGAAGGCGAGAATATCCGAATTATCTCTTTCCAAAAATTCAAGAGTCCTTTCTACCAGATGATCCAAATAATAGTTGGGGTTGTGGTAATCTCTTAAGAAAGCTTTTACTTGTTCTATCTTTTCCTCTGGAATCCTGTCTTCCAGGACGATTTGTGCCAATGCGTAGATCCCGAATGCGGATTTGAACGGATCGTTAAGAGAAGAGATGGAAATAATCTCATCTATATCAATTTCTTTGAATGTAGGGATCAGATCTCCGATCAGCTCCAAGGCACCGGTCGGAATAGTCCTGTCCAAGGACTTTACGTAATTGATAAATAATCGATAAGACTGAGAGTCTCCGATCCGAGAAAGCATATGAAAGATCCCGGAAAGTAGTCTTTTATGAAATCCCCAGGACAATCTGCCTGAATCCGCCTCTCTGATCGCTTGGTATAAAAAACTCCAAACCAGTTTGTCTCCGGATCTCGCCCTTTCAGATAATTGATCCAACCAAAGATCGAAGTTGGGATTTTCGGATTCCTTTTTGAGAAAATCCATGAGTTCCGAGGGAGTTTGTACAGAGGGGAGAGTAAGGGCAATTTTCGACATAAGTAGAAGATACTCTCTTTTAAGATCGGTTTCCAGTCTTTTTATTCGACATCGATTTTTTAATTCCCTTACTCTAGGAATAGTTTCTGTCTCATTAAATTATTGATGTTCTACCTGGCTAACATCTCTGATAGCTCCCGTATGTGCAGAAGTTGTCATTGCGGCATAGGCTCTTAATGCTGCGGAAACTGTTCTCTTTCTGGACTTAGGTTTCCAAGCTTCCTTTCCTTTATCGTTCATTCTATCTCTGCGGTCGGAAAGTTCTGCGTCACTCACTCTTAAATGAATGGATCTATCCGGGATATCTATTTCGATAATATCCCCTTCTTCTACAAGACCGATGACTCCGCCTGCTGCCGCTTCCGGGGAAACATGTCCGATAGAAAGTCCGGAAGTTCCTCCGGAAAATCTTCCGTCCGTTAGGAGGGCACAAGCTTTTCCTAAACCTTTGGATTTTAGATAAGAAGTAGGATATAACATTTCCTGCATACCGGGTCCGCCTTTTGGACCTTCATATCGGATCACTACTACGTCACCTTCTACCACCTCGTTGCCGAGGATTTTAGCAACAGCTTCTTCTTGGCTTTCCATCACTCTGGCCTTGCCCTTGAATTTCCAGATGGACTCGTCAACACCCGCCGTCTTAACGATACAACCTTCGGGTGCGATATTTCCGTAAAGAACAGCAAGTCCTCCATCTTGTGAGTATGCGTGTTCTACGTCTCGAATACAACCGTTAGCCCTATCTAGATCCAGTTCAGGCCAACGTTTGTCTTGGGAGAATGCTTCCGTTGTAGGAATTCCACCCGGTGCTGCGGAGAATAATGCGTATGCCTTGGAGTTTGCTTTCTGACGAACGATATCCCATTCTTCTAAAGCTTTTCCTAATGTTTCTGAATGGACCGTAGGCACATCTCTATGAATAAGGCCTGCTCTGTCCAACTCGGAAAGAATACCGATGACTCCACCCGCTCTATGAACGTCTTCCATATGATATTTTTGCGTGGCAGGTGCTACTTTACAAACGCAAGGAACTCTTCTGGAAATAAGATCAATATCATGCATTTTGAAATTGATTCCTGCTTCGTTTGCAGCCGCGAGAATATGGAGTACTGTATTTGTAGATCCTCCCATCGCTACGTCCAAACTCATCGCATTTTGGAAGGCTTCGTGTGTTGCGATGTTTCTCGGAAGAACGGATTCATCGTCCTGTTCATAATATCTTTTTGCAAGTTCTACGATCAATCGTCCGGCGGTTAAGAAGAGTTGTTTTCTGTCCGCATGAGTAGCTAACGTGGAACCGTTGCCAGGAAGAGAAAGTCCTAATGCTTCGGTAAGACAGTTCATCGAATTTGCTGTGAACATTCCGGAACAAGATCCGCAAGTCGGACAAGCAGAACGTTCTATCTGCTCTACAAGTTCGTCGGAAACATTTTCGTTGGCGGCTTCTACCATTGCATCCACCAAATCCAATTTTCGAACCTCTCCATTCCAATTTACTTTTCCGGCTTCCATGGGTCCACCGGATACGAAAACGGTTGGTATGTTCAATCGTAACGCTGCCATAAGCATTCCGGGTGTGATCTTATCGCAGTTGGAAATACAAATAAGTGCATCTGCAGTATGTGCGTTGACCATATATTCCACCGAGTCGGCGATCAGGTCTCGGCTCGGCAAAGAGTATAACATTCCGCCATGCCCCATGGCTATACCGTCGTCCACTGCGATGGTATTGAATTCTTTTGCGACGGCTCCCGCCTTCTCCACTTCTCTAGCGACCATTTGTCCTAGATCTTTTAAATGAACATGTCCCGGAACGAACTGAGTGAATGAGTTTGCAATTGCGATGATCGGTTTTCCGAAATCACCTTCTTTCATGCCGGTGGCTCTCCAGAGAGCTCTGGCTCCGGCCATATTGCGTCCATGGGTGGAAGTACGGGATCTTAACTGAGGCATATTGAATGCTCCCTGGTGTAAGTTTAGACGTCGAGTTTTTTCCTAAGGGAGAAACTAAGTTGGTTTTGAGATCGAATCGCGTATAGTAAGTATAAAATTGTGCTCTAGTCGCCCGAGTGGTGGAACTCCTACATCGTGTTAGAAAGCTCCGAGGGGGCAGGCACATTTCTTGCTAATCAAACCTAGAATGGAATCAAAAGAAGAATTCAGTAGAACCCTGGGGCCTTGGCTACTTTGGGGTTTGGGGGTCGGATACGTAATTTCAGGCATGTATTTCGGTTGGAACTTAGGTCTACCGGTTGGTGGGACCTTGGGCTTAGGAATTGCCACCTTACTCATCATTCTGCTATATGTTTGTTTTTCTTTCAGTTACACAGAACTCGCATGTATGATCCCCAAAGCGGGAGGAGCATTCGACTACGGTAGAGAAGCTCTCGGAAATGCCTGGGCTTATCTGGTAGGCACCGCTCAGTTGATCGAATTTTTATTTGCGCCCCCTGCGATTGCCGCCGCCATTGGCGCCTACTTCTCCTTGTTTTTGTCTGGAATCGATCCGATCTGGATCGCGATTATTGCTTACCTACTATTTACAAGTTTGAATATACTTGGAGTAAAATTTGCGGCTTCCTTCGAATTCGGGATTACTATATTAGCGGTTTTCGAATTACTTTTATTTTCAGGACTTACACTTCCTAGTTTTTCTTGGGATAAGTTTTCCTCCAATCCATTGCCCAACGGTTGGACAGGTGCCTTGTCCTCATTACCGTTTGCTGTTTGGTTCTTTCTTGCAATCGAAGGAGTAGCAAACGTTGCAGAAGAAACAAAAGATCCTCAAAAAAATATTTTGATCGGATTCGGATCTGCGTTAGCCACTTTGGTTGTACTTTGCGGATTGGTGTTTTTTTCTTCCATTGGAGTCGGTGGATGGGAAATGATCGTGTATCCTGAACAAGGAGCTGCCGCCTCCGATTATCCATTGCCTCTCGCATTACGGAAATTATACGGAGAGTCCGGTTGGGCATTTCACCTTCTGATCACCATCGGATTATTCGGACTTATCGCTTCTTTTCACGGGATCATTTTGGCGGGGGGAAGAGCCAGTTTCGAATTTGGAAGGGCCGATTTTCTTCCTAAATTTTTCGGTAAGATCCATCCTAAATTCAAAACACCTGCAAATGCACTGTTGGCAAATACCGCATTCGGGATTGCAGCATTATGCACAGGTAAAACATCCGAGCTGATCACATTATCCGCATTCGGAGCCTTGCTCTTATATTTCTGTTCCATGATCAGCTTTTTTGTGCTCAGAAAAAGTCAGCCGGATAGAGAAAGACCGTTTGTGGTTCCGGGAGGGAAAATCCTACCTTCTATCGCCCTTGTTCTATCTGCGCTCGTCTTGGCCGTGTCTGCCTGGCAACATCCAATCTTATTCGGGATCTTTATTTTGATCTTAGGAAGCGGCTTGGTTTGGGCCAGGTCTTCCATTTTTGGAAAATGAAAAGGCAATTTTCTTGATTTGGGATTTTTCGGAATTAGAGTAAGTCGGATCAAGAAAAGAAAAAATTCCGATCAAAGATCTTATATGAGACAATAGGAAATCAATATGGCTTATAAAACCGTTCTTGGTAGGAGGTCTTACACATTTCCTGACTTAAAAACATTATTAGCGAAGGCGAGCCCGCTTCGTTCGGGAGACCAATTGGCAGGGATCGCAGCTTCCACTCAGGAAGAAAGGGTGGCCGCCCAAATGGCTTTGGCAGATCTGCCTTTATCAGAATTTTTGAATATAGAATTGATCCCTGGAGAAACGGACGAAGTGACTCGGCTCATTTTCGAATCGCATAATAGTTCGGCTTTTTCTAAAATTTCTTCCTTAACAGTGGGAGAATTTCGCGACTTTCTGTTAAAGGAAAATACGGACTCGGACCTGATTTCCCAGATCCGAGACGGGATCACTCCGGAGATGGCTGCCGCTGTTTCCAAGTTAATGTCCAACCAGGATCTGATCTTGGTTTCTAAAAAATCTCCCGTGGTGACCAAGTTCCGAAACACGATAGGACTTCCTGGAAGGTTGTCCGCACGTTTGCAACCCAATCATCCCACGGACGATCCTAAAGGAATTGCTGCGAGTATATTGGACGGACTCCTTTTGGGAAGCGGGGATGCAGTGATCGGTATCAACCCGGCGACGGACAATGTTCCGACAGTGATTGCACTTTTGAAAATGTTGGATTCTATCATTCAAAAATATTCTATACCGACCCAGTCTTGTGTTCTCTGTCATGTGACCACTTCTATGAAAGCGATGGAAGAAGGTGCTCCTCTCGATCTTGTATTCCAATCCATCGGAGGAAGCGAAGCTTTGAACAAAAGTTTCGGGGTGAATTTAAGTATTTTGGAAGAATCTAGACAGATGGCTTTGGAACTGAACAGAGGTACAATCGGAAAAAACGTAATGTATTTCGAAACGGGACAGGGAAGTGGATTGTCTGCGGGAGCACATTTTGGTATAGACCAACAAACCTTAGAGGCAAGAGCGTATGCGGTCGCAAAAAAATTCGATCCTTTACTTGTGAATACTGTGGTAGGTTTTATCGGACCGGAATATCTATATAACGGAAAACAAATATTAAGGGCTGGATTAGAAGATCATTTTTGTGGAAAACTTTTAGGTCTTCCTATGGGTGTGGATGTTTGTTACACCAATCATGCGGATGCGGACCAGGATGATATGGATACATTACTTACATTACTTGGAGCCGCCGGATGTAATTATATTATGGGGGTTCCCGGTGCGGACGATGTGATGTTGTCTTACCAAAGTACTTCTTTTCATGACGCTTTGTATTTGCGTCAACTTTTCGGCCTGAGGCCGGCCCCTGAATTCGAATCTTGGCTTTTGGAGAAAGGGTTATTCGAAACAACGAAACAATTTTTGCCCAAGGAGAATCCAGGCAAACTTTTACTCGAAGAAATATTAGAGGATAAGGCCGGATGAATCCTAAAGAATTTTGGAAAAGTTTAACTTCCGCTAGGATTGGGATCGGAAGGTCGGGAGGTTCTATCCCTACTTCTGAACTTCTAAAATTCAGATTGGATCATGCAAGAGCAAGAGACGCAGTTTTAGAAGAACCGGATTTTGATACGATCCATATCGGCCTTGAAAAAATTTTCCAACCATCAGGGATCGAGACTATTGGTGTAGAAAGTTTAGCAAAAAGCAGAGAAGAATATTTACTGAGACCGGATTTGGGCCGTAGGCTCTCGGGACCTTCCCGGTCTAGATTAGAATCTAAAAAAGGAAACTGTGATCTTGCGTTGATAGGTATAGACGGACTTTCTGCGAGAGCTATCGATTCGAATTTGATACCATTCTTACAAGTTTTGGTGCCGATCTTATCCAAGCAAAAATACAAGATCGCTCCGTTCGTTTTAGGAAAGTTTGGAAGGGTTGCCATCGGAGACGAGATCGGAGAAATATTGGGGGCCAAAGCGGTTGTATTGCTGATAGGAGAACGACCGGGACTTTCTTCCGCAGATAGTTTAGGAATGTATCTGACCTTTGATCCTAAGTTAGGCAAAACAGACGAAAGCCGAAATTGTATTTCGAATATACGACCCGACGGCTTAGATTTTTACAAAGCATCCTTAAAAACGGCTTATTTACTTTCCGAATCTCTCAAACGGGGTATTTCAGGAGTGGATCTAAAGGACGAAATGATCCCTGATTTCTTGGAAGCTTCTTCCAAAGATAATGTTTCAAATAGATTGAGTTTATAAAATCTGTTTCAGAAATACTTTAAAGTAGCTTAGAGTGAATTTTTTGCCTGAGAGCGAAGCCAGGATGGCGAAGTGACCCGGAGCTCTGCACAGGATGTGCAGGCGGAGGGGAAGGCAAAAAATTTACTCTAAGAAAATGCTTCATAAAGATTCTGAAACGGATTCTTATAAATTTATCAAACATTACAAATTCGGCTTGAATCCTTATTCTCTAAGGAATAGATTCTATGGAAAGAACTACTTCGAGAAAGAGCTAGATCATTCTCGATAAGGCGAAAAGGGAAAAAGATGTATAAAAATAATATAGAATTTATCATTAACTCCACCAATAAAGATGAGCCTATGTATGGCATTATCGCTTTGGTGAGTGATACTCTGGAATCCATGAAAGCGGATATAGCTTCACAAAGAGTAGACGAAGATCAAAAGAAGGCTTTTCGTTCCGCTATGAAAGATATGATTTCCGGTTTGATTAAATTGAACGGCATCGTAGAGGGTGCGGGGCAGAGGGTTAGGTAAGAGCGAAAATTTCGCTTAACTATCAATCCTTCCCCAAAAACAAGCGGATCCCTTTCGCTATCGTTTGCAAGGTTCTGGCCATCAAACCTTCCAGCTTGGTTTGAAGGAATAATTCCATGATCAATTTTCTGAGGGCCAGATCGAAAGGGAGATTGAAATCGTTCCAATCAACTCCGAATCGGAATGGATAAGATTCGGATTCCTCTTCTTCTCCAAGGCCGGTATGTAATAAAGTGCCTTCGAAGTCGGTATGATGTTCGTCTATATGCCGAAATTCTAAAGTAAGATGCACTTGCTTTTTGAATAAAGGTAAAGGGATAATTTCCAACCCGGCAAGTTCCCCCCAGGTGATGCCGCTCAACGTCAGATATCCCCTGTCTCCACCTTTAAGCGTTCCGGTTCTAAGTAGTCCTTCTCTTCCGAGCCTACAAGAGCCCATTCTGCTTCTAAAAAGGATCTCTAACGGAGAGCCTGCATCCAGAACCCCGTTCTCTATTTTGATGTCCCGGATCTGTATATTAAATACCGGAGTTAAGGTCTTGTCCTCTATATCTATACTGGAATGCGATACCTTCTCCAGTTTGAATTGGATCCTTCCTCTTTTGGGAAGGTATTCTATTTTTTTCCGGGATTCTACTCTGTTGGTGTAATCCATATGGAATGAGCGGACATTCACTCCTCTGAATATTAGCTTTCCTTTAAATAGATTGGAAAACGAGATCCTGAAATGAACAAAACTACCTTTCGCATGAACGATATCCGTTCCGAGTTCTCCTGGGAAGAATAGTACGAAATGTCTGGCCCAAACCCAAAGTCCCGGCAGTATGATGCCGGGTGTCAACCATCTGAACTTGAACAACCTAAACGATATTATATTTACGAGAAGCTGTAAAATTGGGCCGCTTAGAATGAACTGAAGGCCTAAGTAGCCAAATAATACTAATAGGATCGGAAAAGGCATGGGAGAGAGGGCGACTTGAGTCAGTCCTCGTCGCCGTCCGTATATTTATTATCTATGTTTTTCTTATCCATGGAAGAAATTTCCAACTCCTTGGCCAGATCTTCTAAAAATTCCTTTTCTCTATCCGTAAATTTGCCGTCACTCGTTACGATACATACTGCATCTTCGTAAAAATTCGCGGCTAAGACCGGATTTCCTTCCGCAAAATCAGTGATCATCTTAATCGGAAGTGGAGATTCGAACACTTCGGATAATTCTTCTATGATCTCGGCCTTTTGGTCTTGATGATGATCAAAGATACAATCCTTATCGAACATAGCTTTTACCATTTGTCCGACTAGGTTTCCTTCTTTTCTATGAAAGACTCCGTCTGCATGACAAGAATAAGACCAAAGACTGACTAACACTTTGGCGTAATTCATCTTGAGTTGAAAAATCTCGGACTCTCTATCCAGACTTTTCTGAAATTTTTCGTAAAACTCATGACCCGGCAGAACTTTACTAGCCAAGGATGAAACCCTTTCCATTTTAATGCCTTCCTTACGATGGCGATCCCGTTTTTCCGATGTATTTTAACCCAACCTGCGGTTTTGCAATGAAAATCCATGTTGATTTTGGGGGAATTTTTCTCAACCTGACTATGTGAGTTCCGAAACAAAACGAAAGATCCTAGTTACTTCCGCTTTGCCTTACGCGAATGGTCCCATTCATTTGGGCCATGTTCTGGAAGCGATCCAGACTGATATTTATGTTCGTTATCAAAAATCTATAGGCAATGAGTGCTATTTTTTCTGCGCGGACGATACCCATGGCACACCCATCATGCTTGCTGCAAGAAAAGAAGGGATTAGCCCGGAAGAATTGATTGACCGAGTCAGAGCGGAACATTACCGGGATCTCTCCGGCTTTTTAGTGGGATACGATAATTATTATACCACTAACTCGGAAGAAAATCGAATCCTTTCCGAGGAAATTTATCTTTCTTTGAAGGGAAAGGGGCATATATCGGAAAGAGAGATCGAGCAGGCCTATTGTGATACCGATAAGATGTTCCTTCCTGATCGTTTTATCAAGGGGACTTGTCCGAATTGTGGGACCCAGGATCAATACGGAGATAGCTGCGAGAATTGCGGAGCAACTTATTCTCCTAAGGATCTAAAAGATTCTCATTGCTCCTTATGCGGTAACCCACCCGTTAGTCGAAATTCTAAACATATCTTTTTTAAGTTGGGTGATTTCGAAAAATATCTTTCCGACTGGGTCGAAAAGGATTCCCACGTTGCGGACGGTGTTCGTAAAAAACTGAAAGAATGGTTCGAGACGGGGCTTCAGGATTGGGATATTTCTCGTGACGGGCCTTATTTCGGTTTTAAGATCCCCGGCGAGACCGAAAAATATTTTTATGTTTGGTTAGATGCTCCTATCGGCTATATGGCTTCCAGTTTGAATCATTTCAAGGGGGATCGTAAAAAATTCGATTCCTTCTGGAAAGACGAGAAGGCGGAGATCTCCCATTTTATCGGAAAAGATATATTATATTTTCATACTTTATTTTGGCCTGCTACCTTAGAAGGAAGTGGATATCGTTCGCCTACTCAGGTCCATGTGCACGGTTTTATAACCGTGAACGGAGAAAAGATGTCCAAGTCCAGAGGCACTTTCATCAAGGCGGAAGGTTACCTAAAACATTTGGATCCGGAACATCTTCGCTTCTATTTGGCTGGGAAACTCGGGCAAGGAATGGACGACCTGGATCTTTCTTTCGACGATTATACTGCGAAGGTAAATTCGGACTTTGTAGGGAATTTTGTAAACCTGGTTTCCAGGGTAGCTACTTCTATATTAGATAAACTTGATAGAACTTTGGGTAGTTTGGATGCGGAAGGAAAGAAGGTCTTGGACGAACTTAGAAGCTCCGAATCCAGGATCAAAGAATGGTATGAAACCAGAAATTATACCAGAGTAATGAAGGAATGTTCTCGTTTAGGGGATATTGCGAATAAATACGTAAACGATCTTGCCCCATGGATCCAGATTAAATCGGATGCGGAAGCTGCTCGAAAAACGGTAACCGTCGCTTTGAATGCAGCCAGAATTCTTTCCATTTATCTGTATCCTGTTCTTCCTAAATCAGGGGAGAAGGTGTATAAAATTTTAGGTTTAAATAAAAAGCCCGAGTTTGCGGATCTTTCTTCCGATCTGGAAAAAACAAAAGTATCCGCTTACGAAATGATCACCAAACGTGTAGAGGAAAAATCGATTCAAACCATGTTAGAAGAAAACGCTTTGGAAACTAAATCCGTTCCACCTGCAACTCCGTCCGCTCCTACTAAGGCAGAAGGAATTTTGGAAATTTCTATCGAGGATCTAAGCAAGGTAGATCTGAGAGTCGGTAAAATTATAGAGGCCGGTCCTGTGGAAGGTGCGGATAAATTAGTCCAAGTAAAATTGGATCTGGGTCCTCTTGGAACTAAGAACGTTTTTGCAGGTATCAAAGCCGCTTATCAACCTCAGGATCTGATAGGGTTGACGATTGTTGCGGTTGCCAACTTGAAACCTAGAAAGATGAAGTTCGGGGTTTCGGAAGCTATGCTTTTGGCTTCCGGTGAAGGCGATAGACTCAGTCTTTTTGTGCCTCATAGAGGTGCTAACCCTGGCGATAAATTGAAGTAAACTTAGTCTAACAGCTAGTAGGAACGAGACTTGCCTTTAGAATTAGACATCTCCTATAGTTTTCAAAGGCTTTTGGAAAAAAGTAGGGCGGTCGCTTCCGGTCGCTTGGTCTCTCGTCAGCTCACATTTATTATAGATTCCTTTTTGAGGACCAGGTTTGAAAAGTCTTCCGGCATTTTAAAAAAAGGGGAAGAAGTCGCGGTTATCGCCCTAGGCGGATATGGCCGCATGGAAATGGCGCCTCATTCGGACGTAGATATATTATATTTACATAATGGAGTTCCGGATTCCAAACTATCGGAGATTATCTCGTCCATTAATACGTACCTTTACGATTCCGGAAAAGAAGTAGGGCATACATGCAGGACCATCAAAGAATCGTTTCGTTATTTGGATGATATGTCCAGTTTTCATGCGATTTTAGACAGTCGTTTCCTGACAGGCTCCAAGGAATTATTCAAAAAATACCAGGAAGAATTTTTGGCGAAACTTCCTCCAAAGTTTGCGACCAGATACAACCAAGCTAAAGAGGAGCAACTTTCGGAAAGGTTCTTAAGAGAAGGAAGACCTATTCTTCTTTCTGAACCGAATTTAAAAACGGATCTCTGCGGGTTGAGAGATATCCAATATTTGTACTGGACCGAAAAATCCAGAAGCCCGATCCGTTCTTTGGGCGGACTTGCAGTTCTGCCCTTTTTTCAAAGTGGAGAAGTCCAGGCCCTAGAAGAAGCGTACGATTTTTTGATCCGCGTCCGGACAGCGCTTCATATTCTTACAGGAAGAAAACATGATCGTTTGGATCTGAATCTTCAACCTGAAGTGGCTGAGTATCTTGGCTTCGGTAAAAAAGAAGATATGCAAACTATAGAGAAGTTTATGAACACTCTCTATAGCCACCAGAAGAATATATTTTTTATCGTTCGTATCTATTTGGATTCTTTGTTAGCGGCTCAAAAAAAAGAAGAGGCCCAAAATTTCGAATATGAAGGGATCCGATTCTTGAAGATTGGGAATACGATCTTTCCTCCTAGCGAAGGAAATTTATTCGCGGATCCTCATACATTATACAAGGATCTTTTACTAACCTTCAGAATGTTCCAAGAAACGGGTTTGGAGGTTTCCGGCGGATTACTCAGCGAGATCAGATTCGCTTCTCACTTTTTGGACGACGACTTCAGATATTCTGCGGAAGTGAACGGGGAATTTATCCGAATTCTACAGAATAAAAAAGATAGAGGAAGGATATTAAAGTTAATGCATGAATGCCAGGTGCTCGGAGCGCTCTTGCCTGAGTTTGGCGCATGTACGAATTTTCCTTTGTTTAGTTATCATCATGAGTTCACTGTGGATGAACATACCCTTTTGATCCTACATGAATTGGATCGTTTGGATAAGGGAGAGTTCGAAGACAGAGAGATCCTCGAAGTTTACGGAGAATGTGATAAGACCGAAATTTTGGCTTTGGCAATTCTTCTTCATGATGCCGGAAAAGTGAAAGAAGGCGATCATTCGGAATACGGTGCGGAACTTGCCGTTTCTGTCGGATCTCGTTTAGGACTATCGGAGGAAGATACGGATCTATTCCGTTTCCTGGTAGAAAAACATATCCTGATGTCGGAACTTTCTTCTAAGAGAGATATTTCGGATAAGATCTTGATACGTAACTTTGTGAGAACTGTTTCTAACCCGGACAGACTCAAACTTTTATATATTCTGACCATTATCGATACCAAGTCGGTCGGTACGAATGTTCTTACGAATTGGAAAAAAGCCATCTTAAGCGAACTTTATAAAAATTCCATAAACTTCTTCCTTACAAATCGAACAGACCATGAGGATGCTCATGGTGAAGAAGAACGGATCGCACTTGCAAAAGACTTAGTTGCATATTTAACCGAAAAAGAAGGACAAGATCCTAAGATCGCCAAAACGATCGCTTCTTTTGCGTATTCGGTTATCCCGGTAAGTTTTTTGAAAACAGTGTCGAATAGAAAAATATTAAAATATTTTAAATCGATTACTTCTCTGAGCCAAGACCTGAACTCCGATCTACTCTTGGACTTGGAACAAGACCCTGCTTTCGTAACTGTTGAAGTAGTAAGTCGAAATATTCCCGAGATCTTATTGGATCTTTGTTGTTCCGTTTCTTCCGAAGGATTAAATCTGGTTGGGATGCAGAGTTATACTTTCGAAGAATTCCAGATCCATATTCTTCAAGTAACGGATTCTCAAGGGAGCGGTAATATTTCTTCCGAAAGACTTTCCAGGATGGAAGGCAAACTTAGACTGATGGCTTCCGGAGAATTACAAAGAGACAGTATCGCTTTCGAAAGAACGGAGTGGAATCCACGTAAGACGATACCGGAAAGTATCATCAATCGTTCCGTTCGTTTTTCCAACGAAGATGTTACGGATACCACCATTATGGAAGTCCGTATGCCTGATATGGTAGGCTTAGTGTATCGGATATTACGAAAAGTATTCGATTTCGGTTTAAAAGTTTCTCATTTGAGGGTCTCGACTTCTGCGGACTATGCTTATGACTCATTCTATCTCCAGACCAAGGACGGAGAACAGGTAAAAGATGCAGAATTGTTAAAATCCTTGGAAGATAAGATCTTGATAATCCAGCCGGTGGAAAGGATGACAGGGGAACTCGTTTTTTAAAAATGGTTCCCAGTATGGATTCGGGTAGTCGTTCCACAGTCACTTCTAAAAGAAAAAAAGAAACCGCGGCATCTGTTAGGTTGATGAAAAAACCTAATTCTCCACGCCGGGGCAAAAAAATAGACGCCGACTGGTGGAAGAACGCGGTAGTTTATCAGATCTATCCTAGAAGTTTTCATGATACAAACGGGGACGGAATCGGCGACTTAGAAGGTATCATCCAAAAACTGGATTATCTAAATGATGGGACTCCGAATTCTCTGGGTATCGATGCCATCTGGCTTTCTCCTATCTATCCTTCTCCAATGTATGATTTCGGATACGATATTTCGGATTACGAAAGTATCGATCCAGTGTTCGGCGACTTAGACACCTTCAAACGTTTATTAAAAGAAGCTCATAAACGGAAAATCAGGATCATTATGGATCTGGTTGCGAACCACACTTCGCATCAACATCCTTGGTTTTTAGAATCCAGATCTTCCAAAGACAATCCTAAAAGAGATTGGTATATTTGGAAGGACCCAGTGGATGGAAAACCTCCTAATAATTGGATGGGCACTTTCGGGGGAAGGGCTTGGACCTTGGACAAAACCACAGGTCAATATTATTATCATTCTTTTTTAGCGGAACAACCCGACCTGAATTGGAGAAATCCTGAGGTTAAAAAAGCGATCTTCTCTATGGTCAAAAATTGGCTGGATCTCGGGGTGGACGGTTTCCGTTTGGATGTTGTGAATCTATTCATTAAGGATTCGGAATTAAGAAGTAATCCTCGTAAAAGATGGATCGCAAGACCTTTCGATCAGCAAAACCATATTTACGATCGTGATCGTCCTGAAATGCACGACATTCTGAAAGACCTCAGAAAACTTTTGGATTCGTACGGAGATAGAATGTCCGTAGGCGAAGTGATGATGGAACCTCCCGGTACAAGCGCACTCCCCGCTTCTTATTACGGAGCGAAGGGGGACGAACTTCATCTGGCATTCAACTTCGCTTTCTTTTACACACCTTGGAAGGCCGAAAAATTCAGGGATGTGATCAAAGAATGGGAGAAGTATCTCCGAGATAAGGGATGGCCGAATTATACATTAAGTAATCATGATTTCCGCAGACATATCACCAGATATTCAAAGGGAAAAGAGACGACCGCTAGGGCTAAGATAGCCGCTCTAATGCTTTTGACCCTGAGAGGAACTCCTTTCTTATATTACGGGGAAGAACTGGGAATGATGGACGAACGAGTCCCTAAAAATCGCATCCAAGATCCGGTAGGGATCAGATACTGGCCTGTTTATCCGAGCCGAGACAACTGCAGACTCCCTATGTGTTGGTCCGGAGATGTGAACGGAGGCTTTAGCAAGGGTGAACCTTGGCTTCCCGTTTTTTCCAAATACGAATCCGTAAATGTGGAAACCCAATCCAGATCCATCGATAGTTTATTAAATTTTTATAAAAAGTTGATATGGCTAAGAAAAGGGAACGAGATCCTGAAAAAAGGGTCACTCGCCTTGGATTACGATTCTCCTCCTGGAGTTCTGCAATACACCAGAGAGTTCGAAAAGAAAAAATGCCTGATTATTTTGAACTTTGAGAATGAATCCAAAAAGATCGTAGCAAATGCGAACCGCACCGCTCAGATACTTATCTCCACGCATAGAAAGCCGGAGAAGATGGAAATCCCGGTGGTATTCGAGATCGCACCTTATGAAGGTTTGGTTTTAGAATATTAATGGTTTAAAATCCTGGGGAAACGGGGTCTTCTCCGCTTTTTACGACTATTTCCTTGTTTTCGGTTTCTATTTATTCCTAATTCTGATCGTTTTCATGGCTTAAAGTTAAGATTTCGGAATAACTCTTATACTAGAGGGTTTTCGAGTGAAATTTTTAGCCGTTTTATTCTTCTTTTTTTTCCACATCGTTCTTTTGGCCCAGGACGCATCTCCCACATCAACCTGTATTGAACCGGAAAGTTTACCTTCAAAACCGGTAAAGGATTTGGCAAAACGAGAAGATCCATTAATTTTGAAAAGGGAGAACGAGGAACAATTCTTACTCTCTATGGATTTTATGAAATCCAAAGTCAAAAACGTAAAAATCCCCACCGAAGTAAAGGAAGGGACCTTCATTACAGTTACGTATATTCATTCGATTTGTAAAAATTCTTTTTACGATCAACAAAGATTGGATAAGGAAAGAAGAAAAGAATTATTGAGAATATTCCCTACACTGGAAAACAACTTGTTAGTGGAATGGAAAGAAAAGAAATACGAATCTTGCGGTGAAAAAGAAAATACTTCGGATAAATTTCACGGCTTTGCTATAAATTACAGACAAAAACCGTCTGGCGAAACATGGAAGAAGGAAAAAGAGATCCTATTCGGAAAGAAACCGGAAATCTCCGTCGAAAGTCGTTCTGAATCTTGTGTTACCGTATCGAAACATTCTCCACAATTTCAAAAAGACGAAATCGTTTCGAAAGTTTTGGAAAGAAAGAAGGAATGGAACGGGGCGATTGTTGGAGACCTTACCGGAAGTATGTTTCCTTACACACAGCAATTATTCCTTTATTTTAAATTGCAGACCCTTAAGAGGATCGAGAGAGCATTCGTTTTTTTTAATGATGGAGACCGTACTCCCGATGAAAAAAAAGTAACTGGAAAGACCGGAGGGATCTATTTCCAAAAATTGAAAAATTATGAGGAACTAGAAAAATTAGCGAAAGCTGCCATTAGCGGAGGATACGGAGGCGACAGCCCGGAAAATGATATTGAGGCTTTGATCAAAGCACAGGCAGTCTGTCCCGAATGTAAAGAGCTGATCCTGATTGCGGATAATTTCTCCAATATGCGGGACTATTCTTTGATGAGCCAAATTCAAAAACCTGTAAGAGTAGTGTTATGCGGTTCCTACGCAGGGATTAATACTGAATATCTGGATTTAGCTAGAATTACTAAAGGATCTGTTCATACAATCGAAGAGGATTTGGAAAATCTGATGGAGTTGAATGAAGGTCAAATAATTGAATTGAACAAGAAAAAATACGTATTGGAAAAAGGCAGATTTAAACCGATCCAATCCATTTAAAACGAACAACGTTTAACGAATTTTGCTTATATTAGAAAATTCAAAAAAATAGTCGCAGTTCGTATGATTTACTCTAATATAGTTTTAAGTAAGTTTATTAGGGAATTATATGAATCATCCATTACGCTTAGCCGAAAACCCAGGTTTATCTTCTTACGACTTAACCGGTTATAAGGGAAATAGAGGTAAAAATTTTTATGAAGAGGACAAGGTCCTCCAGAGAGTGGTGGAAAGGTACTCTTCCGATTATAAACCGGATCATAAAAAAGCGATGTTGGACCATCTCAAGGGTTATGGAGAATTGGTCGGGGGTATTTTAGACGAACTCACAGAAGCCTCTCATAAGGAAGGTAAATACGGAGAAGTAGTCAAATACGATCGAACGGGAAATCGTATAGACCAGATCGTTTATTCCCACGAACAAAAACTTTCCAGAAAGATCTCTTACGATTACGGAATTGTTAATTTAGATTTTCATGATGAATGGAAGTTTCCTTTTACGGATCTTCATAGACAGGCTTTAACTTATCTAGCCAACCAGAATGGAGAAGGCGGAGTAACCTGTCCTTTGGCTATGACCGAAGGTATGATCCGAGTTCTACAAGGGATCGGAACGGAAGAACAGAAAAAGAAATATCTTCCATTGGTGGCAGGAAAAGGTTCATTCTCCCATTTTATGGCGGGACAGTATGTGACCGAAAGAGTTGGAGGCAGTAACGTAGGAGCCAACCGCACGATCGCACGCAAGGGTGAGAATGGGAAATGGATCCTGAACGGAGAAAAATGGTTTTGCTCCAATCCGGGAGATCTTTGGGTCACCACGGCGAAGATAGAAGATACCGAAACGGTGGGGTTATTCCTGGTTCCTCGTATAAAGGATAACGGAGAACTGAATGGACATCATATATTAAGAAAAAAAGATATTATTGGTTCTAAAGGAAAACTCACCGTAGAGATCGTTTACGAGGATCTAGAAGCCGAAGCCTTGGGAAGGCCTGCACACGGGATCGCAAACCTGATCCGTTACGTGATCCGGACTTCACGGGTCCATGTAGGTCTTGCCGCTTCCGGAATGTCCAGAAGGGCTTTCATGGAAGCCCGAGAATATTCTCGATATAGAACTGCTTATGGAAAGAAGATCCAGGATTTTCCTGCATATTCCAGAGAACTTGCAGAGATGAGGATCTTGTATGCTGCTTTGGTTATGCCGATTTTCCGCGGGATAGATTGGACCCAAAAAGGGGTTTTAGCGGAACAGATCTCCACTCCTCTGATGAAGTATAGATCATCTTCCCTCTCTTCTCAGATCACTCATAGAGCGATTATGGCTCTGGGCGGTTCCGGCATTATCGGGGATTACACTTGTTTGCCAAGACTTCATAATGATTGTATTATCAACGAGACCTGGGAAGGAACCCACTTGATCATTACGGATCATGCGCTTGGCGCTATGAATCGGGCAAAGATCAGAGATTCTTTCGTTTCGGAATTGAAGAAGAATTTCGACTCTGCAAAAAAATATCCCGAGCTAAAAGAGATCTCTCAGTTAGGAGAGGATCTCCTACTGGATTGGAATAAGAGTATAGAGGAAAAACCAAGAGAATGGAAGGAAACGTATAGAGTGGATCTTTCCGATCAGGCTTATGGCGCTTTGGTTCTTTCCGAGTTTTTGGAGCAGGCGGTGTTTGATCGAGTATCCGGTTCTAAAAGATCCAGATTCGATTCTTTTGCAAAAGGATTCGGGGCGTTCTTATTTCGGACTCTTCCTAAAACTTCGGGAGACTATGAGTCTTTCCGTTTAAATCAAGAAGAAGTAGATGAGATTGTGAACTGGTAATCGCGACAGCGATACGTAGGACGCGAAGCGGTCACGGCCGATAGGAACTATATTCAGAATATTGAATGCGATTTGCCGAGACCGGAGCGAACGCGTAGTCCGGAGTAGCGCGGCCCTCACGTAAGCGAGGGAGTCGCCCAAAAGATCGCTGCGGAAGGAATCGCTCCAATAAGTTGCGAGTTTCCTCCCGTAGAGTGAACAAAATTTTAAACCAATTTAGGGGCAAAAACTTTCTCCATATGTGCCTGTGGAATTGCTCCCACCACCTTTTCGGCGATTTCTCCGCCTTTGAATAACATCAAGGTCGGAATGGATTGAACTCCGTATTGTTGAGCCAATTCAGGTTTTTCGTCTATATTGACTTTCACTACGGTGACTTGCCCTTGGTGAGCTTGTGCAAATTTTTCCAACTCAGGGGCTACCATTTTACAAGGACCGCACCATTCGGCCCAGAAATCCACTAGGATGGGTTTATCATGTGTTTTGAGTAGTTCGTTGAATGAACCAGGCATTGTGTTTTCCATACAAAGATTAGACCCATTCTAAATCGGATCGGACAATCCGTTTTTAAAGGTTTGGAGAATTTTTCAAAAAACTTTTTAGTCCACCCGAGGCGCGGGCTTCAGAATCCGAACAGGTTTTAGCCCAATAAATTTCGAAGCGCCGCTTCCAGATTCGGGTATCTGAATTTATAACCCAATTCTTGGAGTCGTTTGGGCACTACTCTTTGGCCATGCGTTGCTACGATGGCACCTTCGCCGAATGCGAGAGAAAGTGCAAAGGAAGGCATTCTTGTGAAAGATGGACGTCCTAGAGTTTTTCCCAGAACCTTACTGAATTGCTCGTTGGAAAGAGGTTCAGGAGATACCAGATTGAATGCCCCTCTTGCCTCTTCTTTTCTGATCAGGAACATGATTGCGGAGAGTTGGTCTTCGATATGGATCCAAGAAAGGATTTGATTTCCGCTTCCGATCGGACCGCCTGCGAATAATTTGAATGCAGGGAGCATGGTGGCGAGTGCTCCACCTTCTGTGGTTAATACGACTCCTGTTCTTAGTAGAACGGTCCTTATACCTGCTTTTTCCGCTTCTAAAGCTTCTTCTTCCCAATCTCTACAAAGGGTGCCTAACTCGTCATCCGCTGCGGGACTATCTTCGTCGAAAGGCGGGGTTCCCGCGTCATAAGATCCATAGATCCCGATCGCTGAAGAGTTGAATAATGTTTTGGGAGCGAATTCTCCCAAGGAGGTGAGTCTTGCGACTAAATCCCTGGTGAAATCTACGCGAGAAGAACGGATCCTTTGTTTGTATTCAGGCGTCCAGCGAACTCCCGCAATCGGTTCACCCGCCAGGTTGATGAGTACGTTGACTCCTTCTAAATCCGCTCTGGTTGGGAGCGAGCCGATTCGAACGTCCCATTCCGAAATTCTTTGGAGTCTAGGCGGCAATTTTCCACTACGGCTAAAAATGCGGACTCTATGTCCTTCTGCCTTCAAGCGGATCGCCAACATGGATCCTATGAGTCCCGTGCCGCCGGTAATTCCAATAAGCATTTCGCGAACCGCCTTTTTTGAAATTTCTTTCCGAGAATCATGATTCGAAATCGGTTTTCTTTCGACAAGAAGAAAGGAAATCCTTCTTGCTTCTCGGTTAGGAAATCGACATCTTTGGATGCAGTGGATTTTTTAAAATTGAACGCCGTTTCAAAAATTTGGGCAGCCGTTTTCGTTGTCGGGCTGGTTTTTTCCAATTTTTATCTATACTCTACCACCAATTCCAAGTTGGAGTCTTATAAATCCGAGCCTCCTTTTTTACGTTTTGATTTCACTGATTCCTATTTAGTAGATCGTTCTTCACAGGCTCCTTATTTGGCGGATGGGAATTTGGATACGGAGTGGAGAAAGTTGAGGCCTTCTTCCATGAAGGTGGATTTTGATCTGGAGTTACGACTTTCTCATCGGCTGAAGTCCGGGATTTATGTTCCGACCAACTGGAAAGGATTAAAAGTAATTGCGTGTTCTAGAAATACTCCGGCTCTTTATCTTAAAGTTTTAGAAAGAGAAGCGATCAACGTGGATAAGGAATCCAGACTTCCCGACGATACGGAATATAGTTCGATCGTTTTGGATTTTTCCGGGTCTGAAACTGCGACAGTTTCTTTGAAGAAGGACGGGAGCTCTGTCCCTCAAAAAGAATATCCGAATGGGATCTGGATTTGGGCAGTGCAGGGGACTTTCCAAAGCCTTGGGCCGGATTCCTGCATTAAGGATATCCAACTCTACGAATAGATCTTCCGGCGATAATATGAACTTTTCGGAAACAGGAAGAATCGATGTACCTGAATACAAAGCAAATACTTGGGAAAGTTATCTTATCTATTTATCCATTGTTGTTTTCGGGACAGCCGTTTTCGAAGAAATCAGGAGCCTTTATATCGTTCCGATCGTACTTCTTCTTCTTTTACTGATCGGATTTCAATTTAAATGGAGGTCCTTATTCTATCTAAATATTCCTCTGGTTACATTATCTTTTATTAATACATTTCCTTTTGCTAAAAATTTTTGGCCCGCTACGTTGATTGTGGCTTTAGGTTTTTACTTTTTGAATTTTTCTAAAATTCGAAATTTAGGGTTATTACGTTGGTGGGCTAAGGGAGAAGTTACCAAACAAGTCCTAGGACTTTCCGTTCTATTTGTTCTATCTGCAAGTATCGCTTTGATTCTTTGGTTTTATCTTTTGGATCCCGATATCAGCGATATCAAAGAGAATTTTCCAAAGGGAGATATTCCTTTGCTTATTGCGGCAGGAATCGGCTTTGCAATAGTGAATGCGATTGCGGAAGAATTTTTATTCAGGGGGATTTTATTCGAGGCCTTATTGACTGCAAAACTTCCCCTTTTTTGGGCTCTTGTTTTCCAAGCTTTAAGTTTTGGGATCTTACATTTACACGGATTTCCAAGAGGTTGGGTGGGAGTCGGACTTGCCGGAATTTATGGTTTGATGACCGGGCTTATCCGAATTTTGAGTAAGGGAATTTATTATCCCGTGTTGGTGCATTTTTTTGCGGATATTACAATAGCTGCGATCGTGCTGTTTTTGACTCGTTAGCGAAAAGCTTCGATCCCCAATTTTTCCGATTAAGTTAATTTGATTTTTATGGTTTGGAAGAGTTTGGGGTGAACGATCTTTCGTGTTAATTCGGATGCAGATAGTTTCATTCCAGATTTGCCTTCGCTCCGCTCGGCACCCGATGGGAATTTTGCTTCCTATGGGTCGCAAAATTGGGCTCGCCGTTACGCAGTCTCGCATCCTGCTCGACTTGGCTCCACGGCGTCTTTTGCACTCGCTTCGCCATCCATGGCTTGCGACGCGTTTGCGACGCTCTCTATGGATCGCTGCAAACGCTTGCGTGCAAAAGCTTCGATCCCCAATTTTTCCGATTAAGTTAATTTGATTTTTATGGTTTGGAAGAGTTTGGGGTGAACGACGGGGCTCGAACCCGCGACAGCCAGAACCACAATCTGGAGCTCTACCAACTGAGCTACGCTCACCATGTTTGGTGACCCGAGAGGGATTCGAACCCCCGACCCACTGCTTAGAAGGCAGTTGCTCTATCCAACTGAGCTACCGAGTCTTTTGTTTTGTAAAAGAGGGATTCGGGATGACTGGATTTGAACCAGCGACCCTCTGTACCCAAAACAGATGCGCTACCACTGCGCTACATCCCGGATCGAAGTCCATGATTTCGCGAAAGGTCGAGGTGTCAAGTCGCTTGTCTATTTGTTTGGGTCAGTTTTTTCAGGTGTTCCAAAATTATATCTTCGTTGGGAGCTTTGGTAATGGCTTTTTCAAAGGCCTTTCTGGCTTCTTCCATTTTTCCCAATTTGCTCAAAAGTACTCCGAAAGAATCCAAATAAGCAGGATTTTCCGGATCCAATTGTAGAGCCCGCTTGATATTTTCCATTGCCAGTTTTAGCTCTTCCGGTTTCGGTTCCTTTCCCTCTAAAAGAAGATATGCCACCGAATTTAGGCTGTTTTTCTGTTCCGGTCTCAATCGCAAAATTCTCAAATGAGTTTCGATTGCGGCTTTCGTGTCGCCGGACTTTTCCAATGCGGATGCTTTTAGGGAAAGAAGAATGATATCATCCAGAGAAAGTTTGAGACGTTCATCCGTTTTTGCAAGAGCGGTTTTGTAATCTCCAGTCCTGATAAGAGAATAGATCATCATTCTGAATGCGTTGTCTCTTTCCGAGAATTTAGGGAATTCTTCCAGCAATTCTTCGATAATGGAGACACATTTTTTATGGTTTCCGGTCCTGGAACAGCATATTGCAAAATTATAAAGTAGTTCCGGATCTTTTCCGGTTTCGGACATTTCCCGATCGATCAATGTGAGTGCGATCGTATAATTCTCTTTTAGGATTTCCGTAAAAATCCTTCTTTTGGCTGGGATCTTTCTGGAAGTTTTCTTTTCCATTTACTTCGATTTTACCCGGATCCTTTTTTTGAATTCTTCCAATTCAAGTGGAGAAGTTTGATCCAAACTTAAAGGTGTGATCGGTATTTTTCCACGGAAGAATGTATCGAAGTCGGTACCTTCTTCAGGAACATATCCCAAGTGGGATCCTCCTAAGAAAAAGTCCGAAATACCTCCTATGATAGGTTTAGATTCGTAGGTGTCTATATAGGTTCTTCTGCCTAACTTAGCAATTTCAATAGCAGATAACGAATCCTCAAATTTTTCGGGAATATTTATATTATAAACTATTCCCGGGATAAACTCTTCAACCCATGAGCCGAGGATTTCGTGGACCAGTTCCGCTTCCTTGATATAATCGTAGTTTTTGTCCAAGTTTCCGGAACTGACTGCCAAACTTTTTCTATTATGAATAGCGCCGTGCCTTGCCGCACCAACCGTTCCAGAATAATGTACGTCATGTCCCATATTCACTCCGCGATTAATCCCAGAAAGAACCAAATCAATGTTAGGAAAAATCTTCCCATGAAGTCCGATGTTCACACAGTCTACAGGGTATCCGTCTACGATATAATGATTCTCGTTCACTTTCTCCACTCTTAAAGAATCGTAGATACTCAATGCCATAGAAGTTGCAGAGCGTTCTTTAAGAGGAGCAATTAAATAGGTATTATGTTCTTTGCCTAAAACTTTTTCCAAAGCAAGGATCCCGTTGGAAGAGATCCCGTCGTCGTTAGTGATTAGAATATTCATATACTATGTTACGGAAGAGAAGGATTAAACGATGTGATCACGGCCGAATACATCGCCAAAGGCAGGAAGAATGTTACGATAAATGTGAAAATATTGATGAATAAGGAATCCTTAAACTTTAGATCGTAAATATAAGAAGTCCCTCGAACCAATACCACCATGAACAATCCGTAATGGATCGAGTATAAAGTAAAAACTCCAAATCCTCCTTTTAGTCCCAGCTGAGCAAGTAGAATGGCCCAAGCAGCATTGGAAATAAATATAGAAAGAGAAAGGTTCACAAATCTGAGAGTGGTATTTGCGTTTCCCTTCTTCCCTTTGGATTGGGCTAATCCATCCATGATGAATGCGATCGTATAGGGTAAAAGTATGAAGAACAATAAATGAGTCAGTGCCGCAATAAGGAATTGTCCGAAACTTCTTCCTGTGAACGGAGGAGTGATGAAAACATAACCCGCTCCTGCGCTTACGGAAGCAAGCAGCAGAACTAAGAAACCGACTATTTTAAGCGGATAAGTTCCCCAAGAAGAAATTACATTTTCCACACGAAACGGTTCGAATAGCACTGCGTCTAAAAGATCTATAAATCTGCCGAATAATTCTTTCAACACGGGATAATTACCATGCCATTGAGTGAGGGTATAAAACTAAAACAGGAGAACGTTTGAGCTCCTGAAGAAATACTTTTTCTCCGCCGAGAAATCCGCCTGACTTTGCCTGCATTAATCGGAAGAACCTATCCCATGGATTTGCTTCTTCTTCGAATAAAGGAAGAGTCCCGTCGTAATTACAAAGTTTGGAAAGTTCGGCCAACGCTTCTCTTCTGCCGCCGATATCATCCACGAGTTTGTTTCGGAATGCGTCCTGACCGGAGTAGATCCTACCTTCTGCCAATGCTTCCACGAATTTTACGGTTTGGTTTCTTCCTTTAGCTACATCTTCGATAAATTCTTCGTAGGTATCGGAGAGCATTTTTTGGATCATCGCGTCTTCTTCCGGAGTATTGTCCCTAAAAAGAGAAAGTGAGTCCTTATATTTTCCTTCTTTAAATGTACGGACCTTTACTCCGTATCTTTCTAAAAGTCCTTTTATATTCGGTGCGATCGCGATCACTCCGATAGAGCCGGTCAAAGTTCCCCCTAGCGCGAAAATTTTATCCGCAGCGGAAGCTATATAATAACCGCCGGAAGCCGCGATATCCTTCATGGATACCACGACCTTTTTGTTTTTTTCCTTTCGGAGATACATTAGTTCTTTATAGATCTCTTGAGAAGCACCGACGGATCCACCGGGAGAGTTGATCTCTACCAAGATGCCGACGATATTCGAATCATCTTCAATCGATCTAAGTTGATCCAATACGGTTTGAGCTCCTGCAGAATCATAGCTGGAATGACCGGAATGGATCTCTCCTTCTATTTTGATCAGAGCCGCTCCCAACCTGTCGGTCCCGAATCCGGAACCTGCATCCACTTTCGTGAGTTTAGAAGAAGAAACGTTGGAAACTAAATTAATAAGTCCGACGAACAGGGAGAGAATGGTGACAACAAAGGTGACTGCTAATGCGATACGATTTCGGTCCACAATTAGAGTGGATCTCGGTACCCATCCCCTGTCAATGAAATAGCGGGGTCTGGTTTCGTTTGAGAAACCTGGCCGGTTTCTCTTGACGAGGAGATAAGTTTAATATGTGTATCAATATAGGTAAGGGGTTTAAATTTGTTTAGGATTTTGACTTTAGTTTGGTTCTTTGTTTTTGCTCTATTTTTCGAAAGTTGCCTGACTTTTCGTTTTGGGCATATAAATATTATTAAAGACGATTTTAAGAATACTCATATAGTAAAGATGAAGTTATTGCTTTTATCAAACGAACCGTATCTGGATTATTTCGGCGCACCTACCTATTTAAAGTATTACTTTTATTTCGATCTTACAAGGGAGATAGGACCTGATAATAAGGCGATCCCTACTTCCATTAGATTTTCATATCATGGCGAGACTAACGATGCTCCAATTGCTAAGACCGGTTTTTTGAAAATAGGTGAGAAGATCAGTCCCCTTGTGATCGGTAACTCCGATAGTCAGCTAGTTACGAATAGTTCCGTTACTACTACGACTTCCGTAAATTCTGCGAATATCGGCTCTGCGAATGCAAATGCGATCATGAATGCAAAAGGTGGATTTGTAGATTTTACGAAAGTCCAGCAGACTGGAGGAACAAATACCCAGACGAGAACTTCCGTTCGGACGCACACTAGCAAGGAACAGAGTGGGATGTTTTTGCTAAAAAGGGAAGACGAACAGGCTATACTGGAAGGTAAACCTTTTAGTATTCGCTTATATATGGGATCTTACCCTTTGACATTCACTTTCGATGAGAAAAATTCCAATTATCTTAAAAACTTTTTGCTTGCTCGACCTGGAATGGAATTGGAATGATCTTGTTCTATATTATCCGTTTAGAATAAACTAACTACGTTTATCACTAAAGGAACGTTATCCAAAATGAGATAATGTTCCTTATTCAACTTATTATCATAAATTTCAAAAATACTCTCTTGACCTGTCGCAGATTTGCAGGGGATAGGATTCTATATACAAATTGGAGAATTGAATTGTTTAAAAAATTAACCATATTATGTTTTTTATTTTTCGTTACAATTGGATGTAGCACGTTTGGAAAGGTAAAAGTTACTAAGGATAGCTTTAAGAATGTTCATATAGTGAATATGAAATTACAGATACGTTCCTTAGAGTCTTTTCCTGGAGCGATTTTTGAAGATAGTAGCCTGGAAAAGTATGTTGCTACTTTGGATTTTACCAGAGAAATCGCTACAGATAAGATTGTTCCTACTGTAACTAGATTTACTATTTATGCTACCGAGCAGAATGCACCGATTGAAAGGAGCGGATTCGTAAAAATTGGGGAAAAAACTAACCCCTTAGCTTTCGGAAACACTGCATCACAGAGCATAACCAAAGTTACATCTACAGTTTCTTCAAGTAGTACAACTACAAGCAGCTCTAACACCCTTAAAACTAAGGTGGATACTAAGTCTCGGACTTATAAGGAATTGACTGGTACCTTTTTATTGAAGGCAGAAGATGAAGAGGAAATTCTTAAGTCTAATGAATTTACTATTAGATTATATTCCGGATCTGAACCAATCACCATTCCAGTCACCGGAGAAGATCTCGCAAAATTCAAAGAATACCTAACTGCAAAACCGGAAGCCGGAAACTAAACCTACCTAACGCGGGCCGACGTTATTAGTCGGTTCCCGTATTCTCTCAATATTTTAATCGACTTCGCTTATTAATTTCTTGCCTAAGTGTAATTTAATTCGTCTCTTAAAACATCTTTTCAGATGAAAGAGGCTTTTATGGAATTTACGATTCGGCCGATCGCAAAGGTCTCGAACTCAAGATCAGAAATCCAGGACGATTACTGGGCGGAAATTGTTTCCGAGATCGAGTTAGAAGATAATATTCCCGCTGAGTCCTTGGATGGGATCGAAACATTCTCCCATTTAGAGATCATCTATATCTTTCATAAATCGATCGGATCGGAGCCTATATTAGGCAGCGAACACCCCAGAGAAAATAAAAAATGGCCAAAGGTAGGGATTTTTGTCCAAAGAAAGAAAAATCGTCCAAACCATCTAGGTTCTACGATCGTAGAACTTCTGAGAAGGGACGGCAAAAAACTTTTGGTAAAATATTTGGATGCGATAGATGGAACTCCTGTTGTGGATATTAAACCTGTGATGAGGGAATTCCTACCAATGTCAGGGATTACTCAGCCGGATTGGTCCAAAGAATTGATGATAAATTATTGGGAGTAATTCCTTCGAATTGGATTGACTGGGACTTGATTTCCCTTAGTTTTTTCGGCCATGGTTTCCATGAGTCGAAAAACATTTCTGAAATCCGGCATTCGTTTCGGAATATTTCTATCTGCTTCTCAAGTTTTACAGTATTGTAAAACTTCTCCTAATGATAGATATGATTACGAAAGAAAAAATCCTTTCGATCCCGAATTTCTTTCCGAAAATATCTCTCCCATTCTGAAAGCGATCCGTATCGGGATTACTGCTCCGAATCCACATAATGTTCAGCCTTGGAAATTCAAACTTATAGATGATTATTCTGCACTTTTGTATGTGGATGAAAAACGTTTATTAAAAGATACGGATCCAACGTATCGGCAAATCCATATTGGCCAAGGTACCTTTCTAGAGAACTTAAGTTTAGGAATTCAGATATTGGGATATTCTGCAGAAGTTTCTCTTTTTCCGGATGGAAAATATACGATTGCGGACATAGGCAAAAAACCGATCGCTAAAATCGTTCTGATCAAACGAGATGATCTGGTCCAAAATCCCCTATCGGAATTTATTTCGGAGAGATTAACTCGAAGAAGTATTTATGAAGGAGAAGATCTTACTTGGCAAGATTTTGAGAAGATTCGCAAAGACTCCGCAGTTTTGTATTCCGAACTGAAATTTGTTCCAAAAGCAGGATCAGAAAAATTGAGAAACCAATTGATCGCCGCTATGCAGGCGGAAACCGATACTTATAATACATACGAAGAATCCAGAATTTGGTTTCGTTATAATGACGAAGAGATCGGAAAATTTAAAGACGGCCTTTCCCTTAGAGCGACAGGAGTTTCCGGTTTGAAATATTACTTTGCTCGAAACTTTTTTTTAAAACCCGGAGCAGAAAGTTGGCATTCACCGGAAAATAAAAAAGCCGGGATGGATATGTTTACTTCTCAGGTAGAAAGTTCGAAAGGATTTATTTTTTTGAAAACGGATCATAACGAGATCATCGATTGGGTCCAGGCGGGAAGAGATTACCTTCGTCTTCAATTGGCTGCGACTAAAAACGGATTTTCTCTTCATCCATTGAGCCAAATACTACAAGAATATTCTGAAATGGATCTTCTCAGAAAAGAATTCGAAGCTAGTTTAAAACCTGGAGAAAAGATCCAAATGTTGGTTCGCTTGGGAAAAAGTGATTATCACTATTATAGTCCCAGAAGAGATCCGAAAGATTTTATCGTATAGACGACTCGAT
This sequence comes from Leptospira sp. B5-022, assembly GCF_000347035.1. Lineage (GTDB taxonomy): Bacteria > Spirochaetota > Leptospiria > Leptospirales > Leptospiraceae > Leptospira_B > Leptospira_B cinconiae. The sequence goes on from NZ_ANIJ01000018.1 coordinate 461,321, forward strand.
GCGGATAAAGTTCAAATCCGGAAAGTCTGAATAAAATAAAAACTTCCTTGGCTGAAAAAGTGATCACATTTTTATATTCTTTTAAAAATTTGGAATATCATAATACGATCGCTTTAAAGGAACTTTTGTCGAAATAAATGAATATACTCAAAAAAATCCTGTTCTGGTTCGGGGATCTTCTATTCCTGCTCATTCCAATATGTATCGTTTTAGCAGAAACCGGAACCTGTACTCAAGGTGATGATAGTATTTTTCTTTTATTCACCCAGGTGTCTTTCGCAGTTTCTATGTTATGCCTTTTTTTCGTATGGTACGGAACTCCGTCCGGAGGATTGGTGGGACAGGCGCTTGTTACTTTTCCATTTTTGATCTGTTTGTATTTTTATCTAGCTTATATTCCCGTTTATTTCGTATATTCTACATTACAAAATCAGGATTTATGTGTAGTGATCGTTTCTGATCTGACTTTATATAACACCGCTAATGTGGTCCAGAGTGGGACCACAAGTTTGTTTTCAAAAACCTACGCTATTTTGATGTTATTGCCAGTTTTGGGCAGTTTTTTACCGGTTTATAAATTTTGGAAAGCTGGGTCCTTCTCCCAAAAGGAAAAGAAGAAGTAGATAATTTTCTCCGTCAAGGTGACGAAATTTAGTCGGAATTTTTTCTAAATTCTCACGAAGAAATGGAAGGATTCCGTGGATTTTTTATCGTCAAACAGTGATAACACTAATTTTCCAATGGAGAAAAGAATGAATCGCAATCCCTTATGGGTCCCTCTGGCAACTTTGCTAGTCTCCAGCGCTATTCTCGCTCAAACTTCACCAAGCACAACCGCTCCTAAGTCCACTATTCCTAAGGCGGAGACTACGAAACCGTCCGCTACAGATAGAGAATCGTCTTCCGGAGAAAAACCGGATCTATATATCAATTCCCAATCTTCCTTCGAGTTTAACTCCAAGGATGAAGGCTCCACTGTGGATTACATCGAATATAAGATTGGATCGGGCGATTATAATAAATACGTTTCTTCTATCACATTGGTCAAGGAAGGTCTGACTAAGATCACGTATAGGGCGGTGGATAAGGCGGGAAACAAAGAGCCTGAAAAACATTTTAACGTTTTAGTCGATAATACTCCTCCTTCTACAAAGATCACTCCGAGTGCCGCACTTGTAGTTCATGAGAATACGAACTATGCCACAAAGGGTTTGACTTACTCTATTACCGCTCAGGATAACTTGGCCGGAGTTCAGGATATCAAAATTTCAATCAACGGCTCAGAGCCAAAAGTGTATGACGGTAAACCGATACAGTTAGAAAAAGCAGGAGTGAATACTATTAAGTTTTCTGCAACCGATAAGTCCGGAAACTCTTCTACCGATTCCGTTTTGGCAGTAACGGTAGATCAAGAAAAACCTTTAGTAGAACTTTTCGGGTCTGCACTTGTGACCGTAAAAGATAAAATTTTCGTAAAAAGCGGGAATACTTTTACCATCAAGGCTTCCGACACATTATCAGGAATTAAACAGATCTTCTATAAATTGGATTCTGGAGAATGGAAAGCGTATTCTGATCCCGTTTCCGTAGAAGCACAAGGGAATCATACGATCGAAGCTAAATCAGTGGATTCGGTAGGTAACGAAAGTGAGGTCAAAAAGATCGCTTTTATAGTAGATACCACTCCTCCTGAAACTAAGATCCAAAAAGTGGATAACAAACCGAGCTCTCCTGTTCCGGCAGCTAAGCCTACAAGTTCTTCCAATTCACCAAGCACAGAAAATTAGAAACCGCCAAAAGGGATCTGCTAATAAAGCAGGTCCCTTCTTCTTTTTCTCTTAATAAAAATCTAATAAACTAATTTTCCTGGAGTTCGGATCCGGTCTTTTGCCAGTTCGGCTTTAATACGTTCACTTTGATCTTGTACTCCGCTTGGTTTCCAACTCTGTCCGAAGTATAAACCGTAACCGTATGAATTCCCGTATTGAATCCTATCGGATTTTGATATGGTAGAACCGCGGTATCGTCTATCTTATATTCCAATTTGAAAATCCCTGATCCGGTTCCCGGATCTTCGCAACGGATCGTGATCAACCCGTTTTCCTTTAAATAATAGATACCGTCTTCTCGGAGTTTACCTTCCGACGGAGCAAATACGCATACTGGATGTTTTGCATCTATCAATAAGGGTATCTCCGATTGGATATAATTTCCCGCCTTATCATTTGCTTCCCAACGAAGAATAGAAAGACCATCTATACCTAGGGAAGATATTTTGATCGGCTTCTTAGCTTCCTCTCCGGATAGAGTTAGATTTACTTCCGCTCCGCTTCCGTCTCTTGCGGTAAGGTTGATAGTGATCTCTTCCAATCCGGAACCTTCTTCAGTAACTTGTAATGTAAGTTCCGCTCCGGATTTGATCTCTATCAGACCAGATTGCCCCTTTTTCTCTCCGATTAAACGGACCTGGGGGGCAGTGGTGTCTTTCAGATACTTTGTCTTTTTAGGCGTTTCTTTATTTCCTAATATATCTTCTGAATAAAATTCTACCTCGTTCCAACCTTCTTGGGAAAGGGAAATGGAACCTTCATACTTTTGCCATTCGCCTCCGTTCACTCTATAATAAGTTGAGACAGGAACTTGTTTTTGAGAATTTGGAGATCCCATCGAATTGGAAGAAGGTCCGCCGGTTTTTGGATCGCCGAGCGAGATCCGTAATTCCTCGGAAGAAGCAACGACTGTAGAAGGTCTTTCCACCTTAACTTTCGGAGCCGTGGCGAATTTTTCCGATAAGGAAATGATAGGAGAAGAAACTCCTCTTACCCCGTCCACATTGATCCCGACTACACGCACGTAAAATTTGGAATCTTGTGAATTAAATTCGTAACGGAAGTTTTTGGTCTTATAAAAATGGTGGACTCTTAAAAATTCCCGGTCTTCCGAAAGTTCGATCAGATAACTTTCGGCTCCTTGGCTGGGTTTCCAACGAAGGCTCACCCGTTGTTGTTCGGAAAACGTTTCTCCCGGGAGAAAAAGCAGAAAAGATAATAAAAATGAAAATTTTAATTTTATAATATTCTGATCCAGAATTCTCACTCTAACTCAACCTTCTCGGGAAGTTTTTCCGGTTTGGAAGGAGCCTGTCCTTTGACCACGGTAGTACCGAATCCCGCTGGGACTGCTACCGTTTTTCCTTCCGCAGAGACTTCTAATTCTCCTTTGTAACATCCCACCATAGTGTTCTCCGGATCAGGAGCGTTTACGTATAATTCTGTTCCTCTCACTCCGACTACCGCTGTAGGAGTTACAACCATAAATTTGCGGGTATCGTCACCCGGTTTTTTAGGAGGGACCTTGGCTTCCAGATAGCCTGACTTGAGTTCCAGAATCCCTCCATCTTTATTCAGTTTGTATTCTGAAATGGATTCCGAACTTGTTTTTACGATCTTAGTTAAGGTTTTTTCTCTTAACTCTACTACGGTTCCGTTTTTAGTGAAGATAATTTTGGAAGAAGAGGCTTGCCCTGTCTGAATCCAATCGTCCATATTCAATAACTGGTCCTTGGAAAGTTTGGACCAGCTTGCAGGAAGTCCTGTCGGAGTAAAATCTCTGGAGAATTGAACTTGGCCTTTTTGGAAATCTGCGACTGCCACAGGACCTGCATTCGGTTTGATAATTTCTCCGGTTGCAGAGATGGTATCTTTTCTTAAGAACCCAGGGATCAAAAGTGTAGTTCCTTCTCTAATCAAGGAAGGATTTGGAATTTCATTATATTTTAATAATTCTTTCCAGTTTCTCGGATCTTGTAGGAATTCCTTAGCGATCTTGGATAAGGTATCATTCTTTTTTACCTTGTATTCGAAAACGTCTTCTTGAACTCCTTTTTTAGGTTCTGCGAGTAAACCGATCAAAGAAACGGAAATGAGTAAGATTGCAAAAATATGAAAAAGTTTGGATCGAGAGATCGAAAAAGGGAAATTCTGGAAGGCCATAGATTATCCTGGAAACTAGTTCTATTCTATCATTAGAAGAGAATCTTTTGGGAATTCCAACAAAATACGCTGCTTAGGTGAAAAAGGAGATGCAAGAATCAGGCGGAATTTCGTGGAAAATGATTGCCTAATTTTCCGAAAATCCAATGATTTGAGCCTCATTTCGGATATCGTAAATGTCTCCTCATCTTCCACCATTTGTTCCCATTGTTTTCGGTTCTACGGTATTTGCCATTTTGGGATATTTTTTCTCTCTTGTACTAGGCTCTCGAAAAAATTGGATCGGTTCTTCTTTAATCCTATTAGCGTTGGCTGTCTGGCTTTTGTTGCAAGCTGTCTTAAGTTGGTCCGGATTTTATTTGGTAACGGACTCTTTTCCTCCCAGATTTCTTTGTATGGTGGTTCCTCCGATCTTGTTCTTAGTTTTACTTTTTATTTTTCCGTCTAGCAGGGCTTGGATGGACCAGATCCCAGGGGAGAATTTACTCTACTTACATCTGGCAAGGATACCCGTGGAGCTTGTTTTATACTGGCTGGCAATGTACGGTTTGGTGCCCGTCAATATGACGTTTGCAGGTTGGAATTTCGATATTCTAATCGGATTAACCGCACCGATCGCGGCCTATTTCATTTTAAATAAACCTACTTCTTCTAAAAATTGGATTTTGTTTTGGAATCTAATTGGCCTTTTATTTTTATTGAATATAGTGATCCTGGGGATCTTATCCGCACCGGGGCCATTTCAAAAATTGTCCTTTGATATACCGAACAGGGCGATTCTCCAATTTCCATACGTATGGCTGCCTTCTTTTATAGTTCCTTCCGTTCTATTCGCTCATTTTGTTTCCATTCGAAGAAGAATTGTCGCAGAATAACTTTGTATCTTACTTTCGGAAAATCATATTCTAAAATAGTAATTTCTATTATTTGCATGTTCCTGTTTGGTTCTTGTTTTCCGGATATGGTCCGCAAAAAAAGAACTGAGAACGAATGGTTTAAATTAGAGAAGGTTTATTACAAAACGGAACCTAAAAGAATCGAGATCTTTCTAAAAGGTACCGTAAAAAATCCGTCTTTAGCGAGTTTGGAAGCATTCGAATTAAATGAAAATTCTTCCGATACTTTATTGTTTCAGCACGAAAAACCGCTTACAGTAGGCTCTGTTCTTTTAAGATTTAATGTAGAAGTTCCGGAGAACAAGGATTGGATCCGAAAAGTCGGGACCACTCGTAAATGGATAGCAATCGTTTTAAAAAACGATAATGGACAGATCACTCATCTGCAAACTGAAATTTCTATCCACGAATCGGATAAGAAACAATTTAGAAAAGATCTTTCTTTGGAGGCCGAAGGAGAGTTCATTCGTTTGGACGGAAGAGAATGGAAATTGGTTTCCGATGTGGATAGGATGGATCAGGCATTATTGCAATATATTCCTAAACAGGAGTCTTTATTGTTTTGGAGCGAGATGCTTTCCATTCATATTTATAAGGTGAGAGTCTCTTCCCCTACTGAAATTTATTCTCTGTTGGAATCCGGTAAGAAGAAAGAATGTCCGAATATTCTTTGGAGCCTGGAATCGGAGAAATCCGGAAAAATTTCTTATTCTTGGGAACATTCCGGTTGTGGTAAACAACCTACTTCTTCTCAGGTTTCTAAATTGTACAGAGGAGAATTCGGAATTTATAATATTCGTTACGATAAAAGAGGAAAAATAGGGCCGGAAGATAAAACACACTGGTCCGAATTGTTGGATCGCCTACCTTCGAAGTTGGACTGAAATTTTTAGATCATACCGCGAGGGATCGAGCCGGGGTCAAAAAATCGCGGACGAGATTTTTTGACCGGAGGTGAGAGCCCGGTCCGAGCAAAGCAAGGACGCGGCCAAGACTAAAAAATACGGTCTTTTGTTGGAATTCCAACATAGCGAAAGGGGATTTTTTGCCTTGACCAAGATCCGGAGAAGTCAAATTGATGTAATTACACATGTGTAATTACATATATGCAAGTGCACATTAATTCTCTTAGGAGATTCTGTATGGAATTGACGATAGGTAAACCGGTGCTTTCCCCTTATAGTTTTGCAAGGATACGTTTTCAGGATTGTGATCCTTTCGGCCATTTGAATAATGCAAGGTATATGGATTACTTTTTGGAGGCTCGTTCGGAGCAGTTGAGAGAGACCGCTAATTTCGATTTTTATGAATACGGTTCTAGTTCGGGTAAATCCTGGGTGGTGAGTAAGGTGGAGACCCAATATTTGGAGCCGGTCAAACAGAATGACGTTGTGAAAATAGTGACTCGTTTGATCAGACTGACTCCGGCCACGATCCATAATGAATACTTACTTCTAGATAAGGAAGGAAATCGTTTGAAGGCCGTTTTGAGAGCTCAGTTCTCCTTTATTGATCTTCAAAAAGGGCGTCCCGTTCGTCATGACCAAGAGATGATGTCTTTTTTAGGGAACTTCTTATTTGATGAGCCTGGTTTGGAAGATGGTTCTTTCGAAGATAGGGTAAAACAGTTGCGAAAACAAGTATCGGAGGGAAAATATTCCCAAGACTGATAGTCTTTTTTATCTTTTATGTCCAAGAAGTCTCAAAACACTATGGCTCGGAAGTCCGAAAAATTTCCGAGCAAAGCGGATATGCTTAGCGCAGGTTTAAGTTGTGTGAACTTCAATCTGCGCAGGGCCTCTCGGGCGGTCACTCAATTTTACGATAGAGAATTGGAGAAAGCGGGTCTTACTTCTCAAAGATTCAGTTTATTGCATACTCTTGGCGCCACTGATGGTCTTGCCCTTGCCGAATTAGCGGACCTTCTCGTTTTAGATAGAACAACTTTGATCCGTAACTTGACACCTTTGGAAGAATTAGGCTATGTCGCGGATGTTCCTTCCGAAAACAAAAGGGCTCGAAAGGTGATCTTAACCCAAAAAGGGTTGGAAGCTTTGAGGGTCGCTTATCCGATCTGGGAAGAGACTCAGGCAACGGTTACCGAGGCGATGGGGGAGGACGATCTCAAACGATTGCTAAAAAGGTTAAACTCGATCGTTCGCAAAAGGAATTTTAAAGAATTTTCCAAATCGGAAGATTGAAATCCGATGTTATTAGTTTATTTTTCCATATTATGGAATCCTAACATTCGAATCGGTTTCTGAGGTCAATGAATAAGAACTTTTATCCTATCCTGATCATCCCCGTTGTACTGTTTTTCGCGTATTACTTCTTTTCTCCTAGTTGTGTTTCAGGCGATTGTAAAAACGGGACCGGGACCAAGATCATGTCCGGATCGTATCGTTATGACGGTAGTTTCCAAAATGGTCTAGCTCATGGAAAAGGCAAACTTATATTAGGAGGAGTGGAGTCTTACGACGGGGAATGGGATCGGGGAAATAAAGAAGGCAAAGGCACTTATAAATATGCGGATGGTACCGTTTACGAAGGTGAATGGAAAATGAATAAAAGGAACGGCTTCGGTAAATTATCCGATCCGGAAGGGAATCCGATTTTCGAAGGGCAATGGAAAGACGATATCCAGGTTCTGGCCAAAAATCCAAAATGAAATATATTAGTTTTTTCTTAATTCTATTTTCTGTTTCGATTTACGGAGAAGGACCTAAGCTCCTGGTTTCTCAGATCGGTAAAAATATTTACGTACACACTTCTTATAAACTTCTAAAAGACGGTTATTTTCCTTCTAACGGACTTTTGATCGAAACGGGAGAAGGTGTCGTTCTCGTGGATACTGCCTGGGGAGAAGAACAAACCTTCGAACTCTTGGATTGGATCTCTAATAATCTGAAAAAGCCGGTGATTGCCGTCATTATTACCCATTTCCATGAGGATAGAGCGGGTGGGATAGATATATTAAAAAAACAAAATATTCCCTCTTATGCCGGGAAAAGAACTATTTCTATTTTGAAAGAGGAAGGTGAATCTGTTCCGGAAAAAGTCCTAAAAGACAAGGATCTATTGGTATTCGGTAAAACTAAAATTGAGACTTTTTTCCCCGGCGCAGGTCATTCTAAGGATAATTTGGTCGTCTGGCTTCCCGGATCTCGAATTTTATTCGGGGGTTGTTTGGTAAAAAGTGTCGAAGCGGATGATATCGGTAACACTAAGGACGCGGATCTCAAAGAATGGCCCAAAACCATTCGTAAGTTGGAGAAGATGTTTCCGAAAATTTCTATCATAGTTCCTGGACATCAAGCTTGGGGCGGAAGAGAGAGTTTGAAACGTACCTTGGAGTTGTTGGGAGTTTCGAAATAAATTTTTTCATTGCGGTTCCTAACTTAACATTTAGGTTCGTTGGAATTTAAATTATTTAGGCGATCACAGATGAAAGTTTATGGTACTTCCGTTTCCGGGAACTGTTATAAAATTAAACTACTACTTCATTTATTGAAAATCCCTTATGAATGGATTGAGACCGACACCAGAAAGGGCGAGACCAGGACTCCGGAATTTCTTCTTAAAAATCCCGTAGGGAAAGTACCTCTCTTGGAATTGGACTCCGGGGATTTTCTTTCCGAGTCGAACGCGATCTTATACTTCTTAGCTAAGGAAAGTAGTTTCTTTCCGGAAGATCTTTTAGTCCAATCTAGAATATTACAATGGATGTTCTTTGAACAATATAGTCACGAGCCATATATTGCCGTTAATCGCTGGTTGATCCATTTTCAAAATAAAAAGGATGACCCAAGGATCCCTGGAAATCATACGAAAGGATTGGAGGCTCTTAAGATCATGGATGATCATCTTGTTAAGAATCAATATTTCGGCTTTGAGAAGCCGAGCATTGCTGATATTTCCCTCTTTGCATATACACATGTGGCGGAAGAAGGTCATTTTCCTGTTTCGGATTTTCCGAACTTATGCTCTTGGATAAAAAGGGTCAGAGAGCTCCGGGATTTTATTCCGATATACTAAGGATTTATATTGAAAAGTGTACGTTTCAAGACGGGGAGAAGCGTGAGTATGCTTTTCTAAATTCTCCTTGATTCCTTACTTTTGGTTTCCATATTCTACCGTTAAGATTCGGCCGATCCGATCCCGGCGAAAAAATGACGAAATACCCTCTTTCTAAGATTTATCTAACGTGCGGAATCGCGGTTATTGTTATTGTTTTCGGGATTTTTCTATATTCTTTCCTCCGGAACGGTTCGGGTGTTCCGGTCTTTACGGATCGTTTCGAGTTTAAGAACCTAACAAGGGCAGAGGCGGAGAAGTTTGGGGTCTTAGGTATTCCCAATGGTGTAACGAATTACTTTATCAAACGTTGCGGTTATAAAGAATCTTGGGTGGTTTATTCCAAATATAAGGTAGAAAGTTCCGAGTTCAGGAAGTCGCTCTTGGAACGATTCAAAAACCATCCAGGGTTGAACCGCAGATTCGATTCTTATCCAAAGGATTGGCCTGAAAATTTTGATCAGGGGAATTGTAAACCGGACTGGTGGGAACCTTGTCCCAATGGATTTTGGGCGGAAATTTTCAAGGATATCCCTGTTGTATCTCATAAAGACAAAGACGGGTTTTATCTTTGCGAAAGCGGCAAAGAACTTAGATGGTTCGTTTTTCATTTTAGAAATATCCTATAACTATCTCGCAGATGAAGAGTATATTCAAAAAAATTGATATTGAAGAAAGACATTTGGCTTACGCAAGTTTGAGCAGGCGGGTTTATGCTCAATTCCTGGATTTTTTGATCTTATGTCCTGTTTTAATCCCGCAAGTCCTTGTTTTTTATTACCATAATAAAATGGTATACGCGGTGTTTCCGTTCTATACCGCCTTACATTCCCTCCTTTATATAGGGTATAGATTCGTGATGCACGCCTTATTCGGTAGGACGTTTGGTAAGGCCTTTGCGGGGATAATCGTTACCGATTCGAACAAAGGGCGTTTAGGTTGGGGTAGATCTTTTATCAGGATCTTGCCCGAACTTGCTTTGTCATTAGTAACTATCGTGAGTGCAGTGTATGATTCTAGGATTTTCATGGAACACCAGGCTGAAATGGAAGGTCTGCCATTGGCAGGCGTTCATAGGATCTTGAATAAATGGAATCCTTTGGATAATTTTACCTTTTGGGATTCGATCGTATATTATGGGATTTCGTTGATTTATATCTTCTTTTCTCACAAAAGGACGGCATTACACGACCTTTTTGCAGGGACCAGGGTATTTCGTTATAGAGCGGAATGACGATATATGGCCGAATAATGAAATAAATTTCCTTTCTACAATCTCTTGACTCATATTCCGTAAATGTTATACTACAAAAATGCGGATCTTCGATTCTCACTTCCATATCATAGATCCAAGATTTCCTTTGGTGCCAAATCACGGTTTTTTGCCCGAACCCTTTACGGTTTCGGACTATAATAAACAAGCGGATTGGCTCAGGATCAAAGGAGGTGCAGTCGTTTCCGGTTCTTTTCAGGCGTTCGATCAGACTTACTTATTGGATGCGCTTTCCGTATTAGGAAAAAATTATGTAGGTGTGACCCAACTTCCTGCAAACACTAAGGATTCCGAAATTTTATCTCTTCATAAATCGGGAGTGAGGGCAGTAAGATTTAACGTAAGAAGGGGGGGCTCTGAGGAAATTTCCAAGATCAAGGAGATGGGAGCCCGTGTCTATGATATAGCCGGTTGGCATGTGGAATTGTATATTGATGCCAAAGAGATCGACGAATTTTTGGAAGAAGTCTTATTGTCCCTACCTAAGGTTTCAATAGATCATTTAGGATTATCTAAACAAGGATTTTCCACTACTTTAAGATTGGTTGAGAAAGGAGTAAGAGTCAAGGCTACAGGTTTCGGACGGACCAATATGGATATAAGATCGGCCCTAGCGGATATTTCAGATATCAATCCGGATGCCTTGATGTTCGGGACGGATCTTCCTTCCACTCGTTCTCCTGCTCCTTTTACCGAAGAGGATCTACATCTCGTAACGGAAACTTTCGATGGAGAATTATTACAAAAAGTATTATATACGAATGCTCTAGAGTTTTACGGCGTAAACGTAAAAGTATAAGAGCCCGTCCCAAAAGATCAGGCTCTTGAAGTCCGCGACTTGGTATTGAACGATAACCTATATTTTGGGGTGGACTGTAATTTATTCTTTTTTAAAGATCCGATCCGCTATCCTTTTAACGATCCAAGAGGGAAATATTTTCGTAGAATAATAATGTGCCTGATTCATAAATCCCGGGACGGATCTTTTGGTCTCGTTTTGGATCGCGTTAAATGCAACCTTGGCCACATCTTTCGGATCCATCGCGATAGAGTAGGCAAGATTTCCTAACGATCCCTTTTTGTTTTCTTTATGAATTCCTGCTACGGAAAGAAAGTTTGTCTTAGTGGTTCCCGGATATAAGATCCCAAGTTTGACCCTATAAGGAGAAAGTTCCTCAGCCAATGCTTCCGAAAAACTAACCACATACGCTTTGCTAGCTGCATAAGCCGCCATATAGGATAGAGGCTGCAAAGAAGCTGTAGATGCAACGTTCAATATAAAACCGTTTTTACGTTCTATCATTCTTTTAGAAAATTCGTTGGAAAGTCTGGTAACTGCATTCACGTTTAGTAAAAGCATGGAATCCACTTTTTCCGGAGAAAGTTCCCAGGATTTTCCCCAAAGCCCGAATCCCGCATTATTGACCAGGACATCTACTTCTAAATTCAGTTTGGAGATCCATTTTAGAATTTTAGGAATACTTTCTGTTTGAGTTAGATCCGCTTCGAAGGTTTCTAATTTTCCGGAAGGGTTTATGTCTTTGCATTCTTTATGCAGAAGTTTTAATTCTTCTTTGGAAATGCTGACCACTATTACTTGATAGCCTTGTTTGTATAATAGGAGAGAAAGTTCTTTACCAATTCCGGAAGAACCTCCGGTAATGAGCGCTGTTTTTTGATTGATGTTCGTTTTCATTTAATTTCCTTTTCGATTTCGCAATAGATCCCCTAAGTTCTGAAATCTGTCAAAGCCTTTCAAAACCTGAAAAATCTAGCTTGCTCCATGGAAAAAGGAACTTAGAGTTTCCGGAATGTCTCCTTTATTCCAACCTTTAAAAACATATTTGGATGCAAAACTTTCTTTGGTCGATAAGATCACTAAGGAAAGAAAGGCGGTACTTTCTTCGTTGGCGGATTCTATTCTCCAATCTTTTGAGAACAAACAAAAAGCGAATTTAGTTTTTATATGCACTCATAATTCGAGAAGGAGCCAGATCGCTCAGGCATTCGCAGCAAGTATTCCTCATTATTTTGATTTTCCCGGGATCAAATCTTTTTCCGGGGGAACGAGTATCACCGAGCTACATCCGAATGTAGTAAACGTTTTAGGAAATTGCGGATTTCGTTTGGAGAACCAAGGCCCCCCTCGCAATCCTAAATATTCAATTTGGTGGGCGGATGGGACTCCTGCTTTAACCGCTTATTCCAAAAAATTCCAAGATGCTCCGAATCCTGTCTCCGAGTTCATTGCGGTTTTGGTTTGTTCCCAAGCGGATGAATCCTGCCCCTATGTTCCGGGAGCGGAAGCAAGGATCTCTCTTCCATTCGAAGATCCTAAAATTGCTGACGATTCCGAAAATCCGTTAGAGAAATATATGCAAACTTGCGATCAGATCTCTTCCGAACTTCTTTATACTTTCCGGGAAGTAAAACGGAAACTTTGAGATTCTTTAGGTTCTTGTAGGAATTCCTATATTTATCGTTTGCCAGATCGTTTCTCTCTGTAGAATTAATATTTATGACGGTTCGTAATGAAGAAGATCTGAAAGCATTAAAAAGAGTAGGCAGAATTACTGCCGAGACTTTGGTCAAGATGAGAGAAGCTGCTAAGCCGGGGATCAGCACCAAAGAACTGGACCGTATCGCTCATTCTTATTTCTCTAAGTTCGGAGCGAAAAGTGCTCCCCAACTCATGTACAAATTTCCCGGTAACACATGTATCAGCTTGAATACTGAGATTGCTCATGGAATTCCAAACGATCGTATTTTGAAAGAAGGGGACCTATTGAATCTAGATGTTTCTTTGGAATTAAACGGGTATTTTGCAGACACCGGTTATACTTTAATAGTTGGTCAAGATGAGAAAGGTTTAACCAAATTATTGGATGTCTCTTCAGAAGCGTTAAAACGTGCTCTTTCGGGAGTAAGAACGGGACAAAAACTGAACTCTATCGGCAAAACCATAGAGAATACTGCAAAGAGGAATGGATACAAGGTGATCCGGACCTTATGCGGACATGGAGTGGGAAAATCTCTCCACGAAGAACCATTCAATATTTGTAATTATTACGAGCCTAGAGATAAGCGAATTTTAAGATCGGGGCAAGTCATCGCGGTGGAAACTTTCGTTTCAACCGGAGCCGAAGATTTTGTAGAAGGATCGGATGGATGGACTTTAAAAACTCCTGACGGTTCGTTTACTGCTCAGTTTGAACATTCAGTAGTTGTTACGGACTTCGGACCTATTATACTTACAGCGGCATAAAAAACAGATGATTACCATAATTTTGAACGTAATTCCTATCCTGATCTTCATTCTAGTATTTGTTCTTTCTATTTGGGATAGAAAGCAGAAAGAAACTTTTTCCAAAAAAAATTTCGGTTCCTTCTTCCCGGCTATTTTGTCCGGAGAATTAAAGTCGGATTTGAATTCGGCCTCTTCTCAATTCGGCAAAGCAGGATATGTTGTCCAAGCAGTAGGGGAAAAACTTCTGTTTCAAAACGCTTCTCAATTGGCAAAACATAGAAATTGGTTATGGTCTTTCGGTTATGCCGAGAAGGCGGAGAACGGCTCCATCCAATATAAATTGTTCATTAATATAGGTTCTGTGATGACTGTTCCTGCGGCCTTGTTCGTGGTAGTGTTCTATGGTATGCTAGTGCAGAATAATATTCCACAAGAACAGGTTTCTATAGCCCCTTACTTTTTCTTAGGATTCGCATTTTTTTTCGCGATTTCCAGTTTTATCTCCCAAACGATTAAAGAGAGAAGTTTCCTTAAAAAAATTCTCTCACAAAATTAAAAAATGTTAATACGAATCGCACTCATTCTTCTGTCCCTTTCTTCTATGTACGGTTTGGGACTAAGGATAGAAAAAAAAGAGCTGGGTTCCTGGGCTAAATTTGTTCCGATCCTTATATTCGCATTCTTTTGGAATTTCGTGATACTTCCTGTTTTCGTTTTTTTTGCCGGAAAATTTTTGGGTGTATCCGAACTTACCTTTACGGCCATTTTTCTTTGTGCTGCTTCTCCGGGGGGAGCTTCAGGAGGGCTGTTCGTATTAAGGGCAAAGGGCAATCCTGCGTTAGGCGGAATCCTGATTGCACTATTGAACGGGGCTAATACGGTCCTCACACCCTTAATCTTTTCCATTTACCAAGGCGATTCCGGATTCAACTTCGATCTGTTCTTAAAACTTTTTTTGATAGGGACTTTTTTGCAGGGATTGCCCTTACTTTTAGGATTTTTGAGTAAATACTTCTTCCCTAAAATTTTCGATCCGATTGCTCCTTGGGTAGAAAGATTCAGCACTTTCTGTTTGGTATTATCGATCTTACTCTTGATCTTTCAGTACGGAGAATATGCGCTAAGCCTGGGTTGGCTGGTGTGGATCGCTGCCTGCGTAGCTGTCTGTTTTTCCCTCCTTCCTGGGATCTTTTTATTGAATTCCACCCAGGAAGTCAAAGCTTCCTTGTCTATGGTTTCCGCGATCAGAAGTTTATCCTTGGCCCTACTTCTTGCGGAACTTCATATCAAACAAAGTGAGACCTTACTTACTATTCTTATGTACGGGACTGTAATGTATTTATTGAGTGCAATTGCAGCTGAATTTTGGAATGGAAAGAAGAAGATCCAAATATGAATTTTTATTTAAATGTATATTCGAAAACCAATTTCAAAATAGATGTTCTTGTAATCATTACTTTTACCGTATTTCTCCTCGTATTCTTACTGGATAAGAGGAGGTTTATTTTTTCTAAAGAATGGGAGCTTTCCTTTTATAAAAGAATTCTAATTCTTACATTGATCTATTTGGCTCTTGCGTCTACTGTTCCCTTCTTTTTGGATATAAGTTCTTTTATCCGGGTCAGGATCGCTTGGACTGTTTTGACAATTGCACTTCCCATATTAGGTCTTGTGCATTTTGTATTTTCCAAAAGAATTATTTTCTTATTCGTTTCTATTTCCTTAGTTTTTATCAAATTTTATTCAGAAGTATGGGAGCCGAATTTTCTAGATGTGGAACGTATTCGAATCCAATCGGAGAAGATACATTCTCCCATAAAGATTGTACATATTTCGGATCTACAGACGGACGATATTCGAGATCTACATTTGGAAGTTAGGGAAGAAGCGAATCGTTTTCAACCCGATCTTATTTTGTTTACGGGAGATGTGATGAATCATTCCTCCTTGTATCCGATCGTAACTTCATATTTAAAAGAATTCAAAAGTAATAATGGATTCTATTTTGTTACCGGAGATGTGGATCATATCTTACGCCATACCGATTTTTATTCTAAATCCGGATCCGTTCTTTTGGATCGTAAATCTAAAGTTCTCCGGATCGGAAAAAATAAGATCGGTTTGATCGGATTAGGTTTGCCGGATTACAGGAACAAAACTTTGATCTGGAGTTTGAAAAGAGAGATCCCGGAAGATATTTATTCTATTATGATCAGCCATTATCCTGATTCCGTTTTGCACCAACCGAATGAAAAAGTGGATCTGATTTTGGCGGGACATACGCATGGCGGACAGGTGCAAGTCCCGTTTTTTGGACCTATTTTAACTCTTTCCAGAGTTCCTCGCCATATAGCAGCCGGCGGTTTGAACACGTATGAAAATACGGATATTATAGTCAGTAGAGGTTTAGGGGCAGAAGGTCATGTGGCTCCAAGAATTCGATTCGGTGCAAGACCTCATTTGATTTTGTTGGAGCTTCTACCAGCAAATTCCGCAAAAGAAACCGTAAAAAACGGGATCTAAAATTTATTGAGAAAGGGTCCGATCCGATATGCGGCTAACGTCAGTCCTTCTATTCTGTTTGCTTGCGTTTTTTATCACCTGCCAATCCGTAACCGTAGAATATCCTATGTATCCTTCCACAAAAGAGGGAAGGGACTTAAAACAATTCTTAAACGGTGTGAAGACAGTCGCATTTTCTCTGGAACCTATGAATTCCGAAATCTGGATCCACGAAAGTAATCGTTCTTTCGTGTTGTTGGTTCCTAGGAAATTGTATGAAAGTATATCTAAAGATTCTTATTTTAAAGTTTTAGACCTGAAAGATAGACCGGATGTTCTGGAAGAAAAAGATCTTTCGATAGAAGGGATACAAAAGAACAGGAAGAAGATCGGAGAAGTTTTGGACGTGGATGCAGTCTTATATGTTTCCGTCAGAGAACCCGAGTCCCAATGTTATGTAGAGAGAAAAATGGATTATCTTGCTCTTGGAATGGCTGTTCTTAGGGTAGCTGCCGCTGGAAAGGATAGAGACAGGCAATTGAGTCGAGCAGCGGCTTCTCTGGTTGAGGATCCGATCATAAAGCCTACAGGAGTTCGAAAAGTTTATATTCCTATAGAAGCGAATTTGATCCGGATAGATTCCGGAGAGATGATGAAAACCGTCATCAGTAAACCTTCTATCATATATAACGGTGTGGGAGACATTAGTTGTCCTAGTATACTTCCTTCTCTTTCCACTGCATTAGATGAATCTATTTCCGAAATTCAAAGAAAACTTTCTCCAAGAGTCGAATCGGAAGATATTTCGATTTTTACGGAAGACGAAAATCCGGAAGTAGAAGCGCTTCTTTTGGAAGGATACGAAGAGATTACCGGAGAAAATCCGAATTTCCAAAGAGCTAAGATCGCTTGGGAAAAAGCGGATCAAAAGGCAAAAGGAAAATCTTGGGCAGCGAAAGCGAATTTAGCTACGTATTATTTTTCGGAAGGGGATTACCAAAAGGCGATCCAATTTTACGATGAAGCCATCCGTTTAGGCGGCCCGGAAGATGATTATCTAAAAGAGCTGAAGGAATTGATGGCGCCTCCTCCGGTAGAAGAAGAGGCAACCGAAGAAAAATAATTACCCTCTTCCTTTTTCTCCTCTTCGTAAGAAAGCGGGAATATCATAATCTTCTTTCATGTTTCCGGAAGGATTTTTAGACTTAAGAGTCCTGTATGCTTCCGGATCATTGCTGATCCTTTCCGGTTCAGTTTTAAAAGTCGGACGCGGCTCTTCCATTTCAGGAAGCCCTACCACTTTTCTTTGAGGTTGGGATTGTGACTTAGGAACAGATCCGATTCCTGCAGCTCTCTTATTAAACCCGGTAGCGATCACTGTGATACGAATCCTTTTTTCCAGATCTGCATCTTCCGTCAAACCGATGATGATATTTGCGTTAGGATCCACTTGAGAAGTGATGATCTGAGATACTTCGTTCCAATCGGAAATTGTAAGATCGGTTCCACCTGTGACATTGATCAAAAGAGAAGTTGCTCCTGCAATAGAACGAGAATCCAATAATGCATTATCGATGGCAAAGTTCACAGCTTCTGAGACTTTGTTTTCTCCGTAACCTTCTCCTACTCCCATGACCGCGTCGCCGGTATCTCTCATGATAGCTTTTACATCCGCGAAGTCCACATTGATGATACCCGGATTATTAACGATATCGCTAATCCCTCTCACCGCATTCAAAAGAATGTCGTCTATCACTCTGAATGCTTGGTCGATCGGAGTATCTCTTTCCACTACTTGGAAGATGGACTCATTATTCACTAAAATTAAAGTATCAACGTAAGAGCGAAGTTGTTCCACTCCTCTTTTGGCGAGTTCCATTCTTCTTTTTCCTTCGAAAGAAAAAGGGATCGTAACCACTCCGACAACTAGACATTTTTGCTCTTTTGCGATCTTTGCAACGATAGGTGCGGCCCCTGTTCCGGTTCCGCCTCCCATTCCGGCGGTTACAAAAACCATATCCGCACCTTGGATCACGGATGCGATCTTTTCTCTGTCTTCTTCTGCGGCTCTTGCGCCTAGTTCAGGGTCGCCACCGGCACCCATTCCTCTTGTAGTCTTGGAACCTAATGCGATCTTATTTTCTATCTCGGAACGTTTTAATACCTGTTCGTCGGTATTCATGATGACATATTCCACGCCTCTCAGGCTGGAATTTGCCATTCTAGCGACTGCATTCATTCCGCCGCCGCCGATCCCTAAAACTTTAATAATTGCAGGGTTTGATCTATCTTCTTCTTCGAAACGTAACATGGTTCACTTCCTTAGAGGTTTTCCTCTATCCATCTCCGAATTTTTTTCCCCCAGGTTTCGCTTCTATCCTGGGATTTTCTTTCCATGTCCCCTAATCTGGACGCGTATTTAATAAGCCCTACTGCAGTGGCGAATTCAGGAGAAGATACTCTATCCGAAAGTCCGGAAAGACCCGCAGGTCTTGCGCGGGTTACCGTTAGACGAAATACGTCTTCTGCCAGACTTTCTATTCCTTCCAGCAGGCTTCCTCCTCCCGTGAGGATAACTCCTCCGGCAAGAAAGGATTTTTTTCCGGACTTGACGAGTTCCGCATCGACCATCTCAAAAATTTCTCTCATACGAGGTTCGATTACATGGACTAATTCTTCCCTTAGAACGGTTCTCGCAGGTCTTCCGCTGATAGAAGGGATCTCCACTGTTTCTGTAGGATCTATTTCTTCTAAAGAACAATGACCGAATCTTTTTTTCACAAGTTCTGCGGTTTCAATCGTGGTTTTTAAGCCGATGGAAAGATCGGAAGTCACATTATAACCGCCGAATGGGATCACGGAAGAATAGGCAATCCCGCCGTCCACATAAACGATCAGATCGCAGATACCTGCGCCTATATCCAAGACCGCTGTTCCCAGATCTTTTTCTCCGGAGGTTAAAACAGCATCGGAAGAAGCCAAACTGGAAAGGACCCTCGTCTCCTCCGCAAGGCCGGCTGCTTCAATACATTTTTCTAAATTATGAAGTGCTGTTAGACCTGCCGTGACTATATGTACTTCCGCTTCTAATCGTACTCCTGTCATTCCGATCGGGTCTTTGATGGAAGTTTGATCGTCTACGGAAAATTCTTTGGAGAGAACGTGTAAAATTTCCTGGTCCGCGGGAACTCGGACGGCTTGTGCGGCTTCTATCACTCTGACTATATCCGGCTCGGTCACCACTCTATCCCTATTGGTGATGGCAACCACTCCTTTGGAATTGTCCGCACGAACGGATTTGCCGGTGACATTTACCACAACATAACCGATCTCTTGGCCGCACATGAGTTCCGCTTCGCTCACTGCTTCTATGATGGAACGAGTAGTCGCTTCTATATTGATGATGGAACCGTTCTTGATCCCGGAAGAAGGGAACATCCCTGTTCCGATAATTTCAGTTTCGTATTCGGAGATAGGGCGTCCTACCACCACTTTTGTAAGTGCTGATCCCAGATCCAGAGAGACTATGATTCTTTCAGAAGATTCCATATTCTTAATGGTAGACCGCGTCTTCTCCCCGTATGTCCACTAGTTTGGGGCGGACTTTTTCTTTTTCAAGATATGCTAATACAGCGTATAACTTTCTGACCTGTTCCGTTTGGAATAATGTCCCTACCTGCACACGAACCGGAAGAGGAGTGTCTGCGTAGACAAAAATTTCTCCGTCTTCATGTAAGGATACTTCGGAGATCCTGGACTTCAGAGCGGGATAAGAACGAAATGCGTTCTCCACGGAAGTGTGAAGGTCCTTGAATGCTGCGCCTACCACTTCTCCTTTTTCTCTGGAGAATGTCCCGGAAAGAATTGTAAGTCCTTGGCTTCTTACATCATCCATGGAAAGGATCTTAAGTTCGGGATCTATCTCGAAAAGATGACCGTCGGAGTTCACGAGGTAATTCGGTTTTCTTTCGGTGATCTCTACGAGCAATTGGTCGTCCGTTTTTTTTTCCAAGTGAGCGGATTTGATTCTGGGATGTGAGGTAAGTCGGTGTTCCATTTGGCCGAGGTCGTAATTTTCGAAAGAGGTTCCCGGTTGGATACCCATGATCTGAACTATTTCTTCCGTTCTAAGAGTTTCGTGTCCTGTCAGTATGAGTTTATTCAACTCCTGGGGAAGGGAACCCCTTCTAAATCCCCAGCCTAAAGTGCTAGCCAATAGAAAGAGGAAGGCCAGAAGCCACCAACTCGTTCTTTTTTGAACGGATTCTTTCAAAAAGTCAATTATATTATGTCTCATAGGCGTTTGGAGAGGGTTTTTTCTTCCTTTCCCTTAGAATTATCGGGAATTTCTCTAAAAATTAGCCCATCTATTTTTGATTTGTTAGGGATTTAGTTGATCCGAATCCAAAGCCGAAGTTTCTAATAGAAGAAAGTATGAAATTCCCGATCCCTTCGCCCATACATCTAGGTTTCGTTTTCTTTTGTGCTTTTTTTGTTCTTCTTTACCAATCGGTGATCGAAAGATCCGGTTCCGAAGAAGATTATCCTTATACTTTAAAAATTTATTATCCAAAGTCCCAAGGTATACGCCCTGGAACTCCGGTCAGTATTTTAGGACTGGAAAGAGGGATCGTAAGAGAAGTGGATGTGGTTGGGATCGAAGAAGTTCCCGACAAAAGATTTTTGGATAAGAACAGGACAAAGGCGGTAGAGATCACGATCCGCCTAGCTGAACCTATCACACTGTATTCCAATTACGATATAAGTTTTAGGACTGCTACCGTACTTTCCGGAAGGACCATCGACATCAATCCTGGAAACGCTGAGGAAGATTCCAAGCAGGTGTTTTTTAAACCTACATACAAGGAAGAAGACGGTTTTCGTCCAGACTTCGCTCCTTCCGCCAGATACTATGACGACTTTTTTGCGGCTTCCACCGGCGTGATCCGAGAGAATAAAGAAGATATCAATCTGCTATTCGGGAACTTAAAAGAAATCTCTTACAAACTCAACGGAACTAACGGATCGGTCCCTAGGTTTATCAACGATATAGATACGTACGACAACCTAGCCGAAACTTTGACGGACATGAGAATTTTAGGAGATGATGCCAGAAGGTACGTGGAAGGATACCGTAAGATGGAAAGAAGTGCACCTATTCCATTCTCCATCAATCTGTACAGAAGAACCACTTTGATTGGGGACATTTCCAGCGATTTCTATCTGGACCGACTTAAACCTCCTTGAAAAGACAAGGACAAACTAAGCCGTCCTGCCGATCCTAGTATCTATGAAAGTCGCAGTGATCCATGATTGGCTGAACGGAATGAGGGGCGGAGAGATCGTACTCGATTCCATCCTGAAAGTATTTCCGGATGCCGATCTATTTACCCTTTTTTATGAAAAAGGAAAATTAAACGAAAGGATCGAAAACAGAAGGATCATAACCGCATTCACCGATAGGCTCCCTTTCAAGTCCAAATACCGTTGGTATCTTCCTTTATTTCCGACCGCAATCGAATCCTTGGATCTTCGAGGGTATGATCTGATAGTATCTTCTTCTCATTGTGTTGCAAAAGGTGTGATCCCCGATCCTGATGCGATCCATATTAGTTATGTACATTCTCCAATGAGATACGTTTGGGATCTTTACTATGATTATTTTCCCGCCAGAAGCGGATTGAAGTTTTTTGCCTTCCAATTTGTTTCCAATTATCTTCGTACCTGGGACTCCGTTTCTTCCAATAGAGTGGATTCTTTTTTATGCAACTCGGAATTCGTTTCCAGAAGGATCCAAAAGTTTTATAGAAGGAATTCCAAGGTAGTTTATCCTCCTTGTTTGCCAAAAGGGTTTAAAGTTAAAACTGAGAAGAAGGAAAATTTCGATCTGATCGTTTCCGCATTTGCTCCATATAAACGGATCGATTTGGCAATAGAGGCATACAGAAAGAACGGGAGACCTCTAAAAATTTTAGGAAGCGGCCAAGAATATAAGAAACTCGTAAAAGAACTTCCGCCGAATGTGGAGATCTTGCCTCATAGGCCAAGGAATGAAGTGCAAGAGTATATGGCCAAGGCCAAAACATTCATTTTTCCCGGAATGGAAGATTTCGGGATCGCACCGGTTGAAGCGCAAGGCTATTGTACTCCTGTTTTGGCATTTGGAAAGGGAGGAGCCTTAGAGACGGTGGTCTCCGGAAAGACCGGGCTATTCTTCCGAGAGCAAACGGTCGAAGCATTGAACGCTAGCTTAGAGGAATCCGACCGAAAAGAATGGAAATCCAAGGACTTTCAGGCCTCGGTAAACCGTTTTACGGAGGAAAAATTCATCATCCAAATCCAAAAGACGGTCGAGACTATAAACAAGAACTCTGGAAAAAGGAGGGGCGTTTGATTACTTTACATAGATTGAAAGGAAATGAATTCGTTCTAAACGCCTCTCATATAGAATGTATCGAGGCCAATCCGGATACAACGATCACTTTGTCTAATGATAGAAAATATGTGGTCCAAGAAAGTATACCTGAAGTGATCGAAAAAATTTTGGAGTTCAAAAAACGAGTGCTGGTGTTTCCTTTTGGTTCCGCGCCGGATCAATTTAAGAGGGCAGATTAAACTACAATGGATATAGCTACAATCATAGGCTTCGGCTCCGCAATCGTAGTATTCACTTTCGGGGTTCTTTCCGCCGGACTAAATCCGATCGATATTGTGGACGTGCCTTCCGTATTGATCACATTCGGAGGAGCGACCGCTTGTACGGTTATGGCGGTCCCTTGGCAAAATACCTTGGACTTGGGAAAGGTAACTCGTAAGGCTTTTAGAGAAGAAAAAAGCGACCTCATAGGACTTATAAAAACTTTAGTATCCTTCTCCGAGAAAGCAAGAAGAGAGGGTCTACTCGCTTTGGAAGACGACGTGAACGAACTTCCGGAAGAATTTTTAAGAAAGGGAATTACCCTGGTCGTGGACGGTACAGACCCGGAACTTGTTCGGAATATTATGGAAACCGAAATGAGTAATATTGCCTCCAGACATAATGCCGGAAAATCCTGGTGGGAAAACTGGGGAGCTCTTGCTCCCGCATTCGGGATGATTGGAACTCTGATCGGATTGGTCCAAATGTTGAAGAACCTCGGATCGGGAGACGCGAGTGCGATCGGAACGGGAATGGCGGCCGCATTGATCACCACATTGTACGGATCCATGGGGGCGAATATCATAGCTATTCCCATTATGAAAAAGCTCATGCGTAAATCCTCGGACGAACTATTAATAAGACAGATCATGATAGAAGGTACACTCTCCATCCAATCCGGGGATAACCCTCGTATCGTGAAAGATAAACTCGCAAGTTATCTGCCACCTGGCGAACGCGGCGTATTAAAAGACGAAAACGATTAAGATTTATTTCGGTAGAAGAATATGGCAAAATCCAAATGTCCAGAATGTATCCAGAATATTCCAGAGTACATGCTTACTTATGGAGACATGGTTACACTTCTTCTTTGCTTCTTCATCATGTTGTATCGTACAGGTAAAACGAATGCGATAGAGATGCAGATCATTCTATCTGCGTTCAAAACCACTACCGGATTTTTTGACGGAGGCCAAACTCTTTCCAAAGGAAAATTGGAAGAGATGGGAATGAACATAGAAAGTCTTCCTTCCATGACCACGGGGAAGGCGCTTTCTAAATCCAAAAAGACTGCCACGGAATTATTCAAACCTGAGATTGAAGCAGGGAAAGTGCGAGTAACGGAAGACGAAAGAGGTCTTGTTATAAGCCTGGTAGGAGCGGATTATTTTAATCCCGGATCCGCGATCTTGCAGGAACCGATCAAAAGTACATTAAAAAAAGCTAGTGGACTCATCAAAGGATTGGAAAGATTCGTTAGGGTAGAAGGTCACTGCGATGCTGATGCAGTACTTCCCGGCGCCAATCCCAGTAGGGAAGAGCGAACTTATTTGAATAATTGGGACCTAGCGGGAGCAAGAGCGATCAACTCCACTGACTATATCGTAGGTGTAGGAAAATTGGACCCTAGTTGGTTCCAGGCTGTGAGTTTTGGATCTTATAGACCGCTTGTTGTGGAGAACCAAGGAACTCCGGAAGCAAAAGCATTCAACAGAAGAATTGATATCGTAATTTTAACGGAAAAATCCACTAAACGAAGCGAATACGAATCCAATTTCGGCCTACCTAAGAGCCGCGTTCCGGGTTCGGAAACTTCCACCGAAAGTGGATTATAGAAGAGTAAAAGGAGAATACCCATGGGCGATCCCGAAATAGACGAGGAAGAAGGCGGTTTACCCGCGGCGGATGCCGGCGCCGGCTCGTCTCCGCTCATCAAATGGCTGATCTATATTGCCGGTGCCGTATTCGGAATTATCATAGTTGTACTTGTTTCCATGTTCGTAGCGAAACAGGCGGCAACTAGCACTTTCCGTGAGATGAAAAACGTGGCTTTGGTAAAACCTCCTCCGCCACTCATGACCTTCCAATTCCAGGAAGAGTTCAGGATCAATACTGCGGATAAGGGAGAGACACATTTCGTGAAGATGAAATTATCTTTCGGAGTGGCAAGAGACGACGCAAAGATCACAGCGGAACTTGCGGAAAGGATCGCTCAGATGAGGGATTTGGTGAACCTGATCATAGGAAGAAAAACCAAGGACGATCTGATCGATGTGGAAGATCAGTTGGATTTGAGAGAAGAAATTAAGGCTCAGATCAATCACATTCTCTCCGACGGAAAGATCCAAGAAGTGTACTTCACAGAATTTATCGTCAACTGATGACAAAACCGAAAATCCTAGGGGTCATACCCGCAAGATATGGAAGTTCCCGATTTCCCGGCAAACCGTTAGCCAAGATCGGGGACCTTCCGATGATCGCCTGGACATATAAGAATTCTGTCCAGTCTTCTCTTCTTCACGAAGTTGTAGTTGCTACCGACGACGAACGAATCGCCCGAATCGTTTCGGATAACGGTGGTAAGGCGATAATGACTTCTCCTGATCATCCCTCCGGTACGGATAGGATTCGAGAAGTTGCACTAAAATATCCGGATTCCGGAATTATAATCAATATCCAAGGCGACGAACCCGGGATAGAATCCGAACTCATTGACGGAGTAGCGAAACTCAAACTGGAAAGGCCCGATTGGGCGATGAGCACCGCAGCTGTCCGATTGGAAGAAAAGGAAATTTCGGATCCGAATCGGGTGAAAGTGGTTTTAGACAAAAACGGTAAGGCGCTTTACTTCTCCCGTTCTGCAATCCCTAGCCAATTCAAAAAAACGGTCCCTGCTTATAGACATCTTGGGATTTACGGATACGATAGAGACTTCTTACTTGGATATCCGGAACTTCCTCCTAGCGCGTTAGAAGAATCGGAATCACTGGAACAACTTAGAGCAATGGAAGCAGGGTATTCTATCGGAGTGTACATAACAAGTCGTGCCGCATTAAGCGTGGACACACCCGAGGATCTGGAATTAGTTGTGGAAGATTTTAAGAAGAAGGGACTGATCCCTTAACTAAGAGCTTCTTGTAGAGTATTGTGGATTAAAACGAAATCCGTAAGACCGACGATATCCATCACTTTTCTAAAATGGTCGTTTAGGCCTGCAAACTCGATCTTAGAAGAGGACTCGCTTGCTTTGGTAATCAAACTGATCAAGGTTGCAAGTCCCGCGGAATTGATGTAAGACGTTCCGTGAAAATTCAAAATCACTCTGGTCCTACGTTGTTCCGGTATGGATTGGTATTTCCCTAAAATTTCGTCATCCGCCTCGGAAGTAATTTCTCCAGAGATATGGATCACCGGGACATTGGGTTCAAGATCCACGTTTATTTTGAATTCGTCAGACATCTGCCTTATTTAGCACAAAAGACCTTCCCTCCCGAAGACAGTCAATCCCGTTTCCTGAGGAAAAACGTCTGCTTAAGGGAACTCGTCCGTTAAACGTAGTGCTCTAGCTCCTCCGGAGAAAGTCTGTCGAAAATTTGGCCGCATCGGGAACATTGAAAAGAAACAGTAGTAGGTTTGGAAGAGATCCCGAAAAGGATCAAAAACCAGGCCCAATTTCCGTAGGTT
This sequence comes from Leptospira sp. B5-022, assembly GCF_000347035.1. Lineage (GTDB taxonomy): Bacteria > Spirochaetota > Leptospiria > Leptospirales > Leptospiraceae > Leptospira_B > Leptospira_B cinconiae. Next base: position 487,407 of record NZ_ANIJ01000018.1, read on the forward strand.
TTCACCTCTCTCGAAAGAGGGGATTTTCTGTCCGTTCCGCAACTATCGCAATGTGGTAAAGAAGTGGATTGGCTCACAAAGCTAGGTTGAAATGGGGGTGGAAAACTTCCAGAAGAAAAGTGGGAAAAAATCGAGGTGGGAGTCCTTTCGGACCCCCAAAGTATCGGTATTAATTTTGGTTCAGGTAAATTACGTACTTAGCAATTTTCTTAAGTTTTTCGTCGCCTAAGAACTTGTAAGAAGTCATCACAGGGTTGCTTGGAATTCCGTTGTTCAAAGTTTTCAGGATTCCAGCTTCTGTTGGACCGTTTTTCCATTCATTTGCCGGCGCCTTGTAATTTCTAGGTTTTGGATTCAAGCTAGCCGCAGCTGCTCCGTCTCCGGCACCAGTATCTCCGTGGCATGCGTTACATCCGTTTTCAAGAAAAAGTTTTTTACCTTCTTCTATTTCCGGACTTAAAGTTGCTGCGCTTGCTACAGGTGCAGCTTCTTCTTTCGGTTTTTCTTTATCTCCGCAGTTCAATAAAAAAGTGAGGGAGAGAATGGAAACAAAAAGGGAAATCAGGATTGCCCGAGTTTTCATGGATTACTCCTTTATATTGGTTCCAAGTTTCTTTTTTAGAAAGAGAAAGCAAAGAACTTTTTGTCACGGTATTGTCGGGAGAAAATCCGCAAATAATTTCATTCCCAGGGAGAAGGGGACGTACGTTGACTTTTGTCAAACTATCCGGAGCTGATTCTTAATATCGATTTCTAAGAATGGGAGAGAATTGGACTTATTCGTTTTTTGTAAAACAAAAGCGGGGAAGTCCCACCCCGCTTTCCTTTTTTGATCAAGCAGGTTTAAAAATAAATCCCGTCGAAGTTTCCGTTCTATCGAATAGAACAGGCATATCGATCGCCACAGATTCAGTGACCGGTTTGCCTTGGTATTCTCCTTCGATGATACTCATTGTTTTAGCACCTTCTTCCAGCTCGATAACGGCAAGAACGTAAGGCGCTCTCGGAGCCAAATGTCCGAATCCGACATGAACAACGGTGTAAGTATATACTTTTCCTTTTCCTGAAAAAGTTTTAACTTCCACGTCTTCCGATCCGCAATTCGTGCAGGATACTACGGGATCCGTAGCCTCGAATCCGCAGGACTTACATTTTTTTCCCGTCAAAGAATGAGCTTCCATAATCTCCGCCATTATTCCCCCCTCTGCAGAATATGCACGATACTAACGGCACCCGGGCCGCCTAAAACATGGGTTAATGCCGTGCGAGCATTTGCAACTTGGCGTTTTTCGGATTGGTCTCTGAGTTGGAAAGTCATCTCCACAACCTGACCTACACCTGTAGCTCCGACCGGATGGCCTTTTGCTTTTAAACCTCCCGAAGTGTTTACGGGAAGTTTACCGCCCAATCGAGTATGACCGTCTTTGGTGAATTGGCCGCCTTTTCCCTTTTCTACAAACCCAAGATCTTCTATATTGATGATCTCTGTGATCGTGAAACAGTCATGGCATTCTAAAACGTCGATATCCTTTCTTTCCACTCCGGCCATTTTAAAAGCCTCAGTAGCTGCTTGCACAGAAGCGGGGAAGCTAACGGAATCTTTTTTAAGAGCCACATTGAAGTAATCTCCACCGATCCCGGAACCTTTTACTACCACATAATCCTTACGAACGGATTTTGCTCTTTCTTTCGTAGTGATCACAACTGCCGCAGAAGCATCCGTAACCAAGGAAACATCATGAAAACCGAATGGAGTAGTAACCATTCTTGCTCTCATAATATTATTGAAGGAGATCTCTTTTTGTTTATGAGCGAACGGATTTAGGCTACCGTGGAAATAGTTTTTTTCGGCAACGGTTGCTAACATTTCCTTGGTGGTGCCGAACTCGTGCATGTGACGGATTGCATTTAACGCAAAACCGGAAGGACCGGAAATACAATAACCGCCTTCTACATCCTGGTCTTGCCCTCTTGCTACGATCTCCATCGTAGTTTCGGGATCAAGGCCGTTCATTTTTTCGACACCCAGAACTAAAACTGTATCGTACAGGCCCGATGCAACGGCAAGAACACCTTGTCTCATCGCGATCCCACCGGAAGCACAGGCCCCTTCGGTGCGGATCGCAGGACGATCACCTAATCCAAGTAAGTTGGCTGCGTAAGATCCCATGGTGTTTTGCGCATTAAACTCATTTCCGGCGTAATTCCCAACATAAACAGCTTGGATTTCCTTTCTGTCTATACCGGAATCCTTGATGGCTCCGTTACCCGCTTCCGTGACTAGGTCACGAAGAGTTCTGTCTTTATGATTACCGTGGACCGTTTCATAGGCCCCGATGATTGCAACTTCTCTCATGACTAACTCCTTACATTCCGATACCGGCGCCGCCGTCTACTCTCAAGAATACACCGGTGATATAAGATGCTTTGTCGGAAAGGAAGAATTCTACAGCGTCAGCGATCTCTTGTTGAGTTCCCGGTCTTTTTAACGGAATGAACATAGGATCGGTAAGTTTTTTCTGAACTTCTTCCGGAAGAGAAGCAGTCATGTCTGTCTGTACATAACCAGGACAGACTGCGTTTACAAGAACACCTCTGCCTGAAAATTCTCTTGCAGCAACTTTAGTAAGAGCGATTACCGCAGCCTTAGAAGAAGAATAGTTCGCTTGGCCAGGTTGACCGGAAAGACCGGAGAGAGAAGATATGTTCACAATTCTACCGGAAGGAGCTTTCAGAAGAAGTTTAGATGCTGCTTTGGTCATCAGGAACACACCTTTTGCGTTCACATCCATCACAAAATCGAACTCTTGCTCGCTCATTCTGATAAAAAGATTATCTTTTAAAACTCCCGCATTGTTTACTAAGAAGTCGAGTTTTCCGAATTTTTCTTTAACGGCGCTAATCGCAGCGTCGCAATCTTCCGGCTTAGTGACATTTACCGGAAAGCCTAAGGTTTTAACGCCGAATTCTTTCGCGATATCGGCAGCAGCCTGCTCGATCTGTTCCTTATTTAAGTCTACTACAACCACGTCTCCACCGTCTCTTGCGATCGTATTGGCGATAGCGCGACCTAAACCTCTGGGAGATGCAGCTCCCGTAACTAATGCAACTTTACCTTCAAATTGTTTTGCCATTTGGATCCCTCTAATGTCCTCGTATAACGAAATTTTGAACCATCGGATCGTATTGGAAAGGTCTCGATCCGTTTAAAGTAGAACGATTGTTCTGGTAAAAGATGGATTCTGCCCGGATTCCCGACAAGGAAAATTCCGGGAAATATCCGCCTTTGGAACAGTGTTCGTTTTTATTGAACATTTGTTCGCAATTTCTAAACGGAACATAGTTGGATTTTGCAAGAATGATGAAGGAAAGATATGTCTCATTTTTAGTCGGATAACGGCCTCAGAGGGTTCATATTATTTAGTTATATTATAAATAAATTATATAGAAATAGTGTAGATAATGGATTTTCGATTTTTCTAAAATTAACATCTGGATGATCGAGGAACGTAAGTTGCTTTTTAGATTTATATGAGAATTTCCTTTACCCCAAATGAGATAGTCCCATCCAATAAGGAACAGATTGGATTCAAGGTTACAGAGATTGATAAATCCCTATTCATGGCATAGATCTTGGGTAGTGGGAGGATTTTATGATTTGATTTCCGAACTATCCGAATTCGATGTAATCGTTTTAAAAAAAATTAATTTCCAAATATAGCAATATTAACATTATAAAAACATTAAGTTCTTGTTTTTGATAAAAATCTCCGGGAGGAATATCCCGTATTAGAATAACATAAATTATCCGTTATGGGATACGTTCTAATTTTTCTAGAATCTCCCAACTGGGAGAAAAAGTTCCAAAAATTTTATCCCTTAGTTTCATTTAAGAAGAATCACTGCCTATTTTCTAAACGTTTTCAGAATTTTTTTTAAATTTCACACAAAAAATTAGACAAAAAAGGGAACTTTTTCGAAACGTCCATTCAAACGCCAAAGTTATGTTTCGGTTCAAAGACGAATCGGGCAGAACTGTGAATAAAATTTTGCACCTGGTCAAAAAAGTCAGACCTGGTTAGAGAAATTTGTCCGGCGCATTTTGTATTTTGGATTTGGTTTTCAAAAGTGATGAGAACCGGAGGTTCGTTCGATGTTCGATTTGATCGTTAGGATTGTTGTTAGGAAAGTTCTTTTGACTACAGTTATGCTTTCCTTTGCGGGATGTTTAAGCGACTGGGGCTTTGGCGGTGGAGATGTGGATTTGAAAAAAGCCACATGGCTCGTTGCAGAAAAGGTTCCTCTAGTAGTAGATAAGGGCGGGGTTCCTGTCGGTGGTGGCGGGTCTGTACCGAACACACCGGTGAATGGTTTGTTCAATTTAAAACCGGGAACCAAAGTGAGCGCCCAAGCCTTAGGTGGAGCGATCGATCCAACCGGAACAACGATTGTTAACGATTTTGACGGTGATGGAATTTTAAATATCAACGAAACTACAACTAACGTATGGGTTGCTGATTATCCGGATGTCGATACTGTAATTGCCCCTCCAATTACTTTGAAGATCGCTATTCTGAAAAGTAGTACTGGGGAGAGCGACGAGATTTTAAGCGAGATTAATTCTGACGATTTGGAATCGACTACTAGTCTTGGAACAGAGATTATTCATCAGACTGAGACAAATCTCAAGACTGTTCAGTTTCAAGATCAATATAAAAGTGAAACGGAAGATTCCCAGGCTACTTCCATTGAAAACGTCGTAAATAATGTAGTTTCTGGTTCGAGTTCTAATTCTAGCAATAAATCTACTAATAGCTGGTCAAAGCGGGTTTTGAATGAATCTACAACTACTAAATGGGCAGATAAACCTTTTTTAAATAATATAGATCGCAATGCAACTACTACGAAAAGTGATTCTTCTGGAAAAAATGCTAGAAAATATCGAGCAGAAAAATCTGCAAAAGTCAATCAGACCTCTAAGGTTGAATCGAATGCTGGTTATGTGAGAGCTGCGCTTTATATTAAGAACCGTACGGTCAATATGCCAGTTAAGTTAACAAATATCCTTTGTACTCTTATGTTTGAAGATGGTATTGGCAATTTGATCCCGGTCCAAAGTTTTCGATTGAGAAATGATGATTATAGCCTTTTCCAAGTAGAAGTATATGGGGGAAATGAATTTGGTCCCTATGTTGTAGAGCTTAATAACTTAAACACTGCCGAAATTGAACGCGCTATCAATTCAGGATTTACTCCAAAAATTTATATCGTAGATTATTCAATGACGCACGTAGCGGACTCAAATTACAAATCCGCACTTTTGAATTTTAATGGAGATAACCTTAAGATTATCGAAGAAAACTCTAAAGGTAGAACGAGCCTAATTAAATTTTACGGACCGAACTTAAGGGAGAAATATCGGGTTGCTGCTTTTGATGATCTGAGTAGTGCGGATCCATGTATAACTACAACGGTATCAACCTTATCTCCCGGAGTTACTTTAAAAAAGGCCCTGGAGAGAATATCTTGTTCTGGCAGCAAAGTTGAATTTCAAGATTATGTAATCGACTTTAGTGAACTCGCTCCAGCGTTAAATGAATCGAAAATTCATGTAAAGGCAATTAAATCATTTGCTGGTATCGAGAGTAAGCTTCCCTGTAACAACGGTACTTTTACTGGATCTGATGGAGTAGAAAGAACTGCTTGTATTCAAAAACCAACTAGTTCTTGGAGTGACTCAGAAAAAGCAACCGCTGGTGTTTGGGCGATTTTTTCGAAAGCTAAATATTTTTCTTATACTGATTATTGGGTCGATGGAACCAATATTAGGATTTTTAATCCAACTGATCCTAAAAAAATTCAGATGGTTAAAGGTGTTGATTCAATTATTTGGGCAGGTGATGTTTACGATATCGTATATATTTCTGTAAAGGATTTATTAAATAAGGTTGTAGACCCAACTTATTCTTCTAGTCCAGTTGCAAATGGAGAGGATAACTTCTCTTTGAACACTCTCTGGGATTTAAAGCAACTGGGTGAGCACCCTTATGATCCGGACATCCATGCAAAGAATGTCGGTAAGGTTGGTTTCGGAGAAAAATTAGTTTTTGAGATTAAATTGGATAAAACAAAATATCTAAATCCAAATTTTGGTTCTCCGGAGAATGGCGGCACATATCAAATTTTTACAAATTTTAGCTATAGTCCGATCGTGTCTACTAATCGATTTTATTTAGACCAAACTTTGGACTTTGAAGTTAGTTTAGGCGCAGGAGGAACAAGAACAGATTGGGTGCATATCATAAAAGATACAAATGTTACTGACCCTAAAAAAATTCGTCGCGTTTGGATTGATAATTCTGGTTATACAGATCAGACGTTTCGTATTTGTTTACAAATGCCGTCTGCTAGCGATGTCGTAGATGTACAAAATAGTTTAGTAAATGTATACATTCGCCCTGCTTTAAATAGTGCGTATCGGAGAACGATTTGGCCATTGAGTTATACAGACGTTAAGAAAATGAGAGCTGAGTTGGATGTTACGACGAATGTCGGTGATACAACCATTTATCTTAAGAATGTAAATGGAAATATAGAACAAAACGATTCTATTTATATTGCAGGCGACCCGAATGTTTACACCGTTGCAGCTCCGCCGACCATTACCCCATTAGCTCCGGAAGGATATTTTACTGTGGTTTTACAGTCTGGCATTCAAAAAGTTTCAGCTAAGGCCACACTTACTACGATCCCTGGAACATTGACAGCTCCAGATGTGAGATTGATTGAAGATAATTCCTTTGTGTCAACTTGGAATGCTCAAACTCCCGCATCCGATTACAACTTGCGACAATATCTTCCTTTATTAAATGGAGGAACTTCAGATTGTTCCGGAGTAAATCAATTTCATCCATTTGGGTGTTTGGGATTTACTCCTGATTATCATGCAATCAATTGGATGGGATCATACAATAAGGGAGTGCCTTTCTGGAATAGTTGGACAGACGCAGGTGGTTTCTTCAGTTTTCTATCGGGTGGTAGTTTCTCAATAGGAACGAATGGGAATGCTCTTCAGGCAGCTTCTGTTGCCTCGGATAATACATTAAGTGATCCAAGTGCCGATGTGCCATATGGTGAACCTGTGAGTGTATCCAGTGGAGACGCAATGATGGTTTTTTGGAAACAGGATACAGCTATTTTAGGAAAAGCTGTAAAAATCTCAGATCCAGGAACGTCTGTGCTAAATCAATTCACCCTTGCAACTTCTGTGGGAGCGGCTACTGAGTTAACAGCAAAGTTAGATTCCACCAGTGGCAAGGTAACCATTATCTGGGAAAACGGATTGGATATATATATAGCAATTCGGAACTTTGCGGATGGCGCAATAATCTTGGCTCCAACAAAGGTGGTAACTCGCACTAGCGGGAGTAGAATAGGTTTGGCCGTTGGTATAGATCGTGCATTAGTTACATGGGCTGATATAGTGCCGATACCGGCTAGTTGGGAAAGTACGAGATCGGTTAAAGGCAAAATTTATAACGCGACAAATGGTACGGTTGCGATCAATACCTTTAATCTCTTTACAGTTAATTCTTGGAACAATTGGGGATATGAAGCTGATGCTGATGGGAATGGAGGTCAATACGCGCTCGTTAGCCGACATTGGGTAGATACCTCAGGAAATCAGTCTAACGTTGTTAACCATTCGGTCAATTTATCTACAGGCGCGATTGTAAATAGTGTGACCTTGAGCTCAAATTCCGTTGTGGCAAGTAATGGGGTAAATGTTTCTGCCGGGACAAATTATGGATTAGTCATCTATAAAGGAGCAAGCGGTACTTGGTATGGGCGATCAATTAATTTAACTACGGGAGCAGTTGTCGGTACGAGTAATTTGGCTATTGTGACGAACCCAGCCTTTATCCGAGTGAATGCGATTGGTGACTATGCATATATTCAATATTCAATTAATGGGTCATTGCAAGTAAAAGTGGTCAATCTCATATTAAACAGTTTTCAGAATGGAAACGCATTGACACTCAGCTCTGAACAACCAGGAGCAGTACAAAGATCTTCCAAAGTGGCTGTTAGCAGTGAGGGGACATTGTTCACAGCGTGGGAACATACCGATGGTACTAAGAAAACTATTAGAGGTCGGACGTTTACTTTGAGTCCATGGGCGCTCAAAGGAAGTTCCGAATTCTTCCTTAGCACCAAGAATGAGGGGCTACAGACGGGATTACCTGAAGTTGGAGTATACTTGTCTCGTGCATTACCAGTCTGGAGATCTGAAGATATAGCAACCGACTCGATTCGTAGGTTTGATTTGGATTTAGTTAACCCCGGTTCTTTACGATATGGTATGAATAACTTCTTTATCTCTCCTCTCATTGAACGAGATTATCAGATCAAGGTGACTATTGTTCCATAAGTAATTTGTAATAGGGTGATTCAAATCGGATCATCCTATAATCGGATGAAAGTGAATTTCTCACAAAGAAAAAATTAATGAGGTAGAAGCTCTCTTTGTGAGAGCATTTGCTTTTATTAAGGAAATAGCGTGTTCGAATGATAGCGGGAAGGATATGTCAGGGAAGAATTTTTTAAATAGAATAGAAGATTGTATTCATTTTGCAAAAGGATTCTTTCGTTTTGGAAAACGAGAAGTAAATTTTAAAGCTTTCGGTTTCTTTTTGGCTCTCTCCTTTTTGCTTTCTTCCTGTTCTGGCGGATCGGACATGATGAATCGTCTGTTCCAGTTTGCCGGCGTTTTACCATCCGGCACGTCCTTCTTATCTCCCGGTTCAGCGCCAGCACCAGAAGGAAGCGATCTATTTTCTATTTCGACAAACTACAGTGAGGCGATCGATGATCCGGAAACAAAAGCGGATGCTTTGTCCGGAGCTTCATTTATTGCACCACCGGAACCGAATAATTTCGGAGCTGTATCTTTAAATTACCCAATTCAAGTGCCTGCAGGTAGGGCTGGGGTTCAGCCTAGTCTTGCACTTTCATATTCTTCTACGGGCGGAGATGGATGGACTGGGGTAGGTTGGAATCTCGGACTCGGAGCAATTACAAGAACACCCGAATACGGGGCCTTGTTTTACGATGCCAGAGATACATTTACTTGGAATGGAAAAAGACTGATCAAAGTTTCCGGTTCCACTTCCAATGAAAATGGAACTTATAGACCGGAGATCACGGAAGAAGATTTTGCATTATTAAAATTAACGAATGTTGAAAACGGAGGAACCTGGGAAGTTTCAGATTCAAGCGGAACCAAAACGATCTACGGGGACTCTTCCTCCAATCGGATCTATGATCCAAGCCAGATATCCAAAACATATAGTTGGTATCTTTCTAAAACGGAAGATCGAAATGGGAACTATATGCAAGTTACTTACGATACTTCCCAATATTCCGATAAAAGAAGCTTATATATTCAGGAAATTAAATATACTGGGAACAGTAGGAGCGGATTTGCCGCGAAACAATATGTTCGCTTTATTACTAAACAGCGATCCGATTCCTACGTAAGTAAAGCTCCTGGATTTACAATGACTATGGATCGACTATTGGATAAGATTGAGGTCGGTTGGACAGGTGGAAAACTTTGGACTTATAATCTTGTTTATGATACTTCCTTCGATTCTGGAAAACCTATTTTAAAAACTGTAGATTCGGATCGCCAAAGTACAAAACCGGAATTCAAATACAGCATTGCAACCCGCACTTTAGCTTGGCAGAACGTTGCAAATCAAGGTTCAAGTGAGTCTGAATTGCTACCGGATTCCACGCAATATTTCGAGGGAGATTTTAACGGAGACGCGATTTCGGATATCGTGTATTTTAACCCTCAAACCGGAAACTGGAAAGCCGCAGAAGGCAGAAAAGAAGGCGGATATAATTTTAAGACCTATGGGAATCGTTATAAAAACTATGACAGCTTTTCCAAAATAAGATTTTTCAAAGGAAATGTAAGCGGAGATTTTAATGGAGATGGAAGAGCAGATATCGCGTTCTTTCTTCCAGAAACAAAAGATTTCATTGTAGCTGAACATGATGGGCAAGTCTTCCAATTTCGTAATTATGGAAGATTGTTGAGCGGAGTCCCTGATATTTTCAGGATGGAATGGTTTCCTGGAGATTACGATGGAAACGGACTTTCCGATTCATTATTATTCGACGAACCTACTGGTCTTTGGACTTTAATGTTGAATAAGGGTGGAAGTTTCGAGTTTCTAAAAATAGGAAAAAAATTCCAAAATGTATTTAGGGGAGACTATTCTCCGAACGCAAACTTAGATAGTGTCAGCACTAGAGATACTAGCATAGAAGGAAAAGCCAGAGATAAAGTTAAATTTTTGGTCGGAGATTACAATGCAGACGGCCTTACAGATATTTCTCTCTATGATGCTCGAACAGGAAAATGGTTTGTAGGTGAGGGCTTACGAAATCCGGATAAAACGAGTCCCGCGTATTTCATAACAAACTGGGTATTATATAAAATATTCTCCACTCCCGAGCAGACCTTATTTTCCAACGATCAGTTTTCCGGAGACTTTAACGGAGACGGTACTTCCGACTTTTTGCTATTCGATCGTTCTTCCGGGGAATGGATTTTAGGTGCGACTATAAATCAAACTATCAACTTTCAGATTTGGTCAAAAGCTCCACAATTCAAAACGGTTACTCGGTGGCTCCAAGGGGATTTTAACGGAGACGGTGTCACTGATATCGGATTTTTTTCCGCCAATGACGGTAAGTTTTGGATAGGAGAAGCAACACCGACAGGTTTCCGCTACAAAATTTATAGTGATATGAGTTTTGGTCCGAACCAAGAAAGAGTAATGCAAACTCCTTTACCTTTGGATGAAGTAAAACCGATCAAAGGCTTCGAAGTATTTTCCACTCTTTCGAATACAAAAACTGTTTTATTAGATTATTTATATGATGGAAACTCCAATCCTGGAAAAGGCGAACTCCCTTTTGAAGGATGTTTTACTCAGGATGATTGTTCTTCATCTCCAGAACTTTTACTTTTTGATAGAAAGGCAGGAGTATTTGATTTTAAGAAAGGGAATACATTTACAGAAGCTGTCTTAACAGGATTCAATCCGGAAACAAACGGAATCATTACGATCAATAATGGGAAAGCTGATCGTTATACAGTTAATACTCGAGACGAAGTTTTATTCTTTGGAGATTTTGGAAACATTAGCAAGTTTTTCGTAGTCACTCAAGATAGTGGGACTGCTTTTAAAAGAATCGATTTTGCAAGCATTGCAGATTCTCAGGTTGTTTCTTTTGATATTAATTCTAGTGGATACGCTATAGACAATTTTGAATCTGCTTCTTATAAGTCTGCACTTGTTTTAAACGATCAAACTTCAAATCCAGCCCAAAGATTTTTACTATCTAACCCGACTGGGACTAGATATCTAAATGTAGGAACTCCAACAGATGTTTCGGATTCTTTTCTACAAAATCTTTTCCAAGCTGGAAGCGAAACGAATCGAAATAATAGAAACCAATTCAGTATATTTTCCGGAGATTTTGTTGGGGCAGGAGCGGGAAAGTCTCAAGTCCTTTTGGTCGATCGTAGAGGGACTTCTCATAAATGGTATTTGGGTACGATAGGTACTTCTTCCATTACTTTCAAGTTATTGGTTCCATCCGGTACTGTCAGTCTTCCTGTTACGACTGCTGTTTACGATATTACAAGCCAAGCTGGAATTCAATATGCGCTTTATCCTGAGCTTGGTGGTAAATCGATTGTATATGAAGATCCTACGGATACTTCTTCGACAGTATTTTCTAAAATTAGAATTACTGCTACTTCGATTACCAGAAGCGTTTATAATCCCGGACTTGTAGGGTTTTCAAATGATTATGATCATCTTGGAAATCCGATCGTATTATACAATGGCTCATACTCTGTTTATGATCTTGCTCAGAATAAGATTGTAACTCCCGGTTCGGCAGTAGTTAGTCAGGCATTGGATCGTCCTGATTTACTCAGTAAGGTGTATCCGTTTCAGTGGATCCAAGGAGATTACAACGGAGATGGACTTACCGATATAGGGATCATTCATCTAAAAGAGCCTACTTGGTATTTTGCGATGTCTACAGGCACGGTTCCGGATGTGATCGAGCAGATCAAGAACGGGATCGGCGGAACTTACACTTTAGAATATGATAATTCTACCAAGTTCGATAATAACGGCGGGGATAATATCCCGGATCTTTCCATCAATTACAGAGTTTGTACAAAGATCATATTAGAAGACGGACTTGGAAATACGATCCCTAAGAATTATAGTTATAAGAATGGGGTTTCTTTCTCCGCATTCATTAACGGCAAAAAGGAAACGGATGCATTCGGTTTTACTGAATTTACGATGACCGATGCAACCGGGTCTCGCACTACTCATTCATACTTCAGCCAACCTTATTCCAATTTTATGCATAACCGAGCTCTTGCGGGCGCCGAGAAGGAGATGCATATCCTGGGCTCGGATAATAAGGACTACGGTTCT